>NZ_JQMJ01000004.1:2400000-4800000 GCF_000744655.1 Streptacidiphilus rugosus AM-16 | reverse complement strand
CAGGTCCGGCAAGTAGCACCGCCCGGTCAGAGTTACTCGAGGCACTCCTTGCACACCGTGCTGCCCGCCGAAAACTGGGCCTTGCCCTTCTTCAAGAAGCACTTCGTGCAGGTGGGGTCCGAGGCTGCCCGAGCAGCGGTGCAACCGCAGTGCCCCTCCGGGCACCTAGGCTGCTGACACTGCGCGCAGGTTTCGGTCACAGCGAACCCATCGCCGCAGGTCTCGCAGTTCCACCCCGACAGGAACCTGGACGTCCCGCTGCTCGGCCGTGGGGCGGTGAATTGCCGCCAAGCCACCTGATCGGGGCCGAACACCGCAACCAGGTAGTCCTCGTCCAGCCACTTGGCCTGACCGTACAGATCGTCGCTGCGGTGCCCGTCGCGGAAGACGAAGTGAGTCCGGTCGGCTTGGGCACCGGCATGGCTCTTCAACGCCGCACGAATGAGCGGGGTGGCCGACTGATCAGAACCGCAGGCCGGCGGGATCATGCCGTGCCGGGCAGCGAAGACGACCGTGCCCTGCGCGTCGAGGAGAACCACGGCACCGCAGCCGACGAAGAACCCCGAGGCGCGCACGCAGCAGGCCTCCCGTGACGCCTGCGAGGTGCGGAACAGGCCGACCACGTCGGACGCCGTCGGACCAACGTTCTTCAAGGACTCCGAGAGCTGGGATTCCGGAAGCAGGATGCGCGCAGCGAAGGCGTCGCACGCTTCCTCCTCCAGGCCTTCCGAGTCTGCCCATGCGAACAGCTTCTCGCCGAGGGACGGGTCGGTTTGCTGCAGGTGGTGTCCGAGCTCGTGCAGGGCGGTGAACCCTCGACGCCGCAGGGACCTCGACTCACCCACTCGCAGGGTGGGCGGCACCGTGTTGTCGTCGTAGCTGCCCGCGACCGAGCAGCGATCCCCGCCGCCAGTCTCGGGCACGAGGCGCACCTGAACCTCTGGCCAGTCGCCGATCTCCGTCAGCACGTCTGTGCGCAGGGCTGCCAGCCGCCCGGGGTGGCGCTGCTCCAACACGGTCAGCATCGCCACCGCCTGCTCGGGTGCCGCCTTGGAAAAGACTCTCTTCATCCGGCACCACCCAGATCCTGGCCAGCCAAGAATTGCTTCAGACGAGCGTCCCAATCCGGAGAGCCACCCCCGGTCTCCCGCGCAGCCAAGGCGAAAGTCCCATAGCCGGCCCGCAAGCGCGCCTGCATTTCATCGACAGCGCTCTGCTGCGCCAAGGAGCGCATAGCGGGCCGCCAACGTGGGTGCTCCAGCGCGTCGACGAGTGACCGCGGCAATGGCTTCACCGAGCCAGCCACCTGTTCCTGAGGCAAGCCTGTGGCCTCGGCGATGCGCACGATGTCACGGAGCTCCAGCGGCTCTTTCCCCCTTAGGATCGCCATGACCGTGGACTGCGGACGTTCCAGGACTGAGGTCAGATGGGCGAGGTCGAGGGTGCTTCCGAGGAGCTTGGCCAGCCCAGCGCCTCCCGGCATGCCCTCGTCTTCGCAGACGAGTCTGGGTGCCTCACAGAGCTCTGTCAGCTCGTCCTCGAGCTCCGCCCGCAGAGCCGTTGCGTCATCGAACACCGAGCTCGGCTCGCGGCCCAGCCGCGTCGCTGCAGGAGGGTCATCGAGGAGACCTTGGACTCTGCTCCTGGCCCAGCCAACGACTTCGGCGTCCCACGTATCGAGCACTTGGTCCAGCACCCTCAGGGGCACTGCCCGCTTCAAGTCCCCCCAGACGGTGGCATCCACACCAAAGACAGACCGGTGCCGGCCCACGATCAGACAGAATGCATTCTCGGCGGGCGGATCCAACGTCACCGGGACCGCCGACACCTCCCGACCATCCACGCCCAGGATCAGCACAAGCACAACGGCTGCATCCCAGCGCGCCCGCCACACCTGACCAACCTCGACCTCGACCTGCTCCGGGGCACCGAAGCGCTCCAGGAGCCCCTCGGGCCGCAATTCAGGCCTGGCAGCTTGCGCCGCAAGGCGCAGCAAATACTCCGGCACATCCCAGTCACTCATGACGTCCTCCTGCAACCAGCCTTCCCCCAGGCCTTCACCCTGCTTTGACGTCATACCGTGCGCCCTAGTCCGTTCCAGCCCGCCCTCAGACAGTCCACGCAGCCTCGCACAGCGCCACCACCTCCGATAGCACTGCAAGCCTGTCCGGCTGCTCTCCGACTAGCAGCGCCAGTTTCTCCTTGAGCCGCTTGATCTGGTGGTAGGCCTGAGAACGACCGCAGCCTAGAAGCTTCTGAACGGCGGATGGATCTTCCCAGGTCAAGAGCACGCCACGCTCCGGGCGAGAGAGCCTGCCAACGATCTCCGCAGCGCTCAGCGCGGCACTGAACTCCTCCTCCTGATCGATGAGAGCAGTCTCGGGATTCTGCCATTCGTCATGGACATGGCGTCTGGAGGAGTCTGGCAGCTCCTCCGGCTCCGTGGCGACCTCGACCGGATCCATGGACGCAGGGAACCGCTGTGCGAACACAGACACCAGTACCGCCACCTCGACCGCACCCTGGGCGGTGGTCAACACGGCGGAGAGAATCGCCACGATGGATGAGCGGTCGGCGATAGGGGAGCGGCGACCATCGGTATTCCACACCGGCACCGTGACGTCGTGCACGCTGTAGGCAGCTCTTGCGAGGTCAGAGAGAGAACCCGACCACGGGCCACCGAGTGAGCCGGCGAGCCTCCATCGACCAACACCCTCCTCGTCCTCCGGAACCATGTCGAAGGCGTCGTCCTTGCTGAGGACATCCTCCAGCCTTCGACGCAAGGCACCGCGGGGAGTCTTGCGGACCCAGTCAATCAGCCAATTCCGGATCGACCGCCGTAGCAGCTTGCCCATCGATTCATCATCCGTGGCCCGAGCCAACAGATCTGCCGTGACCGCGGCACCCCGGCTTACTAGGAACTCCTGGACGACGTCCTCGTAGTCTGCCGCTTGCCATCCGGCGACGGGCACTAGGTCCGGGAACCGACGTAGTTCCTGCCGCAGTAGCCGGGCGACCAACTGGAGGCCCGTCCGGCCGAGGTGACCGAGTCCGCGAAGCTCTTGGAACGTCGAGATTGTCTACCCCCTATGCGTCGGCGAGAGGCTACACCTGATGTTCGGTGAACCCGGTGCCGACACGCCGGCGCGGCCAGCGCCGTCGTCCGGCACTCGACGTCCGAACCCGAACCAACTGACTTGCTGGAAATTCTCCCCGTGGGACTCGTGTCGCGCGTCAGGATGAGCGCCAGCGCTCGGGCGAGATCCGTGGTCGCCCTGGTGCTGGGATGGGGTTCCGTGGCCTGACAATGGCGCATCTGGAGGACCGGTCAAAGGGTTCGCCCAGGACAGGGCGAGATCTGCGGATTGGTGGTCGGGTTGTGATCGTCGCTCCGCCCGAGCTCCATCTACCGAAACAAGGATGAAGAGGGCAAGAAGTTCGGCGCGCAGCCACCGGACCTCATCGAGTTCGCCGCGATCCCGATCCATGCCGGCCACGTGAGCGCGGAGACGGGCTGGTCCACGCTGGTCCGGCCGCCGGTCCCGATCAGCCGCATGGCGACCGCCTTCCACGGCATCAGCAACGACGACGTCGCCTCGGCACCCACCTGGGGGCAGGCCACGCCGCAGGTGCGCGGGCTGCTGGACGGGGCGTGGATCGCCGCGCACAACGCCCACGTCGACTGCGGCCTCCTCGCCCGGCTGGGAACCCGCAGGGGTGATCGACACCCTCAAGCTCTCCCGCCACCTGTACGGCAAGGCCACGCGCCACAACCTCGACGCGCTGATCGAGCACACCGGCATCGACACCAGCGGCATCCCCGGGCAGAGGCACCGCGCCCTGTTCGACGCCCACGCCACCGCCCTCCTCCTCGTCCAGCTTGCCGAAGGCTTCACCGCCTTCACCGACCTCGCCGCCGTCGCCGTCCCGGCCGGAATGCCCAGCGTCCCCGAACCGGAAGGAACCCTGTGGTGAACCCAATCCGCGTCGCCGTCACCGGCACCCACTCCAACGGCAAGACGACCCTCCTGCAGCGCCTGGAGATGGAGCTCCGCGCCCAAGGCGTACGCGTCGCCCCGACCGGCGGGAACTACGCCACCAAGGCAGCCGAACTCGGCTTACCCAAACGGCACCGACAGACCGCCGACACCACGTTGTGGATCGTCTCCGCCGCCGTCTGCGCGAGCTGGAGGCCGCGCTCAGCGCGGAGGTGGTCCTGGTCGACCGCGCCGCCCTGGACCCCTTCGCCTACTGGCTCGCCGCCGCCGAACTTCGCCGCGAGCTGCTGCCCAGCGCGGAGGTAGACCGCCTGAGGGACCTGGTCACGCTGCACTGCCGCGGCTACAGCCTGATCTTGGCCACGGTACTCGACGAAGAGGTCCCCCTCGGCGACCACCGCGACCGCGACCCGCTCCTGCGCCGCGAGGTCGACCGCGTGACTCACCAGGAGCTCGCCACGCTGTGCCTGCGCCACCAGCGTCTGACCAGCGACCCTGGCGACCAGGACACGGCAATCAAGGCAGTACTCGGCGCAGTTGCCTGAGCTCAGTCTCCCGCCCGGCAGGTCGCGCCTTTCGCTCTCCCAGGCGATATTCTCGGCCAACTTGTCTAACCGGCTGGTCAGTCCTTTGACGCGGGCCAACTCCCGGAGTGTCGACCTGGTCGAGCAGTTGCCCCCGATTGGGCTGTGCGAGGGCGTTGAGCGGCGTCCCGCTCCCGGCGTAGAGCAGTGATCTCGTGCCGGGTCATCTCCGGGTCGGCGCGCAACGACGCCGTGCTCACTGGCGCCCGGTCCCCGGCTGCGCAGGGCCCCGGTTCGATGGACCTGCCAGGACTCAAATGCGGCGAAGCTGTTGGGAGCACGAGGGCGCACCCAGGTGCATGTCGTAAAGAGCGCAAGTCAGCGTCCGGGGAGTCGACAACATATGGCGCTTCGTCAAAGATGCCGCGCACGACCCCGATCTCGTAGTCAGCCGGGGCGCGTCGCAAAGAATTCTGGGCATCTCGACCGTTGTGGGTGATAGCGGTCAACGTCAATTGACTTGGGAGCGGATTGGGAGCCGAGTGCTCCCAGCTTCGCTCCCAATCCGCTCCCAGCCGAAGTGGGCCCAAAAACGTCGAGAGCCGGTGTCTGATAAATCAGACACCGGCTCCGACCTGCGACTCTGGACTAGCGTCCGAGTCGGGACGACAGGATTTGAACCTGCGACCCCTTGACCCCCAGTCAAGTGCGCTACCAAGCTGCGCCACGTCCCGAGACTGCTCTGCCTTGCGGCTTTGCGGTCCGTCCCCGGTCTCCCGGGCACAGGAAGAACAATACAGCACCCGGGCCCCTGCTCGTGCACAGGTTTACCGGCGGATGCGTGCAGGTCACGGGGTTGGTTCGCGGGAGTCGTAGCGGAGGAAGGAGGGGTAGCGGGCGAGGAGCAGGAGGAGGGAGGCCAGGCAGGCGAGGCCACCGGTGGTGGCGGAGAGGGTGGGGGTGGAGAGCTGGGCCACCAGGCCGGACTCGAAGTCGCCGAGGCGGGGGCCGCCGGCGACCACGACGATGAAGACGCCCTGCAGTCGGCCGCGCATGTCGTCCGGGGCTGCGGCCTGCATCATCGTGTTGCGGAAGATCATGGAGACGGTGTCCGCCGCGCCGGCCGCGGCGAGCAGCAGGAGGCCCAGCCAGAGCTGGTGGGCCAGGCCGAAGCCGGTGATGGCGAGGCCCCAGGCCGCTACCGCGAGGCTGGTGGCGAGGCCCTGGCGGTGGACCCGGCCGACCCAGCCGGAGAACAGGGCTCCCGCCAGCGCGCCGACGGCCGGGGCCGCGGTGAGCAGGCCGACCGTGCCCGCGCCGCCGCCGTAGAGGGTGGCCGCCAGGACCGGGAAGAGGGCGCGCGGCAGGCCGAAGACCATGGCGGCGATGTCCGCCAGGAACGTCATCCGCAGGTTGGGCCGGTCGCGCAGGAAGCGCAGCCCGTCCAGGACCGAGGCGCGATGTCCCGAGGCAGACCGTTCCGGGCGCATCGAGGGGAGTCGCCACATCGCGTACAGGGAGGCGCCGAAGGCGACCGCGTCGAACAGGTACGCGGCCTGGAAGCCCCACAGGCCGATGAAGAGGCCGCCCAGCATCGGGCCGACGGTGCTGGCCAGCGTCATCCCGACCGAGTTGAGCGCGTTCGCCGCCGGGAGTTGCTCGGACGGGACCAGGCGCGGGATCATGGAGGACCGGGCCGGGGCGTTCAGTGCGAAGCAGACCGCCTGCAGCGCGACGACCACGTACAGCAGGCCGACGGCTTGCAGTCCCATCAGCGCCTGCGCCGCAAGGACGGCCGAGAGCACGGCCGCGCCGCCCGCGCCGAGCAGGCCCAGGGTGCGGCGGTCCATGCGGTCCGCCATGGCGCCGCCGTAGAGGCCGAAGACGACCAGCGGCACGAGCGAGCAGAGGCCGATCAGGCCGGTCGCGAAGGCCGAGTGGGTGAGGGCGTAGACCTGGACGGACACGGCGAGCGCGGTCATCTGCTGGCCGATGCTCGACACCGACTGGCCGAACAGGAGCCGCCGGTAGTGCGGGTGCTCGCGCAGCGGGGTGGTGTCGGCGAGCGAGCCCCGGGCGGCGGTGGCCAGGCGACGCAGCAGGCCGCCAGTGGAAGGCTCCGGCGTAACGCCCGGCGTAACGCCCGGCGCGGGCCGAGCAGGCCGGGCGGCCTGGGCGGGGAGGACGGGCCGGTCGGCGGGGGTGGATTCCGGGGCCAGCAGCGGCTCAGGCGGTTCGGACTGCTGTTCTATGTGCACGTGGCATCTTCCCCCACGTGCCCGGTCGGCGGAACCCCGCCCCCGTCAACCCCCGGCCCGCCTCCCCGGCGGGGCTACTGGATGCGGCGGAAGAGGCCCTCCTGCATCACCGACACCACCAGCTGCCCGCTCCGGTCGAAGATCTGCCCGCGGGCGAGACCGCGGCCGCCCACGGCGACGGGTGACTCCTGCTGGTAGAGCAGCCACTCGTCGGCGCGGAACGGCCGGTGGAACCACATCGCGTGGTCCAGCGAGGCCATGTCGAAGTGCCGCTTGCCCCACAGTGGCTCGACCGGGATGCGGACCGAGTCCAGCAGCGTCATGTCGCTCGCGTACGTCACCGCGCAGGTGTGGATCAGCGGGTCGTCCGGCAGGACGCCGTTGGTGCGCAGCCAGACCCCGCTGCGCGGCTCGACGCCCTTGAGCTCCTCCTCGGTCCAGCGCAGCCGCTCGACGTAGCGCAGGTCGAAGGGCTGGCGGCGACTGATGAAGGGCGGCAGCTCGCCCAGGACCGAGCCGACCTCGTCCAGCGCCGAGGGGACCGCCTCCGGCGCCGGGACCTCAGGCATCGGCGTCTGGTGCTCGAAGGGGGACTCCTCGGGCAGGTGGAAGTCGGCGGTCAGCGCGAAGATCGTGCGGCCCTGCTGGACGCCGAGGACGCGGCGGGTGGTGAAGGAGCGGCCGTCGCGGATCCGGTCGACCTGGTAGACGATCGGGACGCCGGGGATGCCCGGGCGCAGGAAGTAGGCGTGCAGCGAGTGCACCGGCCGGTCGGGGTCGACGGTGCGGCCGGCCGCGATCAGGGCCTGGCCGGCGACCTGCCCGCCGAAGACGCGCTGGAGCGACTCCTCCGGGCTGCGTCCGCGGAAGATGTTGACCTCGATCTGCTCGAGGTCGAGAAGGTCCACCAGTTGGTCGACGGGACTTCCCACGGAGCCCTCACTTTCCTCTTCGGCGTGCCGTGCGATGCTCGGTCCATTGTCCCAGGGGGAGGGCCAATCGCCGCTCGAGCGGCGCCGTCGGGCTGCGGCGGACGGCAGCCTGAGACGGAGGCGCGTCGGGGACGCGTCGGGAAACGAATCCGGGAACGAGCGGGTCAGAACTTGGGGACGGCGCGGGCCTCGCGAGCGGCGACGGCGACGTCGGCGAGGGAGGCGCCGGTGGACGCGGCGACCACCGCCGCGACGCCGCCCTCGACGAACGGGGCGTCCACCAGCTGCACGTCCTCGCGGCCCAGGTCGGCGAGGACCAGCCTGGCGGTCAGCACCGAGCTTCCGAGGTCCGGCAGCAGCAGCACGCCCGCGCCGGTGTCGGCCGCCGCGACGGCGGCCTCGATCCGCTCGTAGCTGGTGCCCAGGCCGCCTTCGGTGGTGCCGTCCTCCGAGCCGCCTGCCGCCTCGACGCGGACGAGGCCGCCGCCGAGCGGTTCGAGCAGCTCGCGCAGACCGCCGGCCAGCTTCGAGCTGTGGGAGACGAGGACGAGCCCGACCAGACCGGCGCCCCGCCCCTCGGCGACGCTCGATTGTTCGTTCGAGGAGAGAACCCGGACACGATCAGTGGGCGCGTTGCTGCTCTCGGTCATGTCGCGATGCTAGATTCGCGGCTCGTCCATGTCGAAGCCGATGCCCGACCCGGGTCGTCCGTGTCCGACGCGTCGCCGGCCCAAGCGCTCCGGAGGTTCGTCGTGAAGAAGTTCCTCAACTCCGCCGACTCCTTCGTGGCCGACAGCCTCGCCGGGCTGGCCGCCGCGCATCCGGCGCTGCGCGTCAAGGCGGACGGACCCGACGGGCCGTTCGTCGCGCGTCGCGCGCCGACCCGGCCCGGCAAGGTCGCCCTGGTCTCGGGCGGCGGCTCCGGCCACGATCCGCTGCACGCCGGGTTCGTCGGCCTGGGCATGCTCGACGCCGCCTGCCCGGGGGAGGTCTTCACCTCACCGGTGCCCGGCCAGATCCTGGCGGCCGCGCAGGCCGTCGACGGCGGTGCGGGCGTGGTCTTCGTCGTCAAGAACTACACGGGCGACGTGCTCAACTTCCAGATGGCCGCGGAGCTGGCGGCCGAGGACGCCGGGATCGCGGTCGAGACGGTCCTGGTCGACGACGACGTCGCGGTGCGCGATTCGACCTGGACGGCGGGGCGGCGCGGCACCGGGGCCACGGTCTTCGTCGAGAAGCTCGCCGGGGCCCTGGCGGAGCGCGGCGCGTCGCTGGCTGAGGTCGCCGACCTGGGGCGCCGGGTGAACGCCCGCTCCCGTTCCTTCGCGGTCGCGCTGACCGCCTGCACCACGCCCGCGAACGGCAAGCCCGGCTTCCAGCTCCCCGAGGACGAGATGGAGGTCGGCGTCGGCATCCACGGCGAACCGGGTCGCAGCCGCGCGAAGCTCGCCTCGGCCGCCGGGGTCGCGGCGCTGGCGCTGGACGCGATCCTGGCCGAGCCGGTGTTCGGCGGGGGAGACGGTGACGCGGCGGGCGGCGCGCATGCCGGGGAGAGCGCGGCGAGCGGAGACAGTGCCGGGGTGGAGGTGATGGCGCTGGTCAGCGGGCTCGGCGCGACGCCGCTGTCCGAGCTGTATCTCCTCTTCGGCGAGGCCTCGCGGATCCTCGCCGAGCGCGGTGTCAGCATCGTGCGCAGCCTCGTCGGCAACTACGTCACCAGTCTCGACATGGCGGGGGCCTCCTTCACGCTCTGCCGGGCCGACGACGAACTGCTGGAGCTGTGGGATGCGCCTGTGAACACACCCGGGCTGCGCTGGGGCGTGTGAGCCGGGTTGACCGTGCGTCAGGCCGGTGGAAAGGAAACGAATGTGAACACGAACGATCGCGCGGGTGCCGCCGAGTCGCGTGGAGCGGAGCTCGACACGCTGGACGTGGCGTCAGGGCGGGCCTGGATGGCGGCGGTCGCGGCCGCGGTCTCGGCGCACAAGGACGAGCTCACCGAACTGGACGCGGCGATCGGCGACGCCGACCACGGCGCGAACCTGCAGCGCGGGTTCACGGCGGTGACGGTCGCGCTCGGCGCGGAATTCGAACCGGAGACGGTGGGCCAGCTGCTGACGAAGGTCGGCATGACGCTGATCTCCAGCGTCGGCGGCGCGTCGGGGCCGCTCTACGGCTCGGCGTTCCGCGCCGTGGGCAAGCAGCTGGCCACGCCGGAGGCCGATGCGGACCAGCTGGCCATCGCGTTGCGGGCGGGGCTGGACTCGGTGCGGGCGCTGGGCGCGGCCGCCGCAGGCGACAAGACGATGGTCGACGCGCTGATGCCGGCGGTGCAGGCGTTCGACGACGCCGTCGCCTCCGGTCTCGGCCTGGCCGACGCGGCGCGGGCGGCGGCCGATGCCGCCGAGGCGGGCGCGCGGGCGACCGTCCCACTCCAGGCCCGCAAGGGCCGCGCCTCCTACCTGGGCGAACGCAGCATCGGCCACCAGGATCCGGGCGCGACGTCCACGGCGCTGATCTTCGCCGCACTCGCCGAGGTCACGGCCGGCGCGTAGACCGGCCCCGCGGGGCGGGAACGGCTGCTCAACGCTCCTGGTCGGTCTCCGTCGTCGCGCCGGTTCCTGACTGCGGAACCGCGCAGCCCTCCGGTCCGCAGACCGGCGCGTCGCCCGTGGGGGCGGCGGGCAGGCCCGGCAGCTGGAGCAGCTGCAGCAGGGGTGCGGGCTCGGTGGGAAGGGGTTCGTCGCTCATGGCTGGCACAACCCCTTCGTCGCCTCGTTGATTCCTCGCGCGGCCGCCCGCCCGACGGCCGGAACGCGGTCCATGCGCCCGCAGCCGTCCGCCCGCCGCGTCAGTGGCCGAGTGTCGAGCCGGGGCGGACGATCATGATGATCGTCACGGCGGCCCAGAGCAGGTTGAAGATCCCGGTGAACATCGCCAGCTGCTTGGTGTCCTTCACACCGAGCTCGCGTCCGCCCGCGCCCTCGCCCTTCAGCAGCTCCGTCTGGCGCGGCAGGACCAGCGCCGCGAGCAGCACCGCGGCGAGCCCGGTGAGCACGATGGAGACGATCACCCAGGTCTGGCCGGTGACCTTCATGACGCCGGCGGCCGCGAAGCCGAAGAACGGCACGGCCAGGCCGACCAGCGCGTAGACCCGGGAGATGCGGTTCAGCAGGCCCAGCGTCGCGGTCGCGCCGACGTTGCCCGGGGAGGCCAGCACCTTGCGGGCCACGGGCGGGAACATGCTGGCGGCGATCGCGACCGGGCCGATGGCAATGATCACGGCGAGGATGTGGAGGATCAGGAAGAGCTTCGTCACGCGGGCGAGTCTAGGCAGAGGCCTCGGCGGCCCCGGCAGGCGGCCCCATGCTGACAGAGAAGGGCGCCCGCGCCCGGCACCGTAAGCAGCGCCGGGCCGGAGCGGACCGTGCACCCGGGAAAGGTCGTCCCGGGCGCACGGCGGGCGCGGCGGGGCAGGGCGCACGGCTGGGAGCGGCGGCGCAGCCGCGGGTCAGACGCCGGCGGCGCGGACCGCGGAGTGGAGCTCCGCGGCGAGGTCGATCAGGTGCTTCGCGTCCGTCGCGCTCCCCTGCACGTCGAGGAGCAGCTCGTGCATGCCCGCCTCGGACGCGGCCACCGCGTCGGCGACGATCTGCTCGCGGCTGCCGGTGAACTGCAGGCGTCCCTTCTCGGGCAGGGCCTCCGGAGTGAGCTGGACATTCGCGCGGCCCGCGATCTGCAGGGCCGAGGCGTCGCGGCCGTGACGTTCGGCCGCCTCCCGGACACCCGCCCAGATACCGGGGATCTTGTCGAACGGGACGCCCACCGGGAGCCAGCCGTCGGCGCGGCGGGCGACCCGGTCCAGTGCCTTGGGGCTGCCCGCGGCCAGCATGACCGGGATCGGCCGGGCCGGCTTCGGGCCGACCTCGGCGGCGCTGACGCTCGTCCAGGCGCCCTGGTAGGAGACCGGATCCGGTCCCCATACCGCCGCCGCGACGTCCAGCAGCTCGTCCAGCTGCCTGCCGCGCTCCGCGAAGGGGACGACGCTCGCCGCGGCGTACTCGTCGTGCGACCAGCCGGTGCCGAAGCCCGCCAGGACGCGGCCGCCGGTGCCGGCGTCGAGAGTCGCGAGCTGCTTGGCGAGCTGCAGCGGCACGTGCAGCGAGGCGATCAGCACGCTGCTGCCGAGCCGGATCCGCTCGGTGACCGCTCCGGCCGTGGCGAGCGTCATCAGCGGCTCGGCCACCGCGCGGTAGAAGTCCGGCCAGGGCAGGCCGGGGACGCCGTAGAGGCCCTGGGTGGGTTCGGTGGGCCAGAGCACGCGCTCGAAGACCCAGAGGCTGTCGTAACCGATCTCCCTCCGCCGCGCGGGCCACGTCGGCGACGTCCTTGCCGGGCGTGTACTGGCGGAACTGCGGCAGGCCGAAGCCCAGGCGCATCGTCATGGTCGATCCCCTCCCGTACGTGGTGCGTCACGTGCGCTTCATCGCAGGACGTCCGCAGCGTACAAGGGGGTGCGCCGGGCCACGTATTCCCCTGCTTCCCCTGCTTTCCTTGTGGGGCAGGCGAGTTCCGGCACGGTCGGGCTGCGCCCGATGGTCACTCGCCTGCCCGGGGCGCGTCCGGGCGACCCGCGGCCGGCACGCGGCTCGGGCGCGGCCTCTCCTCGGCCTCCAGCAGCGGCAGGTAGCGCGGGGCGACCACCTGCGACAGGGCGATGACGCTGGTCGAGCGGCCCACCCCGGGCAGCCTGCTGATCTCGATCAGTGTCTGCTGCAGCCCGTCGTGCGAGGTCGCGCCGACGCGGCAGATCACGTCGCTGGCGCCGGTGGTGCCGTAGGCCTCCAGCACCCCGGGCACCTTCGACAGCTCCACGGCGAGCTCGTCCAGGCCGCCCTGGCTGATCTCCAGGTTCACGAAGGCCAGCACCGGGAAGCCCGCCGCCGCCAGGTCGACGTCGGGACCGTGGCCGGTGATCACCCGATCGGCCTCCAGCCGCTGGATCCGCGCCTGGACCGTCGCCCGGGACACGCCGGTGAGCCGGGACAGCTCGAGGAACCCGGCGCGCGGATGCTCGGCGAGCGCGCGGATCAGCAGCACGTCGAGCTGGTCCGGTTTTCTGCGCTGTGCTTCCATCTGAGGGCCCTTTCTCCCCGGTCCAGCTTGGCAGATTGTGCAGCTCGGCGGCCGGACATTGTCAGCGAGCGAAGCTAGGCCCTGTACTGCTGATCGTCAATACTGGTCCTGTCAGGGTGCCAGGAACAGCAGAACAGCAGCCCGGGAGGCGACGAAGGTGGCCTACTACCGCAGCGTGGGCGCGATCCCGCCCAAGCGGCACACGCAGCACCGTGCGGCGGACGGCTCGCTGCACTACGAGGAGCTGATGGGCGAGGAGGGCTTCTCCTCCGACTCCTCGCTGCTCTACCACCGCGCGATCCCCTCCGCGATGGTCGACAGCAGGGTCTGGCGGGTCGACGAGGGCAAGCCGGAGGCGAACCACCCCCTCAAGCCGTTCCACTTCAAGCTGCACGAGCTCTTCCCCGGCGCGTCCTGGCGGCAGGCCGACCCGGTGCGCGACCGGCGGGTCGTGCTCGCCAACGCGGACCTGCGGATCGCCTACGTCGCCGCCGGGCTGCCGTCCCCCCTCTACCGCAACGGGATAGGGGACGAGTGCGTCTACGTCGAGTCGGGCACCGGCGTCCTGGAGAGCGTCTTCGGCAGCATCGAGGTGCACCAGGGCGACTACGTGATCATCCCGCGCGCCACCACGCACCGCTGGCTGCCGACCGGTGACGCCCCGCTGCGCCTCTACGCCATCGAGGCGAACAGCCACATCACCCCGGCCCGGCGCTACCTGTCGAAGTTCGGGCAGTTGCTGGAGCACGCGCCCTTCTGCGAGCGCGACCTGCGCGGCCCGGTCGGCCCGCTGCTGGTGGACGACGACGGGGACGTCGAGGTCTACGTCAAGCACCGGGTCGGCGGCGGCGTCGGCGGCTCGGTCATGGTGATGCCCACCCACCCGTTCGACGTGGTCGGCTGGGACGGCTGCCTCTACCCCTACGCCTTCAACATCGCGGACTACGAGCCGATCACCGGCCGGGTCCACCAGCCGCCGCCGGTGCACCAGGTCTTCGAGGGCAACAACTTCGTCATCTGCAACTTCGTGCCCCGCAAGGTCGACTACCACCCGCTGTCGATCCCGGTGCCGTACTACCACTCCAACGTGGACAGCGACGAGGTCATGTTCTACTGCGGCGGTGACTACGAGGCCCGCAAGGGCTCGGGGATCGGCCAGGGCAGCGT
Organism: Streptacidiphilus rugosus AM-16; assembly: GCF_000744655.1. Lineage (NCBI taxonomy): Bacteria > Bacillati > Actinomycetota > Actinomycetes > Kitasatosporales > Streptomycetaceae > Streptacidiphilus > Streptacidiphilus rugosus. Next base: position 4,785,985 of record NZ_JQMJ01000004.1, on the reverse strand, counting down.
CTCGTTGCACCCCGGCGGCCACACCCACGGCCCGCAGCCGGGCGCGTACGAGCGCAGCATCGGCGCCGAGTTCTTCGACGAGCTGGCCGTCATGGTCGACACCTTCCGCCCGCTGGACCTGGCCGAGGGCGCCCGCGCCACCGACGACGGCCGCTACGCCTGGAGCTGGAGCGGCCGCGGGCCCGAGGACCGGGCGGGCGGAGACCTCGCCGGGGAGTCGGACGAGTGAGGCCCATCCACACGGTTCCCCTGCTGCTCGCCGGGCTCTGCGACGACGCGGCGCTGTTCCCGCCGGGGAACGCCCCGGTCGCGGACGCCGTCCCGGCCCACCGGGCGCATCGGCGCGCCTGGTACGCGCCGCTGGTCGGACCGTTCCTCCTCGGGGCCGACCGGATCGCCGAGGTCGGCGCGGCCGCGGGGGAGGAGGAGCCGCTGGACGTGGTCCTCGTCATCCGCAGCGGACCCGCCGCGCTGCCCGCCGCGGTCGCCGAGCTGGCCAAGTGGCCAGGGCTGCGCCTGGTCGGCGTCGAGCTCGGGCCGGACCAGGACGGCACCCCCGCCGAGGCGGCTGCGCGCGGCTGCGCGGCGCTGGACCGGGAGCTTCCTGGCCAGCACGTCAGCGGTGCGGTCGAGTTGCGGCGCGGCGGGGGCCTCGAACTGACCCTCGACGTCATCGCGGCCTCGCCGTACCGGGCCAAGTACCGCACCGGCGGCCTGGCGTCGCAGGACTTCCCCGACGCGGTGGAGCTCGCGGCCTTCGTGACCGGCTGCGCCTCGCGCGAGGTGGCGTTCAAGTGCACCGCCGGCCTGCACCACGCCGTCAGGCACACCGATCCGGCCACCGGCTTCACCCACCACGGCTTCCTCAACATCCTGCTCGCGGCGCACTTCGCGGTGCAGGGCGCCGACGCGGGAGCCGTCGCCGAAGTGCTCGGCGACCACGGCAGCGAAGGACTCGCCGCGGTGGCGGCCGAACTGACCCCGGCTCAGGCCGGTGCCGCGCGCAAAGCCTTCACCGCCTATGGCACCTGCAGCATCCTGGAACCGCTGGAGGACCTCTCGGCCCTCGGCCTGCTCGCCTGAACGGAACGAAGCGGAGCGGAGCCGAACCAAGCGGAACGGGGCGGCGCGGGGCGAGCCGGCCCGCCCCGGTCGGCCGACCTCCCCGTTCCACCCCCCTCTGCTCCGGACCGCCCTATCGCCCCACTCTGCCGCCTGCCCTCTGCCCTGGAGTCCGCGTGACCACCGCATCCTGGCTGGACCTTCCCTCCGACTCGCCGTTCGGCGTGCACAACCTGCCCTACGGCGTCTTCACGACGGCAGGGGACCCGCGCCGCAGGATCGGTGTGGCGATCGGCGACCAGGTACTCGAACTCGCGGGCGCAGCCCACGCCGTGGGCCACGCCGAAGAGCTGCTGGAGCTCCTCTCGGCGCCCTCGCTCAACCCGCTGATGGCGGCCGGGCGCCAGGAGTGGACCGCGCTGCGGGCGGAGATCACCCGCTGGCTGACCGACCCGGCCCTGCGTCCCCTCGTCGAACCGCACCTGACCCCGCGCGCCGACGTCACCCTGCACCTGCCCTTCGAGGTCGGCGACTACGTCGACTTCTACGCGTCCGAGCACCACGCCTCCAACCTGGGCCGCCTGTTCCGTCCGGGTTCCGAGCCGCTCACGCCCAACTGGAAGCACCTGCCCATCGGTTACCACGGCCGCTCCGGCACCGTGGTGGTCTCCGGCACGCCGGTCGTCCGCCCGCAGGGCCAGCGCAAGGCGCCGGCCGACGCTGCGCCGAGCTTCGGGCCGAGCCGCAGGCTCGACATCGAGGCCGAGGTGGGCTTCGTCGTCGGCGCGCCCTCCGCACTGGGCACGGCGGTTCCGCTGGAGGCCTTCGCCGACCACGTGTTCGGCGTCTGCCTGGTCAACGACTGGTCCGCGCGCGACATCCAGGCCTGGGAGTACGTGCCGCTGGGCCCGTTCCTCGGCAAGTCCTTCGCGACCTCGGTCTCCCCGTGGGTGGTGCCGCTGGACGCGCTGGCGACGGCGCGGGTCGCCCCGCCCGCCCGCGACGTCGAGCCGCTGCCCTACCTGGACGACCGCGACGCCAAGGAGCCCTGGGGCCTGGACATCACGATGGAGGTCCGGATCAACGGCACCGTCGTCTCCCGGCCGCCCTTCGCCGCCATGTACTGGACCGCGGCCCAGCAGTTCGCCCACATGACGGTCAACGGCGCGAGCGTCCGCCCCGGCGACCTGTTCGCCTCGGGCACCGTCAGCGGTCCCGACCGCGGCACCGAGGGCGCGCTGATCGAGCTCACCTGGAACGGCGAGCGTCCGGCCACCCTGGCTGACGGCAGCACCCGCGCCTTCGTCGAGGACGGGGACGAGGTCGTCATCACCGCCACCGCGCCGGGCCCGGACGGCACCGTCATCGGCTTCGGCGAGGTCGCCGGACGCGTCCTGCCCGCGCGAGGCTGAGGCCGCGTCGCCGACGCTCGCGCCACCCGGGTGGCCTCCCCCGGGTGGCGCAGCCGCCGCCTCCGGTCCACCCTCGGGTAGCAGGGCCAGTACGGCAGGAAGAGGCGCAGATGGCATTCCCGCCCGTCGAGGAGATCCGCCGCACCGCCGCCGAGGGGTGGATCTGGGGTTATGCCCTGCTGGAGAACTACCGCGTGCTGTACCAGCAGGCGGTCGAGGGCGAGGGCTTCGGCGTGTTCCAGCACGAGTCGCCGCCGACCGGCGCCGGCGGGCCGCCGTCCGCCTGGGCCTGGCTGGACCTGCGCACCGAGCCGTGGGTGCTGAGCGTTCCCGCCACCGAGCGCCCCTACGTGCTGGCCGCCCAGGACCTGGACACCAGCTACGTCGCCTTCGTCGGCTCCCGCAGTACCGGCGGGGCGGCGGGGGACCACCTGCTGGTCGGCCCCGGCTGGCAGGAGCGGACGCCGGACGGCGTCGCCCAGGTCATCCGCGCCGAGACCGCACTGGTCGGGCTGACCGGCCGCACCGCGCCCGTCGAGGAGGGCACGGAGGAGGCGTTCGCCGCCTTCCGCCGCGGCTTCAGACTCCGTCCGCTCAGCGACTTCCTCGGCCGGGGCACGCCCGAACCCGCATCCGAGCCCACCTGGCCGGTGTGGCGGGACGAGGTGCTGGACACCGTCGAGTTCTTCACCGTCCTGGACTTCCTGCTCGGCTTCTGCCCGGTGCTCCCGCTGGAGTCCGTGCTGCGCGAGCGCCTGGCGACGCTGGGCGTCGGGACGGGCAGAGGCGAGTTCGAGCCCGGCGACCTGCCCCCCGACGCCGAACTGGCCATGGAGCACGGCATCGCCGACGCCCGCGCCCGCCTCGCCTCCGCGAAATCCGCCCACGGCCCGGACGCCGTCCTCTTGGGCACCCGCGCCGAACTGGCCGGCGACCACCTCTCCCGGGCTCTCGGCGCGGCCGTGGCCATGCACACCCTGCCGGCCTACGCCTGGTTCTGACGGGCGGTCATCCGGCGCTGCCCCCGTGCGGGTCCTCTCGCGCCGCCTCGCTTCGGAGGCCCGACCGGGGTGCCGGTGACGACGACGGCCGTCGGCCTGCGGCGGCGGGCCGAGCGCGGCGTCGTACCCGCGGGATCCGGTCGAAGACCACGGCCAGTCGTGCTGCCTGGTCGAAGAGTTCGGCCGGGCGACTGCCGTCCTGGTCCAGGTGGGTCAGGGTCTCCATGCCCAGGTAGAAGGCGACCGCCGCACGGGCGGCCACCGGCACCCTGACCACCTGGGCGAGGGGCTTGCCGCGCAGCAGGGTCGTCATCAGCTCCTCGGCCAGCCTCTCCCAGCGACGGGTCTCGGCGGACAGCTGCTCGGCGAGCGGGGTCCCCGGTCGTGCGCCCGCGTAGATCTCCTGGACGGCGGAGATGTGCCCGGACTCGGCGTCCTCCCGGTACAGCGAGCGCAGGGCGGCCACCACGGGGCGGGCCCGGTCCATGCCCGCGAGCGCCTCGCGGTAGCGCGCCGCCCGCGCGCCGGAGGTCTGTGCGAGCGCGGCGACCAACAGGTCGTCCAGATCGGCGAAGTGGTAGTAGATCACCCCGGGCGCGAAGCCGCCGCGCTGGGCGATCGCACGGGCGGTCGTGCCGCCGTAGCCGTGCGCGACGAGCGTGCCGAGGGCCGCGTCGATGACCCGGCCGCGGGTGTCAGACAACGCGCACCGGCCGGACGCCGTGGGACCGCAGGTAGCCGTCGAGTCGGCGGGCCAGCTCGGGGAGGTGGTGGCTGGGGACCTGCGGGTAAAGGTGGTGCTCCAGATGGTAGGTCAGTTCCAGGAAGAGGGCCGGGACGAGGCGCCCGCGCAGGGTCCGGGTCTGGTTCAACGGCGAGTCTCCGTAACCGTGGTGGGGCAGATGCACGGTCAGCAGCGGATACACCCAGCTGCCGACGATCACCATCGCCGTGTAGACCAGCACCCCGGGGACGCGGGGCCAGAGCGCGACTCCCGCCGCGAGGGCGGCGAAGGGCGCCGCCGCCTCGGCCAGCAGCCGGCCGCGTTCGCCCGCGTCGTCCGCCCGACGGAACGCCCACCACCACAGGCGCGGCAGGAACACCGGCCCGTGGCAGACCGCCTGGAGGAAGGTCAGATCGGCGGGATGCCCCTCGGGGTCGTCCGGGTGCGGGAAGAGCCGGTGGTGCCGGGTGTGCGAGGCCCGGTAGGCGTGACCGCTCTCCAGCAGGACCAGCCCGAGCGCGAACAGCGCCCAGTGCGAAGCCCTTCGGGAGAGCCCGAGCGAGCCGTGGACCACGTCGTGGGTGGCGGTGACCACCGCCACGAAGGCGGCGAAGACCAGCAGGGGAGCGGCCCACCACCAGCCCGCCCATGCGGCGGCGGCGAAGCAGGCCACCGCCGCGAACGGACGGCTGAGCGTGACGGCGCGCCGCGCGCGGGAGGTGTGCAGCAGGTCGGCCCCGAGCTCGGCCAGGCCGGGCGCGTCGACGGGACGGCCGCGGGTGGTTGCCGAGGGTGAGGGCGAGGGGCGGGGGGAGGAGGCCGGGGGTGGTGCGGTCGTCATTGGCGGAACCCCTTCTCGCGGACCATGCCCTCTGCGACGATGCGGCTGCCCAGCACGCAGGCGACGGTGCCCAGCCCCGGCCAGGTGGAGTCGCCGACGAGCCACAGGCCGCTGCCGCGCCCCGCCAGGTCGTGCGGGAGGGCGTGCTGGTTGGTGTTCGCCGGACGTTGCCGCGGCCCGCCGACCGCGCCCGCGGGCCGGAAGGCGAAGCGTTCGTAGCTGCGCGGCGTGCCGGCCTGCACGATCACGGCGCGCTCGCCCAGACGCGGAAAGGCACGGCGGGCCTGGTGGATCAGCAACTCGGTGAGTTCCTTCTTGCGCTGCTGGTAGCCCACCTCGTCGAGCCCCTGCCAGGCGGCGAGCTCGGTATGGGTCGAGATCATCACCGCGCGGTGCCCGGGCGGAGCGCTGAGCGTGTCGCCCTGAGCCGAGACGGAGACGAACATGTTGTTGCCCTCGCCCAGAGGCCGCCGGTAGCTGTGCATCAGTTGATGGTGCGTCAGGGTCTGGCCCGTGACCTCGTCCTCCGGCACGCCGAGCAGCACCACGCAGGCGCCGCCCAGTGCGTCCGCGTCCCGGCGCAGGAACGGGCGGAGCCTGGCCGCGACCGGCAGCGTCGCGCAGATCCGCGCGGTGGTGGAGGCCGGGACCGCGCAGACGACGCGGCGAGCGCAGACGGCCGCCCGCCGCGTCGTCAGCGTGTACCGGTCCGGGCCGCCGTCGACCCCCGTGACGGCGGACGCGAACCTCAACCGGCCGCCCAGTGCCCGGTAGTGCGACACCAGGGCGCGCCAGAAGCCGTGCATCCCGCCGGTGTGCCGGCTCAGCCCCGCGCCTCGGATCGTCACGCCGAGGGCGGCGTTGATCAGTGGGGCGTCGTCGAGACCGGTGTGCACGGTGTCCTCGACGAGCATGGCGAGCAGGCCGGTCAGCGGGAGGTCGTCGCGCAGCCCGTGATGACGCAGCGCGTCACCCAGGGTCCAGCGCAGGTAGCGGGCCAGGGGCAGGCCGGTCGCGCCGAGCGCGCGCACGTCCTGCAGTGCGGCGGCGGGCCCGCGCACCGGCAGCCGAACCCCGGCGCGGCTGGCCCGCCAGAAGGTCTCGGCCAGCCGGTCCAGCAGCGCCCAGAACCGGCGGTGCGGCTCGCTGTCGCCCAGCGCCCGCAGGCGCTCGGCGTGCCATAGGCCGGGGTCGCGGTGCAGCACGAGCTCCCGGTCCGGCAGGAAGGCCCGGTAGCCGGGCAGCGGCTCGGCGTCGAGGGGACCGAGCCCCACGCTGTCGAGCAGCTCCGCGCCCACGCCCCCGGCTTCGAAGTCGACCAGCGTGGTCGCTCCCACGTCGAAGGAGAACCCGCGCCTGCGGTAGTACCCCGCGCAGCCGCCCGCGTGCCCGTGCGCCTCCAGCACGACGGTCGACAGCCCGGCGGCCTGGAGCCGCAGCGCGGTCGCCATCCCCGCCATGCCCGCGCCGACGACGGCGACGTCGAAGGCCGCGTCGAGGGTGTGAGGGGTGCCGGGGGTGTCAGGGGCGGGCGCGTCGCTGTTCTGAACATCCGTTCTGAACATGTGTACAGGGTCGTCCGGCGTGGGGTGCACCGTCAATGACCATGCGTCAGAAAGACAGGCCCGCTCCGCTTCCGCGGGACGCGGGGGCGGAGCGGCTCGGGTCGGGCGGCGGGTCGCGCCGGGTCGGGCGGCGGATCAGATGGTGGATCAGCCTGCGGTGCGGGACGGCCGAGCGGTCACACCCGCACGGCCCGCAGCGCGCCGGGGGCGCGGAGGTCGGCCAGGGTGGGGTAGCCGTCGACGGCCATGATCAGATCGGCCTCCGCGAGCAGCGTCTTCAGCACGTGGACGATGCCGTCCGTGCCGCCCAGGGCCAGGCCGTAGGCGTAGGGGCGGCCGATGCCCACGGCCGTCGCGCCGAGCGCCAGCGCCTTGATCGCGTCCGCGCCGGAGCGGACGCCGGAGTCGAAGAGGACCGGCAGTCCGTCCGCCGCCTCGACCACGCCCGGCAGGGCGTCCAGCGCCGGCAGGCCGCCGTTGGCCTGGCGGCCGCCGTGGTTGGAGCAGTAGAGCCCGTCCACGCCGGCGTCGCGTGCGCGCCGGGCGTCGTCGGGGTGACAGATGCCCTTCAGGATCAGCGGCAGTCGGGTCAGCGAACGCAGCCATTCGAGGTCGTCCCAGGTCAGCGGGTTGCCGAAGAGCTGGGTCCAGGTGAGCACCGCGGTGGTCGGGTCCTCCTCCGGGGTCTTCTCCAGACGGGACCGGAAGACTGGATCGGAGAAGTAGTTCGCCAGGCAGTGTCCGCGCAGCTGCGGGAAGTTGCCCGTCGCCAGGTCGCGCGGGCGCCAGCCGGTCACCCAGGTGTCGAGGGTGACCACGATCCCGGCGAATCCTGCTGCCTCGGCCCGCTGCACCAGGCTGGCGGCGAGCTCGCGGTCGGTCGGGGTGTAGAGCTGGAAGAGGCCCGGCGTGCCGTCGAACTCCTTGGCCACCTCCTCCATCGGGTCGACGGTCAGGGTCGAAGCGACCATCGGCACGCCGGTCCTGGCCGCCGCCCGCGCGGTCGCGAGATCCCCGTGTCCGTCCTGGGCGCACAGCCCCACGACGCCGACCGGGGCCATGAACAGCGGAGTGGGCAGCGTCAGCCCGAACATCTCCACGCTCAGGTCGCGCTGCTGCGCGCCGACCAGCATCCGCGGCACCAGCCCCCACCCGTCGAAGGCCCGGACGTTCGCGTCCTGCGTCCGCTCGTCGCCCGCGCCGCCCGCGACGTAGGACCAGACCCCGTCCGGCAGCGCCGCCTCCGCCCGCCGTGCCAGCTCGGCATGGGCCATCGGCAGCTGAGGAGGCCGCCCGAAGAGGCCGTTGATGTAGATCTCGTTCTGGTAGTCGCCGAACTGCTGACTCATCGTGCCGCGCGCCTCCCCGTCGAGTGGTTGTGGTCGTTCGACAGCCTGACCCAGCGAAGTGATCACTGGCAAGGACGCGCGTCGGACCGCGCGCGAGAATGGGGGAGTGGAAGCCGACACGAGCAGCGGCCCGGCCGGTCCGAGCGGCGTCGTCGGCGAGGCCGGCGGCGGTGTCGACGGCGACGTGAGCGGCGTCGCGCGCAGCGTCGTCGGTGGCGGTCCCGGCCTCGTCGACGAAGCCGTGAGGGGCGTGCCCGCGCCACCTCTGCGCGGCCTGGTCGGCTGGTACTCCGGCTACCGGCAGCGCGGCGTGCCGGAGACCAGGCACCGGGGCCTGCCCTCGCCGTACCTGACCCTGATCCTCACCCTCGACGAACCGCTGACCGTCGCCGCGCACCCCGATCCGCGCGACCCGCCGGGGGACTACCGCACCCTGCTCGGCGGGCTGCACACCTCACCTGCGCTGATCGAGGTGCCCGGACGTCAGTCCGGCGTCCAGGTCGCCCTCGGTCCGCTCGGCGCACGCGCCCTGCTGGGCCTGCCCGCCGGCGGGCTCGCCGGGATCGACGTGCACGCGGACGACGTGCTTGGCCCCGACGCCAGCGTGGTCCACGAGCGACTGCGCGAGGCCGACGGCTGGACGGCGCGCTTCGGCGTCCTGGACGCCTGGCTGCTGGGCCGGCTCGGACGCCTGGGCGACCGTCTCGGGCCACCGCCCGAGGTGCTGCGTGCCTGGCAGCTGCTCCTGGCCTCCGGCGGCCGGGTCAGGGTCGCGGCTCTGGCGGAGGAGGTCGGCTGGAGCGGACGCCACCTGCAGAACCGGTTCCTCGCCGAGATCGGGCTCACCCCGAAGGCCGCCGCCCGCGTGGTCCGCTTCGACCTGGCCCGCCGCGGCCTCGCCCGCGGCGTGGCGTCCGCAGGGACGGCGGTGGGCCTCGGCCGGCCGAACCTGGCGCTCCTGGCCGCGGACTTCGGGTACGCGGACCAGTCCCACCTCGACCGCGAGTTCACCGCACTGGCCGGCTGCACACCGAGCGCGTGGCTGGCGGAGGAGTTCCGAAACGTCCAAGCCGGTCACCACCCGCCCGGCTGACGCTGGACGGGTACCGCACGTCCGGCGCGTCCGAGGAGGCACATCCGCCATGAGCACCGAGTCCGTTCAGCACGCCGAGTCCGCCGAACAGCGCGAGCCCGCCGACCGGCGCGAGCCCGGTTCGCGTGTGCCGCCGGCCCCGCAGGTCTGGCCGACCCTGCGGGCCAAGGACGCGCGGGCGCTGATCCGCTTCCTGGTCGACGCCTTCGGCTTCGAGGAGACCGTCGTCTACGGCGAGGGCGAGCTGGTCGAGCACGCGCAGCTGTCCTGGCCCGAGGGCGGCGGGATCATGCTCGGCTCGGTCCGCGACACCGACGCGGGCGACGCGTGGCCGCTGCGCCCCGGCTCCTTCGGGGCCTACGTCGTCACCGCCGATCCCGACGCCGTCTGCGCCCGGGCCCGTGCCGCCGGGGCCGAGATCACCTCCGGCCTGCACGAGACCGACTACGGCTCCCGTGACTTCGCCGCCCGCGACCCCGAGGGCAACCGCTGGTCCTTCGGCACCTATCCGGGGGAGCCGCGCTGAGGCGCGGGGTGCGGGTCGGCACGGCGGAGCGGGTCGGAGCGGGTCGGCCCGGGTGCGGATTCCCGGGCTGTCAGCCCGCGCGCAGCGCCGGGTGATCCGACACGACGGTGCAGGAGCCGGGCGCGATCTCGGTGAAGCCCGCGTCGCGGACCACAGGGAGCCCCGCCGTCGTCAACGCCGGCCAGGCCGACGCGGGGGAGACGCGGACGGCGAGCGGAAACCCGTCCGCGCGCCATGCCGTACGGGCCGCCTCCGGCAACGCCCACCAGGCGAGCTGCGCCGCGTGGCCGACCTGCGCCATGGCCTTCCCGGTCGACATGTCGAGCTCCGGGTTGAGCCAGAGGACCGGCTCGTCGGGACCGGCGGCGGGCGGCGGGGCGTCGTCGGTCAGTTCGGTACCTGAGACCTGGAGCTTGGCCAGCTCCTTGGGCCAGCCGTCCAGCGGGATCGGCGGGAAGACCCGTACCTCGGCGGCCTTGCCCGTGGTGGTCAGCCCAGGAAGCTCCTCCGCCTTGCGCCACTCCGCGCCGCGCGCCCGCCGCACCACCTTGCGGATCCTGGCGTCCTGCCAGGCCGCGACCGCCTCGGCCCACTCCCCGTCCGGCGCGGTGACCCGCTCGTCGGTCAGGAACGCCAGCACGGCCCGGGCCGCCGTCTCGAGCGCGTCGGTGTGCTCGGGGGGATCGGCCCGCTCGATCCGGACGACCAGCGGCAGTACGTACTGCGGCGCGCTGTCGCGCTGGTCCGCCCGGTCGGCGAACGGGTGGTCGGAGGTCCGCGTCGGCTGCGCGGGCGCAGGGGCGGGCGCAGGGGCGGGCGCAGGGGCGGGCGCAGGGGCGGAGGAGGGGGTTGAGGCGGGGGCGGGAGTGGGGTCGCTGGTCACCGGTCAAGTGTCGCAGCTCGTCCCGCGCCCGGGATCAGGCGTCGACCTCGGCGGGGTGGGTGAGGCCCCACTCGCCGTCGGACTCGCCTTCCAGCTCACCGGCGGTCGCCCGTTCCAGCAGGCCGTGCGCCGTCGAGAGGATCACGATGCCCAGCACCAGCACGCCCGCGCCCAGGTAGAACGGCACGTGCACGCCGTAGTGCTCGACCAGCTTGCCCGCCGCGTAGGGCGCGAGCCCGCCACCGATGAAGCGGACGAACCCGTAGGCGGCCGAGGCGATCGGCCGCTCGACGGGGGAGACGGACATGACGGCCTGGGTGGTCACCGTGTTGTTGATCCCGATCGGGATGCCCGCCGCGATCACGGCGACGATCAGCACCGCCTGGTGGTCCGTCCAGAGGCCGATGGCCAGCACGATCAGTGCGAACAGGGCGAGGTTGGCGTACAGGGTCCTGGCCGTCCCGAGGCGACGCTCGACCCACGGTGCGCCGAAGACAGCGAACACCGCCACCAGCGCGCCCCAGCCGGTGAAGACCCAGCCCAGCTGGATCGCGCCGAGGTGCATCGGGAACGGCGCGTAGCCGAGAACGGTGAAGAAGGCCCAGTTGTAGCAGAGCGCCGCGAGCGAGATGGTCAGCAGACCGCGGTGGCGCAGCGCCTTCAGCGGTTCCAGCAGCCCGGTCCGCCGTTCGGGCAGCGGCAGCGGCTCGACCAGGACGGCGGTCGCGATCAGCGCGATCGCCATCAGCGCGGAGACCCCGAAGAACGGCCCGCGCCAGCTGACCTCGCCGAGGAGTCCGCCCAGCAGCGGGCCGACCGCGATGCCGAGGCCCAGCGCGGTCTCGTAGAGGATGATCGCGCCGACGAATCCGCCACTCGCCGAGGCGATGATGACGGCCAGCGAGGTCGCGATGAACAGCGCGTTCCCGACACCCCATCCGGCCCGGAACCCGACAATCCCGCTGATGCTGCCGGAAGCGCCGGCCAGTGCGGCGAAGACGACGATGATCGCGAGCCCGACGATCAGTGTCTTCTTCGCGCCGATCCGGCTGGAGACCCAGCCGGTCACCAGCATGGCCAAGGCCGTGACCACCAGGTAGCTGGTGAACAGCATCGTCACCTGGCTGGGCGTGGCCCGGAGCTGGCTCGAGATGGCCGGAAGGATCGGGTCGACGAGCCCGATGCCCATGAAGGAGACGACGCAGGCGAAGGCGACGGCGAAGACGGCCTTGGGCTGCTTGAACGGGCTGGCGGTGGCGCCGGCTGTCCCGGCGGCGGCTTCGGCTGGTTGCATAAGACAAACATATACCTGCAACGTACATCTATCTAGGGGATGGTGTTGCCGGACTCTCGGCGGCCACTGGCCCGGGCTGATCCGGGCCGATCCCGGCCCGATCCTGTCCTGGGCGTGGACAGGCCCATCTGCCGCGCCTAGCTTGGCGACAGCCGCGTCCGCCCACGTCGGCCCGTCCGACGTCGCGCCCGCGCGCCCTCGTCCGCGCTCGCCCTCTCGAAGGGAGTCGTCGGTTGACCCGCGCCCTCTGGCCCGTCGGCCTGCCCCGCACGCTCGACTATCCGACCACCGGCCTGCACACCCTCCTCCCCTCGGCGGCCCGCGCCTACGGCGCGCGCACCGCGTTGGTCGACGGGGAGCTGCGGCTCAGCTTCGCGGAGGTCCACGACAAGGCGTTGCGCTTCGCGCAGGGCCTGCGGGAGCGGGGCGTCGTGCCGGGCGCGGTCGTCGCACTGGTGCAGCCGAACAACATCTGGTTCGCCGTCAGCTATCAGGGCGCGCTCCTCGCCGGAGCCACGGTCTCGCCCATCAACCCGACCCAGCCGGGCGAGGCGCTCGCCGAGTGCCTGCGCGAGATCGGCGCGACCGCGCTGGTCACCCACCCCGCCTGCCTGCCCGCCCTGCGGCAGGTGCTCGACGCCGATCCTGAGCTGCTGACCGTCCTCGTCCCGCCCACGGCCACCGCGCCCGCGCCGCCGCCCAGGCCCGGTCCGGCCGTCGACGCCGGACGCCTCGTCCCGCTGGCGGGCCTGCTCGCCGCGGCTCCCGCGCCCGCCACGCCGCGCAGCCCCGACGACCTCGCGCACCTCTCCTTCACGGGCGGGACGACGGGACGCTCGAAGGCGGTGCGGGTGCGTGACCGGCACGTCTGGGCCAACGTCCTGCAGTCCACCTGCGCCCGCTCGGCCGTTCTGCCCGAGTACGACGCGGACGGGCTGGTGACGCTGCGTCGGATTCCCGAGGCGGTCACCCCGTGGACGGGCGAGCCGGGCGAGGAGACGGCCGTCAACGTGGTGCCGGTGTTCCATGCGATGGGCCTGATCAGCGCCAGCGTCGCACTGCTGGGCGGCATCACCGTCGTCGGTCAGGGCCGCTTCGACCCGCGCGACTTCCTTGCGGCGATGGTCCGGCACCGCGCCACGACGGTGACCGGCTCGCCCGCCCTGCACCATGCGCTGCTCGCGGCCATCGACGCCGGCTCCTACGACCTGCGCGCCGTCCGGGTCGTCTCCTCGGGTGCGGCCCCACTCGACTCCCCGACCATCGCCCGCCTCACCGCCGCCTTCCCGAACGCGGCCGTGGCGGAGGGCTACGGGCTGACCGAGGCGACGATGGCGCTCACCCTGGTCACCCCGAACCGCGAGGAGCCGGCTGAGCCCGGCTGCGTCGGCGTGCCGCTGTTCGACACCGAGCTGGAGATCCGCTCGCTGACCGACCCCGCCAAACCGCTCCCGGTCGGCGAGACGGGCCTGGTCCACGCCCGCGGCCCGCAGGTCGCCGACGGCTACCTCGGCCGGCCGGAGCTGACCGCCGAGCAGTGGAGCGACGGGTGGCTCGCCACCGGCGACATCGGCCGACTCGACGACAGCGGCCAGTTGTTCCTCTCGGGCCGAGCGAAGGACATGCTCATCTACAAGGGGTACAACGTCTATCCGACCCATCTGGAGGAAGTCCTCGCGGCACACCCGGCCGTCGCCCAGGTCGCGGTGATCGGCATCCCCGACCCCGACGCGGGCGAGATCCCGGCCGCGTACGTGGTGCTGCGCGCGGGGGCTGAGGCGCGGGAGGCCGAGCTGCTCGCCTTCGTGGCGGAGCGTGTGGCGCCGTACCAGCGGGTCCGCGAGGTCCGCTTCCTGCCCGCGCTGCCGCTCTCGGCGGCGGGCAAGATCCTCAAGACGGAACTGCGGGCCCTGCACGCCCGGGAGGGCTGATCGGCGCTCGGCGACGGGCTGCGGCGGCCGGGGCGTGGCGGCAGGGTGTGTCGGACAGGGGATGGCGGGCAGGGTGTGGCGGGCAGAGTGTGGCGGACGGGCGCGACCTGGGGCAGGCTGTCGGTGTGCGTGATCATCTGGAGATCCCAGGCGGCCCGGGCCTGAGCCTGCGGCGCTGGCGAGCGGTGGACGCGGGCGCGGTGCTCACCGCGTTCGCCGATCCGCTGATGGCCGCGCAGGCCGTCGATCCGGTCGACTCGCTCGCCGCCGCCGAGCGTTGGATCGCCGGCCATGACGCGCGATGGGCCTCCGACGCCGCGTTCGCCTTCGCGGTCGTCGACGACGGAGGCAGGGGGCAGGTGCTCGGAAGCGTCGCGGTGGGCGCGGTCGACCGACGGCACGCGACGGGCTGGGTCTCCTACTGGACAACGGCCGAGGCGCGCGGCCGGGGAGTGGCGAGCGCCGCCTGCCGCACCGTGGCCGACTGGGCGTTCGCCGATGCCGGACTCTTCCGCCTGGAGCTCGGGCACCGGGTCGACAACCCCGCCTCGTGCCGGGTGGCGACGTCTGCTGGCTTCTCGATGGAGGGGCTGGAGCGGCAGAAGCTGCAGTACGACGGGGTCCGGTACGACGTCGAGCTGCACGCCCGGCTCGCGACAGACTGACCGTCAGACGGTGCTTGAGCTGGGGGTTTTCACTCTTGTGAGTGATGGTGTGGGGCTTGGTGGGGTGTCATAATTGTTCTATGGACGCCTCGATGTTCGGGGGCGGGTGTGAAGACGGAGATGCGTCCATGGGTGAGGTGTTTTCCGCCTCGCTGGGGGACGTGTTCCGTGCGGATCCCCTGACCCCCTCAAGCTCCCGCCAGGCCCGTGCTGCGAGCACGGAGCCGCTGCGGACCCTGCCCTCTTCTTCTCTGACGTTCTTGGCCGCGCTCGCGGCGGAGGACGACGACACCCTGTGCGCGGCCGGTGGCCCGTTCCAGGCCGAGCAGCTCCTCGCGCTGGTCCGGTTCGAGGAGATGGTGGGGGCGGAGCTGGCGCGTCGGGTCGCGGTGTTCGACCGCACCGGCGCGGTGGCCGCCACCCGTTCGCGGACGGCGAAGGGGTTCCTGCAGACGCACGGGCAGTTGAGTGACCGGGCGGCGAAGCAGCTCGTCGAGCGGGCCCGCCGCCTGGACACCCTGCGCACCGTCCGCGCCGCGCAGGCGGCGGGGGAACTCTCGGCCAGCCAGGCGGAGGTCATCGCCCACGAGATCACCGACGTGGAGGACCCGCAGGCCCGGGAGCAGGCCGAAGAACTCCTGGTCGGGCAGGCCAAGACCCTCCACCTCGGTCAGTTGAAGCAGGCCGCCCGGCAGGTCCGCGCCCATCTGGTCGAGGAGCAGGAGCCGCAGGCGAAGGACGCCCCGGCGCTGTTCCGGTCCACGGCGAGGCTGTCGCAGACCGGCACGTCGGATGACCCGTTCTGGGTCCTGACCGCCGAACTGTCGGCCGTCGCCGGGGAGAAGCTCCGCGTCGCCCTGGAGGCGGCGATGGGCACCCCCGTCGAGGGCGAGACCCGCAGCCATCCGGAGCGGATGGGCGACGCCCTGGAGGCGGTCGCCGACCTCGCGCTGGGCTGCGACAAGCTCCCCACCACCGGCGGTCAGCGCCCCCACTTCACGGTCATCGCGGACCTGGACGCGCTGCGGGAGGAGTGCCCCGCCCACCCCACCTTCACCGACGACGACCCCGAGCAGCCCCCGGCCGACGACGACATGTCGGGGTTGCTGCACCCCGTCGGTGTCGCCACCTCCACCCGTGGGTTCCATCTTCCGCGGTGGCAGGCCCGTAAGGAGTCCTGCGACTGCCGGCTCCGCGTCATCCTCACCAAGGGCCAGGGCAAGCCGGTCTCCATCGGCCGCGCCACCCGCACCGTCCCCGCGCACCTGCGGGACGCGGTCATCGCCCGGGACCGGCACTGCGTCTGGCCCGGCTGCACAAGGCCACCCACCTGGTGCGAGGCCCACCACCTGACCCACTGGGCCGACGGCGGCCACACCAGCCTGAACAACCTGGCCCTGCTGTGCGGGGAACACCACACCGACCTCCACCACACCGGCTGGGAGTTGGAGATGACCAACGGCAGGCCCAGGGCGGTGCCGCCACCGGACACACCCCCACCCCCCAACACCCGCTACCCCCGCTGAACAACCCCACAACGTGCCGATGAGCCGCCCACCCGGCGGCCCATCGGCACGCCCACGTGACGGTCAGGCCTTGGGGATGTCGAAGTAGTGGGTCAGGCGGGCGGCCAGGCTCAGGTCACCGGCAACCTTCAGCTTGCGGGAGAAGAACATCGTCACCGGGCTGGCGTTGCCGGAGACGAGGTTGAGGAACTCGGTGTCGCCCAGCGTGAGCGTGACGCGCGACGTGGCGTCGGTGCGGCCCTCGGTGACGTTGCAGGTGCCCTTGTCGATGGAGGTCTCGAAGACGTTCCCGCCTTCCGGGCCGACCTTCCAACGGATCAGGGCGACGGTCTGGCCGGCGTTGTCCGGGCGGAACTGGCGTTCCATGCGGGCGAAGACCTCTCGGAGGATCTGCAGGCGCAGGTCCCCGCGCAGGATCTCCTGGATCTCCTTGCCGGACAGGCCCTTGACCAGACGGGCGAACTCCTGCGGGGACACGCTGGCGAAGTCCAGCTCGGCGAGCTGGGCGGCGGTGGTGGCGCTGTCGGCCATGGTGAGTGCTCCTGGGTGGAAGTGGCGGATGCTGAAGGGGGAAGCGGTCAGTGCGGGGTGACGCGGCCGAGGAGATGGTGGTGTTGGGCGGTCGGGTCGGTCAGCTGGAAGGACCAGCCCGCGTCCGAGAGGCGCGCCGCGCGGAAGCGGACCGCGCCCGGGAGCAGCACGGGTCGGCGGAAGTCGACGCCGGCGGTGAACGCGTCGGGAAGGTGTGGCTCCAGCGCTGCCAGTGACCGCGCCTTGGTCCACATGCCGTGGGCGATCGCCCGGCGGAAGCCGAAGAGCCGTGCCGTCAACGGGTGGAGGTGGATCGGGTTGCGGTCGCCGGAGACCGCCGCGTACGCGCGGCCGAGGCCTGCCGGGAGGGACCACGGTATGTCGAGCTCGGCCGCAGGCAGGTGCTCGTCCCCGGCACGCGGGGCGGGGCCGCCGCCGGGGGAGCGGTGGAGGTAGGTGCTGACGGATCGCCAGACGGGATCGCCCGGCCCGGTCGATTCCGCGACCTCCGCGACGACCTCGAAGACCTGGCCCTTGGGGTGCCCGCGGGGCGCGGTCGCCGAGACGCGGTAGTCGAGGTGGGCGTCCGGGGCGATCGGGCGTCTCTGCTCGATCCGGTTGGCCAGGTGGACGAGACCCAGCAGTGGCAGCGGGAAGTCACGGGCGGTCATCAGCACCAGCGACAGCGGGAACGCGGTCAGGTGCGGATAGGTGACCGGAAGGCGGTCCTCGGCGGTGAACCCGCACAGCTCGCGGTAGCGGTGGAGCCGTTCGGCGTCCGGCGCCGCGCCGCGCAGTGCGACGGCCCGTTCGGGCGTGTGGGCCGCCTGGCGGCGTGGCTTGGGGAGGAGGGCGCGGGCGTAGAGGCCCGCCGCGCCCGGTACCGACGGGAGATCCCGAGAGATGACGGGCTGAGGGGTGGCTTCGGTCATGGCGTCACGCTCCGAGCAGGGCTTGGCCGCAGACCCGCAGGACCTGTCCGCTGATGCCCGCGCTGGCCGGGGCGGCGAGGAAGGCGACGGCCTCTGCGACGTCGACCGGCTGTCCGCCCTGCTTGAGGCTGTTGAGCCGACGTCCGGCCTCGCGGATGAAGAGCGGAACGGCGGCGGTCATCTGCGTTTCGATGAACCCGGGCGCGACCGCGTTCACGGTGATGCCGCGACCGGCGACGGCCTCGCTCGGGGCGAGGGCCTCGACCAGGCCGATGAGACCCGCCTTGCTGGCCGCGTAGTTGGACTGCCCGACGTTGCCCGCGATGCCGCTGATGGAGGAGGTGCAGACGATCCGGCCACCGGCACGGAGGACCGGCCCGTTGCCGCCACCGTCACCAGGGCCGTCGCCCCGGCCGCCCTCGTCGCCGTCGCCGTCGCCGTTGGCGAGCAGTGCGTCGGTGAGCAGCGCGTCGGTGAGCCGTTCGACCGCGGTCAGGTTGACGGCCACCACCGCGTCCCACTGGCCGGGCTCCATCCGGCCGAGGGTGCGGTCTCGGGTGATTCCGGCGTTGTGGACGACGACGTCCACGCCGCCGTGCTGCTCCCGGAGGTGGGCGGCCACCTGGGCGGGGGCGTCCGGCGCGGTGAGGTCGATCTCCAGGGCGTCGCCGCCGAGGCGCGCGGCTACCGCCCGCAGCTCCGCGGACTGTGCGGGGACGTCGAGGCAGACGACCCGCGCGCCGTCGCGGGCCAGGGTCTCGGCGACCGTCGCCCCGATGCCTCGGGATGCGCCGGTGACCAGGGCGATCCGGCCGTCGAGCGGTCGGTCCCAGCGCAACGCCTCGGCCCTCACGATGGCGGGCTCGGCTGCCGCGACCCGCAGGACCTGGCCGGAGACGTAGGCGCTGCGTGCCGAGAGCGCGAAGCGCAGTGGCGAGCCGACGGTTTCCTCCGCGCCGGGGGCGACCAGCAGCAGGTGCGCGGTCGCACCCCGCCGCAGTTCCTTGCCGACCGAGCGGACGAAGCCCTCGAGCGCGCGCTGCGCGGCGGCTTCGCCCGGGTCGACGGCCAGTTCGGGCGGCGTGCCGAGGACGACCACGCGGCCGCAGGGGGCGAGCGAGCGCACGCGGGTGTGGAAGAACGAGTGGAGGGCGCCGAGCCGTGCGCTCTCGCGGATGCCGGTCGCGTCGAAGACCAGGGCGGCGGCCGGTGCGTCGCCCGCCTCCGCGCCCCTTGCCTCGGTGCCGTCCGGTGCCTGCCGGCCTGCCCTGTCCACGCTGCCCGCCTCGCGCGTCGGCACGTCCCAGTCGGCGAGCAGTTCGCTGACCGGTTCGACCAGCCGGCCGCCCTCGGTCGCGCCGAGCAGAACCGGGCCGGTGATGTCGGGGACGCCGTCCTGACGCCGCCTCAGCGGCTCCGGCCGGGGCAGGCCAAGGCGCGCGGCCACGAACCCGCCCGGCCCGCTCGCGGTCCACGACAGGTAGCGGTCCGACATCTTGATTTCTCCTTACGGGTGAGTAAGTTTACTAGAGAGTAAGTTCACCGCCGCCCCCCGCACAAGGAGCTGTCGCCGTGTCTTCACCCGCGTCCCCTGCCGCGCTTCCGACCGCGCGCCGCGTGGCGATCCTGGGCGGCAACCGGATCCCCTTCGCCCGTGCGGACGGTCCCTATGCGACCGCCTCCAACCAGGAGATGCTGTCCGCCGCCCTCGCGGGTCTCGTCGACCGCTTCGGGCTGGCCGGGGAGCAGTTGGGGGAGTTCGTGGCCGGCGCGGTGCTCAAGCACAGCCGGGACTACAACCTCGCCCGCGAGGTCGTCCTCGGCAGCGCGCTCGACGCCCGCACCCCCGCCTACGACCTGCAGCAGGCCTGCGGAACCGGCCTGGAGGCGGTGATCCTGCTGGCGAACAAGATCGCACTCGGTCAGCAGGAGTGCGGCGTCGCGGGAGGTGTGGACACCGCGAGCGACGCCCCGCTGGGGGTCAACGACGAACTTCGGCGCGTGCTGCTGGGCGCGCGTCGGGCGCGAGGCCTCGGCGGGCGCGTGCGCAGCCTTGCCGGCGTACGCCCCCGCCACCTCGTGCCGGACATCCCGCGCAACGCGGAACCGCGTACCGGCCTCTCGATGGGCGAGCACGCGGCGCTGACCGCCGCGCAGTGGGGCATCCCGCGTGCGGACCAGGACGCGCTGGCCGCCACCAGCCACCGCCGGCTCGCCCAGGCGTACGAGGACGGGTTCCTCGCGGACCTGCTCACTCCCTTCCGCGGCCTGGACCGGGACCAGAACCTGCGCCCGGACAGCAGCGTGGAGAAGCTGGCCCGTCTGAAGCCGGTCTTCGGCGGCGCCGACGGCACGATGACGGCAGGCAACTCGACGCCGCTGACGGACGGCGCGTCCACCGTGCTGCTCGCAAGCGAGGAGTGGGCGGCGCGGCGCGGACTGCCGGTGCTCGCGTATCTGACGCAGTCGCGCACCGCGGCGGTCGACTTCTTGCACGGGGAGGACGGGCTTCTGATGGCCCCGGCCTTCGCGGTGCCGGCGATGTTGGCGGCCGCCGGGCTGGGCTTCGCCGACATCGACCTCTTCGAGATCCACGAGGCCTTCGCCTCACAGGTGCTGGCCACCCTGGCAGCGTGGGAGAGCGCGGAGTTCTGCAAGTCCAGGCTCGGCCTGGACGCACCGCTCGGCGTGGTGGACCGCGACCGGCTCAACGTCGCCGGCTCGTCGCTGGCCACCGGCCACCCCTTCGCCGCGACCGGCGGACGGATCGTCGCCACGGCGGCGAAGCTGCTGCACGAGCGCGGCGGCGGCCGGGCCCTCATCTCCATCTGTGCGGCGGGAGGCCAGGGCGTCACCGCGCTGCTCGAAGCTCCGTAGCCTGCTGCGGCGGCCCGGCGGCCCGGCGGGCGTGGTCGAGCGCAGGACGCGCCGACGGCGGCCAGCCCCCGTCCCATCCCGGCCGCCGCCCGCCCGGCCCCATCCCCGCCGCCGCTCGCCCAGCCCAAGGCCCGGCCCAACACCAGGCCTGCCCCGCGCCGCCACACGCCGGAGCTCCCCAGGTCGGGGCGGCGCCAGGCCATCCCGCCCGATTCCACCCCTCCCCGATTCCACCCCTCCCCGATTCCACCTCTCCCCGACTACACCGCCGCGCCACCCCGCCGTACCGCTCAAGCCGGTGCCGTTCCACGCCCGCACACGCCCGTCCGCCGTACCACCCACCGCCGTACCACCCACCGCCGTACCACCCACCGCCGTACCACCCACCGCCGCACCACCCCACCTCGCAGGAGCCGCGCATGGGTACCACCTTCTTCCAGGATCTGAGAGCCGCCCGCGCGCGGCCCGACCTCGCCGATCGCGTGAAGTTCGAGTTTGTCCGGGAGGACGGCGTCGTCCGGGAGGTGCGGGCCGCGCCCTTGGTCGGGGCGCTGCCGCACGGGAGCCTCGCCGACGTGCCGTTCGACAACGCCGCCGCCGACCCCGACGCGATCGCGCTCCGGCGGCTCACGGCCGGAGGCTGGGAGCCGGTCACCGCGGCGCGGTTCGCCGAAGACGTCGCCGGTGCGGCCAAGGGGTTGGTCGCCGCCGGGGTCGAACCGGGCGACCGGGTCGCCCTGATGGCGCGCACGCGCTACGAGTGGACCGTGCTCGACTTCGCCGTCTGGGCGGCGGGCGGGCAGACCGTGCCCGTCTATCCGACCAGTTCCGCCGAGCAGGTCGACTGGATCATGCGCGACTCCGGCGCGGTCATGCTGCTGGCCGAGTCCCCCGAGCTGGCGAAGCTCACCGCGCCCGTGCTGGACGAACTGCCGGTGCCGGTCCGGCTCTCGGTGCCCACCGTCGACGAGGACCTGCTCGGCTTCCTCGCCGACCTCGGGCACGAGGTGCCCGCCCGGGAGATCGAGCGCCGACGGGCCGAGGTCACCCCGGACTCCGTGGCCACGCTCGTCTACACCTCCGGAACGACCGGCCGCCCCAAAGGCTGCGTGCTCACGCACGCCAACCTGCACGCGGGATCGGCCAACCTGGTCGAGCTGCTGCAGCCGGTCTTCGTCGAGGCCACCCACCAGACGCCGACGACGCTGATGTTCCTGCCCCTGGCCCATGTTCTCGGGCGGATGCTGCAACTGGCCTGTCTGCTGGGGCGGATCACCATCGGGCTGTTTCCCAGCATCAAGCCCGACGAACTCCGGCCCGAGCTGGAGCGGTTCGGCCCCACCTTCCTCGTCGCCGTGCCGTACTTCTTCGAGAAGGTCCACGACACGGCCCGTGCCATGGCGGAGCGGATGGGCCGCGGTGCGTCCTTCGTGCGGGCCGACCGGATCGCCGTCGCCTACGGTGAGGCCGAGATGCAGCGGTTGCTCGGTGACGGGCCCGGTCCGGATCTCGCGCTGCGCGCCGCGCACGCACTGTACGACCTGCTGGTCTACCGGCGGGTGCGCAAGGCGCTCGGCGGATCGGTGCGATACGCGATCAGCGGCGGTTCGGCCCTGGATCAGCGGCTGGCGATGTTCTTCTTCGGCTGCGGCATCATCATCTACCAGGGCTACGGCCTCACCGAGACCAGCGCCGCCACCACCGTCACGCCGCCGCTCGACCCGCGCCCCGGCAGCGTCGGCCGCCCGGTGCCCGGCGCGACGATCAGGATCGCCGAGGACGGCGAGGTGATGCTGCGCGGAGGCAGCGTCTTCTCCGGCTACTGGAACAACGTGCAGGCCAGCCAGGACGCACTGCCAGGCTCCTGGCTCGCCACGGGGGATCTGGGCGAGCTCGACGCCGACGGCTACCTGACCGTCGTCGGCCGCAAGAAGGACATCCTCATCACCAGCGGCGGGAAGAACGTCTCGCCGAGTCTGCTGGAGGACCGGCTGCGCAGTCGAGCCCCGGTCGGGCAGTGCATGGTGGTGGGCGACGGCCGTCACTACATCGGCGCGCTGATCACCCTGGAGCCGGAGGCGGTCGAGCACTGGCTCGCCGTCCGCAGACGGCCCAGGGACACGCCGTTCGCCCTGCTGCGCGCCGACCCCGAACTGCTGGCCGAGGTGCAGCGGGCGGTGGACCACGCCAACGAGGCGGTGTCGCGGGCCGAGTCGATCCGGCGCTTCGTGCTCGTCGAGGGGGAGTTCACCGAGGACAACGGCCTGCTGACGCCCTCGCTCAAGGTCAAGCGCCACGCCGTCGCCACCGCCTACGCACGGGAGATCGAGGAGCTCTACGGTGAGTGAGAGGAAGCCGGACCAGAGTCTGAAGGAGAGGCCGGACAAGAAGGCGGACAAGAAGGCGGACAAGAAGGCAGACGAGAAGCCGGACCAGAAGCCGGACGGCCTGACCGGAGGCGGGGCGGAGGGCGGGTTCGACTACGACGTCATCGTCGTCGGCTCCGGCTTCGGCGGCTCCGTCTCGGCGCTGCGCCTGACCGAGAAGGGCTACCGGGTCTGCGTGCTGGAGGCCGGCCGCCGGTTCAGTGAGGACACGCTGCCGCGCAACTCCTGGGACCTGCGCAACTATCTCTGGGCTCCGGCGCTCGGGCTGTACGGGATCCAGCGGATCCATCTGCTCGGCAAGGTCATGGTGCTGGCCGGAGCGGGCGTCGGCGGCGGCTCGCTGAACTACGCCAACACCCTCTACGTCCCGCCCGCCGCCTTCTTCCATGACCGCCAGTGGGCCGGCATCACCGACTGGCAGCAGGAGTTGGCCCCCTGCTACGACCAGGCGCGGCGGATGCTGGGCGTGCGGACCAATCCGACGGTCACCGAGGCGGACATCTACCTGCGCACCGCCGGTGAGCGGATGGGCGTGGGGTCGAGCTTCACACTCACCCCCGTGGGCGTCTTCTTCGGTGACGGCAAGGACGCCGACGGCCGCTGCACGGCGGCTCCCGGGGCCGTCGCGCCCGACCCGTACTTCGGCGGCGTGGGCCCCGAACGGCGTGCCTGCGTCGAGTGCGGCGAGTGCATGACGGGGTGCCGCCACGGCGCGAAGAACACCCTCACCCAGAACTACCTGCACCTGGCCGAGCGGTCCGGTGCGGAGGTCAGGGAGCTGACCTCCGTCGTCGAACTGCGCGAGCGGCCCGAGGGCGGCTTCGCCGTGACCGCCGTGCCGACCAGGCGTCGCCGCAGAGGACCGCGGCTGACGCTGACCGCTCGCCGGGTCGTGCTCGCGGCGGGGACCTACGGGACGCAGACGCTGCTGCACCGGACCAGGGCGGCGGGCGGGCTGCCGGCGCTCTCGCCCCGGCTCGGCGAGCTGACCCGGACCAACTCCGAGGCGCTGGTGGGCGCGCTCACCTTCCCCGGCCGCTACCGCAGGGTCCACGGGAAGGGCGCGACGCTCGATCTCACCCGCGGGGTCGCGATCACCTCCTCGATCCATCCCGACGAGAGCACCCACATCGAGAACGTCCGCTACGGCAGGGGCTCCAACGCGATGGCGCTGATGTCCGTGCCGCAGTACCCCGTCGGCGGACGGGTGCCGAAGCCGCTGGCCGCGGCCTGGGCCTTCCTGCGGCATCCGGTGATGGTGGCCCGGACCCTGA
Source organism: Streptacidiphilus rugosus AM-16 (assembly GCF_000744655.1). Lineage (NCBI taxonomy): Bacteria > Bacillati > Actinomycetota > Actinomycetes > Kitasatosporales > Streptomycetaceae > Streptacidiphilus > Streptacidiphilus rugosus. The sequence goes on along the minus strand of NZ_JQMJ01000004.1, from coordinate 4,762,112 downwards.
CCACGTACCGCTGGTCGGAGCGGACCGTCATCGGCCTGGTCATGCAGACGCACGACAACTCGCTGACCACCCGGCTGCGGCGCCACCGCCCGGGACGGGGGCTGCTCACCGCCGAGCAGGGGCACGGCGCGCCCAATCCGGTGCACATCCCGGAGGGCGCGGAGGCGGCACGGCATCTCGCGGAGCAACTGAACGGCTTCGCGGGCACCAATCTGGGGGAGCTGATGGGGATGCCGCTGACCGCGCACTTCCTCGGCGGCTGCCCGATCGGCGCCGATTCCGGGCACGGGGTGATCGACCCGTACCACCGGCTGTACGGCCATCCGGGGGTCTCGGTGGTGGACGGCTCGGCGGTCTCCGCCAACCTGGGGGTGAACCCCTCCCTGACGATCACGGCGCAGGCGGAACGGGCGATGTCGTTCTGGCCCAACCTCGGCGATCCCGACCCTCGCCCGGCCCAGGGCAAGCCCTACGTCCGGCTGGAGCCCGTCGCGCCGCGCGGCCCGGCGGTCCCTGCGGGGGCGTACGGCGAGCTCAGGCTCGGGTAGGGGCGCACGGCAGGCGGCGTACGGAGGACGGCTGGACGGCGGGCGCCGAAACAGGCGGAGCACACAGGCGGGGAGCACCGGTAGCGGCTGAGGCCGCTACCGGTGCTCTGCGTTGCGGCTGGTGGCCGCCGACCCGGGCCCGCAGGAAGTCGACATCGCTGCACAAGATCTGACCTCGCGTCAACCCTGAACGGCCTTGACACCGTTCGCGGGGGAGCTGCATATTGAATCTCGTCAGCACTACTGACTGTCAGGTGTACAGTCGATTCCGTTGGAGCTCCACGCAGATGGGACAGCCCAAGATGGCCGACGACTTCAGTTCCGTTTTCGAGCCCCCGCTCGACCAGACCCCCGATGTCGACGAACTCGTCAGGGCGGCCATGGAATGGCACTTCTCGCCGCTGACCGGCAGTCCGTACTGGGTGGAACGGGCCAAGACCCTGGGCTTCGACCCGCGCAAGGACGTGCAGTCCCAGGCGGACCTGCAGCTGTTCGCGGGGGTCCCGGTCGACTGGAGCAGCATCCCCGCCGACCAGCTGATCCCGCGGGGCAACGCCGGACGGTCGGTCCGGCACGGCGTCTACGAGTCGGGCGGCGCCACCGGCGCACCCAAGCGGATCATCGACGCGACCTCGCGGCGGCGCAACGTCGAGTGGCAGAGCCGGATGCTGGACGAGCAGGGATTCCCCGCCCAGGGCGGGGGCTGGCTGCACATCGGGCCCACCGGGCCGCACATCATGGCCAAGAACATCACCTCGCTGGGCGAGATCCGCGGACATCTCAGCTACTTCGTCGACCTGGACCCCCGCTGGGTCAGGCGCTGCCTCGCCGAGGGCAGGAAGGACGAGTTCCGCCGCTACATCGACCACATCCTCGACCAGGTGAAGGACGTGCTGGCCAGCCAGGACATCCGGCTCATGTCCAGCACGCCCAGGATCCTGGAGACGATCGCCGGCCGCGACGACGTCTACCGGCTGGTGCGGGAGAAGGTGCAGGGCATGATCTGGGGCGGCACCAGCATGGACGCCGAGACCCTGCGGCTGTTCGAGGAGGAGGTGTTCCCGCAGGCGCGCCTGGCCGGGGCCTACGGCAACACCATGATGGGCGTCGCGCCCCAGCGCACCCGCCGCGCGGGCGACGCCGCGCCCTGTGTGTTCCGTCCGTACTACCCCTACACGATCGTCGACCTGGTCGACCCCGACGAGCCCAGCCGGCGGGTGGCCGACGGCGAGCAGGGCCGGGTCGTGGTGACCGCGCTGACGCGGGACCACTTCAACCCGCCCACCCTCGAGCGGGACCTGGCGGTCCGCCAGCCCTCCGCCGACGGGTTCCCCGGGATCGAGCTGTCCGACGTCCGTCCGTACGAGTCGGCGAGCACCACCGTCGTCGAGGGGGTGTACTGATGTCCGGGCGGACCGCGCTGTACGAGATCCCGCTGATCCGCGCGGGGGAGCCCGCGCGCTCGGCCGAGCGGACCGAGCTGTGCGGGGTGGACGGCACCCCGCTGGCCACCGTCCACCTCGCCCCGCCGCTGCTGGCACGGCTGACCGTGGCGAGCGCCCGTGCGGGGGAGGAGAGCACTCCCGATCCGTCCCTGTTACGGCAGGCAGGAAAGCTCTTCGCGACCGCGACCCTGAACGGCCTGTCCCCGCAGGAGTACTGCGATCTGCAGTCCCGCGTCACGGGCGTGCCGGTCACCGTGGCGCGGCACTCGCTGGAGGACGTGGCGCAGACCTTCGCCAACGTGGGCGCGCGGCTCGCCGCCGAACGGCCGCCCGGCACCGAGGACGAGTTCGGTCCCGGGGTGATCTCGGCGGTGTGGGCACGGCGTGGCGACGTGCTGGCGGTGATCGCGCCCAGCAACAACCCCGGCACGCACACCCAGTGGCTCACGGCGCTGGGCTGCGGCTACCGCCTGGTGGTCCGGCCGGGAGCGCGGGATCCCTTCACGCCCGCACGGATGATCGCGGCGCTGCTGGAGGCCGGGGTGGCCCCGCACTACCTGTCGCTGCTGCCCGGCAGCCACGCCACCGGCGACGCGCTGGTCGAGGCAGCCGATCTCAGTCTGGTCTTCGGCGGCGACGCGGCCGCCCGGCGTTACGGGCAGGACCGGCGGGTCATCCTCCGCGGTCCCGGGCGCTCGAAGATCCTGCACAGCGGCGCGATCACCGATCGGGTGCTCGACGTCATCTGTGACTCCGCCGGATTCGACGCCGGCATGCGGTGCACCAACCTCACCGCCGTGTTCACCGACGGCGACCCGGCCGCGCTCGCCGAGGCCGTCGCCGAGCGGCTGGCCCGGCTGGTGGCGGCGCCCCCGCAGTCGCCGGAGGCGCAGCTGCCGGTGCTGCCGCTGGCGGAGGCGCAGCGGCTGCGCACCTACCTGGACGGGCAGCTGGCGGGCGCGGTGGACGTGGCCGCGGCGCACTATCCGGACGGCTCGGTGGCCGATCTGGGCGACGGCTCGGCGGCCCTGCGGCCCGCGGTGCTGCTGTGCGACCGGGTGGACCACCCGGGGTCCAGGATCGAGTTGTCCTTCCCCTGTGTCTGGATCCTGCCGTGGCAGCGCTCGGACGGCTTCGGTCCGCTGCGGGACACGCTCGCGCTCACGATCCTGGGCGACGACCGGACGCTCGCCCAGGAGGCGCTGCGGGAGCGGACCGTCCGCAAGGTGCTGTTCGGGGCCTTCCCCACCTATTCCGCGGGTACCACCAGCCCCCATGACGGCTACCTGAGCCATGACCTGATGGAGGCTCGGGGCTACGGAACGGCCGGCTGACGCCGCACGAGTCCTCAGAAGGAGCACCATGAAGCAGAAACTGCGCGAGCCCAGGAGCCTTCAGGTGCTCTACGCGGGTTCGTTCCTCGGCAACTTCGACCGGATCGTCATCACTCCGCTGCTGCTGCCGGCGGCGAAGGGCCTGCACGTCAGCGTTCCTTCGGTGACCGGTGCGCTCACCGCCTACCTGTTGCTGTTCGGGCTGATGCAGCCGGTCCACGGACTGATCTCGGACGCCGTCGGCCGGGTCAAGGTCATGTGCGGCGCGCTGCTGGGCATGTGCCTCGCGGATCTGCTCTCCGCCTTCGCCCCCGATCTCTGGGTGCTGGTCCTGGGCCGGGCGATCGCCGGGGCCTCGGCCGCGGCGCTGCTGCCGGTGGCGGTGGCGTACGTGGGCGACCGGGTGCCCTTCGAGCGGCGGCAGCGGACCGTCGCGACGGTCCTCGCGGCAGGTGCGGTGGGTACGGCGGGCGCCACGGTGATCGCCGGGGTCTTCACCCACCTGTGGAGCTGGCGTGCCGCGATCCTGCTGGTCGCGATCTGCGCACCGGTGCTCGCCCTGTGGGTGGCCCGGCTGCCCGAGGCCGCCGTGCCGAAGGCGAGCGGGGTGGGCGTCGTCGGCCGTTTCGCCGAGGTCTTCCGCATCCGCTGGTTCCGGTTCCTGGTGGTCTTCGGGCTGATCGAGGGCGCGGCGATGCTGGGATTTTTCAACTTCTTCAACGCGGCCCTGCAGGCCAAGGGGCACAGCGTGCTGATCGCCGGGTTCGTCACCGGCAGCTACGGACTCGCCGCGGTGGCGGGCGGCATGGTGGTGCGGGCCCTCGGCCAACGGGTCTCTGCGGCCACGCTGTTCGCCGTCGGCGGGGTGCTGCTGCTCGCGGGCTACCTGGCCTGCGCCTACACCCAGACGCTGACGACCGTCCTGGTGGCCAGCGTGCTGTCCGGCCTGGCCTTCGCCCTGGTGCAGTCGATCGTGCAGACCTGGGCCACGGAGGTGGCCGAGCCCCGCGCCCGCGGCATCGCCACCTCGCTGGTGGCCTGCGCGGTGTTCACCGGTGCGGCCCTCGCCACCGAGCTGGTCAAGAACTACGCCAACAAGCCGCACTTCGGGCTGCTCTTCGCCGTCGCCGCCGTCGTCACGGTCCCCGTGGCCGTCATCGGGCCGGTGGCGCGGGCGCGCTTCGCGGCCGCGTTCCAGCAGCAGGCGGCGTCCGCGCCGGCGTCGGCCCCGGTCGGCGCCGCGCAGGCCGCCCCGCAGACCATCGCCAACTAGCAAGCGACGAAAGAGAGACATAGGAGAGGAGTGCGCGCATGACGCGGACAGTCCTGGTGACCGGAGGCGGCACCGGAATCGGCAAGGCCGTGGCGGCCGCCTTCGTGAGCGAAGGCGACCAGGTGATCATCACCGGTCGGCGGTCGGAGGTGCTGCACAGTGCGGCCGAGGAGCTCGGCGGCGCGGTGACACCCCTGGTCTGCGACGCCACCGACCCCGAGCAGTTGGCGGCGCTGCGGACGCGGCTGCCGGGCAGCCTCGACGTGCTGGTCAACAACGCGGGCGGGAACCGCGAGTTCGACGGAGCGCCCGTGGGCGACCTGCCCGGCCTGGCCGACACCTGGCGGGCCAATCTGGAGGCGAACCTGATCGGCGCCGTGCTCACCACCGCGGCCCTGGACAAGCTGCTCGTCCGCGGCTCGGCGGTCGTGAGCATCGGCTCCTTCGCCGCCGACCGGGGGGCGGGCTCCTACGGGGCCGCCAAGGCCGCGATGAACGCCTGGAACATCTTCCTGGCACGGCAGCTGGGGCCGAGGGGGGTGAGCTGCAACGTGGTGGCGCCCGGGTACGTCGAGGAGACGGAGTTCTTCCGCGACCGCCGTACCGACCAGTTCCACCAGGAGCGCCTGGCGGAGACCATGGTCGGCCGGGCCGGCCGGCCGGAGGACATCGCGGAGGTCGTGCGCTTCATCGCCTCGCCGGGAGCCCGGCACATCACCGGGCAGGTGCTCCGGGTGGACGGGGGAGTGATCCCCACCCGCTGATGGACCCGCCACACTCTGCCGGCCCTGCCCGGTGCGGATGTCCCGACCTCCGCACCGGGCTCCGGCCTACCCGGCGGCCGGGCTCTCGGAGCCCACCAGCCGGCTGAGCAACTCGCGCAGCATGCCGCGCTCCCCCGGTGACAGCGCCCCGAGGAACCGCTCGTGCACACGGGTGATCTCGTCGCTCGCCCGGTCCAGCGTCTTCGCGCCGCGCTCGGTCACGTGCAGGGCGAAGGTCCGGCGGTCGGTGCCGCGCCGGCGTTCGACCAGCCCGTTGCGCTCCAGATCGTCGATCAGCCCCACGATGGTGGTGCGGTCGATGCGGAGCTTGCTGCCGACCGACCTCTGGTTCAGGCCCGGCTCCGCCACCACGACGTTCAGCACCCCGAACTGACGGAGCGTGAGGGAGAGCGGCTGGAGCGCCTGGTCGGCCAGCTCGCCGAAGCGCTGGCCCGCCTTCCGCAGCAGGAACCCGTGCCAGACCTGCAGCGCCTCGAAGAGAGGCTCGCCTTCGGTGTGGAGCTCCAGGTCTGCCGTCACGGTCCGAACCCGCCTCTCAAGGGTGATCGTGCACAGAATACGTCGGGCGGTGTGCGGCCCGCACGCCCGTGCGCCGGAACGGCGTTCGCCCTCCACGGCCGTCGAGCCGATTGTCAGCATAGGGGACAGTCGGAGCGCGGGCAGCCGGCCCGGGCGCGGACCTCTGCGGGCTCAGACTCCGGGTGGCTGGTCCGTCCAGGCGGAGAGTCGCCGACGGCTGCGGAAGCGCATCGGCGCGCCGGTCAGCGGATCGGTGAACTCCAGAACAGAGGCCAGCAGTTGCAGCGGGTCGGTGAAGTCGTCCGGAGCGGGCTCGTCCCGGACGACGGGGTAGACCGGGTCGCCCAGGATCGGGATGCCGAGGCCGCTCATGTGCAGGCGCAGCTGGTGGGTGCGCCCGGTGGCCGGCAACAGCCGGTAGTGACCCAGGCCGCCGCGGTGCTCCAGCAGTTCGATGCGGCTCTCGGCATTCGGCTCCGCGTCCGGTACTTCGTGTGCGGCGATGATGCCGCGTTCCTTGACGATATGACTGCGAACCGTCGTGGGAAGCTCGAGTGCGGGCCGGTACCGGGCGACGGCCCGGTACTCCTTGTGGACCCGCCGGTCGCGGAAGAGCGTCTGGTACGGGCCCCGGTGGGCGGGCTGGACCACGAAGAGCGCGAGGCCGGCGGTCAGCCGGTCCAGCCGGTGCGCCGGGCTCAGCTGCGGCAGCTCCAGGTCGTGGCGCAGCCGCGCCAGGGCGGTCTCGGTGACGTGGCGGCCGCGCGGCGTGGTGGCCAGGAAGTGCGGCTTGTCGACGACGACCAGCCGCTCGTCGCGGTACAGCACCTCGACGGGGAAGGGGACGTGCACCTCGGGCGGCAGTTCCCTGTGGAACCAGAGGTGGCCGCCGGGCCGATAGGGCGCGTCGGGCGGCACGGGACCGTGCTCGTCGTGGATCTCGCCGCCGGCGAGCATGGCGTCGAGCTGCGCGGCGGGGACGGTGGGGAGGCGGTCGGCGAGGTAGGCGCGCACGCCGGACCAGTGGCCGTCGAGGGGGAGTCGCAGCCGGACCGGGTCGATGCCCTGGCGCTGCGGCAGCGGCGAGGGCGGCGCAGGGCGTTTGCGTCGCATGGGTCCAGCCTAGATCCGTGGACAACAGCGGGCGGCCTGCGGCGCGAGGCGGTGATCACGAGGCCGAAACGGTGTCGCGGACAGGCGGGAGAGTGGCGGTCCACCCCCGTAGTCCGGCACCGGCCTTGACCTTCCGCTCGCCCGAGGGCCGCCCGTGTCGTCGTTCAACTCGCTGAGGAATATATCAGGCGAATCAACCGAATTGGACACTTGGGGCAAACTGCCTGCGATTTGGGACCTACGTCAACGTACCACCCACGACATCACCTTCCGGTGGCGGAGTGTCGGTGTTGCGCTCGCCCGTGCCCACAGGTGCGCCTCCGTCCGTTCACCTCCGCGTCGCCGAGCGGGGCAGTGCCCGGCACGGGCCGCCCCTAGCGTGTTCGCGTCTCCGCCAGTCCGCCACACTCTTGGGAGCCCCAGGTGACCGATGCGAACGACGCGACCCCGCCCATCGCCCGCAGGGGGGACGGCCAGTCAATCCAGGCTGACGATTCGTCAAGGCATGTTGACCGACGCACCGCTCTCCGCATGGTCGGCGCGGGCGGAGCCCTGGCCGTCGGCGCGTCGCTGATCGGCGCGGGCACCGCCGCAGCCGCCGCGCCCGCCCTCGCGCCCGCCGCGGCCGGTGCTTCGGGGCCCGGCTCCCCGCTGCTGCTCACCGCCCCCGAGGCGCTGGGCGCGCCGCCGGTCGAGGGCCTGCACCTCACCTTCGGCGAGGACCCCGCCACCCAGATGACGGTGAGTTGGATCACAGAGACGCCGGTGCGCGACCCGCGGGTGAGCTACGGCACATTCGACGGCGGCCACGGACGCACCGTCGCCGCCGAGAGCGTTGACTACGTCGACGGGGCCAGCGGCCGCACGGTCCACGTCCACCACGCCCGTCTCACCGGCCTGCACCCGGACAGCTCCTACACCTACGCCGCGCTGCACGCGGGCGGGCGCCCCGACGCCGGCACCTTCCGCACCGCGCCCCGCGGCCGCCACCCGCTCACCTTCACCAGCTTCGGCGACCAGTCCGTCCCCACCACCGTCTGGCAGCCGGACGGTAAGGGCGGCTTCACGGTCGTGGACGCCGGCATCGGCTCGCCCGCCTCCGCGGACATCGTCGCCGGCATCGAGCAGGTCGACCCGCTGTTCCACCTGCTCAACGGCGACCTCTGCTACGCCAACATCAGCGCCGACCGGTTGCGCACCTGGCAGGGCTTCCACGCCAACAACTCCCGCTCCGCCCGCTACCGCGCCTGGATGCCCGCGGCGGGCAACCACGAGGACGAGCACGGCAACGGCCCGATCGGCTTCTCCGGCTACCAGGCCCGTTTCGCGCTGCCGAGGAACGGCTCCAAGGACCCCGAGACGGCGGGCCTGTGGTACTCGTTCACGGCCGGCTCGGTCCACGTGGTCGTGCTGCAGAACGACGACGTCGCACTGCAGGACGGCGGCGACAACTACGTCAACGGCTACAGCGGGGGCGCGCAGCGCGACTGGCTGGAGGCCGACCTGCGCAGGGCCCGCGCCGACGACCGGATCGACTGGGTCGTGGTCTGCATGCACCAGGTCATGATCAGCTCCGCCGACGCCAACGGATCGGACCTGGGCCTGCGCCAGATCTGGGGGCCGCTCTTCGACCGCTACGGGGTCGACCTGGTCCTCTGCGGCCACGAGCACCACTACGAGCGCTCGCTGGCGGTGCGCGGCGTGGTGAGCGGCAGCGAGACGTTGACGCCCAACCCGGTCTCGACCGCGACCGACTCGATCGACACCTCGCTCGGCACCGTCCACATGGTCCTGGGCGGCGGCGGCACCTCCGCGCCCTCCAACGGCAAGCTCTTCGCGCCGGACAAGGGCAAGGTGCTCACCGGCGTGGGCGCGGTCGGCGCGAACGGCAAGCGGCCCCCGGTCTACGTCTTCGAGGAGACCCCGTGGTCCGCCTCGCGCGACGCCGACCACGCCTACGGCTTCGCCGCCTTCACGGTCGACCCCGGCAACCACCCCGGCGACACCACCCGGATGCACGTCACCTACTACAACATCGGCCAGCCCGACGGCGCGGTCACCCCGCTGGAGAGCTTCGTGCTGCACCGCAGGCGCAGCGACGGCTGAGGACGCGCGGCCGGGCGCGACGGGAGGCTCCCGGGGGTTGTCGGTGGGGGCGGCTAGCCTGCGGGCATGCCGTCACCACAACCGCCCCGCGTCCCGGCCCCGCGCGAGCTCGCGGACCTTCCCTTCGCCCCGCACCTGCGCCGCTTCGCCGGCGGCGGGCTCGGGGTGGAGGCCTCGTTCGACACCGTCCACATCGACGGCGCCTCCTTCGAGGACGAGCGGGCCGACGGCGTCGGGTTCCTCGAAGCGGCGCTCTCGGCCGTGTCGTTCGAGTCGGTCCGGCTGCGCCGGGCCCGGTTCAACGACGTCTGGCTCCAGGGCGTCCGCATGGTCGGCTGCGACCTCGCGGAGAGCGGCTGGCTGGACGTCGAGGCGATCGGCGGAGTGCTCGCGGGGCTGGAGTTCCACAGTGCCTCGTTGCGGCGCGTGGTCTTCCACGGCTGCAAGTTCGACTCGGTCAACCTGCGTGGCGCCAAGCTCCACGAGGTCGTCTTCCACGACTGCGTGCTGCGCGAGGTTGACCTGTCCGGGGCCGCATTGACCGGCTGCTCCTTCCCCGGCAGCCGTCTGGAGCGGATCCACCTCCACGAGGCGAAGCTCGTGGAGGTGGATCTGCGCGAGGCCGCCGGCCTGGATCCGGCCGACGGCGTCGACGCGCTGCGCGGCGCGGTGGTGACGCCGCTGCAGGTGCTGGAGCTCGCACCCGCGCTGGCGGAGGCGCTCGGACTGATCGTCCGGGAGCCGGGGGAGAGCCTGACGGCTAGGCGGGGCAGCCGGAGTCGGCGATGACGTAGTAGCCGGCCGAGGTCTCCTCCAGGGTGTGGCTGTAGAAGACGTTGTCCAGGCCCAGGCTCGCGTTGGAGCCGTTGGCGTAGGCGATGCCGCCCACGTCGTGGGCGCGTCCCGCGGTCACCTGGTAGTAGTTGGCGGCCGTGTAGCAGGTGGGGGTGTAGCCACCGGACGGCGAGGGCGAGGCGGTCGGGCTGCCGCTCGGGCTCGTACTGGGGCTGCTGCTGGGCGTCGGGCTGGGCGAGGCGGTGGGGCTGGACGAGGCGGACGGGCTGCCGGTCTGGTCCAGGCCCCAGAAGAGGGCGGTGTAGTAGGAGGAGCAGATCGTGTTGAGGAAGTACGCGCCGGTCTGACCGCACTGGGCGGTCCCCGAACCGGGGTTGACCGCGAGGCCGTGGCCCATGCCGGAGATGGAGTACACCTCGACGGCCGGTCTGCCGTTCGCGTCGTCGTAGACGCTCTCGGTGGTCCCACCGGTGAGCGACTGCGTGCTGCTCGGGGTCTGGCCGATGCCCCAGACGTTGGTCCACTGGTCCCGGAGCTCGGTCGCGTTGACCGGGTAGACGGTGTAGTCGGAGGTCCCCTGCCAGACGGCGACGCGCGGCCACGGGCCGGTGTAGCCGGGGTCGGAGTTGCGGACCTTGTCGCCCCACTGGGCGGGGGTGAGGTTCTGGTTGTTCTGCTGGCACCCGGACGCGGCGCTCTGCGAGGTGGCGCACTGGGCCGGCAGACCGGAGTCGACCGAGCCGCCGGCGAAGACGTCCGGGTAGTCGGCCAGCAGGTCCGCGGTCATGCCCGCGCCGGCGGACAGGCCGGTCACGAAGACGCGCTTGGCGTCCGAGCCGTACTGCGCGACGGCGTGGTCGACCATCGACTTCACGGACGCGGCCTCGCCGTTGCCGCGGGTGTCCTTGGTCGAGTCGAACCAGGAGAAGCAGGACAGCGAGTTGTTGCTGCTGCTGGTCTGCGGGAAGACGACGGCGAAGCCGTAGCGGTCGGCGAGTTCGGCCCATCCGGAGTCGTTGTAGTAGTCCGTGGCCGTCTGCGTGCAGCCGTGCAGCGCGACGACGAGCGGCGCGCCGCCGTGCAGGCCCGCGGGCGCGTACTCGTACATGGCGAGGTTGCCGGGATTGCTGCCGAAGCTGCTCACCTGGGTGAACGAACCCGAGTTGGCCGCGGCCGAACCGGGCAGGGCGATCAGGCCGACGACGGTCAGCACGGAGGCGGAGGCTGCGGCGAGGGCCGCGAGACGGAAGGACATGTCGGGCTCCTGGGGTGGGGGAGTGGCCACCCGGAAGGTAGGAGCGGACGCGGACGCTCCGACATGTGTCGGCCCCCCACAGCGGCGTTTCGCACTATGGCCGGTTGCACTACTCAGGGGCGCGAGGAACCGCGCGACGAGCCACCGGCGTGCGGATGGTCCTCATCGGACAGGGCCATCCGCACAGGGTGGTTGCTCGCGCAGGTCCTCGTGCGCCTGGTCGTGCAACTGAGCCGTCTGCCCGGATGTGCCCTCACTTCACGCGAACGGCCAGCGCCGCCGCGTGGCGTTCGGGGACCTGGGCCTCTGCCGCGGCGACCGCCGCGCGTTCGTGGGCGTAGAGGACGCCGTAGCCGAAGGAGGACTCGCCCGCCGCCGTCGCCGCCGCGGCGATCGCCGGGAGGGCCTCCGCCGCGAGCAGCGCGTCCTGGCGTTCGCCGAGCAGCGCCTGCACCGCCTTCATCGCGCCGGCGAACCGCGGCTGTGCCGCTCCCTCTCCCGCGTAGCGGGCGCGTTTGGACGCGCGGCGGGCGGCGTGCATGGCCTCGTCGCGTTCGTGCCCCGGCGGCAGGGCCAGCGCGTGGGCGACCCGGCCGCAGGCGCGCCGCTGCTCGCGGGTGAGCAGGCGCGGCACCTCCGTCGTGGCCGGGCGGGAGGCCCGCTTGCGCAGCGGCGGGCGGTCGGCCACGGCGTCGAGCGCGTCGAGCAGGGCGAAGTAGCGGGGGCCGTCCAGCTCCTTGGCCGCCCGCCGCCACGCCGCGGCGTAGCCGCGCCGGGACCAGGCGCCGAGACGGCGTCGCATCGGGCCGGGCCGCTCCTCCGCCGGAAGCTCGGCGAGTTCGGCCAGCAGCCGCTCGCCCAGCACCTCGCGGTCGCGCGCCGCGCCAAGCGTGTGGCCGAGCCAGCGCAGTTCCTCCTCCAGCCCGGCCACCGCCGGCAGCCGCAGCAGGCGTTCGTGCACGCGGAGCGTGCTGCGCAGACGACGGGCGGTGATCCGCATCTGGTGGACCGAGTCGGGGGCGTTCCCGCGGACCTCGGCGTCCAGGGCCAGCAGCTGGTCGACCTGCTGCCGCAGCAGCGCGCCCAGCAGCGCGCCGATCGATCCCGGGGTGAGGGTGGACCGTTCCTGGCGGGGCGGTTCGCCGAGCGCCCGTGCCAGCTTCGACCCGCTGCCGCTGCGCCGCAGCCCGGCGGCCAGCAACTGCCGCTCCAGCGCGTCGAGCAGGTCGGTGTCGCCCTCCACCAGCTCGGCCTCGACCTCGTTCCAGGACACCGACGTCAGTACCGCGCCCGAGGGGTCCAGCGTCTCGGCCGTCACGGTGTCGTCGGCCAGTTCGGCGAGCGTCCGCCCGCCCTCGTCCTCCAGCAGGGTGCGCCGACGTTCGGTGCGCAGCCTGGCGACCGGCGCGAGCGGGGCGTCCCTGACGTAGGCGCGGACCCGCGTCACCAGCTCCTCGGGAACGGCGCAGTTCTGTGTGGCGGAGGAGCCGGGCCCCTCGTCGCCCAGCGGCAGCCGCAGCTCCAGGCGGGCGCCGTCGGCGGTGGGGAGTTTCAGGTGCCAGCCGGCGTCGTGGCCGCCGGTGCGGCGGCGCAGGGTGATCCGGCGGGCGAGCAGGCGGCGGTCGGGCGTGTCGTGGTAGACCGCGTCCAGTCGTTCGGCCGGGGCGGCGACGGCGCGCGCGACGCCGGGCAGCTGATCGGCGCCGACGGGCACGTGCGGTGTCCCCGGTGCGTCGCTCTCGTACTTCCGCTCGCGTTCCAGGTGCGCCACGGGCGGAGTCGGCGCAGCGGACTTCCTGCCGGGCACCCTCCGTGCTCCTGGCTTCCTTGCCGCGCTCTTCTGGGCCATCCTCGGCGCTCCTTCCCATGAGCATCCCCGGCGGAACGGCCTGCCACGCGCTCCGTAGGTGACTAGCTGTCCGAGAGTGCGTCCGGGCAACCCTCCATGGCCCCGAGAATTCGTCCGGATATCTCGCCCAGGTGTGCGAGCTGCTCCGGCCCCAGGGGGTCGAAGAAGAGCTTGCGGACCAGTTCGACGTGGCGCGGCGCGGCGGAGCGGATGGCCTGGCGGCCGGCGTCGGTGATCACGACGTAGGAGCCGCGGCCGTCGCTCTCGCACTCGGCGCGGGCGATCAGGTCACGCTTGACCATGCGGGTGAGGTGGTGGGAGAGCCGGCTCTTCTCCCACTGGAGCTCGCGCGCCAGCTCCAGCACGCGCGCCTGGCCCTCCGGCACGTCGGTGAGGACGACCAGGACCGAGAAGTCGGCCATGGACAGCTCGGACTCGGTCTGCATCTGGCGGCTGAGCTGCGCGTCCAGCTCCTTCTGCATGCGCAGGAAGCTGCGCCACACGCGCTGCTCCTCCGGGCTGAGCCAGCGGGTTTCGGCGGGGTCGGGAGTCGTCTCCGGTGAGGTGGTCATGGAACCGATTCTACTCCTTTGGTTGACATGTCATCCAGGAGGGGTACTCTTTAGGTGACGGATCAACCATCCAGGAGAGGCCATCATGACCACCACCGCCATCACCCCCGCTCTGTCCGGCACCTACACCATCGACCCGGCCCACAGCCGTATCGGCTTCGTCGCCCGCCACGCGATGGTCACCAAGGTCCGCGGCTCCTTCAACGCCTTCAACGGCGCGGTCACCGTGGACGCCGACAAGCCCGAGCAGTCCTCGGTCGACCTCAGCATCGACGTCGACAGCATCGACACCCGCAACGCCGACCGTGACGGCCACCTGCGCACCAACGACTTCCTCGACGTCGCCAACCACCCGACCATCACCTTCCGCTCCACCGACGCCCGCTTCGACGGCGAGACCCTGGAGCTGGCCGGCGACCTCACCGTGCGCGGCGTGACGCAGCCGGTCACCGTCCCGTTCAGCTTCGAGGGCTCCGCCACCGACCCCTTCGGCAACCAGCGCCTGGGCTTCGAGGGCCAGCACGCGATCAGCCGCAAGGACTACGGCATCACCTGGAACGCGGCCCTGGAGACCGGCGGCGTCCTGGTCAGCGACAAGATCGTGCTCGAGTTCGAGATCTCCCTGGTCAAGAACACCAACAACGCCTGAGTAGTCGCTAGCCTGTGCGGGTGATCAATCCGACAGATGCGCACATGGAAAATCCTGGTCGCCACGGCTCCACCGCCACTCTCGAGGTGGAGCCGCGCGGCCTCGGCGCGGTGCACACCGCGTACGCGCCGCAGCACGACGGCGACCCCGATCCCGGCGAGATCGTCTGGACCTGGGTGCCCTTCGAGGAGAACGACGGCCGCGGCAAGGACCGCCCGGTGCTGATCGTGGCCCGCGAGCGGACGGGCACGCTGCTCGCCGTCCAGCTGACCAGCAAGCGGCACGACCGCAGCACCGGCGACGACGTCGCCGAGTGGGTCGCCCTGGGCGAGGGGCCCTGGGACGGAGCCGGCCGCGACTCCTGGGTCAACCTCGAGCGCGTCTTCCGCGTCCATGCCCACGGCATGCGCCGCGAGGCGGCCGCACTGGACCGCCAGCGCTTCGGCATCGTCGCCGAGCGCCTCCACCGCCTCTACGGCTGGTAGCCCCGTCGTCGGACCGGTAGTCGCCACACGACCGAAACCTGGCGCGGAGTGATCTGCGCCACCTTCTCATGCACCGTCACTGTGCCTAGCCTGAAGCCAGTTGACGGTTCGGTCGCCGAGGAGGACCCGTGACAGCGTACGTCGAGGGCGTGGAGCACCACAGCGTCGAGGTCAACGGCCTGACCCTGCACTATGCCGCCGCGGGCGACGCCGACCGCCCGCTCGTCGTGCTGCTGCACGGCTTCCCCGAGTGCTGGTACTCCTGGCGCCACCAGCTCACCGCCCTCGCCGCGGCCGGCTACCGCGCGGTCGCGCCGGACCAGCGCGGCTACGCCCGCAGTGACGCCCCGGCCGCCGTCGAGGCCTACACGCTGCCGCATCTGGTCGGCGACGTCGTGGCGCTGGTGCGGGAGTTGGGCGCGTCCAGGTTCGCCGTCGTCGGCCACGACTGGGGTGCGCCCGTCGCCTGGCTCACCGCGCAGCTCCGCCCGGACCTGGTGCGCGGCGTGGCCGGACTGAGCGTGCCGCCGCTGCCGCGCTCCGGCGACTTCCCGCCGCTGGGGGCGATGGAGGCGATGTTCGGGGGCCGCTTCTACTGGAACTACTTCTGCCGGCCCGGTGTCGCCGACGCCGAGTTCGGCGACGCGCCGGAGCGCGCCTTCCGCCGCTTCCTCTACGGCGCGAGCGGCGACAACCCGCTCAACGACCCGCCCGCGCAGCCGCTGGTGCCCGTGGACGGCGGCTTCCTTGACGCGATCGCCGAGCCGGAGGAACTCCCCGGCTGGCTCACCGAGGCCGACATCGCGGCGTTCACCTCGGAGTACGAGCGCAACGGCTTCACCGGCGGCCTGAACTGGTACCGGAACCTCGACCGGAACTGGGAACTCGGCGCCGCCTGGGACGGCCTGCCGATCCAGGTCCCCGCCCTCTACATCACCGGCGACCGCGACCTGGTCGGCGTCTTCCCCGGGATGGACAAGCTGCTCCCGGCCCTTCAGCTGCTCAACCCGACGATGCGGCCCACTCTCACCCTCCCCGGCTGCGGCCACTGGACGCAGCAGGAGCGCCCGGCCGAGGTCAACGCCGCCCTGATCGACTTCCTCGGCTCCCTCCCGGACTGAGCCCGCCCGTCGCCGAACCCGGCTGTTACGTTGAGGCCATGATCGACGTCTCCGCGCTCCGCTCCGTCCCGACCACCACGCTCGCCGATCTCCTTGGCCGTGCGCAGGTGATGGACATCGGCGTCCGCCCGCTCTGGACCGGGGCGCCGCGCGTCGCCGGCCCGGCGTTCACGGTGCGCTGCCCGGCCGGCGACAACCTGATGCTGCACGCGGCGATCCACCGGGCCCAGCCGGGCTCCGTCGTGGTCGTCGAGTCGGGCGATCTCGACCACGCCCTGGCCGGCGGCAACGTCTGCGCCGTCGCGCAGCGCCGCGGCGTCGCCGCCTTCGTGCTGGACGGCGTCATCCGCGACCTGGGGGAGGTCCGCGCCCTCGGCTTCCCCGTCTTCGCCCGCGGCGTCATCCCGATCCCCGGCGCGAAGGCCGCGGTGACGCCGCTCAACGAGCGGGTGCGCTGCGGCGGCGTCGCCGTCGACTCCGGGGACCTGGTCGTCGCCGACGAGGAGGGCGTCGTGGTCGTCCCCGCCGCCCGCCTGCAGGAGATCCTGCCCGCCGCCCGCGCCCGCCTGGACAAGGAGGCCGCCGAGTCGCTCGACGACTGGGAGGCGGCCCACCGCACCCGCATCGACGCCCTGCTGAGGCAGAACGGATTCACCGGCTGAGCGTGCTGCCGCCCCAGCCGTCGCGGTAGGCGGACCAGTCGGCGTCCGTGGCCGCGTAGTCGACGTAGAGCGCGGCGCCGAAGGAGCGGCCGTGCAGGGGGACGGCGGCGAGGGCGAGCCGGATGCCGCGGAGGGCGGCGGGGACGGTCTCGGCCGAGGCGTGGTGGCCGAGGTTGTTCTCGTGGTAGGCCGGGAGGCCGACCAGGACGTCGACGGAGGGCGGGGCGGCGGCGAGGGCGAGCTCGGTCTGCTGGGCGATGTAGCCGGAGAAGAGCGCGGTGGTGGGCATGCCGCTGTCGTAGGCCATCACGTCGACCTGGTCCACCCGGCGGGCGACCTGGGCCAGGTAGTCCTGGGACCACCACTTCGGATGGCCCGTCAGCGCGCCCGCGAGGGCGCGCAGCGGCGGGAGCGGGTCGGTCTGCGGGACGGCGGTGGACAGCACGCGGCCGCGGGCGCCGGTCAGGGCGTGCAGCCGGTCCAGGACGGCGAGGTAGCCGGCGTCGCCGGAGTGGACCGGTTCCAGGTCGAGGTTGATGCCGTCGAAGCCGAGATCCAGCAGGGAGCTCGCGGCGGCGGCCAGGTGGGCGCGGGTGGCGGGACGCGCGAGGTCGAGGCCGTGCGGGCCCTCCGAGGCGACCACGTCGCCGAGCCAGGCCTGGACCCTGACCCCGGGCGCGAGCCGGTGGAAGGTGGCGATCGCCCACGCCGCACGCGGGTGGAGCGAGGCGTCGAGGCTGCCGTCGTCCCCGGTCGGACCGACGTGGACGTAGATGTCGCGGACGCCGTGCCCGGTGCCCGCGCCGCCGAGGCGCGCCAGCAGGGCGACCGCGTCGGCCTCGGACTTCCGGCCGTCCACCCAAGCGTGGCCGAGCCAGACCGCGTCGTGCCCCCGCGTCCGGACGTCCGCCGGCGTGCCGAGGTCCGCCGCCCACAGGCCGCCCAGCGGCAGCAGCGCGACGGCCACCGCCAGCGCCGGAACGGTGATGCGTCGTCCCACCCAGCGCCACCAGCGCATGTCCCCGCCTCGTTCGTCCGCTTTTGCCCCGCACACCAGAGATGATGATCAGTACAAGGGATCGGTTCCACAGCGGGGAGAACGATGTCGCAGCAGCGGTACGCAGGACCGGCCTCACCCAGGATCGTCGCCGCGCTCCGGCTCGCCTTCGGCGTGCTCACGGCCGTCGCGCTCGGCGTCCAGGCCGACCACACGGTCTCGGTGGTGAACGGGACGATGGGGAACTTCTTCAGCTACTTCACCATCGAGAGCAACATCGCCATGACGGTGGTCCTGCTGGCGGGCGGCGTCCTCGGCCTGACGGGGCGTGCGGGGGTGCCCGACCTGCTGCGGGGGGCGGTGACCCTCTACATGGTCATCACCGGCGTCGTCTACGCCGTGGCGCTCTCGGGATACCCGCTGCTCGGCACGGTGCCCTGGGTCAACGACGTGGTGCACCGGCTGATGCCGGTGGTCGTCCTCGTCGACTGGCTCGCCGTCCCGCCGAGGCGGCGGCTGCGCTACAGCGAGGCGCTGAGCTGGCTCGTCTTCCCGCTGCTCTACCTGCCCTACACGCTGATCCGCGGGCCGATCGTGGACTGGTACCCGTATCCGTTCCTCGACCCGCGCGAGAAGGGGTACGGGCACGTCGTGGTCTCCAGCCTGGTGATCACGCTCGCGTTCTTCGCGGTGGGCGCGCTGCTGGTGTGGGCCGGGAACCTGTTCGGCCGCCGTCGCGCGACAGCGGCGGATCCGCTCGTGACTCCCTGAGGCCCGGGCCGCCGGGCCCGAGTGGCTTCGGCCCGTGTGGTCGGGCACCCCCCCGTAGTGCCCGCCACCTGGCACGTTGCCGTGCAGTGTCGTAATCATGGTCGTGCCCGAATGCGGATCGTCACCCCCGGGCGGTGGGCATCCCACCTCCGATCGGGGGTTCGATTTTCATAAGGTTGACCCCTGAGGTACGGTCACGCGGGGTTCTTTCGGCGCAGGCAGGAACACACAGGTAGGAAACGGGCACGTGGTTCCCATGCAAGCGAGCGGTCCGATCCGGGCCATGATCGTCGACGACGAGGCGCTGATCCGTTCGGGTCTGGCGATGATCCTCGGCACGGCGGAGGACATCGACGTCGTCAGCACCTGTTCGGGTGTCGAGGCGGTGGCGGAGGTGCGAAGGCACCAGCCGCACGTCGTGCTGCTCGACATCCGGATGCCGGACGTCGACGGCCTCACCCTGCTGCGCCGCATCCGCGAGCTGCCGGACGCGCCCTATGTGGCGATGCTCACCACCTTCGACACCGACGAGTACCTGGACCAGGCGCTGCGCCTGGGCGCCAGCGGCTTCCTGCTCAAGGACACCGAGCCCGACGTGCTGGCCCGCTCCGTGCGCGCGGTCGCCACCGGCGCGGGCTGCCTGTCGACGCCGGTGCTGCGCCGTCTGGGCCAGTCCAGACGCGTCGCCGGTCATCCGGCCGCGGCGGCGGTGGAGACGCTGACCGAGCGCGAGCGCCAGGTGCTCGGCTTCCTCGGCCACGGGCTCTCCAACGTGGAGATCGGCGCCCGTATGCATCTGGGCGCGGCGACCGTGAAGGACTACGTCAGCGCGGTGCTGACCAAGCTCGGCGTGACCAACCGGATCCAGGCGGCGGTGCTGGCCGAACGGGCCGGTCTGCTCGAGGAGAGCGAACTGTGAAACGCCGGCTCAGGATCTGGGCCGGACGGTTCTGCGCACGGCTGAAGGCCTGGGTGCTCGGACGGCCCGAGTGGGTCAGGTACTGGGTGATCACGCTGCTGCTGGTCGGCGTCGCCTACCTGGACGCGGGCCTGAACTACCCGGGGCCCAAGGACTGGGCCTTCTGGATCTCGATGTTCTCCTGCGTGGTCCTGGTGGCCCGCGGCTGGTATCCGCGGCTGGTGCTGTGCGCGACGCTGCCGGGGCTCTACGCGGGCACGGCGCTGGTCGCCTCGATGGTCGCGCTCTACACGGTCGCCCGCTCCCGCGCGGCGGCCTGGCAGGCGTGGCTGGCGGCGGCGTTCCTGTGCATCGGCACGTACCTGCCGTGGCCCATCAGCAAGGTGCTGACGGAGTCGCCCAGCGACCACACCCAGCGGGCCATCTACGCCTGCATCTACGCCATCGGCCCCACGGCGCTCGGCCTGCTGGTGCAGACGCGCGAGGCGCTCCAGTCCCGCATCGTCGAGCTGGCCACCCTGCGCGACCACGAGCGGGAACTGCACGCGCAGACCGTCATCGCCCGTGAGCGGGCCCGCATCGCCCGGGAGATGCACGACGTGGTCTCGCACCAGGCGGGCCTGATCGCGGTCCAGGCGGGCGCGCTCCAGGTCACCGCGAAGGACCCGACGGTGCGGGAGACGGCCGGCACGCTGCGCGGGCTGGCGGTGGCCACGCTGGAGGAGCTGCGCAGCATGATCCTGGTGCTGCGGGCCGCCGGCGCGGGCCCGACGGAGCTGGCCCCGCAGCCGCGGCTGGCCGACCTGCCGCGCCTGGTCGCGGAGTCCGAGGCGGGCGCGGAGCTGGAGGTCGCCGGGGGCCGGCCGGTCAGCAAGCTGCCGCTGCTGCCCGAGCCGATCGAGCGGGCCGCGTACCGGACGGTCCAGGAGGCGCTCACCAACGCCCGCAAGCACGCGCCGGGGGCGCGGACGCTGGTCCGGCTGGAGCTGCGGGAGGACTGCCTGCGGGTGGCCGTCACGAACGGACCCCCTGAGGTCGCGGCCCTGCCGGGCGACACCTCGACCTGGGACCCGCTGCCGGGCGGCGGCCACGGCATCGTCGGCCTGCGGGAACGCGCCGCGCTGCTCGGCGGCACGCTCGCCGCCGGCCCGACCGCCGACGGCGGCTTCAAGATCCGCCTCAGCCTCCCGCTGACGACGGCGTCGCACTGAGGGGCCCTTTCGTAGGCGGGCAACCAGGCAGTGCCCGGGGGCGCGGGGAACCGCGAGAGAACCATTGTGTGCGGATGGCCCTGGCCGAGGCGGACCATCTGCTCATCGGTGGCTTGTCGCGCAGTTCCCCGCGCCCCCGGGGTGGTGCAACTTCCCCTTTGTGAAGCAGCACTGTCCCGCCCCCTGAGGGCCTGCCACATCCTGCCTGCTCGAACGCATAGGCTCGGACCCGACGAGACGGTCCGTGAGGGCGGGCCGGTGTCTTGGATGGAGAGCACGCAATGTCCCAGGGAAACCGTCTGGACCAGCTGCCCGTATGGGCGGAGCTCGAGGCGCATCGGGCCGAGTTCGGGGAGACGCACCTGCGTTCGCTGTTCGCCGAGGACCCCAAGCGCGGTGAGACCCACACCCTGCAGGTCGGCGATCTGCACATCGACTACTCCAAGCACCTCGTGGACGACCGCGCGCTGAACCTGCTGCGCGAACTCGCCGAGGTCCGGGGCGTCGCGGCCCTTCGGGACGCCATGTTCCGGGGCGAGAAGATCAACATCACCGAGAACCGCGCCGTCCTGCACACCGCGCTGCGCGCGCCCCGCGGGGCCGTCGTGGAGGTGGACGGGGTGAACGTCGTGCCCGAGGTGCACGCCGTGCTCGACAAGATGGCCGGGTTCGCGCGCCGCGTCCGCTCGGGGGAGTGGACCGGTCACACCGGCAAGCGGATCCGCAACATCGTCAACATCGGCATCGGCGGCTCCGACCTGGGGCCGGCCATGGCCTACGAGGTGCTGCGCAGCTTCGCCGACCGTGAGCTGACGGTGCGCTTCGTCTCCAACGTCGACGGCGCCGACCTGCACGAGGCGGTGCGCGACCTGGACGCCGCCGAGACGCTGTTCATCGTCGCGTCCAAGACCTTCACCACCATCGAGACCGTCACCAACGCCACCAGCGCCCGCAACTGGCTCCTCACCGAGCTGCGGGCCGACACCGGGGCCGTGGCCAAGCACTTCGTCGCGCTGTCGACCAACGCCGACGAGGTGTCGAAGTTCGGCATCGACGTGGCGAACATGTTCGAGTTCTGGGACTGGGTCGGCGGGCGCTACTCCTACGACTCGGCCATCGGCCTCTCCCTGATGATCGCCATCGGCCCGGAGGCCTTCGGCGAGATGCTGGACGGCTTCCGCCTGGTCGACGAGCACTTCCGCACCGCGCCGCCGGAGCAGAACGTGCCGCTTCTGATGGGTCTCCTCGGGGTCTGGTACGGGGCGTTCTTCGACGCGCAGGCGCACGCCGTGCTGCCGTACTCGCACTACCTGTCGAAGTTCACCGCCTACCTGCAGCAGCTGGACATGGAGT
Organism: Streptacidiphilus rugosus AM-16; assembly: GCF_000744655.1. Taxonomy (NCBI): domain Bacteria; kingdom Bacillati; phylum Actinomycetota; class Actinomycetes; order Kitasatosporales; family Streptomycetaceae; genus Streptacidiphilus; species Streptacidiphilus rugosus. Next base: position 4,740,350 of record NZ_JQMJ01000004.1, on the reverse strand, counting down.
CCAACGGCAAGAGCGTGCAGCGCGACGGGCAGCCGGTGGCCTGGCAGACCGGCCCCGTCGTCTGGGGCACCCCGGGGACCAACGGCCAGCACGCGTACTACCAGCTGCTGCACCAGGGCACCAAGGTGATCCCGGCCGACCTGATCGGCTTCGCCCGTCCGGTCGCCGACCTCGCGCCGGGCCTGGTCGCGCAGCACGACCTGCTGATGGCGAACCTGTTCGCGCAGGGCCAGGCGCTGGCGTTCGGCAAGACGCCGGACGAGGTGCGCGCCGAGGGCGTCGCCGAGGAGCTGGTGCCCCACAAGACCTTCAAGGGCAACCACCCGACCACCACCATTCTGGCCACGGAGCTCACGCCGTCCGTGCTGGGGCAGCTGGTCGCCCTCTACGAGCACAAGGTCTTCGTCCAGGGCGCGATCTGGAACATCGACTCCTTCGATCAGTGGGGCGTCGAGCTCGGCAAGGTGCTGGCCCGCCGGATCGAGCCGGCCCTGGTCGAGGGCGCCGGCCTGGACGCGCTGGACTCCTCCACCGCCGGACTGGCCAACCGCTACCGCGAGCTGCGCGGGCGCTAGGGGCTGTTCGAGGACCGGGTCCTCACCAGGGCATCGCCACGCCGCCGTTGGGTCGCAGGATCTGTCCGGTCACGAACCGGGCGGCGTCGCTGACCAGGTAGTGGACGGCGTAGGCGATGTCCTCGGGCTCGCCGATCAGCCCGAGCGGCGACATCCGCCGGAGCGGCTTCTCGGCGGCGGCGCGGGCGTCCTCGTCCACGCTGCCGTCGGGCCGCAGGTAGTGACGTGCGGTCATCGCGGTGCGCACCAGTCCGGGCGCCACCGCGTTGACCCGCACGCCGTGGCGGCCGACCTCGGCGGCCAGGTTCTTGGTCAGCTGCACGACGGCGGCCTTGGAGACCGAGTAGCTCATGATCTCGGGGGTGGCGCTGTCCACCGCGCCGGAGGCGGTGTTGACGATCACCCCGCCGCCCTGCGCGCACATGATCCGTGCGGCGGCCTGGCAGGCGTGGAAGGTGCCCTTGAAGTTGACCGCCATGACGGCGTCGAGGTCCTCCTCGGGCACGTCGACGACGAGTCCGGTGCGGATGACGCCGGCGATGTTGCAGAGGATGTCGAGCCGGCCGAAGCCCTCGGCGGTGCTCTCGACCAGTCGGAAGACGGCGGCCCGGTCGGCGACGTCGACGGCGGCGGCCACGCCGTCGAACTCCCTGGCGGTGGCCTTCGCGGCGATGTCGTCCACGTCCGCGCAGACGACGCGCGCCCCCGCCCCGGCCAGCACCCGGGCGGTGGCCCGCCCGATGCCGCTGCCCGCGCCCGTCACGATGGCGACCCGTCCGTCCAGCGCATAAGGAAGCATGGCAGCCGTGGTAGCAGAACCGCCTTGACGTCGGAAGGGCGGTGAGGTTAGCTACTGGCAAGTAACTTATCTGGGGAGTGCACCGTGGTGAGCGAGTTCGACCAGGGGACCGCCGTCGTGCGTCGGCCCGCCGAGGACGGGCCGGCCGACGCGCCCGTCGTGTTCGACGCGGAGCTCGACAAGGGCTGGCAGATCGGTGGCGGCATCAACGGAGGCCTGCTGCTCGCCCTGGTCGGACGGGCCCTCTCCGAGCGGCTCGACGAGGTCGGCGGCCACCCGCAGCCGGTCTCGGTCAGCGCCTACTACCTCTCCGCCTCCCGTCCGGGACCGGCCGAGGTGCACGTGGAGACGATCCGCTCCGGGCGCAGTCTCAGCAGCGGCTCCGCGGTGCTGGTCCAGCACGACGACGAGGGCCGCCCGGTCGAGCGTCTGCGGGTGCTGGCCCACTACGGCGACCTGGCCCGCGCCGACGAGGACGTCCGCACCAGCGCGAAGCCGCCGGCGCTGCCCCCGGTCGAGCAGTGCGTCAGCACCGCGGCCGCGCCGCCGGAGTTTCTGGCCTCGGCCAACCTGCTGGAGCGGCTGGACCTGCGCCTCGACCCGGCCACCGTGGGCTGGGCGCTGGGCAAGCCGTCCGGCGAGGGCCGCATCCAGGGCTGGTTCCGCCTGGCCGACGGCCGCGAGCCCGACCCGCTGGCCCTGCTCTTCGCCGTCGACGCCCTGCCGCCCACCACCTTCGACCTGGGCCTCTTCGGCTGGACCCCGACCGTGGAGCTGACCGTCCACGTCCGCGCCCTCCCCGCGCCGGGCTGGCTGCGCATCGTCCACTCGACCCGCAACCTGGCCGGCGGCTTCCTCGAGGAGGACTGCGAGATCTGGGACTCCGCCGACCGCCTGGTCGCCCAGTCCCGCCAACTGGCGGTCGTCCCGCGCTGAGGCCCGGCGCGGGGCCCGGCGGGTCCGCCGGGGCCTTCGGCGTCAGAGCTTCTGGTACATGATGTGCAGCCCGACGTAGCCGAGCGTCGGGTGGTGGAAGCCCTCGGGGATCGTCGTCATGATCTCGAACCCGATGGACTGCCAGAGCTTCACCGCGCGGGTGTTGCTCTCCACCACGGCGTTGAACTGGACGCCGCGGAAGCCCTCGCGGCGGGCCCAGGCCAGCAGGTCCTCGCCGAGCGCCCGGCCGACGCCCTGACCGGCGTGTTCGGGGGCGACCATGAAGCTGCCGCTGGCGATGTGGGAGCCCGGGCCCATCTTGTTGGCGTACATGTTCGCGGTACCGAGCACCGTGCCGTGCTCGTCCACGGCGACCACCGTGCGGCCGGGCGGGGCCACCATCCACATCGCGCGGGCCGCGGGTTCGTCGAGGTCGCGCGGGTAGACGTAGGTCTCCCCGGCCGACACGATCGTGTGGAAGAAGGGCCAGATCGACGCCCAGTCGGCGTCCGTCGCTTCGCGCAGCTCCATGGCGGAATCCTGTCATCGCGACCCGCCCGGGCGCGCGGTGGTTTTCCTCCCCGGTCCGGCCGGGACAGAATGCTCCCGCACGTATCCAGCGAGAGAGCGGTAACCAAGAGTGACCCTGTCGATTCAGCAGACCATCGCCGAGGAGCTCGGCGTCCGTCCCGCACAGGTGCAGTCCGCCGTGGAGCTGCTCGACGGAGGGGCGACCGTCCCCTTCATCGCCCGGTACCGCAAGGAGGCCACGGGCTCCCTGGACGACGCGCAGCTGCGCACGCTGGAGGAGCGGCTGCGCTACCTGCGTGAGCTGGAGGAGCGGCGCGCCGCGATCCTGGAGTCCATCCGCGGCCAGGGCAAGCTGGACGAGGCGCTGGAGGCGCAGATCCTCGCCGCCGACTCCAAGGCCCGGCTGGAGGACATCTACCTCCCGTTCAAACCCAAGCGCCGCACCAAGGCCCAGATCGCCCGCGAGAACGGCCTGGAGCCGCTCGCCGACGCCCTGCTGGCCGACCCGACGCGGGACCCGCAGGCGGAGGCCGCCGGCTACCTCGGCGAGAACGTCGCCGACGCGGCCGCCGCGCTCGACGGCGCGCGATCGATCCTGGTGGAGCGCTTCGGCGAGGACGCCGACCTGATCGGCGAGCTCCGCGAGCGGATGTGGGGACGCGGGCGGCTGGCCGCCAAGGTGCGTGAGGGCAAGGAGCAGGACGGCGCCAAGTTCTCCGACTACTTCGACTTCGCCGAGCCCTACGTCAAGCTCCCCTCGCACCGCGTGCTGGCCATGCTGCGCGGCGAGAAGGAGGACGTGCTCGAACTCTCCATGGAGCCCTACGCCGACGAGGCCGACGCCGAGGCGCCCGGCGGCTACGAGGCGAGGATCGCGAACCGCTTCGACATCGCCGAGCGCGGCCGCCCGGCCGACAGGTGGCTGCTGGACACCGTCCGCTGGGCCTGGCGCACCCGCATCCTGGTGCACCTGGGCATCGACCTGCGGCTGCGGCTGCGCACCGAGGCGGAGGACGAGGCGGTCCGTGTCTTCGCCGCGAACCTGCGCGACCTGCTGCTCGCCGCCCCGGCCGGCACCCGCGCGACGCTCGGCCTGGACCCCGGTTTCCGCACCGGCGTGAAGGTCGCCGTCGTGGACGCGACCGGCAAGGTGGTCGCGCACGACACGATCCACCCGCACGTTCCCGCCAACAAGTGGGACCAGTCGATCGCGACGCTGGCCAGGCTCTGCGCCGAGCACAAGGTCGATCTGATCGCGATCGGCAACGGCACCGCCTCGCGCGAGACGGACAAGCTGGCGCTGGACCTGATCAAGCGCCACCCGGAGCTGAAGCTCACCAAGGCGGTCGTCTCCGAGGCGGGCGCCTCGGTCTACTCGGCCTCCGCCTACGCCTCGCAGGAGCTGCCGGAGCTCAACGTCTCCATCCGCGGCGCGGTCTCGATCGCGCGCCGGCTGCAGGACCCGCTGGCAGAGCTGGTGAAGATCGACCCGAAGTCGATCGGCGTTGGCCAGTACCAGCACGACGTCTCGGAGACGAAGCTGTCGCGCTCGCTGGACGCCGTGGTCGAGGACTGCGTGAACGGCGTCGGCGTCGACGTCAACACGGCCTCCGCGCCGCTGCTGACCCGGGTCTCCGGCATCGGCGCGGGTCTGGCCGACAACATCGTCGCCCACCGCGACGCCAACGGCCCGTTCCGCAGCCGCAAGGAGCTCAAGAACGTGGCGCGGCTCGGCCCCAAGGCGTTCGAGCAGTGCGCGGGCTTCCTCCGGGTCCCCGGCGGCGACGACCCGCTGGACGTCTCCGGGGTGCACCCCGAGGCCTACCCGGTGGTCCGCCGGATCCTGGCGGCCACCGGCGGCGAGCTCAAGGCGCTGATCGGCGACGGCGCGAAGCTGCGCACCCTGCGCCCCTCCGACTTCGCCGACGACACCTTCGGCGTGCCGACGGTGGCCGACATCCTCGGCGAGCTGGAGAAGCCGGGCCGCGACCCGCGGCCGGCCTTCCGCACGGCGGAGTTCAAGGAGGGCGTCGAGAAGTTGGGCGACCTCGCCCCCGGCATGATCCTGGAGGGCACGGTCACCAACGTGGCCGCGTTCGGCGCGTTCGTCGACATCGGCGTGCACCAGGACGGCCTGGTCCACGTCTCGGCGCTGTCGAAGAACTTCGTCAAGGACCCGCGCGAGGTGGTCAAGTCCGGCGACATCGTCCGGGTGAAGGTGCTGGACGTGGACATCCCGCGCAAGCGCATCTCGCTGACGCTGCGTCTGGACGACGACGCCCAGGCGGGCGGCGGCGAGCGGGGCGACCGCGGAGGCCGGGGCGAGCGTGGCGAGCGCGGTGAGCGCAGGGACCGGCCGCAGGGGCAGCGCGGCCAGGGCGGTCAGAGCCAGGGCGGCGGGCGGCCGCAGCGGGGGACCGGCGGACGCCGGCGCCCCGTGACGGCGGCGGTGTGGCGAACAGCGCCATGGCCGACGCGCTGCGCCGCGCGGGGCTGACCAAGTAGCGAGTGGCGATGGATGGGACCGTCAACTTTCCCAGCGATCGATGGCTCATTGATTCCTGGTGCCGATTCGGCAGGTTGACGGTCCAACAGCTCGTAGGATGAATGAAGAGGCCCCTCCCGTCCCCCCGTGCGGTAGGGGCCTCATGACGTGCGGGCCGTGCCCGAACCGGGCCTACGCCTCCCCGGCGGTCCGCAGCCAGGCGGCCGCGTCGGCGGGCAGCAGCCCGTCCGACAGCGGCTCACTGGTCAGCAGCAGCGCGTCGTGCGGCGGCAGCGGGACGGCCGTGCCGCTCAGGTTCACCAGGCAGCGGAAGCCGCCCGGTCGGGCGAAGTCCAGGACGGCGGGGTCCTTGTCGGCGTCCACCCAGGTCATCGGCCCGTCGCCGAGCCCGGCCTGCTCGCGGCGGATCCGCAGCGCGGTCCGGTAGAACTCCAGGTGCGAGGCCGGGTCCCCCTCCTGCGCGGCGACGCTGAGGGCCCGCCAGGCGTCCGGCTGCACGTCCAGCCAGGGCGCCGCCGAGGCGCCGTCGGGGCTGAAGCCGAACGGCTGCTCGACCCCGTCCCAGGGCAGCGGGACCCGGCAGCCGTCCCGGCCCCGGTCCACGCCGCCGCTGCGCAGCCAGGTCGGGTCCTGGCGCAGGTGGTCGGGGATGTCCTCGACCTCCCACAGGCCCAGCTCGTCGCCCTGGTAGACGTACGCGCCGCCAGGTAGCGCCAGGGTCAGCAGGGCGGCGGCGCGGGCGCGGCGGGTGCCCAGGGCCAGGTCGACCGGTAGGCCGTGTCTGGCCGAGCGGTCGAAGCCGTAGGAGGTGTCGGGACGGCCGTAGCGGGTGACGTGCCGGGTGGTGTCGTGGTTGGACAGCACCCAGGTCGCCGGGGCGCCCACCAGCGCGTGCGCGGCGAGCGTCGCGTCGATGACCGAGCGGAGCTCGGCCGCGTCCCAGGCGGAGCGCAGCAGCGGGAAGTTGAAGGCGGTGTGCAGTTCGTCGGCGCGCAGGTAGCGGGCGAAGCGCTGCGGGTCCTCCTCCCACAGCTCCGCGACGAAGGCGCGCTCCCCTGGGTAGCCGTCCAGCAGCGCCCGCCAGGAGCGGTAGATCTCGTGCACGCCCTCCTGGTCGCGCCACGGATGCGGCCGGTGGTGGTGGCCGGCCGTGTCGGGCAGGCCGTCCTCCTTGACCAGGTGGTCCGTCACGTCGATCCGGAAGCCGTCCACGCCCAGGTCCAGCCAGAACCGCAGCACCGAGAGGAACTCGGCGCGCACCTCGGGGTGTTCCCAGTTCCAGTCGGGCTGCTCGGGCGCGAACATGTGCAGGTACCAGGCGCCGTCGGCGGTCCGGTGCCAGGCGGGCCCGCCGAAGTGCGACTGCCAGTCGTTCGGCGGGAGTTCGCCCTGCTCGCCGCGACCGGTGCGGAAGTGGAACAGCTCGCGCTCCGGCGCGCCGGAGCCCGCGGTCAGCGCCGCCTGGAACCACGGGTGCTGCTCGGAGCAGTGGTTGGGCACCAGGTCGACGACCACCCTGAGCCCGAGCGCGTGCGCCTCCGAGATCAGTGCGGCCGCCTCCTCCAGGGTGCCGAAGGCGGGGTCGACGTCGCGGTAGTCGGCGACGTCGTAGCCGCCGTCCGCGAGCGGCGAGACGTACCACGGCGACAGCCACAGCGCGTCGACACCGAGTCCGGCGAGATGCCCGAGCCGCGCCCTGAGACCGGCGATGTCGCCGGTCCCGTCCCCGTTCCCGTCGGCGAAGCTGCGAGGGTAGACCTGGTAGATGACGGCACTGCGCCACCACGGAGTTGTCTCATCGGTACTGGTCACGCGCTCCACCTTGCCCCACGCCGCCCTCGGGCGTAATCCCCCCTCAGCGGGCGTCCGCGTCGGTCGGCGGCGCCGGGCGGGGCGGGCGGTCGAAGAAGGTCTCCAGCACGACGACGGTCGAGGTGCTGCTGACCCCGGCGATGGCGTGGATCTGCCGCAGCACGGCCTGCAGTTCCTCGGTGCGGGCGGTGCGGACCTTGAGCAGCAGTGAGGCCGGCCCGGCGACGACGTGCGCCTCCTCGACGGCGGGGAGCGCCAGCAGGGCCTCCTTGGTGGGCGGATCGCCCATCCAGGCGTGGGAGTCGACCAGGACGTGCGCCAGCACGCCGAGGCCGAGCGCGGCCGGGTCGACCTCGATCGTGGTGCGCCGGATCACGCCGCGTTCGCGCAGCTTGCGGACCCGCTCGTGGGCCGCGGGGGCGGACAGGCCGACGGCCTTGCCCAGGGCCGCGTAGGACTGCGTGGCGTCCTCGACGAGGAGCGCCAGCAGTCCGCGGTCGATGTCGTCCATAGGAGCCAGGACCTTTCGCTGTTCGACTGTTGCGCATGATCAGCATATCTGGTTCGGTGTCTGGTGAGATAGACAAGATGCTGTTCGGTCTCGCCTGGAGGTCCGCCGTCATGGAACCGCTCTACCCCCGGCCGTACGAGGTGCTCGACCCGCGCTTCCGCTTCGGAGGCGACATGAGGCTCGAACAGCTCCACGAGGGATCCCGCTGGGCCGAGGGCCCGGTCTACGTCCCAGCCGGGCGCTACCTGCTGTGGAGCGACATACCCAACGACCGGATCCTGCGCTGGGACGAGACCACCGGGGCCGTCGGCGTCTTCCGCTCCCCGGCGGGCCACCCCAACGGCCATGCCCTGGACGCCGACGGGCGGCTCGTCAGCTGCGAGCAGGGCGCGCGCCGGATCACCCGCACCGAGCACGACGGCTCGGTCACCGTGCTGGTCGAGCGCTACCGCGGTCGGCGGCTCAACAGCCCGAACGACCTGGTGATCGCCGACGACGGCGCGATCTGGTTCACCGACCCGACGTACGGGATCAAGAGCGACTACGAGGGCGTCCGCGCCGAGAGCGAGCTCGGTGAGCGCAACCTCTACCGGCTCGACCCGAGTTCGGGCGACTGCGAGGTGATGGCGGACGGCTTCACCCAGCCCACCGGCATCGGCTTCGCACCGGACGGCAGCCGGCTCTACGTCGCCGACTCCGCCGCCAACCACCTGCTCGTCTTCGACGTCAAGGACGACGGCTCGCTCGGCCCGCGTGAGGTCTTCGCCGCGGCGGACGGCGCGCCCGGCGTGCACTTCGACAGCCTCGACCTCGACACCGAGGGCAGGATCTGGCTCTCGGCGGGCGCGGGTGTGCGCTGCTACGACCCGGACGGCACGCTGCTGGGCCGGGTGCTGACCCCGGAGTCCACCTCGCACGTGACCTTCGGCGGCCCCAAGCGGGACCGCCTCTTCATCACCGCGTCGACCTCGCTCTACGCGATCCACCTGACGGTACGCGGCCGCTCGCGCCCCTACGACGGGCGGCGGTGACCCGGCTCAGTGGGTCTGGCTGAGTCTGGAGCCCGACCGGCCCTTGCGGACCTGGAGCTGGTTCGGGACCCGGTCGCGCAGCTCCGCGACATGGCTGACGATGCCGACGGCCCGGTCGCGTTCGCGGAGCGCGTCCAGCACCGTCATCACCTCCTCCAGCGCGTCCGCGTCGAGGGAGCCGAATCCCTCGTCGACGAAGAGGGTGTCCAGCGGCATGCCGCCGGCCTCGTCGGTCACCACGTCCGCCAGGCCCAGCGCGAGGGCCAGCGAGGCGAAGAAGCTCTCGCCGCCGGAGAGGGTCGCCGTGTCGCGGTACTGGCCCGTCCAGGCGTCGAGGACCTGCAGGCCGAGGCCGGAGCGGGCGTTGCCGCGGGCCCGGGCGTCGCTGTGCTCCAGGGTGTAGCGGCCGTGGGACATCGCCGCGAGCCGCAGTCCCGCCGAGGCGGCGACCTGCTCCAGCCGGGCCGCGAGCACGTAGTTCTCCAACGACATCCGCAGCTCGTTGCTGCGGCTGGTGCCCGCCACGAGCTGGGACAGCTCCGTCGCGGTGGCCAGCCGCTCCGCGAACGGACGGAGGCGGCGGACGTCCGCGGCAAGGCGTTCGCCGAGCCGGGCCAGGTCGGCGACCCGGCGCGAGGCGGAGTCGTGGGCCGAGTGCGCGGCCAGCCGCAGCCGTTCGGCGGCCGCCTCCGCGGCGTCGGCGGCGGAAGGGTCGACCGGCGGCAGCGCGGCCGCGGCGGCCAGCTCCGCGTCCTCGACCTGCGCGCGGGCACGGTCGCGGGCCAGGACGTACTGCTCCACCGCCTCGCGCAGGTGCCGCGCGTCGGCCGACGGCAGCGCGGCCGACACCGCGTCGGCCGGGTCCGTGAAGCCGGCCAGGGAGCACTCGCGCTCCGCGAGCGCGCGGGCCGTCGTCTCGGCCTCGTGGGCGCTCTGCTCCGCGAGGACGGCGTCCGCCGCGCGACCCAGCGCCGCGGCCCGCTCCGCCAGCACGGCGAGGCGCGCCGCCACCGAGACCGCTCCGGCGCGGGCCGCGGCGAGCCGGGTGTCCAGCGCCTCGCCCTCGGCGGCCAGACGCGTCAGCGCCTCCTCGCACGCGCCCGCCCGCATCCGCGCGTCGGCGGCGACGGCACTGCGCCGTTCGTGCTCGCGCTCCAGCTGGTCCAGCCGGCGGACGGCGGTGACGCCCGCCGCCTCGGCCTGCTCGGCCTCCGCGTGGGCGGTGCGCAGGCGTTCCGCCTCGTGGCGCAGCTCGGCCAGGGCCTGACTGCCCGCCAGGGCCGCCGCCGCGGCGTAGGCGCCGGCCAGCGGCTCCAGCTCCGCCTCCGCCGTCCTGGCCCGGCGGTCCGCCTCGCGACAGCGCGCCTCGGCGGCGCGTTCGGCGTCCGGCGTGACCTGGTCGGGGGCGGCCTGGGCGGGGCGCGGGTGCTCGGTCGCGCCGCAGACTGAGCAGGGCGCACCCTGCCGCAACCGGGCGGCGAGCTCGGCGGCCATCCCCTCGATCCGGCGCTGCTGCAGTTCCAGCAGGCTCTCCCTGGCCTCGGCCGCCCGGGTGCGCAGCGTCAGGTGCTCCTGGCGTGCGGCGTTGAGCCTGGCCTCGAGGGCGTCCCGGCGCTGTGCGGCGGCGCCGCGCTCCTCGGCGGCGCGCAGCCGCTCGGCGAGGGACTCCCGCTGCGCGGCCGCACCCCGCGCGGCCTCGGCGGCCTGCTGCGCCCGGCCCCGCAGCTCCGGCCCTTCGCGCTCCAGCCAGGCGGCGGCCTCGTCCCGCTCCTCCTCGGCGGCGGCCCGCTGCCGCTCCTGCTGGGCCTGCTCGCGCCGGACGGCGTCGAAGCGCTGTTCCGCGTCGAGCAGCGCCCGCAGCTCGCCGACCCGACCGAGCACCTCGCGCTCGGCGGCGCGGAGGTCGGCGGCACGGAGGTCGGCGGTGGGGAGGTCGGCAGCGGCCACCTGGCCGTGGTCGTCGCGGTGGTCGGGCAGGGCGGAGACGGCGCGTTCGGCCGCGATCCGCGCCCGGGCGTGGGCCTGCTGTGCCTCCGTCAGCTGCCGCAGCAGCGGCGCGACCGAGGCCGCGCGCTCCGCGCGGCCGAGCCTGCGCTCGCGCTCGCCGTGCTCGGGCAGCCGGGCGGAGAGCGCCGCGTCGGCGTCGACGGCGCGGCGGTGGCGCTGCTGCCGTTCGAAGACGGCCGCGACCGCGCGCGCCTGCTCGGCAGCCGCCGCGTGCCGCGCGTCGGCCAGCGCGACGCGGACCCCGGCGACCTCGCGGCGCAGCTCCGCGCGCTCCCGCAGCGTCGCGGCCCAGACGAGTGCCGACGCGCCGTCCTGCGGCGCGGCGGAAGCGGCAGCGTCGGCCCCCGCGTCGCTGCCTGCGGCGACGCCGACGCCGGAGGAGCCTGCCGGGGGCAGGGCCGGGCCGGCGGACACGCGTTCCGCGACGCCCGCACGGGCTTGGCCCGCGCGGAGCGCGCCGAGCGCCTCGGCGGCGCTGCGCGGCGCGCCGGGCCGCTCCTCGCCGGCCGCCTCGCGCAGGCGCTCGACCCAGGCGCCGATGTCGCCCTGGACCGCCTGGGCCTCCTTCTCGCAGCGCTGCCGATGCTCCGTCAGCCAGGACTCCACCTCGCCGAAGCGCCGGGTGTCGAAGAGCTGGCCCAGCAGCTCGCGCCGCTCCTGCGCTCCCGCCTGCAGGAAGCGCGCGAAATCGCCCTGAGGGAGCAGCACGACCTGGGTGAACTGGTCCCGGCTCATGCCGATCAGCTCGTGCAGCTCCGCGCCGATCTCCTGGTGCGAGCCGCTGCGCGCCCGCCACTCGCCGAGCTCCGGCGACCACTCGCTGAGCAGCGTCTGTGCCTTCTCCAGCGTGCTGCCCTCGCCGCGCCGCTTGGGGCGGCGCTGCTCGGGGCGGCGCACGACCAGCAGCCGGCGGCCGCCGAGGGTGAGCTCGAGCTCGACCTCGGTGAGCCGCTGCGCGTCCGCGTGGTCGCTGCGCAGACTGCGGGCGCGCCCGCGGCTGCCGGGCACCGAGCCGTACAGGGCGAAGCAGACCGCGTCCAGGACGCTCGTCTTGCCCGCGCCTGTCGGGCCGGAGAGAAGGAAGAGCCCGCCGGCCGCCAGGGCGTCGAAGTCGACGACCTCCTGACCGGCGAAGGGGCCGAACGCCGAGACCGTGAGCCGGTGCAGCCGCATCAGCCCTCGCCCCCGGCCGTCAGCGCCGCGCTCAGGGCAGCCGCCTCGACGGCGGCGACCAGCAGCGCGGACTCCGCCGTGGACGCGGCCGCGCCGCGCACATGGCGGACGAAGCCGAGGGCGACCGCGCCGTCGTCCTGCCCGCGGACGCGTTCCCCGTAGGAGGCCAGGCCGTCCTCCTCGCGGCCCTCCGGCTCGAAGGAGAGCTGGAGGGTGTGCGGGAAGCGGCGGCGCAGCTGCTCCATGGCCTGCGCCGGGCGGGCCGCGTCGGTCAGCGTGACCTGCACCCAGCAGTCCTCGGCCGCGTCGTGGGCGGGCGAGGAGAGCAGCTCGGCCAGCTCGCCGCGGAGCCTGACCAGGCGGCGCGGGACCGGGCAGTCGATCCTGGCGGCCGTCAGCTCGCCCGCCGGGCCGAGCTCGACCAGCCACATGGTCTTGCGGTGGTCCGCCTCGGAGAAGGAGTAGGCCAGCGGCGAGCCGCTGTAGCGGACCCGTTCGGCGATGGTCTGGCAGCCGTGCAGGTGGCCGAGGGCCGCGTAGTGGACCCCGTCGAAGACGGAGACGGGCACGCTGGGCACCCCGCCGACCGCGATGTCCCGCTCGCTGTCGCTGACCTCGCCGCCGACGACGAAGGCGTGCGCGAGCACGACGGCCCGTGGCCCGCCGTCCGCCGCTGCGGCGCGGCGCGCGGCGAGATCGGCCCGCACCGCGTCCATCGCGGCGCCCAGCACCGCCGCGTGGCTGACCTGCTCGGCGCCGACCCGGGCGCGGGTGAGCGAGGGCTCCAGGTAGGGCAGGCCGTAGCAGGCGACCTCGCCGTGCTCGTCCGACAGCAGCACCGGCACTGCGACCGCGTCGGGATCCGTGCGCAGGTGCACGCCGGCGCGGGCGATCAGCCCGGCGCCGATGCCCAGCCGCTGCGCGCTGTCGTGGTTGCCGCTGATCAGCACGACGGGGACGGCGAGCGCCGCCAGTTTGTGCAGCACCTCGTCGAACAGCTCGACCGCGCCCAGGCTCGGCACCGCTCGGTCGTAGACGTCTCCGGCCACGAGCACGGCGTCGACGCGCTCCTCCTCGACCGTCCGCACCAGGTGGTCGAGGAAGGCGCGCTGGGCAGGGAGCAGGTTCTCCCGGTGGAGGGACCTGCCCAGGTGCCAGTCCGAGGTGTGCAAAATGCGCATAGCCCCCGACAGTAACGCCTGCCACTGACAGCACTCGACCAGTCCGCGACCGCGGCCGGACCGGCGGGTGCCGCCGGTCGGTCACTTGTCGCGCAGGGCCTCCGCGAAACCGGCGGCGACGGCGTGCTGCAGTCGGGCCGAACGGGCGCGGGCGATCGGCCCGGAGAGGGGCTCCGGCGGGGGGAAGTAGAGGATGAGGTAGGCGTCCATGACGCCCAGCGTCCGGTCGAGGGCGTCGGGCTCGTCGGAATGGCATCGCACCAGCTCGGAGCCGACGGCGCGGGCCTGCCGCGGGTCGAACCTGTCCTGGTGCAGGGCGTCGCGGAGCTGCTCCGCGAGCGGCATGAGCAGCGCGGTGAGCTGATCGCGCGTCAGTTCGCGGCGCGTGGCGGGGTAGAGCGCACGGCTCCAGATCGTGGCGAAGCTCCCGATGGCTGTGGGGACCTCTGGGATTGCTGACACGGGGGAGAGGCTACTCATCGGATGATCGTTCAGTAAGGGGCGGACAAAGGAATGTCGTGACCACTTCACTGGGACGCAACCCGACGAAAGACGCCCGCCGGGCCTCCGGTGCGGTGCGGCGGAGGCCCGGCGGGCGGCGGAGCGGGCGGCGTCAGCTCGTGGTGAGCGCGTCGGCCTCGGTGGCGTCCGCCGAGGCGGGAGCCGTTTCGGGGGCCGCCTCCGCGTCGTTCGCGGCGGCCTTCGCGGTCGCCTCGCCCGAGGCGACGGGGGCGGCGGCGAGCGGCTTGTGGTGGCGACTCAGGCCGATCAGGGCGACCGGGACGGTGAGCAGCATCGCGGCCATGCCGATCACGAAGCTCATCGTGAACTGGCTCTGCTGCGGCAGCGGCGGCACGCCGGCGGGCAGTCCCTGGATCAGCTTGGAGGCGAGCAGCGAGGTCACCACGGCCGAGGCGATCGAGCTGCCGACGGACCGGGAGATGGAGTTGATGCCGTTGGCGATGCCGGTCTGCTGCAGCGGCACGCTGGCCGCGATCAGCGCCGGCATGGACGCGTAGCCGAAGGCGATCGCGGTGCCGGTGAGCAGTCCGGCCAGGATCACGCCGGCGCTGCTGCCGTGGGAGAAGGCCAGCCAGGCGAAGCCGGCCGAGCCGATGACCGCGCCGACCGCGAGCGTGCCGCGGGCGCTGATCCTGCGGACCAGGATGCCGCCGATCGGCGCCGCGATCAGCGCGATCAGCGAGCTGGGCAGCAGGTACTCGACCGAGGCGCGGAGCACCGAGGCGGTGAAGCCGTAGCCGGTCAGCTGGCGCGGCATCTGCACCAGGTAGGAGATGCCGATGAACTGGGCGAAGGAGGCGAAGCCGACGAAGAGTCCGGCCAGGTTGGTCATCGCGACCTGGCGGTGGGCGAACATCCGCATGTCGACCAGCGGGGCGGCGACCCTCAGCTCGACCAGGACCCAGACCACGGCCATGACGGCCGAACCGGCGAAGCAGCCGAGCGTCGCGGCCGAGGACCAGCCCCAGGTGTGGCCCTGCGAGATCGCCAGCAGCAGCAGGACCAGCACGCCGGCCAGGGTCAGCGCGCCGAGGAAGTCGATCCGGCCGCCCGCGGCGTGGCCCTTGTCCGGGACCAGGAAGACCGCGGCCAGCAGCGCCACCAGGGAGAGGCCGGTGGAGACCCAGAAGACCGAGTGGTAGTCGGGGGCGGAGCCCTGGGTCAGCAGGCCGGTGATCACCAGGGAGAGGCCGGAGCCGAAGGCGAGCGTGCTGCTGACCAGGGCCATCGCGCCGTGCAGCTTCTCGTGCGGAACCTGGTCGCGGATGATCGACAGGGCCAGCGGGAAGATCGCGGTGGCCGAGCCCTGCAGCACCCGGCCGATGATCAGCAGGGTCAGCGAGGTCGTCGTCGCAGCGAGCAGCGAGCCCGCGACCATCACCGCGAGGACGGCGACCAGGGTCTTCTTCTTGCCGTACTGGTCGCCGACGCGGCCGAGCAGCGGGGTGAAGACGGCGGCGGAGAGCAGCGTGGCGGTGGTCACCCAGCTGACGCCGGCGCTGCTGGCGTGCAGGTCGTGCGCGAGCAGCGACAGGATCGGGACGACCTGGGTCTGGGCCATGGAGACGACCATCGCCGCGAGGCCCAGGGCGAGGATCAGGGAACCGGTGCCACGCCGGGCGGTCGGCGCGGTGGCGCTCGCGGACAGGGAGGTGCTCATGGAGCTGGGTCCTTCGGGAGGGGAGGCGGTTCGGTGCGGTACTTCATGCCGTGGATACTTGAGTACCTGAACTATTCTGAGGGGAACTTTAGGCAAGAAAGGTTTAGGAAGTCAACTTCTTCGCCTAGGCTGTCGCCGTGACGACGACTCGACCGTTCGACCTGCGTGCCGCACGCGCCATGCGCGACGGCCTGGACCCCTACCACGCGCTGATCGTGTTCAGCCCGGCATCCGTCGGCGTCTTCGCCGGGGCCGGACTCGACCCCTGGGCCGCCTACTTCGCCGGCCGGTCCGCGCCGCTGGGCGCGGCGTCCGAGGGCCTGGTGGACGCGATCTTCTTCCACTTCGAGCCCGGCATGGTCGCCGCGCAGATGGCGAAGGTCCGCGCCGCGGCGGAGCCGGACAAGCTGCTCGCCCTCCGCCTGGAGGCCGCGGCCGCGGCCGCGCGCGACACCCTCGGCGAGGAGGTCATCGGCTCCGCCGAGATGGCCGAGGCCGCGGAGCTCGCGGTGACCGCGGCCGCCGCGTGCACCGCCGCCGGCCGCCCGCTGGGCGCCGCGAACGCGGCGCTGCCGCTCCCGGACGCCCCGCACCTGCGCCTGTGGCAGGCGGCGACCACGCTGCGCGAGTGGCGCGGCGACGGCCACAACGCCGCGCTGCTGGCCTCCGGCATGGACGCGGTCGAGGTCCTCGTCAACGCGGTGGCGGCCGGAGTGGAGCGCCGCGAGAGCATCCAGCCGCGCCGCGGCTGGAGCGACGCGGCCTGGGAGGCGGCGGAGCAGCGGCTCCACGCCCGGGGCCTGCTCACCGAGGACGGCGGCCTGACCCTGCGGGCGCGGGAGCTCCGCGAGGAGATCGAGGACCTCACCGACCGCCTCGCCCTGGCCCCCTGGCAGGCCCTCGGCCGCGACGGCACCCGCCGCCTGCACGAACTCGTCCTGCCGTGGAGCGCGGTGGTCTCCGACCGCTTCCTCGCCAAACTCCGCCTGCGCCCGGCGCCCTTCCCCGAGGCCTGACGAAGCACCGGCGCGGCGCCATGCGCCGCCCAGGGGCGTGGGGCTCTTCACGTGAGAAGCGAGGCACGTGCTCAGGGGTGCGGGGCTCTGCTGATATGCGGCTCCGCCGCGTGGCGCGAGAAACCACCCTGAGCGGATGGCCCTGTTCGTTGAGGACCATCCGCATGCCGGTGGCTTGTCGCGCAGTTCCCGGCGCCCCTGGGGTGGTGCGACCGGCCCTTCGCGGAGAAGGGGTCGCGCTCGCGCGCGTACGGCGGGAGTGAGGGGCGTCAAGGAGGGGCCGGGGGCGTGCGGGGGCGCGGGGTTGGGGGCGGGTGCCTTGAGGCAACCGGTCGCGGGGGGCGGCGCGGCGTGTCGACCAAGGGGCCAGGGTAGGGACGGCGGCATATGCAGGCCGCGCGCCGCGCAGCGCCAGCGTCGCGGCGCGCCGACCCCTCCCGGAGGGAGCCATGCGCATCCTCGTGCACGCCAGCGCCTTCAACAGCCTCACCCAGCGCGTCACCGTCGAGCTCGCCCACCAGGGCCACCTGACCGCCGTCAGCCTCGACCTGGGCGGCGGGCCGCGCGGGGACGCCGAGCTGCGCGAGGCGATACGCAGGCACCGGCCCGAACTGATCGTCGCACCGATGCTGACCACGGCCGTCCCCGAGGACGTCTGGTCGCGGCACGTCTGCCTGATCGTCCATCCGGGACCGCCCGGCGACCGGGGGCCCTCCTCCCTGGACTGGGCGCTGAGCGAGGGTCGCCGCAGCTGGGGGGTGACCGTGTTGCAGGCCGTGGCGGAGATGGACGCCGGGGACGTCTGGGCGGCCGAGGCCTTCGACATCCCCGAGCACGCCGCGGGCGGTGGCATCGCCAAGAGCGACCTGTACCGCAACGAGCTGGCCGACGCGGCGTCAGCCGCCGTGCTGCGCGCGGTCGAGCGCTATGCCTCCGGCGCGTACCGGCCGCGGCCCGCCCCGCCCGGGGTCGCCCGGCCCTGGTTCCGGCAGGACCGGCGGCAGATCGACTGGTCGGCGGAGGGCACCGACGCCGTCGCGCGCAAGCTGCGCACGGCCGACTCCAGTCCCGGCGTGCTCGACACGCTCGGCGGCAGGGAGTACTTCCTGTACGGCGGGCAGCCCGAGGACGAACTCCACGGGTCGCCCGGCGCGCTGCTGGCCACCAGGGACGGGGCCGTCTGCCGGGCGACGGTCGACGGGGCCGTCTGGCTGACCGCCGCCCGGCCGCGCCGCACACCCGGCGGGCCGCCGACCGCCAAGGCGCCGGCCGCCGGCGTGCTCGCCGCCGCGGGCCTGCTGCGCGGCGTGCCCGAGGTCGGCGTCCGGCTGCGACCGCACCACAAGCGGCAGACCTGGGCCACCGTCCGCTACGCGGAGCACGGGGGCGTCGGACTGCTGCGCTTCTCCTACCCCGGTGGGGCGATGAGCACGGGGGACTGCCGTCGGCTCCTCGCCGCCTACCGGTACGCACGCAACAGACCGACGAGGGTGCTGGTGCTCGGTGCGCACCGGGACGTCTTCTCCCACGGCATCCACCTCGGCGCGATCGAGGCCGCGCCCGATCCGGCCAGGGAGTCCTGGGCCAACATCAACGCGATGGACGATCTCGTCGAGGCCATCCTGACGACCGAGGACAAGCTCACCGTCGCCGCACTCGGCGGCAACGCCGCCGCCGGCGGGCTGATGCTGGCGCTCGCCGCGGACGAGGTCTGGGTCCGCTCCGGCGCGGTGCTCAACCCGCACTACCGGCTGATGGGCCTGCACGGCTCGGAGTACTGGACCTACACCCTCCCGCGCCGCGTCGGACCGGAGCAGGCGCTCCGGCTGACCACCGACGCGCTGCCGCTCGGGCCCGAGCGGGCCCTGGAGCTGGGGCTGGTCGACCGGGTGCTGCGGTGCACCCCGGAACGCGTGCCCGACCACGTCGCGGAGCTCGCCGAGGCCCTGGCGACCGATCCGCGCCTGCCGCGCCGCCTGGCCGCGAAGCGCGGCGCGCTCCGCCGCGCCGAGGGCCGGCGGCCGCTGGCCTGGTACCGCGCGGAGGAACTCGCGCTGATGCACCGGAACTTCTACGGCCCCGACGACGAGTACCACCGGCTCAGGCGCGCCTTCCTGCACAAGGTCAGCCCTGGAGCGACCCCGGAACGGCTGCGCCGCATCGTCGCCTGAGCGCGCCAGGGCCGTCGCGCGGGCGGGGCCGTCGGGGCGGCTACATCGCCTCGACGTAGCCCGCCCGCCACTCCGGGCGCGGATCGGAGCCGGGGGTGGTCCAGTACTCCCGCCCGGAGACGATCAGCCCCTCCCGCACCTCCCAGAAGGAGACCGCGCGGAACTCGCCCAACTCGCGGTGCGGGACCGCCACCTCGGAGACGACCTCGGCGCCCGTGGAGGCGACGATCCGCAGCACCCGGATCGACCACCCCTCCGGGTACTCGCTGTTGACGGCGACGAAGTTCTCCGCGCCGACGATGCGCTCGCCGCTGACCGGCCACTCCACGACCGCGTCCGGCGCGAGGAGCGCGGCCACGCCCGGCCAGTCGCGGGCCTCGATCCGCCGCCACAGGGCGGCCACGACCTCGGAAGGTTCCCTCGTGTGTTCCATGCCCCGAGCCTGGCACGCGCCACCGACAGGCCGGGTACCGGACAGGCGGCGGACCCGACGGGCCGCGCGCCGCGAGGTCAGCGGTTGTGCATCGCCGACGTGAGGCGCTTCAGTTCGCGCTGCACGCGGCGGTCCATCGCCAGGGAGAACTCCACGTCGACCACCGTCCGGGCCACCTCGCGGAGCCGGTCGAGCGCCTCGGCGAGGCGGGTGGGCTCGCCCGGGGTCAGCCGCTCCTCCAGGCCGGCGAGGAGCTGCTCGGCGATCAGGTCGACGAACTGGTCCGCCAGCGCGTCCGCACTGGCCCGCACGCCCCTGGCGGTGGCCAGCACCGCGGCGAGCGGCACGCCCTCGGCGACCAGGGCGGCCGAGGCGTCCAGCAGACGGCGGCTGACGTGGGTGAGCCCGTCCCCTTCCACCCGCAGGTAGCCGAGCTCCAGCGAGGCGTTCAGCGACTCTTCGTCGACCTCGCCGGGGAAGGCGGCGCGCAGTTCGTCGACGGTCACCGGGACCGGGGTCTCCTGCGACCAGGGCGCGGCGATCGCCGCCTCCAGACCGAGCAGTTCGGCGACGTCCTGGCCGGACTCCCAGGCCGCGAGCAGTTCCGCGATGCCCCCGAGGGTGTGGCCGCGCTCCAGCAGGTCCGCGATCACCCGCAGCCTCGCCAGGTGGCTCTCGCTGTACCAGGCGATCCTGCCCTCGCGGCGTGGCGGGGGCAGCAGCCGGCGTTCCCGGTAGAAGCGCAGGGTGCGCAGCGGGATGCCGGCCGCCTCGGCCAACTCCTCGGTGCGGTACTCGCGGGCTCGGGCCGGTCGACTGTCGTTCACGGGGTCGAGGGTAGCGAGCGGGAATGAGTATCCGTACTCATGACCGGGCTTCGGCCCGGGGTCATCCTGCAGTCATGGCCAACACACCGCCCGTCAGACAGGGGACCACCGGGGCGTACTACGCCCAGGCGGTCATCTCCTTCGCCCTCTCCGTCCTCGCGATGGCCGTCGGCATCGCGTACCTGCACACCGACGGCTGGATCCGCGCCTTCCTCGGGCTCGGGCTGCTCTACGTGGTCACCTCGGCTTTCACGCTGGCCAAGGTGATCCGCGACCGGCAGGACGAGACCCGCTACAGCAGCCGCGTCGACCAGGCCCGGCTGGACAAGCTGCTCGCCGAGCACGACCCGTTCCGCGTCGACGCCTGAGCGGCCGGGTCCAGGTTCGGGACCCTCTTGAACGGCTCACACCGGGACTCTGCACAATGTCGGCCGTGACCGACCACGACGCACAGCCCGACATCGAGCACGAGACCGCGCACGACACGCAGCACGACGGGGAGCACGACGGGGAGCACGAGGCGGCGCGGGACTCCGCCCGCGTGGCCGACCAGGCCGTCGCCGAGCCCGACCAGGATGACGACGACGACCTCTCCCTGCCCGCATGGCTCCGGCGGACGGAGGGCGAGCAGCGCTGGAGCGTGATGATCGCGCTGCTCGTCGCCATCGCCATCCAGCTGTCGCTGCCGGAACGCCTCAGCATCCACCCGCAGTGGCTCATGCCGGCGCTGGAGATGGCACTGATCGTCGCGCTGGTGGCGGCCAACCCGCACCGCAGGATGCCCGCGAGCCCGGCGGCCAAGGTCCGGATCATGAGCCTGCTGCTGGCCTGCGCCGTCAGCCTGGCCAACGCCTGGTCGGCGGTGATGCTGGTGCGCGACCTGATCCACGGCTCGCAGGGGATCACCCCGGTCCAGCTGCTGATGACCGGCGCCGGGATCTGGATCACCAACATCATCGCCTACAGCCTCTGGTACTGGGAGTGGGACCGCGGCGGTCCGGTGCTGCGGGCCATGGGCACGCACAAGCACCCCGACTTCCTCTTCCCGCAGATGCAGCAGGAGGGGATCGCCCGGCCGGACTGGGAGCCGCAGTACGTCGACTACCTCTATGTGGCCTTCACCAACGCGACCTCGTTCAGCCCGACGGACACCATGCCGTTGTCACGCTGGGCGAAGCTGCTGATGGCCTCGCAGTCGCTGGTCTCACTGCTCACCCTGGCGCTCGTCATCGCCCGCGCGGTCGGCGTGCTGCAGTAGCGCCGACCCCAGCGCAGTCGAACCCCGCGCAGCAGACCCCCGCTGAGCTGCGGAAACACCAGTACCAAGGGTAGGCACATACCTCATTAGTTCAGCACACCCCGCTCCGCTCTGCGGTGCTTTTGCGGATGTCCGCGTATTCGAGTGAATCCGCTGAGTAGCGTCCCTCCCCATGCCGCAACGAGCGTACGGAGAGGCTGCCGCATGGGCACGATGGGGAGCATGACCGAGCTGGGATACGGCTGGCTGACGCCGATCCTGTCGTATCTGATGGCCGTCCTCGGCTCGGCCCTGGGGCTGCGCTGCACCGTGCGGGCCGTCGCCGCGACCGGACGCGCCAAGCGCAACTGGCTGCTGACGGGCGCTTCCGCGATCGGGTCCGGGATCTGGACCATGCACTTCGTCGGGATGCTCGGCTTCACCGTGACCGGCACGGAGATCCGCTACAACGTGCCGCTGACGATCCTCAGCCTGCTCGGCGCCCTGGTCTTCGTCGGCATCGGCGTCTTCGCCGTCGGCTACGGGAAGCACAAGTTCCGCTCGCTGCTGCTCGGCGGGACCACGACGGGCTTCGGGGTCGCCGCCATGCACTACCTCGGCATGCTCGCGCTCGACCTGCACGGGAACGTGCGGTACGACCCCACCACCGTCGCCCTCTCGGTGATCATCGCCGTCGCCGCCGCCACCGCCGCCCTCTGGGCCGGCCTGAACATCGCCGGACCGGTCGCCGCGGCGGGCGCGGCGCTGGTCATGGGACTGGCCGTCAGCTCCATGCACTACACCGGGATGTACGCGGTGACCGTGCAGGTCCAGCCCTCCGTCGCCCCGCTGCAGGGGGCGACGCTGATGCAGTTCATCTTCCCGCTCGCCGTCGGCCTCGGCTCGTACCTGTTCCTGACCTCGGCCTTCGTCGCGCTCTCGCCCACCGCGCACGAGCGGGCCGAGAACGCGACCGCCGAGGGCCTGCGTCACCTGCCGGCGGTGCAGTCGTGACGGCGGCCCCCGGACCGGGCGCCGCCTCCCACGGGGGAGCGGGCGCGACCACCTCGACGACCGGCAGTCTCAGACCCGCGGCCTTCGCCGCGAACGGCCGGCCGCGGCCCGCCCACGCCGGACCGCCCGCCAGCGAGGAACGCCACCTCGGCCTCGGCGGCTACCGGCCCGCCCGCCCCGTGACGCTGCGGCTGAGGCTGCGGCCGCGCACGGTCCGCGCCCGCATCGTGTCGCTGCTCATGGTGCCCGTCGTCTCGCTGCTCGCCCTCTGGGCCTTCGCGACCGTCACCACCGCACAGTCCGTCGACTCGCTGATCCGACTCAAGCAGGTCGACCAGACACTGCTCTCGCCCGTCGGCGCCACCGTCGACGCCGTGCAGGCCGAGCGCGCCGCCGCCCTCGCCTACCTGGCCGCCCCCGTACCGTCCCGGATGGACGCCTTCGACGCCAGGGCCCGCGCCACCGACGCGGCGGTCGGCGTGATGGACCAGGACATCCTGCGCGGCGAATCCACCGCCACCGGTCTCTCCACCACGCTCGCGGGGCGGATCGACGCCCTGAACACGGCCACCGCGGGCCTGCGCCAACTGCGCGCCCGCGTCGAGGGCCGCCAGCTCGACTGGACCGCCGCGGCCGACGGCTATGCCGGGCTCGTGGACAGTGCTTTCGGCGTCGTCGGCTCGCTCACCGGCGTGCAGAACAGCGGCATCGCCTCGGACGCCCGCGTGGTGCTCGAACTCTCCCAGGCGCGCGAGATGCTCGCCCGCGAGGACGCGGCCGTCCAGTCCGCGCAGGCCGCGGGGCGGATGAGCCCCGAGCAGTACCAGGAGTTCACCGGGGCCCTCTACTCCCAGCGCGCCACGGCCCGGTCCGCCGCGCCCGACCTGCGCCCCGCCGACCTCGCCGCGTACCGGCAGGTGAGCGGCGGACCGCAGGCGCAGGCGCTGACCCGGATGGAGGACGCGATCCGCACCGGCGGCGGGGGAACCCGCTCCGCCCAGGCCGCGGGCGGCGACTGGGCGCCGACCGCGGCCGGCGTCCAGCAGCAGCTCGACGCCGTCCTGACCGGCGCGGGCGCAGCCGCGGGCGCGAACGCGGACCCGTACAGCGTGGCGGTGCTCACCAGGAACGGCGCGGCGGTCCTCTTCGGCCTCGCGGCCGTCTGCGTCTCGCTGCTGATCTCGGTGCGCATCGGCCGCGGTCTGGTCGTCGAGCTGGTCGGGCTGCGCAACTCCGCGCTGGAGCTGGCCGGTCGACGCCTTCCCGCCGCGATGCGGCGGCTGCGGGCCGGCGAGGAGATCGACATCGAGGCCGAGGCCCCGGTCGTGCAGGCGGGCGAGGACGAGATCGGCCAGGTCGGCGAGGCGCTGAACTCGGTGCAGCGCGCCGCGCTCACCGCGGCCGTGGAGCGTGCGGAGGTGCTCTCCGGGGTCTCCGGCGTCTTCGTCAACCTCGCCCGGCGCAGCCAGGTGCTGGTGCACCGTCAGCTCACCCTGCTCGACGCGATGGAGCGCCGCACCGAGGACCCGGGAGAGCTGGAGGACCTGTTCAGGCTGGACCACCTCACCACCCGGATGCGCCGCCACGCCGAGGGCCTGATCATCCTCTCCGGCGCCGCGCCCGGCCGGGCCTGGCGCAGGCCGGTGCCGCTGCTGGACGTGGTCCGCTCCGCGGTCGCCGAGGTCGAGGACTACTCGCGGGTGGACGTCCGCCGGCTGCCCGGCGTCGCGGTGGTGGGCGCGGCCGTCGCCGACCTCACCCACCTGATCGCCGAGCTGGTCGAGAACGCGACCGCCTTCTCGCCCCCGCACACCAAGGTCGTGGTCACCGGCGAGCAGGTCGGCGCCGGCTACGCGGTCGAGATCGAGGACCGGGGCCTCGGGATGGGCAAGGAGGCGGTGGCGGAGGCCAACCGCAGGATCGCCGACGCACAGCAGGCCGACCTCTTCGACAGCGACCGGCTCGGTCTCTTCGTCGTCAGCCGACTGGCCCGCCGCCACGGCGTCCGGGTCTCGCTGCGACCTTCGGCCTACGGCGGCACCACCGCCGTGGTCCTGCTGCCGACCGCCCTGCTGGAGACCGGCCGCACCCGGCAGCGCGCGCCGATCGACGCGGAGCTCGACCTGCCGCCGCTGGCGCCGCCGGAGCCGGCGACGGTGATGGCCGGGGTCGGCGCGGGTGGCACCGCGGACGGCGCCGAGCGTCCGCTGCCGCCGCTGGTCGCCGACCCCGCGGCGGACCGGCCCACCGGTCGGGCCGGCGTGTCCGTCGGCTCCCTCGACGACGAGCCGCTCGACGACGGGCCGGCGCACGACCCGCACCTCGAAGACCGCCGCCTCGAAGTCCGGCACCCCGTGGACCGGCGTACCGGGGACGGGGAACCCGACGAGCACCCGGGCGTCGGCCGCCGCGCCGCGACGGACCGCGCGGGCGCGACGCCGCTGCGGCGCAACACCGAAGAGCTCCCGCGCCGGGTCCGCCAGGCCAATCTCGCCGTGCAGTTGCGCGACGCCCCGCCGGTCGAGCGCACCAGGCCGTCGCGCGACGGCGGCGCCCAGGAGCGCAGCCCGGAAGAGGCCAGGGCCACGATGTCGGCGCTGCGCGACGGCTGGGCCCGGGGGCGCGGCGGTCACGGCGGGCCGGCGGGCCAGGGCACGGCACGGCATCTGAAGATCCACCAGGAACGGCAGCAGGACGTCGAAGACTTCGAGAGGAAGGCCGCGGATGGCCGCGACGATGAACCACACCGGTGAACTGAACTGGTTGCTGGACGAGCTGGTCTCCCGCGTCGCCCAGGTCCGCCACGCCGTCGTGCTCTCCCGCGACGGTCTGGCCCTCGGGGTCTCGGCCGGGCTCAGCCGTGAGGACGGCGAGCACCTGGCCGCGGTCGCATCCGGCTTCCACAGTCTGGCCAAGGGCACCGGCCGCCACTTCGACGCGGGCGAGGTCCGCCAGACCATGGTGGAGCTCGACGGCGGCTTCCTCTTCGTCGTCGCGGCGGGGGACGGCACCTGTCTCGCGGTCTTCAGCGGGGCGGACGCCGACATCGGCCTGATCGCCTACGAGATGGCCCGGCTGGTCCGCCGGGTGGGCGAGCACCTGTACACGCCGCCGCGCACCGCGGTGGATGCGCCCTCGGCAGGCTGAGCGCGATGGACTCGAACTGGTTCGACGAGGAGGCGGGCCCGATGGTCCGCCTCTACGCCCTGACCCGGGGCCGGACCAGGCCCGCCAGCGAGGCCTTCGACCTGATCGCGATGATCGTCGCGGACACCCCGTACGGTGCCGACAGCCCGTACGGCGCGGAGCTCGGGATCGCCCCCGAGCCCGCCGCGATCCTCGACCTGTGCCGGTTCCAGGCCCAGTCCGTCGCCGAGATCGCCGCCGATCTGGACCTGCCGGTCGGGGTCGTCCGGGTACTGCTCGGCGACCTCCTGGACGCGGGCCTGATCCGCGTCAGCCGCCCCGTCCCGCCCGCCATGCTCCCCGACGAGCGCATCCTGCGAGAAGTGATCAATGGCCTCCGCGCACTCTGACGCATCCGTTCCCGTTCCCGCCGGTACGAAGAAGGCGGCCGTCGCCGACGCCGAGCCCGCGATGGCCCTGAAGATCCTGGTCGCCGGCGGATTCGGGGTCGGCAAGACCACCCTGGTCGGCGCGGTCAGCGAGATCCGCCCGCTGCGCACCGAGGAGCTGCTGACCGAGGCCGGCCGGGGCGTGGACGACCTCGGCGGCGTCGAGCAGAAGACCACGACCACGGTGGCCATGGACTTCGGCCGGATCACCATCCGCGACGGCCTGTCCCTCTACCTCTTCGGCACCCCGGGTCAGGACCGCTTCTGGTTCCTCTGGGACGAGCTTGCCCACGGCGCGCTGGGCGCGGTCGTGCTGGCCGACACGCGCCGACTGGAGGACTGCTTCCCCTCGGTGGACTACTTCGAGCGGCGCGGCATCCCCTTCGTGGTCGCGGTGAACTGCTTCACCGGGGCCCGCAAGCACGCCGTGGAACGGATCGGCGCCGCGCTCGACCTGGAGGAGGGCACACCGGTGCTGCTCTGCGACGCGCGCGAGCGGGACTCGGGCAAGAAGGTGCTGATCGCGCTGGTCGAACACGCCAGCCGGCTGCACGCCGCCAGGATGCTGAGCTGACGGGGGAGCGGCAGCCGGCCGGCGGCCGACGGCGGGGCGGCGGAGTACCGGCTCAGGCCGCGACGACGCTGATCGTCACGCTGTAGCTGCCCTGGCCCGCCGGGCAGCGGCGCGCCTCGCCGCAGCTGGTGCGGGAGGCCGTGAGGGTGGCCGTGCCGACGGACAGTGCGGAGAAGTCGGTCTCCTGCGGCCGGCAGCCCACCCCGGGCGCGCAGCTCGCGGGGGAGGGGGCCAGGTAGCTGGGCGCGCCGTCCTGCCGGACGACGGCGGGCGCACTGCTGCCCGCGACCTGCCAGTAGCCGCCGGTCAGCACGAGGGCGACGCGCTGGCCCTGGTGCACGGTGACGGTGTGGCCCTTGTCGTTGTCGCCGACCTTCACGACCGTGCTCGCCCCCGCGCCCGTCCCGGTACCCGAGGAGCCGGGCGTCGCCGCGCCGGTCGCCGAGGTCCCCGCGGCCGAGGAGCCCGCCGTCGGCGTGCCGGAGGCGGAGGCGACCGAGGCGGACGAGCTGGGCGCGCCCTGGGCGGCCGGGGAGGTCGGGGTGGACGACCCGCACCCGGTGAGCAGGGCGGCGATGGTGACGGCGCCGGCGGCGGTGACAGCGACGACGGACGGCTTCATGGTGGCTCCTCGGCAGTTCGGTTGCCGTTGTGACGGAACCCGGTGCCGTCCGGTTCCACTTTGGCCGGCCCTTCCGTTCCGGGCATGTCATCCGCCCGGTCGAGGCGTCCGTCAGGCGCCGGGCGCCTGGGAGATGCGGACCAGATTGCCCGAAGGGTCCCTGAACGCGCAGTCGCGCGGACCCCAGGGCTGGTCGATGGGCTCCTGCATCACCTCGGCGCCGGAGGCCCGCAGCTTCTCGAAGGTCGCGTCCACGTCGTCGGTGCGGAACACCAGCTGCGGCAGGACGCCCTTGATCAGCAGTTCCTGGAGGGCGTCGCCGTCGGCCTTGGACCGCCCAGCGTGCGGGACCGACAGGACGATCTCCAGGTCGGGCTGGGCGGGGCTGCCGAGGGTGATCCAGTGGAAGCCGTCCGAGGCCACGTCGTTGCGCACCTCGAGACCGAGCCCGTCCCGGTAGAAGCCGAGCGACTCGTCCGTGTCGTTGACCGTGATGTTGCAGTACTGCAGAGAGATGCTCATGCAGCTCTACCTTCCTTTTGGGTTCGTCCCAGCCATTCGTAGGGTTGTGGCACCCAGGGGAACCGGGTGTGGCTTTCATGCGGCTGCCGTCCGTGGCTCTGTGGGCTTGGCCGCCCGGTTCCCCACGACGACTCGGCCGCCGATTGGGAAGTGCGAGAAGGTCGCTGTGTAGAGCAATGCCGGCGAGGTCGTCCGTGGTACGCAAGACAGGAACGACCTGATGGAGAGCGATGAGCCGGATATGGGCGGGGACCGACTGCGGCAAGACCCACCACCACACGCTGGTTCTGGACGTCGAGGGCAACACGCTGCTGTCGCGGCGGGTGGCGAACGACGAGCCGGAGCTTCTCCAGCTGGTCGCCGACGTCCTGGACCTTGCCGACGGTGGCGCGGTGACCTGGGCGATGGACATGACCGGCGGTGAAACCGGCCTGCTGATCAACCTCCTGGCCAACCACGGCCAGGAGCTCCTCTACATCCCCGGCGTCGCGGTCAACCGCGCCGCAGACAGCTACCGAGGCCAGGGCAAGACCGACGCCCGCGACGCCCACGTGATCGCCGACCAGGCCAGGATGCGGCGCGACCTGCTTCCCGTCCGCCTCGACGACGAGGGCATCATCGAACTGCGGCTGCTGACCGAGCACCGTGCAGACCTTGTCGGCGAGCGCACCCGCGTCACCAATCGGCTCCGTGCCCTGCTGACCAGCATGTTCCCGGCGTTGGAACGGACCTTGGACCTCGGCAACGCCGGCCCGCTGCGGCTTCTGACCGGCTACCAGACACCAGCGGCCATTCGCCGATCCGGCACCAAGCGGCTGACGACCTGGCTCCGCAACCGCAAGGTCTACGGCGCGGAGGCGCTGGCCGCCAAGACTGTCGAAGCGGCTGAGCGGCAGCACACCGCCGTCGCCGGAGAGAAAGCCATCGCCCAGATGGTCCACACCCTGGCCGAGGAGGTGATCGCCCTCAACGAGAAGATCGCGGAGACCGACAAGCTCGTCGAGGGACGGTTTCGGGAGCACGAACTCGCGGAGGTGATCACCTCGATGCCGGGCGTCGGCTCCACCCTCGGAGCGGAGTTCCTCGCCGCAATAGGCGGCAGCCTGGCCGCTTTCCCCACTGCGGATCGCCTTGCGGCCTTCGCCGGAGTCACCCCGGCCCCGAAGGACTCCGGCAAGGTCAGCGGCAACCTCCATCGCCCCCAGCGATACCACCGGGGCCTCCAGCGGGTCTTCTACACCTCCGCGCTCATCAGCATCCAGCGCGACCCAAACTCCCGCACCTACTACGACCGCAAGAGGGCCGAAGGCAAGCGGCACGTCCAGGCAGTCCTCGCACTCGCACGCCGCCGCGTGAACGTCCTCTGGGCACTCATTCGTGACGGACGGTGCTACCAAATCGCACCTCCTGTCACCGAAGCGGCTTGACATCAGCATTGGGAAGCCCACGTTAGGCAGCGGTGGTGCCGGCCGCTTCTTCGATCCTGAGCGGCCGGTCCCGCATCGGGCGGGTGCGCACCTTGGCCACGCAGGACGGCATCGCCAGCACGGCGCTGTGCCCGCGGGCCCGGTAGGCGCTCGGGGTGAGGCCGACCAGCTCGGTGAAGCGGGAGCTGAACGAGCCGAGCGAGGTGCAGCCGACCGCCATGCAGGCGTCGGTCACGCTCATGCCGGAGCGCAGCAGGGCCATCGCCCGCTCGACGCGGCGGGTCATGAGGTAGCTGTAGGGCGTCTCGCCGTAGGCCGCCCGGAACGCGCGGGAGAAGTGTCCCGGCGACATCAGGGCGTGGCGCGCCATCGTCGGCACGTCCAGCGGACGGGCGTACTCCCGGTCGACCAGATCCCGCGCCCGCCGAAGGTGCGCGAGGTTGGCGAGTTGCTGCTGGTCCATCGCACGAAGGTAGCACCCGCCGCCGACAGCACCCGCGCTGAACTGCGCGGATGCGTCGTGCCGGCC
The DNA here is from genome assembly GCF_000744655.1 of Streptacidiphilus rugosus AM-16. Taxonomy (NCBI): domain Bacteria; kingdom Bacillati; phylum Actinomycetota; class Actinomycetes; order Kitasatosporales; family Streptomycetaceae; genus Streptacidiphilus; species Streptacidiphilus rugosus. The sequence goes on along the minus strand of NZ_JQMJ01000004.1, from coordinate 4,711,159 downwards.
GCCGTCGGCGCGGCTCAGTCCGGTCGGCCGGCGCGCTCGGCCTTCTCTGCGGCCGCCTTCTCGTCCTCCGCCTCGGCCTGCTCCGGGGTGGGCGCGGTGCCACCCAGCTGCGCGGGCAGCCACCAGGTGTCCTCGGGGCCGGAGGGGGAGTCCGGGTAGTTGCGCTGGGCGCGGTCCAGCAGCTCGCTCATGGCGGCGCGCAGGCGGCGCGTCACCATGACGGGCCGGTCCTCGGGGGTGAGCACGATCGGCTCGCCGATGTAGATGGTGATCGGGGTGTGGCGTCGGGTCAGGTTCTTCTTCCTGCCCTTGGTCCACAGCCGCTGGGTGCCCCACAGGGCGACCGGCAGCAGCGGCACCTGAGCGTCCGCGGCCATGCGGGCGGCGCCGGTCTTGAACTTCTTGAGCATGAACGACCGGCTGATCGTCGCCTCGGGGAAGACGCCGACGACCTCGCCCGCGCGCAGCGCCTTGACGGCGGCGTCGTAGGCGGGCTGGCCGTCGGAGCGGTCCACCGAGATGTGCTTCATCCCGCGCATGAGCGGGCCGGAGATCCGGTGGCGGAAGACGTCGTCCTTGGCCATGAAGCGGGTCAGCCGGCGGGCGGACTTGAACGCGCCGAGGCCGGCGAAGAGGAAGTCGAGGTAGCTGATGTGGTTGCTGACCAGCACGGCACCGCCGCGGCGCGGTACGTTCTCCGCGCCGACGATCTCGATCTTCAGGTCCAGCCCCCGGAACACGGCCAGGGCGGAGCCGATGACCGGCGGGTACACAAGATCTGCCACAGTCAGCCCAATGCTCAGCGGGCCGGTGCCCGAGCCTACGGTTACGTCAGCGTAGGTTGCTGACTCGCGGATAGTTTCGCACGACTGTTGGCCGGATTAATACGATCGAGAGCCACCTCACCTCGGATCAGTATGCGTTCCTGACGCCCTCGGAGTCGGCAGTGAATCGTCGGCGGTCGAACGTCGTCGGCCGGTCGGCTGCGGGTCGGCGGTCAATAGGGTCGATCTCACAACGACTGGCGTCGGGCCTGTCGTTCCCCTTGCAGCCGCTTGGGGGATTATGGCCGTGACGGCGCACGCGTCGGCGGGGTCTCCGCACGACGGGGCGCGGCAGGGCGTAAGCTACCTGGCAGTAACAAAGGGACCAGTACAGGAGACAGGTCGTGAGCTTGAGGATCGTTGTCTGTGTGAAGTACGTGCCCGACGCGACCGGGGATCGTCGGTTCGCGGAGGATTTCACGACCGACCGTGACGGGGTCGACGGCCTGTTGTCGGAGCTGGACGAGTACGGGGTGGAGCAGGCGTTGCGGATCGCGGAGGCGTCGGGGGACGCCGAGGTGACCGTGGTGACGGTGGGTGGGGACGACGCGAAGGACGCGTTGCGCAAGGCGTTGTCGATGGGTGCGGACAAGGCCGTGCACGTGAACGACGAGGACATTCACGGGTCGGACGTGATGGGTACGTCGCTGGTGCTGGCGAAGGCGGTGGAGCGGACCGGTTTCGATCTGGTGGTGTGCGGGATGGCGTCGACGGACGGCACGATGGGTGTGCTGCCGGCGCTGTTGGCGGAGCGGCTGGGGGTGCCGGCGGTGACGCTGGTGTCGGAGGTCGCGGTCGCGGGCGGCACGGTGACCGGTCGTCGGGACGGTGACACGGCCACGGAGCTGCTGGAGGCCTCCCTGCCGGCGGTCGTCAGTGTGACCGACCAGTCGGGTGAGGCGCGGTATCCGTCGTTCAAGGGGATCATGGCGGCGAAGAAGAAGCCGGTGGAGTCCCTGGACCTGGACGATCTGGGTCTGGAGGCGGAGCAGGTCGGCCTGGCTGCGGCGTGGACCGCGGTCGACTCGGCCGCCGCCCGTCCGGCGCGGACCGCCGGGACCGTCGTCAAGGACGAGGGCGAGGGCGGCAAGCAGCTCGCCGAGTTCCTGGCGTCGCAGAAGTTCATCTAGTCCGGTCCCTCTCTCTTCTGGCTTCTTTGTTTCGTTCTGGAGTTTTGATCATGGCTGAGGTTCTGGTCCTGGTGGACCATGTGGACGGTGTGGTGCGCAAGCCCGCGCTGGAGTTGCTGACGTTGGCGCGTCGGGTGGGGACGCCGGTCGCGGTGGTGCTGGGCGCGGGTGACGCGGCCGGTGCGGTGGCGGCGAAGGCGGGTGAGTTCGGTGCGGAGCGGGTGCTGACCGCGGACGCGGCCGAGTTCGCGGACTTCCTGGTGGTGCCGAAGGTCGACGCGCTGGAGCAGATCGCGAAGCAGGTGTCGCCGGCGGCGGTGCTGGTGACGTCGTCGGGTGAGGGCAAGGAGATCGCGGCGCGCCTGGCGCTGCGGCTGGGGTCGGGCGTGATCACCGATGCGGTGGACCTGGTCGCGGGTGAGTCGGGTCCGGTGGCGACGCAGTCGGCGTTCGCGGCGTCGTTCTCGGTGCGGTCGCGGGTCTCGCACGGGACGCCGGTGATCACGGTGAAGCCGAACGCGGTCGGCCCGGAGGCCGCCCCGGCGGCGGGTGCGGTCGAGCCGGTCACGGTCGCGTTCTCGGCGGCCGCGTCGGGCACGCGGGTGACGTCGCGGACGGCGCGGGTCTCCTCGGGGCGTCCGGAGCTGACCGAGGCCGCGATCGTGGTGTCGGGTGGTCGTGGTGTGGGGGCGGCGGAGGGTTTCGGCGTGGTCGAGGCGCTGGCCGATTCGCTGGGTGCGGCGGTGGGCGCGTCGCGGGCCGCGGTGGACGCGGGCTGGTACCCGCACGCGAACCAGGTCGGTCAGACCGGTAAGCAGGTCTCGCCGCAGTTGTACATCGCGAACGGGATCTCCGGCGCGATCCAGCACCGGGCCGGCATGCAGACCTCCAAGACCATCGTCGCGGTGAACAAGGACCCGGAGGCGCCGATCTTCGAGCTCGCCGACTTCGGCGTCGTGGGCGACCTGTTCGCGGTCCTGCCCCAGCTCACCCAGGAGATCAACACCCGCAAGGGCTGACCACTCCCGGTAACGCGCAGCAACCGACGGACCCCGCACGGCCAGACCGCCGTGCGGGGTCCGTCGTACGATGCGGGCTGGCTCGCTGAACTCAGGCTGGGGGACATGTGATCGTCTGGCTCAACGGCCCGTCCGGTGCCGGCAGCACAACGACCGTGCGTGACCTGCACCGACTGCTTCCCGGCTCCCACGTCTTCGACCCGGAGGACATCAGCCGGCTGCTGCGCCGGATCCTTCCGGTGGACGCCCTGCGCGGTCCCGCCGACTGTCAGGACCTGCTCGCCTGGCGCCGCCTCGTCCCGGACGCGCTGAGCGCGCTGAGCGCCCAACTGGGGCCGGACGTCCCGCTGCTGGTGCCGATGGCGCTGCATCGGCAGGAGTACCGCGACGAGATCTTCGGCACCCTGGCGTCGCGACGGCTGGAGGTCCACCACATCCTGCTGCACGTCGACGAAACGATTCTGCGTGCGCACCTGGACGCCGACCGGGTCGACGCCTACCGCGCCGCCCTGGACTGGCTCCGCAGGGACACCGCCCTCGTGCCGGCCTCGGAGCTGACGCCGCTGCAGGCGGCACAGCGCGTGGTGGAGTTGGTGCGTTCCGGTGGCGCGCGGGTGCCGATCGTGCAGGATCCGGTCGCGCGCGGCGACACCGTCGCGGCGGCGGTGCTGCTGTTCGACGAGGCGGACCGGGTCCTGCTCGTCGATCCGGTCTACAAGCCGGGCTGGGAGTTCCCCGGCGGGGTCGTCGAGACGGGAGAGGCGCCCTCGGCCGCGGCGGTGCGCGAGGCGGAGGAGGAACTCGGCCTGGCCCTGACCGAGGACGCGCTCCGGCTGCTCGCCGTGGACTGGGAGCCCAACGGCGGTCCCCGCTCCGGCGGCCTGCGGCTGGTCTTCGACGGCGGGCGGGTGAGCGCCGCCGCGCGGGCGCGGCTGAGGCTCCCGGCCGCCGAACTGCGCGACTGGCGCTTCGCGGGTCCGGAGGAATGGCCCGAGCTGCTGGCGCCCAACAAGCTGGCCAGGCTCCGCGCCGCGCTCAGCGCCCGCGCGGTCGGCCGGACACTCTACCTGGAGGCGGGCCAGGAGGGTTGATCGCGGGCGGCACGGCGGATCTTCGGGGCAGGATGGGCCTGTGCCGTTCACGTTGAGCCATCCCGCCGCCGTCCTCCCGTTCCTCCGAGCCGGGCGACCGCGTGGACGCCTGATCGCGTCGGCGCTGGTCGCCGGGTCGCTCGCGCCGGACGTGCCGTACTTCCTGGACAGCGTCCTGCCGGGGACCTACGGCATCGGCCGGCTGACGCACCGGCCGTGGGCGGTGGCGACGCTGGACGCCGCGGTCGCCGCCGGCCTGGTGGGCGCCTGGCACGGGCTGCTGCGCGAACCGCTCACCGCGCTGCTGCCGCAGCCGCTCGCCGACCGGGTGGCCGTGCTCACGAAGCCGACCCGCAGGACCGTCACCCCCGCCGACGCCGCGTGGTTCGTCGCCTCCGCGGGGGTGGGCGCGTTCACCCACGTGGCCTGGGACGCGTTCACTCATCACGGTCGTTTCGGCGAGCGGCACTGGCCCGCGCTCGGCCACCCGATCAACGGGCGGATGCCGGTCTACCAGGCCCTGCAGTGGGCGAGCTCCGTCGCCGGTCTGGCCGCGCTGGTCCGGGCGGGCGAAAGGACCCTGCGCGCCACGAAGCCGGAAGAACCCGTGGTCACCGCCGCGCCGGCCGCCCGGACACTCGGCCTGACCGTCCTCGCCTCGGCGACGGCGGTGGGCGCGATCCACCGGGCGCGCAGGGACGCGGCCCACCGCGGGGCGGGCCCGCTGCGGGGCAACGACCTCGTCGCGGCGGTCTCCTTCGGCGGCGGCGCGGGCGCGGCGCTCGGCGCGGCCGGGTGGGCGCTGTCCGCGCTGGCAGGCGGACGCGCAAGTAATATGACCGATCGTGAGCCAGAACCAGCGCCCCAGCGCAGATGACCCCCAGAACCTCGCCGCTGCCGAGGTCCCGACGGCCGAGCCGGCCGTCTCCGAGCCACCGGCGGACGAAGTGCTCGCGGACGAGCTGGCGGGTGTCTGGGACGTCGTCGTCGTGGGCGCGGGCCCGGCCGGCGCGTCGGCCGCGTACGGCGCGGCGGAGGCGGGCGCGACCCGGGTGCTGCTGCTCGACAAGGCCGCACCGCCGCGCTACAAGACCTGCGGCGGCGGCATCATCGGCCCCTCCAGGGACGCCCTCCCGCCCGGCTTCACCCTCCCGCTGAAGGACCGCGTCCACGCGATCACCTTCACCCTCGGCGGTCGCTACGAGCGCACCCGTCACTCGAAGCGGATGCTGTTCGGTCTGATCAACCGCGACGAGTTCGACCACGGTCTGGTCCAGGCCGCGGAGAAGGCGGGCGCGCTGCTCGTCACCGGCGTGACGGTGACGGGCGTGACCCAGCCGGACGAGGCCGAGGGCGGGCTCGCGCTGGTGGCGCTGCAGGACGGACGGGTCGTCAAGGCGCGCGCGGTGGTCGGCGCGGACGGCAGCGCGGGACGCGTCGGCGCGCACGTGGGCGTCGTCTTCGACCAGGTCGACCTGGGTCTGGAGGCGGAGATCCCGGTCCCGCCCGCCGTCGCCGCGCAGTGGCGCGGCCGGGTGCTGCTGGACTGGGGGCCGCTGGCGGGCTCCTACGGCTGGGTCTTCCCCAAGGGCGACAGCCTGACCGTCGGCGTCATCGCCGCCCGCGGCCGGGGCGCGGAGACGCGCGCCTACCTCAAGGACTTCATCGCCCAGCTCGGCCTGGACGGCTTCACGCCGAGCGTGGAGTCCGGCCACCTCACGCGCTGCCGCGCGGAGGACTCCCCGCTCGCCCGCGGCCGGGTCCTGGTCGCCGGGGACGCGGCGGGACTGCTGGAGCCGTGGACCCGCGAGGGCATCTCGTACGCGCTGCGGTCGGGCCGGCTGGCCGGCAAGTGGGCGGCGCGGGCGGCGGGGGCGACGTCGGAGGCGGCGGTCCGCAGGGAGGGTCTGGGCTACACCTTCGACATCCGCGCGGACCTGGGCGAGGAGATGCGGGTCGGCCGCAGGATGCTTGCCGCGTTCGAGCGCCGCCCCCAGGCGTTCCACGCGGCGGTCCTCACCTTCCGCCCGGCCTGGCGCGCTTTCGCGCGCGTCACCCAGGGCCACACGACGTTCGCCAGGCTCACCCGCGAGTACGGCGTCGCCCGCCAGACCATCGCCTTCCTCACCCGCCGCTGACCCCATCCACCCGGGGGCGCGAGGCTCTGCTCGATGAACTGCCTGCGCGACAAGCCACTCGTGAGCAGATGGTCCTCATCGCGCAGGGCCGTCCGCACAGGGTGGCTTCCCCGCGCCCCTGACGGGCCGCCGTACTCCCCTGGGAGTAGGGGCGGGGACGACTTCGAGGCGACGGCATGGCCGGGCCCGCTGGCCTACGGTGCAGGTATGAGATCGCGGAGGCGCGGAGGGCCGGTGTTCGCGGCGGTCGTCGTGGGGTTCGTCCAGGTGATGGGGACGCGGGCGACGGCCGCGCACCAGCATGCCGTGCACCGGCCGCTGGACGGCGTCGGGTACGCGCTCCTGCTGCTCGGGCCCGCGCTGCTCGTCGCGCGACGGCACTGGCCGCTCCAGGTCTGCATCGGGACCACCGCCGTCGCCGGCGTGTACCTGCTGCTCGGCTACCCCTACGGCCCGATCGTGCTCAGCGTCGTCCTCGCCTACGTGAACGCCGTGGTCGCCGGACGGAGGCGCGCGGCCGCGATCAGCATGGGGACGCTCTACCTCGCCCACGTCGTCGTCAACGCGTTCACGCACCGGCTCAGCTGGCAGGCGGAGCTCGGGCTGCTGGCCTGGCTGCTGGTCGTGGTCGGCGGAGCCGAGATCGCGCGGATGCGCATCGAGCAGCGCCGCCATGCCAGGATCGCCCGCGCCGAGCGCGAGGCGCGGATCGCGGACGAGCAGCGGCTGGCCATCGCGCGCGAGCTGCACGACGTGCTCGCCCACAGCATCTCGCTGATCAACGTGCAGGCCGGGGTGGCGCTGGAGCTGATCGACGACGATCCTGACCAGGCCCGCACCGCGCTGCGCACGATCAAGGACACCAGCAAGGAGGCGCTCGGCGAGGTCCGCCAGGTGCTCGGCTCGCTCCGCACCGGGACGGCCGCCACGGCCGCCACGACGGGCCCGGCCGCCGACGCCGCCGCGCCGCGCAGTCCCGCGCCTGATCTCGGCCGTGTCGACGAACTCGTGCGGCAGGCCGCCGTCGCGGGTCTCACCGTGCAGGTCTCCCGGACCGGGCTGCCGCGCGCGCTGCCGTCCGGCGTCGAGCTCGCCGCGTTCCGGATCGTGCAGGAGGCGCTGACCAACGTGATCCGCCACTCCTCCGCCCGCAGCGCCGAGGTCACCCTGGACTACCGGCCGGACCGGCTGGAGGTCACCGTCCGCGATCCCGGGCCCGCCTCGGTCGCCGGCGGGCCGCGGGCGGGCGGCAGCGGGGCGGGGCTGATCGGCATGCGGGAGCGGGCCGGGGCGCTCGGCGGCGGCGTCGAGGCCGGGCCCGCGCCGGACGGCGGCTTCCTGGTCGACGCCCGGCTGCCCCTCGCCCATGACACCCATGACGCCCATGACATGAGGACCCGACGATGATCTCGGTACTGCTCGCCGACGACCAGCAACTGGTCAGGGCCGGGTTCAGGGCGCTCCTCGACGCCCAGGCGGACATCACCGTCGTGGCCGAGGCCGACAACGGGCTCCAGGCGGTCGAACGGGCACGCGAACTGATGCCCGACGTCGTGCTGATGGACATCCGCATGCCCGAGCTGGACGGCTTGGAGGCCACCCGCAGGATCTGCGCCGACCCGGCCCTCGCCGAGGTCAAGGTGGTGGTGCTGACCACCTTCGAGATGGACGAGTACGTCTTCGACGCGCTCCGGGCGGGCGCCGCCGGGTTTCTGGTGAAGGACACCGAGCCCGCCGAACTGGTCCGCGCGGTCCGCGCCGCCCACGCCGGGGACGGGCTGCTCTCGCCGGGTGTCACCCGACGCCTGATCGCGGAGTTCGCCGCGCGGTCCAAGGAGCCCGAGCAGCCCGCCTCTCTCGCGCGGCTGACGGACCGCGAGCGGGAGGTGCTGGCCCTGGTGGGTCTCGGCCTGACCAACGAGGAGATCGCCGGCCGTCTCGTGGTCAGTCCGCTGACCGCCAAGACGCACGTGAGCCGGGCGATGGTGAAGCTGGGCGCCCGCGACCGGGCGCAGTTGGTGGTGCTGGCCTACGAGTCGGGTCTGGTCCGTCCCGGCTGGCTCAGCTGATCCGTCGCCGCTGTCACGGCCTCCGCCGCCGCGGTCTCCTCGCGCTCGCGGTGGTACCGCTCCAGCAGGGAGGGCATCTCGCGGCGCAGGAAGGCGAAGAACTGGCGTGACTCGTCCAGTCGGGCACTCGCGGGGGAGTCGGCGCCGAGCAGCCTGATGCCCTCGGTCAGGGCGCTCTCCCAGCGGCTGAGCACGGCGTCGCGCTGGAGCATGGCCTCGCGCCACACCTCGTCGAAGACGAGGTAGCGGTCCCGGCGCGAGCCGGGATCGCGCTCGCGGCCGACCAGGTTGAGCTGGCCGAGGTAGCGCACCGCGCCGGACACGGCGGCGGGGCTGATGAGCAGCCGTTCGGCGAGCTCCGCCGCAGTGAGCCGGCCGCTGTCGGCCGTCATCAGCGCGACGAAGACGCGGGCGGGCATCCGCGGAAAACCGCTGTCGGTCAGCACCTGGGAGAAACGCTCGATGTACGAACGCAGCGCCTCGTCCTCCGGTGGTGTCCGTGTCGCCATGGGCGCCAGCCTATCCTCGCGTCAGTGTCTTCAGAAGATTCACGAATTCCTGAAATGAGTGTAGCGTCGGGGCCATGACGACGGCGATCGACGTGTCCGGCCTGGTGAAGACCTTCGGCCGGACACGTGCCCTGGACGGCCTGGACCTCAGCGTCGCGCAGGGAGAAGTGCACGGTTTCCTCGGCCCGAACGGCTCGGGCAAGTCGACCACCATCCGGGTGCTGCTCGGGCTGATCCGCGCCGACTCCGGCACGGCCCGGCTGCTGGACGGCGATCCCTGGCGCGACTCGGTGGCGCTGCACCGCCGCCTGGCCTACGTGCCCGGTGACGTGACCCTGTGGCGCGGGCTCAGCGGTGGTGAGGTGATCGACCTGCTCGGGCGGCTGCGTGGTGACGGGCAGCGTCCGGGGCGCCGCGCCGAGCTGCTGGAACGCTTCGAGCTCGACCCGACCAAGAAGGGCCAGACCTACTCCAAGGGCAACCGGCAGAAGGTCGCACTGGTCGCCGCCTTCTGCTCGGACGCGGAACTGCTCATCCTGGACGAGCCCACCTCGGGGCTCGACCCGCTGATGGAGGAGGTCTTCCGCGGCTGCGTCGCCGAGGAGCGGGACCGGGGCCGGACGGTGCTGCTGAGCAGCCACATCCTCTCCGAGGTCGAGGCGCTCTGCGACCGGGTCAGCATCATCAGGGCCGGCCGCACGGTCGAGACCGGTACCCTCGCCGAACTGCGTCACCTCACCCGCACCTCCGTGACCGCCGAGCTCGCCGCACCGCCGACCGGCCTCGACGCGCTGCCCGGCCTGCACGACGTGGAGCTGGAGGGCGTCCGGCTGCACTGTCAGGTCGAGACCGACAAGCTGGACGGCCTGCTCCGCGCGCTCACCGCCGTCGGCGTCCGCTCGCTGACGAGCCGTCCGCCCACCCTGGAGGAGCTGTTCCTGCGCCACTACGAGGCGGAGCCCGCCGGGTCCGCCGCCGGGGAGGCGTCGTGAACCTCGCGGGTACCCCGGAGCTGCTCCGCTTCGCGCTGCGCCGCGACCGGATCATGCTGGCCTGCTGGCTCTACGCCCTGGTCGGCTCGATCGCGGGCACCGCGCTCTCGTTCGGCAAGCTCTACCCCTCAGCCGCCTCGCGCGAACAGCTCGCCCAGAGCATCAACAGCAACGGCTCGCTGCGCGCCCTTTACGGCCCGGTCTACGACACGGGCAGCACCGGGGCGCTGACGGCCTGGCGGATGCTCGGCTTCGGCGGCCTGCTGCTCGGCCTGCTCTGCGTCCTGCTCGTGGTCCGCCACACCCGCGCCGAGGAGGAGTCCGGGCGGCTGGAGCTGATCGGCGCGGGGGCGGTGGGGCGCAGCGCGCCGCTGGCGGCCGGAGTCGGCGCGGCCGTCACCGCATCGGCGCTGGTCGGCGGCGTCAACGCGGTGATCCTGCTGGCGATCGGGCAGCAGGTGGCGGGCTCGCTGGCCTTCGGCGCGGCGTTGTTCGGCTGCGGCTTCTGCTTCACCGGCGTCGCGGCCGTCGCCGCACAGCTGACCGGTACCGGCCGCGCCGCGAACGGGATCGGCGGCGCGGTGCTCGGACTGGCCTTCCTGCTGCGCGCCAGTGGCGACGCGGCGGGGGACACGGGGCCCGGTTGGCTCGTCTGGCTCTCGCCGCTGGGCTGGGCCGAGCGGGTGCGCCCCTACGCCGACAACGCCTGGTGGCTGGTCGCGCTGCTGATCGTCGCCGGGGCCGTGCAGCTCGCCCTCGGCCACCTGCTCGCCGGGCGCCGCGACCTGGGCAGCGGCCTGCTGCCGCAGCGCCCGGGACCGGCCGCCGCCGCGCCCTCGCTGCGCGGAGCCGCCGGACTCGCCCGGCGACTGCAGCGCGGCAGCCTGGTCGGCTGGACCTTCGGCTTCGCCGTGGGCGGGGCGATGCTCGGCGGCATCAGCCAGGGCGTGAAGCAACTGATCTCCACCAGCGCCAACGTCGAGCAGATCGTGCAACGGATGGGCGGCAGCACCGGAGTCGTCGACTCCTACCTGGCCACCGCGATGAACCTGCTGGCCATGGTCGCCGCCGTCTACGCGGTGCAGACGACGCTGCGCCTGCGCGGCGAGGAGACCTCGGGGCGCGCGGAACCGGTGCTGGCGACCGGGGTGGGCCGGCTCGCCTGGGCAGGCAGCCACCTGCTCTACCCGCTGCTCGGCTCCGCCGTGCTGCTGCTGACCGGCGGGCTGACGGCCGGTCTCGGCGCGGGCGTCGCGCTCGGCGACACGGCGGGCTGGACCGGAAAGCTGCTGGTCGGCGCGTTGGTCCAGCTCCCCGCGGTCTGGGTGTTCGCCGCGGCCGCCGTCGCGCTGTTCGGGCTGCGGCCGCAGTGGACGTCCGCGGCCTGGGGCGTGCTGGGCGTGCTGCTGTTCATCGCGTACCTCGGTCCGGCGCTCGACGCGGGCCAGTGGCTGCTGGACCTGACGCCGTTCACCCACGTTCCCAGGCTTCCCGGCGGCAGCTTCCACGCGGCCCCGCTGGTCTGGCTCTCGCTGCTGTCGGCGGTGCTCACCGGGGCGGGTCTCGCCGGGCTGCGGCGGCGCGACATCGGGTAGTTCCGGTGTCGGGACGGTTGACCGGCTGCATAGGCTGTGGAGCGCCGCCACAGGGTCGTGGCCGCCCACCCTCGGAAGGACGCGCACCGATGACCGCCCAAGAGCCGCAGCAGCCGCTGGTCCGCCACGCCGTCGAGCGCGGCGTCGCCACGCTCACCCTCGACTCTCCCGCCAACCGCAACGCCCTCTCCTCGCGGCTGGTCGCGGAACTGGAGCAGGGGCTGGCCGACGCCGCCAAGGACCCGGCCGTCCGGGTCGTCGTGCTCACCCACACCGGTGGCACGTTCTGCGCCGGCGCGGACCTGTCCGAGGCGACCGGCGGCGACCCGACCGCCAACCCGCGGCGTCTGGTGACCGCGATGCGCAGCGTGCTCGAGTCGCCCAAGCCCGTGATCGCCCTCATGGACGGTCACGTGCGCGCGGGCGGTCTGGGTCTGCTCGGCGCCTGCGACATCGTCCTTGCGGGTCCCGCCTCGACCTTCGCCTTCACCGAGGTGCGGCTCGGCCTCGCGCCCGCGGTGATCTCGCTGCCGCTGCTGCCGCGCCTGGACCCGCGCGGCGCGTCCCGCTGGTACCTGACCGGCTCGGTGTTCCACGCGGCCGAGGCACAGCGGATCGGCTTGATCACCGAGGCCTGCGAGGACCCCAAGGAGGCCCTCGGCGGCCTGCTGGAGGCCTTCAGGAAGGCCAGTCCGCAGGGGCTCGCGGAGACCAAGCGGCTGGTCTCCGCGGAGGTGCTGCGCTCCTTCGAGCGCGACGGCGAGTCGATGGTGGCGCAGTCCGCGCTGCTGTTCGGCTCCGAGGAGGCCCGCGAGGGCATGCTCTCCTTCCTGGAGCGCCGGCCGGCCGCCTGGGCGAGCGAGTGAGGGCCGGGCGCTGACAGCACGGGGTGGGCGGCTCGGCGAGCGCGCCGACGTGAGTCGTGCCACCCCCGCCGGTCGGACGGTTACCGACCGGTTAACGTAGGCGCATGCCGTTGCCGTTCGCCCAGACCATACGCAGCGCCGCCCGCACGCGGTCGCGCCGTCTCGCGTCGCGCCTGGTCCACCGGGGGTGGGGGTGGGTGCGCGAGGCGGGCGCGATCAGCGCGGAGCAGCCGGGGCCGCTGCGCTTCGCCGAGATCGGGGCGTTCACCAAGCTCGCCTTCCCGCAGGGCTCGATCTTCAACGAGCATGGCATCGCGCTGGGTTGCTACTGCATCGTGGGCGAGCGGGTCTCCATCTCGGCAGGTTTCGCGCCGGGCCAGCGGCTCGGTCCCGAGCCGGTCGTGCGGATCGGCGACGGCTGTGTGATCGGCAGGGACAGCAACATCGTCGGGCACGAGTCGATCGTGCTGGAGGACCACGTCTGGACCGGCCCGAGCGTCTACATCAGCGACCAGAACCACTCCTACGACGACCCCGAGCTGCCGATCGGCAAGCAGTGGCCGCGCAACGCGCCGGTGCGGATCGGCGCGGGCAGCTGGATCGGCACCGGCGCGGTGATCCTGCCGGGCGCGGACATCGGCCGCAACGTCGTCGTGGCGGCCAACTCGGTGGTGCGCGGGCACGTTCCCGACCACAGCGTGGTCGCCGGCGCGCCCGCCAAGCCGGTCCGCCGCTGGACCGAGGCCGAGGGCTGGCAGCCGCCCATCCGCTCCGCACCGCCGCGCGCGGTGCCCGAGGGCATCACGCACGAGGAGCTGGTCGCCCTGATCGGCTGGGACCTGCGCCTGCCTCCGGACCCCGACCCGGTTCCGTAGCCGGGCGGCCCCCGGGCCGGCGGGCTCCGGGAGGCGGGTCCCGGACCCGGATGGCACAGTGAGAGGGATTGGTGTGCGCCCGGCCTTCGAGGAGGCTCCATGCGTATCCAGCTTCTGGGCGTCGCAGCCGCCCTGTCCCTCGCAGTAGCCCTCAGCGGATGCTCCTCCGGAGCCACTCACGCGGCCATCGGCGTCGCCACCGGCACGAGCAGCCCCTCGCCGGGCCCGGCGGTGCCGAGCTCCGACCAGCTCAAGTCGGCGCTGCTGACCGCGAACGACCTCGGACCCTCCTTCAGCGTCCAGCCCAGCGACAGCGCTTCGCCGACCAACGACACCGGTTTGGCGAGCGGCTGCAGCGAGTTGACGCAGCTGATGAACCAGACCGCGCCCCCGTCCTCGAGTTCGGGCCCGTCGCAGGGCGAGGACCAGCAGGTGATCCTCACCGGCGGCCAGACCGGGCCGTTCGTCGGGGAGTTCCTCTCCTCGCGGCCCTCGACGGTGCTGGACCAGCACTACCCCACCGCCGTGAACGCCCTGAAGACCTGCAAGGAGCTGAACATCCCCACCGGCTCCACGACGATCGCCTTCAAGCTGGGCGACGTCGACTTCGGCAGTCCGGGGTCGGTGGCCAAGCACATGACCGCGTCGGTGCAGGGCGTGCCGGTCAACGGCTATCTGGCGATCGACAGGCTGAGCCCGACGGTGGCCTTCGTCTACCTGTACATCCAGGTGGCCGGCGACAACCCGCAGGCCGCTACCGGCTACTACCACCAGGCGATCACCAAGGCCGACAGCGTGCTCGGCCTGACCACGCCGTCCCAGGCGGCGTAGCCGACGCGGGGGCCGCCCGGTGCGTCAGGGCCCGTGTCAGGAGCGGGCCTTGACCACCAGGGCGGCCACGCCCGCGAGGGCGACCAGCAGGGCGACCGAGAGCAGCGCCGTGGGCAGCCCCAGGCCCTGGGCCAGGAAGCCGATGATCGGCGGACCCGCCACCATGCCGCCGAAGCCGAGCATGGAGGCCGTCGCCACGCCGCGCGGTCCGCGCAGCGCGCCCGCCCGGTCGATGGCCAGCGGGAAGATGTTGGCCAGGCCGAGGCCGACCAGCAGGAAGCCCGCCAGCGCGAGCGGCAGGGTGGGGCTCAAGGCCGCGGCGACCATGCCGAGCGAGGCCACGGCCGCGCCCGCGACCAGCAGCCGGCTCGGTCCGAATCGCTCGACGAGCCGGGTGCCGCTGAGCCGCCCGATGGTCATGGTGAGCGAGTAGACGGCGAAGCCCGCGGCGGCGACGGCGGGGGTGGCGTGCAGGTCCTGGTGCAGGTGGAGCGCGCCCCAGTCGGCCATCGCCCCCTCGCCGTAGGCGTCGCAGAGCGCCACCACGCCCAGCAGCAGCACCAGCAGTCCCACGCCGGTCGGTACGGCGTCGGCCGCGGCGGGCGCGCCCTCATGGTCGGCGGCGTGCGCGACCGGGTGGCGCAGCAGCGCCGTTCCGGCCCAGGCGGTGACGAGCAGCCCGCCCACGGTGAGCAGGCCCAGGTACTGGGTCGCCGTCAGGACCGGGGCCAGCAGGCCGCCGACGGTCGCGCCGAGCAGGCCGCCCATGCTGTAGGCGGCGTGGAAGGAGGGCATGATCGGCCGGCCGACCGAGGCCACGTAGTCGACGGCGGCGCTGTTGATGCCGACGTTCATCGCGCCGTAGCCCGCGCCGAAGAGCAGCAGCACCCCGCCGAGCGCGAGCACGGAGTGCGTCAGCGGCGGCAGCGCGACCGACAGGCACAGCAGCACCGAGGCGGCCACGGTGACGGCGTGGTTGCCGTGGCGCACGCACAGACGCGCCACCGGGCCCATGGCGGCGACCGCGCCGGCCGACACGCAGAGCAGGGCGAGGCCGAGCAGCCCGGCCGAGGCGTGGACCTGGGCCTTGATCTCGGGGATGCGCACGACCCAGCCGGCGAAGAGGAAGCCGTCCAGGGCGAAGAAGCCGGTGAGCGCGATGCGGGCGACCGACCGGCGGGGGCGGGCAGAAGGAGCAGGAGGGGAAGCCGACTCGATTTTGTTCATTAGCGGCACAAATTCATAATAGGAGCGTGACGCAGACACACACAAGCCCGGAGCGCGGCCGTGCGGTGCTCGGTCCCGCGCTGGAGCTGATCCACACCGGTGCCGCGCCCACCCGTTCCGTGCTGACCGGCGCGCTCGGGGTCACCCGGACCACCGTCGGGGCGATCACCTCGGAGCTGGAGGCGCTGCGGCTGATCAGCGTGGACGCGCGTCCTGCGGGCGGCTCCAGGGGGCGGCCCTCGCACCGGCTGGAGATCGACCCGCAGGGGCCTGTGGTCCTCGCCGCGCAACTGCACACGGACGGCTTCACCCTCGCGCTGGCCGGTCTGGGCGGCCGGATCGGGCAGCCGCTGGACCTGCCGCTCGATCCCGGCGCGAGCCCGCAGCAGGTGCTGCGGGCCATGGCGGACGAGGCCGTCCGCCTGGTCGAGGCGAGCCCGCGTCGCTGCGTCGGGGCGGGGCTCGCCGCACCGACGCCCGTCACCGAGCCCGAGCGGGTCGCGGTGATCTCGGCCTGCCTCGGCTGGCCCACCGGCACGCCCATCGGCGAGCTGTGGACGCAGGCGCTGCGCGACGCCGGTCTCGCGCTGCCCGACGGCGTCGCGCCCGCCGTCGCCAACGACGCGAACCTCGCCGCCCTCGCCGAGCACCGCCACGGCGCGGGACGCGGCGCCCGCCACCTCCTCTACGTGACCTCGGGCCACCAGGGCGTCGGCGGGGCACTGGTCGTCGACGGCAGGCTGCACACCGGAAGCGCCGGACTCGCCCTGGAGATCGGTCAGCTGACGGTCGACCCCGAGGGCCTGCTGTGCCGCTGCGGACGCCGCGGCTGCCTGGACGTCGAGGCCGGCCCGCCCGCCCTGCTGGCCGCCTACGGTCTGCCGCCGGAGGCGCCGCTGGCCGAGGTCGACGCGGTCCTCGCCGCCGCGCGCTCCGGTGAGGCCGTGGCGCGCGCCGCCGTCGAGCACGTCGCCGAACGCCTCGGCCGGGGCATCGCCGCCGTCGTGGACATCCTCAACCCGGACCGGATCGTCCTCGGCCCCTTCCACAGCGCGCTGCTCGCCGGAGCGCCGGAACTGCTGCCCGCGACGATCGCCGCACGGGCCCACTGGGGCCGCTACGGCTGCGTGCCGCTGCACCCCGCGGAACTGGCCGCGCCCGAACTGGCGGGCGCGGCGGAACTCGCCTGGGCCCCGGTGCTCGCGGAGCCGCAACTCGCGGCGGTGTAGCGCCTCCCGCGGGCGGCGGCGCCCGAACGGCGTACTCCCGGGGGAGCAGTGCGACTGCCCGCCGCCGTACGACGCCTGCGCGGCCCGCGCGGAGGAGTCTCTTCAGTAGCGAACGAACCGGTGACGAACCGTACTGAGGAGCGCGAGATGAACACCTACCTGGCCGACGGCTGGCACGGCGGACCCGGTCCCTGGATCCTGCTGATGCCCTTCTTCTGGATCGGCGCGATCTTCGTCGTGCGCCGCCTGCTGTGGCGGGTGCGCGGCGGAGGTCCGGCCGCCTGGTTCGCGGCGGGCGGCCCCGCCCGGGCCGCGGTCCGCGCGGTCGCGGCGGGTACGGCCCGCAGACCGGCTGGCAGCCGCAGGGGCCGGCGCCTTCCCCGCTGGAGACGCTGAACCGCCGCTACGCGGACGGCGAGATCGACGAGTTCGAGTACCGCCAGCGCCTGGACGTTCTCAACGGTGAGGACACCACGGCCTGACAGGACTCAGTCGGCGAGCACGGCCTCGAGTTCGAGTGCGTCGACCTCGAGGGCCAGCGGCACCGACTGGAGCAGAGCCGGAGTCGGCACGGGAGCGGTGGCGACGGTGAACCACACCGTCTTCCCGCTGCCGTCCGGCTGTGCGCCCCACTCCTTGCAGAGCCCCGCCACGATCGCGAGGCCGCGCCCGCCGGAGTCCAGCGGGTCGGTGCGGCGGGCCTCCGGCAGCTCGGGGGAGCCGTCGGAGATCTCGACCGTCAGGGCGTCGGGGCCGGCGTGCAGCCGGAGCGTGCAGGGGGCCGCGGGGCCGACGTGCTGGTGCACGTTGGCGAGCAGTTCGGTCAGTCCGAGCAGCGTCTGGTCCGTGACGGACGTCAGGTTCCAGTGCCGGAGATGCGCCTGGACGATCCTGCGCACCACCCCGAACCTGCACGGTTCGGCGGTGAGGCGCAGTTCGTAGTGCCGGTCCAGATCCTCCATCGTGCTTTCGACTCCTTCCGCATGGGGCGGCGGCCGATTTCGAAGAGTGAGCAACGAGAAGCATTCCGTGATGCGACCAGGGTTTCCTGATTCGCCCGGTACCGCAACTCGTCGGACGGATCTTCCGACGAATTCGATCCAAACATGCAGGTCGCTTAGGGAACGCCCAAGGATATGTTGTGATTTGCACCACGTTACGATGCAGAGCAGCACCTGTTCTCCGCACCTGAAGGTGGCCGCAGTGAAGACCCTGGACGTGGACCGTAGCGACGCCGAGTACCGCACCTGGCTCAAGGAAGCGGTCCGCAAGGTCAAGGCCGACGCCAACCGGTCCGCCGACACCCACCTGCTGCGCTTCCCGCTGCCTGAGGACTGGGGCATCGACCTCTACCTGAAGGACGAGTCCACCCACCCCACCGGCTCGCTCAAGCACCGACTCGCCCGCTCGCTGTTCCTGCACGCGCTCTGCAACGGCTGGATCCGGCCCGGCAAGCCGGTGATCGAGGCGTCCAGCGGCTCGACGGCCGTCTCCGAGGCGTACTTCGCCAAGCTGATCGGGGTGCCCTTCGTCGCGGTGATGCCGCGCACGACCAGCCAGGAGAAGATCGCGCTGATCGAGGCGCAGGGCGGCGACTGCCACCTGGTCGAGGACACCCGCACCCTCTACGCGGTGTCGGCCCGACTGGCCGCCGAGTCCGGCGGTCACTACATGGACCAGTTCACCTATGCCGAGCGGGCCACCGACTGGCGCGGCAACAACAACATCGCCGAGTCGATCTACCACCAGATGCAGCAGGAGCGGTTCCCCGAGCCCAGCTGGATCGTCGCCACCGCCGGCACCGGCGGCACCTCGGCGACCTTGGCCCGCTACGTGCACTACATGCAGGCCGACACCCGGGTCTGCGTGGCCGATCCGGAGAACTCCTGTTTCTTCGACGGCTGGGTCTCCGGCGACCTCGGGGTCACCTGCGACTGCGGCTCGCGCATCGAGGGCATCGGCCGTCCCCGGGTCGAGCCGAGCTTCGTGCCCGGCGCCATCGACCGGATGATGAAGGTGCCGGACGCCGCCAGTGTGGCGGGCGTCCGGCTGCTCGACCGCGTCATGGGGCGCAAGCCGGGCGGCTCGACCGGAACCGGCCTGTGGAGCGCGCTGAAGATCGTCGCCGAGATGCGCGCCGCGGGGGAGCGGGGCAGCGTCGTCACGCTGATCTGCGACCCCGGCGAACGCTACCTCGACAAGTACTACTCCGACGCCTGGCTCGCCGAGCAGGGATTGGACATCGCACCCTACCTCGCCGTGCTCGAGGAGCTGCTGGCGACGGGGGAGTGGACCGGGGAGTGACGCGGCCTCAGCCGCGGAAGTCGGGCGTGCGCTCCGGGGACGCGTCGGCCAGCGCCCGGGTGACCGCCTCGACGCCGGCGCGCAGGCCGTAGACCGGGGTGTTCGGCTGCTGGCGCCAGGAGTCGTCCAGCGAGCCCGAGTCGACGGTGTCGAAGCCCAACTGGTCGATCAGGTCCCTGACCAGCTTCTTGGCGCCCTCGTCGTCGGCGGCGACGGGCAGCGCCATGCGGTCGGGCGCTCCGGCGGGCAGCGGACGCTCCAGGATGTCCGCCGCGTAGGTGCCGTTGAATGCCTTCACCACCGTGTGGCCGAGCTGCTCGGCGACCCAGCGGCTCTCGGTCCGGC
The DNA here is from genome assembly GCF_000744655.1 of Streptacidiphilus rugosus AM-16. Taxonomy (NCBI): domain Bacteria; kingdom Bacillati; phylum Actinomycetota; class Actinomycetes; order Kitasatosporales; family Streptomycetaceae; genus Streptacidiphilus; species Streptacidiphilus rugosus. Next base: position 4,692,115 of record NZ_JQMJ01000004.1, on the reverse strand, counting down.
CGCCGTCCTCGATGGCCGCGATCCGGCCGTCGCGCTGCTGCGGGTAGTAGTTGTTGGTGTCGATCACCGCGAAGCCGGGCGCGGCCTGCGCGAAGAGGTCGGCGGGCAGGCTCGGCACGGCCTTCAACGGAACGGTGACGATGACCACTTCGGCGTCGCGCGCGGCCTCGCCCGCGGTGACGGCCTTCGCGCCGGTCTCGGCGGCGAGCTCCGCGAGGGTCTCCGGGCCGCGGGAGTTGGCCACCGACACCTCGTGCCCGACGGCGGTCAGCCGCCGGGTGAGGTTGCCGCCGATGTTGCCTGCGCCAATGATGCCGATCTTCATGGAACAGCCTTTCCGAGTCGGGCTCAGGCGGCGACAGCTTGTCGTCGCATGTCCGTCAACAACTCGGCCCGGCCCGCGTGCATTCCGCGATCCGGCGGCTTCACCCGAAGGAGTGCGATCAGCGCGAGGCCCGCGCGTCCAGCTTCCGCATCGCCCGCCGGATCGACTGCTCCACCAGCGGGCGGGTGGCCCGCATCGGGAGTTCGACCGCCGCGTGGGCCTCGATCGCCATGGTGAAGCGGAGCGTCGTGCCGCCGCCCTCGCCCTCGGTGAGCAGCCACTCCTCCATCCAGGCGTGCGGCCCGGCGAAGTTGGCCTCCTCGACCCGGTAGACGAAGCGCTCCGGCGCGTCCCAGACCTGGACGCTCTCGACGAAACGCACGCCGCCCATCAGCGACACCGAGCGGCCCGCGCCGACCCCGTACGGCGGCGGCCCGGTGTAGCAGGCGCGGCTGACCTCGCGGAACCAGGAGGGCCACGTCGCCGCGTCGTCGGTCAGCTCCCTGAAGAGCGCCTCACGCGGGGATCCCAGGCGCTGGGTGACCACGATCCGCAGCGGCGCGGCCGCCAGGAACTCCGTCGTCACCGGCCGCAGACGCACTCCCACGCGGTCCCTCCCCCATGTTCGATCAGTGTGGCGGCAGTGTAGTTGACGCTCCGTCAAAGCCGACAGGCGGGTCCGGCGGCCGGGCTCAGCCGGCGATGACGACCTCGCGGACCTGCTCGGCGACCGCGCTGCGGATCTCCGTCGGCAGGCCGCCGTCGGTGACCAGGGTGTCCACCTCGGCCAGGGCGGCGAAGGTGGACAGCCCGACGGTGCCCCACTTGGTGTGGTCGGCCACCGCGACCACGCGGCGGGCGGCGGCGACGAAGCTGCGGTTGGTCTCCGCCTCGGCCAGGTTCGGCGTCGAGAGACCCGCCTCCAGCGAGATGCCGTGGCAGCCGAGGAAGAGCAGGTCGAAGTGGAGCGAGCGGATCGCCCGGTCCGCGATCGGACCGACCAGCGCGTCCGAGGGCGTGCGGACCCCGCCGGTCAGCACCACCGTCGCCGCCGGCGAGGCGGCGGCGCCCTGACGGGCGGCGTGCTCGAAGACGTCGGCGACCCGGACCGAGTTGGTGACCACCGTCAGGCCCTCGATCCTGACCAGGTGGTGGGCCAGCGCGAAGGTGGTGGTGCCGCCGGAGAGCGCGACCGCGCTGCCGGGCGCGACCAGGCGGGCCGCGGCCTCGGCGATCTGCTCCTTGGCGTTCAGCTCCAGCGCCGACTTCGCCTCGAAGCCCGGCTCGTGCGTGCTCGCCTCCAGCACCGGCACGGCCCCGCCGTGGACCTTCTCCAGCATGCCCTGCCGGGCCAGTGCGTCGAGATCGCGACGGACCGTCATGTCCGACACGTTGAGCTTCCGCGTGAGCTCGTTGACGCGGACCCCGCCCCGGCGGCGCACCTCGTCCAGGATCAGGGCACGCCTCTGTTCGGCCAGCAGGCTGCTGTTCTCGACCACCCGGGCGCCGTCCTCTCCGCTTCGTGACTGCCGTCGTGACTGCGTGCTGCCGCGATCGGCGTTCACGGGCTCGGCAATTGCTCGCGCCATCCTCGCACGACAGTGTGGTGACTGGCGCAAAAGTGCTGTGCGGACGGGAGCGAAGCGGGAGCATATCGGGCAGACACGCGCGGTGCGGTCGTAGGGAAGGGAACGTCGGGGAGGGGTCGGCATGGACGGGGACGGCGAGCGGGAGACGGGACTGGAGAAGGACGCGGTCGTGCCCGGGCCGGGCGGCGTGGTGCTGCCCGCCCAGCGGTCGGCCGAGACCTCCCTGGACGCGGAGTCGCCGGGCGGCGGGCAGCGCGGTCTGTGGCTGGAGCTCCTCGTCCACGGCATCGGCGGCACCACCCCCGAGGCCATGCTCGACGACCCGCACCTGAAGCAGATGACCGGCGACGCCATGTCCGGCACCTACCGCCGCTGGCCCGACCAGGACGCGGAGCGCCGACCGGCCGGCTACTCCGGGGACGCCGTCCTTGAGGCCTACTCCTGGGCCAAACTCACCTCGGGCGCCGCCAGCCGGGCACTCTGGCTGCTGCTGCTCCCCTTCATGTTCGCCAACCTCGCCCACTGGATGCGCCCGCCGGGCCGCGACGGCGACGACACCCGCGGCCGCGGCGCCTACCAGGCCCTGGTGAAGCTGGTCGCCGTCTCGCTGACCGTGCTGCTGACCGCCGCGGCCTGCGAGATCGCGCTCGACCTGACGGCCTGGCAGTGCGCCGCCGACAGCGCCTGCGTCGCCCACCACTCGTGGCTCGTCTTCGCACTCGGCGGCCACGGCGGCTGGTGGGCGCAGCCGGGCCGGCGGCTCGCCGTGGCCGCGCTGGTCCCGGTCGCGGTCCTCACGGGGCTCGGCCGGCTGGCCAGGCTGACCTGGAGCAGCTACGAGATGGTCCGCCCGATGCCCGGGGCCCGTCCGGCCGTCCGGCCGCTGGAGATGGAGGGGGACGGCTTCTGGTACGGCGTCGCGGCGGTCGCGCGCCTGCGCGCGCTGCATCTGGCCGCCGGCCTGCTGACGATCGCCTGGGCCGTGCTGATCCCGGTGCTGGCGCACGACCGGGCGGCGGGCGCGGGCCTTCGCTGGGTCGGCCTGGCGCTGCTGGCCGCGCTGGTGGTGCTCGGCGCGCTGCTGCTGGTCGGCCTCGCGCTCGGCTGGGACGCGCTGCCGGGGCGGGCCCACTTCTGGGCGGCGGCCGGGGCGGTGGCCCTGGTGTGCGTCTACGCCGTGTGGTCCCGGCCGGACTGGACGGCGACGGGGCTGCTGCCGGGGGCCCAGCGGGGATTCGCCGCACTCGCCGCCGGTCAGGCCCTGCTGGTGCTCGTGCTCGGCGGCGTCGCCTGGTGGATGACGCGCGGTCAGCCCCCGGCCGCACCGGTCGACCCGACGCTGACCCTCCCCGGCCCCGACGGCGCGCGCCCGGCCGACAGCGGCTTCGGCGGCGCCAACGGCGCGGCCATGCGTGGCCTGGGCGGCCCGGTCACCTCCATGCTCGCCGTCGGTCTCGGCGGTTTCTTCACCGCCGGCGGGGTGCTCTTCGCCGCGCAGCGGCTCGCCGGAGGGGGCGCCGTCCCGCAGGCCGCGCCGATGCTGGTCTGGCACGCCAGCGGCATCACCCTGCTGGTCCCCGCGCTGCTGGTGATCGTCGCGGTCGTCGGCCTCGGCCTGGTGCGCAGGTCCTGGGCGCTGCGGCCGCAGGTGCTCGCCGCCTACGACAAGCCGGCGACCACCCACTCGCCGCGCACCGGCGCGATCGCCACCGCGCTCTCCGGCGCGCGGGCCACCGAGGCCGGCGCCGCGCTGATCGCGACGCTCGCCGGGGTCTCCGCGGTCCTGCTGCTGGCCTCACTCGTCGGCTCGCTGGCCACCGGCCGGTCGCTGACCGACGCCACCCACGGCGAGGGCGCCTTCCTGGCCGGGCTCGGCCAGACCCTGCAGCACCTGGGCGGCTGGCTCACCACGGCGATGGTCGTCGCCCTGATCGGCCTCGGCCGCAGCGCCTACAGGTCGCCCTCGCAGCGCCGGAGCGTCGGCATGCTCTGGGACATCGGCACCTTCTGGCCCCGCGCGGCCCACCCGCTGGCGCCGCCGTGCTACGCGGAGCGCGCGGTCCCCGACATCGAGGCGCGGATGCGGACCTGGCTCGGGGCCGACCCGACCCGCAGGCTGGTGCTCTCGGCGCACTCCCAGGGCACGGTGCTGGCGGCGGCGGCCCTGTGGCAGCTGGATCCCGCGACGCGCGGCCGGGTGGCGCTGCTGACCTACGGCTCGCCGCTGCGCCGGCTCTACGGGCGGTTCTTCCCGGCCTACATGGGGCCCGACCAGCTCGGCCGGCTGCTGGGCGACGTGCCGCGCTGGGACAACCTCTTCCGGCTGACCGACCCGATCGGCGGTCCGGTCAGGCTGGCGGGAGCGGACGGAGCCCCCGGACCCGACCAGCCGCCCTTCCCCGACCCGCTGGCCTTCGGCCGCACCGACGCGTACCCGATCCTCGTCCCCGTCAACGGCCACTCCGACTACCGCGCCGACCCGCGCTTCATCGAAGCCCGCGACGCGCTGCTGCAGCACCTCGGCAGCACCCCCTGACCCCAGGGGGCGGTCGTCGCGCGGTTCCCCGCGCTCCCTGAGGCCGTGCACCAGGTCCGCCGGCCGACCTACGGAAGGTCGGCGGGCAGCAGCAGCTGGAGCTGTTCCGTGGTGGCGTCGGGGAGTTGGGCGATGCGGACGGCATGGCGTTCGATCATGGTCTCGAAGACCTGGCGGGCCGTCCGGCCGTTGCCGAAGGAGGGGCCCTTGGGGAGGGCGGCGAAGTGGGTGAGCAGGGCGGCGGCCGTCTCCTCGGCGAGGGCGTACTCGTGCTCCTCGGCCTGGGCGCGGGTGATCTCCAGCAGTTCGTCGGCCGAGTAGTCGGGGAAGGTGATGGTCCGTGAGAAGCGCGAGGCCACACCGGGGTTCGCGGCGAGGAAGCGCTCCATCTCGGTGGTGTAGCCGGCCACGATGACCACGACCTCGTCCCGGTGGTCCTCCATCAGCTTGACCAGCGTGTCGATGGCCTCGCGGCCGAAGTCGCGGCCGCCGTCCTCCGGGGCGAGGGCGTAGGCCTCGTCGATGAAGAGGACGCCGCCGCGCGAGCGGTCGAAGGCCTCGGCGGTGCGCAGCGCGGTCGCGCCGATGTGCTCGCCGACCAGGTCCATCCGCGCGACCTCGACCAGGTGGCCGCGCTGCAGCACCCCGAGCGAGGCGAGGATCTCGCCGTAGAGGCGGGCCACCGTCGTCTTGCCCGTGCCGGGGGAGCCGGTGAAGACCAGGTGGCGGCGGAGCGAGGGCGCCTTCAGTCCTGCCCGGCGGCGCCGACGGCCGACCGAGATCAGGTCGATCAGCGTGCGGACCTCCTGCTTGACCGTCGCGAGGCCGACCAGCGAGTCCAGCTCGGCCAGCGCCTCCTCGGCCGGGCGGCAGTCGGGGATCGGCGCGATCTGCCCGATCGCCTGGGCCAGGCTGGGCCTGGCCTGCTGCGTCGCGGAGGCCCGCAGTTGCGTGGGCACGGCGGGGGCCGCGGGCGCCGAGGCGGCGGGGGAGGTCCCCGGCGCCGCCGTCCCCGTGGCGGAGCCCGCGGAGCCGGACGCCGCGCCCGCCGCGGGCAGCGCCGCCGCGGCCGGGGCGAGCGGCTTCGCGTCGTCGGAGAAGCAGGCCTCCACCACCGGTCCCGGCTCGGAGAACTCGAAGCCCCCGCGGGCGTTCTGCTCCGCCCGGCAGCGGGTCAGCACGGTGGCGCAGCCGTCGATCACATGGAAGCCGTAGCCCTTGCCGTGCGTCGCCGTGCACTCCTCGAAACTGCCGCGGCCGCCCGCCGAGACGTAGACCGCGGCCTCCGCGCTGCCCCGCATCACGCAGCCGCGCAGCACCGGATCGGCGCTCTTGGTGACGATCACCGCCGTCGCCACGTCCGCGATCTCACAGTCCGTCAGCAGCCCGCCGCTGCCGTGGTCGCGGAACCAGAGCCCGGTCGTGGCGTCCTGCACCCGCAGCCGGTCCAGCCGGACGTCCGCGCCGGCGCTGACCGAGACGGCGGTGCTGCGCACCTGCGAGAGGGAACAGTCGACGGCCTCCGCCGAGGAGCCGCGGTCCAGCACGAACAGCGCGTCGGGCACGTCGTGGATCCGGCAGGCGGTCAGCTTCGCCGTCGCGCCGTCGATGACCCAGACGGCGGGGTAGTCCCCGGTGCTGTCCCGCAGCTCGCAGCCGGTGGCCTCGACGGAGGTGTCCGCGTCCCACACCGAGAGCCCGTTCCGGCCGAAGGCGCGCAGCTGCGAGTCGGTCAGCGTGAGCCGGGAGCGGCCGCGCAGGTCGGCGGCGTTCTCCGGGACGTCGTGGATCCGGCAGCGGTCCAACAGCAGTGTCGCCTGGCCGTCCAGGGTCAGCCCGTTGTCGCTGACCCGCGAGATGTCGCAGTCCGTCAGCACGCCGCCGGCCAGGTCGTCGGCCTGCACGCCGTTGCCGTTCACCTCGCTGATCTCGCAGCTCTCCAGCTCGGCGCGGGTGCCCTCGCCGGTGAGCACCAGGCCGGCCCCGGTGGTCTGCCGGATCCGGCCGCGCAGCATCCGCAGCGTCCCTCCCGCGCGCACCACCACGCCGGACTGGCCGGTGGTGTCCACCACGCAGTCCTCGACCAGCGCGCTGGCCGCCTCCGAGACCCGGATGCCCAGGCCGCCGGGGTTCTCGACCCAGGAGTGCCGCACGCTGGGCGAGGCCTCGCCGCGCACCTCGATGCCCACCGAGGAGCGGGTCGCGATCCGGCACTCCGTCAGCTCCGGCGCGCCCGCGGCGATCAGCACAGCGGGCGCGGAGCCGTCCTGGCCCTCGAGCACCAGGCCGTGCACGGCCGCCGAGGCGAGCACCAGCAGGGCGCTGCCGGCCGGCGGCTCTATCCGGACCGTGCCGGGACCCTCCGCGCTGCGCAGCGTCACCGCCTTGTCCAGCACGACGTTCTCGCGGTAGACGCCCGCGCCGAGCGCCACGGTGTCCCCGGGCTCGGCGGCGGCGAGCGCCTCGGCGACGGTGGTGTACTCACCCGAGCGGCGACGCCAGCGCGAGGCGCCGTCCAGGGTCACCCGCACCACGCCTGCTCCCATGACGATCCGCTGCCCCCAGCTCTCTCGTACTGCCGCGTCCGCCCACGGTACTGCGTCCGGCACCTTCGCCTGGCCCTCTTCCTGTGACAACGAGCGGGAGGACGATCGGTAGCCGCCCGCGACAACGATTGCACTGATCAGGTCCGTGATCCGACCGGCGTTGACCTGATGAGTGACCCGACGAGTGATCCGATCCGCCCGGTTCCCGCGTTACGCCGGCCGTGGCAGCGGCCCCGCGTCGAGCACCGTCACCGGGTCGCCGAGGTTGAGCGTGCCGTAGGGGGAGAGCGGCACCAGGTGCATGCCGAAGCCGGCCTTGCTGCCGAACCGGCGGCGCTTGCGCAGGGTGCGCAGCGGCTGCTGCCCGGTGAAGACGCCGGCGTCCTGGTCGACGGTGGTCATCACGCAGCGGCCGCACTGCTGGACCACCTCGAACTCGACCTCGCCGATCCTGATCCGGCGCCAGCCGGTCTCGGCCCAGGGGGTCGGGTCGTCCACGACGAGGTTGGGCCGGAAGCGGGTCATCGGGACGGAGCCCGCGGCCGTGGCCGCCTCCGGATGGTCGCGGGCGATCAGCTCGTTGAGCGCGTCGAGGGAGGCGCTGCCGGCCAGCAGCAGCGGGTACTCGTCGGCCAGGCTGGTGACCGCCGGACGCGGTCGGCGGGCGGGAACGTCGAGATGGACCAGGCGCAGCTCCCGGTCGAGCAGCTTGCGGAACCAGGAGGTGACCGCGGGCGCGTCCGCGACGGGCGCGGCGAAGCCGTGGCCGAACACGGAGACGGGACCGAGGGAGTCGAGCCCCGGCGCGGGCACGGGCAGCGGATCGCCCGCCTCGGGGTGACGCACGAGCAGTCCGCCGCCGTCCTCGATCTGGGCCTCGAACAGCGCCAGCCGCGGGTCCTCACGCTGCGTCAGGGCCTCGCCCTGGGCGTCGACCAGCATCCAGCGCCGGTCCCCGGCCAGGCCCCAGGGCTCGACCGGGCAGGAGTCGAGCGGCAGGGCGCGGAAGGACTTGACGGGGTGTATTCGCAGAGCGGTGAGCTGGGCCATACCCCCATGGTGCCAGTGCGGGGCCGGCACCCGGGCGTCAGCTGGGCGTGTCAGTAGCCCCGCTGCTGCGGGTACTGCTGGGAGTACTGCGACGGCGGCTGGGTGTAGCCGCCCTGGGACGGGGCCTGCGACTGCCCGTACTGCGACGGGGCCGAGGGGTAGGCCGGGCGCAGGGGGCTGACCGGCGGCATCGGGGTGCCGTTGGCCGGGGTGTTGTAGCCGCCGCCCTGGGCCGAGTACTGGCCGCCGTAGGAGGGCTGCTGCGGGATGTACGGCTGCGGGGCCGGGTACTGCGCCGGCACCGGCGTGGGCGGGGTGTAGCTGGGACTGCTCGGTCCGGGGCCGAGGGCCAGCCGCGGCGCGGGGGGCGCAGCGGGCAGGTTGCTGCCGTAGCCGAACGAGGACCCGTACGAGGGGGAACCGTACGAGGAACCGTAGGACGACGAGCCGAAGCTGTCGTACGCCGACGGCAGGGCCGCGGGCACGTTGATCGGCGCGATCTGCGGGACCCCCCGCTCAGCCACGAGGCTGTCGTAGATGGGGGTGTCCGAGGCGAAGGACGGAGCGTAGTAACCGACTCCGTCGTAGGAGCGGGAGGTCATGACGCATACCGTAAGCCCACAACGTGCCTGCTGAGGAGAGTGTCACGGCAGGTAGTTGTGGGCTTTGTCGACCTAATGGCTCGCACGACTGCTCGAATGTGTGAAAAACGGTCAGATCACCTGCATGGAGTAGCCGCAGGCAGGCGGTTTGTTGGCCGAATGTTTACCGGAGGGCACCTCTCCGGCTCGGGTCACTTGGATGATCGCCCGAGTTCACCCTTCCGGGCGGGCGTGCGCCATCGCCGGGCAATCCACCCGGAAGGGGGTGCGGTCGTGCGTCGCGCTCAGTCGCCGGCCTTGGGCGGCTGGTTGTCCCTGCGGCGCAGATAGCGCTCGAACTCGCGTGCGATCGCGTCGCCCGAGGCCTCCGGCAGGTCGACCGTGTCCTTGGCCTCCTCCAGCTGCTGCACGTACTCGGCGACCTCGCTGTCTTCCGCGGCCAGCTGGTCCACCCCGAGCTGCCAGGCCCGCGCGTCGTCGGGCAGCTCGCCCAGCGGCACCCGGATGTCGAGCAGGTCCTCGACCTTGTTCAGCAGCGCCAGGGTCGCCTTCGGGTTCGGCGGCTGGGCCACGTAGTGCGGTACCGCGGCCCAGAAGGTCGCCACCGGGATGCCGGCGTGCGCGCAGGCCTCCTGGAGCACGCCGACGATGCCGGTCGGGCCCTCGTAGCGGCTCTCCTCCAGCTCCAGCGAGCGGGCCACGTCAGGGTCGGAGGTGACGCCGCTGACCGGGACCGGCCGGGTGTGCGGGGTGTCGCCGAGCAGCGCGCCCAGGATCACCACCATCTCCACCCCGAGCTCGTGGGCGAAGCCCAGCAGCTCCTGGCAGAAGCTGCGCCAGCGCATGCTCGGCTCGATGCCGCGGACCAGCACCAGGTCCCTGGTCTTCGGCTCCGTCACCCGGACGACGGAGAGGCGCGTGGTCGGCCAGGTGATCCTGCGGACCCCGCCCTCCATCCAGACGGTGGGCCGGTTCACCTGGAAGTCGTAGTAGTCCTCGGCGTCCAGCTCCGCGAGTTCCTTCCCGCCCCAGGTCTCGTCCAGATGAGCGACGGCGGTGGAGGCGGCGTCCCCCGCGTCGTTCCAGCCCTCGAACGCGGCCACCATGACCGGGTCGATGAGCTCGGGCACGTCCGCAAGCTCGATCACCCCGGGGCCTCCCTCCACTTGCCTGGGTCGGGCCCGGCTGAGCCCGCCCCACGGACTGTAAGTGCCCAGCGTACGGGCAACCATTCCTTTTACCGGATGCACTCGCCACACCTGCCGCCGCTGAGCAGGCGTCCCTTCGGGCTCGTCCCACCTGGCGGAACTCGAAGGAGCTTGCGCGCACCCCTGACATACGCTGGGCCTCGTGCGCCCGCGTTGGTGCGGGCGCAAAGCCGACAGCCGTCGCACACAGGGAGCTCACCATGGCCGTTTTCGTCCCTCCTGCCCCCCAAGAGCGCGCCGACGCGCTCCGTGCGGCGTTGGCCGCGCGTGTGGTCGTGGCCGACGGGGCCATGGGAACGATGCTCCAGGCGCAGGACCCGACCATGGAGGACTTCGAGGGCCATGAGGGCTGCAACGAGGTCTTGAACGTCTCCCGCCCCGACATCGTGCGGGCGGTGCACGAGGCCTACTTCTCCGTGGGCGTGGACTGTGTGGAGACGAACACGTTCGGCTGCAACCTGTCCGCGTTCGCGGAGTACGACATCGCGGATCGGATCTTCGAGTTGTCGGAGGCCGGGGCGCGGCTGGCGCGTGAGGTGGCGGACGGGTTCGCGGCCGGGGACGGGCGTCAGCGGTGGGTGCTGGGTTCGATCGGGCCGGGGACGAAGCTGCCGACGCTGGGCCACATCGCGTTCGACGCGTTGCGGGAGGGGTTCCGGCAGAACGCGGCGGGTCTGATCGCGGGTGGTGCGGATGCGCTGCTGATCGAGACCAGTCAGGACCTTTTGCAGGTGAAGGCGGCCGTTCTGGGCGTGAAGGCGGCGCTGACGGAAGCGGGGCTCACCCTCCCGATCATCACCGAGGTGATGATGGAGACGACCGGCACGATGCTGCTCGGCTCCGAGATCGGCGCGGCGCTGACGGCGTTGGAGCCGTTGGGCATCGACCTGATCGGCCTCAACTGCGCCACCGGCCCCGCCGAGATGAGCGAGCATGTCCGCTACCTGGCGCGGCACGCCAGGGTCGGGCTCTCCTGCATGCCCAATGCGGGTCTGCCGATCCTCACCAAGGACGGCGCGCACTACCCCCTGACCCCGGCCGAGCTGGCCGACGCCCACGACGTGTTCACCCGCGAGTACGGCCTCTCCCTGGTCGGCGGCTGTTGCGGCTCGACGCCCGAGCACCTGCGGGCGGTGGTGGAGCGGGTGCAGGGGCGTCCGGTCGCGGCGCGCAGCCCCCAGCCCGAGGCCGCCGCCGCTTCGCTGTATCAGCCGGTGGCGTTTCGGCAGGACACCTCGTATCTGGCGATCGGTGAGCGGACGAATGCGAACGGGTCGAAGAAGTTCCGTGAGTCGATGATCGCGGGGGACTGGCAGGGGTGTGTCGACATCGCGCGGGAGCAGATCCGGGAGGGTGCGCACCTGCTGGATCTGTGTGTGGACTATGTGGGTCGTGACGGTGTGGCGGACATGAAGGAGCTGGCCGGCCGTCTGGCCACCGCCTCCACGTTGCCGATCGTGCTGGACTCGACGGAGCCGGAGGTGTTGCGGGCGGGCCTGGAGCTGCTGGGTGGGCGGGCGGTGCTGAACTCGGTCAACTTCGAGGACGGCGACGGGGACGAGTCCCGGTACGGGCGGATCGCGGCGCTGGCGGCCGAGCACGGTGCGGGGTTGATCGCGTTGACGATCGACGAGGAGGGGCAGGCGCGGACCGCGGAGAAGAAGGTCGCGATCGCGGAGCGGTTGATCGGTGATCTGGGGGCGCGGTTCGGGATCCGGGAGTCGGACATCCTGGTCGACTGTCTGGCGTTCACGCTGGGGACGGGGCAGGAGGAGTCGCGGCGGGACGGGATCGAGACGATCGAGGCGATCCGGGAGTTGAAGCGCCGCCATCCGCAGGTGCAGACGACGCTGGGGTTGTCGAACATCTCCTTCGGGCTCTCGCCGGCGGCGCGGATGGTGTTGAACTCGGTGTTCCTGCACGAGTGTGTGGAGGCCGGGTTGGATTCGGCGATCGTGCACGCGGCGAAGATCTTGCCGATGGCCCGGATCCCCGAGGAGCAGCGCGAGGTGGCGCTGGACCTGGTCCACGACCGGCGCCGGGAGGGGTACGACCCGCTGGCGAGGTTCCTGGAGTTGTTCGAGGGGGTCAGTGCGGCGTCGGTGCGGGCGGGGAAGGCGGAGGAGCTGGCGGCGCTGCCGCTGGAGGAGCGGCTGCAGGCGCGGATCGTGGACGGTGAGATCAACGGCCTGGAGGAGGACCTCACCGAGGCGTTGGCGGTGCGGCCGGCGCTGGAGATCGTCAACGAGGTGCTGCTGGAGGGCATGAAGACGGTCGGTGAGCTGTTCGGGTCCGGTCAGATGCAGTTGCCGTTCGTGCTGCAGTCGGCGGAGGTGATGAAGAAGGCGGTGGCCTACCTGGAGCCGCACATGGAGAAGTCCGACGCGGAGGGCAAGGGCACCATCGTGCTGGCCACGGTCAAGGGCGACGTCCACGACATCGGGAAGAACCTGGTCGACATCATCTTGTCGAACAACGGCTACCACGTGGTCAACATCGGGATCAAGCAGCCGGTCGCGGCGATCGTGGAGGCCGCGACCGAGCACCGCGCGGACGTGGTGGGGATGTCGGGGCTGCTGGTGAAGTCCACGGTGATCATGAAGGAGAACCTGGAGGAGCTCAACCAGCGCGGCCTGGCCGAACGGTTCCCGGTGATCCTGGGCGGCGCGGCCCTGACCCGCGCCTACGTCGAGCAGGACCTGCACGAGATCTACCAGGGCGAGGTCCGCTACGCCCGCGACGCGTTCGAGGGCCTGCGGCTGATGGACGCGCTGATGGCCGTCAAGCGCGGCGTCCCGGGCGCGGTCCTGCCCGAGCTGAAGCAGCGCCGCCACGCGCGCGTGGAGGTCGCCGAGCCGGAGGAGACCACCACCCGCTCCGACGTGGCCGCCGACAACCCCGTCCCCTCCCCGCCGTTCTGGGGCGACCGCATCGTCAAGGGCATCCCGCTGGCGGACTACGCCTCCTGGCTGGACGAGGACGCCCTGTTCAAGGGCCAGTGGGGACTGAAGGCCGCCCGGACCGGAGGCCCCTCGTACGAGGAGCTGGTCGAGTCCGACGGGCGGCCGCGGCTGCGGATGTGGCTGGACCGGCTGCAGACCGAGGGCCTGCTGGAGGCCGCGGTGGTCTACGGCTACTTCCCCGCCGTCGCCCGCGGCAACACCCTGGTCGTGCTCGGCGAGGACGGCAAGGAACGCACCGACTTCACCTTCCCCCGCCAGCGCCGCGGCCGCCGCCTGTGCCTGGCCGACTTCTTCCGCCCCGAGGAGAGCGGCGAGAAGGACGTCGTCGCCCTGCAGGTCGTCACCATGGGCAACCGGATCTCCGAGGCCGCCAACGAGCTGTTCGCCGCGAACTCCTACCGCGACTACATGGAGCTGCACGGCCTGTCCGTCCAGCTCGCCGAGGCCCTGGCCGAGTACTGGCACGCCCGGGTCCGCGCCGAACTCGGCTTCTCCTCCGAGGACCCCAAGGACATGCGCGACATGTTCGCCCTCAAGTACCGCGGGGCCCGCTTCTCGCTGGGCTACGGCGCCTGCCCCGACCTCGAGGACCGCGCCAAGATCGCCGAACTCCTCCGCCCCGAACGCATCGGTGTTCACCTGTCCGAGGAGTTCCAGCTGCACCCCGAACAGTCCACCGACGCCATCGTCATCCACCATCCGGAGGCGAAGTACTTCAACGCCCGGTGAGCCTTCGCGCTCGCACTGGACTAAGCTGTAGGACCCATTCGGGCCGGTCACTGTCACAGTGGCCGGCCCGATCGGCCCCGACGCACCGAACGAAGGCGGAACCGCCCGTGACCACAGTCGCCTCGCGCACCCTCCAGGCCGTCCTGATCGACATGGACGGCACCCTCGTGGACACCGAGGACTTCTGGTGGGAGGCCGAGTCGACCCTGTTGGCGGAGCTGGGTCACCCGATCGGCGTCGAGGAGCGCGAGATCGTGGTCGGCGGACCGATGACGCGGGTGGTGGACCACCTGCTCAGGGTCTCCGGTGCGCCGCTGACGCCCGAGCGGCTGAGCGCCCTGATCAACGAGCGCTTCGTCGAACTGATCGGACAGGGTGTGCCGGTCCGTCCGGGGGCCAAGGCACTGCTGGCGGACCTCGCCGCCCAAGGGGTGCCGACCGCGCTGGTCTCCGCCTCGCACCGGCGGATCATCGACCAGGTGCTGCTGACCCTGGGGGCGCACTTCTTCGCTTTCACCGTCGCCGGCGACGAGATCGCCAGGACCAAGCCGTACCCGGACCCGTACCTGCTGGCCGCCGCGCGGCTGGGCGCGGATCCCACCCGTTGCGTCGTCATCGAGGACGCGCCGACGGGGGTCCGCTCGGGTCAGGCGGCGGGCTGTCATGTCCTCGCGGTGCCGTCGGTGACGGCCATCGAGGCGGGTCCGCGCACCACCGTGCGGGGGTCCTTGGAGGGTGTCGACACGGCGCTGCTGCGGGCCCTTCTGAGCGACGGCTGAGCCGTCGCCCGTGGCGGGCCCAGGGTGGAGTTCCGGACTCCCGAAGGTAACTACCTGCTAACGCCAAAACGGACTTATGGGTGCACTCGACGTCAATTCCGGCGCATTTTCGAGACCTTGAAGGAACCCTAGGTAAAGGGCGACTGCGCCTTCGTGCGATCGTATGGCAGGCTACCCAACGATCGACCCTGCCCGAATCCCGACGGCACCCCTTCTCGTGGTGTCGCGGTTGATCGCGGCGTGGCGGCGACCCTCAGCGCCGGCAAGGAGAAGAAGGACACATGTCAGCACTCAAGCGGGTGGCAGCGCTCAGCTGCGTCGGCCTGATAGCCACGACCACCGCCTGCGGGTCCTCCAAGTCGACCGGACCGGTGGCGGGCGCTCCGAACGTGACCATCAAGGTCGGCTCGGCCAACGCCTACTCCACGCTGGACCCGGCGAACGCCTATGACCAGGGCTCCTGGCAGGTGTACTACAACATCTACCAGAGCCTCTACACCTATGCGCCGGGCTCCAACGTGCCCACGCCGGACGCGCTGACGACGAACGGCTGCGCCACGCCGACCGACGGCGGCCTGACCGTGAGCTGCACGCTCCGCTCCGGGCTCAAGTTCTCGAACGGCGACCCGCTGGATGCGGCGGCGGTCAAGTTCTCCCTCGACCGGGTCGCGAAGATCAAGTCGAAGACCGGCGTCGAGACGCTGCTCAGCTCGATCAAGTCGATCGACGTGCAGAGCAGCACCCAGTTCACCTTCCACCTGACGCAGCCGGACGCCACGCTCACCGACCGTCTCGCCTCGGGCGTCGCCTCGATCGTCGACCCGAAGGTCTTCTCCGGGACCGCCGCCGAGCCGAGCGACTTCACCGGCGTGGTCGGTTCGGGCCGCTACAAGGTCGACTCGGTGGACTTCGCCGACCTCGGTTCCGGCAAGCAGCCGGTCGACGTGAAGCTTTCGCTCAACCCGAACTACCAGGGCGCGGCGTCGGCCCCGCACAACTCGGCCGTCGAGCTGAAGTACTACACGGACCAGGTCGGCACCAAGAAGGCGCTCGACACCAAGGCCGTCGACGTCGTCATCCAGGACCTCAACGCCAGCGACATCGTCTCGATGCAGGGGAACCAGCAGCTCGGCTCCGGCCTGCAGGTCGCCCAGGGCCCCGGCGGCACGGTCCGTCTCATGTCCTTCAACACGGCCAAGGGCGTCTTCAAGAACGTCAAGGTGCGTCAGGCGGTCGCCCAGCTGATCGACCGGGACAAGATCATCAGCGACGCGTACCAGAACACGGTCACGCCCGCCTACTCGGTCATGCCCTCCGGTATCACCGACGAGTCCGAGTCGTTCTCCTCGGCGAAGTACATGGTGCCGAAGCAGAGCCTCAGCCAGATCAAGCACGGGCTGATCAACGCGGGCCAGACGCTCCCGATCCCGTTCACCCTCTCCTTCGGTAAGGGTGACGCGGCCAAGGAGAAGGAGGTCCAGATGATCGCCGATCAGCTGAACGCCTCCGGTGTCTTCAAGGTGTCGACGCAGGGCTTCGCCGGTGGCTTCTCCGAGATGTCGAAGAAGGTCCTCGACACCGGCAACTTCCAGGCGTTCATGGTCGCCTGGTCCGCCGACTACCTCGACCCCGACGACTACATCTCGCCGATGGTCTCCGGCCCGGCGCCGGGCGCGCTGTACAACAGCTACAGCAACGACCAGATCAACAGCCTGATCAAGCAGGGTCTCGCCGTCGACGACCGCAGCAAGGCGCGCCCGATCTACAAGGAGATCCAGGACGACATCGCGCGTGACGTCCCGGTGCTCCCGATCTGGACGAACCAGCAGTACGCGGCCTCCCAGGCGGACATCACCGGCGTGCCGCTGACGCTCGACAACTCCGGCACCGCCCGCTGGTGGCTGATCGGCACGAGCTGATCGCTCCACAGCCGGAACCGCGCGGGCGGCCGACCTTCCGAGGTCGGCCGCCCGCGCGTCGTCGTCTGCGATTGTCGTCCGCGGGGGAGCGGGATCAGCTGCCGCCGGGACGGACCAGGCCGCTCTCGTAGGCGAAGACGGCCGCCTGGACCCGGTCGCGCAGGCCGAGCTTGGTGAGCACATGGCCCACATGGGTCTTGACCGTCGTCTCGCTGACGAACAGCTCTCCGGCGACCTCTGCGTTCGACAGGCCCTTGGCGACCAGCTTGAGCACCTCGACCTCCCGCTCGGTCAGCGTGCCCAGCGAGGGCGGCGGGGCCTCGTCGCCGGAGGGCAGTCGGCCCGCGTACATGTCGAGCAGCCGGCGCGTCACGCTCGGGGCGAGCATCGCGGCGCCCTCGGCGACCACGCGGATCGCCTGGACCAGCTCCTCCGCCGGAACGTCCTTGAGCAGGAAGCCGCTGGCGCCCGCGCGCAGCGCCTCCACCACGTACTCGTCCAGGTCGAAGGTGGTCAGCACCAGCACCTTGGCCGGGCCGTCCCGGCCCGGGCCGGCGATGCGGCGGGTGGCCTCGACGCCGTCCATCCGCGGCATCCGGATGTCCATCAGGACCACGTCCGGCTGCAGCGCCCGGACCTGGTCGAGCGCCTGCTGGCCGTCCCCGGCCTCGCCGACCACGGCGATGTCCGCCTCGGCCTCCAGGATCATCCGGAAACCGGTGCGCAGCAGCGGCTGGTCGTCGACCAGCAGCACTCGGATCGTCACAGCACGCTCCACTCGGCCGTTCAGGCCTGCTCGTTCAGGGCTTGGTCCGGCACACCCTCGAAAACGGTCTTGATCTCCAAAGGGTACGCAGGCGGCGTACCGCCCCAGGCGGGGCACAGGGACTTGTGCGCGCACCAGTCGCACAGGCGGTTCGGACTGGCCGGCCACTCGCCCGTGCGCAGCGCCTGCTGGATCGCCTTCCACAGCGCCAGCAACTTGCGCTCGACGGCGAGCAGATCCGCCTCGTCAGGGTCGTAGCTGACGATCTGGCCGCCGCCGCCCAGGTAGACCAGCTGCAGGCGCTTGGGCAGCACACCGCGCTCGCGCCAGATCACCAGCGCGTAGAACTTCATCTGGAACATGGCCTTGCCCTCGAAGTCCCGCGAGGGGGCCCGGCCGGTCTTGTAGTCGACCACCCGGACCTCGCCGGTGGGCGCCACGTCGATCCGGTCCACGTAGCCGCGCAGCAGCAGACCAGACTCGAGCGTGGTCTGCACCAGCAGCTCGCGCTCGGCGGGCTGGAGCCGGTTGGGGTCCTCGATCCTGAAGTACGCGTCGAGCAGCTTCTCCGCCTCGGCCAGCCAGGAGGCCAGCTCCGCGGCGTCCGTGTCCGCAGGGAAGAGCTCGGCCGCCTCGGGCCGCTCCAGCAGCAGCTTCTCCCACTCCGGGCGCAGCAGCGCCCGGGCCGCGTCGGGTGTGCGGGCGCCGGCCGGGGCGTCGAAGAGCCGCTCCAGCACCGCGTGGACCAGCGTGCCCTTCGTCGCGGCCGGGCTCGGCGGCTCGGGCAGCCTGTCGATCACCCGCAGCCGGTACAGCAGCGGGCAGGTCATGAAATCCCCCGCCCGGGAGGGGGAGAGCGACGAGGGCAGCGAGACGGCGGGCGCGTCCGGGTCGGTGTCCGGCGGGGTGTCCGGCGCGGTCGCGGGGTCGGCTGTCGACGGGTCGGCGGCTTGCATGGGTCCGACCCTATGGCCTTGCACCGACACCATGCGGGTAAGTACCGAAGAGACGGCCCGCCGCGCGCTCCCGGCGGGACTGATCGCGTAGCGTGTGGCGCGCGGGCACGGGTACGGAGGGGCGGACGTGAGCGGAACCGACGACGACAGGGACAGCGGAGCGGGCGAGCCCGCGGAGGAGCGGCCCACCGGGGCGCTGCGCATGGGCCGCCCGTTCGGGGTGCCCGTGTACGTCACGCCCAGCTGGTTCCTCATCGCCGCGCTGATCACCTGGCTCTTCGGCGGCCAGATCGACGCCGTGCTGCCGGGCCTCGGCGGCGCCCGCTACCTGGTCTCGCTCTTCTTCGCGGTGGCCTTCTACGGCTCGGTGCTGATCCACGAGCTGGCCCACACCGTGCTGGCGCTGCGCTTCAAGCTCCCGGTGCTCCGGATCCAGCTCCAGTTCTTCGGCGGGGTGTCGGAGATCACCAAGGAGGCGGACAGCGCCGGACGCGAGTTCTGGCTGGCCTTCGCCGGGCCGCTGCTCTCCCTGGTCCTCGGCGGCGTCTTCCTGGGCGTCATGCAGTTCGTGACCCCGGCCACCGTGCCCGGCGTGCTGGTCACCTCGCTGATGCTGAGCAACTTCGTGGTCGCCGCCTTCAACCTGCTGCCCGGCCTGCCGCTGGACGGCGGCCGGATGCTGCGGGCGGTGGTCTGGAAGCTCACCGGCCGCCCGATGACCGGCACCGTGGCCGCGGCCTGGGCCGGGCGCGCCCTCGCGATCGCCGTGCTGATCGTCATGCCGACCTGGTCGGCCACCCAGAACCAGGACCAGGGCACCGGCGCGCTGCTCACCGACGCCGTGCTCGGCGCGGTGCTCGCCGCCATCATCTGGAACGGCGCGGGCAGCAGTCTGCGCACCGCGCGGCTGCGCGAGCGCCTGCCCGAGCTGAGCGCCACCGCGCTGACCAGGCCAGCCGTCAGCGTCACCGCCGACACCCCACTGGCCGAGGCGCTGCGCAGGCTGGAGGTCGCCGAGGCGCTCGGGATCATCGTCACCGACTCCGCGGGCACCCCGATCGCGCTGGTGCGCGAACGCGCGGTCCGTGCGATCCCCGAGCACCGGCGGCCCTGGATGCAGGTCAGCGAGGTCTCCGTGCCACTCGTGCCGGGCAGCTACGTCGACTCCTCGCTGGCCGGGGAGGATCTGCTGGACACGCTGCGGGCCGCCCCCGCCGCCGAGTACCTGGTCCGCGACGCCGAAGGAAACCCGCTCGGCGTCCTCGCCGCCGTCGACGTGGAGCGCGCCTTCGCCCGGGCGATGTCCGGCCAGGACCCGATCCTGGTCGGGGGCCCCTCGGCCAGGACCTAAACTACTGGGCATGACTCAACCGACCGGCGCCGCCCGCCGACGCGGGCCCTTCCAGGTCGGGGACCAGGTCCAGCTCACCGATCCCAAGGGACGCCACCACACCATCACGCTCGAAGCAGGGAAGGCCTTCCACACCCACAAGGGTGCCTTCTCCCACGACGAGCTGATCGGGGCCCCCGAGGGCTCCGTCGTGCGCACCACAGGGAACACCCAGTACCTCGCGCTGCGCCCCCTGCTCCCCGACTACGTCCTCTCCATGCCGCGCGGCGCCGCGGTCGTCTACCCGAAGGACGCGGGGCAGATCGTCACCATGGCCGACGTCTTCCCCGGCGCACGCGTCGTGGAGGCCGGCGTCGGGTCCGGTGCGCTGAGCATGTCGCTGCTGCGCGCGGTGGGGGACAGCGGCTCGCTCTCCTCCTACGAGCGCCGCGAGGACTTCGCCGACATCGCGCGCAGCAACGTCGAGCGCTACTTCGGCGGCCCGCACCCGGCCTGGAAGCTCACCCTGGGCGACCTCCAGGACAACCTGGTCGAGACCGAGGTGGACCGGGTCATCCTGGACATGCTCGCGCCCTGGGAGTGTCTGGACGTCGTCTCCAAGGCGCTCGTGCCCGGCGGCGTGATCTGCTGCTACGTGGCGACCACGACGCAGCTCTCGCGCACCGTCGAGGCGCTGCGTGAGCACGGCACCTTCACCGAGCCGCAGGCCTGGGAGTCCATGGTCCGCAACTGGCACGTCGAGGGCCTGGCCGTGCGCCCTGACCACCGGATGATCGGCCACACCGGCTTCCTGCTCACCTCCCGCCGCCTCGCGGACGGCGTCGAGCCGCCGCTGCGCCGCCGCCGTCCGGCGAAGGGCGCCTACGGCGAGGTGGAGGCTCCGGAGAAGGTCAAGCCCGGCCGCTTCCTGAAGCTGGCCGAGCAGCGCGCGGACGCCTCCGGTGAGGAGTACGTCGAGGACTTCGACCGGGACTGACCGGTTCGTCCGCCCGGCCCTGACGGGCTCGGGACGCAGGCGCGGGACACGCGCACGGAACAGACGCGGGGAAGCGGCGGAATCGTCGCTTCCCCGCTGTTCTGCCCGCGTCCGGACTGTGGGACGATGCTCCCCACAAACGCGCGGGAAGCGGGGTGTGCCCTGGTGGTGCAGGTGGTCGAGAGGTCCGGCGAGACGGCCCAGGCCGTAGTGACGAGCGGGTCGGGGAAGGAGTCCGCGAGCGTCCCCGCAGGACTCCCGGCGCATGCCAGGAGCAGACCGCTGCACTGGCTCGGCACCGCCGCCGGCGTCGCCGCCGTGGTCGGCACCGTGCTGGTCGTCGGCCCCGCCGGCGCCTCCCAGCAGGCCGCCTCGGGCAGCGCCCACCCGCTCGGCGCCTCCGCCGCCCCCGACCCGGCCAAGGCCACGCTGCCGTTGGACTGCGCCGGACAGCCGGTCAGGATCGACCAGCACTTCGGGGCCACCCTGCCCGGCAGCGGCACCCCGGTCACCGTCGTCGCGGCACGCTGCGACGCGGGCGGCGGCACCCCGCCGGACGGACTCTTCGTGCTGAAGGCCGGCGCGGCGCAGGCGGTCAGCCTGCTCGACCCCGCGAAGGGGCTGACCGTCGCCAGCATGGCCATGCGGTCCGACGGCAGCATCCACGCCGTGGTCAGCGGTTACTCCTCCAACGCCGTGCCGAACTGCTGCCCGGACGTGCACGAGACGCTGGACTGGTCCTTCGGCGCCGACGGCAGCTGGGGCGCGGCGGTCGTCACCGCCAACCAGAGCCAGGTCTGACCGAGCCCGAAGCCTGAGCCGGAGCCCGAGCCGGCGTCCCGCAGGGGCCCGGCCGGGCTCACCCGACGGCGGCCCCGCCCGACGCCCGGTCCGACACCGGGCGCGGGACCGGTTCCGCGGCGGGGAGCCGCTTGCCGAGCAGCACGTCGAGCAGTGGCTGCGTCGCCATCGTGGTGATCAGGGCCATCAGCACCAGCACGCCGTAGAGCGCGCCACCGATGAAGCCCGCCTGCGCCCCGGCGTTCAGGGCGATCAGTTCGGTCAGACCGCGGGTGCTCAGCAGCGTGCCGACGGTGAGCCGCTCGCGCCCGGAGAGGTCCGAGCCGTGGGAGGCCAGCGCCCCGGCGGCGACCTTGACGGTGATCCCGGCGACGGTCACGACCAGCAGCGCCAGCAGGCCCGTCGGCGGGATCGCGGAGATGTCCACCGGCTGGGCCGACAGCACGAAGAAGAACGGCAGCAGCAGCGCGCCGATCCCGTGGAGGCGTTCCACCACCACGACCGGGACGGTGCCCTCGGGGGTGGTGCGGGGCAGGCAGACACCGGCCAGCAGCGCCCCGACGATGCTGTGCAGGCCGAGCGCGCTGGTGGCCCAGGCGACCGCGCAGGCGTGGCCGAGCAGCAGGCCGAGGCGGAGCGCAGGGTCTCCGGCGGTGCCCATCAGCAGCCGTCGCAGCAGCGGGCGCAGCGCGAACAGCAGCAGCACCAGCAGGGCGAGCAGCGCCAGCCTCAACGGCCAGGCCGGACCCTGCGGCGCGGCCGTGAGCAGCGCGAAGGTCAGCACGGCCCAGCCCAGCACGTCCATCAGACCCGCGGCGGCCAGGGAGACGACGCCCACCCTGGTCTGTTGCAGCCGGTTCTCGCGGATCACCGCGGTCAGCACCGGCACGGCGGTGATCGACAGGGCCACCCCGAGGAACAGCACCGGGCCGGGCTGCAGCGAGCGCGGTCCGCCCAGCGCCGCGATCTCGCGGTGGAAGCCGATGGCCAGCGCGAGGCCGACGGCCAGAGGCAGCGCGAAGCCGGCCGCCGCGACGTTCAGCACCAGCCGGGTGCGCCGCCGGACGACCCGCAGGTCCAGTTCGCAGCCGACCGCGAAGAGGAAGACGACCAGCGCCAGTTGGGCCAGGCCGGAGAGGGCCGCCGAGACCGAGGGGGGCAGCAGCAGGCGGGTGAGCCCGCCGGGCAGCCGGCCCAGCAGCGTCGGCCCGAGGGCGAGCCCGGCGAGGAGCTGGCCGATGACGGCCGGCTGGTGCAGGCGGCGCGCCAGGCGCCCGGCGACCTGCGCGGCGCACAGGATGACGGCGGCGGCCGCCAGCAGGTGCGTGATCTGGCCGTCGGTGCCCATGCTTCCCCCCGGATCGCTCGGCGTTCCTCACGCTAGCCGAGACGGGCACGGGCATGGGGGCCGAGCGGCCGCCCTGTGGACAACTCGCTCCGACTAGGTCAGGTGCGGGCGGTGCGCCCGTGTGGCGGGGCGGTCCTGACGCCGGCACAACTCACCCCTCGTCATGTGATCTGCGTCACGCGACGAGGGGTGGGCTGGACGATCGCTCGACGACCGGTCGGCGGCGCGCCGCGGGCGCGTCGTGATCGGGTCGATCACGCGGGCTACTCGGCGTCGGGTCCGTAGACCTCGACCCGGTCCGCCACCCGGCGGACGTGGATGCAGTCGCCGGGGCAGTCCTTGGCCGAATCCGCCACGTCCTGAAGCAGCGTCAACGGCACCGGCACGCACGCCCCGGGCTCGGCCCTGAGCTCCTCGTCCTCGCCCTTCACATAGGCGAGCCCGTCGATGTCGAGTTCGAACACCTCCGGCGCGTACTGGACGCAGATCCCGTCACCCGTGCACAGGTCCTGGTCGATCCAGACTTCGAGCGCCGCCGTGGTCCCGCTTTCGGTGCTGGTGGACATTCCGCGCCGCCATTCTCATTTCTCGATGGCTTCTGACGTGGCCAGACTACAACTGAGCGCTTTCGAGCTCGTAACGAGTGGGTATGCCCTCCCTGAGGGGACGTGCGCAAGGGTGAAGATCGGACACACCCCTTCCGAGTTTTGATCAAGAGGGGTTTCAACACTCCCAGGCGCAGGTAGGGTCTGGAAGCGTCAGCTCCCCCCGGAGGAGGTGAGGACCGTGGCAGCCCACGAAGACGACTACGCCCGAGGCGGCAGGCCCGCACGGGGTTCTGAAGAGGCACAGAACCAGATCTCGATGCTGGAGCAGGAGATCGCAGTCCTGCGCCGGAAGATCACTGAGCCCACGCGGCACACGAGGATCCTCGAAGAGCGGATTGTCGAGCTGCAGACCAACCTGAACGGCGTCACCGCCCAGAACGAGCGGCTCGCCTCGACGCTGCGCGAGGCGCGGGACCAGATCGTGGCCCTCAAGGAGGAGGTCGACCGGCTGGCGCAGCCGCCGGCCGGCTTCGGCACCTTCCTGACGGCCAACGAGGACGGGACGGCCGACATCTTCACCGGAGGGCGCAAGCTCAGGGTGAACGTCAGCCCGAGCGTCCCGCTGGACGAGCTGCGGCGCGGCCAGGAGGTCATGCTCAACGAGGCTCTCAACATCGTGGACGCGATGGAGTTCGAGAGCATCGGCGACATCGTGACGCTCAAGGAGGTGCTGGAGGACGGCGAGCGCGCGCTGGTCACCGGGCACACGGACGAGGAGCGGGTGGTCAGGCTCGCCGAACCGCTGCGCGACATCGTGCTGCGCCCCGGCGACGCGCTGCTGCTCGAACCGCGCTCCGGCTACGTCTACGAGGTCGTGCCGAAGAGCGAGGTCGAGGAGCTGGTCCTCGAAGAGGTGCCGGACATCGACTACGACAAGATCGGCGGTCTCGGTCAGCAGATCGAGCAGATCCGTGACGCGGTCGAGCTCCCGTACCTGCACGCCGACCTGTTCAAGGAGTACGAGCTGCGCCCGCCCAAGGGCGTGCTGCTCTACGGCCCGCCCGGCTGCGGCAAGACGCTGATCGCCAAGGCGGTGGCGAACTCGCTGGCCAAGAAGGTCGCCGAGGTCACCGGCCGGCCCCAGGGGAAGAGCTACTTCCTCAACATCAAGGGCCCCGAGCTGCTCAACAAGTACGTGGGCGAGACCGAGCGGCAGATCCGCCTGGTCTTCCAGCGGGCCAGGGAGAAGGCGAGCGAGGGCACGCCCGTCATCGTCTTCTTCGACGAGATGGAGTCGCTCTTCCGCACCCGCGGCTCGGGTGTCAGCTCGGACGTGGAGAACACCATCGTCCCGCAGCTGCTGGCCGAGATCGACGGTGTGGAGGGCCTGGAGAACGTCATCGTCATCGGCGCCTCCAACCGCGAGGACATGATCGACCCGGCGATCCTGCGGCCCGGCCGCCTGGACGTCAAGATCAAGATCGAGCGGCCGGACGCCGAGGCGGCCAAGGACATCTTCTCCAAGTACCTCAAGAACTCGCTCCCGCTGCACCCGGACGACGTCAAGGAGCACGGCAGCTCGGTCGACGCCGCCGTGGCCGCGATGATCCAGGCCGTGGTGGAGCGGATGTACACCGAGTCCGAGGAGAACCGCTTCCTGGAGGTCACCTACGCCAACGGTGACAAGGAGGTCCTGTACTTCAAGGACTTCAACTCCGGCGCCATGATCCAGAACATCGTGGACCGGGCCAAGAAGATGGCCATCAAGGACTACCTCGACCACGGCCAGCGCGGTCTGCGCGTCTCCCACCTGCTCGCCGCCTGCGTGGACGAGTTCAAGGAGAACGAGGACCTGCCCAACACCACCAACCCGGACGACTGGGCCAGGATCTCCGGCAAGAAGGGCGAGCGGATCGTCTTCATCCGCACGCTGGTCACCGGAAAGCAGGGCGCCGAGTCCGGCCGCTCCATCGACACCGTGGCCAACACGGGTCAGTACCTGTAAGCACGACCAGCAGGAACACACAGGTCAGCACAGTCCGAAAACCGTCCGGCTGCGGGAGCCCGTGGGCCCTCGCAGCCGGACGTTCGTGTCAGCGATCTCCCGGTTGTCAGCCCGCAGTTCTAGTCTCGGGTTACCGCACCGGTTCGTCCGCGGTAGCGCGAAGGAGGGCCGCATGTCTGTACGGCGCGTCATGGGTATCGAGACGGAGTACGGGATCTCCGTTCCGGGTCACCCCAACGCCAATGCCATGCTCACCTCGTCCCAGGTGGTCAACGCCTACGCGGCGGCGATGCACCGGGCCCGGCGGGCCCGCTGGGACTTCGAGGAGGAGAACCCGCTGCGCGACGCGCGCGGCTTCGACCTGGCCAGGGACGCGGCGGACGCCAGCCAGCTGACCGACGAGGACATCGGCCTCGCCAACATCATCCTCACCAACGGCGCGCGGTTCTACGTGGACCACGCCCACCCCGAGTACTCCTCGCCCGAGGTGACCAACCCGCGTGACGCGGTGCTCTGGGACAAGGCCGGCGAGCGGATCATGGAGGAGGCGGCCAACCGCGCCCTGCAGCTGCCCGGCGCGCAGCCGATCCACCTCTACAAGAACAACACCGACAACAAGGGCGCCTCCTACGGCACCCACGAGAACTACCTGATGAAGCGGGCCACGCCGTTCGCGGACATCGTGCGCCACCTGACGCCCTTCTTCGTCTCCCGCCAGGTGGTCACCGGCGCCGGGCGGGTCGGCATCAACCAGGACGGCTCGGCCCAGGGCTTCCAGCTCAGTCAGCGGGCGGACTACTTCGAGGTCGAGGTCGGCCTGGAGACCACCCTCAAGCGGCCCATCATCAACACCCGCGACGAACCGCACGCCGACGCGGAGAAGTACCGCAGGCTGCACGTCATCATCGGGGACGCCAACCTCTCCGAGATCTCCACCTACCTCAAGCTCGGCACCACCGCGCTGGTGCTCTCCATGATCGAGGACGGCTTCATCAGCGTCGACCTGGTCGTCGACCAGCCGGTGCGCACCCTGCACCGGGTCTCCCACGACCCCTCGCTGCAGCAGCTGGTGCAGCTGCGCAGCGGCCGCAAGCTGACCGCCGTGCAGCTCCAGATGGAGTACTGCGAGCTGGCCCGCAAGTACGTCGAGGACCGCTACGGCCAGGACGCCGACGAGCAGACCCGCGACGTGCTGGACCGCTGGGAGGACGTGCTCGGCCGGCTGGAGCGCGATCCGATGTCGCTCTCGCGCCAGCTCGACTGGGTCGCCAAGAAGGAGATCCTCGAGGGCTACCGCCGCCGCGACAACCTGGACTGGGACGACGCCAGGCTGCACCTGGTCGACCTCCAGTACGCGGACGTGAGGGCCGAGAAGGGCCTCTACAACCGCCTGGCGGCCCGCGGCAGGATGGAGCGGCTG
Organism: Streptacidiphilus rugosus AM-16; assembly: GCF_000744655.1. NCBI lineage: Bacteria > Bacillati > Actinomycetota > Actinomycetes > Kitasatosporales > Streptomycetaceae > Streptacidiphilus > Streptacidiphilus rugosus. Next base: position 4,665,698 of record NZ_JQMJ01000004.1, on the reverse strand, counting down.
CTGGACGACGACGAGGTGCTGCGGGCCGCACACAAGCCCCCGGAGGACACCCGCGCCTACTTCCGCGGCCGCTGCCTGGAGCAGTACGCCGACCACGTGGCCGCGGCGTCCTGGGACTCGGTCATCTTCGACATCCCCGGCCGGGACTCCCTGCAGCGCGTGCCCACCCTGGAACCGCTGCGCGGGACCAGGAACCACGTCAAGGCGCTGCTGGACCGCTGCCGCACGGCGGAGGAGCTGGTGCGCGTCCTCAGCGGAGGCTGATCGGGAAAGTTCCCGGAGAACACGTGTACGCGCTCGGCGTAACCGATCGCGGGCGGGCGTGCACGATGGGTGAACTGCATCCGGTTGGGCATCATCCGGGCAACGATCGACGTTCATCGACTACAGGCCGAAGACGAGGCGAACTCGGCCACCTCGTGTATAGGGTCTGACCAGCGCGACGAGTCAGCACAACCAGGCAACGATCGAGTATCTGAGCGGGGTGAGGGCAATGGCGACCAAGGACACCGGCGGCGGTCAGCAGCGGGCGAACCGTTCCTCGGAGGAGGTCGAGGAGACCGAAGTCGAGGCCAACGAGGCCTCCGACCTCAAGGAGCGCAAGGAGAAGCTCGACGACGACGTGGACGCGGTCCTCGACGAGATCGACGAGGTGCTCGAGTCCAACGCCGAGGACTTCGTGCGCGGGTTCGTTCAGAAGGGCGGCGAGTGATCCGACCTTCGACTCGAAGGTCGAACGCTCGACGTGCCGGCAGTGACGGCCGAAACCGGCCCGCAAAAGGCCTCGTCGCACTGCCGGCACCGCTCCGCCGATTTCCGCCCGAGCGGAACATGTGGATCACGACCACCAAACGGGTAGGGTCCGAGGCATCCGCTGCTTCGCCTGCAACGCGGCGCTCTCTGGAAGGGAACCTGTGGAAGCCAACTTTGGTAGCACCGGGCGTCTGCCGGCTGCCTTCTTGACCCCGGGGTCGTCCTCGTTCATCGAGTTCCTCGCCGACCACCAGCCGGAGCTGCTCCCCGGGCGGCGCACCCTGCCCGTGGGCATGGCGCCGATCGAGGCGCCGCACGGCACCACGATCGTCTCCGCCACCTTCGACGGCGGCGTGGTGATCGCGGGTGACCGCCGGGCGACCATGGGCAACATCATCGCCCAGCGCGACATCGAGAAGGTCTTCCCCGCCGACGAGTACTCCGCGGTCGGCATCGCCGGCACCGCCGGTCTTGCGGTCGAGATGGTGCGCCTGTTCCAGCTGGAGCTGGAGCACTACGAGAAGATCGAGGGCACCTCGCTCTCCCTGGAGGGCAAGGCCAACCGCCTCACCACGATGATCCGGGGCAACCTGGGGATGGCGATGCAGGGCCTGGCCGTGGTGCCGCTCTTCGCCGGCTACGACCTGGACCAGGGCAAGGGCCGGATCTTCACCTACGACGTCACCGGCGGCCGTTCCGAGGAGACCGGCTTCGCGGCGACGGGCTCGGGCTCGCTCTTCGCCAAGGGCTCGATGAAGAAGCTCTACCGGCACGACCTCTCCGCCGAGCAGGCGGCCATGGTGGTCGTCCAGGCGCTCTACGACGCCGCCGACGACGACTCCGCCACCGGTGGGCCCGACCTGACGCGCCGGATCTTCCCGATCGTCTCCGTGATCACCGACGAGGGCTTCAGGCGCCTGGCCGACGACGAGGTCGGCGAGGTGGCCAAGACGGTCCTCGGCCACCGGCTCGAGCAGCCGGACGGGCCGCAGGCCCCGCTGCTCTGACCCCCACTCACCTCACCGAACGACAAGCAGAAAAGGGGCGACCGCCGGTGTCGACGCCGTTCTACGTCTCACCCCAGCAGGCCATGGCCGACCGTGCCGAGTACGCCCGCAAGGGCATCGCGCGCGGGCGCAGCGTGGTCGTGCTCACCTACACCGACGGCATCGTCTTCGTCGCGGAGAACACCTCCCGCGCGCTGCACAAGGTCTCGGAGATCTACGACCGGATCGCCTTCGCCGCCGTCGGCCGCTACAACGAGTTCGAGAACCTCCGCATCGGCGGCGTCCGTTACGCCGACCTGCGCGGGTACTCCTACGACCGGGCCGACGTCAACGCGCGCGGCCTGGCCAACGTCTACGCGCAGACGCTGGGCACCATCTTCTCCTCCACCGGGGAGAAGCCCTACGAGGTCGAGCTGGTGGTGGCCGAGGTCGGTCGGACCCCGGGGGACGACCAGATCTACCGGCTCACCCCGGACGGCTCGGTGGTCGACGAGCACGGCACCGTCGCCGTCGGCGGCAGCTCAGAGTCCATCGCCACCTACCTGGAGCAGCGCCACCAGGAGGGCATGACGCTGCCCGAGGCGCTCAAGCTGGCCGTCGACGGCCTGGCCAGGGATCCGAACGGCGGCGCCGCGCGCACGCTGACCCCGGATCAGCTGGAGGTCGCGGTGCTCGACCGCGGCCGCTGGCAGCAGCGCAAGTTCAAGCGGCTGCTGGGCACCCAGCTCGGCCGGCTGCTGGAGGGCGACGCCAGCGCCGCCTCCGACGACGACCAGGAGCCGGAGGCCGGTTCCTCGGCCGCGGCGACCGAGGGGGAGTAGCAGCAGCTCTTCCCAGTGGTTTCGAACAGGCGGGGAAGGTGAACAACTAGGCATGGACCGCCGAATCTTCGGGTTGGAGAACGAGTACGGCGTCACCTGCACGTTCCGGGGGCAGCGACGACTGTCCCCGGACGAGGTGGCCAGGTACCTCTTCCGCCGTGTCGTGTCATGGGGCCGCAGCAGCAACGTGTTCCTGCGCAACGGGGCCCGCCTCTACCTGGACGTGGGTTCCCACCCCGAGTACGCCACCCCCGAGTGCGACGACGTCGCCGAGCTGGTGACGCACGACAAGGCGGGGGAGCGCATCCTCGAGGGCCTGCTGGTGGACGCCGAGCGCCGGCTCCACGAGGAGGGCATCGCGGGCGACGTCTACCTCTTCAAGAACAACACCGACTCCGCCGGCAACTCCTACGGCTGCCACGAGAACTACCTGGTGGCCCGGCACGGCGAGTTCTCCCGCCTGGCCGACATCCTGATCCCCTTCCTGGTCACCCGGCAGCTGATCTGCGGCGCCGGCAAGGTGCTGCAGACCCCGCGCGGCGCGGTCTACTGCGTCAGCCAGCGCGCCGAGCACATCTGGGAGGGCGTCAGCTCGGCGACCACCCGGTCCCGCCCGATCATCAACACCCGCGACGAGCCGCACGCGGACGCCGAGCGCTACCGCAGGCTGCACGTCATCGTCGGCGACTCCAACATGTCGGAGACCACCACCCTGCTCAAGGTCGGCGCGACCGACCTGGTGCTGCGCATGATCGAGGCCGGCACGGTGCTGCGCGACCTCACCCTGGAGAACCCCATCCGGGCGATCCGCGAGGTCTCGCACGACCTGACCGGCTCCCGGCTGGTCCGGCTGGCGAACGGCCGCGAGGCCAGCGCGCTGGAGATCCAGCAGGAGTACTTCCAGAAGGCGAGCGACTTCGCGGACAACCGGGGCATCCGCTCCGGCACCATCGCCAGGGTGCTCGACCTGTGGGGCCGCACCCTGGAGGCGATCCGCACCGAGGACTACTCCAAGGTGGACCGCGAGATCGACTGGGTCATGAAGTACCAGCTGATCGAGCGCTACCGGGCCAAGAACGGCATGAGCATGTCGCACCCGCGCGTGGCCCAGATCGACCTCGCGTACCACGACATCCACCGCCGCCGCGGCCTGTACTACCTGCTGCAGAACCGCGGGCAGGCCGAGCGGGTCAGCGACGACCTGAAGATCTTCGAGGCCAAGTCGGTGCCTCCGCAGACCACCAGGGCGCGGCTGCGCGGCGATTTCATCCGCCGCGCGCAGGAGCAGCGCCGCGACTTCACCGTGGACTGGGTGCACCTCAAGCTGAACGACCAGGCGCAGCGCACGGTGCTGTGCAAGGACCCGTTCCGCTCCGTCGACGAACGAGTGGAAAAGCTCATCGCCGGAATGTGAGACGCATTCCCGGCCGAAATACAGCCGGAATGTGACCGGTGATGTGGCTGAGGTCTCAGCGAGGAGTCGGCGCAAGGCCATAGAGTGGCGCGGACCATCGGAACCCGCTCACCCTCTAAGGATCACCGTGCGCCGACGACTCGCTGCCGCGCTGCTTCTCGCGCCCGCGCTGCTGCTCACCGGCTGTGGGAGCAGCAGCAAGCAGGCCTCGGGCACCGCGAGCAGCGCCGCCCCCTGCCCCGACCCCAGCAGCAGCGCCGCCGCGGCCAAGCTGCCGGTTCCCGCGGTCGTCAACAGCGACAGCACGCTGCCGACCGTCGCCGGCGAGTTCGGCAAGAGCGCCACGATCACGGTGCCGAAGGGCGACCCGGACGGGAAGTTCGTGATCAAGACCCTGTCCCAGGGCACCGGCTCCACGGTGACCTCGGACGACGTGGTCGGCTTCAACATCGTCGGGCAGACCTGGGGCGGCAAGTCCTTCCAGAACTCCTACGCCGACGGTGGCGGCGCGGCCGTCAACAACCAGCACACCACCCCGATGCTGCCGATGTTCAGCAAGGCGGTCCAGGGTCAGAAGGTGGGCAGCCGGGTCCTGGTCGTCGCCCCGCCGGCGGCCGGTTTCGGCAACGCGGGCTACTCGCAGCTGAAGATCACCTGCCATGACACGCTGGTCATGGTCATGGACATCACCGCGGGCGTGCCCTACGACGCCACCGCGCAGGGCGACGCCCAGACCGCCCCGGCGGACCTGCCCACCGCCAACGTCAAGGACAAGGCCGCGGCCAGCTTCACCATCACCGCCGCCCAGAAGAACCCGAAGAAGCTCGGCGTCGCGGTGCTGGTCAAGGGCAAGGGCCCGGCGGTGAAGGCCGGCCAGCAGCTCATCGCGCAGTACACCGGCGCGCTGCTCAGCAACGGCTCGGTCTTCGACTCCTCCTGGAACCACGGCGGCGCGACCAGCTTCGTGATCGGCAAGGGCCAGGTCATCCCCGGCTGGGACAAGGCGCTGGTCGGCCAGACCGTCGGCTCCCGGGTGCTGATCTCCATCCCGTCCGCGGACGGCTACGGCGCGCAGGGCAACCAGGGCATTCCGGCCAACTCGAACCTGGTCTTCGTCGTGGACATCGTCGGCGCCGCGTAACGTAGGGCTCAGCAGTACCCAGCAGTAGAGAGACTGAGGAGAGCACTACCTTGAGCATCGAGAAGCCGGAGATCGACTTCCCGGGCGGCGAGGCCCCCACCACGCTGCAGATCCGCGACATCTGGGAGGGCGACGGCGCCGAGGCGAAGGCCGGGGCCAACGTCTCCGTCCACTACGTCGGCGTGGCCTTCAGCACGGGCGAGGAGTTCGACGCCAGCTGGAACCGCGGCCAGGCGCTGCGCTTCAAGCTCGGTGTCGGCCAGGTCATCGCCGGCTGGGACCAGGGCGTCCAGGGCATGAAGGTCGGCGGCCGTCGCGAGCTGATCATCCCGGCGCACCTCGCCTACGGCGACCGCGGCGCCGGCAACGCGATCGCCCCGGGCGAGACGCTGATCTTCGTGGTCGACCTGCTGGGCGTCTGACCGGGCACCCGGCGGCCTGCCGTACCTCGCACCCCCGTCCCGCCGCGCGTTACCACGCGCGGCGTTTGGGCGGGGGTGCGCTTTGTGCCCGAGGGGCCTACCGGTACGGTCAGTTGATACCCGGTCGAAAGCGCCGGGGCGCGGTCGGTGCCGCGTGTAGAGAAGGGTGAGCGATGCCCATCGCCAAGTCCGAGCGCCTGATGAACCTCGCGCTGTGCCTGATGAACACCAAGCGCCCGCTGAGCAAGCGGGAACTGCGGTCGTCCATCGAGGCCTACCGCGAGGCGGGGGCGGCGGGGGAGCCGGTCAGCGAGGACGCCTTCAACCGGATGTTCGAGCGGGACAAGGACGACCTGCGCGAACTCGGGCTGGTCATCGAGGTGGTGGAGAACCCGCTGGACGGCGAGCTCGGCTACCTGGCCCGACGTGACGTCAACAGCCTGCCGGAGATCCACCTGGACGCGGAGGAGGCCGCCGCGCTCAGCCTGGCGGCCGGCGTGTGGGAGCAGGCCAGGCTGGCCGGAGCCGCCAGCGGTGCGCTGCAGAAGCTGCGCGCGGCCGGTTCGCTGGCCGAGGACGGCGGCGAGGGCCGCACCGCGCTGCAGCCGCGCATCCCCGCGCGCGAGGCGGCCTTCGAACCGCTGCTGGTCGCGGCGCGCGACCGCCGCCCGGTCGGCTTCGACTACCGCAAGAGCGGCTCGGCCGTCGCCGAGGCCCGCACGGTCGAGCCCTGGGCGCTGGAGTTCTGGCACGGCCACTGGTACCTGGCGGGCTGGGACCGTGACCGCGCCGACGTGCGGGTCTTCCGGCTCAGCCGGATCGTGGGCAAGGTCCGCTCCAAGGGCGGCCAGTTCACCGCGGCCGTTCCCGATCACGTCGACGTCCGGCAGACCGTCGCCCGCTTCGCCGGCGAGGGCGCGACCGAGCGGGCCCGCGTCCGGGTGCGCCGGAAGGCGGCGTTCCCGCTGCGCGCGAAGGCGCTGGCGGCCGAGCCGGTGGACGGCGAGTGGGACGAGCTGGAGATCCCCTACGGCCACGGTCTGGCCGCTGACCTGGTCGAGTTCGGACCTGACGCGGTGGTCGTGGACCCGGCCGAACTGCGTACCGAGGTGATCGCCAGGCTGCGGGCCGTGGCGACGGGCACCCCTGAGAGTGAGGCGGGAGCATGAGCAGCGCCATCGACCAGACGCGACGGATGCTGTCGCTGGTGACCTACCTGCGGGAGCGCCCGGGGGCCAGGGTCAGCGAGGTGGCCCGCGCCTTCGGGGTCAGTGAGCGCGAGCTGATCCGCGACCTGAGCGTGCTGCCCATGTGCGGCACCAGCTTCCGCGGCGGCGACCTGCTCGACATCGACACCGACGGCGAGCAGATCTGGTGGCACAACCCCGACGACGTCGCCCAGCCGCTGCGGCTCGCCGCCGACGAGGCGACCTCCCTGCTGGTCGCCGCGCGCGCGGTGGCCGGCCTGCCGGGCCTGCGCGAGCGCGACCGCCAGGCGCTGACCCGCGCGGTCGCCAAGCTGGAGGCGGCCGCGGGGGACGTGGCCGAGGGCAGCACCCGGGTCGGGGTGACCTTCGAGGCCGAGGGCGACGTCTTCGCCGAGATCGACCGCGCGTTCGCCGAGCGCAAGCGGCTGTGGCTGCAGTACTGGTCCTCCGGGCGCGGCGAGCTCACCGAGCGGGAGGTCGACCCGATCCGGCTGGTCACCGAGGGTCACACCTACCTGGAGGCCTGGTGCAGGCTCTCCGAGGACCGGCGGATCTTCCGGCTGGACCGGATCGCGGAGATCAAGGTGCTGGACACCCCCTCCGACCCGCCGCCGCTGGAGCTGCGCGACCTGTCCGAGGGGCTGGTCCGCCCGTCCACGGAGGACCCCCAGGTCATCCTCGAGGTCGGCCCGGGCGGGCGCTGGGTCGCCGAGTACTACCCGCACGAGGCGGCCGAGGAGCGCCCCGACGGCGGCCTGCGGATCGTGCTGCGCACGCCGGACCCGGCGAGCCTGCTGCGCCTGGTGCTGCGGCTCGGCCCCGACGGCCGCGTCGTCGCCCCGCAGTCCCTGGCGGACCGCGCCCGCGAGGTCGCGGCCCAGGCCCTGGCCCGGTACGACGGATGAGCGGGGGCCCGTCCCCGCGCCGGTTCCGGGCCTCCTGCCCGGACTGCCGCTCGACGGCCGAGCTGGACGCCCTCGCGTTCCGGCTGGCTCTCGGCCGTACGAAGGAACGCACCTTCTACAGCTTCACCTGCCCTGCGTGCGGCGTGGCCGTCCGCAAGCACGCGGGCGACCGCATCGTCGCCGCGCTCACGGGCGCGGGCGTCCCGACCATGCGCCTCCACGTCCGCGCCTGAGCACCACCTCAGGGGTGCGGGGAACTGCGCGAGCAACCACCTGGAGGGGGTACCCCCGGCCGAAGGCCGGTGGCTTGTCGCGCCCCGCGGCGGAGCCGCATATCAGCAGAGCCTCGCGCCCCTGGGCTTTGCGACGTCCCGGGATGCCTTCTGGGACGGTGGGACTCCTCTAAGGTGGGAGCATGACGTGGATGATCATCGGCCTCACGACCGCCGGGCTGCTCGTGCTCGGTTGTCTCGCCGTGCTCGCCTACCGCGAGGTCGTGGCCCTGGCGCGCGCCCTGCAGCGCAGCGCCGAGCGGATTGCCGGGGCCGGCCGGGAGGTCGAGCTCGCGGCGGAGGCAGTGGCCCGAAAGGGTGGGGAACTCGCGTTCACCGGGCCCTCACCGTCTATTCAAGCGTCAAACTGATCCGCGTAGTATCGAAGATGCGTCGAAGCAGCAAGATCTGCTGCGACGCTCTGGACGACCGTGCCTTCACGGTGCGTATCATCGGCGAGACACGACGACGAAGAGGGAACCCCGATGCTCGAAAACCGCGCACTGGAAATCATCATCATTGCGGTCATCGTGCTGCTGCTCTTCGGGGCCAAGCGGCTCCCGGACTCCGCGCGTGCCCTCGGCAAGTCCCTGCGCATCCTCAAGTCCGAGGTCGGCGCGATGAAGGATGACGGCAAGAAGGACGTCACCGCGTCCAACGTGCAGACGTCCGACGAGCAGGCGCAGGCCGCCGCGGCTCCGAAGACGATCCAGTCCGCCCCCGGGGACACCGCCTCCGCGCGCCCGGTCGAGGACAAGCAGCCGACCGTCCAGGGCTGATCCGCCGCTCCACCCTCCAACTCACTCTTCTCGCAGGGACACAGCCGCACGGTGAGCGACACCCAGAAGAGGCCGCAGTCGAAGCCTCCGAAGAACGACGACGGCCGGATGCCACTCGCGGCGCACCTCCGTGAGCTCCGCTACCGGCTCATCGTCTCGGTGCTGGCCCTCGTCGTGGCCACCGTCATCGGCTGGCTGATCCACGACTGGGCCATCAACCAGCTCGTGTCCCCGGCCTGCCACATCACCGGGGTGAAGGGGTACGGCCAGAAGTCCGCGGCGTGCCCCAACGGCCTGCTGGTGAACCAGGGCGTGCTCTCGCCGCTGTCGTTCACCTTCAAGGTGTCGATGATGATCGGCCTGATCATCGCCAGCCCGGTGTGGAGCTACCAGCTCTGGGCCTTCGTCGCGCCCGGCCTGTACAAGAAGGAGAAGAAGTACGGCCTGGGCTTCGTCACCGCGGCCGTTCCGCTCTTCGTCGGCGGCGCCTACCTCGCGTACCTGATCTTCCCGAAGGCCCTGGGCATCCTGGCGGGCTTCAACCCCGGCAGCTTCTCGCTGGCCATCTCCGGCGCCGACTTCCTGGACTTCTTCATCCGGATGGTGCTGGTCTTCGGGCTCTCCTTCGAGATCCCGCTGCTGCTGGTCGCACTGAACTTCCTCGGCGTGATCAGCGCCGCCCGGCTCCGCAGCTGGTGGCGCGCCGCGATCTTCGGGATCTTCGTCTTCTCGGCCATCGCCACCCCGACCGGCGACCCGCTCACCATGACCGTGCTCGCGGTGCCGATCTGCGTGCTGTACTTCGGCGCCGTCGCCGTGGCGACCATGCGGGACAAGGCCGTGGCCCGTCGCAAGGCGAAGGAGGACCCGGACAGCATGCTGGACCCGGACCAGGCCTCCTCGCTCGACCTGCGGCCGTCCTCGCTGGGCGCGGACGACCTGCCGATCCCGGAGCCGGTCAACGCCACCGAGCTGGCCGCCGGCGAGCCGATGGTCTACCACCCCGACGACGTCACCTGACCGGTCGGCCACCCCGTCGGCGGGCGCGCAAACAATCTTGAGGTGGAGTGTCGGCCCTGACGGGTACGCTCCTTGCTGAGATGCTCCTTCACTTCACAGATGTCCAGAGCCGCGCTCCCCAGCGCCCGATCAGGGAAGAGGTGGCGCGGTGACCGACCCGTCCACGACCTCGCAGGACGAGGAGAACCTCAGCCCCTCCGAGCGCTACGCCGCGGCCAAGCGCCGGGCCAGGGAGGAGTCGAGTTCCCTCCACGCCTTCCGGCAGCTGTACGACTTCCCGCTGGACCCGTTCCAGATCGAGGCGTGCCAGGCGCTGGAGGGCGGCGAGGGAGTCCTCGTCGCGGCCCCGACCGGTTCCGGCAAGACGATCGTCGGCGAGTTCGCGGTGCACCTCGCGCTCGCCGAGGGCCGCAAGTGCTTCTACACCACGCCGATCAAGGCGCTGTCGAACCAGAAGTTCCAGGACCTGGTCAAGCGCTACGGCGCGGACAAGGTCGGCCTGCTGACCGGTGACAACACCGTCAACAGCGACGCCCCCGTGGTCGTGATGACGACCGAGGTCCTGCGGAACATGCTCTACGCGAGCTCCAGCACCCTGAACGGCCTCGGCTACGTGGTCATGGACGAGGTGCACTACCTCGCCGACCGCTTCCGCGGCGCGGTCTGGGAGGAGGTCATCATCCACCTCCCCGAGTCGGTCACCCTGGTCTCGCTCTCGGCCACGGTCTCCAACGCCGAGGAGTTCGGCGACTGGCTGGACACCGTACGCGGCGGCACCAAGGTCATCGTCTCCGAGCACCGCCCGGTTCCGCTCTGGCAGCACGTGCTGGCCGGGCACCGGATGTACGACCTGTTCACCTCGCGGGTGGCCGAGGAGCGCGCCTCGGGGCGCAAGCGGGACGGCGGCGCAGGGCGCGGGGGAGAGGCGGACGTCAACCCGGAGCTGGTCCGGCTGGCCCGCGCGGAGCAGGACCGCCGCGGCTACGGCAGGGACCGGTTCGAGAAGCGCGGCCGCGGCCGCTCGATGTCCAACGGCCGCCCGGGCCGCGCCTGGACGCCGAGCCGGGTCGAGGTCATCGACCGGCTCGACGCCGAGGGCCTGCTGCCGGCGATCACCTTCATCTTCAGCCGGGCCGGCTGCGAGGCCGCCGTGCAGCAGTGCCTGCTCGCCGGTCTGCGGCTGAACAGCGACGCCGAGCGCGCCGAGGTGCGGCAGCTGGTCGAGGCCCGCACCTCGAACATCCCGGCCGAGGACCTGCACGTGCTGGGGTACTTCGAGTGGCTGGACGCGCTGGAGCGCGGCATCGCCGCACACCACGCCGGCATGCTGCCGACCTTCAAGGAGGTCGTCGAGGAGCTGTTCCAGCGCGGCCTGTGCAAGGCCGTCTTCGCGACGGAGACCCTGGCGCTCGGGATCAACATGCCGGCCCGCTCGGTCGTCATGGAGAAGCTGGTCAAGTGGAACGGGGAGACCCACGCCGACGTCACGCCGGGCGAGTACACCCAGCTGACCGGGCGGGCCGGCCGGCGCGGGATCGACGTCGAGGGCCACGCCGTGGTGCTGTGGCAGCCGGGTCTGGACCCGGCCGCGCTGGCGGGCCTGGCGGGGACGCGCACCTATCCGCTGCGGTCCTCGTTCAAGCCCTCCTACAACATGGCGGTCAACCTGGTCGCCCAGTTCGGCCGGCACACCGCGCGCGAGCTGCTGGAGACCTCCTTCGCCCAGTTCCAGGCGGACCGCAGCGTCGTCGGCATCGCCCGTCAGGTGCAGCGCAACGAGGAGGGCCTGGCCGGCTACCGCGAGGCGGTCACCTGCCACCTCGGCGACTTCGACGCGTACATGGGCCTGCGTCGCGCGCTGAAGGACCGCGAGACGCTGCTGGCCCGCGAGGGCGCCGCCCAGCGCCGGGCCAGCGCGGCCGACTCGCTGGAGAAGCTGCGCCCCGGCGACGTCATCCACGTCCCGACCGGCCGCTTCGCCGGGCTGGCGCTGGTGCTGGACCCCGGCCTGCCCCCGGTCAGCCGGCACGGCACCCGGCAGGACTGGACCGACGGCCCGCGCCCGGTGGTGCTCACCGCCGAGCGGCAGGTCAAGCGGCTCGCGATGATCGACTTCCCGGTCCCGGTGGAGCCGATCGAGCGGCTGCGCATCCCCAAGAGCTTCAACCCGCGCAGCCCGCAGTCGCGCCGTGACCTGGCCTCGGCGCTGCGCAGCAAGGCCGGGCACATCGACCCCGCCCGGGTCCGCAAGGGCCGCGCCGCGGCCGCCGACGACCCGGAGATCGCCCGGCTGCGCACGGAGCTCCGGCAGCACCCCTGCCACGGCTGCGACGAGCGTGAGGACCACGCCCGCTGGGCCGAGCGCTACGACCGGCTCAAGCGCGACACCGAGCAGCTGGAGCGCCGGATGCGCTCCCGCACGCACACCATCGCCCGCACCTTCGACCGGGTCTGCGCCCTGCTGGCCGATCTGGACTACCTGGAGGGCGACAGCGTCACCGACCACGGCCGCCGTCTGGGCCGGCTCTACGGGGACCTGGACCTGCTGGCCTCGGAGTGCCTGCGCGAGGGCGTCTGGGACGGCCTCTCCCCGGCGGAGCTCGCGGCCTGCGCCTCGGCGCTGGTCTACGAGTCGCGGCGCGGCGACGACGAGGGCGGCGCGGTGAAGCTGCCCGAGGGCAAGGCCCGTGAGGCGCTGGGCGAGATGATCAGACTCTGGGGTCACCTGGACGCGCTGGAGGAGCAGCACAAGCTCTCCACCATGGAGAACTGGGGCCAGCGCGAGCCCGACCTCGGCTTCGCCTGGACGGCGTTCCGCTGGGCATCCGGCGATCCGCTCGACAAGGTGCTGCGCGAGGCGGACATGCCGGCCGGCGACTTCGTCCGCTGGACCCGTCAGCTGATCGACGTGCTCGGCCAGATCGGCAACGCGGCGCCGGACGACGGCGCGGTGCGCACCGCGGCCCGCAAGGCGGTCGACGGGGTCCGCCGCGGCATCATCGCCTACTCCTCGGTGGGGTGAGCCGGCTGTGGCGCGTTCCTCCCGGGCCTGGTGGCTGGTCCTTCCGGTGGCGGGGCTGCTGGTCTGGGGGGTCTCCCAGGGCCGGAGCACGCACGGTTCGGGGCCGGCCGCCGCCGGCTCGCCGAGCGGTCACGGTTCCGCCCCGGCCTCGGCGCCGCCGTCCCCCGAGCCGTCCGGCAGCGGCGGCTGGTACACCGGCAGCTACGACCCGGCCCAGTTCGCCGCCCAGGTGCGGGAGCGGGCCGGGCAGGCGGGCGTCGATCCGCAGCTGGTCATGGCGGTGCTCTACAACGAGGACTACAAGCCGCACGATCCTGCGTTCGAGCGGTCCTGGCTCAAGCTCAAGCCGACCGCGGCGCTCGGCGTCGCCAACATGCACGAGGCGACCTTCGACGAGGTGAAGCAGGGCCGGTCGTTCGCCTCGCGCTCCTGGCTGGAGCTTCCCGACGACCCGGACCTCGCGATCGAGGCCGAGGCCTGGTACCTGCACGAGCTGGCCGCGCAGCTGCCCGCGCACCGCGCCGCCTCGCTGACCAAGGACCAGCTGCTGGCTCTCGGCTACAACACCGGTCCCGGCAACATGCGGGCCTTCGCCCGCGGCGTCGCGCTCGGACCGCAGGCGCGGCAGTACCTCGAGACCCTCGACGCGAACTGGGACAAGGCTGGGAAGGCTATCGCGATATAGCGTATTGACACGCGCTATACCCGCGGTCATATACTCGGCTACGAGTAAGGAGGTGGCGCGGCGTGGCGAGCAAGGCCGGTGGCGCCAGGCGCAAGCTGAGCAATCCGCTTGCCCTGGCCGTGCTCTCGCTCTGCGACGAGCGTCCGCGACATCCCTACGAGATGTCACAGGTGCTGCGCCAGCGTGGCAAGCAGGGCAGCATCAAGATCAATTTTGGTTCGCTCTACACCGTCGTCCAGAACCTGGAACGGCACGGCTTCATCGAGGCCGCGGGCACCGAGCGCGACGGCCGCAGGCCCGAGCGCACGGTCTACGGCCTCACCGACGCCGGGCGCGCCGAGTTGCACGACTGGCTGTCGGAGCTGCTCAGCGTCCCGGTCAAGGAGTATCCGCAGTTCGAGGCCGGCCTCTCGCTGGCGGGCAGTTTCCCGCCGGAGGAGGTCGTCGCGCTGCTGCGGAAGCGGCTGCTGGCGCTGGACGAGAGCGTGTCGGCGCAGGCCACCGTCCTGGAGGAGTGCGTCGCCGTGCTCCCTCGGGTCTTCCTGATCGAGGCCGAGTACGCCCTGGCCATGCAGCGCGCCGAACGCGCGTGGCTGGCCGGGCTGATCAAGGAGATGGAGACGGAGACGCTCAGCGGGATCGCCGCCTGGCGTGAGTACCACGCCACCGGCCGACCGCCGCAGGAGTGGACGGATCTCGAGGCGAAGGCGGCGGACCTGCCGCGGCCGCAGTACTGAGAGCCGGGAGAGAGCCGGAGAACCAGCAGCACACAACAACACGCACAACAGAAGAGGGCCCCCGCCGGTGCGGCAACACCGATGGGGGCCGGGACCTCGCGACCGGCCTGCGGCAACAGGATTCGGTTGCTACGAGGATCACGCAGACCCATCGTAGCCCGGATCCCCCGTCGTAGATCGGCAGCATCAAGCCGTCACGACCGGAGGGAACTCCCCGTCATGAACATCGAGACCAGGACGCCGTCGCCGCGCGCCGTCCGCGACCCGGGCGCCGGCGAGGGCGCGGCGGTGCACGCCGTCGACCTCGTCAAGACCTATCACCCCAAGGGGCGTGGCAGGACCGCGCCCGAGGGCGTCCGCGCGCTGGACGGGCTCAGCATCACCGTCGAGCCCGGCGTCGTCTTCGGGCTGCTCGGCCCGAACGGCGCGGGCAAGTCCACCACCGTCAAGATCCTGACCACGCTGGCCGCCGCCGACTCCGGCACGGCACGGGTGGCCGGGTTCGACGTGGCCCGCGAGCACGCGAAGGTGCGGCGCGCCATCGGCGTCGTCGCCCAGCGCTCCGGCGCGGACCCGGTGGCCACCGGACGGGACAACCTGCTGCTCCAGGGCCGCCTCTACGGCATGGGCGGCGCACAGTTGGCCCGCAGGGTGGACGAGCTGCTCGCCCGCTTCGACCTCACCGACGCCGGGGGGCGCCAGGTGAAGACGTACTCGGGCGGCATGCTGCGCCGCCTGGACGTGGCGATAGGGCTGGTCCACCGCCCGCAGGTGCTCTTCCTCGACGAGCCGACCACCGGCCTGGACCCGGAGGCCCGCACCGCGATGTGGGAGGAGATCGAGCGGCTGGCCGGGGCGGAGGGCCTGACCATCCTGCTCACCACCCACTACCTGGAGGAGGCCGACAAGCTCGCCGCCCGCCTCGCCATCGTGGACCGCGGCCGGATCGTCGCCGAGGGCACCCCGGACGCGCTCAAGGGCGAACTGCACGGTGACGCCCTGGCGGTGGAGCTGGCCCGGCCGGCGTCGGACGAGCTGCCGCTCATCGGGGCGCTCGGCACGGTTCCCGGCCTCAGGGACATCGCCGTCGACGGCCGCAGGCTCACCGCACGCGCGGACGACGGAGCCGCCGCGGTCCCCGCGGCCCTGGCCGCGCTCGACCGGATCGGCGCGGGCGTCGCCGCCGTCACCGTCTCCCGTCCCTCCCTGGACGACGTCTACCTCCGCTACGCCGGGCGCAGCTTCGCGGCCGCCGAGAACGTCGTTCAGCACGCCGCCGAAGGAGCGTCCCGATGAGCATCGCCGTCCCCGCGCCCTCCGCGGCGCTCCGCGAGACCTGGTTCATGACGCAGCGCCAGTTCATGGCGTTCCTGCGGCAGCCCGCGTACCTGATCATCACGCTGATCCAGCCGGTGATCTGGCTCTTCCTGTTCGGCGGGCTCTTCCGCAAGGTCGTCGAGATCCCCGGCTTCGGCTCCGGCAGCTACCTCGACTACCTGGTCCCCGGCGTGATCGTGATGAGCGCGGTCTCCTCGAACATGTGGGCCGGCATGGGCACCCTGGAGGAGATCGAGCGCGGCACGCTCAACCGCTTCCTGATCACGCCGGTGCACCGCAGCGCGATCATGAACGCGAACGTGCTGATGCAGGCGCTGACCACGGCCTTCCAGTCGGTCGTCATCGTGCTGCTCGGCTGGGTCGGCGGCGCGCACTATCCCGGCGGGGCGGTCGGGCTGCTGGTCCTGGTGGTGGCCGCGTCGGTGCTGGGCATGGTCTTCGGCGCCTTCTCCAACGCACTGGGCATGCTGGTGCGGGAGCGGGAGTCGATCATCGGTATCAACTCCTTCCTGCTGCTGCCGCTGACCTTCCTCTCCTCGTCCTTCATGGCCACCGCCCTGATGCCGCACTGGATGCAGGTCGTGGCCCGGTTCAACCCGGTCAACTGGGCGTTGGAGACGGGCCGGGCGGCGATGGCCGCGCACGCCGACTGGTGGTCCGTGCTCAGCCACGGCAGTTGGCTGCTGATGCTGGCGGTGGGCGCGATCTGGCTCTCCATGCGGACCTTCCGCTCGTACCAGAAGTCGGTCTGACGTCACCTTTCCGCGCGGCGGGCGGCAGAATCGGGGTGTGCCCCATGCCCCGTTCTCCGCCCGCACCCGCTACCACCACGGCGACCTCGCCAACGCCCTCGGCCGCGAGGCGGTCGGCCTCGCCCGCGAGGGCGGCCCCGAGGCGGTGGTCCTGCGCGAGGCCGCCCGCCGTGCGGGCGTCTCCGCGGCGGCGGCCTACCGGCACTTCTCCTCCCACGAGGACCTGCTGCGCGTCGCGAAGGAACGCGGCCACGAGCTGCTGGCCGAGGCGCTGGACGCGGCGCTGGCCGGCGCGCCCGCGGACCCGCGCGAGCGACTGCGTGCGCTGGGCACGGCCTATGTGGGCTTCGCCCAGGCCGAACCGGGCCTCTTCCGTACCGCGTTCTGCCACGGCGCGCGGGAGCTGGCCGTGGGCCCGGACGCCCTGGGGGAGTACCGGGCCTTCCAGATCGTCGCCTCCGCGCTGGACGCGCTGCGCGCGGCGGGTCTGATGCCGCCGGAGCGCCGCGCCGGCGCGGAGTTCCCCGCGTGGGCCGCGCTGCACGGACTCGCCGTCCTGGCCATCGACGGCCCCCTCGCCGCCTGCGGCCCGGAGGAGTTCGAGGCGGTCCTCGCCTCCACCCTCGACCTCGTCGAACGCGGCCTGACGCACTGAGATTGCTGCGTGCTCCCGCAGGTCGTTGCACCACCTCAGGGGCGCGGGGCTCCGCTGACATGCGCCTCCGCCGCGCGGGCGCGACAAGCCACCGGCATGCGGATGGTCCTCAGCGCGCAGGGCCATCTGCACCGGGTGGTTGCTCGCGCAGTTCCTCGCGCCCCTAGCGGGTTGCCGCGTCCTGTCAGCCGGCCAGCCAGTCCTGGTAGCGGGTCGGTGCGACGCGGGCGTTCGGGCCGGGGGTGAGGGCGTCGCCCTGGACCGCGGCGAAGAGGCCGGCCTGGGCGTCGACGACGACGGGGCGGTGGTCGCCGCGCGCGGCCAGCGTCACGCGGCCGATCTCGTCGAGGGTGAACCTTTCGGGGCCGGCGGTCTCGAGGATCCCGCCGAGCGGCGTGCCCGTGGTCACGTCGGCGAGCGCGGCGACGACGTCGCGGCTCGCGATCGGCTGGACCGGCGTCGCAGGCAGCCGGACCGCGGTCTCGTCGGAGGTCCAGGACATGGTCGGCTCCATGAACTCGAAGAACTGGGTGGCGCGCACGATCGACCACGGCGTCGGACCGCCGCGCAGCAGCTCCTCCTGGAGCGCCTTGCCGCGGTAGTAGTCCAGGGCGGGGACCTGGTCCACGCCGACGATGGAGAGAAGCACCTGGTGGCCCACGCCGGCCCGCTCGCCCGCGGCCAGCAGATGGCCGACCGTGGTGCGGAAGAACGGGATCGACTGCTCGTCGAAGGTGGGGGAGTTGGTCACGTTCACCACGGCCTCCGCGCCGGCGAGCGCGGTGTCGAGGCCGGTGCCGGTGAGCAGGTCGACGCCGGAGGACAGCGACGCGGCGGTCACCTCGTGGCCTCGCGCGGTGAGCTCGGTGGCGAGCTGGGAGCCGATGAGTCCGGTGCCGATGACGGTGATCTTCATGGTGCGCCTTCCTTCATGAGTCGAGCCCCCCCCTGCAAACTCGGACAACTTATATCCGAGATGATACTCGGATAGTCTTTGTCCGAGTCAAGTGGGCGAGTGGACGCGTGGAGGTGGCATGAAGCTGTCCGGTGGCGTGGAGTGGGCGCTGCACTGCTGTGTGGTGCTGACCGCGGCCGGGGATCCGGTCCCCGCGGCCCGGCTGGCGGCGCTGCACGACGTGTCGCCGAGCTACCTGGCCAAGCAGATGCAGGCGCTGTCGCGCGCGGGCCTGGTGCACTCGGTCCAGGGCAAGACCGGCGGCTACGTCCTCACCAGGAGGCCCGAGGAGGTGACCCTGCTGGACGTGGTGCAGGCCGTCGACGGGGCGAGTCCCGCGTTCGTCTGCACCGAGATCCGGCAGCGCGGACCGCTCGGCACCCCGCCGGAGCAGTGCACGCGGCAGTGCCCCGTCGCCCGGGCGATGGGCGCGGCCGACGCGGCGTGGCGTGCCTCGCTGGCCGCCGTCACGATCGCCGACCTCGCCGCCTCAGTCGCGGGCGACAGCGGCCCCGAGGCGCTGCCCGCGGTCGGCGCCTGGCTGAACGCGGGCCCGGGCGATCGCTAACCCGCCGTGGAGCTCGTGCGCTGGACGGGCAGCGGGACAGGGGCGCAGGCCGCGCGCCTGCCCACGAGAGCGACGTGAACGAGCGCGGCGGCGAGCGCGAAGGAGGCCGCCACGACGGCCATCGGCAGCGCGGTCCCGCTGCCGCCGAGGCCGACCAGCGGGGCCGCCAGGCCGCCGACGCCGTACTGCAGCAGGCCGACCAGGGCCGAGGCCGCGCCGATCCTGCCCGGGTGCCCGTCCATGGCGCGGGCCGTCGAGTTGGGGCCGATCAGCCCGATGCTGGAGACCAGGGCGAAGAGGCCCGCCAGCACGCCCGGCAGGCCGAGGCCGAAGAGCACCGAGGCGAGCAGGCCGAGTCCGCCGGAGGCGCTCAGCAGCAGGCCGGTGCGCAGCAGCGTCTCGACCGCGAAGCGGCGCAGCAGCAGGCGGTTGAGCTGGCCGAGCAGCACGATGCCCAGCGCGTTGCCGCCGAAGACGAAGCTGAAGGTCTGCGCGTTCAGTCCGTAGACGCTCTGCAGCACGAACGAGGAGCCGGATATGTAGGCGAACATCGCCGCCAGGGCGAAGCCGCCGCAGAGGGCGTAGCCGACGAAGGCCCGGTCGCGGAGCAGCGCCCCCATGCCCCGCAGGGTCTCGCCGAGGCCGCCGCGTCGACGTCCGGCGGGCGGCAGGGTCTCGCGGAGGCCGAAGGCCGCGGCGGTCAGCAGCAGGCAGCCGATCAGCGCCAGTGCGACGAAGACCCCGCGCCAGTCGGTGAAGCGCAGCAGTTGTCCGCCGATCACCGGCGCCAGGATCGGGGCGGTGCCGTTGACCAGCATCAGGGCGGAGAAGAAGCGGGCGGCGGCGACACCCTGGTGCAGGTCGGAGACCACGGCGCGGGAGATCACGATGCCCGCGCCGCCCGCCAGCCCCTGGACGATCCGTAGGGCGGTCAGCGTCTCGACGGACGGCGCGAAGGCGCAGAGCACGGACGCCAGCGCATAGGCGGCCAGGCCGATCAGCAGCGGCCTGCGTCGCCCCCAGGCGTCGGCCATGGGGCCGGCCACGAGCTGGCCGAGAGCGAGGCCGATCAGGCAGCTGGTGAGCGTGAGCTGCACGGCGGCGTCGGACACGTGGAAGCCGGAGGCCAGCTGCGGCAGGCCGGGGAGGTACATGTCGAGACTGAGCGGACCGAAGGCGGAGAGCGAGCCGAGGATCAGCAGCAGCCGGAGCCCACCGGCGCGGGAGGACGCGGCGTCGGCCTCGCGTCGGGGCGGTACGGCCTCGGTCGAGGTGCCGGCGGCGGAGGCGGCGGAGTCCACGTCGGAAGGCTCCCTGCGGGTCGGTGCGGTCGCTCGAAGGCACAACACTACCTTCCTCGGAAGGTATTCCGATCGCGCGGGGGTGGAGCTGCGGACGGGGGTGGGGGAGCAGAACATCACAAACTGATAACGAGTCTGGTCCAAACAGTAGGCTCCGCTTCATGTCCCTGCCACCTTGGGCGGGGGCTCAGGACACTTGCGCGCCCCATAGTCCCCACGTCGAACTCTCTCGCTCCGGAGGACTCTCGTGGCGCCCGTCACCCGTCGTACCTTCCTCGGTTCCGCCGCCGCGCTCGGCGCGGCCCTGGGCCTGGAGTCCCTGCCCGGCAGCGCACCGCGCGCCGAGGCGGCGACCACCGGCACGATCACCGACGTCAAGCACGTCGTCGTGCTGATGCAGGAGAACCGCAGCTTCGACCACTACTTCGGCATGCTGAAGGGCGTGCGCGGGTTCGGCGACCGCGCCACCGTCCAGCTGTCCGGGGGCTACAGCGTCTTCAACCAGCCCAACGGCAGCGGACGCCAGTACCCGTGGCAGATGAGCGCGACCGCCCCCGCCTCGGGGCAGACCGGGGAGACCATCGCCCAGTGCGACGGCTCGCTCGACCACTCCTGGTCCACGCAGCACAAGGCGTGGAACAACGGCAAGATGGACTCCTGGGTCTCCGCCAAGGGCACCAACCGCACGATGGGCTACCTCTCGCGCGGCGACATCCCCTTCCACTACGCGCTGGCCGACGCGTACACCATCTGCGACGCGTACCACTGCTCGATCCTGTCCGCGACCGGCCCGAACCGCACCTACCTGTGGTCGGGTTGGATCGACCCGGCAGGCACCGCGGGCGGTGCGGCCTACGACGGCGGCTCCGAGT
The DNA here is from genome assembly GCF_000744655.1 of Streptacidiphilus rugosus AM-16. Classification (NCBI taxonomy): domain Bacteria; kingdom Bacillati; phylum Actinomycetota; class Actinomycetes; order Kitasatosporales; family Streptomycetaceae; genus Streptacidiphilus; species Streptacidiphilus rugosus. The sequence continues at coordinate 4,645,071 of NZ_JQMJ01000004.1, read as the reverse complement.
CCGGCCTCTCCTGGCAGACCTACGCCGAGGCGCTGCAGAACGCCGGCGTGAGCTGGAAGGTCTACCAGAACGCGAACGACAACTTCGGCGACAACGGCCTGGCCTACTTCAAGCAGTTCACCGGCGCCGCCACCGGCAGCCCGCTCTACCAGCGGGGCATGGGCTCGGTGCCGTCCACCGGCTCCACCCCCGACGACATCGCCGCCGCCATCAAGGCCGACGCGCTCGCGGGCACCCTGCCGCAGGTCTCCTGGGTGGTCGCCAACCAGGCCTTCTCCGAGCACCCGGACGGCCCGCCGAACGACGGCGCGCACTTCGTCAACCTGGTGATCCAGGCGCTCGCCGCCGACTCGGCCACCTTCGACTCGACCGTGCTGTTCCTCAACTACGACGAGAACGACGGCTTCTTCGACCACGTGCCGCCGCCGGCCGCACCCTCCGGCACCGCCGCCGAGTTCTACTCCGGCACCAACATCGGCCTGGGCTTCCGGGTCCCGATGATCATCGCCTCGCCGTGGACCCGTGGCGGCTTCGTCGACTCCCAGGTCTACGACCACACCTCGGTCATCCGCTTCCTGGAGACCTGGACCGCCGCGCTGGGCACCCCGGCCGTCTGCCCCAACATCTCCGCCTGGCGCCGCCAGGTCTGCGGCGACCTCACCGACGCGTTCGACTTCGCCAACCCGGTCTACGGCCTGCCCTCACTGCCCGCCACCGGCGCCGTCTTCGGCCAGTCCAACTGCGACCCGCTGCCCAACCCCGCGCCGACGAACAACGCCCTGCCCGTGCAGGAGTCCGGCACGAAGCCCGCCCGGGCGCTGCCCTACCAGCCGAACGCGTGGGTCGACCACATCGAGTTCGACTCGGGCGGCAAGACGCTGGTCTGGATCAAGATGGCCAACCAGGGCGCCCAGGCCACCGCCTACGCGCACTACTCCATCTACGCCAACGCCTACCGCACCGGCGGCCCCTGGCAGTACACCGTCGCACCGTCGAGCAACGGGACCGACGGCACGGCCACCGACTTCTTCAACGTCGGCACCAACTACGGCGCCGGCAAGTACGACCTCACCTGCGTCGGCCCCAACCGCTTCCTGCGCCGCTTCACCGGCAACACCACGGCGGCGGGCAAGTCCTGCGAGGCGACCACGAGTTACGCGGTGGCTCCGAGCACCGGCAAGGAGGCGCTGTACGTCAACATGACCAACACCGGAACCAGCGCCGTCACCTTCACCATCACCTCGAACAACTACCGCACCGACGGGCCCTGGACCTACCAGGTCGCCGCCGGGACGACGGTCTCCGACTACTTCAACGCCGTCGCCTACCAGAACGGCTGGTACGACTTCACGGTCACCGTCAGCGGCGACTCCAGCTGGAGCCGCCGCGTCACCGGCCACATCGAGACCGGCAGCGCGAGCGTCAGCGGCTGATCAGGCGCTGCCGCCGCCCTGACGCGGCGGCGCGTCCAGGCCACAGCTGTGCTGCGGCGCTTCCTCCTCGGTCTCCGGCCGCTTCGCGCGGACGGGATTGCGGATAAGCGCCGCGGCCAGCAGGCCGCTGAGCACGCACAGCGCGCCCGAGATCAGCGAGGCGCGGTGGAATCCCGCGGAGAACTCGGCGGGATGCAGGTACGCGGAGCCCGTGATCCCGGCCAGGGCGGGGAGCACCGCGACCGCGATCAGCCCGGCGGCGCGGGCGACGTCGTTGTTGACGGCCGAGGCGATCCCGGCGTGCTCGGCCGGGGCGGAGGAGAGCGCGGTGGACGTCAGCGGCGCGACGGTCGCGGCCAGCCCGAGGCCCAGCACCAGCACCGCGGGCAGCACCTCGACGACGTAGGTGCCCGAGCCGTTGACCGCCGTCAGCAGCGCGATGCCCAGGCCGACCAGGCACGGCCCGACGCTCATCTGCAGCCGCGGCCCGATCCGCGCCGCGAGCGCGCCCGAGCGGGCGGAGAACAGCAGCATCATCAGCGTGAGCGGCAGCAGTGAGACGCCGGCCTGCAGCGCGGTGTAGCCGGAGACCTGCTGGAGCTGGATCGGCAGCAGGAACAGCACGCCGCCCAAGGCCCCGTACAGCACGAAGGTCACCACGTTGGTGGCGGTGAACTGCCGCGAGGCGAAGAGCGAGAGCGGCAGCATGGGCGCCGGGGTCCGCCCCTCCCACCAGGCGAACGCGGCCAGCAGCAGCACGCCGCCGACGAGCGCGGCGACCACGCTGCCGCTCTGCCAGCCGCTGGACGGCCCCTCGATCAGGCCGTAGGTGAGGCCGACGAGCCCCAGGGTGACCAGCAGTCCGCCGACGACGTCGATGCGTGCGCCGAGGGACCGCGGATCGCGGGACTCGGGCACGTGCCGCAGGGCCAGCAGCACCACGAGCACGGCGATCGGAAGATTGATCACGAAGATCAGCCGCCAGGAGACGGCCTGCACCAGCCAGCCGCCGAGGAACGGCCCGATGGCGGTGCCGACCCCGCTCAGCCCCGACCACGCCCCGATCGCCCGTGACCGGTCCTCGGGTACGAACGAGGCCTCAAGGATCGCGAGGCTCCCCGGCGTCAGCAGGGCGGCGCCGACGCCCTGCAGCGCACGGGCGCCGATCAGGGTCGGCGCGTTCGGGGCGAGCCCGCAGAGCAGGGAGGCGAGCGCGAACCAGACGACGCCGATCAGGAAGCAGCGTTTGCGGCCGAAGCGGTCGCCGAGCGAGCCGGCCACGAGCAGCAGGCCCGCGAGGGTGAGGGTGTACGCGGTGACCACCCACTGCAGACCGGCCAGGCCGACCCCGAAGTCCCGTCCGATCGCGGGCAGCGCGATCCCGACGACGGTCGCGTCGATCGACGCCAGCGCGGACCCCAGCACGGTGGCCGCGAGCACCCACCGCCCGGGCCCGCTGGAAAACCGCAGACCGGCAGCCATATCGAAAGCGTAGCGAGACGGGCCTCAAGGGGCGCGAGGAACCGCCCTGGCGACCGGACCTTGGTCCCAGGACGCGGCACACCTTCGGCCGTCGGACGGGCGGCTTTGGGCACGGCCACCCGCGGGGCCGCCCTGCCTAGGCTCGGTGGCAGGGGGAGCGGCGTCGGCGAGGTGGTGCCCCGTCGTCGCTCCTCCCCGAGCTCGACACCGAATCCCGCACCGCCGACACCCGTCATGCCGAGGGGAACGAGATGAACGCGCACGCCCGCACGTCGGCCGCGATCCTGCGGCTGCCCCGTCACGCGCGCGCCGCCTCACAGGCCCGTCACACCGTCGCCGCGCTCGCCGCCTCGCACGACCAGGACGTCGCCGACCGGGGACAGCTGCTGGTCACCGAGGCGGTCGCCAACGCCGTCGAGCACACGATCGGCACGCAGGTCACCGTCGAGCTCGCGGTCGACGGCAGCACAGGGACCATGTACTGCGCCGTCTTCGACACCGACCCCCGGGCCCGGCTGCCCGAACCCCGCATCGTGGCGGAGCTCCCGCCGTGGGACGAGAAGGCCGAGATCGCCGAGTCGGGGCGGGGGCTGGACCTGATCAGGGCGCTCAGCGACGAGTGGGGCTGCGAGCGGGAGGAGGACGGCAAATGGGTGTGGTTCCAGCTCCGTCCAGCCGCCTGACCGCGCATCTCGGTGAGGTCCCGACCCCGCCGAGGTGGGTCAGGGCGCTGCCGTTCGCGCTCGTCGCCGTCGGCCTGGCGCTGCAGGCCACGCCGGCGAACTACTTCGCCATCGGCTTCCTCTTCATCGCGCTGCCGGCCTTCGCCGCGTTCTCCAGCAGGCCGCGGGTCATCTGGCCGATGGCCGTGGTCTCGTTGGCGCTGCAGGTGCTCGTCGCGCTTCCCGAGGGCCACGCCGCCGAGCAGCACCACCTGATGGCCTACGCGGTCACCGGCATGGTCGCCGTGGTCTCGGCCGCCCTGGCGCGGCAGCGCCGTCGGCAGTTCCGCGACCTCGTCGCGGCCAGGTCCGTCGCGGAGGCACTTCAGCACACCCTGCTGCGGCCGGTGCCCGAGCGCGTCGGCGAGCTGCGGACCGCGGCGCTCTACCGGCCGGCCGAGGACGGCACGCCGATCAGCGGCGACCTGTACGACCTGGCCATGACGCCGTTCGGCTGCCGGGCGCTGGTCGGCGACGTGCGTGGCAAGGGTCTGACGGCGGTGGAGACGGTCTCGGCCGTGTTGAGCGCCTTCCGCGAGGCCGCGCACGAGTGCGGCGACCTCGCGGAGGTCGCCGCCCGGATGGACCGGCGGCTGCTGCGCGAGGCCGCCCTGACGGGCGACGGGGAGCTCTTCGCCACCGCGATCCTGGTCCAGTACGACCCCGACGGCGGGCTCACCGTCGTCAACCGGGGCCACCTGGACCCGCTGCTGGTCGCGGACGGCGCGGTCAGGAAGCTGCGCACGCCCGCCGCGCTCCCGCTCGGCTTCGGCGACCTGGGCGACCCGGGCGACCCGGGCGACCTGGGCGACGCCGCTGTGCCGGGCGCCGGCCCCGGCGCCCCGGGCGGGGCCGAGGCCGGCGCCGCGATCCGGCACCGGCTCCGCCCCGAGGAGGTCGTGCTCCTCTACACCGACGGCGCGAGCGAGGCCCGCGACACCGAGGGCCGCTTCTACCCGTTGCGCTCGCGCCTGGCGGAGCGGTTCCCCGCCGGCGCGCCGGAGTGCTCCCCGGCGAAGGTCGTCGCCTTCCTCGGCGACGACCTCGCCGCGTACTCCGAGCGCCGGCAGGACGACCTCGCCCTGATGGCGATCAGCCGCTGACGCTCGCGCCGCCGGTCTCGATGTGGCCGGTCGCCCGGCGGCTCCAGCTCGAGTCCCCGCTGACCGTGACGGTGAAGTCGTACCAGCCGTTGCTGTACGCCACCGCGTTGAAGTAGTCGGAGACCGTCGCCCCGGCGCCGACCTGGTAGGTCCAGGGGCCGTCGGTGCGGTAGTTGGTCGAGGTGATGGTGAAGGTCACCGCGCTGGAGCCGGTGTTGGTCATGGTGAACCAGACGGCCTCCTTGCCGGTGTTGGGCGCCGGCGCGTAGGACGTGGTGGCCTCGCAGCTCTTGCCGGCGGTGGTCGCGTTGCCGGTGAAGCGGCGCAGGAAGCGGTTCGGTCCGAGGCAGGTGAGGTCGTACGCCCCGTCGCCGAAACCGGTGCCGATGTTGAAGAAGTCGGTGGCCGTGCCGTCGGTCCCGTTGCTCGACGGTGCGACGGTGTACTGCCAGGGGCCGCCGGTGCGGTAGGCGTTGGCGTAGATGGAGTAGTGCGCGTAGGCGGTGGCCTGGGCGCCCTGGTTGGCCATGTCGATCCAGAGCAGGGTCTTGCCGTTGGCGTCGTACTCGATCCGGTCCACCCAGGCGTTGGGCTGGTACGGCAGCGCGCGGGCGGGCCTGGTGCCGGACTCCTGCACGGGCAGGGAGTTGGTGCCGGGTGCCGGGTTGATCTGCAGGTTGGCGGTGGCCTGGCTGATGGTGGCGCTGGTGTCGGGGAGCGAGGGCAGCCCGTAGACCGGGTTGGCGAAGTCGAACGCGCCGGTGAGGTCGCCGCAGACCTGGCGGCGCCAGGTGGAGATGTTGGGGCAGGCCGCCGGGGTGCCGATGGCCGCGGTCCAGGTCTCCAGGAACCGCAGCACGGAGGTGTGGTCGTAGACCTGGGAGTCGACCCAGCCGCCGCGGGTCCACGGCGAGACGATGATCATCGGGACCCGGAAGCCCAGGCCGATGTTGGTGCCGGAGTAGAACTCCCCGGCCGTGCCGGACGGCGCGACGGGCGGCGGGACGTGGTCGAAGAAGCCGTCGTTCTCGTCGTAGTTGAGGAACAGCACCGTCGAGTTGAAGACGTCAGGGTTGGCGGCCAGCGCCTGGATCACCAGGTTGACGAAGTGCGCGCCGTTCTCCGGCGGCCCGTCCGGGTGCTCGGAGAACAGCTGGTTCGAGACGACCCAGCTGACCTGCGGCAGGGTGCCGGCCAGCGCGTCGGCCTTGATGGCGGCGGCGATGTCGTCGGGGGTGGAGCCGGTGGACGGCACCGAGCCCATGCCGTGCTGGGCCAGCGGGCTGCCGGACGCCGCGCTGGTGAACTGGTTGAAGTAGGCCAGTGCGTTGTCGCCGTAGTTGTCGCTCGCGTTCTGGTAGACCCGCCAGCTCATCCCGGCGTTCTGCAGGGCCTCGGCGTAGGTCTGCCACTTGAGCCCGGACTCCGAGCCGCCGTCGTAGGCGGGGCCGCCGGCCGCGCCGGAGGGGTCGATCTGACCGGACCACAGGTAGGTGCGGTTCGGGCCGGTCGCCGACAGGATCGAGCAGTGGTACGCGTCGCAGATGGTGTAGTTGTCGGCGAGCGCGTAGTGGAACGGGATGTCGTTGCGGGCCATGAACCCGAGGGTGCGCACCGAGTTCTTGGCGGAGACCCAGTTGTCCATCTTGCCGTTGTTCCAGGCCGAGTGCTGCGTCGACCAGGAGTGGTCCAGGGAGCCGTCGCACTGCGCCAGCTGCTCCTTGCTGACCCCCCACCACCAGGTGCTGGTGGCACTGAGCTGCCACGGGTACTGGCGTCCGCTGCCGTTGGGCTGGTTGAAGACGCTGTTTCCGCCCGACAGCTGGACGGTGGCGCGGTCGCCGAAGCCGCGCACGCCCTTCAGCATGCCGAAGTAGTGGTCGAAGCTGCGGTTCTCCTGCATCAGCACGACGACGTGCTTGACGTCGGTGATGGTGCCGGTGGTCGCCGCCGACGCGCGGGCGGCTGTGCCTGGCAGGGACTCCAGCCCGAGCGCCGCGCCGAGCGCGGCGGCGGAACCGAGAAACGTACGACGAGTGACGGGCGCCACTGAGGCCTCCGGAACGAGAGACGCAACTCCAACCCAGGGAATCTCGACCAGTCAGATGACAACCGGCCGGTAACAAAGTGGCAGCGGGGTGAAACAAAGCGAACGCTTGGACCAGACTCGTTACCAAACAGTAACTGTCGCCCCACCGCTCACAGCCGGGCGTGGGAGCCGATGTCGGCGCGGAAGGCCTCGACCATCGCGGTGGTGACGGTGGGTCGGCTGGCGGCGATCGCGTCCAGATAGTCGGCCGTGCTCGCCCCGGCCTCCGCGTCGTCCCGCTCGAACGCGGTCTGCGCAGCCAGCCGCGCGGCGTGCTCGATGTCGGCGGGGGAGAAGCGCTCGCTCGCCGCGACGAGCGCGGCCACGTCCACGTCGGTCCGGCCGAGCGCGGGCGCGTAGCGGGACCAGATCGCCGCGCGCGCGGCGTCGTCCGGGGTGCCGATCGGGATGACGTAGTCGAAGCGGCCGGTGCGCAGGAACGCGGGATCGATCGAGCGCACCGAGTTGGTCGCGCAGACCAGCAGCCTGCCGTCGCGCTCGCGGAAGCCCGGGATCAGCTTGAGCAGTTCGTTGGTCACCCCGTGCATGGCGTGCAGGCCGCCCCCGGCCGCGCCCGCGCCGCCCGCCCCGGCCTCGCCGCGCACCGGGGCGATCTCCTCGACCTCGTCGATGAAGACCAGCACCCGTTCCAGTTCGCCGATCCGGTGGAACGCGCTGCGCAGCGCCGCGGCCAGATTGCCCTCGTCGGCCAGTCGGGAGGGCAGCAGCTCGACGAAGGGCCAGCCGAGGCGGGAGGCGATGGCGCGGGCGAAGGTGGTCTTGCCGGTGCCGGGCGGCCCGAAGAGGGTGATCGCACGCGGCGGCCTCACCCCGTGCCGGGCGGCGCGCTCCGGCTCGGCGAGCGGCAGCACGATCCGGCGCTCGATCAGGTCCTTCTCCGCGGTCATCCCGGCGACCTGGTGCCAGAGGTCCCCGCTCAGCACCCGTCCGCCGAGCTCCTCCAGCGAGCCCGCCGCGGAGCCGGCGGCCGGCTCGGTCTTCTCGAAGTACGCGGCGGCCGGACGGCGTTCGTAGCCGGCATTGCGCAGCCCCTCGCCGAGCAGCTCCTCCTCGGGCAGCACGTAGGCGATCCGGCGCACCCGCGCGTCCACCAGCCGCCGCTCCAGCTCGCGCAGCAGCGCGCTCGGCAGGCCGCGGCCGCGCCAGGCGGGGGCGATCGCGATCCGCATCACCCAGGCGCGCTCGCCGCCGCCCGCGACCTGCGCCAGCGCGGCCCCGATCGGCATGCCGTCGTGCACGGCCACCACGGCGGGCTGCCGCGAGGTCAGCGCGGCGATGCACTCGGCCAGCGAGAACACGGACTCCTGGCCGAGTCCGGCCGTGCTGTCGATCAGGTGGACGACGGCGGCCAGGTCGTCCTCGCGGTAGTCGTGGATGAGCCAGTTCACGGGGCTGCCCTCTTCTCCTCGGGGTTCCGGCGACCCTAGGAGCAGCCCGTGCGCCGCGTCCCGCGCCGCTTCGGACAACTAGGCGCGCACGACCGTACGCCGTTGCGGCTTGCGCCCCGCCCGACCGCGGCCACGGGCGCACGGTCCCGGGGCGGGGAACTGACAGACCATCCCCGCCTCCGGCCGCGACGCGCCACGAGCAGCGGTATCGGCGCGTCATCGGCCCAGCCTGCCCGGGCGCGGGCCGCATGGTGGGAGATCCTCGCGCCCGCGTCCCTTCCGCGCCCGTGGGCGCAGGTCCGTGCGGGCCCCGTGCCCGCCATGTCGAGGTGACGCGGGCTCTGCACGCCCGGCCGTGCACCTCCACCCCGTCCCGGCCGAGACCGGCCAGGGCGCCCGCCCGTGGCGCTCGCGCGGTTCTCCGCGCGCTCGGCGCGGGGCTCAGCTCAGCCGCGTGGCGGGCGGGCGGCGAAGTGGCGCAGGCCCTGGAGCAGCGCGGCGCGCGGCCCCGGGTCGAGGGCCCAGGACCACGGCGGCGGCTCGGTCTCGCCGCGCAGCAAGCAGTGGCAGGCCAGGGCGTAGCCGAGCTCCGTCTCGGTGAGGTAGCCGACCTTGGAACCGCCGTTTCTGCCGGCGGCGCCCAGCATCCGGTCGGTCAGGTCACCCATGGGAAGGGCAGTCCAGTGCTGGTCCGCCCTGGTGAAGCGTTCGGCGCCGTTGGCGGTGAAGACGCCCATGCCGAGGAAGACGGTCAGCAGATCGGTCAGGCGCTCGTCGCGCCGGTTCAGAGACCGTGCCGTGGCTCGCCCATCAGGCGTTTGTGGGCCAGCTCGTGGGCGATGACCCCGGCCAGGCGCGCCGGATCGCCCGCCTCCCGCAGGTCGAGCCGGATCCGGTTGACGCCGCCCGCCTTCTGGTAGGTCCCGACGGCGTGCCGCTTCGTGGCGGCCGTGCCCTCCGGCGTCCGAAAGAAGCCGACTTGGACGGAGTCGGGCTCCACGCACATCACCAGGCAGACCCGTACCACCAGTTGTCGGATCTTCGCCTCGCTGCCGTCGTAGTCGACCGGATAGAAGCTCGGCTCGGGGAGCGCGACCCGCCGCTTGGCCGTGTCCCGGCCGAACTCCTTGACGCACCACCACATCCACTTCTCGGTCCAGGCCCGCTTCTCGTCGGGCACCGGGCAGCGGCCCGGCCGGGGGTCGCGCGCCCACGGCTTGGGCGCCCCCGTGCCCCCTCGGCGGCGGCTGCCGCGGCCTCCCGCGCGCGCCGACGCCGCCGCGCCTCGTCCTCCGGTGTGGTGTTCCACCAGTCCCGGAATCCGTCCGTCCAGCCACCCGTCATGACGCCCCCCGTCAGGACAACCGGGCGAGGCCCGGTTGTCCCCGCCCCCTCACCGGATTCTGCCCGCCGCGGCCGGGGCGGTACCCCGGAGTCGCCCTCGCACGGTGTCGGTGTGAACTAGCGTCGGGGATGCTTCCCCACCGTCCGCAGGAGGACCGACCGTTGAGCTCCCTCGTCCACAGCATCACCTTCGACGCCGGCGACGCCTACACGCTGGCCGGCTTCTGGTCCGTCGTCACCGGCTGGCCGCTCGGGGCCGACGACTTCCCCGGCGACCCCGCGGCCTGCCTCGCCCCGCCGGACGGGAACGGGCCCCGGCTGCTCTTCATCACCGTTCCCGAGGGCAAGAGCGCCAAGAACCGCGTCCACCTCGACCTCGTGCCCGCCGACCGGACCCGCGACGAGGAGGTCGGCCGCCTTCTCGCCCTCGGCGCGACCCTCCACGAGGACCACCGCCGCCCCGACGGCACCGGTTGGGTCACCCTGCTGGACCCGGACGGCAACGAGCTCTGCGTCGAGCGCAGCCAGGCCGAGCGAACCGCCTGATCCCCGGACGCCCCTGCGGCCGGTCCACGGGAGGACCAAGCCCTGACGAAGCCCTGACGAGGAATCGCCCGAGTGGCCGTTTTCGCTGCTGGGTGACATGAAATCGTCAAGGAATCTTCACCTCCGGCACCTGTCCGGGTTTCGGTCTACGCGCGAATACTCGAACTCCACGCGCGGATACCCCTGTCCGTCGCGTCGTCAACTCCCCATGGAGGCAACACTCATGACGAGTGTTCGTTCGAGTCGGCGGCTGACAGCCGTACTGGCCGCAGGCGCCACGATCGCATCTGGGCTGCTGGGTCTGGCCGTTCTCTCCCCGACGGCCCACGCCGCGGCCACCGCCGCCCCCTACAAGGTGCTCTTCGACGCGGCGCACGCGCAGACCGCGGGCAACGCCGACTGGATCATCAGCAAGAGCGAGCCCGACCCGCTCGGCGAGAACAGCAACCCCTCGGCCGAGACCGACTGGACCGGTGCGCTCTCCTCCTGGGGCGTGGCCCTGCAGCAGACCGGCTCCTACAGCCTCAAGACGCTGCCGGCCGGCAACTCCTTCAGCTACGGGACCGGCGCGAGCCTGGACCTGAGCAACTTCAACGCCGTGGTGATCGACGAGCCGAACATCGTCTTCTCCGCCGCGGAGAAGACCGCGCTGATGAACTTCGTGAAGAACGGTGGCGGCCTCTTCCTGATCTCCGACCACACCGGCAGCGACCGCAACAACGACGGCTGGGACTCGCCGGCCATCATCAACGACCTGATGACCAACAACACCGTCGACAGCAGCGACCCCTTCGGTTTCTCGGTGGACCTGCTCAACATCGTCAAGGACACCCCGAAGGCGATCACCGACGCCACCAGCCCGATTCTCCACGGCGGCTTCGGCACGGTGACCGGCAGCAACATCTACAACGGCACCACCTTCACCCTGAAGCCGGCCGACAACCCGGCCGTCAAGGGCCTGCTCTACCGCACCGGCTACAGCGGCAACACCGGCGCCTTCTTCGTGACCAGCAGCTACGGCAGCGGCAGAGTGGCCATCTGGGGTGACAGCTCCCCGGCGGACGACGGCACCGGAGAGTCGGGCCACACGCTGGAGGACGGCTGGAACGACCCCACCGGCACGAACGCGCCCCTGGCGCTGAACGCGACGGCGTGGCTCGCGGGCGCCACCGGCACCGGCTCCACCCCCACGCCGACCCGACCCCGACCGGGACGCCGACCCCGACGCCCACGCCGACCGGCTCCTGCACCTCCGCGCAGCTCCTCGGCAACAACGGCTTCGAGAGCGGCTCCATCGCCCCGTGGGCCGTGGACAACTCCAGCATCCTCTACAGCGGCAGCAGTGAGCCCGCCCGCACCGGCAGCTACGACGCCTGGCTCGACGGTTACGGCACGGCCACCACGGACACGCTGGCCCAGTCCGTCGCCCTGCCCGCCGGCTGCTCGACCTACAACTTCAGCTTCTACCTGCACACCGACACCGCCGAGACCACGACGACCACGGCCTACGACACCCTCAAGGTCCAGGTGCTGAACAGCTCGGGCACCGTGCTCTCGACCCTCGCCACCTACTCCAACCTCAACCACGCCACCGGCTACCAGCAGCACAGCTTCAGCCTCGCCGCCTACGCCGGACAGAACGTCACGCTCAAGTTCACCGGCACGGAGGACAGCGTGAAGCAGACCTCCTTCGTGGTCGACGACACCGCGGTCAACGTCGGCTGAGCCACCGACCGACGAACGGGGCGGGGCGGTCGAACGACCGCCCCGCCCCGTGTTTCCTCAGGCCTCCCGGGAAGCCGGCGCCACCGCGGCGAGGAGGCCGCGGGGGCAGGGGACGTCGTGGAGGGTCCAGCCGGGCAGCGGGGAGGGTGGGGGCCCGGTGCCGGTGCCGACGTAGTCGCGGTCCAGGGGGCGCGCCAGGCCGGTACCCAGACCCTTGAGCAGGGCCTCCTTGCGCACCCACGCCCGAGTCAGCGCCCGCGGGCGGTCGGACGGCGGGAGGGACGCCAACTCGGCCTGCTCGGCCGGATGCAGACGCCGGGAGAGCGCGGGCACGGCCGAGGCGCGGGGCACGGCCTCGAGGTCCACGCCGACCGGCACGGCGGCGAAGGCCAGCAGGGTCAGCCCGTCCGCCCGGGACAGCGAGAAGTGGAGCGCCCCGGTGACCGGGCGGGGACGGCCGTGCGGGCCGCCGCAGAGCGGGCAGGCCTCGTGGCCCAGGCGGACCCGGGCCGGAGGCGTCGCGGTGTAGCGGCCGAGGAGCCGGCGCAGGGCGGCGTGGCCGGCCAGGTAGGCGCGGCGGGCGGCGGGAAGGCGCAGTTCCGCCGCCTGGGCGCGTTCTGCGGCGTCGAGCAGCGCGAGGTCGCCCTCGCGCGTGTCGTCCGCGTCGACGAGCCAGAGCTGCGGCGGGTCGCCGGGGCCGGGCGGACGCAGCGGGCCCGTTCCCAGGGAGGCGTCGTGCCGTCGCGGGGTCGGCCACGTGCCGGATGCGCCGCGGTCGGCGTCGCACCCGGCCGTGCCCTGCGGCTCAGCGACCGCCGTCACCGGCGGTGTCCGCACCGTCGGGGCCCGCGGCGGGGAGCGGCAGGAACCGGTCCACGCCGAACCAGCCGGGAGCCTCGGCGTCGGTCATCGCCTTCTCGAAGCCGGTCAGATGGGCCTGGCTGAGCTCGACGCCCGGCTGCAGGCGGCCCAGCAGCCGCTGGAGCACCAGGATCAGCCAGCCAGGATCGGAGACGCGGCCGTCGGCGCCCGTGTTGTGCAGCCAGGTCAGCACGCACGACGCGGCGGCGTGGTGGACGCAGTGCTCGGCCGCGTCCCGCTGGGCCCGGACCGAGGCGGCGTCCGGGGCGTTCGCGGCCAGACCCCGGTAGAAGTCCCCCCTGCGGGCCGTGAGCGCGGTGACGACGCCGGTCAGCTCGCGGCTGTCGGCCGGGTCGGCGCACTCCTGCGCGCGACGGTTCACCTCGGCCGCCGCCTCGCTCCAGGAGCGGGTGATCTCGTCCTCGGTGGCATTGGTGAGCTGCAGCCTGTTGCCGTCAGGCTGCCACTGCGGGGCGTCCTGCGAGCGGTCGAAGAGGGTGCGCAGCACCGCCGCCCCGTTCGGCATCGGCTGTCCGGCCACGGCCGCGACGCGCGGCAGCTGGGCCGCGATCGCGTGCAGGTTGACGTGGGTGGTGCCCTCGAAGACGCTGGCGATCGCGTGGTCGCGCTGCAGCTTCTGGAACACGCCGTGGGCGACGCCCTCGGCGAGGTAGCTCCGGGCACCGAGCACCCGGCCCACGTCCCCGACCACCTCCTCGCCCAGCACCGGGACCAGGTACTTCACCACCGAGGACCACAGGCTGAGCCGTGAGGGCGCCACGGACAGCGAGCGGGCCACCGGCAGCGCGGTGCACTCGGCGATCAGCAGGTCCAGATGTGCGCCGGTCAGCAGCTCGTTGATGACCGGCAGCCGCAGGATCGGCGCGCCGTAGAGGATCCGGTCCCGGGCGTGGCGCATCCCGATCCGCAGTGCGGCGTCCATGGTGCCGAGCGACAGCGCGCCGATCGCGGTGCGGGTGATCTGCAGGGCCTTGAGCACCTCCACCAGCCCGGCGCCGCGACGCCCGAGCACCGCGTCGGCGGGCACGCGTGCGTCGTGGAAGTCGATGCCGCTGAGGTCGTGGCCGCGCAGGCCGAGCGTGCGGACGAACGGACGGTTGGTCCAACTGCCCTCCGCCAGATACTCCTTGTCGACCAGCACCAGGCTCTGCCCACGGCCGGGCAGCTGCGCGTAGACGGTGACGAAGCGGGCCCGGGTGGCGTTGCCGACCGGCCACTTGCCGCCGGTCAGCGCCAGCTCGCCGCTGCCGTCGGCGTCCGCCGCGACCGTCTCGTTGGCCTGCAGGTCGCTGCCGTGGTCGGGCTCGGAGACGGCGAAGCAGGCCAACTCCCCCGACAGCAGCCCGTCGGCGACGCGGCGGCGCTGCTCCTCGCTGCCCCAGAGCCAGACCGGGTTCACCCCGAGCAGCGCCGAGCCGAACATCACCGCGACCGTCAGGTTGCGCCGCGACATGCTGCGGGTGACCGCGAAGACCTCCTCCAGACTGCCCAGCCTGCCGCCCAGGGCGCGCGGCACCATGAAGGCGTGGAAGCCCCACTCCCTGGCCTTCGCCACGGCGTCGGCCGGCAGTTCGCCGCGCTCCTCGTGCTCGACGATCGCGGCGTAGCCGAAGGGGCCCGGCGAGCTCGTCGGGTCGCCGAGGAACCGCTCCAGATCGGCGACGGTCCGGCTCACGGACTGCGGGTGGGACATGGCAACTCTCCTCAGGCGGTCACGGTCGCGGTGCGGAAGGGCGGGGCCCGTCGGGAACCGTCGGGGCGCGGCGGGCTCAGGCGACGGTGCGGAACACCTCGGGCCTGGCCAGCCGCTCGCTCAGGAACAGGTCCCGCAGTTTCGGGGTGAGCAGGCCCAACTGCCGCAGCACGTGGATCACCTGCTGGAAGAGCAGCTGCCGGTAGCCGAACATCATCGGGTCGTGGAAGGCGAAGTGGATGCCCTTCTCGACGTCCAGGTCCAGCCGTTCCCACACCTCGCGGATCAGGAACCGGCGGGACATCAGGTGGACCGCCTCCAGCAGGAACGCCTCCCGCTCCGCCAGCTCGGCGGAGGTCATCTGCCCGTACATGCCGCCCAGCGCGACGACGCCGAAGCCGACGTGCCTGGCCTCGTCCTTGGCGATCATGCGGGTGATCGAGGTGATGATCGGGTCGCCGAAGCCGCTGCTGGCCAGCCGGGTGGCGGCCAGCGCCAGGCCCTCCACGATCACCTGCATGCCCAGGTAGACCACGTCCCAGCGGGACTCCGACAGCAGCTCCACCAGCAGCGCCCGCAGCCCCGGGTTGACGGGGTAGGTCACCTGCAGCTTGGTGTCGATGTACTGGGCGTACGCCTCCACGTGCCGGGCCTCGTCGGCGACCTGGGAGGCCGCGTACACCTTGGACTCCAGGTCGGGAACCGTCTCCACCAGGCGGGCCGTGGTCACCAGCGCCCCCTGTTCGCCGTGCAGGAACTGGTTGACCATCCAGGCCTGGTACTCCCAGCGGAACGCGGTGAGCATCGACGGCGGCACCGGACTGTCGTTGCCGACCACGAAGGAGGCCACGCCGGCGCCGTTCGCGCCGCTGAACTCCTCACCGAAGCGCACGTCGTGGGACCAGTCGATATCGGTGGCGGCGTTCCACTGGGCGGCCTTGTTCTTCTCGTACAGGCTCCACACCCGGTTGTCGCGGGCGCCGTAGTTCCAGTTGAGGCAGCTCTTGATGGTGGCGTCGACCGCCATGAGGTGCTCGCGGGTGCGGTCCAGTGTGAACAGCGGCGAGGTGTTCTCCTGGGCCTCTCCGGCCGTGGCGTCCTGGGCGGTCATGCGGACGCGCTCCCTTCGTGGCGTGCTGCGCGGGTCGTGATGACGCCTCAGCCTCCGTGCTCCGGGGGGCCGCTGGACAGGACGAAGCCGGGCAAGTGAGCGGCAAAAGGGGTTGCCGGTCGGCTTGCCTGGGAGCCCGCCTCGGCCCGTGGTCGAATGACCGCGCCGTGGCCCGGAGCCGTGGCCCGCCCTCCGCCGCCCAGCTGATCCAGGTGATCCAGTCGTGAGTGAGAACGCCGTGCCGCCCCCCGCCGCCTCGCTGTGGCGCAACCGGGACTACATGAGCTGGTGGACCAGCGAGACCGTCTCGGCCGTCGGCACGAGCATGTCCACCATCGCGTTTCCGCTGGTCGTGCTCTACGCCGACGGCTCCGCGGCGCACGCGGGCGTCATCGCCGCCACCGGGATGGTCGGCCTGCTGCTGACCACCCTGTGGGGCGGCGCGCTCGCCGACCGGGTCAGCCGGAAGGCGCTGATGCTCGTCGGCCCGCTGGTGCAGGCGCTGGCCATGGCCGCGGCCGCGCTGCTGATCCACGGGCACCACACGAACGTCGCCCTGCTCGCCGCCACCGCGGGCGTCGGCGGACTGGCCGCGGGGGTCGCCAAGGGCGCCACCACACCGGCGCTGCGCAGGATCGTGCCCAAGGAGCAGCTGAGCCAGGCCACCGGCCAGGAGCTGGGCCGGGACATGGTGGCGGAGCTGATCGGGGCTCCGCTGGGCGGTGTGCTGTTCTCGGTGGCCCGCTGGTTCCCGTTCGCCGCGGACGCCGTCTCGTTCCTGGTCGCGGCCGTGGGCGCGGCGTCGATCAGGCGCCCGCTGGGACCGGACCGCGGGGACGAGGAGCGGGCCGGCGTGCTCGCCGACATCCGCGAGGGTTTCCGCTATGTGCGCAGCCAGCCGTTCCTGCGCTTCGTGGTCGTCTGGGCCTCGTTGCTGAACATGCTCGCCCAGGCCTTCGTGCTGGTCTTCATCGCGCTGGTGCGGCACCGCGGCGGCGGGCCGGTCGCGGTCGGCACGGTCAACTCGATCGCGCTGATCGGCGGCGTGGCCGGATCGGTGCTCGGGCCGCTGCTGCAGTCCAGGCTCCGCGCCACCACGGTGCTGCGGGCCGGCATCTGGGGCTTCGCGGCCTCCTTCGCCGTGGTCGCCGTGGTGCCGTCCTGGTGGGAGATCGGCGTGGTCCTGGCCTTCGCGATGGTGGCCGTCGTCCCGCTCAACGTGGTCGTGGAGACCTATGTGGTGCGGCTGGTGCCGGACGCCCTGAGCGGGCGCGTCGCGGCCGTCAACCGCTTCGGCGCGCAGGGGCTGGCCTGGATCGGACCGCTGCTGGCCGGCGGACTGGCGAGCGGCCTCGGCGCGCCCGGCGCGGCCCTGGCGCTCGCCGGCTTGACCGTGCCGCTCGCGCTGGCCGTGCACCTGACCCGCGCGCTGGGCGTCCTGGACCGGCCCGCCGAGGAGCTCGACGAACTGCCCGAGCTGCTGGTCGAGCAGCCCTTGGTCCCGTCCGAGTAGCCCGGTCCGCGTCACGCCGAAGGGCCCGGTCCCCCTGCGGGGGCCGGGCCCTTCGGCGCTGTTGCGGGTCAGGCCGCGGGGGCCGGCCAGCCGGTGCCGTAGCGGGCGCAGATCGCGTCGACCTCGGCCACCTCAGGCAGGTTGGCCGTGCCGTCCGCGACGTGCTTGCCGACCAGTTCGACGATGTCGCCGACCCGCTCCAGCGACATCGCGGTCTCCGGGGTGAGCGTCTCGAACCGGAACAGGTCCTCGACGGTGAAGCCCAGCTCCGCCAGCGCGATGGAGTGGTAGCCGAGGTCGCCGATCAGCGTCTGGTCCAGCGTCACCTCGCCCTCCCGCTGCGGCGCGATCAGCTCGACCAGGGTGACGAGCAGGTCGGGGACCTCGTCGGCGCCGATCTGGTCCTGCGTGGCGATGTCGGTCATCGTGGGTTCTCTCCTGAGGGGTTGGGACGGGCAGGCGGTGCGGTTCTAGCGCTCTGCGGGTCGGTACCGGGGGTCGAGGGACACCGAGACGGGCAGCTGGGAGAGCCCGCTGAGGAAGTTCGAGTAGACGCGGCTGGAAGGGCCCGCGAAGGACAGCTCGGAGGCCATCGCGCGCACGCCTTCAAGCACCGCGCCGATCTCCGCGCGGGCCAGATAGGCGCCCAGGCAGAAGTGCGCGCCGTAGGCGAAGCTCAGATGCCGGTTGCCGGAGCGGGCGAGGTCGAACACCTCGGGGCGGTCGAAGACGGCCTCGTCGCGGTTGGCGGACGCGGTCCAGACCGTGACGACGTCGCCCTCCTCGACGAACTCCCCTTCCAGCAGCAGGTCCTCGGTGGCGGTGCGCCCCGAGTGCAGCGCCGGGGTGGTCCAGCGCAGGACCTCCTCGGTCGCGGACTCGACGGAGACCGCGCCCGACCGCAGCGCCGCCCACTGGTCCGGATGCTCGATCAGCGCCTCGATCGCGCCGATCATCGACAGTCTGGTGGTCTCGTCACCGCCCAGCAGCAGGCTGTAGCAGTTGAAGACCACCTCGTCGTGGGTGAGCGGACGGTCCCCGAACGCGTCGGAGACCAGCAGGCTGACGACGTCGTCCAGCGGTTTCTCGCGGCGGTCCGCGGCGAGTTCGGCGAAGTAGAGCAGGATGTCGTTCTTCGCCGTCCAGGTGTCGGCCTCGGTCGGCAGGCCGTGGTCGGAGCCGAGCGCCGACGAGGTCAGGGCGAGGATGTAGGCGCGGTCCTTGGCCGGCACACCGAGCAGGTCGCAGATGGCTGCGATCGGGATGTTGGCGGCGACCTCGCGGGCGAAGTCGCAGTCGCCGCGGCCGAGCGCCTCCTCCAGCAGTTGCCGGGTGCTGCGCCGGACGCTCTCGATGACCGGGGCCAGGGCGCGCGGGGTGAACGACTTGAGCAGCACGGTGCGCAGGTCCCGGTGCGGTTCGCCGTCGGTGACGGCGAGCATCTTGCCGGCGGCAGAGTCGCCCCCGGTCAGCAGCGTGTCGAGCACGTTCCCGCGCTCGGAGGTGAAGCGGGCGCTGTCGCGCAGGACCGCGGCGACGTCGGCGTGCCGGGTCAGCACCCAGAAGCCCGGGCGTCCGCCGGTCTCCGGATGCCGGTACACCGGTTCCTCGGTGCGCAGGTGGCGCCAGAGCGCGGACAGGTCGTGCTCCGCGTGGACGGCCGGGTCGGCCAGGTCGACGTCGTCGAGCGTGTCGGGGTCGAGGGACGGGCGGACGGCTGTGGGCATGCTGGGGCTCTCCTGGTCGGGGTCCGCGTCCGGGTCAGCGGGACGGATCGGGCTGCGCGGACTTGTCCGCCAGGGCCAGGAACGCGGTGGTGGCGCCGGCCGTCTCGCCGCCGTCGACCACGAACTCCTGTCCGGTGATGAACCGGGCCCGGTCCGAGGCGAGGAAGTGGAACGCGGCGGCGATCTCGGCGGGGTCGGCGTGGCGGCCGAGCGGGATGCAGGCGTTGACCTCGGCGAGCATCTCGTCGGTGTACTCGGCCCGCTGCATCGGCGTCAGCACCGCGCCGGGCGTGACGCAGGCCGTGCGGATCCACGGGGCCAGCTCCAGCGCGAAGGTCTGGCACAGCGAGGCGACGCCCGCCTTGGAGGCGTTGTAGTCGGCGTAGAGCGGGTAGCCGCGGGTGCCGTTCACCGAGGCGGTCGCCAGCAGCACGCCCTTGCGGCGCGCCAGCATCCGCTCCGCGGCGGCGCGCCACAGTGCCAGCACGCCGAGGAGGTTGACCTCCAGCGTGCGCCGCGCCTCGGCCTCGGTGATGTCGAGCACCCCGTGCCGCAGGCTGATGCCGGCGTTGGCGATGACGACGTCGAGGCGGCCGTGCTCCGCGTGGACCCGCTCGACGGCCTGCTCCACACCGGACCAGTCGGCGACGTCCACCTCCAGCCACTGACCCGGCGCCCCGGTGGCCGGGGCGCGCAGGTCCAGATTGACCACGTGGTCCCCGGCCGCGGCGAAGTGGGCCGCGGTCGCCTCGCCGATGCCGCTGGAGGCACCCGAGACGATGACGACGCGTCCGGTCTCCTCGGTGTGTTCGGTCCGTTCCGTGCCCATCAGGCGATCACCCTTCCGCTGCCGCCTGCGGGGGCGAGCCCGCGGCGCAGGTCGCGACTGGCCGTGATCTTCTTCAGCCAGCGGTCGGTTCCGTCGTAGCGGGCCGTGAAGGACCGCCTCCCGTGGACCGCGACATGGTTGTCGACGATCACGAGGGTGCCGGGCGCGAGCACCACGTCGCGCTGCGCCCGCTCCAGCTCGGCCATCAGCCGGTCCAGCGCGCCCTCGGCGGCGGCGTCGCCCGGGGCGCAGTACATGAACGGCCGGTCGATGCGCAGGTAGGGGGACTCGGGCCGACCGGAGAGCACCGGGGTGGGCTCGGGCTGGTTGAGCATCCGGTACACGTCGACGAGCGCCGGGTGCTCCGGGTCCCTGGCCTCCAGCTGCCGGATGTGCTCGCTGTCGGGGACGATGTGGAAACGCGGCTGCGACAGGATCTCGCGGTCCCCGTCGGACAACTCCACGTCGCGCACGGAGGCCACGATGGTCGGTACCCGGTCGTGGTTGCGCAGCCCCATCAGCAGCAGGTAGTCGCAGCGGCGCGGGTGGAACCCGTCCTCGGTGTGGAACTCCAGCAGCGCCTGGCTGCCGTATCCGTTCTGCCGCTCCTCGTCCCCGCTGATCGGCAGGATGTTCTGGATCATCCGCCCCGACTGCAGCGTCTCCCAGGCGAAGGGTTCGCCCAGGACCATGGCGCACAGGGCCAGATGGAGCTCCTGCTCCACCGTCGCCTTGGCGGCGCCGGCGGCGTCCCAGTGCGAGGGGGTGGGGCCGATCGCCTCGTCGTCGACGGGGAAGCCGTGGATCAGGCAGGCCCCCGCGGACTCGGCACGCCGGAAGGTCTCCAGGAAGTAGCGCAGGCTGTACGGCAGTTCGGCCGCGGCCTGCCAGGCCTGGTCGTAGAACTCCGGGTTGCCGGGGCCGGGGAACCGGTCGCGCAGGCTCTCGGCCAGCGCTCTCAGCTGTTCGGCGTCGTCCGCGCCCAGGGTGAGCTCCGGGAGCGGGTCGTTCGTGGCCATGGGTGGGTCCTCCAGGGATGGGATGCTCGTGCCCGCCGTCGCACCTGGGCGCGCCGGGCGGCGGCGGACGGAGGGGCTGGACGGACGGGCGCTGCCGTCCGCCAGCAGCACGTCGACCAGGTCGACGAGGTCGGCGACGAAGCGCAGCTCACGCACCGGCGCGGAAGGAAGATGAGGCATCGAGAGCAGCCGGGCGACCCGGTCGGTGAGCCGGCGCAGCGAGGCCGGCTCGTAGCCGAGGTCGGCGCGGAAGCGGTGCTCCTCGTTCACCTCGCCGACCTGCAGCGGGGCCGTCTGACGGATCGCCAGGTACAGCTCCTCGGTGAGCGCGGCGAAGTCGACCAGGCTCCGGTCCAGGCCGAGCAGGCGGCGGGCGGCGGCATCGCTGGTGGTCGTCATGGCCGACCCCCTCAGGCCCTGGCGCCGACGGGCTCGCCCTCGGGGGCCCGGTCCGGTCCGGTGTCGGCCGCGGCGTCGGCTGCGGGCTCCTCGGGGGTCCTGGCGGGGGAGAGGGCCGACAGCGGCTCGGCGGCCAGCCGGCCGGCGGCGAAGTCCTGCCACATCACCCGTCGGCGCGGCTTGCCGCTGGAGGTCACCGAGATGCCGCCGCGCGGCAGCACCGCGGTCAGCAGCCGGGCGTCGTCGAGGTTCTCGCGCAGCACCGAGGCGATCGGCGCGGCCCAGTCGGCGGACGGGGACTCCAGCACGGCCACGGCGGTGGGGCGTCCCTCGTGCACCCCGAGCAGCACGGCCGCGCGCCGCTCGGGGACGCCACGGCGGACCAGCTCCTCCTCCAGGCTCTCGGCGAAGACCATCGCGCCGCGGACCTTCAGCCCGTCGCCGATCCTGCCGATCACGAACAGCTGCCCCTTGCGCAGGAACCCGGCGTCGCCGGTGCGCAGCACGCCGTCCGCGAGGGCCGTGCCCGACGCCGTCCCCGGGTCTCCGGTGTAGCCGGCCGCCAGGGCGCGGCTGCGGACGTGGATCTCCCCGACGCGCCCGTCCGGCAGCGCCGCCCCCTCGTCGTCGACCACCGTCACCTCGACGCCCTCCAACGGGCGACCGCAGCCGGTGATCTCGGCGAGCTCGGGCGCGCCTGCGGCGCCGTCGCCCGTCGGGTCGGGGTCCGGCGCGGCGGCGGTCCAGCCCTCGCGCAGCGGCAGTCCGGTGACGGCCAGGGTCGCCTCCGCGCCGCCGTAGGCGGGCAGCAGAGCGCGGTGGTCGAAGCCGTAGGGCTCCAGCAGCTCCCTGAAGGAGCGCAGCACCTGCGGGTCGATCCGCTCCGCGCCGAGGATCACCGACCGCAGCGAGTCGAAGCGCAGCCCCTCCAGGTCGGCCGGGCGCACCCGGCGCAGGATGTACGCCAGCCCGAAGTTGGGCATCGCGGCCAGGCCGACCCGCTGCTCGCTGATGCAGCGCAGGTACCGCTGCGGGGACCGGATGAAGTCGTCCGGCTGCATCATCCAGCCGTCGCAGCCGGTCACCACGATGTTGGCCAGGCAGCCGATCAGGCCCATGTCGTGGTGGACCGGCAGCCAGGTGATCCCCGGCAGCTCGGGGGACCACTCCAGCCAGCGGCGCATCGCCGTCACGTTGGCCTGCAGCGAGGCGGCGGGGATCAGCACGCCGCGCGGCGCGCCGCTGGAGCCGGAGGTGAACTGGAGCAGTGCGCCCGGCTCGGGATCGGGCGCCGCGAGCGGGGTCACCCCGGCGACCAGCTCCTCGAACAGCACCGGCGCGGGCGCCCCGACCGCCTCCGCGGCCCGCCGCACGCTCTCGGCGGAGTCCGCGTCGCAGATCACCAGCGCGGGACCGGCCGCGCGCAGCAGCTCGCCCAGCCGGCGCTCGTACTCGTCGGCGCGCCGGAAGGCGAAGGAGGGCGCGATCGAACAGGCCGTCAGCCCGGCGGCGAAGGTGCCGAAGAGCGAGGCCACGAACGCCGGGCTGGAGCGGAGGATGACGGCCACCACGTCCGGCCGGCGCAGGCCCCGGTCACGCAGCGCCGCGGCGGCGCGGAGGGACAGGTCCGCGAGGTCCGCATAGGGCCAGGGCGTCCAGCCGCGCTGCGGGTCGGCGAAGTGCAGGCCGCGACCGACCGGAGGCTCGGCCAGCCACTGCACCATCGTCGCGTCGTCGATGTACGTCATGGCGACCACTCACTCCCTGCGGGTTTCGGCTGCTCACGGCACCGCCCACCGCGCGCTGACGGCGGTGGCCGTCGGGCGCGGCGGTGAGGGTTGATTCGCCCACATCGTCGGGATTCCGCGGGCGCACGAGCCAGGAAAATGCCCGGCAGCTCCCCGGGACCGGGCCGGAATCTCCGTGCTTGCCGGTCGATTGCCTGGGAACGGCATCCGAGCCGCGAAACCGTTGTCGACTGCCCGGCTCGCGCGTCGAGAAAGACGGTTGCCACCATGAGCGTCCCTGCCGCCCCCGGCGGAACCTTCCCGCTGACGTCTGCACAGTTGGGGGTGTGCCTGGCCCACCACCTCGGCTCGGACACGGCCACCTACAACCTGGCCAAGTACGTAGAGATCCTCGGCCCGGTCGACCCGGACGCCTTCGAGGACGCCCTGGTGCGGGCGGGCCGTGAGTGCGGCGCGTTCGACATCCGGATCCGCATCGACGAGGACGGGCGCACCCCGGTCCAGGAACTGGTCCCGACCACGCAGACGCCCCGGTTCGTGGACCTGTCGGACGAGACCGACCCGGTCGCGTCGGCCGAGATGTGGATGGACGTCGACCGCCGCGCGCCCGTCGACCTGACGGGCGGTGGCCTCTTCATCGACGTGCTGTTCAGGATCGGCCCGGAGCGGCACTTCTGGTACAGCCGCTGCCACCACATCCTGGTCGACGGCTACGGCGACGAGCTGCTGACCCGCCGCGTCGCCGCGCTCTACACGGAGGCGGTCGCCGGCGAAGACCCCGACGCCGTCGCCGCCGCGCTGAAGGGCAGCGCGTTCGAGGGCGGACCGCGGGCCCTGGTCGACGACGAGGCGGAGTACCGCTCCTCGGCCCGCTACGGCGAGGACCGCGACTGGTGGGTGAACCGCTGTGCCGACCTGACGTCGGTCACCGGGCTCGCCGACCGCGCGCCCGAGGAGGTCACGGGGGCCAGTGTGCGGCAGCGCGCGCTGCTGCCGGCGGAGGACTTCGACCGGCTGCGCGCCGCCGCCCGGCAGGGCCGCACGACCTGGACGGTGATCTTCGCGGCCGCCGTCGGGCTCTACCTGCGCAGCCTCACCGGCCTGGACGAGGCGTCCGTCGGCATCCCCGTCCCCGCCCGCCGCACGGCGACGCTCCGCACCCCCGGCATGCTCGCCAACGAGCTGCCGCTGCGGGTGAAGGCGTCGCCCTGGCACACCAAGCAGGAACTGCTGCGCGAGGTGTCGACGGGCCTCTCCGACCTGCTGCGCCGCCAGCACTACCCGCTCGACGACCTGCGCCGTGAACTCGGCGTGGACGGAGCCCTGTTCGGGCCGACGCTGAACATGCTGACCTTCGAGGAGCCGCTGACCTTCGGCGGTCACCGCACGGTGCAGCACCGACTGGCCAACGGGCCGGTCCGCGATCTGAACATCACGGTCTCGGTGGGCGCGGCCTCGGGTGTCGGCGACGGCCTGCTCATCGACTTCGACGCCAACCCGACGACCTACACCCAGGCCCAGGTCGAGGCCCACCAGCGGCAGTTCCTGACCCTGCTCCGGGACCTCGTGGCGGCTGACGCCTCGCTGTCGGTGGGTCGGTTGGGGGTGGTGGATGCGGTGTCGCGGGGGCGGTTGTTGGCGTTGGGTACGGGTGCGGTGGCGGCGGGGTCGGCGTCGTTGCTGGATCTGTTCGCGGGGCAGGTGGGGCGGACGCCGGATGCGGTGGCGGTGGTCGCGGATGGTGTGGTGTGGAGTTACCGGGAGTTGGATGAGCGGGCGGGGAGGTTGGCGGCGGCGGTCGGGTCGCGGTTGAGGGGTGTGGAGCCGGTCGTTGCGATTTTGTTGGAGCGGTCGCCGCTGACGGTGGTGTCGGCGTTGGCGGTGTTGAAGGCGGGGGGTGTGTATGTGCCGTTGGATCATCGTGCGCCGGTGGAGCGGCATGCGCAGATCCTGGCGCGGTCGGGTGCGCAGCTGCTGATCACCGACCGGGAGCATGCGTCGGACCTGCCGACCCTGGACCCGCGGCAGGAGTTCCCGGCATGTGATGTGGTTGCTGCTCCTGTGTTGCCCGATCAGCTGGCGTGCCTGCTGTTCACGTCGGGTTCGACGGGGGAGCCGAAGGGGGTGGCGTTGACGCATGGGGGGATTGCGGATCTGGTGCGTGATGCCGGGTTCACGGCTGCTGCTCAGCGTCGGGTGTTGTTGCATGCGTCGCCGGCGTTCGATGCGTCGTTGTACGAGATGTTCACGCCGTTGACGTTGGGTGGCGCGGTGGTGGTCGCGGCGCCGGGTGATGTGACGCCGGAGGTGTTGCGGCATCACATCGCGGTGCACGGGGTGACGTCGTTGTTGTTGACGGCGGGGTTGTTCCGGTTGATCGCGCGTGAGGATCCGGAGGCGTTGGCGGGTCTGGTGGAGATCTGGACCGGTGGGGATGTGGTTCCGGCGGGCGAGGTCCGACACCTGTTGCGAAGCGTTCCGGGGATCACGGTGGTGGATGCGTACGGTCCGACCGAGGCGAGTGTGATCGGGACGCGGCATGCGGTGGCGGATCCTGCGCTGGTTCCGGAGGTGATGCCGATCGGGTTGCCGTTGGACGGGATGCGGGCGTATCTGCTGGACCAGCATCTGCAGCCGGCGCCGCCGGAGACGAGCGCGGATCTGTATCTGGCCGGGACCGGGTTGGCGCGTGGGTATCACGGGGAGCCGGCGCAGACGGCGTTGCACTTCCATCCGGATCCCTATGGTCCGCCCGGTTCGCGTCTCTATCGCACGGGTGACACGGCGCGCTGGAGTGAGGGCCGGTTGACGTTCACCGGTCGCACGGACCAGCAGGTCAAGATCCGCGGTTACCGGATCGAGCCGACGGAGATCGAGACGGCCCTGAAGGCGTGTGCCGACTTGCAGCAGGCCCTAGTCCTGGCGCACACCCTGCCGACGGGGGGCAAGCAGCTGGTCGGCTATCTCGTTCCTGCTCCCGGCACGCAGGTGGACCCAGACGCGCTGCGGGCCGAACTCGCCCGCATCCTGCCGGACTACATGATCCCCGCCGCCCTGGTCACCCTGGACACCCTCCCGCTGACCCGCAACGGCAAGGTCGACCGCACCGCCCTCCCCACCCCCCAGCAGGACGCGGACCGGCCCGGACGGCCGCCGGCGGACGAGCGCGAACGGCTGCTCTGTGCCCTGTACGCGGAGGTGTTGGAGCTGCCGGAGGTGTTCGCGGACGACAACTTCTTCGCGCTCGGCGGCGATTCGATCATCTCCATCCAGCTGGCCTCCCGGGCCCGCAAGGAGGGCCTCGCGCTCAGCCCGCGCGACGTCTTCGCCCACAAGACGCCGGAGGCGCTCGCGGTCGCGGTGCCGGATCTGGCGGACGTGCAGGAGCTGCCCTTCGCGGCGGACGACCCTGCACTCGCCCTGGACCAGGACGAACTCGATGAACTCGAAGCAGAGTGGGAGCTGTCGCAGTGAAGAAGACCTCGCTGGAAGCCGTGCTGCCGCTGACGCCGCTGCAGGAGGGCATGCTCTTCCACGCCCTCTACGACACCGAGGGCGTGGACGTCTACACCGTCCAGAACCTGCTGGAGATCACCGGCCCGCTCGACCCGGCCGCCCTGCGCGCCGCCTGCACCGCTCTGCTGGACCGGCACGCCTCGCTGCGCGCCGCGTTCGTGCAGCGCCGTTCGGGCCAGACCGTGCAGGCGGTGGCCGCCCACTGCGAGGCGCCCTGGCGGGAGGTGGATCTGCGTGACGTCGGTGACGAGGACGCCGCCTGGGCCCGCGCTTCGGAGGTGCTGGCCGACGAGCGGACCCGGCGCTTCGACATGGCCCGGCCGCCGCTGATCCGCTTCGCCCTGATCCGTCTGGACGACGACGCCTCGGGCGTGCGCCATCTGCTCGCCGTGTCCTACCACCACATCCTGCTGGACGCCTGGTCACTGCCGCTGCTGCTCAACGACCTGTTCCAGATCTACGCGGGGGAGCGGGGAGAACTCGGACCGCTGGTCCCGTTCGCCCACTACCTCTCGTGGCTGGGCGCGCAGGACCATGGCGCGGCCGAGGCCGCCTGGCAGCAGGCGCTCAAGGGGCTGGACGAGCCCACGCTGCTCGTCCCCGGCGCGTCGATGGACCGTCCGGGCCTGCCCGAGGCGGTGATGGTGCGCCTGGGGACCGAGCGCACCGCGCAGCTCGTCGGCGCGGCGCAGCGCCGCGGCCTGACCCTGAACACCGTGGTCCAGACGGTCTGGGCACTACTGCTGGCGGCCCAGACCGGACGTGAGGACGTGGTGTTCGGCGCCACCGTCTCCGGTCGCCCGGCGGGGCTCCCCGGCGTGGAGAGCATCGTCGGCCTGCTGATGAACACCGTCCCCGTGCGGGTCAGGATCGACCCGGCCGAGTCCCTGGCCGTGCTGCTGGCCCGGGTCCAGGAGGAGCAGGGTGCGCTGACCGCGCACCAGCACCTGGGTCTGGCCGGTATCCAGCGGCTGCTCGACCTGCCGGAGCTCTTCGACACCACCACCGTCTTCGAGAACGCCCCGGTGATCAACGGCAGGAAGCGCGGCGCGGAGTGGGAGTTCTTCGACCTGAAGGTCGCCTTCCGTGAGGAGGGGGTGCTCCCCGAGGGCACGCACTACCCGCTGTCGCTGACCGTCTTCCCCGGCGAGGAGCTGTGCCTCGAGCTCAGCCACCGGCCCGAGCTGGTGGACGCCGACCAGGTCCGTCTGCTCGCCGACCGGCTCGACGCGCTGCTGGCACAGTTCGCCGAGGACCTGGATCTCCCCGTGGGCCGCATCGCCCTGCTCACCGCCCCCGAGCGGCAACGCCTCCTGGTGGACTGGAACAGCACCACGCGGCGCCGCGACGACACCTGCCTGCCCGAGCTGTTCGAGGCCCAGGTCGCCCGGACACCGGAGGCGACCGCCGTCGTCAGCGGGGGCCGGGCGCTCAGCTACGCCGAACTGGACGCGGCCGCGAACCGGTTGGCGCACCGTCTGCTCGCCGCGGGCGCTCGTGCAGACCGGGCCGTCGCGGTGGCGATGCCACGCTCCACGGACCTGATCGTCGCCATCATGGCGGTCCTGAAGGCGGGGGCGGTCTACCTCCCGATCGACATCGGCCTGCCGACGGACAGGATCGCCGCGATCCTGGACGACTGCCGACCGCTGCTCGTGCTGACCACCGACAGCGTCGCGGCGCAGCTGCCGCCCGAGGTCCCGCGGTTGCTGTTCGACCCGGAGCCGGACGAGGCTCCCGGCGACCGGCAGACGGCCGTGCACGCGCCGACCGACGCCGACCGCGCCGAGCCGCTGCGGCCAGGCCACCTGGCCTACGTGATCTACACCTCCGGCTCGACCGGCCGCCCCAAGGGCGTCGGAGTGGAGCACCGGGCGCTCGCCAACGTGTTCCACAGCCACCGGGACTCCCTGTTCACCCCTGAGGCGGCGGGGGCGGGGGCGGACCGGCTGCGCGTGGCGCTCACCAACGCCCTCGGCTTCGACGCCAGTTGGACGATGCTGCTGTGGATGGTGGCCGGCCACGAACTGCACGTGATCCCCGACGGTCTGCGCGGCGACCCGGCGAACCTGCTCGACGAGTTGGCCACCCGCCAGGTGGACGTCATCGACACCACGCCGTCCTTCGCCGTCCAGCTGCTGGCCGAGGGTCTGCTCAGCCGTCCCGGTCACCGGCCGAGGGTGGTGGCGCTGGGCGGCGAGGCGGTCCCGCCGAGCCTGTGGGACGCGCTGCGGACGGCCGGTGTGCACGCCTACAACCTCTACGGCCCCACCGAGTGCACGGTCGAGTCGGTGGTCTGCACGAGCAGCCGTTCGCCGATTCCCGTGATCGGGCAGCCGATCGACAACACCTCCGCGTACGTCCTGGACGCCGCGCTGCGGCCGCTGCCCGTCGGCGTCGCGGGGGAGCTCTACCTGGCGGGCACGGGTCTGGCCCGTGGCTACCTGGGTCACCCGGGGCTCACCGCCGAGCGCTTCCTGCCCGATCCCTTCGGCGCGCCGGGCAGCCGCATGTACCGCACCGGCGACCTGGTCCGCTGGACCCACGACGGCGAGCTGGCCTTCGTCGGGCGAACCGACGACCAGGTCAAGATCAGGGGCTTCCGGATCGAACCGGCCGAGGTCGACGCGGCCCTGCTGATCCACCCGGCCGTCGCGCAGGCGGCGACCACGGTGCACCAGGACCGGTCCGGGGCCGGGGTCAAGCGGCTGGTCTCCTACGTGGTGACCGCCGCCGACGCCGTGTTCGACGCCGCAGCGCTGCGGGCCCACGCGTCCGCGCTGCTGCCGGACTACATGGTCCCCGCCGCCTTCGTGCCGCTCGCGGCGCTGCCGAAGACCGTCAACGGAAAGGTCGACCGCCGGGCGCTGCCCGAGCCCGAGTTCAACGCGGGCGGCGGCAGCGGCCTGCTGCCCGCCGACGACCGCGAACAGCTGCTCTGCGGGCTGTTCGTCGAGGTGCTGGGAGCGGCGGAGGTCTTCGCCGACGACGACTTCTTCATGCTGGGCGGCGACTCGATCCTCTCCATCCAGCTGTCGTCCCGGGCCCGCAGGGAGGGCCTGGCCCTCGGCCCGCAGGACGTGTTCACGCACCGCACCCCGGCCGGGCTCGCGGCGGCCGCGGCCGCCAGGCCCGCACCGGGAGCAGCGACCCGCGCCCCGGCCGCCGGCGCGCCGCTGCTGGACCTCTCCGAGGAGGAGCGGGCCCAGCTCATGGCCGCCTCTCCCGGCGCGCAGGACCTCCTGCCGCTGGCACCGCTGCAGCAGGGCCTGCTCTTCCATGCGCTCTTCGAGGCGGACGGCGTCGACGTCTACACCGTGCAGACCGCCATCGAGATGACCGGACCGCTGGACGTGGCCGCGCTCCGGGCGGCCTGCGCCGCGCTGCTGGACCGCCACGACGCGCTGCGCGCCGCCTTCACCCAGAGCGGTTCCGGCCGTCCCGTGCAGGTCATCGCCGGGTCCGTCGAACTCCCCTGGGAGGAGGCGGACCTGAGCACGGCCCCTGACGAGGGCGCCCGGCGGGCACTGCTCGGCGAGCTGCTGGCCGCCGACCGCGTGCGGCGCTTCGACATGAGCCGCCCCCCGCTGATGCGCTGCACGTTGATCCGGCTCGGCGAGGACCGGCACGCCTTCGCCTTCACGCTGCACCACGCGGTGACGGACGGCTGGTCGCTGCCGTCCGTGCTGGCGGACCTGTTCACGCTGTACTCGGCGCGGCTCGGCGGGGATGCCGCCGCGTCGCAGCCGCCCCGGCCCGCCGTCGGCTTCCGCGACTACCTGGCCTGGCTCGGCGCACAGGACCGCGCCGAGGCCGAACGCGCCTGGCGGCGCGCCCTGGACGGCGTGACCGAGCCGACCCTGGTCGCGCCAGGACGCGGTGACGACGCCCAGGTGAATCCGCTGCGGCACGCCGTCGAGCTGGACGAGGAACGCACCGCCGCACTGGCGTCCGTGGCCCGACGTCACGGGCTGACGCTCAACACGCTGGTCGAGGGCGCCTGGGGGCTGCTGCTCGGCTCGCTGACCGGACGTCAGGACATCGTCTTCGGGGTGACCGTCTCCGGCCGTCCGGCGGATCTGCCGGGCGTGGAGGACGTCGTCGGGCTGCTGATGAACACCGTCCCGGCCCGGTTGCGGATCGACCCCTACGCCTCGCTGGCGGAGATGCTCACCGAGCTCCAGCGCGAGCAGGCCGCCGTGGCGGCCCACCAGTACCTGGGGCTCGCGGACGTTCAACGGCTCACGGGGCTGCCCGAGCTGTTCGACACCACGATGGTGTTCCAGAACCTGCCGTTCCAGCCCGAGTCTCTGCGTGACGCCGTGCCGGGCCTCGCCCTGGCCCCGGCCGAGGAGCGCGAGGAGACGGCCGCCACGCACTACCCGCTCAGCCTGTCCGCCTTCCCCGGCGACCGCCTGCGCCTCGAACTCAACTACCGCGCCTCCGTCTTCGACCTGGAGGCGACCGAACGCCTCGGGCGCAGCCTGCTGCAGGTGCTGACCACGATGGCCGAAGGCCTGGACCTGACCGTGGGTCGGTTGGGGGTGGTGGATGCGGTGTCGCGGGGGCGGTTGTTGGCGTTGGGTACGGGTGCGGTGGCGGCGGGGTCGGCGTCGTTGCTGGATCTGTTCGCGGGGCAGGTGGGGCGGACGCCGGATGCGGTGGCGGTGGTCGCGGATGGTGTGGTGTGGAGTTACCGGGAGTTGGATGAGCGGGCGGGGAGGTTGGCGGCGGCGGTCGGGTCGCGGTTGAGGGGTGTGGAGCCGGTCGTTGCGATTTTGTTGGAGCGGTCGCCGCTGACGGTGGTGTCGGCGTTGGCGGTGTTGAAGGCGGGGGGTGTGTATGTGCCGTTGGATCATCGTGCGCCGGTGGAGCGGCATGCGCAGATCCTGGCGCGGTCGGGTGCGCAGCTGCTGATCACCGACCGGGAGCATGCGTCGGACCTGCCGACCCTGGACCCGCGGCAGGAGTTCCCGGCATGTGATGTGGTTGCTGCTCCTGTGTTGCCCGATCAGCTGGCGTGCCTGCTGTTCACGTCGGGTTCGACGGGGGAGCCGAAGGGGGTGGCGTTGACGCATGGGGGGATTGCGGATCTGGTGCGTGATGCCGGGTTCACGGCTGCTGCTCAGCGTCGGGTGTTGTTGCATGCGTCGCCGGCGTTCGATGCGTCGTTGTACGAGATGTTCACGCCGTTGACGTTGGGTGGCGCGGTGGTGGTCGCGGCGCCGGGTGATGTGACGCCGGAGGTGTTGCGGCATCACATCGCGGTGCACGGGGTGACGTCGTTGTTGTTGACGGCGGGGTTGTTCCGGTTGATCGCGCGTGAGGATCCGGAGGCGTTGGCGGGTCTGGTGGAGATCTGGACCGGTGGGGATGTGGTTCCGGCGGGCGAGGTCCGACACCTGTTGCGAAGCGTTCCGGGGATCACGGTGGTGGATGCGTACGGTCCGACCGAGGCGAGTGTGATCGGGACGCGGCATGCCGTCAGTGATGCGGGGTTGGTTCCGGAGGTGATGCCGATCGGGTTGCCGTTGGACGGGATGCGGGCGTATCTGCTGGACCAGCATCTGCAGCCGGCGCCGCCGGAGACGAGCGCGGATCTGTATCTGGCCGGGACCGGGTTGGCGCGTGGGTATCACGGGGAGCCGGCGCAGACGGCGTTGCACTTCCATCCGGATCCCTATGGTCCGCCCGGTTCGCGGCTCTACCGCACGGGTGACACGGCGCGCTGGAGTGAGGGCCGGTTGACGTTCACCGGTCGCACGGACCAGCAGGTCAAGATCCGCGGTTACCGGATCGAGCCGACGGAGATCGAGACGGCGCTGAAGGCGTGTGCCGACTTGCAGCAGGCCCTAGTCCTGGCGCACACCCTGCCGACGGGGGGCAAGCAGCTGGTCGGCTATCTCGTCCCAACCCCCGGCACGCAGGTGGACCCAGACGCGCTGCGGGCCGAACTCGCCCACATCCTGCCGGACTACATGATCCCCGCCGCGCTGGTCACCCTGGACACCCTCCCGCTGACCCGCAACGGCAAGGTCGACCGCACCGCCCTCCCCACCCCGGCTCTCGCGACCTCGTCCGGGAGCGGTCGCGCGGCGCTGACCGAGCAGGAGCAGGTGCTGCAGCGGCTCTTCGCGGAGGTGCTGGAACTGCCCGAGGTCTCGGTGGACGACAACTTCTTCGCGCTCGGCGGCGATTCGATCATCTCCATCCAGCTGGTCTCCCGGGCCCGCAAGGAGGGCCTCGCGCTCAGCCCGCGCGACGTCTTCGTGCACAAGACCGTCTCCGCCCTGGCCCAGGTCGCGGCCGAGGCGGGTCCGGTCGAGGCTGCCGGGACCGGTGCGCGCGTCCTGCTGGAGCTGAGCGACGCGGAGCGCGCGGAACTGACTGCCGCGCACTCCGGTCCGGTCGAGTTCCTGCCGCTCTCCCCGCTCCAGGAGGGCATGCTCTTCCACGCCCTCTACGACACCGAGGGCGTGGACGTCTACACCGTCCAGACGGCACTGGAGTTCGACGGCCCGCTCGACCCGGTCGCTCTGCGCGCCGCCTGCACCGCTCTGCTGGCGCGCCATCAGGCGCTGCGGGCCGGCTTCGTGACGGCGTCCTCCGGGCGTGCGGTGCAACTGGTGCCGGAGAGCTGCGAGCTGCCGTGGCAGGAGGTGGACCTCAGCGTCGGCGACGACCCCGGTCCGGCCATGGACGAGCTGCTCGCCTGCGAGCGGCGGCACCGCTTCGACCCGGCCAGGCCGCCACTGGTGCGCTGCACGCTGGTCAGGCTCGCGGAGCGGCGTCATGTGCTGGTCTTCTCGTACCACCACCTGCTGCTCGACGCCTGGTCGCTGCCCCTGGTCCTGGGCGACCTGGTGCGCCTGCACGCGGACGGCGCGGACCGGCTGCCCCCGGCGGCCCCCTACCGGGACTACCTGGACTGGTTGGCCGCGCAGGACCAGGAAGCCGCGAAGGCCGCCTGGGCCGAAGCGCTGGCGGACGTGGCCGAGCCGACGCTGGTGGCGCCCGCCGCACGCGGTGCGGAGCAGGTGGCCAACCAGACCCTGACGCTCGAGCTCTCCGCGCGGCACACGGCCGAGCTGGGCCGGGTCGCCCGTGACGCGGGGCTCACCCTGAACACGCTGGTCCAGGGGGCCTGGGGGCTGCTGCTCGCGGCGCAGACCGGGCGCGACGACGTGGTCTTCGGCGTCACCGTCTCCGGTCGCCCGGCGGACCTGCCGGGCGTCGAGGGCATCGTCGGGCTGCTGATGAACACCGTTCCCGCCCGCCTGCGGATCGATCCCGCGCTTCCGGTGGTCGAGCTGCTGGGCCGCCTCCAGGACCAGCAGGCACTGCTCGCCGCGCACCACCACGTCGGGCTCGCGGACATCCAGCGCGTTGCGCGCGTGGACCAGCTCTTCGACACCACCACCGTCTTCGAGAACGCACCGGGTCACCTGGACGCCGAGGAGACCTCTGCGGCCCGGTCCGGAGCCACGACGGTCCGCGGGTACGACGCCGGGGCGGGCGACATCCTTGGCTCGACGCACTACCCGCTGAGCCTGATGGCCGTTCCCGGCGAACGGCTGCGGCTGGAGCTCAGCCACCACCCGCTGCTCTTCCCGGCTCCGGCCGCCGCACTGCTGCGGGACCGGCTGGAGCTGCTGCTGACGGCCTTCGCCGCCGATCCGCACCAGCTCGTCGGGCGGATCGCGCTGCTCACCGCGGCGGAGCGGGAACAGGTGGTCGACGCCTGGAACGACACCGCCGTCCCCGCCGAACCCGCCACGCTGCCGGAGCTGTTCGCGGCCCAGGTGGCCGCCACCCCCGACGCCGAGGCGCTCGTGGACGGCGAGCGGCGCTTCAGCTACGCCGAACTGGACGCTGCCGCCCGCACGTTGGCCCGTCGCCTGGTGCGGCTCGGCGCCGCGCCCGGACGGGTCGTCGCGGTGGCGCTGGAGCGCTCGGCGGAGCTGGTCGTCTCGCTCTACGCGGCGCACCTCGCCGGGGCCGCCTACCTGCCGGTGGATCCGGACTATCCGGCGGACCGGGTGGCGTTCATGCTCGCCGACGCGGACCCGGTGTGCACCCTCACGCCGGAGTCCTACCGCGAACTGACGGCGCAGGACGAGGACGCCGACGCCGGACCGGACCTGCCGGTCGGCGTGCAGCCGGAGGACGCCGCCTACCTGCTCTACACCTCGGGGTCGACCGGTCGCCCCAAGGGCGTGGTCGTGCCGCACCGGGCGATCGTCAACCGGCTGCGGTGGATGGAACGGCAGTGCCCCTCCGGGCCCGGCGCGCGGGTCCTGCTGAAGACGCCGTCCAGCTTCGACGTGTCCGTGGTGGAGTTCTTCTGGCCGCTCACCGTGGGGGCGGCGCTGGTCGTCGCCCCGCCGTGGGCCCATCGCGACCCCGAGGCGCTGGCGGCGCTGATCCGCAGCGAGCGAATCAGCTACGTGCACTTCGTGCCCTCGATGCTGGAGGTGTTCCTCCAGTCGCCGGCGGCCGCCGACTGCGGCGGACTGCGTCATGTGGTGTGCAGCGGCGAGGCCCTGCCGCCCGCGCTCGCCGCGAGGTTCGCCCGCACCCTCCCCTCGACCGCGCTGCACAACTTCTACGGGCCCACCGAGGCCGCGGTCGACGTCACGGCGTGGACCCTGGACGGACCCGACCCCGAGGTCGTGCCGATCGGACGGCCGATCGACAACACCCGCGTCCACGTGCTGGACGCCGCGCTGCGGCCGTTGCCGGTCGGCGCGGTGGGCGAGCTGTACCTGGCCGGGACCAACCTGGCGCGCGGCTACCACGCGCGGGCCGCACTCACCGCCGAGCGCTTCCTGCCCGATCCCTTCGGCGCGCCGGGCAGCCGCATGTACCGCACCGGCGACCTGGTCCGCTGGAGTCCCGAGGGCCAACTGCTCTACCAGGGCCGCGCCGACGACCAGGTCAAGATCCGTGGCCGCCGGATCGAGCCCGGCGAGATCGAGGCGGGGCTGGCCGAGCACCCCGAGGTGGCGCTGTGCGCGGTCGTCGTGCGCGAGGACGGGCGCGGGGTGAAGCGCCTGGTCGCCTACCTGGTCCCGGTCCCGGGCAGCGCACCGGACCCCGAGGAGCTGCGCGCCCACGCCACCCGGGTGCTGCCCGACGCGCTGGTGCCGGCCGCGTTCGTGCTCCTGCCCGAGCTGCCGCTCTCGCCCAGCGGCAAGCTGGACCGGCGCGCGCTGCCCGCCCCGGTGTTCGCCGCCGACGCGACCGGCCGGGCGGCGGCCACCCCGAACGAGTTGCTGCTCTGCGCCCTCTTCGCGGAGCTGCTGGACCTGCCCGAGGTGGGCGCCGACGACGGCTTCTTCGCGCTCGGCGGCGACTCGATCCTCTCCATCCAGCTCGCCGCGCGGGCCAGGGCCGCGGGACTGGAGCTGACGCCGCGCGAGGTGTTCGCCCATCCCACCCCCGCCGCGCTGGCCCGGATCGCGCGCACGGCCGTGGCCGCCGCCGTCGAGTCACCCGACGCCGGAGTGGGCGAGGTGCCGCTGACCCCGATCATGCGGGCGCTGCGCGACCGCGGCGGCTCCAGCCGCGGCTTCACCCAGTCGACCCTGGTGCGGGTGCCGGCGGGACTGGACGTCGAGTCGCTGCGGGCCGCCGTGCAGGCGGTCGTGGACCGCCACGACACCCTGCGACTCCGGCTGACGGTTTCGGCGGCCGGCGACTGGACGCTGACCACCGGGCCGCGCGGGGCGGTTTCCGCGGAGCGGCTGCTGCGGCGCGTCGACGTCAGCGAGGCGGCCGTGACCGCGGCCGACCCCGACGGCCTGCGGGCGGCCGTGGCCGTCGAGGCCGCGCGGGCGCAGGGTGAACTCGACCCGGAGCAGGGCGAGCTGCTGCGCGCCGTCTGGTTCGACGCGGGCGCCGAGGCGTCCGGACGGCTGCTGCTGACGGTCCATCATCTGGCGGTCGACGCGGTCTCCTGGCCGGTGCTGCTCGGCGACCTGCACCAGGCCTGGACGGCCGTCGCGCAGGGGAGCGAACCGGTGCTCGCCCCGGTCCCGGTCTCCTTCCGCACCTGGGCGCGGCGGCTCGCCGAGACCGGGGACACGGCCGCGCCCTACTGGCAGGAGGTCGCCGACTTTGTCGACGTGCCGCTCGCGGCCCACCCGGTCGACGCGAGCGACACCTACGCCACCGCCGGTGACCTGACGGTGCAGCTGCCGCCCGAGGAGACCCGCGTGCTGCTGGAGGCCGTGCCCACGGCCTACCGGGCCGGGGTGGACGACGCGCTGCTGACCGCGCTGTCGCTGGCCGCCGTCCGCTGGCGGAACCGGCACGTCGCCGACACCGGCACCGCCGTGCTGGTGGACGTCGAGCGGCACGGCCGCGAGGACGCCGAGCTGGACCTCGGCCGCACGGTCGGCTGGTTCACCAGCCAGGCCCCCGCGTTGCTCGACCCCGGCACGGCCGACCCGGACGAGGAGTCGATCGGCCGCGCCCTGATGCGGGTCAAGGAGGACCTGCGCCGCGTGCCGGACCGGGGTCGCGGCTACGACGCCGGTCAGGACCGGGCGCGCGTCGTGCCCCAGCTGGGCTTCAACTACCTGGGACGGCAGGCTGCGTCGGGTCCCGCAGGCGACTGGGCGCCGGCGCCCGAGTCGGACGTGCTGCCGCTGGGCGCGGACCCCGCGCAGCCGGTGCCGCACCTGCTGGACCTGGACGCCGTGGTCGTCGAGGGACCGCAGGGGCCGACCCTGGTCGGCCGGTGGACCTGGGCCGGCGCCCTGCTCACCGAGGCCGAGGTGCGCGAACTGGCCGAGGAGTGGTGCATGGCGCTGCGGACCCTGGCCGCGCACCTGCGCCGCCCCGACGCGGGCGGCCGCACCCCGGCCGACTTCCCGCTGCTGGACCTGACCCAGCAGCAGGTGTCGGAACTGGAG
The DNA here is from genome assembly GCF_000744655.1 of Streptacidiphilus rugosus AM-16. Taxonomy (NCBI): domain Bacteria; kingdom Bacillati; phylum Actinomycetota; class Actinomycetes; order Kitasatosporales; family Streptomycetaceae; genus Streptacidiphilus; species Streptacidiphilus rugosus. The sequence goes on along the minus strand of NZ_JQMJ01000004.1, from coordinate 4,607,862 downwards.
CACCGATTCGGCCCGGTCCGGGAGCTGATGCCGGTGGCCCCCGTCCAGGAGGGCCTGCTGTACCACCACTGGCGTGACCCGGACGAGGTCGACGTCTACTCGGTGCAGTTCACCGTGGAGCTGACCGGTGCGGTCGACGAGGACGCGCTGCGTGCCGCCTGCGGCGCGCTGCTGGACCGCCACGACGCGCTGCGGGCGGGCTTCGCCCGGCTCGGGGACCGACTGGTCCAGGCGGTCCCCGAGGAGGTGCCGCTGCCGTGGGAGACCACCGACCTGCGTGAGGCGGGCGCCGACCACCGGGAGCCGCTCGACGCCCTGTGCGCGCGGGAGCGGGTGCGCCGCTTCGACGTGGCCCGGCCGCCGCTGGTCCGCTTCCACCTGGTGCGGCTGCCCGAGCGGCGCACGGCGCTCCTGGTCACGGCCCACCACCTGCTGCTGGACGGCTGGTCGCTGCCGCTGCTGCTGTCCGACCTGTTCGGCCGGATCGGGGCGGAGACGGCCGGCGCCCAGGCGGCGCCGGCGCGACCGGCCCAACTGGCCGACTATCTCGGCTGGCTGGCGGAGCAGGACCGGGAGGCGGCCGAGGCCGCGTGGCGCGCTGCGCTCGGCGAGGGCCTGCGTCCGACCCTGGCGGTGCCGGGCGAGCACCGGGCCGGGCTTCCGGACCAGGTGTCCGTCGAGCTGACCACCGGGAGGACCGCCGAGCTCGCCGCCGCCGCCCGCCGGCACGGCGTCACCCTCAACACCGTGGTGCAGGGGATGTGGGCGCTGGTGCTCTCGGAGCTGACCGGGTCCACGGACGTGGTCTTCGGCGCGACCGGCGCCGAGCGTCCGGCGGCCGTTCCCGGCGTGGCCGGGATCGTGGGCCCGCTGATCAGCACCGTCCCGGTGCGCGTCCGGATCGAATCCGAGCAGCCGTTCGACGGACAGCTGACCCGACTGCAGCAGGAGCAGGCGGCGCTCGGCGACCACCGGCACCTGGGACTGGCGGCGATCCAGCGTGCGGCGGGCCTCGGCCCGCTCTTCGACAGCTGTGTCGTCTTCCAGAGCTACCCGAGCCGGCAGTCCGTGGCCGAGTCGGCGGGTGCGGGCGGGGTGCGGGTGACCGGCTTCTCCGGTCGGGACGCCTACCACTACCCGCTCAAACTCACCGTGGCCCCTGACGAGCGGCTCCACCTGGCGCTGGACCACCACCCCGAGGCCGTGGACGGCGCGGCGGCCAGGCGGATCCTGGCCAGGCTGCGCTCCCTGCTGGAATCCTGGGCGGCGGCCCCGGAGTCGACCGCCGCGACGCTGACCGCCGCGACGCCGCTGTCCGCGGAGCTCCTCGCTCCGGCTCCGGTCGCCGCCGTCCACCCCGCTTCGGCGGCGGCCGCGCCGACCGAGATCCTGGAGCGGTTGCGCGGCCTCTTCGAGGAGCTGACCGGCCACCAGGAGGTGCGCGTCGAGGACGACTTCTTCGCGCTCGGTGGCGACTCGCTGGCCGCACTCCGGCTGAGCGGCCGGATCCGCGACGATCTCGGCCGCGAGGTTCCCCCCGGCGCGGTCCACCGTGCCCCCACCCCCGACGCGCTCGCCCGCGTCGTCGCAGCCACCGCACCCGCTGCGGCGATCCTCCAGGAAAGGACAAACCGCTGATGAGCAACCCCTTCGAGAACCCCGACGGCCGATTCCTCGTGGTGGTCAACGACGAGAACCAGCACGCGCTGTGGCCGTCCTTCGCCGAGGTGCCGGCCGGCTGGCGGACCGTGTTCGGGGAGGCCGACCGGGACGCCTGCCTGGACTACGTCGGCGAGCACTGGACCGACATGCGCCCGCTGAGCCTGATCACGGCGACCGAGGGCGCGCAGGCCTGATCCCGCGGTCGTTCTCCGGCTCCGCCGCGCCCACCGGGACGGTGCGCGCGGCGGAGCCGCGCCGCATTCCACTCGCAACAGGAGGGACAACACCATGGCGGACACGCCACCGAAAAGCCCGTCTCGGAGCGGGATCCGCCTGTCGTACGGCGAGCGCGACGCGGCCGCCGAGCGGCTGCGGGAGGCCGCGGCCGAGGGCCGGCTCAGCACCGAGGAGCTGGACCAGCGGCTGACCGAGGTCTTCAGCGCCGTCGTCGCGGCTGACCTGGAGCCCCTGCTGCGGGACCTGCCGGTGCCGACCCGGCCCGCCCATCCGGACGGCACGCCCCTGGTGGGCGGCACGCCCGGTCCGGTGCGGCGCAGCGTCGCCCTGCTCGGCACCATCCGCCGCGCCGACCGCTGGGTGGTGCCGACCAGATACACCGCCGCAGCGACCTTCGGCACGGTCGAACTCGACCTGCGCGACGCCGTGTTCCAGGACCGGGCGACGGAGATCCATGCCTACGGGCTGCTGGGCACGGTGCGCGTGGTGGTCCCACCGGGGGTCAGGGTCGAGGCGGAGGGACGCAGCGTGCTGGGGCCCTTCGGCCGTGGTCTGGAGACGGGCCTGCCGGTGCGCGCCGCCGGCTCGGGGGAGGAATCCGGCGTCGTGATCCGTCTGGTGGGGCTGGCCGCGGGCGGCGCGGTGCAGGTCGTGGTGCGGGAGCCGGAGCGCGGCGTCGTCCGCCGCCGGTCCCGGCTGCGCTGGTGGATCCGGATCCGGACGCGCTGAACCGGCGGGGGAGTTGGAAAGGAGGGGCGGGGGTGTCGTCACCCCGCCCCTCCTTCGTCTGTGCGGCTCAGCCGGAGTGCGCATCCCCCGCGTACTGCTGCAGTTGCCCGGCGAAGGCGTCCAGCAGGCGCCGGGCGAACGCCCTGTCGACCCTGGCCGGCTGGTACTCCACCAGCAGCCGCGCGCTGCCGTCGGCGCCCGGCCAGACCTCGGCGAAGAGCTCGGCGGGCACGCCGGGGTAGGAGTGGGCGGCCCCCTCGGGCCACAGCCCGGCGACGATCCCGTCCGGCACCTCGGGGTAGAGCGGCATGACGATCTCGGCGGCCACGTCGCCGAGATCCAGCACCGGCGTCCTGGTGTCCTGGAAGGCGAGCATCACCTGGGCCAGCGGTGCGCGCGGGCCGTCCACCGGACGCCCGAGCAGGGCGATGATCTCCGGCAGCGAGAGGTCCTGCGCCGCGAACGCCCCTGCCACGACGGCAGCCGTCTCGGCCACCGCCGCTTCGGTCGCCGCCTCCGTGCGCGGGCGCAGCCGCAGGCAGACCGGGTTGATCAGGCAGTTGACCGCGTTGTCCACGGCGGCGTCGCCGCGCAGGTTGACGGGTGTCACCACGCCGAAGTCGCGCTGACCGGTGAGCGCGGCGAGGGCCGCGCCGAAGGCGGCCAGGTGGACGACATAGGCACTGGCGCCGGTGCGGGCCGCGAGTGCGGTCAGCCCGCGCACCGTGTCCGCGTCGATCCTGCCCGCGACCACGGCGGCCCCGGGCCCGCCCGGCTCCGTCGCGGCCGCGTCGGGGAGCGCGTCGGCGGGCAGGGTCAGGTCGGGGATGCCGTCCAGGGCGTTCTGCCAGTGCCGCTCCTGCTCCGCCCGGTCGACGTAGGCGAGCTGTGCCCGCCTGGCCCGGGCGACCGCGGCCGGGTCGGGCGCTTCGGGCAGGTCCGGCTCGCCGCCCGCGCGCAGCGCCCGGTAGGCGGCGCCGAGGTCGTGCGCGAGCACCGCGACGGAGGTGCCGTCGAAGGCGATGTGGTGCGCGGCCAGGCCGACGAAGGTGACCGGCGTCTGGCGCACCGCGACGAAGACGGCCTGCCAGACGTAGCCGGTCTCCAGCCGGAACGGGCGACCGAGTTCCCTGGCCAGCGCCGTGTGGGCCTCGGCCTCGGTGTCCACGATCAGCTCCCGCATCGGCGGCGCGGGCGCGTCGCCGGGCACCAGGACCGGGGTGACGTCCAGGACGTAGCGGCTGCCCAGCGCCCGGTGCCTGCGGTGCACGTGCTCGACGGCCGCGCGCAGCACCCGGCGGTTCGGCCGGCCGGCGATCCGCCAGGCCCCCACGCAGTGCTGGGTGACGTCGTCCGGCGCGGCCAGGTGCTCGATCAGGAAGTACCGCTGCAGCGGCGTCAGTTCGACGGCGAGCTGGTCGGCGTCGCCGGACGGCTGCTCCGGCTGCTCGGGGGAGGCGGTCCCGGCCAGCCAGTCGGCGAGCGCACGGACCGACGGGGTGCGGAACAGCTGCGAGACCGGAAGCGTCCGGCCCAGGGCCTGGCCGATCCGGGCGGCGGCCCGGCCCGCGTCCAGCGAGGTGCCGCCGAGCAGGGCCAGCGTGGCGTCGGCGGCCACTGCGGCCGGGTGTCGTCCGGTCAGTTCGGCGAAGACACGGGCGACCAGCGCGGGAAGCGGCTGCGCCGGCAGCTCCAGGTCCTCCTCGGCGACCTCGCCGGGCGCGCTCGCTTCGGCCCTGCTCGCTCCGGTCGATGCCTGGGCCCGTGCGTCCGTCGGCAGTTGGGCCAGCAGGGCCGCGGTGTCGAGCTTGCCGTTGGCGTTCAGCGGGATCTCGGGGACCTCCACCAGGGAGGCGGGCAGCAGGTAGGCGGGGACCAGGGTGCGCAGCCGGGAGAGCAGCCCGGCCGTGTCGAGCCGTTCCGCGCCGCCCGCCCCAGCCGTGGCGGTGGCGTCGGCGTCGGCGTCGGGGGTGACGAAGGCCAGCAGGCCGGTGCAGGCGCCGTCGGCGGCGAGTGCGGGCAGCACGACGCAGCGGGCGACACCGGGCAGCCGCCGGATGACGGCCTCGACCTCCTCGGGTTCGATCCGGTGGCCGCGGATCTTCACCTGACGGTCGATCCGCCCGCGGTAGTGCAGCAGCCCCTCGGCGTCGCGGAGCCCCAGATCGCCGCTGCGGTAGACCCGCACGCGCCGCCCCTCCAGCTCCAGCACCGGGAACTTCTCCGCGGTCAGCTCGGGCTGCCCGAGATACTCGACGGCCAGACCGGTGCCGGCGAAGCAGAGTTCGCCGACGGTCCCGTCCGGGCACTCCCGGCCCTCGGGGTCCAGGACGTGCACGGTCGTGCCCGGCACCGGCACCCCGATGGGGATGCCGCCGGGGATCCCGCAGTCCTCCGGGCGGATCCGGTGGGTGCTGGCGAAGACCGTGTTCTCCACCGGTCCGTAGCCGTTGACCAGGGCGATCCCTGGATGGGCGGCGAGGAACGCGGCCACGTGCGGCGGTGAGAGCCGCTCGCCGCCGACCATCACCGTCTTCAGCCCGGTGAAGCAGTCGGGCTCCTCGTCCACGAGCATGTTGAACAGCGAGGTCGTGGTCCACACCCAGGTGAGGCCCTCGTCGCGGATCAGCGCCCGCAGCGAGGGACCGGTCAGGTAGGGCTCGTCGCTGACGACCAGCCGCCCGCCGGTCAGCAGCGGCGCCCACAGCTCCAGGCTGAACAGGTCCCAGGGCATCGCCGCCGCAAGCGAGGTGACCGATCCCGGGCCGGTCTCGGCGAAGCCGTCGGGCGTCACCAGCCGGACACTGCCGCTGTGCGGGGAGACCGCGCCCTTGGGGCGGCCGGTGCTGCCCGAGGTGAAGTAGACGCACGCGGGATCCGCAGGGGAGACCTCGCGCTCGGCCACGAACGCGGGGCCGGCGGGGGCTGGCTCCTTCGCCGGGGACCACACCGGCACGTCGAGCGGGAAGTCCTGGGGCAGCGGGGTGTCGGTCACGAAGAGGCGGGCGCAGGTCTGCCGCAGCACGTCGGCGACCCGCTCGTCGGGCCAGGCCGGGTCGAGCAGCGAGTAGGCCGCTCCGGACTTGAGCACCCCGAGCACCACGACCACCAGGGCCGTCGATCGGCTCAGCCGGACCGGGACGATGCTGCCCGGTCCGGCCCCCATCGACGCCAGCCGCCGGGCCGCGTCGTCGGACCGCCGGTCGAGCTCGCGGTAGTCGAGGGACTCTCCGGCGTGCACCAGCGCGACGCTGTCGGGCGTGCGCCGGGCCTGGGCGCGCAGGGCCTGGTGGATCGTCGATCCGGCGCCGGGGACGACCCCGGAGCTCCCGGCCGACGGGCCGCGTTCGAGCACCGGCGCGGTCGGCTCGGCGCTGATGGCGGCGGATGCGGCAGAGGCGGGCATGGGTCTCGTCCTCCGTGCGGATCGGTGCGGATCGGTTCTCCGCGCGGGTTCGGTTCTCCGCGCGGGTTCGGTTCTGTGCGCCGGCGCGGCTCAGCGGGCCGCGGTGCGCCGTGCCACCGAGGCCAGGACGGTGTCCAGGATTCCCATCGCGCGGTCGAGCTGTTCGTCCGTGACGACGACAGGGGGCAGGATCCGCAGCACGGTCGGCTCGCTCAGGCAGGGCGCGAGCAGCAGGCCGCGGCGTCCCGCCTCCATGAGGGCCAGGCTGGAGCAGGAGCGGTCGGCCAGCTCCAGCGCGCCGAAGAGGCCGAGGGTGCGTCCTTCGGCGACCACCCCCGGGTGCTGGGCGGCCAGCAGGGCTACTCCCTCGGCCAGCCGCCTGCCCACCCGGGCGAAGTCGTCCAGGTGCGCGTCCAGCAGGTCCAGGGCGGCGAGACCGGCCGCGCAGGAGGCGGGGTGGCCGCTGAAGGTGGAGGTGTGCAGGAACGGGTCGGCCAGCAGCGGCGCGTAGAGCCGCTCGCTGCACAGGGCCGCGGACAGCGGCAGGACGCCGCCGCCCAGCGGCTTGCCGAACAGCACCGCGTCCGCGTCCATGCCGACGGACTCCGACACCGAGACGGGACCGCACCGGCGCAGGCCGCACTGGATCTCGTCGGCGATGACGAACGCGCCGACCCTGCGGGCGTCCTCGGCCCACTGGCGCAGCAGCGCCGGAGGCAGCGGACGACCGCCGCCCTCGCCCTGCACCGGTTCGACGATCAGCGCGGCGAAGGGGCGTTCCTGTGCCGCCCGCCGTACCGCGTCCGGTTCCAGGGGCAGATGCCGGACGTCGCCGAGGAACCCGGCGAAGGGGGTGCGGCGTTCGCCGTCGGCGGTGAGGGCCAGCGCGCCCATGCTCTTGCCGTGGAACGCGCCCTGCGCGGCCAGCACGGAGGTGGTGCCGGTGGCGGCGATGGACAGCTTCAGCACGGCCTCGACGACGTCGGAGCCGGTCAGTCCGAGCCAGATCCGGCGCAGCCGCTCCGGGGCGACCAGCCCGGCCAGCCTGCTCGCCAGCGCGGCCGTCACCGGGTTGGCGACCAGCCGGGTGGAGGTGGGCATGGTGTCCAGGGCCCGGTGGACCGCGTCGACGACCTCGGGGGGCCGGTGGCCGAACAGGGTCACCGCGTAGCTGCCGAAGTCCAGCAGCGTCCGGCCGTTGCTGAGGCGCACCTCGGCGCCCTCGGCGGACTCCTCCGTGCCGCCCGCGCCGAGCAGCCGATGCAGGTCGGTGATGCCGGGAACGAGATGGCTCGCGGCAGCGCGGATCAGCTCGGCGGCGCCGGGAACGGCGAGAGTCTCGGTCATACCCGTAGTACGCCACACCGTGCTCGGGAGGAGACAGGCAAAGCACCAGCAACAAGCGGTGCCGGTCCTGCCGCAGGCGGCAGGACCGGCAACTGTGAAGCTGCCGGGCGGACGTGACGCCACGCTCAGGGGCAGCTGGGCACCAGACCGGCGGGGGTCCTCGGCTCCACGCGACTGCGGTGCCGGACGAAGGCCCGGACATGGCGCAGCATCCGGTACTCGTACCGGGCGCCCCGGCTGACCTGGAGCAGCGACGCGTCGGCGAGCCCGGCCAGCAGCCCGACCGCCTCGCTGTGGCTGACTCCGGGCTCCAGCGCGGCGAGGTCGCCGGCGTCGCTGAAGACCGGCCGGTCGTGCTCGGCCATCCGCACCAGGAACCGTCGCTGACTCTCCGTCAGTGGTACCCAGCTCCACTCCAGACTGTCCCTGAGCGACCGCTGGTGCGGCAGTGCGGAGAAGTCGGGGAAGCCCAGCAGCTCCACGACGTGCTCCAGCGAGAGCAGCGCGGTGATCGGGACGTTGCGCAGCCAGTAGGCGGCGAACTCGATGAGCCGCGGGACGTGGTCCAGCTCCTTGCAGAGCTCGGTGACCAGGTCCGGTGAGTCCGACATCCCGCTGGTGACAGAGTCCGAGGCCAGCCGGGAGCAGATGAGCTGCACCGAGTGCTCGGGACTGAGCGGCTCGATCTCCAGGACCAGGGCCTCGGGGACGGCCGGCCGGCGGCGGGTGGTGATGATCAGCCGCAGGTCGGGCCAGGCCTCGCGCAGATGCTCCACCAGCAGGGCGGTCAGCTGCGGCAGGTGTTCCGCGGTGTCCAGCACCAGCAGTGTGGCGAGGCCCCCGCGGGGCTGGCGTTCGGCGCCCAGCGCCTCGGCGACGGCCTGCTGGGCGGCGGAGAGCACGGTGGGCCCCTCGCCGCCGTTGACCGCCGCGGCGGCGGCGATCCTGCCGAGCTGCGCCACGGCCACCCCGCCGGGGAACGCGCCGGCGGTGCGGCGTGCCGCCTCGAGCGCCAGGCGGGTCTTGCCGATGCCGCCCGGGCCGGTCAGGACGGTGACGGCGGCGCTGCCCACCGCCTCGGTCAGTCTGCGCAGCTCCCGTTCCCTGCCGATCAGCGGGGTGCGGGGCGGCTGCGGGCCGCGCCAGGCCGCGAAGGATCCGGTCAGTGCCACGGAGGTGGGGCGCAGGCCGGGGCCCTTGATCGGGGCCGGGTCGCGTTCCGGCCGCCCGGCGCGTCCGAGCGGGGCGCCGGCCGGTGCGGAGCCGCCGGCTGCGGCGCCGGGGGTGGGGTTCTCGGCGACGGGCGGGAGGTCGGCCGCGGGGTCGGAGCCGAGCTCGTCCCTGGTCCCGCCGATCCGTGCCAGGCTCCGCAGCTCAGGGTCGAGCACGGACAGCAGCAGGTCCAGTGAGCTGCGGCGCGGGGTGTGGATGCGCCCGCACTCCAGGTTGCGGATGGTCCGGACGCTGATGCCGGAGCGCTCGGAGAGCTCCTCCTGCGTCCATCCACGCTGGATGCGCAGCGAGAGCAGCAGGTCGTTCCTCATCTCCGCGGCTCCGAGCGGAGCACCGACCGGATCAGCGCGGTCACCCCGGGCAGGTTCTCGTCGAGGTAGAAGTGGCCGCCGGGGAACTCGTGGCAGGCGAAGGGGCCGGAGGTGAAGTCGGCCCACGGCTTCACGTCGGCGACCGACACCCGCACGTCCGCCGTCCCCACCATGCCGACGACCGGGCAGGCCAGCGCGGGGCGCGGCCCGTCGTAGACGTAGCGCTGCACCGCCCCGTAGTCGGCGCGCAGGGCCGGCAGCAGCAGCGCCAGCAGGCGCGGGTCCGTCAGCACGTCGCCGGTGGTGCCGCCCAGCCGGCGCAGATCGGCCAGCAGCGCCTGGTCGTCGAGCAGCCTGCCGCCCAGATGCGGTGGCGCGTCCGGCGCGATCCGGCCGGAGGCGAAGAACGCGACGGGGCCGGTGCCGGACGCTTCCAGCAGCCGGGCCGCCTCGAAGGCGACGGTCGCGCCCATGCTGTGCCCGAGCAGCGCGTACGGCCGGTCGGGGCCGACGCCGAGCCTGCGGATCTCGGCGGCGACCAGCGCGCCGACTTCGGGCAGGCTGTCCAGGCACGGCTCGCCCAGCCGGTCCTGCCGCCCGGGATACTGCACGCCGTAGGCCTGGACGTCCGGCGCCAGGGCCCGTGACAGGTCGCGGAACGCCGACGCGCCGCCACCGGCGTGCGCGAAGCAGAACAGTCGCACGCCGCCATCGGTCCGGCTGAACCGATGGAACCACGGTCCAAGATCCTCTGCCATGTCTCACACCCCCATACCGGACGACGGCGTGGAACACGGTTGTCCGTCGCACACCGGTACGTCGTCAACTCTTCCCGGACACGCGTGTCTTCCCGGACACGCATGGACCCGACCGTGCGCGGGTCCGCCGGTTGGAACGCCTTCCCTGGGCGTCTCAGGCGATGTGCGGTCCGGTCGTCGGTGACACCGCGGCTGCGCCGTGTCCACCTGACCGGGTGGCGACCGGCCGTCGGCCGTCGTCGCTCCTCAGCGCGGGCATGCGTCCCCCCTTGGATCGAGCCCGAAACACGCGTCGACAGCTGAAATGAAGACAAGCTGGCTGATATTCATGTCAGCTGACGCGCGTCAGCCTGCACTGCTTGGTGATCCACCGTCAAGCACCATGATTCGGTCGCCGGTTGACCGAAATCAGCCCCGACGGCCGGTTCGTCTACGTTGCATCGCTTCGTCGGGCCCACAGCCGCGCGGGGCCCGCCTCGGTGGTTCCCGGCTCTGTGCCCGGCTCGCCTCCCGGTCCGGTCGGCGGCTCGGCCAGCAGCTCGGCCCGCACACGCTCCCGCACGGCCGAGACGGCGGGCGAGGACCGGAAGGCCTGGGCGACCCCGGCCAGTCGGGTGACCTCTCCGGCGACGCCCTGGGACGTCGGCGGGACGACGCCCTGCATCCCGGGGCCGTCGGGGAAGCGCCGCCCCAGCGCCGCCGCCTCCAGGGCCGCCGCCAGGAAGGCCGCTTCGGCGGCGCTCCCGCGCTCGTGCTCCGGCAGCGGCGCGGTCGCCAGGGCGACCCAGCCGGGAACCCCCGGATGCACACACACGCCGAGGGCGAGCTGACCGTCGCGGATCTCGATGACCCGCCGGTACCGGGTGAACAACGCGTCGCCGCCGGCGGGCCCCGGAGCGCCGTTCGCGGCGGACCCGGCCCGGGTGCGCAGTTCGACGGCGGGCAGCGCCGCGGCGACGGCCTCCCAGAGCGGGGCGAGCCTGGCGCAGTCCCGGCGGGCCCGTCGGCGCCCGATCCGGCGGCCGATCGGGCCCGCCCAGGTCGACGCGGTGCCCCCGGAGAATCCCAGGGACACGCAGACGGCGGCCGAGACCGCCGACAGGGTGCTCTCGGCGCCGTCCTCGGTGCCGCGGGCCAGCACGGAGGCGATGTCGGTGAGGTTGTCCGAGGTCCACACCAGGCCGGCCAGGGCAGCTGCCGCCATGAGCAGCAGGCCGAGGCGCAGGACGCCGGGCCCCGCGTACCCGGCGGCACGCACCATGAGCGTGCCGAACACGGCCAGGCACCAGACGCAGTGGAGGGTGAACAGCACGATGTACGCCACCAGCGCTCCGCGCCCGGAGCCGTCGACGACCACCGTGTCCCCGGACCGGGTCGGACCGGCCGTGAGGAACGCGGCGACCTCGGCCAGGCAGACCAGCGCGGTCAGCGCCGCCTGCCGCCGGGCCGACCGGCGGGCGACCGGCTCGGGCAGGGTCCAGTACGCGGACGTGGCCAGCGCGCCGACCGCGACGACCTTCAGCTGGTCGGCCGCGAGCACGAGCAGGCTGAGGTCGGACAGCGGCAGCACCCGCGCGGCGAGTTGGGCGCTGACCGGGGCGGTGAGCGCCAGGGCCGTACCGAGCAGCGCCCCGAAGAGGTAGCCGTGGCGCAGGATGGGGTCGGAGCGCCGGCCGCGGTCCAGCCACAGCTTCCCCGCCGTCCCGGCCAGGCTGACCAGGCAGGCGAGGTAGGCGGCGACGTCCGCGACGAGGTCATCCATCGGGTGTGGGACGGCGTCGGAGCGGGCGGCCGAAGACGTGTCCGAGCCGCAGCACGCGACCGGCCAGCGGGCCGGGACGCGCTTCGGCCGACGGCCGGTGCACGGCCCGCTGGAGCGCGAGCGTGGCGATCAGCTCGGCCTCCCGCTCCTCGTGCTCGTCGTAGGCCGTCCGGCCGAGCACGCGGCTCACCAGCTCGTCGCTGAGCTGTGTCGTCAGGCTGCGGGCGACGGCGTCCGCCGAGCCCGACCCCCCGGCGTGCTCGCACAGCAGGTGACCGATCTCGTGCAGCACGATGTGCTGCTGGTGCAGGACCGTGGTGGCCAGCGGATAACCGATGTAGTCGGCGCGGTCGGTGCTCACCAGCACCCCGCAGGCGGACTGGCGCGCGCCGGACAGCGGCACCAGCTCGATCGGCCGGCCGCGCCGCGCGGCCAGTGCGTCGACCAGGACCTGTACGTCGAACGGCTCGGGCAGCGGTAAGGCGTCGGCGATCCGACGACTGCGCCCCCACAGTTCCCGCTCCGCGCCGTCCGGCTCGCGCACGTTCTTCCCCTCGGCCGACCCCACCCGAGCAGGAATCCTACGAGTGCTCCGCTTCTGCGGGAAGCCACCCGTTTGCCCGAAATCAGTCAGGCTGCGCGGAGCATGGCGTGATCGGCCCGCTACTCGCGGGTCTCCTTCGCGTTCGCCTCGCGCCTGGCGATCACCTCGATCATGTCGCTGATCGTGCCAAGCCCCTCGGGGGACAGCGTCACGGCGCGCAGGGCGAGTTCGCGCACCCCCGCGTCCCTGAGCGCGCCCAGCAGGGTCAGCTCCTCGCCGATCCTGGCGCTCTGCCTGTCGTCGAAGAAGTACGCCGGCGGCACCTGGAAGAACCCCGCAAGGGCCTCCAGGTGACGCTTCGTCGGATTGTCCCGCCGCCCCGTCCGGAGCTGCCAGAGATAGGTCGCGGAGAAGGTGTCGCCGGTCGCCTCGCGGCAGGCGCGGGCCACCTCCTCGTGGCTGTACTGCTCCCGGTCCGGTCGTCGGACCACGTCGAACAGCTTGTCTATCCTTGCGGCGAGAGTCGAGCTCTCGGGCCCGGTCGCGGACATGCTCACCTCTCCGGAGCGCCCGACCGACCGCGTGGCGCCCTGACCGGCACGCGCGGAGATGAACAGTCAGCGTCCTGTGCGCTCATCCTAGTTGGTCCACACCACAGGGATCGTTGGCTTGTGCCGAGCATCACTCCTGCGGTACGCGGGGCCTCCTCGATCGCTATTGGTCCAGACCTATTGACGGGTCCCGCCGCCGCTTCTACGATCCGGCTCGGCATAGCCCCACATATCCCACCTCACCCGGAGCCGGGCGTCGCACCCCCACGTGCTGGTCATGGCCATGGCGCTCGGCGGGAAGGGAGCACAGCATGTTCCGTCGGAGGTCGCGCACGGCCCGCCCGAGGAGGGCGGTCGTGGAACGCGCATCGCAGTCGAACCCGAGCAGCCGCGCCGGGCACGGATCGATCCCGCTGCGGCGTTCGCTCGCCGCCGTGAGCGCCGCCGTCGTCGTCGGCGCCGGCCTTCTCGTGGCCGGCTCCGTCAGCGCCGGTGCCGCGGTCGCCAACCTGGTGGCCGACCCTGGATTCGAGAACGGCCTCACCGGCTGGACCTGTTCGGCCGGTTCGGGCACGGTCGTCGGCAGTCCGGTCCACTCCGGCACGTCGGCGCTCAAGGCCACACCGGTCGGCCAGGACGACGCCCAGTGCACCCAGACCATCAGCGTGCAGCCCAACTCCCAGTACACGCTGAGCGCCTACGTCCAGGGCAGCTACGTCTACGTGGGCGCGACCGGCACCGGGGGCAGCAGCGACCCGTCCACCTGGACGCCGGGCAACGCGTCGTACGGGCAGCTCAGCGTCGCCTTCACCACCGGGGCGAGCACCACCTCGGTGACCGTCTACCTGCACGGCTGGTACGGCCAGCCCACGTACTACGCGGACGACGTGTCGCTCACCGGCCCCGGCGGCAGCGGCAGCGGCAGCCCCAGCCCGACGCCCACCACCGCGCCGCCGACCACGGCTCCGCCCACGACGACACCGCCGGGCGGCGAGACCTGCGCCACGAAGCCGAGGCCGGCCGGCAAGGTCCTCCAGGGCTACTGGGAGAACTGGGACGGCGCCGCCAACGGCGTGCACCCGGGGCTGGGCTGGATCCCCATCACCGACAGCCGGATCGCCGCGCACGGCTACAACGTCGTCAACGCCGCCTTCCCGGTGATCCTCTCCGACGGCACCGTCGAGTGGCAGGACGGCATGGACACCAACGTGAAGGTGGCCACGCCCGCCGAGATGTGCCAGGCCAAGGCGGCCGGGGAAACCATCCTGATGTCGATCGGCGGGGCCGCCGCCGGCATCGACCTGAGCTCCAGCGCCGTCGCGGACCGGTTCGTGGCGACCGTCGTCCCGATCCTGAAGAAGTACAACTTCGACGGCATCGACATCGACATCGAGACCGGGCTCACCGGCAGCGGGAACATCAACACGCTCTCCACCTCCCAGGCCAACCTGGAGCGCATCATCGACGGCGTGCTGTCCCAGATGCCCGCCGGTTTCGGTCTGACGATGGCCCCTGAGACGGCCTACGTCACCGGCGGAAGCGTCACCTACGGGTCCATCTGGGGCGCCGACCTGCCGATCGTCAAGAAGTACGCCGACAACGGTCAGCTGTGGTGGCTGAACATGCAGTACTACAACGGCAGCATGTACGGCTGCTCCGGCGACTCCTACCAGGCCGGCACGGTCCAGGGCTTCACCGCGCAGACCACCTGCCTCAACAACGGCCTGGTCGTCCAGGGCACCACGATCAAGGTGCCCTACGACAAGCAGGTCCCCGGCCTGCCGGCCCAGTCCGGCGCGGGCGGCGGCTACATGGCGCCGAGCCTGGTCGGCCAGTCCTGGAACGCCTTCGGCGGCGCGCTGAAGGGCCTGATGACCTGGTCCGTCAACTGGGACGGCTCCCTGGGCTGGACTTTCGGCGACAACGTCAAGTCCCTCCAGGGCCGCTGACGCGTCGACACCCCGCCGGAACCGCGACCCGCGCCCGTGACACCGGGCGCGGGTCGTCGGCTACCAGGCCTCGCGGGCGAAGGTCGGGGACGCGTTCCCCCACAGGTCGGTGCCGCTGAAGGGGTTGTGCGGCAGCCGCCCCTGGAACGTGCGGACCAGGAACTCCACGATGCCGCAGTCGTAACGGGTCCACGCCGGTTCGGAGGGGCCGTGGTGTCGGCGACAGACGACGACCCGCCACTCGTCCGGCGCGCCGGTGGTGCTCCAGAACGTGCCGTCGCCGTCGGGGTTGCAGCCCCACCCGTAGAGGCCGCCGTGCACGAGGTACTCCGGCTCGATCCCCTCCCACCCCTCCATCGGCTCGATCGCGCACGGGCCGACTCCGTGGACCTCGCCGGTCGCTCCCTCCGCCACCGGGGGCAGGATCCCGAGGTAGTCCGACACCAATCCCGGTCCGTACCTCTCCATCAGCCAGAGGAAGTCCGAGGGCAGGGGCGTGCCGTACCACCGGGCGATCTCGTCCGGTGCCGGGACGGCCCACGGCTCCGTGGGCGGCACGAGCAGCCGCACGAGCTCGTCCTTCAGCGCTCTCGAGGACATGGGCGGCGGTTCAGCTCGCCGCGCCCGCGTGCGCGAGCGCGTCCAGCACGCGCTGCAGGGAGGTGCCGAGGCCCCAGCGGGCGGAGAGCTCCTCCAGCGCCATCGGGTCCAGCGGCTCGCCTGGGAGGGCGGGGTCGAAGGCGGGGAGGGGGACGTCGGACGCCACCCGGACCACGGTGGGGGCCACGGCGAGGTAGGTCGAGGCGTCCGTGATGCGCTTGCGCTGGGTGGGGGTGAGCTTGGCCGTCGGGTCGACGGCGGCGGCCTGGATGCCGGGGAGGTCGCCGAACTGGGTGATGAGCTTCGCGGCCGTCTTCTCGCCGATGCCGGGCACGCCGGGGAGGCCGTCGCTCGGGTCGCCGCGCAGCGCGGCCATGTCGGCGTACTGGGCGCCGGTGACGCCGTACTTCTCCATGAGGAGTGCGTTGTCCGTGAGCTGGAGCGTGCCCACGCCCTTGAGCGGGTAGAGGATGCGCACGCCGCGTGCGTCGTCGACGAGTTGGAAGAGGTCGCGGTCGCCGGTCACCACGTCGACCGGGCCGGTGTGCCGGGCGGTGAGGGTGCCGATCACGTCGTCGGCCTCGTAGCCCGCGACGCCGACCCTGGCCAGGCCCAGTGCGTCCAGCACGGCGGTGATCACCGGGATCTGCGGGGCCAGCGTGTCCGGGGTCTCCTCCTCGCCGGCCTCGGCGGCGGCCGGGTCCTCGGCGACGCGGTGGGTCTTGTAGCTGGGGATCAGGTCGACCCGCCACTGCGGCCGCCAGTCGGCGTCCATGCAGGCGACCAACTGGTCCGGGGTGTGGTCGGTGACCAGCCGGGCGATGAAGTCGAGCAGCCCGCGCACCGCGTTGACCGGTTCGCCCTGCGGCGAGCGGAGCGAGTCGGGCACGCCGAAGTAGGCGCGGTAGTAGAGGCTCGCGGAATCCAGCAGCATCAGCCTGGGGGCGTCGGCGGCACCGGTGGCGGCGGTTCGGCTCATGGGCCCCATCTTGCCGCACGGCTGTGACAGCACACCGGCCGCCGCGCTTGACAGCGTGACGGCGGCGGGCGCAGGATCGGACCGTTCTCAGTGTTTACAGTGTTCACTTCGAGGCGTGCCGCCGTATGCGCAGCTCGTCGCCTCGTCGCCGACCCCGCTTTCGGAATCCGGAGGGCCACGATGGCCTGGAGCGCAGCCGACGTACCCGACCAGAGCGGCCGCGTGGCCGTCGTCACCGGCGCGAACAGCGGCCTGGGTCTTGAGACCGCGAAGGTGCTCGCCGCGCGCGGGGCCACGGTCGTGCTCGCCTGCCGCGACCCGAAGCGCGCCGAGACGGCCGCCAAGGAGATCGCCGCGCAGGGCGGCAGCACGGAGCTGCTGGCGCTGGACCTGGCCTCCCTGGAGTCGGTCCGTGCCGCGGCCGCCGAGCTGCGCGACCGGCACGAGCGGATCGACCTGCTGATCAACAACGCCGGTGTGATGGTCCCGCCCTACGGCCGGACCGCCGACGGCTTCGAGCTCCAGCTCGGCACCAACCACCTCGGCCACTTCGCCTTCACCGGCCTGGTCCTGGACCGGATCCGCGAGGTGCCCGGCGCCCGGATCGTCGTGCTCGCCAGCCTGGCCCACCAGATGGCCAGGGGCGGGATGAACTTCGAGGACCTGCACTCCGAGCGCGGCTACAACCGGATCACCGCCTACGGCCGGTCGAAACTGGCGAACCTGCTCTTCGCCTACGAGCTGCAGCGCCGGCTGGAGGCCTCGGGAGCGGCCGCCGTCGCGCTCGCCGCCCACCCCGGTTACTCCAGCACCGAGCTGACGCGGCATCTGCCGCGCGTGCTGCAGCCGGCGAACCGGCTGCTGGTCGAGCCCTTCTTCGCCCAGCCCGCCGTCATGGGCGCGCTGCCGACCCTGCGCGCGGCCACCGATCCGCAGGCACGGGGCGCGCAGTACTACGGCCCCTCCGGATTCCGGGAGATGCGCGGCGCACCGGAGCCGACCAGGTCGACCCGCGCCTCCCACGACGCCGCCGCACAGCGTCGGCTGTGGGCGGCGTCGGAGGAGTTGACGGGCGTCAGCTACCCGGTCTGACCGTCCGGCGTCCGGGCGGGGGCGCTCGTGTCAGAGCGCCCCGTCAGACCAGCGCGGGACGGCGCCACTCCTCGCCCAGCACGTGGTGGGCGAGGAAGGCGAACACCGTGCCGTACCAGACCTTGGCGTTGTTGGGCCGCAGCACCCAGTGGCCCTCGTCGGGGAAGTAGAGGAACTTCGCCGGGACCTCGAAGCGCACCAGGTCGTTCCAGAGCGACAGCGCCTCGCCGATCGGCACCCGGTAGTCCTTGTCGCCGTGGACGACCAGCATCGGGGTGCGGATGTTCGCCGCGTGCCGGTGCGGGGAGGAGTCGCGGTAGCGCTCCGGGCGCGTGAGCGGGTCGCCGAAGTGGCGGCGCCAGTAGAACGGGGCGTCGGTGGTGCCGCCGAAGGAGTCCAGGTTCCACAGGCTGGCATGGGTGACGATGGCCTTGAACCGGTCGGTGTGGGTGGCGATCCAGTTGGCCATGTAGCCGCCGAAGGAGCCGCCCATCATGGCGGTCCGCTCCCGGTCGACGTCGTCGCGCTCCAGCGCCGCGTCGGTCAGCGCCAGCACGTCGTGGAACGGCGTGCCGCCCCAGTCGCCCCAGCCGCGCGCGTGCATCTGCTGCCCGTAGCCGGTGGACAGGGCCGGGTCCGGCAGCAGCACCGCGTAACCCGCGGCGGCGGCGACCCACGGGTTCCAACGCCAGGTCCAGGCGTTCCAGCTGCCCTGCGGGCCGCCGTGCACCCAGAGCAGGAACGGGGCAGGCCGCTCGGCGGAGGCGCCCTCGGGCAGCACCAGCCAGGCGCGCAGCGCGGTGCCGTCCTCGGCGGTGGTGTGCACCTCGGTCAGCCGGCCCGGGAGCGTGCCGACGGAGCCGGGGGCGGGCAGGGCGACCGGCTCGCTCTGGTCCGCGCGACGCGCGTCGAGGCGCACCGGGGCGGGCGGGCTGTCGATGCCGTTGCGGAGCGCGTACAGCGTCTCGCCGTCGGGGGAGACCACGACGTCGGTGTAGGCGCCGGAGGCGGTGAGCCGGGTGACCGTGCCGTCGGCGGTGTCGAGGCGGAAGACGGGGGAGTGGCCGCGCTCGTCCGCGACGAAGAAGACGACGGGGGCGCCCTCGACGGGCGAGACGACGGCGGTGAGCGGCCAGTTGTCGAAGTCGGGGAGCAGGTCGTGACCGGTGTCCTGCTCGTCGGTGGCGGAGACCAGCCAGAGCGTGGTGGCCGAGCTCTGCTCCCAGTCGCCCACGCTCTGGCGATGGACGATCACCGAGCGCGAGTCGGCGGTGAAGACCGGCGCGCCGAACTCGGCGTCGGCCGCCTCGATCCGGCGCAGCTGTTTGCCCGTCGCGGCGTCGACGACCACGACGGCGTCGCGGAAGTCGCCGCTCTCCGCGCCGACGAGGACCGAGTAGGCGATCAGCGTGCCGTCGGGGGAGACCGCGGTGGCGGACTCCATCGGGTCGCTGACGCCGCAGTCGACGGCCTGGGCCGCGGCGGCGGTCAGCCCTTCGGTCTCGCCCGCGACGGAGTAGACGTGCGGGATGTCCGGTCCCAGATCCTGGTCCCAGTACCGCACCAGGGAGTTGCCCTCGTGCAGCAGCGCGCTGACCTTGGCCTCCTCGCGGGCGGTGCGCAGCTTCGTGTCCGCCTCGGTGTCCTCGGCGCCCGGGAGCAGGGCCGAGGTGAACGCGAGCCGGTCCGAGGCGCGCGCGGCGACGTAGCCGCCGACGCCGCCGGGGCGGCTGAGCACCCGCTGCGCCTCGCCGCCGCCGGTGGGCAGCGCCCACAGCGCCGCGTCCTTCGCCTCCGGCTCGCCCTTGGCCGGGTCGGCCTCCGGGCGCGCGGACACGAAGAGCAGGGTGCCGTCGGCCCGGAAGGCGGGCGCGGACTCGCCCTTGCCGGACCGGGTGAGCCGGCGGGCCGGCCGGACGCCCTGGGGGTCGAGCTCCCAGAGCGCGGAGATGAACCGGGTGCGGTCCGAGGCGAGTTCGGCGACGGTGGTCACCAGGCGCGACCCGTCCGGCGACAGGGCGAGGCCGGAGACGCGGGGGACAGCGAGGAAGTCATCCAGGTCGTGGAAGAGTGAGGGACGCTGCGTTTCATCGGTTGGCATGCGGTCAGTCTCGCCAAGAGGCACGGTCGCGACCAGGGGATCACGCGTTGTTCGCGCGCAGCGGAGCGGCGTGCCCCTTACCCCTCAGTTCGCGGCCGCCGCGTCCACCAGGGCCCGGGCCAGCCGGAAGTCGTCGCCCTGCTCCGGGTGCCACTGGACCGCGAGCAGGAAGCCGGGGCCCTCGCCCTCCACGGCCTCGACCGTGCCGTCGAAGGCGTGCGCGGAGGCGCGCAGACCGCGGCCGAGCCTGGCGACGCCCTGGTGGTGGTAGGTCGGCACGTCGAGCTTCTCGGTGCCGAGGATCGCCGCGGTCCGGGTGTCGGGCAGCGCGGTGACGGCGTGCCGACCGTAGACGCCGGGGACCGGCGAGTGCTCCAGGCTGCCGTTCAGCAGGTCGGGCAGATGCTGTGTCAGGTCACCGCCGAGGGCGATGTTGAGCAGCTGCATGCCGCGGCAGACGCCGAGCAGCGGCAGTCCGCGGTCGAGTGCGGCGTCGATGCAGGCCAGCTCCCAGGCGTCGCGGACGCGTGACTCGGGGGTGGGGATCTGGGTGTGCGGATGGGCGGGCGCGCCGTAGCGGTCGGGGGCCACGTCCGGGCCGCCCGCGATGATCAGGCCGTCCAGCCGGGCGACGGCCTCCGCCGCGGCGGCGGGGTGGTCGTCCGGCGGCAGCAGCGTCGCGAGGCCGCCGCCCGACTGCACGAACGCGGGGTAGCGGCGCGGCACCAGGTCGGCGGGCGTGTCCCGCCAGACTCCCCAGCTCGCGGGCGCGACGTAGGTGGTGATGCCGATCAGCGGGCGGGGCACGGGCGGACCTCCGGGGTCGGTGTGGCGCGGGTCGGGCTCGGTCGGGTCGGGCTGGCGGGTCGGGTCGGTGGCCGGGAGCGTGGGCGGGGGTGCGTCGTCAGGCGAGGAAGCCGCGGAGCAGGGCCGCCGTGCCGGCGAGGTGCTGGCGCATGGCCGTGCGGGCGCGGTCCTGGTCGCCGGTCAGGATGGCCTCGACCAGTTCCTCGTGCTGGCGCTGCGAGTGGTGCAGGTTGGGCGGGAGCAGCGGTATGCAGTCCAGCAGGTCGTTCACGGTGGCGCGGACCGCCGCGTACTGGGCCGCGACCGACGCGGAGCCGCTGAGCTCGGCGACGGCCAGGTGCAGCAGGGTGTCGAGCCGCCGGTACTCCTCCAGCGACGCGCTGCCGGTGGCGGCGAGCAGCTCGCGCAGCCGCTCGGCCTCGGCGCCGGTCGGCGGGCGCGCCGCGCACAGCTCGGCCGCGCCGACCTCCAGCACCTCACGGAATAGCAGGGTGTCCTCCAGGCGGTCGCCCAGCTCCACGGCGCGGCGGCGCAGCTCCTCGCCGCGGTCGGCGGCGGTCGGCGCGGGGGCCGGGGCCAGCACGAAGGCGCCGCCGTACCGGCCGCGCCGGACCTCCAGCACGCCCGCGTCCTGCAGCACCTTCAGCGCCTCACGCAGCGTCACCCGGCTGATCTGCAGCCGTTCGGCCAGCTCGCGCTCGGGCGGCAGCCGCTCGCCGACCGGGACCAGGCCCAGCCGGACCAGCTGCAGCACCTTCTGCACGGTCTCCTCGAAGGTGTTCCCTGAACGAACGGGACGCAGCACGGCGGCGTACGGGTCGGCGCCTGGGACCGCGTCCGGGTGCGCACCCGCCGCGGCCTCGTCCGACGCGCCATTTTCGATCATGGCACCCCCTTCCCTTCCAATGGTACAAGGCCATACCTTTAAAGCGCCCGACCCGGTCCAGATGCACCCGGAGGCACTACCCATGACTTCACAAGCGCCCGCCCCCCGAGGGCGGCTGACCCTCGACGCGCTGCGCGACCTGGTCGCGTCAGGAGAGATCCACACCGTAGCCCTGGCCTTCACGGACATGCAGGGCAGGCTCCAGGGCAAGCGCTTCGCGGCCGGCCACTTCCTCGACGAGGTCGTCGCACACGGCACCGAGGGCTGCGCCTACCTGCTCGCCGTGGACGTGGAGCTCAACACCGTCGACGGCTACGCCATGGCCTCCTGGGAGAGCGGCTACGGCGACTTCGCCCTGCTCCCCGACTTCGACACGCTGCGCCTGGTGCCCTGGCAGCCCGGTACCGCGCTCGTCACCGCCGACCTGGCCTGGGAGGACGGCTCGCCCGTCGCCGCCTCGCCGCGCCAGATCCTGCGGCAGCAGCTGGACCGCCTCGCCGAGCTGGGTCTGACCGCCTGGGCCGGGACCGAGCTCGAGTTCATCGTCTTCCGCGACACCTACGAGCAGGCCTGGGACCGCGGCTACCGCGGGCTCACCCCGGCCAACCAGTACAACGCCGACTACTCCCTCCTGGCCACCGCCAGGATCGAGCCGCTGCTGGCCCGCATCCGCAACGAGATGGGCGCCGCCGGACTGGTCGTCGAGTCCGCCAAGGGCGAGTGCAACCTCGGCCAGCACGAGATCGCCTTCCGCTACGACCAGGCGCTGACCACCTGCGACCAGCACAGCGTCTACAAGACCGGCGCCAAGGAGATCGCCTCCCAGGAGGGCATGGCGCTCACCTTCATGGCGAAGTACAACGAGCGCGAGGGCAACAGCTGCCACGTCCACCTCTCGCTGCGCGACGCCGAGGGCCGGCCCGCCTTCGCCGACGAGCACGGGCACATGTCCGAACTGATGCGGCACTTCCTCGCCGGTCAGCTCGCGGCGATGCGCGAGCTGACCCTGCTCTACGCCCCCAACATCAACTCCTACAAGCGGTTCCGCCCCGGATCCTTCGCGCCCACCGCCGTCGCCTGGGGGCGTGACAACCGCACCTGCTCGCTCCGCGTCGTGGGGCACGGCCCCTCGCTGCGCTTCGAGAACCGCGCGCCGGGCGGGGACGTCAACCCCTACCTCGCCGTCGCGGGCATGATCGCCGCCGGGCTGCACGGCATAGAGCATCGCCTCGAGCTGCCCGAGGCCTGCGCGGGCAACGCCTACGCGGGCGACTACGCCCACCTGCCGACCACGCTGCGCGAGGCCGCCGAGCTGTGGGCCGCCAGCGATCTGGCCAAGGCCGCCTTCGGCCCCGACGTCGTCCAGCACTACCTGACGATGGCCCAGGTCGAGCAGGACGCCTACGACACCGCCGTCACCGACTGGGAGCGATTCCGCTCCTTCGAGCGCATGTGAGCCGCCCGATGCCCGAACTGCCCGAACTCTCCGAACTCACGGATCTCCCCGACTCCCTGCGGGTGTTGAACCCCGCCACCGAGGAGCTGGTGGCGGAAGTTCCGACCGTTTCACCCGAACAGGTGGACGCGGCGGTCGAACGCGCCGCCAAGGCCCAGCAGGGCTGGGCCGCGCTCGCCCCCGGCGACCGGGCCCGGCTGCTGCGCCGCTTCGCCGACGGCGTCGACGCGCGCCTGGACGAACTCGCCGACCTGGAGGTCGCCGAGGCGGGCCACACCCTCGGCAACGCCCGCTGGGAGGCGGGCAATGCCCGCGACCTGCTCGAGTACGCCGCCGGCGGGGTCGAGCGGCTGATGGGCCGGCAGATCCCGGTCGCCGGCGGCCTGGACGTCACCTTCCACGAGCCGCTCGGCGTCGTCGGCGTCATCGCGCCGTGGAACTTCCCGATGCCGATCGCCGCCTGGGGCTTCGCCCCCGCGCTCGCCGCCGGCAACGCGGTCCTGCTCAAGCCCGCCGAGACCACCCCGCTGACCGCGCAGCTGCTCCAGGAGATCGCCCTGGCCGCCGGGCTCCCCGAAGGCCTCTTCCAGGTGCTGCCGGGTCACGGCCGGATCACCGGGCAGGCGCTGGTCGACCACCCCGGGGTCAGGAAGATCGTCTTCACCGGTTCCACGGCGGTCGGCAAGCAGATCATGTCCCGCTGCGCGTCGCAGCTGAAGCGGGTCACCCTGGAACTCGGCGGCAAGAGCCCGAACATCGTCTTCGCCGACGCCGACCTGCAGCGGGCCGCCGCCGCGGCGCCGATGTCCTTCCTCGACAACAGCGGCCAGGACTGCTGCGCCCGCACCAGGATCCTGGTCCAGCGCGAGGTCTACGACGAGTTCCTGGCCCTGGTCGCCCCCGCGATCGAGGCGGTCAGGGTCGGCGACCCGCGCGACGCGGCGACCGAGATGGGTCCGCTCATCTCCGCCCTCCAGCGCGATCGCGTCCGTTCCTACCTGACGGACGACGTGCCGGTGCTCGCCCGCGGCACCGCACCGGAGGGCCCCGGCTTCTGGCAGGCGCCGACGCTGCTCGCGCCCGAGGATCCCGGCAGCAGGGTGGCCACCGAGGAGATCTTCGGCCCGGTCGCCGTGGTACTGCCCTTCACCGACGAGGCCGACGCGCTGCGTCTGGCCAACGCCACCCGCTACGGCCTGTCCGGCTCGTTGTGGACCCGCGACGTGGGCCGGGCGCTGCGGATGGCCAGGGGTGTCAACGCGGGCAACCTCTCCGTCAACTCGCACAGCTCAGTCCGCTACTGGACGCCCTTCGGCGGCTTCGGCGAGTCGGGCCTGGGCCGCGAGCTGGGCCCGGAGGCCCTCGCGCACTTCACCGAGACCAAGAACGTCTTCATCAGCACCGAGGAGTAGAGAGCCGTGACCGAAGCATCCCAGGGCAAGGCCCCGCAGGAAGAGGCCGTCTGCCGCCGCCTGGTCGGCCGCACCGCCGTGATCACCGGCGCCGGCTCCGGCATCGGCCTGGCCACCGCCCGCCGTCTGGCGGCCGAGGGCGCGAACGTCGTCTGCGCCGACGTCGACGAGACGGCGGGCAAGGCCGCCGCCGAGGAGGTCGGCGGGCTCTTCGTCAAGGTCGACGTCACCGACGCCGAGCAGGTCGACGCGCTGTTCAAGGCCGCGTTCGACACCTACGGCAGTGTCGACGTCGCCTTCAACAACGCCGGCATCTCGCCGCCCGACGACGACTCGATCCTCACCACCGGCCTAGACGCCTGGCGCCGGGTCCAGGAGGTCAACCTCACCTCCGTCTACCTGTGCTGCAAGGCGGCGCTGCCGTACATGCAGCAGCAGGGCAAGGGCTCGATCATCAACACCGCCAGCTTCGTCGCGAAGATGGGCGCGGCCACCTCGCAGATCTCCTACACCGCTTCCAAGGGCGGGGTGCTGGCCATGTCGCGCGAGCTGGGCGTGCAGTTCGCCCGCGAGGGGATCCGCGTCAACGCGCTCTGCCCGGGGCCGGTGAACACCCCGCTGCTGCAGGAGCTGTTCGCCAAGGACCCGGAGCGCGCCGCGCGCCGCCTGGTGCACATTCCGGTCGGCCGCTTCGCCCATCCTGAGGAGATCGCGGCCGCGGTCGCCTTCCTCGCGAGCGACGACTCGGCCTTCATCACGGCGAGCGAGTTCCTGGTGGACGGCGGCATCTCGGGCGCGTATGTCACGCCCGTGTAATCGTCGGCAGCCCTGAGCCCGCTCCTGCGGGGACGGCGGATAGGATCGCCGCCGTCCCCGACAGGTAAGCAAGAGGTAAGGGTTCTTACATGGCAGGCAGCGGCTCAGGCGGACCCCGACGCATGAGGTCGGGCGGCGTCGCCCTCGGCGTGGTCGGCGCGCTCGCGCTCTCGCTCACCTCCTGCGACAGCAGCCCCGACGAGCGCTGCGTGGACACCACGAACTACAAGACCGTCGCGGACAAGTACTGCGACAACACCCCCGGCCGCGGCTGGGCAGACACCGACCGCTACCAGTGGTACGAGTCCGGTTCCAGCTCCACCAGCCACGTGGGGGGATACCACCGCTCCTACCGCGGCAGCGGTTCCCGCGGCGGCACCGGCAGCAACGACGGCACCGGTCACGGTGTCACCCGTGGCGGCCTGGGCGGTCACGGCTCCGGCTCGCACGGCGGCTGAGCGCCCGTCATGCGACGCCACACGATCACCCCGCGCCCCGACTGGCAGCGGATCGTCGAGGAGCAGGGTCTCGTCTACCCGCTCACCCGCTTCCCCGACGACAGCCTGCGCCCCTACTGGGACGAGTCCGCCTACTACTCCTTCACGCTGCCCGAGGTCGAGGCGCTGGAGGAGACCGTCGCCGAGCTGCACGAGCTCTGCCTCCAGGCGGCCGACCACATCGTCGAGCAGAACCGCCTCGGCGAGCTCGGCATCACCGATCCCACCCTGGCCGCCCTGGTGCGCCGCTCCTGGCGGCGCAGGGACGAGCAGCCCAGCCTCTACGGCCGCTTCGACCTGCGCTACGACGGCACCGGCCCGGCCAAGCTGCTCGAGTACAACGCGGACACCCCGACCAGCCTGCTGGAGGCCGCCGGGCCGCAGTGGTTCTGGATGGAGGACCGCTTTCCCGGCGCGGACCAGTGGAACTCGCTGCACGAGCGCCTCGTCGACGCCTGGCGCCGCCAGGCCGCCTTGCTCGCGCCCGGCCCGGTCCACTTCGCCCACTCCAGTGCCGACGCGCTCGGCGAGGACCAGCTGACCTGCGCCTACCTCCTGGAGACGGCGCAGCAGGCGGGCCTGACCACGGTGCCGATCGCGGTCGAGGACATCGGCTGGGACTCGCTCTCCGGCCGCTTCGTGGACGAGCAGCTGCGCTTCATGCGCACGGTCTTCAAGCTCTACCCCTGGGAGTGGCTGGCGAGCGACGCCTTCGGCGGGCACGTCATCGACACCGCCGACCTGGGTGGCGGTACCGGGGGCACCTGCTGGATCGAACCGCCGTGGAAGATGCTGCTCTCCAACAAGGCGCTGCTGGCCGTCCTGTGGGAGCTCAACCCGGGCCACCCGAACCTGCTGCCCGCCCGGCTGGACGGGCCGGGCCCGATGCGTCGGTACGTGGCCAAGCCCCTGCTCGGCCGCGAGGGTGCGGGCGTGCTGATCGGCGGGGCCGACGGTGCGCCGGGGCCCGTTCCGCTCGATCCGGGGGAGCGGTACTGCTGGCAGGAGTTCGCTCCGCTGCCCGACTTCGAAGGCAACCGCACCGTTCTCGGGGCCTGGGTCGTCGACGGTGAGCCGGCGGGCCTGGGCATCAGGGAGTCGGCCGGACTCGTCACGGACGAGTACGCCCGTTTCGTCCCTCATCTGATCGTCGACAGCGCGGGCTGATCGGATGCTTATCGCCGAAAGGGTACGTTGCGCACTGTGAGTGAGACTTCGCCCCCGCCCGCGGGCTGGTACCCGGACCCCAAGCCCGCCGACGCCGCCCGGCCGGGAGAACGCTGGTGGAACGGTTCCGAGTGGACCGTCAGCACCCGCAGCGACGCGACCACGGTGTTCATCTCCGGGGAGCTGCCGCCCAAGCCCCGGCCGCGCCGACGCGGCCCGCTGCTCGTCGGCGTGACGGCGGCGGTGCTCGGCCTGGGCGTGGGCTCGCTGGCGACCTTCCTGGCGATGGACCACGGCGACACCAAGTCCGCGACGGCGGTCACCCGCCCGAACGGCAACGGCGGTGGCGGCAACGGCGGCGACGGCCTCAACCCCTTCGGGGGCGCCGGCGGCAACGGCAGTGGCGGCGGGAGCGGCGGCAACGGCGGGAGCGGCAACGGCAGTGGCGGCGGCACGCTGTCGGGCCTCGTCGTCGGCCTCACCGACGGGGTCAGCTTCCCGCTGCCCAGCGGCTGGACCGGCGGCACCACCAAGACCGGCCACGGCGTCGCCACCTTCGGCAGCTACACCTGCCCCGGCGCCACCTCGGGCTCCGGCGACACCTGCTCCCTCGCCGGGGCGAACACCACCACCCTGACCGCCCCGGTCGGCACCGGCGTCCAGGCCGCGGCGGAGGCGGACATCTCGGCGGCCGTCAAGGAGTCCTACGGCGACGTGACGGGCCACCAGGTGCTGCTCACCAAGAGCGTCACCGTGGCCGGCCGCCAGGGCTACCTGGTCCGCTGGCAGGTCGACGCCAAGACCGGCAACAACGGCACCGTCGAGACCGTCGTCTTCCCGAACAAGGCCGGCGACAAGCTCCTCGCCCTCCACCTCGGCTTCGACATCGCCACCAAGGCGCCCGCCCTCTCGGTCATGGACCAGATCGTCTCCGGCGTCGCCGACTTCTCCGCCTCCTCCCTCAACGGCGGCACCACCGGCACGCTCCCCGGCACCAGCTGACCCGACGACATGGGCCGAGGGCCGGGAACCGCGCGGTTCCCGGCCCTCGGCCCATGTGGTGCGCGCTCAGAGGAAGGTGCGCCCCTCGCCGCGGTACGTCGGGACGGTCGCCGCCACGCGGTCGCCCTCGACCAGCTGGAGCTGGTCGAAGCGCTCGCACAGTTCGCCCGCCTTGGCGTGGCGGAACCAGACGCGGTCGCCGATGCGGAGGTCGTCGGCGGGGGAGCCGAGCAGCGGGGTCTGGACCTCGCCGGCGCCCTCCTGGGCGTCGTAGTGGAGGCCTTCGGGGAGGTAGGGGACGGGGGAGCGGTCGGGGCCGGCCGCGCCGGAGGCGGGGTAACCGCCGCCGAGGACCGTCACCACGCCGACGCCCGGACGCCGCACCACCGGCTGGGCGAAGAGCGCCGCCGGGCGGCCGCTGAAGACCCGGTAGTTGTCGAAGAGGCGCGGCACGTACAGGCCCGAGCCCGCCGCGACCTCGGTCACGCAGCTCTCCGCGACCGTGCTCTCCACACTTCCGGTGCCGCCGCCGTTCACGAACTCCAGCTCCGCGACCTCCCGGACCGCGCGGACCACGGCCTCGCGCCGCTGCGCCAGCTCACGCCGCGCGGTCCGCTGCATCGCCTGGATCATGCGGGAGCGGAGCGGCCGCCCGGCGATGCTGTCGCCGACGCCCGCGATGTGTCCCTCGTACGCCATCAGACCGACCACGCGGAAGCCCGGCCGCTCTCCGACCAGCTCGGCGAAGGCGCGCAGCGCCTCCGGGGTGCGCAGCGGGGAGCGCCGCGCGCCGATCCTGACCCGACCGCCGAGCAGCTGCAGCGCGGTGTCCAGCTCCAGGCAGACCCGGATCTCCTCGGTGCCGGAGCTGCGGGCCGCGTCGATCAGGTCCAGTTGGGCCGGGTCGTCGACCAGGACGCTGATCGCCCCGGCCAACTTGGGGTCGGCGGCGAGCTCCGCGAAGGCCGCGCGGTCGGCGGAGGGGTAGGCCAGCAGGATGTCGTCGAAGCCCTCGCGGGCCAGCCAGACCGACTCGGCCAGGGTGAAGCTCATGATCCCCTGGAAGCCGTCCATCGCCAGCACCCGCTCCAGCAGCGCGCGGCAGCGCACCGACTTGCTGGCGACCCGGATCGGCTTGCCGCTCGCCCGGCGCACCAGGTCGGCGGCGTTCGCGTCGAAGGCCTCCAGGTCGACGATCGCCAGCGGCGCGTCGAGGTGGGCGGTGGCACGGTCGTAGCGTGCGCGGTCGTCGGCGAGGGAGCGGGTCACCATGGCCGAAGCCTGCCACAAGGACTTACCTGCGGGTAGGGGTTCGGAGGCACTAGTTGGTCGGCCGACCATGACGCCCGCGCGGGCGTCGGGCGGGCGTCGCGTAGGCTCACGGGGTGCAGCGCAAGAACATCCCTGACCCGGGGTTCGCGGGTGACGACGGATCGGCAGAGCCCGAGCTGGCGGCGGCGCTCGCGGCGTACGCCGCGGAGCGGACGCCCGAGACCGAAGAGGCGGTGCTGGCGCTGCTGGCGACCGCGCGGCTGATGGTCCCGATCGTGGCGGTCCTCGGCGAGGTCGAGACGGACGAGCACGGTCACCGCCACGAGAAGACCAGCGACATGGCCGTCCCCACCATCCAGACCCCCGACGGCCGCAAGGGCCTGCCGGCCTTCACGTCCATCGACGCCCTCGCCCGCTGGCGGGCCGACGCCCGCCCGGCGCCGGTCCCCGCCCCGCAGGCGGTGCAGGCGGCGTGGAGCGAGGGCGCGGACGCGCTGCTGATCGACCTGGCAGGTCCGGTCTTCTTCGAACTGCGCGGCGCGGCGCTGCGGGCGGTCGCCGAGGGCCGCGCGCACGTGTCGGCGCTCGCCGACCCCGCGGTCGCCGACGAACTCCGCCGCGTGCTGGCCGGGCATCCGGCCGTCCTCCGCGCGCATCTGCTCGCGGGCGCGCAGACGGACGCCCAGCTCGTCCTCATCGCCGAGCCTGGCACCCCGCCGGAGACCTTCCAGTCGGTCGCCGCGGCGCTGGCCGACAGCGAGCTCCTCCGCATCCGCCTCGACCGCGGCCTCGACCTGGCCGTCCTCGCGCCGAGCGGGAACGAGCCGCCGGCGTTCTACAGTCGCTGACGGCGCGCCACCCTGCGCGGACGGCGCGCGCGTTCGGGGTTCCACCCGTGCGGGCTGTCGAGGCCGGACGTCAGGGCCTAGGCTCGTCAGCCGATGCGGCGCGACGGTCGGGCCGCAGACTGGGGGACTCCCGGATGTCGTTCGACCCGCGCTACCAGGCCGCTCCGCCCGGTGTCATGCCGCCGCCCCCCGCAGGAGCGCCGGGGCGGCCCGGCGGCGTCGGCGCGGTGATCGCCGGCGTCGGCGCGCTGGGACTGCTGCTGCTGGAGCTGGTGCTGCTCATCGCCACGGTCGCGGTGGCCTCGGACCACCTCGGCGTCTTCGCCAACCTCGTGGGGTTCGGCGAGCACTTCATCGACGCGCCGATCCAGTTCGGCGCCTGGGACGTGGCGTTGTGCGGGGTCCTGCTGGCCGGCGCGATCGGGGTCTTCGGAGGACGCGACTGGGGTCGGCCCACGATCCTCGCGGGGGCGGTCCTGATCACCTACCCGGACACGACGCAGGTGCTGATGCAGCTGACCGGGAGTGACGCGTCCTACTTCTCGCGGGGCCACAACCTCTACTTCAACCTGATCATGATCGCGGAGATCCTGGTCGGGGTGGCGACGATCGTCGCGGTGGCGGTGACCTCGCTCTCGGCCCGCAAGCCCGGCACTCCGGCGCCGTTCGGTGCGGGTCCCGTCCCGCCCGGGGCGATGCCCGCGCCCGGCCGGCCCGTCCCCGGCGCGCCGGTGCAGCCGACGCCCGCGCAGCCGATGCCCCCGCAGCCGTTCCCGCACCAGCAGCCGGTGGCGGGCTACCCGCAGCACCCTGCCCCCGCACCCGGGCAGCCCGGCGGGTTCCAGCAGCCCCCGCCTCCCCGGGACCCGGTCGCCCAGCAGCCCACGCAGTCCGCTCCCGGAGTCCCGCCCCAGGCGGCCCCGCCGCAGCAGTTCCAGCAGCCGCAGCCGCCCGGCTACCCGCCGACCGCGCCCGGAGCCTGACCCCCGGCCGAGCCCCGTTCCGCGCCTGTGGGGGTGTGGAACGGGGCGACGCGCGTCAGCTGTAGACCGGGCCGGTGAACTTCTCGCCGGGGCCGGCGCCCGGGGCGTCGGGGACGAGGGAGGCCTCGCGGAAGGCGAGCTGGAGGGACTTGAGGCCGTCCCGCAGCGGGGCGGCGTGGAAGTTGCTGATCTCCGGCGCGCCCGCCGTCACCAGGCCGGCCAGCGCGGTGATGAGCTTGCGGGCCTCGTCCAGGTCCTTGTGGTCCTCGCCGCCCTCGGCCAGGCCCAGGTTCACCGCGGCCGCGCTCATCAGGTGCACGGCGACGGTCGTGATGACCTCCACCGCCGGCACGTCCGCGATGTCGCGGGTGAGGTCGTCGAATTCGGGGGTCTCGCCGTTCATGCGTGGGTCTCACTTCGCGGGGTCTACGCTCGGATGTCTCCCCGCAGTCTGCCGGAATCACCCCCGCGAGCGGGAATTCTGCGGTATCGCCGGACGCTGCTATGCTTGCAGACTGAGACCGGCCAGGTACCGCTATGCCGCCAGGCGTACGCAGTCCCGGCCCGCAAGTGGAGGCTCCAAGCTCCCACCCGCATCGACCTCACGGTCGTCGGGTCAACGGTCCGACGAGGCGCTGCGCCGCGCTGTCCACGACAGCAGGCGTCGCGTTCGACGTTGTTCGTTGTGCCATGGAGCTCCGCCTGCGCGTCATGCGGGGCTTTTTTCGTGCCCGCGGTGCACTTCTGTAACCGCGGCCCGAATGAAGCTCTGTGTGGCGGTACCCAGCCAGCATCGCGGCTGCCAACCCGGCAGTCGCGGGGTGCAACCGAGGAGGATCCATCAGCACCGAGCCCCGCATCAACGACCGGATTCGCGTCCCCGAGGTGCGACTCGTCGGTCCCAGCGGCGAGCAGGTCGGCATCGTGCCGCTGGCCAAGGCCCTTGAGCTCGCGCAGGAGTACGACCTTGACCTGGTCGAGGTCGCGGCGACGGCGCGTCCGCCCGTGTGCAAGCTCATGGACTACGGCAAGTTCAAGTACGAGTCCGCCATGAAGGCTCGTGAGGCGCGCAAGAACCAGGCGCACACGGTCATCAAGGAGATGAAGCTCCGGCCGAAGATCGACCCGCACGACTACGACACCAAGAAGGGTCACGTCGTTCGGTTCCTCAAGCAGGGCGACAAGGTCAAGATCACGATCATGTTCCGCGGTCGTGAGCAGTCCCGCCCCGAGCTGGGCTTCCGACTGCTGCAGCGTCTCGCGGAGGACGTCCAGGAGCTCGGGTTCGTCGAGTCGAACCCGAAGCAGGACGGCCGCAACATGATCATGGTCCTCGGGCCGCACAAGAAGAAGACCGAGGCCATGGCCGAGGCACGCGAGGCCCAGGCCGCGCGCAAGGCCGCGCTGGCCAGTGAGCCGACGCACGGCCGCCGCTCGGCTGCCGACGAGGCCGACGACGTGGAGGCGACCGACGAGGTCGTCGAGACCGAAGAGGTCACCGAGGCCCCGGTCGAGGCGCAGCCCGAGGCTGCCGCCGCCGACGAGGCCGAGGCCGGCACGGAGGCCGCGGCCAGCTGACGCTGCCGCGCCTGCACCACCCGGCTCCCGGGCAACACCGCCCGGAAGCCCCTGTCATCACGGAGCGCTCCCGCTCGCGTCGCCTCTTCCGAGGCGAACACGGGCGGGAGCGGAACGACGAGGAGAGTACGGCGACATGCCGAAGAACAAGACGCACTCCGGTGCCAGCAAGCGCTTCAAGCTCACCGGCTCCGGCAAGGTGCTGCGTCAGCGCGCCGGCCGCCGTCACCTGCTTGAGCACAAGTCGTCCACGCTGACCCGCCGTCTGGCCGGCACTGTCGAGGCGTCCCCCGCCGACGCGAAGAAGATCAAGAAGCTTCTCGGCAAGTGATCGCTGCCCTCCCCGGGCACGCAGATCCTTTCGACCACATTCGTAACCGGACCGTGTGACTCCCACCGCGGTCCTCATCAAGGAGTAATCACGTGGCACGCGTCAAGCGGGCAGTCAACGCCCACAAGAAGCGCCGGGTCGTCCTCGAGCTCGCCAGCGGCTACCGCGGCCAGCGCTCGCGCCTGTACCGCAAGGCGAAGGAGCAGGTCACCCACTCGTTCGTCTACAACTACAACGACCGGAAGAAGCGCAAGGGCGACTTCCGTCAGCTGTGGATCCAGCGCATCAACGCTGCGGCGCGCGCGAACGGCATGACCTACAACCGCCTGATCCAGGGCCTGAAGGCTGCCAACATCGAGATCGACCGCAAGATGCTGGCCGAGCTGGCCGTCAACGACATCGCCGCGTTCGAGGCGCTGGTCGAGGCCGCTCGCAAGGCTCTCCCGGCCGACGTCAACGCGCCGAAGGCCGCCGCTGACGCCGCCTGAGTGACAGGCATCGCACGTAGGTAGTGCACCGGGCCCGCAGGGGGTAACCCCTGCGGGCCCGTTCTTTGGACAGATCCCTGGAGTGACCACCGCGATGTCCCTGCCGCAGTCGCAGACCCAGCCCGAGCTCACCTCGCTCCGCTCCCCGCGGGTCAACGCCGCCCGGCGACTCTCCCGGCGCGCCCAGCGGAGCAAGGAGCGGCGCTTCGTCGCGGAGGGCCCGCAGGCCGTGCGCGAGGCGGTCGCCTTCGGGACGCTCGCGGACGGCAGCCACTCCGTCGTGGAGATCTACACCACCTTCGAGGCCGCCGAGCGCCACGCCGACCTGATCGCCCGGGCCCGGGCCGAGCGGGTGCCGGTGCTGACCGCCACGGACGAGGTCGTCGCGGCCGTCAGCGAGACGGTCACGCCGCAGGGGATCGTGGCCGTGTGCCGCTTCGTCGACCGGTCCTTCGCCGCGGTGCTCGCCGCGAAGCCGCGCCTGGTCGCCCTGCTCGCCAACGTCCGCGACCCCGGCAACGCCGGCACCGTGCTGCGCACCGCCGACGCCGCGGGCGCCGACGCCGTCGTGCTGACCGACGCCTCCGTCGACCTCTACAACCCCAAGGCCGTCCGCGCCTCGGTCGGCAGCCTCTACCACCTGCCGGTGGCCGTCGGCGTGCCGGTCGAGCAGGCCGTCGCCGGTCTCCGCGAGGCCGGCATCAGGGTCGTGGCCGCCGACGGCGCGGGCGAGCGCGACCTCGACGCCGAACTGGACGAGGGCACCCTCGGCGCGCCGACCGCCTGGCTGTTCGGCAACGAGGCCTGGGGCCTGCCGGAGGCCACGCGCGCTCTCGCCGACGAGGTGGTCAGGGTCCCGATCCACGGCCACGCGGAGAGTCTGAACCTCGCCACGGCCGCCGCCGTCTGCCTCTACGCCTCCGCGCGCGCCCAGCGTGCTCCCGGAGGGTGTCGTTCCTGACTGACGCGGGTGGGGCCTCCTTCGCTAGGGTGGCCATTCGGAGCCCCGGGGGAGGGAGCGTGGCCATGGCGAGTCCGGTGCCGCAGCAGCGGCGCGCGTCCGCCGGGGCGGAGGCGGGCGGACCGGTCGATCCCGAGGACCTGCCCGACGGGCTCCTCGTCGCGGACGAGGGCGGGCTGGTCGTGGTCTTCAACGCCGCCGCCGCCCGGATCACCGGCCTGCGGCCCGCGGCCGTCCTCGGCCGCCCGCTGGCGGAGGCGCTGCCGCTGGAGGACCTGGAGGGTCGCCGCTGGTGGCAGCTGACCGACCCCTACGGCGGCCTCGACATCCGCACCCGCCAGCCCGAGCGCAATCTGCTGCTGCCGGGCCCCGGCGGCCGTGAGGTCCTGGTCTCGGCCCGCTACATCCGTGCGGACGGCCGGACGGGGCCGGTGCGGAAGGTGGTCGTGGCGCTGCGCGGAACCGAGGCGCGCCGCCGCACCGAACGCAGCCACGCCGAGCTGATCGCCACCGTCGCCCACGAGTTGCGCTCCCCGCTGACCAGCGTGAAGGGCTTCACGGCGACCCTCCTGCAGAAGTGGGAGCGGTTCACCGAGGACCAGAAGAAGCTCATGCTGGAGACCGTCGACGCCGACGCCAACCGGGTCACCCGCCTGATCGCGGAACTGCTCGACATCTCCCGGATCGACTCCGGCCGCCTGGAGTGCCACCGGCAGCCGGTCCGGCTGGACGTCGCCGTGCGCCGGCACGTGGACGGACTGGTCGCGGCGGGCGTCCCGGCCGAGCGGTTCGTGGTGCGGATCGGGGACCCGCTGCCGCTGCTGTGGGCGGACGCGGACAAGCTGGACCAGGTGCTCGGCAACCTGCTGGAGAACGCGGTCCGCCACGGCGAGGGCACGGTCACCATCGAGGTCGAACCCGAGAAGGCGGAGGCCGCGTCCGGTCGCGTCCGCGAGGGCACGGCGGTGACCGTCAGCGACCAGGGCCCCGGCATTCCCGAGGAGTCCATCCCGCGCGTCTTCACCCGCTTCTGGCGCGGCAGCAAGCGCGGCGGCACGGGTCTCGGCCTGTACATCGTCAAGGGCATCGTCGAGGCGCACGGCGGCACGATCCGCGTCGACCGCGGGCCCTCGGGTGGGGCCAGCTTCCGCCTCGTCCTCCCTGCGGGCGTGCCGGAGGTCCTGCTCCAGTAACGGCGGACGGCTCAGTTGCACCCCGCAGGGGCCCGGGGAACTGCGCGAGAAACCACTGACATGCGGATGGCCCTGCTCGTTCGGCGCCCTACCTGCGTGGGTGGCTTGTCGCGCACGCGGTGAATCGAGCAGAGCCTCGCGCCGGAGGCGCACATCAGCAGGGCCCCGCGGTCCTGGGGTGGCCGCAACCGGCTCCGCGGTGAATAACCGCTGCGTGTCCGGCCTCTTCCGCACAGTAGACTCGACCTTTGGTCAGGCGTCGTCGCATATGGGAAGAGAGAGATGTCCGCACCCAACAAGTCGTACGACCCCGTGGAGGTCGAGGCCCTGAAGCCGGAGGAGATCGAGCGCCTGCGCGACGAGGCTCTCGCCGCCTTCGCCGCCGCCGCGGATCTCGACGCCCTGCACGAGGCCAAGGTCGCGCACATGAGCGACCGCTCGCCCCTCGCGCTCGCCAACCGTGAGATCGGCGCGCTGCCCCCGGCGGCCAAGGCCGAGGCCGGCAAGCGCGTCGGCGCAGCCCGCGGCGCGGTCAACAAGGCGTTCGCCGACCGCCGTGTCGAGCTGGAGGCCGAGCGGGACGCGCGTGTGCTGGTCGAGGAGGCCGTGGACGTCACGCTGCCCTACGACCGCGCCCCGCGCGGCGGCCGGCACCCGCTGACGACCTTCGCCGAGCGGCTGATGGACGTCTTCACGGCCATGGGCTACTCCGTCGCCGAGGGCCCCGAGGTCGAGGCCGAGTGGCTCAACTTCGACGCCCTGAACATGGGCCCGGACCACCCCGCGCGCTCGACCCAGGACACCTTCTTCCTCAAGGACGCCGACTCCGTCGTCCTGCGCACCCACACCTCCGGCGTGCAGATCCGCTCGCTGTTGGCCGCCGCCGAGCCGCCGGTCTACGTGATCTGCCCGGGTCGGGTCTTCCGCAGCGACGAGCTCGACGCCACGCACACCCCCGTCTTCAGCCAGGTCGAGCTGCTGGCCGTCGACGAGGGCCTGACCATGGCGGACCTCAAGGGCACTCTCGACCACATGGTCGCCAGCCTGTTCGGCGAGGGCATCAGCACCCGCCTGCGCCCGAACTACTTCCCCTTCACCGAGCCGTCCGCCGAGATGGACATGGTGTGCTTCGTTTGCCGCGGCGAGTCCGTCGGCAACCCGGACCGTCCCTGCCGGACCTGCTCCTCCGAGGGCTGGATCGAGCTCGGCGGCTGCGGCATGGTCAACCCGCGGGTGCTGGTCGCCTGCGGCATCGACCCCAACAAGTACAGCGGCTTCGCGTTCGGCTTCGGCATCGAGCGCATGCTCATGTTCCGGCACAACGTCGAGGACATGCGAGACATCGTCGAGGGTGACGTCCGTTTCACCCTTCCGTTCGGGATGGAGATCTGATGCGCGTCCCGCTTTCCTGGCTGCGGGAGTACGTCGACCTCCCCGCCGGTGAGACCGGCCGAGACATCCAGACGAAGCTGATCCGGGCCGGCCTCGAGGTCGAGACCGTCGAGCAGCTCGGCTCGGACCTCAAGGGCCCGCTGGTCGTCGGCAAGGTCCTCGCCATCGAGGAGCTGACCGAGTTCAAGAAGCCGATCCGCTACTGCCAGGTGGACGTCGGCGACGCGAACGGCACCGGCGAGCCGCAGAACATCGTCTGCGGCGCCCGCAACTTCGCCGTGGGCGACAAGGTCGTCGTCGTGCTGCCCGGCGCGGTGCTGCCCGGCCCGTTCCCGATCGCGGCGCGCGCCACCTACGGCAAGACCTCCGAGGGCATGATCTGCTCCGCCCGCGAGCTGGGCATGGGCGACGACCACGACGGCATCATCGTGCTGCCGCCGGAGTACGAGCCCGGCACCGACGCGATCGAGCTGCTGGAGCTGGTCGACGAGGTCCTGGACATCGCCGTCACCGCCGACCGCGGCTACTGCCTCTCGGTCCGCGGCGTCGCGCGCGAGACCGCGATCGCGTACGGGCTGCCGCTGCGCGACCCGGCCCTGATCGACGTGCCGCCGGCCAACTCCTACGGCCCGCTGGTCAAGGTCGAGGACCAGGTCGGCTGCGACCGCTTCGTCGCCCGCAGCGTCATCGGCCTCGACCCGCGCGCAAGGTCGCCGATCTGGATGCAGCGCCGGATCCAGAAGGCGGGCATGCGCCCGATCTCGCTGGCCGTCGACATCACCAACTACGTGATGCTGGAGCTCGGTCAGCCGCTGCACGCCTACGACCGGCACCGCATCGACGGCGCGATCACGGTCCGCCGCGCCGCGCAGGGCGAGAAGCTGCGCACGCTGGACGGCGTGGAGCGCACCCTCGACGCCGAGGACCTGCTGATCTGCGACAACAGCGGCCCGATCGGCATCGCCGGCGTCATGGGCGGTGCCGGGACCGAGATCGCCGACCCGGTCGTCGACCCGGAGACGGGCCTGGCCTCCGGCACGACCGAGGTCGTCATCGAGGCCGCGCACTTCGCGCCGGTCCCGATCGCCCGCAGCGCGCGTCGCCACAAGCTGCCCTCCGAGGCGGCCAAGCGCTTCGAGCGCGGCGTCGACCCCGAGGCCACCAAGGCCGCCGCGCAGCGCGCGGTGGACCTGCTGGTCATCGTCGCGGGCGGCACCGCCGAGGCGGGCGTCACCGACGTCGTGGCCCCGCGCCCGGTGCACTCCATCGCCATCGCCGCCGACCTTCCCGACCGCGTCGCGGGCCAGGAGTACGGGCGGGAGACGGTCGTCCGCCGCCTCCAGGAGGTCGGCTGCACCGTCGTCGGCACGGACGTGCTGGTCGTCACCCCGCCCACCTGGCGGCCCGACCTGACCGACCCGAACGACCTGGCCGAGGAGGTCATCCGGCTGGAGGGCTACGAGAACCTGCCCTCCACGCTGCCGAACGTCCCGGCCGGTCGCGGCCTGACGGACGCGCAGCGGCTGCGCCGCCGCCTGGGCCTCGCGCTCGCCGCGGCGGGCTACGTCGAGGTGCTGAACTACCCGTTCATCGGCGAGGCGGTCCTGGACGGCCTCGGCATCGAGGCGGGCGACGCGCGCCGGCAGACGGTCAAGCTCGCCAACCCGATCTCCGACGAGGAGCCTTCGCTCCGCACCACGATGCTGCCGGGCCTGCTCGGCGCGTTGCGCCGGAACATCGGCCGCGGCTCGACCGACGTCGCGCTGTTCGAGCTCGGCCGGGTCTTCCGCGTCGACGGTACGGCGGACACGCTGTACAACGCGCCGCGCCTGCCGGTGGACCGCCGTCCCACCGAGGACGAGATCGCGCAGCTGGACGCGGCGCTGCCGCGTCAGCCGTACCGCGTGGCCGCGGTGCTCGCGGGCAACCGCGTCGCCGACGGCTGGTGGGGCAAGGCGGAGGCCTGGACCTGGGCCGACGCGATCGAGGCCGCGCGGACGGTCGCGGACGCGGCGGGCGCCCGGCTGACGGTCCGCCAGGACCAGCACGCCCCGTTCCACCCGGGCCGCTGCGCGGCGCTGTACGTCGCCGACCGCCTGGTCGGCCACGCCGGCGAGCTGCACCCGCGCGTGGTCAAGGCGCTGCACCTGCCGGAGCGCACCTGCGCGATGGAGCTCGACCTCGACCTCCTCACCGAGGACGGCGCGGCCAAGCCCGAGGGCCCGAAGATCTCCACCTTCCCGGTGGCGACGCAGGACGTGGCCCTCATCGTCGACGCGGACGTCGCGGCGGCGGACGTGGAGTCCGCGCTGCGTGAGGGCGCGGGCGAGCTGCTGGAGTCCCTGCGGCTGTTCGACGTCTACCGGGGCGAGAGCGTCGGCGAGGGCAAGAAGTCCCTGGCCTACGCCCTCCGCTTCCGCGCGGCGGACCGCACCCTCACCGCGGACGAGGCCTCGGCGGCCCGCGAGTCCGCCGTGGCGGAGGCGTCGTCCCGCGTGAACGCGGTACTCCGAGGCTGACCGCCGAGCCCTCGGGCCGGTTGCGCCTTCCTCCAGGGGCGCGAGGAACTGCGCGAGCAACCATCCACCGCGGATGGCCTGCTCGTTCGGCGAGTCACCACTCAGGGTGGCTCGTCGCGCAGTTCCTCGCGCCCCTTTGGCGTTGCAACTGGCCTCTCTGCCAATTCTTGAG
Source organism: Streptacidiphilus rugosus AM-16 (assembly GCF_000744655.1). Taxonomy (NCBI): domain Bacteria; kingdom Bacillati; phylum Actinomycetota; class Actinomycetes; order Kitasatosporales; family Streptomycetaceae; genus Streptacidiphilus; species Streptacidiphilus rugosus. The sequence continues at coordinate 4,568,821 of NZ_JQMJ01000004.1, read as the reverse complement.
TACTCAAGTATCTGTTAAGCTCATCCCATGCCGGACCCCCTCGACACCGCGCTGCGCCTCACCCGCGCGCAGGCCGCGCTCGCCAAGCGCTTCGACGCCGTGCTCTCCAACCGCCACGGGATCAGCTACGCCGACTTCCAGGTACTGCTGCACCTCGGCGCCGCGCCCGGCGGGCGGCTCCGGCGGGTGGATCTCGCCGCGGCGCTGGGGCTGACCGCGTCGGGGGTGACCCGCGGGCTCGGACCGCTGGAGCGGATCGGGCTGGTGGAGCGGGAGAAGGACCCGCGCGACGCGCGGGTCGCCTACGCCGCGCTGACCGCGACCGGGCGGACGATGCTCGCCGACATGACCCTCAGCGCCGAGGAGGTCGCGGCCGACTGGTTCGAGACCGCCCGCTGGGGCGAGGGCGAGGTCGCCACGCTGGCGACGCTGCTGGCCGGGCTCGGCGGCACCGGGCGTCCGGCCACGACGAGTCCACCGGGGCCGACGGATGCTTGACTGGGTGGACCTGCTGTTCGGCCCATGCCTGTGGCCGGACCGACGAAGGGAGGCGGCGACGGTGACGACGCACGGTGAGCTCGCCGAGGTCACGGCGCTCGACTACGTGGAGCCGCTGCGCACCGGCGGTTCGCTGCCCGCCGTCGTGGAGACCGACGACTTCGGCACCTACGTGGTCAAATTCCACGCCGCCGCGCAGGGCCACAAGGCGCTGGTCGCCGAGGTGATCGTGGGAGAGCTGGCGCGCCGCCTCGGGCTGCGGGTGCCGGAGCTGGTGCTGGTCCGCTTCGACCCCGCGGTCTCCGCCGCCGAGCCGGACCAGGAGGTGCAGGACCTGCACCGGGCCAGCGCCGGACTGAACCTCGGCCTCGACTACCTCCCCGGAGCCCGCGACTTCGTCCCCGGCCAGGCAGGCGTCGACCTCGACTCCGTCGAGGCGGGCCGGGTCGTCTGGTTCGACGCCCTGGTCGGCAACGTGGACCGGACCGTCCACAGCCCGAACCTGATGGTCTGGCACCGTCGCCTCTGGCTGATCGACCACGGGGCCGCGCTGATCTTCCACCACCGCTGGGAGACGGCCGACGAGGCCGTCGCCAAGGTCTACGACTTCTCCGCGCACGCGCTCGGCGGCTATGCCCCCGACGTCGTGGCCGCCGACACCGCGCTCGCGCCGCTGGTCACCGAGGCGCTGCTGCGCGAGGTCGTGGCCGAGGTGCCCGACCTGTGGCTCGTCCCCGAGCCGGGTTACCCGACGCCGGAGACGCTGCGCGACGCCTACGTGCACCACCTCGCCGCCCGGGTCGCCCGCTCCACGGAGTGGCTGCCGCGCTGCTTCGCCTCCCCGGAGGAGCTGGCCGCGGCCGAGGCGGCGAAGCGCGCCGCGACCCTGGCGGGCCGGCCGGCCTGGCTCCAGCACGTGCGCTGACGGCGGGGGCACGGGGTCGGAGGCCCCGTGCCCGTCGCTCCTAGCGCGAAACGTGGTAGCACGCGACGTCGTACTGGGACGTCTGGCTGTAGTGCTGGCCACCCGTGCCGCCCAGCGGCGTGTTGATGCCCGGCTCGTCGAACGGCGAGCCCGGCGAGCCCGCCGCATGGCCGGGCGTGGTGCCTCCGGTGGACTCGATCGTCTGGCAGCTCTGCCCCGGCAGGCCGGTCCCGCTGGGGTTGCCGGCTCCGGCCCAGGCCGGCACCGTTCCTGCCAGGCTCAGCAGCGCCGTGAGGGACGCCGCCGCGATGATGCGTCGCATCTCTGCTCCTCCCTCTCGTCTCCTGACACAGTTCTCATGGGGGGTACGCGCCCGGTGTCGGGTAGGTTCACGGCATGCGGATCACAGTCGTAGGCGCAGGGGCAATCGGCGGGTTCATCGGCACGCGGCTCGCGGCGACGGGCGCGACCGTCGACGCGGTCGCCCGTGGCGCGACGCTCGACGCGCTGCGCGCCCACGGCTGGCGGGTCCAGCAGCAGGACGGGCTGGTCACCGCGCCCGTCCGCGCCGTCGCCCCGGCCGACGCCGCGGAACTGGGCCCGCAGGATCTGGTCGTCCTCGCGGTGAAGGCGCAGGCCCTGCCTGCCGCGCTGCCCGCGGTCACCCCGCTGCTGGGCCCCGACACCATGGTCCTGGCCCTGCTCAACGGCGTGCCGTGGTGGTTCTTCGACGGCTTCGGCGGCCCCTGCGAGGGCCGCACCCTCGCCTGCGTCGACCCCGGTGGGGTGATCGCCGCCGCGATCCCGACCCGCCATGTCGTCGGCAGCGTCGTGCACATGAGCTGCGCGACGCCGGAGCCCGGCCTGGTGCGGCACGTGGCGGGGACGGGGCTGATCCTCGGCGAGCCCGACCGCGGCGACTCGGCCCGCGTGCGCGACCTGGCCGCGCTGATGCGCTCCGCCGATCTGGACGCGACCGCCTCCGGCTCGATCCACGCCGACATCTGGTACAAGCTCTGGGGCAACATGACGACCAATCCGGTCTCCGCCCTCACCCGCGCCACCGCCGATCGGATCCTCGACGACGAGCTCGTCCTCGCCTTCTGCCACGCCGCGATGCGCGAGGCCGCCGAGATCGGCGCCAGGATCGGCTGCCCGATCGCGGAGACCCCGGCGGACCGGACCGTCGTCACCCGCAAGCTCGGCGCCTTCCGCACCTCGATGCTGCAGGACATGGAGGCCGGCCGGGAGCTCGAACTCGACGCGCTGGTCGGCGCCGTGCGCGAGATCGGGCAGGCGGTCGGCGTCCCCACACCGTCCGTCGACGCGATCCTCGGCCTCACCCGCCTCGCGGCGGCCTGCCGCGCGTAGGAGGACGGCCGGGGCCCGGGGGGTAAACCGCAGCCCAAGTATGTAAAGAAAGCGCCCGCGCCGTACGGCATCGCGTTGCTACCGTGGTCGGAACAGAGCAGGACGCCGGTGCCGTTCGGTTCGGGGGCGCGATGAGCGAGTATCTGTTGGCGGGTCAGGAGAGCGAGATCGATCGGCTGCGCCTGCAGTCGATCGTCTGGGAGCCCGCCGGACGCCGACTGCTCGAACTCGTCGGCGACGGGCGCGGCAGACGCGCACTCGACGTGGGCTGCGGCTGCCTGGGCTGGCTGCGGCTGCTCAGCGACTGGGTCGGCGAACTCGGCGCGGTCCTCGGCTCGGACATCGACACGAAGATGCTGGAACGCGCGGCGGGCCTGGCCGAGGAGGACAGCCTGGTCAACGTCCGCCTCATGTACGACGACCTCTTCGCGTCCGGCCTGGAACGGCGTGGTTTCGACCTGATCCACGCCCGACTCATGATCGCCCCGCTGGGCCGCGCCGAGGAGCAACTCACCAGCCATCTGGCGCTGCTGGCGCCCGGCGGCACGCTGGTCCTGGAGGAGCCGGACTGCGCCTCCTGGCGCTTCAACGCCCCCGCCCCGGCCGCAGAACGGCTGGTCGCCCTGATCGGCGAGGCCTTCGACGCCGCGGGCGGCGACTTCAACGCGGGTCGGTCCCTGCCCGCCCTGCTCCACGACCGGGGGCTGACCCCGCGGGTCCGCACCGAGGTCCTGGCCCTCGAACACGACCACCCGTACCTCCGCCTGCCACTGCAGTTCGCCGCGGCGTTGCGTCCGCGGCTGCTCGAGCTGATCGGCGACGAGGCCGCGCTGGACGCCCTGATCGCCGACGCCGAGCAGGAGTTGACGGATCCCGAACGCTGGGGGACCAGCTTCACCATGGTCCAGTGCTGGGCCCGCACGGGAGGCGGCCCGGTCACCGGCACCCGCTGAGCGCCAGTGAGACCCGGGAGCATATCCGGCTCCCGGGCCTCGTCTTTGCCACCTGCGGACGCGCCGGCACGTTTAAGAGCCCGGGTCATTCTCAGGTCGCCGTGTTCTGCCTTTGAACTACCCCCGCACGCTGGAGCGGGGAGCCGGAGTTGAACCGGCATCCGGCGAGTGTTGCCCGCACTCGGTCGATCCGATGCTGGATGGCGAATGCTGAGTCTGGAGCGAGAGTCTGAGATTGATCGCGGCGCCTCTACCCTTCTTGGGCTACCCCGGCGCGTGGTGCCGGGGGGAGGAGTCGAACCTCCGCTGGACCGCGTTCGTCACGACAAGCTTCAGCTTCAGCTTGCGCTCCTGGCGCACCCCGCCCGAAGACGGGGAGTCTGTGTGTGGCTACTCGAAAAGGTAGCCGAAGACGGCGTCGCCGATCCGCTGGTCGACGATCTCCGTGGCGTTGGCCTCCTCGCGGGCGAACTTGACCGCCTGCTGCAGCTTCTCCACCCGCTCCAGCAGTTCGTTGACCCGACGGGCCGGCAGCGCACCGGAGAACTTGACGGTGGTCCAGTAACCGATCGTCACGTCCTCGGTGTACACCTCGACCTGGGCCGGGTGCTTCTCGGTGGCCTCGGCCTTGACGTGGTTGCGGTAGACCTTCTTGGTGCGGTTGGTCCGCACCGCCTCGGTCCGCCAGCTGTCGGTGGACTCGTCACGGCTCCAGGACTCGGCCGCGTCCAGCACCGGCAGCTTCTTGACGAAGGTGTGCAGATCCACCAACTGCTTCTCCAGGAAGAGCAGATAGCCGACCGGCACGCCCGTCAGCAGCACCCGTCCGTCGACCTTCACCTCGGCGCGCGCGTGGCAGTTGGCCCAGTCCTTGGTGGCGGTCACGTCGAAGAGGCGGGTCAGCGACGCGGCGGTGCCGCGCAGGACGTCCTCGGCGTGCACCTGCACCCGCGTCGACTCGGGCGGGAACATCTCGCCCTCCTCGTCGCGCGGCTGGTACGTCCGCGCGATGCCGGTGAGCAGCGCGGTCTTCTGCACGTCGTGGTGAGCCTGGGTCAGGTCCGCGAAGGCCTTGGCCTTGACGCCCTTCTCCACGGCGATGATCTGGTTCAGCTTGGTGGCCATGACGGATCCCCCTGGGTCTGTGTCTCTCGTGGTGCGTCGCCGAGGAATCGAACCTCGCCAGCCCTGCGGGCGCGGGCTTTACAGGCCCACGTGTGTCCCAGCACTCGACGCTCGGTGCGGGAGGTCTCCCCCCGCTGCCATGAGACTAGGGAGCAGGGCGAGGCCCGGGCCACCGAATTTCCTTCACCCGTTCGGCGGCTCGGAGCCGACCCGGGCCGACCCGGCGTGGCGGCGTTGGCCGGACGTGCGCGAAGCGACGCGCTCCGCAGGTCGGCGGTCGAGGGCCCCGGCGACGGAAGTGCCTGGTGGGACGGGTCCCGGGGCCCCGGAATTGTCAGTGCCGGGCGAGAGAATGGACGTTGTCAGGGCGGGGCGCCACAGGGCGGGGCGCCGCGTCCTGCCGGTCGGCGCGGACGCCGGCCGGCTCGTCGAGCCATCTCTCCAGGAGGCCCCTTTGAAGAGCTCCCTCGGATCCGCTGTCTTCTTTCTTCCCCCGGGCACGCCGGGGCACGTCGCACGCAGTTGGAACCGCGCCGCGCTGGCGGCGCAGGTCGCCGTCCGGGCGGCCGCGCTCGGGCTCGGCGCCGACCTGACCGTCGAGCAGATGACCGGATTGGCCCAGGTGGTCAGGGACGAGGACGCAGGGCGCCCCCTCTCGCCGGCCACGCAGGAGGCCATCCGGGCCGCGCTGCGTCGTCCGCTCGGTGCGGGGGACGCGCCGGAGGACATAGCGGAGGCGGTCTTCACCCGCCTGCCCGACTCGCCCGTGCCGGTCGTCGGCGCCGACGGCCGCCGGTACTTCCTGGTCGCCGTGCCGGGCTGATCACCGACGCCGCGTCAGGCCGGCGGGCGGGCGCTCCCTCCCGCCCGCCGGTCCGCGCGGACCGAGGACGGTGTCAGGACCGCGCCCAGGTCACCTTGGTCACCTCGCGCATCGGGAAGGTCTTGAACCGTCCCGAGTCCGGGGGTGATTCGATGTGGACCCACGGCCCGTCGAACCAGATGTAGCCGGGGTGCGAGACGATCTCCGGCTGATGGTCGGGGCTGACCCGGCCCTGCGTGTAGACGACGCCCTGCCCGTGGAATTCCTGCATGGCCCCAGCCTGTACGGGTTCCGTGCCACCCGCGACCGGGGTGAGCCGCCCCGGTGACGACCACGCGGTCGGCCCCGGACACGGCAGGATGGGCGCATGCGTTCTCCCTTCGAGCAACCGAAGCCCCGTCAGGTCGAACCGGGGGAGTTCCCGGCCTGGGACCAGGCCCTGGCCCTGCTCAACCGCGACCTGGCGGCCACCCTGCCGGGAGAGCGGCCGCTGCAGCTGTTCGCGCTGCGGTCGGACGACGAGGCGGCGGGCAGGGAATGGGTCCACGTCGCGCTGGCCAACGGCGAGTGGCACGGCAACGCGCTCCAGCCGCAGTCGGTCGCCGACCCCTTGTCCGCGCTGGCCGCCGTCGCCGACGCCGCGCAGGAGACCGTCACCGAACGCCTCTGGCGCGCCTGGCCGCTCTGCGGGGAACACGACCTCGGCATGCATCCGCGCGCGTCCGACGGCCGACTGGTCTGGTGGTGTGCGGGGGAGCGCCCCCACGGGGGTCCCGAGCACGTCCGCGCGGCGGTGGGCGAACTCGACAGCGTGGTCCGCCGGGCGCGCCCGAACCGCCGCCGGCGCCCGGACCGGAAGAAGCGGTCCGGGCGCTGAGCGAGCGGGCCGGCGCTCAGCCCCGGCTCTCCCACGGCCAGGCGGTGTCGGCGCCGCTCTCCAGGAGCGGGATCATGCGGAATCCCTGGTCGGTCAGGCCGCCGAAGGCGTGCCTGTGCGCCGAGCCCGAGGGGGCGTGCCCGACCCGGTACCCCGCCAGGTTCCAGGTGTACAGCGGCACGTTCCCCGGCACCGCCTGGTCGACGGACGCGTGGCCGTTCGCCTGCTCGTCCGTCAGGATCACCACCCGGTCGTGGCCCCGGTAGTGTCGCCGGATCGCCCCGGCGGTGTCCGTGCCGCCACCGATGAAGTAGCCCTCCTCGCTCCAGCGCCTCACCTCCGCGAGCACCGAGCCGCCCTTGGCGAGTGGGAACACGCGGTCCGGCGCGGTAGCCGGCTGACGGCCCGCCCAGGTGTAGCCGGAGTCCGAGAACGACACGACGTCCGCGTTCGCGCAGCGGTGGCCGAGCGCGAGTCCGAACACGACGGCGGCGTCCCACCGCATGACGGTGCCGTCCTTGCTGAACCCGGCGTGCATGGACCCGGAGGTGTCGACCAGGATCAGCGTCCGGCCCCGCAGCGCGGGCACGTTCGCGAGGGAGTGCCCGAGGGCCTGCTCCAGCGCCCAGCCCCAGCGGAGCGACGGCGCGGCCCGGAACGCGGAGTAGAAGCGCATCGGCAGCTGCCGCGACCGCGCGACCTCGGCCGGATCGGCGAGGCGCGCCGCGACCGCACGGGCCACCTCGTCCGAGACGTCGGCCTCGTCGAAGTTCCGCAGGTTCCGCAGCAGCGCCATGTACCCCATCGAGGGGATCACGGCCTCCCACGCCGCCGTGTCCATCGGCCCCTGCAGCCAGCCCGCCAGCGCCTCCCAGGTGACTCCCGCCTCCGCCAGCCGCTCCGCGCCGCCCTCGGCCGTGAGCACGGCCCGCCGCTCGGCGACCGGCAGCGCGAACAGTTCGGCGCGACGCCGGATCGTGCCGAGCGACGCGGGGATCGTGTCCTCGCGGTTGTGCCGACGGTCGATGGCGTGCTTGAACAGGTCGTGCTGGTACGGCTTGGCCGGTGCGGCGTGGACGAGCTCCAGGACGTCGCCGAAGCGGTAGCCCTTGCTGTCGGTGTCGTACTTCAGCAGGCCCCGCTCGGTGTAGAGCCGCGCCACGGCGTCGGCGACACCCCGCTTGACCGGCTTGGGCAGGTTGCGCCCGTAGCGGCCGGTCCAGTAGGCGATCAGCTCGCCGGGCTCGTCGGGGCGCTGCAGGACCGAGTCGACGGCCTGCCGGGACCGGCCGTCGAGCCCGGCGTCGAGCCGCGCCCTGGTGAACTCCGCGGCGCCGACCAGCGCGGCGGTGCGCATGTCGGCGTCGCCGCGCAGCCAGGAGAGGAGACCGGAGGTCCAGGCCGGATCCTCGACGGCGAGCTTCCGGACCAGCTGCGTGAAGCGGTCGTCGCGTCGGCCGCCGGACTCGTAGAAGGTGTCCTGGCCGACCATGTTGGTGACGGCGAGCAGGAACAGCTCCGACCGGGGATCGCGCAGGTGGCCCTCGCCGCCCTGGTGGGTGGTGGCGCGTTCGCCGGTGGTGGTCACCGGCGAGGAGCCCGCGGGACGGGCGGCCTTGGTGTTGAACCTGGACATGGAGAACCCCCCTGAGGGTGTCGGGGGGAGGAGACGCGGTGGGTGCCCGAGATCAGGAAGCGGCGACGGTACGCACTCTGATGCTCTACCGATTGAGCTACCTCCGCCCGAAGCGAAGGACGGGACTCGAACCCGCAACCCCCAGACCAAGAAGGAACCGTTGCCTGCGCACCGGGCACCCCACACGTGTCCTCCCGAGATCAGTGACGGCCTGCGGCGGCTTGTCGGAGAAGTAGCCGCGGGCCTTCGCACCGGGAGATGCGAGGAGAACGTGTCAGGTGCGGCGGCCCCCCGCCCGTGCACCTCGACCTGATCACGGTATCCAGGGGAGTGATCGTCGCGCAGCCGAGTTTTCGGCGGGCGGGCGTGGTCGGCCGGACGGCGTCCGCCCGGCCTGTCGGCTCAGCGGCTCCGCTCAGCCCAGGCCGAGGACCTGCTCGGCGGTGGTCCAGTCGGTCTGCATCGCCGAGCGGGCCGCCGCGAGGGTGACGGTTCCGGCGCAGACGGCGTTCTTGAGCTTGGTCTCCACCCCGTCCTTGCTGTGCGCGGTGAGCATGCCGCTGTAGGGCTCGGGCCAGAGGTTCCGCGGGTCGCGCGGGGCGCCGCCGAGCTCGAGGGGGATGAAGTGGTCCTCCTCGTAGTCGCTCAGATTGGTGTCGGCGTAGCCGTAGTCGATGATGCCCTGCGCCTTGAGCGTGTTGGTGTACGAGGTGGGCGGGCGGACCGTGGCGGTCCAGCCGGAGACGCAGATGGTCGAGTGGATGGTGGCCTGCGTGACGGCGGGGTTGAACGCGCCAGGGGTGCAGGTCGGGTCGGGCAGCGGCAGCCGGGCGGTCGAGCAGGTCGACGTGGTGGCGGCTGCGGGGTGGACGGCGGCCGTGGTCCGGGCGGCGTGCGCGGAGCCGCCGGTCGCGAGGGTGAGCGCGCCGGTCGCGAGGCCGAGCGCCGCGGTGATGGCGAGTGTGCGTCTCATGCTGGTCTCCCTGGCTCGCCCCGGCGGACCCGGGGGCTGTGAACATGACAGCGCACGGCAGTGGGAGCGGAACAGGGTCGCGGAGTGAACATGTGGCGTCGAATCCGACGCGAAATCAACGCGCGAAGACCATCGACTGCCAGGGACGACGCGATCCTGCCCGGGGAGCTCCCCGCAGCCGCCATTCCACCCCACCCGCGACAAATCGGTTCGCGGGACCGTCCCCTGATCTGATGTCATACTCCGCGCCACGCAACGACCGTGGCGCCGACCCCATGGAGACCCTCGTGCAGAAGATCCCGACCCTGTTCCGGCGTGATCCCGACGACCGCGCCCACGTCCTGTCCGAGGTCCACCCCGACTGCGCCTGGGTGCTGGCCGGCGAGGGCCGGGCCACCCGCAAGTACGACGGCACCTGCGTGCGGCTCGACGAGCAGGGCGCGTGGTGGGCCAGGCGCGAGGTGAAGCCCGGCAAGACCCCGCCGCCGAACTACGTCCCGGTGCAGACCGACGAGGTCACCGGCAAGACGATGGGCTGGGAGCCGGTCGGGCAGTCCGCCTTCGCGAAGTTCCACGCCGAGGCGCTCGCCGGCGAGAGTCACGGGGGTTGGCGGCCGGGCAGCTACGAGCTCGTGGGCCCGAAGATCAACGGCAACCCCGAGCGCCGCCGGGCCCACGGGCTCGTCGCCCATGCCACCGCCGAGTCGATCGCGGTGAAGGACCTCAGTTTCGAGGGCGTGCGCACCGTCGTGCTGGCCGCCGCCGAGGCGGACGGCTGCGAGGGCATCGTCTGGCACCACGAGGACGGCCGTATGGCCAAGATCAAGGCGCGGGACTTCCGCTCGTAGAGGCCGCTCCTCGCACGTGTCGCGGTCGCCGGTTCGGGACAAGATCTGTTCGTACGGTACGGTCCCGTCGGCCCTGGGGGAGCGGAGCAGTGAGCGAGCAGCCAGTCACCGAGCAGTCGGCCACCGAGCAGCAGGGCGTCGCCGTCGCGGTCGTGGTCTCCAACGGCAAGGTGCTGCTCGTGCGGCGCCGGGTCACGGAAGGTGAGCTGTCGTGGCAGTTCCCGGGCGGCGGCATCGAGGACGACGAGAGCCCGGCGGAGGCCGCGGCCAGGGAGACCTACGAGGAGACCGGCCTCGACGTGGACGGCATCCTGCTGCTAGGGGCTCGGGTTCACCCGGTGACGGGCCGCCATGTGTCCTACGTGGTCTGCGCGCTGATCTCGGGCGACGCCTACGCCGCGGACGACGAGGAACTGTCCGAGGTCGCCTGGGTCACCCGCGCCGAGCTGCCGGCCTACGTCCCGCACGGGCTGTTCGCCCCGGTCCAGCGCTACCTCGACGAGCACCTGCCCTGACCGGGGCCCGAAGGCAGTGGGGTGTCCGAGATCCAGGTCGACTGCGGGCACACAACGCGCTCTGTCCATTGAGCTACCGCCGACACGACGGTCGGCGACCAGGATTCGAACCTGGACCCTCGTCCTCCAACGGGAAGTAACCGCGGTCTGCGCACCGGGCACCCCACTGCCTGTCCTCCCGCGAGCGGGAGGCGGTCCAGAGATCAAGGTCGGCCGAGGAGACGTAGGCGCTCTGGCCAACTGAGCTACACCGACGAGTCGGCGACGGGATTCGAACCCGCGACATCCCCATTGACAGTGGAAGTATCCCCGACCTGCACACCTGGACGCCGCCACCGTAGCCCACGACCACCGCGCGTGGGCAGCGAATATTCTGCGCGATCTGGTCCCTGTCGCGCGTCGGGTCGTCCCCCTACCATCGGGTCCCAAGGGGGCCACGATGGGACACCACCCGCTCTACGCAGTCTTCGACCTCGCCGCGGCATTCCTGCTCGGCGTCGTCGCCTTGTTCGTCCTCGCCCGCGGTCGCTTCGCGGGTGCGAGGGCGGCGGCGGGCGTCTACGGCGGACTCGGGCTCGGCGCAGTCGCCCGGGGCAGCTCCGCGCTCGGCGCCCCGGCCGCTGTGGTGATCCCCCTCGCGGTCGTGGCCCTCGGCCTGATCGTGGTCGGGGCGGTGCGGTGGCGGCGGGTGGAACGCGCGACCGGGGTCCGGCGGAGCTGACAGCGCCTACAGCCAGCCCCTGGTGGGCACGTCGGCGACGGCGCGGACGTACGGATCCGCGTCGCAGAGGCCGCCGTCGGGGTCCGGCACCGTGGCGGGCACCGGGCGCGTTGCCCCGATCATCTGCAGCTCGAAGCGCAGCGTCTCCGACAGCCTCTTCTCCGCCGCGAGACGCTCGGCCAGAACGACGTTCCGCTGCCGCTCCTGCCCGAGGTCGAACTCCGTCGCCCGCAGCTGCTGCCGGACCTTTGTCAGCTCGGCCGCGACCGGACTGCCGTCCCGGTATTCCGGGACGACGGGGCGGACGAGCGCGGGCGGGAAGCCGGGCGCGGCGGCCATCGCCGCGTACGCCCACTCCTGTCGGAAGTCGCAGCTGTCGTCGGGGCAGTGCCAGCCGTCCGGCTCGGCGATCAGGGTCTGGTGCAGCCGGTGCGGGGCGCCGCAGGTGAACGGGTGCCCGCGGCCCGAGCGCTGAAAGGCGTTGAGGGCGGCGACATCGGCTTCGTCCCACGGGGCGCGGATGCGGTCGTCGGTCATGGCACTGCTCCGTTTCATTCGCTGCGGTCGGCCTGCCGGGCCCGTAGTTCGGCCATGTGCTCGCGGAGTTCCTCCAGCGCCCGCCAGTGCCGAGCCTCCTCCGCGAGGCGGTTCAGGGTCGCCAGGTCCTCGATCGTCGTGTCGGTCACGGCGCTGCTCCTCGTGCTCACGCATCACCTGTCGGAACGTCTGCAGTTCCTGGGATACGCGCCCGCCGTCGAAGACGCCTTGAACCGCGACCGAGCCCTGACCCCCGCTCGGCCGCCGCACGAGCCCCGCCCTGGCCCCGGCGATCTTCGTCGCCGGGGAATGCGCTATCTTGACGGCCCTCACGAACCACACCCCAGGGACCGTCATGACCACACCCGGGCACCCGCCCGACGCCGGCTTCGACCCGGACGTACAGTCACCGGCTGTGCCTCGCCCGTACAGCCGCCTCCCCGGGGGAAGGACGTTCCTCCTGACGGGCCTCGCCGTGGCCTTGGGCACAGCGGCTGCCGCGTTCGCAGTCACCGTCGTCGCAGCGGGAGTTGACACCGCCGCCCGGTCCAGGCCGACCGCGGTCGCGTCGCTGAGCGATCCCTACCTGCGCTGGTGTGTCGACACCGCATGGACCGATCCTGCCGCCGCTCTCTACGGCGACGTGTACGACCGCACGTTCGTCGTGCTGACGTCCGTTCCGCCCAGCAAGGTGACCGCCGACTCGGTTCCGGGCGGCAGCTTCTGGAGTGAGTACCGGAGTGCCGTGGAGTGGCAGCAGATGCCCGCCGGCTTGAACCACGCCGAACTGCGGGCGTACGTGATCGCGGTGGCGAACGCCGCCTATTATCACGGCCTGTACCCGTCGGAGTTCGCTGCGAACGTCAAGAGCCACTGCCTGGAGCAGTCCGAGCGCTCGTGAGCCCGGCCGTCAGCTTCTCACCCGCGGTGCTCGATCAGGCGCTTCGCGAGGATGACGCCGATCGCGCCGACGATGATCCCGCCCAGCGCGAGGCGGGAGACCACCGTCAGCGCCGCGTACTCGACGTCGAGGAAAAGGGCGCAGAGTCCGGCGGTGACGGTGAGCAGCACGGCGAGGGCGTCCCAGGCGTGCCGGCGGACGGGGTGTTCCGTGTGGTTGGTCATCCGGCCCTCCAGGGTGTGGTGTTGGGCACCTGCCCGGATACCGCCGGTTGACTCGCTACTCGGTGCTCGACTTCGAGCCGCGGCCGACCCGCTTGCCGAACCGGTAGAACCCGTACAGGACCGCCCCGACGAACACCACACACCCGATGATCAGCAGCCAGAACAGACCCTTCACGATCGCGCCCAGAACACCGAACGCGATGGCGATCAACACCAGGATCACGAGAAGGACAAGCATGGTCCGCTCCACGGGGTAGCGCCGGGCCCCGCTTCCAGTGTCACCCCGAGGCCGTTGCCCGGCGCGGCGGCCTCACCCGCGGACGGGCAGCGCCCACGGCTCGCGCCCACGCCCGGACCGGGCACGGCCGACCAGAACGCTCACGAGAAGCAGGAGCAGCTCAAGGGTGCCGGCGGCCCGAGGGCCCCGTTTCCGGTGTCTCATGCCCCCACCCTCCGCCGGCCGGATGGGAGAAGCGTGAGAGGCGCCTGAACGTGCGGCCAGAACCCGGCGGCTGCGCCGGGCCCTGCCGTCCCGGCGCGTCAGTACTGGTAGAAGCCGCGCCCCGACTTGCGGCCGAGCAGGCCCGCGTCGACCATGCGCTGGAGCAGCGGCGGAGCCGCGTACAGCTGCTCCTTGTACTCCTGGTACATCGAGTCGGCGATCGAGACGATCGTGTCCAGGCCGATGAGGTCGCACAGGCGCAGCGGGCCCATGGGGTGGGCGCAGCCGGCCTCCATGCCCTTGTCGATGTCCTCGGCCGTCGCGATGCCCGACTCGAACATGCGGACCGCAGAGAGGAGGTACGGCACCAGGAGGGCGTTGACCACGAAGCCGGCGCGGTCGCGCGCGCGGATCGGGTCCTTGCCGAGGATCTCGCGGGTGAGGGCCTCGGCGCGGGCGACGGTCTCGGCGGAGGTCGTGAGGGTCGGAACGATCTCGACCAGCTTCTGGACCGGGGCCGGGTTGAAGAAGTGGACGCCCAGGACCTGCTCCGGGCGGCTCGTCGCCGAGGCCAGCTTCACGATCGGGATGGAGGAGGTGTTGGAGGCCAGGATCGCGTCGCGGCGCTCGACCACGCGGTCCAGCGTCTCGAAGATGGCGACCTTGATGTCCTCCCGCTCGGCCACCGCCTCCACGGTCAGGTCGCGGTCGGCGAAGTCGGCCAGCTCGGTGGTGAAGGAGATGCGCGAGAGTGCCGCGTCCCGCTCCTCCACGCTCAGCTTGCCGCGCTTGACCGCGGTGTCGAAGGAGGTCGTGATCCGGGTGCGGCCCAGTTCCAGGGCCTCGCCGCTCGCCTCGGAGACCTTCACGTCCAGCCCCGAGCGTGCGAAGACCTCCGCGATGCCCGACCCCATCAGGCCGCAGCCCACCACTCCAACTCGCGCGATGTCGCTCACGTGTGGCTTCCTCAGTTCCTCGATCAGTTCACTGCAACGGCCCGACGTTACCCCCTGCCCTTCCGCGTGTCCGTCGCCGGACCCGACAGGAGCGGATCAGGATGGGCTGGTCGAACATGCCAAACGGCGCCCGCACAGGGCTGGAGCGGGAGTGGAGGCGGATCGTGGGAGTGCGCAGTCTGCAGGGACGGTCGGCGCTGGTCACCGGCGCGGGGCGGGGGATCGGGAGGGAGATCGCCCTCGGGCTGGCCGAGGAGGGGATGAATCTCGGGCTGCTGGGCCGCCATCGCGACTCGCTGACCGAGACGCTGCGCCACTGTGCCCGGCACGGTGTGAAATGCGTCGCCCTGGCCGCGGACGTCGCGCATCCGGGACAGGTGAAGTCCGCCGTGACAAGCATGCAGCGCGATCTCGGCGGGATCGACCTGCTGGTCAACAACGCGGGGCAGGTGGACCGCGAGGAGGTGCCGCTCTGGGAGGCCGACCAGACCCAGTGGTGGCAGGTGATGGAGACCAACCTGCGCGGACCGTTCAACATGCTGCGCTCGGTCCTGCCGGGCATGGTCGAGCGCGGCGCGGGCCGGGTGGTGAACCTGAACTCCGGATTCGCGGTGCGGCCCGAGGGCCGCTACACCGCCTACGCCACGTCCAAGGCCGCGCTGCTGCGACTCAGCGACAACATCGCCGACTCGCTCCGCCCGCACGGCGTCACCGTGCTGGACATCAGTCCGGGAGCCGTCGCCACCGACATGACGGCGAGCATGCCGATGTTCGCCGACATGGTCCACTGGGGCAGCATCCCGTACCTGGTCAGCACGGTCGTGGACGCCGCCCGTGGGCGCTTCGACGCGCTCCACGGGCGGTTCGTCCACCTGGGTCGGGACGACCTCGAGGCGCTGCTGCGCGACGCCGAGCTGATCCGCGAGCGGGATGCCCGCACGCTCAGGCTGCGCACCTACGGCGACGAGGACCCCCTGGCGAAGTACGCCTGAGCCTGCTCGGTCCAGCGAGGGCTCAGCCCTCGACGACGCCGGACTCCTTGATCACGATCTTGGCGCGGGTCGCGCCGCTGTTGGAGCCCAGCGACTCGATGCGCTCGACCAGCTCCTTGCCCTCGACGACCTCGCCGAAGACCACGTGCTTGCCGTCCAGCCACGGGGTGACCACGGTGGTGATGAAGAACTGCGAGCCGTTGGTGTTCGGGCCGGCGTTGGCCATCGAGAGCAGGAACGGACGGTCGTGCTTGAGCTGGAAGTTCTCGTCGGCGAACTTCTCGCCGTAGATGCTCTTGCCGCCGGTGCCGTTGCCGCGGGTGAAGTCGCCGCCCTGGAGCATGAACTGCGGGATGACGCGGTGGAAGCCGGAGCCGGCGTAGCCGAAGCCGTGCTCGCCGGTGGCGAGCGCGCGGAAGTTCTCGGCGGTCTTGGGGACCACCTCGTCGAACAGGTTGAACGCGATCCGGCCCGCGTCCTCGCCGTCAATGGTGATGTCGAAGAAAACCTTGGTCGTCATGCGGACATCTTGACATCTATGGCCCACCCGCGTGCGAACCGCCTCGTCAGCCCGGCCCGCCGCCGGGCTCGCCACCGCCTCGGAGCGGGGCCCACGGGCCTTCGGGCCGTCCGCATACTTGATTGCATGAATGTGCCGACCTCCGTATAGTTATCCCCACGAAGGCGATGGTCGGACGAAGGGGCGGAGGAGTCACGGTGGCGTTTCAGGAGCAGAGGACCTTCCGCGCGGCGGTCGCGGGGGCCAGTGGGTACGCCGGGGGCGAGGTGCTGCGGCTGCTGCTCGCGCACCCCGCGATCGAGATCGGCGCGCTGACCGGCGGGTCCAACGCGGGCACGCGCCTGGCCGAGCTGCAGCCGCACCTGTGGCCGCTCGCCGACCGGGTGCTGGAGCCGACCACGGCCGAGACCCTCGCCGGTCACGACGTCGTCTTCCTCGGCCTGCCGCACGGCCAGTCCGCCGCCGTCGCCGAACAGCTCGGCCCGGACGTCCTGGTCGTCGACTGCGGCGCGGACTTCCGTCTCGACGACGCCGCCGACTGGGAGAAGTTCTACGGCTCCCCGCACGCGGGCACCTGGCCGTACGGCCTCCCCGAGCTGCCGGGCAAGCGCAAGGGCCTGGAGGGCGCCAAGCGGATCGCCGTCCCCGGCTGCTACCCGACCGCGGTCTCGCTCGCGCTCTTCCCGGCCTTCGCCGCCGGGCTGGCCGAGCCCGAGGCGATCGTCGTGGCCGCCTCGGGGACCAGCGGCGCCGGCAAGGCGCCCAAGGCCAACCTGCTCGGCAGCGAGGTCATGGGCTCGATGACCCCCTACGGCGTCGGCGGCGCGCACCGCCACACGCCGGAGATGTCGCAGAACCTCTCCGCCGTGGCCGGCGAGCGCGTCGCGGTCTCCTTCACGCCGACCCTCGCGCCGATGTCCCGCGGCATCCTCGCCACCTGCAGCGTCAAGGCCAAGCCGGGCACCACGTCCGCGCAGGTCCGCGCCGCCTACGCGGCCGCGCTCGACGGGGAGCCCTTCGTCCACCTGCTGCCCGAGGGGCAGTGGCCCGCCACCGCTTCGGTGCTGGGGTCCAACAACGCGCTGATCCAGGTGGCCCTCGACGAGTCGGTCGGCCGGATCATCGCCATCAGCGCCATCGACAACCTGGCCAAGGGCACCGCAGGCGGTGCCGTCCAGAGCATGAACATCGCCCTCGGCCTGCCCGAGGAGCTCGGCCTTCCGCAGACAGGAGTCGCACCGTGAGCCAGAACCCCGACGTCGCCGCAGGTACCGGAGCCGGCACCGGAGTCACGGCGGCGCGCGGCTTCCGCGCCAGCGGCGTCACCGCGGGGATCAAGGCCTCCGGCACGCCCGACCTCGCGCTCGTCGTCAACGAGGGCCCCTCGCTGGCCGCCGCCGGCGTCTTCACCTCCAACCGGGTCAACGCCGCGCCGGTGAAGTGGTCGCAGCAGGTGCTCAAGGGCGGCACGGTCAGCGCCGTCGTCATCAACTCCGGTGGCGCCAACGCCTGCACCGGTCCGCTCGGCTTCCAGGACACCCACGCCACCGCGGAGAAGGTCGCCGACGTGCTCGGCCTCAGCTCCGGTGAGGTCGCCGTCGCCTCCACCGGCCTGATCGGCGTCAGGCTCCCGATGGACAAGCTGCTGCCCGGCGTCGAGACCGCCGCCGCGGCCCTCAGTGAGGACGGCGGCGAGGCCGCCGCGATCGCGATCAAGACCACCGACACCGTCCACAAGACCGCGGTCGTGCACGGCAGCGGCTGGACGGTCGGCGGCATGGCCAAGGGCGCGGGCATGCTCGCCCCCGGCCTGGCCACCATGCTCGTCGTGATCACCACCGACGCGCTGGTCGAGGCCCCTGAACTGGACGCGGTGCTGCGTGGCGCGACGGCGAAGACCTTCGACCGGATCGACTCCGACGGCTGCATGTCCACCAACGACACCGTGCTGCTGCTCGCCTCCGGCGCCAGCGGCGTCGTCCCCGACGCCGACGAGTTCGCCGCCGCCGTGCGCGAGGTCAGCGCCGACCTGGCCCGCCAGCTGATCGGCGACGCCGAGGGCGCCAGCAAGGACATCCGCATCGACATCGTCAACGCCGCGACCGAGGCCGAGGCCGTCGACGTGGCCCGCACCATCGCCCGCAACAACCTGCTCAAGTGCGCCGTGCACGGCGAGGACCCGAACTGGGGCCGGGTGCTGTCCGCCATCGGCACCACCTCGGCCGCCTTCGACCCCGACGCGCTCGACGTGGCCATCAACGGCGTCTGGGTCTGCCGGGACGGCAGCGTGGGGGAGGACCGCGAGCTGGTGAGCATGAAGGACCGGGAGGTCGTCATCACCGCGGATCTCAAGGCCGGGACCGCCGCCGCGACCGTCTGGACCAACGACCTGACCGCCGACTACGTCCACGAGAACAGCGCCTACTCCAGCTGACCAGCGCACAGCTCCCTGCCGGAACCGGAGGACTGGACCCGTCGTGCAGATCGCACCCAAGGGCGAACAGGCCCGCAACAACACCGCCCTGCCCAAGGCGCTGACCCTCGTGGAGGCGCTGCCCTGGCTGGAGCGCTTCCACGGCAAGACCGTCGTGATCAAGTTCGGCGGCAACGCCATGGTCGACGACGAGCTCAAGGCCGCCTTCGCCCAGGACGTCGTCTTCCTGCGCTACGCCGGGCTGCGCCCGGTGATCGTGCACGGCGGAGGCCCGCAGATCAGCGCCCAACTCGCCAAGCTGGGGCTGGAGTCGACCTTCACCAACGGCCTGCGGGTGACCACGCCGGAGACCATGGACGTGGTCCGCATGGTGCTCGCCGGGCAGGTCCAGCGCGACCTGGTCGGGCTGCTCAACGAGCACGGCCCCTTCGCGGTCGGCATGACCGGCGAGGACGCGCACACCATGACGGCCGTCAAGCGCTACGCCGAGGTCGACGGCGAGCAGGTCGACATCGGCCTGGTCGGCGACATCGCCAGGGTCGAGGCCGGCGCGGTCAAGGCGCTGATCGAGGACGGGCGGATCCCCGTCATCTCCTCGGTCGCCCGCGGCGCGGACGGCCACGTCTACAACGTCAACGCCGACACCGCGGCCAGCGCCATGGCCGTCGCGCTGCAGGCCGAGATGCTGGTGGTGCTCACCGACGTCGAAGGCCTCTACGCCGACTGGCCGAACTCCGACGACGTGATCAGCCAGCTCAGCACGAGCGAGCTGGAGAAGCTGCTGCCGAGCCTGGCCAGCGGCATGCTGCCGAAGATGGAGGGCTGCCTGCGGGCCGTCCGCGAGGGCGTCGGCACCGCCCGCGTGCTCGACGGCCGGGTGCACCACAGCCTGCTGCTGGAGATCTTCACCGACGAGGGCATCGGCACCATGGTCGTGCCCGACCGGACCGACATCGACGAGAACGTGATCGTGGGGGGACTGGCATGACCGGCAACGCCGAACTGACGACCCGTTGGCAGCACGCGCTGATGGACAACTTCGGCACACCCCGCATCCCGCTGGTCCGCGGCGAGGGCGTGCACGTCTGGGACGCCGACGGCAAGCGGTACACCGACTTCCTGGCCGGCATCGCGGTCAACTCGCTCGGCCACGCGCACCCGGCCGTGGTGGCGGCGGTGACGCGGCAGATCGGGACCCTCGGGCACGTTTCCAACCTGTTCCTGGCCGAGCCCTCGGTCCGGCTCGCCGAGCGGCTGATCGGCTTCGACGGCCGCCGGGACGGGCGGGTCTACTTCTCCAACTCGGGCGCCGAGGCCAACGAGGCCGCGTTCAAGCTGAGCCGGTTGACCGGCCGCACCCACCTGGTCTCCGCCGTCGGCGCCTTCCACGGCCGGACCATGGGCGCTCTCTCGCTCACCGCGCAGCCGAAGAAGCAGGACGGCTTCCACCCGCTGCCCGGCCACGTCACCAACGTGCCCTACGGCGACGTCGAGGCGTTGCGCGCGGCTGTCACCGAGGAGACCGCCGCGGTCTTCCTGGAGCCGATCCAGGGCGAGAACGGCGTCGTGGTGCCGCCCGCCGACTACCTGCTCGCCGCCAGGGAGATCACCCGGGCGACCGGCACGCTGCTGGTCCTGGACGAGATCCAGACGGGCATCGGCCGCTGCGGGCACTGGTACGCGCACCAGGCCTTCGAGGGCGTGGAGCCGGACGTGGTGACCCTGGCCAAGGGCCTCGGCGGCGGTCTGCCGATCGGTGCGACGCTCGCCTTCGGCGAGGCGGCGACGCTGTTCAAGCCGGGTCACCACGGCAGCACCTTCTCCGGAAACCCGGTCGTCTGCGCGGCGGCCAACGCGGTGCTCGACACCATCGAGCAGGACGGCCTCCTGGACCAGGTCACCAAGGTGGGCGAGCGGCTGCGTTCGGGCATCACCGCGGTCGGCGATCCCCTGGTGGACCACGTGCGCGGCGCGGGACTGCTGCTGGGCGTGGTGCTCACCCGTCCGGTCGCGGGCGAGGTGCAGGCCGCGCTGCAGCGGGCGGGCTTCCTGGTGAACGCCGCCACCCCGGACACCGTCCGGCTCGCGCCGCCGCTCGTCCTGACCGAGCGGGACGTGGACGCCTTCCTCGCCGTGCTCCCGGGTGTGCTCCGCTCGATCAAGTAAGGAACAATTGCTCCATGACCGAACCCCATCGCGACGCGCCCGCGGCTGCCCAGCTGCCGCAGACGCGGACGGCGCGGCACCGACGGATCGTGGAGCTGCTGACCCGTCAGCCCGTTCGCTCGCAGAGCCAGCTGGCCAAGCTGCTCGCGGACGACGGGCTGATGGTCACTCAGGCCACCCTCTCCCGCGACCTGGACGAGCTGGGCGCGGTCAAGATCCGTAACTCCGACGGCGCGCTGATCTACGCCGTGCCGGCGGAGGGCGGGGACCGCACGCCGTTGGCCCCGATGGGCGAGTCCGCGAGCGAGGGCCGGATGGCCAGGCTCGCCGCCGAACTGCTGGTCTCGGCGACGGCGTCCGGCAACCTGGTGGTGCTGCGCACCCCGCCGGGCGCGGCCCAGTTCCTGGCCTCGGCCATCGACCAGTCGGGCGTCGAGGAGATCATCGGCACCATCGCGGGCGACGACACGGTGCTGATCATCAGCCGGGACCCGGCCGGCGGCCAGGACCTGGCCGCGTATCTGCTGCGCCTGGCCCAATCGTGATGCAGTCCTGACCCTTCGATACCGGCCGGTGTCCACGTCGTGACCACGACGGCGGAGACTCGACCTCATGCGGATCGCGGGGGAGCGATATGGGGCCGGCGCAGCTCTGGCCTGGGCGGTGCGGCCGGGGACTCTGGCGGGGCTGGCGTTGCTGGTCGTCAACGACCATGTGCTCAAGCGGGCCTGGCCCGGTCCGGTCAGCGGGAAGCTGAGCGACGTCGCGGGGATGCTGGTGGCCCCTCCGCTGCTGGCGCTGCTCTGCTCATGGGTCCGCGGCCGTTGCTCCGACCGGCAGGCGCTGGCGGCCCTGCTGGCCACGGGTGTCGGCTTCGCCCTGGCCAAGACGCCCCCGCAGGGGGCGGAGCTGGCCTCCGGGCTCTGGTCGCTCAGCGGCGTGCCCTCGCGGATGGTCGCCGACCCCACCGACCTGATCGCGCTCCCGGCGCTGGCCCTGGCCTGGCACGGGTGGCGTCGCGCCCGTGACCGGCCGGTCCCGGCAGCCGGCGCCCGCCGGGTCCGGGCGCTGGTGGCGGTGCCGCTGCTGCTCGCGGCGGTGGTGGCCACGTCGGAGGCGCCGATCGAGGACCACGGCCGGCTCGCCGACCGGAACGGGCGGATCTACCTGGTCACCGGCGGGCAGGCGGACCGGAGCGGACCGCTGACCCCCGAGGCCGTCACCGACGACGGTGGACGCCACTGGCAGAAGCCGACCGGAGCGACCGCCGCGCTCCCGGGCAGCGCCGAGGCCACGACCACGGCCTGCGTCCCCGGCGTGCAGCAGCACTGCTTCCGGGTGAGCGACCAGCACGGACCCGTCGTGGAGGAGACCGCCGACGGCGGCCGGAACTGGCACGTCGTCTGGCAGCTGAGCCCGGGCCGGAAGCTGTTCCGGCAACGCCAGATCGGAGGCCGGACGGCCACCGCCGCCGAGGCCGCCGTCTTCGGCCCGCGCGGGGTGGCGGTGCAGCAGGTCCCGGGCGGCTTCGCGGTCCTGGTGGACGACCACGCAGACGGACTGCTGCTGCGCGACGCGGCCGGGCACTGGAGCCGCCCCACCCTCGCGGTGGCGGCCGAACCCATCCCGCTCACCGGAGGCGGTACCGGGATCGGCCTGGAGGAGCTCTACGCCCTGGCCTGGGCCTTCGTCTGCGCCCTGCTGCTGCGGCGGACCGTCCAGTGGCGGATCGACGGACACGGCTCGCCGGGTCTGCTGATCCCCTGCGGCGGCGCGGCGCTGGCGGCGCTGGGTCTGCTGGAGTGCCGGACCTACACCGGGGTGGATTTCCTGACGCTGCCCTTCGTCGCGGTCCTGCTCGCCGTCGGCTACGTGGTCGCGGTCGTCTGCAGCCGCCCGCGGCAGAGCGCGATCGGCGACCGAGGGGTGCTCGGGATGCTGCTGGCCGGTCTGGTCGGCGGAGGTCTGGTGCTCGCGCCCTATCTGGGCTGGGCCGAGGCCGCTCCCGACAGCTTCGCCACGGCGAGCTGGCTCGCCCTGGGCGGAGGCCTGGTCGGTCTGGCCTTCAGCCTCCTGCTCGGGGTGGCCGTCGCCCGCCACACCCCGCGGTTCGAGCGCGGCGCGGCGGGGACGCCACCGCCCCCGTGGTTCCGCCCGCCCCCGCCGCCGCCCCCGTGGGCTAACTGGCCGCCCCCGCCCGCAGCACCGCACGGATCGGACGGGACGGCTGGAGCGTCAGACCGGGGAACGGCTTGATCTCCCCCGGCTCGGTCTCGACGCGCCAGCGCTGGGCCAGCACGGCGAGCACCAGCGCGGCCTCGACCAGGGCGAAGCGGGTGCCCAGGCAGGTGCGCTGGCCGCCGCCGAAGGGGAACCAGGCGTGGTCCGGTATCGGGTCCGCCGCGTCCTCGTCCCAGCGTTCCGGACGGAAGGCGTCAGGGGCGGGGAAGAGCCGCGGGTCGCGGTGGACGGACCACTGGCTGGTCCACACCGTCGTGCCCTCCGCCACCGGTCGGCCGCCGATCGTCGCGCCGGGCCTGGCGACCGCGGTGATCAGCCAGATCGGCGGGTAGAGCCGCAGCGACTCCTTGACGATCGCCTGCGTGAACGGCAACCGCGCATAGTCGTCGAAGGTCGGCAGGCGGCCCTCCAGCACGGTCGCGAGCTCGGCGTCCAGCCGGGCCCGCGCCCCGGGGGAGCCGGAGAGCAGGTGCCAGGCCCAGGCCAGCGTGGTCGAGGTGGTCTCGTGGCCGCCGATGTAGAGGGTGATGCACTCGTCGCGCAGCTCCCGCTCCGACAGCGGCTGCCCGCTCTCGTCCCTGGCCGCGAGCAGCCGGCTGAGCAGGTCGTCGCGCTCCCGGCCGTCCGCGGCGGCCTCGTGGTGCTCGGCGATGATGCGTTCGATCTCCGAGTCCAGGGTCGCCACGGCCGTGCGCAGCCGACGCCGGCCCCGGGTGGGGATCCACGGCGGGAGGAAGACGGTGACGCCGCGGAACTCCGCGCCGATCTCCTGCTGGGCCACCGCCATCGCGTCCGCGATGACCTGCTCCCGTCCCGCCGTCTCCACGCCGAACAGGGTCCGCACGGCGATCCGCTGCGTCAGCGCGGTCATCTCCTGCGCCACGTCGACCGCCCGGCCGTCCGACCAGCCGGAGGCGGTTGCGTCGGCGCACTCGACCATGGTGGCCGCGTAGGAGCGCACCTGGCGGGGCCGCACCGAGGGCTGGACGAGCGCGCGCTTGCGGCGCCAGTCAGGGCCGGTGCTGGTGACCACGCCGTCGCCCAGCACATGACGGAAGGCCCAGCCCAGCTCGGCGGGGCTGAAGCTGATCTCGACCTGGGCCATCAGCTCGCCCACGTCCTCCGGCCTGGAGGCGAAGACGGCCTTGCGCGGGCCGAGCGCCCAGGGCACCCAGTCGCCGTACTCGTCGCGCAGGCGGCAGAAGAAGGCCAGCGGATCCCGCGCGAAGGCGGGCAGGTTGCCCAGCAGCGGCAGTCCGCGCGGGCCGCGGGCGGTGGGCGTGGTTCCGGTCGCAGGAGCCAGAGTTGACGTCACGCGGCCATGGTGACCCGCACCGCCGCAGCTCTCAAGGGGCACTCCGCCGAAGTACCGGTCTACGGCGCGACCTGGCCCCGCATGTGACCGAAGATCAGGCTGGTCTCGGTGTGGGCCACCGCAGGGTGCGCGGTGAGGTGGTCGAGGACGAAGTCGCGCAGCGCGTCGGTGTCGGGCACGGCGATGTGCAGCAGGTAGTCGTCCGCCCCGGCCAGGTGGTACGAGGCCAGCACACCGGGCAGACGGGGGATCGCGGCGGTGAAGGAGGAGATGCCCTCCTTGGTGTGCGCGTGCAGCCGCACCGCGATCATCGCCTGGATGCCGAGGCCGAGCGCGGCCGGGTCGACGTCGGCGTGGTACCCGCGGATCACCCCGCGCTCGCGCAGCGCGCGCATCCGGGCCAGGCAGGTCGAGGGCGCGATGCCGACCGCCTCGGCGATCGCGTTGTTCGGCATCCTGGCGTCCTCGGCCAGCAGGCGCAGGATCGCGCGGTCGACGGGGGCCAGCTCGGGCTGCGGATTCTTCGGCACGGAACCCATGGTGCGGCCCGAGCTCGAAGATGTACACAGCCTGACGGCAGCATGACGAATCTTCTTCGGAACTGTGGCGATTCGATCAGCGAATCTTCATCCTGGAGCCGATCCGAGCCCTCAACGAGGAGGCCAGCCCCATGCCGTCCGCCGACACGCGACCCGACACCCGAGCCGTCCACGCCGGCCGCGCCGACCTGCGGGGAATGGGCGTGCACGTGCCGCCGATCGACCTGTCGACCACCAACCCGCTCCCCGGTGTCGAGCTCGGCGGCGACAGCTACGAGGCGCTGGCGACCGGCGGGCTGATCCCCGAGGGCGGCAGCGCCGTCTACCAGCGGCTGTGGAACCCCACGACGGGCCGCTTCGAGGAGGCGCTGGCGGAGCTGGAGGGCGCCGAGCAGGCCGTCGCGTTCAGCTCGGGCATGGCGGCGATCACCACCTGCCTGCTCGCCGCGCGCGCCGAGGGACGCGGCCACGTCGTCGCGGTCCGCCCGCTCTACGGCGGCACCGACCACCTGCTCGCCACCGGCCTGCTCGGCACCGAGGTCAGCTGGGCCACGGCAGACGAGGTCGACGCGGCGATCCGCCCGGACACCGGCCTGGTCATCGTGGAGACCCCGGCCAACCCGACGCTCGAACTGATCGACCTGGCCGCGCTGGCCGCCCGCTGTGGCGACGTCCCGCTGCTGGTGGACAACACCTTCGCCACCCCGGTGCTGCAGCAGCCGCTGCGCCACGGCGCCACGATCGTGGTGCACAGTGCGACCAAGTACCTGGGCGGCCATGGCGACGTGCTGGCCGGCGTGGTCGCCACCAGCACGGAGTGGGCGCAGAAGCTCCGCCCGGTCCGCGCGGTCACCGGCGGCATCCTGCACCCGCTCGCGGCCTACCTGCTCCACCGCGGCCTGCAGACGCTGCCGCTGCGGGTCCGCCACCAGAGCGACAGCGCGGGCAAGCTCGCCCTGTGGCTGGCCGAGCAGCCCGCGGTCGAGCGCGTCTACTACCCGGGACTGCAGGACTGCGACCCGCTGGGCCTGGTCGGCCGCCAGATGTCCGCGCCGGGATCGATCCTGGCCTTCTCGCTCCGCGACGGCTTCGGCGCCGCGGCGCGGGCGGCGGAGCGCTGCGAGCTGATCACCCACGCCGTCTCCCTCGGCGGTGTGGACACGCTCATCCAGCACCCGGCCTCCCTCACCCACCGCCCGGTCGCCCCCGAGGCCCGCCCGCACCCGTCGCTGCTGCGCGTCTCGGTCGGCCTGGAGGACGTCGACGACCTCTACGCCGACCTGGCCCAGGCCCTGGCGTAGTCGGCGGGACCGGCCCGGCGTCGGGCCCGGCGAGGGCCGGGTCGACGAAGGGGCCGGCCGGGACCTGCAGGCCGCCGCAGGCGCCCGCGGGCCGTCGTCGGGTCCCCGGGCGCGTGCCCGGATTCGACTCCGCCGCCGGCCCGGCCCGGCGACCGGGGTGCTGCTCCCTGCCGACCTGCGCCGCGGATGCCCTGCCGCGTGGCCCGGCGCGGCGCCGGCTCAGGCGTTCGCGTCCAGGGCGCGGCGGGCGTAGCCGCGGACGTCGGCGTCGGCGTCGGTGGGGGCGGTGGTGAGAGCCGTGCGGACCGCCGCGGCGGCCTGGCGCTCCAGGTCCACGTGGAGCCGGGCGACGAGCGGCGGCTCACCGCCCCGCCGCAGCGCGCCTGTCATGGTGATCCGGTCTCCGCGGAAGCGGATGAACTCCGGGTCCACCGGGCGTCCGTCGGCGAGGTGGGTCAGTCGCTCCAGCATCAGCAGCGCGGCCCCAAGTGGGGCCTCCAGTACCGCGTCGGCGTTGACCGCCTCCAGGGCGATCTCGGCCGTGCCCAGCGGCTGCCCGGTCAGCTGCGCCGGCAGCCGGAAGACGTCGCTGCGCTCCAGGTCGCAGTCGAGCAGCGCGACGCCCGGCACCCTGGTGATCAGCCCTTCGCCGCGCAGCAGGTCGAGCGCCTGCCGGACGGCGTTGCGGGTCGCGCCGTACTCGGCGGCCAGCCGGTCCTCGTGCGGCAGCACACCGTCGGGATAGCCGCTGCCGAGCACCTCCCTGCGCAGCAGGTCCGCGAGCAGCCGGGCCCGGTCCGCGCGCAGCCTGCGGCCCGCGGCGGCGGCCACCGCGGTACGGCGCGGGTGCTCGGCGGCGGACATCCGGTGCTCCTTCGGCGGTGGGCGGGACAGGGCGTGAAGGCTGGGGCAGGACGTTGGGCGGGCTGACCGGAACGAACCCAGCGGCCGGGCCGCGACCATGGTGTTGCAGCGGCATTGCGCCACCTGACGCGGGCTCAGCGAGCCCGCGCGGCAGGGCTTCGGCCGCCGCGCGTCGAAGATCTGCCACCACCCGGTCTCACACTGCGGACGCCGCGCCGGACGGCTCCGCGGGGTGCCGGGGATGCGCCTTTGAGATTCATACGGGGTAGTGCATACTTATGCCACTCCTCGTCCGCGACCCGACCCGAAGGGCTGAGCCACAGCATGAGCAAGAACGAAGACGTCCGGCTCTGGGGCGCGCGCTTCGCCGACGGTCCGTCGGAGGCGCTGGCCGCCCTCTCCTCCAGTGTCCACTTCGACTGGCGACTCGCCCCCTACGACATCGCCGGCTCCGAGGCGCACGCCAAGGTGCTGCACCGCGCCGGCCTGCTGACCGAGGACGAGCTGACCCGGATGCTGCAGGGTCTGACCGACCTGCTCGCGGACGTCGAGTCGGGAGCGTTCACCGCCACCGTCGCCGACGAGGACATCCACACCGCACTGGAGCGCGGCCTGCTGGAGCGGCTCGGCGCGGAGCTCGGCGGCAAGCTGCGGGCCGGCCGCTCCCGCAACGACCAGATCGCCACGCTGGGCCGGATGTTCCTGCGGGACCACGCGCGCATCATCGGCGGCCTGGTCCTGGACCTGCAGCATGCGCTGGTCGGCCTCGCCGAGGCGCATCCGACCACGGCGATGCCGGGCCGCACCCACCTGCAGCACGCGCAGCCGGTGCTCTTCGCGCACCACGTCCTGGCCCATGTCCAGGCGCTGGGCCGGGACGCCGAGCGGCTGCGCCAGTGGGACGCGCGGACGGCGGTGTCGGCCTACGGCTCGGGCGCGCTGGCCGGCTCCTCGCTCGGCCTGGACCCGCAGTACGTCGCGGCGGAGCTGGGCTTCGAGGGCGGCTCGGCGGGCAACTCCATCGACGGCACCGCCTCGCGCGACTACGTCGCGGAGTTCGCCTTCGTGACCGCGATGATCGGCGTCAACCTCTCCCGGATCGCGGAGGAGGTGATCATCTGGAACACCAAGGAGTTCGGCTTCATCACGCTGCACGACGCCTTCTCCACCGGCTCCTCGATCATGCCGCAGAAGAAGAACCCCGACATCGCCGAGCTCGCCCGCGGCAAGTCCGGCCGCCTCATCGGCAACCTGACCGGCCTGCTGGCCACCCTCAAGGCGCTGCCGCTGGCCTACAACCGCGACCTCCAGGAGGACAAGGAGCCGGTCTTCGACTCCTGCGACACGCTGGAGGTGCTGCTGCCGGCCTTCACCGGGATGATGGCCACCCTCACCGTCCACGACGAGCGGCTGGAGGAGCTGGCCCCCGCCGGCTTCTCGCTGGCCACGGACATCGCGGAGTGGCTGGTCAAGCGGGGCACCCCGTTCCGGGTGGCACACGAGGTCGCGGGCGCCTGCGTGAAGTTCTGCGAACCGCGCGGCCTGGAGCTGAACGACCTGACCGACGAGCAGTTCGCCGAGATCAGCCCGACGCTCACGCCGGAGGTCCGCGAGGTCCTCTCGGTGCACGGGGCGATCGCCTCCCGCAACGGCCGCGGCGGCACCGCGCCGGACGCGGTCGCGGTCCAGCTCGCCGAGGTCAAGGCCGACCTGACGCTCCAGCAGGAGTGGCTCTCCGCCAAGCACTGAGCCCGGGCCGGTGGGTCGGACGTACAGGGGTGGGTGGGGTCCGTCGCGGTGGAACCCCACCCACCCCTGACGTCTCTCCGCGAGCGCTCGGGACTGTCCGCGGTCCCGTGCGACCCCGATCGCTCCGCCGTGGCGAGGAGGGCGCAGGGGTCAGCGCCGTCCGCCGAAGAACCGGCGCAGGCGGCCGGGTTCGCGTGGAGCGCGCGGGTCGCGGACGGAGACGCTGCTGCCCTTGGCGACGCCGGTGAGGACGATCCGGTGCGTCACCGCGGCGGGGTTCGGCGCGCCCGCGCGGCGGCGGTCGGCGACCGCGCTGCCTCGAAGGTCCATGTCGTCGGCGTCGATCAGGTAGCCCGGCGGGGCGATGATCCGGATCGAGCTGCCGTGGAGCTCGACGGCCAGCTCCGTCACCGGTCCGGACGCGGTGATCGCCCGCGTGAAGTCGAGCACCACCGCGCCCCCGTGCAGGGTCAGTTCCATCCGTCGGGGCACCACCCAGACGCCCTCGAAGCGCTTGGTGCTGCCCCGGCTCCTGAACTGGACCAGGTCCTTGGCCTGCGCCGCGGGTGCGACCGCGTCCAGCGCCGAGACGGGCAGGTCGGCGACCAGCGGCTCCAGGTCGGCGAAGGTGCGCGCCGACAGGCACAGCTCCAGCCGCTGGTCCAGCTCCTCCAGGGTGAGCCGCCCGTCGCCCGCGGCCACCCGCAGCACCTCGGCCACCCGGTCGCGGTCCTCATGGGAGGCCCGTGCCTCCGGACGGTTGCGGTCGGGTTCGTAGGGCTGCGGCAGGCTCATGGCCGCAGCCTACCCACCACCGGCGCCGCCGCTCAGGCCGCGCGGTCCAGCGGCGTCGCAGCGCTGCCGGCCTTCTCCGCCTTTTCGGCCTTGGCCGCGAGGAGCTTCGCCTTGGTGGCGTACATGTCCACGTACTCCTGGCCGGAGAGGGCCAGGATCGCCGAGACGATCTCGTCGGTCACCGCGCGCAGCACGAATCGGTCCCGCTGCATGCCCTCGTAGCGCTCGAAGGTCAGCGGCGCGCCGAAGTGGATCTCCGGCCGGGCGCGGAACGGCCTGCGCCACCGCATGCTCCCGTTGGCCTGCACCTCGTCGGTGTGCACCAGGCCGACGGGGATCACCGGCGCGCCGCTGGCCAGCGCCAGGTGCGCCACGCCGGTGCGGCCGCGGTGCAGCCGGCCGTCGGGGGAGCGGGTGCCCTCCGGGTAGATGCCGAAGAGCCGGCCCGCCTTCAGCTGCGCCATGCCGGTGTCGATCGCGGCCATCGACGCCCGCCCACCGCTGCGGTCCACCGGGACGGCGCCGACGCCGGTGAAGAACCACGCCATCAGCCGGCCCTTGGGACCGGTGCCGGTGAAGTACTCCTCCTTGGCCACGTAGTGGACCTGACGCGGTGCCGCGAGCGGAAGGAAGACGGAGTCGCAGAAGGAGAGGTGGTTCGGCGCGATGATGGCGGGACCGTCGAGGGGAACGTTCTCCAGCCCGGTGACCCGCGGCCGGTACAGCGCGCGGACCAGTGGGCCGACAATGATCCTCTTGAGCGTCCAGTAGAACACCGTGCCTCCGTCGTCTTGGCCTGGCGCGAGCGGGATGCGTGGATCCTAGTCCGGATCTGTTACCGACTGGTACACGCAGCGGCGTGGCCCCGGTTACATTCTGTTGACCGCTTGATTGCGCGCGGCTGTCGTCCGCCCGCACCCGATCGTGTGATCCGGCCGCCGCAGCGCATCCGCTGCGGCCCCCGCCCGCGTCCCCGACGGCATGGACCAGACGCGCCATGAGATTCCCTCCGGCCTGCGGCTTCCGCGCGCCGCGCCCTGCCCG
Organism: Streptacidiphilus rugosus AM-16; assembly: GCF_000744655.1. Taxonomy (NCBI): domain Bacteria; kingdom Bacillati; phylum Actinomycetota; class Actinomycetes; order Kitasatosporales; family Streptomycetaceae; genus Streptacidiphilus; species Streptacidiphilus rugosus. The sequence continues at coordinate 4,538,536 of NZ_JQMJ01000004.1, read as the reverse complement.
GAGACGCTGCTGCTGCAGCGGGAGCGCGCGGCACAGGTGCGCGCCGCTGTGGCGCGACTTCCCGCCCGGTGCGCGGCGCTCCTCGGCGCGCTGCTGGACGGCCCGCCCGCCGACTACGCCGAACTCGCCGTCCGCCTGCGCATGCCTCGCGGCAGCCTCGGCCCCACCCGCTCCCGCTGCCTCGCCTGTCTCCGTCGCAGGCTGGCCGCCGAGGCCGGGTAGGTCCGGTCCCGGCCTGCCGGCCCGTCAGGCCGGGGTGGTCTGTGCCACGCCGGACGGCTCCTCGACGCGGGCGGCGGCGGTTGCCGGGCGGTGGCGGTGCTGGAGGCCGTGGTGGTGCAGTTCGTGATGGATCGTGGCGCGGATGCCGGCCAGCTGCTCCTCGGTCATCGCGGTGGGGTCCAGGCTGACCTGGTCGAGCACGGCCACGGTCGCCGAGGGGGCCATGGCGGAGGCGTAGCGGTCCTCCAGCTTGCGCACCTTCCACCACACCACGCTGCCGATCCAGGTGAGCAGGAAGATGCCGACGATGAAGTACCCGATCCGGTTCAGGTCGATGGCGTCGATCGTCCGCCAGGGCTCCTGGTCGGCCACGCCCAGCCGGTCGCTGACCACCCCGATCAGTTCGAGCGTGCCCACCACGAAGGCGACGAAGATGGAGAGCCCGGTGGTGCTGATGTTGTAGTAGATCTTCCGGACCGGGTTGCCGAACGCCCAGTCGTAGGCCTTGGCCATGAACGCGCCGTCGATCGTGTCCATCAGGGACATCCCGGCCGCGAAGATGATCGGCAGCGCGATGATCGCCAGTGGCGGCAGGGTCGCCCCACCGGTGCCCGAGCCTGCGGCCGCAGAGGCGGAGATGCCGAGCAGGCCGACCTCCGTGGCCGTGTCGAAGCCGAGACCGAACAGGACGCCGACCGGGTACATCTGCCACGAGTGGCTGATGAACCGGTTGTACCGGCCCTTGAAGATGCGGTTCATGAAGCCGCGGGAGGCGAGCAGCTCCTCCAGGTGCTGTTCCTCGTAGCTGCCGGACTTGACCTGCCGCCAGACCTTCCAGATGCCGGCCAGGATCACGAAGTTGAAGATGGCCACGATGTACAGGAAGGTGCCGGAGACCAGGGTGCCGATCAGTCCGCCGGTGGCGGCGAAGCCCTGCTGGAAGTGGGCGGCGGCGTTCGCGGCGAAGGCGACGCCGACCGAGAGGGCGAGCACGACGGTGGAGTGGCCGAGCGAGAAGGCCAGCCCCACGCCGAGCGGCTTCCTGCCCTTCTGCAGCAGCAGCCGGGTGGTGTCGTCGATCGCCGAGATGTGGTCGGCGTCGAAGGCGTGCCGTAAACCGAAGACGTAGGCGAGGCCCGCGGCGCCCGCGTACAGCAGGGTGCCGTGCGCGTCGGAGATCGAGTGGTACTTGGGGATGCTGTTGTAGTGGACGAACAGGCCGAAGCCGATGATGTGCAGGGCCGCCACGACCCCCAACAGCGATCCCAGCCGCAGCAGTTCCCTGCGGTCGAAGGACGCTCTCAGTCGCTTTCCCAAAGTTGACGCCATATCGGCCAGCTCCTCGGAGGCGTGCCGGCGGCGCGTGCCGCGGGCCGGTGTCGCCGGCGGGGCGGATCGCCCGCACGGCGCTCTTGCAAAGGAGTCGCAGTTGCTTGATTGTCAGGTTCGCTGACTATCTGGCTCCCTGTCAAGAATGGCGGCCGAGGGGCGCGCGGTGGGTGTGTTCAGCGGCTCTCCGTGGCCACGCGGAGCAGCAGTTCGCGCAGCAGCTCGCGCTCGGCGGGGGAGAGCGGCTGGAGGAAGTGCTCGTGGACCTCGGTCATGCGCTTCCTGGCCTCCCGAAGGCGGTCCTCCCCGCGCTCGGTGAGGAAGAGGTCGAAGCTGCGCCGGTCGGTCCCGCGTCGGCGCTCCAGCATTCCGGCCTGCTCCAGGGCGTCGACCAGCGCGACGATCGTGGTCCGGTCGATGCGGAGTTTCTCGCCCACGGCCCGCTGGTTGAGACCCGGTTCGCTCTGCACGACGTTCAGCACGCCGAACTGGCGCAGCGTCATGTCCAGGGGGTCGAGAACCCCTTCGGCCTGCTCGGTCACCAGCTGGCCGGCCTTGCGCAGCAGGAACGCGTGCCAGACCTGCAGGCCCTCGAACTGCGGTTCATCGGCGGGGTGTTGGCGGGTGTTGTGTGCCACGTTGCGCGACCTGCCTCTCGATCACCAGTGGGCTTTCGACCGAGGAGAGATGGAGCGCCGCTGGAGCCCTTCAAGGACCGCCCGAGATCCCCTTGACGCTCGAATGGGCCTCTCCCATGATGAAATTCGACATCACAGCTGATTGTCAGCGTAGCAGACAAGTATGCCCATGGCGTGAGCGCCCAAGGACCTGGGGGAGTGATGACCCGCGTCATCGAATACCGCGATCCTGTTGAAAACTGCCCCGGCTTCCTCGTCTACGACCGGATGGACAGTCGTCTCGCGGCAGGGGGCTGCCGGATGAGCGCCGACCTCACCGCCGACACCCTGCGCACCCTCGCCGCCCGCATGACGCTCAAGCAGCGGGTCCTCGGGATCGGCGTCGACGGGGCCAAGTGCGGTATCGCCTACGACCCGAGGGGACCCGAGCGGGCGGCCGTGCTCGCCAGGTTCGTCCGGTTCCTCGAGGGCGAGCTGCGCACCCGGTTCAGCATGGGGTGCGACATGGGCACCAGGTTCGAGGAGCTGGAGCGCATCGCCGCGGACGCCGGCATCGGCTCGGTGAAGGTCGCGATCCGGCACGCCCAGCAGATCACCGACACCGAGTTCCGGGCCAGGATGGGCCTGCTGGACATCCCCGTCGGTCCGCTGACGCTCGGTCAGCGACGGGCCGGACACGCCCTCGCCCACGCGGCCCTCGCCGCCGCCACGCACTCCGGACGCCGCCTGACGCAGGTGACGGTCGCGCTCCAGGGATTCGGGAATCTCGGACGGGCCGCAGCGGCCGCCCTGTTGGACGAAGCGGTGCGCGTCACCGCGGTGACCGACGCGTACGGCTGCGCGATCGACCCGCGCGGCCTCGACCTCGCGCGGATGCTCACCATCGACCAGATCAGGCCGGTGCCCGGCCTGCTGGGGGACCCGATGCGGCTGCCCAAGGAGGCGCTCTTCGACCTGCCGGCGGACGTGATGATCCTGGCCGGCGGCGAGGACGCGATGAGCCCCGCGCAGGCAGCCGTGGTACCGGTGCCCATCGTCGCGGTCGGCGCCAACTGCGGACTGAGCGAGACCGCGGAGCAACTGCTCACCGACCGCGGGGTGCTGGTCGTCCCCGACTTCATCGGCGGCATCGGCGGGTCCGCCTCGATGGAGGCGCTCTTCGGCCCGACCGCGACCCCGGACCCGCGCGAGGTGCTCGACACGCTCGCCGCGATGATGCGCGAACTGGTCGGCGACATCCTCTGCGGCGCCAGGGACCGCGGGGTCAGCGCCCGTCGGATCGCCCTGGACATCGCCGCCGCCGCGGGCCCTACCGGGGACCGCCCCTACGGGACCAGTCCGTACCGCGTCTCGCGCGCCGCGCCGCGCGGCCGTCGCGCAGCCGTCGTCCCCGCACCGCCCACCGAGGAGGAAACACGATGAACGCGTTCAGCGAGACGATCGTCAGGAGCGGCCCTGCTCCCTCGCCCGCCGCCGGTGCAGCCGCCGCGCCCGCCTTCGCGGCCGCGCCGGACCAGACCCCCGGCCACGGGCCGGCCGAGGCCTCGGAAAGATGCGGACACGCCCGCAGCCACATCACGGACTCCGCCTTCTACGGTCACCGGTACAGCACCACCGCCAGCCACCGGATCTTCTGCGACGAGTGTCGCTACCAGCGCTGGCTGGACGTGGAGTCCGCACTGGCGCTCTGTCAGGCCGAGCTGGGCATCATCCCGCGCGAGGCGGCGGACGCCATCGCCGGGGCGGCGAAGGTCGAGAACCTGGACTTACCCGCCATCCGCGCCGAGATCCGTCGCACCAGCCACTCGCTGGTGGCCTTCCTGCGCGGCCTCCAGGCCGCCTGCCCCGGTGGCGCCGGCGAGTTCGTCCACTACGGGGCGACCACCCAGGACATCCAGGACACCGCCCAGTCGCTGGAGATGCGCGACGTCCTGGACGAGGTGGAGTCCCAACTGCGCTCCCTGGTCGAGCGCCTGTCCGACCTGGCCGACGAGCACGCGGCCACGGTCGCCCTGGGCCGCACGCACGCCCAGCCCGCGCTGCCCATGGGCCTGGGCGTGAAGATCGGCAGCTGGATCGACGAACTGGTCCGCCACCTGGAGCGCATCTCCGAGCTGCGCCCGCGGGTGCTGGCGGTGCAGCTCTTCGGCGGGGTCGGCACCATGGCCGGCCTCGGCGAGCAGGCGCTCCCGCTGCTGGACGCTTTCGCCGAACGGCTCGGCCTCTACGCCCCGGCCGTCTCCTGGCACGTCTCCCGCGACCGCGTCGTCGAGTTCGTGGCCTGCCTCGCCATGGTGGCGGGCACCATGGGCCGGATCGGCGACGAGGTGCGGCTGCTGGCCCGCCCCGAGTTCGGCGAACTGGCGCTCGGCTGGCGGCACGGCCAGGTGGGCAGCAGCACGATGCCGCACAAGCGCAACCCCGAGGCCTGCGAGATGGCCGTGGCGATGGCCAGGTTGACGGCCGCCCAGGTCACCAACGCCCTCGCCTGCCTCGGCGGCGACAACGAAAGGGACTCCCGCACCCTGCGCATCGAGTGGGCGTGCGTCCCGGACGCCTCCCACTTCGCGCTCTCGGCCTGCGAGCTCATCAGCCACGTCGTCGACAGCCTGAGCGTCCGGTCGGAGCGGATGTGGGAGAACGTGAGCGAGGTCGCCGAGCAGATCGCCACGGAGAAGCTGATGCTGACTCTCGGCGCGCACATCGGCAAGCAGACCGCGCACGAGTACGTCTACGAACTCGCCCAGTCCGCGAGGCAGAGCGGCACCTCGCTGCGGACCCTGGCCGAGCAGGACGGCCTGGCCGGCGCGCCGATCGACCAGGCGCAGCTCGACCAGATCTTCGACCCCACCGCCTACCTGGGACAGTCGGTCGCGCTGAGCGGTCGCGCCGTGGCCCGGGCCCGGGAGGCCCTGGCCGTGCGGCCCGCCCCGGGCGGCGCGGGCGCCCGCCGAGCCGCGGACGACCTGCGGTGACGGCGACCGCCACCGGCTCCCCCGCGACGCTCGGCGGCCTCTCCCCGGCCGCGGAGATCGTCTTCCCCCGGGCCCTGTACGCCAGCGTGGTGGGTCACGCGGTACGCAAGCTGACCGGTCACTACCTGGACGGCGAGACCCCCGAACGCAAGGCCTTCGGCATGCTCGCCGGTCGGCCGACCGCGAACGGCTTCCGGGTCACCGGCGTCTTCCCGCTGATCGCCAACCTGCGTCACGACGCGGACCACCGCGGGATGATGGACGAGGCCGTCGGAGCCCACGCCATCCCGTCCGAGACGCCGATGGAGCAGCGCGGCTGGATCGCCGACCCGCGCGAACTGCTCGACATCGAACGCGCCTGTGACCACACCGACTGGGTGCTCTTCGGCAACTACCACACCCACCGGGTCGCCTGGCCGCACGATCCGCTGCGCGACACCTGCACCGAACTCGACCGGGTGCTCGCCGCCGAGACGGACCAGTGGACCTTCATCCTCTCCGTCGTCGACCTGCACCGCCCGCGTCTGCGCGCCTTCCACGAGGGCGACAACGGGCGCGAGGCCACGCTGCGGCTGGTCCCTTCGCTGCCCGGCGTCCAGGCCGCGGCCGCCTGACCGCCTTCCGCTCGACCCGTTCCGCTCGACCCCGACCGAAGCCGGCTGAAGCCGGCCGACCACCTGACCCACCACTAGGAGCCACCGATGAACCGCACCGAGGCATTCGCCGACGTGATCCGCTTCCACCAGCACGAGTGCCCGGGCGCCGCCTTCGGCCTGCGGGTCGCGGAGGCCGCGCTGTCCAGGCTCGGCCTGGAGGAGCCCGCCGCCGCGCTGATGATCGTCAGCGAGACCGACGCCTGCGCGGTCGACGCCCTACAGGTGCTGACCGGCTGCACCTTCGGCAAGCGGAACCTGATCCACGAGGACGCCGGTCGCAACGTCTTCACCTTCTGGGAGCGCGGCGCCGACACCGGTGTCAGGATCCGCGCCAAGGCCGACAGCATCGTCTTCCGCAGCGAGGAGATCTGGGCGCTCGCCGAGCGCATCGAGGCCGGCACGGCCACCGTCGAGGACGAGACGCGGTTCGCCCTCGCCCAGTCCGAGCGGATCGCCAAGCTGCTGGAGGTGCCGGCCGAGGAGATCCTCGTCGTCGACGAGGTCGCCACCGCCGCGCCGAGCCCGAAGCGGCTCGCGCCGGTCGACGTCTGCGTGGACTGCGGCGAGCCGACCAGCGTGGAGACGCTGCACGACCACCGCGGCCGGATGGTCTGCCCGGCCTGCCACCTGGCCGCCCACGGCGGCGTGCTGCCCGAGGGCCACGGCGACCACGGACACCACCCGCACAGCCACAAGCACGCCGGCGGTCACTCCCACGGCGAGGGCCACAAGCACGGCGAGGGCCACAAGCACGAGGGTCACTCCCACGGCGAGGGGCACCAGCACCAGGGACACACGCACTGATGAGCACGCGAGCGGTGAGGAGAACCTGTCCATGCCCGTCTATGTGATCGGCGCGTCGGGAGACCTGGGCGGGCTGGTGGTCCGCGCGTTGCTGGACCGGGGAGCGGAGGTGACCGCCCTGGTCCCGGAGACCGAAGGACCGCTGCCGTCCGGCAGCGTGCTGACGGAGCCCGGGGTCCGGGTGGTGCACGGCGATCTCAGGGATCCCGGACCGCTGCCGGCCGGGGCCAGGGGCTGCGAGGCGATGTTCGTGCTGACGCCGCACGCGCCCGACCAGGTCGAGCTCCAGAACAACGCGGCGGACGTCGCCGCGGACGTGGGCGCACGGGTCGTGAAGGTCTCGTCCTGGGGCCCCGCCGTCCGCGAGGACAGCCCGGACGCCCGCGCGCGACGGCACTGGATCACCCAGCAGTACCTGGCCAAGCGCGGCCTCCCCAGCACGGTCCTCTTCCCCAACTACTTCATGCAGGTGCTCCTGCACCGGTGCGCGGCATCGGTGCGGGAACGGGGCATGCTGGTGAGCCCGGCCGGGGACCGGGGGATCAGCATGGTCGACCTCCGTGACGTCGCCGAGGTGGCGGCCCGGGTCCTCACCGAGCCGGGCCACGAGGGAGAGAGCTACACCCTGAGCGGTCCCACCGCCCCGACCTACCGCGAGATCGCCCAGCTGCTCACCGAGCTGACGTCCCGACCGGTGCGGTGTGACGACATGTCGGGCGAGGAGTTCGCCCGCCACATGGCGGGCGCGAACCGGCCGCGGTGGGAGACCGACCATGCCGCCGCCGTCTTCGGCCTCTACCGCCAGGGCGTCGGCGAGCCGGTCACCGACGACGTCCGGAGGATCACCGGCCATGAGCCGCGTGCCATCGGCGACTTCCTCAAGGATCACCTGCGGCACTTCCTCCCTACCGGGGTCGAGCCGGTCGTCTGACCGGCTTCCCCTCCCGTGGAGGGCCCGGCCTCGTCCCCCGGACCGGGCCCTCCACGGCCTCCCGCGCGGCGCGGGGCTTCGCCACTCCAGGCGCGCCCGGCGACGGGTGAGGCGCAGGTCCAAGGTCCGGCATGCCTGCCGGGCGGGGCCGCGTCGTCAGGCTCCGGCGTGCTCGTCACGGTCCCGCCTCCGGCTCGTCCGGGGTCGGGGTCACCGCTTCCGGCGCGGCCTGCGACGGGTGACGCGGACGGAGGGGCCGACCGGTCGGAGCCGACGGGAGCAGGTCCAAGGTCCGGCGTGCCTGCCGGGCGGGGCCGCGTCGTCAGGCTCCGGCGTGCTCGTCACGGTCCCGCCTCCGGCTCGTCCGGGGCCGGGGTCACCGCCTCCGGCGCGGCCTGCGACGGGCCGTCGCCCTCGGCTGCCGCCGTCGGCTCGGTCTCGGCCTCGTCGGGGATCCGGGCCCGAGCCGCTGCGCGACCTTCGGCGCCCGGCGTAGGCTCCGCGGCCGGGGCGCCGAGCCAGGCCGTGAGGCCCTCGCGGAGCTCCGACGCCGTCGGGCCCTCGGCCGCCCAGGCCACGTAGCCGTCCGGGCGGACGAGCACCGTACGCGTCGTCACCTTCGCCGAGGCTGCTGTGACCAGGCGATCCGGCCAGCTGTCGGCCGCCGCCGACGCGTCCGGGCCGACCAGGACGAAGCGGCCCTGACGCAGCGCCTCGTACAGCCGGGCCGGTCCCTTCCCGTCGTCCGCCAGGGTCAGCTCGACGTCCGGCGCGCGCAGGCCGACGAGACGGTGAGCGCCTTCCGGGGCCTGCTTCTGGTACGAGATGGCGATGCCGGACACCTCCAGCCCGCCGCGGCGCGTCAGCGGCCGCAGCCGGTTGCCGAGGGTCTTCAGCACCGTGCGCAGCGCCCGCAGCGCGGGGGACTCGCCCAGCGCGACCCGCAGGATGCCGCCCGAGGTGCGCAGCACCTGCCGCCCGACGGGGTGACGCTCGGCCTGGTAGCTGTCCAGCAGCCCGGGCGGCGCCCAGCCCCGCACCGCGGCGACCAGCTTCCAGCCCAGATTGGCCGCGTCCTGCAGGCCGGTGTTCATGCCCTGCCCGCCCGCGGGGGAGTGGCAGTGCGCCGCGTCGCCCGCGAGGAAGACCCGTCCCACCCGGTAGTCGGGCGCCTGCCGCTCGTCGCTGTGGAAGCGCGAGAGCCAGCGTGGGTCGTGCAGGCCGTGGTCCTCCTCGAAGATCTCGGCCGCCACACGCCGCAGCGCGTCGAAGTCGACCGGATCGCCGTCCGGCCGCTGGTCGGAGCGGTCCCAGGCGATGACCCGGTACCACCCGTCTCCGAACGGGGCCATGAACGCGAAGCCGGACCTGTTCGCGCCGACGGTCAGCACGTCCGCGGGCGGACGCTCCACCTTCACGTCGGCCAGCATCACCGACGAGATCGCCGACTCGCCGGGGAAGTCCACCCCCAGCAGCTCGCGGACGCGGCTGCGCACCCCGTCCGTGCCGACGGCGTACGCGGCGCGGAAGGTGATCCGCTCCCCGCCGATCTCCGCGTCCACCTCGACCCCCTCGGGGTCCTGGCGCAGCGCCACGGCCTCGGTGCCGCGCAGCAGGGTCGCCCCCGCGTCGAGCGCGCGCCGCAGCAGCAACTGCTCGGTGTGGTACTGAGGCGTGATCAGCAGCAGCGGGAACCGGCTCGGCAGCCGCCCCAGGTCGATCCGCAGCGTGCCGAAGACGCGCAGGCTGTCGAGCCTGGCGCCGGTCTCCAGCAGTTCGTCGGCCAGGCCGCGGGCGTCGAGCTGCTCCAGGGTCCTGGCGTGCACGGCGAACGCCCGGGTGAGGTTGGACTCCTCCGCGCGCCGTTCGAGCAGCGCGACGCGCAGTCCGGCCGCGGCGACGTCCCCGGCCAGCAGCAGGCCGGTGGGCCCGGCGCCGACGACGAGGACGTCGTAGTCCCTGTTGATGTCCATGCTGTTCGCATCCTCGCTTGCTCGCTCGTCTGTACGAAGTCCGTTCGAGTGCCGTGAATCCGATCACTATGGACGCAATCCTCATGGGGCGTCAGGGAAACCGGCCGGTAGCGGCGCCGATTCGGTCGGCGGCCAAGGTTGCAATCCGGGGACCGGTGGGTAAAGGGCTCTGGAACGTACGCCGATGACGACGCATGATCGTCAGGCAGACCACACCTCCGGTCAGGGCAACCCGGTCGCCCTCCCCTCAGTCTCGCGCGGCCGGGCTCACGAGAAAGGGAGGACGCGGATGGGCATGAGCGTGACCACCACGGTCGCCACCGAGCACGACGCCGAACGGATCCTGAAGCTGCAGTACCTCTGCTACCAGGGCGAGGCCGAGCTCTACGGCGACTGGAACATCGAGCCGCTGACGCAGAGTCTGGACAGCCTCCGCACGGAGCTGAAGGAGCGCCACGTCCTGGTCGCCCGCCTCGGCGAGGAGGTCGTCGGCAGCGTCCGCGGCTGGGTCGACGCGGACGGGGTCGGCAGGATAGGGCGTCTCTGCGTCCACCCGCGCATGCAGCGTCACGGGCTGGGCAGCCGGCTTCTGCGCGCGATGGAGACCCGCCTGGCGAACGAGGCCCACGTGGTCGCCTACCGCCTCTTCACCGGTCACCGCAGTGTCGGCAATCTGCGCCTCTACCAGCGCCTGGGCTACCGTCCGACGGAGGTGGAGGAGGTCAACAGCAAGCTGAGCTTCATCAGCCTGGAGAAGCGGGTCGACGACCTCGCTGTCTCGGCTTGATGTAGTTGCACCGTCAGGGGCGCGAGGAACCGCGCGGGCAACCACTGACCTGCGGACGGCCCTGCGCGTCGAGGACGATCCGCACAGGGTGGCTTGTCGTGCCGTTCCTCGCGCCCCTCAGGCGTTGCCTGGTTCCTCGTCCGTTTTGGGCCTTCTGTGGATCGTCTGCTTAACTGTCTGCCATGACTGCGAACACGACTGCACACCTCACCGGCGCCATGCCGGCAGGTGGTCGTGGCATGCGCTGTTGTCGAATGTGCGGCTGCTGAGCGTTTCGCTCGGTTCCTCCCGCGCCCGTAGAGCCCAGCTCCGGGTCGCTCCCGCACATCTCCTCCCGCGCGATCGGTCGATTTCGCGCGCCGACCCACGGAAATCCTGTGATCACCACATCTGACCTGCGCAAGGTCTACCGCGCCCAGGGCCGGGAAACCCACGCGCTCGACGGTGTCGACCTCCATGTCCGCAAGGGCGAGGTCTACGGCGTCGTCGGCACCAGCGGTGCCGGCAAAAGCACCCTCATCCGCTGCGTGAACCTGCTGGAGCGGCCCAGCTCGGGCAGCGTCCGTGTCGACGGCCGTGAGCTGACCGCGCTCTCCGCGGCCGAGCTGCGCGAGGCCCGCCGGTCCATCGGCATGGTCTTCCAGCACTTCAACCTGCTCGACCGGCGCACCGTCGCCGAGAACGTCGAGCTGCCGCTGGAGCTCACCGGCCTCTCCCGCCGCGAGCGCAGCGCCAAGGCGGCCTCGCTGCTGGAGCTCGTCGGCCTCGCCGACAAGGCCCGCGCCTACCCGGCGCAGCTCTCCGGCGGCCAGAAGCAGCGCGTCGGCATCGCCAGGGCGCTGGCCGGCGACCCGAAGGTGCTGCTCTCCGACGAGGCGACCTCCGCGCTCGACCCCGAGACCACCCGCTCCATCCTCCAGCTGCTGCGCGAGCTCAACCAGCAGCTCGGGCTGACCGTCCTGCTCATCACGCACGAGATGGAAGTGATCAAGTCCGTCTGCGACTCCGCCGCGCTGATGCGGGGCGGTCGCGTGGTCGAGTCGGGCACGCTCGGCGAGCTGCTGGCGCAGCCCGGCTCCGAGCTGGCCCGCGAACTGTTCCCGCTCGGCGCGGGGCCCGAGGACCCGGACGCCCCGCTGCAGGGCAGCACCGTCGTGGAGATCACCTTCCAGGGCGACGCCGCCGTCCAGCCGTTCATCTCCCAGCTGTCGCGCACCTACAACGTCGACGTGAACATCATCGGCGCCGCCGTCGAGACCGTCGCCGGCCGGCAGGTGGGCCGGATGCGCGTGGCGCTGCCCGGCCGCTTCGAGGAGAACGTGGTCCCGATCGGGTTCCTGCGCGAGCAGGGCCTTCAGGTGGAGGTCTCACCGAGCGCGCAGTCGCGGAGCCGAGACGGAGCACGAGCCGGGAGGGGGGCGGCATGAACTGGAACGACATGCAGCCGCTGCTCTGGCAGGCCACGCAGGAGACGCTCTGGATGGTCGGCCTGGCGGCCGTCGCCACCGTACTGGTCGGCCTGCCGCTCGGACTGCTCCTCGTCCTGACCCGTCGGGGCGGCCTGCTGCAGAACGCCGCCGTCAACAAGCTCGTCGGCACAGTCGTGAACATCGGCCGCTCGCTGCCCTTCGTCATCCTGATCGTGGCGATCATCCCGTTCACCCGCTGGGTCGTCGGCACGACGCTCGGCTGGCAGGCGGCGACCGTGCCGCTCGCGGTCGGGGCGATCCCCTTCTTCGCGCGCCTGGTCGAGTCCGCCGTCGGCGAGGTCGACGGGGGACTGGTCGAGGCCGTGCAGGCGATGGGCGGCTCGGCCGCCACCGTCGTCCGCAAGGCGCTGCTGCCCGAGGCGCTACCCGCGCTGGTCTCGGCCGTCACCACGACCGTGATCGTGCTGATCGGCTACTCCGCCATGGCCGGCACGGTCGGCGGAGGCGGACTCGGCACCCTGGCCATCAACTACGGCTACATGCGCTTCGAGACCACCTTCATGTGGGTCATCGCCGCCGAGCTGATCGTCCTGGTCACCCTGGTCCAGCTGCTCGGCGAGGGGCTCGCCCGACGGCTCGACCACAAGCGCGGCGCCGCCGGCCGCCGCGGGCGCGTCCTTCCGCGACGTGCCGCCCACCGGACTTCCGAGGCCCCCGAGGCCGCGGAGACCCCCGCGCGCGAGCCGGAGCTCTCCGGCGCCACCGCGCGCTGAACCACCCGCACCATCCGCAACGCAAGCAACGCAAGCAACGCAAGCAAGGAACAGGAAGGGCACTTTTCGTGCGTACCTCCGTGAAGTACACCACCGCAGCTCTCGCCACCAGCGCGCTCGCGCTCACCCTCGCCGCCTGCGGCAGCTCCTCGTCCGCGACCGGCTCCGCCGCCTCCGGCTCCTCCGCCGACGCGAGCAAGCCGCTGGTCGTCGTGGCGAGCCCGACACCGCACGCGCAGATCCTCGAGTACATCGAGAAGAACCTGGCCGCCAAGGCCGGCCTGAACCTCCAGGTGAAGGTGGTGACCGACTACGTCACCCCGAACACCGCCGTGCAGGACGGCTCCGCAGACGCCAACTACTTCCAGCACCAGCCCTACCTCGACGACTTCAACAAGACGCACGGAACGAACATCGTCTCCGTCGAGGCCGTGCACCTGGAGCCGCTGGGCCTGTACTCGAACAAGGTGAAGTCCGCCGCCGCCCTCGCCGACGGCGCCACGATCGCGGTGCCCAACGACGCCACCAACGAGGGCCGCGCCCTCAAGCTGCTGGCCGACAACGGGCTGCTGAAGCTGAAGGACGGCGTCGGCACCACCGCCACGCCGAACGACGTCACGGACAACCCGAAGCACCTGAAGTTCCAGGAGATCGACGCGGCCCAGCTGCCGCGCACCCTCTCCGACGTGGACGCGGCCGTCATCAACGGCAACTACGCGCTCGACGCCAAGCTCAACCCGGAGAAGGACGCGCTGCTGCTGGAGAAGGCACAGGACAACCCGTACGCCAACATCCTCGCGGTGAAGTCCGGCCACCAGAACGACCCGCGGATCAAGAAGCTGGCCGCGCTGCTGCACTCGCCCGAGGTGAAGCAGTACATCGACACCACCTTCTCCGGGTCGGTCGTTCCGGCCTTCTGACGGAGCGAGTAGCCTCGGTTGCTCACGCTCGCGCCCAGCGCCGGCCCCGCCTGTTTGCCCCGCCCGCCACGGCGCGCCGGGGCAAACAGGTGACGTCGGCCCCCACCCTGGAGCATGATCGTTCCATGAGCAGCAGCGATACGGCGTCCGGGAGGTCCGGGCCGTCCGGGTGTGCCAGGAGGGCAACCGCCCCGACGTTCCCGGAGATCACCATCAACACCGATCGCCTGGAGCTGCGTGCTTTCGAGCCGGACGACGCACCGGCGCTGGCCGAGATGATGAACGACGAACTGGTCCACCAGTGGACCACCGTGCCCCACCCCTACACCGACGCCGACGCCGACGCGTGGGTCCTGGCCCGCGCCGCCGCCGAACGCGCGGGAGGAAACGGTCTTGCACTCGCCGCGGTCGAGTTCCTGACCCAGCGTCTGATCGGCACCGTCCGCCTGCGCGCCACCGACTGGCGGCTGCGCAGCACCGAGGCGCAGGTCGTGGTCGCCTCCTGGGCCCGCGGCGAGGGCTACGGCGGCGAGATCGTGCACGCCGTGGCGCAGTGGCTGTTCGAGGACCAGAAGTTCGAACGGCTGGAGCTGCGCACCGCCGCCGGCAACACCCCCGCCCAGCAGGTCGCCCAGAAGCTGGGCGCGATCAGCGAGGGCGTGCTGCGCAACGCCTGGCTGGTCCGCGGCGCCGACGCCGAGCACACCAGCCGCTCCGACCTCATCGTCTGGAGCCTGCTCCCCGAGGACCTGGAACCCGGCTGGGGCTGACGACCCGGACGGTCACGCCGCCCGGGGTGATCCGCGCGGCGGAACCGGCTAGCCTGTGCGCGCGGGTGTGGCAGTGCCACACGCGTGCTCGACTCTTCCGTTCGCCCGACCCCGTTCGGTCGACGGCTCCGAGTACGCACGCACGACGTTCGCACGACCTTCGCACGACCTGCTTCCGACGCTGGGGGAATCGTGGACAGGCGGAACCACCGCCATGGCTGACCGGGTCACCGTGATCGGCTGGGACGGCTCCCCGCTCAGCCAGGCCGCGCAGGCGGCCATCGACGCGGCCACGCTCGTGGCCGGCGGCAGTCAGCAGCTCCAGGCGCTCGACCTGTCCAAGGGCGTCGAGCGGATGGTGCTCGGCAGCGTCGAGCTGGTCGCCCGCCGGGTCGCCGACCACCGCGGCGCGGCGGTCGTCGTCGCCGACGGCGACCCCGGCTTCTTCGGCGTCGTCCGGACCCTGCGTCGCCCCGAGTACGGCCTGGAGCTCGAGGTCGTCCCCGCGGTCTCCTCCGTCGCCGCCGCGTTCGCCCGCGCGGGCATGCCCTGGGACGACGCGCAGATCGTCAGCACGCACGGGCGCGGACTGCGCCGCGCGGTCAACATCTGCCGCGCCAACGCCAAGGTCGCGGTGCTCACCGCGCCGGGCGCGGGCCCGTCGGAGCTGGCCCTGATGCTGCGGGACGTGCACCGCACCTTCGTCATCTGCGAGGCACTGGGCACGCCCGACGAGAACGTCACCGTGCTGACCTCCGACCGGGTGCCGGACCACCTGTGGCGGGACCCGAACGTCGTGCTGGTCGTCGGCGGCTCCGGCCGCAACGGCGCGACCCCGCCCTCCGGCTGGCTGGCCGGACGGCCGGTCGGCTACCCCGACTCCGCACGCGGCTGGGCGCTGCCCTCGGAGACGAACGGCTACGAACGCGATCTGCCCGCTCCGGTGCGGGCGCTCGTGCTGGCCCGGCTCGGGCCGCGCCCGGGCGACCTGCTCTGGGACATCGGCGCGGGCGACGGCGCCGTCGCCGTCGAGGCGGCCCGCTGCGGTGCGGCGGTCATCGCCGTCGACCGCGACGCCGACGCCTGCGCCCGACTCGACGTCAACGCCCGCCGGGCGGGCGTGGAGGTGCAGACCGTCCCCGGCACCGCGCCCGAGGTGCTGGCCGACCTGCCCGAGCCGGACACCGTCCTGGTCCGCGGCGGCGCGGCGGTGCTGCGCGCGTGCCTGGCCCGGCGGCCGGAACGGATCGTGGCCGTGCCCGGATCCCTCGGCCAGGCCGAGGAGATCCGCCACGCCTTCGCCGAGTCCGGCTACCGGGTCGAGGGCAGCCTGCTGCAGTCCTCGCCGCTCGACGCCGACGGCCAGTTGGGCGCCGCCTCACCGGGATTCGTCCTCTGGGGAGACCGCTGAGGCCTGTCTGTACTCCCTCGTCGGATCAGCCCGGGTCGGCCGGCGCGCTCGGAAGCAAGGCGAAGGGGTGTCCTCGTACGGGACCGTACGTCGATGACCCGCCTCCGGATCGGAGGCTGAGGGAGGCCGTGTCGGGCGGGCCTGGCCCTGCGGGGGTTTGAAGACAGGTCCTCGCGCCCGGTCGGCGAATCCCGCCCGGCCCGCGCCGCCGCCATCGCGTCCGTCGCGCTGCCTGGCGCGCCGAGTCCGTCCCCGCTACGAGCCGACCCACCGTCTCGTGAGGCACGGTGCCGGACGGCGCGGGCGCACGGCGCGAGTCGTCGGACAGGACTCCGGGCCCGTCCCGGCGGCCACCCCCGGCCCTCGGCCGGGGAGCCGCGGACAGGCGCTCGGGTCGGGGTGGCTCGTGACGGACGCGGCCGGGAACATCACCCCTCGCACGGGTGTCCGGCGCGCAAGACCGTGGCGCCCGCCGTCACTGACGCCAGGTAGGCTGACGCTTTGTTCTGACGGGGCAGGGCGCAACGTGGCGGAAGCCACAGTCCGGGTGGGCGTGCAGGTTGGCCATCGCCCCTGGCGGGACGGAAGAATGCCGGTGAGTCCGGGGCGATCGTGCCGGTTGCCCCGGTTCTGTCGTTCTTTATGCGACAGATCGGTGCGCGCCGGCCTGTTGCAGCGAGGCGAGGACCGGAACGGTGGGTGTCGTGGTCGTGTACCGCGACGCCATGGACGCCAGGCGGCCCTGGAAGGAGCCAGTGACATGAGCGAATCCGGCAACGTCCCGAACGGGGGGCAGGTCCCGGGCGCCGAGGCGGAGCAGGTGCTGCAGCCTGCGGGCTTCGCGGCCGAGCCCGGCCCGGCCCAGGGAGTCCGGCCGGCGTACACCTTCCTCGACGAGCTCGACGAGGAAGAGGACGAGCTGCTCATGCCCGGTCCGCAGGGAGCCTGGAACGACGCGGCCGCGCGCGCCCAGGAGCCAGGAGCGCCGCTCGCCGCGCCCGGCCTGACGCCGCCTCCCGGCTACGCGCCCGGCTCGCCGGTCGAGGCGTTCCAGCCCGGCGTGCCGGACCATGCCGCGCAGGGCGTACCGATGCATGCCTCGGCGCATGTCGAGGCGCCCGCGCCCTCGTGGCCACCGCTGCTGCCCCCGGCCCTCGGCGACCCGCAGGCGGAGCAGGCGCCCCTCGGCATGCCCTCCGCGGAGCAGACGTTCCAGGCGCAGGCGCACGGCGGCCCGTTCGTCGCGCCCGTGCCGTCCGAGACCATGCAGAACGAGAACATGCAGGGATATCCGATGGAGCAGATGCTCCCGGTGGATCAGCAACTGAGCGAGGCGCCCGTGGAGTCCATCGGTTACGACGCGATGGACGCCTCGGCGCAGAACGCCGCCCCGCGCCGCCCGCTGCACGCGGGTCCGCCCATCCCCGACCCGTCCCTGATGACGGGCCAGGTCCCGGTCCGTTCCCTCGCCGACCGGGGCCCGAGCAGCCACGGCGGCAACGCGCCGCTCGCCGCCGGCACCCCTCCGTTCGGCGTGCCGACGCCGGTCGTCCCGGTGCCCGTGCCGACGCCGGTCCCCGTCGTGGCCCCGGTGCCCACGGCCGCCCAGATCCCCGTCGCGGTGCCGGTCGGCGCGACGCACGGAGTGCCCGAGTACCTGGACCAGTCCGAGGCCGCGGCGGCCGAGGCGCACATGACTCCGGTGACCGCGACGGTGCCGGTGCAGATGCCGTCCCCGGAGAGCACCCTGGGCGGCGGACCGGCCCACCAGGAGCCCGTCGTCGAGACCCGGCCCGAGCCTGCGCCGCTGCCCGAGCAGCCGGTCGAGTCGGTCCCGCAGCCCGTCGCCGCCCAGCCTGCGGAGCCCGCCGCCCCCGTGGAGTCCGTCGCGCCCGTGGTGGAGCCGACGGCCGAGCCGGCCGCCGAGGCACCGGCCGAAGCGCCGGCAGAGCCGGTCATTCCGGTGCAGGCCGGACATGTTGACGCTCCGCAGAGCCGGATCGCCGCGTTCATCACCCCGCCGCCCCCGGCGGCCGTCGAGCCCGAGGTCACCGCGCAGGGCACCGGCGTGCTCAACGCCGAGCCGACAGCCGAGGCCGCGCCCGAGGTCCCCGCCGAGCCGCTCGCCGAGGCCGTCGTGGAACAGGCCGCCGAGCCCGTCGGCGAGAGCGCGACGGAGGTCGCCCCTGAGGCGGCGCCCGAGCCGGACGCCGTGCCCGCCGAGGCCGCTTCCGAGGCGGCGGAGACCTCCGGGTCGGCGGAGCCGTCCGCGTCCGAGTCCCAGGAGATTGTCGTCGCGGAGCCGACCGCCGAGGTCCAGGACGCGGTCCAGGTCGAGGGTCAGGTCCAGGCCGAGGACACGGAGGCCCACGGCGCGGTCGAGTCCGGAGCGGACGAGCCCGAGGCCGAGGCCGCCGGGGAGGCCGCACCGGCCTACGACGACGACATGCGCGAGGCAGTCCACCGCGTCATGCGCGAGCGCCGCGACATCCGCAACGGCTTCCGCTCCGACCCGATCCCGCACGAGGTGCTGATCCGGGTCCTGGAAGCCGCGCACACCGCGCCCAGCGTCGGCTACTCGCAGCCGTGGGACTTCGTGGTCATCCGCTCGGGCAAGACCCGGGCCAGGATGCACGAGCTCGCCGAGCGCCAGCGCGACATCTACGCCGAGTCGCTGCCCAAGAGCCGCGCCAAGCAGTTCAAGGAACTGAAGATCGAGGCGATCCGGGAGACCCCGGTCAACATCGTCGTCACCGCCGACCGCACCCGCGGCGGTCGGCACACGCTGGGCCGCCACACCCAGCCGCAGATGGCTCCCTACTCGGCCGCCCTGGCGGTCGAGAACCTCTGGCTCGCCGCCCGCGCCGAGGGCCTCGGCGTCGGCTGGGTCAGCTTCTTCGACGAGGAGGAGCTGGTCCGCGAGCTCGGCCTCCCGGATCATCTCGAGGTCGTCGCCTACCTTTGTGTGGGATACGTCAACGAGTTCCCCGAGGAGCCCGAGCTGGCGCAGGCGGGGTGGGCCAAGAAGCGTCCGCTGTCCTGGGTCGTGCACGAGGAGACCTACGGCCGTCGGGCCCTGCCCGGAGAGGAGCCGCACAGCGTGCTGCAGGAGACCCTGCGCGGCATCCGCCCCTTGGACGCCAAGGCGCTGGGCGAAGCCTGGGACCGGCAGAAGCGGATGACCAAGCCGGCCGGTTCGCTGGGGATGCTGGAGATAATCTCCGCCCAGCTGTGCGGCCTGTCCCGCAAGTGCCCCCCGCCGATCCCCGAGCCCGCCTGCGTCGCCGTCTTCGCCGGCGATCACGGCGTGCACGCCCAGGGCGTCACGCCCTGGCCGCAGGAGGTCACCGCGCAGATGGTCGGCAACTTCCTGGCCGGCGGGGCGGTCGTGAACGCCTTCGCCAACCAGCTGGGCGCCGAGGTCTGCGTCGTCGACGTCGGCGTCGCGTCCGAGCTGCCCCCGGCGATCGAGTCCGGCCGTACCACGGGCCTGCTGCCCCGCAAGGTCCGTCCCGGCACGGCCGACATGACGCAGGGTCCGGCGATGAGCCGCGAGGAGGCGATGCGCGCCCTGGAGGTCGGCATCGAGACCGCGCGCGACCTGGTCGCGGCGGGCAACAAGGCGCTGGTCACCGGCGACATGGGCATCGCGAACACCACCGCAGCCGCCGCGCTGATCTGCGTCTTCACCGGTGAGGACCCGGCCGTTGTGACCGGCCGCGGCACCGGCATCGACGACGAGACCCACGCCCGCAAGATCGGCGTCATCCGCCAGGCGCTCGACCTGCACCGACCCGACCCCTCCGACCCGATCGGCGTCCTCGCCGCGGTCGGCGGTCTGGAGCACGCGGCCATCGCCGGCTTCCTGCTCGGCGCGGCGTCGCTGCGCACGCCGGTGATCCTGGACGGCGTGATCGCCGGCTCGGCGGCGCTGGTGGCCAAGGCCATCGCCCCCGAGGTCCTGGCCGCGTGCATCGCCGGCCACAGGTCGGCGGAGCCGGGCCACAAGGCGGCTCTCGCGAAGCTGGGCCTGCGCCCGCTGATCGACCTCGACCTCCGCCTGGGCGAGGGCACGGGTGCACTGCTGGCGCTCCCGCTGGTCCAGTCGGCGGCCCGGGCGATGCACGACGTCGCCACGTTCGACTCTGCGGGCGTGACCGACAAGCACTGAGCGCTGCCGCCCGGGCCCGGCCCGGAGGCAGAATCGGTTTTGCCCTCCGGGGCGGTGGCCCGACGGTGTGCCGCCGCAACAGGTCGTTGCACCTCCGGGGGCGCGGGGCTCCACTGAGGTGCGCTTCCTCCGCCGTCTTCGGCCGGGAGGCGCCGCCCGAGCGACCCGCCGGCGCGCTGTGCGCGGGCGGGTCGGTTGCCACACCCGGGGGCGCGGGGAACCGCGCGACAAGCCACTCTGGGGGTGGGTCCCCGAACGAGCGGCGCCATTCGCACCCGGGTGGTGGCTCGCGCGGTCCCCCGTCCCCGAGGAAACACTCCCCACCGTCCCAAGAGTCCTACGGAGTCAGCTGATGCCCACCGTCCCTCTCGACGACGACGCCACTCCGCCGTACCCGGTCGGGCTTCGCCTCGCCGGACGACGCGTCGTCGTCCTCGGCGGTGGGCAGGTCGCGCAGCGCCGGCTGCCCACCCTGCTCGGGTCCGGCGCCGACGTCGTGGTGATCTCCCCGGAGACCACGCCCGCCGTCCAGGCCATGGCCGACGCCGGTGAGCTCCGCTGGGAGCGCCGCGGATACCGGGCCGGTGACCTCGCGGACGCGTGGTACGCGCTGATCGCCACCGCCGACGCCGCCGTCAACGCCGAGGCCGCCGCCGAGGCCGAAGCCGGGCGGGTCTTCTGCGCGCGGGCCGACGACGCCTCCGCCGCGTCCGCGTGGACGCCGGCCAGCGGGCGGCAGGAGGGGACCGTCGTCGCGGTGCTCTCCGGCGACCCGCGCCGCTCCGCCGCCCTGCGGGACGCGGTCATCGGCGGCATCCGCGACGGCAGCCTCGCCGCCGCGCACCACCGGGGCCACCAGGCCGGCGTCGCGCTGGTCGGCGGCGGTCCCGGCGACCCCGACCTGATCACGGTCAAGGGCCGCCGGCTGCTCGTCGAGGCCGACGTCGTGGTCGCCGACCGCCTGGCCCCGCGCGAGCTGCTGGAGGAACTGCCGCCGCACGTCGAGGTCATCGACGCGTCGAAGATCCCCTACGGCCGCTACATGGCCCAGGAGGCGATCAACAACGCGCTGATCGAGCACGCCAAGGCGGGCAAGTTCGTGGTCCGGCTCAAGGGCGGCGACCCGTACGTCTTCGGCCGCGGCATGGAGGAGCTGATCGCCTGCGCCGAGGCGGGCGTCCCGGTGACGGTCGTCCCCGGCATCTCCAGCTCGATCAGCGTCCCGGCGTCCGCGGGCATCCCGGTCACCCACCGCGGGGTCACCCACGAGTTCAGCGTCATCTCCGGTCACGTCGCGCCCGAGGACCCGCGCTCGCTGGTCGACTGGAACGCCGCCGCCAGGATGCGCGGCACGCTCGTGCTGCTGATGGCCGTCGAGCGGATCGCCGCGATCTCCGCCGCGTTGGTCGCGGGCGGACGCTCGCCGGAGACGCCGGTGGCCGTAGTGCAGGAAGGCACGACCTCCGCGCAGCGGGTGGTGCGGGCCACCCTGGACACGGTGGCCGCGGTGGTGGAGGCGGAAGGGATCCGTCCGCCGGCCGTCGTCGTGATCGGTGACGTCGTCGCCTTGGCAGGTTGAGGAGTAACGGGCAGGATCGACCCGTGGCCGAGCTCATCACCATCGACGACCCCGAGGACCCGCGCCTCCACGACTACGTCGCCCTGACCGACGTCGAACTGCGCCGCCGCCGCGAGCCGGAGGAGGGGCTGTTCATCGCGGAGGGCGAGAAGGTGATCCGGCGAGCCAGACTCGCCGGCTACCGGATGCGGTCGATGCTGCTGTCGGCCAAGTGGATCGACCAGATGAAGGACGTCATCGACGAGGTGCCCGCGCCCGTCTACGCGGTGACCCCCGCGGTCGCCGAGCAGGTCACCGGCTACCACGTGCACCGCGGCGCGCTGGCCTCGATGCAGCGCAAGCCGGCTGCGCCGGTGAAGGACGTGCTGGCCGGCGCGCGCCGCGTCGCCGTCTTCGAGGATCTGGTCGACCACGCCAACACCGGCGCGGCCTTCCGCAACGCCGCTGCGCTCGGCGTGGACGCGGTCCTGCTCAGCCCGCGCTGCGCGGACCCGCTCTACCGACGCTCCGTCAAGGTCTCCATGGGCGCGGTGCTGAGCCTGCCCTACGCGGTGCTGGACCCGTGGCCGGACGGGCTGACCCTGCTGCGGGACGAGGGCTTCACCATCGCCGCGCTCTGCCTCGCGGACAACGCGGTCTCCCTCGACGACTTCGCCGCCCGCCCGCACGAGCGCCTGGCGCTGGTCTTCGGCACCGAGGGCAACGGCCTCAGCACAGCCGCGCTCCGCGCGGCGGACGAATGGGTCACCATCCCGATGTCCAACGACATCGACTCCCTCAACGTGGCCGCCGCCTCAGCCGTCGCCTTCTACGCCACCCGCCCCTGATCCTGCCGACGGCTGCCCACAGCGGATTCCAGAGGCCCGCGGCTGTACTCCCACGCCCGCTGGAAGCGCCCCCGCGGGCGGGATCTCGCACCGCGTAGCGCCGTCCGAGCGGCCCGGCTGCTCTCGCGTCCGCGTAGCGGAGCCCGGGTCCTTGGGGGTGCCGTGGGTGGGCGCGGCGCAGCCTCATGTCGGGGGCGCCGAGCACGGTCGCCCGTGCCTTGGCACCTCCGGCGGGGCTGGGCGCCGTCCCTGGCTGTCACGCCTCGGGGCCCACTCTCCGGGGGTGTGTCGAGGGCGTCAGCCTGCCGTCGCGGTCGGAGTGGCCGTGGCGGAGGGGGACGCCGGGGCGCCGGGCCAGGTTTCGGTCATGGTGCCCTTGGCGGCGACGGTGAAGCGGGTCGTGCTGGCGGTGTGGTCGCCGCTGGCGGGCGTGCGTTCCTCGCGGAGCACCGAGCCGTTCTGGATCTGCCAGGCGCTGGTGCCGTTGGGGTCGCCGGTGGAGGCGTGCGCGGCCAGCAGAACCGGTTCTGCACCCGGCTGGAGGCCATAGAGCTCGATCATGTCTTCGGGCACGGCCCGGTCGCGGCGGGTCAGCACCACGACCGCCGCGGCCGCCCCGAGGTAGCGGGCCGGGAGCACCGCGGTGAGGCTGACCGGGGCGCCGGGCCCCGTGCCGTGACCGTTCCGCAGGTCGATCCTGGAGCCGTCCGCGGGGTCCTGATAGGAGCGGGAGGCCCAGTCCACCGCCGCGACCGCCTGGGCCGTCGCGTCGGTCCCCGACGCGGCGACCAGGCCGGTGCTCGCGTCCTGCGCGGCCCCGGAGGCCCAGGCCTTCGACGGCGCTGGGGCGACCGGCGTGCCGTGGGAGAGCGGCTGCGCGGGGCCGGCGCCTTTCGCTGTGCGGTTCTCGCAACCCTGCGCGGTCGCGATCGCGAGCGCGACCCCCGCCGTCACGGTGACGAAGACGATGAGCCGCTGCCGCAGCAGCCGACGGCGCGCGGCGGGGCCTCCG
This sequence comes from Streptacidiphilus rugosus AM-16, assembly GCF_000744655.1. Lineage (NCBI taxonomy): Bacteria > Bacillati > Actinomycetota > Actinomycetes > Kitasatosporales > Streptomycetaceae > Streptacidiphilus > Streptacidiphilus rugosus. Next base: position 4,515,328 of record NZ_JQMJ01000004.1, on the reverse strand, counting down.
GTGGGGCGCGCGGCCGGTCTCGTGCCCGGGCGCGCGGGTGGCGGCGTGCGCGTGGGTGTGGGGCGTCGCGCCGGCGTGGGCTGGGGCTCGCGCATCGTCGGCGGCATCGGTCCGGCGGCGCGGCGCTGCGGCGTGGGGCGCGCGGGCGCGGGGCGGGCGCTCCCCGCCCCCGTCGGACGCGGCTGCTCGTGCGTACGGCCCGCCTCGTGCGGCACACGGGCCTCACGGGCCCCACGCGTGTCGTGGACGTCGCCGGCGGGCTCGGGTGAGCGCGCGTGCGGGGGCGCGATGCTGCGTCCGATCGCGGCGCCCCGCGCTGCCAGCCTCTGCAGCCGGTCGTGCAGCTGTGCGGGGGTCGGCCGCTCGGCGGGGTCCTTGGCCAGGCAGGCGCGCACCAGCGGCGCCAGGGCCGCCGGAACGGCCGTCAGATCCGGCTCCTCGTGCACCACCCGGTACAGCATCACCTCGGAGCTGCCCGAGCCGAACGGGGTGTCCCCCGTCGCCGCGTAGGCGAGCGTGCTGCCGAGGGCGAAGACGTCCGTCGCGCCCGTCACGGCCACCCCGCGCACCTGTTCGGGCGCGAGGAAGCCGGGGGAGCCGACCGCCGTTCCGACGTGGGTGAGGGTGCTCGCGCCGCTCGACCAGGCGATGCCGAAGTCGATGATCCGCGGGCCCTTGGGGGAGAGCAGGATGTTGGAGGGCTTCAGGTCCCGGTGGACCACGCCGGCGTCGTGCACCTGGGCCAGGCCGTCGGCCAGCGCCGCGCCGACCGCGGCCACCTCGGGCCAGTGCAGCGGCCCCTCGTCGCCGACGCGCTTGTAGAGGGAGGGCCCGGGCACGTAGGCCGTGGCCAGCCACGGGCGTTCGGCGTCGATGTCGGAGGAGACCAGCCGCGCGATGCAGCCGCCTTTGATCCTGGCCGCGGCGGCGACCTCGCGTGCGAAGCGGGTGCGGAACTCCTGGTCCTCGGCCAGCTCGGCCCGGATGAGCTTCAGCGCGACCTTCTGGCCCTTGCGGTCCGAGCCCAGGTAGACGACGCCCATGCCGCCGCTGCCGAGCCTGCGGTGCAGCCGGTAGGGACCGACGAGTCGCGGGTCCTCGCGCCGGAGCCGCATCTTCGCCACGTTGCCGTCCCACCGTCAGGTCCCCGGTGTCCGGGGCGTGCTGTCCACTTCGGAGCACTGATTGCCGATTGCCAGGACCACAGCTTACGGACTACCGGTGCCGGTGTGCTGATACGCAACGCACGAGGGGCTCGGGGGCGGCCCTCAGGGTTCACCCTGAGGGCCGGACCGGGTCCAGGTCCACCTCGGGTAGTACTCCTTGAGTCGGAGACTCCTCCTCCGGGATGCCGTGAGGACCGTGCGCTGGCATGACGACCGGGAATGCTGCGCGTCATACGGTTGTTGTGCGCGGTGGGCGGGACGCTCGTCCCCCGAGGATCTCCGCCCGCCGCGACCAGTGCCGCGGCTGTGACCGGAGCGGAGAAGACGTTGACGACGAAGAGGCGGACGGGGGAGTTGGCGATGGCGATGCAGACAGGGGGTCCGGCGCGTCGGCGCCGTGCGTCCACGGAGGGCACCAGGAACCCGTTCGTGGCGCTGGCCATCGCGCTGCCGGTCGCTGCGCTGCTCGCGTACGCCTTCGGCGGCTGGCACCAGTTCGCCCTGCAGGCGAACACCATGGTCCAGCTCATGGGCCACTGAGGTCGCGGCGGTACCGCAGGCCACAGGGGCCACACCAGAGACGGCGGGTGCCGTGTCCGGGCTGTCGGTGAGGGCAGTCCGGGTGCGGCATCCCGCTTTTTTGTCCGGAATTCCTTGGTCCGGGCACACGCAAGAGGCCGCCTGCGGATCGAACCGCCGACGGCCTGCTGGTGCGCGATACTGGGATTGAACCAGTGACCTCTTCCGTGTCAGGGAAGCGCTCTCCCGCTGAGCTAATCGCGCGGGATGGTCCTGCGAAGACCCACGAGGGGTCAGTGCGCGATACTGGGATTGAACCAGTGACCTCTTCCGTGTCAGGGAAGCGCTCTCCCGCTGAGCTAATCGCGCGGGTGGTGGTGCCGGGTACTGCGGTCCTGCAACTGCCGTCCTGCTGTGCACAGACCCCTGAGGGTCAGTGCGCGATACTGGGATTGAACCAGTGACCTCTTCCGTGTCAGGGAAGCGCTCTCCCGCTGAGCTAATCGCGCTTGGAGGTGGAGACGGGATTTGAACCCGTGTACACGGCTTTGCAGGCCGTTGCCTCGCCTCTCGGCCACTCCACCGAGTGAGAAAGGATCGACGAGCGATCCTCTTCCGAGCGGACGACGGGATTCGAACCCGCGACCCTCACCTTGGCAAGGTGATGCTCTACCAACTGAGCCACGTCCGCGTGATCTCCGATCGGCTTCCCGCTTGCTTTCTGCGGTCCGCGTCCTGGCGACGTGTTGAACTCTAGCGGATTCCGGGCCCAGCTCAAATTCCGTATCCCCTGCGTGCCGCAGCGCGGACGGCGAGCAGAAGCGCTCCGGCCTGCGGAGACCTAGACTTCGCCCACCGCAGTAATCCCCCAGGAGTCAGAGCGCACCGTGATCCAGTCGCTGTCAGCCCCCGCCCCCATGGCCCGCTTCGCAGGCCGCGTGGCCACCGGATTGTGCGAGGTCAGCCATGATCCGGCGGTGCTGGACGGCTCGGGCTTCTGGGCCGTGGTCGCGGACTTCGAGGGGCGCATCACCTGCGCCCGGTTCTCCGACATACGCACCGAGGAGACCGTTCCGTACTCCGCCGCCTCCGGCTGGCTCGGCCCCGACCGGTCGGCCTGGAGCAGTTCGCTGGACCGCGACGCCTACACCGCCGGCGTCCGCCGCATCCGCGAGCACATCGCCGCCGGCGAGGTCTACCAGGCCAACCTCTGCCGGGTGCTGAGCGCGCCGCTGCCCGACCCGGCCCGCTCCGACGTGGACGCGCTGACGGCACGTCTGGCCCGTGGCAACCCTGCCCCCTACGCCGGCACGGTCCGGCTCCCGGACCACGGCGTCGAGGTGGCCACCGCCTCGCCCGAGCTCTTCCTGCACCGCGACGGGGACGTCGTCCGCTCCGGCCCCATCAAGGGCACCGGGCGCACCGAGGCCGACCTCCTGGAGAAGGACTGGGCCGAGAACGTCATGATCGTGGACCTGGTCCGCAACGACCTCGGCCGAGTCTGCCGCACCGGCAGCGTGACCGTCCCCGATCTCTGCGCCGTGGAGAAGCACCCCGGCCTCGTCCACCTGGTCTCCATGGTCGAGGGCAGGCTGCGCCCGGACGCCGGCTGGCCCGCGCTCTTCGACGCCACCTTCCCTCCCGGCTCGGTCACCGGCGCGCCCAAGAGCAGCGCGCTGCGGATCATCGACGCCCTGGAGACGGCCCCCCGCGGCCCCTACTGCGGAGCCGTCGGCTGGGTCGACGCCGACCGCGGCCTGGGCGAGCTCGCCGTCGGCATCCGCACCTTCTGGGTGGACCGCAGCGACCCGGCCGCGCCCGTCGCCCGCTTCGGCACCGGCGCGGGCATCACCTGGGGCTCCGACCCGGACGGCGAATGGGACGAGACCGAGCTCAAGGCGTCCCGCCTGCTCGCGGTAGCGTCGGAACCGGGACACTGACCGCGACCGCTTCGGCCCTCATCCGGCGACGGGCGGCGCGGGTACGACAACTGAGGAGCGACACCGTGCGGATCTGGGTCAACGGCGTACTGAGCGACGCCTCCGAGGCCACCGTCTCCGTCCTCGACCACGGCATGACCGTCGGCGACGGCGTCTTCGAGACGGTCAAGGCCGTCGAGGGCCGCCCCTTCGCCCTGCGTCGCCACCTCGACCGCCTGGAGCGGTCGGCCCGCGGGATGGGCCTGCCCGCCCCCGACCGCGACGAGGTCGAGCGCGCCTGTGCGGCCGTGCTGGAGGCCAACCCCTTCGCCCTCGGCCGCCTGCGGATCACCTTCACCGGCGGTGTCGCCCCGCTCGGCTCCGACCGCGGCGACGCCGGCCCGACCCTCGTCGTCGCCCTCGGCGAGGTCGCCCGCCGCCCCGACGCCGCCGCCGTGGTCACCGTGCCCTGGACGCGCAACGAGCACAGCGCGACGGCGGGTCTGAAGACCACCTCCTACGCCGAGAACGTCATCGCCCTGGCCCGTGCCCACGAGTACGGCGCGAGCGAGGCGCTGCTCGCCAACACGGCCGGGCAGCTGTGCGAGGGCACCGGCTCCAACGTCTTCGTCGTCCTGCACGGCCGGCTGCTGACGCCGCCGCTCACCTCCGGCTGCCTGGCGGGCGTCACCCGCGCCCTGGTGCTGCAGTGGACCGACGCGGAGGAGGCGGACCTGCCCTACTCGGCGCTGGAGGAGGCGGAGGAGGTCTTCCTGACCGGAACCCTGCGCGACGTCCAGGGCGTCTCACGCGTCGACCAGCGCGAACTGCCGGGCGCACCGGGTCCGGTGACGCAGAAGGTGATGGAACTCTTCTCCCAGCACGCCGCCGCCGACCTGGAGCCGTGACCGCCGCATGACGACGACCCTTCGCCCGACCGGACCCGAGCGTCACCCCGAGGGCGGCGGCCGCGAACGCCCCTTCGCGATCTGCGTGAACGGCCGCGAGGTCGGCGGCGTGCGGGTCACCGCGTTCGCCGACGGCGTGGGACTGATCAGCGACCTGGCGGTCGAGGAGTCCGGCCGCGGCCGCGGCCGCGGCACGACGGCGGTCCTGGCCGCCGAGGAGATCCTTCGGTCCTGGGGCTGCAGCCGCGCCGAGGCCACGCTCGTCGGCGTGGAGGACAGCGAGGCGACCCGGCGCGGTCTGCGCTGGGCCGCGAGCCTGGGGTACGCGCTCACGGCGCGGAACATGGCCAAGGACCTCCCCGCGAGCCCGCCGCCGCTGCCGCCCGGCACGCTGGCGCGGGCGATGACGGCGGCGGAGTTCCCGGTCTGGCTCGCGGCGCAGGACGCCGCCTACGTGCGGGAGCTGGTCGAACGCACGGGACTCACGCAGGAGCAGGCGGTGGCCAAGTCGGCGGCGAGCCACGCCTCGCTGCTGGGCGAGGGCCTCGACACCGCGGACACCTCGATCGTGTGCCTGGAGGCGGACGGCGAGGTGGTCGGCACCGTCTGGGTCAACACGGGTGAGACCCGGGGGCGCTCTCCGTGGATCTTCGACATCGAGGTCGGCGAGGCGTTCCGCGGGCACGGCCACGGCCGCAGTCTGATGCTCGTCGCCGAACAGGTCACCCACGCGGCGGGCCACCACCGCCTGGGCCTCAACGTCCACGCCGGCAACGCCCCTGCGGAACGCCTCTACGCCTCCCTCGGCTACCGCACCTACCGCTGGGCACTGGGCAAGGCACTCTGAGGTGGACCTCAGGCGCGCGGGGAACTGCGCGAGGAACCACCCGGTGCGGACGGCGCCGCGCGTACGGGGACTCCCCACCCGGGGTGGCCCGTCGAGCGGTTCCCCGCGCCCCTGGAGGGTGCGACTTGGCCTCTGCTCGGCTGGGCCCGCGCCCTTGGGCCGGGCAACCCGGCCTCCGCTCCGTTTCCAGGCGCGGCCGGGGCCGGAGCGGAGCGCAGGAGCGCGCCCGATGCGGCGCCGACGACCAGGATCATCCGATGCCCCGCGCGGGTGGTCCCGCTCTCGCGCGCCGAGGCGCGCAGAACCTCGCGCCCCGGGGGAGCTCGCCTTACACGCTCTACACGCTCAGCAGGGACTCGATCCGGGCGCGGAGCCCGTCCTGGCTCTTGGAGCCGTCGAGGAGCTTGCCGGCGACGACGTAGGTCGGCGTGCCCTTGACGCCGATCGCCTTGCCCTCGGCGTGGTCGGCCTCGACCGTGAAGCTGTGGCGGCCGTCGATCAGCGCCGTGTCCAGTTCCTCCGCGTCCAGGCCCAGCTCGCCTGCCAGTTTGCCCAGGAACGTCGTGCCGCCGCTCGCCAGCTCCTCCGTGCGGGCCAGCAGCGCCTCCACGAAGGGCCAGCCCTGGCCCTGGGCGAACGCCTCCTCCGCCGCCTCGGCCGCCTGGAAGGCGAACTTGTGCTTTTCCAGCGGGAAGTGGCGCAGCACGATCTCCACGCGGTCACCATGGGCGGCGCGCAGCGCGCGGACGTCGTCGAGTGCGGCCGTGCAGTCGGGGCACTGCAGGTCGCACCAGAACTCGACGGACTGGACGGCAGCGGCGGAACTTTCGGTCATGTTCGCAAGTCTCCCATTTGTGGGCAGGATGAAAGTGCACGGAAGCAGCAGAAGGAGTGACCGATCATGACAGCGATCATCTGCATGGCACTCTCGGCCCTCGGCGTCGTCATCGCCGTGCTGGCCGCCGTGCGCGGCCGGCGCCGTGCCGCTCTTCGCTGGCTCGCCCTCGCCCTCGTGCCGACGGGGCTCTACCTCACCGGGCTGATCACGGTCTTCCACACCATCGGCAGCGCCCTCGCCCACTGGGCCACGCACCTCGTCTTCGACCCGCGGGTCTGGGTCGGCGTCTCGATGCTCGGCGCCGCCGTGCTGATCCTGCTCGCGACCGGCGTCCGGCGTCGGCGCAGGCAGAGCGGCGGTCAGGTCGCCGGCCGTCCCGCGCCCGCGGCCGCCGCCCCGGGTCGCGCCGCCGCTCCGGGGGCGCCGCTGCCCGCGAAGTCCGCGCCGACCGCCGATCTCGGCGACTTCTCCGACATCGAGGAGATCCTCAAGAAGCGGGGCATCTGACCCGCCCGGGTCTGGCTACCCACGGGCCGCGACGGCCCGCTGCTCCCACGCCACCAGCCCGATCAGCACCGCCGCCGTGACGCCCAGCGCGACGCCGCCGCCCGTCCAGTGCGTCGCCGCGAGGCCGCACGCCCCGACCACCGGCGCGGTGACCAGCCGGGCCACCGGCCATTCGCCCGCCAGCGCGTGGTGGAAGCAGGCCAGGCCGAGGAGGAACAGTGCGACGCCGAGCGGAAGCAGTCCCGCGGACAGCCCGTGCAGCGGACGGCCGAAGGAGTCGATCGCCTCCTGCATCCCCACCGCCGAGACCGCGATGCCGAAGATCAGGGTGAGGTAGGCGTAGCCGAACGCGTAGACCGCCACCCGGGGCCGGCGGTCGGCGGGGAAGCCGTCGAGCAGGGCGGCGCTCTCGCGTTCCTCGCGGTCGAAGTAGAGCCACCACATCGCCGCGCTCGCCGCCAGCGCCAGCAGCGCACCGAGCAGGACCGTGGTCAGGTCGTCCTGGTGGGTCGCGGCCGAGCCGACCTCGGTGATGGACTCGCCGAGCACGATGATCACGGCGAGCCCGTGGCGTTCGACGAAGTGCCCTGCGCCGACGCTGAACCCGCCCTCGCGGACGAGGAAGGGCGTCACCCACTCCAGTGCGCAGGCCAGCACCCACACCCAGACCCTGCGGTCGGGGGGAACCGCCCCCGCGACCAGCACTACGGACGCGCTGACGATGTTCATCGGCCCGATCCGGGCGATGCCTCGGTGCCCGGAGGTGCCGAGGAAGCCCACCGCGTGCAGCAGCACCACGAAGAGGTAGGCCGCGCCGAAGACCAGCCCCCACGGACCCGGCCCCACCGCGCGTGGCACGGCGAGCGACATGACGAAGAAGCCCGCCGTCCCGGCGAGCAGCAGCAGCCGAGGTCCGGTGCGGTCCAGGTCCAGCGCGTTGGTCAGCCAGGCATAGCCGCCGTACATCCACCAGGTGATCGTCAGCAGCACGGCCGACCGGCCCAGCCCGCCCAGGTCGGGACGGGCCACCAGCACCGACGCGATCTGCGTGACGGTGAAGACGAAGACCAGGTCGAAGAAGAGCTCCAGCGGCCGCACCGCCTCGGCCCCGGGCGGGACCGGGTCGGCGGGGTCGGGTCTGTGGATCAAGACCCCACGCCGACGCCGCGCTGCGCCTCCGCCGGGGGAGCGACCCGCTGCCGCGCCCGGTATGCGGCGACGTGCAGCCGGTTGCCGCAGGTGCGGCTGTCGCAGTAGCGGCGGGAGCGGTTGCGGGAGAGGTCGACGAAGACGCGGACGCAGTCCGGTGCCTCGCAGCGCCGCATCCGGTCGCGCTCGCCCGCGACGATGACCATCGACAGGGCGATGCCCGCCTCCGCTGCCAGGCGGTCCGCGAGCGCGGCGCCGGGGGCGAAGTAGTGGACGTGCCAGTCGTGGCCGTCGTGGTCGGTGAGTCTGGGGGTGGTCCCGGCCCGCGCGACCATCGCGTTGAGCAGTTCGGCCGCGTCGCGGGTGGTCTCCGCGGCAAGCACCTCCCAGAAGCGGTGCCGCAGGCGGCGCACGCCCTCCAGGTCGCCCGGCGTGAGCGGCCCGATGTCGCTCAGCTCGCGGCGGACGACGAAGCCGCGCAGCGCGGCGAGGTCCGGCAGGCCCTCCTGGCCGCCGGCCTCGGGCGCGGTGTTCAGCAGTTCCACCAGCACGTCGAGTGCGCACTCGGTGTCGTGGGTGATCAGCACGGCGGGGCTCCTGGCTCTCCGTGGCCCGACTGGTTGGCGAGACTCTACCGGTCGGAAAGGACCACCGTGCATGTCCACGCCGAAGATCGCCCGCGGCGTGGCGCCGGACCGCCCCACCGGGCCCAGGGGCACCGCCCCGCATCCCGCCCGCCGCGTTCGCGCCGCCGACACGACGACGCCGCCACGACCTGGTCGGTCGTGGCGGCGTCGTCCTGCCGCGCTGCGTGCCCCCGAGTAGCACGCCCGCGCATGAGTGACTGCGGTGGGACGGTTGTCGGACGCCCGGACTGCGAGCGCCCGCGGCCTCAGCTCTCGGCCAGGATGTGGCTCAGCTCCCTGTCCAGGTCGAAGTGGCGGTGCTCGGTCCCCGGGGGGACAGCGGCATCGGTGCGCTTGAGGAAGGACTCCAGCGCGCGCGCCGGGGCCTCCAGCAGGGCTTCTCCCTCGGGAGAGCTCAGGGCGATGCAGACGACTCCTTGTCCGTGGCTGCGTGAGGGCCAGACACGGACATCGCCGGTCCCGGTCGGCCGGTGCAGCCCCTCCGCGAGGAGGTCGCGGGCGAACACCCAGTCGACGGTCTCGTCGGCGCCCGTGTGGAAGGTGGCGTGCACGGCATAGGGGTCGGCCGTGTCGTAGCGCAGCCCCGCCGGAACGGGGAGGGAAGACTCGCTCGACACGATGAGGCGCAGGTGCAGCTCGCAGCTGACCGTGGTGTTCATAAGCGCCAAGGCCTTTCGCTCAGTGTGCGCTCGGGGATCGCACGTCGGCGAACGGACCATCCCACCCTTAGGCCCGCGGTAAACCCCTCTGTCCGGATTAGTGCGCTGCTGGTACCCCATATGGCCCAGCAGTCTCAGCAGTCACATCCGTCACAGAAAACGGCCTCTTCGGCCACCTGATCGATCGTTCAGAGATGGCTTTCGGCCAGTTGTGATCGCCAACCGGCATGACTCGATCGCCCGACGGCGGGTCGGGCGCGCCGTCGCTCTCGTCCGGCTCCGGGCGCCGTCCTGAGGCGTGCCGGAGCACCGCTCGGCATGCGGTAGTGTTTTCCCTGTGCCGGGCGATTAGCTCAGTGGGAGAGCGCTTCGTTCACACCGAAGAGGTCACTGGTTCGAACCCAGTATCGCCCACCCGTGACGCAAGGCCCGCAGGTCAACGACCTGCGGGCCTTCGGCGTGTCTTGGGGTCCCCGTCGTGGGCGAGCGGCGCTGCCGGCTCAGGTGAAGGGGACGGCGTCCGCGCCGGCGATCACCGCGCCGGCCGCCGCCAGCGCGTGTTCGACCTCGACCGCCGCGTCCGGCGAGAAGCCCTCGTGCGCACCGGAGGCGAGCACGACCCGGTAGCCGCGCGCCAGGGCCTCCAGCGTCGTGGCAGAAACGGCGTGCTCGCTCCAGACCCCCGCGATCGCGAGGCGCGTGCCCGGCGGCAGGGTCTCGGCCAGTCCGGTGCCGACGAAGGAGTCCTCGGCGGCGCGGTCGAGGACCGGCTCACCCGGCCAGGAGTCGAACAGCAGCGGCCGACCTTCGCTGCGCACGTGCACGACGATGGCTCCGGCGTTTCTCGCCCGGGTCAGCAGCGTGCGCAGGGACGCGGAGACCGAGGGGCTGAGCAGCATGTCGTGCTGGACGTCGATCAGGAGCAGTGCCGTTGCCATGCCTTCAAAGTAGCACTGGTGTTCGAATTGTTCGAGGCGAACCGCCCCGGTCCGGAATCCGTTTTCAGGCATCGGCCCTGGCAGTGCTAATGTTCTGTCCGTGCCCGGGCGATTAGCTCAGTGGGAGAGCGCTTCGTTCACACCGAAGAGGTCACTGGTTCGAACCCAGTATCGCCCACCCGTGCAGCACCTGAAGGCCCCTCAGTTGAGGGGCCTTCAGTCGTTCAGGCCGCGCGCTCCAGTGGCAGTCGCAGCGGCCAGGCGGTGTCCACCCTGGCCGGCGTGCCGCTCCGGCTGAACCACTGCTCCAGGCCGCGGGCCTGCGCGGCGTGCCAGACCGCCTGGCGCAGATGGAGTTCGGCCGCGCTCAGGCCCTCCAACTGCCCCTGGTGCCGCCGGCCCATCGCGCGCGTCAGCTCCAGGGCCGCCGTCGCGTCCGCCGCCGCGTCGTGCGCGTCGGTCAGTGTGACACCGTAGTGCTCGCACAGGGCGGCCAGGTTCCTGCGGCCCTTGCGGTAGCGGTCCAGGCGCTTGTCGAGGACCCAGGGGTCGAGCACCAGCAGCGGTGCCCCGGTCAGGTACTGATCGAGTGTCATGCCGCGGTGCCGCCGCAGCTCCCGGTCCAGCAGGGTGAGGTCGTAGGGGGCGTTCATCACGACCAGCGGCCGCCCGGCCCGCGCGCTTTCGGCCAGTGCCCGCGCGATCTCCTCGACGGCCACCCCCGGCGGGCGGCCGTGCTCGCGCGCCCAGGCGTCGGTCAGGCCGTGCACGGCGGTGGCCTGTGCCGGGATCGGCAGGCCGGGATCCACCGTCCACGTGTGGCGTCGCGGCGCTCCGCCCGGCTCCTCCTGGACGACGAGGGCGGCCGTGACTATCCGGTCGCGTTCGACGTCCACGCCGGTCGTCTCGGTGTCGAAGGAGGCGAGTGCCGCCTCGTACCAGAGCGTCATCCTCATCCCCCTGTCCTGGGCTTCCCCGTCGCTGCCGTCCCTCGACCGCCCCGAGCGGTCCCGACAGCGCTCACGATCAGGTGATACCCGGTCACTTTGCGCATTCAATCCTCCAGGAAGGTGCGAGCTTGTTTCGCCGTATCCAGCCATGGAAAGACCGAAACTGACGGGGTGTCCGGAGCGGACGGGCGCGCCCGTCGTCCTGACCGAGAGCGGCACCGATGGCCTCTTCCCTGCCCGGACCGGCAGCCCTCCCCGAACCGGTGGGCCCCGGCGGGTACACACTGCGCGGCCAACTGGCCGTCACCTCCTGCATGGAGACCCTCCAGGTCGGCTACCTCCACGCCGTGGCGGCGGCCGCGGGCTGTGCGCTGGCCTCACCCTTCCCCGACAACGGCATCGACTGGCATCTCAGTCACGGCAGTTCCGCACACGCCGAGGACGACGAGGTCACCATCAAGGTCCAGCTGAAGTGCACCTACCAGATAGCGGCGCGCCCGGCCGGACCCTCGTTCAGCTTCACCCTCGACAACGACCACCTGCGCAAACTCGCCCACCCCCGGGTCGCCGTGCACAAGATCCTGGTGGTCATGTTGGTCCCGCGCGAGGTCGACCAGTGGCTGCTGGCCCAGCCGGACCGGCTGGAAGTGCGCCACTGCTGCTACTGGGTCAACCTGGCCGGGCACGCCGTCACCGGCAGGCGGCGGACGAATGTCCGGATACCGACTCAGCAGGTCTTCGATGACCGCGCCCTGTGCGCCATCATGGCGCGTGTGGGGGCGGGCGAGAGGCCGTGACCGACCCCGATCACGGGCACCCACCGGCGGGAGGGCAGGCGTGACAGCCAGGCGGCGTGACACCCCGGCAGATGCGGTGACCCCCGTCGCCCGTGCCGCCCTGCGTGCGAGGGGCGGACGCGCGCCCCTCGCCGGAACCGATGCGCCCTCCGGCCGTGCTCCCGGCGACGCCGACCCGCACCTCGCCGACGTCGTCCTGCCCGACCCGGCCCGCGTCGACCCCGACGTGCTGACCACGCTGCTCGGCCGGCACGGGTGGGTCCGCCGCGGCGGGGCGCAGGGCCGCTACAGCCGCTGGGCCCCGCCCGAGGACCGCGAGCCCGACACCAGTCTCCTGGTCCCCGCCGACCGCGCCTTCGACGACAGCCTCGATCTGCTCGACGAGGCCCTCGGAGCCCTGGCCCGGTCCGGCGTCCCCTCCGCCCGCGCCATCCTCTCGGCGCTGCTGGTCCCCGGCGACGAGATCCACTGGCGGCGCGAGGTGCCCGGCGTCGGCGGGGCCGTCCCCTGGGGGGCCGAGGCCGAGCTGCGGGCCGCCGCCAGTGCGATGCTCGCCGCCGCCGCCAAGGCGGGGCAGGCGCGGGCCGCCTACTTCGGCGCGCGCCTCGACGCGTACGCCGCCGAGTTCCTCGACCGGGTCCTGGTCGTCGCGCCGGGCACCGGCGCGGGCCTGCTCACCGCCTACACCCGGCCCCCGGCGACCGCCGTGCCACGATCACGCTGGTGCTCGCCCTCGAGGCCCTGCGCGAGGCGGTCGACCTGCAGCGGGCCAACGGCAGCAGCGACGCCTTCGACAACGGCGTGCGGCTCGGGCTCAGCCGGGAGCTGATCGCCGCCGTCGTCCAGCTGATCCGCGGCAGCGAGGGCGCCACCGTCACGCTGCACTGGTCCGCCGCCGTGGGCGTGCCGCACGGCTTCGGCAACCGGCGGCTGCTGATCGAGTTCTCGCCCGGCGACCTGCCCGCGCTGGAGGCCGCCGCCGAGCGGCTCGAACGCAGCGAGCCCGCCGTCGCGGTGGAACTGACCGGTGCCGTGGTCCGGCTCAAGCGCGCGGTCCCGCACGGTGAGGGCGTGGTCCGGCTGCGGGTGCTGACCGGCGCGGAGGTGGACGAGGTCAGGGTTCGCCTCGGCGACGCCGACTACCGCACCGCCGTCGTCGCCCACCTGGAGGGGACGCCGGTCCGGCTGTCCGGGATGCTGGAGCGCAAGGGCGGCTTCCGCCGCCTCAGCGGGGCGGCCGACGTGTCCCTGGTCCCCCTCGACGAGGCCGAGCGCGACAGGCTCGCCAAGGCGCTGCGGTTGCGCGCCACCGGCTTCCTGGGCGCGGGGGAGGGCGAGGACGGTCCCGACGAGGCGGACGGAGCGGACGACGCGGGGTAATGCCTGCGCGGGGCCGGTCCCCGGGTCGGTACCATCGTGATCGCAGCGGTCCCGCTGCTCCTCATGAGGAACCGAGAGTCAGGAGAGTCCGGTGTCGGACGTCCGTGTGGTCATCAGTCGCGAACCCGATCGGGAAGACCGCGTGGTGGCGACGGGCACGACGGCGGCCCAGCTCTTCGACGGCGAGCGCGCCGTCATCGCCGCCAAGGTCGGCGGCGAGCTCAGGGACCTCAGCTACGAGCTGCGCGAGGGCGACGAGGTCGAGCCGGTGGAGATCACCAGCGAGGACGGCCTCAACATCCTGCGGCACTCCACCGCGCACGTGATGGCCCAGGCCGTCCAGGAGTGCTTCCCCGACGCCAAGCTCGGCATCGGCCCGCCGATCAAGGACGGCTTCTACTACGACTTCGACGTCGAGAAGCCGTTCACCCCCGATGACCTCAAGGTCATCGAGAAGAAGATGCAGGAGATCCAGAAGCGCGGCCAGCGCTTCGCGCGCCGGGTCGTCACCGAGGACGCCGCCCGCGAGGAGCTCGCGAACGAGCCGTACAAGCTGGAGCTGATCGGCCTCAAGGGCTCGGCGGGCAGCGAGGACGGCGCGAACGTCGAGGTCGGCGGCGGCGAGCTGACCATCTACGACAACCTCGACGCCAAGACCGGCGAGCTGTGCTGGAAGGACCTCTGCCGCGGCCCGCACCTGCCCAGCACCCGGCTGATCCCGGCGTTCAAGCTGATGCGCAACGCCGCTGCCTACTGGCGCGGCAGCGAGAAGAACCCGATGCTGCAGCGCATCTACGGCACCGCCTGGCCCTCCAAGGACGAGCTCAAGGCGTACCTCGACTTCCTGGTCGAGGCCGAGAAGCGCGACCACCGCAAGCTCGGCGCCGAGCTGGACCTCTTCTCGATCCCCGAGGAGATCGGCTCCGGCCTCGCGGTCTTCCACCCCAAGGGCGGCATCATCCGCCGCGCCATGGAGGACTACTCGCGCAAGCGCCACGAGGAGTCGGGCTACGAGTTCGTCTACTCGCCGCACGCCACCAAGGGCACCCTGTTCGAGAAGTCGGGCCACCTGGACTGGTACGCCGACGGCATGTACCCGCCCATGCAGCTCGACGAGGGCGTGGACTACTACCTCAAGCCCATGAACTGCCCGATGCACAACCTGATCTTCGACGCCCGCGGGCGCTCCTACCGTGAGCTGCCGCTGCGCCTGTTCGAGTTCGGCACGGTGTACCGGTACGAGAAGTCCGGCGTCGTCCACGGCCTGACCCGGGCCCGGGGCTTCACCCAGGACGACGCGCACATCTACTGCACCAAGGAGCAGATGGCGGACGAGCTCGACTCGCTGCTGACCTTCGTGCTGGACCTGCTGCGCGACTACGGCCTGTCCGACTTCTACCTGGAGCTGTCCACCAAGGACCCGGAGAAGTACATCGGCTCCGACGAGGTCTGGGAGGAGGCGACCGAGACGCTGCGCAAGGCCGCCGAGAAGCAGAACCTCCCGCTGGTCCCCGACCCGGGCGGCGCCGCCTTCTACGGCCCGAAGATCTCCGTGCAGGTCAAGGACGCCATCGGCCGCACCTGGCAGATGTCGACCATCCAGGTCGACTTCAACCTGCCGGAGCGCTTCGACCTCCAGTACACCGCGGCGGACGGCTCGCGCCAGCGGCCGGTCATGATCCACCGCGCCCTGTTCGGCTCGATCGAGCGCTTCTTCGCGGTCATGCTGGAGCACTACGCCGGCGCGATGCCGCCATGGCTCGCCCCCGTCCAGGCCGTCGGCATCCCGATCGGCGACGGGCACGTGGAGTACCTCCAGGACTTCGCCAAGGAGGCGAAGGCCAAGGGTCTGCGCGTGGACGTGGACGCCTCCGGCGACCGGATGCAGAAGAAGATCCGCAACCACCAGAAGGCCAAGGTCCCCTTCATGGTCATCGTCGGCGACGAGGACATGGCCGCGGGCACCGTCTCCTTCCGCTACCGCGACGGCTCGCAGAAGAACGGCATCAGCCGCGCCGACGCGCTGGCCGAGCTGGTCGACGTGGTGGAGCGCCGCGTGCAGGTCTGATCAGGTTCCCGGTCCGATCCCGGATCGACGGTCGGTAGGGGAGGGCGGTCCCGTCGGGGCCGCCCTTCCGCCTATGCTGATCAGCATGACGACGGAGCCGGAGCAGCAGCACGGAGCGGGCATCCCCGACGGGTTCGGGCGCCTGTGGACCCCGCACCGGATGGCTTACATCCAGGGCGAGTCCAAGCCGACGGGCCCCGCGCCCGACGACGGCTGCCCGTTCTGCGCGATCCCGTCGATGAGCGACGAGGACGGCCTGATCGTCCGCCGCGGCGTCCAGGCCTACGCGGTGCTCAACAAGTACCCGTACAACGGCGGTCACTTGATGGCCGTCCCCTACCGGCACGTCGCCGACTACACCGACCTGACGCCCGAGGAGACGGTCGAGATCGCCGAGCTCACCAAGCAGGCGATGACCGCGCTGCGGGCCGCCTCCGGCGCGCACGGCTTCAACATCGGCATCAACCAGGGCAGCGCCGGTGGCGCGGGCATCGCCGCCCATCTGCACCAGCACGTGGTGCCGCGTTGGGGCGGCGACACCAACTTCATGCCGGTCGTGGGCAGCGTGAAGGTCCTCCCGCAGATGCTGGGCGACACCCGCAAGCTGATCGCCGACGCCTGGCCCGAGGTGTGAGCCGGTTCGTGCCACCCGGCCCCCTCCGGCGTCCGGCCGCGCACCTGATCGGGCGGGCGGCTCCTGGCTAGTCGATCCCGACCCTTCCGGGAGCGAGAACCTCCTCGATGATCAGGTCGATCAGGTGGAACGCCTCGTAGCGGGCTTCCGCTTCGTTGTGCGCCATGAGCGACATGCGCACCTTCGCGGTGTTCCCGACGACGGTCACGACCACATCGTTCCTGTCCCGCGGAAACAGCGTGCGGCACGCGTCGACCAGGAGCACGGCGAAGGACACGGCGTGACGATGCTCCAGGGGAGGCTCGAAGGAGACCTCGTCGGTGATCTGGAAGCAATGCGTGGTCGCGGCTGTGGCACGTGGCCCTGGCCGGGAGTCTTCCGGACTGCTCCGAGCGCCGTGGGCCGGTGCGTGGACGTCGCAGGCGCCGCTGCCGGGGGTGACGAGCCGGCGGGCACCGGATTCGAGCGCTGACGCGGCGGTCGGCGTGATGAGACCGCTGACGCAGACGGAGGCGGCGGTTGCGGCGATCACGAGGCCGAGGTTGATCGAAAATCTCATGATCATGTCGTACAGGACGGCGCCTGCCCACGGGCGGACGAACAGCGTCGGGCCACCCGATCGTGTCGCCCAGGTGGTCCGGCAGGCCCACTGCGTGCGGACGGGCTGTGCACCGCGGGGCCGCCGAGACACAGTTGTTGCAAACGGCAGGCAACCTCATGATCCCTCGGCGGCGTTCTAGCGGGTACTACCGCATTGCCTTCAGGGGGAACCGCCATGCTCGCCGTCTCGTCGTCACCTCGCCGCCCTGCCCGGAGCCGTGCCCGTCTGCTGGGGGTCGGACTGCTGGCCGGGGCCTGCGTCCTCGGCCTCGCGGGCTGCGGCACGCACAGCGCCACGCAGGTCGCCGCACCCGGCACGACCGCGCCCAGTCCGTCCGCCGGGACCGCGACGCCCAGCGGCGGCGGGACGTCGAGCGCGAGCGGCTCGCCCTCCCCGGCCGGCTCGCGCGGCCCCGAGCCCGCCGTGCTCGCCTCGGCGCGCCTCAACTTCGACGACGGCGCCAAGGTCGGCGTCGGCCTGCCGGTCTCGGTGACCTTCGACCGTCCGGTCCCCGACAGCCAGCGGCGCGCGGTCGAGGCCTGGCTGCGGGTGACCACCTCCAGCGGCGTCACCGGCGCCTGGAGCTGGATCACCGACCACAACCTCGGCCCCGGCCGGCGGGTGGACTTCCGGCCGACCGCGTACTGGACCCCCGGCACCACCGTCACGGTCGCCCTCGGCTCGCACGCGAGCCGCCACTTCACCGTCGCCCGCTCGCTCATCGCCACCGTCGACGTCTCCACCCACCAGATGACCGTCGTCGACGACGGAACCACCCACCGCATCCCCATCACCGCCGGGAAGCCAGGCCTGGACACCTGGGAGGGCACCATGGTGGTGATGGACAAGTCCCCGGCCGTCTACATGAACTCACAGACCGTCAACCTCGGGGACGCCTACCACGACTACTACTACTGGGCCTCGCACCTGACCGAGTCCGGCACCTACCTGCACCAGAACGCCCGCGCCGACACCTACGCGGGCAAGCAGAACGTCACCCACGGCTGCATCGGCCTGGCCGACGACGGCACCGCCAAGCGCTTCTACAACACGGTGATGGTCGGCGACGTCGTCACGGTCGTCGGCTCCACCGCCAAGCCGGTGGTGGCCACCGGCAACGGCTACGGCGACTGGAACCGCTCCTGGGCCCAGTGGCTCGCGAACAGCGCCCTGGGCCCCGTCAGCACGGCGGCCACGTCCTCCTGAGTCAGGGCTCAGTCCGCCTCGTAGACGTCCGCCTTGAACGGGCGGACGGTCTGCACCTCGGTGCTGAGGAACTGCGAGCGGGCGAGGAAGCGTTCGAGGTCGACGTCGTGGTCCGCGAGCATGTCCATGGTGGCGTCGTGGACCGCGCGCAGCACGGGGGTGGCGACCCGGATCGCGTCGTCGGCCATGAAGCGGTGCGTCCACGGGCGGGTGGCCCAGGCCGGGCGGAGGCCGAAGGGCTCGGGCAGCTTCAGGGAGCCGCCCAGCCAGTTCAGCAGCCCCTGGTTCCAGGTGAACGGGGCTCGCACCGCAAGCCGGACGACCTCCATGTTGGTGACGATGGGGAGGACGACCGTCTTCTCCTCCCAGAACTTGCCGCTCTTCTGCACCTGCTTCTCCGGTGCCTTGGGCTTGGCGCTGAAGAGCGGCGGCAGCGGACCGAGCGCGTGACCGCTGATCTCTATGCGCAGCGTGTCCGAGAGCACGCTGACGCTGGTCATCAGCGTGATGATGAGCTGGCCGTTCCACAGCACGAACTGCGTGCCCAGGTAGTGCCGCGGACCCTCGCCGAAGCTCTGCTTGTTCGCCAGATCGGTGACCGCCGACCCGCGCATGCGGTCGCCGTCCATGTCCGGCCCGGTCGGGCGGGCGATCTCGTCGGCACCCTCGCCGATCGGCAGGACCACCCACTGGTCGACCATCACACCCGGGATGCCGCCCTTGTCGACGACGCTGCGCCCGAGCAGGTGCAGCCGCTCCTCGATCTTGCGGATCAGGTCGGAGTTGTGGAACGGGCGCATCTCCTTGTGGCCCTCGGCCGGGGTGAGCTGCTCGGCCAGCGACCACAGCGCCCAGCGTGGACCGAGGCCGAGAACGCCCTTGGTGCCGGCGTAGTGGACGACGTTGGTCTCCTGCTCGGCCAGCAGCTTGGCCAGCTGCTTCCGCTGGTTCTCCGCCTTGTGGTCGTCCGGGCCCTTCGGCACCGCGCCGGGCACCAGCGGTCCGGCCGCGCTGCCCTCCAGCAGCGCGCCCCAACGCGCGCGCAGCTTCTCGGCGTTGCCGAGGCAGATCCGCCGGGCCAGGTACCAGCCGACCAGCGGCACGATGGTCATGATCCGCAGGTACTGCCCCCACAGCCCGGTGACGTCGCCCGGGCGCCAGGCGAGCACCGCGGCGATCACCACGACCACGACGATGCCGAGGTTCTGGTACAGCTCCCGGTTCTTCTCCGGTGAACGGCGGGCGATCTCGAAAACCGCGAGCCAGAGCAGCGCGCCGGGCAGGAAGACCAGCCCGAAGACCAGGGCGACCAGGGTGAGCTGCTTGTCGCGCTGGTGGCGGACGTCCTCCGCCTCCAGGCAGTGCTCGACGACGATGCGCGGGGTGGCGCCGTAGGAGGGCACGATCGGCTTGCGCTTGGCGCCGAGGGTCCGGGCGATCACCGCCTCGCAGAAGGCCTCGCCGAGGTTGGGCGCGAGCAGCTTGATCTTGCCCGTCTTGTGCTTGATCTCCGGGTGGAGCGCGGCGAGCGGTTCGTAGTCGCCGTCGCGGTAGGCCATCGACGAGAGGGAGGTGGTCGCCCCCGAACTGGGGGACGGGTCGGTGCGCAGGATCTGCGGCCCGATTCCGTCATTCGTCACGGCGTTTCCTCCCTGAACGTCCGTCAACGGGCGTGCCCTGCCAGGGTATCGCTGTGGATCACGCCATGTCAGCGGGTTGGCGCAGTGCGCGCTCGGCGGGACCTGCGACAATGGTGCCCATGGAGATCACTGCGGGAACGCCGGTCCTGGTCTACGACGGCGACTGCGCCTTCTGCACGTCGTCCCTGCGGACGGCGGAGCGGGTTCTCGGCACGGACGGCTGGGCGTCGATCCCGTTCCAGTTCGCGGACCTCAACGCCCTGGGCAAGTTCACCGCGGGCGCGGTGACCCCGGACCGCGTCGAACGCGAGATCGTCTGGATCACCCCCTCCGGCCACGCCTACGGCGGCGCGGACGCCGCCGCCCGACTGCTGCTGCGCACGCAGCGTCTCCCGTGGAACCTCCTGGGCTCGTTCGCCCTCCTCCCCGGCGTCCGCCTCGGCATGGCCGCGCTCTACCGGCTCGTCGCCGCCAACCGCCACCGCCTCCCCGGCGGCACCCCCGCCTGCGCCCTGCCCCCGCGCTAGCCGCGCTCCACGACGCCGGGATCGTTGCACCACCACCAGGGGCGCGGGGAACTGCGCCGGCAACCACCCGGTGCGGACGGCCCTGTTCAGTGAGGACCATCCGCAGGTCCGTGGCTTGTCGCGCAGTTCCCCGCGCCCCTGAGGTGGTGCACCTGGCCCTCCGCTCAGGGGTTCGTGCCTCCGACGGTGCGACTACTTCTCGGCGGCCTTGAACACCTTCGTGGCGATCGATTCCGGCAGGGGCTCGTGCCGCGCGTACGCGCGGGTGAAGCTACCGCCGCCGTGGCTGAGGGAGCGGAGGTCGACGGCGTAGCGGACGATCTCCAGTTCCGGGACCTCCGCGTGGACGACCGTGCGGCCGCCCGAGCCGACAGGCTCCGTGCCGAGGACGCGGCCGCGGCGGCCGGAGAGGTCGCTGAGGACGTTTCCCACGTAGTCGTCGGGGACCAGGACGTGCACCTCGGCCACCGGCTCCAGGAGCCGGACGTTGCCCGTCGCCGCCTCGCGCAGTGCCAGCGCGCCCGCCGTCTGGAACGCCGCGTCAGAGGAGTCCACGGAGTGGGCCTTGCCGTCCAGCAGGGTGACCCTGACGTCGACCACCGGGAAGCCCGCCGCCACCCCGCGGGCCAGCTGGGCGCGGACGCCCTTCTCGACCGAGGGGATGAACTGCCGCGGCACCGCTCCGCCCACGACCTTGTCGACGAACTCGAACCCGCTGCCCGTCGGCAGCGGCTCGACCTGGATCTCGCAGATCGCGTACTGACCGTGGCCGCCGGACTGCTTGACGTGGCGGCCGCGCGCCGTCGTCGGCGCGGCGATGGTCTCGCGGAAGGGGACCACGTAGTCGACGGTGTCGATCTGCACGCCGAAGCGTCCGCGCAGGCGGTCCAGCAGGACGTCGGCGTGGGCCTCGCCCAGGCACCACAGCACCAGCTGGTGGGTCTCCTGGTTCTGCTCCAGGCGCAGGGTCGGGTCCTCCGCGCAGAGCCGGCCCAGGGCCTGCGAGAGCTTGTCCTCGTCCGCCTTGCTGTGCGCCGTGATGGCGACCGGCAGCAGCGGCTCAGGCAGGTCCCAGTGGCCGAGGCCGACCAGGCGGCCCGGCTGGCTGAGGGTGTCCTCGGTCGCACCGTGGGAGAGCTTCGCCACGCAGACGATGTCCCCGGCCACGGCCTGCGCGACCGGGCGCAGCGTCTTGCCGAAGGGCGAACTCAGCGCGCCGACGCGCTCGTCCACCTCGCCGACGTGCACCTGGCCGTCCGGCCGCAGCGTGCCGGAGAAGATCCGGCACAGGGTCAGCCGGCCGACGTACGGGTCGCTGGTGACCTTGAGCACCTGCGCCGCCAGTGGTCCCTCGGGGTCGCAGGCCAGGCCGGTCTCGCCGTCGGGGACCGGCATCGGGTGCTCGACGGGGGAGGGGAAGGCCGAGGTGATCAGCTCCAGCAGCTCCGCCGTGCCCAGGCCCTCGCGCGAGCCCTCCGCGGGCGGCATCGCCGCGAGCACCGGGTGGAAGTGGCCGCGGGCGACGGCGCTCTCCAGGTCGTCGATGACGGTCTTGGTGTCGATGGCCTCGCCGCCGAGGTAGCGGTCCATCAGGGACTCGTCCTCGCTCTCGGTGATGACCGCCTCGATCAGCTGCTCCCTGGCCGGGTCCACCTCGGCGGCCAGCTCCGCGTCGATGTCGCGCTCGATGCGCTTGCCGCTCGCGTAGTCGTAGGAGTGCCGGCTCAGCAGGCCGACCAGGCCGGATACGTGGCGCTCGCCGTCCGGTCCGAGGTCTCCCCAGCGCAGCGGGAGGTAGAGCGGCAGGACGGAGTCCGGCGACTCCGGCGCGAACGCCTCGCGGCAGCGCTCGACCGTGGCCGCGAAGTCGGCCTGGGGCGCGTCCAGCTTGGTGACCAGCAGCGCCCGGGGCATGTTCACGGCCGCGCACTCGTCCCACAGGCCGCGGGTGGCGCCGTCGATGGGCTCGTTCGCGGGGACCACGAAGAGCGCGGCGTCAGCGGCCCGCAGCCCGGCGCGCAGCTCGCCGGTGAAGTCGGCGTAGCCGGGCGTGTCCAGCAGGTTGATCTTGAATCCCGCGTGTTCCAGCGGGACGAGGGAGAGTTGGACCGAGCGCTGCGTGCGGTGCTCGATCTCGTCGTAGTCGGAGACGGTCGTGCCGTCCTGCACCCGCCCGGCCCGGTTGATCGCCCCGGTGGCCAGGGCGAGGGTCTCGGCGATCGTGGTCTTTCCCGCACCGCTGTGGCCGACCAGCACCACGTTCCTGATCTGTTCGGGCCGGTCGGCCGACGGCGCCCTGCCGGCGGCTCCCGCTGGTGTGTGCTGCCTCTCGCCCATGATCCTTATCTCCTCCCGCGTGCGCGCTGCAGAGACGCCACGGGGCCGCGCCGGGTGAATCCGGAAGCCGGAATGTGACGTCGGTCACCCGCGGTACTTTGGAGCCTCCCACCGTGTTCGCCGCAGGTCCATACGCCGGTCAGGCTCAGTAGGCCCGATAGCATGGCGCACGACTGGACAATGTGCGCACGCCTCTTGTGGCAGCAGGAACGCGGCCTGGCCATCTCAGGAAACGGAGCGGTCGGCAGACCCATGCTCAACAAATACGCCCGAGCCTTCTTCACCCGCGTCTTCACGCCTCTCGCGGCCTTCCTGCTGCGCAAGGGCGTGAGCCCGGACGCGGTCACCCTGGTCGGCACCGCCGGGGTGGTGGCCGGAGCGCTGATCTTCTTCCCGCGCGGCAGCTTCTTCTGGGGCACCATCGTCATCACCGCCTTCGTCTTCTCCGACCTGGTCGACGGCAACATGGCCCGCCAGGCGGGACGCTCCGGGCCCTGGGGCGCCTTCCTGGACTCCACGCTGGACCGCGTCGCCGACAGCGCGATCTTCGGCGGCATCGCCATGTGGTACGCGGGCAACGGCGACAACCTGCTGCTCTGCGCCGTGGCGCTGTTCTGCCTGGCCAGCGGCCAGGTGGTCTCCTACACCAAGGCGCGCGCGGAGAGTCTTGGCCTCAAGTGTGACGTCTCGGGCCTGGTCGAGCGCGCCGAGCGGCTGGTCGGCACCCTGGTCGCGGCCGGCCTGGCCGGGCTGCACCAGTTCGGCGTGCCCGGCATCCAGTGGCTGCTGCCGATCGCCCTGTGGGCCGTAGCGGCGGGCAGCCTGGTCACCTGCTTCCAGCGAATCCTCACCGTCCGACGCGAGGCGGCCGAGCTGGTCGCGCTGAATCCGACCACCGGGACAGGGGAGACCGTGCAGTGAAGGAGCAGCTGACCTACGCCGCGTACGCGACCGGCTGGGGCCTGGTGAAGCGCCTGCCCGAGCCCGCCGCCGACGCGCTCTTCGCGCGGATCGCCGACGTCGCCTGGAGGCGACGGGGCAAGAGCGTGCTGCGGCTCGAGTCCAACCTGCGCCGGGTCCGTCCCGAGCTGGACGACCCGGCGATCCGCCGGCTCAGCCGCGAGGGCATGCGGTCCTACCTGCGCTACTGGTGCGAGTCCTTCCGGATGCCGGTCTGGAGCCAGGACAAGGTCACCGCCTCGTTCGACCCCGCGCACATCGAGCGGCTGGACGACACGCTCGCCTCCGGCCGCGGCGTGATCCTGGCGCTGCCGCACATGGGCAACTGGGACCTGGCGGGGGCCTGGGTGGTGGCCCGCGGCTACCCGTTCACCACGGTCGCCGAGCGGCTGAAGCCGGAGAAGCTGTTCGACGCCTTCGTCGCCTACCGCGAGGGGCTGGGCATGGAGGTGCTGCCGCTGACCGGCGGCGCCAACACGCTGGCCACGCTGGCCAAGCGGCTGCGTGCGGGCAAGCTGGTCTGCCTGGTCGGCGACCGCGACCTGTCCGCCTCCGGAGTCGAGGTCCAGTTCCAGGGCGCGGCGACGCGGATGCCGGCCGGTCCGGCCGCGCTCGCCCAGCAGACGGGGGCCGCGCTGCTGCCGGTCACCCTCTGGTACGACGGGACGAAGACCATGAAGGGCTGCGTCCACGAGGAGATCCAGGTCCCCGAGCACGGCAGCCGCCGCGAGAAGACCGCGGCGATGACCCAGGCCATGGCCGACGTCTGGGCCGAGGGCGTGCGCGAGCACGCGAAGGACTGGCACATGCTGCAGCGTTTCTGGCTCGCCGACCTCGAGCCGCGCGAGCCGGTGGAACCGCGTGAACCGCTCGACCCGCCCACCGAAGCCGTGGAGGCCCAGGCGTGAGAATCGGCATCGTCTGCCCCTACGCCTGGGACGTCCCCGGCGGCGTCCAGTTCCACGTCCGCGACCTCGCCGAGCACCTGATCGGCCTCGGCCACGAGGTCTCCGTGCTGGCCCCGGCCGACGACGACACCCCCCTGCCGCCGTACGTCACCTCGGCGGGCCGCGCGGTCCCGGTGCCCTACAACGGCTCGGTGGCCCGGCTGAACTTCGGCTTCCTCTCCGCCGCGCGGGTCCGGCGCTGGCTGCACGAGGGCCGCTTCGAGGTCCTGCACATCCACGAACCGGCCACCCCGAGCCTCTCGCTGCTCGCCTGCTGGGCCGCGTCCGGCCCCATCGTGGCCACCTTCCACACCTCCAACCCGCGGTCGCGGGCGATGATCGCGGCGGAGCCGATCCTGCAGCCGGCGCTGGAGAAGATCTCCGCGCGGATCGCGGTGAGCGAGTACGCCCGCACGACCTTGGTCGAGCATCTGGGTGGCGACGCGGTGGTCATCCCCAACGGGGTGGACGTGGGGTTCTTCTCGAGCG
Organism: Streptacidiphilus rugosus AM-16; assembly: GCF_000744655.1. Classification (NCBI taxonomy): domain Bacteria; kingdom Bacillati; phylum Actinomycetota; class Actinomycetes; order Kitasatosporales; family Streptomycetaceae; genus Streptacidiphilus; species Streptacidiphilus rugosus. The sequence continues at coordinate 4,490,695 of NZ_JQMJ01000004.1, read as the reverse complement.
CGGAGCCCCGCCCCGAGTGGCAGGGGGAGACGATCGGCTTCGTCGGCCGGATCAACGAGCCGAGGAAGGGTCTGCCGACCCTGCTGGAGGCTCTCCCGGCGATCCTGGCGGAGCGCCCGGCGGTCCGGCTGCTGGTCGCCGGCAAGGGCGACGAGGAGGAGGCGGTCAAGGACCTGCCGCAGGCGGTCAGGGACCGGATCACCTTCCTCGGCATGGTCTCCGACGAGGAGAAGGCACGTCTGCTGCGGAGCGTCACGCTGTACGTGGCGCCGAACACCGGCGGCGAGAGCTTCGGCATCATCCTGGTCGAGGCGCTGTCGGCGGGCGCGCCGGTGGTCGCCAGCGATCTGGACGCCTTCCGGCAGGTGCTGGACGGCGGTTCGAGCGGCGAGCTCTTCCCGGTGGAGGACGCGTCCGCGCTGGCGGAGGTCACCCTGCGGCTGTTGGGCGACCCGAAGCGGCGCGAGGCGCTGAGCGACACGGGCTCGCGTCACGTCCGCCGTTTCGACTGGTCCACGGTGGGCGCGGACATCCTGGCCGTCTACGAAACCGTCACCCAGGGCGCGGCCGCGGTCACCGACCTCGAGCCCTCCTCCACCTGGCGCACCCGCCTCGGCCTCGCCCGCGACTAGCCTCCCGACAAAGGGTCAGTTGCACCCCAGGGGCGCGAGGAACTGCGCGACAAGCCACCCGCGTGCGGTGGGTCCGCATCCAGCAGGGCCGTCCGCCCCGGGTGGTTTCTCGCGCAGTTCCTCGCGCCCCTGGGGTACTGCCTGGTTCCTCGCCGGCAGAACGCGCCCCTGGGGGTGCAACTGAATCGCGCCTCACTTCGAGCCCCGTACGGGGTGGATAGGGTCACCACTCGTGAGCACCTGGATCTGGATCGTCCTCGCCGTCGTCGCCGTCGGGCTGTACCTGAGTTGGACCGCGGGCCGGCTCGACCGGCTGCACGCGCGGATCGACGCCGCGCGGGCCGCGCTCGACGCGCAGCTGCTGCGGCGCGCCTCCGGCGCGCAGGAGTTGGCGACGTCCACGCTGCTGGACCCGGCGTCGTCGATCGTGCTGTACCAGGCGTCCCACGCCGCCAGGACCGCGTCGCCCGAGGCGCGGGAGGTGGCCGAGAGCGACCTCTCGCAGGCGCTGCGCGCCGTCTTCGCCGAGCAGGAGCAGGTGGACGAACTGGTCGCGCTGCCCGGTGGGCCGGAGGCCCTCGCGGATCTGGGGGAGGCGGTCCGCCGGGTGCCGATGGCGCGGCGCTTCCACAACGACTCCGTGCGCGCGGCGCGCGCCGTGAGGCGACACCGCATCGTCCGGCTGTTCCGGTTGGCGGGGCGCGCCCCGTTCCCGTTGGCCTTCGAGATGGACGACGAGGCCCCCACCACACTGGAGCGTGTCCGCACCTGAAGGGGTGTCATATGCAATCGATCAGATAACACCATGATTGCGATGGCTTCCGCGCTGTGGACAGAACCCACGTCGGCCAGGAGATTACTGACGGTGCCTCACAGGAGACACCGCGACGTCGTGGACCCAGAGCGGAGGCTCCGGCCATGGGGCAGGCATCCGTCTGCCCGGAGGCCGCCCTGTTCGACCGCCCCCACGGCGCCACTTGTGCATCGACATCTGTCCTCGATCGCAGGAGGCGCACCACATGGCCCGCAAGTCCCGCAGTCTGGCTGCCGGAGCCGTCATCGTCGGCCTCGCGCTCGCCGCCGCCGGATGTACGTCAAGCAGCAACAATCCCGGCCCGAAGCAGAGCGGCGCAGCTGACGCCAACGCAGCGAACGTCAACGCGGGCGGCACGCCCGCCAAGGGCGGAACGCTGAAGCTGGTCGGCAGCGGCGATGTCGACCACCTCGACACCGCCAGCGCGTACTACGCCGCGACGTACACCATCGAGCGTGCGTACTCCCGGCAGCTGTTCACCTATCCCGCGTCGACGGACTCGACCAAGGCGAACACCCTGGTCGCCGACCTCGCCACCGAGCTGCCGACCCAGGCGAACGGCGGCATCAGCGCCGACGGTCTGACCTACACGATCCACCTGCGTCCCGACGCGATGTGGAACACCACGCCCGCCCGCGCGATCACCGCGCAGGACGAGGTGCTGGGCATGAAGCGGCTCTGCAACCCGACGCCGAACGCGGTCGGCGCGCTGGGCTACTACGCGGGCGTGATCGCGGGCTTCAAGGAGTACTGCGACGGCTTCGCCAAGGTGAAGCCCACCATCGCGGACATCAAGACCTACATCACCGGCCACGACATCTCCGGCGTCACCGCCGTGGACGCGAACACGGTGAAATTCACGCTGGTCAAGCCGGCCAACGACTTCGTCAACATCCTGGCGATGCCGTTCTCCTCGCCCGCGCCGCAGGAGTACCTGGCGTACCTGCCGGACGACGCGAACTTCCGGTCCCACACGATCTCGGACGGCCCGTACCAGATCGTCTCGTACACGGCCAACCAGTCGATCAAGCTCGACCGGAACCCGGCCTGGACCAAGGCGTCCGACCCGGTCCGTGACGCCTACGTCGACCACATCCAGGTCACCGAGGGCCAGGACGAGGCCGCCGTCCAGCAGCAGATCCAGGCCGGCGCGGCGGACATGGAGTTCGACACCACGGTGCCGACCGCCAACGTCCCGGCGCTGAAGGCGACCAAGGACGCGCGCCTCGGCATCTACACCTCCGGGGTCAGCAACCCGTTCCTGATCTTCAACTTCCAGAGCCCCAACAGCAACAGCGCGCTGGCCAAGCCGGCCGTCCGGCAGGCGCTGGAGTACGCGGTCGACAAGGTCGCGCTGGGCCAGATCTACGGCGGTCCCTCGCTGAACACCCCGCTGGGCCAGATCATCCCGCCCGGCAGCGTCGGCTACGAGAAGTACGACCCGTACGCGACGCCCGACAGCAAGGGCGACCCGGCCAAGTGCAAGTCGATGCTGGCGGCGGCCGGTTACCCGAACGGCCTGGTGCTGAAGGACCTGGCCCGCAACTCGGGCAAGCACCCGGCGGTGGCCCAGTCCATCCAGGCCGACTTCAAGGCCTGCGGCGTCACCACCCAGATCATCTCGGTCTCGGGCGGCGACTACTACGGCAAGTACCTCAACGACCCGAAGTCGTCCGCGGCGGGCAACTGGGACATCAGTGAGCCCGGCTGGATCCCGGACTGGTTCGGCAACAACGGCCGCGCCACCATCCAGCCGCTCTTCGACGGCCGCGCCTACGGCCCGGGTTCCACCGACTGGGGCGACGTCAACGACGCGACCACCAACGCGCTGATCGACCAGGCGCTGGCCGCGCCCGACGCGACGGCCGCCGCGCCGATCTGGCACAAGGCCGACCAGCAGCTGATGTCCATCGCGGCGATCATCCCGTTCCAGTCGCAGAGCGACCCGGTGTTCCGGTCGGACCGGGTGCACAACGCCATCTTCGAGTCGTTCTCGCAGAGTTACGACGTCACCGAGGCGTGGCTCACCGGCGGCAGCTGACAGCGGTGAGGGCCCGGACGGAGGCGTCCTGGCCCACGCCACCCCGACCCGCCCGGCACGGTGACCCCGTGCCGGGCGGGTCCCGCAGGCCCACCCGGCCGTGATCCCCCCGGCTGGGTTCTCCGCACCGCCTGACTCCCCAGCTGTGAGGCGCGATGAAGCTTCTCGAGGTCTCGGACCTCCATGTGTCCTTCCGAACCGTCGACGGAGAAGTCCAGGCGGTTCGAGGGGTCTCCTTCGAACTGGACGCCGGCCAGACCCTCGGCATCGTCGGCGAGTCAGGATCGGGCAAGAGCGTCTGCACCCAGACGCTGCTCGGCCTCACCACCGGCGCCAAGGTCAGCGGCGGCGCCAGGTTCGCCGGCCAGGACCTGCTCACCATGGGCGAGCAGGAACTCCGCGAGCTGCGCGGCGCCCAGATGGCCGCGATCTTCCAGGACCCGCTCTCCAGCCTGCACCCGCTCTACAAGGTGGGCTGGCAGATCGTGGAGATGATCCGCGCCCACGAGCAGGTCGGCAAGGCCGTGGCCAGGCGTCGCGCGATCGACCTGCTCGGGATGGTCGGCATCCCGCAGCCCGAGCGCCGCGTGGACGACTACCCGCACCAGTTCTCCGGCGGCATGCGCCAGCGCGCGCTGATCGCCATGGCCCTGGCCCTCAACCCCAAGCTGGTCATCGCCGACGAGCCGACCACCGCGCTGGACGCCACCGTGCAGGCGCAGATCCTGGATCTGCTGCTCCGGCTCCAGCAGGAGAACGGCATGGCGCTGATCATGATCACCCACGACCTCGGGGTGATCGCCGGTCTGGCCGACGAGGTGCTGGTGATGTACGCGGGCCGGGCCGCCGAGCGGGCGGACCGCCGCGGACTCTACTACCGCCCTCACCACCCTTACACCAACGGCCTGTTGGAGTCGATCCCGTCCTCCAGCGCGGCCGGCGACCGGCTTCGGCCGATCAGCGGCCAGCCGCCGAGCCTGATCAGGCTGCCTTCGGGTTGCGCCTTCCACCCGCGCTGCGCCTTCGCGATGGACCGGTGCAGCCAGGAGCAGCCCGATCTGCAGCCCGTCGACGACGGCGAGGGCCACACCTCCGCCTGCTGGCTGCCCGGCCATCTGCTGGGCGCGTCGGAGGAGGCCAAGGAGGGACGCCGCGCGGCCAGTGCGCTCGGCAGGACGGCACTTCAGGGAGGCGCGGCATGACCGACGACCAGTCACCCACGGTTCCCTCCATGCGGAAGGAGGCGTCGCCGCGCGACGTCTCCGAGCCGCTGGTCGAGATACGCGACGCGGTCAAGTACTTCCCGATCAAGCAGGGCATCATCTTCAAGCGCGAGATCGGCAGGGTCCACGCCGTCGAGGGCGTCAACCTCCAGGTGCGGCGCGGCGAGACGCTGGGCCTGGTCGGCGAGACCGGATGCGGGAAGTCCACGCTGGCGCGCTGCATCACCCGGCTGCACGAACTCACCTCCGGGCAGATCGTGTTCGAGGGCGACGACATCACCAGGCTGAGCCGGACCCAGGTCAGGCCCTACCGGCGCCGGATGCAGATGATCTTCCAGGACCCCTACGGCTCGCTCAACCCGCGCCGCCGGGTCGGCTCGATCATCGGCGACCCCTTCGCCATCCACGACGAGGGGGAGCGCGGCGAGCGCAAGGGCAAGGTCCAAGAGCTGATGGAGCTCGTGGGCCTCAACCCCGAGCACTACAACCGGTTCCCCGCCGACTTCTCCGGCGGCCAGCGGCAGCGCATCGGCGTCGCGCGCGCGCTCGCGCTGCGGCCCAGCCTGATCGTCGCCGACGAGCCGGTCTCCGCCCTGGACGTGTCGATCCAGGCGCAGGTCATCAACCTGCTCGACGACCTGCAGCACGAGTTCGGCCTCACCTACGTGTTCATCAGCCACGACCTGTCCGTGGTACGGCACGTGAGCGACCGGATCGCGGTGATGTACCTCGGGCAGGTGGTGGAGCTGGCCGACTCGGAGGACCTGCACAGCAGTCCGCGCCACCCTTACACCAACGCCCTGCTCTCGGCGGCCTCCGTGGCCGACCCCGACCAGTCCGCGGCCCGGCAGCGGATCGTGCTGGCCGGCGACGTGCCCTCGCCGATCAACCCGCCGACCGGCTGCCGCTTCCACCCGCGCTGCCCCAAGGCGCAGTTGGTCTGCGTGGAGCAGGCCCCGCCGCTGGTCGCCCGTGCGGGCGACCCGGACTCGCACCTGACGGCCTGTCACTTCCCGGTCGAGCCGGGTGAGGACCTGACCCGGGTGACCGCGACCATCCCCGAGGAGGAGCGCGCCTCATGAGTGCCGACACGGCTCTTACGCCGACCGCCGGTGCCGAGTCCCCCAGCGCAACGGGCATCGAGGGGCGCAGCCCCTGGCAGCTCGCCTGGCTGCACCTGCGCAAGGACCGGGCCGCGATGATCTCCGCCGTCTTCATCCTGCTGCTGGTGGTGGTCGCGCTCAGCGCTCCGCTGCTGGCCCATCTGATCGGCTACGGCCCGGCCGACCAGGACCGCGACCACGGGATCACCGTCGACGGTCTGCCCGTCGCCCCGAACGGCCGCCACCTGCTGGGCACCGACAACCTCGGCCGCGACATCCTGGTCCGCGTCATCTACGGCAGCCGGATCTCGCTGCTGGTCGGCGTCGCCTCGACGCTGATGGCGATCGCCATCGGCGTGCTGGTGGGCCTGGCCGCCGGGTACTTCGGCGGAGCGGTGGACAGCTTCCTGTCCCGGGCGATGGACGTGGTGCTCTCCTTCCCCTTCCTGCTGTTCGCGATCGCCCTGGTCTCGATCTACGGCAGCAGCCTCGCGCTGTCCGTCTTCGTCATCGCCTTCTTCTCCTGGGCGGCGGTCGGGCGCATCGTGCGCGGGCAGACGCTCTCCATCAGGGAGAAGGAGTACATCGAGTCGGCGCGCTCGCTCGGCGCGGGCGACCTGCGGATCATGTTCGTCGACGTGCTGCCCAATCTGCTCGCCCCGGTGATCGTCTACACCACGCTGCTGATCCCGATCGCCGTCGTCTTCGAGGCGACGCTGTCGTTCCTCGGACTCGGCGTCCCGCTGCCGACCCCGACCTGGGGCAACATGCTCAGCGACTCGCAGGACTTCTACCAGGTCGCCTGGTGGTTCCCGCTCTTCCCCGGACTGGCGCTGCTGCTGACGACGCTGGCCTTCAACCTGCTCGGGGACGGGGTCCGCGACGCGCTGGACCCGCGCGCCGGGCGTCTGTTCCAGGACTGAGCGGGAGGCTCGACGATGCTGCGGTACCTCATCCGACGGCTGCTCTCCGGAGTCCTGGTGCTCTGGCTGATCAGCCTGTTCACCTTCGGGATCTTCTTCGTGGCCCCGAACAACGTGGCCCGGCAGATCTGCGGACGGCTCTGCTCCGCGCAGCAGGTCCAGCTGGTCAGCCAGCAGTTGGGCCTGGACCAGCCGCTCCAGGTCCAGTACTGGCACTTCCTCGACCGGCTGGTGCACGGCAATCTCGGCTACTCGTACTACAACTCCGAGCCGGTCGCCAAGCTGCTCTCGAACGCCCTGCCGCCCACCCTCTCCCTGGCTCTGGGCGCCTCGGTGCTCTGGCTGATCGGCGGGGTCTCCCTCGGTGTGCTCTCGGCCCTGCGGCCGCGGACGCTGCTGGACCGCGGGGGCACGATCTTCGCGCTGATCGGCGTCTCGATGCCCTCGTTCCTGATCGGCATCCTGCTGCTGAACGTCCTCTTCTTCCGGCTGACCGTGGCCGGGCTCGCCTGGTTCCCGCCGAGCGGCTACGTCGGGATCACCGACGACCCGCTGGAGTGGGCGCACCACCTGCTGCTGCCCTGGTTCGCGCTGGCCTTCATCACCGCCGCCACCTACGTCCGGCTCACCCGCAGCCAGATGCTGGAGGTGCTGGGGGAGGACTACATCCGGACGGCCAGGTCCAAAGGCCTGCCCAAGCGCCGGGTCACCGTCCGGCATGCGCTGCGGGCGGCGCTCACGCCGGCGGTGACGCAGTTCGGCATCGACCTCGCCGGGCTGCTCGGCGGCGCGATCGTGACCGAGCGGATCTTCGGTCTGCCCGGGCTCGGTCAGCTCGCCGTCATCTCCGTCACCCGGGAGGATCAGCCGGTGGTCATCGCCACGGTGCTGCTGGCGGCGGTCTTCATCGTCGTGGCCAACATCGTCGTGGACCTTCTCTACGCGGTGCTCGACCCGCGGGTCAGGCTCAGCTGACGTACGTTACGCACTCGAACGGCCCGGCGGGGTACTACGGAGTGGAGGAGTCCGTGGTGCCCCGCTGGACCGGGTGGAGCATCGGATAAGGTCGATACGGGCCTACCATTGGGCTTATCGCACCGAATCCGCGTCTTCAGTGAGGTCATTCGTGTCCACCAACACCCCCTTCACCTCCGACCAGCCTGCCGTCGGCACCGCCCGCGTCAAGCGTGGCATGGCCGAGCAGCTCAAGGGCGGTGTGATCATGGACGTGGTCAACGCCGAGCAGGCGAAGATCGCCGAGGACGCGGGCGCCGTGGCCGTCATGGCCCTGGAGCGCGTCCCCGCCGACATCCGCAAGGACGGCGGCGTGGCCCGCATGTCGGACCCGAACATGATCGAGGAGATCATCGGCGCGGTCTCGATCCCGGTCATGGCCAAGTCGCGTATCGGCCACTTCGTCGAGGCCCAGGTGCTGCAGGCGCTCGGCGTCGACTACATCGACGAGTCCGAGGTGCTCACCCCGGCCGACGAGGTCAACCACTCGGACAAGTTCGCCTTCACCACCCCGTTCGTCTGCGGCGCCACCAACCTGGGCGAGGCGCTGCGCCGCATCGCCGAGGGTGCGGCCATGATCCGCTCCAAGGGCGAGGCCGGCACCGGCAACGTGGTCGAGGCCGTCCGCCACCTGCGTCAGATCAAGGGCGAGATCGCCAAGCTGCGCGGCTGCGACAACAACGAGCTCTACGCCGCGGCCAAGGAGCTGCGCGCCCCGTACGAGCTGGTCGCCGAGGTCGCCGAGCTGGGCAAGCTCCCCGTCGTGCTCTTCTCCGCGGGCGGCGTGGCCACCCCGGCCGACGCCGCGCTGATGCGTCAGCTGGGCGCCGAGGGCGTCTTCGTCGGCTCCGGCATCTTCAAGTCGGGCGACCCGGCCAAGCGCGCCGCCGCCATCGTGAAGGCCACCACCTTCTACGACGACCCGAAGATCATCGCGGACGCCTCCCGCAACCTGGGCGAGGCCATGGTCGGCATCAACTGCGACACCCTGCCCGAGACCGAGCGCTACGCCAACCGCGGCTGGTAATCCCCGCTCGTCCCGTGTGGTAGCCCCGTCCCCGCTTGGGGCGGGGCTCCCTCCGTTCACCCCTACCCGCGCCGGTTCCCCGGACTTTCGAGCAGTCAAGAAGAGGTCGTCCCCGTGTCCAGCTCCACCCCCGTCGTCGGTGTCCTCGCCCTCCAGGGCGACGTGCGCGAGCACCTGGTCGCGCTGGCCGAGGCCGACGCGCTGGCGCGCCCCGTCCGCCGTCCCGAGGAGCTGGCGGAGGTCGACGCGCTGGTCATCCCCGGCGGCGAGTCCACCACCATGTCCAAGCTGGCGCTGCTCTTCGGCGTGATGGAGCCGCTGCGCGCCCGCGTCGCCGCCGGCATGCCGGTCTACGGGACCTGCGCCGGCATGATCATGCTGGCGGACAAGATCCTCGACGGCCGCGACGACCAGGAGACGGTCGGCGGCATCGACATGGTCGTGCGCCGCAACGCCTTCGGGCGGCAGAACGAGTCCTTCGAGCAGGGCGTCGACTTCGCCGGCCTGTCCGAGTCCGGCGGTCCGGTGCACGGGGTCTTCATCCGCGCCCCCTGGGTCGAGTCGGTCGGCGAGGGCGTCGAGGTCCTGGCCGCGCTGTACAAGGGCACTGACGCCGAGCACGTGGTGGCGGTCCGTCAGGGCAACCTGCTGGCGACCTCGTTCCATCCGGAGCTGACCGGCGACCACCGCGTGCACGCGTATTTCGTGGACATGGTCCGCGCCGCCGGCTCGCACAGCGAGTGACCTGGCCGGTGACGGTAGGATCTGATCCGTTCGTTCACTTCCACCTGGTGCTGTTTTAAGGAGCAACTCGATGTCCGGCCACTCCAAGTGGGCTACCACCAAGCACAAGAAGGCCGTCATCGACGCGAAGCGCGGCAAGCTCTTCGCCAAGATGATCAAGAACATCGAGGTGGCGGCCCGCACCGGCGGTGGCGACCCCGCCGGTAACCCGACCCTCTACGACGCCATCCAGAAGGCGAAGAAGAGCTCGGTCCCGATCGACAACATCAACCGCGCCGTCAAGCGCGGCTCCGGTGCGGAGGCCGGCGGCGCCGACTACGCGACCATCATGTACGAGGGCTACGGCCCCAACGGCGTGGCGGTCCTGATCGAGTGCCTCACCGACAACCGCAACCGCGCCGCGTCCGACGTCCGCGTCGCGATGACCCGCAACGGCGGCAGCATGGCCGACCCGGGCTCGGTCTCGTACATGTTCAGCCGCAAGGGCGTCATCGTCGTCCCCAAGGCCGAGAAGGTCGACGAGGACCGGGTCATGGAGGTCACCCTCGAGGCCGGCGCGGAGGACGTCACCGACATCGGCGACGCCTTCGAGGTCCAGACCGAGGCGTCCGACATGGTCGCGGTCCGCACGGCGCTGGTCGACGCGGGCATCGACTACGACTCGGCCGAGGCCAACTTCGTCCCCTCCGTCCAGGTCCAGCTGGACGCGGACGGCGCGCGCAAGATCTTCAAGCTGATCGACGCGCTCGAGGACAGCGACGACGTCCAGAACGTCTTCGCCAACTTCGACCTCACCCCCGAGGTCGAGGCCGAGCTCGACGCCGAGTAGGGCTTACAGCAGCGGGTCAGTTGCACCGCCTCAGGGGCGCGGGGAACGGCGCGACAAGCCACCGGCGTGTGGATGGTCCTCATCGGACAGGGCCATCCGCGCAGGGTGGTTTCTCGCGCCGTTCCCCGCGCCCCTGAGGTCTGCTGAGGTCTCCGCAGGGTTCCTCGTGCCCCTTGGGGGTTCTGTCGGTGGGAACAGATAGCCTGCCGACATGCGTGTTCTCGGGGTGGATCCAGGCTTGACCCGCTGTGGGGTCGGGGTCGTCGACGGCGCGCCCGGGCGGGTGTTGACCATGGTCGCCTGCGGCGTCGTGCGGACGCCCGCCGAGCTCGACGTGCCCCTGCGGCTGCACGCGATCGAGGAGGGCCTGGAGGGTTGGTTCGACGCCCACCGGCCCGATCTCGTCGCCATCGAGCGGGTCTTCGCCCAGCACAACGTCCGCACCGTGATGGGCACCGCCCAGGCCAGTGCCGTGGCCATGCTCTGTGCGACGCGCCGCGGGATACCGGTCACCCTGCACACGCCCAGCGAGGTCAAGGCCGCCGTCTCCGGCAGCGGGCGCGCCGAGAAGGCGCAGGTCGGGGCCATGGTTACCCGGATCCTCCGGCTCGACGCCCCGCCCAAGCCCGCCGACGCCGCCGACGCCCTCGCGCTCGCCATCTGCCACATCTGGCGCGGTACCGCCAACAACCGGATCGCCGCCGCCGTCGCGGCCCAGAACAGGACCGGTAGGTCATGATCGCCTTCGTCAGCGGCCCGGTGGCCGCGCTCACGCCGAGCAGCGCCGTGATCGAGGTCGGCGGCGTCGGGATGCTCGTGCACTGCGCGCCCGGCACCCTGGCCGGCCTGCGACTGGGCCAGGAGGCGCGGGTCGCCACCTCGCTCGTGGTCAGGGAGGACTCGCTCACCCTGTACGGCTTCGCCGACGACGACGAGCGGCACACCTTCGAACTGCTGCAGACCGCCAGCGGGATCGGGCCCAAGGTCGCGCAGGCGATGCTCGCCGTGCACAGCCCGGAGGCGCTCAGGGTCGCCGTCGCCCGGGGGGACGCCAAGGCGCTGACCGCCGTACCGGGGATCGGCCCCAAGGGCGCGCAGAAGCTGCTGATCGAGCTCAAGGACCGGCTCGGCGCGCCCACCGGCGCCGTCCCGAGCCAGCCGCAGGCGCCGCTCGCGGTGGGGCCCGCGCCCTGGCAGGACCAGCTGCACGCCGCACTGGTCGGGCTCGGCTTCGCGCCGCGGGAGGCGGACGAGGCGGTGGTCGCGGTCACCCCCGAGGCCGAGGCCGCGGAGAAACCCAACGTCTCCACCCTGCTGCGCAGCGCCCTGCAGACCCGCAACCGCACCCGCTGATCCGTACCGCCGACGACCGAGGAGCCGAGCCCCGATGTACGACGACGCCGCCGGAGACCGGCTGGTCACCGCTGCCGCAGACGGCGAGGACCGGGCCGTCGAGGCGGCGCTGCGCCCGCGTGAGCTGGACGAGTTCATCGGTCAGGAGCGGGTGCGCGAACAGCTGTCGCTGGTGCTCCAGGCCGCCAGGCACCGCGCCTCGACCCCCGACCACGTGTTGCTCAGCGGCCCGCCCGGGCTCGGCAAGACCACGCTGTCGATGATCATCGCGGCCGAGATGAACGCGCCCATCAGGATCACCTCCGGCCCGGCGATCCAGCACGCCGGAGACCTCGCGGCGATCCTCTCCTCGCTCACCGAGGGGGAGGTGCTCTTCCTCGACGAGATCCACCGCATGTCCCGGCCCGCCGAGGAGATGCTCTACATGGCGATGGAGGACTTCAGGGTCGACGTGATCGTCGGCAAGGGCCCCGGCGCGACCGCGATCCCGCTGGAGCTGCCGCCGTTCACCCTGGTCGGCGCGACCACCCGGGCCGGGCTGCTGCCGCCGCCGCTGCGCGACCGTTTCGGCTTCACCGGCCACATGGAGTTCTACGCGCCCGAGGAGCTGGAACGGGTGATCCACCGCTCGGCCCGGCTGCTGGACGTGGAGATAGACCCGAAGGGCGCCGCGGAGATCTCCCGCCGCTCGCGCGGCACGCCGCGTATCGCGAACCGGTTGCTGCGCCGGGTCCGCGACTACGCCCAGGTCCGGCACGACGGCCTGATCACCGAGGAGATCGCCGGCGCGGCGCTGGCGGTCTACGAGGTCGACGCCAAGGGCCTGGACCGGCTGGACCGGGCGGTGCTGCACGCGCTGCTGAAGCTTTTCGGCGGCGGCCCGGTGGGCCTGTCGACGCTGGCGGTGGCGGTGGGGGAGGAGGCCGAGACGGTCGAGGAGGTCGCCGAGCCGTTCCTGGTCAGGGAGGGTCTGCTGGCCCGGACCCCGCGCGGCCGGATCGCCACGGCGGCCGCCTGGCAGCATCTCGGGCTCACGCCGCCGCAGCAGGCCGCGGGCGCGGTGCCCGCCCAGACCGAGCTGTTCGGAGCCTCGGGGGAGTGACCAGCGGGGCCGGTCCGGGCCTGTTTCGACGCCGCCGCGGGGCGAGAATCCGGGCCGGGACACGTCAGGTGCGTCGCGACGCTCGCCATTCGCCTCACCCAGATGACATGCTGGACGTTGTTGAACCATTGGGAGTCCCCTAGACTCCGCCCGCCGCCCCCTCGGGGCGGGACCGATTCACCGACCGGCCGCCTCCTTCGCGGCCTCGCAAAGGACAGTACGCCGTGGGTGCCAATCCCCTTCTCTTCATCGTCGTCATCTTGGGCGGCTTCATGCTGCTGACGATGCGCAGCAACAAGAAGCGTCAGCAGCAGGCGCAGGAAATGCGCAACCGGCTGGAGCCGGGTGCCGGCGTCCGCACCATCGGCGGCATGTACGCGCTGGTCAAGGACGTGACGGACGAGGCCGTCGAGCTCGAGGTCGCCCCCGGCGTGTACGCGCTCTACACCAAGCAGGCCATCGCCCAGGTCCTCGACCCGGTCGAGTACAACCGCATCGTCCACGGCGACGAGCCGGAGACGGACGAGGCCGAGGGCTCCGAGGACGACGAGGCTACCGCCGTTGTCGTGGACTCGGACAAAACGACCGTTGAGGACACTCCGGTCGCGTTCGAGAAGACCGCCGACGAGGCGGAGAAGACCGAGGCCACGGTGGGTGGCGACAAGGACGCCTCCGCCAAGTAGCCTTGCCCGCTACGGGACCAGGTGGGGGTACGAACCCTCGCCCGGTCCCAAGGACCGTTGCGTCGTGGCCGGGCCGTCCCCTGTCCGCCGATACCCCGGTGCGGGCCGCTCGACCAGCCCACGGCATGGACAGAGAGAATCGAGAAGGTGGCATCACCCAAGTCCCGTCCCCGTGACGGATACCCGGGGCGTGCGCTGAGCCTGATCCTGGTGATCATGGTCGCCCTGGTCGCGATCATGTTCGGGACCGGCAACACGAAGCCGCGCCTCGGCATCGACCTCGCCGGTGGCACCAGCGTGACGCTGCAGGCGAAGTCGACCGACCCCAAGGCGATCAACCCCGCCAACATGGGGATCGCGTCGTCGATCATGCTCGATCGCGTGAACGGGACCGGTGTGACCGAGTCCACGGTCCAGGTGCAGGGGAACGACGAGATCGTCGTCAACATCCCCAAGGGCACCAACTCCACCCAGGTCGCCAACGAGCTGGCGACGACCGCCAAGCTCGGCTTCCGTCCGGTGCTCGCCGAGCAGCAGCAGATCAGCGCGAGCGCGGTCAAGAGCTCCCCGACGCCGAGCGCGACCGGCGGGACCAAGCCCGGTGCCACCCCGAGTCCCTCGGCCACGCAGCCGAAGCTGACCGGCACCGCCAGCGCCGCGCCGAGTGCGAGCAAGACGCAGGGTGACGCGGTCTCCGGTGCACTGAAGGCGAGCCCCACCGCGCACGCCTCCGCCTCCACCACCGCCAAGGCGGGCACGACGCCCAGCGCCGCGCCGACCGCCGCCGCGCCCGGTGCCCCGGTCTCCGGCCAGCTGGGCGGTACCGTCCCCGCGTCGCTGCAGGGCGCGTTCAACGCGCTGAACTGCACCACGGACGCCGGCCGCCTCCAGGCTTCCGCAGCGGCTCGCGTCAAGCAGGACACGGACCAGATCGTCGCCTGCTCCCAGGACGCCCAGGGCGGCGTCTGGACCAAGTACGCGCTGGACGCCGTGGCCGTCGCCGGCCAGGACATCAGCGGCGCCTCGGCGGGCCTCAGCACGCAGACCGGTCAGTGGCAGGTGAACCTCTCCTTCAACTCGAAGGGCAGCGCCCAGTTCACCAAGACGACCACTATGCTGTCGACGAAGACGAGCCCGCAGAACCAGTTCGCCATCGAGCTCGACGGCCAGGTCCAGTCCTCGCCCCAGGTCACCTCGACCATCTCGGGCGGCCAGGCGCAGATCACCGGCAGCTTCACGCAGTCGGACGCCACCTCGCTGTCGAACGTGCTCAGCTACGGCTCGCTGCCGCTGAACTTCCAGCAGCTCGAGGTCGTCACCGTCTCGCCCGAGCTCGGCGGCAGCCAGCTCGACGCGGGTCTGATCGCCGGTCTGATCGGTCTGATCCTGGTCGTGCTCTACTCGGTGGTCTACTACCGCGGCCTCGGCCTGGTGGCCGTCGCCTCGCTGGCGGTCTCCGCGGTGCTCACCTGGTCGATCATGAGCCTCCTCGGTGGGGCGATCGGCTTCGCGCTGAACCTCCCTGCGGTCTGTGGCGCCATCGTCGCCATCGGTATCACCGCGGACTCGTTCGTCGTCTACTTCGAGCGGATCCGTGACGAGCTCCGCGAGGGCGCCACGCTGCGTCCGGCCGTGCGCAACGCCTGGCCGCGCGCCCGACGCACGATCCTGGTCTCGGACTTCGTGTCCTTCCTCGCCGCCGCGGTGCTGTACTTCTTCACCGTCGGCAAGGTGCAGGGCTTCGCGTTCACCCTGGGTCTGACGACCCTGCTGGACGTCGTGGTGGTCTTCCTCTTCACGAAGCCGCTGATGACCCTGCTGGCCCGGCGGAAGTTCTTCGCCTCCGGCCACCCGTGGTCCGGGCTCTCGCCCGAGCGGCTCGGTGTCCGTTCCCCGCTGCGGGACGGCCGCAGCCGTCGTCCCTCCCGTCCTGCCGCCAGCAAGGAGGCCTGACCCGATGTCACGCTTCGGCAATATCGGCCACCGGCTCTACACCGGTGAGGTCAGCTTCGACTTCGTCGGGCGGCGCAAGCTCTGGGTGATCATCTCCGGGGCCATCCTGGTCCTGGCGGTGCTCGGCCTCTCGGTCCGCGGGCTCAACCTGGGCATCGAGTTCAAGGGCGGTGACATCTACACCTTCCCCAAGGGCAGCATCACGCTGAACCAGGCCCAGGAGGCGGCGAACAAGCTGACGCATGACAGCTCCGCCGTCGTGCAGACGCAGAGCGGCAGCCGCGGTGACGAGATCACCGTGCAGATCAGCTCCACGGAGAAGATCCCTGCGGACAAGGGCCAGGCGGGCCTTGCCGCCAACCTCGGCATCCCGCAGGACAAGGTCAGCACCCAGTTCCTCAGCGCCAGCTGGGGACACGACATCAGCCAGAAGGCCATCTACGGTCTGATCGCCTTCATGGTGCTGGTGACGCTCTACCTCGCCTTCGCCTTCGAGTGGCGGCTCGCGGTGGGCGCGCTGGTCGCGCTGCTGCACGACCTGGTGATCACCGTCGGCGTCTACGCCCTGGTCGGCTTCGAGGTCACCTCGGGCACGATCATCGGCTTCCTGACGATCCTCGGTTACTCGCTCTACGACACCGTCGTCGTCTTCGACGGTCTCAAGACCGCGACGAACAAGATCACCAAGCAGAACAGGCTGACCTACAGCGACGCCGCCAACGCCTCGCTGAACAGCACCCTGGTCCGCTCGATCAACACCTCCGTGCTGGCGCTGCTGCCGGTCGCCGCGCTGCTCTTCATCGGTGGCGGCCTGCTCGGCGCGGGTGTCCTCAACGACATCTCGCTGGCGCTGTTCATCGGCCTCACCGCCGGCGCCTACTCCTCCATCTGCGTGGCCACCCCGATGGTCGCCTGGCTGCAGGAGAAGCGCCCGGAGTACCTGGAGCTGGCCCGCAAGGTCAAGCAGCGCAAGGCCGCCGACGCCAAGGCGCTGGCCGAGGGCCGGAGCGTCGAGGACGACGAGTCCGCGCAGGACGAGGTCAGCATCCCGGCGGCCTCGACCGGCGGACCGCGCAACCAGCCCGTCAACCGCAGCCGCAGCGACCGTCGCGCCGGCGGGCGGCGGGGCTGAGCATGAGCGACACCCTGGCCGAGCTGCTGGCCGCGAAGATCCGTGACGTGCCCGACTATCCCAAGCCGGGCGTGGTCTTCAAGGACATCGCACCGCTGCTCGGCGACGCCGAGGCGTTGGCCGCGCTGGTGGACCACCTCGCGGCCCGCGCCAAGGCGCTGGGCGCCACGAAGGTCGTGGGCCTGGAGGCCCGAGGCTTCATCCTGGCCGCGCCGGCCGCCTACTCGGCCGGCGCCGGCTTCGTGCCCGTCCGCAAGGCGGGCAAGCTGCCCGGTGACTGCCACCGCCAGGCCTACGACCTGGAGTACGGCTCGGCGGTCATCGAGGTCCAGATCGACGCCTTCGCGCCGGGCGAGCGGGTCCTGGTCGTCGACGACGTGCTCGCCACCGGCGGCACCGTCGAGGCGGCGCTGGACCTGATCAGGCGCGGCGGCGCGGAGCTGGCGGGCGTCGAGGTGCTGATGGAGCTCAGCTTCCTCGGCGGCCGGGCCAGGCTGGCCCCGCTGCTGGGCCAGGCGCCGCTGGAGACGGTCATCACCGTCTGACGGCGACCATGCGTGACAGGAGGGCGGGTCCGGACGACGATCCGGACCCGCCCTTCGTCGTCCCCGTCGGCTGGGCCGCGCTGCGGCGGCCGCCGGTGGTGCCGGTGACGGACGACCGGGCGACCGGCTCGCGCACGGCGCTCGATCAGGCAGGGCCACCCGCCCGGCTGCCGGCTGCGGCCGGAGACGGTGGCCGTCGTGGTGGACGGCCAGGGCGGGCGGGGGCCCGAGGGGGCGCGTCAGGGGCGTGCCGACGGTGCCCGGGGCGTCGGCGGGCAGGTCGGCGCGGCCCGTGACCGCACGCGACAGTGACGCTCGGTACCATTGAGGTTCCGGTCTCGCTCCCGAGGAGTGCACTTGCCCGAAGAGGTCGCGCCCACAGCCCCCGACGCGCAGGAGAAGGGTCCGGCGGCCGCACCGAAGGCCGCGCCGGCGCCCGTGGCTCCGCCCGTCCCGGCCACCTTCCAGGGCGCCGGGACGCACGCCGTCGCGCCGCGTGCCACCGCGCCCTCGCCCTCCCGCGTCCGGGCCCGCCTCGCCCGCCTCGGCGGCCAGCGCAGCAACACCTTCAACCCGGTGCTGGAACCGCTCTTCCGGATAGTGCGGAGCAACGACCCCAAGGCCGATCTGCACACGCTGGAGCGCGCCTACCAGATCGCCGAGAAGTGGCACCGCGGCCAGAAGCGCAAGAGCGGCGACCCGTACATCACCCACCCGCTCGCCGTCGCGACCATCCTGGCCGAGCTGGGCATGGACGCCCCGACGCTGATGGCCGGCCTGCTGCACGACACCGTCGAGGACACCGAGTACGGCCTCGACACGCTCCGCCGCGACTTCGGCGACACCGTCGCCATGCTGGTCGACGGCGTCACCAAGCTGGACAAGGTCAAGTTCGGCGAGGCCGCGCAGGCCGAGACGGTCCGCAAGATGGTCGTCGCAATGGCCAAGGACCCGCGCGTCCTGGTCATCAAGCTGGCCGACCGCCTGCACAACATGCGCACCATGCGCTACCTCAAGCGGGAGAAGCAGGAGAAGAAGGCCCGCGAGACGCTGGAGATCTACGCCCCGCTGGCGCACCGGCTGGGCATGAACACCATCAAGTGGGAGCTGGAGGACCTCGCCTTCGCGATCCTCTACCCCAAGATGTACGACGAGATCGTGCGTCTGGTGGCCGAGCGCGCCCCCAAGCGGGACGAGTACCTGCACAGCGTCACCGAGGCGGTGATGGGCGACCTGAAGACCGCCCGCATCAAGGCCGAGGTGAAGGGGCGCCCGAAGCACTACTACAGCGTCTACCAGAAGATGATCGTGCGGGGCCGGGACTTCGCCGAGATCTACGACCTGGTCGGCGTCCGGGTCCTGGTCGACTCCGTCCGCGACTGCTACGCGGCGCTGGGCACCATCCACGCGCGGTGGAACCCGGTGCCGGGGCGGTTCAAGGACTACATCGCCATGCCCAAGTTCAACATGTACCAGTCGCTGCACACGACGGTCATCGGACCCGAGGGCAAGCCGGTCGAGCTGCAGATCCGCACCTTCGACATGCACCGGCGCGCGGAGTACGGGATCGCCGCGCACTGGAAGTACAAGCAGCAGGCCGTGGCGGGCGCGTCCAAGGTCCGCACGGACACCCCCGCCGGCAAGGGCGAGACCGTCAACGAGATGGCCTGGCTGCGCCAGCTGCTGGACTGGCAGAAGGAGACGGAGGACCCGAGCGAGTTCCTCGAGTCGCTCCGCTTCGACCTCTCCAACAACGAGGTCTTCGTCTTCACCCCCAAGGGCGACGTCATAGCGCTGCCGGCCGGGGCCACCCCGGTGGACTTCGCCTACGCCGTCCACACGGAGGTCGGTCACCGGACCATCGGGGCACGCGTCAACGGCCGTCTGGTGCCGCTGGAGAGCGTGCTGGAGAACGGCGACACGGTCGAGGTCTTCACCTCGAAGGCCGAGAGCGCGGGCCCCTCGCGGGACTGGCTCAGCTTCGTCAAGTCGCCGCGGGCACGGAACAAGATCCGCGCCTGGTTCTCCAAGGAGCGCCGCGAGGAGGCCATCGAGCAGGGCAAGGACGCGATCACGCGGGCCATGCGCAAGCAGGGTCTCCCGCTGCAGCGCATCCTCACCGGCGACTCCCTGGTCACCCTCGCGCACGAGATGCGCTACCCGGACATCTCCTCGCTCTACGCCGCGATCGGCGAGGGCCACGTGGCCGCGCAGACGATCGTCCAGAAGCTGGTCCAGGCGGCGGGCGGCGAGGAGGGCGCGACCGAGGACATCGCCGACCTCACGACTCCCTCTCCGGCGCGCAACCGCCGGCAGCGTCGGGCGACCCAGGACCCGGGCGTGGTGGTCAAGGGCGTCGAGGACGTCTGGGTCAAGCTCTCCCGCTGCTGCACGCCCGTGCCGGGCGACCCGATCGTCGGCTTCATCACCCGCGGCAACGGCATCTCCGTCCACCGGGCGGACTGCGTCAACGTGGACGCGCTGGCCCAGCAGCAGGAGCGCATGGTCGAGGTGGAGTGGGCCCCGACGCAGTCGTCGGTGTTCCTCGTCGCGATCCAGGTCGAGGCGCTGGACCGCTCCCGTCTGCTCTCCGACGTCACCCGGGTCCTCTCGGACCAGCACGTGAACATCCTGTCGGCCGCGGTCCAGACCTCACGCGACCGCGTGGCGATGAGCCGATTCACCTTCGAGATGGGCGACCCCAAGCACCTCGGCCACGTCCTGAAGGCGGTGCGCGGCGTGGAGGGCGTCTACGACGTCTACCGGGTCACCTCGGCGAAGTCCCGCTAGAGGGCCCGCCGACCGAGCACGCCGGTGTCACGACGCTGACGCGTACCGTCCGACACCGGCGTGCGGTCGACTGCCGACGAGGTCTGTCCTCAGCCGGTCGTCGGCGACGGCTCCGTCGGCGGCGGTTCGGCGGAGTAGCGCGCCCCACGGGCGTTGAAGTGGGCCAGGTGGTAGGTCGCGCCGTCGAGCTCCAGCTCCGGAGGCGGGGGAGCGGTGACCAGGTGGGTCCGGCGGTGGTCGCCGTCGACCAGGGCTCTCATGGTCGGCGTGTTCCACGAGCGGGCCACGCGCTCCGCCTCCTCCTGAGGCCACAGGAAACGGGCGCCCAAGCGCTGCTCCTCGCCCGGCTCGACCCCCGCCAGCGCGCGCACCAGCGCCGGACTGTAGACGCCGCGCACCCGGAAGTTCTCCAGGAACCGGCGCTCGATGACGATCCTCATGTAGCGACGGCTGTTCCCCCGGCGCCGTCCGGCCACGTTGACGCGTTCGCCCCCGTCTCCCCAGGCCGGCGGCGCGATCCACACCTTCGCCCCGGGGGCGAAGTGCCGCAGCCCCCGACGGATCTCCAGCCCGCCGTCGCCGTGGCTGGTCTCCTGTGCCACGTTGGCCACCAGGCAGATGCCCAGCGGCTCCGGACCCGTCGGCTCCGTCACGACCGTCACGCCTGCCCCGTCGTCGTGCAGCGGCCCCGCTGCCAGGAGGTGGTGCCTCCGGGCAGCGGGGCCGTCCTTGAATCAGTTCCAGTGCCAGGAGCTCAGCCGCTGAACTCCTCCAGGCCCTTCAGGGCCTGGGCCAGCAGCTCCTGGCGGCCGGCGAGCTCCGACTGGAGCTTGGCGACCTGGCGGGAGTCGCCCTTGGCCTCAGCCGCGGCGATCTGCTTCTCCAGCTTGTCCACCGCCGCCTGCAGCAGGCCGGCCATGCCGGTGGCGCGGGCGCGGGCCTCGGGGTTGCTGCGCTGCCACTCGGCCTCCTCCGCCTCGCGGATGGCCTGCTCGACCGTGCGCAGGCGACCCTCGAGGCGCGGGCGGGCGTCGCGGGGGACGTGGCCGATGGCCTCCCAGCGCTCGGCGAGGTCGCGGTAGGACGCCTTGGCGGCCTTCAGGTCGCGGATCGGGAGCAGCGCCTCGGCCTCGACCAGCAGCGCCTCCTTCGCGGTCTGGTTCTGCCGCTCGTCCGCGTCGCGCTCGTCGAAGACCGCGGACCGGGCCTGGAAGAAGATGTCCTGCGCCCCGCGGAAACGGGTCCACAGCTCGTCCTCGGCCTCGCGCTGCGCGCGACCCGCCGCCTTCCACTCGGTCATCAGCTCGCGGTAGCGGGCCGCCGTCGCGCCCCAGTCCGTGGAGTCGGAGAGCGACTCGGCCTCGACGACCAGCTTCTCCTTCTTGACCCTGGCCTCCTCGCGCTGCTGGTCCAGCGACGCGAAGTGCGCCTTGCGGCGCTTGGAGAACGCCGAGCGGGCGTGCGAGAAGCGGTGCCACAGCTCGTCGTCGGACTTGCGGTCCAGCCGGGGCAGGCCCTTCCAGGTGTCCACCAGGTCGCGCAGCCGGTCCCCGGCCTCGCGCCACTGGGTCGACTCCACCAACTGCTCGGCCTCGGCGACCAGCGCCTCCTTGGCGGCCTTCGCCTCCTCCTGGGCCTTGGCGCGGGCGGCCTTGCGCTCCTCGCGGCGCGAGTCGACCTCGCCCACCAGGGCCTCCAGGCGCTTGGCGAGAGCGTCGAGATCGCCGACCGCGTGGCCCTCGGCCACCTGCGCCTGCAGGTGCTCGATCGCGGTCATCGCGTCCTTCGCGGCCAGGTCGGTGGTGCGCACGCGGCGCTCCAGCAGGCCGATCTCCACCGCGATTCCTTCGTACTTGCGCGTGAAGTAGGCCAGGGCCTCCTCGGGGGAGCCCGCCTGCCACGAACCGACGACGCGCTCGCCGTCGGCCGTCCGCACGTAGACGGTCCCCTCGTCGTCGACACGGCCCCACGGGTCGCTGGTCACAGCGCCTCCTCCATATGGCGATCGCCACCCTGGCACCGATGGGTCCAAGGGAGGCGGCCGCCGTCCACGTTCGAAGATTTTCCGGCCGGTTTCGTCTCCGCGCCGCCGGTGAGCGCAGAAGCGCACCCTACAAGACGCCAACATAGGCGAAGGGGCCCGGCGCTGTCCGTATCCCCGCGCGGATAATTGCCTGCGCCGTGAATCCGTCCGTCCCGGGCCCCGCCCAGACCTCGGTCAGCCCTTGTCCGCGGTGACCGAGTTCATGATCACCGGCTGCACCGGCTTGCCGTCGCCGGGGCCGTTGGAGCTGTCCGCGCCCGTGGAGGCGATCCCGGTGAGCACGTCGAGGCCGCCGGTGATGGTGCCGAACGGGGTGTAGTTGGGCGACAACTGGCTGTCCTTGTAGACCAGGAAGAACTGCGAGCCGTTGGTGTTCGCGCCGGAGTTCGCCATCGCGATGGTTCCGGCCGGGTAGGTGCCGCCCTTGATCGAGGGGGCGGTGAGGTTCTCGTCCTTGAACTGGTAGCCGGGGCCGCCAGAGCCGGTGCCGGTCGGGTCGCCGCACTGCAGCACGTAGATGCCGGTGGTGGTGAGGCGGTGGCAGTACACGCCGTCGAAGAAGTGGTTCTTCGCCAGGAACACGAAGGAGTTCACCGTGTGCGGCGCGGCGGCGGCGTCGAGCTTGACGGTGACCGAACCCTGGCCGAGGTTGATCTTGGCCGTGTAGGTGCCGTTCGTGTCGATCGACATCGCCGGCTCGGTCTTCCAGCTGCCGTCCTTCTTCGGCTTGATCGTGTAGTTCGCCGCGGCGGTGCTCGCCGAAGGGGTGGCGGCGGCCGAGCTGGAAGCGCGGTTGTTCATCGCGTCGGCCGAGGACTTGGACTTCGAACCGCTGGGCCAGAGCACCGCGGTGACCGTGGCGACGGCCGCGAGCGCGACGACCGAGGCCACGACGACGGCCGTGTTCTTCCGCGCGGAGGCGACCCGCTCCGCGCGCGCCGCGGCCTGCCGCTCCAGCTTGAGCCGCTGCAGTTCGCGGCGGCGCTTCTCCTTGTCCTTGGGAAGCTGCTGGGGCCTGCGCGTGTCGTTGGGGGCCACCGAGCCACCCTCCTCGTCGTCATCCTGATGTCCGTCGCGGGGATCTTCCCACCCGACGGCCGCCCAGTGTAGGGATCAATCCTGTAAACGCGTGGTGAAAGCAGCTGTGAGAGCGGTCGGGCAACCGCACGGGGCACACCGACGGCGTGCCCTATACGGTTCGCGATCCTTCCCGTACCGCCGGTAGGCTGCTGCCAGCATCCGCAGCCTTCCACCTGTGCAGAGGACTCACGTGTTCATCGCCGGCTTTCCCGCTGGGGCCTGGGGCACCAACTGCTACCTCGTGGCCTCCGCCGCCGGCGAGGAGTGCGTCATCGTCGACCCGGGCCACGAGGCGGCCGCCGGCGTCGAGGACGCGGTGCGCGAGCACGGGCTCAAGCCGGTCGCGGTGGTGCTCACGCACGGGCACATCGACCACGTCGCCTCGGTCGTCCCGGTCTGCGGCGCACGCGGCATCCCGGCCTGGATCCACCCCGAGGACCGGTACATGCTGACCGATCCGGAGAAGGCCCTCGGCCGCTCCTTCGGCGCGCAGCTGATGGGCGAGCTGACGGTCGGCGAGCCGGACGACCTGCGGCTGCTCACCGACGGCAGCGTGCTGGAGCTCGCCGGGCTGAGCCTGACCGTCGACCACGCCCCGGGCCATACCGGGGGGTCGGTGACCTTCAGGACGCCCGCCGCACCGGAGCTCCCGCCGGTGCTGTTCTCGGGCGACCTGCTCTTCGCCGGCTCCGTCGGACGCACCGATCTCCCCGGAGGCGACCACGACGCCCTCCTGAAGTCGCTGGCACGCGTGTGCCTGCCGCTGCAGGACGAGACCGTGGTCCTCTCCGGACACGGCCCCCAGACCACCATCGGCCGCGAGCGCGCCGCCAACCCGTACCTGCAGCAGGTAGCCGGCAGCGCCGCGCCGACCGGCGCCCCGCGCCGCGGACTGTAGATAGAGACGAGACGTGAGCAGCACTTCTTCGCAGCCCCAGCAGCCCTTCCAGGCCGTCAAGGGCACCTACGACATCCTTCCCGCCACCGCGCCGACCGTCCTCGCCGTGCGCGAGGCGATGGCCGCGCCGCTGCGCCGGGCCGGATACGGCTACATCGAGACCCCGGTCTTCGAGGACGTGAACCTCTTCTCGCGCGGCGTCGGCGAGTCGACCGACATCGTCACCAAGGAGATGTTCGCCTTCACCACCCTCGGCGGCGAGCGCATCGCGCTGCGTCCCGAGGGCACCGCCTCCGTGCTGCGCGCCGCGCTGGAGGCCAACCTGCACCGGATCGGCAACCTCCCGGTCAAGCTCTGGTACAGCGGCTCGCAGTACCGCTACGAGAAGCCGCAGAAGGGCCGCTACCGCCAGTTCTGGCAGGTCGGCGCCGAGGCGATCGGCGCGGAGGACCCGGCGCTGGACGCCGAGTTGATCATCCTCGCGGCGGACGCCTTCCGTTCGCTCGGGCTGCAGCAGGTCCGTCTGCTGCTCAACAGCCTCGGCGACCGGCAGTGCCGCCCGGTCTACCGGGCCGCGCTCCAGGACTTCCTGCGCGGGCTCGACCTCGACGAGGACACCCGCCGCCGTGCGGAGATCAACCCGCTGCGCGTGCTCGACGACAAGCGGCCCGACGTGCAGAAGCAGTTGGTCGGCGCGCCGATGCTGGTCGACTTCCTCTGCGAGGAGTGCAAGGCCTACCACGAGCAGGTCCGCGAGCTGCTGACCGCCGCCGGGATCGCCTTCGAGGACGACACCAAGCTGGTGCGCGGCCTCGACTACTACACCCGCACCACCTTCGAGTTCGTCCACGACGGCCTCGGCTCCCAGTCCGCCGTCGGCGGCGGCGGTCGCTACGACGGCCTCGCCGAGATGATCGGCGGCCCGGCGCTCCCGTCCGTCGGCTGGGCGCTCGGCGTGGACCGGACTGTGCTGGCGCTGGAGGCGGAGGGCATCGAGCTGCCGTCCTCCAACAGCTCCGACGTCTTCGCCGTGCCGCTCGGCGAGCAGGCCAGGCGTGTGCTATTCGCCGCCGTGACGCAGCTGCGTCGTGAGGGCGTCTCGGCCGACATCGTCTACGGCGGCAAGGGACTCAAGGCCGCGATGAAGGCCGCCGACCGCTCCGGCGCGCGCTACGCGCTCGTCGCCGGCGAGCGCGATCTCGCCGAAGGTCTGGTTCAGTTGAAGGATCTCAGCACCGGTGACCAGACCCCGGTCGCCCTCGACGTTCTCGTCACCACCCTGAAGGAGAAGCTCCAGTGATCCGCACCCACGAGGCCGGCACGCTCCGCCCGGAGCACGCCGGCACCACCGTCACCCTCGCCGGCTGGGTCGCCCGCCGCCGTGACCACGGCGGTGTGGCCTTCGTCGACGTGCGGGACACCTCCGGCACCGTCCAGGTCGTCTTCCGCGACCTGGACGCGGTCGGCGAGCTGCGCTCCGAGTGGTGCGTCAAGATCGTCGGCGAGGTCCGGGTCCGCCCGGAGGGCAACGAGAACCCCGACATCCCGACCGGCCAGGTCGAGGTCGTCGTCTCCGAGCTGACCGTGCTCTCCGAGGCCGCCGCGCTGCCGTTCATGGTCGCGGAGTACGAGCCCGGCTCGGTCAACGAGGAGGTCCGCCTCAAGTACCGGTACCTCGACCTGCGTCGCGAGGGCCCCGCCCGCGCGCTGCGGCTGCGCTCGAAGGCCACGCACATCATCCGCACGGTGATGGAGGAGAACGGCTTCCTCGACATCGAGACGCCGTACCTGACGCGTTCGACGCCCGAGGGCGCCCGCGACTTCCTGGTGCCGGTCCGCCTGCAGCCGGGCCACTGGTACGCCCTGCCGCAGTCGCCGCAGCTGTTCAAGCAGCTGCTGATGGTGGCGGGCATGGAGCGCTACTACCAGATCGCGCGCTGCTTCCGCGACGAGGACTTCCGCGCCGACCGTCAGCCGGAGTTCACCCAGCTCGACGTCGAGGCCTCCTTCGTCGACCAGGAGGACATCCTCAAGCTGGGCGAGGAGGTCGTCTCCCGCGTCTGGGGCGAGGTCCACGGCTACGAGGTGCCGCTGCCGCTGCCGCGCATGTCCTACGCGGACGCGATGTCCCGCTACGGCTCCGACAAGCCCGACGTCCGCTTCGACAACGAGCTGACCGAGCTGACCGAGTACTTCACCGGCACCGAGTTCCGCGTCTTCCAGGCCCCGTACATCGGCGCCGTGGTGATGCCGGGCGGCGCGTCGCAGCCGCGCAAGCAGCTGGACGCGTGGCAGGACTGGGCGAAGGCGCGCGGCGCGCGCGGCCTGGCCTACGTGCTGGTCGACGAGGAGACCGGCGAGCTGCGCGGCCCGGTCGCCAAGAACCTCAGCGAGGAGCACCTCGCGGGTCTGGCCGACGCGGTGGGCGCGAAGCCGGGCGACTGTGTCTTCTTCGCGGCGGGCAAGAAGACGGCCTCGCAGGAGCTGCTGGGCGCGGCGCGTCTGGAGATCGGCAAGCGCTGCGGCCTGATCGACGAGTCGAAGTGGGCCTTCCTCTGGGTCGTCGACTTCCCGATGTTCGAGCCCATCGAGGACGACAAGGGCGAGTTCCAGGGCTGGCACGCGGTGCACCACCCGTTCACGGCCCCGACGGCCGAGTCGATGGCGACCTTCGACACCGACCCGGGCAGCGCGCTCTCGAACGCCTACGACCTGGTGCTCAACGGGTCCGAGATCGGCGGCGGTTCGATCCGTATCCACCAGAAGGACGTGCAGCAGCGTGCGTTCGACGCGATCGGGCTCTCCCCGGAGGAGGCGCAGTCGCAGTTCGGCTTCCTGCTGAACGCCTTCGACTTCGGCCCGCCGCCGCACGGTGGCATCGCGCTGGGCCTGGACCGTCTGGTCGCGCTGCTGGGCGGCTACGAGACGATCCGTGACGTCATCGCCTTCCCGAAGACGTCCACCGGCGGCGACCCGCTGACCGGCGCGCCGACGCCGATCACGGCCGCGCAGCGCAAGGAAGCGGGCGTCGACGCGAAGCCCAAGTCCGAGGCGTAGGCTGCACCACCTTGAGGGGCGCGGGGAACTGCGCACCTCCGGCGCGTGAGCGCTGACCTCTCCATCGGAGGGTCGGTTGCACCACCTCAGGGGCGCGGGGAACTGCGCGACAAGCCACCGGCATGCGGATGGCCCTCACTGGACAGGGCCATCCGCATCGGGTGGTTGCTCGCGCGGTTCCCCGCGCCCCTGACTGCGGCTACGCCGCAGCCGGCGCCTGCGCCGGGATGGCCGGGGCGGGGTCGGGGGACTGGGTCGTCTCGTCGAAGGGCAGCCGTCCGCTCAGGACGAGCGTCATGCGGTCGCGGTCCAGCTCGCGGGTCCAGTGGCCGATGAGGATCGTCGCGACGGCGTTGCCGGCGAAGTTGGTCAGGGCCCGGGCCTCCGACATGAAGCGGTCGATGCCGACGATCAGGCCGACGCCGTCGACCAGCGCGGGGGCGTGTGACTGGAGGCCGCCCGCCAGGGTGGCCAGGCCGGCGCCGGTGACGCCCGCCGCGCCCTTGCTCGCGATCACCATGAACAGCAGCAGCGAGATCTGCGAGCCCAGCGACATCGGCTTGTCCATCGCCTGCGCGATGAAGATCGAGGCCATGGTCAGGTAGATGGCCGTGCCGTCCAGGTTGAAGCTGTAGCCGGCCGGCACCGTGATCCCGGCGACCGGGCGGCTCACGCCCAGGTGCTCCATCTTCGCGATCAGGCGCGGCAGCGCGCTCTCGCTCGACGAGGTCGACAGGATCAGCAGGAACTCCCGGCCGAGGTAGCGCAGCAGGGCGAAGACGTTCACGCCCGCGACCAGCCGCAGCAGCAGGCCGAGCACCACGACGACGAAGATCGCGCACGCCGCGTAGAAGCCCAGCATGATCATGAGCAGTGACTTCAGCGCCGCCCATCCCGTCGCCCCGACCACCGCGGCGATCGCGCCGAACGCACCGACCGGCGCCGCCCACATGATCATCGCAAGCACCTTGAAGACGAGCTTCTGCAGGTGCTCCACTCCGCGCAGCACCGGCGCGCCCGCCGCGCCCATGGACTGCAGTGCGAAGCCGACGAGCAGGGCCGCCAGCAGGGTCTGCAGCACCTGGCCGCCGGTGAGGGCGGAGACCAGGGTGGTCGGGATGATGCCGAGCAGGAAGTCCGAGGTGCCCTCGGCCGCCCCCGTCGCGGCCTGCGCATGGCCGGCCTTGGCCAGCGCGGAGGTCAGGTGCAGGCCGTGGCCCGGGTCGACGATGTTGCCGACGAGCAGGCCGATGGCGAGCGCCACCGTCGACATGACCAGGAAGTAGCCGAGAGCCAGGCCGCCGACCCTGCCCACCTTCGCGGCCTTGGTGACCGAGCCGATGCCGAGCACGATCGTGGTGAAGATGACCGGGCTGATCATCATCTTGATCAGGTTCACGAAACCGGTGCCGACCGGCTTCAGTTGAACGGCGAAGTCGGGAGCGGCCAGGCCGACCACGATGCCGGCGAGGACGGCCGCGACGACGGCCGGGTACAGATAGTGCGTGCGTTCGCGTCCAGCTCTCATGGCTGCGGCTCCTTCGCCGGTCTCGCTCACACCGGCCTCGGGTGGCGGGCCGGTTCCGACGAATATCCGCGCGGGCGTGGCAGCCGTCACGTTTGCGTTCATATCGTTCATGGCACGCGCCTACTCATCGGGTGCCATCACCCGGCACACTGGCCGACATGCACGTCCGCCTCGCCCCGCGCCCGCCCCGGAGCCACCGTGTCGCGCGCAGCCTGGCCGGTCAGCTGTTCGCGGTGCAGGTGCTGATCGTCGCGCTGGTCGTCGCCGGCGGGGCCGTGCTGGCCTATGTGCTGATCAGCGACCGCGCCCAGCAGGCAGCGGACCGGCAGGTGCGGGCCACGGCCACGGCGGTCGCCGACGCGCCGAGCGTCAGGGACGCCGTGCGCCGCCCCGATCCGACCGCGGCGCTCCAGCCGTACGCGCAGGAGGTCGTCAGGGACGCCGGGGTCGACTTCGTCACGATCATGGACACCCACGGCGTCCGGTGGACCCACCCGGACCCGGCGGAGATAGGCAAGCACTTCCTCGGGCACATCGGGCCCGCGCTCGCCGGGCACACCTTCACCGAGACCTACACCGGCACGCTCGGCCCCTCCGTCCGCGCGGTCGCGCCGGTGCGGGACGCGAGCGGCCGGGTGATCGCGCTGGTCAGCGTCGGCATCACGGTCCAGAGCCTGAGTGGGCAGCTGAGCGGGGCGATCACAGTGCTGGTGCTGGTGGCGCTCGGGGCCCTCGCGGTCGGCGGGCTCGGCACCTGGCTGGCCAATCGCCGCCTGCGCCGGCACACCCACGGCATGGGCGCCGCCGAGCTCAGCCACCTGTACGAGTACCACCAGGCGACGCTGCACTCCGTCCGGGAGGGGTTGGTGCTGCTGGACCGGGCCGGGACCGTCGTGCTCTGCAACGACGCCGCCGGCGAGCTCCTGGGCCTGGACGGTCCGGCGGAGGGACGGCCCTTCGGCGAGCTCGCGCTGCCGAAGCCGCTGCGGGCGGCGGTCGCCGGGCCGGAGCCGGTGCGGGACCAGCTGCACCTGACGGCGGACCGCGTCGTCGTGATCAACACCTCGCCCATCGGCGACGGCGGACCCGAGCTGGGGACCGTGGTGACCCTGCGCGACCACACCGAACTGCAGGCACTGACAGGCGAGTTGGACTCGGTGCGCGGTTTCGCCGAGGCGCTCAGCGCTCAGGCGCACGAGGCGGCGAACCGGCTCCACGCGGTGGTGTCGCTGATCGAGACCGGCCGACACCGGCAGGCCGTCGACTTCGCGACCGCCGAGCTGGAGCTGTCCCAGCAGCTCACCGACCGCGTCGTGGGCGCGGTCGACGAGCCGGTGCTGGCCGCGCTGCTGCTGGGCAAGGCCGCCCAGGCGGCGGAGCGGGGCGTCGAGCTGGTGCTGACGGAGGAGAGCCGGATCGGCGACGCGTTGCCGCCCGAGCTCGGTGCGCGGGACCTGGTGACGCTGTTGGGCAATCTGATCGACAACGCGATCGACGCCGCGATCGAGGGGGCGGCGGAACACGACGGTCCGCCGACCGTCACCGTGACCGCCCGCAGCGACGCCCGCGAGCTGCTGCTGCGCGTGGCCGACACCGGGCCCGGTATCGAGCCGGACGCGGTGGCGCGGATCTTCGAGCGCGGCTGGTCCACGAAGCAGGCCGCGGGCCGCGGCATCGGGTTGGCGCTGGTGTCCCAGACCGCGCGCAGGAACGGCGGCAGCGTGGAGGTGGGGCGCGGGATCGGCGCGGAGCTGACGGTGAGAATCCCGCTGCGGGGCCGGGCGGTGGTCGCGCCGTGACGATCGCCGTGCTGGTGGTCGAGGACGACCCGGTCGCGGCGGAGGCGCACGCCGCCTACGTCGACCGGGCCCCCGGCTTCCGCTGTGCGGGCACCGCGCACGGCGCCGCCGAGGCGCTGCGGTTCCTGGACCGGGCCCGCCGCGAGGGCGCACCGGTGGTGCTGATCCTGCTCGACCTCTACCTGCCGGACGGCCACGGTCTCGAGCTGATCCGCACCCTCCGTGCCGGCGGGCACGGCGCGGACATCATCGCCGTGACCTCCGCCCGCGACCTGGCCACCGTCCGCAGGGCGGTGTCGACGGGAGTGGTGCAGTACCTGCTCAAGCCCTTCGCCGCGGCCACCCTGCAGGACCGGCTGGCGCGCTATGCCCGCTACCGCGCGAGCCTGGACCGCGAGGGGGAGGCGCTCGGCCAGGACGAGGTCGACCAGGCCTTCGCCGAGCTGCGTTCGTCGCGGGGGACGACGCTGCCGAAGGGCCTGACCTCGCCGACGCTCGAGGCCGTCGCGGGCGTACTGCGGGAAGCCGGGACGGGGTTGTCGGCCGCCGCGGTCGGCACCGCGGCGGGGGTCTCCCGGATCACCGCCAGACGTTATCTGGAGCACCTGGTGGAGACCGGCCGGGCCGCCCGCGAACCGCAGTACGGTCAGGTCGGCCGACCTGAGCTCGCGTACCGCTGGAGGTAGGGGCGACCGGTTTCGGTTGACCGGCCTGTGCGCCCAGCACGGTCGGAGCCGGGTCGGGCGGGCGTGTCGGTGCCTGACGGTAGGGTCGGGGGAGTGGAACCAGACCTCTTCACCGCCGCCGCCGAGGACTTCCAGGCCAAGGAGCCGGGCCGCTCGCCGCTCGCCGTCCGGATGCGGCCGCGCGCGCTGGACGAGGTGGCCGGGCAGCGGCAACTGCTGAAGCCGGGCTCCCCGCTGCGACGGCTGGTCGCCGCCAGCGGCGGGCCCGCGGCGACGTCGTCGGTGATCCTGTGGGGGCCGCCGGGGACGGGCAAGACCACGCTCGCCTACGTGATCAGCCAGGCCACCGAGAGCCGCTTCGTCGAACTGTCGGCGATCACGGCGGGCGTGAAGGAGGTCCGCGCGGTCATCGAGGGCGCGCGGCGGGCGGTCGGGGCGAGCGGAAAGGAGACGGTGCTCTTCCTCGACGAGATCCACCGCTTCTCCAAGGCCCAGCAGGACAGCCTGCTGCCCGCCGTCGAGAACCGCTGGGTCACGCTGATCGCGGCCACGACGGAGAACCCGTACTTCTCGGTGATCTCGCCGCTGCTCTCGCGCTCGCTGCTGCTGACCCTGGAGTCCCTCACCGACGAGGACGTCCGGGCGCTGCTGCGCCGGGCCGTCACCGACGAGCGCGGTCTGGACGGCGCGGTGACGCTCGCCGAGGACGCCGAGGACCACCTGGTGCGGATCGCGGGAGGTGACGCCCGCAAGGCGCTGACCTCACTGGAGGCAGCGGCCGGGGCGGCGATCGAGCAGCAGGAGGAGACGGTCACCCTCGAACTGACCGAGACCGCGGTCAACCGCGCCGCGGTCCGCTACGACCGCGACGGCGACCAGCACTACGACGTGGCCAGCGCGCTGATCAAGTCGATCCGCGGCAGCGACGTGGACGCCGCGCTCCACTACCTGGCCCGGATGATCGAGGCGGGCGAGGACCCGCGTTTCATCGCCCGCCGGCTGATGATCTCCGCGAGCGAGGACATCGGCGTCGCGGACCCGAACGCCCTGCCGATCGCCGTCGCCGCGGCCCAGGCGGTCGCGATGATCGGCTTCCCCGAGGCCTCGCTGACCCTGTCCCACGCGGTGATCGCGCTCGCGCTCGCGCCGAAGTCGAACTCCGCGACGACGGCGATCGGCGAGGCGCTGGCCGACGTCAGGGCCGGGCTGGCCGGCCCGGTGCCGCCGCACCTGCGCGACGGCCACTACGCCGGGGCCAAGAAGCTCGGGCACGCCCAGGGCTACGTCTACCCGCACGATCTGCCGGAGGGCATCGCCGCCCAGCAGTACGCCCCGGACGCGATCCACGGCAAGCAGTACTACCGCCCGACCCGCCATGGTGCGGAGGCCCGCTACGCGGATGTCGCCGAGTGGGTCCGCGGGCGCCTGGCGGGCTCCACCGAGTAGGCGACCAACCTCCGGGCTACGGCAGGCCCAGGACCGCGACGCCCAACGGGCGGTGGCCGACGGCCAGGCGGGTCACCGTGCCCGTGTCCAGGTCGACGACGCTGATCCCGTTCCAGTAGCCGTCCCTGCTGTAGCCGCCGGTGACGTAGGCGGTACGGCCGTCGGCGGACAGGGCGACGTTCTCGTGCGGGCCCTGCAGCGGGATGAGCCGTTCGCGGCCGTCCGGGCGGCGGACCGTGAGGGAGGGCCCGGCCTGGCGGGAGGGGTCGATCGGGCCGGTGCCGACGACGTAGAGCGTGCCGTCCTTGCCGATGGTGACCCCGTGCTGGTGGGTGTCGGCCGTCATCGGCCGGACGGTGACCCGGCCGTGGGCAGGATCGACCACCGCCAGGCGCTCGCCCTCGAAGGGGATCAGCAGCGCCCCGTCCGAGGGCCGGACGGCGGTGTAGTGGGGCTTGAGCCAGGATCCGAGGCCGCCCGCGGTGCCGTACGGCGCGACCTCGATCCGGTGGGCGCTCCCGTCGCGGGTGTCCACCACGGCGACGTCGAAGGAGTCGTGATCGGTGACGTAGACGTGGCTCCCGTCCGGGGAGACGTCCACGTCGAACGGGCGGCGGCCGACCGGCGTGGAGCCGACCACCGTGTGCCGCGCGGTGTCGACGATCTCCAACTCGCCGTCCCGCCCCGGGATGTTGACCCCGACATAGACCCGGCTTCCGTCGGGGGAGAGGGCGATCCCCATGCCCCCGCCCCGGTATTCGCCGCCGGTCACCGGCCCGACGTCGGCCGCGTACGGGATCAGTGCCGTGCGCGTCCGCCGACGGGTGTCGACGGCCGCGACGCCCTCGGCCGTGGCCACCCAGGCCGTGCCGTCCCGGCCCAGGGCGACCCCGTAGGGCGCGGCGCCCACCCGTACCGAGCCGAGAGCGGTCGCGGCTCCGCGGGCTCGCGGAGCCACGAAGGTCACCGTGTCGGACCCGAAGTCGGTGAGCACCAGCGTTCCGTCGGGGGTCCGCGCGGTGGGCGCCGCGGTGCGCGACACTCCCGGGCTGTGCAGCGAGGCCGTCGGGGCCGGCCGGTCGGCTGTGGGGCCGGCCGCGGGGTCGACCTGGGCGCAGCCGGCCAGCGCGGCCAGGAGGGCGGCCGTTCCCGCGAGCGCCCGGGCGGCCCGGGCGCCGTTCACCGTCCGGCTTCCGCCGCGCGCAGCACGTCCGCCATGGCCAGGAAGCCCCGGCGCTCCGCATGGGCGCGGGCCGTCACACCCTCGCCGTCGGGGAGCAGTGGATCGGCGCCCGTGGCGAGCAGGATCTCGACGATCTCCTGGTGGACCTGGCCGCCGTCACCGAGGATCACCGCCTCCAGCAGAGCCGTCCAGCCCAGCCGGTTCACGTGGTCGACGTCCGTCGACGTCTCGGCCAGGACCGCGCGCACGTAGCCGACGTGGCCGCGCTCGCTGGCGGGGATCACCGAGACGCCGCCGTAGCGGTTGGTCAGGGTGAGGTCCGGCCCGGCCGGCAGCAGCGCCCGCATCATCGGGACGCTGCCGGTGACGCCGGTGACCAGCCAGGCGTTGTCCCGGCGGTTGTCCTGCGCGTCGACGTCCGCGCCGGCGGCGAGCAGGGCCTCGGCCAGGGGGACGTCGTCGGCGAGGGAGGCCATCAGCAGGGCCGTCCGGCCGGCCTCGTCGCGCGCCTCGGTGTCGGCGCCCGCCGCCAGCGCCTCGCCCAGGGCCTGGAGATCACCGCGACCGGCGGCGTCCAGCAGGGCACGGTCGGCCGCGGCCTCGGCCACGGGGAACGAGAGGGGCTGGGTGGGGATGTCGGTCACGGCGGACCTCCTGGTGCGGTGGGGCTGCGGTGGGGCTGCGGTGCGGTTCGGGCACTCTCGGGTGCCCGGAATCCATGGTCCGTCAGAATCCGTCAGCTCCGCATCGACGATTCGACTGGATGCGACAGGGCGGAACGGCTGATGTCGGGATCAACCGATCGGTTGACGACGACCGTCTCCTGCGGGCGGTAGGTTCGCCACGTCACGGGATAGCGGACGGGGTGCGCGCCGATCCTGGCGGGCAGCATGCCGAAGGCCACCAGCAGCACCGTCGCCAGGGCGAGCAGCGCCAGGAACGGTGCCGGGCGCGGGGCCTGGAGCACCACGATCACGGCGGTGGCGGCGGCCGGTGAGTGGGAGAGGTGGGTCAACAGCATCGCGCCGAGCGCCAGGCCCGCCGCGAGTGCCGCGCCCCACGTGTGGGACCCGGTCACTGCCAGGGTGCCGTAACCCACCACGGCGGCCAGCAGTTGACCGCCGATCAGGTTCCGCGGCTGCGAGATGGGCAGGCCGGGTGCGCCGTGCACCAGCGCCGCGCTGGCCGCCAGCGGCGGGATCAGCAGGGGCTGGTGCAGCAGCACGCCGACCCCGACCAGCACGAACAGGGCGCCCACGGCGAAGGCCGCCGCGCGCAGGGCGTGCAGTGGGTGGCGCAGCTTCGTGAGGGGGGACGGGGGCATGCGAGCTCCGGGTAGGTGGGGCAGGATGTCCCGAGCATAAACAAATTGTTGATGCACGGGGCAAGCGTCTTGCCTGACGGGCAAAGCCCGCCGCGGCAGCAGGCGGCCGCTGTCCCCCCGGCCGGCCGGCCGGCCGTCAGTCGGTCAGCGGTCGGTGCCCGGCCAGGTAGGCCCAGGGGCGCAGCCGCTCGACCGCGGCCCCGACGCGGAAGACCGTCGCGTCGTCGTAGGTCCGGCCGACGATCTGCACCCCCGTGGGCACACCCTCCGAGGAGAACCCGGACGGGACGGAGAGCACCGGGCAGCGTGAGCAGATGTTGAAGCCGATGGTCATGGCCATCGTCATGTAGTGCTCCTGCTCCACCCCGGCGATCGTCAGCTTCGTCTCGGTGTAGTCGTCGTCCGCGAGCAGGGCGGGGACGGCCGTGGTCGGGCAGATCATCGCGTCGTAACGCTCCAGCAGCGCGCCGAGCTCGGCGTAGAGGCGGCCCTCGATCTCCAGGCCCTCCAGGAAGCCCGTCCGCCCGGCGGCGTCGGCCGCGCGCTCGGCGAAGGCGCGGGTGTAGGCGTTCAGCCGGTCCGGGGCCTCGGCGGCGGCCTGGCCGATGGACGGCCCGAAGATCGCGCCGAAGTGGGCCCATGCGGCCCGGTCGATCAGCTCGCGGGTCCAGCCGAGGCCGACCTCCTCGACGACGGCGCCACCGGCCCGCAGGGCCTCCGCCACCGCGCGGGTGTTGGCCTCCACCTCCGGGTCGAGCACGTAGTCGCCGAGGGTGAGGCAGAGGGCGATGCGCATCCCGCTGACGTCGCCCGCCCCGTCGGCGCCCGGGTACTCCAGCGGCAGCTCCAGCTTGGGGCGCAGCGAGACCACGTCCCCGGCCCAGGGGCCGGCGATGGTGTTCTGCAGCAGTGCCGTGTCCGCGACGGTGCGAGCCATCGGGCCGTCGTGGCAGAAGGTGTCCAGGTTGAACGGCGGCATGGCCGGCACCCGGCCGTACGGCGGCTTGAAGCCCACCACACCGTTGAACGAGGCGGGGATCCGGATCGAGCCGCCGATGTCGGAGCCGGTCGCCAGCGGCGCGTTGCCCGCCGCCAGCGCCGCGCCCGACCCGCCGGAGGAGCCGCCGCAGGAGTGCGCGAGCGACCACGGGTTCCGGGTGACGCCCCAGAGCTTGGACTGGGTGAACGCGGCGCAGCAGAACTCCGGCGTCGTGGTCCGGGCGTGGACGATGCCGCCGGCCGCCTGGATCCGCTGGATCACCGGGTGGGTCTCCTCGGCGACCTCCTCCGTGAGCAGCAGCGAGCCCTCGCTGCAGACGCGCCCCGCCATCGGGTGCTCGTCCTTGGCGGCGACGGGCAGTCCCTCCAGAGGGCGGGGTGCGCGACCGTGGCCGAGGTAGCGCTGCTCGGCCTCCCGCGCCGCGGCCATGCCCTCCTCGAAGAGCCGCTCGGTCAGGCAGTTGACCTGCGGCTCGGTCTGCTCGGCGCGGGCGATGACGGCCTGCATCAGCTCGACGGGGGAGAGGGTGCGGCGCTGGAAGGCGCGCAGCGCGTCGGTGGCGGGCAGGTACGCGAGTTCGATGTCGTCCATGCGGCCTCACCCTGAGGGCTTGCCATCGCTGTTGTCAATGCCATTGACACAGGTACTGACAGGGTCGTGCACCGAGCGAAGCCGGGTAGGTCGCGGGGTGGCCACGGGGTGGTCGGACGCACGGGGTGGCACCCACTACACTGGGGGCAGCGAGATGTCCCGTGTTCACGCCGTCAGGCGCGACGTCACCGGCGGGGCGTCATACAGGCCGCGGCTTCGTCCGGAGACGGACAGGGCGGCGGCAGGAGCGTTGCGCACCTTCGGGTGTCGCGTGCAGCCCACCACCCAGCAGGGTCGGTGGGCCACTCGTGTGCTGCACATTGTGCCCGGTCCTGGGAGCGGCTCTCCCTGGACCGCGAGAAGCGACCTCCTTCAACAGCGGTGAGCCTGTTACACACCGAAAGAGGTATTGGTTCATGGCGAACCAGAAGCGCCCCAAGGTCAAGATTGCCCGTGCGCTGGGCATTCCGCTGACCCCGAAGTCCGTCAAGTACTTCGAGGCCCGCCCGTACCCCCCGGGGCAGCACGGCCGTGGCCGCAAGCA
This sequence comes from Streptacidiphilus rugosus AM-16, assembly GCF_000744655.1. NCBI lineage: Bacteria > Bacillati > Actinomycetota > Actinomycetes > Kitasatosporales > Streptomycetaceae > Streptacidiphilus > Streptacidiphilus rugosus. The sequence continues at coordinate 4,453,607 of NZ_JQMJ01000004.1, read as the reverse complement.
GAACTCGGACTACAAGGTCCGTCTGGTCGAGAAGCAGCGTCTGCGCGCCCAGTACGACCTGTCCGAGACCCAGCTCTCCCGCGCGTTCGACCGTGCCCGCAAGGTTGAGGGCAAGACCGGTGAGGCGCTGGTCGCTCTGCTGGAGACCCGTCTCGACGCCCTGGTCCTGCGTTCGGGCATCGCCCGCACCATCTACCAGGCCCGCCAGATGGTCGTCCACGGCCACATCGAGGTCAACGGCGCCAAGGTCAACCGCCCGTCGTACCAGATGAAGCCCGGCTTCGTCGTCACGGTCCGCGAGCGTTCCAAGGAGAAGACCCCGTTCGTCGTCGCCCGTGAGGGTGGCAACGCGGGTGAGGGTCAGACCGCGAAGTACCTCGAGGTCAACCTGAAGGCCCTGGCCTTCCGTCTGGACCGTCTGCCCCAGCGGCGTGAGGTTCCGGTCATCTGCGACGAGCAGCTCGTCGTCGAGTACTACTCGCGCTGACCCGCGAGCGGTCCTCGCAGCGCCCCCACGGCCACTCGGTCGTGGGGGCGCTGTGCTGTCCCGCCCGCCTCGCCGCGCGGTCCGACGTCCAGCACCCGGGAGACGACGCGGTCCAGGTCGAGCCGCGCACCCCGGCGGAACGATTCAGCAGCGTCGGCCTCGGACAGTCCTGCGCGGATCCGCCGCGAGCACTCCTCGTGGGCGAAGTTGAAATTGCGCGAGCCGAAGAGCGGGACGCCCACCGCGGCCCAGACCGAGTGCGCCGCACCCTGCAGCAGCGCCGCCTCCCGCAGGTCGCCCGCCTGCCCGCCGGAGCCGGGCTCCGCGGCCAGCAGCGCCAGCACCTCGAGGCCGAGCGCCAGGCCCAGCAGGTCGCGGAAGGCGTGGTGCAGCCGCACCGACTCGCGGGCATGGGCCCGCGCCCGCTCGGGCTCGCCGACCGTCCACGCCGAGTAGGCGCAGGCGAAGAGGCCGTAGGCGTAGGCCCACTGCTCGCCGTGGCGTCGGCACTCCTCCAGCACCTTGCCCATCCAGACCGCGCCGGTCGCCGAGTCGCCGCGGAAGGTGTGCGCCAGGCCGAGCTCGAACATCCCCATCAGCACGTTGCTGTTGAGTTCGCCGAGCTGGTCGTAGTGCCACAGCGCCTCGTCGAACAGCTCCACGGCGCGGTCCAGCTCGTCCGCGATCAGCGCCGCGCAGCCCTGGCGGTGCACCGCGTAGGCCAGCGCGCGGTCGTCGCCGCTCTCCAGCGCCTGGCGCCGGCACTCCTCCAGGGCCGGCAGCGCGTGCACCGGATCCCCCTGCAGCGTCGCCATGTAGCCGGTGACCCAGAGGGCCTTCGCCCGCGCCTCGGTCGGCTCGGGGGCGAGCGCCAGCGCCCGGTCCAGCCACATCCGGCCCTCGCCGAGATGGCCGCAGCCGACCCAGAAGTACCAGAGCGTGCCCGCCAGCAGTAGCCCCAGCTGCTCCTCGCCCGGCTCGGTCACGCAGTACTCCAGGGCGGCCCGCAGATTGCTGTGGGCGCGCTCGCTGCGGACCCTGGTCTCCAGCTGGCGCGGGCTGAACCACTCCAGCTCGCCCCAGGTGGCCAGGCCGAGGAACCAGTCCCGGTGGCGGCGCCGCAGCAGCGGCTCCGCGGCGGACTCGTGCAGCCACTGCGCGCCGTACTCGCGCAGCGTGTCCAGCATCCGGTAGCGCACCGCGTCGCCTTCGCCCTCCTCGCGCAGCACCACCGACTTGGCGACCAACTCGGACAGGACGTCCAGCACCTCCTCCGCCGGCAGGCCCTCGCCCGCGCAGACGTACTCCGCCGCCTCCAGGTCGAAGGCGCCGACGAAGACCGAGAGCCGCGCCCACAGCAGCCGTTCCGCCGGGGTGCAGAGCTCGTGGCTCCAGCCGATGGCGGTGCGCAGCGTCTGATGCCTGGGCAGGGCCGTGCGCGCGCCGCCGGTCAGCACCCGGAACCGGTCGTCGAGGCGTTCGGCGATCTGCTCCACGGAGAGCACCCGCAGCCGCCCGGCGGCCAGTTCCAGCGCCAGCGGGATGCCGTCCAGACGACGGCACAGCGCCCCGACCTGCTCCGCGTTCTCCCTGGTCAGCCGGAAGCCCGGCACGGCAGCGGCCGCGCGCTGCGCGAACAGGGTCACCGCGTCCGGGCGCGGGCCCTCCACCGGCAGCGGCGCCAGCTGCAGCAGGTGCTCGCCGGCGACCTCCAACGGCTGGCGGCTGCTGGCCAGCACCCGCAGGCCCGGCGACGCGCCCAGCAGCAGGGCCAGCATCGGGGCGACCCGGTCGACCAGGTGCTCGCAGCCGTCCAGCACCAGCAGCAGCTCGCGGCGGGCGAGGAACTCCCGCACGACCTCGTGCACCGGACGCGCCGTGCCGTCCGTCAGCCGCAGCGCCTCGGCGACGGCGTAGAGCAGGCCGGGCTCGCTGACCTCGGCGCAGTCCACGACCCAGACGCCGTCGGCGAAGCGGTCCGCGGCTCCGGCGGCGGCGCGCAGCGCCAGCCGCGACTTGCCCACGCCGCCGGGACCGACCACGGTGACCAGCCGCGATGCGCGCAGCAGCCGCTGGGCGGCGGCGAGTTCGACCCGACGGCCGACGAATCCGGTGATCTCGGCGGGCAGGTTGCCGGACGTGCCTGTGTGCACAGGTCCTCCTTCGGAGGAGAGCGTCGTTCCCCTGGATGGCCCAACGACGTACCAATCGGTAGGTTACGTTCCCCTTCGGGGTCCGGCGAGGAATCCGGAGGCACTCTGTACGCGCGGCCCGGCACGGTGGTAATGCGGTCGGGATCGGCCCCGCGGCGCGATAGGGTTTCGCAGACGGACCAGCATGTTGCGAGGGAGCGCCAAGGTGTCGGGTGGAGAGGTCGCGGGCCTCGTCGTCGCCGTGTTCTGGGCGGTGCTGGTCACCCTCCTCGCCGTGGTGCTGCTGCGCCTGGCCAGAGCGCTGCGCCAGGCGACCGAGCTGGTCGAGGCCGTGACGGACCGGACCGTGCCGCTGCTGGACGAGGCCGCCGAGACCCTGCGCGCCGCCAACGACCAGCTGCTGCGCGTCGACGCGATCACCGCCGACGTCCAGGACGCCGCCGCCAACGCACACGCGCTCTCCTCCACGATGGCCGCGACGCTGGGCGGTCCGCTGGTCAAGCTCTCCGCCTTCAGCTACGGCGTCCGTAGCGCGGTCGCCAAACAACGCGCGGCCGGGCGTCCCGAGCGGTACGTTCCGCATCAGACCGAACGTGAGCTGATCGAGCGCATGGTGAAGGCCGAGGTGCGCCGGGCGACGGTGCGCCGCAACGGACTGCTGCGCCTGGTGGGCCTGGGAAGGAAGGGCTGAGCCGATGCGCCGGATCTTCTGGATGGCGGTGGGCGCCGGCGCCACCGTCTGGACCATCAACAAGGCCAACCGCATGGCCCGCTCGCTGACCCCGGGAAGCCTGGCCGAGGGCGCGGCGCTCGGCTCGCTGGAGATCGGCCGCGCGGCCCGCAGCTTCAGGGACGAGGTACGCGCCGGCATGCTCCAGCGCGAACTGGAGCTCAACCGTCAACTCGGCCTGGACGGCAGTGTTCTGGCTGCCCCCGGCCACCCCGAGGCGCCGGTGCTGCGCGCGGCCCCGCTGCGGGCCGCCCTGCCGCGAGCGCGCGAGGACGCGCCCGACCTGGCGCGTCCCACCACCCCGGCTCTGCAGAACCGCACCACCCCCGTCGGCGACACCGTCGCCGGCGAGACCGTCACCAGCAAGCTCGACCGGAATGAGGACCTGTAATGGAGTCGGCTGAGATCCGCCGCCGCTGGCTGCGCTTCTTCGAGGAGCGCGGCCACACCGTCGTCCCCTCGGCGTCGCTCATCGCGGACGACCCGACCCTGCTGCTGGTCCCGGCCGGCATGGTGCCCTTCAAGCCCTACTTCCTGGGCGAGGTCAAGCCGCCGTTCCCGACCGCGACCAGCGTGCAGAAGTGCGTCCGCACCCCGGACATCGAGGAGGTCGGCAAGACCACCCGCCACGGCACCTTCTTCCAGATGTGCGGCAACTTCTCCTTCGGCGACTACTTCAAGGAAGGGGCCATCAAGTACGCCTGGGAGCTGCTGACCACGTCGGTGGCCGAGGGCGGCTACGGTCTGGACCCCGAGCGCCTGTGGATCACCGTCTACCTGGACGACGACGAGGCCGAGCGGATCTGGCGCGACGTCGTCGGCGTCCCGCAGGAGCGGATCCAGCGGCTGGGCAAGAAGGACAACTTCTGGTCCATGGGCGTCCCCGGCCCCTGCGGCCCGTGCTCGGAGATCAACTACGACCGCGGCCCCGAGTTCGGCGTCGAGGGCGGCCCGGCCGTCAACGACGAGCGCTACGTGGAGATCTGGAACCTGGTCTTCATGCAGTTCGAGCGCGGCGCGGGCGACGGCAAGGAGGACTTCCCGATCCTGGGCGACCTCCCCGCCAAGAACATCGACACCGGGCTCGGCCTGGAGCGCCTGGCGATGATCCTCCAGGGCGTCCGGAACATGTACGAGACCGACACCCTGCGCGTCGTCATCGACAAGGCCACCGAGCTGACCGGCGTCCGCTACGGGGCCCAGCACGACTCCGACGTCTCGCTGCGCGTGGTCGCCGACCACATGCGCACCTCCGCGATGCTCGTCGGCGACGGCGTGACCCCCGGCAACGAGGGCCGCGGCTACGTGCTGCGCCGCATCATGCGCCGCGCCATCCGCAACATGCGGCTGCTGGGCGCCACCGGGCCGGTCGTCGAGCAGCTGCTCGACGTCGTGCTGACCACGATGGGCGAGCAGTACCCGGAGCTGCTGACCGACCGCAAGCGCATCGAGACGGTCGCGCTCGCCGAGGAGGCCGCCTTCCTCAAGACGCTGCGGGCCGGCACCAACATCCTGGACACCGCCATCACCGAGACCCGCTCCGCGGGCGGCAAGGTGCTCTCCGGCGACAACGCCTTCCAACTGCACGACACCTACGGCTTCCCGATCGACCTCACCCTGGAGATCGCCGCCGAGCAGGGTCTGGCCGTGGACGAGGACGGCTTCCGCCGCCTGATGAAGGAGCAGCGGGACCGGGCCAAGGCCGACGCCAAGGCCAAGAAGACCGGCCACGCCGACGTCCAGGCCTACCGCTCGATCGCCGACACCTCCGGCGAGACCGAGTTCACCGGCTACACCCGTAACGAGAGCGAGGCCAGCGTCGTCGGCCTGCTCGTCGACGGCCTCTCCTCGCCGGTCGCCTCCGAGGGCGACGACGTCGAGCTGGTGCTGGACCGCACCCCGTTCTACGCCGAGGGCGGCGGCCAGCTCGCCGACCACGGCCGGATCCGCACCGACTCCGGCGCGGTCGTGGAGATCCACGACGTGCAGAAGCCGGTCCCGGGCGTGGTCGTGCACAAGGGCGTCGTCCAGGTCGGCGAGGTCACGGTCGGCGCCTCCGTGCAGGCCGTCATCGACGTGCGCCGTCGCCGGGCCATCGCCCGCGCCCACAGCGCCACCCACCTGACCCACCAGGCGCTGCGCGACGCCCTCGGCCCGACCGCCGCCCAGGCCGGCTCGGAGAACTCGCCCGGCCGCTTCCGCTTCGACTTCGGCTCGCCCACCGCCGTCCCCGGCACCGTGCTGACCGACGTCGAGCAGAAGATCAACGAGGTGCTCAGCCGCGAGCTGGACGTCACCGCCGAGATCATGGGCATCGACGAGGCGAAGAAGGCCGGCGCCATCGCCGAGTTCGGCGAGAAGTACGGCGAGAAGGTCCGCGTCGTCACCATCGGCGACTTCTCCAAGGAGCTCTGCGGCGGCACGCACGTGCAGAACACCGCCCAGCTGGGCCTGGTGAAGCTGCTCGGCGAGTCCTCCATCGGCTCCGGCGTGCGCCGCGTCGAGGCGCTGGTCGGCGTGGACGCCTACAGCTTCCTGGCCCGCGAGCACACCGTGGTGGCCCAGCTGACCGAGCTGGTCAAGGGCCGCCCGGAGGAGCTGCCGGAGAAGATCTCCGGCATGCTCGCCAAGCTCAAGGAGGCCGAGAAGGAGATCGAGCGCTTCCGCGCCGAGAAGGTGCTGCAGGCGGCCGCCGGTCTGGCCGAGGGCGCCGAGGACGTGCGCGGCACGGCGCTGGTCACCGGCCAGGTCCCTGACGGCACCGGCGCCGACGACCTGCGCAAGCTGGTCCTCGACGTCCGCAACCGCATCGGCCAGGGCGGCCGCGCCGCCGTCGTCGCGCTGTTCACCGTGGCCAACGGCCGCCCGCTGACCGTGATCGCCACCAACGAGGCCGCGCGCGAGCGCGGCGTCAAGGCCGGCGAGCTGGTCCGTGCGGCCGCCAAGACCCTCGGCGGCGGCGGTGGCGGCAAGGACGACGTGGCCCAGGGCGGCGGCCAGGACCCGACCGCCGTCGGCCAGGCCGTCGAGGCCGTGCGCGCGCTCGTCGCCGAGAAGGTCTGAGGCCGGAGCGGTGACGGAGATGCGCCGAGGACGCCGGATCGCCGTGGACGTCGGTGACGCCCGGATCGGGGTCGCCAGCTGCGACCCCGACGGGATGCTGGCCACCCCGGTGGAGACGGTCCCGGCCGGCGCCAAGTCGATCGGCAGGCTGGCCGCGATCGTGGCCGAGTACGAGCCGATCGAGGTCGTGGTGGGGCTCCCGCGTTCCATGAGCGGACGCGAGGGCCCGGCCGCGGTCAAGGTCCGTGAGTACGCGGGCCGGCTGGCGGCGCGGATCGCGCCGGTGCCGGTGCGGCTGGTCGACGAGCGGATGACGACGGTCAGCGCGGCGGCCGGCATGCGTGCGGCCGGGGTGAAGTCCAAGCAGGGCCGTTCCCGGATCGACCAGGCCGCGGCCGTGGTCATCCTGCAGAGCGCGCTGGAGACCGAGAAGACGAGCGGACGTCCGCCGGGCGAGACTGTCGAACCCGCGGCGGAGTCGCTGTAGGCTGACGGCCTGCAATGGGGGTCCACCTTCGGGTGGACCCCTTTCGTCACTCTGGGCTACCGTCGTCGGTGCTCTGCGTGGCGCGAACGTGCCCAAAGGCTCCGGTCGGAGTCTGTCGGGTAACGTTCCGTCCACGGCGGGCCCATGGGTACGCCGGTTCGATTCGCCGTGGAATCCGAGGGGATGCATGACCGACCAGGGCCGGGGCTACGGCTCCGAACCGTGGGGCCAAGCCGGCCCCTACGGAGAACAGGGCGGCTACCCGCCGCAGCAGCCGTATCCGTACGGCCAGCCGCAGCAGCCCCAGCAGTCCTACCCGCAGCAGCCCTACGGGCAACCGCAGCAACCGCAGCAGCCCTACCCGCAGCAGCCGTACCCCTACGGCCAGCCGCAACAGCCCCAACAGCAGCCGCGGCCCCAGCAGCCGCAGCAGCCGGGCTGGCCACAGGACCCGTACGGGACCGGCCAGCAGCCGGTCTACCGGCCGCAGCCCCCGCAGCCTCCGCAGCGGCAGAGCCCCCCGCCGTCCGGTCCCGGCCCCGACGGCATCGACTGGGTCGCCGAGGCCGCCCGCCTGGAGGCCGAGGCCCGCGGTGAGGCGCCCCCCGCCCAGGAGACGCAGCCGCACCGTGAGCGCGGCGACGAGGACGTCTACTTCGAGGAGCAGGAGGACGGCGAGGAGTACGTGCCGTTCCTGTCCGACGAGGACGAAAGCCGCAGCGGCCGCCGCAAGGACAAGGAGAAGGGCCGGACCGAGCGCAAGCGCAGCGGCATGGCCTGCCTGACCCTGTCCGTGGTCCTGGTCGCGGCCCTGGCCGGCGGTGGCTACTACGGCTACAAGTTCTACGAGAACCACTGGGGTCCGCCGCCGGACTACGCCGGCGACGGCACCACGGACGTGCAGGTGCAGATCCCGGACGGCGCGACCGGCACCGACATCGCCACCACGCTGGTCGCGTCCAGCGTGGTGGAGAGCACGAAGGCCTTCGTCAACGCCTACAACGGCAGCAAGGCCGCCTCGGGCATCCAGCCCGGCTACTACACCATGAAGCTGCACATGTCGGCCGCCTCCGCGCTGCAGTCGCTGATCTCCCAGCAGGGCGGCGCGGCGATCACCATCCCCGAGGGCAAGACCTCGAAGCAGATCTACGCGCTGATCGACGGCAAGCTGGGCCTCAAGGCGGGCGCCACCGCGCAGGTCGCCCAGGCCGACGTCGCGCAGCTCGGGCTGCCCGCCTACGCCAACGGCAAGGTCGAGGGCTTCCTCTGGCCGACCAAGTACCCGCTGTCCAAGGACACCAAGCCGATCGACCTGCTCAAGGCGATGGTCACCAACGCCAAGTCGAAGATCGACTCGCTGCAGCTGCAGGCGGGCGCGAGCGGCGTCAAGCTCGCCAACGCCTACCAGGTGCTGACCGAGGCCAGCATCCTGCAGGCCGAGGGCAACAACACCGCCGACTTCGGCAAGATCGCCCGGGTGCTCTACAACCGGCTCAACACCAACGTCACCTTCGGGCGCCTCGAGGTCGACACCACGCTGCAGTACTACCTGGGCAGCAAGACCTTCACCAACGCGCAGAAGGCCAGCACGGCCGGCGGCTACAACACCTACGTCGTCAAGGGCCTGCCGCCGTCCCCGATCAGCAACCCCGGCGAGCAGGCGATCCAGGCGGTGCTGAACCCGACGCCTGGCAACTGGGCGTTCTTCGTCGCGGTCGACACCAACGACACCCGCTTCTCGGCGACCTGGAGCGCGTTCCTGGACGACGTCCAGGTGTACTGCGCCAAGCACGGCCAGAACGTCAACCGGACGACGGGACAGTGCCAGTGACCGTGAGACGGGCCGCGGTGCTCGGTTCGCCGATCGCGCACTCGCTCTCGCCCACCCTGCACCGCGCCGCGTTCGCGGCGCTGGGGCTGGGCGAGAGCTGGCGCTACGACCGCTTCGAGGTGGACGAGGCGGGGCTGCCGGGCTTCCTGGCCGCGCTGGACGTCCAGGGCCAGGGCTGGGCGGGCCTGTCCCTGACGATGCCGTTGAAGCGGGCGGTCATCCCGCTGCTGGACGAGGTCTCGGCGGTCGCTCTCGGCGTCGACGCGGTCAACACGGTCGTCTTCCACGAGGACGGTCGCCGCACCGGGGACAACACGGACGTGCCCGGCCTGGTCGCGGCGCTGCGCGAGCGGGGCGTCGAGCGGGTCGGCAGCGCGGCGGTCCTCGGCGCGGGCGCCACGGCGTCCTCGGCGCTGGCGGCGCTGGCGCGGGTCTGCGACGGCCCGGTGGCGGCGTTCGTCCGCGGCCCCGAGCGGGCCGCGCAGATGCGCGCGCTGGGCGAGCGCCTGGGCGTCGACGTGGTCCCCGAGGAGTGGGACCGTGCGGCGGAGGCGTTCGGCGCGGAGCTCGTCATCTCCACGACCCCGGTCGGCGCGACGGACTTCCTCGCGGACGCGGTCCCCGACGAGCCGGGCGCGCTCTTCGACGTCCTCTACCACCCGTGGCCGACGGCGCTGGCCGCGGCCTGGCAGAAGCGCGACGGCGTGGTCCTCGGCGGCCTGGACCTCCTGGTCCACCAGGCGGTCCTCCAGTCCCGCGCCTTCACCGGCCTCCCCGACGCGGACGTGGTCGCGGCGATGCGCACCGCGGGCGAGGCGGCACTTTCGCACTCCGGGTGAGTTGCAGTCCCGTGAGGGGAGCGGGGCTCTGCTTGATCAACTGCGTGCGCGAGAAACCACCCGCTGCGGACGGCCCTGCGCGCCCCGGACCATCCGCACGTCGGAGGGGGTACCTCCCGGCCGAAGGCTGGGGGATTGTCGCGCCCACGCGGCGGAGCCGCACAGCAGCAGAGCCCCGCGCCCCCGGGGCAGTGCAACTGAGCCCAGCTGGGCAGGTGGCTCACTCACTGGACGGATTCTGCTCTGCACACTCTGTCGTGGCAGGATCTTTCCAGAGGCACGACACGGGAGCTGAAGGAGCACACCCTTGGGAACGCTGCGCTGGCTGACGGCAGGAGAGTCGCACGGCCCTGCACTCGTCGCGACGCTGGAGGGTCTGCCCGCGGGGGTGCCCGTCACCACCGGGATGGTCGCCGACGCGCTCGCCCGCCGGCGCCTCGGCTACGGCCGTGGCGCGCGGATGAAGTTCGAGCAGGACGTGGTCACGTTCCTCGGCGGGGTGCGGCACGGGCTGACGATGGGCTCGCCCGTGGCGATCATGGTCGGCAACACCGAGTGGCCCAAGTGGGAGCAGGTCATGTCGGCCGATCCGGTCGACCCGGAGATCCTGGCCGGGCTCGCCCGCAACGAGCCGCTGACCCGGCCGCGTCCCGGCCACGCCGACCTGGCCGGCATGCAGAAGTACTCGCTGGACGAGGCCCGCCCGATCCTGGAGCGCGCCAGCGCCCGCGAGACCGCGGCGCGCGTCGCCCTCGGCACGGTCGCCCGCTCCTACCTCAAGGAGACCTGCGGGATCGAGCTCGTCTCCCACGTCGTGGAGCTCGGCGCGGCCAAGGCCCCGGCCGGGGTCGTGCCGGTGCCGGCGGACGAGGCGCGGTTGGACGAGGACTCGGTGCGCTGCCTGGACGCGGACGCGTCCAAGCGGATGGTCGCCGAGATCGACCAGGCCCACAAGGACGGCGACACCCTCGGCGGTGTCGTCGAGGTGCTGGCCTACGGTGTGCCCGTCGGCCTCGGCTCGCACGTGCACTGGGACCGCCGGCTGGACGCGCGGCTCGCCGCCGCGCTGATGGGCATCCAGGCGATCAAGGGCGTCGAGGTCGGCGACGGCTTCGAGTTGGCGAGGATTCCCGGCTCGCAGGCCCACGACGAGATCGTGCCGACCCCCGAGGGCGTGCGCCGCACCTCCGGGCGTTCCGGCGGGACCGAGGGCGGCCTCTCCACCGGCGAGCTGCTGCGGGTCCGCGCCGCGATGAAGCCGATCGCGACCGTGCCGCGCGCCCTGGCCACCATCGACACCCGCACCGGCGAGGTCGCCAAGGCGCACCACCAGCGTTCCGACGTGTGCGCGGTGCCGGCGGCCGGGATCGTCGCCGAGGCGATGGTCGCGCTGGTGCTGGCCGACGCGGTGGCGGAGAAGTTCGGCGGCGACAACGTCGCCGAGACCCGCCGCAACGTGCAGGGCTACCTCGACCACCTGGTCGTGAAGTGACCGGACCGCTGGTGGTCCTGATCGGACCGCCCGGCGCGGGCAAGAGCTCCGTCGGGCAGCTGCTGGCCGAGCGGCTCGGTGTCGGCTTCCGCGACACCGACGCCGACATCGTGGCGACGGCCGGCAAACCGATCGCCGACATCTTCGTCGACGAGGGAGAGCCGCACTTCCGCGGGCTGGAGGCGGCCGCCGTCAGGGCGGCCGTCGCCGGGCACACCGGCGTGCTCGCCCTCGGCGGCGGCGCCGTCATGCGCGAGGAGACCGAGGCGCTGCTGACCGGCCTGCCGGTGGTCTTCCTCGACGTCGCCCTCGCAGACGCGGTGAAGCGGGTCGGTCTGGACGCGCCGCGCCCGCTGCTGATCGGCAACCCGCGCGCCCGCTGGCGCGAACTGATGGAACAGCGCCGCCCGGTCTACACGCGCGTGGCGCGGGCCGTGGTGAGCACGGCCGACTCGACGCCCGACCAGGTGGCCGACGCGGTCATGGACGCACTGGAGCTGAGCAAGGCATGAGCGATCGTCAGACTGCGGACTCCTCGGGCGCTCCGCGCCCGGACCTCACCCGGATCCGGGTGGGCGCCAGCGGCGGCAGCGACCCGTACGACGTCCTGATCGGGCGCCAGCTGCTGGGCGAGCTGCCCGGGCTGATCGGCAACGCCGCGCAGCGCGTCGCCGTGATCCACCCGGAGGCGCTGGCCGCGACCGGCGAGGCGATCCGCGACGACCTGGCCGCGCAGGGCTACGAGGCCATCGCGCTGCAGGTGCCCAACGCGGAGGAGGCCAAGAGCGCCGAGGTCGCCGCCTACTGCTGGTCCGTGCTGGGCCAGACCGGCTTCACCCGCACCGACGTGATCGTCGGCATCGGCGGCGGCGCGACGACCGACCTGGCCGGCTTCGTCGCCGCGACCTGGCTGCGGGGGGTGCGCTGGGTCTCCATGCCGACCACACTGCTGGGCATGGTCGACGCGGCGGTGGGCGGCAAGACCGGCATCAACATCGCCGAGGGCAAGAACCTGGTCGGCGCCTTCCACCCGCCGGTCGGTGTGCTGGCGGACCTGGACACGCTGGAGACGGTGCCGCGGCACGACTACGTCAGCGGTCTGGCGGAGGTCATCAAGACCGGCTTCATCGCCGACCCGGTCATCCTCGACCTGGTCGAGGCCGATCCCGAGGGGGCGAAGACGCCCGCGGGACCGCACACGGCCGAGCTGATCGAGCGCTCGATCAAGGTCAAGGCCGAGGTCGTCTCCGGCGACCTGCGCGAGTCCGGCCTGCGCGAGATCCTCAACTACGGCCACACGCTCGCCCACGCGATCGAGCGCAACGAGCGCTACAAGTGGCGTCACGGCGCTGCCGTCAGCGTCGGCATGGTCTTCGCCGCGGAGCTGGGCCGGCTGGCCGGCCGCCTGGACGACGAGACGGCCGACCGTCACAAGGCGGTCCTCGCCTCGGTCGGCCTGCCGCTGACCTACCGTGCCGACGCCTGGCCCAAGCTGCTGGAGGCGATGAAGCTCGACAAGAAGTCGCGCGCCGACCGGCTGCGGTTCATCGTCCTGGACGGTCTCGGCAAGCCCACCGTGCTGGAGGCTCCCGACCCGACGCTCCTGGTCGCGGCCTACGCCGAGGTGGGCGTGTGAGCGGCCGTGGGCCCCAGCGGGTGCTGGTGCTGAACGGGCCGAACCTGGGCCGGCTCGGCTCGCGCGAGCCCGACGTCTACGGCTCCACCTCCTACGCCGGGCTGGTGGAGCGGTGCACCAAGCTGGGCGCGGAGCTCGGCTTCGCGGTCGAGGTGCGCGAGACCAACGACGAGGGCGAGATGATCCGCTGGCTGCACGAGGCGGCCGACGGAAAGCTGCCCGTGGTCATCAACCCGGGCGCGTTCACGCACTATTCCTACGGCATGCGGGACGCCGCCTCGCAGCGGACCGCCCCGCTGATCGAGGTGCACATCTCCAATCCGCACGCGCGCGAGGAGTTCCGGCACACCTCGGTGATCTCGGCGGTGGCCAGCGGGACGATCGCCGGCTTCGGCATCGGCTCCTACGAGCTCGCCCTGCGGGCGCTCGCGGAGCAGCGGTAACGGACCCGGTGACCGGGACGGTATCCTCCGTCCCGGAGGTGACCGGATGTCAGAGAGCCACGGGTACTACTCCGGCAGCCTGCCGCCGCCTCCGGCCTCGGGTCCGCCGAGGGCGACGATGGGGCTGCGCGCCGTCCCCGAGTCCGCGGCGCGGGGCGACCAGACGACGGGACACTTCGTCATGCCCACTCCGCCCGCGTACCCGCAGCCTGCCGCCCCGTCCGGCGGGCCGGTCGCGGTCCTGCTGATCGGCCCGGCGGGCGCGGGCAAGACCTCCGTCGCGCGGTACTGGGCCGACCGGCAACCGACGACCACCGCCCACATCAGCCTCGACGACGTGCGCGAGTGGGTCCGCTCCGGCTTCGCCAACCCGCAGGCAGGCTGGAGCGACCAGGCCGAGGCGCAGTACCGCCTGGCCCGGCGCACCTGCGGTTTCGCCGCCCGCAACTACCTGGCCAACGGCATCTCCTGCGTGATCGACGACGCGGTGTTCCCCGACCGCCCGGCCGTCGGCCTGGGCGGTTGGAAGCGGCACATCGGCCCCCAGGTGATCCCGGTGATCCTGTTGCCGGGCCTGGACGTGGTCCTCTCCCGCAACGCGCTGCGCAGCGGGCACCGCCGGCTTCCCGACGACCAGGTCGCCGAGATCCACAGCCGCATGTCCGGCTGGTACGGCTCGGGTCTGCCGATCATCGACAACTCGCGGCTCGACGTCCCCGCGACGGCCGCCGCCCTGGACCAGGTCCTGCGACAGGCCCGCGCCGTCGGCCGTTAGCCGCCCTGCCCACCCGCTCAGGTGCCACGGACCGCGGTTCGTGGCGCCGCCCTGAGCACCCTCTTGAGTACCCTCTTGCCATTTGCCTAAAGCCATTAGGCAAATGCATAATGGATGTCGCCAGAGGGGAGCAAGGTGATGGTACGAGCGGGACTGACCCCGGAGCGTCTGACGCGGGCGGGGGCCGAGCTGGCGGACGAGGTCGGGTTCGACCAGGTGACCGTCTCGGCGCTGGCCAGGCGCTTCGACGTGAAGGTCGCGAGTCTCTACTCGCACCTGAAGAGCTCCCATGAGCTGAAGACCAGGATCGCGCTGTTCGCGCTGGAGGAGCTCGCCGACCGGGTCGCCTCCGCACTGGCCGGCCGGGCCGGCAAGGACGCGCTCGCCGCGTTCGCGGACGCCTACCGCGACTACGCCAGGGACCACCCCGGTCGCTACGAGGCCGCCAGGTTCAGGCTCGACCCGGAGACGGCCGCCGCCAGTGCCGGCGTACGGCACGCGCAGATGACCCGCGCGATCCTGCGCGGCTACGACCTGGAGGAGCCCGACCAGACCCACGCGGTGCGGATGCTGGGCAGCGTCTTCCACGGCTACGTGAGCCTGGAGGCGGCGGGCGGCTTCAGCCACACCGCCGTCGACCCGCAGGAGTCCTGGCGCTGGGTCGTCGACTCCCTCGACATCCTGCTGCGCGAGCGCGGCACCGCAGCGAGAGGCTGAGGCGATGGACACCGAGCACGACTGGATCAGCACCCCCGTCACCGCGGACCTGCTCCGCGGCTTTCTCGACCTGGAGCCGACCGCCCGCGGCCTGATGCCGCATCGGCTGCCCGCCCGGGCGCGCCGGCAGATCCCCGACGCCCAGCTGGCCACGGCCGAGGCCCAACCCTCCGGCGTGCGGCTGGTGTTCCGGACCCGGGCCACCGTGGTCGAACTGGACACCGTGCCGACCAAGCGGGTCCACCAGGGCCTGCCCGCCCCGGCCGACGGGGTCTACGACCTCCTGGTCGACGGGCGCCTCACCGCCGGGGCGACGGTGCCGGGCGGCAACGTCAGGATCATCACGGACCTGCTCACCCAGGCCTCCGAACTGCGCGAGGGGCCGGTCGGCACCGCCCGGTTCACCGGGCTGCCCGCCCGTGACAAGGACGTCGAGATCTGGCTGCCGCACACCGAGATCACCGAGTTGGTCGCCCTGCGCACCGACGCACCGGTCGGACCGGTGCCTGACCGCGGCCGCAGCGTCTGGCTGCACCACGGGAGTTCGATCAGCCACGGGTCGAACGCCGACCGTCCGACCGCGACCTGGCCGGCCCTGGCCGCGGCCAGAGGCGGCGTGGAACTGCTCAACCTCGGGTTCGGCGGCAGCGCTCTGCTCGACCCCTTCACCGCGCGGGCGATGCGGGACACCCCCGCGGACCTGATCAGCGTCAAGATCGGAATCAACCTCGTCAACACCGACGCGATGCGCCTGCGCGCCTTCGTCCCGGCCGTGCACGGCTTCCTCGACACCCTCCGCGAGGGTCACCCGACGACGCCGCTGCTGGTCGTGTCGCCCCTGCTGTGTCCGGTGCAGGAGGACACCCCAGGCCCGCTGGCGCCCGACTTCACCGACGGGGTGCTGCGCTTCAGGGCGACCGGCGATCCCGCCGAACGTGCCGCCGGGCGCCTGACGCTGAACGTCGTCCGCGACGCGCTCGCCCGGATCGTCGCCGAGCGGGCGGCCGAGGACCCGCACCTGCACCACCTCGACGGTCGGAAGCTGTACGGCGCACGGGACTTCGCCGAACTCCCGCTCCCCGACGAGGTCCACCCCGACCCGGCGGGCCACCGCCGCATCGCCGAGAACTTCGCGCGCCACGTCTTCGAGGACGACGGCCCCTTCGCCGCACACACGCGCTGACCGGCGACCAGAAACCGTCGTCGGCGGGCAACACCCTCCGAGGAGGGCCGCTGCGGTCTGCCGCGGCCTAGGAACCGGCCGCCTGGTTCTCGAGCTCCGCGGCCATGGCGCGCGTGGCGCGCAGGAAGACGCGGGCGTGACAGCGCCGCAGTGCGGAGGCGGTGGCGGCCGCGATGCCCTGGTCCGGGGGCGGTGTCGCGGCCAGGATCGCGGTGAAGCGCGCGCGACTGCGCAGCAGCAGGGGTGCCGGCGGCGTGCCGCAACCACGGTCCGGCGGTCCGGCCGCCGCCTCCTGCGGAGCGTCTTCTGACGCCCCGACGCGGAACAGCCCGACGGCGAGCAGCACGGTGAACCCGGCCAGCTTGATCATCCCGAAGGTGGGAACCCAGGTGCCGCGATGGACGGCGAGCGCCACGAGCAGCCAGACCAGGGCGCCGAGCAGCAGCCCGGCAAGGAGCTGGAAGGCGCCGAGGAGGGCCAGGACGGCGACGGTGCGCAGGGAACGCCTCATGTTCGGATTCTCCATGTGTTCGAGTGGTGGGGCGCAGAACGCCGGGGTGTGCCTGCCTTCCGGCAGACACACCCCGGCGCGGGGCGGGCTCGATCAGGAGATCGGGCCCAGCACGGTCAGGTCCGGCAGACTCGTGAACGCGCTCGGCAGCGCCTGGAAGCCGGCGGTGCTGAGGACCTCGTAGGTGCTGGTGGGGTCCATTCCCGCCACGACGGCATCCGTGTCCACGGCCATGATCCGGTAGGGACTCGCGACGTCGGTCCAGTCGCTCATCATCTGCGAGTTCAGGTCGACCCGCGTCGCGTCGAGCGCCGTGGTGCAGGCGGCCAGCCCGTAGCAGGGGGTCATGGTGGTGAAGACGGTCCTGACGCCCCAGGTGCTGAGCTCGCCGGAGAGCGTGTTGTAGCTCTGGATGATCTGCTGCTCGCTCTCACCCGCCAGCACGTCGTTCAGACCCTGGGCGACGACGACGTTCTGGATGCCGGGCTCGGCCAGCACGTCCCGGTCGAGACGGGTGAGCGCCGCCCGGCCGGGGTTCCCGCTCAGGTCGGTGTCCAGCCGGTTGCCGGGGACGCCGAGGTCGACGACGCCGTAGTCGGGCACGGTGGTCTGCGCGGCCAGGGCCGCGACGAGGCCCGTCGCGAGGTGCGGCGCCCCGTGGAGCGCCTTGGTGCCGGTGGCGTACGGAGTGTTGATGTTGTCGCCGAGTACGGCCACGGTGCCCAGGCCCGGCGTGCTGCCGACCACGTCGACACCGGCCAGGACATTGGTGAAGTCGCCTGTGGTGCTTCCGGTCCCGGTGAACGCCGTGGCGGTGGTGTCGGCCGTGTGGTCGCCGGCCGCGCTCGTCGTGGCTGGGGCGGTAATCCAGCTGGTGGCCGACGAGTAGATGTGGCCGTCGAGCGTCGCGTCGGTGAGCGAGTAGCTGATCAGCAACGCGTGGCCGGCGGTCGCGCCGAAGGTCAGCGGGTCGCTGTAGACGTCGCTGCCCGCCGGTATGGTGACGCTCTTTCCGCCGCCGGGGACATTGGTGAAGCTGACGTCCTGCGGAGCGCCGGTCGGGGTCGGTCCAGTCGACTGGGTCGCGACGGTGACGTGGTTCAGCGTCACCGGCGCGGTGCCGAGAGCGTTCGACAGGCGGAGCCGCACCGTGCCGCCGGTGACACTCGGGGTGGCGGCCGTGCGGACCGTCAGGTTGGTGTAGTCGACGTTGCCGGTGAACTTGTAGTGGCTCTCGCTCGGCGAGGCCCAGGCGCCGGTCCACTGCGTGCCGCCGGGGGCGGTGGTGGTGTCACGGAAGGCGATGCCGAAGATGTGCATGGCCGGCATGCCCGACAGCGGACGGCCGCTGACGCCGTTCACCGGCCCGGCGACGTCGGGCAGCGTGATGGAGGAGACGGTCTTGCCCGGCTCCAGACGGATCGCGAAGGCGTAGATGCCGACGGGCGTCGTCTGCTGCGTGCCGGCGGCGTAGTTGCGGTGCGGCAGGATCAGCGAAGCCAGGGTGCTGGAGCCGTAGACCCAGTCGGGGGTGAGCATCCGGTAGGGCTCGGAGCCGTTGGAGCCGACGGTGGGGTCCGTGTAGTTGACCGTGCCGCTCGGCGCCGAGCAGTCCTGGTAGGCGTTGTTGCCCAGGGTGCAGTCGGTGCCGACGACGTCCGTGCCCGGCGGCACGTAGGGCACCGTCTCGGGGGTGGGGCTGTCGACCGCGCTGCTGGCCTCGGCGTAGGTGCCGGTCGCCAGGACCACCAGGGACTGGCCGGTGCTGTTGCCGTCGGGGCCGGAGTTCGCCGGGAACTGGATGGTCTGGTTGTCGGCGAGCACGTTGTCGGACGCGCCCGAGGTGTTGAAGTTGGGCAGGGTGAACTGCGCGCCGTCCACGGTGACGGTGTTGCCCGTGGTGCCCGAGGAGGGGGCCCAGCCGGCGTTGCGGAGATCGGTCAGCGAGATCGTGTTGCCGCTGCCGTCGAAGTCACCCGCTGTGTGGGTGCTGTCCGGGGAGACGCTGGTGTTGTTCAGCGCGGCCTGGAACGAGGAGTAGGTCTGGCCCGGAGCGCCCTGCACGGTGAACTGCGTGCTGGTGGAGGCGCGGTTGCCCGCCGCGTCGTAGGCGTCCACGTAGAGCTTGTGGGTGCCGGGGCCGGACGGCGTCACGGTGATGTCGTGAGCACCGGTGCCGTCGGTGACGTTGATGGTCTGGCTGGCCGGCGGGTTGCTGGTCGACGGGGCGATGTCGAGGCCGTAGACGAACTTGAGGGCCTTGTCCGCCGCGTCGGTCTTGGCGGTGAAGGTCGCCGTGGTGTGCTCGGTCGTCCCGACGCTCTTCGGCGTCAGGGTCGGCACCGGGGTGTTCGGGTAGGCCGTGAAGTGGCAGACCGTGGAACTGGAGACGCTGTCCTCACCGTCGGTCAGCCCGGTGACCTGCCAGTCGACGACGGTCCCGTCCGCGAGCCCGGAGACGAAGCCGGACTTCATGGTCCCCTGGGCGGTCAGGCCGCTCGAGGTGTTGGCCGAGGTGACCGTGTTCTTGGTGGTGCTCCCGTCGACCCAGTAGGTGAAGGTGGCGGCCATGTCGTCGGCGTCGGGGTCGGTGACCTTGGTGTACATCGTGGGCGGCGTGACGGAGTCCGTCTTGCCGAGCAGCGGGTACGGCGAGGCCGTGTCGCAGCCCAGGTCGGTGCTCCCGGCCTTGGCGTCGAGGCTGCCGGGCGCGTTCGGGTAGTGGTTGTACTCGACGGAGATGGTCGGGTTGTTGGCGAAGCGCTTGAAGTAGGTCCCGGAGCTCTCGTTGCCGTTCGTGACCGCGAAGGTCAGCGTGCTCGCGCTGCTCAGCGTCTTCTGCGTGGTCGAGTCGAGCGTGAAGTTGATGCTCGGCTCACTCGAGCACGCGGGACCGTAGCTGTGGGTTCCGAAGGAGTTGCCGAGGGCGGGCTTGTTGTTCCAGTCCGTCCCCCCGCCGATCGCGCTCTTGGCCGCGTAGACGTTGACGTTGGAGGAGGCGCTGCAGCTGGCCGAGTAGCTCTCCTTGAGGCTCACGTAGGCCGTGACGATGTGCTGGGCGCCGTGGACCTGGCTCGGGATGCCGACCTGGAAGTAGGAGCGCTCCACCCCGACGCAGCCGGAGAAGGTGTTGTCACCGACGCCGGGATCACCGTAGGTGGTCGAGTCCTCGTTGGCCGCGGTCGGGCAGCCGGCCTGGACCTCGACGAAGTGCTGCTTGGCGCCCGTCTTCCAGATCGCGGTCCAGGTCGGGTCGATGTACAGCGGGAAGTGGACGCCGGCTCCGGTCAGCAGGTGCTTGTCCGGCGCCAGCAGGATGGTCGAGCCGGAGACGGTGTCGGCGACGCGCGCCACCTGGGCGCCGGTGCCGGGGCCGTTCGCGGTGGACGCGACCGGGGCAGCGGGGTGGACGGAGGCTCCGGAGACACCGGAGAGCGCGGCGGCGCTGCGGCCCAGGGTGTTGGCCGGGGCGGTGGGGACGGCGTTCGTGCTGCTGTCCCACATGACCGGGGCGGGAGCCTGGAAGGCCACCGCTCCGCTCCGGGTGACCGCCCTCAGGTTGCCGTGGCCGTCGTCGTGGAGGGAGAGCCCGGCGCCGTGGGCGGCCAGCTTGAGCTGGGCCAGCGCCGGGTCGGCCGCGGCGGCCGGGGTTTTGACGATCAGCGTCTGGGTGAAGCCGCCGATGGTGGTCGCGCTCATCCGCAGGTCCACGCCGGGGATGACGTCGGCGTAACTGACGCTCGAGCCGGTGACGGTGGGCTTGGGCAGTGCGGTGGGCCAACTCAGCGACAGCGCCGGACCGTTGCCGCCGCCCATGGTCACCAGCGGGCCGTTGCCGCCGGCGGAGAACGAGACTGAAGACCGCCCTCCCGGCCGCGGCCGACGGTACCGCGGCACTCGCCGCCGCGACCCGCCCCGGGCCGCCGCCAAGGCCGGCGGCCTGCCGGTCACGCTCAGCGTGACGGCGCCGACCGCCCCGCGCGCGTCGGGGGCCGCGGCGAAGTCCGCCCCGCACCCCGCCACTGGCGCGCTGACCGCCAAGGTCTCCATGGCGCCGCAGAGCACCAGCGCCAAGCTCGCCCTGCGCGGCGTCGTCTTCGGCCTGCAGCGCACCGACCTGACCGCCGGCGCCCGCACCGCGCGCGTCTCCCTGGACTACAGCGCCTTCCGCAACGCCTACGGTGCGGACTGGGGCTCCCGGCTGCGCCTGGTCCAGCTGCCCGCCTGCGCCCTGACCACCCCGGCGCTGGCCAAGTGCCGCACCCAGACCCCCCTGGCGACCTCCACCAACTCCGGTGCGGGCAACCAGGTGACCGCCCAGGTCCAGCTGGCCGCCCGCAGCGCTGCCGTGCAGCCGATGACGGTGCTGGCCGCGACCTCCTCGGAGACCGGGAGCGGCGGCTCGTTCGCGGCCACCTCGCTGGCTCCGCAGGGCCAGTGGTCCGGCGGCTCCGGGGCCGGTTCCTTCAACTGGTCCTACAACGTCTCGATCCCCGAGGTCCCCGGCGGGCTGGCCCCGACGGTCAGCCTGGGCTACGACTCGCAGTCCATCGACGGCCGCACAGCGGCCGACTCCCCGCAGGCCTCCTGGGTCGGCGACGGCTGGTCGGACTCGCAGAACTACATCGAGCGCAGCTACGTGTCCTGCTCGCAGGACTCCAACTCGACCAACAACACTCCCAAGACGGGCGACGAGTGCTGGTCCGACGCGGCCGACTCGGTCACGCTGTCGCTGAACGGCACGTCGACCACGCTGGTCCACGACGACGCCACCGGCGCCTGGCGACCGCAGAACGACAACGGCGAGACCGTCTCGCTCAAGACGGACACCGTCAACACCGATCACGCCCACCAGTACTGGGTGATCACCACCGGCGGCACCAGCTACTACTTCGGCCTGAACCAGCTCCCCGGCTACGCGAGCGGCAACGCCACCACCAACTCGGTGTGGACCGTGCCGGTCTACGGCAACGACACGGGTGAGCCCTGCCACGCCTCGACCTTCGCGGCGTCCTCCTGCGCGACGGCCTGGCGCTGGAACCTCGACTACGTGGTCGACCGTCACCAGGACTCCATGAGCTACTGGTACAAGACGGAGGCCAACTACTACGGCGCCGACAACGCCACCACGCCCGTCTCCTACGTCCGCGGCGGTTACCTCGACCACGTCGAGTACGGCCAGCGCGCCGGGCACACGTACGACACCACCCAGCCTGCCGCCGGCAAGGTCTTCTACGACGTCTCGGAGCGCTGCAACCCCACCGGATTCACCTGCGCCGGCGCGACGCTCAGCTCCACCACCGCCTCGCACTGGCCGGACGTCCCCTACGACCAGAACTGTGCGTCGACCGGCACCTGCAACAACCACGGGCCGTCGTTCTGGACCACCAAGGAGCTGACCGGCATCCGGACCCAGGTCCTGGTCGGCACCGCCTACTCCAACGTCGACTCCTGGGCGCTGAACTACAGCTTCCCCTCCACGGGCGACGACACCTCGCCGTCGCTGTGGCTGAGCAGCGTCACCCGCACCGGCCAGGTCGGCGGCACCGCCTCGACCCCGCCGATCACCTTCACGCCGCGCATGATGGCGAACCGGGTGCCCTCCCTGGCGGGCTATCTGCCGATCACCCGCGGTCGCATCTACCAGATCAGCACCGAGAGCGGCGACCTGATCCAGGTCAACTACGCCGACACCACACCCACGATCGCCGCCTGTGACAACGGCAGCACTCCGGTCCTGCCGTCGTCGGACGACAGCAACGGCATGCTGTGCTACCCGGCCTACTGGACGCCGCCGGGCCTGACCTCTCCGATCAAGGACTGGTTCAACAAGTACGTCGTCTCCTCGGTCACCGAGCAGGACACCGCGACCAAGAGCCCCAGCGTCGAGACCGACTACAGCTACGTGGGCCCGACCGCCTGGCACTACGCCGACGACCCGGGCACCCAGGCCAAGTACCGCACCTGGAACCAGTTCCGCGGCTTCGGCGAGGTCGACACCCGCACCGGCACGCCCGGCGGCAACGACCCGATCACCTTCAACCGCGCGATCTACTTCCGCGGCATGGACGGCGACAAGACGGCCACCGGCACGCGCAGCATCACGCTGAACGACACCGCCAAGGACGACCCCCAGAAGGACGTCAACGCCCTGGCCGGCGTCGCCTTCGAGACGCTCGCCTACAACGGCGACGGCGGCTCGCTGCTGGCCGACACCGTCACCGACCCGTGGCTCGGCCCGGTCACCGCCACCCAGTCCCGCACCGCCGCCGGCCTGGACCCGCTGACCGCGCAGCAGATCAACTCGGACCGGGTCCGTACCACGCAGACCACCTCGACGGGCAGCCGCACCACCGAGACCGACACCACCTTCGACAACGCCAGTGGCCTGCCGACGGCGGTCGACGACCACGGCGACACGTCGACCACGTCGGACGACCGCTGCACCCGTACGACGTACATGAAGGACGCGTCGGGCGCCTGGCTGCCGATGCCGTCGCGGACCACGACGGTCTCCGTCGCCTGTTCGGTCACCCCGAAGTACCCGGACAACCTCGTCGCCGACGAGCAGGTCTACTACGACGGCGCGACCACCACCACGGCGGTCCCGACCACGGGCGACGTCACCAAGGTCGTCAAGACCGCGGTCGTCGACTCCAGCGGCAACCCGACCAGCTCGGTCACCGCGCTCCAGGCCACCTACGACCAGTACGGCCGCGAGCTCACCTCGACGGACGGCGACAGCCGCGTCACCACGACGGCGTACACGCCGACGACCGGCGCCGCGCCGACGAAGGTCGTCGTGACCTCGCCCAAGGTCACCGGCCAGCTGTCCGGCTTCGCGGCGACCTCGGTGATGGATCCCACTCGCGGCGAGACCCTGTCGACCACTGACGCCGCCGGGTACGTCACCAGCAGCACCTACGACCCGATGGGCCGTCTCACCGGCGTCTGGGACCCGGGCTTCTCGCAGACCGCGAACCCGAACCAGCCCAACACCAAGTACAGCTACGACCTGAGCAACACCGGGATCTCCACGGTGACGACCCAGGACCTGCTGGACAACGGCAGCTACACCACCAGCATCGCCCTCTACGACTCCCTGCTGCGCCAGCGGGAGACGCAGAGCAGCACCGTCGACGGTGGCCGCGACATCACGGACACCGTCTACGACTCCCACGGCTGGCCGATCAAGACGGACGCGCCCTACTACAACAACAGCGCGCCGAACTCGACCCTGGTCGCGGCCCCGGACGACACCGTCCCTTCGTCGACGGGCTACGAGTACGACGGTGACGGTCGCACCCTGGCCACTATCTCTTACCACGCCGGTACCGAGACCTGGCGCAGCACGGTCGCCTACCCGGGTGAGGACGAGACTGTCGTCATTCCGCCCAACGGCGGTACCAAGACGGCGACTTACACGGACGCTCGTGGACACACCGTCAAGCTGCTTCAGTACAAGCCGACCGACCCGAACAACCCGCTCGTCACGCAGTACTCCTACGACGCGTCGGACCGGCAGGTCGGGCAGCAGGACACGGCGACGACCACGGTCGGGGCGACCATCCCATCGCACACCTGGTCCACGGGCTACAACCTGTTGGGCCAGAAGACCAGCTCGAGCGACCCGGATTCGGGAACGACCAGCTTCACGTACGACAACGCCGGCCTGCTGAAGACGGCCACGGACGCCCGGGGCAAGCAGCTCAGCTACACGTACGACGAGTTGGGGCGTAAGACCGCGCAGTACGACACCAGCACCACCAGTACGGAGAGCGCGACCAACGAGCTGGCCTCGTGGAAGTACGACTCGCTGAAGAAGGGATATCTGTCTTCCTCGACGAGCTACTACAACAGCGGCGCCAACGCCTACACCGAAGCCGTCTCCGCGTACGACACCCACGGCTGGCCGCGTGGGACTGCGGTCACCATCCCGGCCGGGGAGGGCAACCTCGCGGGGACGTACTCCACGTCGGTCACCTACAACTACACCGGCACGGTGGCGTCCAGCCAGGACAGCACGACCAACACGAACGTCAACCTGCCGGGTGAGACGATCAACTACTCCTACGACGCGTACGGCCACCCGACCGGTGCCTCGTCCACGTCCTGGGACTACGTCGACAACGTCGCCTACGACGACTTCGGCAACGCGACCCGCCTCACCTACGGTCCGACCACCAACTTCGCGCAGCTCGGGTTGAGCTATGACGAGCAGACTCAGCGCCTGACCGAGGCACAGGTCGTCACCGGCAACGGCGGCACCCTCGCCGACGACACCACCTACGGATACTCGAACGCCGACGGGACTGTCTCGGCGGGTTCCGGGCTGATCACCTCCATCACCGACAAGCAGAACCCGGGCAGCGCCCAGGCGGTCACCGACACCCAGTGCTTCGGCTACGACTTCCTCCAGCGCCTCACCTCCGCCTGGACGGCGACGGACGCGTGCGCGTCGACCCCGACCGCGGGCAACTCGCCGAGCGTCGGCGGTCCGAACCCGTACTGGCAGTCGTGGACCTACGACGAGCAGGGAAATCGGCTCACTCAGGTCAACCACGACGTCGCGGGCAACACCGCCAACGATGTCACGACCGCCTACCAGCCGGTCGGCGGCACTGGCAACACAGCCACCGGCACCCAGTCCGGCAAGCCGGTCCACGGACTCGTCCAGGCCGGCAGCAGCAACGCGGCAGGCCCGATCGCCGGCTCGACCATCACCTACGGGTACGACGCTGCCGGCAACACCACCAGCCGAACCAACTCCGCGACGACCACGGACACCCTGACGTACGACGCGACGGGCAAGCTCGCCTCACTGTCGACGACGGGTTCCGCGACGGAGACAAGCAACTACCGGTACGACGCCAACGGGCAACTGCTGGTCCGCCAGGACGACCAGGCGACGGTCCTCTACGTCGGTGACGAGGAGCTAACGCTCCAGAAGGGCCAGACCACAGCCGTCGGCCTGCGGTACGTCGGGCTCGGCGGATCGCTTGTCGCGGTGCACGACAGCACCGGGCAGGTCTTCTACACCGTTCCCAACCAGCAAGGCACGAACACCATTCAGATCAGCGCAAGCAACACTGCGACGGTCAATCGGCGTTCGTTCACCCCGTACGGGCAGGACCGCACCGCGCCGTCAGCCTGGATGGGCAACAAGGGCTATGTGGGCGGCCAGCAGGACGAGACCACAGGGCTGACCAATCTTGGCGCCCGGGAGTACGACCCGAGCACCGGCAAGTTCCTCTCGCCCGATCCGCTGATTGTTCAGGGTGACCCACAGCAGTGGAACGCCTACAGCTACGCGGACGACAGCCCGGTCACCAAGTCCGACCCGACCGGCACCCGGCCTGCCGACTGCGACGGTGCGTGCCTGCGCAACTGGGTCGCAGCCCAACGCAAGAACCTCCAGGAGCAGCAGGATCACCCCGGGCAGCACCGCTGCGGCTCCGACTACGCCTCGTGGTGCAAGACCACGGCACAGGAGGTCGCGCTTCAGCAGCAGGAAGCCGAGGCTGAGGCGAAGGCTCGCGCCGCTGCCACGGCTCAGGCAGCACTGGCTGCGGCCAAGTCGCACAAGGAAGGTCTGGTCCACCAGATCATCAGCCTGGTCGGTGACCTCATCGGGGTCACTGATGCGGTGAACTGCTTCACCAAGGGCGACGTCATGGGGTG
Source organism: Streptacidiphilus rugosus AM-16 (assembly GCF_000744655.1). Lineage (NCBI taxonomy): Bacteria > Bacillati > Actinomycetota > Actinomycetes > Kitasatosporales > Streptomycetaceae > Streptacidiphilus > Streptacidiphilus rugosus. Next base: position 4,427,579 of record NZ_JQMJ01000004.1, on the reverse strand, counting down.
CATCAGCACCGCACTGACCTTCGTCCCCTGGGGGAAGATCTTCAAGGCTGTGAAGGTGGGCGTCGAAGCCTTCAAGGTCTGGAAGATGATCGACCGCGCCGAAGAGGTCATCCGAGGCGCGGAGGACGTGGCGAAGGCGGCCGAAGGCGCCGCTGAGGCGGTACGCGGTGAGGCCGCTGCGGCTGATGCGGCACTTGCGGCCGAGACCAAGGCTGAGAACGCCGCAGCAGACGCGGCCAAGTCGCGGGGAGGTGGGGACGGGCCCAGTTGCTCCATCCACAGCTTCGTGGCGAGCACCCCGGTGCTGATGGCTGACGGCACCGTGAAGGCCATTGCGACGGTGCACTCCGGGGATGTCGTGCTGGCCACGGACCCTCAGACCGGCATCAGCCGGTCGGAGGTCGTGGTCCGGCAGATCGTCACCAAGACCGACCGTGAGTTCACCGAGCTCTCCCTGCGTTCCTCGACCCATGGGGCCCACGCACCGCCGGCCACGGCGCAGCTCACCACCACATGGCACCACCCGTTCTGGAACGCGAGCCTGCACCGTTGGACCAACGCCAGCGAGCTGGCGAAGGGAACCCTGCTCCGCGAGCCCGACGGTTCGACGGCGTCCGTGGTCGGTGTGCGCAACTACCACGGTACGGCTGTGACCTACGACCTGACGGTCGCGGAGTTGCACACGTACTACGTCCTGGCAGGTGATTTGCCGATCCTCGTGCACAACAGTGGCGGGGACGCGTGGTGGGACACCGGGGACGATGAGGACGACCCGTACGCCGAGTACGACGAATGGGGCGACGATGCCTCGAGCTTCGAGAAGGCCCGGCACGGAAACAACACGGCAGCGAACAAGGCCGGAAAGTGGGCGATGAAGCAGGGCGGCGTCACGAACAAGGACGAGGCCCGTCGTGTCCACAACACCATGAAGGACGGGATGGACGGCAACGGTAATCTGGACAAGAGCGAGATCACCGACATCGCGCGGAGCGAGCTCGGAAAGGGCTGTGAGTGACGCGATTCGTGAAGGTCGAGGAGAGCCGGGACGTCACGGCACTGCAACGAGCGCTCGACCCTCTGGTCGGTCGTGAAGTCAGTGGCGTCAGGCTCTCCGAGGCGGGTTCACTTCGCGTGGATTTCACCGACGGCGCATCGACGCGCCCTTGTTGGCTCGGTGTCTACAGCATCGCCTGGCGGCTTGACGGCCGCCAGGCCGTGCTGGCGGCCTCGCAGGATGCTCCGGAAGGTCTGTTGGCGGACGTTCAGGTACTCCGGGGGAAACGGCTGACATCTGTGGATGTTCGCCCGTTGAGCATGGATACGACGTTCCGTCTCGCAGATGTTGATCTTCGGATCTTTCCGGCCTTCTCCGGGTCCGATGACGAAGACTCCGTCTACTGGAGCCTCCGGCTTCCGACGGGCTTCATGTTCTGCGCTGGTCCGGGGGCTGCATGGTCGGTGAGGAGGGCACTCCGATGAACGCGGACATCGAAGCGATCAACGATCTGGTCGGGCCCTTGCTCGGCCGGCCGGCGTGGAACGTGCGGGTCGGCGTGGGGAGCAATCTGTCCCTCGAGTTCGGGGGCCCGACGACGCCGTATGCGGACGGGGTCGTCTTCGGCGAGTGGCATCTGTGGGTCTCCATGGCCGCCTGGCGGCTGGACGGAGCGAATGGTGTTATCGCGGGCTCCGAGGATCCTCGTGCCTCGTTGGAGTCGGCAGCCCAGATGCTGGAGGGACGCGTACTGACGGCCGTGGACGTGCAGCCGCCCGGACTCGAGACCGTTTTCGAGTTCGAGAGCCTCGGTGTTCACGTCTTCCCGCTTTTCTCGCGGCCGCAGTCGACGGACCCCCTCGCATCCTGGATGCTTTGGATGCCGAGTGGCCGGATCCTGTCCGTCGGGCCAGGTTCGTCCTGGTCCGTGGAAGAGGCCAAGGCGGGTCCCGGCTGAGACGTCCACCCGAAGTGCCTAGTTCGACCGAAGCGCCTCCGCCGAGCGGGGGCGCTTCGGCGCGCTTAGCCTCGGAGCATGGGTGACGTGTTTCGGGAGAGGCGTGAGCGGCTGCGTGAGCGCTGCAGTGGCGCCGGGGTGGACGCCGCGTTGGTGACCGCGCCGGCGAACGTGCGGTGGCTCACCGGAGCGGTCGGCGCGCACGCGCTTCTGCTCGGGCGGGACCGGGCCGTGGTCGCCGTCGAGCATCCGGCCAGGGATCGCGACGAGGGGCTCGAGGAACTGCTGGTGCCGCCGGGAACGGATCCGGCGGTGGCCGTCGCCGCCAACGCGGGGGCCGGCGTGCTCGGGGTGGAGGAGCACGACCTCACCGTCGCCCGCCACCGCGCCGTCGCGGAGGTGGCCGAGTGCGAGCTGCACGATCTGCACCATGCGGTCGAGCAGCTCAGGGTCGTCAAGGACGAGCAGGAGATCGCCTGCCTGCGGATCGCGGGGGAGATCGCCGACCAGGCCCTCGGCGAGCTGCTGGAGTCGATCCTGGTCGGCCGCAGCGAGCGCCATCTCGCGATGGAGCTGGAGCGGCGCATGATCGACCACGGGGCCGACGGGCCCGCCTTCCCGGTCCGGGTCGGCGCCGGGGACCACGCCGGGCGGGCCCGGCACCTGCCCGGGGACCGCCGGGTCGAGGAGGGCGACTTCCTCACCGTCTCGCTCGGCGCCTGCTACCGGGGTTACCGCGCCTCCGCCGCCCGGACCTTCGTCGTCGGCCTCGCGCCGCAGGAGTGGCAGATCGAGCTGCACGGCCTCGTCTTCGCCGGCCAGCGCGCCGCGCGTGAGGCGCTGGTGCTCGGCGGCTCGCTCGACGACTGCGCGCGGGCCGCGCGCCGCGTGCTGGAGGCGGGCGGTCAACCCGAACTGCTGCCCGAAGGAGTGGGCCACGGAGTCGGTCTGGATGTCGAGGAGGAGCCGCGCCCGGGGGCGTTGGAACTCTGGCCCGGGGAGTTCGGTAAGATTGAGAACCGTGTGCCGGTCACTGTCGGACTGGGAGTGACGCTCCCGGGTCGCGGCGGGGTCCGGATCGAGGACACGCTCGTCGTCCGTCCTTCCGAGGACGGAGGGCCCGAGCTGCTCACCATCACGACCAAGGAGCTCCTCGCCCTGTGATTTCCGGGATCCGATCTCGTCCGAGATCGAGCCCCGGAGGCCGCAGGACACGCGACTTGGTTCCTTGACAAGCTGACAAAGCGAAATCCAGAAGTTAGGGCGACTGTGGCTTCCACCAACGACCTCAAGAACGGCATGGTGCTCAAGCTCGACAACGACCAGCTGTGGTCCGTCGTCGAGTTCCAGCACGTGAAGCCCGGCAAGGGCCCGGCCTTCGTGCGCACCAAGCTCAAGCACGTGCTGTCCGGCAAGGTCGTCGACAAGACCTTCAACGCCGGCGTGAAGGTCGAGACGGCCAACGTCGACAAGCGCACGATGCAGTTCTCCTACAAGGACGGCGAGCAGTTCGTGTTCATGGACATGGACACCTACGAGCAGACGCACGTCGACCCCTCGGTCGTCGGCGACGCCTCCAAGTTCCTGCTGGAGGGCTTCGACGCCCTCGTCGCCGTCCACGACGGCGCCCCCCTCTACGTCGAGCTCCCGGCCGCCGTCGAGCTGGTCATCGAGTTCACCGAGCCGGGCCTGCAGGGCGACCGCTCCACCGGCGGCACCAAGCCGGCGCGCCTGGAGACCGGCGCCGAGGTCTCGGTTCCGCTCTTCATCAACCAGGGCGAGAAGATCAAGGTCGACACCCGCACCGGCGACTACCTCGGCCGGGTGAACTCCTAACCGTGGCCACCGCGCGTAACAAGGCCCGTACCCGGGCCTTCCAGATCCTCTTCGAGGCCGACCACCGGGGCGTCATGCCCAAGGTGGTCCTCGCCGAGTGGGTGGCGCGCGCGCACACCCGCGAAGAGGGCGTGCCGCAGGTCAACGACTACACGATTCAGCTCGTCGAGGGGTACGGCCGCTACGCCGCCCGGATCGACGACCTCATCTCCACCTACGCGGTGGGCTGGACGCTCGACCGGATGCCGATCGTGGACCGCAACGTCCTGCGTCTCGGCGCCTACGAGCTGATCTGGGAGGACGAGGTCCCCGACCCCGTCGTCCTGGACGAGTTCGTCGAGATCGCGAAGGACTTCTCCACGGACGAGTCCCCGAACTTCGTCAACGGGCTGCTGGCCCGGCTGATGGAGCTGAAGCCCTCGCTGCGCGCTCCGCGCGACTGACGGCGCGTCCGGGGCCGAGACGGCTGCGCCCTCCCACTTCCCTTCGGGGAGTGGGAGGGCGTTTTCGTCGCTCACCCTGCGTCACGTGCAGTGACAGGTCTGTTACACAGGGTGCGCTTGAGGCTCTCGGGGGCGGGGAGGACGAGGAGCAGTGATCCACTGCTCAGTCCGTCAGTTCCGGAGGCTCCCATGGCCAAGCACGCTCGTCCCCGCAGCCCCCGCCCGGTCGACCCGCGTCAGACCGGCTGCCGTCCGGTCCGGGTGATCACGCCCCGGAGCGGCGGCTGCCCGCAGCGGCCGCAGGTGCCCACGATGCTGGGCGTGGTCACCAACCGCTCCGACTTCGAGCGGCTGCGCCGCGACGGCGCGACGAGCTACACCGCCTACGGCGACTACCTGACCGATGTGGAGTCGCTGCTGGCCGGTCTCGGCCGGGACGGGGTGGAGGTGCACGGCCGGGCGTTCTCGCCCGAGGACTTCGAGGAGTACTGCGAGCGGGAGGGCCTCGCCCCCGAGGACGGCGACAGCCACCTCGCCTACACGGCGGACCCGGCGGCCGAGGAGGACTGGGTCCGCTGGGACGGGGAGCCGGTGCCGGAGTTCCTGCTCCGCGTCGAGCGCGCCCACGAGCGCGGCCGGGTCCGCAGGCAGCTGGACCGGATGCTGGCCGAGACCGCGGAAGCCGCGCTGACCGGAGCCTTTCCCGAGCCGCTGCTGTCCGTCGCCTACGCCAGGGGCGCCGAGGCCCTGCGCGACTTCCTGCTCACCGCGGAGGAGGGTGCGTTCACGGCGGTGTGCGGCCTGTTCGCCCCGGAAGAGCCGGTGACGGCCTGGGCCGACCTGCGGCTTGAGGCCGACGGGGTGCTGCGGATCGAGGAGGAGGACCTGGATCTGCTCTGCGAGGTGCTCTGCGTCGGCCACGCACTGAACCTGCCGGGCGTGGTCACCCTCTCCGGCGTCTGCGAACGCCGCGGCGAGGTGGGCTGGGAGTGGGCCTTCGACGGCGAGAGCTACCAGCACGTCGGCCGGCCGGCGGCGTCCTGAGCGGACCGTCGGCGCGCGGACGGCGCGGCTTCCCCCCGTCAGGGGCGTGAGGGGCGGTGCGACCTTCCCCCGGCCCTCGGCGGGCGTGCCGCCTTACGGCGAGCAGGTGGTCCTCGTCGTGCGGGGGTATCCGCGCAGGGCGGTCGCTCGCGCGGTTCCTCGCGCTCGCCGACGATGGAGGATCACCCTCGACGCGGGGGTCATTGCCTCTCGGCAATGCTGTGTGACATAGTACTGATGTGGCAAGAACCCCTCACTTCGACGTTGTCGTCATCGGCGCCGGCATGATCGGCGCGGCCTGCGCCCACGCGCTCGCCGCCGGTGGCGCGCGGGTCGCCGTCGTCGACCGGGGGCCGGTCGTCGGGGGGACGACCGGAGCCGGGGAGGGGAACCTGCTCGTCTCGGACAAGGAGCCGGGTCCCGAACTGGACCTGGCCCTGGCGAGCGGGCGGCTCTGGCGTCGGCTCGCCGACGAGCTCGGCGACCGGGCGCTCGAGTACGAGCCCAAGGGCGGCCTGGTCGTCGCCAAGGATCTCCGGTCCCTGGGTGCCCTCCAGGGACTGGCGACGCGTCAGCGGGAGGCCGGGGTCGAGGCCCTGGCCGTCCCCGCCGACGCCCTGCGCGAGCTGGAACCCCATCTCGCGCCGGACTTCGCCGGAGGCGTCCACTATCCGCAGGACGCCCAGGTCCAACCCGCCCTCGCGGCAGCGACCCTGCTGCGGGCGGCGCGGGCCACCGGCCGGGTCGAACTGCTCACCGGCACCGCCGTCACCCGCCTCGCCAAGGGCAGGGTCGAGACGGACGGGCGCGGCACGCTGCACTGCGCCGCGGTCGTCAACGCCGCCGGGACCTGGGGCGGAGAGATCGCCGCGCTGGCGGGGGCGCGCCTGCCGGTCCTGCCGCGGCGCGGCTTCGTCCTGGTGACCGAGCCGCTGCCGCCGTTGATCCGCCACAAGGTCTACGCCGCCGACTACGTGGCGGACGTTGCCAGCGGCTCGGCCGACCTGCAGAGTTCGGGTGTGGTCGAGGGAACGGCCGCCGGGCCGGTACTGATCGGGGCGAGCCGCGAACGCGTCGGCTTCGACCGCTCCCTCTCCGTGCCGGTGCTGGCGCGCCTCGCCGCGCAGGCGGCGGAACTGGTCCCCGCCCTCGCCGGGGTCCGGGTCATGCGCGCCTACCGGGGCTTCCGCCCCTACCTTCCCGACCACCTGCCCGCCATCGGCGCGGACCCGGAACGCCCCTGGCTGCTGCACGCCTGCGGCCACGAGGGCGCGGGCATCGGCCTGGCGCCCGCGACGGGCCTGCTGATCGCCCAGCTGGTCCGCGGGGAGAGTCCCTTCATGGACCCCGCTCCCTTCGACCCCGCCCGTTTCGCCGACATCCACCCCGAGGAGCAGCCGTGAGGCGCAACCCGCTCGACCTGGTCCGGGCCCGGCCCGAGCCGGGGTTCGCGTTCAGCTTCGACGGCGAACCCGTGGCCGCGCTGCCCGGTCAGACCCTCGCCGCCGCACTCTGGCAGGCCGACCGCCTGGCCTGGCGGACCACCCGCAGGGGCGGCCGACCGCGCGGCGCGTTCTGCGGCATGGGCGCCTGCTTCGACTGCCTGGTCGAACTCGACGGAGTTCCCAACGTCCGCACCTGCCTCGCGCCGGCCCGCCCGGACGCGCAGGTCCGCACGCAGAGAGGCGACGGTCATGCCGACCTCGACTGAGCCCGGGCACCAGGCTCCCTTCGGCCTGGCCGTCATCGGCGCGGGACCGGCCGGGCTGGCGGGGGCGGTGGCCGCGGCCGAGCGCGGGCTGCGCGTCGTGCTGCTGGACAGCGCGCCACGGCCCGGCGGCCAGTTCTACCGGCAGCCGGCCGCAGCACTCGGCGCCGGACGGCCGCAGGCCCTGCACCACGGCTGGGCCGCCTTCGAGCGGCTCGCCCGGCGACTCGGACCGGTCCGGCACCTCGCCGACCACCACGTCTGGTCCGTCACCGCCGAGCCGGACGCACGGTGGCGGGTGCACGCCCTCACCGGCCCCGACCAGCGGCAGGCGCGCACGCTCACCGCCCGTCAGGTCCTCTTCGCCACCGGCGCGCACGAACGGCAACTGCCGTTCCCCGGCTGGACGCTGCCCGGCGTCGTCGGGGCGGGCGGAGCACAGGCGATGCTCAAGTCCGGCCTGGTGCTGCCAGGCCGCAGGACCGTGGTCGCCGGCAGCGGACCGCTGCTGCTCGCCGTCGCGTCGTCCCTGGTCACGGCCGGCGGACGGGTCCCACTGGTGGCCGAGGCGGCCGGATATCTCGGCTACGCCCGCGGTGCCCGCACCCTGGCCGCCAATCCGGGCAAGCTGCTCGAAGGAGCGCAGCACGGCGCGGTGCTGCTGCGCCACGGCGTGCGGCTGCGCCCGCGCACGGCCGTCGTCGCCGCCCACGGCGACGAGCGGGTCGAGGCCGTCACCCTCGCCCGCCTCGACGCCGACTGGCGTCCGCTGCCCGGCACCGAAAGGCGGGTCGCCTGCGACTCGGTCGCGGTCGGCCACGGCCTGGTGCCGCAGCTGGAGCTGCCGCTCGAACTCGGCTGCCGGACCGTGCGGATGCCCGACGGCAGCGCCGCCCTCGACGTCGACGAACAGCAGCGCACCAGCGTCCCCGGCCTCTGGGCCGCGGGCGAGAGCACCGGCGTCGGCGGCGTCCAGCTCGCGCTGGCCGAGGGCGAGCTGGCCGGCCGCGCGATCGCGGGCGAACCGCCCGGATCCGCGCCGGCCCTGCTGCGCAGCCGCGCCCGGCTGCGCGCCTTCGCGGAGCTGATGTCCGTCCGGCACGCCCCCGGCCCCGGCTGGCAGGAGTGGCTCGACGACGCCACCGAGGTCTGCCGCTGCGAGGAGGTGACCGCGGCGGAGATCCGCGAAGCCGTCACCGAGCTCGGCGCGGGCGACCAGCGGACCGTCAAGCTGCTGACCCGCGCCGGCATGGGCTGGTGCCAGGCGCGCATGTGCGGCCCCGCCGTCTCCCGCCTGTGCGGCGCCGCCGACGACGGCGCCCCGACCAGGCCCCTGGCCTTCCCCGTCCCGCTCGGCCTGCTGGCCGAGTCCCCTGCAGAACCGCGCCCACAAGGAGCTCCCCGATGACCGCCGCCGTCACCACCCCTGACCGCCGGGCCCCCTGGCACGGCATCATGGTCGCCACCGCACTGCCGTTCCACGAGGACGGTTCGGTCGACTACGACAGTTACGCGCGGCACGTCCGCTTCCTCCTCGACAACGGCTGCGACGGCGTCGTCCCCAACGGCTCGCTCGGCGAGTACCAGACGCTGACCGAGCAGGAGCGCGCCCAGGTCGTCAGGGTCGCGGTCGAGGCCGCCGGCGACGGCAGCCGGGTCATGGCGGGCACCGCCGCGTACGGCAGCGCGGAGTCGCGCCGCTGGGCCGAGCAGGCGGCGGAGGCCGGGGCCGGCTCCGTCCTGCAGCTCCCGCCGAACGCGTACCGCGCCGACCGCGACGCGGTGCTGGCGCACTACGCGGAGGTGGCCGGGGCCGGCCTGCCGGTGGTGGCCTACAACAACCCGCACGACACCCGTGTCGACCTGCTCCCGTCGCTGCTCGCGGAGCTGCACGCGGCCGGGAGCATCGTCGCGGTGAAGGAGTTCAGCGGTGACGTCCGCCGTGCCTACGAGATCGCGGAGCAGGCCCCCGGCCTGGACCTGCTGATCGGCGCGGACGACGTCCTGCTGGAGCTGGCGCTGGCCGGCGCGGTCGGCTGGATCGCGGGCTACCCCAACGCGCTGCCGCGCGCCTGCGCGGAGCTGTACCACGCGGCGGTGGCGGGCGACGTGGCCACGGCGGTCCCGCGCTACCGCGCGCTGCACCCGCTGCTGCGCTGGGACTCCAAGACCGAGTTCGTCCAGGCCATCAAGCTCTCCATGGACCTCGCCGGCCGCTACGGCGGCCCCTGCCGCGCGCCCCGCGGCCCGCTGACCGGCGCCACGCTGGCCGCGGTGACCTCCGCCACCGAAAAGGTCCTGGCCGAGGGACTGCGGTAGTTCGTCAGGGGCGCGGGGAACTGCGCGACAAGCCACCCACGCAGGTGATTCGCCGAACGTGCAGGGCCATCCGCACAGGGTGGTCGCTCGCGCGGTTCCCCAAGCCCCTCGGCGTTGGCAACTGACTCCGGGGGAGGAAAGCTGATGAAGACGCGTCATATCTACCACGCAGTGGACTCGCACACCGAGGGCATGCCCACCAGGGTGATCACCGGTGGGGTCGGGGTGATTCCGGGAAGGACCATGGCCGAGCGCCGGGTCCACTTCCAGGAGCACCTGGACGACCTGCGCACCCTGCTCATGTACGAGCCCCGCGGCCACGCCGCGATGAGCGGGGCGATCCTGCAGCCGCCCACCCGGCCCGACGCCGACTACGGGGTGCTCTTCATCGAGGTCTCCGGCCTGCTGCCGATGTGCGGCCACGGCACCATAGGGGTCGCGACCGTGCTGGTGGAGACCGGCATGGTGCCGGTCGTCGAGCCGGTCACGACGGTGCGGCTGGACACCCCGGCCGGGCTGGTCCGCGTGGACGTCGCCGTCGAGGACGGATCCGCCACCGCGGTCACCCTGCGGAACGTGCCCGCCTTCGCCGAGCGGCTGGACGCCGCGGTCCAGGTGCCCGGCTTCGGCGAGATCCGCTACGACCTGGCCTACGGGGGCAACTTCTACGCCATCGTCGAGCTGGACGACTACCGGCTGCCCTTCGACCGGGCCGCCAAGCAGGAGATCCTGACGGCCGGGCTGGCGACGATGGCGGCGATCAACGCCGCCGACGAACCGGTCCACCCCGAGGACGAGCGGATCCACGGCGTTCACCACGTGTACTTCGCCGCGCCGGGATCGGACGCCGTGCACTCGCGGCACGCCATGGCGATCCACCCCGGTTGGTTCGACCGCTCGCCCTGCGGCACCGGAACCTCGGCACGGGTGGCGCAGCTGCACGCGCGCGGGCAGCTGGCGCTGGGCGCGGACTTCCGCAACGAGTCGTTCATCGGCACGCAGTTCATCGGACGGGCCGTGGAGGAGACCACCGTCGCCGGGCGCAGGGCGGTCGTGCCGACGGTCACGGGCCGGGCGTGGATCACCGGGACCGCGCAGTACTTCCTCGACCCGACCGACCCCTTCCCGAAGGGCTTCCTGCTGTGACCCCGGCCCCCCGGAGCAGCCTCGACGCCGTCGACTGCGTCGACTACCACACCGCCGGCGAGCCGTTCCGCATCGTCCCTTTCGGCACCGTGCCCGTCCCCGGCGACACCGTCGCCGAGCGCCGGGCCATCGCCCTCGGGCCCGACGGCAGGCCCAGGCCCGGCGGGGCGATGGAGACGGTGCGGCAGCTGCTCTGTCGTGAGCCGCGCGGGCACGCCGACATGTACGGCGGTTTCCTCACCCCGCCCGACGACGACGGCGCGCACCTGGGCGTGCTCTTCTGGCACAAGGACGGCTTCTCCACCGCCTGCGGCCACGGCACCATGGCGCTGGGCGCCTGGGCCGTGGACAGCGGACTGGTGGCCGCGCCCGACGAGGGCGAGGTCGTGGTGCGGATCGACGTGCCGTCCGGACGGGTCGAGGCACGGGTGCGGCGCAGCTGCGGGCGCACCCGGTCGGTGACCTTCAGGAACGTTCCCGCACGGGTCGCCGGCCTCGCCGTCCGGGTCGAAACCGCCGACTTCGGCGTCGTCGAGGTCGACGTCGCTCATGCCGGGGCCTGCTACGCGGTGCTTCCGGCGGCGGCGCTCGGCCTGGAACCCAGCCCGGAGGCGCTGCCGGAGCTGATCCGGGCCGGGCGGCAGGTCCGGGCCGCGCTGGCCGGCCACGCCGCCACGCGGGAGCCGCGTGATCCGCGCCTGTCGGGGGTCTACGGCGTGCTGCTGCACGACCGACTGCCGGACCGCGCCGACGCGGCGCTCGCCCTGCGCAGCGTGACGGTCTTCGCCGACGGCCAGGTGGACCGCTCGCCCTGCGGATCCGGCACCTCCGCGCTGCTCGCGGTGCTGACGGAGCGGGGACGGCTGGACGCCGGCGCGGTGCTGCACCACGCGTCGGTGATCGGCAGCGTGTTCACCGCGCGGGTCGCGGGGACGGCCGCCGAGGGCCTGGTCACCGAGGTGACCGGCACCGCCCACCGGACCGGGGTGCACCGCTTCGAACTCGATCCGGCCGACGCGCTGGGGACCGGGTTCGTGCTGCGGTGATCCCCGGTTTCGAGGTGCTGGACGCGGACGCCGTCCGCCGACGGCTCGGCCCGGCGGGGGCGGTGGCGGCCCTGGAGGCCGCGCTGCGCGCCGGGCTCGACCCGTCCGCGTCCCCGCCCCGGGGGCGGGTCCCCGTCCCCGGCGGGGAACTGCTGCTGATGCCGGCCCACGACGCCCGTCACGTCGTCGTCAAGATCGCCGGAGTGGCCCCTGGCAACCCTGCTCTCGGTCTGCCCGCCATCACCGGCGGCGTTCTCCTGCTCGACGCGCGCACACTGCTCCCGCTCGCCCTGCTGGACGCCCCCGCGCTGACGGAACTGCGCACGGCCGCGGTCTCGGCCCTCGCGGCGACCGGCCTCGCCCCGGCTGGAGCCGAGCATCTGGTCCTCTTCGGCGCCGGTCCCCAGGCGCGCGCCCACCTGCGGGCCCTAGCCGCGCTGCTACCGTCGCTGCGCCGGGTGACCCTGGTGCTGCGCTCGCCCGAGCGGGCGGGGGAGTTGACCCGGCTCGCCGGCTCCCTCGGTCTGGCCGTCACCCTCGGCGCGCCGGCGTCCGTCGCCGGGGCGGACCTGGTCTGCTGCTGCACCTCCGCGCGCACACCGCTCTTCGACGGCACGGCCGTGCCCGACCGGGCCCTGGTGATCGCCGTCGGCGGTCACGAACCGACCGTGCGCGAGGTCGACGCGGCGCTGGTGGCCCGCGCCGTCGTCGTCGTCGAGGAGCGGGCCACAGCGCTGCGCGAGGCGGGCGAGCTGGCCGGTCTGGGCGCGCGGGACGTGGCCGCGGATCTGGCGGAACTCGCGTGTGGCCGGGTGCGGTTGGGGGAGCGGCGGCCACGGTTCTTCAAGAGTGTCGGCATGGCCTGGGAGGACCTGGCGGTGGCGGCGGCGGTGTACGGGCAGGCGTGAAGGGCCGAGGACGGCCGAACGCCCCGGCCCCGGTCACCTCAGTGGTCCAGGGCCGGGGCGCTGTTCATGCGTCGCAGGGGTGAGGCGAGCAGCCAGAGGCCGGAGCAGGCCAGCGCGGCGGTGGCCGCCCACAGCGTGGGCCGCAGGCCGATCCAGGTGCCGAGGAGCCCGCCCAGCAACGCGCCGAGCGGCATGGTGCTCCAGACGATCCACCTGATCGCCGCGTTGACCCGGCCCAGGAGCTCGGGCGGAACCACGGCCTGCCGGTAGGCCATCTGGGAGGCCTGGTAGACGGAACCGCCGCCGTTGAAGACCGCCCAGCCGAGCGAGTAGAGCACCAGGCCCCAGCCGGGTGACGCGAGCGGCATCAGCAGGGCGAACGGCGCGCAGAGCACGAGCGGGAGCCACATGGCGCGCGGTGTGCCGAGCCTGTCGGCGACCGGCTTGGCCAGCAGGCTGCCGATCACGCCGCCGAGCACGCCGGCGCCGATCACCACGCCGACCTGGGTCGGGGAGGCGTGCAACTGTCGTACCAGGTAGACGACTTCGAGACTGACCACGGCCAGGATGCCGAGGTTGGCGGTGGCGGTCGCCGCCGTCACGGCGCGCAGCACCCGGTCCTTCCTGACGAACTGCAGCCCTTCGGCCACGGCCGTGCGCAGCCGGGGGCCCGACCCCTTGGCTGCGACCGGGGTGGGGTCCGGGGTGCGGATGGCCAGCAGGGTGAGCGCGCTGACCGCGTAGGAAGCGGCGTCGACGGCGACGGCCCTGGCGGCGCCCAGCGCCCCGGCGAGCACGGCTCCGAGCGCCGGCCCGGCGGTGTCGGAGGCGGTCTCGGTGACGCGCAGCTTGCCGTTGGCGTCCACGAGTTGATCGCCCGTCACCAGCGAGGGGAGCAGCGACTGGTCGGCGATGTCGAAGAAACCCCGCACGGTTCCCACGAAGGCGGTGACCAGGTAGAGCTGCCACAGCGGCACGGACATGCTGACGGCCACGAGCGGGATCGAGGCCACCCCGGCCAGGCTGAGCACGTCGCACAGGACCATGAGGCGCCGTCGGGGGACTCTGTCGGCGACGAGTCCGGCGGGCAGCGCGACGACGACCGCGGGAAGGCGGCGTGCGAGACCGAGCAGCGCGACCTGGAGCGTCGTCGCCCGGAGGCCGTTCACGGCGATGAGGGGTATCAGCAGCGTGGACACGGCGCTGCCGAGGTCGTTTGCGGATCCGCCGGCCCAGAGCAGCAGAAAATCGCGGTGGCGCCACAAGGACGCCGCCCGGCCGGAAGTGAGGGTGTTTGGCATGGTCCGTTCAGGCACGGAACATGACTACACCACCGCGGGCACTGAGCCAACCATGCCCACAGGTCCTGCCTGAGCCGATCACTGAATCGCGGCCGATCCTTGACCAGACCCTTACCTCACCGGCCGGGGTGGCACCCTGACATGCCGGACATCTGCCGTCATGGCAGCTCGGCGGCAGGCGAATCGGCGGCAGGCGAATCGGCGGAATGCGGGGCGGGCGGCCGCCGATCGTGTCCGTCGGATCGGGAGAAGCCGGGGCCGGGGCGCTCGTTCGAATTCGGCGCCGGCGAGAGATGTCGGGCCGCGGCGCCGCCGTTCGGGGGCCTGCGTGCCGAAGGGGTCATGTCCCGTGACATGGCTGTGCCTTGGCGGCCGAGGAGGGTCCGCCAAGGCACGACCAACGTACCGGGCTCGGCCCGATATGTCATGCCCACGCTTCAAAATGTTCGATTCTGCGCCACCCGCCCGCCCTTGCGGCGTCAGGCCGCCTTCCCCGCCGCCATGTCCATCAGCCGGCCCAGCACCCGCTCGCCGTCCGCGCGGACGCCGTCGTGCTCCCACTCGTTGGTCACCCACGCCTGCACCGAGCCCACCTCCGCCGCCGTGCGCAGGGAGATCTGGGCGTCCACGTACATGTCGTCGTAGTAGACCGCCGCCGCGACCGGGACCTGGTTGGCCGCCAGGCGGGCCGGGTCGTAGAGGGAGGGCCAGTCCGACTTCGCCGCCAGCAGGTGGGCGGCTTCGGCGAAGGGGCGCAGGGAGCGGATGTCCTCGAACATCCAGGGGAAGATCATCTCGCCGGTCAGCAGCAGCGGGTCCGCGTCCTCCGCGAACTGCGGCAGCGCGTCCATGACCCGCTGCGCCGCCCAGGCGGTGGGCACGCCGCCCTGGCCGTAGATGGACTCGTGCAGCACCGCGAAGAGCGGGTTGGCCACCAGGCCGGTCAGCTGGGCGACGTCGTTGAGGAACAGGTCGGTCGGCGCGCCCGAGGCGTCCAGCGCCTCGTCGAGGAGCCAGTGCAGCTGCTCGAAGCCGGTGCCCATGCCCAGGCTCATGCCGAGCCAGCGCAGCCTGCGCACCGTGAGCAGATCGCCGTCGGGCAGGTTGGTCGGCCGCTCGGCGAGCCGGTCGGCGAGGCGGCGCAGGATCTCCTGGTCGTCGGGGTAGCGGGCGGCGAACGCGGCGTTCTTCGCGGCGACCCTGGGCGCCGTGGCGCGGTAGACCTCCTCGGCGCTCGCGTGCAGCCCGGCCAGACCGCCCGTGACGTAGCAGGCGCGCAGCCCCTCCGGGGCGCGGGAGAGGTAGGTGAGCGTGAGGAAGCCGCCGTAGCTCTGGCCCAGCGTCTCCCAGCGGCGTCCGCCGGTCAGCCGGGCCCTGATCAGCTCGGCGTCGGCCACGATCGAGTCGGCGCGGAAGAGGGTCAGGTGCCTGGCGAGCGACTCGGCGTCGCGGAAACCGGCCGCGCTCCGGGCGTTGACCGGGGTGCTGCGGCCGGTGCCGCGCTGGTCCAGCAGCAGCACCCGGTGGGTGCGCAGCGCGCGGCGCAGCCAGCTCGGGCTGCCCGCCGTCGGCCGCGGGGACTTGCCGCCGGGACCGCCCTGGAGGAACAGCAGCCAGGGCAGGTTCTGCCCGGTGAGCGTCGGGTCGGCGAGCTCGCGGGCGAAGACCTCGACCGTGCCGCCGCCGACCGGGTCGCCGTGGTCGAGCGGCAGCGTGAAGACGTGGTCGGTGACCGCGAGGCCGGGGATCCGGTAGGACTGGGAGCGGTGGCCGGTCATGGTCATGAGTATCGCCCAGCCCCGCCCCGATCGCCCTGCGTCACCGCCGCGTCCACCGGCTCGGGGAAGTGGCAGGCGGCCAGCTGACCGCCGCCGAGGTCCGTCAGGGCCGGACGCTGCTCCGCGCAGAGCGACTGCGCCCTGGGGCAGCGGGTGCGGAACCGGCAGCCCGAAGGCGGATCCAGCGGACTGGGCACGTCGCCGGTCAGCGTCACCCGCGCCGCGTCCGCCGCCGCGCGCGCCGCCGGACGCGGGTCGGGCTCCGGCACGGCGGAGAGCAGGGCACGGGTGTAGGGGTGCCGGGGCGAGCCGTAGAGCTGCTCCCTGGTCCCGGACTCGACGACCGCGCCCAGGTACATCACCAGCACCCGCTGCGAGAAGTGCCGCACCACGGCCAGGTCGTGGGCGATGAAGACGAAGGCGATGCCCTGCTCCCGCTGCAGCCGCTGCATCAGGTTCACCACCTGCGCCTGGATCGAGACGTCCAGTGCGGACACCGGCTCGTCCGCGACGATCACCCGCGGTTCGAGGGCGAGGGCGCGGGCGATCCCGATGCGCTGACGCTGGCCGCCGGAGAACTCGTGCGGGAAGCGGTTGCTGTGCTCGGGGCTCAGCCCCACCGTCTCCAGCAGCTCGCGCACCCGGGCGGCCCGGCCGCCCGGCGGGTCGATGCGATGCACCTGCAGCGGGGTCGAGATGATCGTGCCCACCGTCTGCCGCGGGTTGAGCGAGGCGTAGGGGTCCTGGAAGACCATCTGGATCTGCGAGCGGAGCGGGGCCAGCTGCCGCCGGGTGGCGTGGGTGATGTCCTGGCCCTCGAAGCGCAGCTCGCCCGAGCTCGGCTCCAGCAGCCGGGTCAGCAGCCGGCCCATCGTGGACTTGCCGCAGCCCGACTCGCCGACCACGCCGACGCTCTCACCGGCCCGCACCGTCAGGTCCACCCCGTCGACGGCCCGCAGCACCTGCCGGCGGCCGCCGCCGCGCACCGCGAAGTCCTTGGTCAGGCCGACCGCCTCCAGCAGCGGCGGCCCGGCGGCCGTGTCGGCGGGGGCGGCGGTCATGTCGTCTCCAGTGGTTCGGGCGTGTGCTCGCCCGCGGCGCGGGGGCTCGGCAGCAGCGGCAGGGGCAGATGGCAGGCGGCGAGCCGGTCGCCGGAGCCGGTGAGTTCGGGGCGCTCCTCGGCGCACACGGCCGCGGCGCGGTCGCACCGCGGCCGGAACGCGCAGCCCGGCGGCAGCCCGCCGAGCAGCGCGGGCGGGTTGCCGCGCACCGGCCGCAGCAACTGGTCGACGTCCCCGTGCAGCCGCGGCACGGACTCCAGCAGCCCCGCCGTGTACGGGTGGCGGGGCGCGGTCAGGACCTCCTCGACCGAACCGCGCTCGATGCAGCGCCCGGCGTACATCACCAGCGTGTCGTGGGCGCTGCCCGCGATGACACCGAGGTCGTGCGTGATCAGGATGATCGCGGTGCCGAACTCCCGCTGCAGGTCCGTCAGCAGTTCCAGGATCTGCGCCTGCACGGTGACGTCCAGGGCGGTGGTCGGCTCGTCGGCGATCAGCAGCTCCGGGTCGCAGACCAGCGCGCAGGCGATCATCGCCCGCTGGCGCATGCCGCCGGAGAACTGGTGCGGGTAGTCCTCGGCGCGCCGGGCCGGGGAGGGGATCCCGACGCGGCCGAGGAGTTCGACGGCCCGGGTGCGGGCCGCTCGGCGGCTCGCGCCGGTGTGGCGGCGGAAGCCCTCGGCGATCTGCTCGCCGACGGTGTAGTAGGGGGAGAGCGCGGTCAGCGCGTCCTGGAACACCATGGACATCCGGCTGCCGCGCAGGGCGCGCAGCTCCGGTTCCGGCGCGCCGACCAGCTCCTGGCCGTCCAGGGTGATGCTGCCGGTGACGGTGGTCCGCGCCGGGTCGTGCAGACCGAGGACGGCCAGGCTGGTCACGGACTTCCCCGAGCCCGACTCGCCGACGATGCCGAGGGTCCGGCCGCGCCGCAGCTCGAAGGAGAGGCCGTCCACGGCCTGCACCGGTCCGTCCTCGGTGCGGAAGCGCACGCCGAGGTCGGTCACACGAAGGAAGGGATCGGTCATCAGATACGCACCCGGGGGTCGATGACGGCGTAGCAGGCGTCCACGGCGATGTTCGCCAGGACCATGGCGGTGGAGGCGACCAGGACCGTGCCCATCATCATGGGGAGGTCCTGCGATCCGACCGACTCCACGGCCAGCCGGCCGATGCCGGGAATGTTGAAGGTCGTCTCGGTGATCAGCGCGCCGCCCAGGAAGAGGCCCATGTCGATGCCGAACATGGTCACCACCGGGGT
The DNA here is from genome assembly GCF_000744655.1 of Streptacidiphilus rugosus AM-16. Classification (NCBI taxonomy): domain Bacteria; kingdom Bacillati; phylum Actinomycetota; class Actinomycetes; order Kitasatosporales; family Streptomycetaceae; genus Streptacidiphilus; species Streptacidiphilus rugosus. The sequence goes on along the minus strand of NZ_JQMJ01000004.1, from coordinate 4,409,779 downwards.
GATCGCGCCGCGGAAGGCGTGCTTGACGTAGACGCCCCAGGCGGCCAGGCCCTTGGCCCGCACCGCCCGCACGTACTCCTCGCTGAGGCTCTCCAGCATCGCCGAGCGGGTGAACCTGGCATAGGTGGCGGCGTTGACCACGGCCAGGGTGATCCACGGCAGCAGCATGCCGCCGGCCCAGCCGACCAGCGAGGTGCCGGGCGAGGTGTAGTCGGGCCGGGGCAGCCAGCGCAGCTGGTCGACCAGGATGTAGCGGGCCACGATGCCGAAGAAGTAGATCTGGAACGAGGCCCCGACGAGCGCGGCGCCCATCGAGATCTTGTCCAGCGCCTTGCCGCGGCGCAGCGCCGCGATCAGACCGAGGCCCACCCCGGCGGTCAGCACCAGCGCGCCCGCGCCGAGCGCGACGGAGAGCGTGGCCGGCAGCCGGTCCAGCAGCGTGTGCAGCACGGGCTGCTGGTTGACGAAGGAGTAGCCCAGGCACGGGGCGGGACAGTGCACCGCGCCGAAGTCCCGGCCGGCGAAGACGCCGACGAGGAACGCCCAGTACTGCAGCGGGATGGGTTTGTCGATCCCGAGGTTGTGGTTGATCGCCGCGAGCGTCTGCGGCGTGCACTGCTTGCCGCAGGACATCAGTGCGGGCTCGGGGGTGACGGCGAAGAAGAGCAGGAAGGTCACGGCGCTGATCACCAGGAGGATCAGTGCCGCGCCCAGCAGACGGCGGATCAGGAAGCGCAGCACGGCACGGGCTCCATGGCTGGGACGAGGAGAGGGGAGGGAGGGAGGGGACGGCGCCGGACGGGGAGCCGTCCCCTCAGGACGCCTCGGTCACTTCACGAAGACGTCGGTCGGGTAGATCGTGCCGATGAAGCCCAGGTGCACCCCGCCCAGACCCGCGCCGTGCAGGGCGACCAGGCGGCTGTAGACGAAGGGGATGGCCGGGACCTCGCCCATGATCTTGGCCTCGAGCGTGGCCCAGTCCTTGTTCTGCCGGCCGAGGTCCGGTTCGGCGCTGATCCGGTCGATCTCGCTGTTGACGGCCGGGTCGTTGAAGAGCATCGAGTCCGGGCCCGCCGGGGCGATGGTCCGGCCGTCGAAGATGGGGGCGATGACGGAGGTCGGGCTCGGCCAGTCCGGGCCCCAGCCGGCCCAGTACATGTCGAACTGGTTGTCCACCTTGCCGATCTCGTCGTAGTAGTCCTGGTCCGAGACCGGGTGCTTGACGACCTTGAACCCGGCGGCGGTCAGCGCGTTGTCGATGACGACGGCCGCCTGCTGCCACTGGTCGGTGTTGTCGTAGGCGTAGACGACGGTCGGGTGCGGGTTGCTGCTGCCGGCCAGCAGCTTCTGCGCGGCGGCGGCGTCGCCGGCGTTCGGCGCGTTGAAGAGGTCGAACTTGTGGTAGCCGTTCACCTGCGGCGACAGGATCGTGGTGGAGAAGTCCCCGTAGAGCGGGCCGCCGAAGATCTTGCGGACCTGCTCCTTGGGGAAGGCCATCAGCATCGCCTGACGGATCTTCGGGTCGGTGATCCGCTTGTTGTTGATGCTGAAGTACTCGGTGAAGGGGTTCACCGAGTCGACGGTGCGCGCCTTCAGCGACGGGTCGTTCATCACCTGCTCGGCGATGTCCGGGGTGACCGGCGTGCGGAAGGTCATCGCGTCGCGGTCGTCGCCGTTGCCGGCGATCAGGCGCTGGTCGATGTCCAGCGACATGCCGCCGAAGGAGAACTTCCAGGTGTCCGGGTAGGCGTGCCGGGTCGGGTCGGTCTTCGGGTCCCAGAAGGTGTTGCGGACCAGGACCATCGACTTGCCCGCGTCATGGCTCTGGACCCGGTAGGGGCCGGAGGAGAACGGGTGCTGGTCGAAGGCCGCCTTGGTGTCCTTGGCCTTGGGCACCGGGGAGTAGGACTGCATGGCCGCCGCGAAGGGGAAGTCGGCGTGCGGCGACTTCAGATGGAAGACGATGGTCTTCGCGTCCGGCGTCACGATCGCGGCCAGGTCCTGTCCGCCCCAGGGGCCGGGGTAGGCCTTGGAGTAGTCGGTGCTGCCGGTCAGCCAGGTCTGCAGGTACTGCGGGCCGCCGCTCAGCTCGGTCTGGAAGGTGCGCTCGATGCCGTACTTGACGTCCTGCGCGGTGATCGTGCTGCCGTCCTCGTACTTCAGGCCGTCCTTGAGGGTGTAGGTCCAGGTGCGGGCGCCGTCGCTGGAGGTGCCGGTGTCCGTGGCCAGGTCGCCGACGAGGGTGTTCTTGCCGTTGACCCACTGGTAGGAGGTGAGCTGACGGGTGAGCAGCAGTTCGGCCATCTGGTTGGTCGAGCTGTAGACGCGGGCGGGGTCGAGGTGGCTGAAGTCGCTGCGCTGCAGCTCGGTGACGGTGCCGCCGGTCTTGGCGCCGGGGAGGTCGGGGTCGGGGCCGGTCGACTGTGCGGCGGTCCCCAGCGCGACCGCCTCCTGCTGCTGACCGAAGCCGGGGCCCGAGCCGGCGGGGCCCTTCCCGCCACCGCCGTGGCTGCTGCTGCAGGCGGCGGTCGCGCTGAGGGCGCCGGCGACAACCAGGGCGGCCAGGACGCGGGTCTTTCTCTTGGAGAGCACAGTTCTGTCCCTTGCGTGAGTAGGCAGGTCGTGTCCGGGTGGTACGGGTCGGCGGCCGGACTCCGGGCTCAGCGGCCGGACTTCGGGTCCAGCGCGTCGCGGACCGAGTCACCGAAGAGGTTGAAGGCCAGCACGAAGATCAACATGGCCAGGCCGGGGAAGAGCATGTAGGTGAAGTCGGCGCTGTAGACCTCGGCGCCGCGGTGGATCATGCGACCCCAGTCCGGGGTCGGCTCGATCATTCCGGCGCCCAGGTAGGAGAGGGCGGCCTCGGTGGTCACGTAGGCGGGCACCGCCAGCGAGGCCGAGATGAGGATCGGCGTCCACAGGTTCGGCAGCAGCTCGCGCAGCAGGATCCGCACCGGGTGGACCCCCATCACCCGCGCCGCCTGCACGAACTCGCGGTCCCGCAGCGAGAGCACCTGCCCGCGCAGCAGGCGTGCGGTGCTCGGCCAGCCGAACAGGGAGAGCACCAGGATCAGCAGCAGCGCCCGCAGCCAGGTCGGGGACTCCTCGTCGGGGGCGACGAAGCGGGTGGTGATGATGGGGATGAACGCGATGAAGAAGAGCGTCGAAGGGAAGCACAGCACCACGTCGACGACCCGGCTGAGCGCGTAGTCCACCCAGCCGCCCAGGTAGCCGGCGACCAGGCCGATCAGTGTGCCGCCCACCGTGACCAGCACCACGATGGCGAGCGAGATCAGCAGCGAGGTCCGGATGCCGTAGAGGAGTTGGGTGAAGACGTCCCGTCCGAGCTCCGGTTCGACGCCCAGCCAGAAGTGACTGCTCATGCCGCCGAAGCGGCCGGTCGGGTAGCCGTAGTCGTCCAGCAGCCCCGGGGTGTTGTCGCCGTAGGTGGTGTAGGGGTTCTTGCCGTAGAGCCAGGAGATCACCGGGGCGCCGAGGCCGAGAAGGAAGAAGACGGCCACCACCAGTCCGGACACCACGCCGGTCCGGTCGCGGCGGAACCTGCGCCAGGCCAGCCGTGCCGGTGAGCGGTGGTCAGGAGCCCTGTCCTGCTGGATCGTCGGGGGTGCGGCAGTCGTCGTCATCGCCTCGGAACCCATCCTGTGCTGTCACAGTGCAATGTCACGTTGTTCTCTGCGGTGGCAACTGTGTGGCAATTCCGAGCGTCCGTCAAGTGTCATGCATGAGGTGTGACATTGCATAGATCATTCGCATGGGCCTGCCGCGCACAGCTACTTCGACTGTGTCGGGTGATGGTGCAGGATGATGTTGCACAAGTCTTCTGGTGGAGAGGTACGACGGTGAACACGGAGTCCATCGACAGCCCGGGGGTCGCGCTCAACCTGCCATCGGTCCAGGAGCGACGCAGCCTCCGCGAGCAGGTGACCCACGCGCTCCGCGCGGCTCTGGTGGCCGGGGAGCTGCGGCCGGGCATCGTCTACTCCGCCCCGGTGCTCGCCGCCGAGTTCGGCGTGTCGGCCACGCCGGTGCGCGAGGCGATGCTGGACCTCGCCAAGGAGGGCCTGGTCGAGGTCGTCCGCAACAAGGGCTTCCGGATAGTGGGTCTGACCGACCAGGACCTGGACGACTTCACCGAGATCCGGGAGCTGATCGAGATCCCGGCCACCGTCCGCGTCGCGGAGACCGCCACGGCGCAGCAGTTGGAGCCGCTGCGCGCCCACGCGCGGGCGATCGTGAAGGCGGCGCGCAAGGGCGACCTCATCGCCTACGTCGAGGCGGACCGCCAGTTCCACCTGGGCCTGCTGGCCCTGCACGGCAATCGCCACCTGGTCGACACGGTCAGGGAGCTGCGCAGCCGCTCCCGCCTCTACGGCCTGCAGACGCTGGTCGCGGCCGGCCGCCTGGTCGAGTCGGCGGAGGAGCACGAGCAGCTGCTCGACGTGATGATCTCGGGCGACCTCGACGCGGTCGAATCGCTGATCAGCGCGCATCTCGGGCACGTGCGCAAGCTCTGGGCGCAGGGGGACTGAGGCCCGCCGGGCCGTCGGGAGTCAGGGGGCCGCGGTCAGGTCCCCACGGCCAGGGTCGTGCCCACCAGCAGCATGGTGGCCGCGACCAGGCCGTCCAGCACCCGCCAGGAAGAGGCGCGCCGGAAGAAGCCGGCCAGCAGCCTGGCGCCGAAGCCGAGCGAGGCGAACCAGCACAGGCTCGCGAACACCGCGCCGAGGGCGAACTCCCAGCGCAGCGAGCCGTGGGTGGCGGCGACCGCGCCGAGCAGCAGCACGGTGTCGAGGTAGACGTGCGGGTTGAGCCAGGTCATCGCCAGGCAGGCGAGCACCGCGCGGCGGCCGGAGCGGACCGTGGGACCGGCGTCCGAGAGGGCGGAGGTGCGGAACGCGCGGCGCGCGGCCAGCACGCCGTAGCAGAGCAGGAAGGCCGCGCCCACCAGCCGGACCCCCGTGAGCACGCCCGGCCACGCGGTGACCAGGACGCCGAGACCGCCCACGCCGCAGGCGATCAGCACCGCGTCCGACGCCGCGCAGATGGCCACCACCGGCAGCACCGCCTCCCGGCGGATCCCCTGGCGCAGCACGAAGGCGTTCTGCGCGCCGATGGCGACGATCAGCGAGAGGCCGGTCCCGAATCCGGCGGCAGCGGCGGCGAAGGCGTTTCCCATGCCGCCACCGTAGGCAGCATCGCGACATGAGGCCAGCTAAAGATTCTTAGGTATCATTAGCTGTTGTGATGTCGGAACTGCCGCACGACCTGGTCCGCACGCTGCTCGCCGTCGTCGACGAGGGCACCTTCGACGCGGCCGCCGCCGTCCTGCACGTCACGCCCTCGGCGGTGAGCCAGCGCGTCAAGGCGCTGGAGCAGCGCACCGGACGGGTGCTGCTGCTGCGGACCAAGCCGGTCAGCGCCACCGAGTCCGGCCAGGTCGTGGTCCGCTTCGCCCGGCAGTTGGCCCGGCTCGAGGGCGACGCCAGGGACGCGCTCGGGATGGAGGACTCCGCGGGCGGCCCGGTCCGGCTGCCGATCGCGGTCAACGCCGACTCGCTCGCGACCTGGTTCGTGCCGGCGCTCGCCGCGTTGGCCCAGGAGGCCCGCCTCTTCGTGGAACTGCGCCGTGAGGACGAAGGCCACACGACGGCGCTGCTGCGCGAGGGCGAGGTGCTGGCGGCGGTCACCTCCTCGCCCGACCCGGTGACCGGCTGCTCCGTGCGCAGACTCGGAGCCATGCGCTATCTCCCGGTCGCCGCGCCGGGGTTCGCCGCCCGCTGGCTGGATGGGAAGGACCTCGCCCGGTCCCTGCCCGAGGCGCCTGTGGTGATCTTCGACCGCCGGGACGAACTCCAGGACCGCTTCGCCCGCGAGCTGACCGGCGGCCACGCCGCGAGCGCGCTGCGCCACTACGTGCCCTCCAGCGAGGGGTTCGCGGACGCCGTGACAGCGGGCCTGGGCTGGGGGATGGTCCCCAGCAGCCAGGCCGCGGCAGGGTTGTGCTCCGGCGCGCTCGTGGAGTTCGTGCCTGGCCGGCGACTGGACGTGCCGCTCTACTGGCAACAGTGGCGCCTCGACTCCCCCGCGCTCGCCGCCGTCGCCGCGGCGGTCACCGCCGCCGCGGCAGGGGCCCTGCAGTAGCCCCGACGGGGGCGCGGTGCATCTGCGGGGGAGAAACCCGGCACGTGCCCCCGGGGGTGGTGCGACTCAGCGCTGCCGGGGCAGCAACTGCATGAGGGCGGCCAGGGCCAGTTCCAGCGTGGCGAGCACCAGCACGCCGACGCCGAAGGCGTGGGCGTAACCGCCGCCCAGCGCGCCGTAGAAGACGATCCCGAGGGCCGCCACCCCGACCGCGCTGCCCACCTGCTGGAGCGTGGTCAGTACTCCGGACGCCGCGCCGACCAGCTCCGGGGTCACCCGGCTCAGCACCGCGCCGGTCAGCGGGGCGATGACCAGACCCATGCCCACCCCGTCCACGAGCAGACCGGGCACCAGCCACAGCACCCGCAGCGCCGCGCCGCTCGCCTCGCCGATCAACTCCGCGCCGCCCCACAGCAGTCCGAGGCCCAGCGCCATCACCAGCGCGCCCAGCGCCACCGTCTGGTGGCCCAGCCGGGCCGCGATCAGGTGGGCCCGCATCGAGGTGGCGAAGTATCCGACAGCCAGAGCGGTGAAGACCAGACCCGAGGCCAGCGCGTCCAGGCCGCGGCCGACCTGCAGGTAGAGCGCGAGGATCAGGAAGAAGGAGGCCTGGCCCGCCCAGAAGACCAGCTGCGCCGCCATCGCGGTGGCCAGCGCCCGGCCGCGGAAGAGCGCGGGGTGCACCACCGGCGATCCGTTCCGCGCGGCGAGTCGCCGCTGGTGCGTGGTGAAGACCGCGAACAGCACCGCCGACGCGCCGAGCGACAGCCAGGTCCACAGCGGCCAGCCGGCCGTGCGTCCCTGGATCAGCGGCAGCACCAGGGCCACCAGCGCGGCCGTGACCAGTACGACGCCGATGTTGTCCAGCTGCGGACGCTGCGGCGCGCGGGACTCGGGCACGCAGCGCCGGACCAGGGCCACGGTCACCAGCCCGACCGGGATGTTGATCAGGAAGCAGGCGCGCCAGTCGCTGCCGAACAGGTCGGCCTTGATCAGCAGTCCGCCGACCAACTGGCCGAGGACCGCGCCCAGGCCCATGGTGAGGGCGTACAGGGCGATCGCCCTGGCCTGCGCCGCACCGTCGTAGGCGGTGCGGATGATGGCCAGCACCTGTGGGCCCATCAGCGCGGCGGCCAGCCCCTGCGCGACCCTGGCGCCGATCAGGAAGCCCACGTCCGGGGCCAGCCCGCAGGCCGCCGAGGCGAGGGTGAACAGGGTCAGGCCGAGCGCGAAGAGCCTGCGCCGTCCGACGATGTCGCCGATCCGGCCCGCGGTGATCAGGCCGGCGGCGAGGGCGAGGGAGAAGCCCGCCACGATCCACTGGATCGCCCCCGCGGAGGCGCCCAGGTGACGCTGCATGGAGGGGATCGCGACGTTGACGATGAAGAAGTCGAGCGCCGACATGAAGGTGGCGGTCAGCACCACCGGGAGCAGGCCCCGAGGGGCCTTCGGCGCGGTGGCGGCGTGCTCGTCCCGGCCGGCCGGGACGGTGGTGGAGGTCATTTCGGTGCTCCAGTCAGGACGGGCGGTTCGGGGTTCGCGGGTGTGCGGGCAAGCGGGGGGAGGGCCGCGCGGGACTGTGGGAGCAGCCCCGCGCGGGGTTTCGGTGCGGGCCGCTCAGACCGAGGGCACCTTGTCGAGGAAGCCGAGGACCTGGGCGATCCGGCCTTCGGCGTCGGCGACCAGCACGTCGAAGCCGACGACCAGCGCCTCGCCGTCCGCGGGGCCGAGCTCCCAGGTGAAGCGGGCGATGTCGTGGTGGTCGTCGACCGGCCCGCCGAGCCGGAAGACCAGGCCGGGGAACTGGGCCTGGACCGCGCCCAGGGTCGCGTCGATCGCGTCGCGGCCCTCGGCGGCGACCAGCGGGTCGGTGTAGCGGCCGTCCTCGGCCCAGGTCGCGTCGACGAGCGCGCGGCGGGCCGCCGGGTCGGTCTCGTTCCACGCCGCGATGTAGCGCTCGGCGAGCTCCTGCGCGGTGGTGGCGGTGGTGGTGGCAGTGGCGTTCACGGCGGGCTCCTTGACGGTCCGGTGGTCTCTCTCGCTGCGGAGTTCCTGTTCTTTCCGCAGGTCAAAAAGCTACGGATCGGCGGAGGACGCCGAATCAGTCGCGCTTAGGTACTTTCTGCGCGGAGTTGTCAGTGCCTGTAGGTAGGGTGCTGACCATGCTGTACGGACGGGGGGCCGAACAGGCCGTCATCGACGCGTTGCTGCGGGCGGCAGGCGAGGGACGCAGCGGTGTGCTGGTGCTGCGCGGCGAGCCCGGCATCGGCAAGACCGCGTTGCTCGGCCACGCCGCCGCGAGCGCCGCCGAGCGCGGCTGCTCGGTGCTGCGCGCGGCGGGGGTCGAGGCCGAGTCGGATCTGCCCTTCGCCGCCCTCCAACTCCTGCTCGCGCCGGCGCTCGGCGGTCTTTCCGCCCTGCCCGCGCCACAGCGGCAGGCGCTGGAACGGGCCTTCGGGCTCGCCGAGGAGGGCGCGGTCGCGCCGGCCGGGGGTCGGCTGCTGGTCGGCCTCGGCGTGCTGGGGTTGCTGGCCGAGCTCGCCGAGGCGGGGCCGGTCCTGTGCGTGGTGGACGACGTGCAGTGGTGCGATGCCGCCTCCGTGGAGGCTCTGCAGCTGGCCGCCCGGCGGCTGGACGCCGAGGGCGTCGCGCTGCTGCTGGCCGCCCGGGAGGGAGAGGGCGCCCCCGCCACTCCCGGCCTGCCCGAGCTGCGCCTGGGCGGCCTCGACGACGCGTCCGCCGCCGCCCTGCTGGAACGGCAGGCCGCCGGGACGGATGCCCTGACCAGGCGTCAACTACTGGAGCTTGCCCATGGCAACCCGCTGGCCCTGCTCGAACTCCACGCGGCCGAGCAGAGCGGCAGCGACCCGCTGCCGCTCTCCGGTCGGCTCCAGCTGGCCTATCACGGCCAGCTCAGCCGGCTCCCCGCGGCGACGCAGACGCTGCTGCTGGTCGCCGCCGCCGAGGAGACCGGTGAGCTGCCGGTCGTGCTGACCGCCGCGGCGCGCCTCGGCGCCTCCGCCGCCGACCTGCAACCGGCCGAGGAGGCCGCGCTCGTCGCCGTCGACGCGTCGGGGAGGCTGGCCTTCCGGCACCCCCTGCTGCGTTCGGCGGCGCTGAGCCGTGCGCCGCTCGCCCAGCGCCTGGCCGCGCACGCGGCGCTGGCCGCGGCGCTGGCCGGCCGGGATCTCGCCGCGGGCGACACACCGGTCCGGCGCGCCTGGCATCTCGCCCAGGCGGCCTCTGGCCCCGACGAGGAGACGGCCGCCGCCCTCGAACGCGCCGCCGAGCTCGCCGCCCGCCGCGGCGGCCACGCGGGAGCGGCGTCCGCCTACGAGCGCGCCGCGCGGCTCAGCCCCGACCCGGAGCAGGTCACCCGCCGCCTCGTCCAGGCGGCCGAGGCCGCGACGGAGGCGGGGGAGATCGAGCACGCCGAGTCGCTGGCGCAGCGGGCCATGGTGCGCGCGCCGCAGGATCCGGTGATGCTCGCCCATCTGACCTTCATTCAGGGCCTGGCCCAGTTCTGGCGTGGCGCCCCCGAGCCCGCGCACCGGCTGATGCTGGACACCGCCGCGCTGGTCGCCGACGCCTATCCCGGCCCGGCCGCCCGGGTGCTGTTGCAGGCCGTGGACGTGGCCCACTGCCTCGACGAGGCGGCGCTGACGGAGACGCGGCGCAGGCTCGCCGCGCTGTCGATCCCTCCGCAGGACGGCCTCGCGGCCGTCGTGGCCTATCTGCTCTTCGCGCTCGGCGGCGCGCCCGAGGGGGAGCTCCCGACGCTGGCCGGCACGCTCGCCGCCGCGCGGGCCGGCGGCGCGGTCGTGCCCGTCGACCTGGTGCAGGCCTGCGGTGCGGCGCTCACGGCGGGGTTCGACGAGGAGGCGCTGGTCGTCGCGGAGGAGGTGGCGCGGGAGGCCCGGGCGGCCGGCGTCCTCGCGGTGCTGCCGCCCCTGCTGCTCGCACTCGCCGAGAGCGAGCTCTTCCAGGGTCGCCCCGACCAGGCCCGCGCCCACGCGGAGGAGGCGCTGGCGCTTGCCGCCGACATCGGCCAGGTCCAGTGGTCCACGCCGCTGCACAGCCTGCTGGGGTATCTCGCGGCCCAGCGCGGGGACGAGGACGCCTGCCGGTCCGCCCTGCGCGCGGCCGACGCGGAGGCACGTGGCGGCGCGTCCGCGCAGGCCGGCGCGCCCTGGCGGCAGTGGGCCGAGGGGCTGCACGATCTCGGCCAGGGCCGGGCGGAGGAGGCGCTGAAGACCCTGGACGCGCTGGTCAACGGCCCGGACGGGGGCCACGTCCGGGCGCTGCGGGCCGTCCCCGACGCGGTGGAGGCGGCGGTGCGGCTGCGCCAGGGCGCGTCGCAGGCGGAGGCGGTGGAGCGCTTCGCGCGGTGGGCCGAGCGCGGCGGGCGGCCCTGGGCCCGCGCGCTGGTGCTGCGCTGCCGCGCGCTGACGGCGTCGGACGACGACGCCGAGCAGCTCTACCTCGACGCCCTCGCGCTCCACGCCGGGGCGGGGCGCCCGTGGGAGGAGGCCCGTACGGCGCTTCTCTACGGCGAGTGGCTCCGCCGGGCCCGCCGGAAGGCGGAGGCCCGCAGCCCGCTCCGCGCCGCGGCCCGCGCGTTCGACGGGCTCGGCGCGTCGCCGTGGGCGGACCGCGCCCGGGCCGAGCTCGACGCGACCGGCGCGGGCGCGGCCGAGCCGCGGGAGTCCGGTCCGCTGACGGGGCTGACGCCCCAGGAGTCCCAGATCGTCCGGCTGGCCGCCTCGGGCCTGTCCAACCGCGACATCGCCGCCCAGCTCTTCCTGAGCGCGCGGACGGTCGGCTACCACCTCTACAAGGCCTATCCGAAACTGGGCGTCGCCTCCCGCGGTGAACTCGCGGCTCTGCTGTAGTCGCACCTCCCTCAGGCGCGCGGGCGCAACCGGCCCTGTGTCGGCAGGCTCTCAGGTGGGCTCTGGTGGAGAATCGAAGGGTGTCCAGCGAACCTCAGATCGACGGGCAGATCGTCGCCGTCGACGCCGCGCACCAGGCCGTGTGTTTCTACCGGCACTACCCGCACCCCGTCGCGGCCGTGTGGCCCTACCTCTCCCGAGGACCGCTGCTGCGCACCTGGCTCGCCGCCGCGGACCGCCTGGATCCGGCGGAGGGCGGGTCCGTCGTGCTGAGGTGGCTGAACAGCGACGCCGAGGGGCGGACCGCCATCGCGACCGGGACGGTCACCGCCTACGACCCGCCGACGCTGCTCCAGTTGGACCTCGATCCGCACGGACGGGTGCGGTTCGAGCTCACGGACGAGGGTGGCGGTTCCGCGCTCGCGTTCAGCGCGACCCTGCCGTCACCGATCGAGCAGCCCGCGCTGCTGCTCGCCGGTTGGCACGTGCATCTGGACTACCTGGGGCAGGCGCTGGACGGGGGCGAGGTCGACTGGCCGGCCTGGGATCTGACGCGGGAGTGGCAGCCGCTGCACGACGCCTACGAGGCCGCCCTCGGCTGAGACGGGGAAGGGAAGCCCGCTGTGGTAGCCCCTGCCAGCTGGTGGCATGTCACATGTTCCCTGGTCACGCGAAATCGGCCGCGCGGAGGTCTTGACGTGAATACCACGTGACATGTGTCATAGCACTGCTTCGGGTCAGGGCCCCCGGACGCACCGTTCCTTCACGTCCCGTGCATCCCTTCCCGAGAGGACCCCTGTGTCCACACCCCGTCCCCGCCGGCTCTCGTCGGCCAGGCGCGGCCTCGTCGCCGCGCTGGCCTTCGGCGTCGCCGCCGTCGGCATGGTCGGCACCGCCGCCGCGTACACGCCTCCGGTCGCGACCGGCTCGGCCGTCTCGGCCCACCTGCCGCAGCCGACGAAGCCCAAGCCGAAGCCCGCCCCCACGCCACCGAAGGCCACTCCGCAGCGGGCCCACCCCGCGGACGAGGGCTGGATCCAGGTGAACGGCGTCTGGGTGCAGAGCATCGAGACCAAGCCGCAGGTGATGCTGAACCAGCACACCTTCACCGTGCGCAAGGCCGCCGAGAAGGCCGCCGCCGCTGCCGCCTCCGCCGCCGCGACGAAGAGCGCCCAGATCCGCCCGCGCCCCTACAACAACTACGACCTCAACCTCACCTACCGCGGCGGCCAGGACTCGATCGGCGTCACCACCGGTCCGCCGCAGGTCTACCTGGTCTACTGGGGAAGCCAGTGGGGCGCCCAGGGCACCGACCCGGCCACCGGCGACGTCACCCTGAGCGGGGACCCGGAGGGCGCGGCCCCCTACCAGCAGGAATTCTTCAAGGGCCTGGGCAGCGGCACCGACACCTGGTCCAAGGTGCCGACCCAGTACTGCGAGGGGATCGCGGCGGGCAGCGCCTCCTGTCCGGCGGGGGCCAACCACGTCGGCTTCCCGGTCGCGGGCAGGACGCTGGCCGGGGTCTGGTACGACAACGCGGCCGCCGCGCCCGGCGCGGCCACCGAGCCGCAGATCGCCGCCGAGGCCCTCAGCGCCGCGCAGCACTTCGGGAACACCACGCCGAACCAGAACCGCAACGTCCAGTACGTGATCAACACGGTTCCCGGCGCGGACTCCGACCACTGGCAGGAGCTCGGTTACTGCGCCTGGCACACCTTCCAGCGCAGCAGCTACGGCACCGTCGCCTACACGCTGATGCCGTACCTGACCGACAACAAGTACTGCGGCACCAACTGGATCAACGGCGGCCAGCGCGGTCACCTCGACGGCTACGGCATCATCGGCGGCCACGAGTACATGGAGACGATCAGCGACACCAACCCGGTCGGCGCCTGGACGGACGCGACGGGCCAGGAGAACGCGGACAAGTGCTCCTGGATCCCGCAGGGGACGATGGGCGGGCTGTTCAACCTGACGCTCTCGACCGGCGTCTTCCCGGTGCAGACCACCTGGTCGAACTACGACCACAACTGCACGGGCGACGACCCGCTCTTCGCCAACACCTCGCAGGTGCTGCTCACCAAGCCCTGTGACCAGACCCTGCCCACCAACACGCCGATCGACGTCGCAATGCTGGCGTCCGACTCCGCGTCGAGCAGGCTGACCTACGTGGCCTCGGGTCTGCCCGCCGGTCTCTCCATCGACCCGAACAGCGGTCACATCACCGGCAGCACGTCGACCACCGGCTGGCAGTCCGTCACCGTGACCGCGACCGACGCCCAGGGGCACAGCCAGTCGCAGACCTCGTGGTTCGGGTTCTTCAACGGCCCGCAGGTCGGGTGCACCCCGATCGAGCAGCTCAACGACGCGGGCTTCGAGAACGGCAGCTACGACCACACGGTGTGGAACGAGAGCAGTTGGAACGTCATCACCACGGCCACGGCCCACCAGGCGCGCACCGGCAACGGCTACGCGTGGCTCGGCCAGAACACCAGCCAGGACGACTCGATCACGCAGTGGGTCGAGACCACCCCCGGCTACCACCACGAGAACCTCTCGTTCTACCTGGACATCACCGGCACGGCCCCGAGCGGCTCCGCCGCCGACACCCTCTCCCTGGTCCTCTACGACCAGTACTCGGGCAACGAGATCGGCGTGGTCAAGACCTGGTCCAACCAGAACGCGACCAACGGCTACCAGCTGCAGAACCTGGACCTGACCCCGTGGATCACCAACGAGCTCGGCGCCACGGTCGGCATCAAGCTGGTCTCCCACTCCACGACGGGCCAGACCGCCTTCCTGATCGACGACGCCTCGGTGCACCTGACCTGACGTCGGCACAGCACGTGTGAGCGGCCGTCAGGACTCCCCTCGGAGCCTGACGGCCGCTCACCGCGGTCGGCTCAGGGACGGCAGGCCCAGGCGAGGACGGAACGGTTGATCGTGCTGTGGAAGGCGCCGGCGTCGGAGAGACGGCGCTGCTCCCGCAGCAGTTCCGCGGCGCGGGAGCGGTCGAGCAGGCCGCTCGCGCAGGACCGTTCGGCGGCGCGCTCCAAGGACACCATGCGGGACAGGTCCTCCAGGGACGTGTGAACGACGAGCTCGACCTCGATCCGCACCTCGGTGAACCCGCCCTGCACCAGCAGACGGCGCAGGTGCCGTCCGATGTCCCGGTGGGTGATGTCGGCGCCCACCTGGTCGGCCACCGACCGGGCCGCGTGGGCATCGGCCGAGGCCAGGGTGAAGGACGCCCAGTCCGGCTCCAGCAGTGCGACCCGCCCGCCGGGCCGCACCGTGCGGCGCACCTCGCGAAGGACGGCCGCCGGGTTCGCCACGTGCTGGAGCACGCGCTCGATCCGGCAGCCGTCGAAGTAGCCGTCGGGGAAGGGAAGTTCCGCGCCGTCGGCCTGGCCGAGCCGTGCCGGACGGCCGAGCGCGGCGAGACGGTCGCGGGCGGAGGCGAGCATGGCGGCGCTGGTGTCGACGCCGTAGGCGTCCATGCCCGCCTCCTCCAGCGCCACCAGTTCGTGCCCGCCTCCGCAGCCGAGATCCAGTACGCGGCTGCCCGGGTCGAGATCCAGCCCGGAACGCAGCGCCGCCTTGGGGGCGCGCAGGCCGCGGTCGGCGTGGTCGAGGTAGTCCAGCAGCTCGGCGGCCCGTCCGCTGGCGTCGACGTTCGAGAAGGCGTTCAAGGGCGGTCCTTGGTGAGGAGGATCAACGGGAGCACCGAAAGGGGGACTTCACGTCGGTCGGGGGCGGCGCAGGTGCGGTGCGGGCGTCGATCCCGGGCAGGGAGGCCGAAGTGACGTCACGGAGGCAACGGAAACCTTGTCCGTCGACGTCACCGGGCGGGTTCACCCCGGTGTCGGTGCGCGGATGGTGCTGCACGAGTGCTCCTCGGTTCGATGGGTGGTGATGGTCGTCAACCGGCCTGTGTCGAGCGGCGTGCCGAACGGCGTTCCGAGCGGCGTGCCGAGCCCGGACCCCGGGGCCGCGTCGACGATCTCGGTCACAGAGGCACGCTAAGGGCGCGACCGGACCGCCGGTAAGCTCCAGTTCCATGCCTCCTGAGTGGTCCAGTTCCTCGCCCGAGCTGCTGCTGGCCCTCGACCGGACCAGTCGCAGGCCGCTGCTCGCCCAATTGGAGGCGGCGCTGCGGGAGGCGATCCGCACCGGCCGACTGGCGGTCGGCGAGGCGGTTCCCTCCTCGCGCGGTCTGGCCCGCTCGCTGGGCGTCTCGCGCGGACTGGTCCAGGAGTGCTACGCCCAACTGCAGGCCGAGGGCTACCTGGTGACGCGCCCGGGCGCGGCCACCAGGGTCGCGGTCGGGGCCGTCGTCCCGCCGGCCCGGCCGACCGCACCCGCGGTGAAGCCCCGGCTGGTCGCGGACTTCCGCTGGGGCGTGCCGGACCTGGGCTCGTTCCCGATGCAGGACTGGCTCAGGTCCACGCGCGAGGCCTCCCGCACCATGCCCACCGCGCTGCTCGACTACGGGGATCCGCGCGGCAGCGCCCGGTTGCGCGAGGTACTGGCCGGATACCTGCGCCGGGTCAGGTCCGCGGCGGCCGAGCCGGAACACACCGTCGTCTGCAACGGCTACGCCCAGGGCCTCCAGCTCGTGCTGCACGTCCTCGCCGACCGGGGTGTGCGCAAGGTCGCGTTCGAGGATCCCGGCTCGCCCACCACCCTCCGGGCCACGGCCGCGGCCGCGGGCCTCGACGCGGTGCCGGTGCCGGTCGACGGACACGGCCTGGACGTGGACGCGTTGGCCGCGACGGGGGCGCGTGCGGTCGTGGTCACGCCGGCGCACCACTGGCCGACGGGCGTCGTCCTCGCGCCCGAGCGGCGGCTCGCCCTCCTCGGCTGGGCGTCCCGGCACGACGGCTTCGTCATCGAGGACGACTACGACGCCGAGTTCCGCTACGACCGCGAACCGGTCGGCGCCCTTCAGGGGCTGGCTCCCGACCGGGTCGTCTCGATCGGCACCGTCAGCAAGTCACTCGCCCCGGCGCTGCGCCTCGGCTGGCTGCTCTGTCCGCCCGGACTCGCCGAACCGGTCGCACGACGCAAGCACACGAGTGACCGCGGCACGCCCACCCTCGACCAGCTCGCGCTCGCCGAGCTCATCGAGTCCGGGCGCTTCGACCGGCATCTGCGGCGCATGCGCGTCGTCTACGCCACCCGCCGGAGCGCGTTGCTGGACGCCATGGCGGAGCACGCCCCGAACGTCGCGGTCACCGGGCTCGCCGCGGGTTTCCACGCCGTCGCCGAACTGCCTGACCACCTCGACGAGCAGGCGGTCGTGACCGCTGCCCGCCGGCGTTCGGTCGGCGTCTACGGCATGGCCAGGTGCCGCGCGGCGGGGGACGCCGCCCCGCCCAGGCTGGTGCTCGGCTTCGGCGACGTCGGGGAGCGGGCCGTCAGGGAGGGCATCGCCACGATCGGCGACCTGCTGGCGGGTCGCCCGTAGCCCGGGCGGTCACCCCGCGCCGAGCTCGCGTTCCAGCGGGGTCCGGAAGCGCGGGGTGACGCGGGCACCGCCGAGCACCTCGGCGGTGCGGGCCGCCTCCGCCGTGACGGCGGTGACGGCGTCCGTGCCGGCGTCCTCCAGCAGCTTCCAGACCACCGAGCCGTCCGGCGCCTGGCCCCAGCCGCCCACGACACGCCCCGCCCACCAGACGGTCGGGCCGATGTTGCCGGTGCGGTCGAAGAGCCGGTCCGCGTGGGCGGGGTCGGTGTACCAGTCGCGTTCGCGCCAGCCCATCGCGCTCGGGTCCAGCGCGGGCAGCAGCGCCGCTCGGGGAGCGGGCTCGGCGGTCCGCTCCGCGTCGCCCGGCAGGACCCAGCCCTCGCCGCCGGCGACTCCCTCGACGGTCACCCGTTCCGCGCCCACCGCGGCGAGCGCCTTGCGCACCGGGCCGAGCGGCCAGCCGGTCCACCACTTCAGATCCGCCTCCGTGCCCGGGCCGTAGCAGGCGAGCCAGCGGCGGACCAGTTCCGCCCTGGCGTCCGCCGCGGCGAGGTCGGGCCAGGGAGTGCTGCGCACCCAGCGGTAGGCACTGGAGGTCCAGCTGCCCCGCGGCCGGTCCCTGCGGATCCGGTTCTCGGCGGCCAGGACCCGCAGCACCCGCGAGGCGACCGTCTGCACCGCCTCGTACGGCTTCCCCGCGGCGACGGTCACCCGCTCCTGCAGGGCGGGCACGGCCGCGCCGAGCTCCTGCCCGGTCGCCGCGCCCAGCCGGTCCAGCGCGGCGAGCGTCTCCTTCTCGGCGGCGGCCAGCCACGCGGCGTCCCAGCCGCCGCCCTCGCGCAGGAAGTCCAGCAGCTTGGCCCGCTCCTTGGCCGCGATGTCGCGCGCCGTCGACGAGTCGACGACGGGCGCGAGGTCGACGGGCACGACGAAGAGCGTGCGCCGCATGGAGAGCAGCCGTACCAGCGAGACCTCGTCGTACAGCGCCTGCTCCACCCGTCCGACCGCCTCCGCGCCCGGCACCTCCAGCCGCGCGGCGACCGAGAGATGGACCGTCGCGGCATCGGTCGCGTGCAGGCCCAGCAGCGCGTCGGCCACCGCCAGCGGCGTCTCCCTTCGCGCGAGCTGCCGCGCGGCGATCCGGTTCCTTCGTTCGGCAAGGTCCAGCCTCGGCAGCGCCATGGGCCCCAGCCTAGCCACAAGGCCCCTGATCCTGGCCGTGTTACGGTCGATGCGGCGGAGGTCGCGGACAGCGTGCCCCGCCCCGGACGAGCGCGTCGTACCCGGTCGGACAAGACGGCGCAGCAAGAGCGGTGAGGTTCGCCGCCCCCTACTGCGAGAGGTCGCGTCATGGCCTGGCTGGTCCTGCTCGTCTCCGGTGTGCTTGAGACGGTGTGGGCGGTCGCCCTGCAGGCGTCCAAGGGTTTCTCCCGTCCGCTGCCGAGCGTCGTCTTCGGCGTCACGGTCCTGCTGAGCATGGCCGGTCTCTCCTACGCCCTGCGCACGGTCCCGCTGGGCACGGGCTACGCCGTCTGGGTGGCCGTGGGCACCCTCGGCACCGCCGTCTACGGGATGCTCGCCCTCGGCGACCCGGTGAGCCTGCCGCGCCTGCTCTTCCTCTCGATGATCATCGGTGGCGTGGTGGGTCTCAAGACGGTCCACTGAGCGCCCCTGACCCGGCCGGACCTGCCCGCGACCGCGGATATCCGCTTGCCGGTCGGCTCCGGTGATCGATGCAATGGCGGACATCGTCGCAAGGGAGACCACGCACATGCCTACGCCCTCACCGTCCACCGAGCCGCACCGCCCTGACGGCGCGTCCGTCCGCATCGGCGTCCTCGCCCCGCTCACCCGGCCCGGCTGGGCCGAGTCGGGCCGGCACCTGCTCGCCGGGCTGGAACTCGCCGCACGTGAGGTCAACGAGGCCGGCGGGATCGAAGGCCGCCCGCTCGACCTGGTGGTCCGCGACACGGCGGCCGATCCGCAGCGGGCCGTCGCGGCCGTGGACGAGCTGGCGGCGCTCGGTGCGGCGGCCCTGGCGGGGGAGTACCACAGCGTGGTCGCCCGGGCCGTCGCCGCCCGCGCGGACGCGCTCGGGCTGCCGTTCCTCTGCTCCTCGGCGGTGATCGACGCGCTCACCGAGCAGCCGACGGAGTGGGTCGCGCGGATCGCCCCCGCCCAGTCCCACGGCTGGCGCGTCTACGCGGACTTCCTGCTCGCCGCAGGCCGCACGCGGGTCGCCGTGGCGACCGAGCCGAGCGTCTACTGGGCGTCGGGGGCCGGCATCCTTGGTGAGCACCTGGCTCGGCGCGGCGGCACCCTCGTCGAACTGGACGCGCGCGCTCTCGACCCCGCGGCCCTGTGCGACGAGCTCGTCGCACAGGAGGCCACCGCCCTGCTGCTCCTGGTCGGCCATCCGGAGCCCGCCGTCCCGATCGTGCGGGCCGTCCGCCGCGACGGGCGTCTCGCCGGGCTGCTCGTCGGCGCCCCTGCGGGGCAGCCGGAACTCACGGAGTGGGCGGAGCTGCTGGGCGACGACGGCGCCGGGGTCCCCTTTCTCCGCTACCTGCCCGAGCGTCTCGGCCCGCGCGGCGCACGGGTCGCGGCGGCGCTCGGGGAGCAGCTGGGCACGGCCCCGTCGTTCGTCGCCTTCGAGGGCCACGACACGGTCACCGTTCTCGCCGAGGTGCTGAGATCCCACGGTGCCGACCGGACGCGCATCGCCGAAGCCTGGCCGAAGGTCGCCGTCGAGGGCACCCGTGGGCTGATCCGCTTCTCCCGCGCGCCGGGCGTCAGCGCCTGGCAGTGGGCCTGGGCTCCCGTCGCCGTCGCCGACAGGGACCCGGCGGACCCGGCTCGCTTCCGGGTCCTGCACCGAGGCTGAGCGCCCCCGCCGCTGCCCTCGGGCCGACAGGAGCGGCGGTCGGCCCTCCCGCTGCGTTGCCTGCCGACCACGGAGGTCCGGCCACCGATTCCGTATGCTCCCCGACGTCCCCGATCCGTCGCCGGTTTCCGTGACCGGGGCCCCTTCCCTACCGTCTCCCTTCATGGGGGTTGCCGACGGGGGACGGGGAGGGAACGCCGATGGAACTGGAACTGCGGCACCTGCGGGTGCTGTGCGCGATCGCCGACGCGGGCAGTGTCGGGCGCGCGGCGGCGGTGCTGGGGCATTCGCAGCCGGCGATCAGCACGCAACTGCGCAGGATCGAACGCTTCCTCGGCGAGCCGCTCTTCGAACGCCGGGCGTCCGGCGTGGCGTTGACGGAGTACGGCATGGAGGTGCTGGGGCAGGCGAGGGACGTGCTGGCGCGGGCGGACGCGATCGGCAGCCGCCCGCAGGCCGGCGCGGGGGCGGTGCGGCAGACGCTGCGCCTGGCGGCCACCAACTCCTCGATCCTGTCCGGCACGGTGGTACGGGCCAGGAGCCGGATGCCCGACGTCGCGCTCACCGTCAGCAGTGTCTACGCCTCCTCCACGATCGTGGAGCTGCTGGAGCGCGGTGAGGTGGACGCGGCGATCGCGGCCGACTACCCGGGGCTGACGCTGCGTCACTCGGACGCGGTCGCGCACCGCGGGATCGTGACCGAGCCGTGCTTCGTCGCGCTGCCGGCCCGGCACCGCCTGCGCTACCAGTCGGAGGTCTCCCTCGCCGACCTCGCGCAGGACGCCTGGTTCGTGACCCCGGACGACGGCGCGGGCTGGCCCGGCGTGTTCTACGAGGCCTGCGAGGCCGCCGGGTTCCGCCCGGCGGCGGTGCACGAGTTCATCGGCGACCGGCTGCAGCTCCAGGCGATGATCGCCGACGGACTCGGCGTCTCGCTGGTGCAGGCGACCCTGCGGCCGATCGCCGACGTCCTGGTCAAACCGCTGACCGGCACCCCGGTCTGGTGCCGGTACGTGCTGGCCTGGCGCCGTGACGGCGTGGCCGAGCAGGTCGTGGAGAGCCTCTTCGGCGCCGCCACGGCCGCGCACCACGACCTGCTCTCCCGCGCGCCGCACTTCCAGGCGTGGGCGTCAGGGACGTGAACACGGGGCGGCGTGTTATGGCACACGGAGCAAAGTGCTATGTCACACGGTATTGTGACGGCGGGTCCGTGCTGGAAGTGTCCCTGCCACGCCTCAGCACCCCTCCCTTGAGGCGCATCTGCCCGTGAATGGAGTAAGGATGCGCTACCGCTCCACCCTGCCCGGACTCGTGGCGAGCGGCCTCGCGGCCGCCGTCGCGCTCGCCGGATTCCTGACGCCGCCGGCCGCCGCGGCCACCTCGGCCCGGACGCCGCGAACCGCGGCCGCCCCGGCCGCCTCGGCCCAGCGGCTCGCCCGCACCCCCGCGCCGCTCGGCAGGAACACCGGCGGGTCGGAGCAGCCCGCCGTCCAGCCCGGCAGGACGGACCACTCCCACCTGCGCCCGCAGAGCCCGTCGAAGGCGCAGACCGCCGCCCATGCCGGGGTGCACGCCCGGCTGACGGCCCGCGCCGCCGCGGCCTCCTGTACCCCGGCGGACTTCGGCGGCCGGACCGGCGCGGCGCTGGTCTCCTTCGTCGAGGCCTCCTCGACGGACTGCATCAACACGCTCTTCGGCCTCACCGGCACCGACGCCGGCAACGTGTTCGACGAGTCGCAGATGCTGACCGTCGCCGACGCCTTCACCGCCGCCGCCCCGGCCTACCCCGGCGACGACTCCACCGGCGTCTGGCAGCTGGTGCTCTTCCTCCGGGCCGGCTACTACGTGCAGTTCAACAACAGTGCCGCGGTGGGGAGTTACGACGCCTCGCTGACGGCCGCCACGCAGGCCGGCATGGACGCCTTCTTCGCCGACCCGCACTCCGCCGACGTCACGGCCGCCAACGGCGGAGTGCTGGGCGACGTGATCACCCTCACCGACAGCGCCGACGACCAGGCCCACTACCTGGACGTCTACAAGCGCATCCTGACCGCCTTCGACAGCAGCAGCTACGACGCCACCGGCACCATGACCCCGGCCGTCAACAACGTCTTCACCCCGCTGTGGCGCGGCAACTGGAACCCGGACTTCGTCAGCGCCGTCACCGCGGACCCGAGCGTCATCGACACCCTCGACGCCTTCGCACTGAACCACACCGCCCTGCTCGGTACCGGCGACTCCTACGTCGACGCCAACGCCGGCAACGACCTGGCCCGCTTCACCGGCCAGACGGCGCTGCAGCCGAAGGTCAGGCCGCTGGTCAAGGGGGTGCTCAACGCCACCGCGATGACCGGCCCGACCGCGCCGCTGTGGGTCGCCGTCGCCTCGCAGGCGAACTACTACGACGCCGCGAACTGCGGTTACTACGGCGTCTGCAACCTGCCCGCCCAGCTCACCGCGGCGGTGCTGCCCATCACGCACGCCTGCGACTCCACCCACACCATCCAGGCGCAGTCCCTCAGCGCCGCCGACCTCGCCGCGGCCTGCACCAGCGTGCTGAACGAGGACGCCTTCTTCCACAACGTGGTCAAGGACAACGGGCCGATACCCGGCCAGTACGAGTCCACGGTGAAGCTGGTCGTCTTCGCCAGCCGGAACGACTACCAGACCTACGCCGGCGCGATCTTCGACGTCGACACCGACAACGGCGGGATCACCCTGACCGGGGACCCGACCGACCCGGCCAACCAGCCGATGTCGATCATGTACATCAAGAGCCCCGACGACGGATTCGTCGCCGGGATCTGGAACCTCAACCACGAGTACACGCACATCCTGGACGCCCGCTACGACATGAAGGGCGACTTCGCCCAGCAGGTCACCGTCCCCGACATCTGGTGGATCGAGGGCGTGGCCGAGTACGACTCGTACTCCTACCGCGGCATCACCGACGACGAGGCGGTCACCGAGGCGGCCAAGCACACCTACGCGCTGAGCACGCTGTTCCAGAGCACCTACGAGAACAGCGACGTGACCCGCACCTACCCGTGGGGCTACCTCGCGGTGCGCTACATGCTGGAGCGCCACCCGCAGGACGTCTACTCCATGCTCGGCCACTTCCGCACCGGCGACTACGCGGGCGGCTACGCCGTCTACAACGGCATCGGCACCGGCTACGACGCCGACTTCGACAGCTGGCTGACCGCCTGCGCCGCGGGAGCCTGCCAGCAGCCGGTCACCCCGCCGCAGTGCACCGCGGCCGACACCCGCGTGATGGGGCAGAACTGCTCACGCAGCAACCAGTCCGCGACCGCGGGGAACCTGGACTACTTCTACCTCTACCTCCCGGCCGGCACCACGAACCTGACGATCACCACGTCCGGGGGCACCGGCAACCCGTACCTCTACTACAGCGCCACCGGCTGGGCCACGCCGAGCCACCACTCCTCGGCCTCCACCAAGGCGGGAACCGTCCAGACCATCACGGTCACCAACAAGACGGCCGGCTACCGCTACCTCAGCCTCTACGCCCACACCGCGTTCAGCGGCGTCACCGTGACGACGCAGTACTGACCACGCGGAACCGACGACGCGACGACCGGAGGCCGCCTCCCCCAGGGGGAGGCGGCCTCCGGCCCGTGCGCCCGCTCAGTCCTGGACGGGCAGGATGGCGCTCAGCGGCAGCACCGTGTGCTTCAGGTCAGGGTCGACCGGGCCGTTGTGGGAGGGGTACTTGGGTCCGGCCGCGCCGCGCCGGTACGCCGCGGTGGAGTGCTCGGGGTTGCGGTCGAACTCCGGGATGACCCGGTCGCCGAAGAGCTCGACCATCTCCAGGTGCTCCTCGAAGTTCATGCCGGCGGCCATGCCGAAGACCAGCTGGTCGCAGCCGACCTCCTGGTAGGCGGCGACCTGCTCGCAGACCTCGTCCGGGGTGCCGCAGAGGAGGTAGCCGCCCTCGATGAGCTGGTCCAGCAGCTCCTCGCCGCCCAGCGCGCCGAGGTCGATCGGCGGCTCGGGCCAGGTGATGCCGTCGGCGGACTTGGGCATGGTGTCGTGGTAGAGGTTGACCAGCGTGACGATGTAGGCGTTGCCCGCCGACAGCGCGATCTCGCGGGCCCGCTTGCGGTCGTTGAGGCAGACGACCGCGTTGGTCATCATCACGTTGTTGTTCTGGTAGTCGCCGAGGATCTCGACCGGGTTCTCGGCCGCCTCCTTGTAGGCCTCGATCCGGCCCTTGAGGTTGTAGATCGGCTCGAAGTTGAAGGCGATCGCGCCGATGCCGAGCGAGCCGGCCTTGGCGAAGGAACCGGGGTTGCCGCACGCCATCCAGATCGGCGGGTGGGAGTGGCCGTAGGGCTTGGGCAGGATGTTGTGCGGCGTCGGCACGGTGAAGTGCTCGCCGTGGAAGGAGTAGTCGTACTGCTCCCACATCCGCACGATCTCACGTGAGACCTCGTCCCACTCCGCCTTGGTCGAGTTGCTGTCCATGATCTGGAAGGACGCCAGCTCGTGCGAACCCGCGCCGCGGCCGGTGCCCCACTCGAAGCGGCCCTCGGTGATGTGGTCCAGCATGGCGGCGCGCTCGGCGTAGCGGACCGGGTGTTCCTTGCGCGGCGACAGGGAGTTGATGCCGGTGCCGAGGTGGATCCGCTCGGTGCGGGCGGCCACGTAGCCCATGCACACCTCGGGCGCGGACATGTGCGAGTACTCGGTCAGCGAGTGGTGCTCGCCGAACCAGACGTACTTCCAGTTGTGCTTGTCGGCCTTGACGGCGAGGTCGAGTTCGCGCTTCAGCGCGAGGTGCTCCGAGGCGCGGTCGTGGGCGGCCGGGCCGGGGATGAATCCGTTGATGAAGATGCCGAACTCCACGGCTGATCTCCTCCTGATGCGACGCTGCTGCGGCGGACGGGGTGTCCACGGGAGGGGAGCACCGGCCCGGCCGCCACAGTATCTGACTATCCGTCAGATGTCAGGAGCGCTGTCACGACGCGGTCGGCGGGCGGTCGGCGGAGCAGTTGGAGGCGGGAACCGCGGGGCCGGAGAAATCCGCTTGGCTCGCCGCGCCGAGTCGACGATGATCCATCCGGTGTTGACCGAGAACGTTCGAGAAGCCCTGTTGCGCGCCGCGGCACGCAACAACGCCGACTGGTGCGAGGCCATCTGCCGCGCCCACGGGCTGCGTGGCGAGTTCCGCCTCGACGCGTGGACCAGCCCGGCCCGCACGCCGCCCTACTATCCGGACGCGGTCACCCTCACCGAGCACGCCGACGCCGGCGACCTGCTCGCCAGGATCGACCTGGGCGTCGGCGGCGCGTCCGTGAAGGACAGCTTCGCCGCCCTGGACCTCGCCGATCGTGGCTTCGCGCCGCTGCTGGACGCCCGGTGGATCGGCCGCCCGGCCGACCCGCCCGCGCGTGACCCGCTCTGGCAGCGGATCAGGACCACCGGACGACTGGCCGCCTGGGAGATCGCCTGGGACGGCGGCGTCGAGGGGCTCTTCCCTGCGTCGCTGCTGGAGGACCCCTCCGTGCTGGTGCTCGCCTCGCCCGACTTCGGCGCGGGTGCGGTGCTGAACCTGGGCGCGGGCGTCGTCGGCGTCTCCAACCTCTTCGTCGCCGACCCCGCCGTCGACGCCGCCCGGGCCTGGCACGACTGCCTGGCCGCCG
Source organism: Streptacidiphilus rugosus AM-16 (assembly GCF_000744655.1). Classification (NCBI taxonomy): domain Bacteria; kingdom Bacillati; phylum Actinomycetota; class Actinomycetes; order Kitasatosporales; family Streptomycetaceae; genus Streptacidiphilus; species Streptacidiphilus rugosus. Next base: position 4,384,705 of record NZ_JQMJ01000004.1, on the reverse strand, counting down.
CCTCGGTCCGGTGCCCGGGACTGCCGGTCGTCGGCTACGAGAGCGGTGAGGAGCTCGCGGCGGCGGAGAAGGCAGGCTTCACGCCGCTGGGACCGCTGCGGATCTGGCTCGCCACCAGCTGAGCGTCCACAGCGCGGTCAGCACCGCCCCGAGCCCGGCCAACGCCATGGCCGTGCCGGTGCCGTGGCCCCCGAGGAGGGTGGCGAGCATGCCGAAGCAGGCCGGTCCGACGCCCTGCAGCGTCATGTTCCCTGACCCCAGCAGCCCGAAGGCCTGGCCCTGGCCCCGTTCGGGCAGCGCGTCGAGAAAGGCCCGCTGCAGTCCGAGGCCGTTGGCGAAGCCGAAACCCGTGCACAGCAGCAGCCCACCGGCGACGAACCGCCCCGGCTCGGCCGCGAAGCCCAGCAGCGGCAGGCCCATCAGCAGGACCAGCGGCACGACCAGCCGCTCCCTGGTGGCCGGGCGCAGCAGCCGCCCCACCAGGACGTCGCCCAGCAGCATGCCGATCGGCAGGCAGGCCAGCAGTGCCGCGTACCAGCCGGGCGCGAAGCGCATCCGGCCCGAGTAGGCGACGATCAGACCCTCGGCGCCGGCCGCGAAGGCGCTGGGCAGCCACTGCGCGAGCAGCAGTCGGCGGACCCCGCGGGCCCGCAGCAGCGCCCCCGCGCCGCGCAGGCTGCCGCGCACCGCGCCGCCGGTCGGGTTGCCGTCCGGATCCGGCGTGAGCACGGGCAGGCGCAGCCGGACCGCGAGGGCGCAGAGCAGGTAGAGGGCCGCCCCGGCCGCCAGCGTCCGGTGCGGGCCGAGGGCGGCGACGGCCGCCCCGCCGAGCGCCAGCCCGAAGAGTTGCGCGCCGGAGGAGGCCATGTTGTTGAGCGAGCGGCCCAGCACGTACGCGTCGCCGGTCAGCCAGCGGGCCACCAGCCGTCCCGACGCGCCGTTGAACAGCGGCGTGGCCAGCGCGACCAGCGCCACCAGCCCGAGGCTCGCCGCGATCGGCAGCGGCGCGAGCGCCAGCAGCAGCGCGGCCACCGCCTCCAGCAGGTAGCCGCCGACGATCAGCGCGCGCGGCGGCAGTCGGTCCGCGAGCGAGCCGAGCAGCAGGGAACCGAACAGCTGCGGCAGGAAGCCGATGCCGAAGGCGACGGCGCTGAGCAGCGGTGAGCCGGTGCTCGCGAAGACCAGCACGGAGAAGGTGGTGATGCGCAGCGAGTCGGCGGTGATGGCCGCGATGCGGGTCAGGAACAGCAGCCGGAAGCGCGGTTCGGCCAGCACCTCGCGGTAGCGGGTCCGGCGGGCCACGGCGGGCGGCGCCTCGATGGCGGTGGTCATGGCGGCCAGCCTCGTCCGCCCGCTCGGCCGCGCGCGATTGATTCGCCCCTGGACGAAAGCTCGTAGGGTGAGGCCGTGCTCCGTCTCACCGTCGCCGCCGAGGACCTGATGCGCAGCCGCTTCGCGCTGTCGCCGGCCTTCGAGCTGTGCAACCTGCTGCGCTGTCTGCAGGGCGTGAACCGTCCGCTGCCGCGCGGCTGGGCGGAGCGGCTCGGGCCCGCCTTCGCCCGGCTGCGCCGCGAGACCGACCTGGACGCGGCGTTGGCGCTGCACACCTCGCGGTTCGGCGCCGACTTCGTGGCCCCGCCGCCGCGCGGCCTCGCCCAGACCTGGGCCGACGACCTCGCGGTGATCCGCTCGACCACCGCTGCCGAAGCGCACCGCGAGTTCGCCCGCGTCGACGCCGCCGTGCCGGTGCGGGAGCCGCGGGTGCGCGCGGTGCTGGAGTCCGCGGACGTCGTGCCCCGCGTCGCCGAGGCGCTGGACGCCGCCTGGCAGGAGCTGCTCGCCGCCGACTGGCCGCAACTGCGGGCGGTGTGCGAGCGGGACGTGGTGCACCGGGTGGGCGTCATCGGCGAGCGTGGCTGGGCCGCCGCGGTGGAGAGCCTGCATCGCGGCGTGGCCTGGCGCGACGGGGCGATCGAGTTGGGCTTCTTCAGCCGTGGCGGCACCGTCCGGCTCGACGGCGAGGGGCTGCTGCTGATCCCCTCCGTCTTCGTCTGGCCGGCCGCCGCCGCGCATCTGGAGGCTCCCTGGCCGAAGACGCTGATCTACCCCGCCCGCGGCACGGCGGCTCTGTGGGAGGAGGGCGGGCGCGTCGAGCCCGGCGCGCTGGCCGCGCTGCTGGGCCGGTCCCGCGCGCGGCTGCTGGCCGAACTCGACGCGCCCGCCAGCACCAGCCAACTGGCCCGCAGTCTCGGCATGGCGGTCGGCGCGGTCGGCGACCACCTCGCGGTGCTGCGCACGGCCGGTCTGCTCGGCCGGGCCCGCTCCGGGCGCTCGGTGCTCTACCGCCGCACCCCGCTCGGGGACGCGCTGGTGGGCGGCGCGGAAGGCAGCTCGTTCACAGTTATTGATGGTCCGTCAGATTCGGGCTAGCCTCCGCTCTCAGTGATGCTCCGCTCTGCGAGGAGGAACGGCCATGCCCGAGGTATCCGTCAGCGCAACCATCCCCGCCCCGGCGGACAAGGTCTGGGCGGTGCTCACCGACTTCGAACGCTTCGGAGAGTGGAACACCATCCACACCGCCTTCCCCAACGGCGGCCCGGCCGAGCTGGCGGTCGGCGCGGTCTACAGCGAGAAGATGACGCTGATGGGCATGCCCGCCGAGGTCAGCTGGACCGTGACCGAGGTCGCCGCCGCCGCCTCGCTGGCCATGGACGGCAAGGGACCCATGGGCATCTCGCTGCACCAGCACTACCGGCTGGCGGCCGAGGGGGAGGGCACCTCCGTCACCGTGGACAGCGAGTTCAAGGGCGCGGCGGTCAACATGATGGCCGCGCGCATCAAGGAGGCGACCACCAAGGCGCTGGTCGAGTCGCTGGAGAAGCTGACCGGCCTGGTCGGCTGAGCCGCGCACGCGTCGTGGGCGAACGCAGTAGCGTTCGCCCATGCGTACTGCACTCATCACCGGCGCCAGCGCCGGCATCGGCGCCGCCTTCGCCCGTCGGCTCGCCGGAGACGCCCACGGCCTGGTCCTGGTCGCCCGCAACGAGGCCCGACTGGCGGCGTTCGCCGAGGAGTTGGCCAAGGAGCACGGCGTCCCGACCGAGGTGCTGCGGGCCGACCTCGCCACCGACGCAGGGATCGCCGCCGTCGAGGCGCGCCTGACCGACGCCGACCGGCCGGTGGACCTGCTGGTCAACAACGCCGGCTTCGGCTTCAAGAAGGGCTTCCTCGACGTGCCGATCGAGGACGAGCTGGCGATGCTCAAGGTCCACATCGAGGCGGTGCTGCGGCTGACCCGCGCGGCCGTCCCCGGCATGACCGAGCGCGGCAAGGGCTACGTCGTCAACGTCGCCTCCGTCGCGGCCTTCGTGCCGCGCGGCACCTACGGCGCCAGCAAGTCCTGGGTCGTGCAGTTCACGGCCGGTGCGAACCGCGACCTCGCCGGCACGGGCGTCCGCCTCCAGGCGCTCTGCCCCGGCTTCACCCGCACCGAGTTCCACCAGCGCGCCGAGATGGACATGTCGCGGGTGGGGGACTGGCTCTGGCTCGACGCCGACCACGTGGTCGACCAGTCCCTGCGGGACCTCGCCCGGGGCCGCTCCATCTGCGTCCCCTCCCGCCGCTACCAGGCCCTGGTCGCCCTCTCCCGCAAGGCTCCGCTCGGCGCCCTCGGCGGCATGTCCAACCGCATGGGCCGCCGCCCCACCGAACGCTGACCGCCGCCCGGAGCTGTGACGTGACCGCGACGGAATCGTGAACCCGTGCGACCGTCCCCCGGGCGATACTGGCGGCCTCGCGCACATGAGGCTGCGCGCGGACGACTCGGGGGAGCCATGGACGGGATCCACGACGCAGGCGTACCGGCCTGCCCCAACTGCGGGCAGGGCGACCGGGTCGCCGGAGTGCCGGCCGTCTTTCTGGCCGGAAGGGACTCGGTGCGGGTCGCCGTCCCGGCCCACGCGGACAGCCCCGCGCACACCGAGACCCGGCAGGTGACCTCGGGACTGGCACAGGCGCTCGCGCCCGTCCCGGCTCCCAGGGCCTCCGGCGCGGGGTGCCTGCTCGGCGGCCTGGCCCCGTTGGTGCTGGTGGCGTCGACGGCCGCGCTCGTCGTCGATCTGATCGCGCCCCCGCCGGACGCGGACCCGACCAGCGCGGTCCCTGTCGATCCTGTGCTGCCTCCCGGATACTCTCCCGCCGCCGGTTCGAACCCCAGCCCCTGGCCCGATCTCTCCTGGCTCGGCTGGGTCGCCGGGGTCGGCTACGCGGTCGGGATCCTCCTGGTCGTCCTGCTGCTCGCCCGGCGGATCGGCTTCCGGCAGAAGCTCGCCGGACGGGCGCGGGCCGAGGAGCTGTGGGCGCGCGGCTGGTACTGCGCGCGCTGCGGGACTGCGCACTTCCGCTCCGAGCCGGGTGCGCCGTCGCGCCCGCTGAGCCTCGGCGAGTTCCGCCGACTGGTCTGGAGCGCCGGCGGCTACGGTGATCTGGCCGTGCGCTACCCGATCACCTGAGCGCGCCGCGCCGTGCCGCCCCGCGCTACACCGCCTCCGCCGTGACCAGGCTGATCGGGCCGCCCAGTTGCTCGTGCCCGGTGAAGCGCCAGCCCGTGCCGTCGAGCCAGGCGCGGGCCTCGTCGACGCTGTAGACGTCGCCGTTGCGCAGGTGGACCGCGAACTCGCCCGCCATCAGGGCCGCCATCAGCGGCTCGGTATGGGTCGGGTCGGTCCAGAAGTCGGCGAGCAGGAGGGCGGCGCCGGGCGGGACGGCCGCGCGGATGCGGGAGAGCAGGGTGCGGTTCTCCTGGGGCGAGAAGTAGTGGACGAGGTTGGCCACCAGGGCGGCGTCGTGCCCGGTCGGCAGCGGCGCGGTCATCGCGTCCGCGTCCACGACGGTCACGCGCTCGCCGAGGCCGGCCGCGGCCACGCGCTCCCTCGCGATCACGGCGACGGTCGGCAGCTCCACCACCGTCGCCCGCAGCTGCGGGCGGCCCCGCACCAGCGTCATCGACCAGAAGGCGGTGCCGCCGCCCACGTCGAGCAGCCGTTCGTGGCCGGTCAGCGCGTCGCTCTCGGCCAGGGCGAGCGCGGTGCCCATGGTGATGGCTTCGATGCCGGCGGAGGCGATGCGCTGGGACTCCTCGTCGAGCTCGGTGATCTGCTCCGCCGGCCCCTTGCTCAGCGCGTCCGCGAGGCCCGACCAGGCGGGGTAGCTGATCCGGTCCCAGAAACGGAGGAACGGCCGCATGTCCGCGGGCGTGGTCCCGGCCAGGTAGAACTGCGCCGCGGGCGAGTTGCGGTAGCCGTCCTTCTCATGCAGCAGCAGCCCGAGCGCGACCATCGCGTCCGCGCTGATGCGGGCGGCGCGCGGGGTCAGGCCGGTACGGGCGGCGAGGGTCTGCAGATCGGCCGGGCCGTCGGCGAGCGCCTCGAAGAGGCCGAGTTCGTTGGCGGCGAAGAGGTGCTCGGCGGCCATGAAGCCGGTCGCGAGGCGCAGCACGGGTTCCGGATCGGGGGCGACGGCGGTCATGGCAACCTCCCGGGGCGATGGTGGCCTGCTGTCCCCTCCAGTCTGGGCACCGCGTCCCCGCACGGCGCGCGGAGCCGCCCGAGCGCAGAAGCGGCAGGGTCCCGCCCGAACCGGACGGGACCCTGCCGCAACGTTTCTGCGGATCAGACGCTCAGCGCGTTCAGACCGCGTCGTCCTCGCGGACCGCGCGGCGCGCGTCCGGGTCGAGAACGCCCCAGCTGATCAGCTGGTCGACCAGCAGCGAGGCCGGCTGGTCGTAGATCACGGCGAGGGTGCGCAGGTCGTCCTGACGGATCGAGAGCACCTTGCCGTTGTAGTCGCCGCGCTGGCTCTGGATCGTCGCCGCGTAGCGCTGGAGCGGGCCCGCCTTCTCGGACGGGACCTGGGCCAGGCGCTCCAGGTCCAGCACGAGACGCGGCGGCGGCTCCGCCGCACCGCCGGGGGTGCTGCCGGGCAGCAGCTCCTGCACCGGGACGCCGTAGAACTCGGCCAGCTCGGCGAGGCGCTGGACCGTCACCGCGCGGTCACCGCGCTCGTACGAGCCGACGACCACGGCCTTCCAGCGGCCCTGGGACTTCTCCTCGACGCCGTGCAGGGAGAGCCCCTGCTGGGTGCGGATCGCGCGCAGCTTGCCGCCAAGCTGTTTCGCGTAGTCGCTGGACAATGTGTCTCCCCGGACGTAAGTGCAAAGCGAGTGGTTCTGATCACGTGCTTCGCCTGGCCTGTAGCGGCCCGGGACGGCGCGAACCCGGCACAACTTTGGGCGCTTCGTCGCCTGGCCGTAACTGAGTGTGAGGTTACGCAGAGTGATATGCGTTCGTCAAGCCGAACGGGGCAGTCGTGCGACCCCCCGGTCGGCGCAAGCCCCGCCGCAGGTCGGCGGGGGTGCGGCGCGGCGTGCGGTGATCGCCCTGGTAGGGTTGACGGCGGTTCCCGACGCGCACGCTCCTCGAGATGCACAGCGGGTGCCCCACCCGTAGACATCCTTTAAGGCCCGTCCCGTGAGGCGGGGAAGGAGGTCGGCTTCGGCATGACCACAGCTGCCCAGCGACAGGTACTGGACCAGGGCGACATCGCCCGTTCCCTGACCCGGATCGCGCACGAGATCGTCGAACGCGCCAAGGGCGCCGACGACGTCGTCCTGCTCGGCATCCCCACCCGCGGCGCCCATCTGGCCCGCCGGCTGCACCGCAAGCTCGCCGAGATCACCGGCCGCGAGCTGCCCGTCGGCACGCTCGACATCACCATGTACCGGGACGACCTGCGGCTGAAGCCCGCCCGCGCCCTGGAGCACACCGAGATCCCCGCCGACGGCGTCGACGGAAAGCTCGTGGTCCTGGTCGACGACGTCCTCTTCTCCGGCCGCACCATCCGCGCCGCCCTCGACGCGCTCGGCGACATCGGCCGCCCGCGCGCCGTCCAGCTCGCCGTCCTGGTCGACCGCGGCCACCGCGAGCTGCCCATCCGCGCCGACTACGTGGGCAAGAACCTGCCCACCTCGCTGCGCGAGTCCGTGAAAGTGAAGCTGGACGAGACGGACGGCGTCGACGCGGTCCTGCTCGGCGAGACCAGTGCGACGTCGGAAGGCAGTACCACCAAGTGAAGCGCCACCTCATCTCCACCGCGGACCTGACCCGCGAGGACGCGCTGCTGATCCTGGACACCGCCGAGCAGATGGCCCAGGTCTCCGCCCGCTCCGTCAAGAAGCTCCCGACGCTGCGCGGCCGCACCGTCGTCAACCTCTTCTTCGAGGACTCCACCCGCACCCGCACCTCCTTCGAGGTCGCCGAGAAGCGGCTGTCCGCGGACGTCGTCAACTTCTCCGCCAAGGGCTCCTCGGTCTCCAAGGGCGAGAGCCTCAAGGACACCGCGCTCACCCTCCAGGCCATGGGCGCCGACGCGGTCGTCATCCGGCACAGCGCCTCCGGCGCGCCCAAGCTGCTGGCGGACTCCGACTGGCTGCACGGCAGCGTCGTCAACGCCGGTGACGGCACCCACGAGCACCCCACCCAGGCCCTGCTCGACGCCTTCACGATGCGCCGTCACCTCAACCCCGGCGTCGGCCACGACCTGGCCGGACGCCGGGTGACGATCGTCGGCGACGTCCTGCACAGCCGGGTGGCCCGCTCCAACGTGCACCTGCTGCACACCCTCGGCGCCGAGGTCACCCTGGTCGCCCCGCCGACGCTGATGCCCTTCGGCGTGGAGACCTGGCCCTGCCAGGCCTCCTACGACCTGGACGCGGCGCTGACCAAGGCCGACGCGGTGATGATGCTGCGCGTGCAGCGCGAGCGGATGAACGCCGCGTTCTTCCCCACCCAGCGTGAGTACACCCGCCGTTACGGCCTGGACGTCCGCCGCCTGGGCCTGCTGCCGGACCACGCCATCGTCATGCACCCCGGCCCGATGGTCCGCGGCATGGAGATCGAGTCCACCATCGCCGACTCCGACCGCGCGGTCATCGTGGAGCAGGTCGCCAACGGCGTCAGCGTCCGCATGGCCGTCCTCTACCTGCTGCTCGGCGGTTCCGAGCCGGCCATCACCACGACGTCCGAGACGCACGCCAACGAGGAGCTCAGCAAGTGACGCACTACCTGATCCGCAACGCCCGCATCCTCGGCGGCGACCCCCAGGACATCCGGATCGCCGACGGCCTGATCGCCGAGATCGGCGCGGGTCTCGAAGCCCGCGACGGCGAGCAGGAGCTCGCGGCCGACGGCCTGATCGCCCTGCCCGGCCTGGTCGACCTGCACACCCACCTGCGCGAGCCCGGCCGCGAGGACGCCGAGACGGTGTACACCGGCACCCGCGCCGCGGCCAAGGGCGGCTTCACCGCCGTCCACGCGATGGCCAACACCTTCCCCGTCGCCGACACCGCAGGCGTCGTCGAGCAGGTCTGGCGGCTCGGCCGCGAGTCCGGTTACTGCGACGTGCAGCCGATCGGCGCGGTCACCGTGGGCCTGGAGGGCAAGAAGCTCGCCGAACTCGGCGCGATGGCCGACTCCGCCGCCCAGGTCAGGGTCTTCTCCGACGACGGCAAGTGCGTGGACGACGCGGTGATCATGCGTCGCGCGCTGGAGTACGTGAAGGCCTTCGGCGGCGTCGTCGCCCAGCACGCGCAGGAGCCGCGGCTGACCGAGGGCGCGCAGATGAACGAGGGCGTCGTCTCCGGCGAGCTCGGCCTGGCCGGCTGGCCCGCCGTCGCCGAGGAGTCGATCATCGCCCGCGACGTGCTGCTCGCCGCGCACGTCGGCTCGCGGCTGCACGTCTGCCACCTCTCCACGGCGGGCTCGGTGGAGATCATCCGCTGGGCCAAGTCGAAGGGCTGGGACGTCACCGCCGAGGTGACGCCGCACCACCTGCTGCTCACCGACGAACTGGTCCGCTCCTACGACGCCGTCTACAAGGTCAACCCGCCGCTGCGCACCGAGGCCGACGTGCTGGCCCTGCGCGAGGCGCTGGCCGACGGCACCATCGACATCGTCGCCACCGACCACGCACCGCACCCCGCCGAGGACAAGCAGTGCGAGTGGTCCGCCGCCGCGATGGGCATGGTCGGCCTGGAGACCGCGCTCAGCGTGGTCCAGTCCGCGATGGTCGACACCGGCCTGATGGGCTGGGCCGAGGTCGCCGAGCGGATGAGCGCCAAGCCGGCCGCCATCTCCGGGATCCCCGGCCACGGCCGCCCCGTCTCGGTGGGCGAACCGGCCAACCTGGTGCTGTTCGATGCTCAGTACCGTGGCCAGGTGAACCCGGACTCCTTCGCCACCCGCAGCCGCAACACCCCCTACCGGGGCCTGGACCTTTCCGGACGCGTCGTCGCCACCTTCCTGCGGGGCGAGGCCAAGGTGCTCGACGGTGAGCTGGTATGAGGCTGCTCGCACAGACCCCGCACTCCGCCCCGGTCACCCACGTGGGCGATCTGATCGGCTGGACCATCGGCATCCTGCTCGTCATCGCGCTCGTCTACTGGCTGATGCGCCAGGGCTGGCAGTGGCGCCGCACCGTCCAGTCCGGGCTGCCCGTCCCGGCCGCCGCGCCGAGCCGCACCACCGAGCCCATCCTGGAACTCGAGGGCCGCTACGCGGGCACCACGACCGCGGGCAACTGGCTGGACCGGGTCGTCGCCCACCGCCTCGGCGAGCGCAGCCTGGTCGAGCTGACCCTCAGCGCCGAGGGGCTGACGGTGGTCCGTCCGGCCTCGCAGAGCTTCTTCGTTCCGGTCGAGGACCTGCGTGGCGCCCGCCTGGACAAGGGCATCGCGGGCAAGGTCTTTCCCGAGGGCGGCCTGCTGGTCGTCACCTGGGAGCTGGGCGGCAAGCAGCTGGACTCCGGCTTCCGTGGCGACCACGCGAGCGAGCACGACAACTGGGTCACCGCGATCGAGGTGCTGATGAGGGCACACGCGAAGGTGACCGACCCGAGCCAGAACGACACGAACCACCCGAACGTGGAAGGCGCATGATGACCGCACCGGCATCCACCCCCACGGCGCGACGCGCACCCCGCATCGCCGCCGCCTACGTCCTCGAGGACGGCCGGATCTTCCGTGGCCAGGCCTACGGCGCGGTCGGCGAGACCTTCGGCGAGGCCGTCTTCAACACCGGCATGACCGGCTACCAGGAGACCCTGACCGACCCGTCCTACCACCGCCAGATCGTGGCGATGACCGCGCCGCAGATCGGCAACACCGGCGTGAACGACGAGGACCCGGAGTCCTCCCGCATCTGGGTCGCCGGCTACGTCGTGCGCGACCCCAGCCGGATCCCCTCCAACTGGCGCTCGCGGCGCTCGCTGGACGAGGAGCTGAAGGCGCAGGGCGTCGTCGGCATAAGCGGCATCGACACCCGCGCGCTCACCCGCCACCTGCGCGAGGCCGGCGCCATGCGCGCCGGGATCTTCTCCGGCGAGGCGCTGGCCGACGACGCCACCATGCTGGCGCGCGTCCGCAGCGCCCCGCAGATGGAGGGCGCGGACCTGTGCGGCGAGGTCGCCACCGACGCCGTCTACGTCGTCCCTGCCATCGGTGAGAAGAAGTTCACCGTGGCCGCGCTCGACCTGGGCATCAAGGGCATGACCCCGCACCGGATGGCCGAGCGCGGCATCGAGGTGCACGTGCTCCCTGCCAACGCCACCGCCGAGGACGTCTACGCGGTCGGTGACAACGGGAACGGGCCGGACGGCGTCTTCTTCTCCAACGGTCCCGGCGACCCGGCCACCGCCGACGGCCAGGTGGCCGTGCTGCGCGAGGTGCTGGGCCGGAAGACCCCGTTCTTCGGCATCTGCTTCGGCAACCAGCTGCTCGGCCGCGCGCTCGGCTTCGGCACCTACAAGCTGAAGTACGGTCACCGCGGCATCAACCAGCCGGTGCAGGACCGCACCACCGGCAAGGTCGAGGTCACCGCGCACAACCACGGCTTCGCCGTGGACGCGCCGCTCGACAAGATCTCCGAGACGCCGTTCGGCCGCGTCGAGGTCTCCCACGTCTGCCTGAACGACGACGTGGTCGAGGGCCTGCAGTGCCTGGACCAGCCCGCGTTCAGCGTCCAGTACCACCCCGAGGCGGCGGCCGGTCCGCACGACGCCGCCTACCTGTTCGACCGCTTCTTCGCTCTGATGGAGGGCCAGCGTGCCTAAGCGCACCGACATCCAGTCCGTTCTGGTCATCGGTTCCGGCCCGATCGTCATCGGCCAGGCGGCCGAGTTCGACTACTCCGGCACCCAGGCCTGCCGCGTCCTCAAGGCCGAGGGCCTGCGGGTGATCCTGGTCAACTCGAACCCGGCCACGATCATGACCGACCCGGAGATCGCCGACGCGACCTACGTCGAGCCGATCACCCCCGAGTTCGTCGAGAAGATCATCGCCAAGGAGCGCCCCGACGCGCTGCTGCCGACCCTGGGCGGCCAGACCGCGCTCAACACCGCGATCTCGCTGCACGAGGCCGGGACGCTGGAGAAGTACGGCGTCGAACTGATCGGCGCCAACGTCGAGGCGATCAACAAGGGCGAGGACCGCCAGCTGTTCAAGGAGGTCGTCGAGGCCGTCAAGGCCAAGATCGGCCACGGCGACTCGGCCCGCTCGGTCATCTGCCACTCGATGGAGGACGTCCTCGCCGGCGTCGAGACGCTCGGCGGCTACCCCGTCGTCGTCCGTCCCTCCTTCACCATGGGCGGCGCCGGCTCCGGCTTCGCCCACGACGAGGAGGACCTGCGCCGCATCGCCGGACAGGGCCTGACGCTCTCGCCGACCACCGAGGTGCTCCTGGAGGAGTCCATCCTCGGCTGGAAGGAGTACGAGCTGGAGCTGATGCGCGACAAGAACGACAACGTCGTGGTCGTCTGCTCCATCGAGAACTTCGACCCGATGGGCGTCCACACCGGCGACTCGATCACCGTCGCGCCCTCGATGACGCTGACCGACCGCGAGTACCAGGTGCTGCGCGACATCGGCATCGCGGTGATCCGCGAGGTCGGCGTCGACACCGGCGGCTGCAACATCCAGTTCGCGGTCAACCCGAACGACGGCCGGATCATCGTCATCGAGATGAACCCGCGTGTCTCCCGCTCCTCGGCGCTGGCGTCGAAGGCGACCGGCTTCCCGATCGCCAAGATCGCGGCGAAGCTGGCGGTGGGCTACACCCTCGACGAGATCCCCAACGACATCACCGAGCAGACCCCGGCCTCCTTCGAGCCGACGCTCGACTACGTGGTCGTCAAGGTCCCGCGCTTCGCCTTCGAGAAGTTCCCCTCCGCCGACGCCACGCTGACCACGACCATGAAGTCGGTCGGCGAGGCCATGGCGCTGGGCCGCAACTTCCCCGAGGCGCTGAACAAGGCGCTGCGCTCGCTGGAGAAGAAGGGCTCGCAGTTCGACTTCGTCAGCGAGGTCGGCGAGAAGGCCGAGCTGCTGACCAAGGCGCAGATCCCGACCGACGGCCGGATCAACACCGTCATGGACGCGATCCGCGCGGGCGCGAGCGCCGACGAGGTCTTCGAGGCCACGAAGATCGACCCGTGGTTCGTCGACCAGCTCTTCCTGATCCACGAGATCGCCGAGGAGCTCGCCGAGGCCGAGAAGCTCGACCCCGAGCTGCTGCGCCACGCCAAGCGCCACGGCTTCTCCGACCAGCAGATCGGCGAGATCCGCGGCCTGCGCGCCGACGTGGTCCGCGAGGTCCGCCACGCGTTGGGCGTCCGCCCGGTCTTCAAGACCGTCGACACCTGCGCCGCCGAGTTCGCCGCCAAGACCCCGTACTTCTACTCGTCCTACGACGAGGAGACCGAGGTCGCCGGCCGCACCAAGCCCGCCGTGATCATCCTGGGTTCCGGTCCGAACCGCATCGGCCAGGGCATCGAGTTCGACTACTCCTGCGTCCACGCCTCCTTCGCGCTCAGCGACGCCGGCTACGAGACCGTGATGGTCAACTGCAACCCGGAGACCGTCTCCACGGACTACGACACCTCCGACCGCCTGTACTTCGAGCCGCTGACGCTGGAAGACGTGCTGGAGATCGTCCACGCCGAGCAGGAGGCGGGCCCGGTCGCGGGCGTGCTGGTGCAGCTGGGCGGCCAGACCCCGCTGGGTCTCGCCCAGGCGCTCAAGGACAACGGCGTGCCGATCGTCGGCACCTCGCCCGAGGCGATCCACCTCGCCGAGGAGCGCGGCGCGTTCGGCCGGGTCCTGGCCGAGGCCGGGCTGCCCGCGCCGAAGCACGGCACGGCGTTCTCCTTCGAGGAGGCCAAGGCGATCGCCGACGAGATCGGCTACCCGGTGCTGGCCCGCCCCTCGTACGTGCTGGGCGGCCGCGGCATGGAGATCGTCTACGACGAGGCCTCGCTGGCGGACTACCTCAAGCGCCACGCCGGTCTGATCTCCGAGCACCCGGTGCTGATCGACCGCTTCCTCGACGACGCGATCGAGATCGACGTCGACGCCCTCTTCGACGGCGAGGAGCTCTACCTCGGCGGCGTGATGGAGCACATCGAGGAGGCCGGCATCCACAGCGGCGACAGCGCCTGCGCGCTGCCGCCGATCACGCTGGGCGGCTTCGACATCAAGCGGCTGCGCGCGGCCACCGAGGGCATCGCCCGGGGCGTGGGCGTCCGCGGTCTGATCAACATTCAGTTCGCCATGGCCGGTGACATCCTCTACGTGCTGGAGGCCAACCCGCGCGCGAGCCGGACCGTGCCGTTCACCTCCAAGGCGACGGCGGTGCCGCTGGCCAAGGCCGCGGCCCGGATCTCGCTCGGCGCGTCCATCGCCGACCTGCGCGGCGAGGGCCTGCTGCCGAAGGAGGGCGACGGCGGCACGCTGCCGCTGGACGCGCCGGTCGCGGTCAAGGAGGCCGTGATGCCGTGGTCGCGCTTCCGCGACATCCACGGTCGCGGCGTGGACACGGTCCTCGGCCCGGAGATGCGCTCGACCGGCGAGGTCATGGGCATCGACACGGTCTTCGGCACGGCCTACGCCAAGTCGCAGGCCGGCGCGTACGGCGCGCTGCCGACGAGCGGCCGGGTCTTCGTCTCGGTGGCCAACCGTGACAAGCGCAACCTGGTCTTCCCCGCGCGGGCGCTGGTCGGTCTCGGCTTCGAGATCCTGGCGACCAGCGGCACGGCCGAGGTGCTGCGGCGCAACGGGATCGACGCGACGGTCGTCCGCAAGCACAGCGAGGGCCAGGGGCCCGAGGGCGAGAAGACCATCGTCCAGATGATCCACGACGGGGAGATCGACCTGATCATCAACACCCCGTTCGGGACCGGCTCGCGCCTGGACGGCTACGAGATCCGCACGGCCGCGGTCTCGCGGTCGGTGCCGTGCCTCACCACGGTCCAGGCGATGGGCGCGGCGGTCCAGGGCATCGACGCGCTGACGCGCGGAGAGGTGGGTGTGCGTTCTTTGCAGGAGCACGCGGCTCTCCTCAACGCGTCGAGGTAGTTGCACTCACTTCAGGGGCGCGGGGAACTGCGCGACAAGCCACCCAGGTGGTGAGTCGCCGGATGCGCAGGGCCATCCGCACAGGGTGGTTTCTCGCGCAGTTCCCCGCGCCCTTGACGAACCTCCCTCCGTCGTAAGGCCAAGGTCTCGTGTACAAGCTCTTCTTCAATCTCGTCTTCAAGCGGCTCGACCCGGAGAAGGCCCACCACATGGCCTTCTTCTGGATCCGGCTCGCCTCCTCCGTCCCGGGGCTGCGCAGCCTCGTCGCGGCTGTCCTCGCCCCGCGGGATCCGAAGCTGCGGGTCAAGGCGCTGGGCCTGGACCTGCCGGGACCCTTCGGGCTCGCCGCCGGGTTCGACAAGAACGCCGTGGGCATCGACGGGCTGACCATGCTCGGGTTCGACTACGTCGAGATCGGGACCGTCACCGCGCAGGCGCAGCCCGGCAACCCCACGCCGCGGCTGTTCCGCCTCGTCGAGGACCGTGCGCTGATCAACCGGATGGGCTTCAACAACGAGGGCTCCGCCGCCGTCGCGGCGCGCCTCGCGGCCCGGCCGAAGAGCTCGACGTCCGTCGTGGGCGTCAACATCGGCAAGACCAAGGTCGTGCCCGAGGCCGAGGCCGTCGGCGACTATGTCACCAGCACCGCGCGGCTGGCCCGGCACGCCGACTACTTCGTCGTCAACGTCAGCTCGCCGAACACCCCCGGTCTGCGCAACCTCCAGGCCGTCGACCAGCTGCGGCCGCTGCTCAGCGCGGTCCGCAGCACCCTCGACGACGAGGCGACCGGCCACGTCCCGCTGCTGGTCAAGATCGCGCCGGATCTCGCCGACGCCGACGTGGACGCCGTCGCGGACCTCGCGCTGGAGCTGGGTCTGGACGGGATCATCGCCACCAACACCACCATCGGCCGCGAGGGCCTGCGGGCCGACGCCGCCAAGGTCGAGGCGGCCGGTGCGGGTGGTCTCTCCGGCGCGCCGCTCAAGGCGCGGTCGCTGGAGGTGCTGCGTCGCCTGCACGCCCGTACCGAGGGACGGCTCACGCTCGTCTCCGTCGGCGGCATCGAGACCGCCGAGGACGCCTGGCAGCGGATCCTCGCGGGCGCGACCCTGGTGCAGGGCTACTCGGCGTTCATCTACGAGGGTCCTTTCTGGTGCAGAAGGATCCACAAGGGACTTTCCGCCCTGTTGGCGGCCAGTCCGCATGCGACCCTTGGGGACGCGGTCGGCGCAGCCGTCCGCCACTGACCCGGCAGCAGAGAGGCGAGCAGGCGCGATGGCACACCCGCTGCAACGGCAGGCCGAGATCGTGGAGCTGTCGCCGGTCGGTGGTCACCACCGGCTGGTGCTGCGGGCGGAGGGCATCGCCGAACGGGTCCTGCCCGGCCACTTCGTCGCCGTCGCCGTCGGCGGGCCCGACTCGTCGATGCTGCTGCGCCGCTCCTTCTTCATCCACCGGGCCGACCCGACGGCGGAGACCATCGAGGTGGTCTTCGCCGAGCAGGGCCGCGGCACCCGCGAGCTGGCCCGCTGCCGGCCCGGCGACACGCTGGACATCGTCGCGCCGCTCGGCAACGCCTTCTCGGTGCCGAGCGGCGCGGTGTCGGCGCTGCTCGTGGCGGGCGGCTACGGCAGCGCGCCGATGTTCGCGCTGGCGGACCTGATCCGCGCGCAGGGCGGCTCGGTCGGTTTCATCCTCGGCGCGGCGACCGGGGACCGGCTCTTCGGGGTCGAGGAGGCCCGCGCGCTCACCCCCGACGTGCTGGTCACCACCGAGGACGGCAGTGTCGGCATACGCGGTCGGGTGACCCTGCCGCTGACCGAGGCCATGCGCGCCATAGAGGCGGGAGTCGTCTACGCCTGCGGGCCGACGGACCTGCTGGAGGCGGTGGCGGAGACCGCGACCGCCGAGGGCGTGCGCTGTTTCACCGCCGTCGAGGAGGACATGGCCTGCGGCATCGGCGTCTGCATGACCTGCGTGCTGCCCGTCGTCGGCGACGACGGGGTGAGCCGCTTCGCGCGCGCCTGTGTGGAGGGGCCGTGCTTCGACGGCTCGCGCGTCCGCTGGGACGAGGTAGGCACCATTCCGGCCGACATCGAGGGCGCCGCAGCGATGGGAGTGCACTGAAGATGGCCACGACCCCGAGACTCGGCGCGCTCGATCCCGCGGCCGTCGACCTGACCGCGCCCTTCGGCGGCGGCACCCTGCCGAACCCGGTCAGCACCGCGTCCGGCTGCGCCGGCTACGGCCGGGAGATCGCGAAGTTCCAGCCGCTGGCCGAACTGGGCTCGATCACCACCAGGACGATCATGCCCTACCCGCGCGCGGGACGGGCCACCCCGCGGATGGCCGAGACGCCCAGCGGGATGCTGAACGGCATCGGCCTGCAGGGCTCCGGCATCGAGCACTTCGTCGAGCACGAGCTGCCCTGGCTCGCGGAACGCGGCGCACGGGTGCTGGTCTCGATCGCGGGGGAGCGGGTCGAGGAGTTCGCCGAGTGCGCCCGGCTGCTGAACGGGCGACCCGGCGTGATCGGCCTGGAAGCCAACCTCTCCTGCCCCGACGTCGACAACCGCGGCCTGGTGTTCGCCTGCAACCCGGCCACCTCGTACGACGTGGTCCAGGCGGTGCGCGAGGTCGCCGACCCCGTGCTGCCGGTCTACGCCAAGCTCACCGCCGACGTCACCTCGATCACCGACGTGGCCAAGGCCTGCGTCAAGGCGGGCGCGGACGGCCTGTCGATGATCAACACGCTGCTCGGCATCGTGATCGACACCGACACGCTGCGTCCGCACCTCACCGGCACCTCGGGCGGCCTCTCCGGGCCGGCGATCAGGCCGGTCGCCGTCCGCTGCGTCCACCAGGTCCACGCCGCGATGCGGGCCGGCGAGTTCGCCGCCGTGCCGATCCTCGGCATGGGCGGCATCCGCACCGGTCTGGACGCGCTGCAGTTCGTGCTGGCCGGCGCGTCCGGCGTGGCGGTCGGCACGGCGATCTTCAACGACCCTTCCGCGCCGCTGCGCGTCCTGGACGAACTGCGCGCCGCCCTCGCCGCACGCGGCTTCGCCGAACTCACCGACGCCATCGGCTACGCCCATCAGTGACCAGCCCATCAGTGACCAGTCCATCCGTGACCAGTCCATCAGCGACCGGCTCATCAGCGACAACAGGAGTTCCCTCGTGACCACCCCCTTCGGCGCCCGGCTGCGCCAGGCCATGGACGACCGCGGCCGGCTCTGCGTCGGCATCGACCCGCACGCGTCGCTGCTGACCGCCTGGGGCCTCGGCGACGACCTGGACGGTCTGGAGCGCTTCTCGCGCACCGTCGTGGAGGCGCTGGCCGACCGGGTGGCCGTGCTGAAGCCGCAGGCGGCCTTCTTCGAGCGTTTCGGCAGCCGTGGCGTCGCGGTGCTGGAGCAGACCGTCGCCGAGGCCCGCGCGGCCGGCGCGCTGGTCGTCATGGACGCCAAGCGCGGCGACATCGGCTCGACCATGGCCGCCTACGCGGAGGCCTTCCTCGACCCGTCCAGTCCGCTCTTCTCCGACGCGCTGACGGTCTCGCCCTATCTGGGCTTCGGCTCCCTGCGGCCGGCCGTCGACCTGGCCCGCAGGAGCGGCTGCGGCCTCTTCGCGCTGGCGCTGACCTCCAACCCCGAGGGCGCCTCGGTCCAGCGCGCCGTGGGCGCGGAGGGCCGGACCGTCGCGCAGGCCGTGCTGGCCAGTCTGGCCGCCGAGAACGAGGGGGCCACCCCGCTCGGCTCCTTCGGCGCGGTCGTCGGCGCGACGCTGTCCGACGTGGACGAGGCCGACCTGGCGATCAACGGTCCGCTGCTGGCCCCCGGCGTCGGCGCGCAGGGCGCGACGGCCGCGGACATCCCGCGGCTCTTCGGCGCGGCGGCGCGGAACGTCGTGCCGAGCGTGTCGCGCGACGTGCTGAAGCACGGTCCCTCGGTCCAGGCGCTGCGCGACGCCTCCGCGCGCTTCGTCGAGGAGGTCCGGGCGGCCGTCGGCTGACGTTCGGCGCGTCGGACGGCGTGAAGATGGTGTGAACGGGCGGTGAGGGCGCTGAGCTGCGCTTTCGCCGTCCGTTCCGCTTTGTCCGGAAAAATCCTTCAAGAACGACTCGGAAGCGGTCCTGAGCAGGACTTTTCTGCTCTTTTCCCTGACGGGAGGGCTGAACAGGGGTAGTGTCCCGCGTTAGGTCCTCCGAGGGAGCGTCCTGGGCGGGCGAGGTTCGTTGCTCTCGCAGGTCAGAGCGGCTAAGTTCCTCGTCGGTCCTGCACAAAGTCCTGTTCCATTCATTCGAAGTACTGAGGTGAACGGCGTGGCACTTCCGCCCCTTACCCCTGAGCAGCGCACGGCTGCGCTCGCCAAGGCAGCTGAGGCTCGCCGGGAGCGCGCCGAGATCAAGAACCGGCTCAAGCACAGCGGCGCTTCCCTGCACGAGGTCATCAAGGCGGGCCAGGAGAACGACGTCATCGGCAAGATGAAGGTCTCCGCCCTGCTGGAGTCGCTTCCCGGTGTCGGCAAGGTCCGGGCGAAGCAGATCATGGAGCGTCTCGGCATCTCCGAGTCGCGCCGGGTCCGCGGTCTCGGCACGAACCAGATCGCTTCGCTGGAGCGTGAGTTCGGCGGCGCCGTCTCCTGATCCGCGACCGCCCGGTCCGGGACCCGTCCCGGGTCGGGCGCACCGGTGGTACAAGAACCCTCGCGGTTACTGGATAATCGGTGCATGAGTGAACGTCCGCGGCTGACCGTGCTCTCCGGCCCTTCGGGGGTCGGCAAGAGCACGGTCGTCGCTCATATGCGCAAGGCACACCCCGAGGTCTGGCTCTCCGTCTCGGCCACCACCCGCAGGCCGCGGCCCGGCGAGCAGGACGGCGTCCAGTACCACTTCGTCGACGACGACCAGTTCGACAAGCTGATCGCCAACGGCGAGCTGCTCGAATGGGCGGTCTTCGCGGGAAACCGCTACGGCACGCCCCGCCAGGCGGTGCTGGCCCGGCTGGAGGCCGGCGAGCCGGTGCTGCTGGAGATCGACCTGCAGGGCGCGCGCCAGGTCCGTGAGTCCATGCCGGAGGCGCAGCTGGTCTTCCTCGCGCCCCCCTCCTGGGACGAACTGGTCCGCCGCCTGACCGGCCGCGGCACCGAGGGCCCCGAGGTCGTGGAGCAGCGTCTCGCGGCCGCGCGGGTGGAGCTGGCGGCCGAGAGCGAGTTCGACACGACCCTTGTCAACACCTCCGTCGAGGATGTAGCGGGCGAGCTGCTAGCCTTGATGCGCGTAGTCTGACGTTTTTCAGATTCACTTCTTTCTTTCGCTCGGAAGGTTCCCGCGTGTCCTCTTCGATGACAGCGCCCGAAGGCATCATCAACCCGCCGATCGATGAGCTGCTCGAGGCCACCGACTCCAAGTACAGCCTGGTGATCTACGCGGCCAAGCGTGCCCGCCAGATCAACGCCTACTACTCGCAGCTCGGCGAGGGCCTGCTGGAGTACGTCGGTCCGCTCGTGGACACCCACGTGCACGAGAAGCCGCTGTCGATCGCGCTGCGCGAGATCAACGCCGGTATGCTCACCGCCGAGGCCGTCGAGGCGCAGTAAGCGCCGAGAACAGCCCATGGCTGGGTGGAACGCCGTGGATCGTCGGATCAGTCCGACGCTCCGCGGCGTTTTCGTCTGTCCGCCGTCGTGCTGTAGTCGTGAACGTCCGTCGTCGTGAGCGTGTGATCGGAGTGGGTCGGCGTGTCCGGTAAGAACGTGGTGCTCGGGGTCAGCGGCGGGATCGCCGCCTACAAGGCGTGCGAGCTGCTGCGGCGCTTCTCCGAGTCGGGCCACCGGGTGCGGGTGGTCCCCACCGCCTCCGCCCTGCACTTCGTCGGCGAGGCCACCTGGGCGGCCCTGTCGGGCCAGCCGGCCACGACCGAGGTCTGGGAGAGCGTCGACGAGGTCCCGCACGTGCGGATCGGCCAGCACGCCGATCTGCTGGTGGTCGCCCCCGCCACCGCCGACATCCTCGCCAAGGCCGCGCACGGTCTGGCGGACGACCTGCTGACCAACACGCTGCTCACAGCCCGCTGTCCGGTCGTCTTCGCGCCCGCGATGCACACCGAGATGTGGGAGCACCCGGCGACCCAGGAGAACGTGGCGACGCTGCGCCGCCGCGGCGCGGTCGTCATCGAGCCCGCCGTCGGCCGGCTGACCGGCGTCGACACCGGCAAGGGACGCTTCCCCGACCCCGAGGCGATCTTCGAGCTCTGCCGCCGGGTGCTGGAGCGCGGCGCCTCCGCGGTGACCGCCGATCTGGCCGACCGGCACGTGGTCGTCTCGGCGGGCGGCACCCGTGAGCCGCTGGACCCGGTGCGCTTCCTCGGCAACATCTCCTCCGGACGTCAGGGCTACGCGATCGCGGCCGTCGCCGCCGCGCGCGGCGCCAAGGTGACGCTGGTGGCCGCCAACACCGAGCTGCCCGACCCCGCCGGGGTGGACGTGGTCCGCGTCGGCACCGCGCTGGAGCTGCGCCAGGCCGTGCTGACGGCGTCCGCCACCGCGGACGCCGTGGTCATGGCGGCGGCGGTGGCCGACTTCCGGCCGGCCGAGTTCACGGCGAAGAAGATCAAGAAGGTCGACGGGGTGGACCCCGCCCCGGTCGCCCTGGTGCGCAACCCCGACGTGCTGGCCGAGCTCTCCGCGCAGCGGCTGCGCCCCGGCCAGGTGGTGGTCGGTTTCGCCGCCGAGACCGACGACGCGCTGGCCCACGGCCGGGCCAAGCTCGCCCGGAAGGGTTGCGACCTTCTGGTGGTCAACGAGGTCGGCGAGGACCGCGCGTTCGGCAGCGCCAACAACGAGGCCCTGGTGCTCGGTGCGGACGGCTCGGAGACGCCTGTTCCCTACGGCCCGAAGGCCGCGCTCGCCGACACGCTGTGGGACCTGGTCGCCGCCCGACTCGCCTGAGGAGCGGGCCGGCCGGGCCTCCGCGATCCAGATGGTGATCCAGAACATGAGATCGGTTGGACGCAAGTCGCGCTCTGTTCGTTACACTCCGGTCAGTAGTTCTCCAGAAGTCTTTCCGGATCGCCGGGCAATTCCGTCCGAACGGTTCAGTCAGCAGCCGCTGCAACCCAGGGAGCGCTGTGTCTCGCCGCCTGTTCACCTCCGAGTCCGTGACCGAGGGTCACCCGGACAAGATCGCTGACCAGATCAGCGACACCATCCTCGACGCCCTGCTCAAGGACGACCCGTCCTCGCGGGTGGCCGTCGAGACGCTGATCACCACCGGTCAGGTCCATGTCGCGGGGGAGGTGACCACGAAGGCCTACGCGCCGATCGCGCAGCTGGTGCGGGAGAAGATCCTGGAGATCGGCTACGACTCCTCCAAGAAGGGCTTCGACGGCGCCTCCTGCGGGGTCTCGGTCTCCATCGGGGCGCAGTCCCCGGACATCGCCCAGGGTGTCGACACCGCGTACGAGACGCGGGTCGAGGGGGACGAGGACGAGCTGGACAAGCAGGGCGCGGGTGACCAGGGCCTGATGTTCGGGTACGCGTGCGACGACACGCCCGAGCTGATGCCGCTGCCGATCTACCTGGCGCACCGGCTCTCCAGCCGGCTGTCGGAGGTCCGCAAGAACGGGACCATCCCCTACCTGCGGCCGGACGGCAAGACGCAGGTCACCATCGAGTACGACGGCGACCGGGCGGTGCGGCTGGACACGGTGGTGGTGTCCTCGCAGCACGCCAGCGACATCGACCTGGAGTCGCTGCTGACGCCGGACATCCGCGAGTTCGTGGTGGAGCCGGAGCTGAAGGCGCTGGCCGAGCGCGGTATCGAGCTGTCCACCGACGGCTACCGGCTGCTGGTGAACCCGACCGGCCGCTTCGAGATCGGCGGGCCGATGGGTGACGCGGGCCTGACCGGCCGGAAGATCATCATCGACACGTACGGCGGGATGGCCCGTCACGGTGGTGGCGCGTTCTCGGGCAAGGACCCGTCCAAGGTCGACCGTTCGGCGGCGTACGCGATGCGCTGGGTGGCCAAGAACATCGTGGCGGCCGGGCTGGCCAGGCGGGCCGAGGTCCAGGTCGCGTACGCGATCGGCAAGGCCGAGCCCGTGGGTCTGTTCGTGGAGACCTTCGGCACCGAGTCCGTCCCGGTCCTGAAGATCCAGGAGGCGGTGACCAAGGTCTTCGACCTGCGTCCCGCCGCGATCATCCGCGACCTGGACCTGCTCCGCCCGATCTACTCCCAGACCGCCGCCTACGGCCACTTCGGCCGCGAACTCCCCGACTTCACCTGGGAGCGCACCGACCGCGTCGAGGCGCTGCAGAAGGCCGTCGCGGAGTAACCCGTGCACCCGAGAGGGGCGTCCGGCTTCGGCCGGGCGCCCCTTTTCGCGGCCTTCCGACGGGCACGGCGCAGCGGGACGGCCACGCCGCGCGACACGACCGCGCGCTGCCGAGCGGCCGGCGCGGCGCCCGGCTCACTCCTCCTCGGCGCAGATCGCCGAGACGAACTCCGCGACGCGCGCCTGCGGCAGATGCCGCGCGACGTCCGCCTCGCTGATCATGCCGATCAGCTTGTGGTCCGGATGGTCGATGACCGGAAGCCTGCGGACCCGGTACTGCTCCATCACCCGCAGCACCTGCTCGATGTCGTCCTCGCCCTCGACGGTCAGCGGACGGCCCTCCGCCAGCTCACCGGCCGTGGTCACAGCCGGGTCGAGGCCGGCCGCGAGGCACTTCACCACGATGTCGCGGTCGGTGATGATGCCCAACAGCTTGTCGTTCTCCCCGCAGATGGGCAGCGCGCCCACACCGCGGTCCCGCATGAGCTTGGCCGCCACGGTGAGCGACTCCTGCTCGGTGACGCACTCCGCGCCTGAATGCATGATCTCCTGGGCTGTGGTCATGATGCGGCCTCCCGTGGTCGTGTGGCTGGCCGACAGTCCTCTCCATCGTAGGCGTGCTAGAACGGAGACGTGGGCGCGTCCGGGCCGTGGGCCCCCAGCACGCCGGGCCCGCGGTCGGCGGAGGTGCCGGCGGCGGTGTCGCTGCTGACCGACGCCGCGACCGGCGGCGAACCCGGTGAGGCGCTGCGGGCCTGCAGGGTCGCGGTCGCCCTCGCCGGCGAGCTCGGCCTCTCCGCGTGGCAGACCGCCGACGTCTACCACGCCTCCCTGCTGCGGAACATCGGCTGCACGGCCACCGCCGCCGACGAGGCCGCACGCTTCGGCGTCGACGAGACGGCGCTGCGGCCCCTCCTCGCGGTCACCGACCCCAGTCGGCCGACCGAACTGCTCCGCCTGCTGCGCCGCGCCGCCGCCTCCGCGCCCTCCGGCCGCAGGGCGACGCTGGTGCTGCGGCTGTCCGGCTCGGAACGCTTCGTCGCCGGCGTCCAGGACGCGACCTCTGAGGTCGCCGCCGTGTTCGCCGGGCGGCTCGGCCTCGGCCCCGGCGTCCAGGAGGCCCTCGCGCAGCAGTACGAGCGATGGGACGGGGGCGGCAGGCCGCACGGCCTGGCGGGGGAACGGGTCGGGCTCCCCGCGCGGATCTGCTCGCTCGCCGCCCAGGCGGTCCGGCTCTCCGCGATGATCGGACCGGAGGAGGCCGTCGCGCTGCTGCGCGGTCGCCACGCCTGGCTCGGGCCCGAACTGGTCCGCTGCTTCGGCCTGGGGGGCGAGGAACTGCTGGCGCGGGCGACCGGGGGCGATGCCTACAACGAGGCCCTGGCGGTGGAGCCCGAACCGCACCGGTTGCTCGACCCGGCCACGCTGCCGGACCAGGCCACGGTGCTGGCGGATCTCGCCGACCTCAAGTCCCCCTGGCTGCGTGGGCACTCCCGCGCGGTCGCGGCCCTGGTCGGGCAGGCGCTGCCGGGCCGGCAGACGCCGCTGCTGGCCGCGCTGCTGCACGACCTCGGCCGGATCGCCGTCCCGGCCCGGGTCTGGGACCGTCCCGGTGAGCTGACCGAACTCGAGCGCGAGGCCGTCGAGTTGCACGCCTACCACGGTGAGCGGGTGCTGCGGCGCTGTGCGCCGTTCGCCGCGTGCGCGCCGTTGGTGGGCCGGCACCACGAACGGCTGGACGGCTCCGGCTACCACCGTCGTCTCGCCGCCCCCGACCTCTCGCCGGAAGCGAGGCTGCTCGCGGCCGCCGACTGCTTCACCGCCCTGACCGAGCCCCGCCCGCACCGGCCCCCCTGCCTTCCGGCCGAGGCCGCCGGACTGCTGCACAGCGAGGTCCGGGCCGGTCGCCTGGACGCCGACGCCGTCGACGCCGTCCTCGCCGCCGCCGGGCGGCGCGGTCACCGCCGTCCGGGCCGGCCGGCCGGGCTCGGCGACCGCGACGTCGAGGTGCTGCGCCTGCTGGCGCGAGGCCGTTCCGACCGGGACATCGCCGTCCGCCTGGGCATCGGACCACGCGGCGCCCAGCGCCGTGTCGAACAGGTCCTCAGCCGGACCGGCGCCCGCACCCGCGCCGCCGCCGCGCTCTTCGCGATGGAGCAGGACCTGCTGACCGGCCCGTGACCGGACGGGCACGACCGGAGGGGGTGGCTCCGGGCCGTCAGGCCCGGAGCCACCCCCTCAGTCGTTCAGGCGGTGCCCTCGATCAGGGTGCGATCAGGAGGTGGTGATGTCGTCGTAGTAGGTGTACGTCGGGTCGCCGGCGTAGTTGTCGTCCTTGTTGGTCAGGGTCAGCGTGTAGCTGTGGCCCGCCGTGATGGTGGCGGTCTTCAGCACCCAGCCGGAGCTGGAGACGCAGGTCTTGGCCAGGACGGTGGTGGTGGTGCCCGAGGTGTTGTCCTTCAGCGTGGCGGTGGCCCAGTCGTAGGTGACGGTGTCCGGGCAGGTCACGTTGTAGTAGAAGGACAGCTTGGTGGTGCCGGCCGGGGCGGTGAAGGTCTGCGCCGCGGTGGAGGTGTTGGACGGGGTGGTCAGGCCCAGCATCGCGCCGTAGCTGCCGCTGTGCTTCGCGCCGGCCGTCACCGCGGCGTTGCCGGTGGTGGTCCAGTTGGAGAAGCTGCCGGTCTCGAAGCCGCCGTTGAGGACGCCGTTGCCGCCACCGACCGGGTTGACGGTCCAGGTGAAGGAGGCGGTGCCGGAGGCGGTGCCGGAGGTGGCGGTGACGGTGACCGAGGAGCTGCCGGTCGTGGTCGGGGTGCCGGTGATCAGGCCGGAGCTGGAGATGGACAGGCCGGCGGGGAGTCCGGTGGCGCTGTAGGTGAGGGACTTGCCGGCCGAGTCGCTGCCGGAGATCTGCAGGGAGACCGCGGTGTTGACGGTGGTGGTCTGGTTGCCGGGGCTGTTCACCGTGACCGTCTCGCCGTGGTTGACGATCGGGTGGGAGATGGCGCAGGCGTTGGTGTCGTTGGACCAGCTGGCCTGTTCGGGGTAGGTGCCGAAGGAGCCGAAGCTGATGTTGGCGGCGCCGCCGGTGGTGCCGGGGGAGAGCCAGGCGCACTCGTCGGAGTTCTCCTGGCCGTTGTAGCTGCTGCCGGTGTTGTTGGTCCAGCCGCCGGCGGGGTTCTGGTCGGACATCATCTCGTGCCACTCGTGGCCCATGGTGATGGTGTAGCCGTCCAGGGTTCCGGGGCTGTTGACGAAGCCGACGCCGCAGCCGGCGCCGGAGTCCATGTTGTAGGGCTGGTTGGAGAAGGCGACGTCGCCGTAGGGCGAGGTGACCGCGCCGCCGGTGAGGGTGGAGTCGCCGTTGTAGTCGTGCCAGGCGCAGTACTGGTTCTGGTAGTTGTCGGGGTTGGTGCCGTGGGGGGAGAGGATGACGTAGTAGGCGTAGCGGTTGGAGGCGGCGGTGGTGTTGCCGAAGTGGGCGGCGGCGTTGACGGCTTCCTGGCCGAGCTGGTGGCCGCTGGCGGCGCTGGGGGAGGCGGCGCTGTTGTCGTACCAGACGCCGGCGAGGACGCCGCCGCTCTGGTAGGGGATGTAGCTGGCGCCGCTGGCGGGGCAGGAGGTGGCGCCGGTGGCGACGCCGGCGCCGTCGCACCACTGGGTGAGGTCGGCGGACCACAGTTCGTTGTTGGTGCCGATGCCCTTGAACATCTGCTGGGCGACCGAGGCGCCGCCGTCGGGGTCGCCGGTGAACTTGGCGTTGCCGTTGGCGTCGGTGCTCTGGGTGCCCCACTGGGTGCCGTAGAAGACCAGGTAGACCTTGGAGTGGCCGCTCTGGACGCCGATGCCGTCGATGCCGCCGCCGTAGGACAGCGTCTCCGGACCGGTCGCCGCAGGTGACGCATGGCTGGCGTCCCACGACTTCATCTTCGCGTTCTGCCCGATGGTGGGTATCACGCCGTGACGGTAGGCGTGCCCGGTGGCGGGGCTGTAGGGGTTGGCCACGGCCGAGCCTGCTCCGGTCGGCGTTGCGGCCGCCGGGGTGGAGGCGACGCCGAAGGCCACTCCGGTGACGAGGGAGAGCGACGCCAGGCCGGTCATGGCCAGGCGGCGAGCACCGCGGGGATGGGGGTTGCCCATGTGAGGGAGGTCCTCTCTGCACTCTGCTGGCCGCCCTGCCTGTATGGCGGGCGGTAGTGCCTTGCACGCAGAACGCCCGTCCGGCCGGGACGGGTTGAGAAAGGTGGCGCCGAGCAAGAGAACTGACGGTGTGTCCGGTCTTGCGGCGTGGGGTGCACCACTGGCCGTGGTGTAGCAAAGCAGAATTGTCGTTGGATGGTCAACAGCGTCGGCGCAGGAACCGCGCGGCGACGGAATGTTACGCCTGGATGAAATGTGATTGATCATCAAGATTGGTTTGTCTCAACCATGTTGAAGCGCTGGTGGCGGCCGTCGCGGCGGTTTGCGCTGTTCCTGGGGCGCGGGCTCGGGAGGGCGGGCGTGGTGGGGCTGTCGCAAAGAACTGAATGATGGTTCACTTCTTTCATGGCCTACCGACAGACCCCCGCCGTCCGCCGCCGTCTGGACGCCGCCCGCGACCGCCTGGTCGCGGAGGCGACCGACGTCGTGGCGGAGCTCGGCTGGGCGGGCGCATCGGTCGGAGCGGTCGCTGCTGCGGCCGGGATCGCGGCGGGCTCGGTGTACCAGCACTTCCCCTCCAAGGCGGCACTGGCGGTCGAGGTGTTCCGCCGCGCCTCGGGGCGCGAGGTCGAGGTGATCGGGGCGGTGCTGCGCGAGGGCGGCGGGGATCCGGTGGACCGCCTGGCCCGCGGCGTCGCCGTCTTCGCCCGGCGCGCGATGGAGCGCCGCGGTCTCGCCTACGCCCTCCTCGCCGCCCCGGCCGACCCGGCGGTCGGCGCGGAGCGGCTGGAGTTCCGCCGCCGCTACCGCGCGCTCTTCGCCGAGGTCATCGCGGAGGGTGTCGCCGCCGGACTGCTCCCCGACCAGAACCCGGAGATCACGGCGGCGGCGCTGACCGGCGCGATCGGCGAGGTGCTGGTCGACCCCCTGGGGGACCCACTCGCCGCCCACGACGACGGCTCCGCGGACGCGCTGGTCGCCGAGCTGACCGCCATGTCCCTGCGCTGCGCCGGCGCCGCGCCCGCCCCGTCCGACACCGCCCCGTCCGACACCGCCACGTCCGACACCGCCACGTCCACTCCACGGAGGCCACGATGACCGCCGATCTGTCCGAGCCGACCGACCCGCAGCTCTCGAGCGAACCGACAGCGGTCACCCACCGGGTCACGAACCAGGCTCCGCCGCTGGTGGGCCACGACGTCGCCGCCGACCCGGTGCTGCTGGAGGGCCTGCACCGCGAGGGGGCCGGCTGGTACGAGGCCGATCTGCACCGGGTCGGGCTGCTCGCCGGAAGCGAGGAGGTCCAGCGCTGGGCCGACCAGGCCAACCGCCACGAGCCCGAGCTGCGCACCCACGACCGCTACGGGAACCGCGTCGACGAGGTCGACTTCCACCCCGCCTACCACGCGCTGATGGACGTCGCCGTGCGCGAGGGCCTGGCCGGAGCGCCGTGGGCCGACGAACGTCCCGGCGCGCACGTGGCGCGCGCGGCCGGCTTCATGACCTGGAGCAGCACCGAGGCCGGCCACGGCTGCCCGATCTCGATGACCTACGCCGTCGTCCCCGCCCTGCGCGCCGAGCCCGCCCTGGCCGCGCAGTACGAGCCGCTGCTGACCGGTCGCGTCTACGACCCCGGTCTGCGCGCCCCGCTCGGCAAGCGCGGGCTGCTGGCCGGAATGGGCATGACCGAGAAGCAGGGCGGCACGGACGTCCGCGCCAACACCACGACGGCCGTCGAGCGGCCCGACGGCAGCTGGCGGCTGCGCGGGCACAAGTGGTTCACCAGCGCGCCGATGAACGACCTCTTCCTGGTGCTGGCCCAGGCTCCCGGCGGGCTCTCCTGCTTCCTGGTGCCGCGGGTGCTGCCGGACGGCAGCCGCAACACCTTCCGGATCCAGCGGCTCAAGGACAAGCTGGGCAACCGCTCGAACGCGAGCAGCGAGCCGGAGTTCGACGACACCGTCGCCTGGCTGGTCGGCCCGCAGGGGCAGGGCGTGCGGACCATCATCGGCATGGTCGCGGCGACCCGCCTGGACTGCATCCTCGGCTCCGCGTCCGGCACCCGTGCCGCGCTGGCCCAGGCCGACCACCATGTGCGGCACCGCTCGGTCTTCGGCCGGCGGCTGATCGACCAGCCGCTGATGCGCGCCGTCGTCGCCGACCTGTCGGTCGAGTCCGAGGCGGCGACCACCCTCGCGCTGCGGCTGGCCGGGGCCACCGACCGCGCCCAGCGCGGTGACGTGGCGGAGCGCGCCTTCCTGCGGCTGGCCACGGCCGTGGGCAAGTACTGGGTCTGCAAGCGGCAGCCGGTCGCCGTGGCCGAGGCCCTCGAATGCCTGGGCGGCAACGGCTACGACGAGGCCTCCGGCCTGCCCCGGCTCTATCGCGACGCCCCGCTCAACGGCATCTGGGAGGGTTCGGGCAATGTCCAGGCGCTCGACGTGCTGCGCGCGCTGTCCCGCGAGCCGGAGGCGCTGCACGCCTACGCCGCCGAGATCGACGCGGCCAAGGGCGCCGACGCGGTGCTCGACTCCGCCTGGGCCGGGCTTCGCGAGGAGCTCGCCGCCCTCGCCGCGCTTCCGCCCGCGGAGGCGCCGCAGGGCGACGCGCGCCGCCTGACCGAGCGGATGGCGCTGGTGCTCCAGGCCTCGCTGCTGGTCCGGCACGCCCCTGCGGCCGTCGCCGACGCCTTCTGCGTCTCCCGTCTCGCCCCCGGCCGCGGGCTCGCCTTCGGCACACTGCCGGTCGGGTCCGCCGGCCTGGACGCGCTGCTGCGCCGCACCCCGGCGGGGTTGGGCTGAACCCCTGGTCCCCGCCGGGCCGCGGCCGGCTCTCACCCGGCGTCAGTTCCGGCTGACGGCCGCGTGCCGGATGTCCACCGGAAGGGTCGGGAAGCCGTCGCCAGGACCGTTCTGGTCGTCCTCACCGGCGGCGGCGATCTTGAGGAGCACGTCCATGCCGCCGGTGACCCGGCCGAAGGGGGTGTAGGCGGGGGAGAGCTTGGTGTCCTTCCAGACGAAGAAGAACTGGCTGCCGTTGGTGTTCGGGCCGGCGTTGGCCATGGCGACCGTCCCGGCCGGGTAGGTGGCGCCGGTGAGGTTCTCGTCGTTGAAGGAGTAGCCGGGCGCGCCGCTGCCGGTGCCGGTGGGGTCGCCGCACTGGAGCACGTAGATCCGCTGGGTCGTCAGGCGGTGGCAGTGGGTGCGGTCGTAGAAGCCGTGCTGGACCAGGAAGCGGAAGGAGAAGGTCGTGCAGGGCGCCTGCGCGGTGAGCGCCTGGAAGCTGATCTCGCCCTGGCTGGTGTGCAGCCTGGCGGTGTAGGGCTCGGCCGCCTTCTTCGCGTCGAAGACCGGGATGCCCTTGAAGCGGTCCGCAGGGACGGAGGCGACGAAGCCGCAGGGGTTGTCCGCGGTCGCGGCCGCCCGCGCGGCGGCGGCGTGGGGGCCGGGGCGAGGCTCTGCGCGGCCGCGTGGGTGTCGGAGTCGGCCGCGGCGACGGTGGTCAGGCCGAGGGACAGCGCCGAAGCGACGGCGAGCGGGAGCCAGTGCCGACGGCTGGGCTTCGAGCGGGGCATGCGGGGGACCTCCGGGGCAGGGTGGCGCTGACGAGGTTGCTGCCATGACCTGGTTGTCATGACCCCACAGCTCTTCCCCGCTCCCTCCTCCGTTACTCGCGTCACGCCCCGCGCGCGTACCGTGGAGTTGTCCGCCGGATACCTGACCTCGTTCGATCCCCGGGAAGGCGGTGCACGATGAGTCTGCTCCAGCGACACAAGAAGCCCCCCGTGCGGCCCCGCGCCGACGACGTCGTCGACTCCGAGGGCGGCAGCTTCCACCGCGCGCCCACCCAGGTCTTCGTCGACGTCGCTCCCTTCGCGGCCGACAGCCGGTACCGCCTGGTCCGGCTGGGCGGCGGCAGTGTCGAGCCGCTGGCCAGGGAGGAGTTCGTCCCCCGCGTCCACCAGGTCTTCCCCGGTCTCGACCTGGACGACGCCGAGCTGGTCCACTGGGCCGACCGGCCCTGGGAGTGGCCGACCTGGCACCCCGGAGCGGCCTGACCGCCGGACCGGGACCCGCCCGGCCCACCTGTCCCGGCCCGCGTCGCGCCGTGGGCCGGGAGTCGGCTTGCCCCGGGGGCGGGCCTCCCGTTCGCCGGTACTCCGCGAGCGCCGGGCGGGAGACGTGGGAAAATCGATGGGAAGGAGCGATCCTCCAGCTGGTGGTTCCCCATTGGCGGTCTCGGCGCGCGTCTCCTGGCGGTTACCTGGTCATGCGATCCCATCAGCAGGGCAGCAGCGGCGGTCCCGGCGGCCCCGAAGCCGGGCTCGGCGCGGCGGGCGGCGAGGTGCTGCGTCCCGGCAGCCTGCTGACGATTCCGATAGCGACCGCGCTGATCAATGACGACGGAACGATTCTGCACTGGAGCTCCGACGCCGAGGTGCTGCTCGGCTACAGCCCCGCCGAGGCCGTGGGCAGCTTCGCGGCCGACCTGCTGACCACCCAGGAGAACCGGCCTGGCGTGGTCTCGCTCTTCGAGTCGATCCTCGCGGGCGACGACTGGTCCGGCGTCTTCCCCGTCCGCCACCGCGACGGCCATCTGGTCAACCTGGAGTTCCGCACCCATCCGCTGACCGGGCCGACCGGTCACCCACTGGTCCTCGCCGTCGCCTCCGACGTCCGCTCGCTGCGCCGGCTGGAGTCGAACCTGGCCGTCCTGGACAGCTTCTTCACCCAGTCGCCGATCGGCATGGCCGTCTACGACGCGGACCTGCGCTTCGTCCGCCTCAACGAGGCCCTCGCGGCCACCAACGGCTTCACCGTCTCCGAACACCTGGGCCGCAGGATCACCGACCTGCTGCCGGGCATCAACGGCGCCGAGATCGAGGCCGTCATGCGCGGCGTCCTGGAGAGCGGCAGACCCGTCGTCGACGCGCGTTCCCAAGGCGTCACCCCGGGCGACCCGGGGCACGAGCGCGCCTGGTCCGCCTCCTACTTCCGGCTCCAGGAGCCGAGCGGCCGGGTGCTCGGCGTCAGCTCGACCATCGTGGACGTGACCGCCCGCTTCCACGCCGAGCGCCGGGCCGCGCGCACCCGCGAGCGGCTGCGGGTGCTCTTCGACGCCAATGCCAGGATCGGCACCACGCTCGACCTGGAGCGGACCACGCGCGAGCTGGTCGACGCGATGGTGCCGCGGGTGGCGGACCTGGCCGCCGTCTTCGTCAGGGAACGGCTGGTCACCGAGGACGAGACCTCCGAGCCCGAAGAACGGCCGGAGGCGGAGGGCGCCGCGGCCTGGACCGGCGAGGTGCGCCTGCGCCGCCTCGCCGTGGCCCCTCCCGCTCGGAGGCCCCGACCGCTCCCGACGCCATCGGCGTCCCCGCCGACTCCGCCTACGCCAACGCGATGGCCGTCGGACGCACCGTCACCCTCCCCGCCGACCACAGGGACGCGCTGCTGGCGACGCTGCTGGGCGCGACGCCCGCCGAGGCCTCGGCCCCGGGACCGGTGCGGATCACTCCGCTCGTCGCCCGGGGCACCGTGCTCGGCATGGTCGTCTACCTGCGCAGGAACGACCGGGAGGCCTTCGACTACGAGGACGCCACCCTCGGCGACGAGCTGGCCGCCCGTGCCGCCGTCGCCATCGACAACGCCAGGCTCTACCTGCGCGAGCACCAGACCCTGCTGGCGCGCCAGCAGGCGCTGCAGCAGGCCAACGCGACCCGCAGGCGGCTGGCCCTGGTCAACGAGGCGTCCACGCGCATCGGCACCACGCTCGACCTGCAGCGCACCGCGCTGGAACTGGCCCAGGTCGCCACCCAGGGGCTCGCCGACGCCGTCGTGGTCGAGGTGCTGGAGGAGCTGGTCCACGGCAACGGTACCGAGGGCGCCGACCCGGCCGCCGCCCGCGCGGGCCCGCCGACCGCTCCGCCCACCTGCGCAGACTCGCCTTCCACACCGTCGAGGGCGCGGGCATGGAACCGCTCGCCCCGGTCGGCAGCGTGCACCGCTTCCACCCCGCCACCCCCTTCGCCTGGTGCCTGGCCCATCGCCGTCCCGTGCTGGTGCCCGATCTCGACGACCGCGCGCTGCATTGGTTCGACGCGGAGCCCGAGCGGGAGCACGCGGTCCGGCGGGACGGGGTGCACACCTTCATGATCGTCCCCCTGATCGCCCGAGGGGCCGCGCTCGGCGTCGCCTGCTTCTACCGGACCGTCACCGACCGCCCCTACGACCAGGAGGACCTCGCCCTGGCCGGTGAGCTCACCGCCCGCGCCTCCGTCTCCATCGACAACGCCAGACTCTTCACCCGGGAGCGGGCCGCCGTGGTCTCCCGCGAACAGGCCCTGGTCGAGGCGCGCGCAGCCCAGGCCAGGCTGGCACTGCTCAACGACGCGAGCTCCCGCATCGGCACCACCCTCGACCTGCAGCGCACCGCCGAGGAACTGGTGGAACTGGTCGTGCCGCGCTTCGCCGACTTCGTCACCGTCGACCTGCTCGACTCCGTGGTCCAGGACGGCTTCGTCGAGCACGACCAGCCCATGATGCCCGAGGACGGGCGGGTGCTGATGCGCGCCGTCGCCGTCGGCGAGGCCGACGGCACCAGGATGGTCAGCGCGGCCGACCAGGTCGGCGAGGTTTCCTCCTCGGCCGCCATCTACGCCGAGAGCCTGCGCACCGGCCGCTCCATCCTCTTCCCCGAGGTGGACGAGGACGTCCTGCACCGGATCACCGCCCACCCCGACCGGGTCGAACCGGCCCTGCGCGCGGGCGTCCACTCGTACCTGATGGTCCCGCTGCTGGCGCGCGGCTCGGTGCTGGGCGGCGCCGAGTTCATCCGGATGAGCAACCCCGTCCCCTTCACCCAGGCCGACGTGGCCCTGGCCGAGGAGCTCAGCGCCCGCGCCGCCGTCTGCATCGACAACGCCAGGCTCTACCGCCGGGAGCGCAACAACGCGCTGATGCTCCAGCACAGCCTGCTGCCGCAGGAGGTGCGCACCACCCCCGGCCTGGACATCGCCTACCGCTACCTGCCCGCCAGCGTGATCAGCGAGGTGGGCGGCGACTGGTTCGACGTGATCCCCCTCTCCTGCGGCCGGGTCGCGCTCGTGGTCGGCGACGTGATGGGCCACGGGATGCGGGCGGCCGCGAGCATGGGCCAACTGCGCACCGCGGCCCGCACCCTGATCAGCATGGACCTCTCGCCGGACCGGGTGCTGCGGCGACTGGACGAGACCGCGTCGGCCATGGGCGACGGCCAGTTCGCCACCTGCGTCTGCGCGGTGTTCGACCCGGTCGACGGCAGCGCGACCCTCGCCTGCGCCGGCCATCTGCCGCCGGTGCTGGTCGACCCGGACGGCACGCCCCGGCTGCTCGACCTGCCGACCGGCGCGCCGCTCGGCGTGGGCGGCGTGCCCTTCCAGAACGTCGAGCTCACCCTGCCGGGCGACGCGGTCCTTTGCCTGTACACCGACGGTCTGGTCGAGCGCCGCGGACGCGACCTGGACGTCGGCCTGGAACTGCTCCGCAGGACCGTCGCGGAGCAGCGCGACACCCTGGAGGAGCGCTGCGACCTGGTCCTCGAGGCGCTGGCCGCCCACAGCAGCGAGGACGACATCGCCGTCATCATGGCGCGGGTGCTGCGCCGGCTGCCGGACTGGATCGCCGTCCTGCCGCTCTCCGGCGAGCCCGAGGTCGTCGGCGAGGCCCGTCGTTTCGTCCGCGAGACGCTGGACTCCTGGGAGCTGGGGGGCCTGCGGGACGCGACCGAACTGCTGGTCAGCGAGCTGGTCAGCAACGCCCTGCTGCACGCGGACAAGCCCACCCAGCTGCGGCTGATCCGCGACCGCGTCCTCAGCGTCACCGTCGCGGACACCGACAGCCAGGCCCCCCGGCTGCGCCACGCCAAGGCCGACGACGAGGGCGGCCGCGGCATGCACCTGGTCAACGAGCTCTCCCACCGCTGGGGCAGCCGAGCCACCCCGGACGGCAAGGCCGTCTGGTTCGAACTGGAGCTCCCGGCCGGCGTCCCGAGCCCTGGACCCGGCGCGCCGTGACCTCCGGCGGTCGGTGATCGATGCTCCGTTCGAATGAACAGCCGGGTGGGCCCGCGTGGCAGCGGGTGCCGGGCCGATGAATCGGGCATCGTCCCTGTGCCAGCACCGACGACTGCCACCCCAACCGGAGCCGATCCGCCGAGGCGGTGCCGATGGTCGCTCTCAGCCCCAGACCCCCCTGGCGGCTCGCCGCAGTGGCGGCGCTGTCGCTGACCCTGCCCGTGGTCCTCGCCGCGGTCTGCGTTCCCGGGCTGCGCCAGGGCCTCGGCGGGCTCGCGCATCTGTCCTGGAACGGCCTGCTCCTGGTGCCCGCGGCGCAGGCCGTGTCGCTGGTCGAGGCGGCGCAGTGCCGTCGCGCGCTGCTGGAGGTCGGGGGCGCGCCGGTCCGGCTGCGCACCGCGCTCGGCGTCGCCTACGTGGGCACGGCGGTCGCCGGGAGCGTCCCCGTCGTCGGCGCGGGGGTCGGCGCCGCCTGCTGCTACCGGCGGCTGACCCGTCGCGGTCTCGACGCCGCCGTGGCGGGCTGGGCGCTGACCATGTACGCGGTTCTCTCCTCGCTGGCCTTCGCCCTGGTCATGACGGTCGGCGCGGCGCTGTCCCGGCGCACCGACGCGATCCTGGCCGGACTCACCGGGGCGGCGGTCAACGCACTGCCCATGCTGGCGCTGCTCGGCGCCGTGCGGCGTCCCGGCGTCCGCCGCCTGCTCGACCGGGCCCTCGCCGCGGTCCGCGTGCCCCGACGTTCCGCCCCGGCGTCGGACTCGCCGGGGCCGGCGCGCGGCTGCGCGGCGACCCTCGCCCGGCTGGCGGCCCTGCGCGCCACCCCGGCGCGGCAGCTGCGCGCGTTCACGCACGCCGTCTGCGCCTGTGCGGCCGACTGCCTCTGCCTGGCCCTCGCCCTCGTCGTGGCCGGCGGTTCGGCCTCCTGGCAGACGCTTCCGCTCGCCTACTGCCTGGCCAGGACCGCCGGCAGTCTCGGTCTGACCCCCGGCGGCGTCGGCATCGTCGAGACCACCCTCGCCGCGACCCTGGTCGTCGGCGGCACGCCGCTGGACGCGGTCCTGCCCGGGGTCCTGCTGTGGCGGGTCGTCAGCTTCTGGCAGGTGGTGGTGGTCGGCTACGCCCTGCTCGGCCTCGACGCCCGCGCCGGCAGGGCCGCCCGCGCCGCGCCCGCGCCGACGGCCGCCCCCGAAGGCCCGGCCGCGCCCGCCCTGGACCAGGCGGGCTGACCGGGACTACCTGGGGCCGGAGGCCTCGCCCACGCTCGGACACGGGGTGGCCGGCGAACGGGCGTAGCTGGTGCCTATGCGCACCGTGCCCGGCGCGTTGACGGTCAGCGCGGTCCACGAGCCGCTGGGGGCGAGGCAGCCCTCCGCGGGGCCGAGCACCGACAGCCAGGGCGACCACGCTATCCGTACCAGAGCCGTCCCGGCCGAGGAGAAGTGCAGGGTGAGGCTGGCCTGCCCGGCCTCGATCACGTCGGCGGGCGCCTGGGCCAGCGGCAGGGCGTCCGCAACCCGGAACACCTTCCAGTGCTTGTCGCTCCACACCGGCCGCAGCCAGGGCTGGCCGTGGGCGACGATACGGCTCTCCGCGACCGAGGCGTAGTCGATGTCCGTGTCCGGCAGCACCACGTAGCCGACGGCCCAGTCCCGCAGCCAGGCGTGGTACTCGTCCGCGGCCATGGTGTTCTGGTAGAAGAGCGGGTCGCGGGCCAGGTCGGCCTGGCGGTTCCAGCCGCGCGCGAGCTCCACGGTGGCGGGCAGGCTGGAGGCCTCGACGTGCGACTGCGAGCCGACGATCTCCACCCGGCCGCGTTGCGCGCCCAGCTTCACCAGCTCGTCGGCGAGCGGCTTGGCGTACTGCGTCCAGCCCGCGGCGGGCGCCGACACGGCCGTGTCCAGGACCAGCTGCACCCCCTGCCAGCAGAGCGCCGCCGCGAACACCAGCCACAGGGCCCGGGCCCGGCGCCCCGAGCCGGCCTGCGCGGCGGCGAGCAGCAGCGCCGCGGCGAAGAGCAGCCCGAGCCGCTCGACGTTGCTGCCTATGGGCGACGGGATCAGCGCGGTCAGCAGGTTGCCGACGGCGTACGTCCACGCGCCGATGCGGACCGCGCGCCACGATCTCGGCGTCAGCAGGGCCAGCGGCAGCGTCGTGCCCAGCACCATGGTGATCTGGATCAGGATGTACGGCTGCACGCCGTAGAACGGGAACATCAGGGCCGTGGTCCCCACCACCAGGACCGGTCCAGCGGCCAGCAGGGAGGCGGCCGTCCGTCTGCCGGTGAGGAACAGCGCCGGGGCCACCGCCAGCAGGAACAGGCCGTCCACCGGGCTGGCCAGCGTCGCCAGCACGCCGAGCAGGCCGGCCACCAGAGGTCTGTGCCGGGGCGGCCCGTCCGTCTCGAGCGCGGTCAGCACGGCCGCCAGCGCCAGCAGCGTGCCCACGGCGAAGGTGATCCGTCCTGACGCGGTGTTGAATGCCAGTCCCACCGCGCCGCAGAGCGCCGGCGGCAGCGGCCGGGAGATGCCGGAGCGGATCAGCACCCGCGCGAACAGCGCCGCGGCGAGCGTGCCGGCGATCACCCCGGTCGCCCGCACCCCCGCGAAGGCCATCAGGTACGGGGTGAGCACGCTGTAGGAGACCGGGGACATGCCGCCGTACCAGGCCAGGTCGTAGGCCGAGCCGGGGTGGGCGGCCGCGAACTGCGCCCAGGCGTACTGCGCGGCCATGTCCCCGCCGTTGGTGGCCAGCCACAGCGCCCACGCCAGCTGGAGCGCGGCCGCGAGCGCGGCGGGCGTCAGGACCGGATGCCGGGAGCAGGCGGACAGCAGACGTCGTGTCCGCGTGCGACGGGTCCCCCCGCGGGGCGACGGGGCCCCGCCGGCGGCGGTCGGCACGGGCAGCAGCTCTTGGATCATCGACCTTGCATTCGGTTCCGGTCGCCGGTCGCCGTCGTTGCAGCGCCGCGGGCAGAGGTGGACGTGGTGGCGGAGCGTCAGACCTTCGGCGGCCGGGTCACCATGCCCAGCCCCGGCCGTTGGTGTTGTGCATCAGCGCGAGAAAGGCGGTGGCCGCCAGCAGCAGGCCCAGCAGTCGGCTCCGGGGGAGCAGCGACGCGCAGGCCCAGCTGACGGCGGAGTACCACGGCATGGTCCACGGCGCGGCCAGCATCCAGGCCAGCGTCAGCAGCAGGGGCACCGCGACCACCTGGGGCGCCGCTCGCGGAAGCCTGCCGCGCAGCGCCCAGGCGAGCCCGAGGGTCACCACGGGCCAGGCGACCGCGGTGACCGCCTGGGTCGTGGCCGCGCCCACCAGGGGGTTGCCGAGGTCCTGGAAGAACAGCCACAGCGACGGCACGGACACCAGGCCGGACGCCGCGTGCAGCGGAGCCAGGGCGTGCAGCCCGTAGCAGGCGTAGAGGAGGGCCAGGGTGGCCAGACCGGTGGCGCCCTGACGCAGCGCCGGGCCCCAGGCGCGCCGCGTCAGCAGCACCACGG
The DNA here is from genome assembly GCF_000744655.1 of Streptacidiphilus rugosus AM-16. Classification (NCBI taxonomy): domain Bacteria; kingdom Bacillati; phylum Actinomycetota; class Actinomycetes; order Kitasatosporales; family Streptomycetaceae; genus Streptacidiphilus; species Streptacidiphilus rugosus. The sequence goes on along the minus strand of NZ_JQMJ01000004.1, from coordinate 4,346,212 downwards.
TCAACCCCGCGGCGACCAGCCCGGCGCTCACCTTGATCCCGCAGGCGAGGCCGATCAGGACGCCCGCGGCGACGTCCCAGCGCCACGCGCCCGCCCGGCGCGCGCACACCACGGCGGCGACGGACAGCCCGGCCACGAAGGTGTCCAGATGGCCCCCGGCGACCAGTACGCCGATCAACAGCGGATTGGCCGCCCACAGGACGGCGGCCCTGCGGCCGTCCCCGGCCACCCGGATCAGCAGCAACCCGGTGGCGAGGAAGGCCGCTCCGTTGGCCAGCATCAGCAGCCAGACGGTCAGCCAGGGCCGGTCGCCGCTGAGCGATCCGGCCGCCTCCTGGAGCCAGGTGGCCACCGGGCCGTACACCGAGGGCGTGTGCAGCCAGCTGGGACTGACCAGCGGGGCGTACCCGCCGCCCAGGTCCGCCGGGGTCGCGCGGTACGGGTCCGCGCCCAGGGCGGCCAGCCGTCCGTAGGCGGCGTAGCTCGCGACGTCGCCGGAGCCGGTGGGGGTCAGCGAGGTGCACATCAGCACCGCGCCGACGCCGGCTGCGAACAGCTGCCGGACGCCGGGGCGCCAGCCCCGGCGCAGGGCGGTCAGCATGCCGACGAGCCCGAGTGCCTGCGCCGCTATCGCCGCGGATATCACCCGCGTCGATACGGCCGGCGACATGGCGGGCAGCACGGAGAGCGGGAGCCGCACCGGCAGGGTGTGGTCGTTCGGCGCGGAGGCGGCGACCAGTGCCATCAGCAGCACGCCCAGCAGGGCGAGCGGAACGGCGACCGCGGGTCTGCCCAGCGCGCCCGCGACGCTGCCCGCCCAGCGCTCCGCGTGGCGGCGGAAGAGCGGTGCGGACGGTGCGGGCGGTGTGCCGACGGCGAGCGGAACCTGTTCGGCGGTCCGGTCCCGGACGTGCTCAGGGGCGGCGGGGCCAGGGGCCGTCACAGGGTTCCTTTCCGTGGTGCGCGCGGATCAGCGCGCTGGCCCGTCGGCGGACATGCCTGGCCAAGGCTGCAATCTAGTGCTCGACCCTGAGTGGCAAGTGACTTTCGGTTATGACATCGACGTGAATGTAGACGTTGGGTGCCCGGAGAGTCCAGGTTCCTCGGCCACCGGAAGCGATGGGCGGGGAACGAGTGGGACAAGCGACGCAAAGGGGCCGGCAGGCGGTGGGTTCGCCACCGTCCGCCGGCCCCTTCGGGTCGATCCGGATCAGCCCAGGGGGCTGATCACCGCTGCCGTTCCGTAGGCGCAGATCTCGGTGCCGTTGCCGCCCGCCTCGGTCACGTCGAAGCGCATCATCAGGACGGCGTTGCCGCCGCGGGCGCGGGCCTGCTCGACGAGCCGGTCCATGGCCTGGTTGCGGCTCTCGACCAGGGTCTTGGTCAGGCCGCGCAGCTCACCGCCGGCGAGGGACTTCAGCCCGGCGCCGATCTGGCTGCCGATGTTGCGGGACCGGACGGTGAGGCCGAAGACCTCGCCGATGATGCGGTCCACCCGGTAGCCGGGGACGTCGTTGGTGGTGACCACCAGGACATCGGGGGTGTGCTGGCCGCCGCCGTACTCGTCGATGTTCGCCATGCTGCGCATTCTTCCCCATGCGCACCGAAACGGGCAGATGCGACGTGGCCCGCACGTCCCGCTCCTGGCGGCCGGTCAGCTCGGCAGGTCAGCTCGGCCGGTGGGCGGCGACGGCGAACATGGTCACCGACAGGTGGAAGGCGTTCTGCTCGGCGGCGGCCTCGAGGTCGGCGTAGAGCCGGTCGCGCTGCTCCTCGGTGATCAGGCCCCGCCCGACCGCCGCCGCCCCGATGCCGCGGACGATCGGCCGGCTGACGCTGCGCGCGTCGTGCAGCAGCACGTCGCAACCGTGGGCGTCGACCGCCAGGCCCGCTCCGGTCAGCCAGCCGGCCAGGCGGCGTCCGGCGTCCGGAGTGGCGGCGGTGCCCTGGGTGACCGCGGCCAGGGCGGGCCGGATCTCCGGTGCGGCGGGATGCAGCACGAAGGTCGCCCAGTCGGTGTCCAGCAGGACGATCCGGCCGCCCGGGCGCAGGACCCTGGCCATCTCGGCGACGGCGCGGTCCGGCTCGGTCAGGTGCTGCAGCACCCGCTCGCACCAGACCAGGTCCACGTCGGCGTCGGGCAGCGGCAGGGCGCGCGCGTCGCCGTCCAGGAACCGGGCCCGGCTGCCCTCGTCGGCCGCGCGCTGCTCGGCGACCGCCCGCAGACCGGCGTGGGGTTCGAGGCCGACGGCCGTGCCGTCCGCTCCGTCCGCGCCGACCGCCGCCGCGAGCACCTGGGTCTCCGAGCCGGTGCCCGCACCGACGTCCAGCGCCCGCTCCCCGGGCCGCGCCGCGAGGCTCGCGTGCGCCCAGGCCCGGAGTCTGCGCACCCCGTGGTTGGCGGCCTGGACGTCCAGCGCCGCGATCAGCCGGTCGGTGACCGAGGGGTCGGTGTTGGCCGCGTGGAAGGCCGAGGTGGGACGCGGGGCCGTCATGCGCCCACTATAGGCGGGTCAGGGCTCCAGACCCGGGGTGAGCCGGGCGGTGAAGCTGAAGCGGTCGCCGCGGAAGAGGGAGCGGACGCACTCGAAAGGACGGCCGTCCGGGTCGCGGGAGACGCGGTTGATCAGCAGCATCGGCAGCGCCGGTGCGGTGCCGATCAGCTGTACCTCGCGGGGGGAGGCGAGCACGGTCTCGATCCGCTCGTCGGCCTCGGCGAACACCACGCCCGCCGCGCGCAGGAAGCCGTAGAGCGAGTCGGCCGGATCGAAGGAGGTGGCCAGGGCGGGAAAGCGCGCCAGCGGGAGGTAGGTGCTCTCCAGGCCGATGCGCTCGTCGTCCGCGAGCAGCAGACGTTCCAGGTGCACGAGGGTGGAGCCGGCCGGGATCTCCAGCAGTTCGGCGTGGATCGGCTCCGCCGGCACGCGCTCCAGGGTCACCAGCTCGCGTCCGGGCCGCCGGCCCTGGCGGCGCACCCCCTCGGTGTAGCTGGCCAGGATCAGCGGCTGGACGAACTTCGGGCCCGCCACCACGGTGGAGCGGCCCCGGCGCTGGACCCTGCCCTCCAGCCGCAGTTCCTTGATGGCCTGCCTGACCGTCATCCGGGAGACGCCGAACCGGGTCGCGAGCTCTCGCTCGGTGGGCACCACCGCGCCCTCGTCCAGTGCGTCGAGCACCGCGCCGACCTTGGTCTTCACCTGGAAGTACTTCGGCGGCTCACCGTGCTCGGGCAGGCCCTCCCTGGCGGGCCGCAGCGTGGTGGGCGCCGGGGCGTCGCGGGGGTCCTGACGTGTGCTCACGCGGCCGAGCCTAGTCGACCACGCCCCCTCAGACGCGGGCCGGGGGCGGCGCCGACAGCGGTGGGGGCCGGCCCGGGCGCCGGCGGCGGCCGTACGCCCACTCGTCGTCCGACCGTCAACTCCTGGTTCCGCTCCATCCTCTCTCCGCCGCCATCCTCGTCCCCGTGATTGGGCTAGCCCAATTGCGGAGAGCATCTGCTCGTCCCTGTCCCGGCTCTCGGTCTCCGCGGAGGAAATCGGATGTACAGCAAGCTCGGAACGCTCACACCCTGGACGGCGCGCACGGTCGCGGCCGTGCTGCTCGGCGCGGGCCTGTCGGTTCCGGTCGCCGCGAGCCCCGCGGCCGCCGCGTCCGGCGTGAACCTGCTGCTCAACCCCGGGGCGGAGACCTCGCAGTGCAGCACCGGCGGCTGGGAGGAGACCACCCTTCCCGGCTGGCAGATCACCTCCGGCGACCCGGTCGTCAACTGCTACGGGGTCCCGACCGGCGCGGCGACCACCACCCCCGGCTCGCCCACCAAGGGCACCGCCTACTTCCAGGGCGGCTCCCGCGGCAGCTCGGAGATGACCCAGACCACCGACGTGTCCGGCGCGGCCGCCGCCATCGACGGCGGCGGCGTGCACTCGACGCTCTCGGGCTGGCTCGGCGGCATCGGGAGCTACGACGACGCCGCGGCCGTCACCCTCACCTACCGCAACGCGAGCGGCGGTTCGCTCGGCACCTCGAAGATCGGCCCGGTGCTCGCCGCCGACCGCTCCTCCACCACCGAGTTCCTGCAGCGCAGCGCGACCGCCACGGTCCCCGCCGGCACCCGCTCCATCGTGACCACGGTGGACTTCACCATGACCGGCACCCAGAACGACGGCATGGCCGACGACCTGTCGCTCTCCCTCGACACCGGCCTGGCCGCCCCCACGCTCTCCGTCCCGGCCTCCACCGTCCCCGGCTTCGACCACGTCTTCCTCGTGATGATGGAGAACAACAACCTCTCCGCGACGTCCAACACCGTCGACGGCGGCGCGGGCATCATCGGCAACAGCGCCGCGCCGTACATCAACAACACCCTGGTCCCGATGGGGTCGCTGCTGACGAACTACCACGCCAACACGCACAACTCCGACCCCAACTACGAGGCCATCGCCTTCGGCAGCTCCTACGGCCGCAGCGCGCACAGCACCCCCGGCTCGAACTGCATCACCGACCCGGCCTGCACCGCGACCAACAACGGGCTCGGCGACAACCTCGACGCCGTGGGCAAGAGCTGGAAGGAGTACGTCCAGTCGCAGACCAGCAACTGCCAGACCACCAGCAGCGGCAACTACGAGAACGACGACGCGCCCTTCTACTACGCGGCGAGGATGAAGAACGACAACGCCTACTGCCAGGCCCACTGGCAGCCGCTGCCGCAGCTGCTCACCACCGACCTGGCCTCCGCCGCCACCACCCCCGCCTTCGTCTGGGCCGACGCCGACTCCTGCGACGACATGGAGGGCTGCGGCATCGCCGCCGGTGACACCTGGCTCTCGCAGACCCTGCCCACGCTGTTCGCCTCCCCGGCCTGGACCCAGCAGAGGTCCCTGCTGATCGTCACCACCGACGAGGACGGCGCGAACTCGCCCGGCGGCTTCGGTCCCGGCCAGACCAACCAGGTGATGACCCTGGCCATCGGCTCGCAGGGCACCGTCAAGGCGGGCTACCAGGACGCCAACCGCTACGACCACTACAGCACCGCCCGCGTGATCGAGGGTGCCCTCGGCCTGACCTCGACCATGACCAACAACGACAAGTGGGCCACGCCCTACAACGAGGTCTTCACCAACACCGCGACCGGAGACCAGGTCTCCGTCGCCAACCCCGGCGCGCAGACCGCGACGGTCGGCACCCCGGTCTCCCTGCAGCTGACCGGCACCGACTCCGACTCCACCCAGACCCTCGGCTGGACCGCCGCCGGTCTGCCCGCCGGACTGTCCGTCAGCCCCGGCGGCCTGATCAGCGGCACGCCCACCACGGCCGGCACCGCGAACGTGACCGTCACCGCGACCGACGCCACCGGCGCCGCGGGCAGCGCCTCCTTCACTCTGACCGTCGGCAACTCGGCCTCCGCGTACCCGGTCCCGATCGTCAACCCCGGTGCGGAGACCGGCTCCTGCCAGACCACCGAGGGAACCGGCACCCCGGCCCAGGGCTGGACCCTGACCAGCTCGCCGCAGCAGGTCTGCTACGGCGCGAGCGGCGGCTTCCCGACGGCGGCGCAGGGCCCGACCGCACCGGCCGTCCCCGGCAAGGCCTTCTTCGACGGGGGCGACAGCGCGTCGGCCTCGATGACCCAGACGGTCGGCGTCACCGCGCAGTCCGCGCAGATCGCCGCCGGCAACCTGCCCTACACCCTGTCGGCCTGGCTCGGCGGCTACTCCTCGCAGGGCGACAGCGCCGGCCTGGTGGCGACCTTCCTCAACGCCGCGGGGACCTCCCTCGGCACCGCCACGCTCGCCCCGGTGACCGCCGCGCAGCGCGGCAACGCGACCGGGCTGCTCTACCGGTCGGTCACCGGAACCGTGCCGGTCGGCACCGCCTCGGTGAAGTTCACCGTCAGCTTCACCCGCTCCGCGGGCACCGGCGACGACGGCTACGCCGACGACATCGCGATGACCCTCGGCAGCTGACCCTGTCTCAGGTCCCGTCCCGGCTCCCGCCCTCGGGCGGGGGCGGGAACCGGCCAATGAGCGGACGCGGCAGCAACGGGCCGTCGACACCGCGGTGCCGCGCGAACATGTCGGCCGGGAGTGGGGGATCTCCCAACTCCCTTGTGCAGCTGGCCAGATCGGATCGATTCGGCTGACGCACCGTTGATTCGCGCAAGAACCGCTCCTAGCGTCGTCTCGTCGGCGGCCGCACGGGGCGACGCAGCCGACCCTCGAAGAAGGGCCACGCAGCCGCATGTGCGGGATCACGGGATGGGTCTCGTTCGACCGGGACCTCAGCAACGAACACGCCACCCTCAGTGCCATGACCGAGACCATGCTCTGCCGGGGGCCGGACGGCGAGGGCGTCTGGCTCGACCGGCACGTGGGCCTTGGGCACCGCAGGCTCGCCGTCATCGACCTCGAGGGCGGCAGGCAGCCCATGACGGTGGAGCGGGACGGCCGGACCCTGGTGGCCGTCACCTACAGCGGAGAGATCTACAACTACCGTGAGCTGCGCGCCGATCTGGCCGCCCGCGGACACGTCTTCCGCACCCTCAGCGACACCGAGGTCGCCCTGCACGCCTACCTGGAGTGGGGCGAGGACTTCACCGCGCACCTCAACGGCATGTACGCGTTCGCGCTGTGGGACCCCCGGCGCGAGGAACTGCTGCTGGTCCGCGACCGGATGGGCATCAAGCCGCTCTACTACCACCGCACCCCGGACGGAGTGATCTTCGGCTCCGAGCCCAAGGCCGTCCTGGCCCACCCCGAGGTCAGGGCGGCGGTCGACCTCGAAGGCTTCGCGGAACTCCTCGCCTTCGTCAAGACGCCCGGCCACGCCGTCTACCGGGGCATGCGCGAACTCCGGCCCGGTCACACGCTGCGCGTCGGACGGCAGGGGGCGACCGAGCGCCGCTACTGGGCGCTGGAGGCGCACGAGCACACCGACGACACGGACACCACCGTCGCCCACGTCCGCGAACTACTCGACGACATCGTGGCCCGCCAGCTCGTCGCGGACGTGCCGCTGTGCACCCTGCTCTCCGGCGGCCTGGACTCTTCCGTCATCACCGCGCTGGCCGCGAAGCGCCTGGCCGGGACGGGGGAGGGGCCGGTGCGCTCCTTCGCCGTGGACTTCGTCGGGCAGACGGAGAACTTCCGGCCGGACTCGCTGCGCGGCACACCCGACGGCCCGTTCGCACAGGCCCTGGCCGACCACGTCGGCTCGCGGCACGAGGTCGTGCTGCTGGACTCCGACGACCTGATGGAGCGCGCCAACCGCGACGCCGTCGTGGTCGCCCGCGACCTGCCGTTCAGCCTCGGCGAGGGCGACACCTCGCTCTACCTGCTCTTCAGAAAGATCCGCGAGCACTCCACGGTCGCCATCTCCGGTGAGGCCGCCGACGAGGTCTTCGGCGGCTACAGCTGGTTCCACGATCCGAAGGCGGTCAACAGCGGCACCTTCCCCTGGCTCTTCGCCATCGAGCAGGGCTTCGCCGCGCAGGGCAGCGGACTGGCGCCCAACGCGCTGCTGACGCCCGGTCTGCTGGCCAAGCTGGACCTGCCCGGCTACCAGGAGGCCCGCTACCACGAGGCCCTCGCCGAGGTACCCCGCCTGGCCGGCGAGACCGGTACGGAGCGGCGCATGCGTGGGGTCGGCTACCTGCACCTGACCCGGTTCGTGCAGATCCTGCTCGACCGCAAGGACCGCGCCTCCATGGCGACCGGCCTGGAGGTGCGGGTGCCGTTCTGCGACCACCGCCTGGTGCAGTACGTGTTCAACACGCCCTGGGCGCTGAAGACCTTCGACGGCAGGGAGAAGTCGCTGCTCCGTGCCGCCTGCAGGGACGTCCTGCCGGACAGCGTCGCCCGACGGGTCAAGAGCCCCTACCCCTCCACCCAGGACCCCCGCTATGCCGAGACGCTCCGCTCCGACCTGCGCGACCTGCTGGGCGATCCGAACGCCGCCGTGCGCGACCTCCTCGACCTTCCCGCCCTGGCCGAGACGGTCGCCTCGGCCCCCGGCTCGGACATCCGCAACGCGGGCGAGATCGTCCTGGCCATGGACGCCTGGCTGCGCCGCTACCGGGTCACGCTCGACCTCTGACCCACCGCTGGCCCGCCGCACGCCGTCAGCGCCAGTCGGTCTCGCGGTGCACCAGGCTGCCGTGGGAGTCGTACCCGTCGACGACGGCGATCACCTGGCCGGCGCCGATCGGGACGGCCAGGCCCCTGAGCGGGGTGCCCGGCATCGGCCTGGCCGCGGCGCGGGCGGTCGTGCCGTCGGAGAAGGTGAGCACGACGGAGGCGACGTCGTCGGCGCCGTAGCTGACGAACAGGCGCAGCGGTGTGCCGTCGGCGACGAAGACCGCCTCCCTGCGGCCGCCGTCCGGGCGGTCGCAGTCCGGGTGCGGGCCCGCCCTCCGGTCGACCCGCACGCCGCCGATCACCATGTCGAGGCAGAGCTCCCCGTCGGCCGACCCGGCCGTCGGCCCGGGGAACTCCGCCCGAACGGACCAGGCCGTCCCGTCCAGCACGCCCGAGCCCAGCAGGATGGTCGACGGCCTGGACGGCCTCGACGGCGAGGCGGCGGCGGTCCGCAGTGGGGAAGGACCGCTCGGCCCCTTCGCGGCGTGCAGCACCGGCAGCGCCGCGCAGGCGGCGGCGACGCAGGCGGCGACGGCTGTCGCCGCGCGCAGCCGGGTACGGCGGGCGGCGCGGGCGCGCCCGGCCCGGACCAGCTCGGCGATCGGCGGGGCCGACGGCGGCAGCCCGCGGACCTCTCGCTCCAGCAGCCGGTGCACGGCCTCGGCCTCGGCTTCGGCCTCGGCCCGCTCAGGCTCCGCGCCGGGCGGTTCGGAGGACTGATGGTTCGTCATGATCGGGCTCCCGGGCCGGACAGTGCGTACTCGCTCAGTGCGGGGTGCTCCCGCAGTTTGGCCAGGGCACGCGACGCCTGGCTCTTCACCGTGCCGACGGAGCAGCCCAGGATGTCGGCGACCTCCTCGGCGGACAGATCCTCCCAGTACCGCAGCACGACCACCGCCCGCTGCCGCTCGGGGAGTTCGGCCAGGACCGCCATCAGCAGGCCCCGCTCGCCGTCGGCCGGTCCACCACCGCCCTGCGCGACCGGGGCCGGCCGCTCCGGCACCAGGGGCACCAGCAGCTGGGCCACCCGCCGCCGTCGGTGGCGGCTGCGGTTGTTGTTGACCAGCGACCGGCGCAGATAGGCGTCGACGGTCCCCCGGTCGAGCCGTCGCCACTGCGGGTACACCTTGGTCAGCGTCGCCTGCACCAGATCCTCCGCCTCGTGGAAGTCTCCGGTGAGCAGGTACGCGGTTCGCACCAGGGCCGCCCAGCGGGCGGCGACGAACGCGCTGAAGTCGCGCTCGCCACCGCCCGCGGGAACGTCGGCGCCCGCGCCGATCCGCACGCTCAGTGCCAGTCGGTCTGGTGGGTCAGCCGGTGCCCGTGGGCGTCGAAGGTGTCGACGCTGCGGATGTACTGGCCCTTGCCGATCGGAACGGCGTACCCGGAGAACCCGGTACCGGGCACGTGCGCGGAGGACGCCCGGTAGGTCCGGCCGTTGGTGAAGGTCACCACGGCGTAGGCGGTGCTGTCGCTGTTCTCGGCGACGAACAGCCGGGTGCCGCTGGTGCCCTTGGCGGTGAAGCCGAACAGTCCCTCGTCGCCGAGCGCCTGCCGGGGGCCGGTCACCGGCGAGCAGTCGGCCCACGGGCCGCCCTGGTGGTCGATCCGGACACCGCCGAGGTACATCCGCTCGCAGAGCAGGCCGGTGAACGTCGGCGTCTTCACGCCGGGCGGGAAGGTCGGGACGGTGTAGCCCTTCGGCAGCGTGCGGTAGTACTCCAGCGCGACCGACCAGGCGACGCCGCCGACGCGGCCCTCGCCGAGCCGCACCCGCTCGGCCCCGCTCGTGGCGGCACTGTCGGCGGCGCTCTGCACGGCGGTGCTCCGGGCGGTGTTCCTTACCGCGGCGTCGTGGGCGGCGGCAGGGGCGTGGTGCGGCGTCGGCGCGGCGGAGGCGATGCCGGACAGCGCGACCCCCGCGACGGCGGCGGCGACGGTGGCGACGGCCGCGACGGCCTTGATCCGTGTCGTGGACACAGGTCTCCTCGGATGACGGTGAACGAACGAGGGGACCGGCTGTCCCCTCCGACCCTCACTACTCCGGGCACGCACCGGGAGGTTGCACGGGTTCCGCACGGATCGTCAGAGAACCGTCCGGCGCGCCAGATGCGGTGCGAGGACCGCGTCCAGGGCCTCGCGGCGGCGTGCCGCGAAGGTGCCCCTGCGGTCGATGGCCCAGAGCAGGCCCGCGCCCGCGACCGCCGCCTGCACGGTCGCGGCCAGCGTCGCGACCTCCGTCTCCGGCCGCAGACCGCCGGACGCGACGGCGTCGTCGACGAGCGCGCGGACGGCCCGGTCCTGCACCTGGTGGAAAGCCAGCGCGAGGGCGCGGAACTCCTCGTCGCCGAGATCGGCGCAGAGGAAGGCGAGATGGTTGGCGTACTCCTCCGGCGTGGTCACCGCGCCCATGGTGTCCGCCACGAGCGCGGCCAGCGCGTCCAGCGGCGTGTCGTGCGCCGCCCGGATCTCCGCACAGCCCCGCTCCGAGGCGCGCAGGGAGGCCTCGGACAGTGCCAGCAGGAGACCCCGCTTGGAGCCGAAGCGCTGCACCAGCGTGCCCGGCACCAGGCCGACCTCGGCCGCGATCAGAGCCAGCGTCAGCCTGGCCGGTCCGGTGCGGCCCATCACCCGGACCGCGGCCGCAAGGATCGCCGAGTCGTCCACGCTCCTCGGCCGACCTGCCATGGGACCGCGCCCGCCCTCCGTGAGACCTGCACCGGCGATAAGTGAACCGCTGTTCATTTATCCAAACACGCCCGCCCGGCGCACGGCAAACGCGCGGAGGAGGGGTTAGCGTGCGGACATGCGCATCGTCATCGCAGGCGGCCACGGCCAGATCGCCCTCCACCTCGCCCGCGAGCTGGCCCGCCGCGGCGACCTCGCGATCGGCCTGATCCGCGACCCCACCCAGGCCGCCGACCTGCGCGCGGCCGGAGCCGAGGCGGTCGTCCTCGACCTGGAGCGCTCCGACGTCGCCGCCGTCGCGACCGCGCTGCGCGAGCACGCCGCCGACGCCGCGGTCTTCGCGGCGGGCGCCGGGCCGGGCAGCACGGCGGAGCGCAAGTACACGGTCGACCGCGACGGCTCCGTCCTGCTCGCCGGGGCGGCGGAGGCGGCCGGAGTGCGGCGCTTCGTGCAGATCTCGACCATGGGCGCGGGCAGCCCGCCGGCTCCCGGCACCGACGAGGTCTGGGCCGCCTACGTCGACGCCAAGACCCAGGCGGAGGACGACCTTCGCGGCCGCGCCCTGGACTGGACCGTGCTGCGTCCCGGCCGGCTCCTGGACACCCCGGCCACCGGCCGGGTCACCCTCACCGACCCGCCGCTCGCCTCCGGCGGCGTCCCGCGCGCCGACGTCGCGACCGTCCTGGCCGAACTCCTCGCCACCGGCGCGGCGGCGGGCCGCACCCTGGAACTGGTCGGCGGCCCGACCCCGGTGGCGGAAGCGGTCCGCGCGTTGGGCTGAGCGCGGCCGCTGTCGGTGGCATCTGGTAGGACTGGGGGAGCGATGGCCCACTCAGAACACCCCGCCGCCGAAGACCCGGCCGCTCAGGACTCCGCCGCCGAACACCCCGCCGCCGAATACCCGGCCGCTCAGGACTCCGCCGCCGAGCCGCAGGGCGAGCAGCTGGAGTTGATCCGGACCGAGCTGCGGCGTGCCAAGGCGCGCCCGAAACCCAAGCCGGTCGCGGAGACGCTGCCGGTCGCCCGCGTCGTCGTGGACAAGGCCCTGTCGCACCTCGACCAGTTCTTCGACTACGCCGTCCCGGCCCGCCTCGCCGAGTCCGCGCAGCCGGGGGTGCGGGTGCGGGTGCGCTTCGGCGGACGGGTGGTCAAGGGCCAGGGGCGCCGGGAGGGCGGCAAGCTCGTCGACGGGTACGTCGTCGAACGGCTCGCGGCCAGTGACTTCGCGGGCCCGCTCGCGCCGCTGGCGCAGGTGCTCTCGCCGGAGCGGGTGCTCACCCCGGAGCTGCTGCGGCTCTGCCGTGCCGTCGCCGACCGCTACGCGGGGACGCTCGCCGACGTGCTGCAGTTGGCCGTGCCGCCCAAGCACAACAAGCCCGAGGGCGAGCTCGCGGCCGAACCGCCGGGTGGGCCGGTGCCCGCGCCCGCGCCGGCGGGCTGGGCCCGGTACCCGGAGGGCCCCTCCTTCCTCGCGGCGCTCGCGGCCGGCGAGTCCCCCCGTGCGGTCTGGTCGGCGCTCCCGGGGCCGACCTGGCCCGACGAACTGGCCCGCGCCGTCGCCGCCACCCTCGCCTCGGGGCGCGGCGCGCTCGTGCTGCTGCCCGACGGACGCGCCGTCGCCCGGCTCGACCGGGCGCTCGCCGACCTGCTCGGCGACGGCCGCCACGTCGCGCTCACCGCCGAGCTCGGCGCGGAGGAGCGCTACCGCCGCTGGCTCTCGGTCAGCCGGGGCGCGGTGCGGGCCGTGGTCGGGACGCGCGCGGCGATGTTCGCGCCCGTCGCCGACCTGGGCCTGGTCGCGGTGTGGGACGACGGCGACAGCTCGCACAGCGAGCCGCACGCGCCGCAGCCGCACGCCCGCGACGTCCTGTTGCTGCGCGCGGCCGAGGCGGGGGCGGGCGCGCTCGTCGGCGGCTTCGCGGTCACCGTCGAGGCCGCGCAGCTGCTGCGGACCGGCTGGGCCCGGCCGCTGGCCGCCCCACGGGAGGAGACCCGTCGGGCCGCGCCGCTGGTGCGGACGGTCGGCGACCACGACCAGGCCGCGGACGCCGCCGCGCTCGCCGCGCGGCTGCCGACGCTCGCCTGGCGGGTCGTCCGGGACGCGCTCGCGCACGGCCCGGTGCTGGTCCAGGTGCCCCGGCGCGGCTACGTGCCCAGGCTCTCCTGCGCCCGCTGCCGCGAACAGGCCCGCTGCGCGCACTGCGCGGGCCCCCTGGAGGCCCACGACGCGGCCGGGCCGCTCGGCTGCGCCTGGTGCGGCCGTCCCGAGGCCGACTGGCACTGCCGTGAGTGCGGCGGCTTCAAGCTGCGTGCCCAGGTGTTCGGCGCGCGGCGCACCGCGGACGAGCTCGGCCGGGCCTTTCCCTCGGTCCCCGTGCGGACCTCGGGGCGTGAGGGCGTGCTGACGACGGTGCCGGCCGCCCCGGCGCTGGTCGTCTCCACCCCGGGCGCCGAACCGGTGGCCGAGGGCCCCGGCTACGCGGCGGCGCTGCTGCTGGACGCCTGGGTGCTGCTCGGCCGACCGGATCTGCGCGCGGGCGAGGAGGCGCTGCGCCGTTGGCTGTCCGCGAGCGCGCTGGTGCGCGGCGCGGAGCAGGGCGGCACGGTCGTGGTCGTCGCCGAGCCCTCGCTCCGGCCGGTGCAGGCGCTCGTCCGCTGGGACCCGGCCGGGCACGCGGCCACGGAGCTCGCGGAGCGGGCGGAGCTCGGCTTCCCGCCGGTCTCCAGGATGGCGGCGGTCAGCGGCGCTCCGGCCGCGGTGGCCGACCTGCTGGCCCTGACCCGGCTGCCCGAGGGCACCGACCTGCTCGGCCCGGTGGCCGTCCCGGTGGGCCGGGGCGAGGACCGCGTCGACCGCGTGCTCCTGCGCGTCGCGCCCGGCCGCGGCGCGGCGCTGGCCACCGCGCTCAAGGCCGCCCAGGCGGCCCGCCTGGCCCGCGGCCGCGCCGACCCCGTCCGGGTCCGCATCGACCCTCCGGACATCGGCTGAGCCCCAGCGCTGCGCGCTTTTCTGCAGGCGAGGTGCCACCCCAGGAGCGCGGGCTTCCGCAGGCGAGGAACCAGGCACGGCCCCAGGGGCGCGCGCCCCCGAGGTGGCACCTCATCTGCCCAACGTTCCCCGGGGCCGCAGGTGGTCCCCGTCTGCCGGGGGTGCGGGCGTCAGCCCGGGTAGCGGGCGGGGAGGGCGGGGCCCGGGAGCGCGGAGCCCGGCAGCGCGGGGCCGCGGCGCGCGGAGGGGATCGGCGCGCGCAGCCCCTGCTGCTGATGCGGGAGCGGCAGCTCCGCCACCTGCGCCTCGGGGCTCTCGGCGACGATGGTGTCCTCGTCGTCCAGTGGCGCGCGTTGCGGCCCCGGGTGCCCCGACTGCAGCGGCGCGCCGTCGGGCGCGTTGCGGCGGACCCCGTACCGGCGGTGCACCGCCTGCTTGGTGACGCCGAGCGCGGAGCCCACCGCGTCCCACGAGAAGCCGAGCGAACGGTCGAACTCGACCGCGGCCGCGACCAGACCCTCCACGCTGTCCCGCAGCTCCTGCGCGAGCCTGACGGTCGGGGCGGGGGCGCGGCCGTAGACGACGAAGCCCGCCGCGGTGGTGGGGCGGCGCGGCCGGTAGACGTTGCCGAGCTGGGCGGTCAGGGTGCGCAGGGCGTCGACCTGACGGCGCACCCGTTCGATGTCGCGGACCAGCAGGTGCAGGCTGGCCCGGGCTCGGGCGTCGTGGGTGGCGTGTTCGACCATGGCGAGTATCTGGCCTCTCGGACGGCGGCGGGCGGACCCCGAGGGGAGGTTCCGGCGGTCAATCTCCTTTGACCAACGGGCGAAGTGTCGGATCGGTCACGGTGGGGGCGCGCACGAGGGCGCGCGGGGCTCGCGCGGTTGGCGCGCACCGGACACATGAGCCCCCGCCCGGAGACCCCGCCCGACCTCATAGACTTGTCGTCCTGTGCACGGCGAAACCCCGTTCCCGGCCCCCCGGGCGGCGCGCCGCCGCCCCTGCACGCCTCCATCCTGACGACGGGAGTCCGCGCCGTGGCCATCCAGCCGATCCGCATCTTCGGGGACCCGGTCCTGCGCATGAAGGCGCAGCCGGTGACCACCTTCGACAAGGAACTGCGCACCCTCGTCAAGGACCTGACCGAGACCATGAAGGACGCCCCGGGCTCCGGGCTGGCGGCGCCTCAGATCGGGGTCTCGCTGCGGGTGTTCACCTACCACGTGGACGGCGAGCTGGGCCACCTGATCAATCCCGTCCTCGACCTGAGCGAGGAGCAGCAGGAGGGTGACGAGGGCTGCCTGTCCCTGCCCGGGCTCACCTTCGACACCCGCCGCGCCTTCGGCGTCGTCGCCAAGGGCGTCAACATGCACGGCGACCCGGTGACCGTCGAGGGCACCCAGCTGCTGGCGCGCTGCATCCAGCACGAGACCGACCACCTGGACGGGATCATCTTCATCGACCGGCTGGACCGTGAGCAGCGCAAGGAGGCGATGCGGGCGATCCGGGAGGCGGAGTGGTCCGGCGACGCCGCCCCGCAGGTGCGGGTCTCCCCGCACAGCACCTTCGGTCGCGCGCTGTGAGCTGACCGCCCAGCCCGAGCCCGGTCTCCCTTACTGCTCCGCTCCGAAAGGCAGGACACCCATGAAGCTGGTCTTCGCAGGCACGCCCGAGGTCGCCGTCCCGGCCCTGGACGCGCTGATCGCCTCCCGGCACGAGGTCGTCGCCGTCGTCACCCGCCCCGACGCCCCCGCCGGGCGCGGCAGGAAGCTGGTCTCCAGCCCGGTCGCCCAGCGCGCCGAGGAGGCGGGCATCGAGGTGCTCAAGCCGGCGCGGCCGCGCGACCCCGACTTCCTGGCCCGGCTGGCCGAGATCGGCCCGGACTGCTGCCCCGTCGTCGCCTACGGCGCGCTGCTGCCCAAGTCCGCCCTGGACGTCCCCGCCCAGGGCTGGGTCAACCTGCACTTCTCGCTGTTGCCGGCCTGGCGCGGCGCGGCCCCGGTCCAGCACGCGGTGCTCTCCGGCGACGAGGTGACCGGCGCGTCGACCTTCCTGATCGAGGAGGGCCTGGACTCGGGACCGGTCTACGGCACGGTCACCGAGGAGATCCGCTTCGACGACACCAGCGGCGACCTGCTCGGCCGCCTCTCGGTGTCGGGTGCGCGGCTGCTGGTGGCCACGATGGACGGGATCGAGGACGGCACCCTGGAGGCGCGTCCGCAGCCCGGCGACGGCGTCACCCTGGCGCCGAAGATCAACGTCGAGGACGCCAGGATCGACTGGACCACCCCCGCTCTGCGGGTCGACCGCGTGGTGCGCGGCTGCGCGCCCGCCCCCGGCGCCTGGACCGAGTTCCGCGGCGAGCGCCTCAAGGTCGCCTCGCTGCGCCTGGCGGCAGGCCGTTCGGAGCTCGGCCCGGGCGAGGTGCTGGTGCAGAAGAACACCGTCCGTGTCGGTACGGGCTCGCACGAGATCGAGCTCGGTGAGGTGCAGCCGCAGGGCAAGAAGCGGATGTCCGCGGGCGACTGGGCCCGCGGCGCCCGCGTGGAGGAGCGCGAGCGCCTGGGCTGACCGTCGGTAACGCGGCAGCCGGAGCAGGTGCCCGCGACGCGGGTGCCGGTCGGTCCGCGCCGGGGATGGAGCCGTGGCCGCGCAGCGTCGCCGCCACGGCTTCGCGTGCGGGTTCGGCCGAGCCGCCGCCCAGGCGGGCGGCACGTGTCTGACGCCGCATCAGGACGAGCTCGGGGCGGAGATGGGGCATCATGGATCATGCGGAGACCACCGCACGCAGATAGCCCCCGTCAGCACCTTCAGTAAGGCCAGAGCAGATGACCACCCCTTCCCGCAACGCGCCCAAGGCCCCGGCGAAGAAGCGCCCCTACCGCAAGCCCGCGCAGGACCCGGCCCGCCGCGTCGCCTTCGACGCCCTCCGCGCCGTCGACGAGCGCGACGCGTACGCCAACCTGGTGCTTCCCGCGCTGCTGCGCAAGGCCGAGCAGGACGTGAACTTCACCCGCCGCGACGCCGCCTTCGCCACCGAGCTCGTCTACGGCACGCTCCGGATGCGCGGCAGCTACGACGCGATCATCGCCGCCTGCGTCGACCGTCCGCTCAGCCGGATCGACCCGCCGGTGCTGGACGTCATCTCGCTCGGTGCGCACCAGTTGCTGGCCACCCGGATCCCGACCCACGCCGCGGTCTCGGCCACCGTCGACCTGGCCAGGACCGTGCTCACCGAGGGCCCGGCGAAGTTCGTCAACGCGGTGCTGCGCAAGATCTCCCAGCACGACCTGGACACCTGGCTGGAGCAGGTCGCCCCGCCCTACGAGGACGACGCGGAGGAGCACCTCGGCGTCCTCTTCTCGCACCCGCGGTGGGTCGTCTCCGCGCTGTGGGACTCCCTCGGAGTCTGGCAGCCGCAGTCCGCCGGCCGCACCGCGATGGAGCAGCTGCTCGCCGCCGACAACGAGCGCCCGGCCGTCACCCTGGTCGCCCGCCCCGGCCGCTCGACGGTCGAGGAGCTCCGCGACGCCCTGGAGCGCGACGCCGACACGGCGAACGCGGACACGGACACGGGCGGCGACGGTGACCGTGACGGGGACCGTGAGGCTTCGGGCGGTGTGACCGAGCCCGGCCGGTGGTCGCCCTACGCGCTCCGGCTCGCCGAGGGCGGCGACCCGGCCGACCTCAAGGCCGTGCGCGAGAACCGCGCCGGTGTGCAGGACGAGGGCAGCCAGCTGGTCGCCGCCGCCCTCGCCGCCGCCCCGCTGGCCGGCGGGAGCGACGCGGTCTGGCTCGACGGCTGCGCGGGCCCCGGCGGCAAGGCGGCCCTCCTCGGCGCGCTGGCCGCCGAGCGCGGCGCGGCCCTGGTGGCGTCCGAGGCACAGCCGCACCGCGCCCGCCTGGTCGCGCGGGCGCTCGACGGCAACCCCGGCCCCTACGTGGTGATCACCGCCGACGGCACCCGTCCCGCCTGGAGGCCCGCTGCCTTCGACCGGGTGCTGGTCGACGTCCCCTGCTCCGGCCTCGGCGCGCTGCGCCGCCGCCCCGAGTCGCGCTGGCGTCGCCGCCCGGCCGACGTCGCGAACTTCGCGCCGCTCCAGCGGGCGCTGCTCCGTTCGGCCATCGAGGCCACCCGTCCGGGCGGGGTCGTCGGCTACGCGACCTGTTCGCCGCACCTGGCCGAGACCAGGGTCGTCGTCAACGACGTCCTCAAGGACCGCGACGACGTCGAGTGGATCGACGCCCGTCCGCTGCTGCCCGGCGTGCCGGACCTGGGCGAGGGCCCGGACATCCAGCTCTGGCCGCATCTCCACGGCACGGACGCGATGTACCTCGCGCTGCTGCGCCGGAAGTAGCCGTCCGGTCGGCCGCACGGCCGCAGGGGTCGCACCTCCGTCCGCTGGCTCGCTCGGCAGTTCGGGCCGACGGCCCGGGTGCGGCATGATGGCCCGGAGGGGGTCGTGCGGCCCCCTTCTGTCGCAGGTTCCCGTCGCAAGTTCCGTCCTGGTCTGAACGAGAGTGCGTGAGATGCCCCAGATCTGTCCCAGCATCCTGTCCGCCGACTTCGCCCGGCTCGCCGAGGAGGCGGAGGCCGTGCGCGGGGCCGACTGGCTGCACGTGGACGTGATGGACAACCACTTCGTGCCGAACCTGACGCTCGGCCTGCCGATCGTCGAGTCGCTGCGCAAGGCCACGGACATCCCGCTCGACTGCCACCTGATGATCGACGACCCTGACCGCTGGGCCCCGCAGTACGCGGAGGCGGGCGCGGGCTCGGTGACCTTCCACGCCGAGGCCGCCGCCGCGCCGGTCAGGCTCGCGCGCGACCTGCGCGCCCTCGGCGCACGGGCGTCCATGGCGCTCAAGCCGGCCACCCCCATCGAGCCCTTCGAGGACCTGCTGCCCGAGCTGGACATGGTGCTGATCATGACGGTCGAGCCCGGCTTCGGCGGTCAGTCCTTCCTCGACATCATGCTGCCCAAGATCCGCCGCACCCGGCAGCTGATCGACCGGCACGGGCTGCAGCTCTGGCTCCAGGTCGACGGCGGCGTCTCCGCGTCCACCATCGAGCGCTGCGCCGACGCGGGCGCGGACGTCTTCGTCGCCGGCTCGGCCGTGTACGGTGCGGACAACCCGGCCGCCGCGATCGAGGCGCTGCGGGCCGACGCGCAGGCCGCAACCGACAGCGCACCCTGGGTTCGCCGGGTCTGACGATCATGCCTTGTGCATAGCTACAACTCGATTTGGACGATCCTACGAGGTGCGGGCCGTTTTCGGCCCGCCGCCTTGTAGCGTTGCGCCATGAACCGCGCTGAGCAGCCCCGTACGCTGGAGGCATGCGGTTCTTGAATCCCGTCACGGGCGAGCTGGACCCCCGTCCCGCCGTGCCCTACGACCTCACGTACGACGACGTCTTCATGGTCCCCAGCCGTTCCGCGGTGGGCTCGCGCCAGGCGGTGGACCTCTCCAGCAACGACGGGACCGGCACGACCATCCCGCTGGTCGTGGCCAACATGACCGCGGTCGCCGGCCGCCGGATGGCCGAGACGGTGGCCCGCCGCGGCGGCATCGTCGCCATCCCGCAGGACATCCCGATCGAGGTCGTCTCCGAGGTCGTCAGCTGGGTCAAGCAGCGCCACCTCGTCCACGACACCGCCGTGACGCTCGCCCCCGGCGCGACGGTCGCCGACGCGCTCTCGCTGCTGCCGAAGCGCGCCCACGGCGCGCTGGTCGTGGTCGAGGACGGCAAGCCGGTCGGCGTCGTCTCCGAGGCCGACTGCAAGGGCGTGGACCGCTTCACCAGCCTCGCCTCGGTGATGACCAAGGAGCTGCTGCTCCTGGAGGAGGGCATCGACCCGCGCGAGGCCTTCGAGCGGCTGTCCGGCGCCCACCGCAAGCTCGCCCCCGTCGTGGACGGCCGCGGCGACCTGGTCGGCATCCTGACCCGCAAGGCCGCCCTGCGCGCCACCCTGTACCGCCCGGCGGTCGACGCCGGCGGGAAGCTGCGCATCGCCGCCACCGTCGGCATCAACGGCGACGTGGCCGGCAAGGCCAAGGCGCTGCTGGAGGCCGGAGCGGACGTGCTGATCGTGGACACCGCCCACGGCCACCAGGAGTCGATGATCAACGCGCTGCAGGCCGTGCGCGGCCTGGACCCGCAGGTCCCGATCGTGGCCGGCAACGTCGTCTCGGCGGCGGGCGTGCGCGACCTGGTCGAGGCGGGCGCGGACATCCTCAAGGTCGGCGTCGGCCCCGGCGCCATGTGCACCACCCGGATGATGACCGGCGTCGGCCGCCCGCAGTTCTCCGCCGTGCTGGAGTGCGCCGCCGAGGCGACCCGCCTGGGCAAGCACGTCTGGGCCGACGGCGGTGTCCGGCACCCGCGTGACGTGGCGATGGCGCTGGCCGCCGGCGCCTCCAACGTCATGATCGGCTCCTGGTTCGCCGGCACCTACGAGTCGCCCGGCGACCTGCAGACGGCCGCCGACGGCCGCCAGTACAAGGAGAGCTTCGGCATGGCCTCCGCCCGCGCGGTGCGCAACCGCACGGCCGAGGAGTCCAACTACGACCGCGCCCGCAAGGCGCTGTTCGAGGAGGGCATCTCCACCTCCCGCATGTTCCTCGACCCCGCCCGTCCCGGCGTCGAGGACCTGATCGACTCGATCATCGCGGGCGTCCGCTCCTCCTGCACCTACGCGGGCGCGGACTCGCTGGCGGACTTCCACGAGAAGGCCATCGTCGGCGTCCAGAGCGCCGCCGGCTACGCGGAGGGCAAGCCGCTGCACGCCAGCTGGTGACGCGCTGACGCGACGAGAAGGTGATCAGGCCGGCCGCTGTCGGCTCATCTCCCCGAGGGGAGTGAGCAGGCAGCGGCTGACCATTCCGGTCGAGCGGTCCAGCGCCGCCGCGGCGGCCGCGTAGGCGTCGGGGCGCGCCCGCAGGTCCCAGAGCATCCGGGCGGACACCCAGGCCGCGTCCCTGGCGGCGTCGATGCTCCACGAGCCGAGCAGGTGCAGCAGCGGATCGGCCACGTCCAGGTCCTGCGGGAGCGGTGCGAGTTCCTCACGGATCCGGTCCTCGACGGCCGCGAGCAGGTCGTTGATCCGGTGGAAGTCGGGGGCCAGCGCCTCCGGCGCGCAGCCGAGGCTGAGGCAGCTGTCGACGACCGCGAGCGGCAGGTCGTGCTCGATGTGGCTGTTCATCCCCGAGAGGGCGAACTGCACCGGCAGGATGCCGGGATGACGCCGCAGCGCCAGCAGCGGCCGCCAGCAGGCGGGCGGCAGCGGGGCCGCCAGCGCGTCGAGGAAGCGCTCCGCGAAGAGCGTGCTGAGCCGCGCCACCTCGGCCGGACCCCGGAAGTAGCCGTCCTCGCCGAGACGCCGCCCGACCGCCTCCGTCACCTGGAGGTACATCCCGCCGAAGACCCCCACCCCGTCCTTCGGCGGCAGCCCGAGAACGGCCGCCTCCAACCGCGCCGCGAGCACGGCGACGGCGTCACCGGGCGCGGTGCTCAGCTCCATGGCAGAAGCGTCGCAGCAGCGGTGGGCCCCGACGATCCCCCAGGCGGGTGGTCCGCGCCCGTTCGGTCCGTCGGCACCCGTTGGCTCGTCGTCGGCGGGGCTCCGTAGGGTGGCCGCATGATCGTTATCGCGCATCTGAGCGACATCCACCTCGACGCGGGCGGCAGGAAGGCCGAGCGGCACAGTGTCGCGCGGACGCGGGCGGTGATGGACTATCTGGAGCGACTGCCCTACGACCTCGACGCGGTCCTGGTCACCGGGGACATCGCCGACCACGCCGCGCCGGAGGAGTACGCGCGGGCGCGCAGGCTGCTGACCTCACGTCACCCGGTGCTGGTCTGCCCCGGGAACCACGACGCGCGCGCCCCCTTCCGGGAGGGACTGCTCGGTGAAGCGCCGTCAGGAGGGCCGGTGAACCAGGCGCTGGAGACGGACCGCTTCGTCGTCGCCCTGTGCGACTCCTCCGTCCCCGGCGAACACCACGGGCTGCTGGAGGACGCCACGCTCGCCTGGCTCGACGAGCTGCTCACCCGGACCCCGCGGACGGTGCCGGTGCTGGTGGGGTTCCACCATCCGCCGGTCACCGTACAGAGCCGGTTCACCGACTCCATCCGGCAGTTCGGCGAGGAGCGGCTGGCCGCCGTCGCGGAGCGGCATCCGCACCTGCTCGCCTTCGTGTGCGGGCACGCCCACGCGCCGGTCGCCACGACCTTCGCCGGCCGCCCGCTGCTGGTGGCGCCGGGCGTCGTCTCGACCCTGCGGCTCCCCTGGGAGCACGGTCCGGGCCGTACGTCCGCGGTGCTCGCGGACGTCCCGCCGGGGCTGCTGTTCCATGTGATCGACGAGGACGGTCGGCTGACGACGCACTTCCGGCCGGTGGCCATGGGGTGAGCGACGACTTCGGGTTACCCCGTCACGGGGCTGCGTCGCGTGGTGCTTCGCGGTGCAGGGCGGCGCGGTGCGGAGCTGCGCGTCACGGAGCTTCTCGGTGCGGGGCTGCGCGGTCGAGGCTGTGCGGTGCGGGGTTGTGCGGTGCAGGTTCTGCGTCACAGGGCCCCGGCGTCGCGGGCGGTCCAGACGGACGGGTAGAGGGGACGCCAGCCGAGCTCGTCGCGGAGCGACAGGTTGTCCGCGATGCCGTTCCAGGGATCGGGGTCGACCGCGTCGGCGTTCGCGGGCGGGAAGGCCGTCCGGTTGAGGCGGTGCAGGTCCCAGGCGGTGACCGGGGCGTCGTCGGACGCGTTGAACGCGCGTCCCTCGATGCCCGGCGTGCGCAGCGCCCGGTGCAGGGCCTGGGCCACGTCGGCGTGGTGGACCATCGGCAGGCGCTTGTGGGCCGGCCAGTCGGCGATGAAGTGCGCCGCCTGCGCCAGGTGCGGGTCACCCTCCCCGTAGACGAAGGCGAGCCGCACGACCACCGGGTTCAGGCCGGGGACGGCGGCCAGGCCCGCCTCGGCCTCCGCCTTGGTGGTGGGGTAGACGCCCCAACCGCTCTCCGGCCGCAGCTCGTCCGTGGGCTCGGCAGGACGGCCGCGGCCCGCGCCGTAGACCAGGTTCGTGCTCGTCTGCACGAAGCGCCGCACCCCGGCCTCGACGGCCTCGTGCCCCAGCGCCACAGCGGCGTCGCGGTTGACCGCCCAGGACTCCGCCTCGGGCACGCCCCGGAAGGCTGCGGCCACGTTCACCACCGCGTCCACGCCGTCCAACGCGCGCTTCCTGCTCCCGGCCTCGCGCAGATCGCCGATCACCGCCTCCGCGCCCAGCGTGGTGAACCGCGCTGCGCGCTCCTCGTCCCGCACCAGCACCCGGACCGTCTCACCCGCCGCCGCCCACTGCAGCAGCCGCGGCACGAACCGCCGCCCGACCTGCCCCGTCGCGCCGGTGACCAGAATCGTCGTCGTCATCGTCATGGTGTTCCCTCGTTCTCCGTCTCGTCCGCTGTCCGCTGTCCGCTGTCCGCTGTCCGCTGTCCGCGATCCGCTGTGCGCGGGCTCCTCGGTGACTTCAGCCTGCGGCGTGTGGACAGGGAACGGCAGAGACCTGCTGATCCAGGGATCGGCACTCCCTGGATCAGGGCGGGAGGAGCGACGATGCTGGTAGGCATGGATGGCACCGACCGCATGAACCGCCCCGGACTGGCCGACTTCCTGCGCCGCTCCCGCACTCGCCTGAGCCCCGCCGATCTTGGTCTGCCCGACGGTGCGCGTCGGCGGACGCCGGGGCTGCGCCGTGAGGAGGTGGCGGCGCAGGCGGGGATGTCGGTGGACTACTACACCCGGCTCGAGCAGCAGCGCGGTCCGAGACCTTCAGCGCAGCTGCTCGGCGCGCTGGCCCGCGCCCTGCGGCTGAGCGCCGACGAACGCGACCATCTCTTCCATCTGGCCGGCCAGCAGCCACCGGCCCGCCACTCCGTCGCGGACCACGTCCGCCCCGGCCTGCTGCTGATCCTGGACCGCCTCTGGGACACCCCCGCCCAGGTCATCTCGGACCTCGGCGACATCCTGGTGCAGAACGCGATGGCCAAGGCACTCTGGGGAGACAGCGCGGCCCGGTCGGCCGCTTCACGGAACATCGTCCTCCGCTGGTTCACCGAGCCGGAGTCCCGTGCCCTCATCCCGCAGGAGGACCACGAGCGCCTGGGGCGCTCCCACGTCGCCCATCTGCGCGCGGTCGCCGCCGCACGTCCCGAGGACCGGCGCGCGGCGCGGCTGGTGGAGCGGCTGCTGGCCAGCTCCGCGGAGTTCGCCATGCTCTGGGCGGAGCACGACGTCGCACAGCGGCGCAGCGACGTGAAGCGCATCCAGCACCCGGTGGTGGGTGAGCTGGAGCTGGCGTGCGAGGTCCTGGTGAACGACGGTGGTGAGCAGCGGCTGCTGGTCTACACGGCGGTGGCGGGCAGCGTCTCGGCGGAGCGGCTGGAACTGCTGCGTGTGGTCGGCCTTCAGGACCTGGCCCGCACGGAGGCGGGTCGGCCCTGAGCCGGGTGCGGTGATCGTGCAGCGCACGGGCGCGGGTCAGGACGGGGCGCTCACGCGACCGGTCTCGATCGCGTGCAGCAGCGCCCGGTGGTCGGCGGCGGTCTGCTCGGCGTAGCGCAGGGCGAACTCGCCCATCGCCCGGTCGAAGGCGTCGCCCGAGCCCAGGTACGAGGCCAGCGCGACCCGGTCGCCCGAGCGGGCGTGCCCACGCGCCAGCGTCTGCCCGCAGAGCGCGGCGTAGCGTCGCAGTTGCGCTCCGGTCAGCGTCTCCACGTCGGCGGCGCCCTTCATGTCGCGCAGCTGACGCAGGTAGAAGTAGCGGCCCTCGGGACCGGTCGCCCAGCCGAGCATGATGTCGCCCGAGGCTTGGAGCAGCCGCTGCCCGGCGACGACCCTGCGCCCCTGGTGCCGGTGCGGACTCGGCGCGAGATGGCGTGCCAGCACCGACTCCTCCGCCTCCTTCACCTGGAGGAAGAGGGGATCACCGTGCTGCCGGCCCTGCATCAGCACGATGAAGCAGCGGGTGCCCACGCTCCCCACGCCGACCACCTTGCGCGCGGTGTCGACCAGCCGGTGACGGTCCAGCAGCACGCGCAGCTCGGGCGGGAGACTGGCGCGGTAGTCGTCGAACACCTCCTGGACCACCGCCAGATCCGAGCGCGGCGTGCGCTCGACGAGGGGTGGGTCGTCGACGATCCGATGCTCGCCGTCCGCCCCCAGGACTGTGAGCTTCTCCAGTGCCTGGAGACTGGTCCTGCGGCGCGCCTGGGCGAAGGTCTGCTCGACCTGCCGTCGCCCGGCCCTGCGGCGCGTCAGACTCAGCAGTTCGTCGACGTCCGTGCGGCGGTACCAGACCTCGAACTCGCCCAGCCCCGCCAGGCTGCCCATCGCCTCCCGGTACCCACGCGCGGCGGCACGGGCGGCGCTGCCCGCCTCGTCGTCCGACCCGCCGTTCTGCCGCGCGGCGACGGCGACGCTCGCGGCGAGCCGCTTCACGTCCCATTCGAAGGGGCCGGCCAGCGTCTCGTCGAAGTCGTTCAGGTCGAAGAGGAGCTGCCGGTCCGGCGCGGCGAAGAGCCCGAAGTTGCACAGGTGGGCATCACCGCAGAGCTGCACCTCCAGGCCGGAGTGCGGTCCGGCCGCGAGATCCGCCGCCATGATCGCGGGCGCACCGCGGAGGAAGGCGAAGCGGGAGTCCGCCATCCGGCTGTAGCGGATCGGCACCAGTTCGGGCACACGGCTGGCGGCCTGGTGCTCCAGGATCACGATCGGGTCGACACGGTTGTCGGCCGGCACCCAGTCACCGAGCGCGCTGCGCCGCAGCCGCTTCCGCGCCGCCCGGCCACGCTCCGTCGACGCGGCGGCGGAGGTGGCGGCCGTGGCGGAAGGGGAGGTGACGGGGGAGGCGACGGGGGAGGTCCCGGGCGAGGGCGTGCGGCGATGGTGGGGTGCTGCGCTCATGTCGGTCCGCCCTCCCAACGGGCCAGGGGCCCCACCTCCGTGCCGCTGGCGCCCGCCATGGAGGCTAGACAACCGTGAGTGGGCCGGAAACGCCTGCCGGACTGCTGCGAGCGAGTGATGGTGGATCAAATCGAACAGAATGACTAACTCGTTCGTGTTCGGAAGATAGTCACGACGGGCCATGGTGGCGGGGTGGGCGGGGATTGATAATTGTTCTATGGACGCCTCGATGTTCGGGGGCGGGTGTGAAGACGGAGATGCGTCCATGGGTGAGGTGTTTTCTGCCTCGCTGGGGGACGTGTTCCGTGCGGATCCCCTGACCCCCTCAAGCTCCCGCCAGGCCCGTGCTGCGAGCACCGAGCCGCTGCGGACCCTGCCCTCTTCTTCTCTGACGTTCCTGGCCGCGTTGGCGGCGGAGGACGACGACGCCCTGTGCGCGGCCGGTGCCCCGTTCCAGGCCGAGCAGCTTCTCGCGCTGGTCCGCTTCGAGGAGATGGTGGGGGCGGAGCTGGCGCGTCGGGTGGCGGTGTTCGACCGCACGGGTGCGGTGGCGGCGACGCGTTCGCGGACGGCGAAGGGGTTCCTGCAGACGCACGGCCAGTTGAGCGACCGGGCGGCGAAGCAGCTCGTCGAGCGCGCACGCCGCCTGGACACCCTGCGCACCGTCCGCGCCGCGCAGGCGGCGGGAGAGCTGTCGGGGAGCCAGGCGGAGGTCATCGCCCACGAGATCACCGACGTGGAGGACCCCCAGGCTCGGGAGCAGGCCGAAGATCTCCTGGTCGGGCAGGCGAAGGAACTCCACCTGGGGCAGTTGAAGCAGGCGGCCCGGCAGGTCCGTGCCCATCTGGTGGAGGAGCAGGAGCCGCAGGTGAAGGATGCCCCGGCGCTGTTCCGTTCCACGGCGAGGCTGTCGCAGACCGGCACCAGCGATGACCCGTTCTGGGTGCTGACGGCGGAGCTGTCGGCGGTGGCGGGGGAGAAGCTGCGTGTGGCGCTGGAGGCGGCGATGGGCACCCCTGTCGAGGGGGAGACCCGGACGCATCCGGAGCGGATGGGCGACGCCCTCGAGGCGGTCGCCGACCTCGCGCTCGGGTGCGACAAGCTGCCCACCACCGGTGGTCAGCGCCCCCACTTCACCGTCATCGCGGACCTGGACGCGCTGCGGGAGGAGTGCCCCGCCCACCCCACCTTCACCGACGACGACCCCGAAGGGTCCCCGGCCGACGACGATGTGTCGGGGTTGCTGCACCCGGTCGGTGTCGCCACCTCCACGCGGGGGTTTCGGTTGCCGCGGTGGCAGGCCCGTAAGGAGTCCTGCGACTGCCGGCTCCGGGTGATCCTCACCAAGGGCCAGGGCAAGCCGGTCTCCATCGGCCGCGCCACCCGCACCGTCCCCGCGCACCTGCGGGACGCGGTCATCGCCCGGGACCGGCACTGCGTCTGGCCCGGCTGCACAAGGCCGCCCACCTGGTGCGAGGCCCACCACCTGACCCACTGGGCCGACGGCGGCCACACCAGCCTGAACAACCTCGCCCTGCTCTGCGGAGAACACCACACCGACCTCCACCACACCGGCTGGGAACTCGAAATGAGCAACGGCAGACCCACAGCCGTCCCACCACCCGACACACCCCCACCCCCCAACACCCGCTACCCCACTGAACAACCCCACAGCCGATGAGCCGCCCACCCGGCGGCCCATCGGCACGCCCGCACGCATGCCTGCAGCTCAGTAGCATCAGAACTACGACGCAGCCGTACCGCCCCCGCTGCATCATCGCCACCTCACGAACAGGAATGCCCATGTACGCCGTCCCGCTCGCCGACGACGCCGAGCTCCGCCCGTTGGAGCCGTGGCAGGCCGAGGAGTTCCTGGCCCACATGGACCGGGCACGCGACCACGTCGACCCTTGGATTCCCTGGGCCGCCAAGTCGACCGACCTCGCCTCCGCTCGTGCGACGCTCCAGAGCTACGCCGATCGGCAGGCGGCGGACACCGGGCGGATCTACGGGATCTGGCTGTCGGGCGTGCTCGTGGGCGGGGTCATGTTCGTGGCGTTTGACGCGGCGGCGGGGAACTGTGAGATCGGGGTCTGGACCGAGCCGGCCGGGGAGGGGCGCGGGCTGGTCACGGCGGCGGTACGGCGGCTGCTGGCGTACGCCTTCGAGGAGCGCGGGATGCACCGCGTGCAGTGGGTCAACAGCACCGGGAACACGCGGAGCCGCGCGGCGGCGCAGCGGGTCGGGATGCGGGCGGAGGGCGCGATGCGGGAGGCCTTCCTCTATCGGGGCGTGCGCCACGACCAGGAGTTCTGGTCCCTGCTGCGCAGCGAATGGCCGGGAGAGGGCTGATCCGCGCGGGTGTGAATGGCCGCCTCGTTCTTGACTTCTCTGCCGCCCCGCACCACGGTACCGCCTGACGGTCCATCAGATCCCGCTGTCAGCTGACCCGCACCCAGCCGAGCGCGGCACGTCAGGAGGGGAACGATGGAAGAGGACCGGACGTATGTCGAGCAGCCCGAGGCGGCCTCCGTGCTCTCCCGGCGGGCGTTGCTCGGGGCGTCAGCGGCCGCGGCGCTGGCCACGGTGGTGCAGTGGACCCCGCTCGGGCGGATCGCCGTGGCGAGCGCGGCTACGACGATTGCGGCGCCGCCGCAGTTTCCCGCCAGCATTCCGCTCTATCAGCAGACTTTTCAGAACTGGTCGGGCGAGGTCGTCGTCGAGGGGCTCTGGAGCTGCTCGCCGGCCTCCGCCGCCGATGTCGTCACCCTCGCGAACTGGGCCCACGCCAATGGCTGGCGGCTGCGTCCGCGCGGCGGCGGGTACAGCTGGTCGCCACTCGTCGCCTCGGCGGACACGCCGCCGAACGTGCTGTTCGTCGACACGACGACGCACCTCACCGGGATCACGGTCAATCCCGCGGGCTCCGGCGGCCAGGCGAGCGTCACCGTGCAGCCCGGCGCCTCCATGGACAACGTCCTCGGCACCCTGAAGAACGCGGGTCTGGGGCTCACCGGCTTCCCCGTGCTCGGCGCGGCCACCGTCGGCGGCGTGCTGGCGACCGGAGGGCGGGGGACCGGGGTTCCTGCGGTGGGGGAGAGCAGGCTCTCCGGGCACACCTACGGTTCGGTCAGCAACCTGATCACCAGCCTCACCGCCGTGGTCTGGGACGCGGGCAGCGGCGCCTACGTGCTGAGGACCTTCCAGCGCACCGACCCGCAGATTCAGGCGCTGCTGGTGAACCTCGGCCGGGCCTTCGTCACCGAGGCCACCCTCCGTGTGGGGGCGGACCAGCGGTTGCGCTGTCAGAGCTGGTTCAACGTGAGCGCGGCGAACCTCTTCGCGCCGCCCGCCTCGGCGGGGTCGCAGTCGCTCGCGTCGTACGTCGACAAGTGCGGCCGGGTGGTCTGCATCTGGTTCCCCTTCACCAGCTCGCCCTGGCTGCGGGTCTTCACGCCGACGCCGAGCCAGCCGTGGGTGTCGAGGGCGGTGACCGGGCCGTACGACTTCAGCTTCAACGACATCGTGCCGAAGAACGTCTCCGACCTCCTCTCCCAGATCATCGCGGGGGACGCCGCGGCGACGCCGAGTTTCACCCAGGCGCAGATGGACGGAGTCAGCGCCGGACTGATCTCCACCGGGACCTGGGACATCTGGGGGTGGTCCAGTGACGTGCTGCTCTACGTCCGGCCGACGACGCTGCGGATCACCTCCACCTGCTGCAACGTGGTGACCTCGCGGGCCAACGTGCAGCGGGTGGTGAGCGACTTCTTCGCGGAGTACAGCTCCCGGATCGCGGCCGCCGCCGCGAAGGGCCAGTATCCGATGAACGCCCCGTTGGAGATCCGGGTCACCGGCCTCGACCAGGCGGCCGACTGCGGTGTTCCCGGCGCGCGCGGGGCCCAGCTGTCGCCGCTGCGGACGCGGCCGGACCACCCCGAGTGGGACACGTCGGTGTGGTTCGACATGACCACCGTGCCCATCACGCCCGGCTGTCACGAGTTCATGGGCGGCATGGAGGCCTGGGTCCGGAGCCACTACACCGGTTCCTACGGGGCCGTGCACAACGAGTGGCCGAAGGAGTGGGCCAACTCCGCCTCCGGCGCCTGGACCGACCAGGCTGCGATCGGCGGGGCGATCCCGGACTCGTACCGCGCCGGCCAGGCTGCGGGCGACGGCTGGGACGCCGCCGTGGCGACCTTCCACGCGCTGGATCCGGCGGGGGTGTTCGGCAGTTCGTTCCTGGACCGGACCCTGGGCTGAGGACGGCCGCGCCCCTCGCCGAGGGGCGCGGCTACCGTGTCGCGACGAGGTGGGCGTAGACGACGACGTTGCCGTTGTAGCCTCCGGCCCGGGTGTAGGAGCCGCCGCAGGTGATCAGGCGGATCTCGGCGTCGGGGGCCGCGTGGTAGACCTTGGCGCTCGGGAACCGGTCCTTGGCGTAGACCTCGACCGCGTCGACGGAGAAGACCGCCGTCCGGCCGTCCTTGCGGAGCAGCTGCACCTGGTGGCCCTTGCGGAGTGAGCCGAGGTTGTAGAACACCGCGGGACCGCCCCAGGTGTCCACATGACCGTCGAGGATCGCCGTTCCGAGCTGACCCGGTGTCACGCCGCCCCGGTACCAGCCCGCGAGATTGCGGTTCCTGTCGTCCGGGGTGGCAAGCCGACCGGTGGCGTCGAGGCCGAGCGCGGTCACCGGTGCGTCGACGCCGATGACCGGGATCCTGACGCGTACCGGCGGGCTCGGGGGCAGTGGTTTCAGCGAGGGGACCGGTGCGGGGACCGGGGCGATCGCTGTCGACGGCCCGGTGAAGGCCTGGGCGGCGGAGGGCTCGGGTGGCTGTGAGGTCCGGCTGCCGTCCCACATCATCCAGGCGCCGAGCAGCAGCGGCAGCAACAACAGTCCTGCGGCCCGGCCCTGGCGGCGGCTGCGCCGCCGGGGCGGGGTGCGATTCGGGCGGCCGCGAAGGGGATCCTGGCGCTGCGTCATGAACCGCTCGCTTTCCTGGGTCGACTGCCTGCGGGCGGTCGGGAGAGTGATTCGAAATCATAGGAAGAAATGTCAGATGCCTGGCGCGTGCAAGCAGGCGACCGCCACGACGCCACCCATTCGGATGCGAACTCCTCCACGCGGATGATTAGTCATATGAACAGGGCTGTCGATCATGACGCGGTGACATGTCTGCTCCTGGCTTCCGCGACCGGAACCTCTCGTCCAGTCGGATGCTGGACGCCGGGTCGCGGGCTGGAGGAAAACCTCAGATGCGTCGTACCACCCTCGCCGTTGCCGGTGCCGCGCTAACGCTGGCCGTCGTGCCGGTCTCCACCTCCTCGGCGTTCGCGTCCTCGGGTGGGAGCGGCGCGAGCGCCACGGTGCATCCCGGGCGTGTTCCGCTGGGCGGTTCGTTCACTCTCGTCGTCGACTGCACCGCGTTCGCCGACCCGATGCCGACGAAGGCGGAGGGCCAGGGCCTCTCCGAGCCGATCACCCTCCACGCCGTCGAGGGCCACAAGGGCTGGTTCGCCGGTGAGGGCGAGGTCTCCCGCGACCTCGGCGGCGAGGACTCGGTCGGCATCTCGGGCAACTGCCTCAAGGGCGGCGAGGACGGCTCCGCGTTCATGGCGACCGTCAAGGTCGGCCCGAGCGGCTCGGTTCCCGCGGGTGTGGGCGGCAGCGTCCTCGGAGCCAATGCCGGCGAGGTCGCGGGCGGTGCGGTGCTGGTCGCGGGTGCGGGGTTCCTGGCGGTCCGTCGCAGGAAGGCCGGTCGGCTCTGAGCCGACCCGTCCGACCCGTCCGACCCGTCCGACCCCCTCGCGCCCGCCTCCTCCCACCCCTTCGCGCCGGCCCCACCCACGGCGCGCCGGCCGGTCCCTGCGTGCCCCCGAGCGCGGCGGGCCGGCCGACCTGCTTTTCCGGAGGCGGGCGGCGTCCGCGCGCCTCCTCGCGTCCCCTCATGCCTCCTCACGCCCCCTCTGGCCGCCGGTCGCCCTAGCACGAAGGTCCGACCCCGTCCGGCATTCGTGCAAACGAACCGGTGGTGCCGGATCTGCGTATCATCATCGCTTCGTGGAGACCCAGTCCGACCTCGTCCGTCCCTACGTCGCCCAGTTGGGCGAGTCCGCGACGGAATCCGACGCCCCGCCCGTGACCTGGGCGGAGTCCGGGCCCGAGCCTGCGCCGAGCGGGTCGTCCGGGCACCGCGGGGCGGGCCGGCGACGCCGGGTCAGGCCGGGCGTGGTGGCCGCGGCGCTGGCGGTGGCGGCCGTCGCGTCGGCGATTCTCGCGTCGACGCTGGACGGGTCGGGTGCGAACGGGGCGAACCCCGGCTCCCGCCCCGCGGCCCTGCTGCCGACCGCGAACGCCGACGCAGGTCCGTCCGGCGGTGCGCCGAGCAACTCCGCGGCGGCCTCGCCCGGTGCGGCGGGATCGGCGGGCGCACCGGCGTCGGCCGGTTCGGCCGGAGCGCCGGCGTCCCCGACGAGCGCCGCTCGCTCGACCGGGCAGCCCGCGTCGAGCTCCGGTGCGTCCACGACTCCCGGCGCGCAGCCTGCAGCCACCGCCGTTGGCGGGTCGGCCGCCGGCACGCTGCAACCGGGGGACCGGGGACCGGCCGTCACCCGGCTGCAACAGTTGCTCTTCGACCAGGGGTTCACCTACGTCTCCGTGACCGGGGTCTACGACGACGCCACCACGCGCGGGGTGACCCAGCTCCAGGAGAACCGCGATCTGACCGCGGATCCGCCGGGTGTCTACGGCCCGCAGAGCCGCGCCTCGCTGGACCCGGGGGACTGATCCCGCGCGCTGCACCACGCGGCGGCGACCTCGGCCGCGTGGGCCGCGGCCTGGGCGAGGCCCGCGCGGGCTGCGGGGGCACGGCGGGCCGGGTCGAGGACGTTGCGGCCGAAGGCGCGCCGTGCCGCGCGGTCCGGCGTGATCAGCGCGACCCGGGCTCCCTCCGCCGCCAGCCGGGCCGCCTGCGCGCGGGCGGTCTGGACGGGACCGCCGCCGAGCGAGACCGGCGCGATGATCACGACGTTGCGGTAGCCCGACGCCAGGTCCGCGTTGGCGGCCGAGCGGATGCCGCCGTCGATCCAGTGGCGTCCCGCCGCGCTGACGGGGGACCACACGCCCGGCACGGCGCAGCTCGCGGAGACGGCGTCGAGCAGGTCGAGCTCGCCGTCCCGGTCGAAGGCGGCGAACTCGCCGCTCCGCGCGTCGACCGCGGTGACGACCAGACGGCGCTCCGGCCAGTCGTGGCTGAGCAGGCGCTCCGCGATGACCTCGCGGTGCACGGAGGTGGCGCGGGGACCGGCGGCCAGGGCCAGTGCGCCCATCCGGGCGCCGAAGCTGCGCGCGTCGCGGGACCGGACGACGCCCCAGGCGTACCGCGCCATGACGGAGGCGCCGATGCGGGAGACGGTCTCGCCGGGGACGTGCTGCAGCTGTCGCTCGTACAGCTCGGCGGGGCTGACCAGGCCGGAGGTCAGCTGCGCGCCGACGATCGAGCCGGCCGAGGTGCCGACGACGAGGTCCGCCGTCGAACCCAGGTCGATCCCGGCCTGGGCCAGGCCGTGCAGGATGCCGCACTCCCACCCGATGCCGGTCAACCCGCCGCCGCCCAGGACCAGAGCCTTCTCGCGCATCGCGCCTCCCCCGCCGTCAGGACCCGCCGCAACCGGCGGGTAGCCGAAGATACCGCGTGCGCCGTGCCAGCGGACCGGACGCACCGGAGTGCGACCGCCGTGGCTCGGCCCGATGCTGGGCTCATGCGCGGACGCCGGGCAGGGATGGTGCTGGTACTGCTCGTCGCCGTCGGCGCGGGCGGCTGCGACTCCGGCACGGGCGCCGGGACGCCCGATCTGCGGGGCTACTACACCCAGCAGTTGACCTGGCGGACCTGCGGCGCCCAGGGGCTGACCGACTCCGCCCTGCGCGATCTGGGCGAGGCGGCGAACTCGGCGACCCTCGCGGCCATGGAGTGCGCCCGGCTGACCGTGCCCCGCGACTACGCCCGTCCCGCGGCGGGTGATCTCAAGCTGGCGCTGAGCCGCTTCCGCGCCAGGTCCGGCGGGGCGCGGATCGGCTCGCTGGTGCCGAACTTCGGCGGACCGGGCACGCCGGGGATCGACCAGCTCGGGGCGGAGATCGACAGCACCTTCGCCGGGCTGCGGGCGAGCTTCGACCTGATCGGCATGGATCCGCGCGGCTGGGGACAGAGCGAGCCGGTGACCTGCACCGGCTCCGGCGACGCGGCGGGGGCCACATCCGGGACGGGGGCGGGGGCTAGTGCTGGGCTCGGGGCCGGGGCCGCGGCGGACGATCCGCTGGCACAGCTCCAGCGGGTCGCCGCCGACCGGACCGCCCGCGCCCGTGGCTGCCAGGTGCGTTCGGGGGCGCTGCTGCCGTACGTCGGGACGGTCGACTCGGCGCGCGACCTGGACGTGCTGCGGGCCGCCCTCGGCGACCGGAAGCTCAACTTCCTCGGCTTCTCCTACGGATCGCGGCTGGGCGCGGTGTACGCGCACCAGTTCCCCTCCCTGGTCGGCCGGATGTCGCTGGACGGGATCATCGATCCCTCGCTCGACTACGCGGGGACGGCCGTCTCCCTGGTGCAGGCAGAGGAGCAGGGCGTCGGCAACTTCCTGGCCGACTGCCTGCGCCGCGGCCCGGCCGACTGCCCGTTCAGCGGCGACCAGGGCGAGGCGCGCGGGCAGCTGCAGCAGGCCTTCGACGCGGTGGCGGCGAAGCCCGTCGAGAGCACGGAGGGCACGCTGGACCGTGGCGTCTTCCAGAGCGCACTGAGCAGGGCGGTGTGGGACACCGGCTCGTGGCCGGACCTGCGCGCCGCGCTCACCGCGCTGATCCGGGACCAGGACGCGGGCCCGCTGGCGAAGCTGGGCGGGGCGACACCGCCCGCGGGCGCGTCCTCCGCCTCGTGGGTGGCCCCGGCCGTCGCCGACCCGCCGGGCGACAACGCGTCGGCGATCTACACGGCGGTCGAGTGCAGGGACACCGCCGGCCGCTACTCGCCCCCACAGGCGGTCGCCGCCACCACGGAGTTCCTGGCGGCCTCCTCACTCTTCGGGCCGGGAGCGGAGTCGAGCCTGCTGGACTGCAGCGGCTGGCCGGTGCGCGGCGACGACACCTGGCGGGACGTCAGCGCGAAGGGAGCGCCGCCGGTGCTCATGGTCGGCACCAGGACCGACCCGGCCACGCCCTATCCGGGCATGGCGCGGATGGCGACCGCCACCGGCGTCGGCGTGGTGCTCACCTACGCGGGTCAGGGGCACATCGCCTACCGGCTCAGCGACTGCGTGCGGCGCGCCGAGGACGCGTTTCTGACGTCGGGTACGCTGCCGAAACCGGGCACGGTGTGCCCGGCCGAGTGACCGCCTCGGTGCGGAGATGGGGGCCGGAATGGCGCGGACCGGGCTGGGCGGGGTCGTCGTCGAGGCGCTGGACCCGCCGGCGCTCGCGGGTTTCTGGGCCCGGGCGCTGGAGTGGGAGCAGCTTCCGGCCACCGGGGCCGGGACCATGGACAGCGCAGTGGAGGCAGTGGACGCAGCGGACATCGTGGGCGCAGTGGCCGGAGCGGTGGTGCTGCGGTCGCCGCGGCCGGGGAGGATCGGGCTCGCCTTCGTGCCGTCGGACCGCCCTCGGACCGTCAAGAACCGGCTGCATCTCGATCTCGCGGGCGGCGCGGCGGAGATCGCGCGACTGTCGGCGCTCGGCGCGGTCCCCTGCGACATCGGGCAGGGCGCGGTGCCGTGGGAGGTGCTGGCGGATCCGGAGGGCAACGAGTTCTGCGTGCTGCCGCACGTCGAGGCCGACGACCATCTCGCCGCGATCGCCCAGGACGCGGCCGACACCGAGCAGCAGATCCGGTTCTGGCAGCCCGCGACCGGCTGGGTCGAGGTCGCCCGCGGCGACTGGGGCGTCCGGCTGCGTGACCCGTCCGGCGAAGGCCCGACGCTGGTGATGGGGCCTCCGGCCGCGCCCCGGCGGGAACGCAACCGGTTGCGGCTGGCCCTCACCGGGCTCGACGCCTCCGGTGGCGGAGGCGTCGACCCCGAGGGGAACGCGTTCGAGCGGTGGGAGCCGTTCAGCGGTGGGCTCAGCCGACCTTGACCAGCTGCCACTGCTGGTTGGCGCCACCGTTGAGCGGCCACTGCAGGACGGTCGCGCCGGTGCTGGTCGAGCCGCCGTTGACGTCGACGAGTTCGGCGTCGGAGCGGCTTTCCAGGGTGTAGACGCCGTTTCCGGCGGGGGTCACCAGCCACTGCTGGTTGGCGCCGCCGTTGGCGGTCCAGAGTTCCAGCTGCGTGGCCTCGACCGAGCTCGCGTTCGGGACGTCGAGCGCCTTGCCGCTGGCGACGCCGGTCACCGCGTAGTAGCCGCCGCCGGCCTGGGCGAGCTTCCACTCCTGGTTGGCGCCGCCGTTGCGGGTCCACTGGATGATGGGCGTGCCGTCGGCGGTGCCCTGGCCACTGGCGTCCATCGCCAGGCCGCTCTTGCTGTTGACCAGGACGTAGGTGCCGGACAGGTCGGTGCTCGCGCCCGGGGTGACCGCGAGGTTGGCGAACTGTGCGCCGATCCAGCCCGAGGTGCCGATGCCGACCTGTCCCGAGGCGTAGGCGGTGTCGGTGACGGCGCCCCCGACCTGGTTGCCGTCGATGCGCGCGGTGATGGTGCTGCCCGCGAAGGAGAGCGCCAGCGTGTGCCAGGTGCCGGTGCCCGGGGCGGACACGGTTCCCGAGGCGAGGGTGCTCACGGTGCCGCCACTGCTGTTGCGCTGCAGCGACCAGGCGCCGGTGTTCGCGAGTTTCAGCTGGTAGGCGTTGATGTTCGCCGGGGAGAAGCCCTGCTGCAGGCCGACCCTGCCGAGCAGTACCGCGGAGCCCGCCTGCTGGAGCTGGGCGTCGACGGAGACGGTGTAGTCCGACCAGGAGAGGTCGCCCAGCACCGCGTAGGGGTCGCTGGCGTTGTCCCAGCTGATCGGGGCGGTCGTGGCCCGCTGCTGGACGCAGGTCCCGGAGCGGCCGCCGGTGCAGGGCTCCGCCTGGAAGGCGCCGTTGATCGCGGAGAGGTAGGGCACCTCCGAGCCGGCCGCGGTGCTGCCGATGGCGGCGGTGTAGGGGAGCGCGAGCACGGACCGGTTCGGGGAGCTCGCCGTGCCCGCGCCCTGCCCGGTCGTCGTGGTCACCGTGTAGACGTGGCCGGGTTGGAGGGTGAGCGTGTAGACGCCGCCGCTCGCGGTGAGGTCGGCGCCGTGGACCAGGTAGTCGCTCTGGTGGGAGGAGCCGAAGTCGCTGGACCAGACGTGCAGGCTGCCGCCGGGCAGGCCGCCGGTCACCGAGAAGGTGACGGTCTGTGCGGCGGTGGCGTCCAGGGTCTCGACGACGGTGCTCCAGGCGGACTTGTCGGCGGCGCGGTAGCTGACGTAGCTGCCGTTGCCTCGGGCGCCGCCGAGGTAGCCGCTGCCGCTGTCGAGGTACCGCCAGCCGGGCGCGGTGAACTGGGTGGTCTGCGCCACCGCCCAGGTGCTCCTGCCCACCTGGTAGTGGCCGGACCAGGGCTGGGTGGCGGTCAGCAGGCCCATCGTGTTGTACGGCAGGTTCTGGTAGATCGAGGCGACGAGTGGCCAGTTGATGAACGCGCTCATCTTCGCGTCGAGATACCCGCGGTTGATCGCGCGGGCGATCGGCGCGCCGCCGGTGTTGAAGTC
The DNA here is from genome assembly GCF_000744655.1 of Streptacidiphilus rugosus AM-16. Classification (NCBI taxonomy): domain Bacteria; kingdom Bacillati; phylum Actinomycetota; class Actinomycetes; order Kitasatosporales; family Streptomycetaceae; genus Streptacidiphilus; species Streptacidiphilus rugosus. Next base: position 4,308,715 of record NZ_JQMJ01000004.1, on the reverse strand, counting down.
CTCGGAGCCGTTCTCGCTCGCCCACAGCTGCTTGCCGGTCGCGAGCGCGTCGGCGGAGGCCGAGCAGCTGGTCATCGCGGACATGTAGCTGCACGGGTAGTGCGCGCCGACGATGTCGACGGCCGCGTTCAGGGCGGAGTCGGAGCGCATGCTGGTGGCGATGGACCAGTCGCTGTCCGCGCCGACGATCTTGGTGGCGTAGCCGTTGGCGGCGAGCGCGGCGTGCAGGTTCTCGTACCAGGAGGCGTTGAAGCCGCGCTCGTTCCAGCCGCCGAGGTAGTCGATGGTGAGGCCGTGGGATTTGGCGCAGCCGAGCCAGGCGAGCAGGTAGTCGACGGTGTCCTGGGACCAGAAGCTGCCGCCGCCGATCCAGCCGGGCGCGCCCCAGGCGAGTCCGTAGAGCTTGATGCCGGGGTTGCGGGCCTTGACCTGCTCCATCAGCCACCACTCGTAGCCGGCGTTGCAGTCGATCGCGCCGCGGGTGTGCTCGTGGCTGAGTTCGGAGCCGTCGGTGGAGTTGGTGTCGCCGCCGATCTCGACCTTCAGGATCTGCAGGGCCGCGCCGTAGCCGGGCTTGAACAGGTAGTCCAGGACCTGGCCGCGCTGCGGCTCGGGATAGTCGGCGAGCAGCCGGGAGTTGCCGCCGCCTCCGCTGATGGCGCCGACGCCGTCGAAGACCCGGCCGGAGCTGTTCCCATCGACGGTGACGGCGGTCGTGGTCGCCGCGTGGGCGATGCCGGGGAGCTGGCCGAGCAGGGCGGCGAGGAGGAGCGCGACGAGGAGGGAGAGGAGCCGGAACGGGCGGGAGAGGGGTGGGCGTGACGGCATGGCCTGGCCGCTCCAATCGGATCTGAATCAAACAGGACGAGACGATGGAGCGCGCGCTGATCCAACAGAAAGCAACTGATATCGCCAGAAGGTGACAGTAGGCAGTTGCTGATGAACCGTCAATGATTTACGCAGGGTTGCGCACACAGCTCACCCCGACGGCCTGCGGGCGTCGGGGTGAGGGGGTGAACGTGAAGGGTGAAGGCGTGAACGTGAAGGCGGGGGCGGGGAGCCTGCGTCAGGAGGCGTGCGGCGCGTCAGGGAGCGCGTCGAAGAAGTCCGCGGGCGGAGTGAAGAAGAGCGAGCCGGTCATCGCGGTGGAGAAGTCCAGGATCCGGTCGTGGGTCGCCTCGCCCGTGCCGAGGAACATGTTGCGCAGCATCTGCTCGATCACCGAAGGGGTCCGGCAGAAGCCGATGAAATAGGTGCCGTACTCGCCGCGGGCCAGCGAGCCGAAGGGCATGTTGGCGCGCACGATCTGCTGGGCCCGGCCGTCGGCGTCCTCGACCTGGTTGACCGCGACATGGGAGTCGGGCGGCTGCTCCTTCGCGGCGAGCTCGACATTGGCCGCCTTGGTGCGGCCGACCACCGCCTCCTGCTCCTCGATGCTGAGTGCGTCCCAGCGGCCGAGGTCGTGCAGGTATTTCTGGACGATCACGTAGCTGCCGCCGGCGAAGGCCGGGTCCTCCGTGGCGACGAGCGCGGCGGCGCCGGAGGCGGGTCCGGTGGGGTTCTCGGTGCCGTCGACGAAGCCGAGCAGGTCACGCTGGTCGAAGTAGGTGAAGCCGTGGGTCTCGTCGACGACGGCCACGGCCTTGCCCAGCCGGCGGGTGACCAGGGTGGCCAGCTCGAAGCAGAGGTCCATCCGCTGGGCGCGCAGGTGCAGCAGCAGGTCGCCGGGGGTGGCCGGAGCGACGTGCCGGGCGCCGCGCAGCGCCTGGAAGGGGTGCAGGGCGGCCGGGCGGGGGCCGGCGAAGAGCCGGTCCCAGGCCTCGGAACCGATCCCCAGCACGCAGGCGAGCCCGTCGCCCGGTCCGCGGAACGCGACCGTGCGGACCAGGCCGGGCAGGTCGGCGAGCAGTTCCCGCACGTCGTCCTCACCGCCGGGGGCGACGGTGAGGACGAGGAAGATCGCGGCCCGGGTCGCGTCGTGGACGACGGGCTGGGGCGTGGTCGGCGGCACGGTCCCTCCAGGGGAGCGGGGGTCCGTACCAGCCTCGCCCGGGGTCCGCGAACCCGCCATCCGGGCGGGGCGGCGGTCGGGATGGAGCGGCGGGGCGTGCCGGGGGGAGTGGCGGGGTCAGGCGGTGGCCAGCGAGACGTCCGTCGACTTGACCAGGGCGACCACCGCGCTGCCGGGGGCGAGGCCGAGCTCGGCGACGGCGTCCTTGGTGATGGCGGCGGTCAGGTCGCCCCCGTCGATGGCCACCTTGACCGAGGCCATCGCCTCGCCGGTCGCGATCGAGGTGACCGTGCCGGGCAGCTGGTTGCGAATGCTGAGACCGGACACCGGGCCGGTGGCCAGGGACACCTCGGTCGCCTTGACCACGGCCTGGACGTCCGTGCCCTCGACGAGCTTGAGGTCGGTGACCGCGTCCGCGGTGATGGCGGCGGTGATGTCCTGGCCGCCGGAGAGCCGGGCCCGGACCGTCGCCATCGCCTCGCCGGTCGTCACGGAGGTGATGGTGCCGGGGAGCTGGTTGCGAATGCTGAGAGTCATGTTTCCGACGGTAGATGCTTCCTGACGCGGGCGGGCGAGGCCCCTGGCAGATGCGAGGCCGACTCCGGCAGGGGCCTGGCGGATCTGGGGCGGCCGGTTTTCGGGCGCGTCCGTTCGGGCGACGGGGCTCGGGCGGGGGCGCGCGTCAACTGTCGGCGATGTCGTTCGCGGCGATGTAGCCGAAGGTCATGGCGGGGCCGATGGTCGATCCCGAGCCCGCGTAGCTGTGGCCCATCACCGCCGCGCTGGCGTTGCCCGCCGCGTGCAGGCCGGGAATCACGCGGCCTGCGGTGTCGAGCACCCGGGCGCGGGCGTCGGTGAGCAGGCCGCCCTTGGTACCGAGATCGCCGGGGACGAGCCTGATCGCGTAGAAGGGCGCGAGCCAGAGCGGAGCCAGGCAGGAGTTCGGGACCACGGCCGGGTCGGTGTAGTAGTGGTCGTAGACGCTGGCGCCGCGGTGGAAGTCGGGATCGGCGCCGCCGAGCGCGAAGCCGTTGAAGCGGGCGACCGTGGCGCGCAGCGCCGCCGCGGGGACGCCGATCTGGCCCGCGAGTTCGTCGAGGGTCCAGGCCTGGTGCACCGCCCCCGCCGTGTACCAGCCGCTGGGGAAGGGGAGCGTGGGGGCGACGTCGCGGAACAGGTAGCGGTTGCGGTAGTTCTGGTCGACGATCATCCAGGCGGGGATGTCCGGCGCGCCGGGGTTCTTCCGGTACATCACATGCACCACGTCGCTGTAGGGCGCGCCCTCGTTGACGAAGCGGCCGCCCGCCTGGTTCACGATCAGGCTGCCCGGCAGGGTGCGTTCGGACAGGCAGAAGTAGGCCTGCCCCGGCAACGGGACGGCCGGTCCCCACCAGGCGTCGTCCATCAGCGCCACGGCGGCCCCGGCCCGCTGGCCCGCCTGGATGCCGTCGCCGGTGTTCTCCTTCGCGCCGACGGTGTAGTCGGTGCCGACGGGCTGCTGCTGGTACTGGGCGCGCATGGCGGCGTTGTGCTCGAAGCCGCCGGAGCCGACGACCACGCCGCGGCGGGCCACGACCAGGCCGGGGCTGCCGTTCTGCTGGACCACCACGCCGGTGACCGCGCCGTCGACCACGTCGAGGTCCACCAGCGGGGTGTTGAGCCAGACCGGGACGTTCGCCGCCACCAGCCCCGCGCGCAGCCCGGCGGCCAGGGCCTGACCCATGGTCAGCGGCTTCTGGCCGAGCAGTGCCGCCTTGGCGGCGCGGGCCACGGTCTCGGCGGCGACGGCCGCGCCCTGGGCGTTGACGGCGGCGATGGCCAGCCACTTGTAGTCGGCGCTGTAGACCACGGTGCCGGACGGCACGGCGAGGTAGGGCGGGTTGAGATGCGCCAGTTCCGCGCTGAGCAGGTTGCCGTCGAACTGCTCGGGCTCCATGGAGCGCCCGTTGGGCATCCCGCCGGGGAGCTCGGGATAGTAGTCGCTGTACCCCGGCATGAAGCGGAAGCGCAGCGGGCTGTTGGCCATCACGAAGTCGACCATCGTGGGGCCGTGGGCGAGGAAGGCCGCCTGGCGGTCCGCGGGGACGTCGGAGCCGACGACCGCGGCCAGGTACGCGGCGGCCAGCGCCGGGGTGTCGGGGACGCCGGCGGCGAGGATGACGGAGTTGTTGGGAATCCACACGCCCGCGCCCGAGCGGGCGAGCGAACCCCCGAAGGTGGGGGCCTTCTCCACCACGACCACGGAGAGACCCCGCTTGGCGGCGGTCAGCGCGGCCGTCATCCCGGCCGCCCCCGAGCCGACGACGACCACGTCGTAGGCGGCGAGGACGGGAAGATCGGCCCGCGCACGGCCGGTCGCCGTCAGGCCGGAGGCCAACAGTGCGCCGGCGCCGACCCCGGCGGTGCGCAGCACGGCGCGGCGGGAGGGGTGGGCGGAGCGAGGGGAGGAACGAGGGGAGGAGACGGGGCGGGTCGGTTCTGGTGTCGGGTCGGTGGCAGGCACGGTGGGCCCTCCGGTTCTCGGGAGTCGAGACATGGGGAGGGGCGGCACGGGCGCGGGCGCACAGCCCTGGTGCGGGAGCAGGCGGGTGGCAGGACTGTGGCCCGTTGACCGTGCAATGTCAAGGTCGGTGCGCGCGGCGGGTGAAGCGCAGGGTGAGGATCTGGAACGGGCGGAGCCGGAGCGCCAGTGCCCCCTCGGGGGTGAGGATGTGGGTGGGTGCGTCGGGGAGCGGGCGTTCCAGCAGGTCGGTCTCGGTGACCGTGTCGGCTGCGAAGTCAGTGCGGAGGGTGGTGACCGCCCGGCCGCCGAGGGATTCGTAGAGGCGGACGACCACGTCCCCGCCGCGGTCCTCGGCGAGCTTGACCGTCTCGACCACGACGCCGTCGCCGTCCACGGCGACCAGCGGGGCGACGGGCCGGTTCCCTGGCACGGCGCGGGCCGGGAGGTTGATCGCACGGCCCTCGCGGACCGCGTCGGCCAGACCCGCGCCGGGGGCGAGGGCGAAACGGAGCCGGTGCGTGCCCTGGTCGGTCTCGGGATCGGGGTAGCGCGGGGCGCGCAGCAGGGAGAGGCGGACGGTGGTGGTCTGGCCGCCGTCGGGGCGCACGTCGCGGGTGACGTCGTGGCCGTAGGTGGAGTCGTTGACGATCGCGACGCCGAAGCCTGGCTCCTCGACATGGATCCAGCGGTGCGCACAGATCTCGAACTTGGCGGCCTCCCAGCCGGTGTTGGTGTGCGTCGGCCGGAAGACGTGGCCGAACTGGGTCTCGGCGGCCGAGCGGTCGGCCTTCACGTCCAGCGGGAAGGCGGCCTTCAGCAGCTTCTCCGTCTCGTGCCAGTCCACTTCGGTGTCGATGTCCAGCACGCGCGAGCCGGGCCGCAGTGTCAGCCGTTGCCGGACCCTGGAGCCGCTGCCGAAGCTGCGGACCAGCTCGACGCGGGCCGCGCCGTCAGGGCCGTCGGAGTCGTCAGGGCCGTCAGTGGCGTGCAGCGCGTCGAGCGCCACGAGGTCGGTGACGTTGTGGCGGTAGAAGGCGTCGATGTCCCAGGCGTCCCAGGTGTTGGGGAAGTCCGGGTGGAGCTGGAGCAGGTTCGCCGCCCCGCCGGGCGCGATCGCCTCACGGCCCGAGGCGGCGTCCATGGCCGAGACGACCAGGCCGCGCGCGTCGATCTCGATCCGGAGCAGGCCGTTGTCCAGGACGTGTCCGCCCCCGGCGCGGTCGGTGAGCGAGACGGCCGGGCCCGGTGCGGGGGTGGTCACGGCGGTGCCCGTCGTGCCGTCGAAGAGCAGCGTGGCGGTGGTGGTGCGGGCTTCCTCCATGTCCTGGGCTTCCTCGGTGCCGGCCAGTGCGCGCTGCGCCGTGTCGACGAGTGCCGTCAGCTCCGCGTGGACCCGGGCGTAGGTCGCGCGGGCCTCCCGGTGGACCCAGGCGATCGAGCTGCCGGGCAGGATGTCGTGGAACTGGTGCAGCAGCACCGTCTTCCAGAGCTGTTCCAACTGCTGGTGGGGATAGGCGAATCCGGGAACGCGGACGGCCGCCGTCGCGGACCACAGCTCGGCCTCGTGCAGCAGCGACTCGCTGCGGCGGTTGCCCTGCTTGGTCTTGGCCTGGGAGGTGTAGGTGCCGCGGTGCAGTTCGAGATAGAGCTCGCCGACCCAGACCGGCGCGTCCGGGTACTCGGTCTGGGCGGCGGCGAAGAAGGCGGCGGGCCGTTCCACGCTGACCCGGGGCGCGCCCTCCAGGTCGCGCTGGCGTGCGGCACGGGCCAGCATCTCGCGGGTCGGGCCCCCGCCGCCGTCGCCCCAGCCGAACGGCGCCAGGGAGCGCGAACCCCGGCCCTTCTCGCGGTAGTTGCGTGCGGCGTGGGCCATCTGGTGACCGCCCAGATCGGAGTTGTAGGTGTCGACGGGCGGGAAATGGGTGAACACCCTGGTCCCGTCGATGCCCTCCCACCAGAAGGTGTGGTGCGGAAAGCGGTTGGTCTGGTTCCAGGAGATCTTCTGGGTGAGGAACCACCGGTTCCCCGCGAGGGCGACGATCTGCGGCAGGGCGGCGGTGTAGCCGAACGAGTCCGGCAGCCACACCTCCTGCGTCTCGATGCCGAACTCGTCGAGGAAGAAGCGTTTTCCGTAAAGGAACTGACGCACCATCGCCTCGCCGCCGACCATGTTCGTGTCGGACTCGACCCACATGCCGCCGACGGGCACGAAGGCGCCCTCGCCGATCTTCTCGGCGACCCTGGCGAAGATCTCCGGGCGGTGCTCCTTCAGCCAGGCGAGCTGCTGCGCCTGGGACATCGCGAAGACGAACTCCGGGTGGCCGTCCATCAGCTCCACCACGTTGGCGCAGGTCCGGGCCACCTTGCGGACGGTCTCACGGAGCGGCCAGAGCCAGGCCGAGTCGATGTGGGCGTGACCGACCGCGCTGATGCGGTGCGCGGAGGCGTGCGCGGGCGCGGCCAGGACCTGGGTCAGCGCGGCTCGGGCGCGGGAGGCGGTGCCGACGACGTCGTCGAGGTCGAGGGTGTCGAGCGCGCGTTCCACCGCGCGCAGGATCTCCCAGCGGCGCGCGCCGTCCTCGGGCAGCTGCTCCATCAGCGAGCCGAGCACGTCGAGATCCTGCACCAGCTCCCAGACCTCGGTCTCGAAGACCGCGAGCTCCATCCGGGCCAGGCGGTAGAGCGGGCGGTCCTCGCTGGTCAGCCGGTCGCCCTGGCTGGTGGGAGAGTGGTGGACCAGGACGGGGTTGGCGGCCGCCTCGACATAGAGCTCGACGTTCTCGCCCCCGGCGGCGCTCTCGGAGATCCTGACCCAGTCGGTGCGCGGGTTGAGGCCCTTCACGCAGGAACCGTCGGCCCGGTGGACGAGGCCCTCGCACTGGAAACCCGGCAGATTGCGGTCGAAGCCGAGATCGAGCCGGGCCTCGACGGTCCGCCCGGCCCACGTGGCGGGCACGGTGCCGCGGACCCTGAACCAGGTCGTCCCCCAGGCCGGGCCCCACACTGCGTCGGCCGCGCAGTCGGTGTAGGCGGCGGCGAGCCCCTCGGCGACCGGCACCGGCTCGCCGGGCGGTCCTTCGGTGGGGCCGACGTCCCAGCGGGCGACCTCCAGCGGCACGGCGGCGCCGTACACGGCGGGCTCGATGCGCTCCCGCAGGACGCGGTGGAGGCGGCGTTCGACGGTGTGGCGGTCGTCGTGCATGACACCTGCTCCGATGCTGGGACATTGGCGGGGACACGGGCGGGGAGATGGGCGGGGACACGGGCGGGCCACTCCGTGATACCCCACCGGGCGGCGTCACGGGAGACCGACGCGCGCACGGATGTACCCCTGGGGGTATGTAAGCTGGGACGTGTCGGGCACCGCGGCCCGGCCGGGAGAAGGAGAGCCACCATGTGCCGACGCGTCAGCTGTTCCCGCTGCGGCAAGTACACCTACGCCGGGTGCGGCAACCACGTCGACCAGGTCCTGTCGGGCGTTCCCGCCGCGCAGCGCTGCTCCTGCGCGCCGCTGGTGCGCGAGCGCCGGAGCTGGTGGCCGTTCGGACGCGGGTGAGCTCGGCCCGCCCAGCCACGCGGTGACCGCCCGCGGCGGACGTCAGTCGCGGCGGACGAGCAGCAGGGCGAGGTCGTCCTGGACCCGGCCCGGCGCCGGTCGGGCCCGGACCAGGCGGTCGGCGAGGCCCTCCCAGCCGGTGTCGGCGGGGGCCTTCGGGCCGTCCTGCCGGAGCGTCGCCAGCAGCCGGGCCACGGACTCGTCGTAGGCCTCCGTGCGGTCCTCGATCAGCCCGTCCGTGTAGAGCAGCAGGCCCTCGCCAGGAGCGAGCCGGTGCTCGCTGAGCGGGTAGGCCGCGCCCGCGTCGATGCCGAGCGGTGGGCCGCCGGGCAGGTCGAGCTCGCGCGGCAGACCCGAGGCGTCGAGCAGCACCGGAAGCGGATGGCCGGCCCGCGCCGCCAGCAGCCGCCCCGTGGCGGGTTCGAGCGAGAGATAGCAGCAGGTCGCGAAGAGGCCGGTGTCCAGGTCGGCCAGCAGCCGGCCGGTGCGGGCCATCGCCTCGGAGGGGTCGTGGCCCTCGCGGGCGAAGGCGCGCAGCGCGATCCGCAGCTGGCCCATGACCCCGGACGCCCGGGCGCTGTGCCCCTGCACGTCGCCGATGACCAGGCCGACCCGGTCCTCGTCCAGCTCCAGCACCTCGTACCAGTCGCCGCCGACCTCCATCCCCGCCGTCCCCGGCCGGTAGCGGACCGCGACCGTGTGCCCGGGGATGCGCGGCGTGCGGCGCGGCAGCATGGCCCGCTGCAGTTCGGCGGCGCGGGTGTGCTCGGCGTCCTGGAGCAGCGCCCGGCCGAGCGCGTGGGCGGCGATGCCGCCGAGCGCGGTGAAGGTGTGCCGTTGCCGCTCGTCGAAACGGCGGACGCCGGGGTAGCCGAAGATGCAGCCGCCGATCCTTTGGTCGGAGGCCGCCAGCGGCAGCACCGCCCACGACCGGGTCAGCGGCTCGGCCGGCGGGGGCGCACTGATGCCCTCCACGAAGACCGGCTGTTCCTGGGCGATCGCCTGGCGCAGCGCCGCCGCGGCGGGCGGCCGCAGTGGGTGCAGGCGTTCGGGTGCGGGCGCGTGCAGCGGCGTGGAGCCGATGTCCTCGACGTCGCCGCTCGGGGTGAGGTGCACCAGCAGCGTCTCCGCGTTGAGCGCGGGGCGGGCGATGTCGGTCAGCACCGCCATCACGTCGGCGACGGTGGCGGCGCGGGAGAGGGCGCGGGTGATCGTCAGCAGGAAGGAGTCGGCCGCGCTGTCCGGACCGGCCGCACTGACGGGGACCGGGGTGGCGGTGAGGGCGGTGGTGGCGACGGCCGGACAGCCGGGGTCGGGGCCGTCGGCGGTGCGGTCGAGGAGCAGGCCGATCACCCGGGCCGGCCGCCCGTCGGGTCCGAGCAGCACCTCGCCGCGCTCCTCGATCCTGCGGACCGTCCCGTCCCGGTGCACGATGCGGTAGCGGTTGCGGTAGGGGCCGCCGCGCTCCAGGACCTCGGCGGTCGCGGCGGCCAGCCGGGCGGCGTCGGAGGTGTGCAGGGCGGCGAAGAAGGCGTCGGCCCGCCCGGTGAAGTCGTCGGGCGAGACGCCGACGAGATCGCAGACGAAGGCGTCCCAGTGGATCGCGCCACTGACGAGGTCCCAGGCGAAGGATCCGCCCCGGGCAGCCCTGACCGCCTCGGCGAGCTCCGGTTCCACGACGCCGCCCCTCCGAGCGCAGACCAGGGCGCTGTCGTTCAGTCATTCGATCGTTGTCGGACCGATTATGGCGACAGTGCCCCGGTCGTGCGCAATCGGACGCGCCGGGTGTTCCGCGGCGGTCAGACCCGGTCGGCGGCGATCAGCAGATACTGGAAGCTGCCGTCCTTGTAGGCGTCGAGGAAGCTCCGCTCGATCCCGGTGACCAGATGGGACTTGGCGCGGAGCTCCCAGTAAGGCACGGTCGCCGCGGTCAGGTCGATCACGCTGACCGGGACGAGGCGGTTGGCGGCGAGCTCCCTGAAGTACGTGCTGCGCGGGTGGATGTCGCAGATGTAGTGCGCGTTGATCTCGCTGACGGCGCGCGAGGGCAGACCGTAGGTGTCGTTGTAGCAGCCGGTGATGGTGACGTAGCGGCCGCCGCGGCGCAGTTGCCGCGCGTGCTCGGCGAAGAGCTGGGAGAGCTCCACGTACATGGTGCTCTCGTTGTTCCAGATCCCGTCGAAGGAGCCGGACTCGAAGCCGGTGTCGAGCATGTTCCGCAGGTGGAACCTGACCCGGTCGGCGACACCGTGCTTCTCCGCCTGCCGGTTGGCGAACTCGACCTGGTGGCTGGAGATGGAGACGCCGTCCACCTGGCAGCCGAACCTGGCGTTGGCGACCAGGCTGCCCCCGCCGCGCCCGCAGCCCGCGTCGAGCAGCCGGCCCTCGGCCGGGATCGGCCCGAGGTGGTCGGCGAGCAGCTGCGCCTGGGCCGACTCCAGCCGGTGCAGCTCGCGGACGGTCCGCTCCTCGCGGGTGTCCTCGGGACCCTCCAGTACGGACCAGTCGGGCTCGCCGATGCCGTAGTGGTGGTGGTAGAAGCCGTCGACCTCGCCCAGGCGCAGGTTGACCGGGTTGCGCTCCGCGTTCCAGTAGGCGGCGACCGAGTCCTGGTAGGGGCTGGTGCTCTGGGAGGGGACGAAGGCGGGCTTCTCACTGAGGATCATGCTGGTGCTCCGGTTCTCGTACGTGGTCACGCGGGGTCGGCGCCGTGGTAGCGGGCGCTGCTGCGGTGCCAGGTGTGGCTGCCGCCCATCCAGTCCCAGACGCCCGCAAGGAAGCGCCTGAGCTCGGGGGAGCCCAGTTCGCCCAGCACGGCGGCCTCGGCCTCGATGGTGTGCATCAGCTCGTCGTGGATCTGCGCGGCCCGGTCGACCGCCTGCTGGAGGGTGCAGCCCTCCTCGGCGGCGATCAGGTTGGGCAGGTTGGTGTCGGTGGGGTCCTCCTTGGCCATCGAGTACAGGTCGTTGAGCAGGACGTTGGCCATGCCCGCGTACAGGTAGGTGCGGCGCACCCGGTGGTCGGCGAACTCGTGCGCGGGCAGCTCGTAGCCGGCGACCGGGTCGACCAGCACCATGCAGGGGAAGAAGGCGTTCTCGTACCGGTGCATCAGGTACTCCCACACCGCGGGCCTGCGCCCGGACATCCGCCACTCGCCCTCCTGGCCGTACCCCACGAACATCACGGCCAGCTCGTGGCGCAGCCGGGCGACCTGGGTGGGGGAGGCGACGGCGGAGAGGTGGCCGAGGGCCGAACGGAAGGCCCGCAGCACCGGCTCCTCGCTGACGACCTGTTCGAACCTGGGCTCGTAACGCGGCGGCAGGCGTACCGGGTCGACGACCGCGTGGGCCAGCGCGACCCGCAGGCCGATCAGTTCGGGGCGGGTGTCCTCGCCCTCGTCGACCCAGTGGTCGTCGACGGCCCATTCGGCGAGTCCGCAGCGGGCCGCGGCGAGCAGCCGGTCGGGGTCGTCGGTGTCGGGGTGGGCGAGCATGAAGAGCCGGCCGAAGTTGTGCGAGCGCAGCCGCTCCAACCGCCCCTGGAACAGCCCCATCTCCTCGGCCCAGGCGACGAGCCTGTCGTTGACCAGCTCGCCGAGGGCCGGGTCGTCGCGCCGGGCCTGCGGGCAGTGCAGGGCCGGGATGGTGACCCCGCCGGACGGGGCCGGTGGCGGGGATGCGGGTGGGGTCGCAGACGCGGGTGGGGGCGCAGGCGCGGACGGTGGCGGGGGTTCGGTGCGGAAGAGGCGGAAGGCGGCGGTTCCGGGACCCGAAGGGCCGGCCAGGACGCGGGCGAGCAGGTCGCCGTCGAGATCGCGCATGGGGGTCCCGTTCACGCGTGCGGCGCCGCGACGTCGACGTTCTCCAGGATCCCGATCGCGTCGGGAACCAGGATCGCCACCGAGTAGTAGGCGCTGACGAGATAGGAGATGATCGCCCTCTCGTCGATGCCCATGAAGCGGACGTTCAGCCCCGGCTCGACCTCGTCGGGGATGCCGAGCTGGTGCAGGCCGACAACGCCCTGGTTGTCCTCGCCGAGCCGCATCGCCAGGATCGAGCTGCTGCGGCCGGCGGTGATCGGGATCTTGCCGCAGGGGTAGATCGGCACCCCGCGCCAGGCGGGGATCTGGTGGCCGCGCCGGGTGACCGTGTCCGGGTACAGGCCGCGCTTGTTGCACTCGCGAAAGATGGCGGCGATCGCCTTGGGGTGGGCGAGGAACAGTTCGGTGCCGCGGCGCATGCTGAGCAGCTCGTCGAGGTCGTCCGGGGTCGGCGGCCCGGACCAGGTGCTGATCCGCTGGTCGTAGGCGGTGTTGTGGAGCAGGCCGAACTCCCGGTTGTTGACCAGCTCCCACTCCTCGCGTTCGCGGATCTCCTCGATGGTGAGCCGGAGCTGCTCCTCGGTCTGGTTCATCGGGCTGTTGTAGAGGTCCGCGACGCGGCTGTGGATCCGCAGCACGGTCTGGGTGATGCTCAGTTCGTACTCACGCGGCGCCAGGTCGTAGTCGACGAAGGTGGTCGGCAGCTCGGGCTCGCCCTCGTGGCCGGCGCTGAGTTCCACCTCCGCCTCGCCCTTGGTGTTGGTCGCCCGTCCGGCCTCGCTGACGAACCGTCCGATGTGTTCGCGCAGCACCGGCGAACGGTCCAAGAGCTCCTGCGCCCGGGACCAGGGCATCACGAGGACGGTGCCCGCGGTCGAGGCCTGGGCGGTGTGCAGCCAGAGCGGGTCGCTGGTGAGCACGGCCTCGTCGCCGAGGTGGTCGCCGTCGGTGACCACGCCGACGACGTGGGTGTCGCCGTACTTGCCGGTGCCGAGCCGGTTGATCCGGCCGTGGGCGACGATGAACACCTCCTCGATCGGCGAGCCCTCGGAGGCGAGGATCTCGCCGGGCCGGAACTCCCGCGCGGTGAACCGGGAGGCGAGCTCGGCCAGCAGCGCCGTGTCCTCGACGTCACGCAGGGCGGGGAGCTCCCTCAGCGTCTCGGGGACGATCCGCACGTCGTCGGCGCCGTTCTGGACGAAGCCGACCCGGCCCCGGCCGACGGCCAGACTGAGCCGCCGGTTGACCCGGTAGGTACCGCCCGCCACGTTCACCCACGGCAGCGACTTGAGCAGCCAGCGGGAGCTGATGCCCTGCATCTGGGGGGCGGACTTGGTGGTGGTCGCCAGGTTGCGGGCGGCCTGCGTGCTGAGGCTCTGCTGGTCGGGAGCGCCGCCGCCGTCGACGGCGGCGGCGCTCTCGGTGGCCTCGATGGTCATGGGCCTCTCCTCCTCGGATTCCCGCTCGGATTCCTGATCCCAGTAAGCGGCACGGGGCGCCCCACGCGGGGGTGACGGGCGCGCCGGGCACGTTGAAAGTTCGTGGGCGTTGAAAGCGGTTGACCAGCACGGCGGTCGGTCGACGCACGGTCGGTCGACGGGCGGTCGGTCGACGGGCGGTCGGTCAGCACAGCGCCGGGGCGGGCGGGCGGCGGAGGCTGTCGGTGCGGGCCAGCACGCCGCGGGCGGCGGCGCTGCCGCGGAAGGGCTGCAGGCGGGAGCGGAGCGCGCGCAGGGCGCGGTCGGCGCGTCCTGAGCGGAGCAGCGGGTAGTCGTCGAGGAACCCGTGCCAGGCCGTGCAGGCCTGTTCCAGGGAGCCGCCGTCCAGGAGGAGTTCGGCCAGGCGGGCGGTGACCACGGCGCGGGCGCGACGCTCGCCCGGCGGGTGGACGCGCAGCGAGCGCCGCAGCGCGGCCACCGCGCCCGCGGAGTCGCCGAGGGCGACCCGGACCTCGGCGTGCTGATGCTCGTGGGCGGCCGCGTGGTAGTCGGGACTCTCGGCGCCGGGCCCGTCCTCGTCGGGGCGGCCGAGCAGTTCGGCGGAGTGGTCCAGCACGCTCAGGGCCCGCCGGTGGTCGCCCTGTCCTGCGGCGGCGACGGCGAGCTGCCCGAGGACCGCGGCGGCGTGCGTGGCCGGAAGGCGCAGGGCGTGGGCGGCGGCGGCCTCGGCGAGCCTGAGGGCCTGCTCGCGGTGGCCGAGGTCGTGGGCCTGCGCGCTGAGCGCACGCAGGGCGGTGGCGTGCCCGGGGGCGTCGTCGGCCTCGACGGCGAGCCCGACGGCGGTCAGGTAGTAGCCCTGGGCGGTGCCCTGCTGCTCGTCGTCGTAGCACATCAGCCCGGCCAGGCAGGTCAACCGCGAGGCGCAGAGCAGCAGTTCGTGCCGGGTGCGGGGCGGGGCGGGCGCGTTGAGCCAGTCGGCGACGCTGTTGCCGAGGAACCCGGTCAGGGCGGTGCGCGAGTGGCCGCCGCCGAAGGCTGCGTCGACGCTGGTGAAGGTGTGCAGCATCGCCTGGGCCGAGCGGACGTGCGCGCGGGTGACCGGCACGCCCCCGTCGTGGGAGGTCCGACCGTGGCGGCTGGGGCGGCCGGTGCCCAGGTGGTCGGGATCGGCGAGCGCGAGCCGGTAGGGCCGGGCGCGGGCGGGCTCGGTGTCCAGGGCGGCCAGCGCGCGGCCGGGGGAGTCGGCGGGGAGCGGTGCGACCGCCGGCGCCGGCTCCAGGCCCGCGTCGGCGAGGGTGACCGGTCGGCCGAGCGCCCGGGACAGCGCCTCGGCGACCAAGGCGGCGACCTGGCCCGGCGGCCGGGTTCCCGCCATCCAGTGGGCGACGGAGGTCCGGTCGTAGCGCAGGGCGAGCCCGGTCTCGGCGCCCGTCCGGTTCACGGCACGGGCGAGAGCGGCGCCGCTCCAGCCTGCCTCGTGGGCGAGTGCGCGTAATCGCGCGTTGGGGTGGCGTGGCGCCATGGTGCTGCTGTCCTCCTGCGCTCGGTCGAGGGAGGCGGTGCTCCCTCTTCTGTCATGGTCCGCACCGGCGGTGGTGACGCCCGGAGGCGGCGGCGCACGGGGGTGCGGACCGGCGCGTGGCGACATCGCGCGCTGCGCATGACAAGCGAGTCCGGATCAGGTGTCCGACCAGGGTGGGCTTCCGTTCCTCCTGGCGGGTGAACCCGGCGAGCGGGGTGGATCATCGCGGGTGATCCTGACCTCATCCGAGGGACAGGAGCCCGTTGATGGCGAATCAGACGTGGTCGACTCCGCCGATGATGCTGAACACCGAAGTGGTGCCGGAGCTCGACCTGCCCGCCCCCGAGCAGCAGCGGCGCTGGACCGTGCTGCTGCGGTGGCTGCTGATCGTTCCGCACCTGGTGGTGCTGACCGTGCTCGGCATCATCGGCTTCTTCGTCATGGTCCTGGGCTGGTTCGCCGCTCTGGTGCTGGGTCGGCTGCCCGGTCCGGTCGCCCGCTACCTGGCGGGGCTGCTGCGGTACCAGACCCGGGTCTACGCCTACGCCATGCTGCTGGTCGACCGGTATCCGCCGTTCGCCTTCGACGCGCCCGACTACCCCGTGCAGGTGGAGCTGCATCCGGCCGAGCTCAACCGGCTGGCGGTGTTCTTCCGCCTGATCCTGCTGATCCCCGCCGCGATCGTGCAGAGCCTGGTCACCTCGGGCTGGTACGCGGTGAGCTTCGTCGTCTGGCTGATCGCCCTGGTGCTGGGCCGGATGCCGCAGCCGCTGTTCGAGGCCACGGCCGCCACCGCCCGCTTCGCGATGCGGTTCAGCGCGTACGTCACGATGCTGACCGCCGCCTATCCCAAGCGCCTGTTCGGCGACGAGTCGCTGGCCGTGGTCGAGCGGCGCTCGGCGTCGCGGCCGCTGATGCTGTCCGGGGCGGCCAAGGCGCTGGTCGTGCTCTTCCTGGTGCTGGGCGCGGTGAGCAGCGCGGTCTCCTCGACCGTCCAGACCGGCGACAACGGCACCACGGTCAACACCAACGCCCCCGGATACGCCGCCCCCCGGTAGGTGTGACAGGGTCGGGGCATGAGCCTCACCGAAGACCTCTGGTCGGACATCGAGTCGGTCTACGCCGAGATCCTGCAGCACCCCTTCGTCTGCGGGCTCACCGACGGCACGCTGCCCCGTGAGGCGTTCCGGCACTTCGTCGAGCAGGACTCCCTCTACCTGCGGGACTACGCCCGCGCCCTGGCCCTCTGCGGCGCGCGGGCGCCGGAGTCCGCGGCGCTGCAGGCCTTCGTCGCGGACGCTTCCGGCGCGATGGCGGCCGAGCAGGAGCTGCTGGCCGGCTTCGGCGCGGAGCTGGGTGAGGAGCCGCTGGGGCAGACGGTGCTGCCGACCACCCGCGCCTATACCAGCTACCTGCTCGCCGCGGCCTACGGCGGCAGCTACGCCGAGGCCGTCGCGGCCGTGCTGCCCTGCTACTGGATCTACGCGAGGGTCGGCGAGCACCTGCTCGCCAAGTCCTCGCCCGACCCGCTCTACGCCCGCTGGATCGCGGCCTACGCGGACGAGGGGTTCCAGTCCGTGGTGCGCCGGGTGCTCGCCCTCACCGACGCGCTGGGCGCGGAGGTCTCGACGGCGGAGCGTGAGCGGATGCGGGAGCGCTTCGTGACCGCGTCGCGCTACGAGTGGATGTTCTGGGACGCGGCCTGGAACCGCGAGACGTGGCCGGTCTGAGCCTGCCGCCGCTGACGGGCGCCGATCCGCTGGCCGGGCTGCCGCCGGTGCTCGCCGCCGCGGCCTTTGTCCTGCTCTACGCGGGCGCCACGGTGGTGCTGGTGCCCAAGCCGGTGCTGAACGTCGCCGCCGGAGCCTGGTTCGGGCTCGCCGAGGGGCTGGGCCTCGCCATCGCCGCGACCACGCTGGGGCAGCGGCCTCCTTCGCGGTGGCACGCGGGCGCTCCGCGGGCGGCGGCCGCTGCGGGGCCCCGGCGCCGGACGGTTCGGCGGTGCGCGGTTCGCCCGTGCCCGCTCCTTCGCCGCGGTCGCGGAGCGCGAGCTGAGGGAGCGCGGCTTCCGGGCCGTGCTGGCGATGCGGCTGCTGCCGGTGCTGCCGTTCGCCGCGATCAACTACGGCTGCGCGCTGGGCGGCGCACGGCTGCGCCCCTTTGCCGCCGCGACCGCGCTCGGGGTGCTGCCGGGAACGGCGGCGCTGGTCCTGGCCGGCGCCACGGCCTCGGCGCCGAGCCCGCTGGGCGTCTGGGTCTCGGTGGCGGCGCTGGTACTGCTGGGCGCGGCCACGGTGCTGCCACGCGCGGTCGCGGGCCGCCGGAGCGCCGCGGAGTCGTCGCCGTAGCCGCTGTGAGGCAGCACCACCGATCGGGGTGTTGCCGTGTGCACGACGGCCTCCCGTGGGTAGGCTCGGGCCCGGGCTGACGGAACGTCTGATGCCTTGCACCACAAGGGTCAGAGCCCGTCCGCCAGGTCATGCGCCACCACAGTCGACGCACACACCGGGGGTTCCATGCACATCCGCAGGTCTGCATCCCTCCTGGCCACCGCCGCCGCCTTCGCGCTCCTCGCTTCGGGCACCGCCTCGGCGACCCACGGCGGCGGGTTCCTGGGCCTGATCTCGCCGGGCGACCCCTACGCCTCCTGCGACATCAGCCACGACGGGCCCGGCACCAACTACCTCTCCGCCGAGGACGAGCCCTCGATCTCGGCCAACCCGCTCCGGCCGGGGCAGGTGGTCGCCGTGTACCAGCAGGACCGTTGGTCCAACGGCGGCTCGCGCGGCCTCGGGGAGAGCTACAGCGCCGACGGCGTGCACTTCCGGCACGTCGCCATGCCCTTCACCCATTGCGCGCCCGGCGGTCTTGACTACCAGCGGGCCTCGGACGGATGGGTCAGCTTCGGCCCGGACGGCACGGCCTACGCCAGCGCGCTGGTCTTCGACGCCACCACGAACCGCAACGGCGTCGCCGCGGCCACCTCCTACGACGGCGGGCGCACCTGGAAGCACGTCACCAAGCTCATCGACGACAACGACCCGACCGTCGGCGACGACAAGAACGCGGTCACCGCCGACCCGCTCCACCCGGGCGTCGCCTACCAGGTCTGGGACCGGCTGGTCAGCACGGACACCTCGTTCACCGGCCCCGCCTACCTCTCGGTCACCCGCGACGGCGGCCGGACCTGGTCGAAGGCGAGGCCCTTCGTCGACACCTCGGTGACGCCGTTCACGCAGACCATCGGCAACGTCATCGTGGTGAACCGGCACACCGGCGAGTTGTTCGACTTCTTCACCTCGATCACCTACACCGACGCGGCGGCCGACACCGTCGTCGACAGCCACTACGCCATGGTCACCTCGCACGACCAGGGCCGGACCTGGAGCAAGCCGGTCAAGGTCACCCCGGACACCTCCGTGCCCGAGGTCGACCCCAACGCGCCCACCGACCCCGCCAAGGCGCTGCGCGCGGGCGGTGGACTGCCGAACGTCGCGATCGACCCGGTCAGCGGCGAGCTCTACCTCGCCTACGAGGGCTCGGACTTCAGCGGCGGGAAGTACGACCAGGTCCAGCTGGTGCACTCGCGTGACGGCGGCCGGAAGTGGAGCGAGCCGGTGCGGCTCAGCCAGGCGCCGAACAGCCCGGCCTTCACGCCCTCGATCACCGTCGACGCACACGGCACGGTCGCGGTCAGCTACTACGACCTGCGCTACCTGCAGCCCGGCAACACCACCACGCTGCCCGGCGCGGGCTGGCTGCTGAGCTTCCCGCGCGGCGGTGAGGCCAACCCGGTGGAGCGTCGGATCACCCCGGTCTTCGACTGGCTGCTGGCCCCCGACGCGGGCGGCCACATGCTCGGCGACTACGAGGCGATCACCACGGACGGGCCGTTCGTCCGGCCGGTGCTGGTGGAGACCAACGCCGGACAGCCGTCGAACATCGCCGACGCGTTCAGCGGCCTCTACCGCGCCGAGACGCTGCGCGGACCGGCGGGGACGCCGACGGCAGCGGCGAGCAGTCCCGGCGCGGTCGCGGCGGCGGGCTCCGGCAGCGCCACGGCCACAGCGGCGCACCCGTTCGCGGGGCTGCCGCGCTGAGGTGAGCGACGTGGTCGTCAGCCGCCCGCGAGCAGGCGGGTGCCGAGGGTCGTGCAGGTGTGGTGCACGAACTTGCCCTCGCGGGCGGTGGTGACCAGACCGGCCGCGCGCAGCGTCTTGGCGTGGCCGGAGGCGGTCGCCGCGCTGATGCCGAGGCGGCGGGCCAGGCCGCCGGTGGTCTGCGGCTGGGCCAGCAGATGCAGGACCTGGGCCCGGGTCGGGCCCAGCAGCGCGGCCAGCGGGTCGGCGTGGCTGTCGGGCGGCGGCACCAGCGGCAGCGGGGTCAGCGCCGGGTAGACCAGCACCAGCGAGCCGTCGGGATGCCCGGTGCGCAGCGGCGCGCCGCGCCAGAGCAGGGACGGCAGCAGGGTGACGCCCTGTCCGTGCAGGCGGACGTCGGCGTCGCGGGCGCCCGGCAGCCGCAGCTCGCTGCCCGCCCAGGACGCGCCGGGAGTGAGCCCGGTCAGCATGGCCCGCAGCCCGTCGGCCACCAGCACCTGGCTGCGCCAGGCCACGTCGGCGGCGAAACCCGCCTGGATCCGAGGCCACCAGCGCGGCAGGAAACCGCGGTTCAGTGCGGTGAGGGACAGCTCCAGCTCCCGCCAGGCGCGGGCGTCGCCCCGGGCCAGGGCCTCGGACCAGGGCGACGGCGGCGCCACCCGGTGCAGTTCGGCGGCGGCGGACGTCGGCGGGGTGGCGACGGCCCGGCCGACCGCGTCGTCGGGATCGGGGAGCGGCGGGTCGAGGAAGACCGGTCCCAGGCCGTCGCTCGGCCGCAGCAGTTCCAGCAGACGCCGGGACGGCGCCGGCACCTGGGCGTCCGCGCTGCGCCGCCAGTGCGCGACGGCCGGATCCCGGCTCCCGGCCCGGACGACGGTGAGCGCCAGCAGCGCCTCGACCAGGGGCGCGGGCGTCCGGGCGAAACGCACCCCCAGCAGGTCCTCGGGCGTGAAGTGCACCCGCAGCATCCCGGCCTCCCCTCGCCGACCCGATCCGCCGCGCTCCCAGCCTGCCACGATTCGGGCGCGTCCGAAACGATCGCGACGCGCGGCCCACGAGGGACACGCTCGGGGCATGACCCAGTCGCTCCGCCCGCCGCTGCGGGCCCGCAGAACCGGTAGCCGCCTCATGGCCGTTCTGGCCCTGGCCGGCGGTCTCACCCTCGCCGCCCTGCCGCCCAGCACCGCCTCGGCCGACCAGCCGGGGCCCTGGCAGCCGTTCCACGCCGGTCCGTTCACCGACGCCGCCGGGGACGTCTGCGCCTTCGCGCTGCACAGCGAGCCGTTGGTGGACCACGAGCAGATCCGGACCCTGGCCGTGGACGGCTCGGGGACGCCCACCGAACAGGAGATCACCGGCGAGCTGGTGGTCCGCTACACCGACGAGGCCGACGGCCGCTTCGCCGACGAGAATCTGACCGGCACCGCGTGGCTCTTCCACCACCCGGACGGCAGCCAGACCTGGGTGGTCTCCGGCCACCTCGGGCTCGGCATCCACGCCGGCAATCCCTACGCCCCGCAGGGGTACTCGATTCTGACCGGCAGGATCGTGCTGCAGATCACCGCCGACCACCACCCCTACCTGCTGGCGCACGAGGGCCCGACCGAGGACCTCTGCGCGACGCTGGGCGGCTGAGCGGGCCGGGGCCCGTCCGGAGTGTCTCCGGACGGGCCCCGGTGTGTGCTGCGCAGACAACGGCTACTGGGACGCGCGGCAGGGGTTGAAGTCCAGCACCTGCCGGAAGTCGTTGTAGACGAAGCGCGGTTGGTTGCCGACACCCGGGTAGGCGAGCTGGAGCAGGCCGCCGAACTCCTTCTGCGAGTCGCCGCCGAAGGTGTTCCTGGTGCCGGGGATGTTCGCTCCGCCCTCCTGCCAGACACAGGAGCCGTCCAGCCGGGTGGTGCTGTAGAAGGGGTAGAAGTTCGCACCGGGGGGCGGGTTGACGCAGTTGACGCCGGTGGTGCGGTCACAGGGGTTGGCGAGCGTGTCGTTGTCCTCGATGCGCGGCAGGTCCGTCTCGAAGGCCACGCGCTGGAACTGGCGGCCGTCCCTGAAGGTCGGGCTGCTGAAGACGATCGCCGTGGGCTTGGTGGCCCGGTCCACGGCCGGGGAGCCGGTGCCCGGCCAGGTGTTCTGGTAGGTCACGCCGTCGTAGTCGTCGTCCGTCGGCGAGTTGCCCAGACAGCCGCCGATGCGTACGAGCAGGGAGTCGCCCGGGTTGAAGCAGCCGTTGTCGTCGGGGTCCAGCGCCTCGGAGCCCGCGGACTGGGTGCAGACGCCGGTGGCCGGGTCGGCCGCGGCGCAGTACTCGAAGTGGCCGATCTCGTCGGAGTAGGCCGTGTTGTACGAGTGCGCCGCCCAGGGCACCCGGGTCGCCTCGCTGGAGGTCGAGTACTCGGGGTGGAACGCGGAGGGCAGCGTGGTGCAGCTGGTCGCGGTGGGGTCGAACTTCACCTGGGCGAAGCCGTTGCCGACGGAGGCCGTCATCGAACCGCTCCGGTGCGCGGTGGTGTCGTTCACCTCGACCTTGAAACCGGCGCGGGTGTCGAACAGGTGCACCTTCAGCGTGTCGCCGGACTTCATGAAGAAGTCCTTCGCGGGGTCCAGGTTGAAACGGTCGCCGTTGGTCGGGTCGGCGGGGGTGGTCGCCCGGCCGTCCTTGGTGAGGAAGGCGAAGTTCACGTACTCCACGCCGGCGGAGGCCAGGCAGGCGTTGTTGTTCTGCAGGCCCTTGTTGTAGTCGAGCGACAGACTGTCGATGTTCAGGGCCGCGCACCACTGCGTCGGGTCGCAGCTGACGCCGGCCGGCCAGGGGACCCAGCCGGGCGGGTAGAACTGCATCTCCATGAACGCCGACCCCGGGTGCTTGCCGATGTAGCGCGGTGAGCTCGGGTCGGCGGAGTTGTAGATGTTGCTGTCCGAGTCGGGCGCGCAGCTCGCGTTGCCGCTGGCCGGGCCGGGGGCGGA
Organism: Streptacidiphilus rugosus AM-16; assembly: GCF_000744655.1. Taxonomy (NCBI): domain Bacteria; kingdom Bacillati; phylum Actinomycetota; class Actinomycetes; order Kitasatosporales; family Streptomycetaceae; genus Streptacidiphilus; species Streptacidiphilus rugosus. The sequence continues at coordinate 4,286,797 of NZ_JQMJ01000004.1, read as the reverse complement.
CTGGTCGTCGCACATGGCCATCCCCAACCAGAAGGCCGGGTGCAGCTGGAAGTTCCAGGTGCTGCCGGAGCCGTCCTGCCGGGGCTGGGTCGGCGGGTCCTTCGGCAGGCGCACGGTGTAGGTGTTGTCGTTCCCCGCCCCGGCCTTGTCGCTGTAGTACAGGACCGAAGGCTCGTCGTGCCCGACGTAGTGTCCCTCGCCGAAGACCAGTTCGCTGTCGTCGACCTCGGTGCACCAGCGGACGTTCGACGCGCAGCTGTGCGGAGCGGCGACGGTCGTCGCCTTCACCGCGGCCGCCTCGTGACCGGCGGCGGAGGCCGCCACCGGCGTCACCGTGAAGGCGCCCAGCGCGATCAGCGCCGACCCCAGCACAGTGATCTTCTTCCTGACGTTCCGTGAACCCATGAGCCCCTCCCTGTCCGGACGTCGGCGACGCTGCCGCGTCCGATGCGTGGACTGGATCTGGATCTGGATCCGAACCTCGGCGGGCCCTGGGCGGGCCGAGCCTTTCGGGAACCTAGGTGATGCCTGTGCGGATGTCGAGGGAAGGGGCAGATTCCGGTTCGCTTGTCCGTCTGTTTGCACAACGTGCTTGTGCAATAAGCGAGTTGGCTTGGTCGCAACGGCGGGCGAGGGGCGGCGGAGCGGGCCGGGGCGAGGGTGGCGCCCGGGGCGGAAGGGACCGGGCGGGGGTTCGGCCGAGTGGGTCAGTGATCCATCGCTTCCGCGTGGGAGCGCCGTCCCGGCCGGGGTCGGACCTACCGTGGCTCGATGCGAGGAGTTCCGTGGTGGGCGGTGGTGTCCTCGGCGGTGGCCCCCGTCGTGCTGGTCGGGGGCTGGGTCGTCGCCGCCGCGCTCCAGGCGCCCGGATACGACCCGGTGACCGACACCATCAGCGAACTGGCCGGCACCGGAGCGGCCTTCCCCTGGCTGATGGCGGGCGCGATCGGCCTACTGGGCGTCTGCCACCTGGTCACCGCGCTCGGCCTGCGGGTCGCCGGACCGGCGGGACGGGTGGCGCTGGCCGCCGGAGGGGCCGCCTCGCTGGTGGTCGCCCTCTCACCGGTGCCGGAGAGCGGCGGCTCGATGCGGCACAGCACCTCGGTGGTCATCGGGTACACCTTCCTCGCGCTCTGGCCCACCCTGGCCGCCTATCGGCGCCGGGACCTGTCGGCCTGGGGTCTGCGACCGGCGCTGTCGGTCTCGGTCACGGTGCTCTTCCTGCTCGGCGCGCTCTGGTTCATCCAGGCGGAGTGGGGGCACGGCGCCGCCGGACTGGTGGAGCGGCTGCTGACGACCGGACAGGCGCTGTGGCCGCTCGTCGTCGTGGCCTCCTGCCTGGGACTCGGCGTCCGGTGGCCGGCCGTGGTCGCCGCGGAGCCGGTGGCGGTACGGGATGCCTGGGGGACGGGACGGGTGCAGGCTGGAGGCATGAGCGCCAACACACTGGTCACCGTCCACGGGGTCGTGTCGGGCCCGCGGCCGTTCCGCCGGGTCGAGATCCAGGGCTACGACGCAGGACCCGCCTTCCGGCCCGAGGACGTGCTGCGTCTCTGCCGTGACCGCGGGTTCCACGACGTCAACCTGGACGACCCCGCGGTGGTGACGTGGGTCGGCGGGGACGCCGGCACCTGGGCCTGACGGGCGCCGCGGTCGGTTCGGTCGTGGGGCGGTTCGGTCGTGGGGCGGCTCAGTCGTCCAGCTGCGCCCGCAGACGGCGCGAGGGCGTGAAGGCGTAGAGGTCCAGCACACCGGGCGGCTCGGCAAGACCGGGCCCGCCGTCGGCGAGCCATGCGGCGATGTCGTCGGCCCCGCCCGGGTCGTTGACCATGCCGAGCCAGACGGGCCGCCCGCCCGCCGCACGTCCGGCGGGGGAGGGGCTGACCACGACGACGTTCGCCTGCTCGCAGGCGTCCAGGCAGTCGACGACGCGCACCCGGCCGCCGTGGGCCGCCGCGCCCGCCCGGAGCGCCGCCAGCTGCTCGGCGTGGTCCAGCCGGGGGACCTTGGCGTCCGTGCCGCAGCAGCAGCCCCGGCAGACGGTGACCGTGGCCCGGTCGGGAGTGGCGGGCATGCGTGGGGATCCTTCTGCGGTGCGGGGCGACGGAGTGGATCTTCGTGGCCAGCCTACACGCGCGCGTGAACCGGCATTCACCTGTTCGGGCGAGCCTCGGATGCGCGGTCCCGCGGGCGGGCGCGGAGAATGGCGGGATGGAGCCCGCCGTCCGCGCCTACATCGACGCCATCGCCCCGGAGAACCGGCCGCTCTTCGACCGGATCCACGGCCTCATCCTCAGCGCCCACCCGGAGGCGGAGGTGGTGCTCTCCTACGACCTGCCGACCTACCGCACGCCGGGCCACCGGCTCCACCTCGGGGCCTGGCGGCACGGCGTCTCGCTCTACGGCTGGCAGCGCGGTCGCGACGCCGGGTTCGTCGCCCGGCATCCCGAGCTGCTGCACGGCAAGGCGACCCTCCGGCTGCGCCCGGACGACGCGGCCGGCATGTCCGACGACGAGCTGCGCGAGTTCGTCACGGCCGCGCTCGCCGACTGACGGCCGGGCACGCCGCCGCGCCGGACCGGGGTCCGGCGCGGCCTCAGTGGTTCAGCTGCACAGTGGTTCGGCTGCACAGCGGTTCACCAGCGCAGCGGTTCACCAGCACAGTGGTTCAGCAGCACGGACGCGAGCCGTGGTTGGCCCCGTGCTTGCGGCGGCCCTTCTTCTTGCGACGCCTCTTGGACGACATGGGTCACTCCTCTCGTTCAACGGCACTGACCAGTCGAACCCGGTCGCCGCGGCCCCGCAAGCCGGTCTGGGCCGCCGGAGCGATCCGACCGGTCGGATCCGCGCGGATCAGAGGACAATGGGATGGGTGCCGCGCGAGGCCGGCTCCCGCGCCCTCGACCGGACGTCTCCTGGAGCCGCCGATGCCCCGCCGCCGTCTCCCTCCTCCCGCCAGCTCGGACGACCTGCTCAGCGCGCTCGGGCAGCTCACCGCGCAGGCGCTGGAGCGGGTGGAGCTGCAGCGCGCCAGGGTGGAGCTGGCCAGGGCGCTGCAGCGTGAGTTCCTGCCCGCCGCACTGCCGAGCGTGCCCGGCCTGCGTCCGGCGGCGCGCTACGCGCCCGCGCGCCACGGCCTGGACATCGGCGGCGACTGGTACGACGGCTTCGTGATGCCGGACGGCGCGCTGGGCTTCTCCATCGGCGACGTGCAGGGCCACGACGTGGAGGCCGCCGCCCTGATGGGGCAGGTCAGGATCGTGCTCCACGCCCTGGCCACCGTCACCTCCGATCCCGGCGAGGTGCTGAGCCATGCCAACGACCTGCTGCTCTCGATGGACCGCGGCCTCTTCGCCACCTGCTGCCTGCTGCGATACGACCCTGCCAGCGGCGAGCTCGCGGCGGCGCGGGCCGGCCACGTGCCCGCCGTGTGGGCCTCGGGGGACGGGACCAGCGGCATCGCCGAGGCGGGCGGCGGGCTGCCGCTCGGGATCATGCCGGGGGAGGCCTACCCGGTCACCCGCCGCACCCTGACCGGCTCCGGCGCGATCGCCCTGGTCACCGACGGGGTGGTGGAGGGGCCCACCTTCGAGCTCGAGGCGGGGCTGGAGCGGGTCAGGGCCAGCGTCCTCGCCGGAGTCGGCGGCGACCCGGCCGACCTGGCGACGGAGGTGATCGGGCTCGCCGAGATCACCGGGCACGCCGACGACGCGGCGGTCCTGGTGCTGCGCCACGACGAGCCCGCCCGGGCGGACCACGGGTGACGATCACCGGCTCAGCGGGGCGTGTCACGGTGGTGGCGGCGGGCTCCGCGGCAGGAGAGTTGTGTCATGCCTGCTGTCGCGCGTGATCGGACCCTCAGGGATCTCGGGTCGCTGCTCCTGTGGATCCTTGCCGTGGCCGCGCTGTACCTGGGCAGCGGCAGGCTGGGACTGCTGGCCCAGATCGTCGTCGGCGGCGTCAGGGTGACGCCGATCTGGCCGCCCACGGGGGTGGCGGTCGCCGCGCTGGTGCTGCTCGGCGCGCGGGTCTGGCCGGGCATCGCCCTGGGCCAGCTCCTGGTGGTGACGTCGCTCGGCGGCCCGGTGACGGGTGCGACCGTGGGCATCGTCGCGGGCAGCACGGTCGCTCCGCTGGTCGCCTACTGGCTGCTGCGCCAGGTCGGCTTCCGCAGTCAGCTGGACCGGCTGCGCGACGGACTGGCCCTGGTGTTCCTGGGCGCCTTCGCGGCGATGCTGGTCAGCGCGACCAGCGCCACGCTGGTGCTGCTCACCGAGGGCTCACTGCCTTCGCACGGCTACTGGTCCGCCTGGTCGGCCTGGTGGACCGGGGACGCGATGGGCGTGCTCGTGGTGACCCCGTTGCTGCTGGTGGGCCGCTGGGCGGCGCTGCCCTGGGACCTGCCGCTGCGCTGGTGGGCGGAGGCGGTCGTCCCGATGGCGGGCTGCGCCGCGATCATGGTGCTGGACCTGCGCACCACGGTGGACGTGCTCTTCCTGGTCTTCCCTTTGCTGACCTGGGCGGCCCTGCGGTTCCAGCTGCCGGTCGCCGCGCCCTGCGTGCTGATCATCTCGGTGCTCGCGGTCCCCTCGGCCATCCGGCACACCGGCCCGTTCGCCGGTCGCGGCCTGCTCGCGACGATGACCGAACTGCAGGCGCTGAACGGCTCGGCCGCGCTCACCGCGCTGCTGCTCTCCGCGGTCATCTCGGAGCGGAACGCCACCCACCGCCGGATCGAGGAGGCCTGCGTCGGCCTCGCCGAGCTGGTCGCCCGGCTGGCCCCGGGGGAGTCGAACGAGCCGTGGCCGCCCACACGGGACCGCGGGATGTGACGGTGGGCCTTCGGGCCCGCCGTCACATCCCGCCGTCCCGGTCTCAGACCTGCTTCAGGTCGGCCGTGAGGGTGGCGAGGTCGATGCCGTTGACCTGGCCGGCCTCGCGGTACTCCTGGGACAGTACCGCCCAGGCCTCGTCGCTGTAGGTGGACCACCAGTCCCAGGCGATGGGCTGGACCGCGCCCCAGGTGATCGCGTAGAGCCAGTCGGCGTCGTAGCCGAGCAGCGGGATGGCATGGCCGCCCTCGATCGGCTGCGACTGCCAGTCGGCGTCCAGCGTCCACGGCTTGCCGTCGGAGAACTGCTGCTGCGCGTTGGCCGGGACCTGGATGCCCGCGTAGACGCCGCCGAACAGCGCGATGGTCTGCTTGATCGTCGTCAGCGCGTGCACGTTGACCGGCGCGTAGGCGAGCACCTTGTTGCCCCACAGGCCGGAGCGGTGCCAGGAGGAGAGCACGTGGGACTCGACCAGCCCGCTGTCCTTGCCGCCGGAGAGCTTGAAGTACTGGTCGACGACCTGCTGCTCGGTGGGGACCGCGTCGCCCTCGCCGGTCTGCGCGTTCCAGGACTGGATCATGTGCGCGGCGGCGGCCATCGTGCAGTCGCCGTAGGTGTCGTTCCCGTCCATCGGCCAGCCGGTCACCTTCGTCGTCCAGTCGACGGCGTCCGGCGGAGCGGGCAGCGGGGCGGCCACGTAGTGGCCGAGGTACTTGAGAGCGACCGGGAACTGCGGCCCGAGCTTGCCGAACTTTCCTGCGGCGCGTGAGGCGTCAGCCATCTGCCTCTCCCTCCGGAGAAGTGTGACCGGTTGGCTACCGGCTGTGAGCACCACCATTCCAGATCATCCGGACATGTCCGAGACATTTGCCACAACCCGTCAGGGTGAATTCGACGGCCGGCGGCATGGGCCGGTGTCTCAGGGTCGGTCTCTCAGGGCCGTCGCTTCAGGGCCGTCGCTTCAGGGTCGGCGCGGCCGGACGCGCGCGGCGAGCAGCGCGATGTCGTCCTCGGCGTCGCTGGGCGAGGAGTTGTGCAGCGCGGCGTCGATCAGGTCGTCCAGGTCGCCGGTGGCGGGCAGCGGCGCCGCGGCGAGGCGTTCGAGCGAGACGTCGATGTCCTCGCGGCGGCGTTCCACCAGGCCGTCGGTGTAGAGGAGCAGCACCTGGCCGGGCGTCAGTTCCCTGACCAACTGCTGGTAGCCGCCGACGCCGGTGCCCAGCGGCGGGCCGCTCGGCAGGGTGACCAGTTCGGTGGCGCGGTCCGCGCCGACCAGGGCGGGCGGCAGGTGGCCTGCGCTGGAGAAGGTCACCCGGTCGCGGCTGGGGTCCACCAGCGCGAGCAGACAGGTGGCCGGACGGGCGGACTCGTTCTCCGAGATCAGGCTGTCCAGCTGACGCAGGATCCGGTGCGGGGGCAGATCCATCGCGGCGACGTAGCGGAGCATCGAGCGGTAGGTGCTCATGTCGACCGCCGCCTCCACGCCGTGGCCCATCACGTCGCCGATCACCAGGAGCGTCCGGCCGAAGGGCAGCCGCACGCTCTCGTACCAGTCGCCGCCGACCACCGAACTGCTGCCCGAGGGCAGGTAGCGGCAGGCGATCTCCAGGTTGGGGTGCGGGTTGGCCGGTTCGGCGAGCAGCGCCCGCTGCAGCTCCAGGGCGATGCCCTGGGAGCGCGTGTAGCGGCGGGCGTTGTCGATGCTGAGCGCGGCGCGGCCGGCCAGGTCCTGGATCAGCGTGATGTCGTCGTCGCTGAAGCCGTCCCCGGGGGCGTCGGCGCGGGCGAGGGTGAGCACGCCCAGGAGGCTGCCGCGGGCAGTCAGCGGGACGGCCACCACGGAGGCGATCTCCGCCGCGCGGAAGACCTCGCGGCTCGCCGTGTCGGAGAGCGCCCTGGCCAGCGTCTCCTCGTCCCGGATCTGGGCGGTGACCGGCTTGCCGCCGACGAGGCTGAGGGCCACGAGCGAGCCCTCGCGGTGCCGGACCGACTCGCCGGGGTGGGCCAGGGTGGCGAGCTGCGGATACAGCTCGGGGGTGCCGGCCACGGCCGCCCGCAGCAGCCGGAGCGAGCCGAGCGGCGCGCCGAGCCTGTGGTCGGGAACCCCGGGCGGAAGGATGTCCACGGTGGCGAGGTCGGCGAGTTCGGGCACGGTGAAGCGGGCGAGTTCGACGCAGGTGGTGTCGGTGTCGAGGGTGCTGCCGATGACCTCGCCGGCGGCGGTCAGCAGGGCGAGCCTGGACGCGTCGGGGTCAGGGACCTCGTGGACCGGGGCGTCGCGGTCGGCGGACGGCGCGTCGGGCTCGGGGGCGAGGCCGGTCACCGCGAGGACGCCGGTGACGCGGTCGTCGAGGGTCAGGCGCTGCAGGCGGATCGCGGCCGAGCGGGCCGGGGCGGCCGGTTCGACCTGCCGGGTCAGACCGTCCGAGAGGACCGTGCGGGCTGCGGGCCCGGCCGAGGCGAGCGGGGTGTCGGCGAGCGGCCGGCCCGTGAAGGACTCCGGGGTCACCCCGGTGTGGCGGGCGAAGGCCTCGTTGGCGTACAGCCAGCGCAGTCCGGGGTCGAGCAGGGCGACGCCGAAGGGCAGCTCGGCGACGAGCCCGCCGAGCAGCGCGTCCCCGCTGACGGCCATGGCGGCGGCCGCCGCCTCGATCGCAGTCGCGGCGGCGTCCCGCTTCGGGGCCTCCGCGCCCAATGCGCTCTCCTCGTCCCGGTGGGCCGACGCTGAGCTCGGCCGATGCTGTCCTCGGCGGATGCCTTCCATGGTCGCGCACCCGGCGTCAGGGGCGCGCCTTGAGCTTGGCCCAGGCGGTCCGCAGCGCCGCGATGTCCGCGTCGTCCAGCCGCTCGTCGAAGGCCTCGGCGAGTGCGGCGCGCCGGGTGGCGTCCGCCTCGGCGAACGCGGCCCGGCCGGCCGGGGTGAGCGCGACCCCGACCGAGCGGGCGTCGTGCGGCGAGGGGGTGCGGGCGACCAGCCCGCGCGCCTGCAGCGCGTCCACCACCCGGGAGACCTGGGTGCGGCTCAGCAGCGTCTTGGCGCCCAGGTCGGAGGCGGCGACGGGGCCGGTCTGGCCGTTGAGCCAGAGCATCACCTCGAACCAGGAGAGCGGCAGGTCGTGTGCGCGGGTCAGGGCCCGGTCGACCCGGGCGGAGAGCGTGGTGCCGGCCCAGACGAGACCGTAGAAGGCGTGGTCCCTGGCGGAGAGGCTGCCCAGGGAGAGGTCGGCGCGCGTCATATGGACAGCCTATCGGTTTGCGTGCGCACGCACGGAAGTCGTACGGTGTGTGCGCACGCACAGAAAAGTCACCGCCACCCGAAGGGGAGCAGCCATGGCAACCGCCGACCGCATCGTCCTGATCACCGGCACCTCGACCGGCATCGGCCTGGCCACCGCAGTCGCCGCGGCGCAGGCCGGCTGGCACGTCGTCGCCACCATGCGCGACACCGCCAAGGCCGGCCCGCTCACGGAGGCGGCCGCCGCGGCGGGCGTCGCCGGGCGGATCGAGGTGAAGCGGCTCGACGTGACCGAGCGGGCGTCGATCGACGCCTGCCTCGGCGAGGTCCTGGCCTCCCACGGCCGACTGGACGCGCTGGTCAACAACGCCGGCGCGGGCGTGGTCGGCACGGTGGAGCAGGTGGGCGGGGAGGCCTTCCGCTCGGCGATGGAGGTCAACTTCTTCGGCGTCGTCGAGGCCACCGGCGCCGCGATGCCGCACCTGCGCGCCTCGGGCGGCCGGGTGGTCACGGTGACCAGTGTCGGCGGGGTGGTCGGCCAGCCCTTCAACGAGGCGTACTGCGCCGCGAAGTTCGCCGCCGAGGGTTTCCTCGAGTCGCTCGCGCCGGTCGCCGCCTCGGTGGGCGTCCATGTCACCGTCGTCGAGCCCGGAGCGGTGGCCAGCGAGTTCGTCGCCAGCCAGGGCATCGACGTCCCCGCGCTGCTGGCGGCCGCCGGTCCCTACGCGCCCGCGCTCAAGTCCTACGTCGAGCGGACCATGGCGGCCTTCGACAACGCCCAGACCTCGGCGGGCGCGGCCGCCTCGATCGTCGAGGTGCTGGAGTCGGCCGAGCCGCCGTTCCGGGTGCAGACCTCGGAGACGGCGCGCGCCTTCGTCGCCACGAAGCTCGCGGACCTCGATGGCGCGTCGGTGCAGCGGATGACCGGCGGCTGGGTCGGTCGCTGACGGCACGCCCCTGGCTCAGCGCAGCTCGGGCTTGGTCAGGAAGCGCCGCAGTCGCTGCCAGGGCCAGGTGTTGATCACGTCCTCCGGGCCGAGCCAGGCGCGCTGAGCGGTGCCGACGCCGAACCGGGGGCGTTCCAGGTGGACGGTCGAGTGGGCGTCGCTGTCGATCGAGAAGCGGACGCCCGCCGCCTTGGCACGGCGCACCTGCTCGTCGCCGAGATCCATCCGCTCGGGGGAGGAGTTGATCTCCATCGCGGTGCCGGTGCGGGCGCAGGCGGCGAAGACCGCGTCGAAGTCGACGTCGATCGGGGCGCGGCGGCCGAGCATGCGCGCGGAGGGGTGCCCGATGATGTGGACGTGCGGGTTCTCGCAGGCCCTGATCAGCCGCCGGGTCTGCGCGGCCCGGTCCGCGCCGAAGTGCGAGTGGATCGAGGCCACGCAGACGTCGAAGCCGGCCAGGAACTCCGCCGGCCAGTCGACGTCCCCGTCCGGACCGATGTTCAGCTCGGTCCCGTGCAGCAGGCGCATCCGCCCGTACCGTCCGGCGAGCCCGTGCAGCTTCTCCCGCTGGGCGAGCATCTTCTCGTCGGTCATCCGCTGCATCACCAGGTCGGGCGCGTGGTCGGTGACGGCGTAGTAGGCGTAGCGGCGGGCGTGGGCGACGGCGAGCATCTCCTCCAGCGTCGCGACGCCGTCGGTGAGGTCGGTGTGGGTGTGCAGGTCGCCGCGCAGGTCGCGTTCGGTGACCAGGGTGGGCAGTCCGTCCGCGAGGGCGGCCTCGACCTCGCCCAGGTCCTCGCGCAGCGTCGGCGGGATCCAGGGCAGTCCCAGCGCCGCGTAGACCTCCTCCTCGGTGCGCGAGACGAGCTTCTCGCCGGTGCCCGCGTCGAAGAGCCCGTACTCGGACAGCTTCAGTCCCGCTCGCACGGCCATGGTGCGGAGCTTGATGTTGTGCGCCTTGGAGCCGGTGAAGTAGACGAGCGCGGCCCCGAACGCGTCCGGCGGGACGACCCGCAGGTCGATCTGGAGCCCCTTGCGGGTGCGGATCGAGGTCTTGGTGGGGCCGTGCGCGATCACGTCCGCCACCTCCGGCAGCGCGAGGAAGGCGTCCATCAGCGGCCCCGAGTCCTCGGCGGCGGCCAGGACGTCCACGTCGCCGACGGTCTCCCGCATCCGCCGCAGCGAGCCCGCCCAGGTGCAGCGCAGACAGCCGGGGGCCTGCTCCAGCGCGGCGACGACCGACTCCGCGAGCGCGGTGGCGGTGCCGAGGTCGGTCCGGGTGGCCGCCTGGCTCATCAGGTCGAGCCCGTGCAGGATGTTCTCCTCGGTGCGGCCGCCGAAGCCGGACAGGTCGTGCAGCCGGCCCGCCTCGGCGGCGGCGCGCAGCTGGGCGACGGTGGAGATCTGCAGGTCCTGGTGGAGCATCAGGGCCTTCTTGGGTCCCAGCCCCGGCACGCCCATCATCTCGCGCACGCCCGGCGGGATCTTCGCCCGCAGCGCCTCCAGAGCCGCGAAGGAGCCGGAGGACCGGTACTCCGCGATCTTCTCGGCGATCGACTTCCCGACGCCGGGGATGGACTGGAGCGCCTTCGCGTCCATGCCGGCCAGGTCCCCGCTGTACCCGCCGATCGCGCGGGCCGCCTTCTCGTAGGAGCGCACCCGGAACGCGTCGCCGCCGGTGATGGTCAGCAGGTCGGCGTACTCGGTGAGCAGCGCCTGGACCTCGTCGTTGAGCCGGGCCATGGGCTCAGCCTAGGTCGGGGTCCGCACCCGTGCGAGCGCTCGGTCCGGGCCTGCGGGCGGCGCCGCAGCGCCAGCAGGTGGCGGCTTCCGGCGGTTCGGGGACGGCCCCGCACTCGGGGCAGAGCCGGTCCAGCCAGCACGCGGCCTCGCCGCCCTCGCCCTGCTCCGCGCGCGCGTCCCGCCGTTCGTCCCGCTCGTCCCGTTCGGGGTGCTGATCGGCCATGACGCCCACGGTAGGGCCTTGCGGGTGCCGCGTCACCCGGCTGACCTTACGGTGTGAATGTGTCTGAATCAGGCGAAAAGGGCCGCACTGCGGGGCGGATGAGTCCGGCCGGAAGCGTGCTCTGGGCCCTGCTGCCGCTCTTCACCCTCGGCCTCGGGACCTGCGTCGTCCTGGGCTGGGCCGCCAGGCGGCTGCGGGACCGGCTGCTCGCGGCGCTCTCCGGCCTCGCCTTCGCGACCACCGTGGTCGCGGTGGTGCTGGCCTCCGCGCCGACCGGTTCGACGCGGAACACCGTCGCAGGCGCGCTGATCGTCGTCGTCCTGGTCGGCGGCGGCCTCGCCGTCACCTTCACCGTCCGCCGCCGGCTCGTCGGGTCGCCGGGCGACCCGGCCGTCGCGGACGCGCTGGCCCGCCGGCAGCGCCGCGCCGAGGCGCGCCGGATCGCCGAGCGCGACCCCGGTCTGGCCAGGGAGTTGGGGATCGGCCGCCCCGATCTGCCGCACCGCTACGACGACGGTGGCCTCGCGGACGTCAATCACGTGCCGGTCCCGGTGCTGGCCGGTCTGCCGGGCATGACGCCCGAGCTGGCCCGGCGGATCGTCGAGGCCCGCGGCGAACGCGGCGGCTTCAGTTGCGTCGCCGAACTGGAGGTCTACGCCGACGTGCCGGGACCGCTCGCCGAGGAGCTGAGCGACCGGGTGGTCTTCCTCGACTGAGGCTCTGCGTCACCGACGGCCCTGCGTCACCGAGGGCCTGCGTCACTGTGGGCCCCGCGTCAGCGGGTTCCCGCTCCCCGGCCGGTACCGCCGTTCCTGCTCCAGGCGGGCGCGAGCTCCCTGCGGCGCCAGTGGTGCAGCAGGTGCGGGTCGTCCGCGGGCGCGGCGATCTCCGCAGCGACGTCCGGGGCGGCGCGCGGCGGACGGGGGACGGCGCGCACCGGGGGGTCGTCCTGGGCGGGCTTCGCGGGCCGCGGCCGCGGCCCGGCGTAGCGCAGGGGCGAGGGCGCCTGGGCCAGCAGGGCGCTGAGCAGCGCCGCAGTGCTCCGGGCGTCGCCGAGCGCGCTGTGCGGATCCGCGGGCGGGGCCGCGGTCATGCTGCGGTGCAGCGCCGCGAGGCCGTAGCCGGGGCCCTCCAGCTGGGCGCGGGCGGTGACCAGGGTGCACAGGCCCGGCGGACGCGAGGCCGGCTCCCGCCCGCAGCGGCGCAGCTCCGCGTCGAGGAAGGCGTCCTCGAAGGCCAGGTTGTGCGCCACCACCACGGCGTCGACCAGCATCCGCTCGATCTGCGGCAGCACCTCGGCGAAGCTCGGCGCGCCGCGCACCAGGGCGTCGTCGAGCCCGTGGATCTCGGTGGCGCCCATGGGCCGCCCGGGGTCGAGCAGGGAGGCGAACTCGCCCAGCACCGTGCCGTCCCCGCGGAAGCGGACCACCGCGATCTCGCAGACGCGGTCGCCGACCGGGTCGAGGCCGGTGGTCTCCAGGTCGACCGCGGCGAAGACCAGCGCCCCCGGATCGACGCCGCGACGGCGGGTCAGGTAGCCGGCCTCGAAGAGGCGCAGCGGCGCCTCGGCGGGCCGCCGCAGCCCCCGGACCGGCAGGAACCCCGCCGCCCAGCGACGGACCTGGCGCAGCGGGTCGGGCATCTGGCCTCCGGAACCGGCGGACGATCTTCAGGCAATCTATCCGCTCGGCCCTGGACGCGCCTACGCTGGAGCTGTCGGCGGGAGTCGTCAGCCGCCCGCCGCGTTCGGAGGCGATCAGCGTGCGATCCCGATTCGTTCCAGACCGGCAGCTCACGGTCCGCATGGTGACCGTCGTCTTCCTGCTGGGCCTTCTCTACGTGGTCCTCGCGGCCGTTCTGGTCGCGGTGCTCAAGTCGGCCGTCCTGGTGCTGCTCATCGCCGTGGCGGCGCTGGCCGGCCAGTACTGGTACTCGGACCGGGTCGCGCTGCTCGCGATGCGGGCCCGCGACGTGACACCCGAGGAGGAGCCGCGGCTGCACGGCGCGGTCGACCGGCTCTGCGCCCTGGCCGACATGCCCAAACCGCGTCTGGCCCTGGCCGACACCGAGCTGCCCAACGCCTTCGCCACCGGGCGCAACGCCGACCACGCGGTGCTCTGCGTGACCACCGGCCTGCTGCGCCGCCTGGAGGGCGAGGAGCTGGACGGGGTGCTCGCGCACGAGCTGTCGCACATCGCGCACCGGGACGTGGCGGTGATGACCGTCGCCTCGTTCCTCGGCGTGCTGGCCGGGCTCGCGGTCCGGGTGGGGTTCTACTCCGGGCTGGTCGGCGGACGCGGGCGGAGGGACCAGAACACCGCGATGATCGTCGCCGCGGTGGTGGCCGTCTCGGCGGCCGTCTACGCGATCAGCTTCCTGCTGATCCGCGCGCTCTCGCGCTACCGCGAGCTGGCCGCGGACCGCTCCGCGGCCGAGCTCACCGGCAGGCCCTCCGCGCTGGCCTCGGCGCTGGTCAAGGTGAGCGGCGCCGCGGGACGCATCCCGACCAAGGACCTGCGCACCGCGCAGGCGTTCAACGCGGTGCTCTTCGTCCCGGCCCTGACCGCCGGTCCCGACGGCGAGACCGGACCGGGATCCGGTCCGGTGCCGCTGTTCGCGCGGATGTTCATGACCCACCCCAGCCTGGAGTGCCGGCTGGAGGCGCTGGCCCAGGTCAGCACCAGGCTGGGGGAGTCCTCCGATTCCTGACCGGGTCGGGCTCCGGGTCGGTCAGCCGACCGTGAAGCCGGTCCCCGTGGTGCTGTCGCCCGCCAGCAGCGTGTACGCGCCGGGCTCGACGGTCCTGGCGCCGTCGCCGTTGACGTCGCCCTCGGTGTGGGCCAGCAGCGACATCGGAACGGTGATCTGCGCGGTGCCGTGCGCTCCCGCGTCCAGGTGCAGCCGGGCGAAGCCGACCAGCCACTTCGGCGGCGTCAGCACCTGGCTGACGGGCTGCGAGACGTAGAGCGGCACCACCACGTCACCGGCGGCCGAGCCGGTGTTGGAGACCGGGACACCGACCCGCAGCGTGCCGCCCGCGCCGACGGTGGTCCGGTTCGGCACCGGTGCGCCGAACTGCCAGCTAGTGTAGGAGAGGCCGGCCCCGAAGGCGAAGAGCGGGCTGTAGCCGGAGTCGGTGCCGCTGTTGGTGCCGGGCAGCTGGGTGTAGAACTCCGGCTCGTTGCCGATCGCCTTGGGCCAGGAGACCGGCAGCCGACCGCTCGGGTTCGCCTTGCCGTAGAGCAGGTCGGCGACGGCGTGACCGCCCTCGGTGCCGGGGAGCCAGGCCATCAGCAGCCCGGCGGTGTTCGCGGCGCTGCCGAGGACGAGCGGCCGGTCGGCGACGACGACCACGACGACGGGCTTGCCGGTCGCCTGGAGCGCGGCGACCTCCGCCTGCTGGTCGGCCGAGAGCGAGGGGTCGGGGTGGTCGTTGGGGCCCTCGGCGCCGGGGGTGTCGCCGACCACCACGACGGCCGCGTCGGCGTTCTTCAGGTCGGCGGCGGCGGTGCCGCCGTCGGGCTGGTAGTCGATGCTGGTTCCGGCCGGAGCGCCCTGGCGCAGGCCGGCGAGCACGGTGGTGCCGCCGACGTCCGTTCCGGCGGGCACGCCCTGCCAGCCGATGGTCCAGCCGCCCATCTGGTTGTCGATGTTGTCGGCGCTGGGGCCGGTCACCACGATCTTGTGCACGTCCGGGCCGAAGGGCAGCACGCCGCCCTGGTTGCGCAGCAGCACCGAGGACTCGGTGGCGGCCTTCCTGGCCAGCCCGAGGTCGGCCCCGTCGACGATGCCGTCCGCCTTGGACGCGTCCACGTAGGGGTGCTCGAACAGGCCGAGCTTGAACTTCATCGTCAGGATGCGGGAGACGGCCTGGTCCAGGCGCTGCCGCGAGATCAGCCCGCGCTGCACGGCGGCGAGGGCGGACGCCGTGAAGTCGGAGGCGTTGGTGGGCTCCATGGCCATGTCCACACCGGCGTTGACGGCCTTGGCGATGGCCTCGGGGTAGTCGGCGGCGATGTGGTAGGCCGTCTGCAGGTTGCGGACGTCGCTCCAGTCGCTGACCACGACGCCGTCGAAGTGGTACTGGCCGCGCAGCACGGTGGTGAGCAGGTAGTGCGAGGCGGTCACCGGCACGCCGTTGACCGCGCCGGAGTCGGCCATGACACTCAGCGCGCCCGCGCCGATCGCCTGCTGGTAGGCGGGCAGGATGGTGTCCTGCAGATAGCGGGCCGAGTAGTCGGCGGGCACCCGGTCGTGGCCGTTCAGCGGCTGCGAGTACCCGGCGAAGTGCTTGACCGAGGCGGCGATCCTGGTGCCGCTGGAGGCGTCCTGCAGCCCGTTCACCGCGGCGGCGGCCATCGTGCCGGTCAGCAGCGGGTCCTCGGAGAAGGCCTCGTAGTAGCGGCCGTAGCGCTGGTCCCTGGCGATCTCGGTGACCGGCCCGAAGGCCCAGTTGATGCCGGTCGCCGCCACCGCGCGCTGGGTGGACTGCTCCACGCCGCGCTCGAGCGCCGGGTCCCAGGTGGCGCCCATCCCGATCTGCTGCGGGAACATGGTCGCGCCGAGCACGTTGTTGTGGCCGTGGACGGCGTCGATGCCGTAGAGGATCGGGATGTGCAGCCGCGAGTTGGTGATCGCGTACTTCTGCAGGGCGTTGGTCAGGTCCGCCCAGTCCTTGGCGGTGTTGACGGCCGGCGGCATGCCGCCGCCGGAGAGGATCGAGCCCGCCGCGTTGTCGACCAGGACGCTGTGCAGGCAGGCGTCGTTGAGCGCGCCGCCGCTCCAGTCGCAGGTGCCCTGGACGGTGACCAGGGCCTCCTGGTCCATCTGGCCGACCTTCTCCCGCAGCGTCATGCGGTGCACCAGGTCGGCGACGCGGTTCGCGATCGGCGCGCGGGCGTCGAGGTAGAGAGGGACGCGCGCGGCGGCGGGAGCCGGTTCCGCGGAGAGTCCGGTCACCAGCCCGCCGACGAGGGCGAGGCCTGTGAGGGTGGAGAGGTGACGGCGTATTCGGCGCACGTGGGGCGTCCAATCCGTGAGGAGGAGCTGGGCGAGCGTCACGACACGAACTGGAAGGCGAGTTAACCCTGGGAGGGGGAGTGCGTCAATGAGTTGAACAGAGAGCGCTCCCACAAGGCATGGCGGGGCCTGCCTTGAGCTGGGAGTCTGTTTCTGTGTTGATTACCTGAATTGATCAAGCCATGACGTGACGTCAGAGGAGAAGCGTCATGAAGGTGCTGTTCGGATCGGGGCGGTAGTCGGCGAAGGGCGGGCAGGGCTCGAAGCCGAACCTGGCGTACAGACTGCGCGCGGGCCGGAAGAACTCCTCCGAGCCGGTCTCCAGGCTGAGCCTGGCGAAGCCCGTCCCCCTGGCCTCGGCGATGATGTGGCCCAGCAGCAGCGAGGCGATACCGCTGCGCCGGCGGGCCGTGTCGGTGCGCATCGACTTGAGCTCGGCGTGCCGGTCGTCCAGCCGCTTCAGCGCCCCGCAGCCGACCAGCGCGTCGCCGTCGTGGACGGACGAGAAGCTGATCCCCGGCGCGCGCAGCGCGTCCAGGTCCAGGGCGTGGACGCTCTCCGGCGGCGAGAGGGACCGGAGCTGCCGCACGTGCGCCTCGAGGAACGCCACGATCCGCGGATCCGACAAGTCGTCCGTCACGATCTCCACCTGCTGTGCCTCACCTCTCCTCGGGGTGAACACATGATGACATCGGGACCGGTGCGTCTCACGGTCTGGGATCGCACGTTGACACTGTGTGTGGCCGCCGGTTGACTGCAAGTGTCGTCGCCACACCAGGGGCACGGGGCCCCGTCGGGACTTGCGACGCGAAGGACGCTCTCCCTTTGCAGACAGCGACCAAAACCTTATTCCTCGTCAGGCCCTATACGCCGCACTGCGAGCTCATCCAGGCGGACGGCGACCACGCCGTCATCGGCGTCTCCCCGGGCAACAGCTACTTCTCGGCCCAGCGTCTGACCGACCTCGCCCTGTGGGGCGCCGAGAACTTCCGCCAGGTGGACCTGGTCTACACCGACCTGTACGTGGCGGAGATGTACCAGGCGCTCGGCTACAGCGCCGACGACGCCCGTCGTAAGGCGATCAAGAACCTGCGGGGCGTCCGCGCCAAGGTCAACAACGCGGCGGAGGCCGCCGACTTCGGCAGCGGGAGGGTCAACTCCCATGCCATGTCCGACTTCCAGAGCAATCCGGCCTACCAGGCGCTGCACGCCCACATCAGCACCATGCTCGACACCGACCCCGAGTTCCGGGCCGTCATCGAATCGCTGGTCGGGTCGTTCCTGACCGCCAAGGTGCTGGACGGAAGGGAGGCCACCGACGAGCAGCGCGAGGTGTGCCTGCGCTACATCTGCGCCGAGGCGCCGCTCTTCCTGGACACCCCGGCCATCCTCGGGGTGCCCTCCTCGCTCAACTGCTACCACCAGCTGCTGCCGCTGGCCGAACTCCTCTACTCCCGCGGCTCCGGCCTGCGGGCCTCACGCAACCAGGGCCACGCGATCGTCACGCCCGCCGAAGGAGACTCCGATGTCCGTTGACACCGTCCAGCCCGTCGACGTGGCCCGGTCCGCTCCCGACGCGCTGCCCGGCTTCCCGTTCTCCTGGCGCGGGGACAGGCTGCCGGAGGAGATCGGCGAGCTGCGTGCGGAGCCGGTCAAGCGGGTGCGCACCATCGCCGGCGACCCCGCCTGGCTGGTCTCCTCCTATCAGCTGTGCCGTCAGGTCCTGGAGGACAAGCGGTTCAGCCTCAAGGACACCTCCGCGCCGGGCGTGCCCCGCCAGTACGCGCTGACGATCCCGCCCGAGGTCGTCAACAACATGGGCAACATCACCGGCGTCGGCCTGCGCAAGGCGGTGCTCAAGGCCATCAACCCGAAGGCCGAGGGCCTGGTCGACTGGATGACCGGCTACGCCGCCGAGCTGGTCGACGGCCTGCTGGCGCAGGGCGCGCCGGTGGACCTGCGCGGGCAGTTCGCCAACCCGTACTCGGAGGCGCTGCACTGCCGGATCCTCGGCATCCCGCTCGCCGACGCGCCGAAGCTGGCGGCCAGCCTGGACATCGCCTTCATGAACTCGGCCTGCCCGGTCGCCGGGGCCAAGCTCAACTGGGACCGCGACATGGCCTACATGACGGAGCGTCTGGACGACCAGGCCACGACGGGACTGATGGCGGAGATCGCCGCCCTGCGGCTGGACCCTGACTACGCCCACCTGACCGACGAGATGCTGGCGACGGTCGGCGTCACCATGTTCGGCGCGGGCGTGATCTCCACCTCCGGGTTCCTGACCATGGCCTGCGTCACCCTGCTCCAGCACCCGGAGGTCAGGGCGGAGCTGCGCGCCGACCCGTCGAAGATCCCGGCGGCCGTCGACGAACTGCTGCGGGTCAACCTCTCCATCGGCGACGGGCTGCCGCGGCTCGCGCTGGAGGACGTGCAGCTCGGCGACGTGCTGGTGCGCAAGGGCGAGCTGGTGCTGGTCCTGGTCGAGGGCGCGAACTTCGACCCGGACGCCTTCGAGGACCCGGAGTCGGTCGACGTCGGCCGGGCCAACGCCGGGGACCACCTGTCCTTCGGCGGCGGCCAGCACTACTGCCCGGCGACCGCGCTCGGCAAGAAGCACGCCGAGATCGCGATCGCGACCCTGCTGGACCGGATGCCGGACCTGCGGCTGGCCGTCCCGGTGGAGCAGCTGGTGTGGCGGACCGGCTTCATGAAGCGCATGCCGGAGCGACTGCCGGTGATGTGGTGAGCCCTCGGGCCTGACGCCGGGTGACCCGCTCCCGCTCGGTCGGCGCCGAGCGGGACGGGCTCCCGGCGGGCCCGTCCCTGGGAGGTCCTAGTCCAGGCGGAAGCCGACCTTCAGGCCCACCTGGAACTGCTTGACCTGGCCCTCCTCGATGCTGCCGCGGATCTGGGTCACCTCGAACCAGTCCAGGCCGTGCAGGGTCTGCGACGCGCGTCCCAGCGCGCTGCGGATCGCCGCGTCGACGCCCTCCGAGGAGGTGCCGACGATCTCGGTCACGCGGTAGGTGCTGTCGGTCATGGCCGCCTCCGGAGGCTCGGGTCCTTCCACCTTCGCGCAGGGTCAGGCGGCCCGCCACGCGACCGCTCACCCGGACGGTCGCCGCCGGGCGGCGCGATCGGTCCGGCCTGCCTAGCCTGGGAGGGAGAGCCCGGGCCGAGGAGGAGAGCAGAGATGACCCGCAGCAGATCCTTCGCCTTCGTGCTGGGCGGAGCCGCGCTCCTGGCCGCCCTGGCCGGCTGCGCCGACCCGCCCGTGGGCACCGTCAGCGCGAGCAACGGCAGGGTCGTGGAGACCATCTCGAACCCGCCCGACAAGGCCTGCCATCTCTTCGCACCGATCGGGGTGAGCTCGGTCTTCGACAACACCCTCGCGGACATGCGGCTCTACCCGTCGGCCGACTGCACCGGCCACAACGACTACCTCTCCACGGAGACCTCGGTCGGCGTCGGCGCCAACAACGTGGTCTACCGCAGCTACTCCTTCGTCGGGCAGTAGCGCGCGGGCGGAAGGCACGCATGCGCGCGGCGGGGACCGCGACGGGGCAGTGAGCCACCGTCGCGGTCCCCGCCCCTCGTGCGGGTGGGACGCCCGGCTCAGTCCATCGCGTTCGCGGTGACGCCGGTCGGGTTGGTGAGGTTGCCGCTCAGCGGCAGGTTGCGGGAGCTGTCCCCGACCAGGATCTGGTACGCGCCCGCCGACGCGATCCAGTTGCCGGACGTGGTGTCCCAGTGCGCCAGGTCGTGCGCGGTCACCGTGAAGGTGACCGTGCCGGACGCGCCGGGGTTCAGCGTGATCCGCTGGAAGCCCTTGAGCTGGTGCGGCGGCTCCCCGGCCGAGCCGGGATCGCCCACGTACAGCTGGGCGACCTCGGTCCCGGCCCGGCTCCCGGTGTTGGTGACGGTGGCCGTCACGGTCGCCTGTCCGTTGTTCAGCGCCCCGATCTGCAGGTTGCCGAACGAGAAGTTGGTGTAGGACAGGCCGAAGCCGAACGGGAACAGCGGCGTGACGTTGTTCGCGTCGTACCAGCGGTACCCGATGTCGAGCCCCTCGGAGTACTGCACCGTGCCGTTGACGCCCGGCCACTGCGCGGCCGTGCTCGCCGGCACCTGAGTGAGCGAGGCGGGGAAGGTGATCGGCAGGTGCCCCGAGGGGTTCACGTCGCCGAAGAGCAGCGCCGCCACCGCCTGGCCGAACTCCTGGCCCTGGTAGAAGCCCTCGAACACGCCCGCGACCTGGTTCAGCCACGGCATCATGATCGCCGAGTTGTCGCTCAGCATGACGATCGTGTTCGGGTTGGCCGCGGCGACCGCGGAGATCAGCGCGTCCTGGTTGCCCGGGAGGTTGAGCGTGGTGTTGTCGGACTCCTCGTGTCCGTAGTTGTCGGAGGCGAAGACGATCGCCACGCTCGACGACTTGGCCAGGGCCACCGCGGAGGCCTGGTTCGTCCCGTCGTCGTAGCCGACCGTGACCTTCGACCCCGCGGTGCGCTGCTGCAGGCTGTACAGCGGCGAGTAGGTGCCGGTGCTGGTGGCGCTGCCGCTGCCGCCGCCACCGGTGATCGCGCCGGCCCCGGCCTGGGTGCCGATCACCGCGATCGACTCGTTGCCGTTCGGGTTGAGCGGCAGCACCCCGTTGTTCTTCAGCAGCACGGTGCCCTCCTCGTCGCCCTTGAGCGCGACCGCGCGGTGCGCGGGCGTGGCCACGATGGCGGTGGTGGACCCGCTCGGCGCCTTGTCGAACATGCCGAAGCGGAACATCTGGGTCAGGACCCGGGACACCATCGTGTCGAAGGTGGCCTGGGTGACCTGCCCGGCCGCGACGGCCTGCTCCAGTGAGGCCGCGAAGAACCCGCCGAAGGGCATCTCCACCGTCTCACCGGCGTTGGCCGAGGGCACGGTGGAGTGGATGCCGCCCCAGTCGGAGGTGATGAAGCCCTGGAACCCCGCCTGCTGGTACATCGGGACGTTCTCGACCTGCGGGTTCTGGCAGGAGTAGTTGCCGTTCACCATGGAGTACCCGCACATCAGCGCCGCCGCGCCGCCCTTCTCGATGGCGGTCTGGAAGCCCGGCAGGTAGATCTCCTGCAGCGTGCGGCTGTCGATGATCTCGTTGCCCGGGGCGTTCGGCTGCTCGATGTTGTACGCGGCCGCGTGCTTGACCTCGGCCATCACGCCCTGGCTCTGCATGCCCTGGACGTCCGCGCTCACGATCTCGCCGGTGAGGTACGGGTCCTCGCCGAAGGTCTCGTAGGAGCGGCCCCAGCGCGGGTCGCGCACCATGTTGATGGTCGGGCCGAGGGAGACGTTCACGCCCTTGCCCGCGAACTCCTGGCCCACGGCCGCGCCGAAGTCGTGCTCGTAGCCGGGGTCGAAGGTGGCCGCGGACACCTCCCCGTCGGGGAACTGGGTGACACCGCCGAGGCCGTCGCCCACACCGCTGGGCCCGTCCTCCAGATTGACGCTCGGGATGCAGAGCGACGGCTGTCCGGCGATCTGCCCGATGTAGACGCTCGAACCGTCGCCGTAGAGCATCGCGTCCTTCTGGTCCTGCGTCATGGCGCCCATCAGCTGGGCGACGCGGGTCGAGACGGCCACGCTGGGCTCGTTGATCCAGGGGCAGTTGCCCGGCGCCGGCTGCGGCGGGGGCGGGGGGATGGTGACGGTCTGGTCGCCCACGGTGTAGACCGAGAACTCCCAGAGCGAGTCACCGTAACCGGTCCCGCGCGCGGTGGCGTACATGCGCACGTAGCGGCCGGTTCCGGTGACGTTCAGGGTCTGGGTGCCGCCGGTGCCGGTGGTGGTGGAGTAGACCGAGGTCCAGTTCGTGTTGTCGTTCGAGATCTGGATCTGGAAGGCGGAGGCGTAGGCGTTCTCCCACTGGAGCACCACCTGGCAGATCGGCAGGCTGCCGCCGAGGTCCACGTCGATCCACTGCGGGTCGGCGATCGCACTCGACCAGCGGGTCAGCGTGCTGCCGTCGGTGGCGTAGAAGGGGTCGTAGGCGGGGTTGGAATCCTGGATCGACGACGCGGTGGCCGGGTGTCCCAGGGCCGCGTTGTCGGTGCCGCAGTTGCCGCCGCCACCTCCGCCGCCGCCTCCGCCGCCCGAGCCGCCGCTGCCGCCCGAGAAGACCTGGAACTCCCAGAGGGAGTAGCCGTACTGGGTCGCGCGGGCGGTGCCGTACATCCGGATGTACCGGCCGGTGCCCGAGACGTCGAGGGTCTGGGTGCCGCCGGTGCCGGTGGTGGTGGAGTAGACCGAGGTCCAGTTGGTGTTGTCGGTCGAGGTCTGGATCTGGAAGGCCGTCGCGTAGGCCGTCTCCCAGTTCAGCACGACCTGGCAGATCGTCAGCGTGGAGCCCAGGTCGACCTCCAGCCACTGCGGGTCGCTGAAGGCGCTGGACCAGCGGGTGCCGGTGTTGCCGTCGACGGCGGCCGCCGCGGGCGCGCCGGCGTTCTCCGTGGAGGACGCCGTCGCGGGCTGGTTCAGCGCCGCGTTCTGCGTGCCGCAGCTCGTGCCCCCGCCGCCGGAGCCCGCGGTGCCGTAGACCTGGAACTCCCACAGGGAGTAGCCGTATCCGGTGGCGCGCGCGGTGCCGTACATCCGGACGTAGCGGCCGCTCCCGGTGACGTCGAGGGTCTGGGTGCCGCCGGTGCCGGTGGTGGTGGAGTAGACCGAGGTCCAGTTCGAGCCGTCGGCCGAGGTCTGGATCTGGAAGGCCGTCGCGTAGGCGGTCTCCCAGTTCAGCACCACCTGGGTGAGGGAGGCGGTGGAGCCCAGGTCGACCTGGAGCCACTGAGGGTCGGCGGCCTGGCTGGACCAGCGGGTGCCGGTGTTGCCGTCGACCGCGGCGGAGGCGGGGGTGCCGGCGTTCTCGGTCGAGGAGGCCGTCGCCGGGCGGCCCTGGGAGAGCAGGGTCGCCGCGGCGTGCGCGGTGCCCGTCCCGGACAGCACGGCGGCCAGCAGGGCCAGGACGGCGAGCCCCGCCGTCCAGAACGGACGGCCGCGCAGCCGCGACCGGTAGCGGTGGGTATGCCTCATCGGATTCACCAGCCCACCGCCACTTCGAGCCACTGCGGGTCGCTGTGGGAGATGTAGGAGGACTGGCCGGCGTAGTCGTCGTAAGGGAAGCCGTAGGCCAGGTTGTTGATCGCGTGGTCGTGCCAGAACTCGGCGTAGTAGTTGGCAGGACCGGCCGGGTAGTACTGGCTCGGGTCGGACCACTGCGCCTGCGGCAGCGTCGCGACATGCCGGTTGAGTGCGGCGCACTCGCCGGGCTGGCTCGCCAGGACCCCGGCGCAGCCGAACACGTCGGAGGTCGGGGCGTTCACGCCGACCGAGTTGGCGTAGGCGGTGAAGTAGTCGGCGTTGACGCCGCCGGCCTGGAAGCTCGGGTCGCTGCCGGGGGCGATGATCCGGTACGGCGCCTGGGTCTGGGCGAGCACCTTGAACTGCTGCGGCACCGCGTTCACGAAGTCCTGGAACAGCGCGGTGCGGTCCTCGGTGAACACCTGCTGCGTCTCGCCGACCTGGACGTCGTAGCCGTCCTTGGAGTGCAGTCGCATGGCGATGGGCAGGCCGAAGGCGTCGACGCGGGTGGTGTTGCCGTTGAAGACGTTCGCGCCGACCGTGAACTCGATGAAGTCGAAGTACTTGCTGTTCGGCGAGCCGAGGTAGAAGTACATCCGCCCGGCCGAGTTGGCGGGCATGTCGAGGTAGGGCTGCTCGGCGATGGAGTGGGTCTGGCCGTTGAAGCTCCAGTAGACCTGACTGTCCGGGTACTGGCCGTTCGTGCGGTTGAGCACCTTCACCTCGACCACGTTCTGCGCGGCCGGGATGGTGCTGGTGTCGCCCCAGAACGGGTCCGAGCCCCCGCCGCCGGAGGAGGTCGAGGTGGTGAACGCCTGCAGCTCCCACAGCGAGTAGCCGTAGGCGGTGGCCCGGGCGGTGCCGTACAGGCGCAGGTAGCGGCCGGTTCCGTTGAGGCTCAGCGTCTCGGTGCCGCCCTTGCCGGTGGTGGTGGAGTAGGCGGTGCTCCAGTTGACGGCGTCGTTCGAGGTCTGGATCTGGTAGCCCGTGGCGTAGGCGGCCTCCCAGTTCAGCACGACCTGACAGACGGTCACGCTGCTGCCGAGGTCCACTTGGAGCCACTGGGGGTCGCTGAAGGCGCTGGACCAGCGGGTGCCGGTGTCGCCGTCGACGGCGGCGGACGCGGGGGTGCCGGCGTTCTCGGTGGAGGAGGCGGTCGCCGGCCGGTTCAGGGCGGCGTTCGTGGTGCCGCAGCTCGTGCCCCCGCCGCCGGAGCCCGCGGTGCCGTAGACCTGGAACTCCCACAGGGAGTAGCCGTACTGGGTCGCCCGCGCGGTGCCGTACATGCGCACGTAGCGGCCGGTTCCGGTGACGTCGAGGGTCTGGGTGCCGCCGGTACCGGTGGTGGTGGAGTAGATCGAGGTCCAAGTGGAGCCGTCGGTCGAGGTCTGGATCTGGAAGGCGGTGGCGTAGGCCGTCTCCCACTGCAGCACGACCTGGCTGATGCTCGCGCTGCTGCCGAGGTCGACCTGGAGCCACTGGGGGTCGCTGAAGGCGCTGGACCAGCGGGTGCCGGTGTTGCCGTCGACCGCGGCGGATGCGGGGGTGCCGGCGTTCTCGGTGGACGAGGCCGTCGCCGGTCTGCCCTGGGAGAGCAGGGTGCCCGCCGCGTGCGCGGGGGACTGCGCCAGCGCGAGCAGCAGGCTCGCGAACAGGGCGACGACGGTGAGCAGGGTCAGGCCTGCCGGAGGCCTGCGGAGAGCGGTGCGGGCGGGATGACGATTCCCTGGCATGCTGCGGCTCCTGGGTGCGCGCGGGGTGGCGGCGAGGGATGTGAGAGCGCTCTCACGCCAGGAGTCTTTTTAGGAGGGAGCTGAGAACATGTCAAGGTCTGCGGCAAGGATCCTTCGTCAATTTCACGCTGAGGGTGATGTGAGAGCGCTCTATGTCGGGCTCATGTCGTCCGGCGTCGGCGGAGCCACTGCCAGGCGGAACGGGCGGCCGCGGCGGGGTCGAAGGAGCCGGGGCGGCCGCGGGTCAGCGGGTAGCAGGCGAGTCCGAGCAGCGCGGCGGTGAAGTGCCCGACGCTGGTGAAGTCCCTGGTGTGGATCAGTGCGAAGCCGTAGTAGCCGAGCACGCAGACGACGTAGAGGTACCGCCACGGCCGCACGATCAGATAGGTCAGCACGGCCTCGACGCCGGCGAGCGCGTAGCTGACGCCGTAGTCCAGGGTGAACTTCGCGCTCTCCGGGGCGTAGCCGTGCTGGATCGACCAGTAGAGGACGCCCTCGCTGATGTACGTCGCCCCGACGTGCGCGATGGCCAGCACCGCCAGCCAGCGTGCGGTGCCGAGCCAGCGTTCGGCCGGGACGTGGAAGATGTTGTAGAGCACGAAGTAGAAGAACCAGCCGCCGCCCGCGATCCAGAACGCGCTGGTGATCAGCACCCGGACCGGCGAGACGGCGAGGTAGTGCAGGTTGGTGGAGCGCTTCTCCAGGATGTGGTCGGCGACGGTCGGGTCCACGTGCCGGACGATCTGCGTGGTCACGAAGAGGATCGCCAGCCAGACGAAGGTGCCCGGCGCCCGCCTGACGTAGTGCCAGGCGGCGTGGGCCGGACGCCTCGCCGGGGACTCCGTCCGGGCGATGTCCATGATCTGTTGTAACCCGGGGCCCGGGGGCCCGCAACCGCTGGGGCGGGCGGGCCGCCCGGCCGAAGGAGGGTGGGCGGGTGGTGCGGGGGCTCAGGCGAGGATCTTGGCCTTGGCCTTCTGGTACTCCTCCTCGCTGAGCGCGCCGCTGGACTTCAGCTCGGCCAGCTTGGCCAGTTCGTCCACGTGGCCGCCGCCCGCGCCGCCGCCGGAGGTGCTCGCCGCGTCACGGACGTACTGCTTGAAGGCGGCGTCGGCCTTCTGCGCCTGCTCGATGTCGCGCTCGCCCATCGACCTGCCGCGGACGATCACGTAGACCAGCACGCCCAGGAAGGGCAGCAGGATGACGAAGATGATCCAGCCCGCCTTGGCCCCGCCGCCCATGTCGTGGCTGCGGAAGATGTCTGTGATGATCTTGAAGAGCAGGAAGAACCAGAGGATCCAGAGGAAGAACTCCAGCATCGTCCAGAAGACGTTGAGCAACGGGTAGTTCTGCATCGATCGCTCCTGCTGTCGGCGCCGCCCCAAATCTGGGCAAAGCGAATAAAAAACACTTACCAGGGCACGATCGGCTCCGCACTCCGGGTGCGGCGGTCGGCTGACGGGCGGATCAGCCGAGGAAGTCCAGGACCAGCGGGCTCGCGGTGGCGCGGAACTCCTCGAAGTAGGCGTGCCGGGCGCCCTCGAGCAGGGCGAGGCGGGCCCCGGGAATGCGCTCTGCCAGCAGCGCCGCATTGGCGGTCGGGTTGAAGCGGTCCTCGGCGCCGTGCACGACCAGGGTGGGCGCGACGATGTCGGGAAGCACGGCCCAGGCGTCGTGGCGGGTGCTGGCCAGCCGGTGGCGGCGGCGGGCGTACCCGGGCATGGCCGGATCGCCCAGGGTCGCGTACGGACCCGGGTGGGTCAGGGTCCAGGCCGGGGTGTACATCAGGTCGACCAGTGCGGCCCGCGCCCTGGCGGGATCGCGGTCGGTGAGCGCGGCGTCGACGTCGGCGTCGCGCTCGACGCCGTTCGGGCCGCCGGGGGAGGTGCAGCCGAGCACCAGCCGCCCGACCCGGTCCGGATGGCGGGCGGCCAGCCACTGGGCCACCCGTCCGCCCATCGAGGTGCCGTAGACGTCGGCGCGCTCGACGGCGAGGTGGTCGAGCACCGCGACGACGTCCTCCGCGAAGCCCTCGGTGCTGTACGGCTCGTCCGGTTTGTCGCTGGCGCCGGTGCCCCGGTAGTCGAGGGTGATCGTGCGGAAGCGGGCCAGGAAGTCCGCCAGGACCGGGTCCCACCAGTGGTGGCTGTTCGACTGGCCGGACAGCAGGAGCAGCGGCCTGCCCGCGCCCCGCACCTGGTGGGCGATGCGGACGCCGTCGGCGGCGGTGGCGTGGGTCGGCTGCGGTGACGGCGTCGGTGACATGGGGGTTTCCTATCACCGTGACCCGGGCCGCCGTGTGGCGGCCACAGGGAGCGTGGTGCGCGGAGCGTAGGATGAGGCAGGAGCGACGCGTACGCAGGACGCGGTGGCCGGCCGCGCATGTCTGCCTCGGAGGCCCGATGCCTGCCAGTAGCCCGACCCACCCCGATCCGGACGCGACCCCGTCGACCGAGCCCTCGGTCCCGGGGTCGCCGGCGCACGAGCCGGGCGATACCCCGGCCGGGAGGGGCGACGCGCGGGTCAGAGGTGTGCTGGGCGCGCCCTCCTGGGTCAGTCTGATCGTGCGCGATCTCGACGCGGCCGAGCGCTTCTACGGCGGCCTGCTGGGCTGGACCTTCGTCCAGGGCCCCGAGCGGCTCGGTCCCTTCTCCTACGTCGTGGTCGGCGGCCACCGGGTCGCCGGGATCAGCGCGATCAGCGGATCCTCCGGCGTGGGCACGGGCTGGACCGCCTTCTTCGGCGTGCGCGACGCCCACGAGGGCGCGCGCCGCATCGCCGACCGGGGCGGCACGGTCGGCGTCGGACCGGTCGCGATCGACGCCGGCCGGGTGGTGATCGCCAGGGACCCCGACGGGGCGAGCTTCGGGCTGTGGCAGGGCCACGAGCAGCTGCCGGAGTCGGCCACCGCGCTGAGCGGCGTGCCCGCCTGGATCGAGCTGCGCACCGCCGACGCCTTCAAGGCGGCCCTCTTCTACGGCGAGGTACTGGACTGGGACCCGGAGGTGTCCAGCCGCTGCGAGGTGGTCTGGGAGCACGAGCGGGTGGTGCTGCGGGTGGACGGCCGCAACATCGCGGCGCTCGGCGGGCCGGAGCGCGGCGGTCCCGAGGTGGACGTTCCGCCCTCCTGGCGGGTCTCCTTCGCCGTCCCCGACATCGATGAGGCCGTCGCCCGCGCCGCGGAGCTGGGCGGCCGGGTGCTGGTTCCGCCCGCGCCCACGCCCTTCGGGCCGGTCGCCGAGCTCCGCGATCCCGAGGGCAGCCGTTTCTCGCTGATCCAGCGGCCGCCGGGGGCGTGACTCAGTCCGAGAAGTCCTGGGTCAGCCAGACCGTGCCCGAGCTGTCGCGCATCACCGCGATGCCGACGTGGTGGAAGCTCGAACTGAGGATGTTGCGGCGGTGGCCGTCGTTCGGAGGCTGCTCGGCGAGCATCGAGCGGGTGAGGCCGACGGCCATGCCGGCGATCCCCGAGGTGGTGTTCGAGACCGGACCGCCGGTGCCGATGTTCTCGCCGGCCGCCATCCAGTGCACGCCCGCCGCCGTCTCCCTGTCGCCGAGCGCGGCCTCGCCCGCGCACTGGTGCGACAGGCCGCAGCCCGCCGCCATCCGCTGGTTGTGGGCGGTCGCGCTGGCGCGCAGGCCCGTGGTGAGCGTCAGCGGCGCGAGCCCCTGGGAGGCCCGGGCCTGGTTGATGACGGCCAGGACCTGCTGGGCGGCAGCGGCGTCCGGGGTGAGCACGGGAGGCGCGGCGGGGTGCGTCGCCGGGGGCGTGGTGCGGGCTGCGGAGGGCTTGGCCGAGGCCGTCGGCGAGGGCGAGGGGGACGGGGTGGCGGCGGCCGTGGCCGTCAGCGGCCGCGCGCTCGCGCCCGCCGCGGCCAGGCCGGCGGTGGACCCCTGCGGCGCGCTGTTGAGGTGGACGACCAGCGCGCCGATGCCGACCGCCGCCGTCACCGTGGCGGTGACCAGCGCGACGGGCAGGGCCGCCTTCCCGCCCAGCGTCCCCGCCGCGCGTCCGACGCCGCCGCCCGCGTGCCCGCCGCGCTGCCGTGGCAGCCGGCCGCGCCGGTGCGAGACCCGGCCGGTCGCGGCGGGCCGGGGCAGCTGGGCGGTGGCGGCGACCGAGGCGCTCGTCACACCGTGGGAGGCCCCGCCGGCCAGCAGGTAGGCCGCGTAGCCGACCGGGAGCGGCACCAGGGCGAAGTTCACCAGCAGCCGCTCGGCCGGCACCAGGTCCGAGCCGAGCGCCGCGCAGTTCGCGCACTCACGCAGGTGGCGGGCGAGGCGCTTGCGCCACAGCGGGCTCGGCCTGCCGTCCCAGATCCTGATCGTGCGGTCCAGATCGGGGCAGCGGGGCGTCACGGTCAGGGCGCGGACCACCGTGCGCGCGGCGTCGAGCTGGGCGCGCATCCGGCCGACCCTGACGGTGACGTGGTGCGCGTCCAGCGCCATCGCGGCCACCAGCTCGGCCCGGGTCAGGTGCCCGGCGGTGACCAGCCACCACAGCGACAGCAGCTCCTGGTCGTCCTCGTCCAGCCAGCGGGTCGCCTCGACGGTCTCCCTGCGCTGGCCGGACAGCCCCAGCTCGGTGAGGGTCAGGTCGGCGAAGTCCGCTCCGGGGTCGGCGACGGTGGCCAGCTCGTCCAGGGCCCGCGGCGCCTCGGGGCGGACGCGGCGGTGCTCGCGTATCTGGTTCATCGTCACCGCCACCAGCCAGGACCGGAACGCCTGGTCGTCCCTCAGCCCGGGGAGGCCGCGCAGCACGCGGAGCATCGTCTCCTGGACGACGTCGTCCACGTCGGGGCGGCCGGAGAGGGCCCGGCCGACGATGTTGTAGACCAGGGGCAGGCAGCGGCCGACCAGCTCGTCCAGCGCCTCCTGCTGCCCGGCCCGCGCAGCCGCGACCAGCTGCGCGTCCGCCAGCACGCCCGTCATCCCCGCACCCGTCATCCCCGGTCCTCCATCACCTCTGACTCAGCCGTACGTGAGAGGAGACCCTACGGAGCGGACGGGGGTCACAGAAAGTCGCGGGGTTCGTCCAGATTTTCGGGGCGCGAGTCGGGGCGGGCTCCGGGGCGCGTTCCGGGGCTGCGGGAGCGGCGCAGGTCACCAGCCGCCGAGCACCGCCTCGGGGTCGTCGGTGGTGTGCATGGCCGCCTCCTCGGCGGAGGCCGCGCCGCCGCTGATGCCGTGGTCCTCGGCGATCATGTGGCTGCGCGCGCCCGAGCACTCGACCAGCCGCCCGGATCTGGCCTCCCCGGCCTCCGGGTCCAGCAGTTCCGGGTCCGTGCCGGCGGTGTCGCCGATGCCGTCGCCCTCGGGTTCGCAGACCTCGGGCAGCTCCTGGGCCAGACGCCGGTCCAGCGTCTCGCGCTCGTGCTGCTCGGCGGCGGTGATCCCGAAGTGCTCGACGGCGAAGGGCCGCTCCGGCGGGGCGTAGCCCTCGTCCAGGACCGACTCCAGGCCCCGGTCGACCAGAGTGTCCTCGGCCTCCAGCGGCCCGACGTCGTCCTGCTGATCGGCGTCGCTCGGCTGGTAGACCTCGTCCCCCATCAAGCCGTCGTCCGACACGTTCCTCTCCCTTCCGAAGCCGGTGGAGGCTGATTCGATGGTCCCACCACCGGCGCGCTTCCGCTTGCCCGGTGGTTCCTGGGATCGGCCGCCCGGTCAGCCGCCCAGCAGGAAGGCGAAGACCGCCCGGCGGCCGGCGT
Organism: Streptacidiphilus rugosus AM-16; assembly: GCF_000744655.1. Classification (NCBI taxonomy): domain Bacteria; kingdom Bacillati; phylum Actinomycetota; class Actinomycetes; order Kitasatosporales; family Streptomycetaceae; genus Streptacidiphilus; species Streptacidiphilus rugosus. Next base: position 4,256,244 of record NZ_JQMJ01000004.1, on the reverse strand, counting down.
CGCTGGTGGCGCGCGACTGGACCGAGTGGGCCGCGCCGGGGACGATCACCACCTGGGCGTCGGCGACCAGTCGCTGCTCGTCGTGGAGCCAGGCCAGCGGGGTGGACAGGTCGCGGTCGCCGCCCAGCAGCAGTACCGGGATGCTGCCGGGGATGCGGCGTTCGGGCGGGGGCGAGGCGGGGACCTGCTCGCGGGGCCAGGTCAGGCAGGCCAGCAGCGAGCCGAGGCCGGTCGCGGTGTCCGCGTCGAAGGGCCCGACGTCGGCGGCGGTCAGCCGGTCGTGCGCGGCCGTCAGCGCGGCCCGGCGGGAGGCCGGCGGGGTGTCCGCGGTGCCCCAGGGGTAGTGGCCGTCCGAGCAGAGCGTGGCCGTGTGCAGACCGGCGCTGAGCTGGGACGCGTCGGCCGCGTCGCTCTGTCGCACGGCCGCGACGACGGCGTTGAGGTGCTCGGGGTGGCCGGTGGCGGACTCGTGCAGCGCGGTGATCAGCTCGCTGTAGTTCGGGTCGACGAACTCGTAGCTGGTCAGGGTGTCCAGCAGGGTGACGCCGTCGTGGTCGCGGTGCACGACCGCGGCCAGGTCGGCGGCCGGGTCGGTGCCGCAATGAATCGCCGCGCAGCTCGCGGCCAGCACCCGCGGCACGGCCTGGAGCGCGGCGAGGTCGAGCGGGTCGTACCCGGTCTGCGGCACGACCGAGTCCAGGACCAGCCGGGCGGTGTGCGCGGGGTGGGCCAGGGCGTAGCGCTCGGCTGTGAAGGTCCCGTAGGAGACGCCGTCCAGAGAGATCCGGTCCGCGCCCAGCGCCTGGCGCAGCAGGTCGAGGTCGGCGACGGTGTCCGCGGTGGAGTAGAAGCGACGCCCGTCGCCCAGCGCCGCGGCGCAGGCGGCCACCGCCCCCGCGGTGGGCGGGGTGAGGTCGGAGGAGCCCATCTGCTGCTGCAGCTCAGGACAGTGCAGCGCGGTGTCTCCGGTGCCGCGCTGGTCGAGGAAGACCAGCCGGTACTGGGCCAGGACCGGCTGCAGCCTGGCGGTGATCCGCTGCCCGAAGGGTTCGTCGGGCTGGCCGGGGCCGCCGGAGAGGAAGACCAGGTCGCCCTTGGGCGCGGCGGCGTTGCCGGTCATCGCGACCCGCAGCCCGAGCGTGCCGGGGCGGGCGCCGGAGTGGTCCAGCGGAACCGTGAGGGTGGCGCAGCTGAGGTCCGCGTCGTCCGGGCAGGGCGCCGCGCCGGTCAGGACCGGGCGCGGCCCGGGATTCGACGGCCCGCCGCCGGACGGCCCGGCGGCCGGGGCCGCGGAGGTGCAGGCGGCGGTGAGGGCGACGGAGAGGGCGAGAGCCGCCGCGACGGCCGGACCTGCCGTGCTGAGAAGTCTCATGACACCAGCGTGATCGCCCCGCTGACGACGGGCGAGATCCCGTGCGGGGATTCGACCGGATTTCGTGGACCGGCCGCGCCGTGCGCCGCCGAAGCCGTCCGAATCGGGCGGGGGGCGCTCCGGTGCCGGGGCGGATCTGTCATGCTGCCTCGACCAGGCCCGAACGGGCCTGCCCCGGACGCCGGAAGGCAGGCGACGGAAGCGAGCGAACGGAGACGGTCATGGCGCCGGAGCAGCCGGAACAGCCGGATCGGGCGGGGGCCGCGGAGAGCGGGCAGCAGCCCCCCGCGCCCATGTCCATGCTGGACGCCGTGGGACGGCTCAGCCCCGAACAGGCGGGCCTGCTCGGTGTGCTGATCGGGCTGCGGCGGCTGGGGGACGATCCGCCCGAGTCGGCCCGCCAGGACTGAGCGATGGTGACGGAGGACCCCGCCCTCGAGCGCGGCGGACGGCCCCCGGGCACGGCGGCGCGCGGCCGGACCCTCGTGGTCGGCCATCGCGGCGCGCCACTGCTGGCCCGCGAGAACACCCTGCCCTCCCTCGACGCTGCGCTCCGGCTCGGCGTCGACTGGATCGAGGTGGACGTCAGGCTCGCCCGCTGCGGCACGCCGGTGCTGCTGCACGACGCGACGCTGCTCCGCCTGTGGGGCGACCCCCGCGCCGTCGCCGCGCTGAGCGCTGCGGAGCTGGAGCAGTTGCCCGGCGGGCAGCGCGTCCCCACGCTGCGCGAGGGCCTGGAGCTGGCCGGGGAGTTCGGCGCCACGGTGATGGTCGACGTTCCCGCGGTCGCCGAAGGGCTCGTGGCGCTGGAGTCGGTGCGCGAGCTCGGGGTGCTGGACACGTCCGTCTTCGCCGGGAACGGCGAGGCGCTCGCGCGGATCCGCGCCGCCGAACCGGCCGCGAGGATCGCGCTGAGCCGCGAGTCCCCGCTGCCGCCGGGACCACGCCTGCTGGAGCTCATCCGCCCCGAGTACCTGAACGTCGAGCACCATCGGCTCACCCGCCCCCTGGTCGCCTGGGCCCGGCGACGCGGCCTCGGCGTCAGCGTGTGGACGGTGGACCGCGCCGCGCGGATGTCCCGGCTGGCCGCCATGGGCGCGGACGTGATCATCACGAACGACCCGGCGACGGCGCTCGCCGCGGCGGCGTCGCGGGCCTCCTGAGCGCCGCCTCCGGCGGGTGCGCGGAGTCGATGCGAAGCCGACGCGCAGAGCCGACGCAGCGGGAGAAGACTGGAGCTGTCAGATCGGGGATCGAGGCACCAGAGCACTGGGAGGTGCCATGTTCGTACGCATGATCTACGCGACCGGTGACCCGGCGAGGATCGGCACGGCCATCGACGGGCTCAGCACAGAGGGGCGCCGACTCGTCGCGGCGCAGCCGGGCTACGCCGGCTTCGCCCTGTTCGCCGACCGGACGCTCGGCAAACTGGTGATGGGCTCGATGTGGCGGACCGAGCAGGACCGGCAGAACAGCGACGACGCGCTGGCCGAGCAGCGCGCCGCGATGCTGCAGCCCTTCGCGACGACGGTCGCGGTGGCCAACGCCGACGTGGTCGTGTTCGACCGCCGCGAGCAGCCGGGGCCCGGCGCCTGGATGCGGCTGAGCCGGATGGACCTGGACCCGGCCGACGCCGACCTGCTCGGGGAGACCTTCGGCGCGGCCGTCGTGCCGCAGCTGGAGCTGCTGCCCGGCATGGCCGGGGCGGTGCTCTTCATCGACCGGATCCACGGCCGCGGCACCGTCGGGGTGATCTTCAGGGACCGCGCCTCGCTGGAGGCGTCCCGTTCGGGACAGGCGGCCGCCCGTGGTCAGGGCGCGGCCAAGGCGCACGTGACGGTCACCGCCCTGGAGGAGTTCGAAGTCGTCTTCGCCGACGACGTCACCGCGGCCGCCGGCTGACGCGGGCGGCTGACCCGGCCGGGGCGCGGCGGGCTCAGGCCATCGCGCCGGCCATGGCCTCGGCGACGAGCTGTTCCTCGCTCGCGCCGAGGCGCCAGTAGCCGGTGAACGTCACCGCCGCGCGGTCGAAGCCGCGTTCGCGGACCAGATGGCGACGGAGGGCGCGGACGCCGCCCGCCTCGCCGGCGACCCATGCGTAGGGGCGTCCGGTCGGCAGCGCGTCGGCGGGGAGGGCGGCGATCGCGTCGAGGGCGCTGCGGCCGGGGGTCAGCCAGTGGATCCGGGTGTCCTGGCCGTGACCGCGCAGCGGCTGCCGGTCCTCCGCGCAGGGGATCTCGATCCAGGCGCGCACCGGCAGGCCGGGGTCCAGCGTGTCGAGGATGCCGGCCACGGCCGGGAGCGCGGTCAGGTCGGCCGCCAGCAGCACCCAGTCGGTGGCGGGCGGGGGACGGAAGTCGACGCCCGCGTTGTCGGGCTCGACCGGTCCGAGGGCGACCGCCTCGTCGCCGGGGCGCGCCGCGGCGGCCCAGCGTCCGGCCGGGCCGGTGCCGCCGTGCACCGCGAAGTCGACCGCCAGCTCGCCCGGCCGCTGCGCGCGGACGGTGTACGTGCGCATGACGCCGCGTCGGGCCGGGTCCAGCCGCCGCCAGGCGGCGAACCACTCCTCCCCGGCCCAGGTGGGCACCAGCGGCGCGGCCTCGCCCGGCTGCGGCAGGAACAGCTTGAAGCGCTGGTCGCGGCCGCCGGAGCGGAACCGGTCCAGTCCGGGGCCGGCGAAGGTGATCCGCACCGTCGACGGTCCGAGCGGGCGGGCGCGGACCACCGTCAGGTCGAAGAAGTCCCAGCCCGACGTCATCTCAGGCCACCTTCCCTGCGCGGTCGATCGCGGCCGCCAGCTGCTCGACCAGCGGCGCGCAGCCCGCGTAGGAGAAACGGGCCTCGCTCAGCCACGGCACCACCTGACCGGCCTTCACCGCGGGCAGCCGCTGCCAGGTCGGCCTGCCGGTCAGGTCCTTCGGCTGCAGCGCCGAGCTGCGGCTGTCCAGCAGGATCAGGTCGGCCCGGTACTTGTCGGCGTTCTCCCAGCTGAGCGACTCGAAGAAGCCGCCCTGGACCCTGTCGGGGGTGATCAGGCCGACGCCCAGGCTCCGGTAGTAGCTCAGGTCGGGATAGACGGAGGGGTCGGACACGTAGAGCAGGTCCGCGCTCGCGGACGCGGCCAGCACCTTCAGGCCGCCGCGCGCCCTGGCCGCCCGACGAACCGTCTCCACCGCCTGCTGGAACCGCCTCTTGGCGGCGACCACGGAGTCGGCCTTCAGGTCCGCGCCGAGCAGCGCCGCCAACTCCTCGTGGCGGCGCAGCGGTTCGGGCAGCTGCACCTTGGCGATGGCGAGCCCGGCGGTCGGGGCCAGCGCGGCGATCCTGTCCTTGCTCGCGTCGGGCACGTACCAGAGCTGGTCGGGCTGCCACATGTCGGTGACCAGCAGCTGCGGGCGCAGCGCCGCGTACTTCTCCAGATCGAACTCGCCCCAGGCGTTGCCCAGGACCGTCAGCCTGCTGACGTCGAGCGCGCCGGCCATCGGGTCGGGCTTCCCGTCGGCGAGCCTCGTGGGGCCGAAGACGCCGACGAGGCGGTCGGTGACGCCGAAATCGTGCAGGGCGGCGGCGGTGCCGGTGTAGGCGACGACCCGGGTGGGCGTCGCGGTCAGGGTGGTCCTCCGGCCCCGGTCGTCGGTGAAGGTCCAGGGCGCGGTGGCGGAGGGGGCCGCGCCGTCGCCGCTCCCTGCGGCGGTGGAGCGACCGGTCGGGTGCCCGGCGGAGCCGCAGGCGGCGAGCAGCGCGCCGAGTCCGGCGACTCCGCCTGCGGCGAGGACGTGGCGGCGGGAGGGATGCAGGGGCATGGGAGGCCTGGTGCTTTCTGGACGTGGACGTGGACGTGAGCAGGGGTGCGGGCAAGGGCGGGGCAGGACGTGCGGGCCGGTGCCCGACCCCAAGGTCAACTTAGGTTAGCCTAACCTAAGCACCCATGGATCTGGAGGCCTCTCGTGACCACAGCCGTGTCGGCTGACCCGCCCTCACCCGCCCTGCGCCCACGCTCCGGCCCGCGTGCGGCGGGGGCCGCGACGCTGCTGCTCGCCGCGGTGCTGCTGCTCTCGCTGGCACTGGGCGCCAAGTCCCTGACGCCGAGCGAGGTCTGGCGCGGCCTGATCGATCCCGCCGCCCCCGGCTACGACGTGGTCCACGGCATGCGGCTGCCGCGTACCCTGCTCGGGCTGCTGGCCGGAGCCGCCCTCGGCGTCGCGGGCGCGGTGATGCGGGCGCTGACCAGGAACCCGCTCGCCGATCCCGGTCTGCTCGGCATCAACGCCGGAGCCTCGGCCGCCGTGGTCAGCGCCTCGGCGCTGCTCGGGCTCCACGGCTTCGGCGGCGCGGTCTGGTTCGCCCTCGCGGGCGCCGGGCTCGTCTCCGTGCTGGTCTACGCCGTCGGTGGCGGTCGTGCGGCCACGCCGACCCGCCTGGTGCTGGCCGGCGCCGCCGTCAACGCCGCGCTCTACTCCTACGTCGGCGCGGTCGAACTGCTTGACACCGACTCCCTGGACGCGATGCGGTTCTGGACCGTCGGCTCGCTCGCCTCCGCCTCGCTGCGCACCGTCGCCGTCCTGACGCCGTTCGTGCTGGCCGGACTGGCGCTCGCGGTGCTGCTCGCCCGCCCCCTGGGCGCGCTGGCACTCGGCGAGGACGCCGCCCGGGCCCTCGGCTCGCGCCTGACGGCCACCCGTGCGGGGGCGATCGCGGCGATCACACTGCTCTGCGGCGCGGCCACCGCAGCCTGCGGGCCGATCGTCTTCGTCGGCCTGCTGACGCCGCATCTGGTGGCCCCGTTCACCGGTCCCGACCCGCGACGACTGCTGCCGTACTGCGCGGCCTTCGGTCCCGCGCTGCTGCTCGGCGCGGACGTGCTCGGCCGACTGCTCGCCAGGCCGGGGGAGTTGCAGGTCGGCACGGTCACCGCGGTGACCGGCGGGGTCCTGCTGCTGCACCTGCTGCGCACCCGCCGGGGGCGGGCATGAGCGCACTGGTCCCGGTGCGACGCGCACGCGTCGTCACCTCCGTTCTCCTGGCGGTCGCCGCCGCGGTGGCCGTGCTGGCCCTGGGCAGCGGCGACTTCCCCGTCGGACCCGCCGACGTGCTGCGCAGCCTGGCCGGGGCGAACGCGGCGAGCGACCCCGGCACGCACTTCGTCGTCGTGGAGCTGCGGCTGCCCCGGGTGCTCACCGCCCTGCTCGCGGGCGGTGCGCTGGCCCTGTCAGGGGCGGTCTTCCAGTCCCTGGTGCGCAATCCGCTCGGCAGCCCGGACGTGCTGGGCTTCACCCAGGGCGCGGCCACCGGCGCGCTGACGGCGATCGTGCTGTTCGGCGGCGGAGCCCTGGCCGTCTCCGTGGGCGCGGTGACCGGTGCGCTGGCCGCCGGGGTCGCCGTGCTGCTGCTGGCGCGTGGCGGGCGCGGGCAACTGGTCCTGGTGGGGATCGCGGTGGGCGCGGTCCTCACCGGCGTCAACGGCTACCTGCTGACGCGCGGCCGGCTGATGGACGCCGCACGCGCCGTCCTCTGGCTGACCGGGAGTCTGGACGGCAGCGACTGGGCCGGCGTCCGGACGCTGCTGGTGGCGCTGGGTGTGCTGGGACCGCTGGTCTGTCTCGGCCTCGGCCGTGCGCTGCGGCTGCTGGAACTCGGCGACGACGCGGCCACGGCCCTCGGCGTCCGCGTCGAGCCGACCCGGCGCTCGCTGTTCGTGGCGGCCCTGCTGCTGGCGGCGGCCGCCGCTGCCGCTGTGGGACCGGTCGCCTTCGTGGCCCTCACCGCCCCGCAGCTGGCCCGCCGCCTCACCCGCGCCCCCGGCCCCAACCTGCTCCCCGCGCTCGCGCTGGGCGCGGCCCAACTCGTGATGGCCGACTGGGCGGCACAGCGGCTGGTGCCGGGCCACCAGCTCCCTGCGGGCGTGGTCACCGGCCTGCTGGGCGGTGGATATCTGGTGTGGCTGCTCGCCGGACGAGGTGGGCTCCGTGCCGGGCGGCCGGGATGACCAGTGGCGTTCCTGTCTCCGGGTCGGGCAGCACGCGGCACTTCACGCCGAAGACCTCGGCGACGAGGTCGGCGTCGAGCACCGTCGCGGGCGGTCCGGCCGCGGCGAGCCGTCCGTCGCGGAGCACGACGAGATGGTCCGCGTAGCGGGCGGCCTGCCCGAGGTCGTGCAGGACCATGACGACGGTGCGACCCGACCCGCGCTGCAGCCCGGTGACGAGGTCCAGCACCTCCAACTGGTGGCGCAGGTCGAGGAAGGTCGTCGGCTCGTCGAGCAGCAGGAGTTCGGTGTTCTGGGCGAGCGTCAGCGCGATCCAGGCACGCTGGCGCTGACCGCCGCTGAGCTCGTCGACCGGCCGGTCGCGCAGCCCGGTGGTGCCGGTCTGCTCCAGCGCCAGTTCCACGGCCTGCTGGTCGGCGGCGGTCCAGGGGCTGAAGAGCCCCTGGTGCGGATGCCGGCCGAGCCGGACCAGACCCTCCACGGTGATCCCCTCGGGGGCACTCGGCTGTTGCGGCAACAGGCCCAGTCGGCGGGCCAGTTCACGCGAGGGGAGTCGGTGCAGGTCCGCGCCGTCGAGCAGCACCGAGCCGGCGCTGGGCCGCAGCAGCCGGGCGAGCCCGCGCAGCAAGGTGGATTTGCCGCAGCCGTTCGGTCCGACGATCGCGGTGACCGCGCCGCCGGGCAGGGCCAGATCGAGGTCGGTCACGACGGCGGAGGCGGCGTCGGAGCTGCGGCGTCCGGCGTAGTCGAGGCGGAGCCTGCGAGTCTCAAGCATGCCATTAACTTAGGGTTGCCTAACCTAACTTTGTCAAACAGGATAGGTAAACCATCGACATATGTTGATGAAGGGAGTTAGGCTCCCTTCATGACACCACGTCAACTGCAGGAGCCCACACGCCTCCTGCTCACCGCTCTCGCGGACGCTCCGCGACACGGGTACGCGATCATGCAGGAGGTGCTGGCCATCTCGAACGGCCAGGTCAGCCTGCGGACCGGCACCCTCTACACCGCTCTGGACCGCCTGCTCCAGCAGGGCCTGGTCCGCGTGCACGCCGAGGAGGTGGTCGGCGGCCGGATGCGCCGCAGCTACGCGCTCACCCAGGAGGGCCGTGACGCTCTCGCCGCCGAGACCGAGCGGCTCAGCCGCACCGTGCGCGAGGCCGAACGCCGCCTCGCGGCCCGTGCTTCGGGCACGGCCGCGCCGGGACGCGGCTTCGGCCCGGGGGCGGTGACGGCATGACAGGAATCAACGGCCTGCTGCGTCTCTACCCGGCGCGCTACCGCACGGAGCACGGCGACGAGATCGCCGCGGTGTTCGAGGAGGCCACCGAGGGACTGACCGGTCGCGCGCTGCTGCGCGAGCGCACCGCCCTGGCCGCGCACGCACTGCGGATACGCGCCGGGATCGGCTCGGCGCAGGCGGGCGGAAGGGCGCTGGCCGCGGCCGCGCCGTTCGCCCTCGGGGCGCTGGCCAGCATCGGGGCGCCCATGCTGCTCGCGGTCGTGTCCGTGCTCTCCTCCCGCCCGCAGGCCGGCGGGTGGGCGGAGATCCTGGTGCCGCTCGTGGACGCGCTGCCCTCGGTCCTGGCGCTGGTCTGCGCGCTGGCGGGCCGTCGGACGGCCACCAGGGTCATGCTGCTCCTGGCGGTCGTCGAGAAACTCGCACTGCTGCCGCTGGCCTCGCCGGCCTCCGCCTACGTTCCCTGGTACTCGGCCCTGCCCATCCTCGGCAGCGTGGCGTTCGCCCTGCTCGCGCTCGCCGCGCCCCCGGATCTGCGGGCCTTCGACGGACGACGGGCGAAGGCTGTGCTGCTCGGCACGACGACCTTCTCGATCGCGCCGGTGTACCTCTTCGGCAGGCTGATCGTGCCCCACAGCGGGGTGCACGGATTCCTCCACCTGGAGCTCGGCTGGCCGGCGGTCTTCCCGGCCGCGGCGCTGCTCGCGGCGCTCGTGGGCGTCCGGGCGGACCTGCCCCGTGCGGCCGGAGCGGCGGTGGCGGCACTGCCCTGGATCCCGATGCTCTCCAGCTCGGACCCCGGCAGCACCGCCACGCTGATCCTCACGGCGGCGGTCTGCTCACCGCTGCTGGGAGCCCTCGGGCTCGCGGTCCTGCTGCGCGTGGCACGGCGAGGCCGGGTCGCGCAACCGCTCGACCCGGCCTGAGGCGACGCGCTGCCGACTAACCAGCGACAGGCGGCAGCGCGTTCGCACGGATGGCGTCCGCGTACCAGCGGGCGCTGTCCTTCAGCACCCGGCGCTGGGTCTCGTAGTCGACGTAGATCGCTCCGAAGCGCTTGGCATAGCCGTAGGCCCACTCGAAGTTGTCCAGCAGCGACCAGAGGAAGTAGCCGCGCACGTCCACCCCGTCCTCCATCGCCCGGTGCACGGCGGCCAGGTGGGAGTGGATGTAGGCGGTGCGCTCGGGGTCGTGGACGTGCCCGTCGGGGGAGAGCACGTCCGGGTAGGCCGCGCCGTTCTCGGTGATCAGCAGCGGCAGGTTCGGGTTGGCCCGGGCGACGTCGGTCAGCAGGTCGTACAGGCCGGTCGGGTCGACGCTCCAGTTCATCCCGGTGAGCTCGCCGGGCGGCTGGTGGAAGACCACCCGCTCGGAGCCGGGCCAGGGCGAGTAGTCGCTGGCCCCGTGGGCGTCGTTGCGCGCGGCCTCGCGAGGCGCGAGCTCCTCGCCCTCGGCGGGGGCGGAGACCAGGGTCGGCGTGTAGTAGTTGATGCCGAGCAGGTCGATCCCGGCGCCGATGGCCTGCTCGTCGCCGGGACGCACCAGCGTGCCCCAGTCGACCAGGTGGGCCGTGTCGTTCAGCAGGTCGGCGGGGTACCGGCCGTGCAGCAGCGGGCCGGTGAAGACGCGGTTGCCCACCGCGTCGATCCGGCGGGCCGCGTCGCGGTCGGCGGAGCTGTCGGTGAGCGCGCGGACCTGGTGCAGGTTCAGGCTGATCGCGATGCGCGCCTCGGCGGGCAGCTCGGCGCGGAGCGCGGCCACCGCGCGGCCGTGGCCGAGGTTGAGGTGGTGCGCGGCGCGCAGCGCGTCGGCGGGGTCGGTGCGTCCGGGGGCGTGCACCCCGGAGCCGTAGCCGAGGAACGCCGAGCACCACGGCTCGTTGAGGGTCGTCCACACCGCGACCCGGTCGCCGAGCGCCTGCGCCATGAGCTGGGCGTACTCGCCGAAGCGCTCCGCCGTCTCCCGCTGCGGCCAGCCGCCCGCGTCCTCCAGGTGCTGCGGCAGGTCCCAGTGGTAGAGGGTGGCCACCGGCTCGATGCCGGCGTCGCGCAGCTCGTCGACCAGCCGCCGGTAGAAGTCCAGGCCGCGCTGGACCGCCGGGCCGCGGCCGGTGGGCTGGACCCGGGACCAGGAGACGGAGAAGCGGTAGGCCTTCAGTCCGAGTTCGCGCATCAGCGCGATGTCCTCGCGGTAGCGCCGGTAGTGGTCGACGGCGACGTCGCCGGTGTCGCCGCCCACGACCTTGCCCGGGGTGTGGCTGAAGGTGTCCCAGATCGACGGGGTCCTTCCGTCCTCGGCGGCCGAGCCCTCGATCTGGTAGGCGGCGGTGGCGGCGCCCCACAGGAAGCCGGTCGGGAATTCGAGCGGCCGGGCTGACTGGGTCGTGGCGGTGGGTGCGGGGATCACGGGAAGGCTCTCCTGAGGGGGAGGGGACGGGGAGGCAGCGGACGAGGGGAACCGCGTCAGGGCTCGGGGCGGGCTCAGCCCTTGATGGCGCCCTGGGTGATCCCGCCGACGATGTGCTTGCCGAACAGGACGAAGACGAGGAGCAGCGGCAGCGTGCCGATCAGCGCGCCGGCCATGATGACCGACCAGTCGGTGGACCAGCCGGTGCCGAGACCGGCCAGCGCGACCTGGACGGTCGGGTTGGTCGAGCCGTTCATCGCGATGATCGGCCACAGGAAGTCGTTCCATGACTGCACGAAGGTCAGCATGCCCAGAACGGCCATGGCCGGCCTCGCGATCGGCACGACGACATGCCAGACCGTCCGCAGCGAGCTCGCGCCGTCCATCCTGGCGGCCTCGAGCAGCTCGGTCGGCAGCGCCTGGATCAGGTACTGGCGCATGAAGAAGACGCCGAACGCGGTGACCAGGGTCGGCAGGATCAGCGCGCCGAGGTGGTTACCGAGCCCGAGGTTGTGCATCAGGATGAACAGCGGGACGACGCTGAGCTGCGCCGGCACCGCCAGGGTCGCGACGACCAGGGTCATCAGCAGCCCGCGGCCGCGGAAGCGGAGCTTGGCGAAGGCGAAGCCGGCCAGCACCGAGAAGGCGACCGTGCCGATGGTCACCGAACTCGCCACCAGGGTGGAGTTGAGCAGCGCCACGCCCATGCCCCGGCCGCCCGCGTTGTGCCAGACGTAGTCCAGGTTCTTGAACAGGTTGCCGCCGGGAACCAGCGGCGGTGGGGTGGAGACCACCCGGTGCGCGTCGGTGGAGGCGGCGACCAGGGTCCAGTACAGCGGGAACAGCGAGGCCAGCGCGACCAGGCCGAGAACCAGGTAGGCGACCGGACCGGCGTGGTGCTGGCGGCCCGCGCGCACCCCGCGCAGGGCGGTGCGGCGCCCGGGCGCGGGCGTCGTGACAGTGGGGGAGTGCGTCAGCTGCGTGGTGGTGGTCATGGGTTCTCTCCCGTCACTGTGAGCGGCGCAGGCGGCGGGCGATCAGGGCGTTGGCGGCTCCGAGGAGCACCAGCAGCCCGAACATGATCCAGGCGATCGCGGACGCACGGCCGAGCATGCTGTTGCGGAAACCCTGGTCGTACATGAGCACGCCGAGCGTTTCGTACTGGTTGGCGGCGCCGCCCTGGTGGCCGCTCTGGCCGCCGAACAGGAAGGGCTCGCCGAAGAGCTGGGTGGCGCCGATGGTGGAGATGACGACGGTGAACAGGATCGTGGGACGCAGCGCGGGAATGGTGACGTGCAGGAACTGCTTCCATCGTGACGCACCGTCGAGCGCGGCGGCCTCGTACAGGTCGCCCGGAACGGCCTGCATGGCGGCCAGGTAGATCAGCGCGTTGTAGCCGGTCCAGCGCCAGGTGACGATCACCGAGATGGCGATCTGCGAGGTCCAGCGGCCGGCCTCCCAGTGCACCGGGGCGGCGCCGAACAGGCCGAGTACCCAGTTGGCCATGCCGCCCTCGGGGCTGAAGATCAGCGCGAAGACCAGGGTGGCCGCGGCCACCGAGGTGGCGTAGGGCGCGAGCAGGGCGGTGCGGAAGAAGGCGCTGCCGCGCATCTTGTAGTTGAGCAGGTGGGCCAGGCCGAGGGCCATCAGCAGCTGCGGCACCGTGGAGAGCACGCCCAGGGTCACCGTGTTGCCGAGCGCGTTCCAGAAGAAGTGGCTCGGGGCGCCGCTGAACAGGTCGGTGAAGTTCTTGAACCCCACCCAGGTCGACTGGTTGACGTTGTAGAGGCTCACCTCGTGCAGCGAGAGCCAGCCGGTGTAGAGCAGGGGGAAGAGCCCGAAGGCCGCGAAGACGAGGAAGAACGGCGCGATGTAGACGTAAGGGGAGCCCTTGGTGTCCCAGCGGTAGAGGCGGCTGCGCCAGGCCTGCCGACGTTCTGAAGTGGCCACGTGCGGGCTCCTTCCGGGGTGCAGCCGGTTGCCCGCCCAGGGAGGCGGGCGGGCGGGCAACCGGAGTTGTCGCGAACACTGACTGACCGGCCGACCGGCCGACCGGCGGACCGACTGAGCGGCTGTCAGTCCGCCGGTCCGCAGGCGGCTACTGGATGCTGCTGTCGATCTGCTGGACCGTGGTGTTCCAGGCCTCGGTCGCGCTCTTGTGGTTCTGCTCGACCAGCAGGATGCCGTTGCTGAAGTCGTTCTGCAGGTCACCGGCGTGCGGGCCGATCTCGGCGGGCTGGATGAGCTTGGCCGCCGTGGAGAAGATCTGGCCCGTCGGCGCGTTCGGACCGATGAACGGGTTCTTGAAGTCGGTCACCCCGGGCAGGTCGTAGGCGCGCATGTTGGACGGGATGTTGCCCACCGCCTGGAAGACCTTGGCCTGCTGGGCCGGCGCGGTCAGCCAGGCGACCAGGTCCTCGGCCGCCTGCTTGTGCGTGCCGGAGGACGGCACGGCCAGGAACGAGCCGCCCCAGTTGCCGGCCGCCGGGGCCTGCGCCACGTTCCACTTGCCCGTGTTCGCGTCGCCGGAGAACTTCTGGATGTTGGCCTGCTGCCAGGACGGGCAGATGGTGGTCGCGAAGGTCGACTTGGCGAAGGCCGCCTGCCACGGCGGGTCGAACTCCTTGAGGCCCTGGGACTCGCCGGCCGCGTCGGCCTGCATCGCCAGGGTCCAGGCCTGCTTGACGCTGGCCGAGTTCTTGTAGTCCAGCTTGCCGCCCGAGTAGTACTGCTTGGTGCTGCTGGAGACGACGCCGTTGAAGAGGCCGGTGGCCGAGTCCATGAAGTAGGTGCCCTTGGGCGCCTTCGCCTGGAACTGCTGGCCGACCTGCACGAACTTGGACCAGTCGCCCGCCCACAGCGCGCTGACCGCGGCCGGGTCGGAGGGCAGGCCGGCCGCCTTGAACAGGTCCTGCCGGTAGCAGACCGCCATCGGGCCGACGTCGGTGCCCAGGCCGATGGTCTTGCCGGAGGCGGTGGTGGCCTGCGCCCACTTCCAGGGCAGGTAGTCGTCCTTGTTGACGCCGGGGGCCTTGCTCAGGTCCTCGAAGGCGCCGCTCAGGGCGTCGGAGGTGGCCAGCGAGATGCGGCCGACCTCCAGGGCCTGGATGTCGTCGAGCCCGCCGGCGGAGAGGTGCGTTTGCAGGGCCGTCCAGTAGTCGGCCTCGGCGGTGGTGGTGTCCTCCTTGATGGTGATGTTCGGGTGCGCGGCCATGTACGCGGCGAACAGGCCCGCCTCCTTGTAGCCGAAGTCACCGAAGTCGCCGACGGTCAGGGTGATCTTGGCGTTCGCGGCGGACGGGTTGCCCGAGGCCGTGCTGCCGCTGGAGGAGCAGCCCGTGGCCAGCAGGGCGACAGCGGCAGAGAGAGCCACGGCCGAGGACACGACTGCTCTGCCGGGCCGGGCGACGCGAGGTGCGGAGGACGTGCGCATGGAGTCTCCTTGGTCGGAGGGTGCGGCTTGGCGGGGAGTGGATGTGCGGTTGGCGAAGATCTGGGAGCGCTCCCGGAATGCAGCCGCGGAATGCGACCCGGGTGGCGTTCATCGGATCCGCTGGGCCAGGAAGCTCCTGCATCTGCGTTTGGGAGCGCTCCCAATCCCTGCCGTGAAGATTCCTTCCTGGGGGGCGTCCGTGTCAAGAGGAAGGCGAGCGCGTTGCCGGTTTGTGTCCTGCGCGCGTCGCGCGGTCCCGGCCCGCGGCCCGGCCGGCGGCCGGCGGCCGTGTAAGTTTCGGCGCCCGGCGGGCGGACTACCCGGTCAGCGCCTGCGTGCCCAGCACCGAGAGCAGCGCGAGGCGATCCGCGTCGGCGGAGTCCGGCTCGGCCGTGTAGACCATGATGCGCAGGTCGCTGCCCGCGACGCTGAGCACGTCGCAGTCCAGCGTCAGCTCGCCGACCAGCGGGTGGTCGACGGTCTTGCGCGAGCCCTCGATCCGGCCGACCGCGCCCGCGTCCCAGAGCTCGGCGAAGCGCCCGCTGTTCGCCCTCAGTTCCGCGATCAGGCGGCGCAGCCGCTGGTCGGCCGGGTAGTGGCGGGAGGCGGACCGCAGGGCGGAGACCTGGGCCGCCTCCAGGGAACGCAGCGACTCCGGGGTGTGCCGGACCCGGCGGTTGCCCGCGCCGAGGAAGTTGCGCCAGACCGCGTTGCGCTCGCTGCCGTGGTACTCGCCCATCAGCGCCGTGTACATCGGGTTGGCCAGCAGCAGGGTCCAGGCCGCGTCGGAGACCGCGACGGGCGTGCCGGTCAGGCGGTCCAGCATCCGCTGCACGCTCGGAGTGATGAACCCGGGCACGGTGCCCTGGCCGGGCGGGACCAGTCCGGCGGCATGGAAGAGATGCTCGCGCTCGGGCCCTGACAGCCGCAGCGCCCGACCCAGCGCCTCGACGACCTGCTCGGACGGGTGGGTGGCCCGGCCCTGTTCGAGGCGGGTGACGTAGTCGACCGAGATCCCGGCCAGCAGCGCGAGCTCCTCACGGCGCAGCCCGGCCGCACGGCGGTGGCCGCCCTGGGGCAGCCCGGCCGCCTCGGGGGAGACCCGGTCCCGCCAGCGTCGCATCGTCTGCCCGAACTCCGTGCTCGCCATGACACCACTGTGCACCGCCGCGGCCGGCTGTACCTGGTACTGGCGGTCCCAGGAAGACCGGGCTCCTGGCAGGCGGCCCGCACGGGACGCAGCCTGGAGCCATGACGACGACACTGATCACCGGAGCGAACAAGGGTCTCGGCTTCGAGACCGCCCGCCGACTCGTGGCCGAGGGCCACACGGTCTGGATCGGGAGCAGGGACGAGGAGCGCGGACGCGCCGCGGCCGAGCGGCTGGGCGCGCGGGCGGTACGGCTCGACGTCACCGACGAGGCGTCGGTGCGGGCGGCGGCGGAGGTCGTGGCGGCGGCCGGCGGCCTGGACGTGCTGGTCAACAACGCCGGCATCGAGGGCAGGGCGGCGGGCAACGCGGTCATCGGCGCCGCCGACATCACCGGCGAGCAGATGCGGGAGACCTTCGAGACGAACGTGTTCGGCCTGGTGCGCGTCACCCACGCGTTCCTGCCGCTGCTGCGGCGCTCGGCCGCGCCGGTCGTGGTGAACGTGAGCAGCGGGCTGGCCTCCCTGGCGGGGGTCAGCACGCCGGGCAACCCGCGGCACGCCTACCCCGGGGTGGCCTATCCGGCCTCGAAGGCCGCGGTCAACATGGTCACCATCCAGTACGCCAAGGCCTTCCCCGAGATGCGGGTCAACGCGGTCGAGCCGGGCTTCACCCGGACCGACCTGAACGGGAACACCGGCCACCAGACCGTCGAGCAGGGCGCCGAGGTCATCGTCCGCGCCGCGCTGCTCGGGCCCGAGGGTCCCAGCGGGAGCTTCTTCGACCGGGAGGGCACGCTCGACTGGTAGTCGGCGTGCAAGGCGTGCAAATAAATTGCGATCATCAGTCGGCTGATTGCAAAAGATGCCTTACACTCTGAGCATGACACGACGACTTGCCGAGGTGGCCAAGAAGGTCGGGGTCAGCGAAGCGACGGTCTCTCGGGTGCTCAACGGCAAGCCGGGTGTCTCCGATCGGACCCGGGCCACCGTGCTCACCGCCCTGGATGTGCTCGGCTACGAACGGCCGACCCAACTGCGGGGCGAGCGTTCACGGTTGGTGGGGCTGGTGCTGCCCGAACTGCAGAATCCGATTTTCCCGGCCTTTGCCGAGGTGGTCGGCGGGGCGTTGGCGCAGCAGGGCTTCACGCCCGTGCTGTGCACGCAGACCGCCGGCGGGGTGTCCGAGTCCGACTACGTCGAACTCCTGCTGCAGCAGCAGGTGTCCGGGGTGGTCTTCTTCGGCGGCCTCTACGCGCAGGCCGAGTCCCCGCACGACCACTATCGGCGGCTGTTCCTGCGCGGCCTGCCCACCGTGCTGACCAACGCGGCCATACCCGACATCGGGTTTCCGCAGGTCAGCTGCGACGACGCGGTGGCGGTGGAACAGGCGGTGAGTCATCTCGTCTCGCTGGGCCACCGCCGGATCGGGCTGCTGCTCGGCCCGCCCGACCACATGCCGACCCGGCGAAAACTCGCCGCCGCCCGCCAGGCGGCCGCCCGCGCGGGCCTGGAGCTGGGCGAGCGTGAGGTCGAGCACGCACTCTTCTCGCTGGAGGGCGGCCAGGCCGGGGCGGGGAAGCTCTTCGACCGGGGGATGACCGGGGTGATCTGTGCGAGCGACCCGCTCGCGCTCGGCGCGGTGCGCGCCGCCCGGCGCCGCGGCCTGTCGGTCCCGGCGGACGTGTCGATCGTCGGTTTCGACGACTCGCCCTTCATGACCTGCACCGATCCGCCGCTCACCACGATCCGTCAGCCCATCGAGGCGATGGGCAGGGCGGCCGTCGAGCTGCTGGTGGGGGAGCTGGTCGGGGTGCGGGTCACCCATGACGAGCTGCTGTTCGAGCCCGAGCTCGTGGTCCGGGCCTCGACCGGTCCTGCGCCGCGTGAGCGCGCCGCCGCCTGATCGACTCCGCCCTGAAGGCCGCATCCGCCAGGATGCGGCCTTCTGCCGTTTCATCGATGCTTCGTCACGGTTCAACGTTCATTTCTTGCGGATTTCCGTCGACATCTTGTGCGCGTCGCGTCGCCGGTGCTTAAGTGAGCCCCGCCACTCCCCACACCATTCACCGCCCATGAAGGGGTCTACCACCCATGCGCAGATCCGCAGCGTTGCTGATCACCGCCACCGCTCTCTCGCTGACCGCCGCCTGCGGAAGCACCGCTTCGCCGGGCACGAAGACCACCGGCGGCGGCGACAACGGCAAGGTCACCATCTCGATCGACTGTGCCCCGCCGAGCAGCCGTCCGACCCAGGTCAAGCAGTGGAACGACGACATCGCGGCCTTCGAGAAGATCCACCCGAACATCACGGTGAAGTCCGTCGACACCTTCCCGTGCGAGACGCCGGAGCTGTTCACCGCGGCCCTGCGCGGCGGCACCGAGGCGAACGTCTTCTACACCTACTTCACCGACCGTCAGCAGGTGCTGGACGCCGGACAGGCCGCGGACATCACCCCGTACCTCACCTCGGAGAACCTGCCGGTCAAGGACGACATCCTGTCCTCGGTCTGGGCGCCGCTGCAGTCCGGGGGCAAGACCTACGGCGTCCCGCGTGAGAACTACACGATGGGCATGATCATCAACCGGAAGCTGTTCCAGCAGGCCGGTCTCAACCCCGACCAGCCGCCGCAGACCTGGGCCGACGTCGAAGCCGACGCGAAGAAGATCGCGGCACTCGGCAACGGCATCTCGGGCTACGGCGACTACAGCGCCGGCAACAACGGCGGCTGGCACTTCACCGCCGAGATGTACGCCCAGGGCGGCAAGATGGTCACCGACGACGGCAAGAAGGCGGCGTTCAACAACGCGCAGGGCCTCGCCGTCCTGCAGAACCTGCAGAAGCTGCGCTTCACCGACAACGTCATGGGCAGCACCCAGCTGTACAAGTGGGGCGACCTGCAGAAGCAGATGGCGGCCGGCAAGCTCGGCATGTACGTCGCGGCCCCGGACGACATCACCTACATGGTGCAGAGCCTCGGCGCGAAGTACGCCGACTACGGCATGGGCCCGATGCCCGGCAACAGCGGCCCCGGCGTCGGCACGCTCGGCGGCGGCGACGACTACATGTTCAACGTCAAGGACACGCCGGCGCAGATCAAGGCCGGCATCGAGCTGGTCAGCTACCTGTGGCTGACCGAGGGCCAGGGCCAGCAGTTCAACTACGCCCGCTCCAAGGCCGCCGGCCAGGCCGTCGGCATCCCCGAGCCGCAGCTCTTCCAGGGCGCCAGCGCGGCCAAGGACACCGCGCTGAAGACGGCCAACGCCACCATGTCCGTCGCGGCCTTCACCCCCTACGTCACCGCGAACGTCCCCGGCGTGACCGAGCCGGCCAACGCCCAGGCGATCTACAAGATCCTCGACAACGCGATGGCCTCGGTCCTGACCGACCCGCACGCGGACCCGCAGAAGCTGCTCGACACCGCCGAGCAGCAGGTCAACCAGGTCCTGGCCAACGCCCAGTAGTTCGCGACCACGTTCGCACCCTGAAGTTCCGAGGAGTTCCAAGATGGCGGTCCTGACCGCATCCTCCGGCACCGACTCGTCGCCCGCCCGGGCGACGGGTCGGCCCGGGGCCCTGCGCAGAAGCGTGCAACGCAATCTCGCCGCCCACGGCTTCCTGATCGGCGCGGTGCTCTGCTTCGCCTGCTTCTCCTGGTATCCCATGGTCCGTGAAGTGATCATGAGCTTCCAGAAGGCGAGAGCGGGCAGGACCACCTGGGTGGGCCTGCACAACCTGAACCAGGTCGCCAACGACCCCAGCTTCTGGCAGGCCTGGCGCAACACCGCCGAGTTCACCGGGATGGCGCTGGTGCTCGGCTTCGGCCTCCCTTTCGTCCTGGCCGTGGTGATGAACGAGCTGCGCCACGCCCGCGGCTACCTGCGGATCCTGGTCTACCTGCCGGTGATGCTGCCGCCGGTCACCTCGCTGCTGCTGTTCAAGGACCTGTACAACCCCGACTACGGCCTGCTGGACCGGCTGCTGCACCTGCTCCACCTGCCCGCCTCCGGCTGGCTGCAGTCGCCGAACGTGGCCATGCTCGCCGTGGTGGTCGCCTCCACCTGGATGAACATGGGCAGTGCCACGCTGATCTACCTGGCGGCCCTGCAGAACATCCCCGGCGAGCTCTACGAGGCCGCCGAGCTGGACGGGGCCGGCCTGCTCAGCAGGATCTGGCATGTGACGATCCCGCAGACCAGGCTGATCCTGTCGCTGATGCTGATGCTGCAGATCGTGGCCACCATGCAGGTCTTCGTCGAACCCTTCGTGCTCACCAACGGCGGCCAGGGCGTCAACGGCTCGACCACCACCGTGGTCTACCTGATCTACCAGTACGCCTTCAACTTCTCCAACTACGGCGCGGCCTGCGCCCTCGGACTGCTCCTGCTGCTGGTGCTGGCCGGCTTCTCGGTGCTCTACGTACGACTCAACCGGAGGGCCGAGGCATGAGCGGGACCCGTACCCTGATCAACCCCGCGCAGCAGAGCCGGACGCTCTACCGCGCGGCGCTGGTGCTGATCGTCGTGGCGTTCACGCTGGTCTTCCTCGGGCCCCTCTACCTGCTCGTCACCGACGGGCTGAAGGGCACCACCGAGGCCATCCAGACGCCGCCGACCTTCTACCCGCACCACGCGCAGTTCTCCAACTACAGCCAGGCCTGGGACCGGCTCAGCATCTCCCAGCTGCTGCTGAACACCCTGTGGTACGCCTTCGGCGCGCTCGCCTTCCAGCTGGTCTTCGACATCGGCGCGGCCTACTCGCTGTCCAAGCTGCGGCCCGTGCTCGGCAACGCGATCCTCGGGATGATGCTGGCCACGCTGATGATCCCGGCGATGGTGCTGGTGGTCCCGCAGTACCTGACCGTGCTGGACATCCCGCTGCTGCACCTGAACCTGCTCAACTCGCCCTGGGCGATCTGGCTGCCCTCGGTGGCCAACGCCTTCAACATCTACCTGCTCAAGCGGTTCTTCGACTCGGTGCCGCAGGAGCTGCTGGACTCCGCCGCGATGGACGGCGCGGGAGCGCTGCGCACCCTGGTCTCCATCGTGCTGCCGATGTCGCGTCCCATCATCGGCGTGGTCTCCATCTTCGCGCTCGTCAACGTCTGGAAGGACTTCCTCTGGCCGCTGCTGGCCGAGCCGGACCCGACGAAGCAGACGCTCAACGCCGGCATCTACTCGCTCTCGCTCGGGGTGCCGCAGAACATCCTCATCGCAGCGGCCGCCATCTCGGCCGTGCCGACGGTGCTCTTCTTCCTCTTCTTCCAGCGCAACATCATGTCCGGTCTGACTGCCGGCAGCCTCAAGGGCTGACCTCGCGTCTCGCCAACGGCCCGTCGGCCGCACAGCCGACCGGCCAATCGCCAAGGAG
The DNA here is from genome assembly GCF_000744655.1 of Streptacidiphilus rugosus AM-16. Classification (NCBI taxonomy): domain Bacteria; kingdom Bacillati; phylum Actinomycetota; class Actinomycetes; order Kitasatosporales; family Streptomycetaceae; genus Streptacidiphilus; species Streptacidiphilus rugosus. Next base: position 4,235,287 of record NZ_JQMJ01000004.1, on the reverse strand, counting down.
ACTCCTACCTTGCTCAATCCCCACGAGTGGTGGCGCGGCGCCGCGATCTACCAGGTCTACGTGCGCAGTTTCGCCGACGCGGACGGCGACGGCGTGGGCGACCTCGCGGGAGTCCGCTCCCGACTGCCGTACCTGGCCGAACTCGGCGTCGACGCCCTGTGGTTCAACCCCTGGTACGCCTCGCCGATGGCCGACGGCGGCTACGACGTCGCCGACTACCGCGCGATCCACCCCGCCTTCGGCACCCTGGCCGAGGCCGAGCGGCTGATCGCCGAGGCGCTCGACCACGGCATCCGCACCATCGTCGACATCGTCCCCAACCACGTCTCCGACCAGCACCGCTGGTTCCAGGAGGCCCTGGCGGCCGGCCCGGGCTCGGCGGCGCGCGAGCGCTTCTGGTTCCGCGACGGCCGCGGCGGGAGCGGCGAACTGCCGCCCAACAACTGGACCTCGCAGTTCGGCGGCAGCGCCTGGACCAGGGTCCCCGACGGGCAGTGGTACCTGCACCGCTTCGCCTCCCCGCAGCCGGACCTCAACTGGCAGCACCCCGACGTCCGCACCGAGCATGAGGAGGTGCTGCGCTTCTGGTTCGACCGCGGCGCGGCCGGCGTGCGCATCGACTCGGCCGCCGAGGTGGTCAAGGACCCGACCCTGCCCGACCTGGTCGAGGGCGCGGACCCGCACCCCTACCTCGACCGCGACGAGATCCACGACATCTACCGCGGCTGGCGGAAGCTGGCCGAGTCCTACGCGCAGCCGCGGGCCCTGATCGGCGAGGTCTGGCTGCCCGATCCCGAGCGCTTCGCCCGCTACCTGCGCCAGGACGAGCTGCACACGGCGTTCAACTTCGGCTTCCTGACCTGCCCCTGGGACGCGGAACGGCTGCGCGAGACGATCACCACCACGCTGGCCGTGCACGCCCCGGTCCACGCCCCGGCCACCTGGGTGCTCGCCAACCACGACATCACCCGCACGGTCACCCGCTACGGCCGCGCCGACACCGGCTTCGACTTCGCCGCCAAGGCGCACGGCATCCCGACCGATCCGGCGCTCGGCACCCGCAGGGCCAGGGCCGCGGCCCTGCTGAGCCTGGCCCTGCCGGGGTCGGTCTACCTCTACCAGGGGGAGGAGCTGGGCCTGCCGGAGGTCGAGGACCTGCCGGTGGAGGTGATCGAGGACCCGATGTTCCACCGCACCGACGGCGCGGACCCGGGCCGCGACGGCTGCCGGGTGCCGCTGCCGTGGAGCGGCGACGCTCCTCCGTTCGGCTTCGGCGGGGAGGCGACCTGGTTGCCGCAGCCGACGGGCTGGTCGGGGCTGACCGTCGAGCGGCAGGCCGCCGACGAGGGGTCGATGCTGGCGCTCTACCGCGCGGCGCTCCGGCTGCGACGAAGCGAACCTGCGCTCGGCGACGGCGAGCTGACCTGGTTGGAGGGCCACCGCGAGGTGCTGGGCTTCACCCGCTCCGACCACTTCGCCTGCATCGTCAACCTCGGCGCCGGCCCCGCGGAGCTGCCGCTGGGCAGCCGGGTGCTGCTGTGCAGCGGGCAGTTGGCCGACGGCGAGCTGCCCCCCGATACCGCGGTCTGGCTGCGCCTACCCTGACCGGGCGCGCAGGACCGCGCAGGGCCGCACCGTCTTCGAGGGTGGACGGTGCGGCCCTTCGGTGTCGCCGCGGGGGCATCCGCGTCGCCGACCCGGCGTCAGCGGGTGAGCAGTTCGTCCCGCAGCCGTTCCAGGTCGCGGTCCTGCGGCACGGCGACGGTGAAGTGCTGGGGGGCGATGGGGAGCCCGCGGCGGTTGCGGCGCTGGTTGAGTTCGAGGCCCACGACGAGGGCGACGGCGGCGATGGCGAGCACGATGATTCCCATGGCAGTAAGACTGCGCTCAGCGAGATCCTGCCACCAGCGGCAGAAAGGACCTGTTGCGTCAAGATCCTGCCACGTATCCTGACGGCATGTTGCACACCGTGGCGGTCCCCCTGATCGACGGCTTCGCGCCCTTCGAGTTCGGCGTCGTCTGCGAGGTGTTCGGCATCGACCGGACCGAGGACGGGGTGCCGCCCTTCGACTTCAGGGTCTGCACCCCCGAGCCCGGCCGCCCGGTGCAGGCCGGCGTCGGCGCGGCGATGACCTCCCCCTTCGGGTTCGACCAGCTGGAGCGGGCCGACCTGGTCGCGGTCCCCGCGTACGCGATCCGTGCCGAGTATCCGCCGGAGCTGCTGGACGCGCTGCGCGCCGCCCACGCCCGCGGGGCACAGCTGCTGACGGTCTGCAGCGGCGCGTTCGTGCTCGCCGACGCCGGCCTGCTGGACGGCCGCCGCTGCACCACCCACTGGCGGCACGCCGAGGAGTTCTCCCGCCGCTTCCCCCTCGCCCGGATCGACCCCGACGTGCTCTACGTCGACGACGGGCAGATCATCACCAGCGCGGGCACCGCGGCGGGCATCGACGCCGCGCTCCACCTGGTCCGCCGCGAACTCGGCTCCGAGGCCGCCACGGCCATCGCCAGACGCATGGTGGTGCCACCGCAACGGGAGGGCGGACAGCGGCAGTTCATCGTCCAGCCGGTGCCCGAACGGGTCGCGGAGAGCCTGCAGCCGCTGCTGGCCTGGCTGTCCGAACGCCTGGACACGGACCACTCGGTCGCCGAGATGGCCCGCCGGGCCCACATGTCCGAGCGCACCTTCGCCCGCCGCTTCCTGGCCGAGACCGGCACCACGCCCGGCCGTTGGCTCGCGGCCCAGCGCGTCCTGCACGCCCGCCGGCTGCTGGAGCAGTCCCCCCTCACCGTCGAGGAAATCGCCCGCTCCGCGGGCTTCCAGACCGCCGCCATGCTCCGCCACCACTTCCGCCGCGCCGTCGGCGTCTCCCCGGCGGACTACCGGCGGTCCTTCACGCAGTGCCCGTGAGGGATCTGCGTCAGCCCTCGAAGGACCGCAGCTGGACCAGGTCGAGGTTGCGGAAGACCGGAGGGCCGTCGCACAGGGCCGCCACCTGGGCGGCGAACTGTGCCGTCTCGGGCCGGTCGGAGTTGGCCATCGCGACCTCGTAGGAGGGGAACTCCACGATGTTGAGGTAGACGTTCTCGCGGTCCCGGTCGCGGGTCTGCATCGCCCGGGTCGCCAGGGGGTTGCCCGCGTTCCTCTCGACCCAGTCGTCCAGCAGGGCGTTGAGCTCGTCGATGCGGCTCGTCGTGTACTCGATGATCTGAACGAAGGCCATGGTCAGACTCCTCGACTTCCCGGTAGACAGCCGACTGCTGCCGAAAGACTGGAGCGGGGAGCTGCGGAAGGCGCGCCGCCGCGCCGGAGCCGGGCTCGTCATCCCACCCGGAAGGCCGAATGAGGGCTGTCCCGGCACGCGTGAGCGTGCCGGGACAGCCCTCAGGGGGTGACTACGGGTTCACGGTGATGGTGAACGTCGTCGTCGGGTTGTTGATGTCCTGGTAGTTGTTGCTCTCGGTCAGGTGGTTGAAGGTGACCGAGCCGACCGCCGGGCCCTGGCCGGACTCGGGCATCGGGTTGGCCCAGATGCCGTAGCCGGACTTGGCGTTGTAGGCGTCGCCGCTCTGCTGCGCGCCGGAGATGCTGACGTCGGTGAAGACGGTGTCGGTGATCGGGTTGAGCGCGGCGCCTCCCGAGTAGTCGGTCTGGAACATGATCCCGGAGTAGGTGGGGTCGGTGATGTCCAGGCTGTTGACCCTGATGCCCTGGAAGGGCTGGGTCGCCGAGAACAGCCACATGGCGGGGAACACCTGGCCGCCCCAGAAGTGCCCGCCGTCACGGACCAGCGAGACGTTCTGGATCACCGTCTGCGGGCTGGCTCCGAAGCCCTCGAAGGGGTAGCCGAAGTTCAGCGAGCTGATGGTGATGCCGGAGTAGGTGAGCGTGTCGGCGACGTACAGGTTCTGCAGCGTGTTCGCGTAGCCGCCGTAGACCGCCACGCCCGCGGCCCGCCAGGGGGTGAGCGAGGTGAGGTTCTGGAAGGTGTTGTTCTTCAGGTCCGAGCTGTTGTGGTCGGTGGCCGCGAACAGCGCGAAGCTGTCGTCGCCGGTGGACCGGGCCTCGTCGTTGCTGACCAGGTTGTTCTGGCTGCCGTTGGTGAGGTTGATGCCGTCGGCGAAGGTGTCCCTGATCCGCATGTTCGTCGCGGTCAGCCCGCTGACGTGGGTGCCCCAGATCGCGCAGACCTGGTGCTCGATCCAGATGTTGTCGATCGTGATGCCGGTGACGTCGGTCAGGTCGAAGACCTTGCCCGGGCCGTCGATGCGCTGCACGTAGTTGCCGAACCAGCCGAAGCCCGAGAAGGACGAGCCGTTGGCGGTGGTCGCCACCGACCAGCCGTCGTCGGTGTTGTCCTGGCCGGTCGGGGCGTTGAACTGGGCGTACCAGGGGCCCGCGCCGACGACCTTGATCGCCTTGCCGTAGACCTGGAGCTTGCTGGAGACCTGGTACTGCCCGGCCGGCAGGTAGACGCCCTGCAGCTTGCCCGTGGTGTCCATGCGGACCTGGTCGAGCGCGTTCTGCACGTCCTGCTGGGCGAAGCCGGCCGGGGTGACGAAAGCGGTCGGGTCCGGGTTCGCGATGGGCGCGACCTGCTCCAGGTCGACGAAGTCGATCGCGTACTGGGAGCTGTTGCCCGAGTCCTTCTGCAACTTGAAGACGGTGCCCTGCGGGTAGCTCTGGTTCAGCAGGACGTGCGCCTCGTCGTAGATGTGCCGGGGTCCGCCCGCGCTCGGGTCGTTGCCCGGGCCGGTCTCCGCGCCGTAGAGCCAGGCGTAGTGCGAGGTCAGCGTGATCGGCTGGACCAGCTGGCCGTTGGCGTAGAGGTCGAGCGTCGCCGTGGTGCCGCCGCCGCCCGAGGCGTCGGGGATCGAGAAGCGGGTCACCAGCGTGTCGGTGGCCTCACGCGAGGTCCACTGCACGTAGGAGCCGGTCGAGTTCAGCGTCACCGCCTTGCGGCCGGAGGCCTCTCCGGCCAGGTCGCCGATGGTGCGGTTCGGGCCGATGACGGTCGCGCCGCCGCCGACCTGGCCGTCCTCGGCCTGGTAGGTGTCGTAGGGCATGTTGGCGCCGCGCCCGACGAAGAGCGGGGTGTCGCTGGTGTTGTTGGCCTGCTTGACCGAGAGCTCGTTGGCGTCGGCCGCGATCACCGTGTGCACGGTGTACTTGCCGTTCGCCGCCGTCCAACTGCCCATCGCGACGGGCGCGCTGGTGGCCCCGGCCGCGAGCGGGCCGTTGAACGAGCCCGAGAAGGTCTTCAGTGTCGCGCCGTTGCTGTCGAGCAGCGTCATGGTGACGGCGTGCGTACCGCTCGCGGTGGCGACGTTGCCCTGGTTCTTGACCGCCACCGAGAAGTTGACGGTGTTTCCGGCCGCCGGGTTGGACGGCGTCCAGCCGACCGGCGAGGCGACCAGGTCCGAGCTCTGCACGGCGGAGACCGTGAGGTTGGTCGGGTTGGTGTAGCTGTCGTTGCCGGTGTTCGACTCGATGACCGCGCCGGACTCGTTGACCTTGGCGGTCAGCTGGTAGCTGCCCGCGGCCTGGGTGCCGATGGCGGCGCTGACGGTCGTGGACGCGCCGGCGGCCAGGGCGCCGACGGTCGCGCTGCCGACCTTGGTGGTGCCCAGGTAGAAGTTGACTCCGCTGGCCCCGGCCGCGGCGGTGCCGATGTTCTGCACGGTGGCGGAGACGGTGACCGGGTCGGTCTCGACGGGCGAGGAGGGCGACCAGGAGGAGCTGCTGACGGTGAGGTCGGGGTTGGGCGCCGGGGTGCCGATGACCTGGAACTCGGCGGCCTGGCCGCCGGGCGCACCGCTGTTGCTGGTGATGCTCAGCTCCACGTCCGCGACGCGGGCGCTGACCGGGATGGTGACGGAGTTCCCGGTGTTCGGGTCGAAGGTGTAGGTCTGCGCCGCGCTGATGCTGGTGAAGCCGGTGGCGCTCTGCTCACGGCCGAGCACCTGGATGGTCTGGGTCCGCGCGGACCAGACCGAGGCCGGGTTGAGCAGCACCTTGACCGCCGTCACGTCGGCGTTGGCGCCGAGCTTGACGGTGAGCTGGCTCGGGTAGGACGCGCCCTCGAAGTAGGTGGTCACGTCGCCGTCGTCGGCGTTGGCGGGCGCGTAGGTGTAGGTGTTCGCGGTGCCGCTGATCGGCTTGCCCAGGGCCAGGTTGGTGCCGGTGGGCGAGGTGCCGGTGCGGGTGACGCTGTTGCTGGCGGGCGACTGGTTGCCGGCCGCGTCGCGGGCGACCACGTCGTAGGTGACGGTCGCGGTGGCGGGCTGGGAGTCGGTGTAGGTCAGCGTGCTGCCGGAGACGGAAGCGATCTTCGCGCCGTTGGCGTACACGTCGTACCCGGTCACCCCGACGTTGTCGGTCGACGCGGTCCAGGTCAGCTTGATCTGGCCGGACTGCGGCTGGGTGTAGGCCAGGCTACCCGGCGCCGTGGGCGGGGTGGTGTCTCCGCCGCCGCCGGTCGGGGCGTAGACCTCGAACTCGGAGATCTGGCCAGCCGGCCAGGCGGTGTTGGCGGTGATGCTGACGCGCAGGTAGCGGGTGCTGGTCGAGGCGGGCAGGTTCACGGTGACCGCGGCTCCGCTTGCCGGGTCGAAGGTGTACGCCGCCGAGGCGACCAGGGTGGTGAACGAGCTGCCGTCGGTGCTGCCCAGCACGGTCAGGGTCTGGGTCCGCGCGCCCCAGCCCGACGCGGTGGGCGTCTTCAGCACGAGGTGGTCCACGGCGGTGGTGGCGCCGAGGTCGACCTGGATCCACTGCGGGAAGGCGTTGTTGGTGCTCTCCCAGTAGCTGTTCTGGTCGCCGTCGTTGGCGTTGCCCGCGACGTAGTTCTGCTGCACGCCGCTGGCGCTCATGGTCTTGCCGAGCGCGAGGTTGGTCCCGGCGGCTCTGGCGCCGACGGGGTGGAGCAGCGGGAGGAGGGACAGGAGCAGGGCCAACAGGCCCAGCGTGGCTGTTCGGAATCGCGTTTGGCGAGTGCCTGACATGGATTCCCTCGGGAGTCGGGTGGACGGGGTGGGATGAGGGGGAGTCAGTTGCTTCCGGGGGAGCGTATGGGTGCCACGCGATTGATGCAAGATATCTAGCAAGATACGTAAGTATCGCTAGCAAGACTGCAAAATTTGATGATGAAGCGGGTTGCCGTGCTCGTGGGATCCTGGGGCGGTGACGGCGAGGTTCGGCGAAGCGGAGTTCCAACTGGTCCTGCTGCGGCGGATGGCCGACTTCCAGCCGGGGCTGGTGGAGCAGGCGCGGCAGCGACTGGGCTTCTCGGCGACGGAGATGCGCCAGGTGAACGCCGACTGGCAGCGCTTCGTCCGGTCGCGGACGGCGCTGCGCGGGGTGGCCAGGTACCGGGCGGTGCTGGGGGCCGCCGCCGACGTGCGGGAGCAGCGGGTGGGCGATCTGGCGTGCCGGCTGCACCGCTGGGCGCTGCCGCTCTGGCCGGGACTGCTCTTCGAGGCGGTCGAGGGGACCGAGGGCGCCGTCTGGCAGGAGTGGTTGGTCAGAGAGCCGGGAACACGCCCGCCCGAGGTGCCGCAGAGCGGCGTCCTTACGCCCTGGCGGTATGTGGTCGGTGATCTGCCGCTGCTCTTCCCGAGCGTCCGGCATCTGCCCGAGGATGCGCCGCACCGCTGGGTCAGCCGGTACAGCCTGGCCGATCCAGCGGTGCGAGGGGGCGATCCGGGCGAGGAGGTCCGCTCCTACCGTGCCCGCTTCGTCTACGGGCTGGTGCAGGAGGTCGAGCCGGTCGCCGGGGCGGTCAGCTGACGTTCAGCGCGGTGTCGTCGATGACGAAGTCGGTGGTGCCGCCGTTGGCGTCGGTCTCTGCGCCGGTGAACCTCAGCGTGACGGTCTGACCGACGTACGGGGTCAGGCTGAAGCTCTGCTGGGCGTAGCCGGTGTTCTTGTTCAGGTTGCTGAAGGCGGCCAGGGTGGCCAGCACCGTGCCGCCGCTGTTGAGCACCTGGACCTTGAAGGTGTCCGGCGTCGCGGTGCTGGTGGTCTCGGTGGTGTCGATGTGCTGCCAGTAGGTCAGCGTGGCGCTCGCGCAACCGGTCGGGATGGTGACCGTCTGGCTGACCGTGTCGGTGTCCGCGGTGCCGTTGCCGTTGAACCAGGCCTCCCAGCCGCCCGAGTGCGCCGGTTCGGCGCTCGCGGACTGAGTGATCGGGTCGAAGCCGAGGGTGGACGTGCCGGTCCAGGGCGCGGTGGTGGCGCCGTTCTCGAAACCGGGGTTGCCGAGCAGCTGCGCCGCCGTGCAGCCGCCGCCGGACGAGGTGGTGACGGTCAGGGTGTAGGTCGCGCTGTGACTGCCGGAGGCGGCACTGCCGGTCACCGTGATCGGGTAACTGCCCGAGGCGGCGGCCGAGGTGGTGGTCACGGTCATGGCGGAGCTGCCGCCCGAGCTCACCGACGCCGGGCTGAAGCCGACGCTCACGCCGGACGGCGCGCCCGAGGCGCTCGGCGCGACGGACTCGGCGCTCCCCGAGGTGACCGCGGTGGAGACGGTCGCGGTGGCGGACTGGCCGGCCGTCACCGAGGCGGAGCCGGGGCTGACCGAGACCGAGAAGTCGTTCGCGGGGGCGCTGCCGCTCGCCGGGTTCCAGTAGTCGCCGGCCATCACCAGGTAGACCAGGGTCTTGATGGTCTCGCCGTAGTAGCCGTCGCCGAAGGGATTGGTGGCGAGCTGGTTCCAGATGGCGTCGGTCCAGGCCTGGTCGCCGGCGGCCATGGCGGCGGGGCCGACCGAGTCTCCCGCCTCCTCGGCCTGGTCCGTGGTCGAGTACGCGGTGCAGTTCAGCTTGGTGTGCGGGTAGACCTTCTGCGGATTGCCGCCGGATTCGCCCTTCAGACAGGCGGACTCCTTCTTGGCCAGCCCGTAGGCGGTGGCGGCGACGGTGCCGCCGTTCTCCAGCGCGTCGGTGCCCATGTGCCACGGGACGCGGATGGAGTTGTAGCCGACGATGTTGTCCGGTTGGTCCTCCTGGTAGTTGGCGGGCGCCGGGGAGGGCGCGCTGGTGTCGGCGTTCACGACGAAGTCGGAGAGCAGGCCCCCGGTCGCGGAGTAGGACGCGGTGAAGGCCGAGTCCAGCGCCTCGGTGCGGCTGACCACCTTGGCCCAGTCGTGGGCGGTGTCGTAGGCGGCGAAGGCGCGCAGGTGGTCCAGCATGTGGTCGGAGGGCCGGGTGTCGGTGGACGGGCCGTCGTCCTCGCACTTGAGGTGGCCGTCGGAGGTCACGTCGTGGGCGTAGACGCTCGCCAGCCAGGCTTTCGCGTCGGCGGTGTAGCCGCCCCACTGCCGGTCCGCGAGGATCAGGCCGTAGCCGATGTCGAGGTCGCCGTCGGTGGCGGCGTCCGGGGTGCCGGAGCTGTAGTACTTGCAGCTCTTGCCGTCCAGCTGCCACTGCATCAGGCCCCACTGGTCCTTGTGGTCCTTGACCAGCTGCCAGAGGCCGTTGAACTCGGTCTGCGCGTCGGCGTCGTAACCGGCCATCAGCGGCACGATGTTCATGCCGTAGCCCTGACTCTCCGACACGGGACCGTTGTTGGTGGCGTCGCCGTCGCCCTTGGTCGAGACGTAGTACTCGTTCGAGGCACAGCCGTGGACGAGATAACTGCTCTTCCAGGAGTTGTACTGCTTCTCGACCGCGGCGTCGCGGCTCGCCTGGGAGGCGGAGGGCATCACGCCCACCTTGTAGGTCTGGTGCTGCGGGAACGGCATCGCCGGCGTCGCGGCGGCGTGGGCCGCCGGTGCGGCCGCGAGGACCGTCAGCGAGAGCCCGACGAGGGCTCCGCTGACGGCCGCCGCCAGCGGTTTGAGGGGACTGTGCATGGGGCTCCTTCGCTCCTGGGCATGGGGGCATGCCCGTCGGACGCCGGGGGAGGCGGAAGCTGGAGTGCGTGCCAGCAATTAGTTAGGAAACTTTCCTGACGAGAATTCGTCAAGAGGGCCGACGCACAGTCCGCACACAGCCTTCGTGAAGGAGTCGGGAGACCTCACATCGGGATCGCCCGCAGGACCCCGCCGGTCGGGCTGTGGATCTCGATGCGCCCGGGGACGACCCGGGGCACGTCGGAGCCGGAGGGGTGGTCCGCCGCCCGTGGTCGGCCGAAGATCTCCCTGACGGTGCCCGGGAGGGTGGAGGTGAGCCGCTCGGCGACGGCGGGCGGGAGTTCGTCCTGGATCCAGTGCAGCACCATGACCCATGGATGCCCGTGCACGGGGGTGCGGGGCTGGGTGGGGTCGGCGACGAGTCCGAGTGCGGCGAGCGCCGCGATGAGGTCCTCCATGTCCTGGCCGTCGATGTGCCGGAAGTTCTCCTCGACGAGTATCTGAGTCATGATCAAAACAGTAGCGGGGCACGCCAGTTCTTTGTGGAGATGACGGAACCGCGGGCCGTCAAACCACCGGCTCGGATGACGGGCGAGGCTGTTCGGCGGGCCGGTCGGCCGCCGTTGCGAGCACGCAGCGGGTTCCGGTGTAGATGGTCGGCATGCACTTGTTGCAGTGCACGCACAGGGAGCGGGTGCCCGGCTCCTTCCGCATCCGCTCGACCAGGTCCGGTTCCCGCAGCAGGGCCCGCGCCATCGCCACGAAGGCGAAGCCCTCGGCGACGGCCCGCTCGGCCGTCTCCCGCTGCGAGACGCCGCCGAGCAGCACCAGCGGCAGGGAGAGCGCGGCCAGGAACTGCCGGGCGCTGTCGAGCAGGTAGGCCTCCTGGTAGGGGTAGCTGCGCAGGAAGCGCCCGCCCGCCAGGCGCACCCCCAGCCGCACGGCCGGGTTGCGCATCGCCTCGGCGAACTCCCGCAGCGGCGCCTCGCCGCGGAACAGGTACATCGGGTTCAGCAGCGAGCTGCCTGCGGTGAGTTCCAGTGCGTCCAGGCTGCCGTCGCGCTCCAGCATCCGGGCCACCCGGAGGCTCTCGTCCAGCCAGAACCCGCCCGGCACGCCGTCGTCCATGTTGAGTTTCGCCAGGATCGCCACGCGGTCGCCGACGGCGTCGCGGACGGCCAGGGCGACCTCCCTGGCGACCCGAGCGCGCGCCTCCAGCGGACCGCCGTAGGCGTCCGTGCGCCGGTTGATCCTGGGGCTGAGGAAGGAGCTGGCGAAGTAGTTGTGGCCGAGATGGATCTCCACCGCGTCGAATCCCGCCTCGGCCGCCAGCAGCGCGGCGTCGGCGTGGGCACGGGTGATCCGCGCGATGTCCTCGTGGCTCGCCTCCCTGATCCGGCTCAGCCCCTGCGGGCTGAGGGCGGCCGAGGGGCCCAGCGAGGGCAGCCGGTTGGAGCGGCCGTCGGCGACCGGTCCGGCATGGCCGAGCTGCGCCGAGACGGCCGCTCCCTCCGCGTGCACGGCGTCGGTGAGCCGCCGCAGGCCCGGCAGGACCTCGGGGCGCATCCAGATCTGGTGGCGCTCGGTCCGGCCCTCCGGGGCGACGGCGCAGTAGGCGACGGTGGTCATCGCCACCCCGCCGGCCGCGTGGCGGCGGTGGAACTCGACCAGGTCCTCGCTCACCTCACCGCACCGGGTCATCCCCTCGAAGGTGGCGGCCTTGAGGATCCGGTTCCGCAGCGTCAGCGGCCCGAGGCGGGCGGGGCCGAACAGGGCGGGTGCGGCGGATGCGGTCATGCCTGGCCTCCGGGGTGCGTGACGATCGCGGGGAGGAGTGCGAGCAGGCCGACAGTGCGTCGCGCCCGATGGGAAGTCAAGGTGCGTGCGGCCCGGGTCGGGGCGGCCCGCGGCGTCATGCGTTCGGCCGATCGCGTTACCCGGCCGACGTCGGCGCGTGGCGCGCCGGGCTGCCGGTCCCGGCCGGGTGATGATGGCCGGGTGCGATTGGATCATGTGTCATACGCGGTGGCCCGCGAGGGGTTCGTCTCGACGGTGCAGCGGATCGGCTCGGCGCTGGGCGCGGGGTTCGTCGACGGCGGGGTCCACCCCCGTTTCGGCACCCGCAACTTCGTGCTGCCGCTGGCCGGCGGCACCTACGTCGAGGTGGTGACCACCCTGGACCACCCGGCGGCCGACCGGGCGCCGTTCGGCCAGGCGGTCGCCCGACGGGCCGCCGAGGGCGGCGGGTGGCTCGGCTGGGTGGTCTCGGTCGAGGACATGGCACCGGTCGAGGCGCGGCTCGGCCGCACCGCGGCCCCTGGCCATCGGGTCCGCCCGGACGGCTTCGACCTGCACTGGAAGCAGATCGGGCTGCTGGAGCTGATGGAGGACCCGCAGCTGCCCTACTTCCTGCAGTGGCTGGTCGACCCCGGACAGCGGCCCTCGGCGGACCCGCGCACGAGTTCCAGCATCAAGGGTCTCTCGATCGCCGGTGACGCGGCGGCGATCGCCGAGTTCCTGGGCGAGCCGGCCGACCACCCGCTCGACCAGGTCGACGTCACCTGGGTCGAGGACGAGGAGCCGGGCCTGGTGGCCGTCGAGTTCGCGACCGAGCGCGGCCTGGTCACCATCTGACCGCGGGCCCGGGGCGCGCGGGTAGCCTCGGGGCATGGCGTTGCGCAATGCGGTGATGGCCGCGCTCCTGGAGGGCGAGGCGTCCGGGTACGACCTGGCCAAGGAGTTCGACGCGTCGGTCGCGAACTTCTGGATGGCCACGCCCCAGCAGCTCTACCGCGAGCTGGAGCGGATGGAGGCGGAGGGCCTGATCCGGGCCCGTCTGGTCGAGCAGGAGCGCAGGCCCAACAAGCGCCTCTTCTCGCTGACCGGGGCCGGTCGCGACGCGCTGCGCGAGTTCACCGCCGAGCCGCCGCGGCCCACCGCGATCCGCGACGAGCTGCTGGTCAAGGTCCAGGCGGTCGACGCCGGGGACGACGAGGCGGTGCGCGCCGCGATCCGCGAGCGGGCCGAGTCCGCGCGGGCGAAGCTGGCCCGTTACGAGCGCCTGCGGATCCGGTTGCTGGCCGGGCGCACCGAGCCGGAGCACCTCGCGCAGGCCGAGCGGATCGGCCCGTACCTCACGCTGCAGCGCGGGATCGCCTTCGAACAGGAGAACCTGCGCTGGGCGGAGCAGGCCCTGGCCGCGCTCGACCTGCGCGCGACCGTCCGCCGCTGAACGCCGCTGAACGGCTTCGTGGCCCGGGCCGGGGTGGTCAGCCGCCCGCGCCCTGGGCCTCCGCCGCGATCGCGGCGAACTGGGCGCCCATCCGCGCGGCCAGCGCCTCGGCGGCGCGCAGCGGACGCACCATCACCTTGAAGTCGACGATCTTCCCGTCCTCGTTCCAGGTGAGGAAGTCGCAGCCGTTGATCTCCAGGCCGTCCACCGTGGCGGTGAACTCGAGCGCGTGGTGCGGGCCGTCCTCCAGCTCGCGGACGTAGCGGAAGTCCTCGAAGACCCGCACCACGCCGCGCAGGATCGCGGCCGTGATGGCCTTGCCCGGGTAGGGGCGGAACGCGACCGGGCTGGTGAACACCACGTCGTCGGCGAGCAGCGCCTCGACCGCGGCCATGTCCTTGGCCTCGACCGCCTCGCGGAAGGACTTCATGCGGCACTCCATAGTCAACAAATTGAATAGGGTGATCCGAGACTAGGTCCGCCGACCGAGCCCTGTCCAGGGTCGTCGCCCATGGTCACCGGAGGCCGGGCGGCTCGGGCAGGCCGTGGGCCGCGGCCCAGGCACGGGCGTGCGCGATGCGGGCCCGCGTCGGCGGATGGCTGCCGAAGAGCACCACGGTGAGCCGGTGGGGCTCGAGATCGGCGAGATTGGTCACCGCGAGGCGGCGCTGCATCGCCACCATCGTCTCCGGAGACCGGGTCAGGTCGAGCGCGTAGCCGTCGGCGCGCGCTTCGACGCGTCGGCTCACCCACAGGCGCAGCGGGCCGCCGACGGTGCCGAGGACCGTGCCCAGCGCGACCACCAGCGCCAGCGAGCGCGGGTCCGCGGCATGGTCCACCCCGGCGGCGTCGAGCAGCGGCGTCCACTGCAGCGCCGCCGCGATCAGGCAGACCACGGCGGCGGCGCCGACGGCGCCGGCCAGCGTGCCGTACAGCACGTCGCGGCGGGCGGCGTGGCCCAGCTCGTGGGCGGCGACGGCGGCGACCTCCTCCTCGGCCGCGCGCTCCACCGTGGTGTCCCAGACCACCACCCTGCGGGTGCGTCCGATGCCGGACACGTAGGCGTTGGTCGCGGTGGTGCGCCGGGAAGCGTCGCTGACCAGGATGTCCCGCACCGGCACGCCGGAGGCCTCGGCCAGGGACATCAGCCGCTGCCGCAGCGGTCCTTCGGGCAGCGGGGTGAAGCGGTTGAAGAGCGGCTCGACGACCACCGGCAGCAGGAAGGAGAGCAGCAGCACCAGCACCGCCGCGCCCGCCGCCGCCCAGACCCACCAGGTCCCCGGCAGCGCCCGCATCAGACCGTAGAGGGCGAACGACGCCCCCGCGAAGAGCACGGCGCCGATCGCGAAGCCCTTGGCCGCGTCGGCGGCGAACAGCCGCCACGATCGGGTGGACAGGCCCCAGCGCCGGTTGACGACCTCGGCCCGCGCCGACAGCGGCAGCGCCAGCAGGAACGGGACCAGTTCCAGGGCGACCGCGCCCAGCACGGCGGTGGCGATCCAGCCCCCGCCCGCGACCCGGCCCGCCGCCCGCACCAGCCCGGCGCCGAGCGGGGTGAAGCCGAGCACGAGCGGCACCAGCAGGCCGAGCGACATCGAGGCGTAGCGCAGCGGCGTCGTCTCCCGCTTCCTGGCGCGGGAACGGTCGATCTGCTCGGGGGTGAAATCGGCTTCCAGACCTGGCATGCGTCCAGTGTGGCGGCAGCCCGGTCGGCGGGGGAGCGGTGGGTCGGCACGAACGGCCGATCCGCGCGTGTCAGACTCCGCAGCGTCAGTCGTCGTGCGGTGCCGTGTGTGGGGAGTTCGTGTGGGTCTCCGGTTCGAGGAGCTCGATTTTCGGAACACGCCGATGGGGGAGCTGGTGCTGCGGCGGCGCTGGTACCCCGGCGTCGGTCGGGACGTCTACGAGATCAAGCTGAACGACGAGTACCTGATGTCGAGTCTGTTCACCGTCGCCGAGGAGGAGCTGGCCCGCCTCGCCCTCGGCGAACTCGCCGGGAAGGTGCCCGCTCCGGCCGGACTCGACGTGGCCGTGGCCGGGCTCGGTCTCGGCTGCACCGCGCAGGCCGCGCTCGCCGACCCCGCTGTCTCCTCACTCGTGGTCGTCGACGCGCTCGGCGAGGTCATCGAGTGGCACCGGCGCGGGCTGATCGACGCGGGGGTGGCCGACGACCCGCGCTGCCGTCTGGTCCAGGGCGACTTCTTCGCCCTGGTCCGCTCCGGGGCGCCGCTGGACCCGGCCGCCCCGGAGCGGAGCTACGACGCGATCCTGGTCGACGTCGACCACTCGCCCCGGCACCTGCTGCACCCGAGCCACGCCGACTTCTACGAGCCGGCGGGGCTGCTGCGCCTGCGTGCCCGGCTGCGTCCCGGCGGGGTCTTCGCGCTGTGGTCGAACGACCCGCCGGAGGAGGAGTTCCTGCGCAGCCTGGAGCAGGTCTTCGGCGAGGTGCGGGCGGAGGTCGTCGCCTTCGACAACCCGTTGCAGGAACGTCAGGCCACCAACACCGTCTACCTGGCCAGGAATCCGGAGGGCCCGGCGGACACGGCGAACCCGGAGCCCCGGCCCTGAGACCCGGGCCGGCTCAGTCCGGCGGGCAGAAGCGGCCGACGATCCGGGCGAGGTTGACGCCGTAGCCGACGCCGAAGGCGTGCGGGGTGAACAGGGCGTCGTTGTCCGGGTCCCAGAACTCGGCCCGCAGCCGGGCGGGCGTCGGCGGCCGGAAGTCGTAGGGCAGGCCGACGATCCGTCCGTGCCAGCCGCGTTCGGCGGCGGGCCGGCTCAGCTCCTTGGCCACGGCCGCACCGACGACCGCGGCGGCGGCCAGCAGGACGACCCGGTTCAGCGTCCTCATCGGCGCGCGAGTGGTCATGACTCGACGCTATGCCCGGCGCGGGCGGGAGGAAAGGCCGACCGGCGGCCGTTCGGCCCTTTCCTCCCCGGATCAGCCCCCGATCACGGTGTTGCCGGTGACCGTGCCGGAGGCGCCGTCCAGGGTGACCAGGTGGTGCACCCCGTCCGGGCCGACGACCGTGGCCTCCCAGGCGCTGCCGCCGCCCTGCTCGGGGACGCTCTGCAGGGACGCGACCTTGCCGCCGGTCACCGCGGCGGTGGCCTTCAGCACCGCCTGGTCGGCCGCCAGGCCCGGCAGCGGCGCGGGCGCGAGCTGCCCCTGCGGTGCGGCCCCGCCCACGCCGGCGCCGGGCGCCACCACGCCGGCCAGGGCCTCGCCCTTGGCGATCGCGATCCGGTCGGGCCCGCCGGGGACGCCACCGGGAACCTTGACGACGTAGGGGCCCCCGCCGGGGATCCCCTCCGGGCCGCCGGGGAACGCGCGCACGGCGAAGCCCCGGTCGCCGTGGTGGACGACGGCCGCGGTGATCGCCACCGCCCCGCCGAGCACCAGCACGGCGGCCGCTCCCGCGGCCACCCGCCGCCCGCGCCGCCCCGGCACCAGGCGGCGGATCCCCGGCTTCACGCGCGCCGCGGGAACCCCGGCCTCAGGGGCCTCCTCGGGCTCGACCTCAGGCGTGCCCGGCTCAACAGCTTCGGTCATGTTCTCTCCTCATCCGGCATCCCCTTCTCGGGAGTGCTGACGATGCCGCAAGCACCCTGAAGCACTGCTGAAGAACTGAAGACCTCTTCAGCTTCCGGCCCGGGCGACCTGGCACCCTGGTCGCGTGCGAGTACTGGTGGTGGAGGACGAGCGGCGGCTGGCCGCCGCGGTGCAGCGCGGGCTGGAGGCGGAGGGCTTCCGCGTCGACGTGGCCCACGACGGCGTGTCCGGACTGCGGCAGGCGACCCGGAGCCGCTACGACGTCATCGTGCTCGACATCATGCTGCCCGGCCTCAACGGCTACCGGGTCTGCGCGATGCTGCGCGCGGCGGGCAACACGGCGGGGATCCTGATGCTGACCGCCAAGGACGGGGAGTTCGACGAGGCGGAGGCCCTGGACACGGGCGCGGACGACTTCCTGTCCAAGCCCTTCTCCTTCGTCGTCCTGGTCGCCAGACTCCGGGCGCTGGTGCGCCGCCTCGGCAGCCGCCCGCCCCAGGTCCTGACGGTCGGGGACCTGGTCGTCGACGTGGCCGCCCGCACCTGTCACCGCGGCGCGGACCCGGTCAGGCTCACCGCCAGGGAGTTCGCCGTGCTGGAGCACCTGGCCCGGCACGCGGGCGCGGTGGTGTCCAAGCGCGAGATCCTCGACCACGTCTGGGACGAGAACTACGACGGGGATCCCAACGTCGTCGAGGTGCACGTCAGCGCGTTGCGCCGGAAGATCGACGCGCCCTTCGGCCGCTGTGCCGTGCAGACGGTGCGCGGCGTCGGCTACCGGCTGGCGGTGGACGGTGGCTGAGCGGGCGCCGGGGACGCTCCGGATGGCGCTGCGACGACTGCGCGCCGTCCGCAGCCGACTCACGCCCCGGTCGATGCGGGCCAGGGCGACGCTGGCGGCCTGCTCGGTGGTCGCGGTCGCCCTGACCGCGGCCTCGCTGGCCATGCTCGCGCTGCTCCACACGGACCTGCGCGGCAACGCCACGCGGGTCGCCAGGAAGCAGGCCGACGTGGTGGCCGCGATGGCGGCTCGCGGCGAGCTGGCGCGGGTGGTGCCGCTGGGGGCCGGCACCGACTTCGTCCAGGTCGTCGGCACCGGCGGGGACGTCGTCTCGGCCAGCCCGAACGTCGTCGGCCGGCCGCCGCTGACTCCCGTCCCCGGCGTGGAGGCCTTCCCCGGCGTGCCGGCCCCCTGGGAGTTGAAGGAGTTCGGGATCGACGGCAAACAGCAGGTCGTCAGCGTGATCGCGGACACCCCCAAGGGGCAGGTCGTCATCCACACCGGCGTCTCGCTGGGCCCGGCCGACGCCGCCGAGTCCTCGACGGCGCTCGTGCTCGCGGTCGGCTGCCCGCTGCTGCTGCTCACCGTCGCGCTGGTGACCTGGCGCGTCACCGGCCGGGCCCTGCGTCCGGTCGAGGCCATCCGCAGCGAGGTCTCCGCGATCGGCGAGCAGGAACTGCACCGCCGGGTGCCGATCCCGCGCGGCGGCGACGAGATCTCCCGGCTGGCCTCGACGATGAACGCGATGCTGGACCGGCTCGACGTCGCCGGACGCCGGCAGCGGCAGTTCATCGCCGACGCCTCCCACGAACTGCGCAGCCCGATCGCGGTGCTGCGGACCCAGCTCGAAGTCGCCCTGGCCCACCCCGATCCGGAGGTGAGGACCGAACTGGTGGCCGGCGCCCTGGAGGACACCGAGCGGCTGCAGGCGCTCGCCACCGACCTGCTCTTCCTGGCCCGGCTCGACAGCGGCGCGCCCGCCCCCGACCGCTCGGCCGCCGGGGCGGTGCCGGTCGACCTGGCCGAGCTGGTCCGCGCCGTCGTCAGGAACCGGGGCGTCGAACGCTGCCCCGTCACCCTGGATCTGACGGAGGGCGTCCGGACGCCGGGCAACTACCTGTGGCTGACCCGGCTGGTGACCAACCTGCTGGACAACGCGCAGCGGCACGCCGCCGGGGAGATCCGGGTGCGGGTCCGGGCCGACGCGGGCCGAAGGGACTGCCTGCTGGAGGTCCGCGACGACGGTCACGGCATCGCCCCGGAGGACCGGGACCGGATCTTCGAACGCTTCACCCGGCTCGACGACGCCCGCAGCCGCGACCACGGCGGCGCCGGACTCGGCCTGCCGATCGCCAGGGACATCGCCCGTCACCACGGCGGCACTCTGGCGGTCGTGGACTCGCGGCACGGCGCGGCCTTTCTCGCGCGGCTGCCTGCGGCCGCCGACGCGGAAGCCGGTAATTGCTCAGTATTCGAGACCTGAATGGAAGCGTATTGACGGCGGCGTGCAGTTGCTGACAGTCTTTCGTTCCATGAGCCAGTCGAGTGATTTCGCCGCTCGCCTGCACGTCGATCTGCGACGTCAGGCCAGCGCCATCTGTGCCGCCGGTCGGTGAACCGACTGGCAGGCCAAGGCTTCTGACTGGCTTGTTCTCCCGCGTTCGCCGCGCCCTGACGACAGGAGCGCGGCGTTCTGCTGTCCGGCGCGCGCATGACGGCGTGCCACGCGAACCGGATTCGTGTCGGTCGCGGACATATTCACCGGTTCCCTGCTGACGGTTTCCCGGGGGCGGAATAGTCGCCCCGTTTTTCTCCTGCGCCATTCCTTGATTTCGGCGTGCCATTTTTCGGCCAGGGATACGACCGCGTTCGTACCGTGGCCCCTTGTGAGGGGTTGGCTGTGACGTCTCTTCTTGCGATTTCGGGCAGTCCCGCCCGCCGGTCGCGCACCGCGCTGGTGGCGGCGCAGCTCGCCGAGCGGCTGTCGGAGACCGGCTTCGACGTCGGGCATCTGGACCTGCGCGAGCTCCCGCCGCGTGAGCTGCTGGGCGCCGAGGTCGACGATCCACGCATCGCCGCCGCCGCCGAGGCGGTCGCCGCGGCCGACGGGGTGATCGTGGCGACCCCCGTCTACAAGGCCTCCTACACCGGCCTGCTCAAGGCCTTCCTCGACCTGCTGCCGCAGTCGGCGCTGGCCGGCAAGACGGTGCTGCCGGTGGTGACCGGGGGCAGCCTGGCGCATCTGCTCGCGCTGGACTACGCGCTGCGCCCGGTGCTGTCGGCACTGGGGGCACGTCATGTGGTGCCCGGCTGCTTCCTGCTGGACTCGGCGATCGAGCGGCTCGCCGACGGCGGCGCCCGGCTCGAACCGGAGGCCGAACTGCGGCTCCTCGGCGCGGTGGACGAGTTCATCGGCGCGCTTCCCTCCCGGCCGGCGCTCGCGCCGGTCTCCTCCTGAACCACCACCACGACCGGACCCCTCCGGACACGACGAAAGGGTTGCTTCTCCATGCACGCGCGATCTGTGAGGTCGAGACGTCAGTTCCTGACGCTGCTGGGCGCTTCGGCGTCGGCGGTGGGACTGGCCGGCTGCGGCGCGGCCCTGGCCGGCACCCCCTCGGGCGGCGCACAGACGAAGAAGCTGCGCTACCAGGGCTGGGCGGGCCAGGTCACGCTGCCCGAACTCGCCGAGGACCTCGGGTACCTGGGCGAGGTGAAGCTGGAGTGGGTGGGCAACACCATCAGCGGCCCGCAGGACATCCAGTCCGCCGCCACCGGTCAGACGGACTTCGGCGGCGCGTTCAACGGCGCGGTGGTCAAGCTGGCCGCCGCCCATGCCCCGATCAAGGCCGTGATCAGCTACTACGGCGTCGACCAGCTGGTCTACAACGGGTTCTGGGTGCGCCAGGACAGTCCGATCCACGCGGCGGGCGACCTCCTGCACGCCAAGGTCGGCATGAACACCCTGGGCGCGCACGACGAGGCGATGCTCGACATCTACCTGGACCGGCACGGTCTCTCGGCGTCCCAGATCGCCCAGGTCGAACCGCTGGCGCTGCCGCCGGTCAACACCGAGCAGGCGCTGCGGCAGCGGCGGATCGACGTCGGAGTGCTCGGCGGCATCCTCCAGGACAAGGCCGTGGCCGCCGGCGGGGTGCGGCAGCTGTTCTCCGACTACCAGCTGCTGGGCGCGTTCAGCGCCGGGACCTACGTGATGACGGACCGCTTCCTCAAGCAGAACCCCGACACCGCCGCCACCTTCGTGACCGCGGTCGCCAAGGCCATCGAGTGGACCAGGACCACCCCGCGCGAGGCGGTCATCGCGCGGATGACCGCCATCGTGCGCGGCCGGGGCCGCGGCGAGGACCCCGCCCCGCTGGCGTACTGGAAGTCCTTCGGCGTCGCCGAGACCGGCGGGCGGATCACCGACAAGGAGTTCCAGCTCTGGATCGACTGGCTGACCGCACGCGGGGCCGTCGCCAAGGGCGCGGTCAGCGCGGGCTCGCTCTACACCAACGCCTACAACCACTACACGGCTTCGGCCCCGGCCCCGACCGCCACCGCCACGCCGACGACGACGAAGGGGTGACCGTGGCCTCGACATCGAAGATCGCCTTCGAGCGGGTCGGCAAGGTGTTCCCTGCCCGCGGCCGCGGCGCGGCCCAGGAGCTCACCGCGCTGGACGGCATCGACCTGGAGGTCGCCGCCGGGGAGTTCCTGGTCGTGGTCGGCCCCAGCGGGTGCGGCAAGTCGACCCTGCTGGACCTGGCCGCCGGGCTGGCCCGGCCCACCAGCGGCCGGATCCTGCTGGACGGCCGGGAGGTGACCGGTCCCGGCCTGGACCGCGGCATCGTCTTCCAGCAGTACGCGCTGCTGCCCTGGCGCACCGCCCAGGGCAACGTGGAGTTCGGTCTGGAGGCCACCGGCGTGCCGCGCCGGCAGCGGGCCGCCCGCGCACGCGAGTACCTGGAGCTGGTGGGCCTGTCCGGCTTCGAGGACCGCCACCCGCACGAACTCTCCGGCGGGATGCGGCAACGCGTCGCGATCGCCCGCAGCCTGGCCTACGACCCCGACGTGCTGCTGATGGACGAGCCGTTCGCCGCCCTGGACGCGCAGACCCGCGAGTCGCTGCAGGACGAGCTGCTGCGGGTCTGGCGCCACACGGGCAAGACCGTCGTGTTCATCACCCACGGCATCGACGAGGCGGTCTACCTCGGCGGGCGCGTCGCAGTGCTCACCTCCAGGCCCGGACGGATCAAGCAGGTGGTGCCGATCGACCTCGGCCCCCGCGACGCCGCCGCTGACCTGCGCTCCGCGCCCGAGTTCGCCCGGCACCGGCACGAGATCTGGTCCCTGCTGCACGACGAGGTGGCGCGGGCCCAACTCCTGGAGAAAGAGAGGGCCGTCGCATGACCACCACGACTCCGGTCGTCCGCCAGGTCGACGGGCAGGCGCGGCCCGCGCCCCCCCGTACGGAGCCGCTCCGCACGCGAGGGCAGCGGCGCGGGCTGCTGCGCCGGACCGGTCGGCTGCTGCTGGCCGTCGGCACCAAGTCGGTCGCGATCGTGGCGCTGCTGGGCGTGTGGGAGACCGCGCCCCGGCTGGGTCTGGTCGACGCGACCTTCCTGCCGCCGTTCGACCAGGTCGCGAGCGCCTGGTGGGGACTGCTGAACGACGGCAGTCTGGCCGCCAACGCCGAGGCCAGCCTGGTGCGTTCGCTCAGCGGCTTCGGGATCGCGGTCGCCCTCGCGGTGCCGCTGGGGCTGCTGATCGGCTGGTACCGGCCGGTCGCCGACCTGCTCGGGCCGCTGCTGGAGGTGTTCCGCAACACCGCCGCCCTGGCGCTGCTCCCGGTCTTCGTCCTGCTGCTGGGCATCGGGGAGACCTCGAAGATCTCCATCGTCGTCTACGCCTGCGCCTGGCCGATCCTGCTCAACACCATCAGCGCCGTGCGCGGGGTGGACCCGGTGCTGCTGCGCCTGGCCCGCTCGATGGACCTGTCCGCGCCGCGGCTGTTCCAGAAGGTCATCCTGCCCGCCTCGGTCCCGGTGATCTTCACCGGCATCCGGCTGGCCGGGGCCGTGTCGATCCTGGTGCTCGTCGCCGCCGAGATGATCGGCGCCAAGGCCGGGCTCGGCTATCTGATCAACACCTCCCAGTACAACTTCGCGATTCCGCAGATGTACGCGGGGATCGTCACCATCTCCGCGATCGGCGTGCTCTTCAACCAGCTGCTGGTCGCCGCCGAGCGGCGGCTCAGCTCCTGGCGCCTGCCCCATCACCCGTGAGGACACCATGACTTCCGCCGACCACCGAAACGGCCGACAGCTCCATCTGAACGCGTTCCTGATGAACGCCGGCCACCACGACGCCGCCTGGCGTCACCCCCGCTCCCGTCCCCAGGACGCCACCGAGCTGCGCTACTGGCAGGACCTGGTCCGCACCGCCGAACGCGGCCGGCTGGACTCGGTCTTCCTGGCCGACGGCCTGGCCCTGTGGGGCAAGGTCAGGCACAACGCCCTGGGCGGCTTCGAACCGCTCACGTTGCTCTCCGCCCTCGCGGCGGTCACCGAGCACGTCGGCCTGATCGCCACCGTCTCCACCACCTTCAACGAACCGTTCCACACCGCGCGGAAGTTCGCGTCCCTGGACCACATCAGCGGCGGCCGGGCGGGCTGGAACATCGTCACCTCGGGGTCGGTGGACGAGGCCCGCAACTTCAACCGGGACGAGCACCTGGAGCACCGCGCCCGCTACGAACGCGCCGCGGAGTTCCTCGAGGTCGCCACCAAGCTGTGGGACAGCTGGGAGGACGACGCCAGGATCCTGGACCGGGAGGCAGGCGTCTACGCCGACACCGACAAGGTCCGGCCCATCGAGCACCGCGGGGAGCACTTCCAGGTCCGCGGCCCGCTCAACGTGCCGCGCTCCCCGCAGGGTTACCCGCTGCTGGTGCAGGCCGGATCGTCCGAGGACGGCAAGGAGTTCGCCGCCCGCCACGCCGAGGCGGTCTTCACCGCGCAGCAGACCCTGGCGGACGGGCAGGCGTTCTACCGCGACCTCAAGTCGAGGCTGGCCGCCTACGGCCGCAGCGCCGACGAGCTGCTGGTGCTGCCCGGGATCTGCCCGGTCATCGGCGGCACCGAGGCCGAGGCGCAGGCGCTGCTGCAGGAGCTGACCGACCTCCAGGTGGTGGAGTACGGGCTGGCGCAGCTGTCCGGCATGCTCGGGGTCGACCTGACCGGCCTTCCCCTGGACGGCCCGCTGCCCGACCTGCCCGAGGAACGGGACATCAACGGCAACAAGAGCCGCTTCACCCTGGTCGCCGAGCTCGGACGCGGCGAGGGACTGACCCTGCGCCAGCTCGTCGCCCGCCTCGGCGGCGGTCGCGGCCACCGCGTCTACGCGGGCACCCCCGAGCAGATCGCCGACCAGCTGCAGGAGTGGTTCGAGCAGGGCGCGGCCGACGGCTTCAACATCATGCCGCCGATCCTGCCCGGCGGCCTGGAGGACTTCGTCGACCAGGTCGTGCCGATCCTGCAGCGTCGCGGGCTCTTCCGCACCGAGTACACCGGCCGCACCCTCCGGGAGCACTACGGCCTGCCGCGCCCCGCCAACCGGCTCGCGGTCACCACCTGAGCCGGTCGGTCACGACCACCCGTCAACCCGCACCTCGAACGGAAGGAACCACCATGTCCAACACCGGATTCGACGTCCGCAGGATCGGCGGCCGGATCGGCGCCGAGATCACCGGCGTCGACCTCGCCGAGGAATTCGACGGCACGCCCGACGCGGCGCTCGTCGCCGACATCAACACCGCGCTCCTGGAGCACAAGGCCCTGGTCTTCCGGGGTCAGCACCTGGACGACGCCGGTCAGTTGCGCTTCGCCTCGCTCTTCGGCGAGCTGACCACCGCGCACCCGACCGTCCCCGCCGTGGACGGACAGCCGCACATCCTGCCCGTCGACGGCGACGAGGGGGTGCGCGCCAACCAGTGGCACACCGACGTCACCTTCGTGCGCACCCCGCCGAAGGCGTCGACCCTGCGCGCCCTGGTGGTGCCGCCCTACGGCGGCAACACCCTGATCGCCAACTCCCAGACCGCCTACCGCGATCTGCCCGAGTCGCTGCGCGAGTTCGCCGACCGCCTGTGGGCCGTCCACACCAACGACTACGACTACGCGGCCCCCAGGGACGACAAGGCCGCCGAGCGGCGCCGGCAGTTCGTCTCGCGGAAGTACCAGACCGCCCACCCGGTCGTGAGGGTGCACCCCGAGACCGGTGAGCGCGGTCTGTTCATCGGCGGCTTCGCCCGCAGCCTCGTCGGCTTCGGGCCCTCGGACTCCCGTGACCTGCTGCGCCTGCTGCAGGCCTACGTGACCCGGCCGGAGAACGTCGTCAGGATCGCGTGGAACCCCGGCGACCTGGTGCTCTTCGACAACCGCGCCACCCAGCACTACGCGCCGGACGACTACGGCGACCTGCCCCGCCTGCTCCACCGCGTCACCGTGGCCGGTGACGTCCCGGTCTCCGTCGACGGTGCGCGCAGCCACGTCATCGAGGGCGACGAGGCCGCGCACTACACCCCGGCCGCCGCCTGACGCACCGAAGGCCCGGCGATCCGCGCGCGCGTGGGGCCGCGCGGATCGCCGGGCCGACCAGGTCCGTCCGGCCGGGTTTGGGCGGGGCGCGGCGCGGTCAGACGCGAGGTGCAGCGCCCGGTCCGGTGTGGGGCGGAGCTGTCGAGGAGGGCGTGATGCGAGGTGGCTACCAGCTCCGGGCCGAACACCGGCCCGCGAATCCGGGGCGGGCGGTCAGGCGGTGGCACGTCGTGCCCGCCCACCGTCTGACCGGGCTGTGCCGGCGGCTGACGGAGCCGGTGGCCGAGGTCAGGCCGATCGCCGACTGCTGGGACGTCGACCTCGACCTGCGCTGCCCCGAATGCTGGGCCCAGTACGCGGTGCTCAGCGCGTCCCTGCCGGCCTGGGCGGACTCGTGGAGCCCCGGCCGTGCCCGGCGCGGAGTGCCCTCACGCGGCGCCGGACGCGGGGACTGAGGCGTCGCGGAGGCGTCCGTCCGCGGAAGCCCGGCCGGCCGTGTCCGGATCGGCCGCGGCGTCGGGGAACGTCGCGTGCGCGAGATGGCCGCCGATGATCCCGCCGACCGTGGCCACGGTCAGGCCCGCCCAGCCCAGGGCCCGGCCGCGGAAGCCGTGCCCGCGCAGCCGGGCGAGCAGGGAGGCCGAGTACAGCAGGATCGCGGTGACGTTCGAGGCCGCGTGGACCAGGCCGGTGCGCTGCTGCGCCGGGGGCAGCTCGGCCCAGTCGACCCAGCCGGCCGCGTTGCTGGGCACGGCGCCGAGCAGCCCGAGGGCGACCAGGCCGGTCGCGGCCCGGCCCTCGTGCGGCACCAGGTCCAGCACCGCCGCGCTGGTCCAGCAGCCGATCGGCACCTGGACCAGGGCCGGATGCAGCGGATGTCCCAGCCACGTTCCGCGCAGCGCGTCGCGCGCGTCGCCGACGGGGAGGGAGCGGATCGCCGAGGCCAGCGGTGCGGCGACGGCGTCGAGTCGCTCGAGCGTTCCGAGCGCGTCCAGGGCCCGGCCCAGCGGTGCGGATCCGGGATCCGCCGCCGGGCTCGCGTTGACGAGTGGGGTGTCCATGGCGCGCGGCTAACCGCGCTCGGACCCGGTAAACGCGGAGAGCTCCGCCCAGACCGTCTTGCCGCCGGACGCCGGCGTGGAGCCCCAGGACGCGCTGAGCCGGTCGACGATGTAGAGGCCGTGTCCGCCGATGCGCTCCGCCCGGTGCGGCAGCACCGGGTGCGGTCGCTCCGGACTGCGGTCGGTCACCTGGATGCGCAGGCGCCCCTGGGCGCAGTCGAGGTCCAGGCTGCACGGCCCGCCGGCGTGGTTGTGGGCGTTGGCCAGCAGTTCCCCGGCCACCAGCAGCGCGTCCGCGTCCGGCGGGGCGCTGTCCGCTCCGGTGGGGTGCACCTCGTCCCGGCACTCGGTGAGCGCCCGGCGCACGAAGTCGATGCCGATCGGGACGCAGACGGCGTCGCCGCGCTCGGCGAAGACGATGCGGTAGTGGTGGGAGCTGGGGGAGGGGTTCGGCACGGGGCGGGACCCCGGCGGTCGGGAAGGCGGAGATACTCGCATGACGATTCCTGGTCGTATTCGGCTGGTGACGCTCCGCGCCTGCCCCGGAAGGGGCGCGTCATTCCTGCGGACGCCGGCTCAGCCGCAGCGTGCGGGAGTGCCGTTGCCGGAGAGCTGGACCAGCGCGCAGAGCGTGGTGTCGGAGACCTTCCAGACGCCGCCCTCGAGGACGGCCTTTCCCGAGGATCCTGACAGCGCCGGAGCGCCGCTCTCGCAGAGGTCGAAGGTGACGGTGGCGGTGGTGGGACCGGTGAAGTCGACGGCGGTGACGGTGACGGTCGCCTTGGAAGCCAGCGGGTTTCCGGCGAAGCCCTGCAGGACCGGCGCGTAGGCGGCGCCGTTCTCCAGCAGCGCGACCCGCTGGGCGGCGGGGGTGGCCGCGTTGAAGAAGGTCGCGTAGTTGGTGGCGACGGCCTTGGCGGCGCCCGTGGGGTCACTCGGTCCCGATCCGCCGACCCGCGGAGCAGTCCCGGTGCCGCAGGCCGCGGCGACCGCCCCGCCGGTGCCGGCGGGTGACGCCGGTCCCGACGCGGCCGAGGTCGCGGGGGCGCTGGTGCCGGGCGGCGCGCTCGGAGTGGGGGAGGAGTTGTTCGTCGAACTGCTGCCGCAGGCCGCCGCGAGCATCAGCAGCCCTGCTGCCGCGCCGACTGCGAGGATGTGACCACCGGGCGCTGTCATGGCGCTCACCGCCTAGGAGCTTCGGGCCCACGGACATGACCCCCGCACCGGAACCGCCCGCGAGCGGGCCCCGGCCCTCCCTTCGCCATCCGTTCCACTACCCGGCTCGCGCCCGTTCAAGCGGCCGGGCAGGGATCGGGCGGGGATCGGGCGCTCCCGCCGCTCGCGTAGCCGCGGCGCGGCGGGGTAGACGCCCGCGGTCGACACGTTGCGTGGGGAGCGGCGAGGGGGCCGGCGGGGGGCCGCGGGCTCCGGGGTCCCGAGCGGGTCACAGCCGCCCTCGAAGGGAGAGTGTGACATGCCGGTTCAGTGGGTCGTCGCCCTGGTGGCCGTCGTCGCCGTGGCGATCTGTGCGGTCGTGACCGTCCGGTCGAGGAGCGGATCCCGGCGGCTGAGGGAGCGTTTCGGGGCGGAGTACGAAACGGCGTTGACTGCCCATCAGGGAAACGCCAGGCGGGCGGAGCGGGCGCTGCGCGAGCGTGAGCGGCGTCTGGACGCCGTCCCCCTCCGGGCGCCCGACGCGGCCGGGGCGGAACAGGTGCGCTCGCGATGGCGCGGTCTGCAGCGGCAGTTCGTCGACGCGCCTGCCGCGGTGCTGGGGTGCGCGGTGGAGGCACTGGAGGAACTGCTCGACGACATGGGCCTGCCCGCCGACCGCGAGGACCGTCAGGCCGTCCTGCGGTTCCGCGGCGAAGAGGTGCTACGGCGCTACCAGCAGGCACACGGGGTCGCGGCGCGCGCGGACGGCGGCACGGCGTCGACCGAGGAACTGCGCGAGGGCTTCCTGAGCGCCAGGAGCGTGTGCGAGCTGCTGCTCACGGCGGAGGATCTGCCCCGCGTCGAACGCACCGACCGCGCCGAACGCGACGACGAGTCCCGGCTGACGAGTGGGAGGGCACGGTGAGCGAGAGGAACAGCCTGGAGAAGCAGGTCGGCTACGGCGTCCGGGTGGACGGTGCGTTCGCCCGCTCGCAGCGCCCCGACCCGGAGACCCCGGACCGGGAGCGCCCGCACGAGAAGGGCCCGGACGACGAATCAGTCGCCCAGGCGGCCCCGGCGACTCATGAGCCGCCGACGGCGTCGGAGGTACCGGCAGCGCGGGACGCCCGGGAGATCCCCGCGGTACACGAGGCCCCGGACACGGTCGGTCCCCCGGACGTGCCGGAGGTACAGGGCGTCCCGGACACGGTCGGTCCGCCGGACGTGCCGGGGGCGGCCGACACGGACGACGCGCCGGTTCCGCCGGACATGTCGGACGCCCCGGAATCCCCGGCGGAACCCGTCCTGCCGCCGGTCGACGCGGCTGCGGCATCCGTGGCGCCCAGGGCGCACGCGGGTCCGCACCGGTCCCCGGTCCTGGAACCGCAGGTCGCGCAGCGCCTGCGCGACGACTGGCAGCAGGTGCAGTACGACTTCGTCGACGACCCACGCCAGGCGGCCGAGCGGGCCGACGCGGTCGTGGTGCGCGCCACCCGGCGCGTCGCCGAGGCTCTGCTGGCCCGCAACGCCGAGGTCAGGGGCCAGTGGCAGGCGCTCGGACCGGGCAGCGCCGCCGTGGACACGGGCACCTCGACCGAGCAGCTCCGCGTCGTGCTGCAGCAGTACCGGGACGTGCTGAACCGCGTGATCGACCTCTGAGGCCGTCGCGCGGCGCGGCGGGCCGCTGTTCGGGGTAACTGGCTGAGACCTGGGGATTCCCCGGCCCGTGTGGGTACACCAGGACCATGTACGACACGACAACGGCCCGCCGCAGCCAGGCGGTCTCGACGAACACGCTGTTCGCCCGCACCATGAGCTTCGTCGCGGCCACCGCCGCGCTGTTCGCCCTAGGCGCGTACGTCGGGCGCGACTTCACCCATGGGGCGGGCTTCGTCGCCTTTCTCGGCGCCTTCGCGGCGCTGATCGCGATGCGCTTCACCGCCGCCCGCTCCCGGGAGGCGACGGTCGCGCTGCTCGGCGCGTTCGGCCTGCTCATGGGCGTCGCGATGGCGCCGACGCTGGTCTACTACGCGACGACCGATCCGCAGGCCCTGTGGCAGGCCGGTGGTGCGACCGCCCTGTTCATCGGGGCGCTCGGCTCGGCCGGCTACGCCACCAACCGCGACCTGTCCGGCCTGGCCAGGGTCTGCTTCTGGGCACTGCTGGCGCTGCTGCTCTTCGGCGTTGTGGCGATCTTCGTGCGGATCCCGCACGCGTCGCTCATCTACAGCGTGCTCGGGCTGGTCATCTTCGCCGGGTTCACCCTCTTCGACTTCCAGCGGCTGCGACGTTCGCAGAACATCGCCTCCGCCCCGCTGCTGGCGGCGTCGATCTTCCTGGACATCCTCAACGTGTTCCTGTTCTTCCTGAACATCTTCGGAGGCAGGCGGGACTGACGACGCCCGGCCGCGACGCGGGGTGCGCGTCGCGGCCGGGCGGTTCGGGCGGGTGCCGTCAGTGGGCGAAGACCGGGGCCGCGTCCTCGGAGCCGACCTCGGCGTCGCCGCCGTGGTGCTCACCGTGGTGGTCGGTGTTCAGCGGCCTGGCGTTGACCAGCAGGCCCGCCGACAGGGCGGCCAGGGCCAGCAGGCCCGCGGCGATCCAGTACGCGGTGGAGAACCCGTGGACCATCGCGGCCAGCTTGAGCTGGGCGCCCGCCGCCTGCGAGTGGACCTGCGCGGCGTGCGAGTGCACGTAGTTCGTCGTGGCGTTGTTGGCGATCGTGCTCAGCAGCGAGGTGCCGATCGCGCCGCCGATCTGCTGCGAGGTGCTGACCATCGCCGAGGCCACGCCCGCGTCCTGCGGCTTGACGCCGCGGGTCGCCAGGTTCATCGCCGGCATGAACACCAGGCCCATGCCGAAGCCGAGCATGAGCAGGGCGGGCAGGACGTGGGTCGCGTAGGAGCCGCCGACCGAGATCTGGGTCAGGATCAGCATGGCCGCCGAGGCGATCAGCGCGCCGGGGACCATCAGCGCCCGGGTCGGGACCTTTGGCAGCAGCCGGACGGCGACCTGCGTGGCGCCGATCATCATGCCGACGACCATCGGCAGGAACGCGAGGCCGCTCTTGAGCGGGCTGTAGCCCAGGACGACCTGGAGGTAGTAGGTCAGGAACAGGAACGCGCCGAACATGCCGACCACGGCGATGCCGATGGTCAGGTACGCGCCACCGCGGTTGCGGTCGAGCACGACGCGCAGCGGCAGCAGCGGAGCCCGGGTCCGGGACTGGACGAGGACGAAACCGGCCAGCAGGACCAGGGCGGCGGCGATGAAGCCGAGCGTGGTGGTCGAGGACCAGCCGTCGGTCGACGCCTTGGTGAAGCCGTAGACGAGGGAGGAGAGACCGGCGCCGGCCAGCAGGATGCCGGGGATGTCCAGGCGGTTGGGGTTGCGGCTGCCCTCGGGCTCCCTGATCTCGAAGATCGCGCCGGCCACGGCGACGACCGCGATGATCACGTTGACGTAGAGCGTCCAGCGCCAGCTCGCGTACTCGGTGAGCGCGCCGCCGAGGATCAGGCCGATGGCCGCGCCGCCGCCGGAGATCGCGCCGTAGACGCCGAACGCCTTGGCGCGCTCCTTGGGCTGGGTGAACATGACGGTCAGCAGCGACAGCGCCGCCGGGGCGAGGATCGCGCCGAACGCGCCCTGCAGGGCGCGGGCGCCGAGCAGCATGCCGGTGTTGACCGCCGCGCCGCCGAGCGCAGAGGCGCCGGCGAAGCCGATCAGGCCGATGACGAAGGCGCGGCGGCGGCCCCAGCGGTCGGCTATGCGCCCGCCGAAGAGCAGCAGTCCGCCGAAGGCCAGGGCGTACGCGGTGACGACCCACTGCCGGTTCGCGTCGCTGATGCCCAGGTCGTGCTGCGCGGAGGGGAGGGCGATGTTCACGATGGTGCCGTCGAGGACGACCATCAGCTGGGCCAGGCCGATGAAGGCCAGGGCCCGCCATCGCCGAGGGTCGAGTGCCTGGGCTGTCGACTCGTTCATGACGAGGGGGTCCTTGTCTGGTTCTGGTTCGGGTGTGCGGCGAGGGGGAGGACGATCCGGTCGATGACCTTGAGGATGAAGGCGGCGTCGGGCGGCCTGCCGGTCAGGATCAGCTGGTGGAAGACCATGGAGGGCACGATGTCCGACAGCAGTTCCACGTCCGGGGCGGGCGGGATCTCGCCGCGCTGGATCGCGTGGTCGAACACGGTGCGGAAGACGGCCTTGCGGGGCGCGACGAACTGCTCGGCGAAGACCTCGCGCAACTGGGCGTCGCGGACCAGGCCCGAGACCAGCCCGGCCTGGACGTCCACCCTGAAGGAGTCGTCCGCGTCGTGGGCGTGCGAGGTGAGCGCGAGCAGGTCGCCCCGCAGCGAGCCGGTGTCGGGCTGCTCCAGCCTGGCCTTCATGTGGCTGACCGCGTCGACGACCAACTCGGCCTTGCCCGCCCAGCGGCGGTAGCACGTCGCCTTTCCGGCCCCGGCGCGCGCCGCGACGGCGTCGACGGTCAGCCGGTCGTAGCCGACCTCGGCCAGGACCTCGAGTGCGGCCTGGCGCAGCGCGTCGTCGCGGGAGGCGTCGCGTTTGCGTCCGGGGACGTGGCTGGTCTGTGTCATCGGGTGCTCACCCCCTCAAAGCAGAACGGATTAGTATCGGAACGCTATCGTATCGATACGAGTCCGTCTCGTAAAGTCGGGCCCGGATGTCCCGATAATCTGGTCGGCGTGACGACGCCGACGACGAGGGACGCCAGGCCGCTGGCCGTGTTCGACCTGGACGGCACACTGGCCGAGACGGGGCACCGGCAGCACTTTCTGGAGGGGCAGCCCAGGGACTGGAAGGGCTTCTTCGCCGCGCTGCACCTCGACCCGCCCCTGGGCGAGGGTCTGCGGCTGGTCCGGGAGGCGGCCGCCAGCTGTGAGGTCGTCTACCTGACCGGCCGTCCCGAGCGCTGCCGCAGGGACACGCTGGACTGGCTGAAGCGCCACGGCCTGCCCGAGGGGCGCCTCTGGATGCGCGACAACGCCGACCGCCGTCCGGCGCGCACCATGAAGCTGGACGTCCTGCGCGATCTCGGCCGGCGTGGGGTGGTCAGCCTGCTCGTGGACGACGACGAGCTGGTCTGCCACGCGGCCGAACGGGCCGGCTTCCGGGTCGTCAGGGCCCGCTGGGCCAGTACCTCGCGCGGGCGGTCCACGGCGCTGCGCGACGCGCAGGAGCGGGACGGCAGGACCTGAGACTGTCGGCGTCTGCCGGTAGCCTCCCGGCATGACCAGTGGACAGTGCACCGCGGCCGTCACCCTCACGCCCGAGGAGCGCCGGCGCCTCGACGAGCTGCCGGGAGCGGTCGACTCCACCGTCGACGCGGGCGGCTGCGCCCACGCGGCCGGTCACGACGGGCCGCACGCCTTCCTCGTCCAGGTGCAGGAGGTGTCGGACGAGGGCGTGCACTGGTGGGTCGTGTGGGAGGGTCCGGCGCAGCCGGGCGGCCGTGGCCACGCGATCCTGGCCGTCCCGCCGTGCTGGGAGCCTGCGCTTCGCGAGGGCGGGGACGTGCACGGCTGCCTGCTGCCCGCAGGGCACCTCGGCGACCACCGGGGGTAGTCCGCCCGGTCGCTGGTCTGGGTGGGCGATCTTGGACGTCCAGTCGGGTGAGGCGGATCGGCCGCCCATGTCCCGTCAGCGGGTGGGGCGTTGGCCGGGTGTGACTACTTCGGACGGCAGTCCCATACTGGCCCCCCATGCCCACGACGAGCTCGGCGACGACGCGGCGCCGCCCGTCATAACGGTCCTCTCCTGTCGGGTGAGCGGATCGACCCTCACCGTCGAGATCGCCGGAGAGGCCGACCACTTCAGCGTCGCGCCGCTGCGTCCGATACTGACCCGCGCGGCCGAGGGCGGCTGCACCCGGCTCGTCCTGGACACGTCCCGGATCCGGTTCGCCGACTCCGGCCTGCTGTCGGTCCTGGCCCTGTGGCAGGGAGCGGGACGGCGACTCGTACTGCGGCGGCCGTCGCCGTCCGTGCAGCGCCTGGTCCGGGTGATGGCCGCCGCGGACCGTGCGGATCGACGCGTCGGCGGCCCGCTGTGCGCATCCCGGCCAACGAGCGCCTGACGCAACGGGATCGGGGTGCCCGACGGCGTACGGGGGGAACGCCGCCGGGCACCCCGACGCTTCTGATTGTAATGCAACGGACAAGTCAAAGTCGAGCCCGTCCTGCTGACGGTGCGTCACCACTCGCCGGACTGCCGGGCGGAGAGCCGATAGTCCGGCGGATTCGGGGTAGACGCCAGGAGCCAACGACATCTCCATTGTCAGGGAGGGCAGTTCCTATGGGCAGCACCTTCGCTCACGCCTCGGAGAAGACCACGGCCGCAGCCCACACCGTGTCCGACCAGGCCGGCCGGCTGGCACGCCGCGCCGCCGCACAGACCGGCACCGTCCTCGACCGGGCCCGGGTCGGCCTCGGGCGGCCGCCGCGCCGTTCCGTCTCCCGGCCCACCAAGACGCTGATCGGCGCCTTCGCGGCCGGCGCCGTGACCGCCGCGGCCGTGGCCTGGGCGAGCCTGCGCGGGCGGGTGGACTGAGCCCGGTCCGCTCACCAGTCCTGGGTGATCAGGTCCAGCACGCCGGGCACACCACCCGCCCGGTACGCCTGCAGCTGACGCTGCGCCGGGGTCCCCAGGAGCAGCAGCCGGTCCACGCCCGCCTCGACGACCGAGAGGTCGCCGAGGCGGGCGAGCTCGTGCTCGGTCCGTTCGACGAGCGCGGCCACCACGGTCGCGGCGGGCCGCTGCCGGCCGTCCCTCGGGTCGCAGAGCGAGCCGGACAGTCCGTGGCGGGCGGCCCACCAGGTGTTCGCCGCCAGAAGCTCGCCGCTGACCTGCGGCAGCGGGACGCCCTCCCGCCCGTCCGCGAGCGCCCGCAGCACCAGGGCCCTGACCAGGCCCGCGTAGAGGACGGCGTCGGCCGGCCCCGGTTGCACGTCGAGCACGCGCACCTCGACGGTCGGGTAGCGCTCGGACGGACGCGCGTGCCAGTAGAGCTGTCCGCGATCGGTGATCAGCCGGGCCCGGAGCAGCGCATGGACCCGGTCCTCGTAGTCCGCCTCGGACGTGAACGCGGGCGGGGGACCGCTGACCGGCCAGCGGCCGAAGAGCAGGGTCCGCCAGCTGGCGTAGCCGGTATCGGCTCCGTCCCAGAGCGGCGAGTTGGCGCCCATCGCGGCCAGCACCGGCAGCCAGGGCCGCAGCCTGGTCACCACGGCCACCGCCGCCGCCCGGTCGGGGACGCCGACGTGCACGTGCATGCCGGTGATCAACTGCTCGTCGACCAGCCTGCGCTCCCTGTCCCGCATCCGGGCGTAGCGTTCCCCCTCGGACACCGGCGTGCACGTCCCGCCGCGTGCGGGCGCCGCGCCGGTCGCGGCGACGCGGCAGCCGACGGCGGCCGCGGCCGCCCGGACCGCGGCCCGCAGGCGGCGCAGCTCCGTCGCGACCTGCTCCAGCGTCTTGCAGACCGGCGTGGCGATCTCGATCTGGGCCTGCAGCAGCTCGGGCGTCACCTCCCCGTCGCGGACGGAGGGCAAGGCGGAGGCGACAGCCTGCACGCGCGGACACTCCGCCGTCGGCAGGCCGGTCGCGGAATCGAGCAGCAGGTACTCCTCCTCGACGCCAACGGTCACCATGCGCGGCGTGTACCCCCGGCGAGGGGGCGAAACCGGTTTCCGACGCGTGGGGCGGGTAGCCGCGGCGGGAAACCGCACGGGAGCGAGCCGAGGAGATGACGTCCGTGCAGATTCCCCTGATGTGGCGCAAGGACGGCGACGGCGAGGTGATGGTTCCTGCCCCGGTCCTGTCCGAGCTGCTGCGGCAGATCGCCGAGCAGCTCGCCCGCTGGCCCGAGCAGGGCGCGGACCGGAGCACCGTGGACGCGGTCAGGGTCGTGCTGCGGCGGACCGCGGACCGGATCGACGTCGACAGCAGCACCATGGCCGCCGAGGCGGACACCGAGCCCTGAGCGCCCACCCTGAGGGGGCCCCTCAGCGCGGACACGCACCGGTTCGCCGCGAGGGTGCGGGGTAGCCGCCGAGGGGACGCAACCCCGCGCGAGGAAGGGAAGGGCGATGACGACGAACCCCGTGATCTGGGGCTACCGCAAGGACGCCGGACACCAGGACTCGACGGACCTGGCCGGGTTCGGGGTGGAGGCGCTGGACGGAAGGATCGGCAAGGTCGTCGATGTCGGCAAGCACGAGACCTACGGCTCGTACCTGGTCGTCGACACCGGCCCGTGGATCTTCGGCAGGCTGGTCGTGCTGCCCGCCGGCGCCGTCTCCCTGGTGGACCTGCCGCGCGAGATGGCCTTCGTCGACCGCACCCGGCAGGAGATCAAGGACGCGCCCGAGTTCGACCGGCTGATCCAGCCGCCGGAGGCCGCCTATCTGGAGCGGCTCGGCAGCTACTACGGCGCGCTCTACAGCCGCCACGGGATCTGATCCGCAGGAGACCGGGGCCGCCGCGGCGAGGTTTGTCCCGGTCCGCTTCGGTCAGACGCGCCGGGAAGCCGGGCGCGGCCCCGGGCCGAGTGACGCGTCGCGTGGCGGAAGGGATCGGGCGATGGCCGAGGAGCTGGACCTGGCGGGGCTGGAGCGGGCGCTGCGGGACGAGGTGGACGGCGAGGTCCGCTTCGACGCGGGCAGCCGCGGGGCGTACGCCACCGACGGTTCGAACTACCGGCAGGTCCCGCTCGGCGTCGTGGTGCCCCGCCACGTCGAGGCGGGGGTGGACGCGCTGGCGGTCTGCTCCCGCTTCGCCGCGCCGGTGCTGTCGCGCGGCGGCGGCACGAGCCTGGGCGGACAGTGCACCAACGCAGCGGTGGTCGTCGACTGGACCAAGCACTGCGACCACCTGCTCTCCGTCGACCCTCAGGCGCGGACCTGCGTCGTCGAGCCCGGCATCGTGCTGGACGCGTTGAACCGACAACTGTCCGAGCACGGGCTGATGTTCGGTCCCAAGCCGTCCACGCACAGCCACTGCGCGCTGGGCGGGATGATCGGCAACAACTCCTGCGGCGCCTCGGCCCAGGCCTACGGCAAGACCGCCGACAACGTGCACCGGCTGGAGATCCTCACCTACGAAGGGGTGCGCTGCTGGGTCGGCCCCACCGGCGAGGACGAGTACCGGCGGATCCTGGCCGAGGGCGGGCCCCGCGCCCGCCTGTACCAGGGACTGCACGAGCTCGCCGCCCGACACCTGGCCGAGATCCGGCGCGGGTACCCGAAGATCCCGCGCCGCGTCTCCGGCTACAACCTGGACGAGCTGCTGCCGGAGAACGGCTTCGACCTGGCCCGCGCGCTGGTCGGCAGCGAGGGCACCCTCGCCACCGTGCTGCACGCCGAGCTCCGGCTCGTCCCGGTCCCGGCCGCGGACGCGATGCTGATCCTCGGCTTCGACGACATCTGCGCCGCCGCCGACGCCGTCCCCGACCTGCTCGCCCACTCCCGACCCGCCCAACTGGAGGCCGTGGACGGGCGGATGGCTCAGCTCATGCGCGAGGAGCACGCCCACCTCGACTCGCTGGCCCAGCTCCCCGAGGGCGACAGCTGGCTGCTGCTGCAGTTCACCGGAGACACCAAGGAGGAGGCCGACGCGCAGGCCCACGCCCTGCTGCGCGCCCTGGGCCGGTCGGAGAAGGACGCCACCGTCGCGCTCTCCGACGACCCGGCCCGCGAACAGGAGATGCTGAAGACCCGTGAGGCCGGACTCGGCGTCACCGCCCGTCCGCCCGACGGGCGGGAGACCTGGGAGGGCTGGGAGGACTCCGCCGTCCCGCCCGAGCGCCTCGGCGACTACCTGCGCGACCTGGAGCGGCTGTTCACCGCCTACGGCTACCAGCAGGCCTCGCTCTACGGCCACTTCGGGCAGGGCTGCGTGCACACCAGGATCCCCTTCGGGCTCACCGACGCCCGGGGGATCAGGGACTTCCGGCGCTTCCTGGAGGACGCGGCCGATCTGGTCGCCTCCTACGGCGGTTCGCTCTCCGGCGAGCACGGCGACGGCCAGGCCCGCGGGGAGCTGCTGCCGCGGATGTTCGGGCAGCCGCTGGTGGACGCCATGGGCGAGATGAAGCACCTGTTCGACCCCGGCGACCGGATGAACCCCGGCAAGGTGGTCCACCCGCACCGCGTCGACGAGGACCTGCGGCTCGGGGCGCAGTGGCGGCCGGAGCCGCTGGAGACCCACTTCGCCTACCCGGACGACGACCACCAGTTCACCCGGGCGGTGATGCGCTGCGTCGGCATCGGCAACTGTCGCACCCACGAGGGCGGCGTGATGTGCCCGTCCTACCGGGCCACCCGCGAGGAGGAGCACTCGACCAGGGGCCGGGCCCGGCTGCTCTTCGAGATGCTCGGCGGGCACGCCGACTCGGCGGTCAAGGACGGCTGGCGCTCCACCGAGGTGCACGACGCGCTGGACCTCTGCCTGGCCTGCAAGGGCTGCAAGTCCGACTGCCCGGTCGGCGTCGACATGGCCACCTACAAGGCCGAGTTCCTCGCCCACCACTACGAGGGCCGGCTGCGTCCGCCCGCGCACTACGCGCTCGGTTGGCTGCCGCTGTGGGCACGGCTCGCCCGCGTCGCACCCGGGCTCGCCAACGCGGCCCTGCATGCCCCGCTGCTCGCCGGTGCGGGCAAGCGGCTCGCGGGCGTCGCCCCGGACCGGGAGGCCCCGCTGTTCGCCGCGCGGAACCTGCAGGAGTGGTGGCGGGAGAGCGGGCGCGCGACCCCGGACCCGCGGGACCCGCGCACCGTGCTGCTGTGGCCGGACACCTTCACCAACCACTTCCATCCGCACATCGGGCAGGCCGCGGTCCGGGTGCTGGAGGACGCCGGATTCCGGGTCGCGCTCCCCGAGACCACCGTGTGCTGCGGCCTGACCTGGATCTCGACCGGCCAACTCGCCACCGCCAAACGGATTCTGCGCCGCACCGCGGAGACCCTGCGGCCCTGGCTGGAGGCCGGCACCCCGATCGTCGCCCTGGAGCCCTCCTGCGCCGCCGTCTTCCGCTCCGACGCCCCCGACCTGCTGCCCGCCGACCGCGACATCGCCCGGCTGACCGGACAACTGCGCACGCTGGCCGAGCAACTGGTGCACCACGCGCCCGAGGACTGGAGTCCGCCGCGGCTGACCCGCGCCGCCACCGTGCAGACCCACTGCCACCAGCACGCGGTGCTCGGCTTCGACGCCGACCGGGAGCTGATGCGCCGGGCCGGGATCGACGCCGAGGTGCTGGACGCCGGCTGCTGCGGCCTGGCGGGCAACTTCGGCTTCGAGAGGGGCCACCACGAGCTGTCGCTGAAGATCGCCGAGGGCGGGCTGCTGCCCGCGGTTCGCGCCACCGCGCCCAGCGCGTTCGTCCTGGCCGACGGCTTCAGCTGCCGCACCCAGATCGACCAGGCCGGCACCGGCCGTCAGGCCGTGCACCTGGCCGAGGCCCTCGCCCTCGGCCTGGACGGCCCCGCTCCCGGTGACCACCCGGAGAAGGCCGCCGGCCGTCCGGCCGAACACGCCGGTCCGGCCTGCGCGTTGACCGCCGCGGCGGCGGGCGGACTGCTCGGGGCCGCCGCGCTCACCACGCGCGCCGCGTCGCGCCGAGCATCGAGGAGGAAGCGCTCATGAGGCCCGTCGCCGACGTCTGGGACAAGCTCCAGCAGCATCTCCAGGGCGAGGCGCACGCATACGCCCCGGACCAGGACCGGCCCCTGGCCGGCTACGCGGGGGTGATGGGCGTCTACGCCGTCACGGCCCTCGGCCTCGGCGCGGCGGCCCGGCTGACCCGCCGACCGCTGCCGCAGCCGACGCCCTGGGACGTGACCCTCGCCGCCCTGGCCACCCACCAACTCGGACGGATCATCGCCAAGGACCCGGTGACCAGCCCGATCCGTGCCCCCTTCACCCGCTTCGAGGGCACCAGCGGGCCCGCCGAGCTGGCCGAGGACGTGCGCGGCGACGGCGCGAGAAAGGCGGTCGGCGAGCTGATCAGCTGCCCGTTCTGCATCGGCATGTGGATCGCGACCGGCTTCACCGCCGGGTCCGTCTTCGCACCCCGGGCGACCCGCCTGGTCACCGCCACCTTCGCCACGCTCGGGCTCTCCGACCTGCTCCAGTTCGCGCGGGTGCGCGCCCAGCACGCCGCCGAGGAGGACACATGACCAGCGCCCCCGCCCCGGTCGTCGACGCGCTCACGGTCCAGGTGCTCGACTTCCCCACCGACGCGCCGGAGGCCGACGGCACCGCGAGCTGGGACTCCACCACCATGGTCCTGGTCCAGGCCGACTCGGGCACCGCGTCCGGCCTCGGCTGGACCTACGGCGCGGCCGGCGCGGCCTCGGTGGTCCACGACCTGCTGGCCGACTGCGTGGTGGGGCGCAGCGCCTGGGACGTGCCCGCCGCCAACGAGGCCATGACCCGGGCACTGCGCAACGCCGGGCGTCCCGGCATCGGCGGCTACGCCCTCTCGGCGGTGGACGTGGCCCTGTGGGACCTGAAGGCCCGTCTGCTGCAGCTCCCGCTGGCGGACGTGCTGGGACGGGCCAGGCGTTCCGTCCCCGTCTACGGCAGCGGCGGCTTCACCAGCTACGACGACGCCCGCACGGAAGGGCAGCTGCGCGCCTGGACCGAGGACCGGCGGATCCCGCGCGTCAAGATCAAGATCGGGGAGGGGTGGGGTTCGGAGGAGCGGCGGGACCTGGCCAGGGTCGAGCTCGCCAGGAAGACCGTCGGCCCGGACGTCGAGCTCTACGTCGACGCCAACGGCGGATACGGCGTCACCCAGGCGATCCGGCTCGGCCGCGCGCTGGTGCGCGAGCACGATGTGCGCTGGTTCGAGGAGCCGTGCTCCTCCGACGACCTGCCGGGCCTGGCCCGGATCCGGGACGCGCTGGACACCGAGGTCGCGGCGGGGGAGTACGGGTTCACGCTGCCCTACTTCGACGCCATGGCCCCCGCCGTCGACTGCCTCCAGGCCGACGCCACCCGCTGCGGCGGTCTGACGGTGTGGCTGCGGGCGGCGGCGGTGGCGCAGGCCCACGGCCTGCAGCTGTCCGGCCACTGCGCCCCGCACGTCCACGCCCACGCCGCCTGCGCCGTCCCGAACCTGCGCCATCTGGAGTGGTTCCACGACCACGTCAGGATCGAGGCCCGTCTCTTCGAGGGCCACCTCGATCCGACCGGCGGCGAGATCCGCCCCGGCGAAAGCGGCGCCCCTGGTCTCGGCCTGACACCCCGCCACGACGTCCTCGAGCGCCACCGTCGCCCGGGGACCTGAGCAGGGACCCAGGAGCCCGTCATGCCCGAAGTGAGCGGAGACCGGCACGAGAGCCGCGACGAGGCGGCGGACCGGCGGTGGACGGACCTGGTCCAGGAGGTCCGCATCGCCCAGACCGGCGCGCAGATCATGTTCGGCTTCCTGCTCTCGGTCGCCTTCACCGACCGTTTCGCCCGGCTGCACGGCTTCGACCGGACCCTGTACGAGATCGTGGTCATCCTCGGTGCGGTGGCGACCGGGACCCTGATCGCACCCGTCACCTACCACCGCCTGCTCGCCGGACACCACGTCAAACCCCGGATGGTGCGGGCCGTCAGCCGTCTCGTCGGCCTCGGCGTCACGCTGCTGGCACTGGCGATCGGCTGCGCGCTGCTGCTGCTGATGCGGGTCGCCGGACTGGGCTGGGCGGCCTGGCTGGTCGCCGGCCTGGTGCTGTCCTGGTTCGCGCTGTGCTGGGTGGCCCTGCCGCTGTTCCTGCGCGCCCGGCGCAGCCCTCCCAGGGTGCCGGGCCAGGACGGCGCGCCGCGGGCGGACCGGCAGCGGAGCCCCGACCGACCGGTGTGACCGGCCTGCCGACCTGCCTGTGTGAATGTTGAACGAGCGGGCACACGCGGCCCGAGGAGGTGTCTTGCATGTTGATTCTCGTACTCGTGCTGCTGCTGGCGATCGTTCTCGGGGGCATCGGGTTCGCCGTGCACATCCTGTGGTGGGTGGCGCTCGCCGTGCTCGTGCTCTGGCTGCTGGGGTTCGTCGCCCGCGGCGGGGACCGGGTAGGGGGCGGCCGGAGTCGTTGGTACCGCTGGTGAGGACCGGGGTGGAGCCGCTGGGCGCAGTCCGCTGCGGGGCCCAGCGGCTCCACCCCGTCCGGCCGTTGGTGTGCGGAGATCCGGCGTCGGGATCGTACGAATGAGGTGTCCGACCTCACGAAGCGTGAAACGGAAGTCGTACGATGGCGGGTATGGAGCAAGTGCCGGGTACTCGCGCGACGTGGACGTTTCTCACCAACCACGCGCGCGTGCTGGTCCAGATCTCGCGCGACCCGGGAGTGCGCGTCCGCGACATCGCCCTGCACTGCCTGCTGACCGAGCGTGCGGTGCAGCGGATCATCACCGACCTGGAGCAGGGCGGCTACCTCACGCACACCCGGGTCGGCCGCACCAACCACTACCAGGTGTCGGCCGCAGCCCCCCTGCGGCATCCCGCGGACGCGGGGCCCTCCGTGGCCGACCTTCTCGCACTGCTCGGCGACCACCTCGCGGCGGACGACGGCGAGAGCCGGGCGGGGAACGGTCCGCAGCCCGCCTGACGACCGTCCTGACAGCCGTCCCGGGGGCCTCAGAGTGCGCGGAGCGCGGCGCCCAGACTCTCGTGTGTCGGGAAGAGGCCGTCGGCGCCGGTGACCTCCAGCACCCGGGCGGCGATGCGCGGCACCGCGCTCAGATGAACGGTCACGCCGAGACTCGCGGCGTCGAGGCGCAGCCGCAGGACCGAGTTCAGCGCGGCGGAGCCGAAGAAGCTGACGTCGGCGAGGTCGACGACCACCGCGTGGAACCCGGTGGGGGACCTGCCGAAGACCAGCGACTCCGGGTCGGCCAGGTCGAGGTCTCCGTGCAGGCGGTAGACCAGCACGTTCTCGACGATCTCGCAGGAGTACAGGGTCGGCCGCCGGCCGATCGGCTGTCCCTCGTGGCGCGTCTGGTCCATGGCCCCTCGTCCGAGACCTCTCTCGTCGGCGACCGTCGGCGACGGCGGACGCGTGGCGCACGCGTCCTACGACAGACTCACGCGCGCGCGGACGTATGTCAACCGATGCACGAAATTCCGGTCGTGCTCGCGAAAGCATGAAAACGAAGTCGTGGATGTTTGGCGCCACACGCCAGGGAAAGGCGCGCCCGGGGCCCGGCGAAGGGCCGGAAGGAGCACGCATCGATGACGGAGAACGGATCGACAGGCGGCGCCGGACGGCGCACGGTGGTGGTCACCGGGGCCAGCGCGGGGGTCGGCCGGGCCACCGCGCTGCAGTTCGCGGCGCAGGGAGCCAACGTGGCGCTCATCGCGCGCGGCCACGCCGGTCTGGAGGCGGCGGCACGTGACGTGGAGCAGGCCGGCGGCCACGCCCTGCCGCTGGAGGTGGACGTCTCCGACGCCCTGGCCGTAGAGGCTGCGGCGGCCCGCGCCGAGCTCGCGTTCGGATCCCTGGACGTCTGGGTCAACGTCGCCTTCACCTCGGTCTTCGCTCCCTTCGAGGAGATCGAGGCCGAGGAGTTCCGTCGGGTCACCGAGGTGACCTACCTCGGTGCCGTGTACGGCACGATGGCCGCGCTGCGGCGGATGCGGCCCAGGGGCCGCGGCACGATCGTGCAGGTCGGCTCCGCGCTCGGCGAGCGGGCCATCCCGCTGCAGTCGGCGTACTGCGGGGCCAAGCACGCCGTGAACGGCTTCACCGAGTCGGTCCGCTGCGAACTGCTGCACGACCGCAGCCGGGTCCGGATCACCCTCGTGCAGCTGCCGGCGGTGAACACGCCGCAGTTCGAATGGGTGCTGTCGCGGCTGCCGCGCAAGCCGCAGCCGGTGCCGCCGATCTACCAGCCCGAGGTCGCGGCACGGGCGGTGGCGTTCGCGGCGGACCACCCGGGGCGCAAGCAGTACTGGGTCGGCGCCTCCACCACCGCCACCCTGCTGGCCCAGCGGTTCGCCGCGCCCCTGCTGGACCGCTACCTGGCCAGGACCGGCTACGACTCCCAGCAGACCTCCGAACCCGCCGACGCGAACCGCAGGGCCAATCTCTGGCACCCGGTCGA
This sequence comes from Streptacidiphilus rugosus AM-16, assembly GCF_000744655.1. Lineage (NCBI taxonomy): Bacteria > Bacillati > Actinomycetota > Actinomycetes > Kitasatosporales > Streptomycetaceae > Streptacidiphilus > Streptacidiphilus rugosus. The sequence goes on along the minus strand of NZ_JQMJ01000004.1, from coordinate 4,191,934 downwards.
CGACGCGCAGGGACAGGACTTCGGCCCCCACGGGGCCTTCGACACCAGGGCCCACCGCCGCAGTCCGCTCACCTGGCTGACGGAACGGGCCACCGCGCTCGCCTTCCCCGGCCGGAGCGGTCGCTGACCCCGTTCTCCCCGGGCCGCACCTCCGGACGGGTCGTCCTCGGGATCCGGCGGCACCCGCCGGGCATACGTAGGAGGTGTCCCGCATCCCGAGTGCCGTTCCCGGCGCGCTGAACCGAGCCCGGCGCGACCCCGTCGTGGTGCAGATGCTGCGGGCCACCGTGGCGGCGACGCTCTCCTATGCCGTCGCCGAACGGCTGAGCAGCCAACCCGCACCGCTGACCGCGCCGCTCACCACGCTGCTCGTCGTCCAGGTCACCCTCTACTCGACGCTGACCACCAGCGCCCGACGCGTCGTCTCCGTCGTCGCGGGCGTGGTGCTCGCCATCGGGTTCAGCTCGGTGGTGGGGCTGTCCTGGTGGAGCCTCGGGCTGATCATCCTGGCCTCGCTGACGCTGGGCCAGTTCATCAGGGTGGGCGAGTTCGTCCAGGAGGTCGCGATCAGCGCGATGCTGGTCCTCGGCGTCACCCAGCTCGCCTCACAGGCCTGGGACCGGGTGCTGGAGACGCTGATCGGCGCCGGCGTCGGACTGGCCTTCAACGTGCTCTTCGCGCCGCCGGTGTGGGTGGAGAGCGCGGGGGAGTCGATCGAGGACCTCGCCCGCCGGGTCCGGCGGCTGCTGCTGAGCCTGGGCGAGGAGCTGGACCACCCCACCTCGGTCGAACGGGCCGCCGAACGGCTGCACGAGGCGCGGCGGCTGGACCAGCACATCGCCGAGGTCGACGCCGCCCTGCGGCAGGCCGAGGACAGCCTGCGGCTCAACCCGCGCATCAGCGAGCCGCTGCTCTCCCGTGTGGTGCTGCGCACGGGCCTGGACACCCTGGAGATCTGCGTCGTGGTGGTGCGGGTCATCGCCCGCTCGCTGACCGACCTCGCCAAGCGGGGGAGTGCCGGCGAACCGCTCTTCGAGCCCGAGATCGCGGCCGGGTTGCGAGACGTCCTCGGGCACCTGGGCGGCGCGCTGGTGAGCTTCGGCGTGCTGGTCACCACCCAGGTCAGCCGGGACGCGGACGGCGCGGAGGAGCGGCTCGGCGCCGAGCTGCGCGCGGCCTGGGCGAGCCGCGACCACGTGGCGGAGCTGCTGCTGCGTCAGGTGCGGCAGCACCCGCTCGACTGGCAGCTCCACGGCGCCCTGCTGGCCGAGATCGACCGGATCCTCGACGAGCTGGACCTGGAGCACCGGAGCCGTCGCCTGATGGAGGAGCTGGACCGCGGCGGCAGCCTGCGCCGCCGGCGCAGGACCGGTCTGGGCCGGCTGCGCCGTCTCGCGCGCGGCGAGAGCCCGTGGTGAACGGCCGTGCGGTTTGCGACCGGAGGTGACGGGCAGGCGCGGCCCGCACGCCGCCGCCGAGCCCTTCGCGCGGCGGCCCCAGCAGAGGTGAGGACAGTGGAACTGGAGTTGAAGGCGGAACCCGGCTGCGCGTGGGGCGCGGAGGACGTGCACCTGTGGCACCTCGCGCAGGTGCGCGGCGACACCGCCCTGTGTGAGCTGCCGATGCGGCCCGACGCCGCGACACGGCCCCTGGAGCAGCGGGCCGACATCTTCCCCGAGCGGCTGTGCCCGCTGTGCCGTCGCGGCTACGCGGAGCTGCTGCCGGGCGGGGTGCACACCTGTGGCGGGTCCTTCGGCATCGACTGACGACGACCGAAGACGACCGTCCGAAGACGACGACCGAATACGACCGTCCCAGCCGCGGCGGCAGACCGGTGGACACCGGGTGCCGCCGCGGACGTGTGCCGACGGCGATCACGGGAAGGCGCGAGGAGACCGCACCGCCGCCTGGAAGGAGTCCGAGGTGAGCACGTACGACGGCATCCCGTCCGACGCGAGGGGCGCCGACCCGGTGCACACCGGACCGGCGCGCACCGGACCGGAGAGCGCCGACCGGGGTCGCAGCACGCAGGACCGCGCCGACGACACCGTCAGGACGAGGATTCCGGCCCGGCTGGACCGGCTGCCCTGGTCCCGCTGGCACTGGCGGATCGTGATCGGCCTGGGCACCGTCTGGATCCTGGACGGCCTGGAAGTCACCATCGTCGGCAACATGGCCTCCCGGCTGGCCCAGAACGGCAGCGGCATCCAGATCAGCACCGCCCAGGTGACCACCTGGGCCGCCGCCCTCTACGTGGCCGGCGCCTGTTGCGGCGCGCTCTTCTTCGGGCATCTGACCGACAGGTTCGGCCGCAAGCGGCTGTTCATGCTGACGCTCGCCGTCTACCTGTCCGCCACCGCGCTGACCGCGCTCTCCTGGACCGCATGGTTCTTCTTCCTCTGCCGCTTCCTCACCGGCCTCGGCATCGGCGGGGAGTACGCGGCGATCAACTCCGCCGTCGACGAGCTGATCCCGGCGCGGGCGCGCGGCCGGATCGACCTGATCATCAACGGCAGCTTCTGGGTCGGCGCCGCCGTCGGCGCGCTCGCCTCCATCGCCCTGCTGAACACCTCGCTGTTCGCCACCGACGTCGGCTGGCGGCTCGCCTTCGGCATCGGCGTGGTGCTGGGTCTCGGCATCCTGCTGGTGCGCCGCCAGGTGCCGGAGAGCCCCCGCTGGCTGATCACCCACGGCCGGGCCGACGAGGCGGAGCGCCTGGTCGACGGCATCGAACGGGAGGTGCAGGAGCAGAGCGGCCGCGAACTCGAACCGGTGCGGGAAGAGATCACCGTGCGCGAGCGCGGCGCGCTGGGCTTCGGCACGATCGCCCGCACCGTGCTGCGCGACTACCCGCGGCGCGGGGTGCTGGGACTGGCCCTGTTCGTCGGACAGGCCTTCCTCTACAACTCGGTGACGTTCGGTTACGCGGTGATCCTGACGACGTTCTACAAGACGCCGGCGAGCGACACCGGCTACTACTTCGTGGTCATCGCCGTCGGGAACTTCCTCGGTCCGCTGCTGCTGGGCAGGCTGTTCGACACCGTCGGCCGGAAGCCGATGATCGCGGGCACCTACCTGCTCTCCGGGCTGTTGCTGTTCGGCACCGCCGCCTTGTTCCAGCGCGGCGCCCTGGACGCGACGACACTCACGGCGTGCTGGACGGTGGTGCTGTTCTTCGCCTCGGCGGGCGCCAGCGCCGCCTACCTGACGGTCAGCGAGATCTTTCCGCTGGAGACCCGGGCGCTGTGCATCGCGTTCTTCTATGCGATCGGCACGGCGCTGGGCGGCATCACCGGCCCGCTGCTCTTCAACGGCCTGGTCAGCAGCGGCAAGCCGGCCGACACCACGCTGGCGTTCTGCATCGGCGCGGCGCTGATGTGCCTGGCCGGGCTGGTGGAGGCCGCGATCGGCGTGCGGGCCGAGCGGCGCAGCCTGGAGTCGCTGGCCGCGCCCCTCAGCCTGGTCACCGCCGCTCCCGGGGCCCAGAGTTGAGCGAACGGGCGGGAGGAGGCGGGCGATGAACCGGGCCGAACGGACACTGCGGCAGCTGGACACCTGGCAGCAGCGCCACCGGGCGTCGGCGTTCGGGGTGGGCGTGGTCAAGAAGTTCGGCGACGACCGGGGCGGCCAGCTCGCGGCGCTGATCACCTACTACGGGTTCGCCGCGCTGTTCCCGCTGCTCCTGCTGCTCACGACGGTGCTCGGATTCGCGCTGCACGGCGATCCGCAGCTGCGCGAGCGGGTGCTGAACTCGGCGCTGGCGGACTTCCCCGTGATCGGGGACCAGCTCAGGGGCAACATCCACTCCATGCAGGGCAGTGCCCTGGCGGTCGTCGTCGGCGCGCTGGGCCTGCTCTACGGCTCGCTCGGGGTCGCACAGTCCCTGCAGTTCGCCATGGCGCAGGTCTGGAACATCCCCGGCACCGAGCGCCCCGGCTTCTTCCCGCGGCTGGGGCGCTCGGTCGCCCTGGTCGCCGTGCTCGGGATCGGACTGCTGGCCGCGACCGCCGCCACCGGCGTCCTGGCCTCGGCCGGTGCGGGCCCGGTGGTCACCGTGGCGGGCCTGATCGCCTCCGCCCTCGTCAACACCGCCCTGTACCTGGGCTGCTTCCGGATCCTGACGCCGAAGCAGATCGCCTGGCGCTGCCTGGTGCCCGGATGCGCGGTCGCCGGTCCGGTCTGGACGGTGCTGCAGGCCTTCGGCGGGGTGTTGGTGGCCCACCAGCTGCGCCACAGCACGGCGGTCTACGGACTGTTCGGCACGGTGCTGGGTCTGCTCTGGTGGATCTACCTGGGAGCCCAGCTGACCGTCTACGCGGCTGAGATCAACGTGGTCGCGAACCGCCGGCTGTGGCCGCGCACGCTGTTCCCGCCGCCGCTCACCCCCGCCGACCAGGAGGTGCTGGACGACATCGCGGAACAGGAGGAACGCCGTCCTGAGCAGCAGGTCGTCAGCGGTTTCCCCGCCGACCGGCCCGACGGCGACGACCAGCGGAAATGAGCCGTTTCGGGGTGGTGTGCATGTTCCCGGGGGTGTGGGGTAGACGCCGACGGTGTTTGTCCGGAAAATCCTGATTCTAGAAGGGATGGACACCGTGCCTGTCGGAGCCTTGCACCCGACGCAGTGCCAACCCGAGCATCCCGCCACACCCGTCTCCGGCGGGTCGGAGGCCGATCTCCCCATGATCGCCTGCGACCCGGTCACCCTGGACGTCCTCGAACTGCGCGCCCTGACCGACGTCCTGCTCGCCCGCCTCGCCGAGGTGGAGGAGGGCAGCGCCGTCTACTCCTACGTCCGCAACACCTTGGTCGAGCTCAACATGAGCCTCGTGCGGAGCGCCGCGCTGCGCTTCGGGCACCGCCAGGAGTCGCTGGAGGACCTGCTCCAGGTCGGCGTGGTCGGGCTGATCAAGGCGGTCAACGGGTTCGACCCCGGCCGCGGGGTGGAGTTCGTCACCTACGCGCTCCCGACCATCACGGGGGAGATGAAACGGTTCTTCCGTGACACCAGCTGGTCCGTGCACGTCCCCCGCCGCCTGCAGGAACTCCGCCTGGAGCTGGCCAAGACCGGTGACGCGCTCGAACAGGAACTGGGCCGCGAACCCACCACCGCCGAGCTGGCCGAACGTCTCGGACTGACCGAGGGCGAGATCATCGAGGGCAGGATGGCCGCCGACGCCTACACCGCCGGCACGCTCTCCCCGATCGCCGACAGCGAGGACGACGACGACAGCCCGCTGCAGCGCCGCCTCGGCGCCCCCGACAAGGATCTGGAACTGGTCGCCGACCTCAGCGCGCTCGAGCAGATCCTGCCGACCCTGCCGGAGAGCGACCGCGTCATCCTGAAGCTCCGCTTCGTCGACGAGCTCACCCAGGCGGAGATCGGGCAGCGGATCGGCTGCTCCCAGATGCACGTCTCCCGCCACCTCACCCGCATCCTCGCCGACCTCAGGGGCCGGCTCCAGGACGGGTGACTGTGACCCTACGTGGGCAGACCGGTCAGATCCGAGGCATCGGCCCCGGGGCGAGGGTCCGTGCCGAGCCACTCGCAGAACAGGATGGTGGCGTCGTCCTGGAGCTCGCCCCGGTGGTGGTCCAGCACCGCGTGCACGATGCGGCGCAGGGTCTCGGGCACGGGCAGGCCGTCGGCGTGGTAGCGGATGAGCAGTTCCACGAAGCGGGCCAGCCCGAACTCGGGGCCGCCCGCGCGTCGCGCCTCGGTGATCCCGTCGGTGTACATGACCACGCGGTCGCCCGGTTCCAGCTGCTCGTGGCAGACCGTGACGGGAAGGCCGAGGCCGGTGCCCATCGGATGCGCGGGATCGCAGCGCAGCGAGGCCGTCCAGCGGCCCGCCCGGATGATCAGGGGCAGGTGGTGGCCGCGGTTGACGAAGGAGAGCCTTCCGGTGGCGGTGTCCAGGTCGGCGAGGATGCCGGTGGCGTAGCGTGCGCGGTGGAACTGCTCGATCAGGTCCGCCTCGATCCGCTCGCTCGTCCCGGCCAGGTCGACGCCCCGGCGCCGGGAGGCGCGGCAGGTGGCCATGGCCAGGTTCGCGGTCAGGCCCGCGGCCGTGTCGTGGCCCATCGCGTCGAAGATCGACAGGTGCACGTGCGTGCCCGCGGTGGCGTAGTCGTACGCGTCGCCGCTCACCTCGTACGCGGGCTCCAGCGCCGCCGCGATCACCACCCGCCCGTCGGCGTAGGTGCGGGGCGGCATCAACTGCCACTGCATCTCCGCGGCGACCGCCATGGGCTCGGTGCGGGTGAGCCTGGCGTAGGAATCGCTCCGGTCGCGCTTGCTCGCGACCACCAGGGCGGTCAGCGCGGCCAGGGCCTCGGCGTCCTCGCGCAGGGCTTCGTCGTCCCTGGACGTGTTGACCTGGAGCACGCCCAGGCGCTCGGTCCCGTTGAGCATCGGCACCCACCAGCGCTGCTCGCCGTCCTCGGCCTCCCTGGCCGCCGCGAGCACCTCCCCGGTCTGGTAGGCGCGTCCGGCGAGGGTGCCGTCGATCCGCAACTCCGCCGGCTCCCCGCCGGGGTCCTGACCGGCGTCGGGCCCCTTGCCGGTGAGCAGCCGCAGGTGCCGCAGCTCCAGATCGGCCAGGTAGACGCGGACGGTCGGGAAGCCGGCGGGCGTGGCGCACTGCGCCAGAACGTCCGGCAGGGCCTCCAGCGGCATCAGATGGCTGGCCGACAGCAGGGCCTCCAGCATGCGCCGGCTCGGGCCGTCCCACTGCGTCATCGCGTCATCCCGGTACCCACCCTTACCCACGACAGGTGAGGTCGACGGTCTCGCCTCCCAGTCTTCCGGCGACGCCGGACCGGCGCACCTCGGATCGTTTGACGTCCCGCACCGCGGGTATCCGCCCGCTGTGGCCACGGGGCACGCGCACGCGCGCTCGCCGAACACCAGGAGGCCGCCATGCCCATGACTGATTCCACCGAGCTGGGCGTCGACCGCGAAATCCACGTACAGCTCGACCCCTGCCTGCCGCACGACGCCGACGCGGTCGCCGACGTGCTGCGGGAGTGCTTCCCCGCCGACGTCCCGGCCCCCGGACCCGCGGCCGCGCCGGGGCACGTCCGGTCGTTCCTGATCAAGGACCGCCCGGGGGACTGGCCCTCCGCGTTGCGGCCCGCGGCCCTGTCAGGCCAGGTCGACGTGGACCTGATCGGTCCGGCCGACGGAGTACGCCACGTCCGCGGGCTCCTCGCCTCGACCTTCGAGGTCAAGGACCGCGGGACCGTCCCCGGTGAACACGAGGTGGAACTGCGCCTGCGACTCGGCTGAGCACGTCCGTCATCGCCCCGGCAGGGCGTGCAGCCCACCTTCGCACCCCTGCGCCCCAGGCTCTGACACACCGATACGACACACCGATACAGCAGCGATTCCCGAAGCTCAGGAAGGCCTGGCCGTGTGGCCGGGATGCGAACGGGTCCGTCGGCGCTCTTTCATCTCCGCCTCGAACAGGTGGGGGCGTCCCTGGGCGAGCTGCTGCCGGACGGCCCGCTCCACCTCGACGAACGGGGCGTAGTAGGCCTCGTCGTACTCCTCCACGATCTGAAAGGTCCACCGTCCCTCGATCACGTTCCGGCCGATGGCCTCCTGCTCGACCAGTGAGGCCAACGGCGCGTGACCGCATGCGCGCAAGGCCGTGACTGCTTCGTCCAGAAGCAGGTCGGCGTGGCCGGTGAGCTGGTGGAAGGAGTAGAGATGCCCGCGGGCCCGGATCGTGGTCTCCAGGGCCTCGGAGAGCTTGCCGAGGGCGCTCACTTCCTCGTCGCTGACATGCTGCGGGCGTCGGTGCCGAGGTGCCGGACTTTCTGACCGGCCCTGACGATCACTCATGATCACTCCAGCTTTGATGAGGTGCGGCCGGCGTTCGGTCGGCTCGGAGTTCTGGCTGTGCGATGCGGAGCGCGGCGGCGAGCGCAGTACCACCGTGCGGTCCGCCGTATCGCCCACCCACGTCAGCACGTCCAGGACCGGCGTGTATCCCGCCGCCCGGCGTGCACTCCTCGGGTCTGGGGCGCATCGAAAGGTGAATGATTCTCTTGTCCCACCTTGGGACGTCCGCGTACGTGGACACCGACCGGTGGCCCCAGCCGCGCACCGTGACGTGGGGGGCGGCGTCACAGCGCGGTGCGGATCTGCGGTGCGAGCCTTTTGATCATGGTGTAGGTCCAGTGCTTCGTCGGAGGCGGCAGTGACGCGCCCGCCCCGTGCGGGGGCACGGGGCGGGCGTGTCACTGGGCCGGAGCGGTGTCACAGGCGGCCGCGGTATCCGCCCGTCTCGATGCCGCGTTCCTCGATGAAGTGCTTGAACCGTTTGAGATCGCCCTTCACCTGCCGGTCCAGCATGCCCGTCATGTCGGCGGCCTTCTCCGTGATGCCTTCGGGCTGGAAGTCCATGGCCAGCATGACGCGGGTGTGGGTCGCGTCGATCGGGTGGAAGGACACCATGCCGATCTGCGTGATCTCCTCGACGCCGTCCATGAACTTCGGGAAGTCCTCGAACTGCGTCCACTGGTTGTACGCGGTCCCGATCGGCACGTCCACGTCGATCGACTCCTGGACCTTGCTCATCGCGGATCCTCGCTTGCTGCTGCCGGCGTTTCGGGTACCGGACGCGCCTGCCCGCCCGAGCGGATGGCATGCACCTCCGCCGGAATCCTCGGCCCGTGCGTCGTGCCCCGGGCGGGTGGGTGACGCGATGGCGAGCCGACCTGACGCCAGTGGCGGACGGCGAACGCTCACGGCGTGTAGACGGTCAGTGCATGCGGGGCCTTGTCCAGGAGCAGGCTCTCGGCCGCCCGGTCCACTTCGCCGTCGCAGGCGTAGGAGTCCGTGTCCCGCAAGCCGTCGATGCGCAGGCTGCGGACGGACGTCTCCTGGTAGACCCGGGAACGGGCGAGGGTCCCGGTCAGGAAGGCGGCCAGCAGGCGGGTCCTTGCGAAAGGATGGCTGCCGTCGACCAGTCGGACGTCCAAGCTGCCGTCGTCGAGGCTGCGCCGGAAGGAGGGGGCGAAGCCGGGTGGGTCGTAGCGGCCGTTGCCGGCGAACAGCAGCCAGAGCCTGCGGCGTCGGCCGTCCAGCTCCACTTCGACCGGGTCCGCCTCGGCCAGCACCCGGACCAGGCCGAGGGCGAGGGCCGGCCATTTGCCGAGCCCGCGCTCCAGGGATTCGCGGGTCCGGACGAGCTCGGGGTAGATCCCGATGCTGAAGGTGTTGAGGAAGTACCCGGTGTTCTCGTTCTTCCCGCCTGTTCTCGCGACCCGGCCCAGGTCAACAGAGCCGCCGTGTCCGTTCCGTACCGCGGCAGCGGTGTCCGCAATGGTGAACAACCCGATGTCCGCGGCGAAGTGGTTGAGCGTGCCGGCCGGGAAGACAGCAAGCGGCAGGCCGTGCTCGGCCGCCGCCTTCGCCGCCGCGTTGACGGTGCCGTCGCCGCCGGCCACCCCCAGTGCGCCGTTCAGCTCACGCGCTCTGGACACGGCGCGCGCCAGTAAGGCCTGGAGGTCCTGACCGGGTTCACGGACCATCAGTTCCGCTTCGGGCAGGGCCGTTCGAAGCTCTTCCTGGGCGGTGTCCGCGCTTCCTGAGGACAGGTTGACCACGATCACCAATCGGTGTCCTCCGTCCAGGGCGGGCACCGGAACGCGGGGGCGTCCCGCATCCGCGGGTCCGTCGTCGCGAAGCGGCCACCAGCGAAGTGTGGCGGCTGCCGTACCCGCGCCGAGGGCCGCTCCGAGCACCGCGTCCCCTGGTAACTGGGAGCCGGTTCGGACGCGGGCCACGGCGTTCGCCGCGGTCAGCAGGATCACGGCCGCGCCCAGCCAGGGCGCCTCGAGCGTGACCGCGGTCGCGAAGGCGGCGGCGGAGGCCCCATGACCCGAGAACACGGGCATGCTGACGGTGGCCCGGGGCACCGTTCCGTCCGGAGGCCAGTGGGTCTGCGGGCTCTGATGTCTGACGACCTGTCGCCCGAGGATGCGGGCGGCGCCGGACGCCAGGGCCGAGGAGCCCAGGCCGCGCAGGGCTGCTCTGCGGGCGCCCCGGTTCCGGGACAGCCCCATCGCTCCGGCGGCCCCGACCCACAGTAGCCCGTGCCGGGCGGCGCGACCCGACCCGGGCCAGGCGCGGCCCGGCACGTTCGGGCGCGTCACTGCCTGGGCGCGGGTGCGGCGGCCGAGGTCCAGGTTCTGCAGTGGTCCCATGCGGGTTCGCCTACCCCCGCACCGTGGGGAGCACGCGGTCGACGTCGGCGGGTAGGCCAGGTCGATGGGGGCAGGAGCCCACTCAGGGACACGAACTGCGTGTCCGTCAGATGCGGAGGTACTCGTGGCAGCCTCGTATCCCGGAAGCCGTCGCAGGACCAGACGCGGGCACAGCAGAGCGTCGTCCTTCCCCCAGCCGTCCCGACGGGACGTCATGCGGACCGGGGGCCGGGCCGGGTTCGTCGCCCGCGGAGTCGTCTACATCCTCGTGGGTGTGCTCGCGCTCGCGATCGCCTTCGGCAGGAGCGCCGGCCAGGCGGACCGGCAAGGCGCACTGCGGCAGATCGCCGCGCAGCCCTACGGGCCGGCCATGCTCTGGGCCCTTGCCGTTGGATTCGCCGGCATGACGCTGTGGCGAGCCTCGCTGGCGGTCCTGGGTGAGAACGGCCGCAGGAAGACCGGAAGCCGACTGCTCAACGCGGCGCGCGCGTGCTTCTACGCCTCGGTCTGCTGGGGCACCGCGGTGTACGCCGCGGGCAGCGGAGGCGGCTCGAACAGCGACGCCAGCTCGCAGGACTGGACGGCGTCAGCCCTCAGGATGCCGGGAGGCCGGTTCCTGGTGGGCCTCGCCGGGCTGGCGCTGGCGGCCGCGGGCATCGGGATCGCCGTGCGGGCCTTCCAGCGGCGCTTCCTCAGGAAACTGCAGACGGGGGCCATGGGCCGCCGCACCCGCCAGGTCGTGACCGCCCTGGGCCTTGGCGGCAATGTGGCGCGTGGGGCGGTCTTCCTCGGTGCAGGCGTTTTCGTCCTGACTGCGGCGGTCACCTTCGACCCGCACCAGGCCAAGGGCATGGACGCCGTCCTGCGCAGCTTCGCGAGCACCCCGGCGGGCCCCTGGCTGCTGGTCCTGGTGGCGGCTGGGCTCGTGCTCTTCGGTGGATTCTCGTTCGCGTCGGCCCGCTGGCGCAGGTTCTAGCAGCGCGCGGAGTCCGCCCGCGCGCGGCAGGCCGCGAGCCGCCCGATGCACCCGCCCCGCACCGGTGATTCCACGGACGGCTCAGCCGAGAACGGCATCCGCGGCCTTGCGCACGGCGCTGGGCTGTTCGGGCTTGCGCGGCGCGGTTTTCCTGGCTTCCAGCAGTTGCTCGCCGATCTCCTGAAGCTCCTTGCGGCCCAGTGCCTCGCGGACCTTGGGGAACCAGTCGCCCTCCTCCTCGTCGATGTGGTGGTCGACGTTCTCGATCAGCACGGTGGCCTTGGCGGTGAATTGCCCGTCGTCGGGGTCCATCGCGGAGAGTTCCATGCACAGCACGTCCGCGACGTGATGCTCCTCGAACGACTCGAGGATGTCCTGCTCCAGATCCGGCACGAGCTCCCGCACCCGCGGATACATGACCTCGTTCTCGATCTGGTTGGGCGACCAGGCGCGGGTGCCCGGTGCGGTCAGCGGCAAACCATCAGCGCACCCGGGCCCCCGACGACGCGGTCCGGGTGCGGGTTTGCCCGCCGCGATCCGGGAAAGCAGCGAGCCGGAGGTCGTCTAACCAAGGGAGGCCACCGTGATCATCCTCGGAGTCATTCTGCTCGTCATCGGCTTCGTCACCGGCATCACGATCCTGTGGACCATCGGAATCATCCTGGCCGTCATCGGCCTGATCCTCTGGGTCCTCGGCGCGGTAGGGCGCGAGGTCGCCGGACGAAGGCACTACTGGTAGCCGCCCACCCGGGCCGTGCTACGTCCAGCGGACGAAAGGCCTGCGGCGTAACGTCAGCCCCCGCTCGCCTGGAGCCGGGTACCAGCTGAGCCGAGCCCGCAAACGCCCAGGTTGCCCGGCGCGATCAGTGAGCGCAGGGTGGAAGGGGAACGGTCTGTACCGGGGCACTGTGCAGGGTCCGTTTCTGTCCCCGCTCTGCCGCGCTCCGTCATTCCCGCGACAGGCGGAGGCCTTGACCGTCCCGCACCCCGTGCGCGGGGCGCCCGCTTCACCTTGATGCGCTCGGCGCGCCTCCTCCTCGGCGTGCACCCCCCGGCGCACGGTGAAAGCAGGACGGGCCGCAACGCCCCCGGTGGCCGTCCTCTGTGGCCCGACAGCGGACTCGGGCCCGTCCGGTGCTTCACCCGACGACAACGGCGCCGGGTGAAGCACCGGATGTGGTCATCCCTCTGCAGACGGATTCCGCCGACCTCGCCGACCTCCACGGTGCCTGGGCTGCCCGGGCGGGCTTCGTTTCCTGCGAGCTCGGCCTGGTGAGCGGCGAGCAGGTGCGGACGGCGGGAATCCTCCTTGCCGCGTTCGTGTCCCCGCCTCAGTTGCTGGCGGCGGCGGTGGCGTTCCTCGCCCGCGACACCGGGATCGCGGCGATCCTGGGGCTGTTCGCCGCGTCGTGGCTCGCCCTGGGCGCCGTGGACATCGCCGGCCCTACCGTTCTCACCAGCCCGGCCGTCGGTCTGTTCCTGGCCGCTTTCGCACTGGTCCTGGTGCCACTGGTGGTGGCCGGCTTCTTCGGTAAGGCACTGCTCGGCGCGGTGCTGACCGTCTCGGTGCTCCGAGCGGCGCTCGCCGTGCTGCTCGTCCGGCGCCGCGGAGGGGCGCGCGAAGCACTGGACCAGGACGTCGCCGGCCAGCAGCACGACCCGCTCCCTCAGGACCCCGGTGTCAGGCGCAACTCTGAGCACAGCCCCCGGTGCTTTGACGCCGCGGCCGAGCGTGGGGCCTCACAGGGGCCCTGGGCGTTCGCCGCGCCGGAGGTGCCGCTGGAGGGAGGACAGGGCGAGGGCGGCCGGCCTTCGGACGGCTGACTGCGCGTGCAGGGCGGCCTGCGCGGCATTCGCCCCGCAGGCGCCCCGCACTTGCGGGACGGGGAAGCGGACATCGTGATCGCCGTAGAACCCGACCCCGACCTGCTGGACGCGGGCAAGCGGGCGGCTCCCGCAAGAACGAAACGGCGCATCGGCAGGCCCGACCGGGATCCACGGTGAATCCAAGACGGATCTAGCGCTCCCACCCGCGAAGCCTCGTGCAATTCTGCACGTTCCGAAGTCACCGTGGTAGGACGCACCATCGGCTCTTGGACCCCGCCTGGTTCGCCGGACCGGGGCCTTGTCAGTCAGGGAGCTCACCGATGACCGTGACCACCTCGCCGGCCGCGTGCGGTTGCGTGATACGCGTCGCCAACCTGCACACGTAGTACGGGTCCGCGCGGTCGCAGGCGTCGACCTGCGCCACCTCGGCTTGGTGCTCACTGCCCACGCTGATCCACCAGCCGGCCGGCACTGGCTCCGTGATGGTCAGGATCCACATGTGGTGGCGCGGATCGGTGTCGGTCTCCTCGAGGAAGGGCTGGACGTCTCTGACGAGCGTAGGCGGCATGACCTCACCGTACGCAGCATCAGCGCGCCGGGTGCAGTTCCCACGCCGGGCAGTCGAGCTCCGATGGGTGCTGGCCTCTGCGCCCGTCACAAGCGCTGCAGGTCGGCCGGTGATCGCTGGTGGTGCGGGGGCTCGAAGCCCCAGTCGGCGGACCGGGCGCAGGGATCACGGTCGGGCGGCAGACAGTTGCAGGCGCTCATGCCTGGTGAATGAGCCGCCGCCCGGACCGTTCGGTCACCCGTTGGTGACGGTGACCGTCCACGGGCACTCGGATGCAACCTTCAGGGTGTGCGTGCCGGCCCCGGTCGCCGTCGAGGAGCTGGCGCCCTTCGCGCCGAGCTCGTTGACCGGGATGTCCCCGTTGGGGTAGTCGACGTAGACCTGGAAGTTGCCGTTCCCTCCGAAGATCTTCGAGCAGTCGTACGTGTAGTTGATCGTCCAGTTGTCGCCGGTCGTGAACTGCTTCGTGTTCTTGATGCCGTTTCCGGACACCTTGAGGAGCGGGCCGGCTGGAGAGGCTGCCGCGGTCGTGGGTGCGGCGGCACCGGCGCCGCTGGTGACGACGCTCTTCGTGGTGATGCCGACGTTGGGGTTGCTGCCGGTGCCGTCGCTGCCGGGGGTGGTGGGCTGGCAGGCGGCGAGCCCGAAGGCGAGCAGGCCAGCGGTGGCTAATGCGGTGAGGGTGCGGTTCATCCGGATACCGTCCCGTGCTTGTGGAGAAAATGTGTTCATAGTTGCTGACTTGTAACCCACTGCCTGGCGAGAGGCGGCGATGCGCAGCGCCACTCCCCGCCCGACCCGCTGGGGCGGCGTAGGCCGACCCGGCTCAGCCGGTGACTTGCTTGAAGCGGTTCGTGAACGCGGTCAGGTGGTTGCCGCCGATGGAGAGTTCCGCGCTTGCCTCGTCGAGCTTGGTGGAGTCGCCGGTTGCCGCGGCAGTGGTGCAGTCAGCGGCAGCGGCCTGTAGGTGGCTCAGCATCAGGCTCCACTCGGCAGCCGCCGCCTTGTCGGGCACCGGCGTGCCGGCCTGGTCGGTCTCCACGTCCGCAGTGAGCTTCGCGCACGGGGCCTGAGCTCCCGTGAGGTCACTCTGGCCGAGGGCGTTGCTGACGTCGGTGAGGTCGGAGCCGATGGTGGACAGGGCGGCACTGCCGCCGTCGTCGGCCCAGGCGTGGAGCGCGGTAGCGGGGTCGAGAGACGCGCTGGGTGTAGCGGCGTCTGGTGTCGTGGCGGCAGGGGTCGCCGGGGCGCTGCTTGATGCGCAGCCGGCCAGGAATAAGGCTCCGGCCGCGAGGATGAGGGTTCGACGCATGCGGGGAGCGTGGCAGGCTCGCGCGCATGATCACCGGAGAGTGATCGAATGGTGACAAGGCGCACGTTTGAAGGTCCGGTCCCGATGGACCCTGGCGGGGGAGGATGGACGACAGGAGACGCCGTCGGTGATGGAAAGCAGGTGACCCTCGCGAGCCGGTCGCGGAGGTAGACGCGGTCGCCGGAGACGTCGGCGCCCGGCACCCCGCGCAGCCTGGACGTCGCCATCGGGAATGACAGCCAAGTCGCCGCGCACAGTGAAGGGGCTGTCGATGGCGTCGAGGAGGCCGACAGCCAACCGGCCACTGGCTGCAGCACCCCCGCGCCGGCGAAGACCGCGAGCCGCACACCTACGTAACCGCTTGCGTAATCACACTGATGAAGCCCTCGGCAACCCCAGCGTAGATTCCGGTACCGCACCACGAACCCCGGCCGCACCGGCGAGCCATCGGTCAGACGGGGACGCCAGTGACTGGCACCCCTGCGCAACCTGTCGACACGACGTGGTCGGACAGGTGACCGGAAGCTCACCGCACCGATCGGGCAAGCACCGCGAATTCAGAGCGAAGGGGGGTGTCCGCCATGAAGAAGATCGTCGTCCGCAAGGCCGGTCTGGTGCGCCTGACCAGCACCGCCACGCCGCTGTACTCCGACCCGCTGTGCGGTTGGAGGCCCTTCTAGTGAAGTGCTGGTGGGCCCGGTCGGATCATCCCGGCCGGGCTCACCAGGTCCGCGAAGCCTGCCTCCCGGAGGAGTTCACGTGTCCGTCCCCATCGACGGCGCCGTCGCCGGTCCCGGCCACGACCTGGACCAGCCGCTGCTGCTCAAGCCGCTGGTCTACCTGGAGGAGGGCGACGAGGTCACGATCGGCAGCCCGGACGGGGAGTCCTACGCGGTGTTCCCCGCCGAGGGCGCCGAACTGGTGCGCATGCTGGCGGACGGCATCACCCCCAGGGAGGCCGCCGCGCGCCACGAGGAGGCGCACGGCGAGAGCGTCGACATGCCCGACCTGCTCTCCGTGCTGGAGGACTTGGGCTTCGTCCACGACGGCACGACCGCGCTCCCGCCGGAACCGGCGCCGGTGCGCTGGCAGCGGCTGGGGAAGGCGCTTTTCAGCCGGCCCGCCTGGGCGTGCTACGCGCTCCTTGTCGTGCTCGCGGTCGTGGAAATGGCACGTCACCCCGAACTGGCCCCCCACCGCAGCGTTCTCTTCTTCACTTCCTCGTACACCGCGATCAGCCTCACGATCTTCCTCGGCCAGATGCCCTTCCTCGCCCTGCACGAGGGATTCCACGCACTGGCCGGACGGCGCCTGGGCCTGAACTCCAGGTTCTCCGTAGGCCGACGCCTGGTCTACGTGGTCTTCGAGACCTCCCTGCCGGGTCTGATCGCCGTGCCCCGTCGGCAGCGCTACCTGCCGATCCTCGCCGGCATGGTCGCCGACGTTCTCGCCATGGCCGGGCTCACCCTCGTGGCCGCCGCCGTTCGCGAGCCTGACGGCCCGCAGCCGCTGGTCGGCCGGGTCTGCCTGGCGCTTGCCTTCGCCGTCGGGCTGCGACTCCTCTGGCAGCTCTTCTTCTACCTGCGCACCGACGTGTACGTCCTGCTCACCACCGTGCTGGGATGCAACGACCTGCACGCCGCGGCCGCGGCCGTGCTGCGCGACGCGGTACGCCGCTGGACCGGAAGGACCAGGGTGGACCTGTCCGCGTTCGGACCGGCCGACCTCCGCGTGGCGCGCTGGTACGCCTGGCTGCTGCCCGTGGGCTACGCCCTCACCCTCGCCTCGTTCGCCACCGTCCTGCTGCCGTCGGCCTACCAGATGCTGGACGGCCTCTACGGGCGTCTGCGGGGTGGCGGACCCGTGTCGGGAATCCTCGACTCGGCGACCCTGGTCAGCCTGCTCGTCGCCCAACTGCTCGCGGTCGCCGTCATGGCCCACCGGGACCGCCGCGCCCGACGGCTCGGCGCGCAGCAGCGGGCCTAGCCACGCCACGCCCCGAACCCGGACGCCGCACAACCCGCCCGTACCAGAAAGGCAGCCCCGTCATGACCGCTCCGCGCCATCTCCGGATCATCACGTCCGCACCGGCGGACCGAGCCGCGGCCCTGGAAGGGCTGGAGCTGCCCCCGCTGCTGGCTGCGGTCAGCGCGCACCGCAGGCTGCGCGGGCCGTACACCGCCGTGGGCACCCTACTGCGCAGCATCGTCCCGGACGCGCTGGAGCGCTGCCCGGAGGCGGTCGCCCGGCACACCATCGAGATCCTCTCCACCACGCCCGAGCTCCGCGCCCTCGTCCCCGCGACCAGGGAGACGCTGACGTCGTTGGCGGTGCCCAGGGAGCGCACCCGCTTCTACTCCAAGGTGCGGACGCTCCGCATGGCCAACGGCCTCGTCGACTTCCTCAACGTGTACCTGCGGGCGCTGGGTGACCAGCCCCGCGCGCTGGTCGTCCACGACGTCCACCACGCCGACCCCACCGACGCCGAGTTCCTGGCCGTACTCTTGCGCCGGATCAACCCCGAGCGCCTCATGGTGGTGGTCACCACGGCGGACGGGCCCCTCCAGGACCCGGCTGACGCCCCGGCGGAAACTCTCGGCGCCGCTGTCGCCGCGTACTGCGCGCAGGTCGACGCACCGGCGTCCGACGCATCCGGCGAGCCGGGCGGACCCGCGCTCGCCGCCCGGTACATCGAGGGCGACGGCACGAGCGACGACCCGGCGCAGTACGCGGCCTACCTGCGACTGCCGCCCGCGGACCGGCAGGCCCGCCACGACCTGCGCCGCCAGGCGCTGGAGGCCGCCGGCGAGCCCTCGCTGCGCCTGGGCGCGGTCGCCTGGCACGCCGAGAACGGGAGCGACCCGGCCGGAGCCGGTGCGGACGTCCTGCGCCACGCGCTCGACCTGTGCATGGACCTCGGCTTCTACCACGCGGTCCTGGACTACGGCGCCCGCGGACGCCGCCTGGTGACGTACGACAGCAACCCCGACCACTGGTGGGCCTTCAGCACCAAGATGACGACCTCGCTGGCCGCCCTCGGCCTCGCCGAGGAGGCACTGGAGCTGTACGACGAGGCCCGCGAGCTCAGCACCTCGCCGTCGGTGCACATGCAGGCCGCGTACGCGACCGCGATGATCTACACCCGTCACCTCGCCGAGGAGAACCGGGACCACGCGCAGGCCCGCCGCTGGATCAACCAGGGGATCGCCTTCGCCGGCCAGCTGCCGGAGCCGAAGGACCGGGCGATGCGCACCGCCTTCTACCGCAACGGCCTGGCCCTCATCGAGATGCACCGAGGGAACCGCGAGGACGCGCTGGCACTGGTGGACACCTGCCTGGCCGACCTCGACGCCGTCCTGGACCCCGACGAGCAGGCCCTGCACCGGTCGGTGCTCCGGCACAACAGGGCCCAGCTGCTCAACGCGCTCGGGCGCACGGACGAGGCCTTCGCCGACTTCAGCGCGGTGATCGCCTGCGACCCCAACTACGCCGAGTACTACCTCGACCGGGGCATGCTGCTGCACCGGCAGGGGCGGCTGGACGAGGCGCTGGCCGACTACGACAAGGCCATCGAGCTCTCCCCGCCCTTCCCTGAGGTCTACTACAACCGGGCCGAGGCGCGCCGCGACTCCGGTGACCTCGCAGGCGCTCTGGCCGACTACGCGTACGTCCTGGACCTGAACCCGTTCATGACGGACGCCCACATCAACCGCAGCGCCGTGCTGGTCGAGCTGGCACAGGACGACCCCGAGGCCGTCGGGCTCGCCCGCGCCGGCGTCGAGGCCGGGCTCACGGTCGCTGTCCACAGCCCGGAGTTGCTCTGCCTCAAGGGTCAACTGCACGAGCTCGAAGGCGAAGCGGAGGAGGCCGCCGCGGCGTACTCGGCGACGCTGGCCGCGGCCGCCGACTACGCGGAGGCCTGGGCCCTGCGCGGCGGGCTTGCACACCAGGCCGGCGACCTGGCCTCGGCCATCGCGGACCTGGAACAGGCCTGCGCGTTGTCCGACGAGCCCGGATTTCGTTTCAACCTGGCGGTGGCCTACCAGGAGGACGCCCGGCACGACCTGGCCGTCAAGCTCCTCGACTCCGTCGTGGCCGAGACGGACGACCTCGACGCCCGGGTACAGCGCGCCAGGAGCCTGATCGCCCTGGGCCGGGCCGAGGACGCGGCGGACGACCTCCGAACCTGCGCCGAGGCCGACCCCTCCCACCTGCCCCGGCTGCGCGAGCTCGCCCCGGACCTGTCCTGGGCTTGACCTGCGGGGCCGAGTCCCGTCCTCGCCAGCGATTCGGCACCTCGCCGGAGAGCACGGGACTCGGGCGCTACCACCCCCAGGGCAGCATGTATCGCGCCGTCAGCCGCACACCCTCACCGACGACACCCTCACCGGCGACGCCGCCACCGACGACACCCACACCGCGCAGTGAACGACCGGGGATGGAATGGTCCGCGGGTCGCCCGCATCGACCGAGGCCGGGCCAGAGACGCAGACGGCCCCGGCCGCCCCTTACGGGTGCCGGGACCATCCTGCCGGCACAGCGTCAGCAGCACATGTGCTGATCTCCGGGGCTGAAGGTTGGAGCGCGCCCTGTTCTTGGCCGGTGTCCCCTTCGATGCCTACGAGCTGCGTCCGCTGCGCCGGCTGCTACGACCGGGCCTTCGAGCCCGGCACGTCGAGCGACATCCGCCCGAACTCCACCAGGTGGGACGGCCGTTCCCTCCCATGGCGGGCACCAGGACCTGTGTTTCGCCTCGGCGGCCGGACCAGGCTGGGATGCTGGGTGCATGCGACGCCCCTACGTTCTCCGGCGACCCGTCCTGCTCCTGGTCTGCTTCGCACCCCTCCTGCTGGCCCTTCTGGCCGCCCTCGCGATCATCCTCTTCGTGCCGTTCGGCGGAGTAGGACAAGGATGATCGCGACCGCAAGCTCGGTCACGGCCATGGTGGCGCAGCTTCGCGCGGATGGTCCGGTGGCTGCGTGCGACGGTGCGTCCCGGGTTCGGCAGGGACCCGGGACGCGCGTCGTGCTACCGGCCGGTTCCTGGAGCCGCGGCTGCTAAGGGCACTGCGGGAGTACCCCGTTGTGGAACAGGCCCGCACTGTCCACGAACGGCGCGAAGGTCCAGGCGACGTTGTAGGTCGGTTCACTGTTGGTGGTGGCGTAGTAGACGGCCCAGGTGCGGTACCACACGTCGCCGTAGCTGCCGACGTCCCCACCTGCGGTCCAGCAGTCGATCTGGACGGCGTCGGGGTTGCCGGCGCGCCAGAACAGGGGTTTGGGAGTCTGCGTCGACCCGTTGCCGGTCCACGGCTTGCTGTAGACGCCGACTCCGTGACCTGTGTTCGTGAGGTAGTCCCACGTCGCGGTGGATGCGTCCGCGTGCGCCGTCCCGGTGGTGAGTATGACGCCGCCTACGGCCATGGCTGCGGCAGTGGCGACAGCTGCTGCTGTGCGCCCGATGCGATGCACCAACGGTTCCCCCTGGAGTGGTTTGAATGCGTACAGTCAGGCAGATTCAAGCGGGTGAACCGATGATCGTCAAGGGCGCGCCCATCCTGTCCGCCCGTCAGCCGCCGGGCGGGACGGCGAAGGGGTCGTAGTCCTCGCGCATGAGGCAGCCGTAGTCCTGCAGCGGCATCTCGTCGTTGAGCACGACCTGCATGCGCCAGCCCGCGGGTGAGAGCCCGTCCGGGCGGTTCTGGGCCCGGTGGCCGGGTGGCCTGCGCCCCGCGACCAGCAGGCCGTCTCCCAGTTGACCGTCATGCTCCACCGGCGCCCAGACGGCGTCGTGTCCCGGCGGCGTACCTCTGGACGGCAACGGCTACATGAGTAGAGTTAACGCTCGTGCAGCGTAACCGGCCTCCTTCACCGCAGACCGTCACCGTCCTGCGGGCGCTGGCCGCCGATCCGTCCCGGTGGCGATACGGCTACGACCTCAGCAGCGAAGTGAACCTCAAATCGGGTTCGCTGTATCCGATCCTGGTCCGGCTGGCCGACCGCGGCCTGCTCGAGACGTCCTGGGAGCCGGGTGTCGGCAGTCGGCCGCCCCGGCACCTCTACCGCCTGACCGGCGCCGGTCGCGACTTCGTGGCCGCCCTGACCGCGGCCCGTTCCGAACGTGGCGCCGCCCACCCCCGTCCTCGTCCGAGTGAGGCGTGATGCCGCTCTTCATCGTGTTCCTGTTGGCGCCGGTCGCCGTGGCGATCGCGGTGTACCGTCGCGACCCGCGTCGACTCCCGGACGGCCCGGGCGAGGACGTGCCGCTGAGGCTGCTGCGCTGGGCGGCCGACCTGCTGTCACCGCAGCGGGCCGAGTGGGGGCAGGCCATGCTCGGCGAACTCGCCCACCTCACCGGGCGGTGGCGACGGATCCGCTTCGCCGCCGGCTGCGTCGGCGCGGCGCTGCTCATGCCGCCCTGGGGCCGGGCCGCCGTGGGTCTGTGGGCGATGGCCGGGATCACCGCGACCACCTTCGCCCTCTACGCAGGGCTCACCGTCCACTACCGGCTCGGTGCCGGCGGCTGGTTCGGCGTGGGCGGCTGGATCGCCCTCGTCGTCGTCCTGCTGATCTGCATCGGGTGCCTGGTCGGTGCCACCGTGCTGCTGCGACGACCAGGGATCGCCCTGCCCGGCCTGGTCGGCGGCCTGTTCGCGGCCACGGTCGGACTCGCACTGGCCGGGTTCGGCGCTGCCGAGCAGGTCACCTACGTCCCGACCGGCTGGCATCGAGGGGTCGCCCTACTCGCGGTCCCCGGAGCCATCGGCGCCGCAGGCACCCTGTGGCGCCGTGATCCGGCCGCGGGGCGCCGGGTCGCACGCCTGGCCGCCTTCAGCGCCGGACTGCTCCAACTGCTCTACGCCACCGTCGCGGTCGCCGTCCTCGGCGGTGGCGGCCCACCCGATCAGGACGGCGGCTTCACCGTGCGCGGCACCGTCAGCGATCGCCTCGGCAACAACATCGTCCACCTCGCGGTCACGACGCTGAGCATCGCCCTGGTCGGCTGGGCCGCCGCCGCCCTCACCGGGCAGCTGGTGCGCCGAGCACCCGCACCCGTCGACGACCCGGTCGGGGAGGCGTGAACCACCCGGCCGCACCCGATCACAGCCGGTCGCCCTCTCGCGCCCGGAGTTCGGCCAACCGTCAGAATGCGTTGGTGTTGGCCGGACTCGCCGTTGCTTAGCCTGCGTTGACCGCTCCACTTGTCGAAGGGCAACGTAGATGAAGCGCGCCTCCAAGACCCTTGTCGCCGCAGCCGTCAGCGGCGTTCTGTCCGGTCTTGTGCTCATTCCCGGTGCGGCGGCGTCCGCCGCCCCGACCGGCCACGGCGGGTCCGGCGACCACCGGGTCCTTCTTCCCGGCCACCTGGTCCTGTCCCGCACCGTGTACACGGCCGGCAGGGACTCGATCGTCCCCGGCGTCACCAAGCTGCCGGCCGGCTGCACGACCGCGTGCGTCACGGCGGTCGCCGACGGCGGCTACCCGGAGGTCTTCAACAACGAGTCGGTGGACGCGAGTTTCGGCGTCTCCTCGCCGATCCTGCTGGACACCCTGACCCCGGGCGGCCGCACGGTCCGCTCGCTCCGGGTCCCGACCGACGTCCGCGGGGACCATCTGGTGACCAGCTTCCCGTCGAAGTCGGAGATCGGTCTCAACCTCTCCACCGACGGACGCGCGCTCACGTTCATGGGCTATGTCGCACCGGTGAACACACCCGACGTGTCCAACTCCAACACTCCCGGTGTCGTGGACCCGAGCAACCCGGTCGGCAGCTCCTACTACCGTGCCGTCGCGGTGCTCCGTGGCAACGGTGCGCTCGGTTACACCGAGACCAACGCCTACAGCGGCAACAACGGGCGCTCGGCGATCCTCGACAGCGCGCACAACCAGCTCTTCATGTCCGGCAACGCCGGCAACGGCGGCAACCCGCAGCCCTTCGGCGTGATCGCCGGCGCCGGCGCGCAGATGGCGACCCCCTCCACGCTGCCCGAGAGCGCACAGCAGGTGGGCCTGCCGACCCCGGCCGGTGGCTTCAGCATCACCCAGCTCGGCGACAAGGCCGACAAGGTCGGCAAGGACACCAACTTCCGCGGGCTGACCGTCCACGACAACGTGGTCTACCTGACCAAGGGCAGCGGCGGGAACGGCGTCAACACCGTCTACTTCATCGACACCACCGGCACCGCCTGCCCGACCGGCGTCGGCCTCCCGGTGCCGGGAGCGCCGCTGCCGACCAAGCCGCTCTCCTACGACCCGGCGACGCTGCCGTCCACGGGCCTGCCGCAGAACATGTGCATCCTCAAGGGCTTCCCCACCGCACTGAAGTCGACCACCTCCTTCCCGTTCGGCGTCTGGTTCGCGAACGACACCACGATGTACGTCGCCGACGAGGGCGACGGCGGCAACGCCTACGACCCGGCCACGAACACCTACACCACCGCCGCCGCGCAGACCGGCGCGGGCCTGCAGAAGTGGGTGCTCCGCGACGGGGCGTGGACGCCGGCGTACACGATCCAGAACGGGCTCGACCTCGGCACGCCGTACCGGGTCTCCTGCTATCCGACCGGTGACAACGCCGCCACCGGCCTGCCCTGGGCGCCGGCCACGGACGGCCTGCGCACCATCACCGGCAAGGTCGACGCCGACGGGACCGTGACCGTCTGGGGCGTCACCTCCACCGTCTCCGGCGCCACCGACGAGGGCGCGGACCCCAACCGCCTGGTCCGGGTGACCGACCACCTCGACGCGACCACCGCGACGGGCGACACCTTCCAGACCCTGCGCACGGCCCGGTCCGGCGAAGCCCTGCGTGGCATCGCGTACGTTCCCGGCGACTGATCCGATCTCCCCTCGGCGCAGGGCCGGCCCGCCTCGGGCCGGCCCTGCGCCCGGGTTTCCGGCCTCCGTCATCGCCACCCGGGGCAGCGGTGAGGGAGCCCCGCCGGTTGTCCGGTCCGGCGATCCCCTAGGGTGTCTACATGGCTGTAGACGTTCCGAGTTCGTCGACCCATGGTGGTGACGGCGGCGGTGCCCGCCACACGGCATGCCCGGTGTCGACCGGTACGCAGCCGCGGGCCCGAGCCGTTCCGGAGCGTCCACGCGGCGGAGCGCGTGCCCCTCGGGGTTCCCTCAGCCGGGCCCTGATCATCGATCACGTCCTGCAGTTCCTGGACGCGAACGGGCTGGCGGCGTTCTCCATGCGCGCGCTGGCCGCGGAACTGGGCGTGGGCACCATGGCGCTCTACACCCACTTCCCCAGCAAGGACGAACTGCTGCGCTCCGCGCTGGACCACGCGCTGGCCGACTGCGTGCCGCCGGCCACCGGCGGCAGCTGGGACCAGCAGCTGCGCGCCGCCTGGACCGCGCTGTACCAGCTGTTCACCAGCAGACCCGCCGTGCTGGACCTCCTGCGGGACGCAGCCGGCCGCGACGAGGTGACGGACGCCGCGACGGACGCACTGGACCGGATGCTGGGCCTGCTGTCCGCAGCAGGACTCCAGCAGGCCGACGCTGCACGCGCCTACGGGACCCTGGCCCGCTTCACCATCGGATCGGCGCTGCGCGAGAACCACCTCGCCGCACGTCCCGACACACTGGCCTCCCTCCGCGACCGCGTCGCCCATCCGCCCGAGAACCGACCCCACCTCGCCCAACTGGCCCCGATGCTGCTGGACTGCGCCCAGGACAGCCCCGGCCAGTACCAGTACGGACTCGACCTCATCCTGGCCGGCCTGCGCGAACGACGACCGCCGAACGAGAGGTCCGACGTCGCCTGAGACCCCGCTGCTCCGGCCGATGACACAGCCTCCGACAGTCTCCGCGGGACGGCCCACCGGCCACCGCGGCGGCGCCGATGTCAGCGGCTTCGATCCACCCGGCCCGCGCGGCCCGCAACCGTGCAGGACACCTTCCTTCACCGCCTTCGCCCTCATCCTCATCCTGCCCGTCTGGAGTAACTCGATGAACAGCACCGCCCGCCACCGTCAGGGCTCCGGCACCGGAGAAGTGGCGCTGCGCGTCCCCGGTATCGTCGCCGCGTTCTGGATCGCCAAGGGTTTGTCGACGGCACTGGGCGAGGGTGCCTCCGACTACCTGGTCCAGGCCATGGTGCCGCAGATCGCCGTCGTCCTCGGGTTCCTGGCCTTCGTCGCGGCCCTGGCACTGCAGTTCCGGATGCGCCGCTACCGGGCGTGGACCTACTGGCTCGCCGTCGCGATGGTGGGCATTTTCGGCACCATGGCCGCCGACGTCATGCACGTCGCCCTCGGCGTCCCGTACACCGCCTCGAGCCTGTTGTACGCCCTGCTGCTCGCGGGTGTGTTCTGGCTGTGGCGGCGCACCGAGGGCACCCTGTCCATCCACAGCATCGACACCCCGCGACGGGAGGCGTTCTACTGGGCCACCGTCGTGGCGACCTTCGCGATGGGCACCGCGCTGGGCGACTTCACGGCCTTCACGCTCCACCTGGGTTACTTCGCCTCCGCCGGGATCTTCGCCGCGCTGATCCTCGTCCCTGCCCTGGGACACCGCCTGCTGGGCTGGAACCCGGTCTTCTGTTTCTGGGCCGCCTACGTCATCACGCGTCCGCTGGGGGCCTCCCTCGCCGACGGTTTCGCCAAGCCGCACTCCAGTGGCGGCCTGGGGTTCGGGGACGCGCCCGTGGTCCTCGGTCTCACCGCGCTGATCGTCGGCGTGGTCGCCTACCTGGCCGTCACCAGGATCGACGTGCAGCCCGCCGAGCGTCCCGCGCCGCTGCCGCAGCCCGAGCACGCCCGTTGACTGTCGATCCGGTTGGGGTTGTCAACCGGCAGTCCGCACGCGAGGGGTGGGACGGCGGTGGGGGCTCGTCGAACGCGGCACGTCCCGCCGGAGCCTGCATCGCCCGTACCCGTGCGATGCAGGACTCCACCGGCGAACGGCTCTGCTCAGCGCAGGTCCGCGAGAAGGGCGGTGAGTTCGGTCTCCTGCTGGGCGGCCGACATCGGCGGGTTCGAGTGGTCGATGCCGAAGGTCTTCAGGACCTTGTCCATCTGGGCGTCGACGGAGGTCCAGCCGGTGTTGTCCAGCGGCTGGAGCGAGTCCTGGTCGGCGTCCCACAGGTCGCGCAGCGACTGGGCGGCCGCGTGGGCCCCCTTGGAGTTGCCGGACCTGGCGTCCGTGAGCGAGGTGGTGGCCAGCGTCCGCAGGGCCGCGACCTTGGCGGCGGGGAACTTCGCGACCGCCTGGCCCGGGGGCAGCTGGACGGCCACGGTGGTGTCGGTCTCCGGCGCCGGGCCGACATGCGGCCGGCCGTGGGCCCAGACCAGCAGGGCTGCGGTGGCGGCGGCCAGTGCCACAAAGCCGCCCAGCGCGACGCGCTCCCTGCCCGGGTTCGCCGTGAGGTGTTCGGGGTGGGTCGCCTCCCAGGTCTCGGTCACATCGGAGCGGGTCACGGTCAGGTAGACCACGGTGGCCAGGATCAGACCGAGGAAGATCAGGCTGGTGGTGAAGGTGCCCAGCGCGAGGCCGGTCGGGTCGCCGGGGTTCTGGGCGACCTTCGGGGAGGCGAGCCAGTCGCCGATGTTGGCGCCGAGCGGGCGGGTCAGGATGTAGGCGAGCCAGAAGGACAGCACCGGGTTGGCGCCGAACCGCCACAGCGCCGTGATCGCCGCGATCAGGCCGAGCGGCAGCAGCACCGAGACGCCGGGGCTCCAGCCGGTCAGCTCCAGCGTCCAGTCGCCGGTCGCGGTGCCGAGCGCGAAGGTGACCAGGACCGTGAGCCAGTAGAACGACTCGCGGGAGAACGTGGTGACCGAGTGGATCGACAACGTGCGCTCACGCGTCCACCACACGCCGAAGACCACGGCGAGCAGGACCGAGAAGACCGCGGCGCTGATCCACAGCGGCACGTTCAGCTGGTCGGTCAGGATGTCGGTGTACAGGGTGCCGGTGACGCTGACGACGACCACGGTCAGCCAGTAAGGGAACGGCACGTACCGCCTCAGGCGCAGCTGGACGGCCAGCACCACCACGAAGACCGCGGTGAAGATCCAGGCCGTGTTCACCAGGCCGACGCCCAGCTGCATGTTGATCCAGTCGGCGAAGCTCTCGCCGACCGTCGTGCACAGGACCTTGATCACCCAGAACCAGACGGTGACCTCGGGAACCTTGTTGAGCATGAGACGCCCGCTGCGTTGGCGTGCGTGAGTTGCCGTTGTCATGCAGGGAGGTTCGCGCGAGGAACCTGCACACAACCTGACTACGTGGAGACCCGAGCCGCGGGGAGCGTCACCTCGACGTGGCCGCGGCCCTCCGTGACGGCACGCACCTCCACGCCCGCGGAGGCGGCGATGCGCCGGACGACGGGCAGCCCCAGTCCGTAACCGTCGCCGCCGGTCATGCCCACTTCGAAGACCTGGTCGACCTGCTCGGGGTCGAACCCGGGGCCGTCGTCCAGGACGTCGACCACGATCGCCCCGCCCTCGTGGCGCGCGGCGACCCGGACCCGCGACCTCGCATGCCGCAGCGCGTTGTCCAGCAGGGGCGACAACAGAGCCACGGCCACGTCCGGTCCCACGGCGGCCGTCATCCGGGCGGGTACGGCGAGCTCGACCTCACGGCCGGCGACCGCGTGCCGGAGGGCGGACCGCAGGTCGCACTGCGCGTCGGCGGCCGTCCGGGCCCGCGCCGCCTGCAGGAGGGCCGTGACCGCCGCATCGAGCCGGTCGACCTCTCCGAGCACCGCCTCCGGCGCCAGGGGCTGGCCGGACATCTGGGCCAGCTGGGCCTCGCCCCGCAGGACGGTGAGCGGCGTCCGCAGCTCGTGGGCGATCTCGTCGGTGAGCCTGCGCTCGTCGGCCAGCGCCGTCTCGACCCGTTCGAGCAGGCGGTCCAGCGTCTGCCCCAGCTCCCCGAACTCGTCGCGGGGTGCGCCGAGGTCGAAGCGCCGCCCGGGCTCGTGATGACCCCACTCGTCCGCGAGCGCGGCCATCTCGTGGACGACCCGCAGCGCACGCCGCACCACGAGGTGTGCCACACCGCCCGCGAGGAGGACCGCGAGGCCGCCCAGGACCAGCGACAGGGTCAGGCTGCGCCGCTCGGAGGTCTCGTAGGGCGTGAGATCCACCCGGACGATCACCATGGCCTGGTGTCCGTCGACCGGCAGGGCCCGGGCGTAGAGCAGGTAGTTCCCGACGACGCCGGTCTGCGATCTGCCCGAGCGGGCGAGCGCGTCGACGCTCTCGGCGACGCTTCCCGGCACGTTCCCGTCGACCAGGCGGCCGTCGGCGTACACCCAGGCGACCTCGTCCAGCGCCTCGCTGCTGTCGGTGAGGACCACCTGGCCCGCGCGGGTGGTGACGTTCGCCGCGACCGCCTCGGCGCGGGTGCGGGCCAGGTCGTGCGCGTCGGTGTCCGTGACCCGGCTCAGCAGCACGTGGGAGACCACGACGAGTATCGCGACCACGGCCGTGGCGATCAGCACCGTGAGGGCGACGACCCTGGCCCGGAAACCGGTCACTGCCATCGGTACCCCACGCCGCGGACCGTCGCCAGGCGCTCGGCCACGCCCAGCGGCTGGAGCTTGGTCCGCAGCCGGCGCACATAGGAGTCGAGGGTGTTGTCGCTGACCTGTGCGCCGTGCGGCCAACCTGCCGCGATCAGGGCGTGGCGGCGGACCGTGTCGCCCTGTGAGGAGATGAGGCGGCCCAGCAGCCGGAACTCGGTCGGTGTGAGGCTCTCACTGACCGGGCCGTGGGTCACCACGTGCCTGGCCGGATCGAGGGCCACTTCCTGCGGGGCGGGAGGCGCGGTCGCCCGGCGCAGCAGGGCGCGGACGCGGACCAGCAGCTCCGGGATGTCGAAGGGCTTGGTCATGTAGTCGTCGGCGCCGGCCTCGAAGCCGCCGACCTTGTGGTGCAGACCGTCCAGGGCGGTGAGCATGAGCACCGGCGCGTCGATGCCGCGCGCGCGAAGCGCCAGGCAGACGTCGCGGCCGTCGGCGTCCGGCAGCCCGAGGTCCAGCACGACCAACTGCGGCGCCGGATCCAGCTGCCGCAGCAGGCCGTCCGCCGTGGCGGCGCAGGCGACGGTGTGGCCGTCATGCTCCAGGGCACGCCGCAGGACGCCGCGCACCGCCGCGTCGTCCTCGCACACCACAACAAAAGCCACGAGGTGACCCTAGATACTCGGGCCCCGATTCTCCACCTGCGCTGATCAGCAGCCCGACGTGGAAAGACGGCGGTCGGCGCCCGCGGAGCGGGCAACACGGGGCCACCTGGGACCTCGAGGACGGTGCCGCTGTTCCCTTCGGGCGACTACGCCCGGGTACGGGCGTGGCCGTCGCGCGCCCCGGCTACAGACGGTGTGGTGGGCCTGGTCCCGGTGCCCGCCCGTAGACGGATGCGAAGGGAATGATCCGTGACTGAGCAGCATGTACTTCTGGCCGGCAGCGAGCGGCCCGTCAAGCACGACGCCCGGCGGGTGCGGGACGCCGGAGCCAAGGACAGTGTCAGCGTGACCGTCTCGCTGCGCGGGGCGGGCCTGGACGAGAACCCCGAGCAGCGGCGCGCGGACGCCGACAAGACGAAGGCCGTGCTGGAGCGGTTCGGCCTGCGAAGCTCGGACGAGAGCAAGATTCCGCAGGGCAGCCTCGGTATGACCGGCACGGTCGAGGCCATGAACAAGGCCTTCCAGACCGATCTGGGGATCTACCACAGCGATCGGCAGGGTGACTTCCGCGGGCGTGAGGGCGAGCTGAAGATCCCCGCCGACCTCCAGGGCATCGTGACCGGGGTCTTCGGCCTGGACCAGCGACGGATGGCCCGGCGGGCCTCGTTCACCGGACACGGGGCGTTCGGATCGCTCAGCCCTGCCGACCTGGAGCAGCGGTACAACTTCCCGGGCGGCGACGGTGGCGGGCAGCACGTCGCGATCGCCGAGTTCGGCGGCGGCTACCTCGACGCCGACACCGAGGCCTTCACCGCCAAGCACCACCTGCCGCAGGCCCAGGTCGACGTCGTGGAGCTCGGCTACACCCCGCCGCGCTCGTGGCAGGAGATCCAGCAGATGCCGCGTCAGGATCAGCAGGCGGTGATGGAGGTCCTGCCGGAGGTGATGATGGACGTGCAGATCGTCGCCGGCCTCGTCCCGGCAGCACAGATCTCCGTCTACTTCACGAACTGGGACCAGAAGGGCTGGATCGACCTGCTCGACCAGGCCCTGGCCGACAAGCCGGTGGCCCTGTCGATCAGCTACGGACTGCCCGAGGACGACCCCGACTGGGCGGATGTCGCGATCGCCGAAATCGAGAAGCGGCTGTCCGCTGCCGCGCAGTTGGGCATCACGGTGTGTGTGTCCTCGGGTGACGACGGCTCGGGCGACCAGATGAGCGACGGCCGTTGCCACGTCAACTACCCCGCCGCCAGCCCGTCGACGCTCGCCGTGGGCGGAACGATGATCAACGGTGGCGACGAGGAGGCCTGGTGGGTGGCGCCCGGCGACCGCGCCGGGCGCGGCGGCGCCACCGGTGGTGGCGTCAGCGTCCTGTTCGACCGTCCCGATTGGCAGCACAACGTCCGAGTGCAGACGCTGAACCCCGGCGCCAAGGCAGGTCGAGTGGTCCCCGATGTGGCCGCGCTGGCCGGCCCGCCGTACTACGACCTGATCCTGCACGGCCGCCCCAGGCCCAACGGCGGCACCAGCGCCTCCGCCCCGCTGTGGGCCGCCCTCATCACACGGATCAACGCCCAGCTCCCGGCAGCGAAGCGGCAGCGGTTCCTGACGCCCCTGCTCTACCAGAACGGCGCGAGCGCCGCGATGCTCGACATCGGCGTCGGCCACGACAACGCCTCCTTCCCCCAGCCCGGCGTGGGCTACGCGGTCCAGAAGGGATACGACGCCTGCACCGGCCTGGGCGTCCCCGACGGCACAGCCCTTCTCGCCGCACTCCAGTAGGGATCCCACAGAACCGCTCCAGGGAGTCGGGCGCCGCCCACGCGCGCCGCCCGCTCCCCTCGGCCGCAGGCCGCCGGTCACCCACTGGGCGAGTGCGGTCGCGAGTGCGTTCAGAAGCGGATGATGTTCCGGTCCAGGGGCATCTGGTGCCGGTGGGGTCCGGCGAAGGGTGACGGGCTGACCGGGAGCACGCCGGTGGGCTGCAGGCCCAGGTTGTCGTCCCAGATCCTGGGCCGCACCCGACCGAGCAGGTCGAAGCCGCGGAAGGCCCGGGGCCACTTCCAGGGTGACGTGGTTGCCCGAGCCCTCGCCGGTGCCTTCGCTCGGCGATCCCACCGGGTTCGCGGCTTCCGCGAGCGTGGCGCCGCTCAGTGACGCCGGCGTGGGGTGGTTGCGGGCGTCGAGGAGGGTGACCCGGTCGAGCCGGATGCGGAGCTCGGGTACCACGGCGTTGGTGACGAACAGTTCGTAGGAGAGGTGGATCCTCCCGTCCACGGCCTCCACCGGGGCGGGTGTGGTGATCAGGGAGGCCGTGAGCGGGGTGAACGCGGTATTCGCACGCATCCTCAGCCGGATGGGCGGCAGGGCAGACGCCTTCCGGCCTGGTGCCGGGCATGACCCTCGCGGTGAGCCATGGCGTGCACGGACGGCGGCACCGGCGAGGGGCGGCCCCGGTGTGTCAGCACCAGGGTCTACGCTCCCCCTCACCTACGAGTTCCGGGAAGATCCGATGTTTGACGACGATCACGATGACGATGACTTCGAGTGCGCGTACATGCCCGCGCTGAGCGCGGCCCTGGCCGATCCGTCCGAGGAACCGCGGACGGTCGACGGCTGGCGGATCGAGCGGCTCGGCCTGATCCAGGGGTCCGGCGACCACGGGACGATCTATGACCCGCTGGGGCCGGAGAGCGGCGGCTTCCCCATGCGGCCCGGTGGCACCCCGGTCTACCTGGTCTCCCGCGACGACGCTCCCGGGGTGCCGGTGGCGGTCCTGGTGCACCCCGGCGACACCGTCCCGGTCCGAACGGAGGACTGGGGTGAACGAGTGATGACCCCGTCCGGACTGGCGGTGATACACGCGAATCCCAGCCGAAACTGGATCCAGCCGGGCACCGGGATACTGAAGCGCGCCTGGGCCACCCTGCATGCGCGAGCGGCCGGGGGCGACAGTTGGAGACTGGACAACCTTCGCGAGATGCTCCAGCGTGCGTCGGTGGACCCGGCCGACTGGGCGGTAGAGCCGGTCGAGGGCGACTTTGCCAACGAGTGGCTGATGATCCCGGACGAGGACGGCAGCGGCACCGTCCTAGGCGTCATGGCCAACCCGGACGGCTCCAACACGACCGAATGCCTTGATGCCGAGGGCAACACCGTCGCGATCCTGCTCACCTTCGACTAGCAGGCCACGCCGGCCCCTTGCAGGCGAACGACGCGTCATGGGCTGTCGGTGGGTTCGTCGATCGGCCAGGCGATTTCCATGCGGGTGTTCGGGTCGTCCGGGATTCCGGTCCAGCGTCGGTAGATCATCCGAACCGGGCCCGCGAAAGCGAAGCCGTGCTCGGCGATCCAGTTGGCGACGGTGTCGTACGCACCGAGGATCTGCGGGAAGCCGGCGGCGGCTCCCTCCACCTCCGTGCAGGCGAGGGTGGACTCGGGGAGCTCACGCACGGTCATGCCCTCGGGCAGGTCCGTGGGTTGCGCGCCCTTCGTCCAGAAGGGCAGGCACGCCTCCACGAGGGTCTCGTTCTCGTCGTCGCACACTCCGTGGAAACGAACGAAGGCGGGCCCGGCGAAGGTGAGCGGTCCGCGGCCGGCGACTTCGTACATCTCGCGGTAGGAGCCACGGAGGAAGGCCTCCAGCCCGGCGTTGTCCACGCTCGCTGCACGGACGAGGATCCGTTCGGCGACTCCTGGACGAACGGTGACGCGGTGGGTCATCTCGGCTCCTTCGGTCAGTCGACTCAACAGGCTGTGGACCACGGAGCGCTGCACGTCCAGCCGTCGTTCGGCTGCCCGCAGGTGTTCCCGCACTGCGGCGACCAGCTCTGCCTCGTCGCCGCTGAGCAGACGACGCACCTCCTCGACAGGGATGTCCAGCTGCCGCAGCGCCCTGATCGACTGCGCCGTCCGCACCTGGTCACGCTGGAAGTAGCGGTAGCCGCTCACCGGATCGACGAACGTCGGCACGAGCACGCCGCAGGCGTCGTAGTGCCGGAGTGCGGTCACCGAGAGGCCACTGGCCTGCGAGAACTGCCCGATCGGCAGCAGGTTTCTCCTGTCCACAGCTCTGACTGTGCCGTCTCGCGCCACCCGAGAGTCAAGTCCGCGCGGAGTCGCCGGCGTGCAGGGCGAGTCGGGTCGATCCGGTTCGCGCGGACTGTGTGCCCCTGGGGCGACGAAGGTTGCGGATGCGCGATGGCCCCCCGGTCCGCGCCCGCGTGGCCCAGGGGAAGGACTTTGCGTCTACGCGAGCGCGGGCGGCCGAACATGTGTCGTCGCGGACAGTGTGGGAAGCCGCCCAATGGACCACGGCGAGCCGTGGTCGCCATCGTTGGAGGCCGTCATGCTGTACGAGCTGCGTGAGCAGTACGTCACCCCGCAGGATTGTGAACCCGACGGGCTGTGGCACATCGTCGAGGCAGGCCGGCTGGTCGCCCTGTGCGGGCACACCGTCGACACGAAGGCGGCGGCCCGAATGCTGGCGGAGCTGGCGGACATCGACCCGGATTGCTGCTGCGACCCGTGCGAGCAGATCCACCGGGGCGCGGCCGGCCGGGCGTTGAACGAGAAATGGCGGAAGCAGGAAGGCGGGCGGTAGCAACGCTGCGGGAACGATGCGCTTGGTCCTGCACCGCTTCCGCATGGAAAAAAATTCGGCATGCTCCACGATGCGCGTGCCTCTCACTCGATTCAGCGATCCCGCGCCGGGCTGTACCGGCGCGCCGCGGAGCTGGTCGGCGGCCCGCAGGTGCTCAGATCCTGCCGGATCGGACTTCACACGCACTGCTGGCGCGCCGTCATCGTCTACCCCCGCGGGGTCACCCACGGGCTCGTCCACGTGCCTTGCCTGTGCACGGCTGACGGTTGCCCGTGTGCGAACCCGGCCGACGCGACAGTCAGTTGACCGGAAGGCACGGGCAACTTTTCCGCACCCCCGAGTCCGAGGACGCCGGGCCGGGTCACACCGTCATCGCCGCTACGCCCGCGCCGAGATCGCCGTGCTGCGCGAAGGCGGCCCGCTGCCGGTCCGCGCCGTTGCCCTCGGCCCACAGCTGCGCCAGGCGTTCCGCGGCCCACGTCTCTCACGCTCGCGTGCCACGGATGACCACCACTTCCTCCTCCTGTCGGCCTGGTCGGGCAAGTCCCTGACTTCGAACCAGTCGGCGCGGGAACGCACCACCGGTCCGTACGGCTGCCGGGTCCGGGCGACGATGTCGGCGCGCAGCCCGGCGCCGAACTTCCTGGCATGTCGAGCGTCGGCCGACTGGCTACGCGCTCGGCGCCCCGGAGGCAGGGTCGGTTCACCCTGCCTCTCGCCACGGACTTCCGTGCGTCGGGAGACTTCTCACGGCATGTGGCGCACGACGTGCCCTTGCCGAAGACGGCCCAGGAGGCGAGCGAGTGGGCGGCGGCCTGCGGATACGCGCAGGTCGAATCGCGCATCCATGTCCTGGGCACGCGTCGTGTCGTCGTGACTTCTGCGTCGAGCCCCGGACGAAAGAGTGACGGCCGTCATGGCGTCGCCGGCGGCGAGTTGCGCCTCCAGGGACATACCGAGCGCGTGCACGGCGACGAAGGCCACCACCAGGACCACGCAGAGGCCCATGAAGAGGCGGGAGGCGGTGAAGTTGGACGCGTGCTCGGAGAGATGTTCGAACGCGCCACGACCGTCCCGGTCCGATGGATGTCTGACCCGCATGTGACGCGACTACCCGCAGGCCGGGGAGGCACGCACACGACCTGCGGCGCCGGACCTCGACCCGTGGCGAGGAAGGTACCCGACGCGGGTCTGGCCTGGAGGGAGCCAGCGGCGGCCGTCTTCGGGATCGCCGGGCCGTGGGACGTGGAGCAGCCCGCCGTGATGGCCCGGGCGGGCGGTCTGACTTCCTTTCCGCGGATCCTGTCGGGCACCCCGCGGACCGCGTTGCGAGGATCCCGGAACGGCGTAGCGTGAAGGCGCGGGCCGCCGATCCCTCGCCGACCTCCGCCGCACCCGTGAGCGGCGTCGCCAGGAAGGTCGGGAAGGCGCGATGACCGCCGCATTGTTCGAGGAGTCGACCACAGGACTGCTGAAGGTGGACATCCACCGGGTGGGAGCGGTGGTGGTGTGCCGCATGACGGGGGACCTGTACCTCGACACGCTCTCGCAGGCCGAACACGCCCTGGAAGCGGCAGCAGCCGACCTGCCGCCTCTCTTGTGCGTGGACATGCACCAGGCCCAGATGTGTGACGCCACCGGCTTGGGCCTCCTGCTGCGCCTGAGCGTCCGGGTGCCGCTGGCGGTGGTCGACCCCAGCCATCAGGTCACCCGGGTCCTGCAACTGAGCGAGGTGTCCCTGGCCTTGCGTGTCTTCCCCACGGTCGATGATGCCATCGAGGCGCTCCACCGCATGGATCAGGGGAACGGGCCGGCTAGCTCAAACGCCAGCATCCACTCGGCTGCGCTGGATGCGGGTGCGCGCTCGTCGGCACCATCCGCGCGTCGCCGTCGCCACTGATCTCGACGCGCACGCCGCCCGTCTCGTCGCGGTACACCTGCCGCCCCGACGCGGCGACCTCGCAGGTCGCGTGTACCTCGACGACGTCGTCCGTGTCGCCGCCGGTGGAGAATGCCAGCCTGTATCTCGCCTGATCCATGGCAGGCGACTACCCGGCCGACGCGCGGCAAACCGCCGTCCTGGCTCCGGAGCCCGGCTGGTACGTAGTGCCGCGGCTGGATCGAACGCAGGAACGAATTTCAGACGGGGAGGCCTTGCCGCTGGGGCGAGCGCGGCCCCGCTCGGCGGATACGGCGGCCGCTGGGAGCAGGTGCTGCGCCCCTCCGGGGGCGACGCGACCCCGTCGTCGGGACTTGCCGGGCTGGGCGACGGCAAGAAAATCCGCACCAGGGGCGAGTGTGCGTTCGGTTTGCGGGTACGAGCGGAGCAACCGGCTTGGGTTCATCTTGGATCCCGCCGGGCCTGCCGATCTCCGTGACCGCGCTCTCGGGAGCCGCCCGACCGCACGCGACGGCGCCATGACCCCGGATCAACAGGGCTGCGGCCAGTGGGCGGAAGGCATGGTCATGACCTCCACCGATGCTGCCCGCCTGCGCGCGCCCGGCCCGCCCGGGGCCGCCATCACCTGTACGAAAACCGTCTTCGGCGCAGTCGCCTGCCGTGTTGACGGCGACCTGGACATCGAGTCCGCTCCCGTCATCTCCCGGGCGTTGCGCGACGCCGTGGGCCAGGTGCAACGACCGGGCGAGCTGTTCGTCGACCTGGGCAGCGTCTCGTACTTCGGTGCGGCAGGCGTGACCACCCTGCTGAGACTGCGTGAGGCCGCTGTGGCTGCGCGGGTGCCGCTGGTACTCGTCGCCCCCAGCCCCATGGTCCGTCGTGTTCTGGAGATGACCGCCACCTGCCGGCTGTTCACCATCGTGTCCAGATTGCAGGCCGTGGAAGCTCACTGACGTTCCATCAGTGCCCGCGCGCTCCGCCGGACCGGCTCAGTTCCAGCAGGCGGACAGGAGGGTCCTCGGCACCGTCCGGGTGTCCTGCCGGGAAGCCTCGGACGGCCCGTACGCGGGTCGGGGCTCGGCAGCATTCGGGGTGCGGGACGGCCGGGGTCTCCGCTCGGCCACAGGCCATGCCAGCCCGGCAGCATGGGTACGGCAGGCCGACGGTCAGCCACTGATCATGTTCTGGTTGGGGACCTGGCGCAGGTACAGGGCGCCGCAGACGCGACACACCGGCTCCTCGGTGGGCCGAGTCGGGTCGCCTCGGCGCGGCCTGATCGATTTCGACGCCGCACAGAGCGGTCAGGGAGTCGTCCTTGGTTACGTGCCGGGTGGCGACGGTCTCGTCGCGACCGATCTCGGCGCGCAATCCGTACACGTTCACGGGCAGCCCTTCCTGCGGGAGTGATCTCGCGGCCCACGGCGACTGGGCGCGCCTGAGCTCGCGGCTACCCCGGCAGGGACCGCGAAACCCCGTGGCATTCACCCCCGGCGGATGCTGCGCCCCTCAGCGGGTAGCCGCCCGACGACCCCCAGCGGGCCACCCGGACCAGGAGGAGGAGCGTGAACAGCCACGACCCCGACCGTGACCTGGCGCCGGAGGGAAGCGGCGACGTGCCGCGCCTCGGCGTCGAGGAGGAGTTCCTGCTGCTCGACCCGGAATCCGGCAGGCCTCTCGCCCGCGCCGCCGACGTCCGTCGACGGTCCCGCCTGTACCCGGCCCTCGGGCCGGACGAGGTGCAGCACGAGCTGCTGATGGCGCAACTGGAGCTGGCCACTCCCGTATGCCGGACCCTGCCCGAGGTGGCGGGACATCTGCTGAGGATGCGCTGCACGCTGGCCGAGGCAGCCAGAGACGACGGCTGCGTCCTGACCGCCTGCGCGGCCGCTCCCTTCCCCGACGGCGCCTGGGCGGTTCCCGTGACCGACAAGCCCCGCTACCAGCGCATGCGCAAAGAAGCACCCTTGTTGACGGACGAACAGCTCATCAACGGCCAACACGTCCACGTCGAGGTCCGCGACGAGCAGGCCCGGATCGAGGCGCTGAACCGGGTGCGGCCGTGGCTGCCACTCCTGCTGGCCCTGTCGGCCGGCTCACCGCTGTGGCGCGGCCGCGACACCGGATTCGCCAGCTGGCGCTACTTCGTCAACGACCGCTGGCCCGTGAGTGGTGTTCCGCCTCTCTTCCATGACGTCGAGGAGTACCGACGCCGCACCGATGAACTGGTCAGCCGGGGGATGGTTGCGGACACGCGGCAGCTGTACTGGCTGGCCCGTCCCTCGGCGCACTACCCGACCCTCGAGGTCCGGGCCTGCGACGTACAGATCGCACCCGAGGACGCGGTGATGCTGGCGGGACTCGTCCGCGCCCTGGTCATGACCGTCCTCGCCGAGGCGGACGCCGGAGTGCCCGTGCCCGAGCCGGCTCCCGAGCTCCTGCCGGCCGCGGTCTGGCACGCCGCTCGCCATGGACTGACCGGCGACCTGCACGATCCCCGGGACCTGCGCCCCCGTCCTGCGGCGACGGTCGTGCGCGCAGTCCTGGACCATCTGGAACCCGCCCTGCGTCGGTCGGGTGACCACGAGCAGGTCCGGTCGGCGGTGGAACGTGTGCTCAGGGAAGGCAACGGGGCCGTGCGCCTGCGCGGCACGCTCGAAGCCGCGGGGTGGCCGGCCGTCCTGTCCTTCCTCACCGGGCGCAGCGATGGCTTGCAGGACGGCACTGGGCACCCGCGCGTTCGGCGAAGCCTCGCGCCGTAGCGCCGAGTGAGTCGGCGTGTGCGGGGCCGAGCGGGGCCGAATGCGGTGTCTTCCGGCGCGCCCGACGTGAGCCGGCGGGCCACGCTGAGACGGTGGGAACCGGGTCGCGCGTGCGGTCCGGTCTCCCGCTACCGGTCCGGGTGCCCTCTTGCGGGTACGCGCTGAGTGCGATCAGGGCTGTTCGATGCCGACGTCGGACTGAAAGGACGGGACAGGTGGTCGGAGCGCGTCGAGGAGAGCGAGCGGGAGCGGAGCGCCGCCGCGCGTGGCGGGGACAGGCCGCGGCCGGGGACCGCAGGGGCAGTTCCGGGACCGTGCTGCGGTACCGGCCCCGGACGGTCGCCGGACGAACCCCGCGCCCCGACCCCGGAGTGCCTGCCTCCCTGCGGGCGGCCGCCGGCTGGGCCTGGCGGCTGCTGGTCCTCGGCGTGGTGGCCTATGCCGTGTTCACCTTGCTGGAGCGGTTCCAGTCGGTGGTCATCGCCGTCTTCCTCGGTCTGGTCATCACGGCGCTCCTGCGTCCGGTGGCGGACCGCTTCGGGCAGGTCATGCCGCGTGCACCCGCGGTGCTGTGCGCCTTCGTGCTGGTCGCGCTGGCACTGGCCGGGGCACTGACCGGCCTGGCGTTCCTGATCGCACATCAGGCGCCCGCGGTGGGTTCTCAGTTCGACAAGGGCATCGGCCGGCTCGAGCACTGGCTGGAGGGCTCTCCCTGGCACGTGCGGCCCGGCGCACTCACCGGTCTGCAAAAGAAGATCAACTCGTTCGTCAGCGCCCACCGCTCCACGTTGCTGCAGAGCGCCCTGTCCGGAGCCACCCGTGCGGTCGAGATCCTGACCATCTCCGCGCTGGGGCTGTTCTGCTCGATCTTCTTCGTCCACTCCGGCGAACGCATGTGGGACTTCCTCGGTGCGCAGCTGCCGCCGACCAGACGGGACGGATGGCTGCGCGGCGGACAGGCCGCCTGGCGGACCCTGTCCGGCTACATCCGCGGCATCATCGTCGTCGCCGCCACCAACGCGGTCCTGGTCGGCATCGCCCTGTTCATCCTGCGGGTGCCGCTCGCCGCGCCGCTGGCCGTGCTGGAGTTCGTCGCCGCGTTCGTTCCGCTCATCGGCTCCCCGGTCGCCCTCGCGGTGGCCAGCGCGGTCGCCCTGGCCACTCAGGGCCCGATCACCGCCGTCATCGTGCTGGCGCTGATCGTGGTGATCGGTCAGATCGAGGGGCACGTGCTCCACCCGCTCATCATGAGCTGGGCCGTCAGCCTCCACCCCGTCGTCATCGCGATCAGCGTCATCGCCGGCAGCATCGCCCTCGGCATCGTCGGCGCGGTTCTCGCGGTCCCGGCCGTCTCCGTCGTCTGGGCCGTCATCCAGGCCCTTCGCGGGCCCCGCGCCGACCAGGACGCCGCCTGATCGAGCTCGGTCGCGCCTGCCGCGGACACGGCTGGGCAGCGCTCGTCGTTCGCACTCCAACGGCATGGTTCCTCTGGCCCGGATCAGGTGTACCGGTCGCGAGCCAGGGCAGGCGCGGAAGGCCCGGCCCTGGCCGACGAACCAGCCTCGAGCCCATCGCACGGACCAAGGAGCATCGGCATGGCGAGTGAACACTCCGGCCGCACGGCGCAGCGCGACACCTCCCTGGCACCGCCGGTCGCCGACCGCGTCGGCTGGGACCCAGTGGATGTGCGGGCCGTGGACACGGTGCGGCTGCTGGCCGCGGACGCGGTCCAGAAGGTCGGAAACGGCCACCCCGGCACGGCGATGAGTCTGGCGCCCCTGGCCCACCTGCTGTTCCAGAACGTCATGCGGCACGACCCGAACGACGACCAGTGGCTGGGACGGGACCGGTTCGTGCTCTCCTGCGGCCATTCCAGCCTCACCCTGTACATCCAGCTCTACCTGACCGGCTACGGCGTGGAGCTCTCGGACCTGCAGGCCCTGCGCACCTGGGGCTCCGCGACCCCCGGGCATCCGGAGCACCGGCACACCCGTGGGGTAGAGATCACCACCGGCCCGCTGGGCCAGGGGTTCGCCGCGGCCGTCGGCATGGCGATGGCGGCGCGCCGCGAACGCGGTCTGCTCGACCCCGACGCCGACCGCGGCAGCAGCCCGTTCGACCACCACGTCTACGTCATCGCCTCCGACGGCGACATGATGGAAGGCGTCTCCGCCGAGGCCGCCTCCCTGGCCGGACATCAGGAACTGGGCGACCTCGTCGTCTTCTACGACTCCAACCACATCTCCATCGAGGACGACACCGACGTCTCCTTCAGCGAGGACGTTCCGGCCCGGTTCGCCGCCTACGGCTGGCACGTCCAGACCGTGGACTGGACGCACACCGGCTCCTACGTCGAGGACGTCGACGCCCTGATGTCCGCGATCGAGGACGCCCGGGCGGAGACCGGCCGACCCTCACTGATCATGCTGCGCACCCTCATCGGCTGGCCGGCCCCCACCAAACAGAACACCGGAAAGGCCCACGGCTCCGCGCTCGGCGAGGACGAGATCGCCGCCACCAAGACCCTGCTGGGCTTCGACCCCGCCCAGTACTTCACCGTCGAGGACGATGTCCTGGCCCGCACCCGGCAGGCGGCCGAACGCGGCCGCCGGGCCCATGCCGCCTGGGACGCATCCTTCACTGCATGGCGCGAGGCCCAGCCCGAGCGCGCCGCGCTGCTGGACCGCTTGCAGGCGCAGCGCCTGCCCGAGGGGTGGGCCGAGGCCCTCCCCGAGTTTCCCGCCGACGCCAAGGGCATGGCCACCCGCGCCGCCTCGGGCGAGGTGCTGTCCGCCCTGGCCGCCGTGCTGCCGGAACTCTGGGGCGGCTCGGCGGACCTGGCCGGCAGCAACAACACCACCATGGACGGTGAGCCGTCCTTCGTGCCGACCGGACGGCAGACCGCGGAGTGGAAGGGCAGCCCGTACGGCCGCACCCTGCACTTCGGCATCCGCGAGCACGCCATGGCCGCGATCCTCAACGGCATCGCCCTGCAGAGCCTGACCCGCCCCTACGGCGGCACCTTCCTGACCTTCTCCGACTACATGCGCCCGGCGATACGGCTGGCCGCCCTGATGAAACTGCCCGCCACCTACGTCTGGACCCACGACTCCATCGGCCTGGGCGAGGACGGCCCCACCCACCAACCCGTCGAACACCTTGCCGCGCTCCGCGCCATCCCCGGCCTGGACGTGGTCCGGCCCGCCGACGCCAACGAGACCAC
Organism: Streptacidiphilus rugosus AM-16; assembly: GCF_000744655.1. Classification (NCBI taxonomy): domain Bacteria; kingdom Bacillati; phylum Actinomycetota; class Actinomycetes; order Kitasatosporales; family Streptomycetaceae; genus Streptacidiphilus; species Streptacidiphilus rugosus. Next base: position 4,150,398 of record NZ_JQMJ01000004.1, on the reverse strand, counting down.
CGCCTGCTGGCGTACCGTCCTGGAGCACACCGATCGACCTGCCGGCCTGGTCCTGTCGCGGCAGAACCTGCCCGTCCTGGATCGCAAGGGCTCCGGGTACGCCCCGGCCCGGGAGGCGTCGCGCGGCGGCTACATCCTTGCCGACGCCGCGGACGGCGCCGACCCCGAGGTGATCCTGGTCGCCACCGGCTCCGAGGTCCACATCGCCCTGGAGGCGCGCGACATCCTGACGGCGGAGGGCCTGGCGGCCCGCGTGGTCTCGATGCCGTGCCGGGAGTGGTTCGCCGCCCAGCCCGAGGATTATCGGGACCGGGTGCTGCCGCCCTCCGTCCGTGCCAGGGTCAGCGTCGAGGCGGCGGTGGGGCAGGGCTGGCGCGAAGTCGTCGGCGACGCCGGACGTATCGTCAGCCTGGAACACTACGGCGCCTCCGCCGACTACCAGCGCCTGTACACCGAGTTCGGCATCACCGCCGACGCGGTGGCCGCTGCCGCCCGCGACAGCATCGACCAGGCGGCTCGACCGGTCCCCGACGCCCGGCAGGCCGTCGGATAGACCGCGGGTCGCGGGACCGCCCCGGCCCGTCGGCCTCGCACGCTGCGCCTGCTGACCACCGTAGGACTCCACCAGGCCTTCGCCATCACCTGACGGGGAGTCCAGAAGCGGACCAGGGTCACCCGTGGGTTCGACGACGTGGGGCCGTCCAGCTCAGCAGCCTTTCGACGGGCCAGGTGGTGACCAGCCGGTCCGGCCCGAGCCCGATCCGTGACGCCCTTGCGTAGCCGGAGGACTGCCAGTGCAGTTGCTCCGGGGCATGGGAGTCGGTGTCCACCGCGAACAGGCAGCCGATCTCCGCAGCCAGCTGCAGCAGGTCATCCGGCGGATCCCGCCTTTCGGGGCGGCAGTTGATCTCGACTGCCGTCCCCGTCTCCGCGCAGGCGGTGAACACAGCCTCCGCGTCGAAACGGGACTGGGGCCGGCCGCGGCCGGTGACGATCCGGCCGGTGCAGTGTCCCAGCACAGCCGTGTGCGGATTGCGCACGGTGGCGATCATGCGCGCGGTCATCGGCTCCGGGTCCGACCGCAGCTTGGAGTGGACCGAAGCGACGACCAGGTCGAGCCGGGCCAGCAGCTCTTCCTTCTGGTCGAGCGTGCCGTCCTCCAGGATGTCGCACTCGATGCCCGTGAGCAGCCGGAACGGCGCCATCTCGGCGTTGAGGGCGGCCACGATCTCCAGCTGCTGCCGAAGCCGGTCCGGGCTGAGGCCGTGGGCGATGGTGAGCCTGGGGGAGTGGTCGGTCAGTACGGCCCACTGATGGCCCTGGGCGCATGCCGCCTGGGCCATCTCCTCGATCGGGCTGCCGCCGTCGGACCAGTCGGAGTGCACGTGGCAGTCGCCGCGGCTCGACGCGACCAAGCTCCAGCCGATCTCGGCGGCCGGACCGATCTCCGCTTCCAGCCGGGCCAGATAGACCGGGGTACCGCCCGCCGAGGCCTGCGCGATCACGTCGGCAGTCACGGGACCCACGCCCGGCAGCCTCCGTGCCTGCTGGGCTTCGACCCGGCCTGCCGGCAGGACGCTCGCGGCGTCGGCGGCCGTGTGGAACGCTCGCACCCGGTAGGGGGAGGCGCCACGCCACTCCAGCAGGAAGGCGATCCGGCGCAGCGCTTGCACGGGGTCCATCTCTCCAGTGTTGGCCTTGATCCTCTCGTGGTCGACGTGTGAACGGCGGGGTGAATCCTGCCGTGCGGGGTGCCGGGCATCGGGGCGGACGGAGTCTCGATGTGGGATGCGGTGTCAGACCCCGGGCTCGCGGGCACTGCTCCCCGCCCGTACCTGCTCCACGACTGCCCACCAGTCCCAGCACTCCCGGCAGCGACAGGGCGGTGTGATCGCGAGTATCTCCGTGATCGGCTTGGTTGCGCTGACCAGCGAGAAGAAGTGCCCGCACAGCGCCGTGGCCGATCCCTCGCGCAGGATGTGCCAGCGGACGGTCTCCTGCCCGACCGGGTCGGCCGGCTGCTCCTGGGCACGCAGTTCGTAGCGGCTCACCCTTCGCCTCCCTCACACGCCGTCGCTCGGTCGGTCTTGCCCCACGCCGCCGTGCACGATCGGAAGTTCGACGCGCGGCGGGTGGAGAGCCGGCCCGACGGGCTCGGTTCTGCACAGCGCACATGCCCCGGGACAGCCGGACGACACGGAAAGCGAGGTCATCCGGCCGTCGGCTGCCGACCCGTGTGCCGTCAGTGACCCAAGCACCGGCAGATGCGGCCGCCGGCGCCGACGGTTGCGACCGATCCTGCGGTGCCGGCGCGTATTCTCCCGAGGGTGTGGCCGCTCGGCCATCGGACGGGGGACGTCGTGTCGCTGCTCGACTTTCTTGGAACCGTGCTGGTGCTCGCCTTCGTGCTGGGCGGGCTCGTCTGGGCGCTCGCGGTCGCCAACAGGTCCGGAACGCCTGCGTCCTCGGGTGAGCACGACGTCGCTCCCCGGCGCGCCTACCGTGATCAGGGAACCGGCGAGTGGATAGAGCCGTAGCGCTCTGCGGCGGGGAGATCCTCGCAGAGGCGACTACGCGGTGCCGTCGCTGCCGGTCGGCGCGGGGTTGTGGGCGACGGCGGTGTGCAGCAGCCGGCGCAGATGTCGCAGAACCTTTCCCGCGTCCGCTCGGTGCTCGGCACTGAACGCTTCGAGGCCGGGGCCGCTCTCCGGAGGTTGGACGAGGGGCCCCAAGGCGGCGCAGACCGCGGAGAGAAGCCGACGCAGCGGGTCCTCGGTGTGCAGGACTCCCATCGCGAGCGCGGCCAGCGCTTCGCGCAGCAGCTCGGACTCCCGCTCCGGATCCTGGCTGTCGGGAGGCAGTTCGGCGAGGGCGTCCACAGGCTGCAGGATGTGGCGGGCGGTGCGGACGCCCTTGGGGTACAGGTGCCAGCCTCGGGCGGCCAGATCCTGCTCGCCCTCGCGCAGGGCGGCGCGGGCGCGGTCGTACATCGTGGTCGCCGGCTCGACCTGGGCCGGGTCGGAGCCGGTCATGGTGGAATCCTCGGGTGGAGGCCGACGCCCGTCGGCTGTCATCGGGGGACAGGAACCGCGGCGAATGCTGTGGGGCTCGACCGCCGTCAGGCCAGGGCGCGCAGCGCGGCGTCGAGGCTGGCGTGGCGGGGGAAGAGGGTGTCGGCGCCGGTGAGCTGCAGGACGCGGGCGGCGATCGGCTGCGGTGCGACGAGGTGCACGGTGACGCCGTTCTCCTGGGCGGCAACGCGCAGGCGCAGCAGGGCGTCGAGGGCCGAGGACCCGAAGAAGCCGACGTCGGTGAGGTCGACCAGCACGGCTCGGACTCCGTCCTGGGGCTCGTCGAAGTCGACGCCGTCCAGGTGGTCTCCATGCAACCGGTAGAGCAGTACGCCGCCGGGCGGGGTCTCGCGGGTGCAGGTCCCACGAGCCCCCGCGCCGGACGGCTGGTCGGGGTCCTGGTCGATGTTCATGGCTGTCACCCGTCCTCTCCGCGCCGGCGCATGGGAGGTGCCGTTGTCCCGGCTCCGCAGCCAGGTTCACCCCACCTCCCCGCCCCTGTCAACAGATACACGAATTTCTTGTCGTGAGTAGCTAAGCGTGAATGACCGGTCGTAGGGTGAAGTCATGGAAACTGCTCCGCAACCGGGACCCGGGCCTGGATCCGGGTGGACGTTCCTGACGAATCACGCGCGGGTCCTGGTCCAGATCTCCCGGGACCCGGGTTCGCGCACGCGCGACATCGCCGGGCGGTGCCTGCTCACCGAGCGCGCGGTGCAGCGCATCATCGTGGACCTGGAGGCGGCGGGATACCTGACCCACTGCCGCCGAGGGCGTGGCAACGTCTACCACGTGGTGGAGGGCACGGTGCTGCGGCACCCGGCCGACAGCGGTGCTGCCGTGGCCGACCTGCTCGCCCTGCTCAACGACCCGGCCTGATCCGGCCCGATCAGGGGGCGTGCGGGAGGCGGAGGTCGGCCCAGACGGTCTTTCCTTCGGACCGGCACCGGGAGCCCCAGCGCGTGGACAGGCGTTCCACCAGGTAGAGGCCGTGCCCGAACAGGCGGGTCGACTCGTGCGGGGTGATCAGCCCAGGCGGCTCCGAGCTGTTATCGCTGACCTCGATGCGCAGCCTGGTGCCGGACCAGGTCAGACGAAGGGCGGTGGCGCCGCCGGCGTGCTGATGGGCGTTGGCGAGTAGTTCGCCGGCGACCACCAGCGCGTCTGTCCCCGGCAGGCCGCCGTCCAGGCCCCAGTGAGTGAGTGTGCTCCGGACGTGGTCGACGCCTCGGCCGGGTTCGAGGGGCATCCCGGCCCCGTGCAGGTGGCTGGCCCGCTCTGCGGGCGGGCGTGGAGTGGTCATCGCGCTCTCCACGACGGTCGCGGAATCTGCCTTCGGGTGCGCGGCTGCCCGGCCGGCGGCGTGCCATGCGGCCGAATCTTCGTCTTCTGTCTCGCCGACGGCCGCGTCAGCACCGCGGCGATCCTCCCCCGCGCGGCCCCGTTGCCCCGCACTGCCTGACGGCAAGCGGAGCCTCGAACCCAACGCCGCCCAACCGCACATCGCCGCACTCCGGCAGGCGCACCAGGTGGATGGGGCCTTCTGGGGGGCATGCTCGGCGCAGTGCTCGACCGCGCGACGGGACGGGTAACCATCGGTCGTGCTCGCCCTCGCCGTCACTTTCGCTGTCCTCGGAGCTGCCAGCAATGCGGCGGGTACCGCGTTCCAGCGGAAGGCAGCCTCCGCCGTCCCGCGCGGCGGAGGACTGCGACTCGTCCTGGCCCTGGCGCGCAGGCCCGTGTGGGTGGCGGGCATCGCCGGAGTCGTCGGCGCCGCTCTGTGCCAGGCCTTGGCGCTGACGTTCGGCCCGTTGGCGCTGGTACAGCCGTTGTTCATCCTCGAGCTGCCTTTCGCGCTCCTGATCGCGGCCCCGCTCCTGCACCGGAGGATGCCCGCCGCAGGCTGGTACGGCGTGACGGCGGTCGTGCTGGGTCTCGGGCTGGCGTTGGGCAGCGCAGCCCCGTCGGGAGGCACGAGCCAGGCTGCGATGGACCGGTGGATCCCCGGGCTGGCCGTCTGCCTCGGTCTGATCGCGGCCGCGGTGGTCACCGCGGTACGGTGCGAGTCCGCGCTGCTTCGGGCCGCCACCCTGGGCGCCGCCGCAGCTGTCGGCAACGCGATGACGGCGGCCCTGCTCAAGTCCGCCACCGGCACCTTCTCCGACCACGGACCGGCGGCGTTCTTCACCGTTTGGCAGACCTACGGTTTCGCTCTCACCGGCGTGGCCGCCGTCCTGCTGTTGGAGAACGCGCTCCAGGCCGGGTCGCTCGCGGCGTCCCAGCCGGCGCTGACCATCGGTGACGCCACGGTCAGTCTGCTGCTGGGGGTCACCTTGTTCGGGGAGACCGTGCGAACCGGCTGGTTCGTGATCCCGGAGCTGGCGGGCGTCGCGTTGATCATCGCAGGGGTGCTCACTCTGACCCGCGCGGTTCCGCACGTCCGCGACCGCGTCGACTGAGCCGATCAGGTGCCTACCGCCGTTCGGTGTCGGTTCCGGTCGCCGCGCGGCAGACGGCCGGAGTGTCGCAGAGGTAGTCGGCGACCTCGCGGACGGTGCGGGCTACGGCCGCGCGCTGCTCGGGTCGGCGATCGCTCGGCGACGGGCGCGGCGACGGCGAGGCCGACGGCGGCCAGTACGGTGGCGTGGCGCACGCGGCCGGCCGCGGTCAGGGGCGGTGTCGGGTGGGACCGCCGTGGGCGGGACTCTCGCCGGCGCCCCCGCCCGCGTCCCCCTCGGGGGTGGACCAGGAGTCCGGATCGGGCGCGCTCTCGGCGCGTGAAGGCAGTCGGGGCGGCGGCTCCCTGCGCTTCCTCCGGGAGCCCCAGACGAACGCAGCGATCAGTACCGCCGCGATGAGCACGCCGATCACGAACATGCTCCACTCCACTGCTCCGAACCCGGAAGCCAGTTGGGCCAGGCGGATGGTCATTTTCGCTCTCCCCGGTGGCACGGACCGCTCGCGGAACGGCCGCACACCGACCGTTCGTCGTGCGCATGCCCGGGTGCCGAACGCCGAAACGGCCAGGTCCGGCGGTCGGACGGTCCCATACGTTAGCCCGCGCGAAGTGGGGGCAGGCGCTGCCCCACACACGATCGACAGGAGGCGACAGCATGAGCACGGTTCAGGAGTCGATCGAGGTCGAGGTCCCGCTGCACACCGCCTACAACCAGTGGACGCAGTTCGAGGACTTCCCCCGGTTCATGGAGGGAGTGGAGGAGGTCACCCAGATCGACGCCCGGCACAACCACTGGCGGACCAAGGTCGGCGGCGCGACGCGCGAGTTCGACACCGAGATCGTCGACCAGCTTCCGGACGAGCGGATCGCCTGGCGCACGATCGGCGGCGACGTACAGCAGCACGGCGTCGTGACCTTCCAGCAGATCGACGGGGCGCGCACCACGGTGCGGCTCGCCATGGCCTTCGAGCCCGAGGGCGTCGCCGAGAAGGCGGCGGACGTCATGGGCATGGTCGATCGTCGGGTGAAGGGCGACCTGCGGCGGTTCAAGACGTACATCGAGGAGCGCGGCTTCGAGGAGGGCGGCTGGCGCGGGCGGATCAGTCCCTCGTAACCGGCGGATCCCACGGACGTCCGGGGCGGGGTTCAACGGCCCGGCCCCGCCCGGGACCCGGGACACGGCCGGCGAAGGCGAAGGTGTCGGGTCACCCCACGTCGGAGCCGTCCCCGTCGCCGCCGAACCGGGGGGAGGGGACGGGCTCCGCCCGCAGACCACGCAGCCGGGTGCCGACCTGCTCCGTGGTGTCGGCGGCGGCGCTCATCTGGGTCCAGGACGCCCACAGGCACGCGCCGGCCCCCGCCGCGTAGGCGGCGGCGAGAAGGAATTCCCCCTTCGGCGGCCGCAGCAGGCGATCGGCGGTGGCGACCAATGCCTTGTGGGCGCTGGCCAGAGCGAGCACCCCGCACAGGCCGGCGGCCGCCGCACAGGCGAGGCCCCGGCCGCTGCGGCCCGCTGCCGCGCGCAGCTCCCGCCTCGCCTGGTCGACCTGCTCCCGGAGGACGTCGTTGATGTCCTGGGACAGGCGTGAGCTCGGGTCCATGGGCGGTTCCGGCGCCCCGCGTGGGTACGACATGACTGGCACGCTCCTTGTGACGGTCGGCTGCGGCGCGGTCCCCGTGACCGGAACGCTTGGTGCAGCCGGGGGCGCCGCGCCTACCCGGGGGCCGTCGTGCCAACCGCGCCGCAGGCCCTCCCGCGCCGACATCGTCGCGTGTGCCTCCCGCCGGGGTGGGGCAGACGCGGTTCGCGCGGGCGATCCTGGCCCGCGCGAGTGCCTGCGCAGCGACGAGGAGGACACGCTCGTGAACACTGGCATCTGGGCCTTTCGCGAGAACAGCGGTCATCAGCTCGGCACGGACCTGACCGGGTTCGAGGTGGAGGCCGTCGACGGCCGGATCGGCAAGGTCGACCAGCACGACGCGGACACGGACCAGGGCTGTCTCGTCGTGGACACCGGGGGGTGGATCCTCGGCAGGCAGGTTCTGCTGCCGGTCGGCACCATTGCGTCCATCGACCGGCCCGGGGGTGTCATCCGCGTCGCCCGCACCCGGGAGGAGATCAGGAACGCCCCGGAGTACGACCCCGACAAGCATGGGGACGACCCCGAGTACCGCCAGCAGGTCGGCGCGTACTACCTCATGCTGCCCTGGACCTGACTGCCCTCACCGTCGGCCCCGGCCGGACAGCGGCACATGACGCACCATCAGAAGTCACGCGCCGGACCCGCATGGGCCGTCGGGCAGAGGGCAGGCGCGAGGAAGGCCTGGGAGACCGAACGGCGGGAGGCGGACTGCGGTATGGCCAGGATACGAGTGGTGGGGTGGGCGCGTCGCCTGCCGGTGAGCGCGGGGGTGCGGGCGGGCCGGGTGTGGGCGCGCGAACACCTCGAGGCGCTCGGCTGGGACCGTGCGGATCCCGACGCAGCCGACGCGGTGGTGCTCGCCGTGTCGGAACTGCTGACCAACGCGCACGTCCACGCCCGCAGCGACGCGGATCTGGTGCTGGTCTGGGACGGCCATTGCCTGCATCTGAGCGTCCACGACGACAGCCGGGCGTTGCCCCGGCCGCGCGAGGCGGACCCGGACGCGCTCGGCGGCCGGGGGCTCGCTCTGGTCGAGGCGGTGGCCGACCACTGGCACGCTCGGCCTGACCGAGTGGGCAAGACCGTCACGGCCTGTTTCCACCCGCCGTCGGAGATCTGTGGCCCGCTCGCCCCATGAGTGGGGCATGTCGCTCCGGTCCGGGGGCAGACGCGGCCGCGGGAGGCAGCGTGAGGAGAGTGGGTGGGCGATGAACCTGGCCAAGGTGTCGTACAAGCCGGTGGGGATTCTGCTCGGTGCCGCCGCGGGTGCGGTGGCCGGGGCGGCGTCGAAGCGGATCTGGCGGGTCGCGTCCGGTGATCCGGAGCCTCCGAAGGCGACGGAGCCCGAGCGGTCCTGGGGTGAGGTGCTGGCGGCGGCCGCTCTGCAGGGAGCCGTCCTCGCCTGCACCAAGGCCGTCGTCGACCGCGGCGGAGCCACCGCGGTCCGCCGCCTGACCGGCGTCTGGCCGGCCTGACGCTCATCAGCCGGCCCGGTCAGCCGTCGGTCCGTCACCACGGTTCTCCGGCAGGTGATCGGCCGTTGCGGCCGCCCGCCCGAACGACTATCGAACGTTTGGACGGAGCCCTTCGCCGGCACCGGGGCCGACCGGGTCGCGGGATTCCTGGAGAGCTTTCGCTAGGCGGGCCTGCCGATGCCCGCCGACCGGTTCCGGCACTGCGGCTTCGACACCGCGGGGGACGCCGGGCCGCGAGGGACCTGCTTCCGCTGGCCGACCGGCCCACCGCGTTCTTCGCGGTCAACGACCTGGCCGCGCTCGGCGCGATGTGCGCCGCCCGTGACCTGCGCCTGCGGGTCGGCGCCGACCTCGCCGTCGTGGGCTTCAACGACACGCCCTTCGCCGCCGAGCTCCGCCAGCTGCTGCGCCGCAACGCGGGGCCCGCGCTCAGCGCCTGCGCCCCGAGCTGGTCGCCCGCGCCTCCAGCGGCGGCCGTGTCGGTCCCGCCCTCGGGTGAAGCGACCAGGCGGGCGTGTACACCGCAGGTGACGGGGTAGCCGCGCGGGACAAGGGAGGTCCGTCGAGCGGCAGCCCGAAGGAGGACGCCATGCCCAGGGGATCGAGCCCGAAGCGGGAACGGCAGTACGAGCACATCAAGGACAGCGCCAAGGAGCGCGGCGAGAGCGAGGAGCGCGCCAAGGAGATCGCGGCGCGGACCGTCAACAAGGAACGAGCCCGCCACGGCGAGTCGAAGACCGCGAGCCGCACCTCTCTCGAGGACATCAGCTCCGGTCGGCGCGGCGGACTCCGCTCCCACCGCGGCGCGCAGGGGCCCACGTTCGACCAGCTCTACCAGGAGGCCAAGCAGCGCAACATCCAGGGGCGCTCCAAGATGAACAAACGTCAGCTGGCCAGCGCGCTGGGGCGCTGAGCCCCAGACCGGAGTGGCGGGAGGCCGTCGTGAACACCAGGATCTGGGGCTACCGGCCGGACGCCGGGCGCCGGCGGACGGTCGGTCTGGCCGGGTTCCACGTCGAGGCGGTCGACGGCGGGATCGGCAGGGTGGTCGAGACCGGGAAGCAGGAGACCGGGGAGTACCTCGTCGTGGACACCGGGCCGTGGATCCTCGGCCGGCACGTGGTGCTGCCGGCGGGTGCGGTCGCCCTCGTCGACGCGGCTCGGCGGACGGTCTTCGTGGACCGGACCAGGCAGCAGATCAAGGACGCCCCTCCGGCCGACTTCGTGCTCGGATCCGGGCACGGCGACTTCGAGCGGCTGGGCCGCTACTACGGGACCTTCTACGCCAGCGGGAAGACCTAGTCCGGCCACCGATCTGGAGGCAGCCTCATGGGCCGCACGGCAGTGGTGTTCGCCGCCTGGTTCGCTCTGCTCTTCGCCCTGGAGTGGGTGTTCATCAGCTCCGTCTCCCCGGCGGAACTGGTCCTGGCGGCCGGTGCCGCCACGCTCGGCGCGAGCGGCGCGGCGGCCGTCGACCACCTGGAGCGTCCGCACGCCGGTCCCGCGGGACGGCTCGCCGCCGCCCTCGCGGCCTGGCCGGGCACGCTGCTCGCCGACACCTGGCGCCTCACGCGCCTGACGGTCGCCGGCCTGGCGACCGGCCGCCGCCCCCGCGGATCGTTCCACGAGGTGACGCTTCGGCCCGGCGCGGGCGCGGCCTGGGCGGCGACGCTGATCTCCGCGACACCCGGCGGATGTGTGGTCGCCGCGCACGAGGAGGACGAGAAGGGCGCGGACGCCACCGTCATGACGGTGCACCAGCTCTTCCCCGAGCTCTCCGCCGTCGACCGGGCCCTCACCACGCCACGGGAACGGAACCGGACGTGAACGCGTGGACCCTGGCGGCCGCCGTGCTCCTGGTGCTCGGTCTCGGCCCCTGCGTGGTGGTCGCCACCCGCGGCGACCCGCTGCGCAGGCTGGTCGGGGCGAGCCTGGCGGGAGCCGTGCTCGTCGGCGTGCTGCTTCTGCTGGCCAAGGGCTTCGACCGGTCCGCCTACGTCGACGTCGCCCTGGTGCTGGCCGTGCTCGCGCCCGCGGGGACGCTGGTCTTCACGCGCCTGCTGGTCGAGGAGAACCGGCCGGGAGAGGAGAACCGTGATGATCCGTCATGATGTGGCGCTCGCACTTCTGGTCCTGGGCGTCGCAGCCGTGCTGCTGGCCTGCCTCGCCCTGCTCACCCTGCCCGGCCCGTTCCCCCGACTGCACGCCACCGCCGTCGCCACCTCGCTCGGGCTGCCGCTGATCGCCCTCGCCCTCGCCGTCGACACCGGACCGGGCAGGGGCGCGGTCAAGCTCCTGATCATCGGCCTGCTGGTCGCGCTCAGCGGCCCGATCACCACCATGGCCATCGGCAAGGCCCTGCGTGAGCAGTCCGCACGCCCCCGTGAACGGAGGACGTCATGAACGACGTGCTCGTCCTGCTCGCCCTGCTGCTGCTCGCCGCGACCGCCACGACCGCCGCGCTGACCCGCGACCCGGCCCGGCAGGCCGTCGTCATCGGCATCATGGGCATGGCCCTGGCCCTGCTGTTCACCCTGCTCCAGGCCCCCGACGTGGCGCTGTCCCAGCTGGGCGTCGGGACCGCGATCACCCCGCTGCTGATCCTGCTGACGCTGCGCGCGGTCCACAGGGACCGCAGCAAGCGGGAGACCGGGAAGCGGGGAGAGAAGTCGTGACCCCGCGCGCCAGACTCGTGCTGTTCCTGGCCGCGGCCGTGGTCATCGGCGCAGTGTTCACCCTCGCCTGCCTGCAGCTTCCGCACTTCGGCACCCAGACGCACCCCTACGCCGACCGGGCCGTCGCGGCGACGATGCGGCAGCGCACGGCCAACACCGTCTCCTCGGTCAACTTCGACCAGCGCGCCTTCGACACCCTGGGGGAGGAGTCGATCCTCTTCGCGGCCGTGCTGGGTGCGGTCGGGCTGCTGCGCCGGACCTCCGACGAACGCCGCACCAGGCCGCCGCTAGGGCCCGTGCTGCCCAGCACCAGGCTCTTCGGCGCACTCATGCTGCCCGTCACCCTGCTGACCGGCGTCTACATCGCCGGGCACGGACAGCTCTCGCCCGGCGGCGGCTTCCAGGGCGGGGTCGTCCTGGCGACCGGCGTCCATCTGACCTACCTCGCCGCCGACTACCGCGTCCTGGACCGGCTCCGGCACCGGGAGCTACTGGACCGCACCGACGCGCTGGCCGCCGGCGGCTACGCCGTGCTCGGACTGCTCGGCCTCGCCGTCGGGGCCGCCTACCTGCAGAACGTGCTGCACCTGGGCACCTTCAACCAGCTCACCTCCGGCGGCCTGGTCCCGGTGATCAATGCGGCGGTGGGCGTCGAGGTCGGCGCGGGCATCATCGTGCTGCTCGCCCACTTCCTGGACCAGACCGAGGAGTTCACCGCCGGACGTGGCGCTGGGGTCAGTGTGGCGGCCGCCCCCGGAGGTGGTGCCTCGTGAGCGTCTTCCCCTTCCTGGTGGCGGGCTGGATCCTGCTCGTCGGCCTCTACGGAATGGTGACCAGCCGCAACCTCATCCAGGCGATCGGCTGCCTGGCCGTCGCCCAGTGCTCCACCTACGTGCTGCTGCTGGCCGTCGGGTACCGCCGCGGCGGCACCGCGCCGGTCTACAGCGACATCCCCACGCACAGCAAGGTCGTGGACCCCGTCGTCCAGGCCCTGGCCCTGACCGACGTGGTCGTCGGCGCCACCGTCACCGCCCTGCTGCTCGGGCTCGTCCTCCAGCTGAACAAGCGGCACGGAACGATCGACCCCGACGCCCTCACCGGGCTGCGCGGGTGAGCCGGGGTGAGCCTGTCCGACCTGCTGCCGCTGGCCGTCGCCGTTCCGCTGATCGGGGCGGCACTGCTGGCGGTGACCGGCCACTGGATCCGCCGCAGGGGCTGCGACATCCTGGCGGCCGTCTTCACGACCGCCGAGGTCCTCGTGCTGCTCCTGCTCTGGCTGCGCACCGCGCACGGGACACCGAGCGGCAGCCCGGCCTCCTGGCTCGGCGGCTGGCGGCTGCACGACGGCGAGGGCGTCGGCATCGTCCTGGTCGGCGACCCGCTCGGCGTCGGCTTCGCCCTGCTGGCGGCGCTGCTGGTGCTGGCGGTGGTCGCCTACGCCTGGCGCTACTTCGACGAGCCACCGGCCCGGATGCCCGGCACCTTCCCCGCGCTCGTGCTGCTCTTCGAGGCCGGCATGTGCGGCTTCGCCCTGACCGGTGACCTCTTCAACGCCTTCGTCTTCTTCGAGCTGATGGGCGTCGCCGCCTACGCGCTCACCGGCTACCGCGTCGAGGACCCACGCCCGGTCCAGGGCGCCCTGACCTTCGGCATCGTCAACTCCCTGGCCGCCTACTGCTCCCTGCTGGGCATCGGCATGCTCTACGCCAGGACCGGCGAGCTCGGCATGGCCCAGATCGGGCACCGCCTCGTCGAACACCGTACCGACCTGCTGACGGTGACCGCCTTCGTCCTCGTCCTCACCGGGCTGCTGGTGAAGGCCGCCGCCGTGCCCTTCCACTTCTGGCTGCCCGACGCCCACGCCGTCGCTCCCACACCGGTGTGCATGCTGCTCTCCGGCGTCATGGTGGAGCTCGGCGTCTACGGGGCCGCCCGGGTCTACTGGACCGTCTTCTCCGGGCCGGGCGGGATGCCGCCCGGCGCGGTGCGCGGCGTGCTCGTCTGCCTCGGCGCGGTGACCGCGCTCGTCGGCTCGGTCATGTGCTGGCAGCAGCGGCACCTCAAACGGCTGCTGGCCTTCTCCACGATCGGCCATGTCGGGCTCTTCCTGATCGCGGTCGCGCTGCTGAACGCGGACGGCACCGCGGGGTTCGCCCTCTACGCGGCCGGCCACGCAGAGGCCAAAGCCGCGCTGTTCGCGCTCACCGGTGTACTGCTGGACCAGTACGGATCGGTCGACGAGCACGGCCTGTTCGGGAAGGCCAGGGCCCTGCTCGGCAGAACCGGTGTGCTCTACCTCGTCGGCGGCCTGGCCCTGGCCGGGATGCCACCCTTCGCCGCCGGGCTCGGCAAGGCCGTGGCCGAACACGCGGCCGGCGCGTGGCTGCCACTGCTGCCCGTGTTCTTCGTGACGGTCTCGGCGCTGACCGGCGGAGCCGTGCTGCGGGCCTTCCTGCGCGTCTTCCTGGGGGCGGGCACGCACCCGAGGGAGGCGAGCGCGCCGGAAACCTCGGGAGAGGGGGAGGAACCCGAGGTCCGTTCCCCCGAGCGCCGGATCCCCCTGCCCATGCTCGTCGTTCCGGCCGTGCTGCTGGCCTCCTCCCTCGTCCTGGGCCTCGCGCCCGGCATCGGCCGCGTGTTCGGACGGGCCGGAGACCTGTTCGTCAGCCGCTCCGACTACACGGCCGCGATCGGCCTGACCCCGCCCACACAGGTCCACCACGCCACGGTGCTGCCGGGGTGGACCGTCGAAGGCGTCGCGCTGGGCGTTCTGGCGGTCCTGTTGGCGTGCGCGCTGGCGGCCGCGGCGGTCTGGGGGCGCCGACTGCGCGGCGCGGTGGCGGCAGCCGGCCGCGCGGCCATGGAGCTCGCTTCCGGCAGGCTGGCCCGGCCGTTGCGCGTTGCGCACTCGGGGCGCCTCGGTGACGACGTGGCCTGGCTGGCCGTCGGCGTGGCGGCGCTGCTCGCCGCCTTCTCCCTGCTGCGCTGACGCGTCCCGCGCCCGGTCCGCGCGCAGGTTTGCCCGTGCCGACGGCGGTCAGACGCGACCCGGGACGGGGATCGCCCGCGTCCACACGCCTGAGGGCCGAAGGGAGACCCGCTGATGAAGGTGTCGGACTACATTCTGGAGCGGCTGCGCCAATGGGACGTGGACCACGTCTTCGCCTATCCGGGTGACGGCATCAACGGCCTGCTCGCCGCCTGGGGGCGCGCGGAGAACAAGCCCGTGTTCGTCCAGGCCCGGCACGAGGAGATGGCCGCCTTCGAGGCGGTCGGCTACGCGAAGTTCTCCGGCCGGGTCGGCGTCTGTGCGGCGACCTCGGGTCCGGGCGCGATCCACCTGCTCAACGGCCTCTACGACGCGAAGCTCGACCACGTGCCGGTCGTCGCCGTCGTCGGCCAGACGGACCGCTCCGCCATGGGCGGCTCCTACCAGCAGGAGGTGGACCTGCTCAGCCTCTTCAAGGACGTGGCCTCCGACTACTGCGTCATGGTCACCGTCCCCGAACAACTGCCGAACGCCCTGGACCGGGCCATGCGCATCGCGGCCACCCGCCACGCACCGACGGCCGTGATCGTCCCGGCCGACGTGCAGGAGCTGGACTACACCCCGCCCGCGCACGCCTTCAAGATGGTCCCCTCCAGCCTGGGCATCCCGCACGCCGTCCCCGTACCCGACCCCGGGGAGCTGCGCCGCGCCGCCGAGGTGCTGAACGCGGGCCAGAAGGTCGCCATGCTGGTCGGCCAGGGAGCCAGGAGCGCCTGGGCCGAGGTGGAGCAGACCGCGGAGATCCTCGGTGCCGGCGTCGCCAAGGCGCTGCTGGGCAAGGACGTCCTCTCCGACGAACTGCCCTTCGTCACCGGCTCGATCGGGCTGCTCGGCACCCGCCCCTCCTACGAGATGATGCGGGACTGCAACACCCTGCTGGTGATCGGATCCAGCTTCCCCTACACCCAGTTCCTGCCCGAGTTCGACCAGGCCAGGGCCGTGCAGATCGACGTCGATCCGGCCATGATCGGGCTGCGCTACCCCTTCGAGGTCAACCTGCTCGGCGGGGCCAGGGAGACGCTGCAGGCGCTGATCCCGCTGCTCGAGTTCCACGACAACCGCACCTGGCGCAAGACCATCGAGAAGAACACCGCCCGCTGGTGGGACGTGATGGAGAAGCGGGCCGGGGTGGAGGCCGACCCGGTCAACCCCGAGCACGTGATCCACGCGCTCGACGCGCTGCTGCCCGACGACGTCATCCTCACCTCGGACTCCGGCTCCTCCGCCAACTGGTACGCCCGGCACCTGCGGATGCGCGCCGGGATGCGCGGATCGCTCTCCGGCACCCTGGCCACCATGGGCCCCGGCGTGCCGTACGCGATCGGCGCGAAGTTCGCCCACCCGGACCGCCCGGTGATCGCCCTCGTCGGGGACGGCGCGATGCAGATGAACGGACTGGCCGAACTGATCACCGCCGCCAAGTACCGCGACCGGTGGCAGGACCCCCGCCTGATCGTCGCAGTGCTCAACAACCACGACCTCAACCAGGTGACCTGGGAGATGCGGGCGATGCAGGGCGCACCGCAGTTCGAGGCCTCGCAGCACCTTCCCGACGTCCGCTATGCCGACTTCGCCAAGCTCATCGGCCTGCAGGGCAGCCGGGTGGAGTCGCCGGAGGCCGTCGAGCCGGCCTGGCGCGCGGCGCTGGCCGCGGACGGCCCCTACGTCATCGACTTCCGGACCGACCCGGCCGTGCCGCCGATCCCGCCGCACGCCACGCTCGACCAGATCGAGGCCGCCGCCGAGGCCGTGCTGCGCGGTGACAGCGACCGTCGTCACGTGCTGCGCCAGGGCATCAAGGCCAAGGTCCAGGAATTCCTGCCCAGCGGCAGGTGAGCGTGCGCAAGCTGTTCCGGCCGTCCGGCCGCCGGGAGCGCGGGTGGGCCTTCTCGCCGCACGTGCTGCGCCAGTACGCGCTGCTCGCCGACGGCGAGCGCGGCGCGCTCATCGGCCCCGAGGGGGACGTCTCCTGGCTCTGCGTCCCCCGGTGGGACAGCCCGGCCGTCTTCTCCGAACTCATCGGCGGCGGCGGCGTCTTCGCGATCACCCCACGCGATCCGCGCCACTTCTGGGGCGGTTGGTACGAGACCGGCACGTTGATCTGGCACAGCCGCTGGGTGACCACCGACTCGGTGATCGAGTGCCGTGAGGCGCTCTGCTTTCCCGGCGACCAGGACCGGGCCGTCCTGCTGCGGCGGATCGAGGCCGTCGAGGGCGTCGCCCGGGTGCGGCTGCTGATCGAGCCGAGCGGGGACTTCGGCCGGGCCTCCGCAGGACCTCCCCGCCGCAGCCACGGACTGTGGAGCGGCCGGACCGGCCCGGTGCACTGGCGCCTGACCGGCGGTCAGGGGGCCGCGCCCCGGCGCCGTCCCTATGGGAAGCCGCTGGTCTGGGACCTCGACCTGAGACCCGGGCGGCACCACGACGTGGTCCTGGAACTCGCCGCCGGGTCCCTGCCCGCCCGGCCGCCCGACCCCGACGCCGCCTGGCGGGCCACCGAGAGCGCCTGGTCCGAGGCCCAGCCCGCCCTGGACGGCGCGATCGCGCCCCGCGACGCGCACCACGCCTACTCGGTGATGCGCGGCCTGACCGCCGGCAGCGGCGCGATGGTGGCCGCGGCCACCATGTGCCTGCCCGAACAGGCGGAGGGGCAGCGCAACTACGACTACCGCTACGCGTGGATCCGCGACCAGTGCTATGCCGGGCTCGCCGCGGCCGCGGCCGGAGCGACGGAACTCGTCGACGCGGCTACCTCGTTCGTCGGCGCGCGGCTGCTGCAGGACGGGCCGGAGATGCGACCCGCCTACACCGTCACCGGCGGCGACGTGCCCGACGAGCGCAGCCTGGATCTGCCCGGCTACCCGGGCGCCGCCGACCGGATCGGCAACCGGGCGCACCGCCAGCACCAGCTCGACGCCTTCGGCGAGGCCCTGCAACTCCTCGCCGCGACCGCACGGCTGGACCGTCTGGACGCCGACGGTGCACGCGCTCTCGACCTCGCCGTCGACGCGATCGCCCACCACTGGAACGAACCCGAGGCCGGGATCTGGGAGATCGAACCACGCCGCTGGACCCACTCCCGCCTGGCCTGCGTCGCCGGCCTGCGGGCCGCCGCGGCGCTCCCCGGCTCGCCCCGGCGGGCCGCCCGCTGCTCCGCGCTCGCGGACGCCATCCTGGCCCGCACCTCCGGCGAGGCACTGCACCTCGACGGCTACTGGCAACGCGCTCCCGGCGACCCGCGCCCGGACGCCGCCCTGCTGCTGCCCCCCGTGCGCGGGGCGCTGCCCGCCGACGACCCCCGCACCGAGGCCACCCTGCGTGCCGTCAGCATGCAGCTCGTCGAGGACGGTTTCGTCTACCGCTTCCGTCACGACCAGAATCCGCTCGGCGACGCCGAGGGGGCCTTCCTGCTCTGCGGTTTCACCATGGCCCTCGCTCAGCACCACCAGGGCCACCACGCCACCGCCGCACGGTATTTCGAACGCAACCGGGCCGCCTGCGGTCCGCCGGGCCTGTTCGCCGAGGAGTACGACACCGCCGAACGGCAGCTGCGCGGCAACCTGCCCCAGGCCTTCGTGCACGCGCTGCTGCTCGAATCCGCCGTGCGGCTTGGCCAGGACCCCGGACTGCATCTGGGCACCGGCCCGGAACGCTGATCAGGGCTCCGGCCGGGCCGATGGCAGGGGCGTCGGCAGCTCCGCCCAGACCGACTTGCCGGGGCCGAGGGGAGCCCAGCCCCAGGCTGCTGAGACACGGTCGATGATGTGCAGCCCGTGCCCGCCGGGGCGCGCCGGGTCGTGCGGTCGGGCCTGCCGCGGGGGGAGCGGGCTCCGGTCGGTGACGACGAGCCGCAGCCGCCCGCCGTGCCGTGCCACGTCCAGGGAACGGGCTCGGCCGCCGTGGCGCTCGGCGTTGGCCAGCAACTCGGCGACGACCAGCACCACGTCGATGGCCCAGTCCGCCTCGCGTCCGACCGGCCCCGCGCCCAGGCGCCACTCGGCCAGCGCCCGACGGACGAACATGATCCCGGCCGCGACGGAGTCGCCCGCGCCGCCGTCGGGGAAGTCCAGGTGGCGGGAGTCGAAGGCGGGTGCGGTCGGCGAGGTCGGGCTCATGGCGCTCCCTGGGCGGGGGTGCTGCGAGTACTGATCTGTCCGTGCGGCCCGGGGGGGCGGTCACACGGGATGGCGCAACCCCGCGACGGCTGACGCGCTGTCGGCGAAGACCGGCAGCAGCGTGCCGGTGTCCGTCAGCTCCAGCAGCCTGGCGACTCGGGGGCTTGGCGCCACCAAGGCGAAGGACACGCCCTCGTCCATGCAGCGCTCGCGGAACCGCAGCAGGAGGGTGAGGCCCGACGAGTCGCAGAACTGCACGTCCCACATGTCGACGCAGAGCACGGGCGGACGGGTGAGCAGGACCAGGCCGAGGGCGGCCTCCGCGATCGGCCTGGTGTGCAGGTCCAGATCCCCGGCCAGGGCGCAGACAGCCGCCCCGCTCGTGGTCCCGATGTCGGCCCGCAGCCGCGGGTGCGACTCGGCGAGGGTGGGGAGATCCAGGCCTTCGTTGCCGTTCATGACATGCCTCCGGGAAGCCGTCGGCGAGGGGGAGAACGGTCCGGTCCTCCGATCCCTGCCGGGGTCGCGGCGTTCGTCGCCTCCGGCTCCCCTGATCGATGGGGTGCGCTCGGCGGCTACCCGCTCCAGCGACTTCAAACGGCTACCGGCTGACCGAATGGCCGGAAAGGACGCCGGCTCGCCGACATCCCGCCTCTCGGTACGGACGTCATGACCGGGCCGCCGGACCCTTGCGCAGCGGTCGGCGGCCCTCGTCGGGGTCGACGGGAGGACGGTCCGGTCAGGGGGTCAGCCGGTCGGCCTCGGCGTCGGGGGCGAAGTAGTCGGCCGCCCGGGTGCGGTAGTTCTCGAAGGCCTCCGGGGTCTCCGCCCGGTACGACGGTCCCCGCTTCAGTCGAGCACGGTCGCAGGAGACGCGCACGGTGTGCGCGTCGTCGTCGATCCCGGAGATCAGACCGGCGGGCACGGCCAGCAGCCGGCCGAAGATCCACGGGCCGGTGTTGACGACCAGCAGGCCGACCTCGGGATGGTCCACGGTGCGCAGGACGGTGCCGACCCGGCGGTCGTCGGAGCTCCGGACCGTGTGGCCCACCAGGGTCCCCAGGCCAGGGGTGACCTGGAGACCGGCCTGCCAGAGCAATGCGGTGGTGGACGTGTCGGACATCAGTACCTCCTGGTCGCGTGCGGGCGGAGACGCTCGACCCGCGCCTGCCCGTGGGGGCGCGGGTCACACGTGCGTGCGTGGTTCTGCGGCGGTGGCCCGGGCCGGGCGTTCAGGCGGCCCGTGCGGCGCGCCTGCGGCGGCGCAGCACCTCGGCGCGTTCGAGCTCGCTCAGGCCGCCCCACACGCCGTACTGCTCGCGGGCGGCCAGTGCGTAGGCGCGGCAGTGGTCGAGCACCGGGCAGGAGGCACAGACCTGCTTGGCGGCCTCCTCCCGCGAGGAGTAGCTCTCGCCGCGCTCACCGGCGGGGTGGAAGAACAGCCGGGTGTCGAGGTCCGCGCAGGCGGCCCGCTCCTGCCACGCCCACGCCCATTCCGTCGAGCCCGGAAGTTGCGGCTTGCGATTCCTCGTCGGCACGAGGATCCCTCCCTCCACTGCGGCTGCCGGGCGCCGGAACACCGCGACGAAGCGCGCTCCACGCCGCCCGGGATGCCGTTCGACTTCGGACTAGGACGCGCCTAACCGGAACCCCGGGCGGCAAACGGGTGCTGTTGCCCCGTCATTCACTGGTCGGCTGGGACTCCAGGACCTCGTCGAGCCGTACGGCGTCCGACCGCTCGGTGCCCTCGTAGACGACCATGGGCGGACGCGGTCCCTCGTCGGTGATGCCGGGGGTCTCCTTGGCGAAGCCCAGGTAGCCCAGCGGGCGCATCACCGGCTGGTGCACGACCGCCTCGTACCGGCCGAGGACCCGATCGGCGTCGTCGACCAGCAGCAGTGCTGCCGGCAGCGCGGTCCCGCCGCTGATCACGAGAACGGGCACGCCGGCCCGGTGGTCGAGGGACAGGACGCCGATCTCCCCGTCGCTCACCTGCGTGGCGGGAGTCAGGACGGCGCCGCTGCCGGGGACAGCGGCTCGGTTGCTGTTCATGGCTCACCCTTCCTCGGACGAAGCCCCCGGGTGCCCGGGGGACTGCTGTCGCGACGCGCGCCTGCCCCTTGGGCGACGTCTGACACCCACGGCAGGAGGATGGCCGGGGGATTGGCGGCGGCGACGCCGGGCAACCGCCCTGTGAGGGGGCGACGGGAGGCGAGGGGCCGATGAGCGGGTTCGACGAGTTCGTGCGGGCGCTGGACTATCCGGTCCACGTCGTCACCGCCGCCGCGGACGGCGAGCGGGACGGGTGCCTGGTCGGCTTCGCCGGCCAGTGCTCCATCGACCCGCCGCGGTTCACCGTCTGGCTGTCCAAGGCCAACCGGACCTATGCCCTCGCGGCGCGCTCGGTCGTGCTGGCCGTGCACACCCTGCCGAAGGACCAGCACGAGCTGGCCCGCCTCTTCGGCGCCTTCACCGCCGACGAGGGCATCGACAAGTTCGCGCAGGCGCGCTGGACGCCGGGTCCCCACGGGGTGCCGCTGCTGGACCAGGCGGCGGCCCGGTTCGTGGGCCGGATCCTGGACCGGGTCGACTGGGGCGACCATGTCGGCTTCCTGCTGGAACCGCTCGACGTGCCGGCCCCGGCGGCTGCGCGTCCCGAGCCTGCGGGTCGGATTCTGATGTTCCGCCAGGTGCGGGACCTCGACGCCGGGCATCCGGCGTAGCGCGAGCGCTCAGAGGCCGGCGGCACGGCGGGCGGCGTCGATGTCGGCGGGCGAGTCGTCGCGCTGACGGGACCGCAGGACGCCGAGCGCGAAGGCGTGTTCCGGCGGCGTGCCGTTGATCCGCGCAAGCTCCGCGAGCGCCTGCTCCGCGCTCCGCGCGTCCTGGTGCTCGCCCAGCCTCTTGTGGATCGTCCTGTGCTTGCGCTCCAGCTTCTTCGCGTCCGAGCCGCGCACCGGACGCAGCGCCCCGGCCAGGTAGCGGGTGCGCTTGGCCGCCTTCCTGGCGCTGTGCAGCCCTTCGTCCTGTCGCTCGCCGGACGGCTGCCGCAATGCCTTCCGCAGACGGCGGCGGGTCCGCCGCTTCTCGTGGCGCAGCAGCTTCTCGGCGCGCCCCGCGCCCGGGTGCTTTCCGGCCCTGAGCGGCGGGTCGGAGACGAACTCCTCCAGCCGGTCCAGCAGCCTGAAGTAGCGGTGCGAGGAGAGGTCGTCCAGCAGCGCGCGGTGTGCGCGGCGGCAGCGCCGGTCGAGCACCTTGTGCAGCCTTCGCGCCGCCCTGTCAGGCGCGCAGTCCGCGGGCAGCTCCCTGGCCTGCCCGGTGAGGCGGTCCCGCAGCGCCTCGGGCTCCCTGTAGGCGCCGAGCCGGCGCCCCAGCCACCGCAGATCCCCGGCCAGTTCGGCGGCAGGGTCGGCGTCGAAGAGCTTCTCGCACGAGCGCAGCAGGCTGCGCAGCCTGCGGGCGGTGACGCGCATCCGGTGGACCGCGTCCTCCTGGTCCTGGCGGACCTCAGGGTCGAGGGAAGTGAGCCGGTCCGCGTGCTCGCGCAGTGCCGTCACGACCGCCACGGCGGCCTGGCCGGAACCCTTCACCTCGGCGCGGCGGCGGCGCGTCACCTCCATGCCTGCCGCACGCAGCGCGCGGGCGAGCTTGACGCCGTGGTCGGCGGGCCGCAGTCCCTGCGCCTGCAGCGTCCGGCTCGCCCGGTCGAGCAGCGCCTCGTCCCCGCCGGTCAGTTCCACCTCGGTCTCGTCCCAGGTGGTCAGCTCGGTCTCCGGGACGGGCAGCCCACCGTCGCCGTCGGCGGGGCCGAGTACCCGGGCCGCGACGTGGTCGGCGGCCACCTCGGCCAGGGACCGCTCCTTGCGATCCAGCCACAGGACCCGCCGGCGATGCGTCAGCAGGTGCGCCGTGGGCCGCAGCCTGCGCCCGCGCGCGTAGACGGCCGCGAGCTGCCGGAGGTCGGCCGGTACGTCCTCACCGTCCGCCCCCTCCCCGGCGAGCGGGCGCCTGATCTCGCGACGGCCGCCGTTCCCGTCGGGGAGCTTGAGATGCCATCCGGCGTCATGGCCGCCGCTCCGGCGGCGTAGCGTGGCACCGCGCCGGAGCAGGCCGTGGTCGGCGGTGTCGAAGTAGACCGCGTCGAGGATCTCCGTCCCGGCGCTCCTGGTCCTGGCCACCCCTGCGGGGCGCGCGGCCGACGGCAGATCCCTGGCCAGGACCCCGTCGAAAGTCAGCTCGTGCTCGGTGTACGCGTTCGTGGACATGCGTCGCGCCTGCCCCAGCGTCCCGGTGCTACACCACGGCGCGGGGCCGTGCGGCCGCTCATTCGTCGAGCAGGGAGGTGATGTCGGCGGGCCACTCGACCAGCTGGGTCTCGGCGCCGGGAGGCACCCGGTCGAAGGTGCGGGTCAGGAACTCGTTGAGCTCGCCGGTCGGCGCCTCCAGCAGGACGAAGCCCTGTCCGATGTGGCCGAAGGTGATCAGGGTGGCCGCCTCGTCGGCGGGCTCGACGCGCACGTCGCCCTCGCCCGCCGCGGCGCGGAGCCCGTCGGCGAGCAGCTCCCTGGCGAACACCCAGTCGGTCGCGGCCGGGTGCTCGGCGGGGAAATGCAGTTCGACCGCGTAGGGATCCTCGGTCTGATAGCGGCACTCGACGTTCACGGCGACCGGCGCGCAGCGCCCCGTGTAGAGCCGCATGACCATGCGGTGGCTGAGGACCGCCACGATTTCCTCCCCGGAACGACACCTGGTCCGGAGCCTCTGCCCGTCCCTGCCTCTGGCAATGTGCCGCGTCCGTCGAGATCCGGTGAAGATGCTTCGTGCGCGGCTCACCGTCCCCTCGTCCCCTGCGGCGGGCCCATGGCCCGGTCACTCGAACGGGGGCGGTATGCGGTCCGCGGTGTGTAGGCCGGGAGGGCGGGGGCATGCGCCGTCGGGTTGTCCGAGCAGACGGGAGAGAGCACGTGATCACACTTCAAGGGCGCACCGTCGCTTTCCTGGTGGCCGAGGAGGGCACCGAACAGGTGGAGCTGACCCGTCCCTGGGCCGCCGTCGAGGAGGCGGGCGGCACCCCGCGCCTGCTCTCCACCGGGCCGGGGCGGATCCAGGCCTTCCACCACCTGGACCGGGCCGACCAGTTCGCCGTCGACGCGGTCGCGGGGGAGGAGACGGTCGACGACTACGACGCGCTCGTGCTGCCGGGCGGCGTCGCCAACCCGGACCGGCTGCGGACCGACCCGCAGGCGGTGGGCTTCGTCCGGGCCTTCTTCGAGGCGGGCAAGCCCGTCGCCGCGATCTGCCACGGACCGTGGACCCTCGTCGAGGCGGACGTCGTCCGGGGACGGACCATGACCTCCTGGCCGAGCCTGCGCACTGACCTGAACAACGCCGGGGCCACCTGGGTCGACCAGGAGCTGGTCGTCTGCGAGCAGGGCGACAACGTGCTGATCACCAGCCGCAAGCCGGACGACCTCGACGCCTTCGACGACGCCCTGGTGACCCGCTTCGCCAAGGCGTGAGCCGGCCGGGACCGCATGCGCGGAGGGATCAGGGGGTACCCGCCCCGCCGGAGCAGTTCTGGATCATGAAGGAGCGAGTCATGCCCTCCCTGCGCGAGCGTCGCGATCCCCTGGAGACACCGTTCGGTCCGCCGGTCGCCACCCTGCCGCCGCGGCCCC
This sequence comes from Streptacidiphilus rugosus AM-16, assembly GCF_000744655.1. NCBI lineage: Bacteria > Bacillati > Actinomycetota > Actinomycetes > Kitasatosporales > Streptomycetaceae > Streptacidiphilus > Streptacidiphilus rugosus. Next base: position 4,126,234 of record NZ_JQMJ01000004.1, on the reverse strand, counting down.
CGAACCGCCCGCGCCCGAGCCCGGGGAGCCGCCCGCGACTCCGGATCCGCCCATGCCGCCCGGCGCGCCGGACTCGCCAGGCCACGACGCCCCCGAGGTGCCCGAGCCTCCCGAGCCCCGGCCGGTCGAGCCCGGCCGGCCGCGTCCGACCGAGCCGCCCGACTGAACGGCCCGACCGGGCCCTCCGAGCGGGCTCAGGCCACGGCGGTCGGCTGCGGCCACCGCAGCAGGGCGCCGACGCCGCCGACCGGGCCCAAGCCCGAGGGCGGTACGGCCAGGGCCTCCGCGTCCAGGGCGATGGCGGCGCGCAGCAGCGCGTCGTCCGCCCGGGCGGGGCGCGGATACGGCTCGCCCAGGGCGCGGACCTCGCCGCGCTCGGCGGACAGGTGGAGCGGGTCGGTGCCGGTCCACACCGTGCGGGCGGTGTCCGGCGCGGCGGGATCCAGCAGCAGGGTGGCCAGTCGGCGTTCCCGTGCCGCGCGCAGCACCTCCGGCACGCCCTCGGTGGTCCGGCCCACGGACTCGGCGCGACGCGCGCGCCCGGTGGCCGGGTCGCGGGTGCGTCCGGCCACCAGGTCGGTCAGGGCCTGGTCCGTGTGCTCGGCGGCGACCTGCGCCCGGACCAGCTCCAACTCCTCGTCGAGCGCGTGGTCCGCGCCGCCGGGCGCCCGTCCGCCCGTCCGCAGCTCCACGACCGCAGGACCCAGCGGGCGCGGCAGCCGCCGCAGTACCTCGTGCCGCTCGCGCGGGTCCCCGGCCAGCGCGACGACGCACTCAGGGGTGCAGGCGTGCCTGCGCGCCACCTCGTCCGCGACCACCTGCGCGGTCCGCTGCCAGCTGTCCTCCACCCGGTGCTGGTAGTGCCACTCGTACCGGTCCCCGGGGACGGTCCGGTGGCCGTGTTCGCGCCCCTGCGGGCCCTGCGCGCCGGCGAGGGCGTGCCGTCCGTGCTCGTCGCACAGCTCCAGGTCCGCGCCGGTCCGGTCGATGAGGACGAGCAGGATGTCCGGGCACTCGCTGCGCAACGACAGCAGGGGAGTCAGCCGCGGCAGCGCGGACCAGGTCGTCTCCACGGGGACCGGCGCGGAGGCCAGCTCCGCCTCCAGCAGGACCCTGCCCTCGGTCGCGAACAGCGCCCGCCCGGCCGGTGAGCCGGACGTGGGCTCGGCCGCCAGCCGGTCCGCGACGGCCCGGACGGTGCGCTGGTCGGCGCCGAGCCTGAGCAGCTCGCGCGCGGCAGCGCGGTTCCGCAGTTCGGTCTGCTTCGCGGCGTCCTCGCTGTGGCGGGAGGTGTCGACGACCACGCTCGCCCAGGGGCCGGGGCGCCTGAGCAGGGGGTGGAGGAACGAGAGTTCCATGGCTGCCTCGATTCCTGTGGCGAGGACCGCCCGCGCGGCGGTCCTCCCGGCACGCACGCCAGTTCCAGTGTCCACGCCATCGCGCGCGCGTGCCGCCGAATCGCCGCGGGTCAGGCGGGGCTGCCAGGTGGGGCTGTCAGGCGGGGCTGGCGGAGCGCTCGGGTTCGGCCTGCGGGGTCAGGTCGCTGCGGGGGAGCAGCAGCGGGCTGACCAGGATGAGCAGTCCGGCGACCGCGAGGGCGGTACGTGGACCGGTCGCGTCGGCGAGCAGGCCGCCGAGCGCGGTGCAGACGGCGATGGACGCCTGGGTGCCGACCGACCAGGCCGACAGGGTGCGGGCGAGCAGGTGCCTGGGCGTGCGCTCCAACCGGTAGGTGGCGAGCACCGGCGTGTAGAGGCTCATGTTGACGATGATCGCCAGCTCGACCGCCATCACGGTGACCAGGCCGACGACCCCGGGCCGCACGAAGACCAGGCCGATCAGCCAGACGGCGCGCAGGGCGCCGACGGTACGGAAGACCCACTGCCGGCCGTGGCGGGCCACCACCCGGCGGGCCAGTCGGGAGCCGATGAGCCCGCCGAGACAGGGGGCCGCGAAGGCGAGGCCGTACTGCCACGGCGGGAAGCCGAGGTCGCGGAGGAGCAGGACAGCCAGTAGCGGCTCGGTGGCCATGATCAGACCGGAGACGAGCAGGTTGTTGAGGTAGAGCCGGCGCAGGGCCGGATCGCCCAGGATGTGCCGCCATCCGTCGAGCACCGCGCCCGCCCTGGCCCGGCCCGCCTCGGGCGGGGGCGGCGCCTCCTCCCGACCCCTGATCGCGGTGATGCCCAGCGCCGAGAGCAGGTAGCTGAGCGCGTCGGCCACCACGGTGGTGACCGGCCCCAGCACGCCGATCGCCGCCCCGCCCAGCGGCGGACCCACCGCGATGGAGCTCCAGTTCGTCGATTCGAACCGCGCGTTGGCGACGAGCAGGTCCTCCGGCCGGACCAGCGTCTTGAGGTGGGCGCCGCTCGCCGCGTTGAACGCGATCTTGGCGGCCGCGGTGACGGCCGAGACCACGAGCAGCTGGAGGAAACCGAGCGCGCCCCACGCGTAGGCGACAGGGATCGAGGCGATGGCCGCGCAGCGGATCAGATCCATGGTGATCATGACCGGGCGCTTGCGCCGGAACTCCACCCACGGGGCGAGCGGCACCGCGATCAGCGCGCCCACCGCGGGCCCCACCGCGGACAGCGCGGACACCTCGGCGGGGGAGGCGTGCAGCACCAGCACGGCGATCAGGGGCAGCGCGCCGAAGCCGAGACCGGAGCCGTAGGCGCTCACCGCATAGGCCGCCCAGAGCAGGCCGAACGGCCGGCCCAGACGTCGTCGGCCCGCCATCCCGGCGCACCCCCTCGCTGACCTGAACAATCGGACATTGACCGGAGAGAGCCAACCGCGTCGAGCCGTAGCAGGTCAAACAACCGCCACGCCGACCGCCCACAACCGTTCGTTGTCGCCCGTCGTGGTCGCCTAGGGTGGGCCGACATGGATCTGGACGCGGTGCGCACCTATGTCGCCGTCGCCGACGCGGGCCGTTTCCAGCGGGCCGCGGCCGAGCTGTCGATCACCCAGCAGGCGGTCTCCAAGCGCATCGCGGGCCTGGAGCGCGACCTCGGGGTGCGGCTGTTCACCCGCACGCCGCGCGGCGCCGAGCTCACCATCGACGGGCAGGCGTTCCTGCCGCACGCCAGGGAGCTGGTGCGGGTCGCCGAGCGCGCGGTCACCTCGGTGCGCAGCGGTCGCCGTCCGCTCCGCGTGGACGTGCTGAACTCGCGCGGCGCGGCCTCGGGCCTGATGCGCGGCTTCCACCGCGCGTACCCCGACGTGGAGCTCGACGTGCTGATGGTGTGGGAGATCGAGGCCGCCGTCGCCGCCCTCCGCTCCGGTGCGATCGACGCGTCCTTCCGCGCGGTGGCGATGCCCGGTCGGCCCCTTCCCGAGGACATCGCCTCGGTCCGGGTGCTCGACGAGCCGCTCGAACTCCTCACCGGCCCGGACCACGCGCTGGCCGGGGCCCGGTCGGTGACCCTGCCTCAGCTCGTCGGGCACCGGATCTGGATGCCCGGCATCGTCCCCGGCACCGAGTGGGCGGCCTACTACGACGACCTCGTGGCCGAGTTCGGCCTCACCGTCGAGGCGACCGGCCCCAACTTCGGTTCCGACGCGCTGCTCGACACCATCGCCGACACCCCCGCCCTGGCCACCTTCATGGGCGGTCTGACCCGCCTGGTCCGGCCCGCCGACCACGGTCTGCGCCGCATCCCGGTGACCGACCCGACCCCCGTCTACCCGCACTCGCTCCTCTGGCACCGCGACAACCCCCACCCCGCGCTGCCGACCCTCCGTGCCCACCTCGCCGCCACGGTGACCGGCCACGACGCCGCAGGGACCTGGCGTCCGCGCTGGGTGTCCCCGATCTGAGCCGGCTCAGCCGCCCTGGGCGGCGTCGTACTGGTCCTGGGCGGCCAGGATCGCGGGCATCGCGTGGTGCAGGTGCTCGATCAGGTCCAGCAGTCTGACGGCGGTCTCCGCGCCGAGCGGGGTGAGCCGGTACTCGACGTGCGGGGGCATCGCCGCGATGACGGTGCGGTGGGCGAACCCGTCGCGCTCCAGCGTGTGCAGGGTCTGGGACAGCATCTTCTCGCTGATCCCGTCGATCTTGCGGCGGACCTCGCCGAAGCGCGCCACGCCGAGCTCGCTCAGGGCGGCGAGCACGAGCAGGCCCCAGCGTCCGGTGATGTGCTCCAGCGCGGGGCGCGAGGGGCAGTTGCGCGCGAACACGTCGAAGTCGTCGGCCACGGGGGCGGGGGTCTGCGCGTCAGCCATGCCGCCAGCGTAGCCCAGTGGCTAACCATTCGGAAGCGCTAACTTTTCGTTTGCACTTTCATTTGGTTAGTGCCATGCTCAAGGGCATGACGAACCCCGTGATCTCCATCGCCTTCCACTCCGGCTACGGCCACACCGCCGTCCTCGCCGAGGCCGTCCGCAACGGCGCGACCGACGCCGGCGCGACCGTGCACCTCATCCCCGTCGACACCATCACCGAGGAGCAGTGGGCCCTGCTGGACGCCTCGGACGCGATCGTCTTCGGCTCGCCGACCTACATGGGCACCGCGTCGGCCGCGTTCCACGCCTTCGCGGAGGCCTCCTCCAAGCGCTGGTTCGGCTCCGAGTGGCGTGACAAGCTCGCCGCCGGCTTCACCAACTCCGGCTCCAAGAGCGGCGACAAGCTCAACACCCTGCAGTTCTTCACGGTCCTGGCCGCGCAGCACGGCATGCACTGGGTCAACCTGGGCCTCCACCCGGGCTGGAACAGCAGCGAGGCCTCCGAGAACGACCTCAACCGGCTCGGCTTCTTCCTCGGCGCGGCCGCCCAGACCAATGTCGACCAGGGCCCCGACGCGGTCCACAAGGCGGACATTGCCACCGCGGAACACCTCGGCCGCCGCCTGGCCGAGACCGCCAAGCGCTTCGCCCCCGCCGCCTGACGGGCTCAGGGCCGCAGGGCGGTGCGGCCCGGGTCGGCGGCCAGGCCGGCGAGGGCCCGCACCTCCTCGGCGTAGGTGTGCCAGACCTCGCGGGTGAGGAAGTGGCCGGTCCCGGGCACCGTTCGCAGGCGTGCGCCGGGGACGGCCGCGGCGGTGTCCCTGGCGGCGGCCACGCGCAGCAGCGGGTCGTCCTCGCCGTGCAGCACCAGCATCGGCGCGGCGATCCGGGCCAGCGGCCCGCCCGTCCACTTCGCTCCGATCTGGCGGCTCTGGGCCTCCTCGTCGCGGAAGCTGGAGACCCCGTGGGCGGCCTCCCGCTCGACGAACTCGCGGACGTCGCCCTCGTCGACCGGCCGCCCGGGGGCGACCAGCAGCCCGACGACGGCCAGGGCCAGTGCGAGATCTCCCTCCGGGGTCTCGGGGAAGTGCAGCCGCATGAAGCGCGTCAGCAGCAGCGGCCGCAGATAGCGCAGGGTGCGCAGGGCCTTCGCATCGCTGGGCACGGCGGAGGACGAGGTGACGCTCAGCACCCGGTCCGGGTGCCGGATCGCCGTCCGCTGGGCGACCAGGCCGCCGAGCGAGTGGCCGAAGACGTGGGCGCGCTGCCAGCCCAGGGCGTCCATGACCGCGACCGCGTCGTCCGTCAGGTCCTCGGCGCTGTAGGCCGGGGCCGCCCGGCGCGTCAGGGCGGCGAGGGGGGAGGCGGCCCGGCGCTGCGACAGGCGGCTGGACTGGCCCGCGTCCCGCTGGTCGTAGGCCACGACATGGAAGCCCCGCTCCACGAGTGCGCCGACGAGCCCCTCCGGCCACCAGAACCGGGAGGTGCCCAGCCCCATGACCAGCAGCAGGGGGTCGCCGCCCGTTCCGCCCAGGTCCTCGAAGGCGAGGCGGACTTCGCCGTTGTGCGCATAACGCGTCATGCCGGTCTCCTTGTTTGCGAATGGCGTTCGCGAACACCGTACGCGATGGATAGGATGTCGGGCAACGAGGGAGGTGCCCATGGCGGCGCGGGAGGACGAGGTGATCTGGCTGCGGCCGGAGCAGGCCCCAGTGGGACGCCCGGCCGAGCGCAGCCGCGCCGAGATCACCGCCGCAGCGATGGAACTGGCCGACCGGGAGGGGCTGGAGGCCGTCACCATGCGCCGGGTCGCGTCCGTCCTGGGCACCGGCGCCGCCTCGCTCTACCGCTACGTGGCCACCCGCGACGACCTGCTCGACCTGATGACCGACAGCACCGCTGCCGAGTACCGGCTCCCCGCTCCCACCGGCGACTGGGAGGCCGACCTGCTGGCCGTCGCCGACCAGGCGCGCCGGATCATGCGCGGCCACCCGTGGCTTCCCGCCCTGGTCATCAGCCGGCCCGCGCTGGGCCCCCACGGCGCCGACCTGCTGGAGCACGTCCTCGACGTCCTGGCCGAGCATCCCGCCGACGCGGGCAGGAAGGTCCAGGCGTTCGCCCTGCTCGGCGGGCTGACCGCCCTCTTCGTCCAGAACGAGGTCACCGCCACCGCGGCCGGCGCCGCGCGCCAGGCCGCCTATCTGCACCACGTCGCCGTGGCCGGCCACCATCCCCGCATCGCCGGGCTGTCGGCGTCTCCCGCCGACCGAGCGCCGAGCGATCCCTTCCACACGGTGCTCAGCCGGGCCCTCGCCGGGGTGCTGGACCGGCCGTCCACGCCCTGAGGACGGATGGCCGGGCCCCGCGCCGTGGGGGGACGTGGCACGGGGCCCAGCGGGAGCACACGGCACGGCCTCGGGGGGACGGGCCGTCCGCGTGTCCCAGGTCGGCGGCCCTTGCGGCGCGCCGACGTCCTGCGTGTGACCGCCCATGGCCCCGCGCAAACGTGCGATCTCAGACCGGGGGGATCCGGACCCCGATGAGGCACGTGTCGTCGTCGGTGTCGGAGAGGCTGTGCGCCAGCAGATGGTCGAGCTGGTCGGGCAGGGGCCGGTCGGCGGGGAAGGACGGGTCGCGGAGGGTGTCGAGCAGGTCGCCCTGGCCCGTGTCGTCCTTGCGTTCGATCAGCCCGTCGGTGAACAGGAACAGGGTCTGACCTGGCGTCAGCTCCAGTTGCTGCTCCTGGTAGACGGCGTCCGGCAGGGCGCCCAGCAGGATCCCCGGGCCTGCGGCCGCCTGACTCGGCACGCCGTCGGCGAGCAGGACCGGGGGCAGGTGCCCGGCCCGGGCCCAGTGCAGGCAGCGGGTGTCGGGGTCGAAGATCGCGCAGATCGCGGTGGCGGTGACGTTGTCGGTCAGATGGAACGCGACGTTGTTCAGCCAGGACAGGAGCTGCGCCGGGCCCGCTCCGGTGGCCGCCAGACCGCGCAGCGCGTTGCGCAGCGCCACCATCCCGGTGGCCGCGCCGATGCCGTGCCCCGCGACGTCGCCGACCGCGATCAGGACGGTGCCGTTGGGCAGCTCGACGGCGTCGTACCAGTCGCCCCCGACCGCCTCGTCCTGGCTCGCGGGCCGGTAGCGGACCGCGATGTCCAGGCCGCGGACCTCGGTCGTCTGCGGGGTGGCGGGCATGATGGCGTGCTGCAACTGTCGGGCCAGCCGGGCGCGGTCGCGCGCGTCGGCCTCGGAGCGGGCGAGCTGGTCCCTGGTCGCCTCCAGGGCGACCTCGGTCCAGTGGTGCGCGGAGACGTCCTGGCAGGCGCCGCGCACGGCGACCAGCTCCCCGGCGTGGTCGACGACGGCCTCGGCGGTGAGCCGTACATGCCGGATCACATGGTCGCCGCGGCGCACCCGCAGCGCGACGGACGCGGGCTTGCGGAAGTGCGTGACGGTGGTCGTGAACAGGTCGAAGCCGGCCCGGTCGTCCTCGTGGATCCGCGCCCGCACTTCGGACAGCGGCAGCGGAGGGTCGGCGGGGGAGCGGCCGAACAGGTCGTAGAGCTCGTCGTTCCAGGTGGTGCGACCGTGGACGAGGTCGTCCTCGAAACCGCCGATGCGGCCCAGGCGTTGGGCGTGCTGCAGCAGGGTGCCCAGGCGCTGGGCGTTCTCGTCCAGAAGCCGCCAGGTGACCAGGGCGGTGTCGTTGATGCGGCTGATGCCCAGGTGGGCACGGATGGTGACGCCCACGTCGCCGACCTGGGCGTGCAGCGGGAAGTCCTCGGAGCGGTAGGGCTCCCCGGTCGCGAAGACGTGCTCGATCTTCTCCCACACGCCGCCCGGCCGGGTGAAGGCGGGGTAGGCCTGACGCAGCAGCCGCCCGGCCAGCAGCGTCGCCGGCCGGCCGGCCAGGTCGCGGAAGCGGTTGTTGGTGTGGGCGATGGTGAAGTCGGCCAGCCGGCCGCGGGTGTCGAACGCGGGGACGAGCACCATCACGGGGTCCGGCAGACTCTCCGCCAGTCGTGACGCGGTCGTGTCCGGGGCGGCCGCGGCCACCGGCAGCTCCTGGGCGCCGTCCGTGATCAGACGCGCCGCCAGGTTCGCGAGCGCCTCCAACTGGCGCTCCAGCCGGACGTCGGGCGTGGGCGGCTGGGCCCAGCACACCTCCAGGATCCCGACCACCTGGCCGTCGAGGTAGGCCGCCACCGCCGCCCTGGGCGTGGTGTGACAGGGCGGGCTGCTGGGCGGCGGACCGTCAGGGGCGGACCAGCACAGCTCACCGGTGCGGGCGGCCTCCTGCGCCACCGTCGGCACGGCGGTCGGACCCCCGGCGTGTGCCTGGCGCTCCGGCAGCGATCCGGGCGCGAACCCGGCCTGGCCGGCCAGGTGCAGCGTGCCGTCCAGGGCCTGGGCCCACAGCGCCACCGCGTGCGCACCGAGCGGCTCGAGCGCGTTGTCCAGCAGGGCCTTCGCGGCCTGCTGCACCTCCGGCGCGCTCCGGCCGTCCGCCCGGGCCTCGCCGGAAACCTCGGACGGCGCTCCCTGGTGGGTCCCCGCCGGGCCCGGACGGGAGGCGCGGGCCACCAGCTCCGCCGCCGTCTGCAGCACGCCGCTCTCGCTCGCGGCCGCCATGGTGTCCAGCAGTTCGCGTGCGCCGCCGGCCGACCGCCGGGTGCGTTCCATCAGGATGCCGACCGCGCAGTCGACCAGCGCCCGCGCGTCGGCGGCCTCGCTGGGAACGGGCAGGGCCTCGTGGACGCGCTGCACGGTGCCGCTGAGCCGCCGGATGCCGGAGCCGACACCGCCGGGGTCGCTGGAACCCCTCTCCGGTCGGCCGTCGGCCGGTGTCGGGCGCCCGCCGGGAAGGGGCGAGCCGCTCACAGGGCCAGCACCTCCAGGATCGAGGCGACCAGGGCGGCGGCGTCGACGGGCTTGGTGATGTAGGCGTCGGCGCCCGCGGCCATGCTCTTGTCGCGGTCGCCCGGCATCGCCTTGGCGGTGACCGCGATCACCGGCAGGGAGGCGTACTGCGGCAGCGCCCGGATCGCGGCGGTGGCCTCGTAACCGTCCATCTCCGGCATCATCACGTCCATCAGGACCAGCGAGATCTCGGGATGGGCGGTGAGGGTCTCCAGTCCTGCGCGGCCGTTCTCGGCGTGCAGCACCCGCATGCCCTGCAGCTCCAGGATCTGGGTGATCGCGAAGACGTTCCGCACGTCGTCGTCGACCACGAGGGCGGTGCGCTGCGCCAGCCGCTCGTCGATCTCGACGGTCGCGGCCGTGCTGCGCGCGGCGCTCGGGACCGGCGCGGGCGTCTGGGCGGCCAGCCGTTCCCTGATCCGCGCGCGCAGTTCGTCCAGGCTCGCGGTGACGTCGACCTGGCGCTGGCCGGCCTGGTCGCGCAGGCGCTTCTCGTCCGCGGCCGACAGGGCGTGGGTGTGCACCAGCACCGGGATGTCGCGCAGCGCGTGGTCCTCGTCGAGCGCCTGCAGGAACCGCCAGGCCTGTGGGTCGGCGGCGTTGAGCTCCACCACGATGCAGTGCTGCTGCTCCAGGGCGAGAACGGCCGCGGCCTCGGTGACCTGGGAGACGTTGCTGGTCCGCACCGGGCTGCCCTGCGGCTCCGCGGCGGCGAGGTCCGCGACGGCGCTCTCGGCGACCAGCGTCAGCAGACCGCGGGTCTCCTTCTCCAGGACCAGCAGCCGCCGTTCGGCCGCCGCCGGAGCGGCGACGGGACCGGACTCGACCGGCACGGCCACCGGTCCCTCCTCCTCCAGGACCAGGTCCACCGCCCCCGGGTGACGGGCCGGCAGGAACAGGGTGAAACGGCTGCCCTCCCCGACCCCGCTGGTCACGGTGATCACTCCGCCGAGGAGCTGCGCCATCTCCCGGCTGATCGACAGGCCCAGGCCGGTGCCGCCGTAGCGGCGGCTGGTGGTGCCGTCGGCCTGCTGGAACGCCTCGAAGATGACACTGAGCAGCTCGTCGGAGATGCCGATGCCGGTGTCGGCCACCTCGAAGGCGACCACGGGGCCGCGTCCGCGCAGCACCGGCGGCGCCGTCTGCTCGTCCGCGCCGGAGATCCGCAGGTCCACCCGTCCGGAGTCGGTGAACTTCACCGCGTTCGACAGCAGGTTGCGCAGCACCTGCCGCAGTCGGGACTCGTCGGTGATCAGCGTCCGCGGCGCGTCGGCGGCGACGTGGACGCGGAAGTCGAGGGCCTTCTCACTGGTGAGGGGGCGGAAGCTGGCCTCGACGTAGTCGGTCAGCGCCCGGAGTGCGGTGGGCTCCAGGCTGAGGTCCATCTTGCCCGCCTCGACCTTGGACAGGTCGAGGATGTCGTTGATCAGCTGCAGCAGGTCCGACCCCGCGGAGTGGATGATGCCCGCGTACTCGACCTGCTTGGGCGTCAGGTTCCGGCTGGGGTTCTGGGCGAGCAACTGCGCCAGGATCAGCAGGCTGTTGAGCGGGGTGCGCAGTTCGTGGCTCATGTTGGCCAGGAACTCCGACTTGTACTTCGAGGCGATCGACAGCTGCTGCGCCCGCTGCTCCAGCTCCTGCCGGGCCTGTTCGATCTGCAGGTTCTTGGCCTCGATGTCCATGTTCTGCGCGACCAGCAGCGAGGCCTTCTCCTCCAGCTCCGCGTTGGAGCGCTGCAGCTCCTCCTGACGGGACTGCAACTGCCCCGACTGGTCCTGCAGTTCGGCGGCCAGCCGCTGCGACTCGGCCAGCAGCTCGTCGGTCCTGGCGTTGGCCAGGATGGAGTTGAGGCTGACCCCGACCATCTCGGTCAGGCGCTGCAGGAAGTCGCGGTGCACCGCCGTGAACGGCGTCACGGAGCCGAGCTCGATCACCCCGAGGACCGCGTCCTCGACCACCAGCGGCAGCACGGTCAGGGCCTTGGGCGTGGTGGAGCCCATGCCCGAGGAGATGACGGCGTAGTCGGCGGGCAGGGACTCCACGCTGATGGTGCGCCTGCTGCGGGCGGCCTGCCCGACCAGGGACTGGCCCAGCGCGAAGGACTGGTCCGCGTCGGCGTCCGCGTGCCCGTAGGAACCGATCATGCGCAGGCGCGGCTTCTCGGCCCCGTCCTCGGCCAGATAGAACGCCCCGTACTGGGCGTCCACCAGCGGGGTGAGCTCGTCCATGACCAGCTCCGCCACGACGGGCAGGTCGCGCTGCCCCTGCATCAGCGCGGACAGGCGCGCCAGGTTGGACTTGAGCCAGTCCTGCTCCCGGTTGGCGCGGGTGGTCTCGCGCAGGGAGTGGACCATCGCGTTGATGTTGTCCTTGAGGTCGGCGACCTCGCCGGAGGCGTCGACGGTGATGGACCGGGTCAGGTCCCCCTGGGCGACGGCGCTGGTGACCTCGGCGATGGCGCGCACCTGGCGGGTGAGGTTCCCGGCCAGCTCGTTGACGTTCTCGGTGAGCCGCTTCCAGGTGCCGGAGACGCCCTCGACCTCGGCCTGTCCGCCCAGGCGGCCCTCACTGCCGACCTCGCGGGCGACGCGGGTGACCTCGGCGGCGAAGGCGGAGAGCTGGTCGACCATGGTGTTGATGGTGGTCTTCAGCGTGAGGATCTCGCCGCGGGCGTCGACGTCGATCCTGCGGGTCAGGTCGCCCTGGGCGACGGCGGTGGTGACCTGCGCGATGTTGCGGACCTGGTTGGTCAGGTTGGTCGCCATGGAGTTGACGTTGTCGGTCAGGTCCTTCCAGGTGCCGGCGACGTTCGGCACCCTGGCCTGGCCGCCCAACTGCCCTTCGGTGCCCACCTCGCGGGCCACCCGGGTGACCTCGTCGGCGAACGCGGACAGGGTGTCGACCATCAGGTTGATGACCCCGGCCAGCGCGGCGACCTCGCCGCGGGCCTCGATGGTCACCTTCCGTGACAGGTCGCCCTTGGCGACGGCGGTCGCGACGTCGGAGATGTTGCGGACCTGGTTGGTCAGGTTCGACGCCATCACGTTGACGTTGTCGGTCAGGTCCTTCCAGGTGCCGGAGACGCCCCGGACGGTGGCCTGCCCGCCCAGGTTGCCCTCGGTGCCGACGTCCCTGGCGACGCGGGTGACCTCGTCCGCGAACGCGGAGAGCTGGTCGACCATCGTGTTGATGGTCTCCTTCAGCTCCAGGATCTCGCCCCTGGCCGCCACGTCGATCTTGCGGGTGAGGTCGCCCCTGGCGACGGCGGTGGCGACCTGGGCGATGGAGCGCACCTGTCCGGTCAGGTTGCCGGCCATGAAGTTGACCGAGTCGGTCAGTTCCCGCCAGACGCCGGCCACGTCCACCACGTCGGCCTGTCCGCCGAGACGTCCTTCGGTGCCGACCTCGCGGGCGACGCGGGTGACCTCGGCGGCGAAGGAGGAGAGCTGGTCGACCATGGTGTTGACGGTGTTCTTCAGTTCCAGGATCTCGCCGCGGGCGTCGACCTGGATCTTCTGCGACAGGTCTCCGGTGGCCACGGCGGTCGCCACCTGGGCGATGTCGCGCACCTGCGTTGTCAGGTTGCCGGCCATCGCGTTGACGGACTCGGTCAGGTCCTTCCACGTCCCCGAGACGCCCGGCACCTCGGCCTGCCCGCCGAGGCGTCCTTCGGTGCCGACCTCGCGGGCGACACGGGTGACCTCCGAGGTGAACAGCGAGAGCTGGTCGACCATGCCGTTGAAGACGGCGGCGATCTCGCCGAGCAGGCCTTCGTCCTCCTCGGGCAGCCTCGTGCCGAAGTCCCCGTCCCGCACCGCGGTCAGACCCGCCAGCAACTGCCCGAGGCCCACGGCTCCGGTCTCGGGTCCCACCTCGCGCTGCCCCGCCTCCATGCCTGCCACGCCTGTCACCCCTGTCACCGGACCTCTCCCACGCCACCCCGGAGTGCGACGGTTGCCAACGCAAACGACCCCAGCGTAAGGGCTTCCCGCGCGGGCTCAAGACCGCGATGCGGGACTCGGAATTCGCCTGCATACAGTCGCGGAACCGGGGTAAACGCGGTCTCGTCCTGTGCGGTCCTGATCTTGGAGGGGAAACCACCGTGCCTGTCGAAGCCGTCAGCCGAACCCGTGTCGAGCAGAGCGCCGACACCCGCGTGACCAGCAGGCCGGAGCTGCCGAGCGACCTGTCGTCGATGCCGGTGCGCGAGGTCCGCGAGATCACGGACGTGCTCTTCGTCCGGCTGCGGAGCCTGGAGGAGGGCACCGCGGACTACTCCTACGTGCGCAACACCCTGGTCGAGCTGAACATGGGCCTGGTCCGCCACGCGGCCTCCCGGTTCTCGCACCGCAGCGAGACCATGGACGACGTCGTCCAGGTCGGCGTCGTCGGGCTGATCAAGGCGATCAACCGCTTCGATCCTGAGCGGGGCCTGGAGTTCGTCACCTACGCGCTGCCGACCATCGTCGGGGAGATCAAGCGCCACTTCCGCGACACCAGCTGGGCCGTCCACGTGCCCCGCCGCCTCCAGGAACTGCGCATCGAACTCGCCCGCGCGGGCGAGGCCCTGCACAGCCGGCTCGGGCGCGAGCCGAGCACCGCCGAACTCGCCGACCATCTCGGCATCAGCGCCGACCAGGTCGTCGAGGGACAGATCGCGGCCAACGGCTACATCGCCGGAACCATCGAGACGCCCGGCACCGAGGACGACGACCGGCCCCTGCACGACCGGCTGGGCCGGCCGGAGCCCGCGCTGGAGACCATAGAGAACGTTTTGTCGCTCAAGCGGGCCATGGTGGAGCTGTCCGAGCGCGAGCGCCTGGTGCTGCGGCTGCGCTTCGTCGAGGAGCTGACCCAGACCGAGATCGGCCGGCACATCGGCGTCTCGCAGATGCAGGTGTCCCGCATCCTCTCCGACGTCCTGGCCAAGCTCCGTCTGATCCTGAGCGAGTGAGACGTGGCGCTCAGGCCGATCGCCCGATCACCCCTCGGACCCTGCGAAGTCCCGAACCCTGGAGGCGTGCGGCCGTGCTCACCCTGCGGATGAATGACGCCCCGACCCGCAGGGGAGACGTGGGTCATGAACGAGCGGACAGCCGGCGCCCCGGAGCGCCACGCCCCGGGCACCCGACGACCGCCGCGGACACTGCGGACGCCGCGATGAGCGCGCCGGAGACCGACACCGTCCCGAAGCCCGCGCGTCAGGTGCGCCGCCTGTCGCTGCGTGGGGCGGACGGGCCGGTCGGTCGGGCCCGCGACTTCACCCGACAGGCCATGGCCGACTGGCGCTGGTCGCCGCGGGGCGAGGAGTCGGTCGAGGACGTGCTGCTGGTGGTGTCCGAACTCGTCGCCAACGCCACGGCCCACGCCGGCGGCGCCACGGAACTCGCCCTGGCGATCGACGGCGAGCTGTTCTCCGCGTCCGTCGCCGACACCGGCGCCCGCGTGCCCGCCGCCCGTCCCGCCGCGCCCGGCCGACCGGGCGGGCACGGCCTGCACATCGTCGACGCGCTCGCCGCCGCGTGGGGGACGACGTGCGGCCCGCACGGGAAAGCCGTCTGGGCCGCGTTCGACGCCTGACCGCGCACGCGGTCAACGCCGCGGATGCCACTCGGTGAGGAGGATGGTGGCGTCGTCCCTGAGCGGCTGTCCCGGCTGGTCGGTGATCTGCTGGATCAGGCGGCGCAGGGCTTCCGGCGCGGGAAGACCGTCGGCCATGGCGCGGACCACGGTGTCCGCCAGGCGGTCCTCGCCCAGCAGGTCGCCGGTGGCCGAGCGCGCCTCGGTGACGCCGTCGGTGAACAGCAGGATGCGGTCGCCCGGTTGCAGATGGGCGGTGTGCACGGGCGGGCGCGGGGTCGGGTAGCCGGTCAGGCCGAGCGGCAGGTGCGAGGGGCGCTCGAGGGTGCCGGACACGATGCGGCGGTCGCGGATCAGCAGCGGCGGCGGGTGGCCGCAGTTGATCCACGACAGTCGGCCGCTGAGGGTGTCCAGCTCGGCGATGACGCAGGTCAGCAGCCTGTCGGGAATCCAGCGTTCCAAGGTGCGGTCGATCTGTTCCGCGATGTCACCGAGGTCCCCGCCGGCCCGGCGGGTGGAGCGGCACGCTGCCAGCGCCACGGCGCTGCAGCCGCCCGAGGCCAGGTCGTGGCCCATCGCGTCCAGCAGCGTCAGGTGCAGTATGCGGCCGACCAGGCTGTGGTCGTAGGCGTCGCCGCCGACGTCGTAGGCGGGTTCCAGTACGGCGCTTGAGGTCACGTCCGCGGTGCCGATGGTGCGCGGCGGCATGAACGCCCACTGCAGTTCCGCCTGCAGGCTCATCGCCCGGGTGCGCACGGTCTGGGCCAGCACGTCGCTGTAGGGCCGCTTGGTGGCCACGATCATGGCGAACAGGCCGGCCAGGGCCTCGCACCGGTCCAGCAGCGGCGGATCGAGCTCCGGCGCGGCGACCCGCACCACCCCGACCCGGCCGATCCCGTCCACCAGCGGGATCCAGCCGGTACGGTCCTCGCCGTCGGAGTCGCAGCGGGTGAGCTGCGCCGTCTCGGTGCGGTAGGCGCGCCCGGCGAGCGAGGAGTCGATGGGGAGGGTGTCCAGATCCGCGATCGAGCCCTCGGCGATCAGCCGTTCCGCCTGCTCGGGGGTCGGCAGCGCGACCAGCTCGCGCTGCTGCAGATCGGCGACGTAGATCCGGGCGTCCGTCAGTCCCAGCCGCCGTGCGGCCTGGTGGACCAGTTCGGGGATCTCGCGCGGGGCGAGCCGGTGGGACGCGGCCAGCACGTCGGCCAGAACCGGCCCGAGTCCGTCGTCCCTCACCGTCACCACCTCGCCCTCCACCGCGGGCCGTCCGACGGCTCGGGGAAGATCTATGCGAATGCGGCGGGCAGCGGACCGACGAGGGCGCGCGGTCCTCGGACGGTGATCCACACCGCGAAGGCACCCAGGGCCAGGCCGCCCACCGCGACGAGCAGCAAGTCGACCGCGGTCCGCGCCGCCTTGGTGATCTGCTCCATGGCCCGCGTCTACCCCGGAAGGTACGGCGCATGCCCGAGCGCGGGGCGTGCATGAGCCGGGGCTTCGGGGGCACACGAGGCCTCAAGGAGGTGGGATACACCATGGGTCCCTTGCTGTTGGTTCTGCTGCTCGCCCTGATCCTGGGCGGTGTCGGGTTCGCCGTGCACATCCTCTGGTGGGTCGCGGTGGTGGTGCTGGTGCTGTGGATCGCGGGGTTCTTCTTCCGCGGCGCGGGCGAGGCCCGCGGCCGGTGGTACCGCTGGTAGCGGCGATCTGACGGAACCACACCAGCGGGCGGGAGCCGATCATGCGGCTCCCGCCCGCCCCGCCGTCCCGGCAGCCGCTCCGCTCACGGACCCGGGGCGGCCCCCGCGCAGGCGACGCAGTGGGTGGCGGCCGGCCGGATCTCCAGACGCTCGGCGGGAATGGGCGCCCGGCAGGCCTCGCAGCGCCCGTAGCTGCCGTCCTCCACGCGCCTCATCGCCTCGTTCAACTGCTCCAGGTCCTGACGGCCCCGTTCGAGCAGAGCCGCCAGATGCGCGCGCTCGAACGCCGTGCTCGAACCCTCGGGGTCGTGCTCGTCGTCCACGGCGACCAGGGCGTTCGCCTCCACGACCGTCCGGTACTCGCGCTCCATGGCGGCGATCCTGGAACGGACTTCGGCCTGGTGCAGGGTCAGCCGCTCCCTGGCGGTCTCGGAAGCGAGTGCGGCCGTGCGACGGCCCGCTGCGCGTTGCTGCGACATGCTGTCTCCTACCTTTGCCTTCTCTGGCCAGGCGATCCGCCGTCGGCGGCCGTCCGGGCGGGACCGGGGTCTGTCCGGCTGTTGTCCGGATGTCATCCGGGGAACGGAGGCCGCTGGTTGAACCGGGCGGCCGCCCGGTCGTTCAACGTGGTGAGGCAACCACGCCCCAGCAGTTCCCTGGCGATCAGCAGTCCGAGCCCCCGCGAGCCGCCGGTCACCAAGGCCACCCGTCCGTTCACGCCGTCTGAGGTCATCGTGGTCTCCTCGCTCGGACCGGTCAGTACGGCAACGGCCGGCCCGAGGGCGTCCGCAGATCGAGCGGGGGCCGTGGCGGGCGTTGAGGCGGCGGACGCTTGGTCACTCGGGTCACGCTCATCTCCCTCGCCTCCAAGGTCGTTCGGAGAATCGCCCGGCGTCTGCCCTGGCCCGGTCCGTTCAACCCGCCCACCGCGTGGCGTGGCCGCCGGTGAGCGGGGCAGACGCCCGGCCCAGGACCGCGCATCTCCCGGAGACAGTGACCATGGACCCCGCCCACGAGTCAGCCGTCGTGGTCATCGACATGATCAACACCTATGACCACCCCGACGCCGCTCCGCTGCTCGCGTCCGTGCGGGCGGTACTTCCGAGCGTCACCCGTCTGCTGGAGCGGGCGCGGCAGCGCGACCTCCCGGTGATCTACGTGAACGACAACTTCGGTCTCTGGCGCTCCCACCACCAGGAACTCCTCGACCAGGCGCTCCGCGGCCCGCACGGCGACCTCGTCGAGCCGGTCCGGCCCGACGACCGGTCCCTGTTCGTGGTCAAGGCCCGCCACTCGGTCTTCTACCAGACCCCGCTCGACTACCTGCTCCAGCAGTACGCCGTCCGGCGCCTGGTGCTGTGCGGCCAGGTCACCGAACAGTGCGTGCTGTACTCCGCCCTGGACGCCCATATCCGGCACTACCAGGTGGCCGTGGCCCGCGACGCGGTCGCGCACATCCATCCCGACCTGGCCCGGGCCGCGCTGCGGATGATGCAGGTCAACATGGGCGCCGACCTGGACGACGCGGTGGCGGTCGAGCTGTGACGCCGGGCACGCGCGCGAGTGAACCGCCGCGCCGGGGGCATCCGCCGTACACCGACCGGCCGCGTGGCGGCACCCCGATCGCTCAGCGGAGGCAAGCGATGTCCACCGACGCCCTGGTCCTGCTCAAGGAGGACCACAAGGAGGTCCAGCGTCTGTTCCGGCAGTACCGTGCCGAGACCGCCGAGGCCGCCCGTGCGGAGCTCGCGGACGAGATCGTCCGGCAGCTCACCGTCCACTCCTACCTGGAGGACGAGGTTCTCTACCCCCGGATCCGCGCGGAGGTGCCCGACCTGGCCTTCGAGATGGACCTGGCCCACCAGGAACACCACGTCGCCGAGCTCCTGTGCGCGGAGATCGACGCCATGCGCGACGACGACCCGGAGCTCCCGGCGAAGATGGCCGTGCTGACCGACGCGGTCACCCGGCACATCCACACCGAGGAGCAGGAGTGGTTCCCCAAGGTCCGCGCCGCGATGGGACGCAGGGAACTGCAGCAGATCGGCGAGCGCATGCTGGCGCTGCGGCAGACCGCGCCGACGTCCCCGCACCGGCCCGGCCTGCTCCAACGCGTCGCGGACGCGGTCAGCGCATGAGTGCGGCCCCGGAGCCTGAGCCCCGGGGGCGGGGGGCTCAGGCTGCGCTCGCGCCCGACGGGGGGCTCAGCAGCGAGTCGTCCTCCGGGCGGGCGCCGGGCAGTCGGTAGCGGGCGGCGGCCAGGGCGCTGTCGATGTCGCGGGTGCCGGTGGCCACGCACAGCGTGTAGGTGACGTCCTCCAGACGCCGGCGTGCCTCCTCGTCGCCGTGGTCCGCCCCGAGCGCCGCCAGCGCCGCGTACTCCTCGATCAGCTTGTTCAGCACCGTCGGATGCGCCATCAGCACGTCGACCACCTCGAATCCACTCGTGCGACTGAAGCGACCCCTGCTGTGTCGCCCTCGGCGTATGCCCCGGCCGGTGATCTCCATGCACCACGAAACGCACCCCGGAACGCACTCCGGATCGAGCCCGGCGTCGGAGCGGACGACGACCGCGCCGAACGGGCGCGGCACGTGTGGATGGGCGGCCTCGGGGGCAGGCGCGCCCTTGTGGTCACGGCGGCCGGTGGCGTCGCGCGGGGCGTGCTGCGAGGAGACAGGAGAACCGATGGGGCGAAAGCCGGATCTGCCAGGGCCTGTGGAGTGGGCCTGGTCCTGGCAGGAGCAGGCCGCGTGCGTGGACTACGACACGCGGCTGTTCTTCCATCCCGCGGGGGAGCGCGGAAGCAGCTTCGAGTACCGGGAGGAGGCGGCGAAGCGCATCTGCGCCGCCTGTCCCGTGCTGGAGCAGTGCCGCGACTTCGCCCTGGAGTGCCGGGAGGAGTACGGCGTGTGGGGCGGCATGACCGAGGGGGAGCGCGCCACCGCACGACGCCGCCGACGCCGCGCGGCGCGCCCGGCGCAGGCGGTCTGACCCGAGGGGGCGGTGGGCCGACGGGCCGGTTTCGCCGGGGCGGCAGTGGTTAGCCGCGCCCATGGGCCCGCAGGGTGCGCGCCGACCTCGGAAAGGGGCACAGGTCCATGACGGAATACGGCTACTTCCTCTCCTGCGAGGAGTTCACCCCGGCTCAGCTGATCGATCAGGCCCGGTCCGCGCAGCGCGCCGGATTCACCAGGTTGGCGATCTCCGACCACTTCCATCCGTGGAACGACGCGCAGGGCAACAGCCCCTTCGTCTGGTCCGTGATCGGCGCCTTGTCGCAGGCCGTCGACCTGCCCGTGACCACGCTGGTGACCTGCCCGACCGTGCGGCTGCACCCGGCCGTCACCGCGCAGGCGTCGGCGACCTCCAGCGTGCTGCTCGGCGGGCGTTTCTCGCTCGGGGTGGGCACCGGTGAGGCGCTCAACGAGCACATCCTCGGGGACCGTTGGCCCTCGTTCGGCGAGCGCGCGGAGATGCTGGAGGAGGCGGTGACGGTGATGCGCGGCCTGTTCACCGGCGAGCGGATCAGCCATCACGGCCGTCACTACACCGTGGACAACGCCCGCCTCTACACCGCGCCGACGCAGCCCCTGCCCGTCCTGGTCTCCGGCTTCGGCCCCAAGGCCGCCGAACTTGCCGCACGGATCGGCGACGGCTTCGTCACCATGACCCCCGACGCCGACCTGGTCGGCGCCTACCGGCAGGCGGCCGGTGCGGGCCTGCCGGGGAAGGCGGTCGGCGGGGTCAAGGTGTGCTGGAGCAGCGACGCGGACAAGGCCGTGGACACCGTGCACCGCCTGTGGCCCACCGAACTGCTGCCGGGCGAGCTCGCCCAGATCCTGCCGACCCCGGCCCACTTCGAGCAGGCCTCCGAACTGGTCACCCGTGAGATGGTGGCCGACGCGGTGACCTGCGGCGACGACGTGGAGGCCCATGTGGAGACGCTGCGCGCCTACCTGCGGGCCGGCTTCGACGAGGTGTACGTCGGCCAGATCGGCGGCGCCGACCAGGACGCCTTCTTCGACGCCTACCGCGACCAGGTCCTGCCCGCCCTCGCCCGCTGACCCCGCTGTCGGCCTCACGTCGAAGCTGCGGGGCCGACGCCCGTCACCGGCGTCGGCCCCGCAGCTTCGACGTTCAGGTTTTCGGGTCCAGGACCGCCAGGTCCGGGCGGTCCAGCAGTTGTGACATGGCCTCGCGCCGCATCTCGGGTTCGTAGGCCTCGCGCAGTTCCTGTGCCGTGACGCCCAGCCGTTCGGCGGTCTGCGCGTCCTGCTCGGGGGTCATGGCCCCGTTCAGGGCCAGGGCCGCCCACACCAGCATCACCTCGGCGAGCGGGGCGTCCAGGCCCTCGGCCGGCGCGTCCGGATCGTGCCCGGCCCGGCGGGCCTGATCGAGCATCCACTGATAGAAGCTGCTGTCTGCTGCACTCATGGACCTCGCCTACCCCCGTCCCTTCCCGGCGACGCGGCCGACGGATACCTGGCCTCAGGGGTCGGGGGACGATGACGCACGATCGGGGCGGTCCCTCAGGCGGCTGGTGGCAGGAGGGCGGGGACCCGTGCGCCGGGTGGGCGGGGGACACCGCGTCCCGGGCGGTCCGGGTGGTCCGGGTGGTCGGCCCAGTGGGCGGCCATGTCGTGAAGGGTCTGCCACAGGGCCCGGGCTCGCTGCTCCTCGACCGCCAGGCCGTCCGGGGTGGGCCGGTGGGCCGCCAGTTCGAAGTAGGCCGCGACGCCGAGGGCGGCCTGTTCCAGGGTGCGCAGGGATGCCGCGGACGCCTCCGGTGTCCGACCGGAGGTGGGGGAGCCGAGGCGGGCGCGGAGGAACACGGTGAGGCGGTCCAGTTCGCTGCGGGTCATCGCCTTCACCTTCTGTCCGTGAGCCGGTGCGGATCGAGGGCCCACGAGGCGGGGCCTACACAGCGTGGGGGGACGTGGCAGTCCTGTCAACCATTACATGACACAGATGTCTGCTCTCGCGATACATGAAATATGTGTCCTATGATGGCGGCATGGAACCGACCGCGGGCCCCAGGACGGGCTGGACGTTCTTGACCAACCACGCCCGGGTCCTGGTGCAGATCTCCCGGGATCCCAGCGCGCGGGTGCGCGACCTCGCCGCCACCTGCCTGCTCACCGAACGCGCCGTGAGCCGGATCATCGCCGACCTCGAAGAGGGCGGCTACCTCACCCACACCCGGGTCGGACGCACCAACCACTACCAGGTCACCGCCGCGATCCCGCTGCGGCACCCGGCCGACGCCGGTCCCACCGTCGCCGACCTCCTCGCTCTGCTGGCCGTCCGCGGACCGCTCGCCGACGCGGAGGAAGCCGCGGTCGCGGCGAGCGGGACCGCCGGCACCAGCGCCGCCTGACCGAGCCCGAATCGAGGAAGGACCACCCCGTGACCACGGCAGCCCCCGAGCCGACCACGCTGCGTCGTACTCCGACCCCGACACCGTCCGCGACGGACGCCCCTTGCGTCCCCGCCTCCGACGCCGGTCTGCCCACGATCGCGTGCGACCCGGTCACCCTGGACCGGCTCGAGGTCCGCGCCCTGACCGACGTGCTGCTCGCCCGGCTGCGGGAGCTGGAGGAGGGCACCCTCGCCTACTCCTACGTCCGCAACACCCTGGTCGAGCTGAACATGAGCCTGGTCCGCACGGCGGTCCAGCGTTTCGGCCACCGGCGCGACGGCCAGGAGGACGTCTTCCAGGTCGGGGTCGTCGGACTGATCAAGGCCATCAACGGCTTCGACACCGCCCGCGGGGTCGAGTTCGTCACCTACGCGCTGCCCACCATCAGCGGCGAGATCAAGCGCCACTTCCGCGACAACAGCTGGGCCGTCCACGTCCCCCGGCGGCTCCAGGAACTGCGCCTCCGACTCGCCAAGGCCGGCGACGTCCTGGAGCAGGAACTGGGCCGCGAACCCACCACGGCCGAGCTCGCCGCCCGGCTCGACGTCAGCGAGGACGAGGTCACCGAGGGCAAGATCGCCGCCGACGCCTACACGGCCGGCACCCTGTCCGCCCCGGCCACCGAGGACGAGAACGACGAGGGCCCGCTGCAGCGCCGGCTCGGCGCCCACGACCGCGACCTGGAGCTGGTGGTCGATCTGACCGCGCTGCGCCAGATCCTTCCCGGTCTGCCCGAGACCGACCGCCGCATCCTCAAGCTCCGCTTCGTCGACGACCTCACCCAGGCCCAGATCGGCGAACAGCTCGGCTACTCGCAGATGCACGTCTCCCGCCTGCTGAACCGCATCCTCGCCGGCCTGCGCCAACAGCTCGAACAGGACTGAGGCCGCCGCGCCGCGCTCGACCGGGCCCTCTCCGCGGCCGAGACTGGTGCCATGCCCTCCAGCAGCGCGCCGCGCCCTCCGTCGCGGGGCCGCCGCGTGCCCGCGGCCCGCGCCGGGTTCGCGCTGCTGGCCGCCGCCCTGTGCGCGAGCGCCTGCACCGGAGGGCACCCGGGCCCGCAGCCCCCGGCCGCGATCGCGACGCAGGAGTTCACCCCGGGCGCGCGGACACCTCCGCCCACCGATCCGGGGGACTGGCTGACCTACCACCACGACGCGCAACGCACCGGCTCCGCACCCGGCGTCCCCCCGCCAAGCGCGCTCGCCCGCGCCTGGGCGACCAGGCTGGACGGCGCGGTCTACGGTCAGCCGCTGGTCGTGCGCGGTTCGGTGATCGCGGCGACCGAGAACGACAGCGTCTACCGGCTCGACCTCGCGTCCGGCCGCATCCTGTGGCGCGCCCACCTCGGCACGCCGGCACCGCTCCACACGCTCCCCTGCGGCGACATCGACCCACTGGGCATCACCAGCACCCCGGTGTACGAGCCGACGACCGGACTGGTCTTCGTGCTGGCCGAACTCGACGGCGGGCGGCACCTGCTGGCGGGCCTGGACCCGGCGAGTGGAACCGTGCGGGTGCGCCGGGAGGTCGAACCGCCGCACGGCGACCCCGGCGTCCACCAGCAGCGCGGCGCCCTCGCCACGGTTGACGGCCGGGTGCTGGTCGGCTTCGGCGGCCTGGAGGGCGACTGCGGCGACTACGTCGGCGCGCTGGTGTCGGTGGCGGCCACCGGTGCCGGTCCGGTGCTGTCCTACGCCGTGCCGACGTCCCGTCAGGCCGGCATCTGGGCACCTGGCGGAGCGGTGGTGACCCCGGCCGCCGCCGGCGCGGGCAACGGGGCCGGACCGAAGATCCTGGTCTCGGTCGGCAACGGCGCCGCGACCGGCGGAGGTGCCGGCGGATACGACGGCTCGGACTCCGTCCTCGCCCTCGCCCCGAGCACGCTGACGCGCACCGACTTCTTCGCCCCCGCCACCTGGGCCGCCGACAACGCCGCGGACCTCGACCTCGGCTCGCTCACCCCCGCGTTGGTCGGCGACCGCTTCGTCCTCGCGGTCGGCAAGCGCGGCACCGGCTACACACTCGACCGCGGGCACCTGGGCGGCGTCGGCGGCGAACTGCACCAGGCTCCGCTCTGCAGCGCCTACGGCTCGGCCGCCGTCACGGAGGGTACGGTGTTCCTTCCCTGCGCGGACGCGGTCCAGCGGGTCGACCTCGACGCGTCCGGGATGCCCCGGACCGGCTGGAGCTTCCCGCTGCGCGCGGCCGGTTCGCCCGTCCTGGGCGGCGGCGCGGTCTGGGTCCCCGACTGCGCGACCGGCACCCTCTTCGCCCTCGACCAGGCGACAGGCCGGGTCCTGGCGCGCGCCACGACCGAAGGACCGCTCCCGCACTTCGCCTCGCCCGTTCTGACGGGCGGTCGGGTACTGCTGGGCACCGGCGACGGAGTCGTCGCCTTCTCCGGCGCGTGAAGGAGTGAACGAGTGAACGCGTGAGCGCGCGCGGCGTGCAGGCTCAGCCGTCGTCCGCGAGTTCGGCCAGCACGGCCGCCGCAGTGCCGGGGAAGAGCCGCGCGGCGGCGGTGGACCAGGGAGCGGCCGGTCCTCCCTCGGCCCGGTCCGTCCGGCGCGCCGCGTCCTGGAGCGCCGCGTCCTGGAGCGCCGCGACGAGCTCCGCCGGAGTCCGGGCCAGGCGGCTGAGACCGAGGTCGGCCATCGCCCGGACCCCCTCACGGCCGTGACCGGGCAGCGGCCGGTAGGCGACCACGGGGACGCCGAGGGCGAGGGCCTGGAGCGCCGTCTGTCCGGCGGCGTTGTCGATCAAAGCGGCACTCCGGGCGAGCAGCGCGGGCAGATCCCGCTGCCAGCCCAGGGCGGTGACGCCCGGCAGTCCGTCGAGGCGGCGGCGCAGACGCTCGTTGCGCCCGCACAGCACCATCGGCGTGAAGCCCGCTGCGGTCAGGCACCCGGCGGTCTGCTCGAACCGTGTCCCCGCGCCCCAGGCGCCGGCCGAGAGCAGCACGCGCGGCGGTCCGGGCGCGGGATGCCGCACGGGCGCGCGGGGCGGGAGGAAGCGGTCGGCCAGCACGGCGCCCACGGCTCGCGCCGGGCGGCCGGTCCCGGCCCCGGCCAGGTCGGCCGCGGGCCGGGTCAGGCACAGGTACTGGTCGTTGCCGGGATGCAGCCACTGCCGGTGCACGGCGAAGTCCGTCACCACGACCGCGCTGGGCACCTCGAGCCGGCCGAGCGCCCGCTCCCGCCCCGTCACCTGCGCCGCGAGATGGAAGACGGGAACGACCAGGTCCGGCCGCAACCGCCGGACGAGCGCGAGCAGCCGAGGCCCCATCACCGAGGCGAGCGGGTTGGCACCCGGATGCGCGCGGGGCCGGAAGAAACCGGCGTACAGCGCCGCGTAGATCCAGGGCGCGTGCCGGATGCAGCCCTGGTAGAAGCCGCGCAGCGCGGCCCCCGCGGCGGGTCCCGGGAGCAGGCGCAGCGCGTCCACGGCGACGGCGTCGTGGCCCTGCCCGTCCAGACGGGCCGCCAACGCGCGGGCGACCGCGTCGTGGCCGTCCCCCATGCTCGCGCTCAGGATCAGGAACCGGGCCACGGGCTCCAGCGTAGGAGCGATCGGTGGGGGAGGCGCGGTGGCGAGCGGCGGGCGGGTCCGGCGCGGTCAGGCGTGACTGGGCGCGCTGGAACGGCCGATCCCGGGCAAGGTGGAAGAGAGACGGACGTCGGGTCCGGCACCTGGGCCGCGCGCCGTCGACGCCAGACGTCCCCCTCCGGACAGGAGCCGCTGTGATCTCCCTCCGCGGCAACACCAGGCCGCCCGGCCGGCGTCGTCCCGCGGGCCGGGGCGCGCCCGTCGGCCTGATCACCGGCGCGTCCTCGGGGATCGGTGCGGCCGTCGCACAACGGCTGGCCGAACAGGGCACGTGGCGGCTGGTCCTGTGCGGGCGCGACCGGGCCAGGCTCGAAAGGGTCGCCGCCCGCACCGGCGGCCGGGCGCTTCCGGCGGACCTGTCCGAACCGGGCGCGCCCGCCGCCCTGGTCGCGGCGGCGGCGCCGGCCAGGGACCGGATCGACCTGCTGGTGGCCGCGGCGGGCGTCGGGTGGGCGGGGCCGCTGTGGACCATGCCCGGCGAGGCCGTCGACGCGCTGCTCACCGTCGACCTGATCGCCACCGTACACCTGGTGCGCCTGGTCCTCCCGCCGATGCTGGCCCGCGGGGAAGGGCACATCGTCCTCATCGGCTCGGTCGCCGGCGCGCTGGGCGTGCGCAACGAGGCGGTGTACTCCGCCGCCAAGGGCGCCCTCGGCGTCTTCGCCGACGCCCTGCGGCAGGAGGTGCACGGATCGGGGGTCCGGGTCACCCACGTGCTGCCGGGCGTCGTCGACACCCCCTTCTTCGACCGTCGCGGTGCCCCGTACGCGCGTTCCCGCCCCCGACCGCTGCCACCGGAGCGCGTGGCCGAGGCGGTCTGCCGCGCGGTGGAGCAGGGGCGCGAGCAGGTGTACGTGCCGGCCTGGATGCGACTGCCGGAACTGGTGCGCCACGCGGCTCCGGGGCTCTACCAGCGGCTCGCGTTCCGCTTCGGCTGAGGCCCGCGCCGGTGGTGTCCGCCCGAAGACCGCACACTCGTCCGACCACCGGCCCGATCAGCTGCGAGGGGAGGGCCCGCGACGGTGACTGCGCTGTCGGTCCTGTGCGCGCTGCTCTGCGCCGCCGCCAACGCCGCGGTGTCCGTGCTGCAACGGCTGGCGGCGCTCGGGCCGCCCACCGCCGACAACCGCCCCGGCGGTCACTGGGCCTGGCTGCTGCGCAGCAGGGCATGGTGGGCGGGATTCGCGGCACTCCTCCTGGCGGCCGTCGCCCAGGCCGCCGCGCTCGGCCTGGGCAGCCTCTCCCTGGTCCAACCGCTGCTCACCTCGGAACTGCTGTTCGCCCTGGTGATCGGCCGCCTGGTGTTCCGGCGTGACCCCGGCCGCCGCACCTGGGCGGCCTTCGCCGCGCTGGCCGTGGGCCTCGCGCTGTTCCTGGCCGCCACCGATCCGCAGCCCGGCGGCGGCGCGGTGGCGCCGGGAGGTCGCTGGCTCGTGGTGGCGCTCGCGGTGTCGGCCGTGATCGTCGTGCTGGTCGCGGCGGCGTGGAAGGCCCGCGGCGCGGGAAAGGCGGTGCTGCTGGGCTGCGCGACCGCGACCGGCTTCGCCCTCACCGCGGCGCTGGTCAAGGAGACGCTCACGCGGGTCGGCGCCTCGGGCTTCGCGCAGTTGTGGACGGACTGGCCGGTCTACGCGCTCGCCGTCACCGGCGGCGGCAGCTTCGCCCTGCTCCAGGTCACCCTGCGGGCCGGGACGCTGCGGGCCTCGCAGCCGGCGCTGACGCTCGTCGACGCAATGGTGAGCCTGGCCCTCGGGCGCGTGCTCTTCGCCGACCGGCTGTCGTTCCCGTTCGGTGCGGTCCTCCTCGGCGCGGTCCTCGCCGTGGTCGGCGGCGCGCTGATGGTGGCCGGCGTCCTCGGCCTGGTCCGCTCCGACGCCCTGGCGAGCGCCTGGGACGTGCGAGCGGCACCCCGGGAACGCCCCCGCCCGGATCGCGGTCCCGGCCCGGGTCTCGGGTGACGGCGCTCAGCCGTCGTCGTCCGGGTGATCCCCGTACTCCGGTTCGTCCGCCTCGCCCGATCGGTCGCCGGGCTCCTGCCCCGGCGGGAGTCCGGAGGGCGGCCTGGGCGTGAGCCGGGCGTCGAGGGGCTCGGCGGAGCGTTCGTGTCCCGCGTTGGCGAAGACGACGGCGATGTAGGGCAGGACCCCGCCCGCCCCGATGGCGATGACGGCGGCGACCCGGTTGATCTGCCACAGGACGATCCCGAGGATCACGCAGACCGTACGGATCCCCATGGTGAGGGCGTACCGGCGCTGTCGGTGACGGATGTCCTCGGACAGGCCGGGGCTGGCGTCGGTGATACGCGGCGGCGGTGGGCGGTGGGAGCGGAAACGCATGACGCCTTCCCGTGGTGCTTCGATCCTCTGCGACGACCGGGAGGTACACCTCTACTCTGCCCCCAGGTCCGTCCCCTGCACCTACCCTCGCCGTGCACGAACCAACACCGGAGGTCTGGGACACCCCGGCCCCGGACGCCCGGCCGGACCGGTTGTCGGCAGAATGTTCGGGTAAGCGCTGACCGCCGTCCGCGGGATGTGAGGCTCTCTGAATGGAGCGAAGCCCGATGAGCCCCGACGGGGACGCCCTGGTGGCCGAGGCCATGCACACGTTCCCCAAGACCTCCCCGGTCTCGACGACCGTCGGTCAGGCGCGGGAGTTCTTCCGCCACGACAAGGTGCACGCCCTGCTGGTGGTCCGCCAGGACGTCCTGGTCGCCGTCGTGGAGCGACCGGACCTGGCCGGCCGGGACGACAGGGAACCGGCCGCGTCGGTGGGACGGCTCGGCGACCGCGTGGTCCCGCCGTCCGCCGGCCTGTACGAAACCTGGGACGCGATGGCCGCGGCCGGTCGGCGCCGGGTGGCCGTCGTCACCGACGACGGGCGACTGGTCGGCCTGCTCTGCCTGAAGCGCTCAGGCAGCGGATTCTGCTCGGACGCCGGGATCCGCGAACGGGCGGAGGAGAGCGTCGCCAGGGCGTGAGGCCGACCGCGGGCCCCGGCCGGGAGGCGGCGTCACTCAGACCACGGCGCGATTCCAGCGCGGACAGGGGTCGCGGATCGCGGGCTCCGCCGAGAATCTCCACCCGGGCCGGCAGGCACGCGCGCGGTTCGCCCAGCACGCCGTCAGCCGCCGACGCGCGGGTCGTCGGCGGGGGTGGGGCGTGGGGACGGCTCGCGGAGGTGGGCGGGGGCGCAGGCGCGGAGGGTGTGGTAGCCGGTGAGGGTGACCAGGGTGCCCAGCGCGATGCCGCCGAGGGTGAAGTTCTTGGTGATGTGCATGGTGACGTTGCCCGCGCCGATGATGATGCCCGCGGCACAGGGGACGAGGTTGACCGGGTTGGTCAGGTCGACCTGGTTGCGGATCCAGATCTGCGCGCCCAGCAGGCCGATCATGCCGTAGAGCACGACGGTGATGCCGCCGAGCACCCCGCCGGGGATGGCGGCCACGACCGCGCCGAACTTCGGGCAGAGGCCGAACAGCAGGGCGAACCCGGCCGCGGCCCAGTACGCGGCGGTGGAGTAGACGCGGGTGGCGGCCATGACGCCGATGTTCTCGGCGTAGGTGGTGGTGGCTCCGCCGCCGACCGCGGTGGAGACGACGGTGCCGACGCCGTCGGCGGCGATCGCGTTGCCCATCTGGCCGTCGAGGTCGGCGCCGGTCATCTCGCTGACCGCCTTGACGTGGCCGGTGTTCTCCGCGATCAGGGCGATGAGGACCGGGAGGGCCACCAGGATCGCGGAGAGGTCGAAGGCGGGGGCGTGGAACTGGGGGAGGCCGATCCAGTCGGCGTGGCGGACCGCGGAGAGGTCGAGGCGCCAGTGGTCGGTCGTCTTGCCGCTCCCGTCGACGGAGTGGATCTTCCCGAGGACGCGGTCGAGGATCCAGGAGAGCAGGTAGCCGAAGACCAGCCCGAGGAAGATCGCGATGCGGGACCAGAAACCGCGCAGGGCGACCAGGGCGAAGCCGGTGGCGAGCATGGTGGCCAGGGCGGTCCACTGGTCCTGGGGCCAGTAGGTGCCCGCGGTGACCGGCGCGAGGTTGAAGCCGATCAGCATCACGACCGCACCGGTGACCACCGGCGGCAGCACGGCGTGCACGACCTGCGCCCCGAGCGCGCGGACGGCGAAGCCGGCCAGGGCCAGAGCGGCCCCGGTCACCAGCAGCGCACCGGTGACCTGGGCCGTGCCGCCGCCCTGGAGCCTGATGGTGGCGGCCGCGCCCACGAAGGAGAGGCTGTTGCCGAGATAGGAGGGGATGGTCCCGCGGGTCCAGAGCAAGAAGAGGATCGTGGCGACGCCGGACATCATGATCGCCAGGTTCGGGTTCAGGCCCATGAGCACCGGGGCCACGAACGAGGCGCCGAACATCGCCACGACGTGCTGCGCGCCGAGCCCGATCGTCCGGCCCCAGCTGAGCCGCTCGTCGGGGGCGACCACCGCACCGGGCTCCGGCGGGCGTCCCCCGTTGTGCAGCTTCCACCCGACGCCGAGACCGCCCATCGGCCCTCCTGTTCCGGTTGCGCAAAGGGCACCAAAAGCATGCACAGGTGTCCGAACCGGAACAGCGTAATGCCGGGCGAGCCCCGGAACCCGGCGGCTCGGCGCGGTCCCTCAATCCTGGGCCGCGGGCGTCTCCCGCTCCAGCACGCGCAGCGCGCCCGGCGGGCAGGTGATCTCCACCGGCGTGCCCGGCGGCAGCTCGCCCTCGTCGCCGAGGACCAGCACCTGCAGGCAGGGGCCGTGCGGGAGACGGACCGTCAGCTGCGTGGTCGCCCCGACGTAGGTCGTACGGTCGACGATGCCGGGGAGCGTCCCCGAGGCCGGAGCGCCCTCGGCCGCGCGGCGGACCCGGAGGCGTTCGGGGCGGACGACCGCGCGGGCCGGGCCCGGCGGCATGGTCAGCGGGCAGCCGGCCACGAGCTCGAAGGCGCCGACCCCGACCCGGCGCAGCGGATCGCCCGGGGAGCCGCCGCAGTCGACGTCGAGCAGGTTGGCGGTGCCGAGGAAGTCGGCGGCGAACTCGGTGCGCGGGTGCTCGTAGACCTCGCGCGGGGTACCGCACTGGACGACGCGGCCGCCGTCCATCACGGCGAGTCGGTCGGACATCTCCAGTGCCTCCTCCTGGTCGTGCGTGACGAAGACGAAGGTGGTGCCCACGGTCCGCTGCACGTCCATCAGTTCGGCGCGCAGCGCTTTGCGCAGGCGGGCGTCCAGCGCGCCGAGCGGTTCGTCCAGCAGCAGCACCGAGGGCTTGAGCACCAGGGCGCGGGCCAGGGCCACGCGCTGCTGCTGGCCGCCGGAGAGCTGGTGCGGTTTGCGGTCGGCGAAACGGGTGAGCTGCACGAGTTCGAGGGCGTCGGCGACGAGTCGGCGGCGGCCCTGCTTGTCGGGGCGGGCCGCCCGGCCCTCGGCGCCGCCGCCGGGGGCGGTCCAGCGCAGCCCGTAGCCGACGTTGTCGGCGACGCTGAGGTGGGGGAAGAGCGCGTAGCTCTGGAAGACCGTGTTCACGGGACGCCGGTGCGCCGGGACGTGGGCGACGTCGACGCCGTCGAGCAGGATCTGTCCCGAGGTGGGTTCCTCGAAGCCCGCGATCATGCGGAGGGTGGTGGTCTTGCCGCACCCCGAGGGGCCGAGCAGGGAGAAGAACTCGCCGCCGGGGATGCGCAGGTCGATCCCGTCGACAGCGGTGCTGTCGGCGAAGTCCTTGCGCAGGGAGACGAGTTCGACGGTCCCGCCGGTCGCGGTCCGGTCGGTGGTGCTCGGAGAGAGGATGTCCTGAGCCATGCGCGGCAGTGTAGGCACGGGAGGGGGCCGCGCAATAGAGGCTGACTGGTTAATCAATAAGTCACGGTGAAGTGATCTCGCTCCGTTACGATGGGGGACTGTGAAAGCCAACGAGACGACGGGCCGGCCCGGGCGCAGCGGCCGCGAGGAACAGGTGGACCAGCGTCGGGCCGAGCTGTTGGAGGCGGCCCGCAAGGTCGTGCTCGAACGCGGTCTCGCGAACACCCGCGTGGCCGACATCGCCAAGGCCACCGATGTCAGCGGCGGGCTGATCCACTACCACTTCGCCACCAAGGACGTGCTGCTCACGGAGATGCTCCGGGCCGCCAGCGTGGACGACATCCGCAAGCTCCAGGACGTGGCGGACAGTCCCGGCAGCTCCGTGGACCGGATGGACGCGGTGCTGCACTTCTACCTCCCCGAGGAGGGCGACAACTCCGGCTGGGTGCTCTGGCTGGAGGCCTGGGCGGCCAGCGTGCGCGAGCAGGCGCTGCGCAACATCGTGGGCGAGCTGGACGGCGCCTGGCTCGCCGTGGTCGAGCGGGTGATCCGCGAGGGCGTCCGCTCCGGCGAGTTCACCTGCGACGACCCCGCCGCGGCGGCCGAGCGGCTCGACGCCATGCTGGACGGCCTGGCCATCAGGTACACGCTGCAGCTGGGCGCGATGAGCCGACGGCACTTCCTGGAGCAGGCCAGGATCGCCGCCGCCCGTGAGGTCGGCCTGGACCGCTCCGCCTTCCCGCGCAGCAGGTAGCCGCCGCCTCCGCACCCCCGCCGCCACAGGGCCCGCGCACGCTTCGTGCGCGGGCCCTTGACGTGCGCCCCACCCTGCCGATTGACTGACTGCCCAATCAGTCAATGACGCCGAGTGGTGGTGTGGCATGTCGTCCTTGGTCACTCTGAGCCCGCAACAGCAGGAGCTCGCCGAACGCGCCCGCAGGTTCGTCGAGCAGGAGCTGCTGCCCTACGAGGTGCAGGCCGAACGGGCCGGCGGGCGGCTCCCGCAGGAGATCGTCGACGGCATCCGCACCGCCGCGGTCAAGGCCGGTCTCAACGGCGGGCGCATCGCGCCCGAGCACGGCGGCCAGGGCTGGAGCGCCACCGACTACGTTGCCGTCCACGAGCAGCTGGGCCGCAGCACCAACGGCCTGTGGTGGTGGATCCCCGACGCGTACAACGTGCTCACCGCGGGCACGCCCGAGCAGATCGACCGTTACCTGCGCCCCTGCGTCGCCGGCACCGCCGCCGTCTCCTACGCCGTGACCGAGGAACACGCCGGCAGCGACCCCTCCCGGATCGCGACCACCGCCCGCAGGGTCGTGGACGAGCACGGCGAGGGCTGGCTGATCAGCGGCGAGAAGTGGTTCGTCACCAGCGGCGACGTGGCCACCACGCACGTCGTGGTCGCCGTCGCCGAGGAGGGCCCGACGCTCTTCCTGGTCCCGGCCGACGCGCCCGGCGTCGAGACGGTCGACGACCCGCCCTTCACACACAGCTTCCCGCACGGCCACCCGGCCATCCGCTTCACCGACGTGCGCGTCGGCCCCGCCGAGGTGCTCGGCCCGCTGGGCGGCGCGGACGCGCTGCAGCAGCGCTGGTTCGTGGAGGAGCGCCTCGGGATCGCCGTGCACTGCGTGGCCGCGATGGGCCGGCTGCTGGAGGAGGCGACCGCCTGGGCCGCCGGACGCGAACAGGGCGGCAGCCGGATCCTGGACTACCAGGGCGTCTCCTTCCCGCTCGCCGACTCGGCCGCCGACGCCGCCGCGGCGCGCCTGCTCGTCTACGAGGTCGCCGCCCTGGCCGACTCGGGGGCCGACCCCAAGGTCGTGCACGCCAAGGCATCGGTCGCCAAGCTCTTCGCCAGCGAGGCGGCCAACCGCTGCGCCGACCGGGTCGTGCAGGTCTTCGGCGGGCGCGGCTACATCCGGACCACGGCCGCCGAACGCTTCTGGCGGGAGCTGCGCGTCGACCGCATCTGGGAGGGGACCAGCGAGATCCAGCGGCTGGTCGTCGCCCGCGCGCTCGAGCGCCGCGGCGTCCGCGCCGTCATCGCCTGACCGACCGTCACCGCAGCCCGCACACCCGTCCGCCGATTCACCGATGCACCCTTCACCGAGAGGAACCCTCATGGCCAGCAGCTTCGTCATCGCCGACGCCGAGCCCGTCCCCTACGACCTGGAGCCGGGCCAGGCCGTCGCCGGCGAGCCCGTCGTCGCCGACGCCAACATCTGGACCGCGCCCGACGGCAGCGCCATCCGCGGCATCTGGACCTGCACGCCTGGCGCGATCCGGATGACCGAGTCCGAGATCTTCGTCGTCGTCGAGGGCAAGGCCACCATCATCCCCGAGGGCGGGCAGCCCTTCGACATCGCCCCCGGGAGCGCGGTCATCCTGGACCGGGCCACGCCGGTGGTCCTGGAGGTCCACGAGACGCTGCGCAAGTGCTACCACATGGAGCTCCAGCCGGAGACCGCGGCCGGATGACGGACGCGCTCTTCGCGCCGCTGCGCGTCGGGCCGGTGGAGCTGCCCAACCGGATCGTCTCCACCTCGCACCAGACCGGTCTGGTGCACGACCACCGGCCCACGCCGGCGCTGCTCGCCTACCACGCCGAGCGTGCGGCGGGCGGCGTCGGCGCCGTCTTCGTCGAGGCCGCCGCCGTCCATCCGAGCGGGCTCATCAACTCGCACACCCTGGCCGCCTACCAGCCGCAGTCGCTGCCGGGGCTCGCCGCCCTCGCCGACGCCGTGCACGCACACGGGACGCCGCTGCTGCTGCAGTTGATGCACGGCGGCAGCGAGGAGTTCTCCGGCGCTCCGCGCAGCGCCGCGCCCGCGCCGAGCGCCGTCCCCTCGCCCAGATTCAGGGTCGAGCCGAGGGCGCTGACCCTGCGGGAGATCCGCGCGATCGTGCGCGGCTACGCGGACGCGGCCCGCCACGCCGTGCAGGCGGGCTTCGACGGAGTCGAGGTCTCCGCCGCCCACGGCTACCTGCCCGCCCAGTTCATGTCCCCGCTCACCAACCACCGCGCCGACGCCTACGCCGCACCGCTGCGCTTCACCACCGAGGTGCTGCGCGCGGTGCGGGAGGCGATCGGCGCGGACCGGGCGCTCAGTGTCCGGCTGGCCGCCGATGAGCTCACCCCGGGCGGCCTGGACAACGCCCGCTGCCTGGAGATCGCCGAGGAGCTCGCACCCCTGGTGGACTGCGTCTCGCTCGCCCTCGGCTACTCGCGCACCCTGGCCGGGTCCAGCTGGATCGCGCCGCCGCCGCCCGTCGCGGAGGACGTGATCCTGACCCGGCTCGGCGGCCTGCGCGAACGCCTGCCGCGGGACGTGCGGCTGCTGGCCACCACCAGGATCGTCGACCCCGTATCGGCAGCGGGGGCCGTCGCGCGCGGCCTCGCCGACGCGGTGGGCATGACCCGGGCGCTGATCGCCGATCCGCACCTGCCGCGCAAGCTGCGGGCGGGCGTGCCCGCGATCCCGTGCATCGGCTGCAACCAGAGCTGCATCGGGCACTACCACGAGGGCCTGCCGATCGGCTGCGCCGTCAACGTCCGGACCGGGCGGGAGGCCACGCTGCCGCAGCGGCCCGACCGCCCGCCGCGCGAGCGGCGGCTCCCGGTCGCGGGGCGGGCCAGGCCGCCGCTGCTCGTGGTCGGTGCGGGCCCCGCCGGGGTCGCGGCCGCCGTGGAAGCCGGCTACGCGGGCCGCCGGGTCCTGCTGGTCGAACGCGCCGAAGGCGTCGGCGGCCAGCTCTGGCTGGCCGGACGGGCCCCCGCGCACCGGGAGAGCGCGCGGCGCTGGTACGCCTGGGCCGAACGCGAGCTCCTGGCGGCCGGCGTCGACCTGCGCCTCGGCACCGACGCGGCGCAGACGCTGGAGGAGTTCGCGGCGGAGTCGGAGGGAGTGGAGGGCCCCGCCATCGTGCTGGCCGCCGGCGCCGTCCCCTACCGTCCCGAGCTGCCGGTGCCGCCCGGACTGGCGATGGTCGACGCCTGGACCGCCATCGGCGAACCCGAACGGCTGCCGCCGCCGGGTGACGGCGCCGTCCTGGTCGCGGACTGGGGCGGCGGCTGGTGCGGTCCCGACGCCGCCGAGGTGCTGGCGGCGAGCGGCCGCGAGGTGCTGCTGGCCTGCGCCGCGCCCGTGCCGGGCATGTCGCTGCACCAGTACCAGCGCAACGGGTACCTGGCCCGGCTGGACGCGCTCGGGGTCCGGCTGCTGCCGCATCTGGAACTCGTGGCCGATCCGGAGGAGGGCACCGAGTTGACGCTGCGCCATGTCTTCTCGGGCCGCCTCGAAGGACTGCCCGAGGATGTGTCCGCCGTGGTCGTCGCCCACGGCCGGGTCCCGCAGGACGAGCTGTGGGCGCGGCTGGAAGGGCGGCCGGGCGCGGTGCGGGCCGGTGACGTGCGGGCCGCGCGGAGCCTGGAGGAGGCGGTGTTGGAGGGCACCCGCGCCGTCCTGGCGGTGCCCGCGCCCTGACCGCGAGCGGCGGGGACGAGGAAGGGGTGACGCCCGCGGGCGTCACCCCTTCCTCATGACCCCGGCGAGACGTCAGGACCCGGCGTTGAACTGCGCCCAGGTGTTCTGCCAGAGCTTCTCGCCCGTCGGCGTCAGCTCCAGCAGCTGCACCGAGGCCCGGTACTCCGCCTCGGTCACGATCGCCGAGGTGAGGTTGGCCGGGACGTACTGGTTCTTCACCAGGTAGTCGGGCGTGAACGCGGTCTGCGCGGGCTGGTAGCCGATCCAGGACATGTTGGTGCCCGCGTTGGCGGTGTCCAGCAGGTAGTCGAGGAAGAGGTGCGCCAGCACCGGGTGCGGGGCGCCGCGCACCACGGCCATGCAGTCGGTGCCGACGACGCCCTTGCCGTGCTCGGGGTACCAGTAGCCGAGCTGCGTCACCGGCTGGCCCTTGGCGAGGTTGGACTGCGCCGACACCATGTCGCCCGACCAGGCCTGGTGGACCAGCGCCGCGCCCTGCGGCAGCAGCGTGGCCTCCTGGGTGCCGAGCTTGACCTGGACCGTCTTCAGCAGGCCGGCGAGGTCCTTGCCCGCCAGCGCCAGCGCGGCCGGGTCCTCGGTGTTCAGGTCGTAGTGGCCGCGGTGCAGCATGGTCATCGCCAGCGCCTCGCGGTAGTCGTCCAGCAGGTAGACCTTGCCCGCGTAGGCGGGGTCCCAGAACAGGTCGTAGGCGTTGGCCGGGATGGCCGTGACCTTGTCCGCGCGGTACCCGATGCCCGAGCTGTAGACGTTGTACGGGACGGTGTAGCGCGAACCCTGGTCGTAGAAGGGGTTCTGCAGGCTGGGCCAGGCGTTGCCGAGGTTGCCCAGGTAGTCGTGGTTGAGCGGCTGCAGCAGCTTGGCCTGGGCCACGCGGCCGACGACGTCGGCGGTCGGGAAGAAGACGTCGTAGCGGGTGCTGCCGGTGCGCAGCTTCTCCACGGCCTCGGTCATCGTCGTGAACGTGGTGACCTCGACCTGGCAGCCGTACTTCTGGCCGAAGGACTTGATCAGGTCGGGGGAGAGGTAGTCGGCGTAGTTCAGCAGCCGCAGTGTCGCGCCCTTCTCCGGCGCCATGGCCGCGCCGATCGCCGGGTTGTCGCTGCTGAAGGCCAGGGTGACCGGCGCGTTGGTGCGCGCGACCTTGGCCGGGGCGGCGGAGCCGCCGGCTCCCTGCTTGCCGCAGGCGGCGAGCAGCGCGGCCGAGCCGGCCAGGACGCCGGCGCGCAGCAGGGTCCGGCGGTCGATCGGACGGGGGGAGTTCGTGTGCGCGGAGTTCGCGTGCTCCGGGTTCGAGCGCGGGGGGAAGACCATCGGACCTCATCTCGGACAGGTCTCGCTTGCCGTGGGTTTGGGCCAGGGTTTGCGCCAGGGTCTTGCGCGACTGACTGGTCGTCCAGTTAGTCTGAGGACGAGGGTCCGGCCCCGCAAGAGAACGGTCGGAACCAATTACCGGGTTGTTACCAGGCGGCTTGCCTTCACGAAGGGTTCGACCACTCATGGATGCTCTGAAGCGCGACTACGACGCGATCGTCGTCGGGGGCGGACACAACGGCTTGGTCTCCGCCGCCTACCTGGCCAGGGCCGGCCTGCGGCCCCTGGTGCTGGAGGCGCGCGCCGTGACCGGCGGCGCGGCGATCACCGAGCAGCCGTGGGGCCCCGAGTTCAAGATGACCGCGCTCTCCTACGTGATGAGCCTGATGCCGCCCACCGTGATCAGGGACTTGAAGCTCACGGAGTTCGGCTACAAGATCCTGCCGATGGGTCCGTGGTACGTCCCCTCGCTGGACGGCCGCTCGCTGCACATGACCGGCGACCACGCCCACGACCACGCCCAGCTGGCGGCCTTCTCCAAGAAGGACGCCGACAACATGCCCAAGTACGAGGAGTGGCTCGGCGGCATCGGCAAGGTGCTCGCGCCGCTGCTGCTGCGCACCCCGCCGAAGATGGGCTCGCACTCCGTCGGCGACCTGCTGGACCAGCTGAAGCTGGCCTGGAGCGTCCGGGGACTGAATGTCCGTTCAGTCGCGGATGCGACGAAGCTCTTCACGATGAGCATCGCCGACCTGCTCGACGAGTGGTTCGAGTCCGACATCGTCAAGGGCTCGATGTCCATCAACGGCGTCATCGGCACCTGGGCCGGCCCGATGGAGCCCGGCACGGCCTACGTGATGATGCACCACACGATCGGCGACGTCGGCGACGGCAAGATGGGCAGCTGGGGCTACCCGGTCGGCGGCATGGGCGCGGTCGCCGACGCGATCCGCCGCTCGGCCGAGCACTTCGGCGCGACGATCCTCACCGACGCCCCCGTCGAGCGGATCCTCACCCGCGGCGGCCGGGTCACCGGCGTCGCGCTGAAGGACTGCCGCGAGTTCCACGCCCCCACCGTCGTCGCCGCGACCCACCCGCAGATCACCTTCCTCAAGCAGCTGGACCGGCGCGAACTGCCCGAGCAGTTCGTCACCGACATGGAGCGCTGGCGCACCCGCTCCGGCACGGTCAAGGTCAATGTCGCCCTCTCCGGGCTGCCGCGCTTCACCGCGAACCCGGACCTGACCGCGCAGGAGCTGTCCGGCCCGATCGACCTGGCCCAGTCGCTGGAGTACGTCGAGGACGCCTTCGTCGACGCCCGCTCCGGCCGCGCCGCCGCCAAACCCTTCGCCGACAGCGTCATCCCCTCCACCGTCGACGACACGCTCTGCCCCAAGGGCACCCACGTGATGTCGATGTTCACCCAGTGGGTGCCCCACACCTGGGCCGACGAGCCGCACACCGCGGAGCTGGACGCCTACGCCGACCGGATCATCGACCTCTACGACGAGCTCGCGCCCGGCTTCAAGAGCCAGGTGATCCACCGTCAGGTCATCGGCCCGCACCAGATGCAGGAGGAGTACGGCCTGATCGGCGGCAACATCTTCCACGGCGAGCTCAGCCCCGAGCAGCTCTTCCACATGCGTCCCGCCCCCGGCTACGCCGACTTCACCACCCCGATCAAGGGCCTGTACCAGTGCTCCTCCGCCACCCACGGCGGGGGCGGGGTCACCGGCATCGCCGGCTACCTGGCCACCCAGCGGATCCTGAAGGACCGCAAGTCGCCGGCGAAGCGCGGGAAGTGACCCGATGGGCGACCCGCTGCTCGACGCACTGGACCCGGACGCCCTGCGGGACGTGCTGACCCCGCCCGGCCGGATGCTTCCGGCCGCGGCCTACCTCGACCCCGGCGTGCTGGCCTTCGAGCAGCGGGAGTTCTTCGACGGCGGCTGGATCTGCCTCGGCCGCCTCGACGGGCTCGCGCAGCCCCGCTCCCGCCGCGCCGTCCCGCTGGGCGGCGTGCACGGCGAGGCCTCGCTGCTGCTGGTGCGCGGCGACGACGGGGTGCTGCGCGGCTTCCACAACAGCTGCCGGCACCGCGGCCACGAGCTGCTGCCCTGCACGGACGGGCAGGCCGGGGCAGACACGGGCGCGGGCCGGGCCCGCCCGCGTTTTCTCGCCTGCCCCTACCACGCCTGGGTCTACGA
Organism: Streptacidiphilus rugosus AM-16; assembly: GCF_000744655.1. NCBI lineage: Bacteria > Bacillati > Actinomycetota > Actinomycetes > Kitasatosporales > Streptomycetaceae > Streptacidiphilus > Streptacidiphilus rugosus. The sequence goes on along the minus strand of NZ_JQMJ01000004.1, from coordinate 4,086,968 downwards.
CCTCACGGGCCGGCTGGTGCGGGTCCCGGCCCTGGAGGACGGCGCGCCCGTACCCATCGCCGCCGCGGTCAGCCCCGACCGGGCACTGCCGCGCGACGCGGACCAGCTCGGCCTGGCCCAGGTCCGCGTCGCCGAATGGCAGGGCTTCGCCTTCGCCAACCTGGACGGCCACGCGGCCCCGCTGGAGGCCTGGACCGAGGGGCTGGACGAACTCCTCGCCCCCTACGGCCTGGCCGGGCTCACCTCGGCCGCCGGCCACGACTACACCATCGCCGCCAACTGGAAGCTCGCCGTGGAGAACTACCACGAGTGCTACCACTGCCCCTCCATCCACCCGGAGCTGTGCCGGGTCACCTCGCCCGACAGCGGCCTGGACTGCGGCGGCCCCGGCCTGTGGCGCGGCGGCCACATGGAACTGGAGCCGGGGGCGCGCACCATGTCCCTGGACGGCTCGGGCGGCGGCGCGTACCTGCCGGGTCTGCCCGAGGAGCTGCGCGACCGCGTGGTCTACCTGCAGCTCTTCCCCGGCCTGCTGCTCAGCCTGCACCCGGACTACGTCATGGTGCACCGGCTGCGGCCGACCGGCCCCGAGAGCACCTGGATCGAGTGCCAGTGGCTCTTCCCCGCCGACCGGCCGGCCGACTTCGACCCCGGCTACGCGGTCCGCTTCTGGGACCTGACCAACCGCCAGGACTGGACCGCCTGCGAGTCGGTGCAGCGCGGCGTGGCCTCGCCCGGCTTCCGGCCGGGCCCGCTCTCCGCCTGGCACGAGCACGTCGTCTCCGGCTCGATCCAGCACATCGCCCGCGCCTATCTCGACGGCGCGGTCACCCTTCCCGTTCCGACCCAACCACGAAGTGGACGTGTCCCCTCATGAGCGGAAGCACCCCCGAGGACCTCTCCCGGCTCGACGACATGATCGAGCTGCAGTCGAAGATCTTCCTGGACCGCACCACCGAGTCCCAGCGGATCCGCGCCGAGGCGGGCTCCGTGCTGGCCGGCGGCGTCGCCTCCAGCTGGCAGGACGCCCAGCCCGGCACCGTCTGGATCCGCGAGGGCAAGGGCTCGCGCACCTGGGACGTGGACGGCACCGAGTACACCGACCTGCACGGGGGCTTCGGTGTCGGGATCGTCGGCCACGCCCACCCGGCGATCGTCGCCGCCGTCTCGGAGCGGGTCCGGCGCGGCACGCACTTCGCCCAGCCCACCGAGGACGCGGTCGTGGTGGCCCGTGAGCTCTCCGCCCGCTACGGCCTCCCCATCTGGCGCTACAACAACTCCGGCACCGAGTCGACGATGGACGCGATCCACCTGATGCGGGTCGCCACCGGCCGCCCGAAGATCATCAAGGTGGAGGGCACCTACCACGGCCACCACGACAGCGTGCAGGTCTCCGTCTACCCCGCGCCGGAGAAGGCCGGACCGGCCGAACGCCCCAACTCCGTCCCGGTGGGCCCGGCCTACCCCCAGGAGGTGGTCCGGCTGACCGTCGTCGTCCCCTTCGGCGACCTGGCCGCCGTCGAGCGGGTGCTGACCGAGAACGCCGGACAGATCGCCGGGATGATCATCGAGCCGGTGATGATGAACATCGGCCTGATCCCCCCGCCGCCCGGCTACCTGGCCGCACTCAAGGACCTCCTGCACGCGCACGGCGCCTACCTCGCCTTCGACGAGGTCAAGACCGGCCTCGCGCTCAGCCCCGCCGGGGCGGTCGGCCTCACCGGCGTCACCCCCGACCTGGTCTGCCTGGCCAAGGCCCTCGGCGGCGGCCTGCCCTGCGGCGCGATCGGCGGCATCCCCGAGCTGATGGACCTGATCACCCAGGGCGCCTACGAGCAGGTCGGCACCTTCAACGGCAACCCGCTCACCATGGCCGCCGCGCGCGCCGTGCTCCAGGACATCCTCACCCCAGAGGCCTACAGCGGCTTCGACACGCTGCGCCGCACCATGACCGAGGGCGCCGAGGAGATCCTGCGCCGCTACGAACTCCCCGGCTTCGTCCGCTCCTTCGGCTGCAAGGGCGCCGTGCTCTTCACCGACCGGCTGGAGAACTACCGCGACTTCCTCGCCTACGACGACCAGTGGGGCAACGCCCACTGGCTCTACCAGCACAACGGCAGCGTCTTCCTGCCGCCGTGGGGCAAGTGCGAGCAGTGGACCGCCTCGGTCCAGCACACCGACGAGGACGCACAGCGCTTCCTGGCCAACCTGGAGCGGATGGCCGCCGACCTGCGCGGCGGCGTCCGCCCGAAGGGAGCCCAGGCATGAGCCCCGCCCGCCCCCAGGACGCCGCCCGCCGGCACGACCCGGCCCGGGCCTACGACATCGCCAACCTGATCGACGGACAGCTGGTCCCCGGCGGCGGCGCGGCCGCCGACCCGGCCCGCGACCCGTCCACCGGCGTGGTCCTCGCCGAAGTGCCGCGCAGCTCACCCGAGGACGTCGACCGCGCCGTCGCCGCCGCCCGCCGGGCCTTCCCCGGCTGGCGCGCGCTCAGCCCCGGCGAGCGCGCCGCGCACCTGAACGCCCTCGCCGACGCGCTCCAGCAGGACCTGAAGGCCTTCGCCGAGATCGAGTCCCGCAACGCCGGCAAGCCGATCGCGGCCGTCCCTGACGAGATCGACTACTGCGTCGACAACATCCGGTTTCTCGCCGGAGCCGCCCGCAACCTCCAGGCGCCCGCCGCAGGCGAGTACGTGACCGGCGCGACCTCCTTCGTCCGCCGTGAACCGGTCGGCGTGGTCGGGGCCATCGCGCCGTGGAACTACCCGCTGATGATGGCCGTGTGGAAGTTCGCCCCGGCTCTGGCCGGGGGCTGCACGGTGGTGCTCAAGCCCTCCGAGCTGACCCCGCTCAGCACCCTGCGGCTCGCCGCCCTGGCGGCCGACCTGCTGCCCCCGGGCGTGCTCAACATCGTCACCGGCGACGGCCCGGTCGGCGCGCAGCTGGCCGCGCACCCGGACGTCGCCATGGTCTCCGTCACCGGGTCGGTCGCCACCGGCCGCAAGGTCGCCGCGGCCGCCGCGCCCGGCCTCAAGCGGCTGCACCTGGAACTGGGCGGCAAGGCCCCGGTCGTCGTCCTCGACGACGCGGACGTGGAGGCGCTGGCGGCCGCGCTGCGCGCCACCTCCTTCGGAAACGCCGGACAGGACTGCACCGCCGCCTGCCGGGTGATCGCCACGCCCGGCGTCTACGGCCGGGTGGTCGAGGCGCTGACGGCCGCCGCCGCGTCGCTGCGGACCGGGCCGACCGACGATCCGACCTGCGAACTCGGCCCGCTGATCAGCCCCGCCCAGCGCGCCAGGGTGGCCGGCTTCGTCGAGCGGGCGGTCGCCGCCGGGGCGTCCGTCACCACCGGGGGCACGGTGCCGGACGGTCCGGGCGCGTACTACCCGGCCACCGTCGTCATCGGCCCCGACCAGGACGCCGAGATCGTCCAGCAGGAGGTGTTCGGCCCGGTCGTCACCGTCCAAATGGCCCCCGACCGCGAGCGGGCCCTGGAGATGGCGGCGGACGTGCCCTACGGGCTCGCCGCCTCGGTCTGGACGGCCGACGCCGGCTTCGCCCTGCGCGCGGCGGCGGAGCTGCGCTTCGGCGCGGTCTGGGTCAACGACCACATCACCGGCTGTTCGGAGATGCCGCACGGCGGCTTCGGTCAGTCGGGGTACGGTCGGGACCTGTCGGGGTACGCCTTGGACCACTACTGCGAGCCGCGCCACGTCATGGTGCGCTGGTAGCGGTTCGAGGGACGCCGTCGGCAGGGCGGTGATCAGTACAGCAGCACGGCCTTGAAGCAGAGTGGTCGGAACAGCGGCACCGAGCGGGACGAAGGAGAACGAGCAGATGGCACAGCGCGTACGCGGAGTCATCGCCCCGGGCAAGGGCGAGCCGGTACGGATCGAGACGATCGTCGTCCCCGACCCCGGCCCCGGGGAGGCGGTGGTGAAGGTGCAGGCCTGCGGCGTCTGCCACACCGACCTGCACTACCGCGAGGGCGGCATCAACGACGAGTTCCCGTTCCTGCTCGGCCACGAGGCGGCCGGGATCGTCGAGTCCGTCGGCGAGGGCGTCACCGAGGTCGAGCCCGGGGACTACGTCATCCTCAACTGGCGCGCGGTCTGCGGCCAGTGCCGCTCCTGCCGGCGCGGCCGCCCGCAGTACTGCTTCAACACGCACAACGCGAAGCAGAAGATGACGCTGGAGGACGGCACCGAGCTGTCGCCCGCGCTCGGCATCGGCGCGTTCGCCGAGAAGACGCTGGTCGCGGCCGGCCAGTGCACCAAGGTCGACCCGGCCGCGTCCCCGGCCGCGGCCGGACTGCTCGGCTGCGGCGTGATGGCCGGGCTCGGCGCGGCGGTCAACACCGGCGGCGTCTCGCGCGGCGACACCGTCGCCGTGATCGGCTGCGGCGGCGTCGGCAACGCGGCCGTGATGGGCGCGCGGCTGGCGGGCGCGTCCAAGGTCATCGCCGTGGACATCGACCCCGGCAAGCTCGCCACCGCGCAGCGCCTGGGTGCCACCCACGCGGTCAACTCGCGCGAGACCGACGCCGTCGAGGCGATCCGCGAGCTGACCGGCGGCAACGGCGCGGACGTCGTCATCGAGGCGGTCGGCCGCCCGGAGACGTACAAGCAGGCCTTCTACGCCCGCGACCTGGCGGGCACGGTCGTCCTGGTCGGCGTCCCCACGCCGGACATGAAGCTGGAACTCCCGCTGCTGGACGTCTTCGGGCGCGGCGGCTCGCTCAAGTCCTCCTGGTACGGGGACTGCCTGCCGTCGCGGGACTTCCCGATGCTGATCGACCTCTACCTCCAGGGTCGCCTGGACCTGGACGCCTTCGTCTCCGAGACGATCACGCTGGACCAGGTCGAGGAGGCCTTCCACCGGATGGAGAAGGGCGAGGTGCTGCGCTCGGTGGTGATCCTGTGAGCGCGAAGCTGAGGTGGAGCGGAGGTTGCGGGTCGGCGGAGCGAGGGACGAGCGCAGTCGGCACGCGGCCGGAGTGGAGCCGAAGCGGAGCACGAACGGAGGCAACGCTGTGAGCGCGAAGCTGAGGTGGAGCGGAGGTTGCGGGTCGGCGGAGCGAGGGACGAGCGCAGTCGGCACGCGGCCGGAGTGGAGCCGAAGCGGAGCACGAACGGAGGCAACGCTGTGAGCGGGCTTCCCGACGGGGTCGAACGCCTCGTCACCTCCGGCCGGTTCGAGCTGGACGGCGGCAGTTGGGAGGTGGACAACAACGTCTGGCTGGTCGGCGACGAGAACGAGGTCCTCGTCATCGACGCCGCCCACGACGCGGAGGTGATCGCCGCGGCCGTCGGCTCGCGCCGGCTGGTCGCGATCGTCTCCACCCACGCCCACAACGACCACATCGACGCGGCCCCGGCGCTCGCCGACCGCACCGGCGCGCCCATCCTGCTCCACCCCGCGGACCTGCCGCTGTGGAAGCAGACCCACCCGGACCGTTCCCCCGACGGGGAGCTGGCCCAGGACCAGCGGATCGAGGCCGGCGGGATCGGCCTGACGGTGATCCACACCCCGGGCCACAGCCCCGGGGCGGTCTGTCTCTACTCGCTGCAGTTGGGCGTGCTGTTCTCCGGTGACACGCTGTTCCACGGCGGACCGGGCGCGACGGGCCGGTCCTGGTCGGACTTCCCGACCATCATCGCCTCGATCCGCGACCAACTGCTCACACTGCCGCCGGAGACGGTCGTGCTGACCGGCCACGGCGACGCCACCAGCATCGGGGCCGAGGCGCCGAACCTGGGGGAGTGGCTGGCCCGCGGCCACTGACGCACCGCGCGCGTCGACGCCGGGTGCGACACCGCCGGACCACGGCGGGCGTCGGACCCGGCGTCAGCCCGCCGCCTGCGTCCCGAGGCTGAACTGGATCGCGACCGGCCGGCCCCGAGCGCCGGTCGGCTTCGTCTCCGCGTGCCGGTGGATCAGGCCGCGGTTGGCGGCGCTGTGCAGGACGAAGCGGAGCCAGTCCGGGTCCGCCCCGATCAGCGCGGCGATCTCCGGGGCGCTCCAGCGGCGGCCGGGCTCGGTCGCCATGATCTCCAGCGCCTGCTCCAACTGCGGGCGCGGACGCTGCCGCTGCGCGCGCGGGCCCTGGCGGGGAAGGGCGTGCACCGCCGGTCCTGGACGGTTCGGGCGGGAGGAGTGCGGCTGCGGCTGCGGCCGGGGCAGCGGGTCGGGCACCACCCCGCCGTCGAGCAGGGACTGCAGCCGCTCTCTGGCCTGGGTGATCCGGCGCAGCTCCTGGAGGACGGCGTCCAGCAACTCCACCCGGCGTTGCTCGATCCGCATCCGCTCTTCGAAGATGGCCAGGCAGCTGACCGGGTCGGCCACCATGTCCGCCGGAGTCAGGTCAGCGATCACGCGGTCACGCTACCGGGTTGATCCGCGCCCGGGCCCGGCCCGGCCGGCACCCGAACGGCACAACCGCAGGCAGGCGACCTACGGGCCCGTTGCGGCATTCGGCGGATTCACCCGGATGGGTGAGTGCGCTCGGACGGGTGTCCGGCACGGTAACGCCTGCCGCGTGACCCCACTCGACCCGCACACCCTGGACGCGCTCACCCGCGCCCGCTACGTCAGCCTCACCACCTACCGGAAGGACGGCACGGCGGTGGCCACCCCGGTCTGGCACGTGGTGGACGAAGGCCTGCTCTACGTCTGGACCGAGGCGGACTCCTGGAAGGTCAAGCGGCTGCGCAGGGACCCGAGGGTGAAGGTCGTCGTCTGCGACGTGCGCGGAAAGATCGCGCCCGGCGCGGCGGAGGCCGAGGGGACCGGGCGCGTGCTGGACGACGCGGGCAGGGAGAAGGTGCGCCGCCTGCTCGGCCGCAAGTACCTGATGGCCAGGGTCGGCGACGTGTGGGCCACGCTGACGGGCCGTCGGCGCAGGAAGCCCATCGCGGCTCTGGAGATCACCTTCTGACGGACCGTCCTCGGGTTCTCAGCGCAGCAGCAGGCAGTGCTCCAGGCGGAAGCCGACGGTGAGCGGCTGGCCGTTCTGCCAGCGCTCCTCGCGGCGGGAGCGGTCGGTGTTCTGCTCCAGCACGCTGACCTGGACGCCGGGGGCGAGCTCGACCAGGTAGCTGGTCACCGGTCCCGAGTAGACCGTCTCGACCAGCGTGCCCGGCACCGTCACCATGTCGTCCCCGTGCTCGGACAGCCACAGCTTCTCCGGTCGCACCGAGGCGCTGACCTGCTCGCCCTCGGTGAACCCGGCGCGCCGGCCGACGGCGAGGGAGACGCCGGGGGCGATGGTCACCGCGCCGTCGCGGTACTCGCCTGGCATGAGGTTCGAAGTGCCGATGAAGCCCGCGGTGAACGCGGTGGCCGGGCGCTCGTAGACCTCCTCGGGCGTGCCGCAGTGCTCGATCCTGCCGTCGTGCATGACCGCGAGGCGGTCGGACATGGTCAGCGCCTCGTCCTGGTCGTGGGTGACGAAGACGAAGGTGATGCCGACCTCGCGCTGCAGCTGCTTCAGCTCGATCTGCATCTGCCGACGCAGCTTCAGGTCCAGCGCGGCGAGGGGTTCGTCCAGCAGCAGCACCTTGGGCCGGTTCACCAGCGCCCGGGCCAGCGCCACGCGCTGGCGCTGGCCGCCGGACAGCTCGCGGACCCGGGCCTTGGCGCGGTCGGCCAGCTGCACCAGCTCCAGGGCTCCGGCGGCCTGCCGCCGCGCCTCCGCGCGCGAGGCGCCCTTGCGCCGCAGGCCGAAGCCCACGTTGTCGAGGACGTGCAGGTGCTCGAACAGCGCGTAGCTCTGGAAGACGGTGTTGACGTCGCGCCGGTTGGGCGGGAGCACGGTCACGTCCTCGCCGCCGAGCAGGATCCGCCCGTCGGTCGGGTCGGCGAAGCCGCCGATCATGCGCAGCGTGGTGGTCTTGCCGCAGCCCGAAGGGCCGAGCAGGGAGAAGAACTCGCCGGCGCGGATGTCCAGGTCGAGCTCGTGCACCACGGTCGTGCCACCGAAACGCTTGGTCACTCGTTCGAGTTGCACGGCGGGAAAGGCTGCGGCGTCGTCGGTGGTTCCGGCTACCGTCGTGGACGGAGCGGTGGGCGTCGTCGTCATGGCGTCAGCCTCCGGAGAGCAGGTCGATGCCGCCGCCACTGGTGTGGCCGCGCCCGAGAAGGCGGGGCACGGCCAGGGCGAAGGCGATGAGGGTGAGCGAGCCGGCCAGCATCAGCGTGCCGACGGCGTTGACGCTGGGCTGGATGCCGAAGCGGATCTCGGAGTAGATCCGCACGGAGATCGGCTGCGGGGTGACCCCGCTGGTGAAGTAGGCGAGCACGAAGTCGTCGAAGACGAGGGCGAAGACCAGCAGGGCCGAGGCCAGCAGCGCGGGCAGCAGCGCGGGCAGGGTCACCAGGCGCAGCGCCTGGCCCCGGGTCGCGCCCAGGTCCATCGCCGCCTCCTCGACCTCCGGATTCAGCGCCGCCACCCGGGAGCGCAGGATCACGGTGACGTAGGAGACGGAGAAGGTGGTCTCGGCGAGCAGCAGCGTCGTCATCGACGGGGTGAGCTCCAGGCCGCGGAAGAGCAGCAGCGAGCCGACGCCGGTCACGATCTCCGGGGTGATCAGCGGGATCAGCATGATGAGGTTGGCCAGCCCGCCCATCCGGCTCCTGGCCCGGACCAGCCCCAGCGCCAGCGCGGCGCCGAGGACGACAGAGCCCACCATGGCCACGGCCGAGACCTGGAGGCTGGTGAACACCGACCCGGTCAGGTCCGGGTCGCCGAGGAACGCCCGGTACCAGCGCAGGCTGGGGTGGCCGAAGGAGGTCAGCGACTTCTTGCTGTTGAAGGAGAAGAGCGTCACGACGCCGATGGGCAGGTAGAGCAGCACGAAGAAGACGGCGGTCACGGCGATGGCGAAGCGCGGGCGGCGCTCGACGCCACGGCGTCCCGGCAGCAGGCGGATCATCGGGACGCCTCCCGGTTCTCCCGCGCGGCCTGGCGCAGGTAGACGGACGTGCAGATCAGCAGCACGAGCATGAGCAGCATGGTGAGCGCCGAGCCGAGCGGCCAGTCCTGCCCGCCGAAGAACTTGTCCTGGATCAGGCTGCCGATCATCAGCTGCCGCGGCCCGCCGAGCAGTTGGGCGCTCACGAAGTCGCCCATCGCGGGCAGGAAGACCAGCAGCAGCCCGGCCGTCACGCCCTGCCGGGTGGCGGGCAGGGTGACCCGCCAGAAGGTGGAGAACGGCCCGCCGCCCAGGTCCCGGCCGGCCTCGATCAGGGAGACGTCCAGCCGTTCCAGCGCCGCGTACAGCGGCAGCACCATGAAGACGACGAAGCCGTAGACCAGCCCGCCGATCACCGCGCCCGGCGTGTTGAGCAGCCGCACGTCGGCGGGCAGCCCGAGGGCGCGGAGCGCCCGCAGCACCGGACCGTCGTCGGAGAGCAGCGTCACCCACCCGTACATCCGCACCAGGTAGTTGGCGAAGAACGGCACCACCACGGCGGCGATCAGGGCGTGCCTGAACCGTCCCCCGTGGAGCGCGATCGCGTACGCCACGGGGTAGGCGATGGCCAGGCACAGCACCGCGGTGATCGCGGCGTAGGCCAGCGAGCGGCCGATGACCTGGAGGTAGACGGGGTGCAGCAGGGCCCGCAGGTTCTGCAACGTGTGCCCGAAACGGGGGTCGCCCAGGTCGTCGGTGGTGCCGAAGGAGAGCAGCAGCAGGATGCCCAGGGCGCCGAGGAAGAAGACGGTCATCCAGACCGTTCCCGGCAGCAGCAGCGCGGTCCAGAGGCGGTTGCCGCTCCGCCCCGGGCGTGCGCTCGGGTGTGAACGTGGGCGTGGGCTTTCGCGTGGGGTCGGGGTCTCGGTGCGGACGGGTGCTGAGGTCTCCGGCATGGTGTTCACCCCGCCTTGATCTGGGTCCAGGCGGCGTCGCGGGCCTGGTTGCCCGTCGCGCCGGTATTGCCGAAGTGGTGGCCGCGGGCCAGGTCGTCCAGGGTGACCAGGCACTCGGGGAACGGCTCGACGAGCTTGGCGTAGTCCCGCTCGGTCCCCGGCACCGGCATCGGGTAGCCGATGTAGGCGAGGTTCCTGCGGGCGTTCTCCGGCCGCAGCATGTAGTCGATGAAGAGCAGCGCCGTGCCCGGGTGGGCGGCGTTGCGCGGGATCGCGTAGCAGTCGGAGTTGATGGGCGCGCCCTCGCGCGGGGCCTCGAAGCCGTACCGGGAGGGATCGGCGGCCTGGCTGAGCACGGCGGCCATGTCACCGCTCCACATGTGCTGGATCCATGCGTCGCCGTTGAGCAGGTTGGTGTAGTCGTCGCTGGAGAAGCCCCGCAGCCGCGACCTGACGGTGCCCATCAGGTCGGTGATCCTGCCCAGTTGGCCGGGGTCGGCGGTGTCGACGCGGTAGCCGAGCCGCAGCGCGCCGACGCCGAGCACCTCGTCCTCGTCGTCCAGCAGGTAGGTGCGACCGGTGGCGCGGCGGTCCCAGAGATCGGCCCAGCTGTGGTCCAGGGCCGGGCCCAGCTTGTCCTTGCGCCAGGCGATGCCGGTCTTGTACATCGTGAACGGCACGCTGTGCGCCGAGCCGGGGTCGTACCAGGGGTCGGCGAACCACGGATAGGCGCTGAGCACGGCTCCGGCATGCGGCGCCCGGCGGAGGTCGAGGCGGCGCAGCGCGCCTGCCCGCACCAGGCGCTGCGTCCACTTGGCGCTCGGGAACACGACGTCGTAGCGGTTGCCCGCCGCGATCTTGGCGGCCATCGACTCCATCGAGTCGTAGTTGGCCTGGGTCACCGAGACGCCGTACTCCTTGCTGAAGCCCGCCAGCACGGCCGGGTCGACGTAGTCGGCCCAGTTGAAGTAGACGAGGTCGCCGTCGATCTTCGGCTCGACCGGCGGCAGGTCGTCGGGCTGGGCTGCGGAGGAGACGTAGCCGCAGGCGCTGAGCGCGGGCAGGGCGGCCGCGCCGACCAATGCGCCGGTCGCGCCGCGCAGCAGCGCGCGTCGGCTCGGGGCGGGCCTCGCCGGCTGCGGGCGCTCTGTCGGCCGTGGAGGCTGTCCTGATCTGGAAGGCATGGTGCGGCTTCCTGTCGGAGGGTCAGCGGGGCTTGGGGAGGTTCGGCCGGCCGCCCGCCCTCGGCATGCGGGCGGGCAACCGGAGTTCCGGGCCGATGCGCGCCCAGATCCGGGCGCGGGCGGCGGAGGCGGTGAAGCCCGGATCGTCCAGCGTGAGCCGGATGGCGCTGCCGTCCAGCAGGAGCAGCAGCAGCGTGACCAGCTCGTCCACCTCGCAGAGCTGGAACTCGCCCGTGGCGATGCCGTCGCGCACGATCCCGGCGAACCAGTCGTGCAGGCTGCGGTAGAACTCCAGGGCGAGTAGCCGCGAGGCCTGGTCCCTGGCTGCGCGCAGCCAGAGCTCGTGCCAGAGCAGTTGGTCCTGGCGGGTGTCGGGGGCCAGCGGGAGGCAGGCGTCGATCGCCATCGCGAGCCGCACCGTCGCGGGGTGGTCGGTGCCGGCCGAGCCGTCGCCGTGGGCGTGCCCTGCGGCGCCGGTGTGCTCGTACGAGTGCCGCAGCGCCTCGGCGAAGAGCCGTTCCCGGCTTTCGAAGTGGTAGTGGAGCAGGCCGGGGGAGACCCCGGCCCGCTGGGCCACCATCCGCATCCGCACCTTCTCGAAGCCCACGTCGGCGATCACCTCGCAGGCTGCCTCCAGGATCCGCCGCCGGGTCGCGGCGGTGCGCTCGGCGGGCTCGCCCGACACGCCTGACACGCCGGCCGTGCCGGGGGCTCTGCGCCCCGGCCGACCCGGCCGCCCCGGCGGCGGCGCTCACCGGCCGCCGTCCTCGGCGGGCGCGTCGATGCCCAGGTCCGTGCGGATCCGGTCGGCGAACCAGCCGATCGCCGCCTCCCGCTCGCTGAGCGGTCCTGGCGTGAACCCCGGCGTGCGCAGGCCGGCCTGGACACGGCTGACGATGTCGTCGTCCTCGTCGGTCACCAGGCGGTTGACCCGCTGGCCGACCGCCTGCGCCAGACGCGTGCGCAGCCCCGCGTCCCGGTGCCGGTAGATGGCGCCGGGCAGCAGCGTGCGACCGACGCCGTCGGGGACCATGGACCAGACGCCGACACAGTCCGCGCTGAGGTCGATCATGGTGTTGGGGTAGATCGCCACATAGCGCCAGACGTCGCGGTCCTCGGGCAGCAGCCCCGGCATCGGGCTGACCAGCCGCTGGTAGAGCCGCTCCAGCCGGTTGGCGCTGCGGGTCTCGCGCAGCGGCGCTTCGAAGTAGGCGTAGCCCTCGCTGGGCTCTGCCGTGTAGTTCTGGTAGTCCAGCAGCCGCATCAGGCCGGGGTGGGCGACCGGGACGTGGTAGCCCTCCAGGTAGTTGTCGACGGCGACCTTCCAGTTCGCCTCGGTGCCCACGACCCCGGTTCCGGCGGGGTCGGCGATGTCGTGCATCCGCGACCTGCCGACGGGGACCAGCCGGTCGCCGAGGTAGCGGCCGACCAGCCGGTCCAGGCCGTACAGCTGGTCCGCGAGCGGGGCCGCCCTGGTGTCCAGGTTGACGAAGACCAGGCCGTGCCAGACCTCCACGCGCGCGGGCAGCAGGCCGAGGTTCGGCTTGTCCAGCGGCGCGGCGAAGCGTCGGCCCTCGGGGGCGCCGATCAGCCGGCCGTCGAGGCGGTAGGTCCAGCCGTGGTAGGGGCAGCGGATCGCCGCGTGCTGCTCCGGGGCGGCGACCAGGCGCGCGCCGCGATGGCGGCAGACGTTGCGGTGGGCGTGCAGTTCGCCGTCCTCGTCCCTGACGACCAGGACTTCCTGGTCACCGGCCCGCGCGACGATGCGGGAGCCGGGTTCCGGCAGGTCGGAGACGTGCCCGGCGAGCTGCCAGGTCCGGGCGAAGACCCGGCGCTGTTCGGCGGCCAGGACGGCCGGGTCGGTGTAGTACGCGGGCAGCAGGGGTCGGGACGCTGCGGTGATGGACTCCATCGTCCGCTCCTCGGAGTGGGTTCGGCTCGCGTCACGCTGATCGTTCCGGCGGGATTCGAAAGGACTGATCGAATGGCCAGTTAGGTTTCACGGGGCGACCCGGAGCTGTCAAGAGGTCGGACGCAGAGATCGTGGCCGTTCGTTCGGTCGCTGACGAGCGCCGGAGTGCGTGGCGAGAGGGATCTGCGAAGGAGTCTAGCAACTGACTGGTCAACCAGTTAGTCTCGTGCCAGGATGGCGGCGACCGAGGAGGCACCCGCTGTGAGGGCACCACGATCCGCGACCAGGCTCGCCTGGCTGAGCCTGACCCCCGAACCCGAGCAGTTGCTCCCCGACGTACTCGCCCTGCTGCGATCACCGGATGACGAACCGTCGGCACCTGGCGACGCCGCAGGACAGGTGCGCGCCGAACGCCGGCGCATCGAGCGGCTGGTGCTGCGCGGGAACGCACGCAGCTGGCTGGCCGGCCTTGACGAGGCGGTCTCGCTGGTCGGCCGGGCAGCCCGCGAGGGCCGCCCGGCCCAGCTGGCCCCCGCGCTGACCGCCGCCGAGGTGCTCGCCGACCACTGCCGGCTGCTCATCGGCCTGCCCGGCGACCACTACGCCCGCACCGCCCGCCACCGCGCCGACCTCGACCACGCCGCCCGCCGCCTGCGCCACCGCCTCGCGGCCGGGGCCCGGCCCGACGCCACCCGCGAGGAGCCGACATGCAGCCGCTGACCGCGACGCCCGCCGTCGAGGCGCAGGTCCGTGAGGCGTCCGCGGTCGGCACGCCCGCCCTGCTGCTCGGCACGGCGCCGCAACGCCGTGAGGACGCCGCCGCCTACCGGGCGGTGGGCGGCTACCGGCCCACCGGACCGGCGGAGCAGCTGGAACGCCGCCTCGCCGCCGCCGACCTGCGCGGACGCGGCGGAGCCGGGTTCCCCGCAGCAGTGAAGATCGCCGGGGTCAACGCCCAGCCGCCGGGCCCGCGCACGGTCATCGCCAACGGCACCGAGGGCGAACCCGCCAGCGTCAAGGACCGTTTCCTGACCAGGATGCGACCCCACCTCGTGCTCGACGGCGTCGCCCACGCGGCGGCGGCCGTCGGCGCGCAACAGGCCTTCGTCGTCGTCAGCGACGCCCCGGCGGCGAACTCGCTGCGCCGGGCCCTGCGGGAGAACCCGCCGGAGTGGCCGCTGCGGATCGAGGTCAGGCTCGTACCGGAGGCCTACGTCGCGGGCGAGGAGTCGGCCCTGGTCCGCCACCTCGACGGCGGACCCGCCCTGCCCACGGCCAAGCCCCCGCGCGTCTTCGAGGCGGGCGTCGGCGGCGAGCCCACCCTGGTGCTGAACGTCGAGACGCTGGCCCATCTGGCGCTGCTCGCCTCCGGAGCGAGCGGGCGCGCCGACACCTTCCTGGCCACCGTCTCCGGCCTGGGCCACCGGCCGGCCCTCTACGAACTGCCCTACGGGACCGTGCTGGGCGAGCTGCTGGCGCACCACGCAGGCGAGGCCCCCGGCACCACGGCCGCCACCGCGACCGACGTGCTCCTCGGCGGCTTCTTCGGCGGCGTCCTCGCCGCCGACCCCGGGCTGGTCCTGGCTCCGGCGAGCCTTCGGACGCTCGGCGCACAGCTGGGCTGCGGCGCGGTCGTCGCCCTCGGCCCGCAGGACTGCCCCGTCCACGCCGCCGCCGACATCCTCGGCTACCTCGCGGCCGAGAGCGCGAAGCAGTGCGGCGCCTGCCTGCGCGGCACCGCGGCGATGGCCCAGGCGCTCGCCGCGCTGTGCCGGGGCGAGGCCGCGGCGGAGCAGGTCGAACAGTTGCGCCGATGGTCCACGACGCTGCCCGGCAGGGGAGCGTGCGGCCTGCTCGACGCGGCGGCGGGCAACGTCGCGGCGCTGCTGCGCACCCGCCCCGACGCGGTGGCCGAGCACGTCGCCGCCGCCTGCCCGCGCTGCGCGGCGCACGGCGGGTTTCCCCGCCGCACGCGCTTCGCCCTCGACCTGGCGCTCCTCCCCGAGCCGGCCTGATCGTCCGCCTCGCCTGACCTGCCCCGCCCTGCCTCACCTCCCCACCCTGCCTTTCTCTCCCACCGCCTCTCCGACGACGACGCAAGGAGCCGACCCGTGAAACTCCACCTCGACGCCACCCTCTGCCAGGGCTACGGGCTCTGCCACGAGCAGGCCCCGGACCTCCTCGACCTGGACGAGTGGGGCTACGCGGGCCTCCGACCGGAAGCCGCCGACGTCCCCCAGGAGCACCGTGTGGCCGCCGAAGCCGCAGCCCGCATCTGCCCCGCGAAGGCCCTCAGGCTCGCCTGAACGCGCCGCCCCTCTCGCGTCTCCGCGTTCCGCTCGGTTCCATCGTCTGTCGCGGGTCTCCGGTCTCCGGTTCTCGCGTGCCTCGGTCTCCGCTCTCCCGTGCTCGGTCCCCGCGTTCCTGCTCCACCCCCGCTCGCCGGTTCCCCTTTCCCGCTTCCCCAGAAGGGCCACCCATGCCGCCCGCACCGCCGCCCCCGCCGCCCGCGCGGGATCTCTCCGCGCTGTTCGATCCGCGCTCGGTCGCCATCGTCGGAGCCAGCGCCGACCCCGCGAAGTGGGGTTACGCCGTGGCCCGGCAGGCGCTGCGCGGCAGTGGTCGCCGTCCCGTCCACCTGGTCAACCGGCGCGGCGGCGAGATCCTCGGGCAGCCGGTCGCCACCTCCCTGCGCGAGATCGGCGGCGGCGTCGACCTCGCCGTCCTCAGCGTGCCCGCCGGGGGATTCGCTCAGGCGGTGGACGAGGCGCTCGACTGCGGGGCGCGCGCCCTGGTCGCGATCACCGCAGGGCTCGGCGAACTCGGGCCGCAGGGCGAGGCGATCCAGCAGGCCGCCGTCGCCAGGGTGCGGGCCGCAGGGGCGGTGCTGGTCGGTCCCAACTGCCTCGGCCTCGCCGACAACTCGACCGAGCTGCACCTCAGTTCCGACCCGTTCCGGGACGGCGGGGTCGCCCTGCTCAGCCAGAGCGGCAACGTCGGCCTGGAGCTGCAGCTGCGGCTGGCCCGCAGCGGTCACGGCTTCTCCCGCTTCGTCTCCCTCGGCAACCAGGCCGACCTCACCCTCGTCGAGTTGGTCAGGGACTGCGCGCGACACCCGGAGACCAAGGTCGTCGCCGTCTACGCGGAGGACTTCCGCGACGGCCGGGCCTTCGCCGCCGCGGCGGCCGAGGCCGCGTCACTGGGCAAGCCCGTCGTACTGCTCGCCCCCGGCGGCAGCGACGCGGCCATGCGCAGCGCACTGTCCCACACCGGCTCGATGACCAGCCCGACCGCCGTCATCGACGCCGTCTGCCGCGACAGCGGGATCCACCGGGTGCACAGCCTCCGTGAGTTCGCCACCGTCCTCGGCGCGCTGCACGCCCCCTCCCGCGGCGGCCCCCTGCGGCGTGTCGCCGTGCTCACCGACGGCGGCGGCCACGGCACCATCGCCGCCGACACCCTCGACGCCGCGGGCTTCACCGTTCCCGCGCTCGAACCGGCGACCCGAAAGGCCGTCACGGCGGCACTCTGGGAGAACTCCCCGGCCGACAACCCGGTCGACCTCGCCGGCCTCGGCGAGCAGGACCCGCTCTGCTACGCCCGCGGTGTCGGCGCGCTGCTCGCGGCCGACGAGATCGACGCCGTCCTGCTGACCGGCTACTTCGGCGGCTACTCCGCCTCCGCCGAGGGCCTCGGCGACGCGGGCGACGCCGAGCGCGCGGCCGCCCGGGCGTTGGCCGGGACCGCGGCCGCGAGTGGCAAGCCGGTGGTGGTCCAGAGCATGTACCCCGACGCGCCCTCCTGCCGGATCCTCGCCGAGGCCGGGCTGCCCGTGCATGCCGCCACCGAGGACGCCGTCCGGGCGCTCCTCGCCCTGGCCGCTGCCTCGGCCGGAGGCGGCGCCGCCCCCGCCCCGCTGCCTGCCCCGGCGGCACCGGTCACCGAAGCCGGCTACCTCGCCGACCGCGCCCTGCTGGCCGCCGCCGGGCTCCCGTTCACCGCGGCCCTCGCCGCCACCGACACCGCCCAGGTCGCCGACGCGGCAGCGCAGTTGCGGCCCCCCTACGTGCTCAAGGCCACCGGGCTGCTGCACAAGTCCGACGCCGGCGGCGTCGCCCTCGGGCTGCTCGACCGCGACGCCCTGCTCGCCGCGCACGCGGCGATGGACGAACGGCTGCACGCGCCCGCCTACTCGGTCGAGGAGATGGCCGAGCTGCGCGACGGCGTGGAACTGATCGTGGGCGCACGCTGGGATCCACGCTTCGGCCCCGTCCTGCTGGTCGGCCTCGGCGGCGTGCTCACCGAGGTCCTGCGCGACGTCGTCTTCGCGCTCGCACCGGTCACCCCCGACGCGGCCCGCGCCCTGCTGGACCGGCTGCGCGGCGCGCCGCTGCTGCACGGCGTGCGCGGCCGCTCCGGCGTCGACCTGGACGCGGCCGCCCGCGCGATCGCCACCGTCAGCGAACTCGCCGCCGCCCACCCGGAGATCGGCGAGATCGAAGTCAACCCGCTGCTGCTCACCCCGACCGGCGCACTCGCCCTCGACGCGCGCGTCGTCCTCACCACCCCGGCCCAGCCCCACAGCTGACCGACCCACCCTCCGAACCGAAAGGCACCGCCATGGAGTTCAGCTACACCCCGGCGCAGCTGGAGCTGCGCGAGCGCGCCGCCGGGCTGGCCGAGTTCATCAAGCAGTACGAGGACGACTGCGAGCGCGACAATGGCCTCCCGGCCGCCGCCCACGCCAAGATCCGCGAGCAGGTCCTGGCCAGCGGGCTGCAGGCGGTCAACATGCCCTCCGCCTGGGGCGGCGCTGGCCTGACCATCCTGGACCAGGTCGTCGTCCAGGAGCAGTTGGGCGAGCTGACCGGCGCGCTGTGGGACACCGTCTGGCGTCCCGCGAACGCGCTGCGCTTCTGCACCGACGAACAGCGTGCCGCCTACCTGGAGCCGGTCATCCGGGGCGAGCGTCGCGACTGCTACGCCGTCACCGAGCCCGAGGCGGGCTCCGACCCGCAGTCGCTGCGCACCACCGCCACGGAGACCGAGGGCGGCTGGCTGATCAACGGCGAGAAGTGGTTCGTCACCGTCGGCGACCACGCGGACTTCATGGTGCTGCTCGCCCTGGCGGGCGAGGAACGGCAGCCGACCCTGTTCCTGGTGGACAAGCAGACGGAGGGCATCACCCTCCAGCGCACCCCGCGCTTCATGCACACCTTCGTCTACGAGCACCCCGAGTACACCTTCGAGAACGTCTTCGTCCCCGCCGACCGGGTACTCGGCGGCCTCGGCAACGGCTACGACATCACCCGCGCCTGGTTCACCGAGGAGCGCCTGATGATCGCGGCCCGCACCATCGGCGCGGCGGAGCGGGCGCTGCGCGAGGCGCGTGAGTGGGCACTGAACCGGCGTCAGTTCGGGCAGCCGATCGCCGACTTCCAGATGATCGAGGCGATGCTCGCCGACTGCGCCGTGGACATCGCGGTCAACCGCTCCTTCACCCACCAGGTCGCCTGGGAGGCCGACCACGGCACGGACCGCAAGACCGTCCACGCCAAGGCCTCCATCGCCAAGCTCTCCGCGAGCGAGGCCGCCGGCCGGGTCGTCGACCGCTGCGTCCAGATCTTCGGCGGCCGCGGCTACGACCGCTCGTTCGCCGTGGAGCGCCTCTACCGCGAACTGCGTGTCGACCGCATCTGGGAGGGCACGAGCGAGGTCCAGCGCCTGGTCATCTCCAACGAGCTGAAGAAGCGCGGCACCGACTTCCTCCAGTTCCCGCGTCAGCGCGAGGCGGGTGAGGAGTAGCCGGGCGGCGGACCAGCAGCGGAGCAGAGCTGCCGAGGGCTGGGGCGGGGCTCACCCCCAGCCCTCGGCGCACGACTCCGCCCACGGTCAGCCCTCGGCCCACACCCGTAGCTTCAGCGGATTCCGCACCGCCCAGATCCGGGTGATCCGGCCGTCCGCGATGTCGAACGCGTACACCGCCGTCGTCTCCCCGTCGACCCGCACCATCAGCCCCGGTCGACCGTTGACCAGCCGCTCGACGAGGGCGGCCGTCCCGCGCAGATGCTGCGACACCTCGAAGACGAAGTGGGCGATCTCGGCGGCGCCGTGGATCGGGTGGAGGGCTGCCGGGGCAAGTCCGCCGCCGTCGGCGGTGAAGACGGCCGCAGGGTCGAGAAGAGTGACCAGGGCGTTGAGGTCGTGCGTCTCCCAGGCCTGCTTGAAGTCACGGACCAGGACGGCCTGGGCGGCGACGGAGGACCCTGCGTCGGCCGCGGCCGGGCGGGCGTCGCGTACCCGGCGCCGGGCGGCGGAGGCCAGCTCCCGGCAGGCGGCCGGGGTTCGGCCGGTGACGGTGGCGACCTCGGCGAAGGAGTAGTCGAAGACGTCGTGCAGGATCAGGGCCACCCGCTGGGCGGGCGTCATCGCCTCCAGCACCACCAGGAAGGCCATGCTCACCGACTCGTCCAGCGTCACCCGGTCCGCCGGATCGGCAGCCTCGCCCGCAGCGGCGCCGATGCCGGGGGCGCCCGCGCCCGGCCGCTCCACCGCGCCCAGCCACTCGGCCCGGCCCGGCACCGGCTCCGGGAGCCACTCCCCGACATAGCGCTCGCGCCGGGCCCGCGCCGACCCGAGCTGGTCCAGGCAGATCCGCCCGGCCACCCTGGTCAGCCAAGCGGCGGGCGACCGGATCGCGTCCTGCTGCTCCCGCGACATCGCGTACCAGCGCGCGTACGTCTCCTGCACCGCGTCCTCGGCCTCCGCGAGCGAGCCCAGCAGACGGTAGGCGAGGTTGAGGAGGTGGCGGCGCTCGCTGATGATCGCGTGGAGAGCGGGGTCGTCTGTCGCGTCAGTCATGCTTCTTCGACGATACAGCGGCAGAAAACGTCAGGCCGCTCGGTGGTCCGCCCTGCCCTGCCTGACATCCGGGCGGGCTGCGTCGTCGTAGCGGTCGGAAGGGGTTCGCCTTCCGACCGAGGTACGACAGAAGAGGTGGATGGCCATGCTCAGGATCGGAATCATTCTCGCCAGCGTCCGGGACGGCCGCCGGGGTGGGCAGGTCGCACAGTGGGTGGCGGAGACGGCCGCGCGGCGGACCGACGCCGAGTTCGCACTGATCGACCTGCTCGACCACCCGCTGCCGCACCTGGAGACGGAGAAGCCGGCTCTGCTGACGCGCGGCGCCTACGAGGACGAGCGGACGGCGGCCTGGGCGGCCACGATCGCTCCGTGCGACGGCTACGTGATCGTGACGCCGGAGTACAACCACTCGATGCCCGGCTCGCTGAAGAACGCGATCGACCATCTCTACGTGGAGTGGAACGACAAGGCGGTGGGGTTCGTCTCCTACGGCGTGGACGGTGGTGTGCGGTCGGTCGCGCAGCTGCGGCAGCTGTGCGGGGTGCTGCAGTTGGCTGACGTGGCGGCCCAGGTGTCGCTGACCCTGGCCGGCGACTTCGAGCAGTCGGCGTTCACTCCGCGGGCGTCGAACGCCAACAGCCTGGACCTGATGCTCGACCACGTCGTGCGGTGGAGCGGCGCGCTGGCGTCGGTGCGCACAGCAGGGAGGGCGGAGTCGGAGATCCGGGCCCGGATCTCCGGGATCGTCGACGGCATCGGGGCCAGGGACCTTGACGCCCTGCGCCGGGTCTACGCTCCCGACGTCGTCTCCTTCGACGTGGAGTCACCGCTCCAGCATGTGGGCGTGGACGCCAAGTTGAAGAACTGGGCCAAGGTCTTCACGGTCTTCGCCGCGACGTCCTACGAACTGCGCGACCTGACCGTCGAGGTCGGCGGTGACATCGCCTTCTGCCACGCCTTCGGCCGCATCAGCGGCACCCTGGCCGCGACCGGAGAGCACGCCGACGGCATGTGGGTGCGCGCGACGTTCTGCTTCCGGCGGATCGACGGCGACTGGCTGATCGTTCACGACCAGGCGTCGATGCCGGTTGACGTCGTGTCAGGACGGGTGGCGACTGACCTCGAGCCTTGATAGTGGCCTCTGAGCTGGGGGTTTTCACTCTTGGAGCATCTCGCCCACGGGGCGCAGGGCAGGCCGGTGGGCGTACGCCAGCGCTTCCGTTTCCGGGACTGCAAAGTCACCGCCGTGCCGGACGCGCTCAGCCTCCCCACGCTCAGCGCGGTGTGCGTGACCGGCGAGGCGGCTGACTGCGGAGCCCGCTCCGGGGCCGAGACCGACCCCGACGCGCTGGTCCGGTGGATCGCTGAGCACTGCGCCGCCACCGGCCACGAGACCTACGAGCACTACACGATGGTGACTGTCCGGGCAGAGCCAGGGACCTGGCACTGACGCGTCAGGGCGAGCGGTTGTCAGCTCTCGCGCCTACTGTGCCGTGCATGGGCTACGACATTCACATCACCCGCCGCGCCGACTGGTCAGACGAGGACGGGGAAGAGATCACCCGCCAGGAGTGGGAAGCGGCAGCCAACGCCGACCCTGACCTGACGATGCACCCCATCCCAGACGGGGCTGATCCAGAGACCCACTCCTCTGCCGAGATGCTTACGCGTCCGGGCGAACAGTGGCCGTCCGAGGCACTGCACTGGATGGATGGAGAGCTCCGCTCGAAGAACCCCAGTGACCAGCTGATAGCGAAGATGTGTGACCTTGCCACACTCCTGAACGCCAAGGTCCAGGGGGACGACGGCGAGATCTACACGGTGACCCGCCTGCCCAACGGCGACCCTTCCGTTTCCTACAGGCACCAATGAACTCCGCAGTGTGGTTCTCGCAGGGCTGCTGCGGACAAGGACCCCCACTCGCCTGCTCCCCGTGGCAGGTTGGGCGGGGGTTTCTTGCTGTCTGGCCGACGCCAGCAGTGCCGCTGCCACACTGAATCGCCCTGTTGCAAGGCCCAGTTGGAGGTACGGAAGTGGCGAGGCGGGAAGCCTGGACGCCGGGCCCTGGCCAGAAGGAATGGGACCGGCCCATGGATGTCGCCTACTGGCTCGCGGTTCTCAATGCGGCATTCCGGGGAGTCGTGCTGACAGGCGCGATCACGTTCTTCTATGCCGCTCGGTACTTCCTGTGGCCGGAGCCGCGCATGCTCTGCGGTGCCGTCACCCTGCTTCTGCTGGCACCGCGGGCCTTGGTGTGGTTCGCCCGCCAGCGGCAGGAAGCGCGTGGCGACAACACCAGTGACCGCTAACCTCCACCACACCGGCTGGGAACTCGAAATGAGTGGCGGCAGGCCCAGGGCCGTCCCCCCCGACACACCCCCACCCCCAACACCCGCTACCCCAACCGGTAGCCAACCCCACAACGTGCCGATGAGCCGCCCACCCGGCGGCCCATCGGCACGCCCACGTGCGCCGGCTGGGGGTCTTGAGCGGGTGAGGGCGTGCCACGGTTGACTTGGACTTGTCACACTTCGCATCCCACGCGGCACTTGAGGGGTGCTGGGGCGCGCGTCGTTCCCGCCACTCCGTGGCGGGGCGAGCCCTGGAGACCAGCCTCGCCCCCGAGGAGAAGAATGAACACACCCGTCGAGGCGCGCACCGTGCGCCTGGACCCGGAGACGCAGGCGCGTTTCGACGCGCTCTCGCGGCAGGAACTGAAGTACCAGCGGCTGATCGCGCGATACATCGACCGCCGGTACGCGGAGGACATCTGGCAGGACACCCTGCTCGCGGTCTTCCAGGACCTCGCCGCCGGGCGCGGACCCCAGATCCGCGACCTGGACGCCTACGTCTTCAAGGTGATCCGCAACAAGGTCAACCGCTACCTGCGGGCCATGTACCGGGCCACGACCGAACTGGTCGGGAGCCAGGAGACGGTGGCCGAGCAGGTACCGGAGACGCTGCGGATGGAGGTCACCGAGGCAGTCCAGGTGGTGCGTCGCATCCTCAGTGACCACGAGTTCACGATCTATGTCCTGCGGCACTACTACGACCTGGACTGCAGGTCGATCGCCGGCCTCGTCGGCGGCCGCACCACACCCGGCGCAGTGCGCAAGGCGCTCAGCTCCGCCAACAAGAAGTTGAAGGAGCCCGGGGCCTTGGCCCAGCTCCTGCCGAACCAGAGGGTCTAGGACCCGCGGCTTCCTTCGCGGGGCCGTGGCCGCCGGCAGTGACGACCGGCGTCCCGGCCACCGCGTGGGGATCCGAAGGACCCCCACATCTCGCGGGGCGCTCAGGGGGAGTGGCCGACGGGATGGACCCAGCTAGGCGCGCGACGGGGGTCGCGCACACGGGAGATTGAATGGTGCTCAACTACCTGGCATCGCTGTGGAAGGTGTTGTACCGGTGTGCTGACCGGCTGCTCACTCCGCGGCCGGCCGTGCCGCTCCGAACCGTGCGGAGGGGCACGGACAGGGCGGACACAGAGGGCAACCGCAACCGCACCGAGATCACGGTCTAGCCTGACCCACCCTCGGTGCACTCGCACACAGGTTCTCCTGCTCTGAGCAAGGCGCGAACGGCACGGCTGAACCGACCCACGGGCCGGACTCCTCACCGAGGAGCCCGGCCCGTGGGTCGTCCGGACACGAATCTGAGGGGCATCCGTCATGGACACTCGCTGGGCTCTGATCCTCACAGCACCCGTGCTTCTCGCTCTTGTGGCGTGGATCGCCTGGCTGCTGTTCAACCTGATCATCGCCAGATGGCACGGCCTCGAAGGGCTGAAGGCCACACCCACCGTCGCGCAGGCCTTTCGCCCTCGTGACTGGGTGGTCCTGGTGTCGCGGGACCGTGAACGCCTCGCCTCCGCCCCGGATTCGCCCTTGGACAGCGGGAAATTGGATTGCCGCGGGCGGATGCGGGGCGTCTACTCGTGCCGTGATCGCCATCACCGATGAGATGCGCCGCACGTTCGCCGAGCAGGGCTGTCTGGTGGTGCCCGGCGTGCTGAACGAGGTGGAGCTCGCCCGGGCCAGGGCCGAAGTCGCCGAATTGCTCGACGCCGAGCCCGCGCCCGCCGGGCATGTGGGGCCGGATTTCCGGTGGCCGCGGTTCGGGCCGGAGGGGCACCCCCTGCTGGACCTGTACCGGCGTGCCGGGGTCGCCGACCTCGCCGCGCAGTTGCTGCGGCCGGAACTCGCCGTGCAGGAACCGGACTTCGCGCAGTTGGCCACCACCGTCCCGCCGTATCCGTGGCGGCCGGGGGGACCGCACGTGGACGGCCTCACCCCCGGCGAGCCCAGCGGCAGGCCAGGTACCTTCTCACTCCTCGCCGGTATCTGGCTCACCGACCACCAGGCGCCCGACCGGGGCAACCTGTGGGTCTGGCCCGGCACGCACCTGCGCTTCGGCGCGTATCTGGCCGAACGCGGGGCCGACGCGCTGGGCCGGGTCGAGGAGTTGGGGCCGGGACCGTATCCGCGGATCGAGCTCGGGGAGCCGGTGCAGGTGACCGGTCCCGCGGGCAGTGTGCTACTCGCGCACTATCTGCTGGCCCACAACATCGGAAACCACGACGGCGCGTCCGGCGAGCCGCGCAGGGAGACGGTGTACTACCGGTTGCACGCGACCGGTCATCGTCGGCGTTGGCGGGAGGCCGTCACCGATCCGCTGCTGGAGTTCCGCGCGGGGTCCGAAACCGCCGCTTCCGCCCTTCACGCCGTCAACTGACGGGGCCCGGCAGAGTGTCGACTCCATTGTGCCGTCTCAGCAGCTCCGGCGGTAGGACGTAGCGCACGCCCGTCCGCCCTTGTCCGCACCCGCCGCAGACCCGCAGACTCGTCGTCATCCACTCCCACGGCCACGTGCTGGCGCCTCTTCCTCGGCGTCGGCGCGAACGTCGTGCTGTCCGGCCGAGGGCGCCGGACAGAGGGAGCGGGACGAGAAGGGGATTCGTTGGATCAGGACATGGTGTTGCGGGCACGGGTGCTGCTGCTCAGCTCGGCCACGCGAGTGCTGCGGGGGCAGGACGCGCTGTGGGTGTACCGGCTGCTCACGCAGGTCGATCGCGAGGCGTTCGGCTCCAAACTCGCCTACGTGCTGATCGACGCCAGCCGCTCACCGCTGGTGCGGGAGCTGCCCGAGCAGCGGCTGCTGTTGCTCAAGGAGGCGGTCGCGGCCGCGGAGGCACTGAACAGGGCGAACCCCTACCGGCAGAAGATGTTGACCAGGGCGCTCGACGACATCGACCAGTTGCAGCGGGGGAGTGCAGGGGAGCACAGGAGCACGGGGACATGAAGACATCCGCCTGACGCCTGACGCCTGCCTCTTGACGCGATCGGGCCGGCGACCGTGCAGCGTGCACGGTCGCCGGCCGGACAGAACCCCAGGGGCGAAACGCTCAGCGCAGGCCGGCGAAGAGGTCGTTCTCCGGCGTGGCCGCGCCGGTGGTGTCCCGGACGCGGACGAAGGTCTCGACGCCCATCAGCTCGGTGAAGCGCTCCTTGCCCATCTTGAGGAAGAAGATGTTCTCGCCCTGGCTGGCGTGCGCCGCCAGCGCGTCGAACTTCTGGCCGCCGAAGGCGGTGGTGTCCACCCAGGTGGTGATCTCCTCGTCGGGGAGCCCGATCTCGGGCATCGCGTTGTCCCCGGCGGTCTCGGCCGAGCCGACCTCCTCCTCCCAGTCGGCGCCGAACTCGCGCATGACCTCGCCGAACCGCTGCATCATCGAGCGCGGCGCCGTCGTCCAGTAGACCTTGGGCGTCATCCCCGTCAGCTCCAGCGCCGCCATGGTGATGCGGTTGGCCTGGATGTGGTCGGGGTGGCCGTAGAAGCCGTTCTCGTCGTAGGTCACGACCACGTCCGGCTGGTACTGCCGCAGGAGTTCGGCGAGGCGGGCGGCGCCTTCCGCCACCGGCGTCCTCCAGAAGGAGCCCGGGGCGTCGTTGGACGGCCAGCCCATCATTCCGGAGTCGGCGTAGTCCAGCATCTCCAGATGGCTGATGTTCAGGACCTCGCAGCTTGCCTTGAGCTCCTGACGCCGCATGTCGGCGACGGCCTCCGGATCGTGCCCCGGCTCGTCGGGCTTCACGCCGCCGGGGCCGTCACCGCAGCCGCCGTCGGTACAGGTGACGAGGACCGTGCGCACGCCCTCCGCCGCGTAGCGTGCGAGGACCCCTCCCGTTCCCGTGGCCTCGTCGTCGGGGTGGGCGTGCACCGCCATCAGCGTCAAGGGCCGGTCGTTCATCAATCGTCCTCCGGTGTGAATGTGCTCGCTCCGAGTGGCACGGCGGACCCGTGGGCATCGGATCGCGCCTCGGATCGCATTGTGGCGGATGGGCCGCAGGCCGCTTCTCCGCCCACGCCGCGCGCCGGTCCGTCCGACAGGGTCCGTCCTCCAGTGCAACGGTGTCGGCCGGACCGGCTGTTCCCGGATTCCGCAGCGAGCCTGTGTCTCCGCTCAGCCGTCCATCGAGGCCAGTTGCTCCAGGGCGCTGCCGCCCGCCGCGTCGCCGCGGCGGCGGATGACGAGCCAGGCGAGGACGACGGCGAGGAAGGAGCCGACCAGCAGCAAGGTGGCCAGCGCGTTCAGAGCCGGGGTGGGGCTGCTGCGGACGGCGCTGTAGAGCTTGATGGGGACGGTCGCCGAGGAGGCGTCGGAGGAGAGGAAGGAGCTGATGACGAAGTCGTCCATGGAGCCGGCGAAGACGATCATCGCGGCGGCGAAGACCGACGGGGTCAGCAGCGGGAGCAGCACGGTCCGCAGTGCGCGCATCGGGGTCGCGCCGAGATCGCGGGCCGCGGTCTCGTACTCCGTGCCGATCGAGGCCAGCCGGGCGCGCACGATCACGACCACGTAGGAGATCGAGAAGGTGACGTGACCCAGCAGCTGGGCGACCGGGCCGAGCGGGACGAAGCGGAAGAGGTCGGTGAAGACCAGGAACAGCGCGCTGCCCATGACGATCTCCGGGGTCGCCAGCGGCAGCAGCATCAGCGTGTTCGCAGCGCCGCTGCCTCGGCCGCGCCAGCGGGCCAGGCCGAGGGCGAGGGCGACGCCCAGCGGGGTGGTGATCAGGGTGGTGAGCACGGCCAGCCGGATGCTGTTGGTGAGGGCCAGCCGCAGCGAGGCGTCGTGCAGCACCGAGGCGACCGGGTCGCCGACGTACCAGCGGAGCGAGAAGCCCTGCCAGACGCTGCGCGAGCGGCCCGCGTTGAAGGAGAACTGCACCGCGACCACGACCGGCAGGATCGACCACAGCACGTAGGCCCAGGTGATCCCGGCCAGCACATAGGGCCGGCGACGGGCGCGGCGCAGTCCCGACGCGGCGAGGGAGGAGACGCGCGAGGCCCGGGAGGTGCGGGGGAGGGTGAGCGCCATCGTTCAGTTCTCCTTGCTGTCGCGGCGGACCGTGTGCAGGTAGTAGGCCATCAGCAGGGTCAGCAGCGCGGAGAGCAGCAGCACCAGGGAGGCCCCGAAGTCCTTCTGCGGGCCGCCCAGCAGGTAGAGCTGGATCTGGTTGCCGATCATGGACGTCGTCGGCGAGCCGGAGACCAGGGTGTTCGTGTAGTAGTCGCCGAACATCGGCAGCGCCGTGATCACACAGGCGGTGAGCAGCCCGGGGCGGCTGAGCGGCAGGGTGACCCTGAGGAACGTCCGGGCCGCGCCCATGCCCAGGTCGCGCGATGCCTCCAGCAGTCGCCCGTCGATCCGGTCGAGGGTGGCGAAGAGCGGGACGATGAAGAACGGGATGTAGCCGTAGACCAGCGCGATGACCACGGTGTACGGGTTGCCGGAGAGCCAGTGGATCGGACCCGTGATCAGCCCGGTGGCCCGGAGCAGGCGGTTCACCCAGCCGTCGTCGGCCAGCAGGTTGAGCCAGGCCATCATCCGGGTCAGGTAGTTGATCCACCAGGGCGCCAGGATCAGGCCGAGCAGCAGACCGCGGCGCTTCCCGGCCAGTCGGGCGACGTAGTACGCCACTGGGTAGCCGATCAGCGAGCAGAGCAGGACGGCGACCAGGACGTAGACGCCCGTGCGGATCAGCACCGGGGTGAGGTCGCCGCCGAAGCCGCTGCTCCAGACCTGGCCGAAGGTCGAGAACTGCCACTGCAGCGGGTTCCACTCGGGGATCGGCTCGCCGAAGAGCGGGTCGGTGGAACCGAAGGCCACCGAGGCCACGGCATAGAACGGGACGGCGAAGAAGGCGGCGATCCAGGCGGTGCCCGGCAGAGCGAAGAGACCCCAGACGCGGGAGCCGCCGCGGGTGCCGCGGCCTCTTCGTCGGGTGTCGCGGGCGGTGGGGGAGTGCGGAGCCGGCACGCTGCCTCCAGGGGATCCGGGGAAGACCAGGGAATGGGGACGGGTGTGGGGTGCGGGGGGTGCGTGGGATGTGCAGGGCGTGCGGGGCGCGTGAGGTGAATCACTGACTGGTTGTCCAGTTAGTTTGCTGAGCCGGGCACCGTTCCGCAATGGTCCGAACCCTTCGGCTTTGCCTCTACCGTTGACCCATGGACCTGCTGCGCCGCCTGCGCCTGCTCATGCGCGCCCACCCGTACTGGGCGGACGCGGCGCTGGCGCTCGCCCTCTTCGTGGTCACGGTCACCTGGCGGACCGGCGGCAAGGGCGTCGTCTGGTCGCACTACGACCCGTCCGAGGTGCTGCTGGTCGCGGGTTTCCTGGTGTACGCGCCGCTGGTGCTGCGCCGCCGCTACCCGGTGCTGGTCCTCTGCCTCACCACCGCCGCCACCGTCGGCTACATGTTCATCGGCCCGGTGCGCGGGCCGATCCTGGCCGGGTGCGGGCTCGCGATCTACACCGTCTGCTCCGTCGTGGAACGCCGGCTCGCGCTGGCGATAGGCGGCGTCGCGGTGCTCTCCGTCGGCATCGCGAGCATGGCGCTCTCCCCCGAGAAGTGGGACTCGGCCGTCAACGGCATCGCGTTCGCCTGGACCGCCATGACCGTCGCCGTCGGCGAGTCCGTGCGCAGCCGGCGCGCCTTCGTCGCGGCGATAGAGGAGCGCGCCCGCCGTGCCGAGCACACCCGCGAGGAGGAGGCGCGCCGCCGCGTCGCCGAGGAACGGCTGCGGATCGCCCGCGAGCTGCACGACATCGTCGGGCACCACATCGCGCTGATCAACATCCAGGCCGGGGTCGCCTCGCACGTGCTGGCCACCCAGCCCGACACGGCCCGCGAGGCGCTCGCACAGGTGCGGGAGGCCGGACGGGCCGCACTGGCCGAGCTCGGCGCCACGGTGGCCGTGCTGCGCCAGACCGGCGAGGGCGAGGACGCCGCGAGCCCGCGCGAACCGGCCCCCGGCCTGGACCAGCTGCCGCAGCTGCTGGACTCCTTCGACCGCGCCGGGCTCACCGTGGAACGGCAGACCGAGGGCGAGCCGCAGCCGGTGTCCGCGGTCGTCGACCTGACCGCCTACCGGGTGATCCAGGAGTCGCTGACCAACGTGCGGAAGCATGCGGGGACCTCCGCCGCGACGGTCAGGCTGGTCTACCGGCCCGGCTCGCTGCGCGTCGAGGTCGAGGACGAGGGCCCGGGCCGCAACGCCGGCGGGCGCGGCGTCGCCGAGGGGACCGGCGGATACGGGATCATCGGGATGCGCGAGCGCGCCGCCTCCGTCGGCGGCAGTTTCGTCGCGGGTCCGCGGCCGGGCGGCGGCTTCCGGGTCGCGGTCGAGCTGCCCTGCGGCGCCGTCGGCGGCACGGCCGCGCCGCGGGCCCGGCGCGCGACGTTCCGCTCCACCGGCGCCGGAACGGAGGACCCCGGCCACGCCGGACCCCCGTCAGCAGCCCCGACCCATCCGACCCACGGGGCCCACCCGACCCACGCGAACCAGCCACCCCACGGGGCCCACCCGACCCACACCTCCCACATCACCCAGACAGGACGTGCATGACCATCCGTGTGCTGCTCGCCGACGACCAGGTGCTGGTCAGGGCGGGTCTGAAGGTGCTGGTCGACTCCGCGCCCGACCTGACCGTCGTCGGTGAGGCCGCCAACGGCCTCGAGGCGGTTGCCCTGGCCCGCGAGGCACGGGCCGACGTGGTGCTGATGGACATCCGAATGCCGGAGCTGGACGGCCTGGAGGCCACGGCCCGGATCACCGCCGACGAGGACCTGGCCGGCGTGCGGGTGCTGGTGCTGACGACCTTCGAGATAGACGAGTACGTCTTCCAGGCGCTGCGCGCCGGAGCGAGCGGTTTCCTCGGCAAGGGCGCCGAGCCCGAGGCGCTGCTCGACGCGATCCGCGTGGTGGCCAGGGGTGAGGCGCTGCTGACGCCCTCGGCGACCAAGGAGCTGATCGCCCGCTACCTGTCCCAGCCCGAGCCCGGCGGTCCGGCCGCCGCGCCGAGCAGCCTCGCCGTGCTCACCGACCGCGAGCGGGAGATCGTCGCCCTGGTCGCGACGGGCGCGTCCAACGACCAGATCGGCGAGCAGCTGGCGGTGAGCCCGTTCACGGTGAAGACGCACGTCAGCCGGGCCCTGATCAAGCTCGGTGCCCGTGACCGGGCGCAGCTGGTGGTGCTGGCCTACGAGAGCGGACTGGTCCGACCCAGCAACCACTCCGACTCCGCCCCGGACCGCTGAGGCGGGCTGCGGCTGCGGCCCGGCGACGACGGCCGAGCGAAGGTCCGGCGCGGGCGCGTTCATTCCGGTTCCGGCCGGTGATTCACGCCACAGCCCTTGCGGCGCAAGAGGGCTTGCGAAGGCGTCGCCGGTTCGTGGCACACTGACTTCAGCAGTACGACGTTTGCGCACTCCGGGGTCGGTGAAAGTCCGAACCGGCGGTTACAGTCCGCGACCCGGTCGCTTCCAGCGGCCGGTTGACCAGGTGAAATTCCTGGACCGACGGTTAAAGTCCGGATGGGAGGCAGTGCGCGGCGGACGTCGGGCTGCGGCGTCGCCGCTTCGCGCGCACCCTTCCCGGGGTGTGCTCCGAGGGCAGAGGTCCGCTGTGCGGGCGCTCCCCCGGAGGGCCGAGTGTCGTGCCGTGTCCCGTGGCTTGTCGTCCGCTTTCTGTTCCCGCAACAGCCCCGGAGACCGCGCAGTAGGCGCGAGGTCACGGAGAGCTGAATGTTCACGGGAATCATCGAAGAGCTTGGCGAGGTCCTCTCGATCGAGGACTTGGGCGATTCCGCACGCCTGCGTCTGCGCGGCCCGGTCACCACCGCCGACGCCCGTGAGGGCCAGTCCATCGCGGTGAACGGCGTCTGCCTCACCGTCCTCGACAGCGACGACGAGCTGGCCGCCCACCCGGGCGAGTTCAGCGCGGACGTGATGCGCGAGACCCTCGACCGTTCCAGCCTCGGCGCCGTCGGCGTCGGCTCGCGGGTCAACCTGGAGCGCGCGATGGCGCTCGGCGCCCGCCTCGGCGGTCACCTGGTCCAGGGTCATGTCGACGGCACCGCCGCCCTGCTGGAGCGCAGCCCGGGCGAGTCCGGCGCCGACGGCAGGCCGCAGTGGGAGGTGCTCCGCTTCAGCCTTCCGGCCCAGCTGTCCCGGTACCTGGTCGAGAAGGGCTCGATCACCGTCGACGGCGTCAGCCTGACCGTGGTCGAGGCGGCCGTGGACTCCTTCACCGTCAGCCTGATCCCGGCGACGCTCGCGCACACCACACTCGGTCTCAAAGGCATCGGCGAGCCGGTCAACCTCGAGGTCGACGTCCTGGCCAAGTACGTCGAGCGGCTGCTGGGCGACCGTGTCGGCGCGGGCCTGCCGCTGCCCGTCGCGCCGTCGCGGACGGGGGCCTGACGGACCATGAGCTTCATCGACGACCTCAACAGCACCGCCTTCACGGTGCTCGGCGAGCACATCAAGTGGTCCGACATGATCGGCAACCTGCTCGGTCTCGGCGCTCTCGCGCTGGGCTGGCGGCGATCGGTCGCCAGCTGGCCGGTGCAGCTGCTCTCCGGACTGGTGCTGGTCTCCGCCTACGCCTCCGCGCACCTGAGCGGCGGCGTGGGCAAGCAGCTGGTGGTCATCGCCGTGGCCGTCTGGGGGTGGCTCCAGTGGAGCCGGGGCCGCCGGCGCAACGGCGGCGACATCGCCGTGCGCTTCGCCACCTGGACCGAGCGGGCCTGGCTGGTGGCCGGCACCGCGGTCGGAACGGTCGGCGTCGCGCTGCTCTTCCAGGCCTACAACCTCTCCTGGGCCCCCTGGGAGGACGCCTACCTCTTCACCGGCACGCTCGCGGCGATGGTCGCCCAGGGCAGGGGCTGGGTGGAGTTCTGGTTCGCCTGGCTGGCCGTGGACCTGGTGGGCGTGCCGCTCGCGTTCAACAGCGGGCTCGCCTTCTCCGGCCTGATCTACGTCGTCTACTTCGTCCTGGTGATGCTGGGCCTGCGCTCCTGGTGGCTGCGCACCCGCGTCGGCCGGACCCCGCAGGACCAGCAGAACCCGCAGGACCGCACGTCCGCCCTCGCCGAAGGAGCCGCCGCATGAACGCCGTCCAGGCTCGCACTGTCCAAGAACTGTCCCAGCAGCACGGTGAGACCTACGAGGACCTGACGCTGGACAGCATCGAGTTCGCCGTCGCCGAGATCGCGGCCGGTCGCCCGATCGTCGTCGTGGACGACGAGAACCGCGAGAACGAGGGCGACCTCGTCTTCGCCGCCGAACTGGCCACGCCCGAGCTGGTCGCCTTCGCGATGCGTGAGTGCCGCGGCCTGATCTGCGTGCCGATGACCGGCGAGGACCTGGACCGGCTGGAACTCGGTCAGATGGTCGAGCAGAACACCGAGTCCATGCGCACCGCCTTCACCGTCTCCGTCGACGCGAAGGTCGGCACCACGACCGGCATCTCCGCCGCCGACCGCGCGCTGACCATGCGTCTGCTCGCCGACCCGGCCTCCGTCGGCGGCGACTTCGTCCGCCCCGGCCACGTCTTCCCGCTGCGCGCCCGTCCCGGCGGCGTGCTGGAGCGCGACGGCCACACCGAGGCCGGGCCCGACCTGTGCCGGCTGGCCGGACTGCGGCCCACCGCCGCGATCTGCGAGATCGCCAACGACGACGGCACCATGGCCCGTCTGCCCGAGCTGGTCGTCTTCGCCCGCAAGCACGGCCTGGCCATCGTCTCGATCGAGGACCTGATCGCCTACCGCCGCCGCACCGAGGCGAGCGTGACCAGGGCCGCGCGGACGGCGCTGCCGACCGAGCACGGCTCCTTCACCGCGGTGGGCTACCTCAGCGAGCCCGACGGCGTCGAGCACATCGCGCTGGTCGCGGGCGGCCTGGACGCCGGCGGTCGGCTGCCCGACGGCGAGGAGGTCCTGGTCAGGGTCCACTCCGAGTGCCTGACCGGCGACGTCTTCGGCTCGCTGCGCTGCGACTGCGGTCCGCAGCTGCGAGCCTCGCTGGAGCGGATAGCGAGCGAGGGCCGCGGCGTCGTCCTCTACCTGCGCGGTCATGAGGGACGCGGCATCGGCCTGGTCCGCAAGCTGCGCGCCTACGAGCTGCAGGAGGACGGCCGCGACACGGTCGACGCCAACCTCGAACTGGGCCTGCCCGCCGACGCCCGCGACTACCGCGCGGCGGCGCTGATCCTGGAGGACCTCGGCGTCCGCTCGGTGCGGCTGCTCAGCAACAACCCGGACAAGCACGAGGCGCTGAGCGACCACGGTCTCAAGGTGGTCCACCGCGAGCCGGTCCAGGCGGTGGTCGGCGAGCACAACCTGCGCTACCTGCTGACCAAGCGCGACCGCATGGGCCACGACCTCCCGTGGCTCGACGAGCGCGTGGCGCTCTAGGGGCGCGAGGCTCGGCAGGGCCATCCGCACAGCGTGGTTGCTCGCGCAGTTCCCCGCGCCCCTGTAGGTGGTGCGACACACCCATTCGATCCCATGAGAGGACGTAGCAAGTGAGCGGCGAAGGAGCCCCCCAGCTCGGCGTGCAGGGCGCGAAGGACCTGAAGGTCGCGGTCATCGCGGCGCAGTGGCACCAGACGGTGATGGACGGCCTGGTCGCCGGCGCCGAGCGCGCGCTGCGCGAGTACGGCGTCGCGGACTACACCGTGCTGCGGGTGCCCGGCAGCTACGAGCTGCCGGTGGTCGCCAAGGGTCTGGCCGCCCGCGGGTACGACGCGATCATCGCACTGGGCGTCGTCATCAGGGGCGGCACGCCCCACTTCGACTATGTGTGCGAGGCGGCGACCATGGGGCTGACCCAGGTCTCCGTCGACTCCGGCATCCCGGTCGGATTCGGCCTGCTCACCTGCGACAACGAGCAGCAGGCGCTGGACCGGGCCGGTCTGCCCGACTCCAAGGAGGACAAGGGCCACGAGGCGACGACCGCGGCGCTCGCCACGGCGGTGCTGCTGCGCGGACTGGACGGCTGAGCCGGGGAGCGGGTGGAACGGGGATCGGGGCGGCGACACGGGTTGTCGTCCACGACACCGTCCGTACGGTGGGACGACACGACCCGTTCCCGGGGAACCGCGTAGGGTGAGGGCCATCATGGCGCAGAAGACATTCGAAGAGCTCTTCACCGAGCTGCAGCAGAAGGCCGCCGCCGGCGCGCCCGGTTCGCGCACCGCCGAGCTGGTGGGCCAGGGCGTGCATGCCATCGGCAAGAAGGTCGTCGAGGAGGCGGCCGAGGTGTGGATGGCCGCCGAGCACGAGTCCGACGAGCGGACGGCCGAGGAGATCTCCCAACTGCTGTACCACCTGCAGGTGATGATGGTCGCGCGCGGCCTCACCCTGGAAGACGTCTACGCCCATCTGTAGACCCCGCGTGTCGTGACGCAGCGGGGCACCGAGCCGTATCCGGTGCCCCGCTTCTTCTTTGCCCCCGCACCCGGTCCCCCGCATCCAGCCCGCCTGCATCCAGTCCCGCATCCGTCAGACGAAAGGCACAGACTCATGCTCCGCATCGCCGTCCCCAACAAGGGCTCCCTCGCCGAACCCGCGGCCGGCATGCTCCATGAGGCCGGGTACCGCCAGCGCAAGGACAGCAAGGAACTGGTCCTGGTCGACCCGGAGAACCAGGTCGAGTTCTTCTACCTGCGCCCGCGCGACATCGCGATCTACGTCGGCTCGGGCCGTCTCGACGTCGGCTTCACCGGCCGGGACCTGCTGCTGGACTCGGGCGCGGACGCCGAGGAGGTGCTCTCGCTCGGCTTCGCCGGCTCCACCTTCCGCTTCGCGGGCCCGCCCGGGGTCGCGACCAGCGTGAAGGACCTGGAGGGTCGCCGGATCGCCACCTCCTACACCGGCCTGGTCGAGAAGCACCTCGCCGAGGCGGGCGTGAAGGCCGCCGCGGTCACCAAGCTGGACGGCGCGGTCGAGACGGCCGTGCAGCTCGGGGTCGCCGACGTGATCGCCGACGTCGTCGAGACCGGCACCAGCCTGCGCAACGCCGGCATGGAGGTGTTCGGCGAGCCGATCCTGGTCTCCGACGCCGTCGTGATCCGCCCGGTCGGCGCGCCCGAGCACGCGGGGGTGGACCAGTTCCTGCGGCGTCTGCAGGGTGTTCTGGTGGCCCGCCGGTACGTGATGATGGACTACGACATCCGTGCCGAGCGCGTCGCGGAAGCGGTCGCGCTCACCCCCGGCCTGGAGTCGCCGACGGTCTCCCCGCTGCACAGCGAGGGCTGGGTGGCGGTTCGGGCCATGGTCCTGCGCAAGGAGGCTCAGCGGATCATGGACGACCTCTGGAGCATCGGCGCGCGCGCCATCCTGGTCACCAACATCCACGCCTGCCGCCTCTGATCCCCGAGGATCCTCACGGCCGAGGAGGCCGAGCGATGACCGCCCGCCCGAGCCGCGTCTCCGCGCCGCCCGCACTGCCGCACACCTGGCAACCGGTGCTGACGCGGGTGGTGCTGCTGGGGCTGGCGGCGGTCTCGGTGGCCTTCTTCGGTCTGATCGCCCTGTTCGGCGCGCCCGACTGGCAGCGCCACGACCGGATCGGCATCGGCTGCTCCGGCGTGGTGTTCGCCCTGGTCCTGGCCGTGCTCGCGCGGCCCAGGGCCAAGGCCGACCGGACCGGCCTGACGGTGGTCAACTTCGTGCGGACCCGGCGCCTGGAGTGGCCGGAGATCCTGGGCGTCCACCTCGGCCCCGGGGATCCGTGGGTGCTGCTGGACCTCGCGGACGGGGACACCCTCGCCGTGGTCGCCATCCAGCCGGGCTCCGGCCGGCGTCAGGCCCTGCGGGCCGCGGCGGAGCTGCGCGCCTGCGTGGACAGCTACGGGACCGCGGTGCGGTAACCGCGGCGCGGACCGCCGGCGGCCGTCGTTCGCCGCCCGTACACACCCTGATCTGCGGCGTTCACGTCGGCTTCGCGGGCGTCCTGGTACGGTAGGAGCCTTTACCAACCCTTTGGAGAAGTTCCCCCGTCCATGGACCCTCACAGTATGTCCGCGGCCTGGCTGCTGCTCGGCGTCGCCGTGCTGCTGATCCTGGCCAACGGACTCTTCGTGGCCGCCGAGTTCGCCTTCGTCACCGTCGACCGGGGGGAGGTGGAGCGGGCCGCCGCCCAGGGGGACAGAAGGGCCGAGGGGGTGTCCAAGGCCCTGCGGAAGCTCTCGTTCGAGCTCTCCGGGGCGCAGCTGGGGATCACCGTCACCTCGCTGCTCGTCGGCATGCTGGCCAACCCGGCGCTGGTCGTCCTGCTCTCGCCGCCGCTGCGAGCGGTGGGCGTGCCGGGGTCGGTCGTGACCGGCGTGGCCGCGATCGTGGGGATGTTCGCCGCGACCGTGCTGCAGATGGTCGTCGGAGAGCTGGTGCCGAAGAACTGGGCCATCTCCCGGCCGCTGCAGGTGGCCCGCGCCGTCGCGGCCCCGCAGCGGATCTTCTCCGCGCTGTGCCGCCCCCTGATCCTGCTGCTCAACGGCATCGCCAACCGGCTGGTCCGGGCCATGGGCATGGAGCCCACCGAGGAGCTTGCCTCCGCGCGCAGCGCCGAGGAACTGGTCGCGCTCGCCCGCCACTCCGCCAGCGAGGGCGCACTGGAACGGGACAC
This sequence comes from Streptacidiphilus rugosus AM-16, assembly GCF_000744655.1. Lineage (NCBI taxonomy): Bacteria > Bacillati > Actinomycetota > Actinomycetes > Kitasatosporales > Streptomycetaceae > Streptacidiphilus > Streptacidiphilus rugosus. Next base: position 4,050,161 of record NZ_JQMJ01000004.1, on the reverse strand, counting down.
CGCGGACCTGTTCGTCCGGACCCTCGGGCTGGCCGAGCTGACCGCGGAGAGCGTGATGACCCCGCGCGTCGACGTCGCCGCGCTGGAGGACCACGCCACCGCCGCGGACGTGCTGAACCTGACCCGGGCGACCGGGCTTTCGCGCTTCCCCGTCTACCGGCAGTCGATCGACGAGGTGGTCGGCGTGGTCGGCCTCAAGGACGCGCTCGCGGTCCGCGCGGAGAACCGGGCCGCCGTGCGGGTGGGCGCGTTGGCCTCGCCGCCGCTGCTGGTGCCGGAGACGCTGCCGGTCGAGCGCCTGCTGGAGCTGCTGCGCCGGCAGCAGCAACTGGCCGTCGTCGTCGACGAGTACGGCGGCACGGCGGGCGTGGCCACGCTGGAGGACATCGTCGAGGAGATGGTCGGCGAGGTCCAGGACGAGCACGACCTCGACGACCGTCCCGAACTGCGCCGGGCCGAGCCGGTCGAGGGCCGTCCGGCCTGGGAGGCTGAGGGGCGCTGCCGGATCGACGTGCTGGAGTCCGTCGGCCTCTACGCCCCGGAGGGTCCGTACGAGACGGTCGCCGGCCTGCTGGCCGACCTGCTCGGCCGGATCCCGGCCGTGGGGGACGCGGCGGAGCTGCCCGGGTGGCGGCTCACCGTGCTCGCGGTCCAGCGCCACCGCACCGAGCGGGTCCGGCTGGAGCGCGTCCCCGAGGACCACGCCACCGGCGACGGGCACGGGCACGGTCACTGGTACGGCCGCGTTCACGGGCAGGGCCACGGACAGGGCCACGGACACGGTCACGGCGAGCACGGGCGCGGCAACGGGCAGGGGGAGGAGCGGCGATGAGCGCGCTGGCTCTGGGTTTCGCGGTGCTGCTCCTGCTGGGCAACGCCTTCTTCGTCGGCGCCGAGTTCGCGCTGGTCTCGGTCCGCCGCAGCCAGGTCGAACCGCTGGCGGAGGCGGGCGACCGCCGCGCGGCCACCGTGGTGCGCGCGCTGGAGGAGGTCTCCGCGATGATGGCGGCGGCCCAGCTCGGGATCACCGTCTGCTCGCTGCTGCTGGGCGCGCTCGCCGAACCGGCCCTGGCCGGGCTGCTCGAGGGCCCGTTCCACGCGGTGGGCCTGCCCGAGTCGCTGGTCCATCCGGTCGCCTACGTGCTGGCCCTCGTGGTCGTGGTCGCGCTGCACATCGTGATCGGCGAGATGGTGCCGAAGAACATCGCGCTGGCCACGCCCGAGCGTGCCGCGCTCCTGCTCGGCCCGCCGCTGGCGGCGCTGGCGCGAGGGCTGCGCCCCTTCATCGCCTTCCTCAACGCCTTCGCCAACCTGATGCTGCGCCTGCTGCGGGTGGAGCCCAAGGACGAGATCGACTCCGTCTACACCAGCGAGCAGCTCACGCACCTGCTGCACGACTCGCACGCGGCGGGCCTGCTCGGCAGGCGCGCCCAGGAGCGCCTGGAGGACGCGCTGGAGCTGGGGCTGACGCCGGTGCGCGAGGTCGTCATGCCCAGGGAGAAGCTGGTCACCGTGGACACCACGGTGACCGCGGGCCAGATCGAGGACCTGGCGGTGCGCACCGGTTTCTCGCGCTACCCGGTCCTCGGCGGCAACGGCGCCTTCCTGGGCTACCTGCACGTCAAGGACGTGCTGGAGCTGGACGACCGGGACGCCCCGGTGCCGCAGCGGCTGTGGCGGCCGATCATCACCCTCTCCGGCGACCTCCCGCTCGACGACGCCCTGGGCGCGATGCGCCGCGCGGCCGCGCACCTGGCCGGGGTGATCGACGGCGAAGGCCGGCCGGTGGGCCTGGTGGCGCTGGAGGACGTCCTGGAGGAGCTGGTGGGGGAAGTGCACGACCCCGCCCACCGGTCCGGATAAGGTGACGTTCGATCAAACCGATCACCTGATCAAACAGATCGAACAAGTCACATGTACGAGCGTCACGGGGGAGTGATGAGCAAGTGAGCGATCGACGCCTTGAAGTCGACCGCGTGTCCAAGCGTTACGGCGACACCGTCGCCCTGGACAACATGGCCTTCGACGTCCGCGCCGGGGAGATCTTCGGCTTCGTCGGGAGCAACGGCGCCGGCAAGACCACGACGATGCGGATCGTCCTCGGCGTGCTGGCGTCCGACGGCGGCGAGGTGCGCTGGGACGGCGCGCCCGTCACGCTGGAGACCCGCAGCCGGATCGGCTACATGCCGGAGGAGCGCGGCCTCTACCCGCGGATGAAGGTCGGCGAGCAGCTGGAGTACCTGGCCCGGCTGCACGGCCTGACCCGGTCGGACGCGGTGGCCGCCGCCCGTTCCTGGGCGGAGCGCCTGGGCGTCGAGAGCCGCTTCGGCGACGAGGTGCAGAAGCTGAGCCTCGGCAACCAGCAGCGCGTCCAGCTCGCGGCGGCGCTGGTCCACCACCCGGAGATACTCGTCCTCGACGAGCCCTTCTCCGGCCTGGACCCGGTCGCCGTGGACGTGATGAGCGCGGTGCTGCAGGAGAAGTGCGCCGAGGGCATCCCGGTCATCTTCTCCAGCCACCAGCTGGAACTGGTCGAGCGCCTCTGCGACCGCGTGGGCATCGTCCGCGCGGGCTCCATGGTCGCCTGCGACACCGTCGACGAGCTGCGCGCCTCCGGCGGCGAGGAGCTGGTCGTGCACGCGCCCCAGGCACGCGAGGGCTGGGCGGACGGCATACCGGGCGTCTCGGTCCGCGGCGAGGAGGCCGGTCGCACGGTGCTGGTCCTGGAGGACGGCGCGGACGACCAGGCGGTGCTCGGCGCCGCGCTGGCGACGGGCCCGGTGCGTGAATTCGCGCGTCGGCGCTCCTCGCTGACGGAGCTGTTCCGGCACGTGGTGAGCAGCGAGGAGAAGAAGCCCGGGGCAGAGCCCGCGACCGGGACGACGGGGACGACCGGGACGGGGGAGCAGCAGAAGTGAGCGGCACCAACCACGAACGGCTGCAGATCGGCAGCGCCGAAGCGATCAAGCTCGTCGCGGGCCGCGAACTGCGGGTCCGGCTGCGCTCCAAGGCCTTCCTGATCATTCTGGCGATCACGGCGCTGTCCTTCGTCGCGCTGCCGATCATCACCAAGTTCGCCCACTCCGGGCCGAGCACGTCCAAGGTCGCCGTCGTCCGGTCGGACGCGGCGTACGGCCGGGCCCTGGAGTCGACGGCCACCCAGCTGCACCAGAACGTGAAGATCACCGTGGTCGCCGACCCGGCGGCGGGCAGGTCGGCCGTGCAGGGCGGCAAGGTCGACGCCTTCGTCGTGCACGACGCCTCCGGCGCCCAGGTCACGGTGAAGAAGTCGCTGCCCGACTCGCTGCGCACGGTCTTCTCGCTGGTCGACCAGCAGGCGGCGCTGAACGCGCAGATCACCGCTCTGGGCGGCGACCCGGCCAAGGTGACGGCGGCCGTCGGCAGTCAGCAGATCCAGGTGACGACGCTGCAGCACGACGACCCGCAGCAGGGCCAGAAGATCACCATCGCGATCGCGGCCGGTCTGCTGATGTACATGATCCTCATGACGGTCGGGCAGATGGTGGCCCAGGGCGTCGTGGAGGAGAAGAGCAGCCGCGTCGTCGAGCTGCTGCTGGCGACCATCAAGCCGTGGCAGCTGCTGGCCGGCAAGGTGCTGGGCGTCGCCGTCATCGGCGCGCTCCAGCTCGTGGTGCCCGGCGTGCTCGGGCTGGCGATCGGCATGGCCGACGGCCAGCTGAGCGTCTCGCTGAGCGCCTCGGTCGGTTCGCTGGCCTGGACCCTGCTCTGGTTCGCGGCCGGCTTCTGGCTCTACGCGATGATCTTCGCCTCGGCGGGTGCGATGGTCTCCCGCCAGGAGGACCTGGGCGGGCTGATGGCCCCGATCATCATGCCGCTGGTGGCGGGCTGGGTGGTCGCCATCTCCATCCTCCCGACCGACCCGCACAGCGGCGTGGCGGAGATCCTCTCCTACGTCCCGCTGACCGCGCCGGAGCTGATGCCGATGCGCTGGGCCCTCGGCGTCGCACCGCTCTGGCAGATGCTGGTCTCCCTGGCGATCACGCTCGCCTGCGGCGTGGTGATGCTCCGGTTCGCCGGCCGGATCTACCGCAACTCCGTGCTGCGCAGCGGCGCCCGCGTGCCGCTCAAGGAGGCGCTCAAGGCGGCGTAGCGTGCCGCGCCCCCACGTCGGGCCCCCTGGACACGTCCGGGGGCCCGACGCTTTCCCGCGGTGGGCGAGGGGACTCGGCGGTCAGCGTCCGTCGATGAGTTCGCCGTAGGCCTGGAGGACGTCGGGGAGGCGGAGGGCCGCGAGGTCCTGGCGGGTGGGGGAGTCGGGCAGGACGGAGAGGCGGAGGTCGCGGTAGGCGCAGGACTTCTCGTAGAGGGTGCGCATGAAGCGGCCGTTGCCCAGGTCGTCGATCCAGCCCTCGCGGACCACGTGGCCGCAGATGGAGCGGAGCTCCTCGAGGGCCTCCTCGTCCCAGAAGTCCCCGTCGCCCGAGGCCAGGGACTGGCCGATCGCGGCCAGCTCCTCGGGGCGGTAGCTGGGGAAGTCCACCCGGCTGGTGAAGCGCGAGCTGAGGCCCGGATTGGCGGCCAGCAGGCGGTTCATGCCCTCGGGGTAACCGGCCAGGATCACCACCAGCCGGTCCCGGTTGTCCTCGGCCCGCTTGAGCAGGACCTGGAGGGCCTCGTCGCCGTAGGCGTCGCCCTTGGAGTAGCCGGAGTTGGCCAGGCTGTAGGCCTCGTCGATGAACAGGACGCCGTCCAGCGCCGAGTCGATCAGCTCGTTCGCCTTGACCGCCGTCTGGCCGAGGAACTCGCCGACCAGGTCGGCTCTCTGGGCCTCGACCAGGTGGTCGCCGCTGAGCAGGCCGAGCGCGTAGAAGACCCGGCCGAGGATCCGGGCGACCGTGGTCTTGCCGGTGCCCGAGGGGCCGGAGAAGACGAAGTGCCGCTTCGGCGGCTGCACCGGAAGGCCCTGGTCGGCCCGGAGCTGCGCCATCCGCAGCTGCGCCGAGAGCGCCAGCACCTGACGCTTCACGGGGGCCATCCCCACCATCCGGTCCAGCTCGGCCAGCGCGGCGTCGAGCCGCTGCTGGTTCGGCTGGACGGTCGTGCCGGGCGGCAGCAGCGGGGAGGAGTCGGGGGTGTTCGCGCGGTGCCGGGCGCCCACGGCGGCGGGGCGGGTGGGCTCCTCCTCGCCGGCCGTCTGGGGCTCGTCGTCCGCGTCCTCGGGGTCCTCCTGGTCCTCCTCGTCGTCGGCCAGCGGGAAGCCGGGCAGCGGGTCGTAGAAGACCGACTCCAGCGGCCCGTCCAGGGCGTCGAAGGGCGAGCCGGACAGCGGCGGCTCGGTCGGCAGCGCGGGGCCCCCGCCGCTGGCGTGGCGGGGCCGGTGCAGGCCGGGCTCCGAGGGCCCCTCCAGCAGCGCGGGGTCGACCCCGTCCTCCGCCGTGATCGCGGCCAGCCGGGCGGAGGTGTCCATGAAGCCGGGGTCCACCCGGTGCACGGCCCGGTAGAGCGAGAGGGCCGCCGCGCTGCGGCCGACCCCCTCGTAGGCGCGGGCCAGCCAGTAGCGCAGCTCCTTGCGCTGCGGCTGCTCCGAGCGGCACCGGGCCAGCGAGGTGGCCAGCGGCAGCTCGGCCTGGCCGCACATGTCCAGCCTGACCCTGGCCATCCCGCTGAACAGGCCCGCCTCGATGCCCAGCAGCGGGTCGTCCAGCAGGCCGTCGGTGTCGCGGATGAGCTGCTCCCAGTCCTTGGTCAGGTAGGACCGGCAGGCGTGCAGGAAGCGGACGGCGTTGTCCTGGCCCGGCGGGGGGCACTCGGCGAGGGCCCGGTCGAGTTCGGGCAGGTGCCGGCCGTCCAGCCAGTGCGAGGCGTGCGCGAGGGCGAGGTCCCGCTCGTCCTCCAGCAGCGGCTGCACCCACCAGCCCAGCCAGTACCAGGAGCTGAGCGGCCGGCGGTGCCGGTGCCGCTGCTCGCCGAAGCGCTCCCGGTGCCGGTGCATGGAGAGCAGCGCGGTCGAGGTGTCCGAGCGGAGGGCGTGCAGCCCGAGCCAGGCGTCGGCCATGCCGGGGTCGAGCCGGACGGCAGCGCGGAACTCCTCCTCTGCACGGGTGTACGCGCCGGCGCCGTAGGCGTCCATCGCCCGTAGCCAGGCGCGATCGGCCAGGCTACGGGACCGCCTGTCGCCGTTGTCCTCTGTCCCCACCGCTCTGCCCCCTGCTGTGCCGCGTCCCGCTGCCCAGCTGGTGGGCCGACCCGGGAGGCCTGCAGTCGCCGCACTTTGACGGTCCGTGAGCACACGGGGACCAGACCCCGCACTCATGGGGCATCGTACCGGGGTCCAGCTGATCCGGAAGAGTGCCGTGCGACCGTATCGGCTGGTGGGGACACGGACAAAAGTAGGACACAAGCGGCATGCAGGATTCCGGTGGTCACCCGCAGTCACGGCGCGAGCATCGTCCGGAGCGGGACGGATGGGCCGGAAAAGGACGAGCTGCCGGCCACGGGGGAACGGCCGGCAGCTCGTGTCTGCGGGGGCGCGATCACCGTGTGTCGCGCTGATGAGAACGTAGTTGTTGCCAGGGGCGCAGGTCAAGGGCCTCCTGAGCACGGCTCTGCGGCGGGGAACCGCAGGGAGAGCCGCCATTCATTGGCTCCGGGACAGGCTACGCGCCTCACGCTCGCGCGATTACGCGGCGTGAGCGAATAGCTCCCCACTGGTTCCGTTCACCAGGAAATCGGCGAACGGCCGACTCGGATCGGACCGGAAGTGGGTGGACTGCTCCCGGAACCACCGCTCCCAGAACTCCGCCTGCTCCGGACCGTCGCGCCGCTCGCCCCGGGCACGGGCCGTGACCGCGTCGAGCTCCATCCACAGCAGCGCCGCCAACCGGGGGCGGATCGCTCGCCGCCCGGCCCCCACGCCCTCCAGTACGAGGAGCGGAGGAGCGGCCCCGATCTGGTGAACCGCGTCGAAGCGCGCGGTATTCCAGTCGTAGACGCGGTGCCGCACCGGGCGGCGCTCCGCCAGCGGCGTGAGCACCTCGTCGAGCAGCCGTCCGGTCCAGTCGAAGAACTGGTCGTGCGTGGCCAGATCGTCCAGATGGACCACGGGCGCGTCGCCGAGCGCGGCGGCGAGCCGGGCGGCGAAGGTCGTCTTGCCCGAGCCGGCGTAGCCGTCGACGGCGATCAGGCGCGTCGCGCCGCAGGACGGCTCCAGGGCGCCGAGCCGTGCCGCGAGTGAGTCGAGGGTGAGCATGATGCGTCGAGCCTAGCCAGAACCTGTGACGGTGCGGGGCGGGCCGCCGCACCGTCCAGGGGTCGGCCGGTCCGGTCAGCCGATCTGCTCGGCCAGGGCGACGATGATCCCTGCCGGGCCGCGCAGGTAGCAGAGCCGGAAGATGCTCTCGTACTGCGCCACCTCGCCCAGGAGCTCGGCTCCGTGGGCGCGGAGCCGGGCGATGGTGGCGTCGATGTCGTCGACGGCGAACATGACCCGGTGCAGGCCCAGGGTGTTCGGCGGCGGGTTCACCGGCGTCGCGGGGTGGGCGGCGGGGGTGTGGTACTTCGTGAGCTCCAGCTTGCCGTGCCCGTCCGGGGTCCGCATCATCGCGATCTCGCTCCGGATGCCCTCCAGTCCGACGGTCAGGTCCGCGAAGTCGCCCTCGATCTCCGCCCTGCCCTCCAGCTCCAGGCCGAGTGCGGCGAAGAAGGCGACCGCCGCGTCCAGGTCCTCGACCACGACGGCGACGTTGTCCATGCGCTGAACAGTCATGGTTCCGAGAATAGATCAGCAGCGCACTGGCCTCCTGGGCAGAATCTGACATACCGTCAGACAATCTGTTCCTGCCGAGGAGGCCAGCGTGACGCTCCGCCCCGTCCCCCTGGACGAGTACCCCGTGCACCAGGTGCCACTGTCCATGCGGCACGTCGCCACCGGCGACCGCAACGCCTACGACCGCTGCATCTTCCACGTCCTCGACCACGGCGGACGCGCCCTGCTCATCGCCGGCCTCGGCGTCTATCCCAACACCGGCGTGATCGACGCCTACGCCACGCTCAAGGTCGGCGACACCCTCCACGCCGTCCGGGCCTCCGACGCGCTGGGGGAGGACCGGATGAGGCTGGAGGTCGGCCCGCTGCGGATCGAGGTGGTCGAACCGCTGCGCACGCTGCGGCTGGTCTGCGAGGGCGGGCCCGACGAGCTCGCGTTCGACCTCACCTGGCAGGCCGAGTTCCCCGCCGTCTGGGAGCCGCACCACGTCGGGCACACCGGGGACCGGCTCACCCTGGAGGGCCGGCGCTTCGTCCAGGCCGGCGGCGCGCACGGCTGGATCCGGGTCGGCGGCGAGGAGTACCGCGTCGCGCCCGAGGAGTGGACGGCGACCAGGGACCGCAGCTGGGGCGTCCGGCCGATACCCGGTGAGCAGCCCGGCCGCGCGGCCGAGGAGAACCGGCCCGAGGGCTTCCACTGGGTCTGGTGCCCGATCCGCTTCCGCGACCGCTTCGTCATGGTGATCCTCCAGGAGGACGCAGACGGCTACCGCACCCTCAACGAGGCGCTGCTGGTGCGCCCGGAGGCCGCGGGCCGTCCCGACGAGCAACTCGGCTGGCCCCACGTCGACATCGCCTACCGCCCCGGCACCCGCGTCCCGGAACGCGCCGTGCTCCACCTCACCGACGCCGCCCGCAAGCCGGTGGAGATCCACGCCGAACTGCTCGGCGGCACCCCGCTCGCGGTCGGGGCCGGCTACCCGCCCGCGCCGGACTGGCAGCACGGCACCTGGCAGGGCCGGGGCTGGGTGGACCGCCGCCGCTACGACCTCACCGACCCCGCCGACCTCGGGCTCGCCGCCTACGGCGTGACCGACCACGCGGCCAGGTTCACCCTCGACGGCGAGGTCGGCCACGGCGTCTTCGAGCACGGCAGCTTCGGCCGCCACGACCCGAGCGGATTCGCGGACTTCTCCTCCGTCGCCCCCTGACCCGCACCCGCCCACCGGAGGAGCTCACCGCCATGGCCACCCCCAGCACACCCCGTCCACGGACCAGCACCCGTGACCCCGAGGAGCTGCGCGCCCGCCTCGACGCCTGGATCGGGACCTGGCAGCCCGGCGCGACCGCCACCGGGCTGACCGTCCCCCAGTCCAACGGCATGTCCAGCGAGACCGTCCTCTTCGACCTGCGCGACGGCGACGGACAGGTCCGGCCCTGCGTGCTGCGCCTGGCCGCCGACCCCGACGCCTTCACCGTGTTCCCGCGCTACGACATGGAACGGCAGTACCGCTGCATCGAGCTGGCGGCCCGCACCAAGGCCCCGGTCCCGCGCCTGCTGCGGCTGGTCACGGACCCCCGGGTGCTCGGCGCGCCCGGCTTCCTGATGGAACGCGTCGAAGGCCGGGTGCCGCCCGACGTCATGCCCTACACCTACGGCGGCAACTGGCTGCACGAGGCCGGCGACGCCGAGCGCGCGGAACTGGAGCGGGCCAGCGTCGCGCTGCTCGCCGAACTGCACACCGCGCCGGTCGCCGAGGCCGCGTTCCTGCGCTCGACCGCACCGGGGGACACCCCGCTGCGGCAGCACGTGAACGAGCAACGCGCCTACTACGCCTGGGTGGTCGAGGGGCGGCCGCCCTCACCCCTGATCGAGCGCGCCTTCGCCCGGCTGGAGCAGCTCTGGCCCGCCGACGAGGGGGAGACCGTGCTCAGCTGGGGCGACGCGCGCATCGGCAACGTCATCTACCAGGGCTTCACCCCGGTCGCCGTGCTGGACTGGGAGATGGCCGCCCTCGGTCCGCGCGAGCTCGACCTGGGCTGGTTCGTCTTCCTGCACCGCTTCTTCCAGGACCTGACCGTCGCCTTCGGCCAGCAGGGACTGCCGGAGTTCCTGGACCGGGAGCGGGTGGTCGCCCAGTACGCGCGGGCGAGCGGGCACACCCCGCGCGACCTCGACTTCTACACCCTCTACGCGGCGCTGCGGCACGCCGTGGTGATGCTGCGGATCGGCTACCGCCAGATCCACTTCGGCGAGACCCCGGCCCCCGAGGACCCGGACCGGCTGATCCTGCACCGGGACTCCCTGGAGGCGATGGTGGCGGGGCGTTACTGGGGCTGAGCGCGGTCCTCTGGACGCCGCAGACGCCCTGTGCCACCGTTTTTCGTCCGGGCGCCCGGGCGCTCGGGCGGGGGCAGAGGCAGGGGGCGGTGGGGGTGCCGGGAAGGTGGGCGGCGGCAAGGCGTGGCGCGGCACTGATGCTGCCGGGCCGGGGCACGCTGCGGCGGGCGTTGCGCGTGGTCCTGGGGGTCGGCGGCGCCCTCGCGATCCCGGCCCCGTACCTCCCGGTGCGGATCGCCGGGGTGCTGGTCTGCGTCCTGGGCGCGACGTTGCCGATCTGGTCCGCGCCGCCCGACCACGCTCCGCCGCCGCTGCGCATCCGGCAGCGGCACCGCCGGATCGTGGGCCGGGCCGCGTACGCCCTGCTGGCGACGGCGGCAGGGCTCGCCCTCGCGCAGGGGCACCTCACGGCGCCCGACGACTGGCTGCTGGCCGCCGCACTCGCGCTGCCCACCGTCGAACCGCTGCTCTGGCGCGCCTGGCCGTTGCCCCTGCGCGACGCGGTGCGCCGGGTGCGGAACGCCGAGCTCTACACGGAGGCCATGCAGCGGCAGACGCCGCCGCCCCTGCCCCCGCGGGCGCAAGCGGCCCAGCTGGTGCCCGGACGGGCCGTCCGGGGCCTGGCGCCGCCCGCGGTCAGGGTCGCCCCGACCGCCGGCTTCGACGTCGACGCGGGGGCGCGCGGCCGACCGCGGTCCCGCACCGCCCGCGTCAAGGCACAGGACCACGGGCCGACCGAGGTGCACGTCGGCCCGGGGCTGCTGCGCTGGAACGGCGCCGAACTCACGGTCAGGAGCGGCCTGTCGGGCCGGTTCGAGCGGCTGTTCCTGGAGCCCGAGCCGATGCCGGCCGAGCGCCAGGACGGCGGCTTCCCTCGCTTCCCCGACCCGGTCGCGGAGCTGGTGCTGTTCACCCAGCGCGCCAACGAGGACAGCAACGAGCGGAACCTGTTCCTGGTGTTGCTGGACGCGCGGGGCTACCGGATGCTGCTGCGGCTGGTGCCCGCCCAGGAGCACCGTCAGGCGCGCAGGCTGGCCGCGACGCTGAGGGCCCGGGTCGGACTGACCGTCAACGAGTACCACCTGCCGGTCCTCGAAGGAGCTCGCAGATCACTGGGGCCCAGGCTCTTCCCCCGGCGCCCCTGGATCTGACGTCGTTCTCAGCGGCTCAGCGGCTCAGCGGCTCAGCGGCTTCGAGCCGGGGCCGCCGACGTGGGAGAACGGCTGGCGGCGCCAGTCGAGTTCGGCGGGCAGCGTGAGGAACTCGGCGAGGGAGGGCTCGGGGTCGAAGCCCTGCTCCTCCTCGGACTCCGCGTCGTCGAGCCAGCGGCCCGAACCCTGGCACAGGGCGGCGGAGAAGGGGTGCCACGGGGTGGCGACGACGGCGTGCTGCGGGAACCGCTCCTCGTTGTCGAGCACCGCGATCGGCCGGTGGCAGTCGGGGCAGAGGAACCGGGTGATCTCCCAGGTCTCGCCCTCGCCCGGGTCGGCGCCGAGGAAGCCCGGCGCGGCGAGGGGCTCGGCGTTCTCGGCGGGTTCCGCGGTTACGACGGGTTCGAGGACAGCACTCAGCTGTTCGACAACGGTCATCAGGACTCCCCCTGGAGCAGGCACGCGGACCTCGGTGGTCGCGACCATAGCGAGCACTTCCCGCGCGGGGCATCCGATAATCCTGGTCGTCGGCGCCGCATCGGCCGATACCTGTGTCCTTGCTCACACCTGACGTCGGATAGGTTGTCAGGGTGGAGGAACTCGACCGACAAATCGTGCAGCTGCTGGTCGCTGACGGACGCATGAGCTACACCGACCTGGGCAAGGCCACCGGCCTGTCCACCTCGGCGGTGCACCAGCGGGTCCGCCGACTCGAGCAGCGCGGCGTGATCCGCGGCTACGCCGCGATCGTGGACCCGGACGCCGTCAGTCTGCCGCTGACGGCGTTCATCTCGGTCAAACCCTTCGACCCGAGCGCGCCCGACGACACCCCGGAGCGGCTGGCCGGCATCGAGGAGATCGAGGCCTGCCACAGCGTGGCCGGCGACGAGAACTACATCCTCAAGGTGCGGGTCGCGGCTCCCGGCGATCTGGAGGACCTGCTCGCCAGGATCAGATCGGCCGCGGGGGTCTCCACGCGCACCACCGTCGTGCTGAGCACCCCGTACGAGGCCAGGCCGCCCCGGCTGAAGTGAGCCGCGTCCGGGGGTTGGCGGGGCGGGCCGGAGACCGTCTCATAAGGTGGACCGCATGACCGCCGCCGCACCGCTCTCCGCCCTCGCCGACACCGCGCCCGCCGACTCCGGGGTGCGCACGATCCTGCTGCGCGGCGGCGACGTCTACAGCCCGGCCGACCCCTTCGCGACCGCGGTGCTGGTTCAGGACGGCGTGGTCGCCTGGGTCGGCGAGGAGGGCGCGGCCGAGAGCTACGCGCGCGACGCCCGGCTGGTGGTCGACCTCGACGGCGCGCTGGTCACCCCGGCCTTCGTCGACGCGCACGTGCACGCCACCTCGACCGGCCTGGCGCTCACCGGGCTCGACCTGACCGCCTGCCCGAGCCTGGCGGAGGCGCTGCGCCGGATCCGCGACTTCGTCGCGCGGGGCGCCGACACGGCCGGAGGCGGCGTGCTGCTCGGGCACGGCTGGGACGAGACCAGGTGGCCCGAGCGGCGCGCCCCCAGCCTCGCCGAGCTCGACGAGGCCGCGGCGGGAGCCGCGCTCTATCTCTCCCGCACCGACGTGCACTCGGCGCTGGCCTCCTCCGCGCTGCGCGCGCTGGCCGGACCCGAGCTCGCCGCGACGGCCGGCTACGACCCCGACGGGGCTCTCAGCCGCGCCGCGCACCACCTCGTCCGCGCCGCCGCGCTCGGGCACCTCACCCCCGCCCAGCGGGAGGCCGCGCAGCGGGCGACACTCGCCCGCGCGGTCACCCTCGGCATCGGCGCGCTGCACGAGTGCGCCGGACCGCAGATCTCCTCCGAGGCGGACCTGTCCGCACTGCTGGACCTGGCCGCCGGCACGCCGGGCCCGGAGGTCTTCGGTTACTGGGGCGAGCTGGGCGCGGTCGACACCGCCCGCCGCCTCGGCGCGGTCGGCGCGGGTGGAGACCTGTTCATCGACGGCGCGCTCGGCTCGCACACCGCATGCCTGCACGACCACTACACCGACGCCGAGCACACCGGCGCCGCCTACATCAGCGCCGCGCAGATCGCCGACCACGTCGCCGCATGCACCGAGGCCGGTCTGCAGGCGGGCTTCCACGCCATCGGCGACGGCGCCCTCGCGGCCCTGGTCGAGGGCGTCCGCGCGGTCGCGGAGAAGCTCGGCCTGGAGCGCGTGCGCGCGCTGCGGCACCGGGTGGAGCACGCCGAGCTGCTGACGCCCGCCCAGATCGCGGCCTTCGCCGAGCTGGGCCTGACCGCCTCGGTGCAGCCGGCCTTCGACGCCTTCTGGGGCGGCGAGCAGGGCATGTACGTCGAGCGTCTGGGCGCGGAGCGGGCCAGCACGATGAACCCCTTCGCGGCTCTGCTGCGCGCCGGCGTCCCGCTCGCCTTCGGCTCCGACGCCCCGGTCACCCCGCTCGACCCGTGGGGCACCGTCCGCGCCGCCGCCTTCCACCACACGCCCGAGCACCGGATCTCCGTGCGCGCCGCGTTCACCGCGCACACCCGCGGCGGCTGGCGGGCCCTCGGCAGGGACGACGCCGGAGTGCTGGTCCCCGGCGCGCCGGCCTCGCTGGCCGTCTGGGAGCCGGGTGAGCTCGTGGTCCAGGCGCCGGACCAGCGGGTCGCCAACTGGTCCACGGACCCGCGCAGCGGCGTCCCCGGCCTGCCGGACCTCACTCCGGGGCGGGAGCTGCCGCGCTGTCTTGCCACCGTCGTCGGCGGCCGCGCGGTCCACCTCGCCTGAGCCGGCGGGCTCGGACGTCGGACCCCGAACGTCGGACCCGGTCGTCGATCATCGTCGCCCGGGGAGGACGGCGGCGTCCGGATACCGCCGAAAGAAGGGTTGCCCGGCGTCCTTGTGAACCCGATTCGCACGTTCCTGACCTGCGGGAACCCCTTGTTCTCGCAGGTGGGGCAAGAGTTGACAGGCGGCCCGCGCGGGCGAGTAGGTTCGTCGTCGTCCACCTCACAGCAGCCCCACGCCAAACCCGGGACCGCCGCTGGCAGGCAGCCAGGTCCAGCGCAGCCGGACCGGGGAGCGTGGGCGTCGACGGGTCCGCGGATTCCGGTCGGCGGGTGGGACCCGGGCCCGGCCCGGACGCTCAGTAGACAACGGCTTCTGGTCGATCCGCAGCCAGCGGATCCCGAGTCGGACCGAAGAGCGTCCGGGCCGTACCCGTTCGGCCGGGTGGGCCGAGGTTTCGCAAGGTTTCGGGGTGACCCCGTCCGCCCCGCTCTCACCGGCGCTTACCAGCAGGTTGTACCGTCTTCCCACAGCCCATGGACCATCTGCTGCGGATTGGCGGCGAGCGTGACCTTGACCCTGGACTCCGAGGATCGCGTGGAGGACGAACCCCCCGTCCGCCCCTCGCGTCCCGCCCGGATCCGCGCCGGCCTGCCCCGTACCGGCCTCGCGGCGCTCTGCGGCCTGCTGCTCGCGCTCTCCTTCCCCTCCGCCGGGATCTGGCCGCTGTCCGTCGTCGCGGTCGCCGGGCTGAGCCTGCTGACCTACCGCCGCACGGTGCGCCAGGCGGCGTGGACCGGCCTGGTCTTCGGCGCGGCCTTCATGCTCTGGCTGCTGTTCTGGATCGGGGTCATCGGCTACGACGTCTGGGTGCTGCTGTCGGTCGCCGAGACGCTCTTCCTGGGGCTGATGGGCGCGGGGCTGGCATTGGTCTCCCGGCTGCGCTTCTGGCCGCTGTGGACGGCCTGCCTCTGGGTCGCCCAGGAGTGGGCCAGGGACCGGGTGCCGCTCGGCGGCTTCCCATGGGGCCGACTCGCCTTCGCGAACACCTCCTCGCCCTTCACGCCGCTGGCCGCGCTCGGCGGCGCGCCGCTGGTCAGCTTCGCCGTGACGCTGAGCGGCGCGCTGCTGGCCGCCGCGGTGCCGGCGCTGCGGGCCCGCGGCCGCCGGGCGGCGGTGGCCTGCGCGGCCGGCGCGGTCGCCTTCGGCGTGGTCGGCTACGCGGTCCCGGTGCCCACCGGCGGCGACACGGCCGGGGGTCCGGCGTCGGCGGAGATCGCCGTGATCCAGGGCAACGTGCCGCACGCGGGCATGGACTTCCTCGGCCGCCCCATGGAGGTCCTGAAGAACCACGTGGCGGCGACCGACGACCTGCTGGCCAAAGTCGCGGCGGGCACGATGCCCAAGCCGCAGCTGATCGTCTGGCCGGAGAACTCCTCCGACGTGAACCCCTACGTCACCCCCGAGGCCTACGCGGCGATCGACGGCGTGGCGAAGCGGGCCGGCGTCCCGCTGCTGGTCGGCGCGCTCGTGGACGGCCCGGACAGCCAGCACGTGCTGAACGAAGGCATCGTCTGGGATCCGCGCACGGGCCCCGGCGCGCACTACACCAAGCAGCATCCGGTGCCGTTCGGCGAGTACGTGCCGTTCCGGTCGATCCTGATGAAGTACATCACCCGGCTGCAGCGGGTCGCCCGCGACTTCTACCCCGGCGACCGGACCGGCATCCTCCAGGTGGGTCCGGCCAGGATCGGCGACGTGATCTGCTTCGAGGTCGCCTACGACGGCATCGTCCGCGACTCGGTGACCAAGGGCGGGCGGGTGCTGGTCGTGCAGACCAACAACGCGACCTACGAGCGCACGGACCAGCCCGACCAGCAGTTCGCCATGTCCCGCCTGCGCGCGGTCGAGCACGGCCGCGCGGTGGTCATCGCGGCGACCAGCGGCATCAGCGCGATCATCGAGCCCGACGGCTCGGTCCAGCAGCGGACGCAGCTCGCGACGCGGGCGGAGCTGGAGGCGAGCGTCCCGCTCCGCGACGGCCTCACCCTCGCCGACCGCGTGGGCGCCGCGCCGGAGTGGGCCCTGGCCCTGCTGGGGCTGGGCGCGTGCGGCTACGCCCTGGTGCGCCGCAGGCGCCCCTGAGGCGTTGCCACGGAACACTCGTCTGACCTCGGGCGTTGTAGAGGGGAAGCCTTCAGGACAAGGAAAGGGCCACCCCCCGTGCGCGGCTCACGCATCAAGCGGTTTCTCCCCCTGCTCGTCGCGGCGTACCTGCTGCTCGAGCTGTGGATCATCGTGGAGCTCGCGCATCTGCTCGGCTGGCTCCTCGTGCTCGCGCTGCTGGTCGGCGGCGCCATCCTCGGCGGATGGGTGATCAAGCGGGCCGGGCTGCGGGCTCTGCGGGCGACGACCGCCGGGCGGATGCCCGAGGGTGAGGCGCGGACCGCGGTGACCATCGCCGGAGGCGTCCTGCTGATCCTGCCGGGCTTCCTCTCCGACGTGGCGGGCCTGCTCTGCCTGGTGCCGGTGGTCGCGAAGCGGCTCCAGCGGATCCCGATGAACTTGCTGCGCCGCGGTCCGCTCGGCGACGCCGTCCGCTTCCAGGAGCAGATGCGGATGCACCGCCCCGACGGCAAGGTCGTCCAGGGCGAGGTCGTCACCGAGGACGGCGGCCGTCCGTACGACTACTCCCGGCGCGACGACGAGGGCCCCTACGGCCAGATCAACCGGTAGCCGCCGACCGGCCGCCGCGAGCCGCGAACGCGACGAGGCCCCGGCTCCCCCTGAGGGGAGCCGGGGCCTCGTCGTCAAGTCCCGGTTATGCGGACTTGCGCGCGTCGCGCGGATGGACCGCGAGGTTCATGCCACCGGAGCGCAGTACCGCCAGTCGTTCGGCGAGCACCTCCTCCAGCTCCTCGCGGGTACGCCGTTCCATCAGCATGTCCCAATGCGTTCGGGCCGGCTTCGCCTTCTTCTCCTCCGGCTCCTCGCCGTCGATCAGCATCGCCTCGCTGCCGCAGAACCGGCATTCCCACAGATGCGGGATTTCGGCCTCCACCGAGAACGGCACCTCAAAGCGGTGTCCGTTCTGGCATGCGTACTCGACGGTCTGGCGGGGCGCCAGATCGATACCGCGGTCGGTCTCGTAGCTGGTTGCCCCGAGTCGCGTGCCGCGGAGAGCTCGCTCACTCATGAATCGTGCCTCCCGGGCTCCAAGCCCACAGGACTGGATGTCGCTGTCTTCGTCGGTCCGTACAACGTGCGGCAACCGTCGAAGATTCCCGCAGTAAGCGCGCGACTTCCGTCGCACCGAACCTGTTTGTACCCACCTGCGTCCGATTTGTCACATCTGGCGGCGGATATCACCCTCGGTTGATCCAATGCTTCGGAGGGTCACGAGATTGCGGGCACCGGATTGCCCACGGCCTCGATCGCGCGCCGCACCGGAACCAGCAGCAGCAGGGCGAAGCCGACGGCGAAGAAGATCAGCAGCGAGATGATCGCCACCCGGTAGCTGCCGGTCAGCTGGTAGGCGAGACCGAAGACCAACGGGCCCATCCAGCTCGTGCCGCGGTCGCTGATCTTGTAGAGGCTGAAGTACTCCGCCTCCCGGCCCGGCGGGATCAGGTGGGAGAAGAGCGAGCGGGACAGCGCCTGGCTTCCGCCGAGCACCAGCCCGATCGCCGCCGCGAGGGCGTAGAACCAGACCGGCTGGTGCGCCGGCATGACGTAGCCGAAGGCGAGGGTGACCACCCAGGCGACCAGGGAGCCGAGGATGGTCCGCTTGGCGCCGTAGCGGCGGGCGATCCGGCCGAGCAGCAGCGCGCCGCCGATCGCGACGATCTGGACCAGCAGCACGCCGCTGATGAGCGTGCCCTGGGCCATGCCGAGCTCCTCGCTGCCGTACAGCGAGGCCTGCGAGATCACCGTCTGGATGCCGTCGTTGTAGCAGAGGAAGGCGATCAGGAAGAGCAGTGTCAGCGGGTACTGGCGCATTCCGCGCAGGGTCCCGGCCAGCTCGCGCAGGGTGCCGCCGGCGTGCTCGTCGACCGGGCGTTCCACCGGGGCCGTCGCCGGACGGCTCGGCAGCCGCAGCATCGGGAAGATCGTGAACACGGCCCACCACAGGCCCGCCGAGGCCAGGCAGAGCCGCACCGCCGTGCCGGTGGACAGGCCGAGGGCGCTGTGGCCGGAGTAGAGGGCGAGGTTGACGATCAGCAGCAGGCCGCCGCCCGCGTAGCCGAAGGCCCAGCCCTTGGAGGAGACCGCGTCGCGGTCGTCGGGCGCGGCGAGCCCCGGCAGGAAGGAGTTGGCCAGGGCGGCCGAGACCGCGTAGCAGATGTTGGCCACCACCAGCAGGGCGCCGCCGAGCAGGTAATGGTGGCCGCCGAGGAAGAACATGCCGAGCGTCGCCCCCGCGCCCACGTAGGCGAAGACGCCCAGCAGGGTGCGGTGGCGTCCGGTGCGGTCCGCCGCCGCGCCGGCCAGCAGCATGATCACCACGGAGAGCAGCACGGAGGCCGAGACCGTGTAGGGGAAGAAGGAGCCGGCCCGCACCGGGATGCCGAGCGGGTGCACGTCGCCGTGGGCGTCCGCCGCCTTCTTGGCGATGTCGGTGAGGTACGGGCCCAGGAAGACCGTGAGCACGGTGGCCGCGAAGGCCGCGTTGGCCCAGTCGTTCAGGTACCAGCCGAGCTGGGCCCGCTTGAGGTCGGGGCGCTCGGTGGCGGCCGGGGCAGAAGTGATCAAATCCAGGCTCCGCGCTCGATCAGGACATCGCGCAGGACGTCGATGCGATCCGTCATGATGCCATCAACACCGAGGTCCAGAAGAGCACGAATGCGTTCCGCTTCGTTGACGGTCCAGACGTGCACCTGGACGCCGAGCGCGTGGGCGGTGTCCAGGAAGGCCCGGTCGACCAGCCGCACGCCGCGCTCGGCCTCGCCCGGCAGGAACTCCGGCACCTGGACGCAGACCGACCGACGGCGCACCGAGCGGGCCAGCGGCGCGCGGCCACCGGTCAGCGCCCGCAGCTTGAGCGCGGCGACCGCGCGCGGTCCGGCCGCCGTCGCCAGCCGCGGCCCCGCCGCCGCCCGGACGGCGGCCAGGCGGGAGTCGGAGAAGGAGCCGGCGCAGACCCGGTCCCAGGCGTTGGTGCGCCGCACCGCGTCGACCAGCGGGCGGACCGCGCCGACGGCCTTCACGTCGATGTTGAAGCGCGCCTCGGGGAAGGCGTCCAGCAGCTCCTCCAGCGTCGGTATCGCCTCGCGCCCGGCGATCCTGGCGGCCGAGACGGTGCGCCAGGGCAGTGCGGAGATCGCGCCAGAGCCGTCGGTCACGCGCTCCAGCCGCTCGTCGTGGAAGGCGACCAGCACGCCGTCGGCGGTGGCGTGGACGTCGGTCTCCAGATAGCGGTAGCCGAGCCTGACTGCCCGCTCGAACGCGGGCATGGAGTTCTCCGGGCCGCCGAGCGTGCCGCCGCGATGGGCGAAGCCGAGCGGGCCGGGATGGTCCAGGTAGGGGTGGCTGGTGGGAAGCGTGATCACGGGCAGCAGTATGCCCGCTCGGGGGCTCCTCGGCGCTCGCGCGGCGGCCCGCCGCGACCGCCGTCGTGTCGCACGGTCAGCCGGTCAGGCGCATGCCGCGGCCGGCCAGGGCCAGCTTCAGCAGCCGGACGGCCTTCGGGCCGACGCCGGGGAGCTGCCGCAGCGCCGCCTCGGCGGCGCCGTCCAGGTCGGCGAGACAGCGGTAGCCCGCCGCGTCGAGGGCGCGGCGGGCCGGGGGCGACAGGCCGAGCGGGAGATCCGAGTCGGGTGCGTCGCTGCTCATGCGGTCCTTCCTGGCGCGGCCGGTGCCGGAGCGGGCGGGGTCCGCTGGTTACTACCCGCTCCGGCCGCCGCCGTCACCCGCCGCTGAGGTCCCGCTCCACGGCGGCCAGCTCCTCCGGGGTGCCCTGCACGCGCGGGCCGGTGAACCAGTTGCGGGCCGACAGCAGCCACCAGCCGCCCGCGAAGCCGAGGACCACCAGCACGGCGATCGGCGCGTAGTTGAACGACGTCCAGGTGACCGGGTTCAGCGTCGGCAGCATGAAGAGCACCGTGATGATCGCGACCCAGATCACCGCCGCGATCCCGATCGGACGGCTCCACCGGCCGAGCTGCCAGGGGCCCGGCCGGAAGTCCGCGCCGAGCCGCAGCCGCAGGAACGTCGGGATGACGTAGGCGATGTAGAGCCCGATCACGGAGATCGAGGTGACCGCCTGGTAGGCGGTCAGGTTCCACAGGTACGGCAGCCCGAGCAGGAACGCGCCGGCCACCGCGAGCCAGACGCCGTTGGTGGGCGTCCTGGTGCGCGGGTTGATCCGGTGCCAGACCGCGGAGCCCGGCAGCGCTCCGTCCCGCGAGAAGGCGTAGATCATGCGGGAGTTGGCGGTCACCGAGCTCATCCCGCAGAAGAGCTGGGCGCCGATCGCCACGAGCAGCAGCAGCTTGCCGCCGGTGGCGCCGGCCGCGTCCAGGAAGATCTGCGCGGGCGGCACGCCGGTCGCGCTGCCGGTCTCGGCGGCGTAGTTCTGGATGGCGAAGGTGATGCCGATCAGCAGCACCCAGCCGGCGACCAGCGAGACCAGGATCGACATCACGATCCCGCGCGGACCCGAGCGGGCCGCGTCGCGGGTCTCCTCGGTCATGTGGGCGGAGGCGTCGTAGCCGGTGAAGGTGTACTGCGCCATCAGCAGGCCGATCGCGGCCACGTAGAGGGCGCTGCTCCAGCCGGTGTTGTTGACGAAGTGGGTGAAGACGAAGCTCGCGGACTGGTGGTGCTTCGGCGTGATCGCCAGCGCGCCGACGATCACCAGCACGCCCAGGATGTGCCACCAGACGCTGACGTTGCTGAGCAGCGCCACGATCTTGACGCCGAAGGTGTTCAGCGCGCCGTGGACCAGCAGCACCAGGCCGAAGATGATGATCGTGTGGCCGGGCGTGGCCTTGTACCAACCCTGGAGGTCCATCAGGGCGTTGATGAACTGCGCGGCGCCGAAGTCGATGCCGGCGGTCACCGCGACCTGGCCCAGGAAGTTGAACCAGCCGGTGAACCAGGACCATGCCGCGCCGTTGCGCGGCGACAGCTTGGCGGCCCAGTAGTAGAGACCGCCCGCGGTCGGGTAGCTGGAGCAGACCTCGGCCATGGCCAGGCCGACCAGGAGCGTCATCAGGCCGACGAAGGGCCAGCCCCAGACGATGACGACGGGCCCGCCGGTGTTCATGCCGGTCCCGTAGAGGGTGAGGCAGCCGGAGAGGATCGAGATGATGGTGAAGGAGACGGCGAAGTTGGAGAAGCCCGACATGCTGCGGGCCAGTTCCTGTGCGTAGCCGAGCTCGTGGAGGCGTTGCTCGTCCGTCTGGACGGCCTCGGGGGCGAGCGCGGATGACTCGGGGGACGACATGCGCACCTCTGGTCTCTGGGGTGCGGACCGCTCAATGGTATGAAGGCAGTCCATTGGCGCACCATTGAGCACCTGTTCGGGTGGCGGCGTCAAGGGGGTATGCGGTCCGGGACGAGTCAAAGCCCCCGACCACGATGGTCGGGGGCTTGATGACGGTCCGTCGGGGGCTCTCGCCGCGTTCAGAGGAAGCGCGGCGCCTCGGTGGGCATCGGGGGGACCGGCGGGGCCGGCGGCAGTTCCAGGGAGGCCAGGTCCATCGCGGCCAGGTCGACGGGCGGCAGGTCCAGCGGCGGCGGGACGGTCGCTGCGGCGCCCACGGCCGACAGGTCCTTGCTCAGCGGTACGTCCTTGCTCAGCGTCAGGTCCGCCGTGCTCTCGGTTCGGGTGTCCGCGTGGGGGAGCAGGGCGATGACCGCGTCACGCTGGTCGGTGGGGGCGTCCTCGTCCAGCGGGTCCGGCGTGGCCGGGACCTGGAGCCGGACCGGGGCGGCGTTGCCCAGGCGGGCGTAGCCGCGGCCGGGAGGGGTGTGGCTGGAGGGGGTGATGTCCAGCGGCGCGCCCAGTGCGTCCAGGGCCAGTTCGGGGCCCAGCGGCCCGAGCACCACCCTGGCCCGGCAGCCGTTGCGCAGGCTGGGCCGGATCCGCTCGAGCGCGTCGAGCCGGTCCACCACCACGACCGTCACATGGGCCGTCCGGCCGTGCCGCAGCGGGGTCTCCAGCAGTTCCTGCGGGTCGGGGCGACCCTCCGCGTGGGCGAGCTCGCTCAGCTCGGAGGGGTGGTCCAGCAGCAGCCAGAGCGGCCGGAGCGTGTCGGCGGGCGGCATGCCGCCGGTGCGCTTGGCGTGGTTGTGCGCGTCGAGCCGTCGCTGCGTCTCGGTCGCCGCCCACTCCAGCGCGGCCAGCGCGCCGTGCAGGCTGGTCTCCACCGTGTGCACGCCGGGACGGCCGACCAGGCAGGCGTGTTCGCCGGTGCCGGCGCCGTCGACGACGACGATGTCGCCGTGCTGCAGGGCCTGGAGGGCGAGCGAGCGCAGCAGTGTCGAGGTGCCGTAGCCGTGCGCGCCGAGGGCGAGCAGGTGCGGCTCGGCCGAGCGCGGGCCGGTGCGCCACAGCACCGGCGGCTGGTGCGCCTGGCCGCCTTCCTGACGGACCGGGATCATGCGGTTGGTGCTCGTGGTGTCGGTGAAGCCGAGCACCAGTTCGCCCGCGGCGGTGACGAAGGTCTGGGCGGCGATGTCGCCGGGCAGCGGGGGGAGTGCCGATACCTGGAGGCGGTTGACCTCCTCGTCCCAGGTGAAGCGGTACTCGCGGCTGCGGCCCACCTTGCCGTGGATCACCTGCTCGATCCGGGCCCGGGACTGGGGCTCGGTGTCGGTGAAGTAGGCCGGGTACCGCAGGTCCAGCGAGGTCAGCCGGCCCTCCTCGTCGAACTCCCAGCTGCTGAACGCGTCCTTGAAGTCGCCGCCGTGCGCGTAGAGCGGGGTCGGATCCGACTCGTGGACCAGGTAGGGCGTCAGCGCGGTGTAGATGGCGGCGAGTTTGAGGTTGCTGGTGTCCGGCGCGGGCGGGGGCGGCGCCACCCGGACCCGGCCCGCCCAGGCGGCGCTGCCCATGAGGGTGAGCAGGGCCAGCAGCGGGCCGTAGGGAAGCAGGGCGACGGCCGCGACGACCGCCACGACAAGGAAGAGCGCCGGGCCGCGCCGATCCTTGGGGGTGTTGGCCCACCAGTTCTTGGTCCATGCCGCGTGGGCCCGAAGGCCGCGGCCGATGGTGATCAGGGGGCCGAACATGTCGGCGGCGTGGTCGCCGGCGGTGCGGGCCAGATCGCGGCCGCGGGCGAGGTGCTCGGTGAAGGTCATCGGGTGCTCCGGGGCAGGTGCGGGCGCGTCAGAACTTGATGCCGCCGAGCAGGCTGGCCAGGCTGGCCCCGCCGGCCTTGATGCTCGGGGCGATCGCGGTGCCCGCGAGGTAGAAGCCGAAGAGGGCGCAGACCAGAGCGTGTGAAAGCTTGAGGCCGTCCTTGCGGAAGAACAGGAACACGATGATTCCCAGCAGGACGACTCCGGAGACGGAGAGGATCACGAGGGGCTCCTCGGAGTAGGGACAGCGGTCTGGGAGGCCTGGTGGGACAGGCGCTCGTCACACAACGTTCCACTATCGTGACAAAAAGTAATAAGTAATGGATAGCAGCAAATGGGTGGATTTGCCGCCTGCATTCCCCCTCGCAGGCGATCGTCACCCCTGGGGCCCACCATGGGGCGGCGGCGCGCTGGCGGTTCGCCCGGATGGCTGACGCCCGCACGGCCCCTGGCCCGTCCCCCGTAGCGGGTAAGGTGCGCGGGGGCGTCGGCGGATCGTCGACGAAGCGCCCGCCGCGCACCGACGGACCGGTCACAGGGGGAGACATGACGGACTGGCAGCTTGCTCAGGTGAACATCGCCCGGATGAAGGACGCGATCGACAGCCCGGTGATGGCCGGCTTCGTCGCGGGCCTCGACCCGGTCAACGCCGCCGCCGAGGCGGCGGACGGCTACGTCTGGCGGCTCCAGGGCCTGGGCGGCGACGCCACCTCGCTGCGCTTCATGGGCGATCCCTGGCTGATCGTCAACATGTCCGTGTGGCGGGACCACGCCTCGCTCTTCGACTACGTCTACGGCGAGATCCACCGCCCCTTCCTGAAGCGCCGGCGGGAGTGGTTCGACCGGATGCAGGAGGCGATGACCGCGCTGTGGTGGGTCCCTGCGGGCCACCGGCCGACGGTCGAGGAGGCCGAGCGGCGGCTGACCGCGCTCAGGACGGACGGACCGACCCCGTACGCTTTCACCTTCGGCGACCCTCTTCCGAGCCCGGAGGAGGCCGGCGCCGAAGAAGCAGGGAACGGCCTTGCCGTCGAGGCCGCGGAGAAGGTGGGCGCAGATGACTGACGAGTTCGACCCCGAGGTCGTGGAGCTGGCGGGCAAGGTCTTCGACCTGGCCCGATCGGGTGACGCGGCGGGGCTGGCGGCGTACCTCGACGCCGGGGTCCCGGCGGACCTGACCAACGAGAAGGGCGACACGCTGCTGATGCTGGCGGCGTACCACGCCCACGCGGAGGCGGTGCGCACCCTGCTGGAACGCGGCGCCGACGCCGACCGCGCCAACGACCGGGGTCAGACGCCGCTGGCGGGTGCGGTCTTCAAGGGCGCGGCGGACGTCGTCGCGGCCCTGCTGGCGGCCGGCGCGGACCCGGACGCGGGGGAGCCCTCGGCGCGGCAGGCCGCGCAGATGTTCGGCCGTACGGAGCTGCTCGAGACCTGAGCCGCTGCGCGGCGGCCGGGCCCCGGGCGGCCCCGCCGCCGCGCTGAGCTGCGGCTCGTTAGGATCGACGGGTGGAAATACGAGTCGTGGGGTACGGGCACCCCGATGCACAGCTGTTGATGGCCGAGGTCCAGCAGGAGTACGTCCTCCGCTACGGGGACCCCGACGAGACCGAACTCGACGCCGCCGATTTCGACCGGCCGAACGGCGTCTTCGCCGTCGCCTACGACCCCGAGGGGACGCCGCTGGGCACCGCCGCCTGGCGTGCCCAGGAGGGCGGCGAGATCGGCCTGGCCGACGGCGACGCCGAGATCAAGCGGATGTACACCCGTACCCAGGCGCGCGGCCGGGGCCTGGCCCGCCGGATGCTGCGCTTCCTGGAGGAGGACGCCCGCCGCGCCGGCCGGCGCCGGATGGTGCTGGAGACCGGCGACCAGCAGCCGGAGGCACTGGCGCTGTACGCCTCCGAGGGATACCTGCCGATCGTGAAGTTCGGCTTCTACCGCGAGTACGACTCGGCGATCTGCCTGGGCAAGGACCTGCACGACGCGGACGGCGCTGCGGACGCCGCTGTGGAGGTCCCCACCGGGGCCGCCGCCGCCCACCCGGCCTAACCGGAGCGGCAGGCGCGGGCCCGTCGGCCGAACACTGGACATGTCCGCTGTTCGGCTCCTCGGCTCCCGGCCCCAGGAAGGACCCCGCCATGGCCTGCCTCAACCGCAAGGACCTCGGACTGCTGGCGCTGCGCCTCGGCACCGGCGGCGTCCTCTTCGCGCACGGCGCCCAGAAGCTCTTCGGCTGGTTCGGCGGCGGCGGGATCGAGGGCACCGCGAAGGGCATGGAGGCCATGGGCTTCCATCCCGGCGGCCAGAGCGCCCTGGCGGCGGGCCTCGGCGAGGCGGGCGGCGGCCTGCTCCTCGCCCTGGGCGTCGCCACCCCCGCGGCCGGCGCGGCGGCGGCCGGAGCGATGGCGGGCGCGGTCGCGGTGCACCGCCCCGCGGGCTTCTTCAACACCGCGGGCGGCTACGAGTACCCCGCCTACCTCGGCTTCGTCGCCGCGGGCCTCGGCCTGGCCGGCCCCGGCCGGTACTCCTTCGACCACCTGACCCGCCACCGGCTGGACCGCCCGGCGATGGTCCTGCTCGCCTTCGCGGGCAGCGCCGCCGCCGCGGCGTCCGTCGTCAGCCGCCGCGAGGCCGCGATCGCGGCCAGGGCCGAGGCCGACGCCGACGAGCCGGAGGGCACGGCCGGTTCGGCGTGATCCGGCCTGATCTGGCCTGATCTGGCCTGATCCGGCGTGAGCGGGGCGTGGGCTCAGGTCCGCTCCGCGCGGGACCAGAGCGCTCGCAGCGATCCCGCCAGGCGCTCCGGTTCGATCCGGTGGGGCGGGTCGAAGTGGTGCCGTTCCTCGAAGACCTCCAGCCGGAAGTCCCCGAACACCCTCCCGAGCCGGGCCGCCACCTCGCCGTAGTCGTCGGGGTTGCTGAGGCCGCCGAGGGCGAGGTACACGGGCCGGTCGAAGGTGGCGAGACGGCCGCGGTCCAGGTCGTAGGTCTTGAACGTCCGGATGAAGGCCCCGATCCCGGCCGGGCGCTTGGCCATCCACGGCGGCGGTTCACCGGGCGGCGGCGGTGGCAGCACGACCCCGGGTCTGACGCCCAGCCGCATGAACTCCGCCATGAACTCCCGTGGCGGCAGCCCGTCCAGCTCGTCGTACTGCGCCCACAGGGCGGTGTGCTCCGGGCTCCAGTCCCAACGGCCGGCCCAGGCCGGCTCCAGCAGCGCCAGGCTCGCCAGCCGCCGCGGCCGCCGCTGCGCGCACGCGAGCGCGGCCGCTCCGCCGCCCGAGTACCCCACGAGGTGGAAGTTCTCCCAGCCTCGGGCGTCCGCCTCGCGCAGCACGCCCGCGACCTCCGTGTCCAGGCTGTAGTCCGCCGGCGGCTCGTCCGTCGCGTAGAGCTCCAGCTCCTTGGCGACCGCGTCGACGCCGGGCCCCAGGGCGGCGAGCAGCGCGCCGTAGGCGAGATCGGCCGGCAGGACGCTGCCGGGAAGCAGGACCACTCGGGTGCGCTCCATGAGTCCATGGTGTCACCGCGTGCCGTCCGGGGACGGAAATGCGCTTGCGGGGTGATCATGGAGGGTTCTAGCCTCGCCCGTCATGACGCCGACCCTCCGCACCGAACGCCTGCGCCTGGAGCCCTACCGGCCCACGGACGAGGATGACTTCGTCGCCCTCTTCCAGGACGTGCGGGTCGCCCGCTGGATGGGCGACGGCCTCGTGCAGTCCGAGGCCGAGGACCGGGCGCTGTTCGGCCGGATCTTCAGCAAGGTGTACGCGGGGCAGCTGTTCGACGTCTGGGCGGTCCGCGAGGAGGGCCGATTCGTCGGTCACGCCGAGCTCAAGCCCACGCCGGCCGTGGCGGGCGGCCAGGAGCTGGTCTACGCCCTCTCGCCGGACGTATGGGGGCGGGGTCTCGGCACCGAGCTGGCGAACGCCGTCGTCGACCACGGGTTCGCCGCGCTGGGACTGGCCGAGGTCTACGCGACGGTCGCCGCGCCGAACCGGGCCTCGCTGGCGCTGCTCGCCGGGATCGGCTTCGTGCACCTGCGCGACATCGAGGAGGAGGACGGCAGCACGACCCGGCTGCTGGCGCGCTCGCCCGCTCGCACCGGGGCATAGCTACTCGTGGGTAATATGACCCCCATGACCCACGCCATGCCCTCCATCGCAGAGCTTCTCCCGGCCACCGTTCCCATGGTCCGGACGCTCAACCTGACCTTCGACGAGTGCACCGCCACCCGCGCGGTGCTGCGCATGCCGGACCAGGCCGCGTTCCACAACCACGTCGGCGGCCCGCACGCGGGCGCGATGTTCACCCTCGCCGAGTCGGCGAGCGGTGCCATCGTCCTCGCGGCGTTCGGCGCCGAGCTCTCCCGCGCCGTGCCGCTGGCCGTCGACGCGAGCATCGCCTACAAGAAGCTGGCCATGGGCGAGCTCACCGCGACCGCCGAGCTGGGCCGCCCGGCGACCGAGGTCGTGGCCGAGCTCGACGCCGGGCAGCGCCCGGTCTTTCCGGTCCAGGTGACGATCCGTCGCGCGGACGGCGAGGTCACCGGCGAGATGACCATCCAGTGGACCCTCCGGCCGAACCGCCCGGCCGGCCAGGAGGGCTGACGGCTCACTCCTCCCCGGAGAACCGCTCCCAGGCCGACTGCCGGGTGATGCCCAGGGCCTCGCCGATCCTGATCCAGGTGACCCCGCGCCGCCGGAGCTCCTGCACCCAGGAGCGCAGGTCGGCCTCGGCCTGATCGATGTGCGAGGCGACGCGCGGAATGTGTCCCAGCATCTCCTCGTCCGACATCGCCCCCCACACCGGCCTGGCCGGTCCTGACGGCGTACCGAGCGCCTCGGCGACGATGGACCCGGCCAGGTCCACGCACTCGTTGCAGATGTAGACGCCGGGCCCCGCGACCATCTTGGCGATCTCCGAGGCGGGCTTCCCGCAGAACGAGCAGTGCGCGAGATCGGCCAGGTCGGGTTCGAGTGAGGTCACGGCGCGCTCCCATGGGTGGGGTGGTTGGCTGTCAGGGTTTCCCTGACGGCCATCCGTACCCTAGGTCGTCAGGGAAACCCTGACAAGGCCTCGAATTCGGGGGACGCTTCTCGGAGTTCTCGGTACGGTCTCGCGTGTGGAGTCCTCGAACGCCGTATGCCCTGCTCACGGACCCGGCCTCGACCCGGCGTCGCTGATCGGCCGTCGGATGGTCCGCCTCGCCGCGTCCTGGCACGTGTACGAGGGACGCCGGGACGACACGCCGGTGGACCTCTGGCTGATCGACGACCTCGGCGTCCACGTCCACGTCAGGACAGGCGCCGACTGGTGCCTGGTGGTCGACCACTCGGTGCCCTACGAGAGCTACGACATGGCCGCGTGGGGACGCATCGACGTACAGACGGACTCCGACGAAACCGCCTTCGCCCGTCATCGGGGGGACACCGTGCTGGCGGTCAGGGAACAGGGAGATCCGGTGACCGGACGCATGGCCCTTGAGTTGGACTTCGCCTCCGGAGGCGTTCGCTGTGAGAGCTGGGGCGGCGATCTCCGCGTCACGGTCGTGGACAGGCCCGAGCGCCCCGACGGCAGCGCCCCCACGGGCAGGGGCTGATCGAGGCCTACCGGCAGGTGGTGCTCAGCCGCCGCCCTTTCCTGCGCTCCAGGCCACGACGTCCAGGAGCCTGAGCGGCGCCACGTCGGCCGGCGCCGCAGCGGCGAGGACGCTCCAGGCTTCCGGCTGGTTCGCGAGGTCCCGGATCATGCTCTCGGCCAGACGGGTGAAGAAGCAGGCCCAGGTTCGCTTGTCGTCCCTGGCCATCGGGTAGCCCGCCTGGGCAGGGCCGACGTAGCAGGCGTAGACCTTCGAGTCGTACAGCGGGACGAACAGCGGGCGCTTTCGGTGGAGCGTCTTCATCAGGATGGTGCCCTTGACGTCCGCCCACTCCTCGTCGGGGTCGGGTCGGTCCAGGACCTCCGCCAGACCGGCGAGGCGCGCGGCGTGGGAGCCGTTCGTGACGGCGGCCTCGAGGGTCAGGTCCGGCGGGATGGCGGCCAGGCCCGCCTCCAGGATCGGGCGCATGCTCTGGAGGGTTCGAAAGCCCCGGATCGTGGGCGCGGCGTTCAGGAGGGCGGAGGCGAGCAGGTCGCCGTCGCCCAGGGTGTCAGGGCCGGTGCCCGTGACCATGTGGTCGTAGAACGGGTAGCCCCAGGGCTTCTTCGCGGTGCGGTTCGCGTCCGCGTCGAAATAGCTGCTCACCCAGGATGTGGCGTGTGCCAGCGGAATGACGCGGCCGCCCACTCGGACCGATTCGGCGCTCATCGTCCCCCTCGTCGCTCGTCGGACACCGAGGCTACTGCGGGGCGGGTGGGTGCGATGGCGAACCCTGGGATGTGAGGTGTGATCGGGGCGGGACGGGGGCACATCCGGGGGGAGGGGGCTTCGGACAGCGAGGAGCTTCTGATGATCGAGACCAACATCGCGCGCGATCGCGCCGAGGGTGACCTGCTGGACGTGCTGGCAGCCGACCATGAGGACGTCACCCGACACTTCAGCGCCTTCCTGGGGACGCCGATCGGCGACCCCGAGCGCAAGGAGCTGATGGACACCATCTCCGCCCTGCTCGTCTCGCACGCCGCCATCGAGGAGGCCCTTCTCTACCCGCACATCAGGGAACGCGCCGAGGACGGCGCCCACTCCGCCGTCGAGGGGCTGGACGTGCACGCGCACGCGGAGGTCCTGCTGCGGCAGATCGCTCCGCTGGACGCCCACGCGCCCGGGTTCGACCGGCTCGTCGCCGTGCTGGACGAGCA
Source organism: Streptacidiphilus rugosus AM-16 (assembly GCF_000744655.1). NCBI lineage: Bacteria > Bacillati > Actinomycetota > Actinomycetes > Kitasatosporales > Streptomycetaceae > Streptacidiphilus > Streptacidiphilus rugosus. Next base: position 4,020,065 of record NZ_JQMJ01000004.1, on the reverse strand, counting down.
CGTGTCCGGCCACATGCACTGGGAGGAGGCGCGACTCTTCCCGATGATGCGCGCGGCGTTGAGCCAGGGGGAGCTGGACCGGCTCGGTGACGAGGCGCGGGCCATGCGCTCCGGTGCGCCCACCGCGCCGCAGGCGCACCCGGGCATGGAGGGGCTGTGGACGGACGACTACCGGCCTCCGGGGGTCAGCGCGGCGGACCGGCTGCGCCGTGGGCTCACCCCGGCCGGCGGCTGGGACCGGATGAAGCCGCACTGATCGGCGCCGGAGGCGCCGAGGCCGTCACGCCGCCGCGGCGCGGTGGCTCTCGACCAAGGCGTAGTAGCTGCTCACACTCCGGCGGTAGGCGTCGAAGGAGCCATGCGCGGACGCGTCGTAGACGGGCGTGGCGCGGACGACGGCCCGAGGCTGGCCGAGGAAGACGACCTGGTGGGTGCGGTCGATGGCCCTGACCGCGCCCGCCGGCACCGTCACGTGCCGGCCGAAGATCCACGGGCCGGTCTTCACGTCGAGGCGCGCGGACCCTTCGGTCTCGTCGCTGGCGGTGACCTGCCCGACCCGTCCGTCGGTGGCGTCCACCCGGTAGCCGACCAGGTCGGCGTCCGCATGGTGCCAGGCGTCGGGCCGGTAGGACCACAGCTCGTCGGTGTCCTCACCCGAGGCCGCGGCGCGGGGACCGGCGGTCGTCGGCGCGTCCGGTTCGCCCTCGGCCCGCGGGTGGTCCTGGGCGTGCAGGTTCTGCTGTGAGGTGCTGTCCTGCTCGGCGTCGGGTTCCTCACCCGGGGCCGACGGCATGGGCCTGGACGTGTCGGACATCAGGAGCCTCCTCGTGATCGCCCCCTCCCGTTCGCCTGCCCTGCCGTCCGAGCGACAAACCACGCGTCCCTCCCGACGCGTTTGGGCCGCAGCGCCTCCGGTTAGGCGAGGGCGGAACAGGCGCTCAGGCGCAGTGGTACCGCGGGGAGGTCAGGTGAACCCAGTACTCGGATCGGTGGCCACGCCGGTGGCCGCGGTCGCGGCGGCCGTCGTGGCCGCCTGGCTGTCGGTCGGCGCGGTCGAACGGCTCGCCCGGCGGGTGATCCGTGCCCGCCCCCACGGACACGGTCCAGGGGCGTTGCTGGGACGGTGCCGCCGCCCGCTGCTGGCCGTGCTGGCGCCGGTCGCCCTGCTGCTCGCCGGGCGCTGGTTCCGGTGGGCGGGCGACGCGGACGGCGTGGTGCGCCACACCCTGGTCGTGCTGCTCATCGCCGCGACGGCCTGGCTCGTCTACCGGATCGCCAGCCTCGGGTTCGACCTCGGCCTCGCCCGCTACACGGTCCAGCCGAGGGACGCCGCGCGGGTGCGCCGGGTGCGCACGCAGGCTGACCTGATGCGCCGGATCACCGGGGCGCTGTGCGCGGTCCTGGCGATCGCGGCGATCCTGATGATCTTCCGCACCGTGCGCGCGGTCGGGACCAGCGTCTTCGCCTCCGCCGGCCTGATCGGTCTGATCGCCGGCATCGCGGCCCAGAGCACCCTGGCGAACCTCTTCGCCGGGATGCAACTCGCCTTCGGCGACATGATGCGCATCGGCGACGAGGTCGTGGTGGCGGGCGAGTGGGGCACCGTGGAGGAGATCACGCTCACCTACGTCGTGGTCGCCACCTGGGACCAGCGCCGCATCGTCATGCCCGCCTCCGCGTTCGCGGGCAAGCCGTTCGAGAACTGGTCCCGCCGCGATCCCGCCATCACCGGGACCGCGCTGCTGCATGTCGACTACCGCGCGGAGATCACGGACCTGCGCCGTCGCCTCGGCGAGGTGCTGGGCTCGACCGACCTGTGGAACGGCAAGGGTCAGGCCCTCCAGGTGGTGGACTCGACGCCCACCACGCTGGTGGTGCGCGCCCTGATGACCGCGGACAACGCCGCCGACGCGTTCGACCTGCGCTGTCTGGTCCGGGAGGAGCTCGCGGCCCATCTGCGCGACGAGCAGCCCACGGCGCTGCCCCGCGTCCCGGTCGGAGCGGCGGAGCCGTCCGTGGGCACGCAGGCGGAGCCGTCCGTGGGCGCGCAGGCGGAGCCGTCCTTGGAGTCCTCCCTGCGGGGCGGTTGAGGCCGTCGTGGAGGCGGCCGCCGCCCGGCCGCCTCAGCCGGTGTCCGGCCGGGGCGCGGGACCGGTGCTCTCGCGCACGATCAGTTCGGGGCGCAGCAACTGCAGCGCGTTGGCCGGGCTGCGTGCGTCGGCGAGGGCGTGCAGCAGCAGCTCGATCGCCTGCTTCGCCATCTCCCGCTTGGGGATCGCCACGGTGGTGAGCGCCGGGTGGGTCACCCTGATCTCCGGGTTGTCGTCGTGGCCGACGACCGAGAGCTGCGCGGGGACCGCGCGGCCGAGCACGCGCGCCGCCTCCAGCGCGCCGAGGGCGAGCACGTCGTGGGTGGCGAAGAGGGCGGTGGGGGCGGGCCGGGAGGAGAGCGCGGCGCTCGCGGCGGCGAAGCCGCCGGCCGGGGTCGGCTCAGGGGCGAGGTGCACCGCGCTGTCGGGCACGGCCAGCCCGTCGGCGGCGAAGGCGCGCCGCAGTCCCTCGATCCGCACGGTGTGGGCCGGGCTGGCCAGTACCGCGACCCGTTCGTGCCCGAGCGAGCGCAGGTGGCGGCCGGCCAGGTAGCCGGCGCGTTCGTAGTCGATGGTGACGACGGGGAAGCGGTCGGGCGCCTCGGTCTCCCAGGCGCACAGGACCACGGGGAAGCGCGCGTCGGCGAGCAGCGGCAGATGGTCGATCAGATCCCGGTCCCCGGCGATCAGCAGGGCGTCCACGTTGCGGCTGGAGAGCCCGGCCAGCTGGCGGCGGGCGCGTTCCCCGTCCAGGCGGGTGGTGCAGAGCAGCAGGTGGTAGCCGTTGCGCTCGAGGACGTCCTCGACCTCTTCGACGACCTCCGAGTAGAAGGAGCTCGCCACCGTGGGCACGAACAGGCCGACGGTCTTGGTGGTGCCGGTGGCCAGCGAGCGGGCGACCAGGTTCGGCGTGTAGCCGAGTTCGTCGATCGCCGCACGCACCCGGGCGGCGGTGTCCGGCCTGACCCTGACCCGGCCGCTGATCACGTTGGAGACGGTCTGCTTGGTGACCCCGGCCCGCTCGGCCACGTCCTGCATCGTCGCCATGCCGCCCCAGGGGTTCGCGGTTTTACCGATCAAGTGAAGGTCTCTGAAACGTAGGGTCGGCAGTCGGCCGCTGTCAAGAAGTGGCCTGCAAAGTACGGGATTCTTGGTCGGCACTCTTGTTTTACCGGTCCAATTGGTCCTACTGTCCGTGCCGCGGTCGGGCGTTCGGGGGGTTCGCGTGGGACCGGGGAGGCAGCGGACGGCTGCGCGTGGGAACCCGCCGCACGAGGGCGGGGCGCCGCAGGGGCGCCCCCAGCAGAGAGGGAGACACTGTGTCAGCTCCTCGAACGTCCGGGAGCAGCGTGCGCGGGCGAGCCCCGCGGAGGGCCGTCGGTGCGGCGGCCGTGCTGGCGCTCACCCTGGGCGGCAGCGGCGCGGTCGGCGGGCTCACCGCGTCCGCCGCCCGTGCGGCGACGACGTCGGCCGCCTCGGCCGCGTCGCCAGGCTCGGCCTCCTACACGGTCACCATCGGGACGACGGGCTCCTACCCCTACGCCGACGACACCCCGGCAAGCTCGTACGTCGACAAGGACGGCACCTTCTACTTCCAGCAGTCGCACTCGCTCTACGGAGCGAAGGACTCGCGGCAGTGGCAGTTCTACACCGGCGCCACCTTCGACGACGCCACCGCCGACACCACCCTGAACAACTCCGTCAACCCGGCGAACAAGAACGACTCCAACAGCGACACCACCTGGCGCTGCGACAACAGCCCGACCGGGCTGACCTCGACCTCCGCGCCCTCCGGCTCCGGCTATGCCCAGCCCGACTACTGCGATCTGGTGGGGACCTGGGTCGACCCGGACACCGGCGACTGGTACGGGCTGGTCCACAACGAGTTCACCCCGCAGCCCTTCGGCGACGGGCTGCACTACGACGCCATCGACTACGCCAGGTCGACGGACCAGGGGAGGACCTGGACGATCGAGGGCCACGCGATCACCTCGCCCTACAGCACCACCCGGGGCGACAGCACCGCGTTCCCGAACCAGACCTACGACTACGGCGACGGCGACCAGCGCCTCTTCGTCGACACCGCCTCGGGCTACTTCTACGTCTACTACGGCTCGCGGATCGTTCCCAAGAGCGGCGTCGGCGGCAGCACCGGCGGGCTCGCGCACGTCGCCCGCGCGCCGATCTCCGGCAAGATGGCGAGCGGCACCTGGCAGAAGTGGTACAACGGCGCCTGGACCCAGCCGGGCGTCGGCGGCCTGGAGAGCAACATGGTTCCGGCCGGCTCGGCGAACCCGAACGGGTACACGCCCGTCTCCGCCGACTACGACCCGGCCAACACCGGCACCGTCGACCAGCAGGTCGCGGCCGGGAAGCTGCCCGCCAAGTCGGACCTGTTCATCATGAACATCGCCTACGACGCCTACCTGGGCCTCTACATCGGCGAGCCGGAGGTCGTCTCCGGCACCGCGCCGCAGCGCTACTACGTCACCGACGACCTCTCCACGCAGAAGTGGTACCTGGCGGGCGATTCGGGCAGCTACACCTCGGGCTCCTGGTACCGCTGGTTCGTCGACAGCGCGAACCGGACCAACTCGACGATCATCGGCAGGAGCTTCCGCTCCTACTGCTCGATCTCCTGCCACAGCTCCGACGGCGAGTACGCCGACGAGACCGTCGACTCGACCGCCCCGGCCGGACCGGTCCTGGACCCGAGCCGGACCTACCGGATCGCCAGCGGCGACGGACGGGTGCTCGCGCAGGTGGCGGGCGGCTCGGCGACGACGTCGCTGGCCGCGCCGACCGGCGCGGCGGCCGAGGCATGGAGCTTCGTCGGCGACGGCGACGGCTCCTACCGGGTGGTCAACGCGGGCAGCGGTCAGCTGCTCGGCGTGAACTCGGGCGCCACCGCGGGGCGGGCCTGGGGCGCGGCGCTCACCGTCACGGCGGCGGGCACGAGCGGTCCGAGCGTCGGGCAGCAGTGGTTCGTGGTGCCGGGGGTGGCGGGCGGCAGCGGCACGTACCGGCTGGTCAACCGCTACAGCGGTCTGGTGGTCGGGCTCAGCGGCAGCGCCGGGCGGCTCAGTGAGACCACGCCCGCGCGCTACTGGACCGACACCACCGGCAACGCCGTCGGCGCGGGCCGCACCGCGGCGCAGCAGACGCTGACCATGACCGCCGTCGGCTCGACCTCCGGCACGGTCACCGTCAGCCCGATCCCGGCGCAGAGCTGGACGGCGGGCGCCTCGGTCCAGCTCCAGGTCAGCGCGAGCGCCAGCGCGGGCGGTTCGCTCTCGTACGCGGCCACGGGTCTGCCCGACGGCGTGACGATCAACGCGGCCACCGGCCTGATCTCCGGTCCGCCCACCTCCGCAGGCAGCGGCTCGGCGACGGTGACGGTGACCTCGGGGACCGCCTCCGGCACGGCCTCCTTCGGCTGGACGGTGGGCCAGGGAAGCAGTCTCAACGGCCCGCACACCCTGGTCACCGGCGGCAAGGCGCTGGACGACCCGAACCACAGCAAGAGCGCCGGTACCCAGCTGATCACCTGGTCCGCCAACGGCGGCGCCAACCAGACCTGGCAGTTCACGCAGCAGTCCGACGGTTCGTACCAGCTGGTCAACGCCGAGTCGGGCCTCTGCGCGGACGTCAGCGGCGGGTCGACCTCGGCCGGCGCCCAGGTGATCCAGTGGACCTGCACCGGTAACAGCAACCAGCACTGGAGGCTGACGCAGCTGGCGGGCGGCTCCTGGACGGTGGCCTCGGTCAGGAGCGGGCTGTTGCTGACCACGGCGGGGACGGGCGACGGCTCGCTGGTCACCCAGCAGGCGAACACGGGGTCCGCGCTCCAGCAGTGGGTGATCGGCTGACCGAGGCCCGGCTAGGCGGCCACTTCTGCCCGGTCGCCCGAGGCGGACGTGCGGCGCATGCTGGAACCACCAGGAAGGCCCGGGGCCGCCGCCCCGGGCCGAGCCGAGGGAGGTGCCAGGGATCATGACGACCTTCATGGACGTCCACCACGGGATGACCGGGATCACGGCCGAGCAGCTGGCCGCCGCACACCAGGCCGACCTCGCCATCGAGGGCGAGGAACACGTTCACTTCAAGCAGGCCTGGGCGGACCCCGAGTCCGGCACGGTCTACTGCCTGTCCGAGGCTCCGTCGATGGAGGCCGTCCAACGGATCCACGAGCGGGCGGGCCACAAGGCGGACGAGATCCATGCGGTTCCCCTGATGGTCTGACGAGCACACCGACCCCTGGCCCACTCTGTGAGACGGTTCGTCCCACGGAGGGGTCGGGGTGTCATCCTGGGTCCATGAGCACCGCACTCATTATTTGCTTCGGCGTGCCGCTGCCGCGCTGAGTCCCACCGGACCAGCCCGCGCCACCGGCACCCAGACCTCTCGCGTCCGCGAGGGGTCTTTCCTTTTGGCCCGCGGACCCACGGGCCAACGGTCAGCTCTGGAGCACCCCATGCCCGTCGACACCCCCGTCGCCCCTCCCACCGCCCTGCTCGCCGCCGACCTGCTCCCGGCCCCGGCCCCGCAGCAGCACATCGTCGCGACGGTCCTCCCCGCCCGCGGCCTCCTCGCCCGCGTCGCCGCCGTCCTCAGCGCCCACCGCGTCACCGCCCTCTCCTACCACGCCGCCCCCGACGGCCCCACGACCGTCGAAGTCACCGTCGCCGCCCCCGACGCCACCCGCGTCCGCGCGAAACTCGCCCGCATGGTCGACGTCCTGGAGGTGCTCGACGCCGGGTGAGGTGCGCGGGCGGCCCGGGTGCTACGGGGTGAGGAGGGCGGCCAGTTTGTCGGCGATGGAGGACCAGATGACCGTGGCGCGCTCGCGGAAGTCGCCGCCGGGGAGCTGTTCGTGAGTGATGGTCATCTCGGTGGTGGCGCCCTCGGGACGGAGGGTGACGGTGACGCGGGTGGTCCGGCCGTGGGTGCTGTCGGCCGCCCAGGTGAAGACCAGGAGGTGGGGACGGTCCACGATCAGGTACTCGCCGGTCACGGTGTCCGCGCCGGATTCGAAGATCTTGACGATCCGGTAGCGGCCGCCGACGACCGGATCGCAGGTGGCCTCGGCGACGATGCCTGGATCCGGGCAGAGCCACTGCTGCAGCCGGTCGGCGTTGGTCCACGCGTCGAAGACGTCCTCGGCGTCGGCCTTCAGGCTGCGGGTGACCCGGACGACGGCGTCCGTCATGGCGTGCTCCCCTTCGTGTCGGCGATCTCCGCGGCGTGCGCCTCCAGGTGGGCGGCCAGGGCGTCGGCGCGGCGCTCCCAGAAGCGGGTGTAGTCGCTGATCCACTGCTCGGCCTCGGCGAGCGGCTGCGGATTCGCGCTGAGGTAGTGGTCGCGGCCGCGTATCTCGCGGCGGACCAGGCCGGCCCGCTCCAGCACGATGATGTGCTTCGAGACCGCCGCCAGCGACATCGGCAGCGGCGCGGCGATCTCGGTGACGCGCGCCTCGGTGGTGCGCAGGCGTTGCAGGATGGCCCGCCGGGTCGGATCGGCGAGGGCCATGTAGGTGAGATCCAGGGGTGCCGAAGAACGCTCAACCATATTGCTGAATGTTAGCGCGGGCGGTACATTCAACCAAGAGGTTGAATATCAGGCCATCGAGAGTTCGTCACGGAGGAGGAGCGGCCATGACCGTCCCTGATCTCACCGGCGCCACCGCGATCGTCACCGGCGCGAGCCGGGGCCTCGGCGCGGAGGCCGCGGCCGTCCTGTGCGCGGCCGGCGCGCGCGTCGTCGGCGTCGCCCGCGACAAGGCGGAGCTGGACGAACGGCGCGAACGCCTCGGTGCGGGCTTCGTGCCCGTCGCCGCGGACGCGACGGATCCCGACGTCGCCGAGCGGCTGCTCGCGCAGTACCGGCCGCGGGTGCTCGTGCTGAACGCGGGCGCGGTTCCACTGGGGCGCCCGCTGCAGGAGTACGACTGGGAGAGCTTCAGTCGGCACTGGGAGGCTGACGTCCGGCACGCCTTCCACTGGACCCGGCAGGCGCTGACGCTCCCACTGGACCCGGGCAGCGTCGTGGTGGCCGTCTCCAGCGGCGCGGCGCTGAAGGGCTCGCCGGTCAGCGGGGGCTACGCGGGCGCCAAGGCGGCGGTCCGTTTCCTCACCGGGTACGCGGCCGAGGAGTCCGCCCGCAGCGGCCTGGGGATCGACTTCCGCAGCATCCTGCCGCCGATGACCCCCGGCAGCGGCGTCGGGAACGCCGGTGTGCGGGCCTACGCCGAGCGCTCGGGTGTGGCGGAGGAGGAGTTCCTGCGCCGGATGGGCCCGGTGCTCACCCCGGCCGACATCGGCGCGGCGATCGCCGCTCTGGCCACCGACCCCGCCCTGTCGCCCGGTGCGTACCAGCCGACGGCCGAGGGGCTGAAGCGGCTGGACTGAGGCCGCCGGGCGGACGAACCGGTCGGCGGCCCGTCAGTTCCGGTGTGGCAGGCGGGGTGCCAGGGCCGGGACCCGGCGGCGGTAGGCGGCGTACTGCTCGCCGAACTCCGCCGCCATCAGCCGGTCCTCGACGCGCACCCGGTGCAGCAGCCAAGGCACGCACGCGGCGGCGATCAGCAGCCAGAGACCGAGGCCCTCCGCGAGCGTGCCGCCGAGCACGAGGCCGAGGAACCCGGTGTAGATGGGGTGGCGGACGTGGGCGTAGGGCCCGCCGGTGCGCAGTTCGTGTCCCTGCCGCACCAGCGGGACGCTCGCCCACATCGTGCCGAGCACCCACCGCGCCCACAGCAGCAGCGCGGTCGACGCCACGACCACGACGACGCCGAGGACGGCGAGCGCCGGCTGCCAGTACTGCAGATGCCGCCAGAGCCGGCCCCGACCGCCGCCGCCCAGGGCGACGAGGACCGCGACGCCCGCGACCAGGCCCAGCCGCGCGGGCAGCGAGCTCCGCGCCCGCGCGGACCAGCCCCGCAGGCCCGCCGGACTCTGTGCTCCGAAGTACAGCGCGCCCGCCACCCAGCACACCGCGACCAGTCCGACGCAGCCTGACACCGCGTCACGGACCACCGTCTCCATCGCGCCCATGTCCCCAGGGTGGCGGGCCGCCACGCCGGGGGACCACCACCTCAGGGTGGAGGTGGCGGGTGGAAAGAGGAGGTCACCGCGTCCTTTTGCGCCACTTCGGACGGAAAGCAGACAGGATCTGACGCATCAGATATTGCTATGGTCACGATCGGGCAACTAGGGTCGGGCTCGAACCGTTGCGACGTCGATCGTCCGACCCTGGGCGACCGCGGCGGTACCGCCGAGTCTGACGAGGCAGCAGGGCCGGGCAACGGTCAGGCCGCCGACTCGGAGCCGGGGACCCACGTTCCTCGGGGTGAATCGGCATCAGGCGGCCGCAGGGCTGTGAGATGTCGTAGGGCGAACTTCCGGCCCGAACCCGTCAGCTCACCCGGTAGGCGGACGTAGGAAGAAGGAGTCCGCCCGCGTGGCGTCCCACCGCCGTCCCACCACCCCGAGTCGCACCCGCGCCCGGGTGTCGCTGATCACCGCCGTCGCCGCGACCGGCGTCGCACTCACCGCCCAGTCCTCGAGCGCCGCGCCCACGCCGACGACCGGCCAGCTCAAGGCGCAGCTCGACCAGCTGAACAACGAGTCCGACCACGCCGTCCAGGTCTACGACCAGGTGGAGGAGCAGGTCCAGGGCCAGCAGCAGAAGGCCGCGCTGCTCCAGGACGAGATAGCCCGCCGCCAGGCGAAGGTCAATCTGCTCATGGACGACGTGAGCCGGATCGCGCAGTCCCAGTACGCGGAGGGCGCCGTCGACCCGACGGTGCAGCTGATGCTGAGCAGCGACCCGAGTGAGTTCCTGGACAAGGCGTCCGCGATGAACCAGGTGACCAGCAGTCAGGTCGGCGAGCTCGACGCGCTGCGGTCCGAGGAGCGGACCCTCACCAAGGAGAAGTCCCAGGCGGAGGCCGCCTTGCAGGCGCTGGACGCCAGTGTCCGCCAGGCCGCCGCGGCGAAGGCCGCGGCCGACGCGAAGGTCAAGGAGACCCAGAAGCTGCTCAACTCGCTGACCGCGAAGCAGCTCTCCGCGGTGACCGGCGGCGGCAACGGGATCGTCGGCGGTCACGGCTACGGCTCGACGGCGAACCTGGGCAACTCGCAGCCGGGCGACTCGATCGAGGCCGCCGCGTTCAAGGCCGCGCAGACCCGCATAGGCGATCCCTACCTGCGAGGCGGCACGGGGCCGAGCCAGTTCGACTGCTCGGGCCTGATGCAGTGGGCCTACGCGCAGGCCGGTTACCACCTCGGCCGCACCACCTACGACCAGATCAACTACGGCACGGCGGTGAACTCCACCGCCGATCTCCAGGTGGGCGACCTGGTCTTCTTCAACGGCGCCGAGCACGTCGGGATGTACGCGGGCAACGGCATCATCCTCCACGCCCCGCACACCGGCGCCTACGTCCGCTACGAGCCCATGGCCCAGATCGGTTCGATCTACGCGATGCGGCACATCTGAGCGCTCGACGCGACAGCTGAGGCCCCTGGCCGGCGGACCGACCGCCGGCGAGGGGCCTTTCTGCGCCTCCGCCGCCGGCCCCGAGGGCGGTCGGAAATCATCACACTGATGGCCGGTAACGCCGGAGCCGGCGAGCCGTCCACATGATGCTATGAATTTCCTGACAGTTCTCCGGGGTGCCCTGGGAGGCGCCCCGGAACATGAACTCCGTTTACGGACGAAGGAACTCGGCGAACATGCTGACGCTTTCCGTGATCGTGCCTGCGCACAATGAGGAGTCAGGTCTGCCGGCCACACTGGAGGCGCTGCTGCGGCAGACCGTTCCGGCCGAGCGCATCATTGTCGTGGACGACGGATCGATTGACCGGACCGGGGAGGTCGCCGCGTCCTACGGTGTGACGGTGGTGCGGCCGCCCCACAATCTCGGCAGCAAGGCGAGGGCGCAGAACTTCGCGCTTCCCTACTGCGACACCGATCTCGTGCTCGCCGTGGACGCCGACACCGTCCTGGCCGACGACTACATCGAGCTGATCAAGCCCGCCTTCGACGACGAGCGCGTCGTCATCGCCGCAGGCTGCGTCCAGAGCCGGTTCGAGCGGACCTGGACCGAGCGCGGGCGGTCGATCGAGTACCTCTACGGCTTCCACTGGAACAGACCGATCCAGAACATGGCGAACAGCCCCACCGTGTGCTCGGGATGCTGCTCCGTCTTCCGGCGCCGGCCGCTCGTCGACTTCGGCGGCTTCCCCGAGCGGACGATCGTCGAGGACATGGACTACACCTGGTCCGCCCAGATGATGGGTCAGAAGGCGGTCTACGTCGCCAAGGCCGTCGCCTGGGCGGCGGATCCGGAGGACCTCACCTACCTGCGCAAGCAGGACTGGCGGTGGATGGCGGGCTTCGCGCAGAACGTCCGGCTGCACCTGTGGCGGATGATCCCGCGCAAGCCGGTGCTGGCGCTGTGGATCCTGCTCGCGCTCTGGGAGATCGTCACCGCGCCGCTCTGGCTCGCCGTCCCCTTCATCGCCCCGCTGATGGGCGGCTCCTGGGTGGGCACCGTCGGCTGGTGGGCCGGGCTCGAAGTCGGGCTCACGCTACCGCCGTTGCTGTATGCGGCCAAACGACGGAAGCTTCCGGTCATCCGGGTGCTGCGCAATCTTCCATGTGTGTATCTCATGAAATTCGTCAATATCTACTATGCATGGAAGGCGCTGGTGGTCGAACTCCTTCTGGTGCCGCTCAGGCTCTCGAAGGGTCTCACCGTCTACGAGAAGGGCCGACCTGACCCCTCTCCCGTACCGATTTCTTAGTGACACTTCATCAGTGTGAGGAGAACAGCAAGATGTACGGACACGAACTCCCCAAGACCGGCTTCAGTGGGCTGATCTACGCGAGCATGGCGCTCGCCCTCGGCCTGGCCGGTGTGGCGATGAAGTTCGCGGCCCACGTCCGCAACCGATAAGCCGATCGGGGCTGGATGTCTTGAAGTTTCGCAGACCCCCGGATGCCGCGCCCTCCGCACGACCGGCGACGCCGCTCGACCGAGCGCTGCGCATCGGGGGGTCTGTGCTGATCGCGGTGAGCGCCGTGCTCGCGCTCTACCTCGTCTACGAGTTCTGGTGGACCGACGTGCAGGCGAAGGCCGACCAGGGGGCCGCCCAGAGCCAGCTCGAGCAGCAGTGGTCCGCCTCCCCGGCGCCAGCTCCTGCCGTGCACCTCGCCGTCGGGCAGAAGTTCGCGCTGCTGCGCATTCCCAAGCTCGGCCTGGTCGTCCCGGTCGCCGAGGGCACCGACAAGACGCAGATCCTCGACCACGGGCTGGTCGGACATCTCGTCGGCTCCGCGCTGCCTTCCGACCCGAGCGGCAACATGGTGCTGGCAGGCCACCGCAACACGCACGGGGAGCCGTTCCGCCACCTGCCCACCCTCACCGAGGGCGACACCGCCGTGGTCGAGACGGCCACCGCGTCCTACACCTACACCGTGCGCGGAACCATTCCGCAGACCGCACCTGACAACGTGTCGGTCCTGAAGGCCGTCCCCGCCGGATCCCCGTTCACCCGACCCGGCCGGTACCTCACGCTGATGACCTGCACGCCGGACTACACGTCCTGGTACCGGTTCGTCGCCTTCGCCCAGCTCACTCACGTGCAGCCCAAGCAGACGCCGGGGCCCGGCCCTTCGGCGTCACCGCGGGCCCCGGCGAAGCCGGCCGCCACGGCGGTCGCCGCCCGTGCCGTCGGACATGCCAAGGCCGCGCCCGCCCACCGTCGGCACCGCGCGGGGAAGCGGTAGGCGTCCGTCCCGGCCGGCGGCAGCGCGTGAGCGGGCTGCCCGCGGTTCAGGACCGGGCGAGCAGCACCGTCGCGTCGTCGTGCCGCTTGCCGCGGAACGCACCGTCCCGCAGGGCCAGTTCGGCCTTGCGGACCGCGGCCACCGCGTGCGCGGGGCCTTCCGCGGCCAGGGAGTCCAGCAGTTCGGTCCAGGTCCAGCCGAAGCGCTCGACCAGGCGGCTCACCCCGTCCGACATCGCCGCGACCTCGCGCACCCCGGCCAGGGGGAACGAGGCGGTCACGGCCTGCTCCGCCGCCTCCGCGCTGGTCGAGGCGACCCAGAAGCCGTCCGCCGCGTTGCGCAGGGCGCTCACGGAGACGGGGTCGTAGGCGGGCAGGTGGTCGATCCGGGTGTCCTCCACCAGTTCGATCCGGCCGTCCGCGCGGCGCACGACGACGGGGGAGTCGGCCAGCACCAGGCAGTCCAGCCGGTCGGCGACGGCGTCGGCGCGGAACAGCGCCACCGTCGAGGCCGGAGTCTCGGGATTGCCCAGGTCGCACTCGGGGTGCAGGTCGCGGGTGCGCAGGATCGCCTGACGCAGGATCTCCGGCAGCGGCTCGCGCGGGTGGGTCACCAGGAACTGCGCCAGCTGCGCGCCCAGCCTCGCCACGAACCACGGCACGTCGTGGACGCAGCCGGTGGGCAGACCGCTGGGCGTCGCGCCGTCGAGCACCAGGCCGAACCCCGGCCCGGCCAGCACGAAGTCCTCGTTGGCGGCGGCGTCCGGACTGGGCTCGCAGGCGTAGCTGATCTCCACGGTGGGACCTCGGTGCTTCCTGTCTGGGCGACGGTCGGGGAACCCGCATATGCGATCTTCTCCGATCATGCCGCGACTGGCCCCGGGGACACGGCAGGCTTCTCTACGCTGATATGCCATGGATGGCGAGTACGCGGAGGAGCCGACCGGGTCGGACGACCCCAGCGGTTGGGAGGACCCGACGGCGTCGGTCCCCGCCGGGACGGAGCCGCTCGGCCCCAGACGACTGGCCCCGCCTGCCGCGGCCGCGCTGCTGCGACTGGCCGCGCGCGTCGAGCGCGACCTGCTGACGGCGGGACTGAACGCCAAGCCCTACGAGGTGACCCCCTCGGCCCTGGCCGGGGTCGAGGTGGAGGTCGACGCGTTCGACGACGCCGTCGGCGGCGTCTGGCTGCACTGGCGGACCCATCCTGAGGTCGGCGCGGACTCCGCGGCGGGCCTGTCCGTGCGCCTGGTCATGGCGGAGGCCCTGGTCCGCACGCTGGCCGCGCTCGGCTACGGCAGTGAGCACGGCCAGGACAGCCTGCGCCCCTACGCCGTCCGCGTCCTCACCGCCCCGCCCCCGACCCCCGCCGCGCCCGCGGCCTCCCCGGCGACCGGGCCGCGGCGGGGCTAGTCGTCGGCTGTCGGCTCAGCTCTGCCGCAGTGCGGGCATCGGCACCGGGACGGCGTACGTCGTGGCGCCCACGCCGACGCCGCCCTGGCAGCTGTTCGGCGGGTCGGTGGTGACGCCGCGGGTGGACGGCATCTCGGCCGCCCAGAACATGTAGCCCAGCATGCCCGGTGTGGTGCCGGCCCCGGCGGGGCCGCGCTCTGGAGCCAGCTGCCCGTGGTGTTCTCGACCGAGCTCGAGAAGTCGGTGCACTCCGGGCGGATCGAGTTGCCCTCGGCGATGTAGAGGCTGCCGGTGAACTTCGCCGGGGCCAGCGGCGGGATCGGCGGGCTGTAGGTCGGTTTGCCGGTCAGGTGCTCCTGCCAGTTGGACTCGGCGCCGGACGCCGAGGGCTGCTTGCTGGGCACCATGGCGTTCGCGTAGTCCAGCACCGGGTTGCTCGTGGTCAGCCAGTTCGCGGTGGCGTACTGGTCCAGGCCGGAGAGCCAGCGGTCGCCCGCGGCGACGTCGAGGGTGAGCCGGGCCGTCGGGTCGGCGCCGGTGGCGTCGTACGGGTGCGCGGCACGGTAGGCGGTGACGAAGGCCTGCAGCCCCGTCAGGTTCGGGCCGGAGCTGTTCTCGTAGTCGATCTCCATGCCGACACCCAGCCGCGTGGCCAGCGCGGCGGCCTTCTGCCCGAGCAGCGTGGGATTCTGGGACAGCGCGGTGTCCCAGTCGTTGACGTAGGTGATCCCGCCGATCGAGAGCATGACCCGGATGCCGTGGCCGGTGAAGTAGTTCACCACCGCCTGGGTCATGCCGTTCGGCACGCCGTTGGTGTCGCCCGCGTCGGTGGTGCCGTTGAGCAGCCGCAGCGGGTTGACGAAGCTCAGCACGACCAGGTTGACGGAGGGGCGGCCGTCGCCGCGGTCGATCAGCCAGTGGTTCTTCTGGTCGAAGTCGGTCATGTCACGGACGCTCGCCCAGGTGCAGGCGTCGTTGCTGCAGTGCCAGGCGCCGTAGACCTGGATCGGGCCGGCGGCGGCCGCCTGCAGGGTGGCGCTCTTCACGGCGGGGCTCTTCACAGCAGCCTCGCCGGGCGCGGCGCCACCGAGTGCGGCGGCGGTCAGGGCGAGGGTGGCGGCGGCGAGCAGGGCGGGGGTTCTGCCTGTGGGGGTGCGCATCCATCGCCTCCCGGCGAAGAGGGCTCGACAGTTGCCCCAAGGTTGGTGATCGCCTGACGCGCTGTCAATGGTACGGACCAAGTCGGCGACCGGGGCCGCTGCCGGGTCAGTTCGGGCGGAGGTCGGCCCGGTCGGGGTGGCCGGCGAGCCGGGTCAGGGTCCGGGCCGCAGGTTCGACGCGGGCCGCGCGGTAGCCCGTCCCGGCCCAGAGGTGGATCAGGTCAGTGTCGTGCGCCGCGGTCGCCGCCCTGCGGAGCGGTCCGGTGAGGTGGTGCAGGGCGGGGTAGCCGAGTGGTGCGACCGGTTCGTAGGTGTCGGTGAACCGGTTGCGCAGGGCGCGGGCGGGGCGGCCGGTGAAGGCGCGGGTGAGCACGGTCTCGGTGAAGGCCGGGTCGACGAGGGCGTCCTGGTGGGCTGCGGACGCGCCGCTCTCGTGGGTGCGGAGCAGCGCCGTGCCCACCATGACGGCATGGGCGCCGGCGCGCAGCGCGGCGGCGGTGTCCGCCGGGTCGGCGATGCCGCCGGTGGCGACGACGGGGAGCGGGACGGCGTGCCGGACCTCGGCGACCAGTTCGGGCAGCGGGATCGCGGCGAGCGGCACGGCGGGGGCGAGGGTGGCGGAGTGCCCGCCGGCCGACGAGGCCTGGACGATCAGCAGGTCGACGCCGACGTCCGCGGCGGCGAGGGCCTCGGCGGGGGTGGTGACGGTCTGGGCGACCAGGTTGCCCGCGTCCTGGAGGGCCAGGACGGCGTCGGCGGCGGGCAGGCCGAAGGTGAAGGAGACCAGAGGGACGGGGGTCCGTAGGAGCAGTTCGAGCTTGTCCGCCCAGGCGTCGTCGTCCTCGGTCGCGGTGTCCGCCGGAAGGACCAGGTCGTAGCGGTCGGCCTCCGGTTGCAACGCGTCGGCGTAGGCCCGGTACGCGTCCGGGGCGACGGGGACGGGGTTGGGTGCGAACAGGTTGACGCCGAACACCGCCACGCCCGCGCGGACCCGGGCGATCAGGGCGGCGAGGTCGGCAGGGGGCAGGTAGCCCCCGGCGAGGAAGCCCAGCCCGCCGACATGAGCCGCGGCCCGGACGAGGTCGGGCGTGCTGGGGCCCCCGGCCATCGGGGCCGCCCAGACCGGGAGCTCCACGGGGAGGGACGTCAGGTCTCGGGGCATGGCGGTGTTCCTTCGACTCGGTGCCGGGTAGGAGCTTGATCGTGCGTCAGTTCCGGCCGTCCGTCAGGTCCGGGTAGTGGCCGCGTTGGTAGGACGACAGTTCGGAGGTGGCCAGTTGGCCCCCGCCCTGGCAGATCGGGCAGACGCGTCGCGCGTGGCATTCCCGGCAGCGGCCCCACGTCCCTGATCCCGACCCGCGGCCGCCGCACAGGGGGCACCAGCCCAGGCCGTCGCACTCGTAACAGAGCACGTAGCCGGGCGTGAGGGTCTCGGGGGTCCGTACCGGTTCCGGCCACCGGAACGGGGTCGGCCCTTCGTCGCGCGCTTCAGGTGTCTCACTCACGACGGCAACATATGTCATGTCCGTTCGCGGGAAGTGTGTCAATGCGCGGCGCGGCTCTGGGCGTGCGAGCGGTGTTCTGTTGCACTGGTGTCCCGGTACCGCCGAAGTCCCCTGTCCGCAGCCGCGAAGGAGACCCGCACGTGCAGGCCGCCCGCACCGTCGTCAGGACCCTGCTCGCCGGCCTGTGCGCAGGCGCCACCGCGTTCGCCCTGGCGGCCGCGCCCGCGCGGGCGGTGGTTCCCGCGCGGGCGATGACCGGGAGCGCCGGCTACACCGCCGCCACGCCCGCCGACATCTCCACCGCCTGCGCCGGGCAGGACGCCGAGACGATATCCGCCGCCGATCCCGCGGCGAACGCCGTCTACGAGGTGTGGATGGGCTGCAAGGGCATCGGATTCTCCGGCTCGTCGAACGGAGGGGTCACGTTCGGCGGGCCGGTCACGCTGCCGGGCAGCACGGGGCAGAAGGGGCAGCGCTCCTGGGATCCCGCCGTCACCGTCGCCCCGAACGGAACCCTCTACGCGGCGTTCATGGTCTCCCGCGCCGGGCAGACCTATCCCACCGTCGACGTGAGCACCGACCACGGCGCGGTGTGGCGGACGGCAGGCGTCGTCACCCCGCCGGACGCGAACAACTGGGGCGACCGGGACTTCATCGCCGTCGGCCAGGACGGCACGCTCTACCTCACCTGGGACTACGGGCCGAGCTCGGCGGCGGTCACCTTCCTGTGCGCGGCGAACGGCAGTTGCTCGTTCGCCACCGGCGATCTCAACGCGGTGCTGCAGAAGTCCACCGACGGCGGTCGCACCTGGTCGGCCATGTCGCACATCAGCCCCGGCTATCCCGACAGCGGCGCGGACAGCGCGCCGATCCTGGTCGAGCCCGGAGGCGCGCTCGACGTCGTCTACCAGGGCTACGACGTCGGCGACATCCCGACCGACACGCTGACCGTGGCGTACACCTACGCGACCCGCTCCACCGACCGCGGCGCGACCTGGTCCGCGCCGGTACGGGTGGGCGGCGGCGTGGGGTCGATGGACACGGCCGAGTGGTGGATCGACGGCGCAGAGGCCCTCGGCCCCGACGGCACCCTGTACGCGACCTGGGACACCCAGACCGACACCGGCGACACGGGCTGGCTTTTGTACTCCCAGGACCACGGCGCGAGCTGGTCCGCGCCGGTCCGGGCCCCGGCGGACACGCTGAACGTGCCGCACGTCATGCAGGTCGTCGCAGGTCCTCCCGGTGTCGCGTACGTGGGCTGGCTCTCCGACAGCGATCCGCGCGGCTACGCGCAGTACCTGCGGGCCTTCTCGACGACGAAGGGCTGGCTGTCGGCTCCGTTCCAGGTCTCTCAGCGGTTCGGCGCCCCGGGCGTCTGGCCGGGGGACACCTTCGGCTTCGTCCCCCTGTCGCCGACCCGCCTCTCCCTGGCCTGGGGCAGCGCGGTCGCCCCGACGGCCACGAAGGACGACATCTGGGCCACGACGGTGGGGGTGACCCTGCCCTGACTCCGTGCTTCGGCGAGCCCCGGCCACGCGTGCGCGCTACTGGCCGTCCAGGGCCGCCACCAGCTGCGGGAGGGCGCCGGCGGCCGTGATCAGGGCCAGGTGGTCGTGGTAGTCCCGGCTGTGGACGATCCGGCCGTCGCGGACCCTCAGTATCTGGACGTTGGCGGTCTCGAAAGTCTGCCCGGTCGGCCGGTGGTGGACTAGGTAGTCCCACTCGGCGACGATCACCTCCGGGTCGTCGGTCTCCCGGATCACCACGTTCACCGGGGTCAGGTCCACCGGACTGTGCGCGGCGACCTGCGCGAACCGCTCCTGGAGCGCCGCCCGCCCTTCGGTGCGGCGCGGCCCGATCGGTTCGAAGACCGTCTCCGCCAAGGCGTCTTCGGCATAGAGCGCGGCCAGTTCGGTGTAGCGGCCGGCGGCGATGCCTTCGAGCAGCTTCGTGAAGACCTCGCGCGGCGTCGGCGTCTCGGTCATGATCAACCTCCGGTGAAATCCGCTGATAGAATCGGACTGGCTGCTCCGTTTTCGACGATACGGACTGGCTGATCCGTTTGTCCAGGCCGACTTCGCGGTCGACGAGAAAGGGTTGGCGATGAGCGGTCCCACGGAGCGCCCACTGCGGGCGGACGCCGCCCGCAACCGGGCCCGACTGCTGGACACCGCCACTCAGGTGTTCACCACCCGTGGCACCGGAGTGCCCACCGAGGAGATCGCCCGTGCGGCCGGGGTCGGAGTCGGCACCCTCTTCCGCCACTTCCCCACGAAGGAAGCGCTGCTGGAAGCGGTGATGGTGCGCAGACTGGAGGAGATCGCGGCTCAGGCGGCGCGACTGGAGGCCGAACTGCAGCCCGCGGAGGCCCTGTTCGCCTGCTTCCGCTTGGTGATCGAACAGTCTGCGGGCAAGAACGACTTCGCCCGGACGCTCGCCGCGGCCGGTGTGGATGCGCACGCGGCGCTGCGGGAGTCCAGCGACGCGATCCAGGCGCAATTCGCGCGGCTGCTGGACCGGGCACAGTTCGCCGGCGCTGTCCGCCGGGACCTCGGCCTGCCGGAACTGATCGCCCTGATGGCCGGCACCAGCACGACGATGGAGCATCTCGGGCCCGATCCGGGGGCCCGGCAGCGGATCTTCGACGTGGTCTTCGACGGGCTGCGTCCGCACTGATCGGCGGTGTGCCGACTCGGGGAGCGGTCGGCCGATCCCGGTGACTCGATCACCCGGCATTCCGAGCTGACGCATCGTGTGGCGGACCTATGATCGACAGATGACCTTGGAATGGGAGCAGGTAATCGTCCACTCGGAAGATCCGGTGGCGCTTGGACAGTGGTGGGCCGCGGCGCTGGGCTGGGTCGTGGTCTTCTCCTCGGAGGACGAGTTCGAGATCCGCCCGGAGCCGGACCGGCTCCCTGGCCTGGACTTCGTCCGGCTCGCGGAGGCGAAGAAGGCCAAGAGCCGACTGCATCTCGACTTCAGGCCCGACGACCAGGACGCCGAGGTGGCCCGACTGCTGGCCCATGGTGCACGTCGCGTCGACATCGGCCAGGGCGAGCAGTCGTGGGTCGTGCTGGCGGATCCCGAGGGCAACGAGTTCTGCGTCCTCGCGCCGCGAGCCCAGTAGCCCGGCCCTTCAGGTGAGGACGGTCGGCGGCGGGGGCGGCCTCGACGGGCCGGCCCCGCCCACGGCCTGAACGGCCGTCGCCGTTCTCGGGTCCGTCACGGGTGGCGGGCGTCGACGACGGTGGTGACGCGACCGGTGGCGAGGTCGTAGACGTGCCCGGAAGCGCTGATCTCCCGGGGCAGCAGCGGTGCGTGGAGCAGGCGGTCGACGTCGGTGCGGACCGTGGCGAACGGGTCGGCGACCTCCGTGGCCGCGAGAGTGGGCTCGGACAGGCCGGTGGCCGCCGCGGCCTCGCGGCGGAAGGCGTCGTCGGCCAGGAAGCCGGTGCCGCACTGGGTGTGGTGGATGACGGCGACCTCGAACAGCGGGCCGCTCAGACCGAAGACCCTGCGGGCCAGGAAGGCCAGGTAGGCGAGGTCGTCGACGACGGACGGGGTGACCCGGCCGCCGGCGTTGCGCAGGACCGGCGCGTCCCCTGGGCGGAGGCCGAGGAACGCGGCCGGGTCGACCCGGTGGTCCAGGCAGGTGAGGACGATCAGCCGGGCGGTCGGCGGGGCCAGCGGGAGCGGGGTGTGGTCGCGGGCGAAGGCCTCGTTGTGGCCGAGGAACGCGGCGATCCGGGACGTGGTGGCCGTGGCGGGATCAGTCATGACGGATCCGTTCGGGTGGGCTCGCACTTTGTGGATGCTGTCCACTTTAGCTTGACAAGTGGACGGTGTCCACCTTGATATCGTGGGTGGATGACCACGGCCCGATCCGCGGCGGAGCCCCCGCCGGACAGCCCGACGCCCGGACGCCGACGCCCGAGGGGCGCGGTCCGCGCCGGACTCGTCGCCGCGGGCGTGGAGCTGGCGCGCGCCGGGGGCCCGGACACCGTCGTGCTGCGGGAGGCGACGCGCCTCGTCGGCGTGGTCCCCAACGCCGCCTACCGGCACTTCGAGGACCGGGACCAACTCCTGGCCGCGGTCTGCGCCGCGGCGATGGCCGAGCTCGGCGACCGGATGGCCGAGGCGGTCGCGCGGATTCCCGGCGAAGCGGCCGACCCCGAGGCCGCACGGCTGCGGCTCGGCGCCATCGGCACCGCGTACCTGCGGTTCGCCCGCGACGAACCCGG
This sequence comes from Streptacidiphilus rugosus AM-16, assembly GCF_000744655.1. NCBI lineage: Bacteria > Bacillati > Actinomycetota > Actinomycetes > Kitasatosporales > Streptomycetaceae > Streptacidiphilus > Streptacidiphilus rugosus. The sequence continues at coordinate 3,998,857 of NZ_JQMJ01000004.1, read as the reverse complement.
CCTCTTCGCCACGGCCTTCGCGGTGCCCCAGCAGCACGCGTACACCGTGCCCGCCGGGTCCGAGCCGGGCACGGACCGCAGCCCGCTGGGGCAGCTCCGCGCGGCGCTGGACGCCCTCGTCACCGCGGGCGTGCTCGACCCAGGCCGTCGGCCGGGCATCGAGTACCCGATCTGGTCCGCCGTGCACGGCCTGGCCGTCCTCACCGGCCAGGGCCCGCTGCGCGAGGCGGGCGACGCCGAGACGGCCCGGCTGACGGAGCGGACCCTCGCGTTCATCGCCGAGGGGCTGGGCTAGGGACCGCCGATCAGGTGGTGTAGCGCAGCAGCGCGGCGGCGCCGTCGTCGGCGAGGGTGCCGGGCAGGAGCTCGCTGAAGGTCGCGCCGGTGAGGGTGGCGGCGCGGAGCAGCAGGGTGGAGGCCGGGGCCTCGAAGGCGGGCCCGTGCCCGCCGAGCGCGTCGGGGGAGCTGGCGATGAGCTTCGGGTCGCCGCCGGCCCCCCACTTGGCGGGATCGGCGCCGCGGTCCGCGTGCAGCAGCAGGGTGCGCACGTTGCCCGGGGCGAACGCGTCGGCCACCGCGGGCAGTCCGTGGACGGCGGCCTGCTGGGCGAGCGCCTCGCGGTAGGCGGCCATCGCGTCCTCGTGGCTGCGCCGGGACGCTTCGGCCAGCCGGGCGTCGACGGCCTCGCGCAGCGCCGCCAGCGCGTCGTCGCCGCCGCGACCGCCGGGAACGTCCACGACCTCGGCGTCGATCTTCTGGGCGGTCAGCAGTTCGCGGAGCACGCCCAGCGCCTTCGGGTCGCCGCCCACGAAGACCACGCGGGCGCCCACCGCCTGGGCGGCCTCGGCGATCTCGGCGGCGACGCCGGAGGCGTTCTGCGTCCAGAGGTTGACGCTGCGTCGGTGGTAGGAGGCCATGGACGGGCCGCCGCCGCGGACACGGGAGATGTGCAGGGTGCTGCCGTCGTAGGTGCGGCTGGTGGCCGCGTCGAACGCGCCGGCGGGGTAGGCGTCGATGTCGCCGCCCTCCCGGTCCAGGGCCACCACCACGTAGGGCAGTTGGTGGTCCAGGTCCAGCACGGTCTCCAGCGGATCGGCCAGCGGCCTGACGACGGCCCGGTTCCGCGGCGGGGGCTCCGACAGGGTGAACGCGCCGAGGAGCACCCCGCCGGCCGCGAAGAGCGACTCGCCCTGGGGGCCGACCACGTGCGGCGATCCGCCGACGGCCGCGTCCAGGGCGGCCAGGCTCGGCTCGTCCGCCCCCTGGGCGGCGAGCTCGCGGCGCAGGTCCCGCCAGGTCACCTCCAGACGCTTGTCGGCGTCGTGGTCGAGCCTGCTGGTGTCCAGGTGGACCGAGACCACCGGGCCTTCGGCCTCGTAGAGCGGGCGGAGCAGATCGAGTTCCATCAGGAGCCTCCTGGGGCGTCAGTGACCCGACCATCTTCTGCAGACAAGCCGCATATCGGACACTTCGCGCGGGGCTGCGCTCACGCTCCGCATCCGGAAGGAGCCCGCGCTCACCCGGACGGCGCAGCCGTGGCAGGTGGGTGATCGCCGCGTCTCCCGGGCCTGACCCCGGCTCACCGAGCACTTGGCGGGCGCCCTGCCGGTCGCGCGGACCCGACGCGGGCGTGCCGATAATCCGGAACGGGCGCTCCGTCCCGCCAAGTCGCCACCGAAAGGGTCCGTGATCGCGATGGACGCACGGTACAAAGTGTTCGCGCTCGCCTTCGCCACCGCAGGATGTCTGACCGCCACCGCGGCGTGCTCCAGCAGCAGCAACAACAGCGTCACCCCGGCCGCCAGCGCCGCGAGCGCCGCCAAGACCCACATCACCGGTGCCGCGTCCGCCATGGCGACGCCGACCGCACTGCAGCACGGCGTGACGCTCGGCGCCTACTGCTCGCCGCAGGGCGCGAGCGGCGTGAACTCGAGCGGCCTGGCGCTCACCTGCACGAAGGACTCCTCCGGCCACGACCGGTGGGTGTCCGCGGTGCCCAACACCGCGGCGGCCAAGGCCGGGACGTTCTGCGCGACCAACGGTCAGACCGCCACCAGCGGGCAGCAGACCAAGCTGGTGTGCAAGCCGGGCCCCGACGGCCGGCTGCGCTGGATGAACGCGCAGAGCGGATGAACGAGCCGCGTTGCTGACCGAGTCGGGTTGCTGACCGAGCTGGGCTGATGAACCGGCGCGCGGGTGAACGAGCACCGATGGAGCACCTGCTGTCGCCGACGGCGGGAACCGCGCGTGTAATCGGAAGGTGAGCCCCGAGACCGGCCAGGCCTCGCGGCCGCCCCCGCTCACGCCCTCGCCAGCCCGAGAGGATCACCCCTGATGCCCCGCAACCGGCGACGCCCCACTCCTCGCCCGGCGGCCCTGGCCGCCGCGTTCGTACTCGTCGGCGCCGGGGCTGTCGGGCTCGGCGCGTGCTCGAGCTCCGCGACGAACAACTTCTCGACGAGCACGATCACCACGAACCCGCCGTCCCCGACCGGGAACTTCTCCGGCAGCGTGCCGTCCGCGCTGAAGTCGCTGGCCTCGGCGGGCGTGGCCTCGGCCGCCTCCGCCTCGGCGTCCAACCAGGCGCGGGCGTCCGCGTTCGCCTCGTCCGCCGCCGCCGAGTCCGCCCGCGCCAAGGCCGCCTACGAGGCGGCGCTGAAGAATGTGAGCGGACGGGGCGACGCGGTCGGGGACGTTTTCCTCACCGGCCTGCCGAAGGCGCAGACCGGAGGCCTGCACGCGGCGGTCGTCAACATCACCAACCACACCGGAGCCACCGCCTCCTACGCCGTGCAGGTCGACTGGACGGACACCGCGGGCCATGTGGTGGACAGCTATGTCACCGGCACCGAGCACCTGGCGCCGGGAGCGAAGGCCACGCCGGTCGCCTTCAGTGAGAAGGACGCCGACCTGACCCTCGTCCCGGTGGTCGCCAAGGCCCAGCGCTTCTGAGAGATCAGCGCTTCTCGGAGATCAGCGCTGCTGAGACACGTCAGCGCTTCAGGGGGAGCCGGATCAGACGGAGACGCCGAAGTCCTGCGCGATGCCGGACAGGCCCGAGGCGTAACCCTGGCCGATGGCGCGGAACTTCCACTCCGCGCCGCTGCGGTAGAGCTCGCCGAAGACCATGGCGGTCTCGGTGGCGGCGTCCTCGCTCAGGTCGTAGCGGGCGATCTCGGCGCCGCCGGCCTGGTTGACGACGCGGATGAAGGCGTTGCGGACCTGGCCGAAGTTCTGTCCGCGGTTGTCGGCGTCGTAGACCGAGACCGGGAACACGATCTTCTCGACCTCGGCCGGCAGCCCGGCGAGGTTCACCTTGATCTGCTCGTCGTCGCCGCCGCCCTCGCCGGTGACGTTGTCGCCGGTGTGGACGATGGTGTTGTCCGGCGTCGCCATGTTGTTGAAGAACACGAAGTGCTTGTCCGAGACCACCCTGCCCTCGGCGTTCAGCGCGATGGCGCTCGCGTCCAGGTCGAAGTCGGCACCCGTGGTGGTGCGCACGTCCCAGCCGAGGCCGACCACGATGGCGGTCAGGCCCGGGGCCTCCTTGGTGAGCGAGACGTTGCCGCCCTTGGTCAGGCTGACAGGCATGGTGTTCCCCTCCCTTTCGGCTGTCGGCTATCGGCGCCGGACAGTCCTCTTACCAGCTGCTTACTGTTCCACATCTCGGTCGGACTGGGGAGCAGGGGGAGCCGCCGCCGGGTCCGTGTCGTCGGGAAGAAGCGGGCGGAGCGCGCCGAGTACGGCCCCGACGCAGACGTCGCGGATCTGCTCGCGGGTGCAGGTCTCCTCGGTGAGCCAGTCGACGACGAGCACCTGGACGAAGACGAGCCAGCTGCGCAGCACGGCGGAGACGGCCGCGCGGGACGCCTCGTCGGCGAGGGGGAGCACGGCGAGCAGCCGGGCCCGCAGGGCGTCGAGTTCGTCGGTCATGATCGTCTGGATCACCGGATCGCCCGCGAGGACGCGGTTGGCGGTCAGCACGGCGTGGCGGTTGGCCACGAAGTAGTCGAGGTGCACGTCCATGCCCTGGACCAGCTGCCCGACCAGCGAGTCGGCGGGGTCGATCCGGGTCTCGGCGAGCAGCTGGTCCGCAGCCTGCTGGTAGACGGCGGCGAAGAGCGCCTGCTTGGTGGGGAAGTGGCGGTAGAGCAGCGCGCGGGAGACGCCGGCCTGGCCGGCGACCTCGTCCATCAGTACGTCCTCGTAGGGGCGGGCGGCGAAGCACCGGGCGCCGACGGCGAGGAGCTGGGCGCGGCGGTCGGCGGGCGTGAGGCGCTTGCGGGGGGGCACGCGGTCAGCCTACGCGACGCTACTTGACACGCGTCTACTTGTCGCGCCTATGCTGGAACGCGCTCTAGTAGACACATGTCAACTTAGATCACGGGGTGAGGACCATGGCGAGGACGCTTCGCGTGCTGGTGGTGCTGATGGGCTGGTCGTGCGTGGCCATCGGGCTGTTCCACTTCGTGCTCGGCAACGCGGCGATCCCGGGCGCCGGGTCAGCAGGGACCACGATCGACAGCTGGGGCCGCTTCATGGGCGCCGCCTTCGCCGGGTACGGACTCGCGTGGCTCTGGGCCGCCCGGCAGCGGCCGATCCCGGCGGCGCCGGTCCGCTGGCTGGCCGCCGTCTTCCTGCTCGGCGGGATCGGAAGGCTGCTCTCGCTCGCCGAGCACGGGTGGCCGCAGTGGTTCCAGATCGTGCTCGGCGCCCTCGAGTTGGGCCTGCCGCTGGTCTACTTCGTGCTGGCCGGGGCGGAGGAGCGGGCCGCCGCCGGGCGTGTCGCGTCGGACGGATCAGGATTGGAGAAGCGGAGGCCGGGCCCCGCGGTTAGGGTGGCCGACATGGGCAGCACCGACCGGTAGCACCTCGCTCCGCCTCATCGTCCGGGCGTGGCACCGGTCTTCCCGGCCGCGACACGCGCGGCCTGCGGGACCTGCCGTGCTGTCGACGCGATGATGGGCGGGGGCGCGAATGTCGGGCTGTCCGCTGGTCTTCAAGCCCTACCATCCCACCGGGCCGAACCGACCCGTGACTTGAGGAGTGACCATGTCCGACTCTCCCACCAAGGGAATCAAGACCGTCCTGCACCCCGTCTCCGACCTGCCCAAGGCGAAGGCGGTGTACGCCGCGCTGCTGGGCATGGCGCCGCAGGCGGACGAGGCGTACTACGTCGGTTTCGAGGCCCAGGGACAGCACATCGGGCTGGTCCCCGGCGGCGCGCAGCAGGGCATGACCGCGCCCGTCTCCTACTGGGAGGTGGACGACATCGAGGCCAAGCTGGCCGAGCTGACCGCCGCGGGCGCCGTCCTGAAGGAGCCGGCCCACGACGTCGGCGGCGGCCGCCTGGTGGCGACGGTGACCGACCCGGACGGCAACGTGCTCGGGGTGCTGCAGGACCCTCGGTGAGGTCCGCGCCCGTCCCGCGCTGACGCGGGTACGGGGTGAGGAAGGAAGCGTCGCGCACGTCGGCTCCGGCCGGCGTGCGCGACGGCCGTGTCAGGGGAGAGTCACGCCGGGCCGTGCCCGGGAGAGGGAGACAGGACAGGATGAGCAGGGCCAGCAGGACGGACGCAGGGACGGGGACGCGGTCGGCCGCGAAGGCGGGGGACGGCGCCCACGACGTGATCCGCGTCCACGGCGCGCGGGAGAACAACCTCAAGGACGTCAGCGTCGAGATCCCCAAGCGGCAGCTGACGGTCTTCACCGGCGTCTCGGGCTCGGGCAAGAGCTCGCTGGTCTTCGACACGATCGCCGCCGAGTCCCAGCGCCTGATCAACGAGACCTACAGCGCCTTCGTCCAGGGCTTCATGCCCACGTTGGCGCGGCCCGACGTCGACGTCCTCGAGGGCCTGACCACCGCGATCATCGTGGACCAGCAGCGGATGGGCGCCGACCCGCGTTCGACGGTCGGCACCGCCACCGACGCCAACGCGATGCTGCGGATCCTGTTCAGTCGGCTCGGGAAGCCGCACATCGGCTCGCCCAAGGCCTACTCCTTCAACGTCCCCTCCGTCAGCGGCGCGGGCGCGATCAGCGTGGAGCGCGGCGGGCAGACGGTGAAGGAGAAGCGCAGCTTCAGCATCACCGGCGGCATGTGCCCGCGCTGCGAGGGCCGGGGCTCGGTCTCCGACATCGACCTCACCCAGCTCTACGACCCGACCAGGTCGCTGGTCGAGGGCGCGATCACCATCCCCGGCTACACCGCGGGCGGCTGGGGCTACCGGCTCTACGCCGAGTCCGGCTTCTACCCGGCGGACAAGCCGGTGGGGAAGTTCACCAAGAAGCAGCTGCAGGACTTCCTGTACCACGAGCCGGTGCGGATGAAGATCGGCGGCATCAACCAGACCTACGAGGGCCTGGTCCTGCGGATCCAGAAGTCGATGCTGTCCAAGGACGTCGACGCGCTGCAGCCGCACATCAGGGCCTTCGTGGACCGCGCGGTCGCCTTCGCGGTCTGCCCCGACTGCGACGGAACCCGGCTCGCCGAGGGCGCCAGGCGCTCGAAGATCGGCAAGGTGAGCATCGCCGACGCCTGCGCGATGCAGATCAGCGACCTGGCCGAGTGGGTCCGCGGGCTGGACGAGCCCTCGGTCGCTCCGCTGCTCGCCACGCTGCGGCAGACCCTCGACTCCTTCGTGGAGATCGGGCTCGGCTACCTCTCGCTCGACCGCGCCTCGGGGACGCTCTCCGGCGGCGAGGCGCAGCGGGTGAAGATGATCCGTCACCTCGGCTCCGCGCTCACCGACGTCACCTACGTCTTCGACGAGCCCACCACCGGCCTGCACCCGCACGACATCCACCGGATGAACGACCTGCTGCTGCGGCTGCGGGACAAGGGCAACACGGTGCTGGTCGTCGAGCACAAGCCGCTCACCATCGCGATCGCCGACCACGTCGTCGACCTCGGACCGGGCGCGGGCACGGCCGGAGGAGCGGTCTGCTTCGAGGGCGATGTCGAGGGCCTGCGCACGAGTGACACCATCACCGGTCGCCACCTCGACGACCGCGCCGCGTTGAAGGAGACCGTGCGCGAGCCCAAGGGCACGCTGGAGATCCGCGGCGCGAGCTCGCACAACCTCCGCGACGTCGACGTGGACGTGCCGCTCGGCGTGCTGGTCGTGGTCACCGGTGTGGCCGGTTCCGGCAAGAGCTCGCTCATCCACGGATCGATCCACAGCGACGCCGGAGAGGTCTCGGTCGACCAGAGCCCGATGCGCGGCTCGCGCCGCAGCAACCCGGCGACCTACACCGGGCTGCTGGAGCCGATCCGCAAGGCCTTCGCCAAGGCCAACGGCGTCAAGCCGGCCCTGTTCAGCGCCAACTCCGAGGGCGCCTGCCCCACCTGCAACGGCGCGGGCGTCGTCTACACCGACCTGGCGATGATGGCCGGCGTCGCGACCGTGTGCGAGGAGTGCGAGGGCAAGCGGTTCCAGGCCTCCGTGCTGGACTACCACCTCGGTGGGCGCGACATCAGCGAGGTGCTGGCGATGCCGGTGACCGAGGCCGAGGAGTTCTTCGGCGCAGGGGACGCGCACACCCCGGCCGCGCACACGATCCTCGGGCGGCTCGTCGACGTCGGGCTCGGCTACCTGACCCTGGGCCAGCCGCTGACCACCCTCTCCGGCGGCGAGCGGCAGCGGCTCAAGCTGGCCACGCACCTGGCCGAGAAGGGCGGCGTCTACGTCCTGGACGAGCCGACCACCGGCCTCCACCTGGCCGACGTCGAGCAGCTGCTCGGTCTGCTGGACAGGCTGGTCGAGTCCGGCAAGTCGGTCATCGTCATCGAGCACCACCAGGCCGTCATGGCGCACGCCGACTGGATCATCGACCTCGGCCCCGGGGCCGGCCACGACGGCGGGCGGGTGGTCTTCGAGGGCACCCCGGCCGACCTGGTGACCGCCCGTTCGACGCTGACCGGCGAACACCTGGCGGCCTACGTCGGACGCTGAGACGGCGAGGGGTGCAGCGGGAAGGGGGCGGGGAGCCGGGCCGGGGGCGAGGTCGTAGGCTGATCATCATGTGCCGGGCCGAACCGGAACGGACCGGGCCGGCGGGCAGCCGACGGCAGCGGACGCGGACGCGCGGTGCGTGGGCCGTGCGGAGGGGAGCAGCGTGCGGGAGCGGGCGGGGCAGCGCGGCGCGGGTGCGGCGGGCGGGGTGGCGGGTGGAGCGCCGGGCGGAGCGGCCGGGCCCGCCTCGCAGCGCGGCATGCGGCGCCAGAACCTGGCCCTGGTCCTCGGCACGGTCTCCGCGGCCGACGCCGACGCGCCGCTCTCCCGCGCCGACGTGGCCGGAAGGACCGGCCTGACCCGCGCTGCCGTCTCCAGCCTGGTCGACGAACTCATCGCCGACGGGCTGCTGGTGGAGGCCGAGAGCGCCCCCAGCGGCCGGGTCGGGCGGCCCGGCCGGGCGCTGGCGGTCAGCGACCGCGGGCCCTGCGGGCTCGGCCTGGAGGTCGGCGTCACCCATCTCGGGGCCTGCGCGGTCGATCTGCGTGGCCGGGCCCGCGTCTGGCGGCGCGTCGAGCGCGGCAACGCGGGCCGGCCCGCCGGTGAGGTCCTGGCGGAGCTGGCCGCGCTCGGCCGTGAGGCGGAGGTCGAGGCCGCGGCGCTGGGCCTGTCCGTGGCCGGCCGGGTGCTGGCCGTCCCCGGCGTGGTCAGCCGCGCCACCGCCGCCCTCGCCCACGCGGAGGCCCGTGCGGACCTCGCCGGGGTTCCGGACTCCGCGGCCGCTCCGCACGCCGCGGTGGAGCGCGCGGCCAACCTCGGCTGGGAGGCGATGGACCCCGCCGACCACTGGCCCTGGCCCGACGCCGTGCCCGAGGTCGAGAACGAGGCCAACCTCGGTGCGCTCGCCGAACTGTGGGCCGGCCGCCCCGCCGGCGCGGTCGGCGACACCTTCGTGCACGTGTCGGCGGCCGTCGGCATCGGCGCGGCGCTGGTCGTCGACGGCCGGCTGTTCCGGGGTGCGCGCGGCTTCGCGGGAGAGCTCGGACACCTGCCGGTTCACCCGGAAGGACCACCGTGCGCATGCGGAGCACGCGGCTGTCTTGAGCTGTACGCGGGCGAGGCGGCGGTCCTGCGGGAGGCGGCTCTGGACCCTCAGGGAGCGGACCCCGTCACCGCTTTGGCGCAACGCGCCCGCGCCGCCGATCCGCATACGATCGATGCGCTGACCAGGGCCGGCCGCGCCATCGGCCTGGCCCTGACGGCGGCCGTCGACCTGGTCGACCCTTCGGCGCTGGTCCTCGGCGGCGCCTACGCGGAGCTCGCCGAATGGCTGCTTCCGCCCATGCGGGCGGAGCTCGCCGCCCGGGTCAGGGTCCGCCCCTGGGACGCGGACGGTTTGCGCGCCTCGGCCCTGGGTAGGCGCGGCCCGCTGCTGGGGGCCGGGCTACTGACGGTCCGCCGGATCCTGACCGACCCGGGCGCGCGTGGTTGACATCTCAGATCTGAGATAGTGTGACGCACGTGACTGATGACTACCTCGCGCGTATCGGCAAGCTCATTCGTACCGCCCGCCAGCACAAAGGTCTGACCCAGGCCGAGCTCGCCGAGGCGTTGACCACCAGTCAGAGCGCCGTGAACCGGATGGAGCGAGGGCAGCAGAATCTCAGTCTTGAGATGATCGCCAGGATCGGCGAGGCGCTCGACAGCGAGATCGTCTCCCTCGGCTACGCCGGCCCGATGCACCTGCGCGTCACCGGCGGCCGTCGCCTGACCGGCTCGATCGACGTCCGCAGCAGCAAGAACGCAGGAGTGGCGCTGCTCTGCGCCTCGCTGCTCACCACCGGCCGCACCACGCTGCGCCAGGTCGCCAGGATCGAGGAGATCTACCGCATCCTCGAGGTGCTGACCAGCATCGGCGTCAAGGCCCGGTGGATCAACAACGGCAGCGACCTCGAACTCACCCCGCCGGCCCAGCTCGACCTCGACGCGATGGACGCCGACGCCGCCCGCCGCACCCGCAGCGCCCTGATGCTGCTCGGCCCGCTGATGCACCTCGCCCCGCACTTCCGGCTGCCCTACGCCGGAGGCTGCGACCTCGGCACCCGCACCGTCGGCCCGCACCTGGCGGCGCTGCGCCGGTTCGGTCTCAAGGTCACCGCCACCGAGGGCTCCTACCACGCCGACGTCGAGCCCGGCGTGGCGCCCGCCCGCGCCATCGTGCTGACCGAGCGCGGCGACACCGTCACCGAGAACGTCCTGCTCGCGGCCGCCCGCCACCCGGGCGTGACGGTGATCCGCAACGCCAGCCCCAACTACATGGTCCAGGACCTCTGCTTCTACCTGGAGCGCCTCGGGGTCAAGGTCGAGGGCATCGGCACCACCACGCTCACCGTCCACGGGGTCGAGCAGATCTCCTGCGACGTCGACTACGCCCCCGCCGAGGACCCGGTCGAGGCGATGAGCCTGCTCGCCGCCGCCGTGGTGACCTCCTCCGAGCTGACGATCCGCCGGGTGCCGATCGAGTTCCTGGAGATCGAGCTCACCGTGCTGGAGGAGATGGGCCTGGACTACGACCGCAGCGAGGAGTACCTGGCCCGCAACGGCCACACCCGGCTGACGGACCTGACGGTCCGCCCGTCCAAGCTCACCGCCCCGGCCGACAAGATCCACCCGATGCCGTTCCCCGGCATCAACATCGACAACGTGCCCTTTTTCGCCGCGATCGCCGCCGCCGCACACGGCGACACCCTGATCCACGACTGGGTCTACGACAACCGCGCCATCTACCTCACCGAGCTCAACCGCCTCGGCGCGAACGTCAAGCTGCTCGACCCGCACCGGGTGCTGGTCCAGGGCCCCACCACGCGCTGGCGCGCCGCCGAGATGATGTGCCCGCCCGCGCTGCGTCCGGCCGTCGTCGTGCTGCTGGCGATGCTGGCCGCCGAGGGCACCTCGGTGCTGCGCAACGTCTACGTGATCAACCGCGGCTACGAGGACCTGGCCGACCGGCTCAACTCGATCGGCGCGCGGATCGAGACCTTCCGCGACATCTGACGCCCCGCCCGGCCGCCGTCACCGCCCCTCGGCCCCTCACCGCGACGCTGACCTCGCACGTGCCTGGAAAGTCCGATTTCTGGGCACAGTGACGTTTGGGTAGCGTGTGGCCTTCGTGCGCAGCTGCCTGGGGATCAGTGTGCCCGCTGCGCCCGCCGGACGAGGGGAATCCCATGCGCGTGCCCGCAACCGCCGACCGTGACGCCAGACTCGCCGCCCACGGCAGGGTCTCCACGGCGCTCGCGCTGCTCAGCGACGTGCGGGCGGCCGAGCTCGTCGCCACGGCCGTGCCGGTGGGCGACGGCATCGGCGGCCGGGCGGGGGAACTGGAGGTCGACGGCACCCGCGTCTTCGTGAAGCGGGTGCCGCTGACCGACCTGGAACTGCGCCCCGAGCACCGGCGCTCGACCGCCAACCTGTTCGGACTGCCGCTCTTCTACCAGTACGGGGTGGGCTCCTGCGGCTTCGGGGCGTGGCGCGAGCTGGCCGTGCACACGATGACCACCGACTGGGTCCTGGCCGACGTCCACCCGGACTTCCCGCTGATGCACCACTGGCGGGTGCTGCCCGACACCCCGCCGGAGGGCTTCGTCGACTACCTCGGCGGCATCGAGGGCGCGGTCGCCCACTGGGACGGTTCGGCGGCCGTGCGGCAACGGCTCGAGGCGATCGCGGACTCCTCGGCGAGTCTGGTGTTCTTCCTCGAACACGTGCCGCAGACGCTGGGCGCGTGGCTGGAAGCCCAGGACGATCTGCCTGCGGCGGCCGTCTGGGCGGAGCGGCGACTGGAACGCGGCACGGCGTTCATGCGCGAACGCGGGCTGGTCCACTTCGACGGTCACTTCGCGAACGTGCTCACCGACGGGCGGCGGCTCTACTTCGCCGACTTCGGACTCGCCCTCAGCTCCCGCTTCGAGCTCTCCGCCGCCGAGCGCGCATTCCTGGCCGAGCACCGGCACTACGACCACTTCTACACCGTCAGCCATCTGCTCCGCTGCCACCTGCTGGAAGGCGTCAGGGACCGGACGGAGCACCTGGACTTCCTCCGCGCCTGGATCTCCGGCTCACGACCCGACACCCTCGCGCCCGCGGTCGCCGGACTCGTCGACCGTCACGCCCGCACGGCCCTGCTCTTCGACGCGTTCTGCGGCGGCCTGCTCAACGGCAGCAAGAGCACGCCCTACCCGGCCGCGGAACTCGTCGCCAGCCTCTGACGACGACGACGGCGGGGCCGGGTCGGGTCGGGTCGGCGCGTGGGGCGGCTCAGCTCCAGAGCGGGAGCGTCAGGTCGAGGTCCGCAGGATCCTCGCCGGTGCGGGCGAGGGCCTTGGCGACGGGGGCGGGCAGGGGCCAGTGGCCCAGGAGGCCGCCGACCAGGAGGGTGCTGAGGCGGTGCCAGGTCCGGGCCCGGCGGGCCATGGCGTGGTCGCTGCCGGGGATCACGCAGCGGGCGACGTTCGCGCCGGCCGCGCGGGCGCGCCGGGCGAGCTCCGCGGACTCGCCGGGCGGGGTGACCCGGTCGTGGTCGGAGTGGACCACGACCACGCGGCGGTCGGCCAGGTGCTCGACCGGCTCGCCGCGCGGGCACCAGGGCGCCAGGGCGACGATCCCGGCGACGGACGGATGCCCGCCGATCCGCAGCGCGGCCCTGCCGCCCATCGAGTGGCCGAGCAGGACGACCGGCGTCGCGGGGCCGATCTGCCGGACCAGCTCGTCGAGCGCCGCCTGGGCGTCGACCGCGGCGTCGGCGCGCTCGCCGTTCCAGCCCCGGTGCAGGTACGCCACCTCGGCCACGCCGACCGTCCCGCCCTGCGGGGCGCGCCGCACCGCCCGCTCGAACGGACGCAGGCGCAGCAGCGGGGAGTTGAGTCGGGAGGGCGGTCTCAGGCCCGTCTCGTCGCCGCCGTGCAGCACCAGCAGCACACTGCCGTCGTCCGTCGACGCGGGGCGCTCCCGCCACACCAGGGGCATGCGCTCAGCGTAGCCGTTCCGGCGACGCCGTCCCTTGTTCTCCGCTACTTCGCCAGGCGTCCCATCAGCAGCGACGCGGCGGTCACGCCCAGCACGGCGGCCAGCGTCAGCACCCCGAAATCCGCGCCCAGATGGGACGGGGTGCCCAGCAGCAGTCCGCGCAGCGCGTCGACCTCGTAGCTCAGCGGGTTGGCCTTGCTGACCGCCTGCAGCCAGCCCGGCATGACGGCCACCGGGTACAGGGCGTTCGAGCCGAAGAACAGTGGCATGGTGATCGCCTGGCCGATGCCCATCAGCCGGTCGCGGGTCAGCACGATCCCGGCGATCGACATGGACAGGCAGGAGAAGAACGCCGAGCCGAGGATCACGGCCACCGCCACCCCGGCCAGCTTGAGCGGGTTCCAGGTGAGGCTGACGCCGAGCAGCGCCGCGATCACCACCACGACCACGGCCTGGATCACCGACTTCACCCCGGCCGCGAAGGCCTTGCCGGTCACCAGCGCCGCCCGGGGCGTCGGGGTGACCAGCAGCTTGGTCAGCACCCCGGAGTCCCGCTCCCAGATGATCATGATGCCGTAGAAGATGGCGATGAACATCGCCGACTGGGCGATGATCCCCGGAGCCAGGTAGTCGAGGTAGGGGATGCCGCCGGTGGGGATCGCCCGGATCCGGGTGAAGGTCTCGCCGAAGATCAGCAGCCACAGGGCCGGCTGCACGGCGCGGGTGTAGAGCTCGGTGCGATCGTGGCGCAGCTTCTGCAGTTCGACGGTGCACATGGCGAGCATGCGGGCGAGCACCAGCCGCCAGGCGCTCCGCGCGGGCGGCGGGGTGAGCAGCAGGTGGAGCTGCAGCCCCTGCTCGGGCCCCCGTTCAGCGGACCCGGGCTGCGGCGGCGCGGGTACGACGGACATCGCGGAAATCCCCTCCCTCGGTGTCGGGCCGGTCGGCGCCGGCCAGGCCGCTGCCGGCATGGTGGCGGAACACGTCCTCGAGGCTGATCCGCTCGGGGTCCGCCCCGAGCTCGGCGGCCAGGTCGGCGCGGAGCCGGGCCGGGGTGCCGACCGCGCGGATCCGGCCGCGGTGCATCAGGCCGACCCGGTCGCAGTGCTCGTTGGCCTCGTCCATGTAGTGGGTGGTGACCAGGACGGTCATCCCGGTCGCCGCGCGGACCTGCGCGATGCACTCCCAGACGCCGCTGCGGGCCAGCGGGTCCAGGCCGATCGTCGGCTCGTCGAGTATCAGCAGGCGCGGCGCGCTGACCAGCGCCTGCGCGAGCTCGAGGCGCCGGACCATGCCGCCGGAGTAGGTGCCGGCCAGGCGGTCGGCGGCGTCGGCGAGGTCGACCGCGGCCAGCGCCTCGGCCGCCCTGGCGCGGCGCTCGCGGCGCGGCACGTCGAAGACGCGGGCGAACAGTTCGACGTTCTCACGGCCCGTCAGCCCGCTGTCGGCGGACAGCTGCTGGGGGACGTAGCCGAGCAACCGGCGCACGGGCATCCGGCGTCGGGCGCAGTCGAGGCCGAAGATCTCGACCCGGCCTGCGGGGACCGGCAGCAGGGTGGTGATGGCGCGGATGGCAGTGGTCTTGCCCGCGCCGTTGGGGCCGAGCAGCCCGAAGGTCTCGCCCTGGGCGACGTCCAGGTCCAGGCCGTCGACGGCCTTGGTGTCGCCGAAGGCGTACTCCAGGCCCGAACAGCGCACCGCGGGCGGCGCGTCGGGCGGCGACGTGGGCTGTGATGCGGGATCCGTCTCCGGCGTGGACCCGGCCGGCGGGGGAGTCGTGCTCAGGGGGTCGCTCATACGAAGGGCTCCTCACGCAGTCCCTCGGCCAGGCGGCGCAGGGCCGGAATGGCGCCGGTCAGCGCCTGGCGGTCCGACTCGTCCAGGCGGCCGAGCTGGTCGGCCAGCAGTGCGCCGCGCCGGGCGTCCCAGGCCGCCAGCCTGGCCGCGCCCTCGGGCCGGGCGTGCAGCCTGGCCGCGCGCCCGTCGTCGGGGTCGGTCTCGCGGCGCAGGAGTCCGGCGGTGACCAGCTGGTTGACCAGCGTCGACACCGAGTTGCCGGCCAGGAACAGCTCCTGCGCGGCCTCGGACACCCGCAGGCCGGGCCGCGCCGAGACCAGCCGCAGCAGCTCCACCTGCGCGCCGCGCAGCCGCGGCTGCGCGAGCCCGGCCCGCAGCCTGCGGCGCACCAGGCGCTGGATCGCGGGCAGCAGTTCGGCGAGTTCGGCGGTCGCGGGGTCCTGGCTCCGGGTCTCCGGGGCGTCCTCCGTGCCTTCGGCGGTCGTCACCCCTCAATTACCTCTCAGTGAGAGCTAATAGTCCAGAGTGCCTGACCTGGGAGAACACCGGGAGTCCGGCGTGCGGGTGGGTGGGTGGGGGGGCGGAGGAGGCGGGGCTCAGGCGGCGACGGCCTTGGCGCGGTCGGCGGCGATGTGCAGGGCCAGGCCGCCGAGGACGGTGCCCATCGCGTAGCGCTGCACCCGCAGCCAGGCGGGTCGACGGGAGAAGAAGGAGGCTATCGTCCCGGCGCTCATCGCGATCAGGCCGTTGATCGAGACGGCGATGACGATCTGGGTCAGGCCCAGCAGCAGGCTCTGCTCGGCGACGTGGCCGCGCGACGGGTCCACGAACTGGGGCAGCAACGAGATGTAGAGAATTGCCAGCTTCGGGTTGAGCAGGCAGGTCAGGAAGCCCATCAGGTAGAGCCGGCGCGGCGAGTCCTCCGGCAGCGCCTGCGGCTCGAAGACCGCCGTGCCGCCCGGCTTGACGGCCTTCCAGGCGAGCCAGAGCAGGTAGGCCGCGCCGGCGAGCTTGATCGCCGTGTAGAGGGCGGGAACCACGGCGAAGAGGGCCGCGATGCCGGCCGTCACCGCGGCGAGGTAGACCAGGAAGCCGGTGCCGACCCCGGCGAGCGAGATCAGGCCCGCGCGGCGGCCCTGCACGATCGTGCGCGAGACGAGGTAGATCATGTTCGGCCCCGGGGTGAGCACCATGCCCAGGGCGACGGCGGCGATGCCGAGTTCGGCGTGCGCGGTGATGGCGTCCATGGGTCGAGGCTAGGCGGTAGCCTCAGATCGGTGCAATGATTGTTTTGCGCTCGGTGCAATGGGGAGGAATGCACGCGATGAACGACGCGCCCGTCGAACGCCGCGACGACTACCGCCTGATCGCGGACGGGATCGGCGCGGACATCGCCGCGGGGCGGCTGCGTCCCGGCGACCGCCTCCCGACCCAGCGCGCCTTCGCGCGCCGCCGCGGGATCGCGCCCTCCACCGCCGGTCGCGTCTACGCCGAACTCGTCCGCCGAGGCCTGGCCGTGGGCGAGGTCGGCCGCGGCACCTTCGTCCGGGCGACCCTCGGCCTGCCGGGTGCGGACCTCCCGCTCGCCGAGCCGTCCCGCGCGCGGGTGGACCTGGAGCTCAACTACCCGGTCGTGGCCGAGCAGTCGGCCCTGCTCGCCGCCGGTCTCGCCCCGCTGCTGCGGCCCGACGCCCTGGAAGCGGCTCTGCGGCAGGCCCGCGCCGAGGGCACCCCGGCCGCGCGGGAGGCCTGCGCCGGACTGCCGGCGGGCGCCGGCTGGCGTCCCTCACCCGACGCACTGCTCTTCGCGGGCGGCGGACGACAGGCGGTCGCGGCAGTGCTGGCGGCGCTGGTGTCGCCCGGTCAACGCCTCGGCGTGGAGGCGCTCACCTATCCCGTGGTCAAGGCGATCGCGCAGCGCCTCGGCATCACCCTGGTCCCGCTCGCGGTCGACGACCACGGCGTCGTCCCGGAGGCGCTGGCCGAGGCGCACAGGACGACGCCGCTGCGGGCCGTCTACCTGCAGCCGCGCGTGCACAACCCGCTCGGCGTCACGCTGCCGCAGGCGCGCCGTGAGGCGCTGGCCGAGCAGCTGGCGCGGCTCGACCTGCCCGCCGTCGAGGACGCGATCTGGTCCTTCCTGCGCCCGGACGCGACACCGCTCGCGGCGCTCGCGCCGGATCGGGTGGTGCTGGTGGACAGCCTCTCCAAGCGGGTCGCCCCCGGGCTCGGCACCGGCTTCGCGGTGGTGCCGCAGGCGCTGCGCGCCGCCGTGGCCGCGTCGCTGCGCTCGGGCGCGTGGCTGCCGAGCGGCTTCGCCCTGGAGGCCGCCCTGCGCTGGATCGCCGACGGCACGGTCGCCGCGATCGCCGCGGCGAAGCGCGCGGACGCGACGGACCGTCAGCGACGCGCCCGCGAAGCCCTCGCCGGCCAGACCCTCCGCTCGGACCCCTGCTCCTACTACTGCTGGTGGGAACTGCCCACCCCCTGGCGCGCGGACACCTTCGTCGCCGCGGCCGCCCGCGCGGGCATCGGCGTCACCCCCGCCGCGGCCTACGCGGTCTCCCCCCGCTCCGCGCCGAACGCGGTCCGCGTCGGCCTCGCCTCACCCCCGCCCGAGGTCCTCACCCGGGCCCTCACCACCCTCGCGGAGATCGCCCGCAGCGCCCCGGAGGGCTTCGCGGACTGAGCGAGGCCCCGGGGGCGCGAGGAACTGCGCGAGCGACCACCCACCCAGGAGCACACCGCGCCGAGCCGGAACATGTGCACGCCGGTGGCTTGCCCCCGTCGAATCCGCCTGCCGCGTCGGCAGCGCTCCCCGGCAACGTGGGCTGGCGCGCGGTGTGCGCGTGAGCCCGCCGTAGGTGTTCGCTCGCGCCCCTGGCGTGGCTACGGCCTCGGCGCAGCCGCCTGGCGGCGCGCGGCGAGCGCGCCGGCCGCCGTCGCGGCGGCGATGGTGACCAGCGCGCCGAGCATGAACGCGGCGGCTTCGCCGGGGCGGGCCAGGTGGAGTTGGGTGGTCAGGGTCGCCGCCGCGACCGGGACGCCGAGTTGCGCGGCGGCCAGGACGCCGAAGGCCACGGGCTGGCCCGTCAGCCGCATCGCGGCGTGGGTGAGCAGGGCCGCCAGGCCCAGCAGCAGGCCGAGCAGGATCGCGGAGGGGTGGTCGCCCAGCTGCCGCAGGTCCAGCGACGCGCCGAGCCAGACGAAGAACAGCGGGCCGAGAAAACCCTCCGTCAGCGCGAACAGCTGCTTCGCCAGCCTGCGCGGTTCGCCGATCGCCGCGACCACGAGGCCGAACGAGAAGCCCGCCAGCATGATCGAGACGTGCGTCCGCACCGCGAGCGCCGCGAGGGTGAAGAGGATCGCCAGGCTGATCCGCAGTTCCAGGGCGAACTTCCGGCGCTCCGAGAGCCGGTGGACCCGCAGGCGCAGGCCGCGGTGCTCCGCCTCCCGCAGCACCAGGAAGAACACGCCCGCGCTCGCCAGCACCGCCGCCGCCCCCAGCGCGGCCCGCGCGGCGTGCGCGGGGTCCACGGCGAGCGGAAGGGCGACGATGCACGCCGTGTCGGCGACGGCGACCTGCGGCAGCAGTTCCAGCTGCGCGGGGCCGCCCAGATGGAGCGAGTCGAGGATGGGCAAGATCAGTGCCGCCGATGAGGAGGCGAAGAGCACCACGTAGAGCGCGGTGTGCCCGGTGTGGAAGCCGCGGGAGAGCGCGAGCGCGGGGGCGACCGAGAGCACGCCGACCGCGGCCGCCCGCATTGCGCCCTTGCCCAGCCCGGCCCGAAGTCCCGCGTCGCGGACCGGGACGTGCGCCCCGGCGACGAACATGATCAGCGCGAAGCCCATGTCCGCGAGGAAGGCGAAGGTACGGTCGCCCGCGTGCAGGTAGCCGACGAAGGTCGGCCCAAGGAGTACGCCCGCGACGAGTTCGCCGAGCACCACGGGGAGCCGCCACGCCGTCGGCAGTGCCAGCAGCGGGCCGAGCAGTCCGGCCGTCACGATGACCGCCAGGGTCGTGAAACTCACGCGTCCTCACCCTTCGCCGCGCCGCGCGACGTGCGGGCGGCGCCCCGGCGTGGGGGCAGCCTAGCGAAGCGGGCGCGGCGGGAGCGTCAGGCGCAGGCGCGGAAGATCGGCAGGTGGCGGGCGTCGCCCTCGTCGGCCAGGCGGACCCGGGTGCCCTCGGGCACGGTGCCGGGGAGCACGTCGTCCAGGGAGGCCTGGATGGTGAAGCCCTCGTCCAGGACCACCAGGCACTGCGTCTCGATCTCGCCGAACCCGCGGTGACGGGGGGTCATCAGGCGGTGCACGGTGCCGGTGCCGCCGCTGGTGCGCTCGATCAGCTCGGGGGAACCGCAGATCGGGCAGAGCAGCGCGGCGCGCCCGGTCGCGGAACCGCACCAGGGACAGCGGTGGTAGCGCAGCTCGGGGGCGGGGGCGTCGTCCTGGACGGGCCGGGCCTGGCCGGGGAAGACGAGCGGCGCGAGGGTGGAGGACAGGGTCGAGGGCATGGGGGCTCCAGTGAACGTGAGGGGGCGGTCGTTCAGCGGCGGAGTGCCGGGACGACTGTATGGCACTCAGTGCCCCCCGTAAAGGCACTCAGTGCCCTCTCGAGCGTTCCTCGTTCCCCGAGCGGCCTGCCGACCCCCTCGGCGCCGCCTTCGGCGCCGGTCTCAGCGCTCGCCCAGGGCGCCCTCGACGTCCCTGACCACCCGCCACAGCGGGGTGCCCCGGCGCGCGAGCAGCACCACGACCTCCTCGTCCGCGTGTCCGTGCCCGTCCGGGTGTCCGCCCTGCTCCTGCGCGGGCCCGAACGCGCGGGCGACGTAGCCGAGCGCCTCGTCGACCGCCGCCTGCACGTCGCCCTGGCCGTCGGCCCGGAGCCAGGTGCGCAGCGCGTGGTTGTGGGCGGCGACCACGGCCGCGGCCACCACGTCCGCCCGCAGCGGACCGTCGGCGCGGCCCGCGCCGCGCTCGCGCAGGTGGCCGGCCAGCGCCCGCTCGTAGCGCCAGACCACGGCCAGCTCGTGCGCCCGCAGGCCGGGGACCTCGCGGGTGAGGCGGTAGCGCTGGACCGAGAAGACCGGGTCCGCCGCGTACATCCGCAGCACCAGCCGGGCCGCGTCGCAGACCTGGGCGACGGGGTCGCCGTCGACGAGAGAGGTGCGCAGGAAGGTCGTCATCTCCGCGAGACAGCCCTCGTGGTCGGGAAAGACCACATCCTCCTTGGAGGGGAAGTAGCGGAAGAAGGACCGTCGCCCGACGCCCGCGAGGGAGACGATGTCGTCGATGGTCGTCTGCTCGAAGCCTCGCTCGAGAAAGAGCTGGAAAGCCGCTCGAACCAGCGACTCCCGCATCGTCGGCTTGCTCTCTTCGCCCGCGTCGCTACCTGCACCCATGTGCAGAACGTAACACCAGAACCCCGGCGTCAGCCCCCACGACGTGGCACTGAGTGTGCATAATCAAGGGTACTGAGTGCCATCTTCTTCTCGGGAGCGACCGTGAGCACAGATTTCGACCTGTTCCAGATCTCCGAAGAGCACCAGATGCTTCGGGAGACGGTCCGGAACCTCGCCGAGGCGAAGATCGCGCCCTTCGCCGCCGAGGTCGACGAGCAGGGCCGCTTCCCGCAGGAGGCACTGGACGCCCTCGTCGCCTCCGAGCTGCACGCGGTGCACGTCCCCGAGGAGTACGGTGGCGCGGGCGCGGACGCGCTGGCCACCGTCATCGTGATCGAGGAGGTCGCCCGGGTCTGCGCCTCGTCCTCGCTGATCCCGGCCGTCAACAAGCTGGGCTCGCTGCCGGTCGTGCTGTCCGGCTCCGAGGAGCTCAAGCGCAAGTACCTCGCCCCGCTGGCCGCGGGTGACGGCATGTTCTCCTACTGCCTCTCCGAGCCCGACGCGGGTTCCGACGCGGCCGGCATGAAGACCCGCGCGGTCCGTGACGGCGACTTCTGGGTGCTCAACGGCGTCAAGCGCTGGATCACCAACGCCGGTGTCTCCGAGTACTACACGGTGATGGCCGTGACCGACCCCGAGAAGCGGTCGAAGGGCATCTCGGCGTTCGTGGTGGAGAAGGGTGACGAGGGCGTCTCCTTCGGCGCGCCGGAGAAGAAGCTCGGCATCAAGGGCTCGCCCACCCGTGAGGTCTACTTCGACAACGTCCGCATCCCCGCCGACCGCATGATCGGCGCCGAGGGCACCGGCTTCGCCACGGCGATGAAGACCCTCGACCACACCCGCATCACCATCGCCGCCCAGGCCCTCGGCATCGCCCAGGGCGCGCTGGACTACGCCAAGGGCTACGTCCACGAGCGCAAGCAGTTCGGCAAGGCGATCGCGGAGTTCCAGGGCATCCAGTTCATGCTCGCCGACATGGCCATGAAGCTGGAGGCGGCCCGCCAGCTCACCTACGCGGCGGCGGCCAAGTCCCAGCGCGTCGACGCCGACCTGACCTTCTTCGGCGCGGCGGCGAAGTGCTTCGCCTCCGACGTGGCCATGGAGGTCACCACCGACGCGGTCCAGCTCCTCGGCGGCTACGGCTACACCCGCGACTACCCGCTGGAGCGCATGATGCGCGACGCGAAGATCACCCAGATCTACGAGGGCACCAACCAGGTCCAGCGCATCGTCATGGCCCGCAACCTGCCGTAGGGTCGAAGACCAATCTCGGTAGGCAGATCAAGCGAGGATGCGGGCATCTCTCCGGTTTGGAGAGGTGCCCGTCCGGCGTAGATGTGCGCAGATCTACGAGGCGCAGGCTGGCTCCTGCCCTTCTTGATTGCTGATGTCCTGATGTGGGCGCAGGTCATCGGTCGGCTGGACATGCAGCCAGGGATGCTGATCCGGTATCACGGCAGTGCCGAAGCGATCGTGTTGCCTGTGCGTTGACTCCGGTCTCCGAGACGAAGACCGGCAGGCCGGCCGGCTGCCCGTACTTGGTGAGCAGACCGTCCAGGGTCGACCGCTCGGTGGCCGCCACCGCGGCCCGCGGGGCGAGATCCAGCCGGCTAGAGGTCCAGCACGATGTCGGTTCGCGGCTGGGAGCAGCACAGAAGCACGTTGCCCGGGGCGGGCTCGTCCAAGGGTTCCGGGTCGTAAGCCACGGCGCCCGACAGGGCCGCGGTCTCGCAGTTGTGGCAGACCCCGGTCCGGCACGACCATCGCACCGGGATGTCGCAGGCCTCGGCCAGCTCCAGCAGGGTCGGCCCGTCCTCCCGCCACGCCACGGTCAGTCCGCTGCGGCTGAACGAGACCATGGCCCGCACCGGTCCGTCGCCCTGGTGCTCGGGTGGGTGGGGGGTGTGGCCCAGGGCGTCGGCCCTGATGCCGGGGGTGAGGTCGGCCTGAGCCCCGAACGCTTCCGTGCGCACATGCGCGCGGCTCAGGCCGGCCTCCGTCAAGGCCTGGACCATGTCGGCCATGAAGGCTTCCGGTCCGCACACGTAGGCCGTGGCGTCTTCGGGCAGGCCGAGGGTCCTGACCAGGTCCGCGGACAGCCTTCCGGCGTCGGTGTAGTCGAACCCGGCGCGGTCCGTGGGCAGCGGTCGGCTGAAGCACACCCGGGCCTCGGCGTGCGGCAGGCGTGTCAGCAACTCCCGCACCTCTTCGATGAAGAGTGCGTCGGCGCTGTTGCGGGCCCCGTGCAGCCACCAGACGCGGCGTCGCGTTCGCATGGCCGTGAGCTGGTGCAGCATGGCCAGCACCGGCGTGATCCCCACACCCGCGGAGACCAGGACCACCGGCCCGGTACCGCCCGCCAGCGTGAACACGCCTCGTGGGGCGGCGACCTCGAGTTCGAGGCCGGGGGCTGCATGGTCGCGGAGCCAGCCGCCGGCCGCGCCCTGGGATTCGAGCTTCACACTGATGCGGTACTCGGCCGAACCGGGTGCCCCGGACAGGGAGTACGTGCGGATCAGTGGCGCGTCGGC
The DNA here is from genome assembly GCF_000744655.1 of Streptacidiphilus rugosus AM-16. Lineage (NCBI taxonomy): Bacteria > Bacillati > Actinomycetota > Actinomycetes > Kitasatosporales > Streptomycetaceae > Streptacidiphilus > Streptacidiphilus rugosus. The sequence continues at coordinate 3,976,144 of NZ_JQMJ01000004.1, read as the reverse complement.
TTCCGGGCGGGGGAGCCGCACGGTGACGAACTGACCCGCCGATGCGATCGGCAGCGTGCCGCCGTCCGCGGCCGCCAGCGTGTAGGAGCACACGGTCTCGCTTTCCGCCCTGACCTGGGAGACCCGCAGCCGTCGGAACCCTGTCCATGCCGGCGGACCGCCGGCCGCGGCGGCCGTGAGGCCCACGTTGCCGCCGCCCCCGACATCGCTCAGCAACGCTTCGAGCGAGGCCTTCCAACCGGGGCTGAGCGCCTCGATCCGCAGCGCCCGCGCCAGTTGCTCCCTGGGATGACCCGGCAGGTAGAGCAAGGCGTTGACCTCGGCGACACTCAGAGTCTCCGGACCCGTCCTCAGTTTGATGATCTCGTCCCCGGCTTGCACGGTCCCCTCGGTCAAGACGCGGAAGTAGAAGCCGGGCCTGCCGTGCGAGACCAGCAGTGCGGCCATACGGGGCTCCCGAAGCCGCATCCCGACGCGATAGCAGGTGACTCTGGGCTGGGTGACCTCGAAGACGGCGTCCCCGATGCGATACCGGTCCCCGATGCACACCTGATCATCGGGCAGCCCGTCGACGGTGAAGTTCTCACCGAACTGACCCATCACGAAGTCGTCGCGCCCCAGCTGCTCCTGCCAGTGGCGGTAGGAGTCCAACTGGTACACCAGCACCGCCCGCTGCTCGCCTCCATGACCGGCAAGGTCGCCCTGCCCGTCCCCGTCCACGTTCAGTCGGCGCACGCGGCGGGGACCGGTCACGGGAGCCTTCCACACGCCGGTGTGGACGATCTTGCCCTGCCAGGCCACGTCCTGGGGCAGGCCGACGTTCACGGCTACCAAGGTGGCCATCCGGCCACCCCCTTTCAGGTGCGAGCAGAGGTCGCTCTCGCGCCGGTCCCCAGGCCTGAAATCGAACCGACCGACCGGTCAGGGGGGAGGGGTCGCAGTGACCGCGCGAGAGGGAGCCGGTCCGGGGGCCGTCCATGTCCGAGCCCGTGCCGCTGCGGCACCACGATCAGCTCGGGGGCGGGTCACGGTCACAACGCGTAGACATGGGTGACGATGTGGTTACGCGGGACCTGATCCGGTCCAGGATGGCTCACCGCCACCGTGACCCCGCTCGGATCGCGGCCCTCGACCCAGACGAACCCGTCGGACTCGTACGTGCCGACATAGGCGTGCCGATCCTTGAGCACCTGCTCGCAACGCCGCAGCTCCATCGGGCTCGGGGCCGTCCAGAAGACGGAGTGGATGCCGACTCCTTCCGTCACATGGGCAGCGTGGCTCCCGAGCGCCCGCAGGAACAGTTGTGAGCCGTCGGCCCCGACCAGCAGTGCGGCGGTGCTCTCATCGGCGGTTGTCTGCAGGCCCAGGAGGTCGCGATAGAAGCTCACCGACGCCTGAAGGTCGAAGACGTTCAGCACGACCGACGCCAACCGCATGCCGTGCTCGTCCCTCTTCGGAACCCCGTCGTCCCCGCGGCTCGACGGTCGCCCGTCGGAAGCCGCTGGTGTCGTCCCAGATCCCACATCAACCTCCTTGGGTGGGCCGCCGGTGGCGGCAACTCGAAACCGGGCCGCAGAGCCCACGGGCCTCCGGGTAGCGTTTGGCCCGGAAATACGCTCCCGACGACCCCGGCCAGCAGGTCGGCCGCGACCGTCGCCGGCGGAGTCAGCAGAGACGGTCGGTCGATCCGCGTGCCCATGATGAAACCGCCCGCCCTGGTCAGGAGTGGTGACTGAGCGAGCGGACCGTCCAGCGGCCGGGCGGCCCCCGGCTGTCGAGGGTCGCGGCTCCGATCACTGTGCCCGTCACGAGACGGACGGTCGGCAGGGCCGAAGACGGCCCCGATCCGCAGCTTAATTCTCGGCTGCTCGTGGCGCCCGCCGACCGGCGCGGCGCATCGACGGAGCCTGAAACGCCGGCAAACTATGCGGCTTGTCGGCGCGAGCGGGTGGGAATTCTCCTCGGTCGACCACCGATTTCGTGACGTGTGATGCAGAGCAGTCAGCGGCTCGGCACACAGCCGCGGACGGGTCACCGGGTTCCCGTTGCGGACCGGTGAGGTCGGTGCGGGACGAGCCGGGTCTTCCCCGGGCCCGCCACCGGGCGGGACAGGGCCGCCCGCCTCGAGTTCGCCCGATCGGGCTGCCCGTCGAGCTGAGCCGCCCGCCGATGCCTACCTTTGGATGAACAGATGGCCGCCCGTGTGCCGGCCCCGCCACGAGAGCGAGCATGTCATGGCTGTGCCTTCCACGCCGGTCCGTTCTGCGTCGGCTTCTCCTGTCCGCGGCGGGATGCGGTTCGCCGCGGTGCTCTTGTTGGTCGTCGGAGTCCTGGCAGTCCTGCAGGGCATCGCGGCGGTCGCCGGGGACTCGATCTATGCGAGCGTCGGGAAGTACGCCTACAAGTTCAACCTCACGGCGTGGGGCTGGATCCACCTGGCGCTGGGGGTGCTGTCGGTGGTTGCCGGGGTGGGCGTGCTGAGGGATGCCTCCTGGGGGCGGACGCTGGGGATCTGGCTGGCCAGTCTGAGCATCGTCGCCAGCTTCCTGTTCCTGGTCTACCTGCCGGTCTGGAGCTTGGTGATCATCGCGATCGACATCTTCATCGTGTGGGCGCTCCTCAGCTACGCGGGCAGCCCGGAAAGCATGGCCTGAGCTGTTGCGCTCGCGCCGTCGAGCCTCGGCGCGGCCGTGCGAGGCGCTCGTCACCGGTGCGAACGACGCGCCGCCAGGCGGGCGCCGGGCCGTCGAGATGCCGGCTCTCGCTCTGCGTGGCTCCCGGGGCTGGTCGATAATTCATGTAGTGCCTGGCGTCCGCCGGTGGTCCTGCGTCGAAGGCACACGGCGGGCGGTTACGTCCGAAGGAGGTCGACCATGTGCCGATGGCTCGCCTACTGGGGCGCTCCCCTCCGGCTGACGGATGTGCTCTACACACCGGTGCACTCGCTCATCGATCAGAGCCTGCACTCCAAGCTCGGAGCCGAGACCACCAATGGCGACGGCTTCGGGATCGGCTGGTACGACGACGTCTCCGACACGCCGGGCGTGTTCCGCAGCACCGAGCCGGCGTGGAACGACACGAACCTGCGCGAGTTGTCGGCGCACACCCGATCCCCGCTGTTCTTCGCACACATCCGGGCCGCCATCGGGTCGTCCGTCCAGCAGACCAACTGCCACCCGTTCCGGTACAAGCGCTGGCTGTGGATGCACAACGGCTTCATCGACGGGCTCAGCGACATCAAGCGAGATCTCGCCTTCGCGGTCGACCCCACGCTGTATCTGCACATCAGCGGCACGACCGACACCGAGCTGATGTTCTACCTGGCGCTCACCTTCGGCCTCGAAGACGACCCTCCGGGCGCTGTCGCGCGCACCATCGGGTTCGTCGAGGCGCGCGGACGCGAGCACGGGCACCAGTTCCCCTTCCAGGGGACGATCGCGACCAGCAACGGCGAGTCCCTGTGGGCATTCCGGTATTCGAGCGCGGGTCGGAGCAGATCGCTGTACTTCAACCGCAGCGTCCCGCAGCTCCGAGAGATGTACCCCGACCGGGCCGTCCTGCGCGAGGTGGCCGACGATGCGCGCCTCGTGGTCTCCGAGCCGGTCGGCGATCTGCCCGGCGCCTGGATCGAGGTCCCGGAGGCCACCTACGGCGTGGTCAGCAAGGACCACGAGGAACTGCTCCCCTTCGCGCCCGCTGCGGCGTGACGCAGGAAGCCCCGTGGCGTCCGACTCGAAACCCCGCGCCATGGCGCCCGTCGAGACTCTCGTGCCCGAGGCCCCAGGACCGCTGCCCAGCCTTCCCTCCGACCTGGAAGCGTTCCACGGCCTGGAGCCGTAGCCGCTCCCGCGTGGTTCTCTCGGCGTCAATCAGCCCGCCGCCCTGCGCGTACCTCACACCCCAGGGCCGTTGGTGTCGATGACCGGCTGTCAGGCGAACGGCGGCACCGACTTCACCCAATCAAGTTCAGCAGCTCACATGCCGGCCAGGATAGCCAACAACTCGGAGCTGAACGGATATCCGGAAGCATTATGATCGGCCAAGTGCTTCGAGAGCTTCGGTCCGATGACCATTTTCGCAGCCTCGCTCGCCTGCTCCGATTCCCAGATCACCGCGAAGCCGTATTTCCCTGTCGCGCCATCGCCGAACGCGACAACACTATGGCAGCCATCCTGCGATTTGATCGCCGGCACGAGGTCATCGAAGATCGTCTCGGCCGATGAAAGAGTGTCAGGGCCCAGCTCAAATCGAACGAGTCGGTAATTCATGGCTGCACGTTAGCAGCACTCTCGGTGCCGAACTTCGATGCAACGCCGAATTACTGGCCGAGTTCGGCGATCACAGCCTTCAGCCCTTCGGCCGGCGAAAAGTGCGCGCACGCGGGGTCTTTCGCGCCTCGCGACCTGGTGCCAGGCGTGCGAGTCGGGGGCTTTCGGAGGCTTGACCATCGGAGCGCTGACAGGCGCTCACCGGTATGACCGTCGGATCGTGACGCCAACCGCATCGTCCCCGGTGTCCACTTCTGCACGGCGGATCGGCGCGCCCTCGGCGGCCGAGAGCGGCAGCCGCGTCAACGTCCACGCCCGGCGCACCCGCCACAACCTGTGGCCGTGGTACGAGCGCGGGAGTGGCGGTGTCTGGCAGGCGCTCGACACGATGCTGACACTCGACGTCGACAGTTCGCCCTGCGACGTCGCCCGCGATGCGGCTGCGGCCTCGTCCAGCGGCTCGCGGACCATCGGCGAGCAGCACGCGTCGGCGCTCTGGTCGATGACCGCGAGCTCTGATTTCGACATGTGTCTATGTTGACATCCGTCGATCCAACGGAGCAAGCTCGAAGCTGCATCGACAGACATCGAAGCAAGCCGATTCCGCTCCGTGGAGGTTCGCCATGTCCCGCGTCCAGCTCGCCCTCAACGTCGCCGACCTCGACGCGTCGGTGGCGTTCTACTCCAAGCTCTTCGGCACCGAGCCCGCCAAGCGCCGCCCCGGCTACGCCAACTTCGCCGTCATTGAGCCGCCGCTCAAGCTCGTGCTCATCGAGGGCGAGCCGGGCCAGGAGACCCGTCTGGACCACCTCGGCGTCGAGGTCGCCACGACCGACGACGTCATCGCGGCGACGACCCGCCTCAAGGACGCGGGCCTGGCCACCTTCGAGGAGAACGACACCTCCTGCTGCTGCGCCCTCCAGGACAAGGTGTGGGTCCACGGCCCCGGCAGGGAGCCCTGGGAGGTCTACGTCGTCAAGGCCGACGCCGAGAACCTCGGCAAGGCCCCCGCCCTGACCGGCGACGCCTGCTGCGCCGGTCAGGGCGCCGAGGCGACCGCCGCCGGATGCGCCTGCGGCGCCTGACGCCGGCCGGAGACGGTTATGGACCGCCGGGACGATGGCCACTCTCCGTGATGCTCTCCGCCTGCCCACTTGGCAACCTGGTCGCGACGCGAGCGGCCCCTCCCGGCCACCAGCGCCTGGCCTCCTCGAGCGACGCGTGCTGCCCGGCGCGCCCGGATGGCCGTCCTCGCGGGGGAGTGCCTGCCGAGGTGGAGCCCTGCGGTGACGCAGCAGAGGATCCACGCCGGCGTGGGTGGCGGCCGCCTGTCGTCCGGCCAGATGCCCCTCGAGCTGCTTATATGGAAATCGTCGTCGTCATCCGGTCTCCGGGCGACCGAACTGTGACGGGTCCAGGTGAGAGCGATCAACGCGGAGAACGGCACCGACCAGAGCTCGCACGCCGCCTCGGGCGCCGCGCGCGACACCGTACGGCTGGGTCTGATGGTCGGCGCTCTGGGTGTCGTCTTCGGCGACATCGGCACGAGCCCCATCTACACGATGGCGACGGTGTTCGACCCGACCGATCCGCACCCGGTGCCGGTGAACACCGCCAACGTCTACGGCGTCGTCTCGCTGGTCTTCTGGTCGATCATCATGGTCGTCTCCGTCACCTACGTGTCCCTCGCGATGCGCGCCGACAACGACGGCGAGGGCGGCATCATGGCCCTGATCACGCTGCTGCAGCAGAAACTGTCCAAGCAGGGCAAGCGCACCGCGGTGTGGCTCTCCGCGCTCGGCATCTTCGGCGCCGCGCTGTTCCTGGGTGACAGCATGATCACCCCGGCCATGTCGATGCTGTCCGCGGTCGAGGGCCTCAAGATTGTCGATCCGAGCCTGCACGACCTGGTCATTCCGATCACGACAGTCATCGCCGTGCTGCTGTTCCTGGGTCAGAAGCGCGGCACCGAGGCCGTGGGCAAGTTGTTCGGGCCCGTCATGGTCGTCTGGTTCCTTGTCATCGGTGCGCTCGGGGTCAGCGGCATCGTCGACGAGCCGGCCATCCTGCGCGCGCTGTCTCCCACGTACGCACTCGGCTTCGTGTTCCACCACTTCGACATCGCGTTCTTCGCGCTCGCGGCGGTCGTCCTCTCCTTCACCGGCGCGGAGGCGCTCTACGCGGACATGGGCCACTTCGGCCGCCGCTCGATCAGCCGGTCCTGGACCTTCCTGGTGCTCCCGATGCTGACGCTGAGCTACTTCGGCCAAGCCGCCCTCGTCCTCAAGGACCCGGCGAACATCAGCGGTCCGTTCTTCCTGCTGGCCCCTGGCTGGGCCCGGGTCGCGCTCGTCGTGCTGTCCACCGTCGCGACCGTCATCGCCTCGCAGTCGGTCATCAGCGGCGCCTTCTCGGTCGCGTCCCAGGCCGCACAGCTCGGCTACCTGCCGCGCCTGCGGATCGCCCACACGTCCGAGAAGACGATCGGACAGATCTACGTCCCGTGGATCAACTGGCTGCTGATGGTCTCCGTGCTCGGCCTGATCTTCGCCTTCCAGTCCTCGGCGCGACTCACCTTCGCCTACGGGATGGCGGTCACGGCGACGATCACCATCTCCACCGTGCTCTTCCTCTACGTCGCCCGGCAGCGGTGGAAGATCCCCCTGCCGTGGATCTTCGTCGGCGGCGCCGTGCTCCTTTCGGGGGACCTGATGTTCCTCGCCGCCAACCTGACGAAGATCGTCCATGGTGCGTGGCTGCCGCTGCTGATCGGCCTGATCGCCTTCGCGATCATGACCACCTGGCGCCGCGGCCGTGACATCGTCTCCGAGAACCGCGAGCGGCTGGAGGGCCCGCTGCGACCCTTCGTCGACAAGATGGAGTCCGACAAGGTCGTACGGGTCGTTCCGGGCACGGCGATCTTCCTCAACCGCTCCTCCACGACGGTGCCACTCGCGCTACGGGCCAACGTCGAGCACAACCACGTGCGCCACGAGCACCTCGCGGTCGTGGCGATCCGCACCGAGCCCGTCCCGAGGATCCGTCCGGAGGAACGGATGGTCGTCGACGCGCTCGGCAGCGGCGGGGACGGGATCATCCAGGTGACCGCGAGGTTCGGCTACATCGAGACCCCGAACGTCCCGGCCGCGCTGGCCCTCCTCACCGAGGAACAGACCGAGGGCCGCATCGACGTGGATACCTGCACCTACTTCCTCTCCAAGATCGAGCTGACGCCCGGCGCGGAGCGGACGATGCCCAAGTGGCAAAAGCGTCTGTTCATCGCGACCTCCCACATCACCTCGGCCGCGGCCACCTACTTCCAGCTGCCGCAGGACCGAACGGTGATCATGGGCTCGAACGTGGAGGTGTAGGCGGCGGTCGACCATCCGGACGTGACGCAACCGCAGGCTGCGAGCCTCCGCAATGCCCTGCCGCTCGGACAGATGTGCATGCGAAGTGACTGGCAGCCCCAAGCCCCAGGGCAGCCGAGCGGTCGCGGCACAGACTGCCGGTGGCTACTCGCCGGCGTTGCGAGCAGTCCGGCACGGCGTAGGCGGTTGTGACTTCCCGGTCGTCCGTCGCGGGGGTGTGGGCCGGGATCTGCGGGGCCCGGGACCGACGAACAGCGTCCAGGCCCAATCGGACCCAAGAGTGCCGGCCGCGCCGTCAGCGGAAAGCCGGCACCGTGGCAGGAAGGCCCATCAGCACCGCGCCCGCTGCGTCGTACATCATCGGACCGAGGAAGGCGTGCGACTGTGGCACGAGGGCATCGCCGAGCAGTTCCTGCAGGGGGTGGCCGGTGAAGATCGGCGCGGTGCCGGACAGGCCGACCACCTTCGTGACCACCTCGGCGGAAGTGCGGGCGAGATGGGCCGCCGAGAGCCGCAGGTGGGCGTTGAGGTCGTCCCGCACGGCCGCTCCGTCGGCCACGCTGTCCCACGCCTCCTCCGCGGCCTCGAAGAAGTAGGCGCGCGCGGATCGCAGCATCGCCTCGGCCTCGGCGACGCCCGCGCGGTAGTACGCCCGGTCGGCGAGCCGGGGCGCCGCGGTGATCCCGACACGCCCGGCACCGGTCTCCTCGGCGAAGTCGAGCGCGGCCCGGGCGACGCCGGCGGAGACGACGGACAGCGCCTGGGCCGCGTAGGCGATCGGGGGGTAGCGGTAGACCGGCTCGTCGATGGTCGGCGCGCCGCCCCTGATGAAGGTGCGCCGCTCCAGCACCGGCACCTCGTCGAGGACCAGGTCGAAGGAGCCCGTCGCCCTCATACCGATGACGTCCCAGTCCTCCACGATCGTGACGTCCGCGGGCCGCACCACTGCCCCCCGCGGCTTGCCGTCCGTCGAGTCGTCGCCGGGGATGCCGACACAGAGCACCTCGGCGGCCTTGCAGCCGCTGCCGAACTTCCACCGTCCGCTGACGGAGAAGCCGTCCGCCGTCCGGCGGGCCTCCTGCACGGGATGGAGCGCACCGGCGAAGACGACGTCCGGGCCGTCGGCGTAGATCTCCTCGAGCGACTCCAGCGGCAGCGACCCGAGGTAGGTGGTCTGGCAGCCGAAGGCGGCAACCCAGCCGGCCGATCCGTCGACCGTGGAGATCCTCTCGACCAAGCGCAGGAAGTCGGCTGGCCGCATCGGGTCGCCACCGAAGCGCCGCGGTGTCGCCGCCCGGTAGACGCCGATCTCCTTCAGCCGGGCGACGAAGTCGGCCGACACGAACCGCTGCTCGTGGAACTCGGCTCGGCGCCGCCGCAGCTCGTCGAGGACGTCGTCGAGGGTGGTCCTGGTTCGGGTCATCGGTGCGCTCCCCCGGTGGTAGGCAGTTCTTCGACCATAGAAGGCGAGCGACGGCGACGAGATCGCCACTCCGCGAAAGGGGAGCAAACTCCGGGTCGGCGTGGTCGAGGCGGGCGTGACGGTGAGCCCGGCTCGGCGTCCATCGAGCGCCGGGCCTGACGCGGTGCCATCGACCCTGGAACGACTGGCGTCTGTACCGCACCAGGGAGTCCGTCATCAGGGCGCAACCAACGCTCGCCTGGCCTTGGCCCTGCGCAGCTTGACCAGCTCGGTCAAGCCCAACACCAGACCGGCCGCGACGGCTACCGCCGCCCAGGCCGGCCAGAGCAGGGCGGCGGGCAGCAGGACGCCGAGGACCAGCGGGAGGCAGGGCAGGTACCAGCCCAGCACGGTCCGCACCTGGTCGCCGAAGCGCAGCGAGATCGCGGCGTTGGCGCTGTAGAAGGCGAGCACGCCACCGCACAGCCCCCAGCACGCGCCGGTCGGGAGCACATGCCCCGGTGCGGCGACGGCCGTGCCCAGCGCCGCGGCGAGCGCGGTGATACCGGTGACCAGGAGGAACGGCAGGTACATCACGCTGTCGCGGATCGCCTCCAGCGCGCCCCCGAGCTGGGCCTGGGACAGGCCGCGGGCCGCGGCGGCGGTGCCCCACACGAAGAACACCGCGCCGAGCTGGGCGACCACCAGGAAGCCCAACAAAGCGGCCAGGGCCGACGCCTCGGTGAAGTGCCCGGTCAGGGACACCACGATGGTGAAGACGCTCTCGCCGAGCACGATCACCACGAAGCCGCCGATCCGCTCGACCATGTGCTCGATGGAGAGCAGGCTGTGCACCAGGCTGCGCTCAGGCTCGCCCCGGATCACCAGCAGCACCACCTCCAGGGCGATCGCCACACCCCACAGCACGAACCGCTCCGGGGCGGGCAGTGCGGCCGAAGCGGCCCACAGCCCGGCCGTGACCAGCCCGTACACCACCGGCCGCCACAGCGGCACGGCCACCGCGCCACTGCGCACGCGGCCCCACCACAGCAGGAAGTACGCCAGCCGCACCCAGGCCGCACCGAGCGCGTACGCCCACGCCCGGCTGCCCAGCCCGGCCGGTCCGGCAGCCGCCATCAATCCGAGACCGGGCATCGCGCCGACGAGCATCGCCTGGATTCGGGCCCCCGCCGAGCCGAACATGTTCACAGTCAGCATCAGATTGACCCAGGCCCACCAGGCCGGGAAGAACAGCACCAGGAACGTGCCGAAGGCGCCGGGCCCGGGGTCGCCGTGCAGTCCTGTGGCCAGCACACTCACGATCACCACGAAAACCAGGTCGAAGAACAGCTCGAACCAGCCGGCCCGCTGCTCCTCCCCGGCCACCTCGGACCCGGACGTGGCGCTCACCCGCGCTGGACAGTCACCCGGCCGTCGCCGGTCTGCGGGCCGGCCACAAGCGTCAAGCCATAGCCGTCGACGCTTGCAGGATGACCACCGAGTGCCCGTCGGCCGGGTGTCGTGTCGGAACGGTCGTCCATGACGGTCTCCGCTCTCGTGGAGGAGCCCCAGCAGGGTGAGGCCGCTTTGCTCCCACTATGGATCACGCGGCTCGGACCGACGTCCGCCCGGGAACTGACACGCTGTCGGGTCACACCCGTGGTCGCGGAGACCGGGCCGGACTCACGACAGAAGACCCGGCGGGGTCGGTGCGCTGGACCGACGCCCGAGACGCCCGCGAACCTGGCTCGGCGGCGGGTTCATCCGAATATGACGTATAAGTCATCTACGGTTTGGGCGTGGAGACGACGGAGCAGATCTACCGGCACCTGCGAGACCTGCGGGACCACCTCGCTGCCGAGACGGGGCGCTTCGGGGAGATCAGTGACGGCGAGATCGTCATGATGATGCGCCCGGTGCCGCAGCACGGCCTCGTGGCGAAACGGATCGTCCGCCAGCTCGACGCCCAGCCGCCGGCTCCGCTGGCGGCGTTCGAGAGCACCGATACCGACGACGAGCACCTGGGCAAGCTCCGGATCCCCGACATCGTGGTCGTCGCCGAAGAGGCGATGAACACCACCAGCCCGCTCGACCCTAGGGAGATCTCCCTGGCCGTGGAGATCGTGTCAGGGTCCAATCCGGACAACGACTACGTGAAGAAGGTCGCCGACTACGCAGCCATGGGCATTCCCGATTACCTCATCGTCGACCCGCGTAACGGCACCGCCCGCCACCTCTGGCAGATCGTCGCCAAGAACGGGCGGCGGGTCTACGACAACCAGGTCACCTACGCCTTCGGTGACACGATCCCCATCGGGCAGCTCCGCATCGACACCTCGGATCTACCGTTGTACGACGACGCGGGTCCGTTGTGAACGTCGGTCGCTTGATCCGCAGGCGTCGCGAGGAGCTGAACTGGTCCCAGCCGCAGCTCGCCGAGGCAGCAGGAACGGCGCAGTCCGTCGTTTCCAGGATCGAATCCGGGCGTCTGAATCCGACCATGGACATGGTGGCGCGTCTCGCGGAGGCGATGGACTCGGAGCTGCGGCTCACCATCGAGTCCCCGCTGACAGGTCCCGGTCGGTGAGGCGGACGGGGACGACCCTGCGGCCGGCCTGCCCTGCCCCTTGCCTCGCGACTCAGTGGAGCCCGCCGTTGACCCTGATCGTCTGCCCGTTCACCCAGTGCCCCGCGGGGCTGGTGAGGAAGGCGACCGCCTGGGCGATGTCGGAGGGCGTACCGAGTCGTTCCAGGGGCGCCGCCTTGGTGAAGAACTCGATCTGCTCCTTCGTCTTGCCCTCAAGGAACATCGCCGTGCCGGTCGGGCCGGGGGCGATCGCGTTGACGTTGATCTCACGGCCGCGCAGTTCGTGGGCGAGGATGAAGGTCATCGCCTCCACCGCTCCCTTGCTCCCGGCGTAGCCGGTGTAGTTCGGCAGGGCGCGCCCGATGACTGAGGAGGAGAAGTTGACGAGCGAGCCGCCGGGACGCAGCCGGCGTGCGGCCTGCTGGCCCACGAGGTAGGTACCGCGGACGTTGATCCGCAGCATCTCGTCGAGTTCCTTGAGGTCGAAGTCTGCCAGCGGCGCCAGGGTCATGCGGGCGGCCGCGTGGACGACCGCGTCGATACCGCCGAATGCTTCCTCGGCTGCGTCGAACAGGGCCGCGACCGCGCTCTCGTCGCCCACGTCGGCGCTCACCGCCAGGGCCTCGCCCCCGCGTGCCGTGACCGCGGCGACGGCGTCACCCGCCTCGGCCGCATTGGTGGCGTAGCCGACGACGACAGCGAACCCGTCCTCGGCGAGCCGTTCCACGCAGCCCCGGCCGATGCCGCGTGACCCTCCGGTCACGACGGCGACCTTGCGCTGGGTGTGCGTTGTCATCGGTGTTCTCCTTCGTCGGTGTGGATCGGGCCGTCCGGTGGTGGAGCAGCCGCGTCGTTCCGCTGAGTCGGCCCAACCTGCAAGCACTTTCTGTACTGGAGTACATCCGAGTGTATTCGCCCCGTGGCTTCCCATGCCAGGTTTGCGCACAGCTCTCTCCATTCGATGGACTCTAGTACACTCACTAGAGTATGACTGGCAACAGTCCGGTCGAATCGAGAGCGATGGGGGAGGCGCATGAGTGGCGAGCGCGATGCACCGGCGCCGCGGGAGCAACGCAAGATCGACACCCGCGAACGTCTGCTGAGGGTGGCGACCGAACTCTTCGTCGCACGGGGATTCGAGGAGACGACCTACGACGACATCGCCCGAGCCGCGGCCGTCGCCCGTCAAACGGTCTTCAATCACTTCCCGCGCAAGGAGGACTTCATCCACGCCTGGAGCGTCCTCCGCCGCGAGGAGATCGCCCAGGCGCTCACCGACCGGGCCTTCCTGGAGCAGCCCGCGACCGCGCGGTTGGTCCTGATCATGCGGGTGATGGCGGACTCCTACGAACGATCGCCGGCAGCCGGCCGGGTCTACACCCTGGCCTGGGTGAAATGGGGCGGACCGGTTCTGGAGGAGCGGGCGCTGGCAAGCCAGTTCGCCCTCGTCATCGAGGAGGGACAGCGGTCCGGCGAGATCCGCGACGATGTCGGCGCGCAGACAGCGGGGGAGTTGATCCGTGCCGCCTACTTCGACGCGCTGTGGCGCTGGGCCGCGCCCGACCGACCCGCCGATGCCCCGTCCCTCTTCGCCGACCTGGTCGTCCGGTTGGAACTGATCCTGACCGGCATCTGCGCCATGCCCGACCGCGAGGGGCTCAAGCGCTCCATGCGGCTGGTGCAGGCGGTCGAGACCGCCGCCACCCACGAAGGCCAAGGAAAGACCCCGTCGGATGCGGCGGAGCAGGTAACCGACGACCGGTGAACCGACCGCACCCGGTCTCGCGCCTGCCGGTTCCGACAGGCGCTGCGCACCGTACTCGCAGCCGGAGAAGGAGACTGCCGTGACCGACACCGATGACCGCGTTCTGATCCGGCGCGCCGACCCGGCAGACGTCGGCCGCCTGGTCGAGCTCCGTGCACTGATGATGACGGAGATGGGTGAGGACGTCGACGCCGATCCCAGCTGGCGAGGTGACGCCGCCGCCTGGTTCGCCCGCCGCATGGAGCAGACGGACACCTTCGCCGCGTTCGTCGCCGCACTGCCTGCCCACGGGGTGGTCAGCTGTGCCGTCGGCACCGTCGACGACCACGCCCCGAGCCCCCGCAACCGCAGCGGCCGGCGCGGCGAGATCGCCAACGTCGTCACGTCACCGGACTTCCGCGGCCGCGGACTCGCCCGTGCGTGCATGGGGGCTCTGCTGGACTGGTTCGCCGAAGAGACGGCCGCGACGACGGTGCGCCTGGCCGCCACCTCCGGCGGCGAGGCGCTCTACCGCGGCCTCGGCTTCACCGAGCCGCGCGATCTCATCCTCCAGACCCGTGTCACCCGCGCGGGCCAGGCCGGCACCGTGGCACGGCCTGTTCCGCATGATCAGGCGAACAACTGGTCCGCGCCCTGACGCCCGCCGATCAGGACACCGGGTGCGGCGCCCCGGGACGGGACGCCGCGGCAGGTGCGTGCGCGTCCCTCGGCTCAGCCCAGCCTCGGCGACGCGAGGCGCGCCAACTGGAGCGCCTGCGCGGGGAACCACGCTCCCGCCGCCGGGTCCACCTGACCCCACAGGGGGTCGAACTGCGCCTGTGAAGCCGCGTCGGTCGGCCATCCCGGCAGGGAGTAAGCGCCGTAGTCCCAGGCTCGCACGCCGCCCAGGGCGTCGCACCCGCCGTCCGACTCGCCCGGGGTCTTCACCCACAGGTCGGCGTCGAGCAAGGGCACCCCGGTGTTCGCCGTCGGACGGACGCCGAGGCCCGCGTCGGTCGGATTGCACCAATTGCCCTGCATCAGCGTGGCCACGGTGGCCGCGCTCTGGTTGTACGGTGCGGCGCCGTACTGGGCCATGGTGTTGACCGGTTGACCGTTGCGGCTGGTGTCGACCACGTAGTGGGTGGTGGGCACCGCGCCTCCCAGGTTCTGGTCGTACCAGGCCGAGGTCCGGCCCCATGTGCTGAAGTCGTCGACGGTGGCCGGATAGTACTGGCTGGCACAGTACTCGGGGTGACCGAAGGCCCAGTGCGAGCTGTCGCTGGTCATGGCGATGCAGTCGGAGATCCACGATCCGTAGTCCTGCGACTCGGCGTTGGTGCGGAAGTTCGAGACGTTCAGGAAGAAGCCCTGGGTCCCCAGGACGCCGGCGGAGAGCAGCCGCCGAGTGATGGTGCCGACGGCCTGCCAGTGCGGGTTGGTGCCGTCCAGGTAGACGCGGGCGTTCGGGTCCTTCTCCAGGGCAGCGGCCGCGTACCCGACTTCGGCGGTGCGCTCGTCATCGGAGTGGGGGTAGGCGCTGACCGGGAGATTGCAGTCGGAGGGCTCGTTGCCCAGGGCGTCCGGCTCGACCAGGAGCACGGCGTGAGCCCTGCCGACGGCCGATGCCACCGCGTCGATCCAGCCCTCGTACGCCGCCTGGTCGGCGGCCCCGCCAGCGGAGTACTCGGAGCAGTCGCGTCCGGGGATGTCGTAGACGACGAACACCGGCTCGGCCTGCTCCGCCGCCGCCTCGGCCAGGGTGGTCCGCACCTGATTGCCCACCTGTGCGGGTGTCCCGCCGGTGAGCCACACGGCAGACGGGACGGCCTCCATCCCGGCCAGCAGCTCGGCGTCCTTGAGGTCGCCGGACTTCACCAGCCCCGTGATCTGCTGTACCGCGCCGGCGACAGGTGGCGGCACGAAGAACCGGGTGCCAGGAGTCAGCGCGCGGGACGTGGGGGAGGCCGAGGCCGTGCCCGGTGCGAGCAGCGACAGGCCGACGCCGAGGACCAGTGCTGTGGCGGCGGCCAACGGCCCCCGGTGGCTGCGAGGTTGCAAGGTGACTCCTTCGTGGGTGAAGGCGAGCAAGTGGAAGCGCTTCCAGAACTGGATTCCCTTCAGAACCCGTGCGAAATAGTGGGTCCATGCCCGTTGTGTGTCAACAAGTTGAACACCGAAGTGGAAGCGCTTCCAGTTCTTCTGCCGCCGCGGGTAGCATCTGGCCGTGACCACACCGCAGAAGCGCCGTCCCACGCTCGACGAGGTCGCGCGCGTTGCCGGCGTCTCCCGCGCGGCCGCCTCCCGCGCGATCAACAGCAGCGGTAACGTCAGTCGAGCCACCCGCGAGGCGGTGGCGCGCGCCGTGCGAGAACTGGACTACGTCCCCAACCCCACCGCGCGGGCACTGGCCACCCAGCAGGCGGGCGCGGTGGTCCTCGCCGTCTCGCACCACGACCCCGAGCTGTTCGCCGATCCCTTCTTCGCCCAGATCATCGTCGGCGTCAGCGCTGCCCTGGAACGTACCGACCTGGTGCTGATGCTGGTGCTGGCCGACTCGGTCCACGGCCGCTCCCGACTCGAACGCATCCTTCGCTCCCGTCGCGCGGACGGCCTGATGCTGCTCGCCCTGCACGGAGACGACCCACTGGACCGCCTCGCGGGCAAGCTCGACATTCCCGTCGTCTACGGCGGCCGCCCACTCGACGGTGAGCCCCGGTGGTACGCCGATGCCGACAACCGCGGCGGCGCGAGGCTCGCGGCCGAGCACCTGATCGCCCGGGGCCGCCGTCGCCTCGCCACCGTCACAGGCATGCTCGACACGGACGTCGCCGTCCAGCGCCTGCACGGCTACCGCGAGGCACTGGCGGTGGCCGGGCTGGACGCCTCGCGGACCGCCGAGGCCGACTTCACCGAGCCCGGCGGCCATGCCGCCACGCAACGGCTGCTCGAACTCCATCCCGAGCTCGACGCCATCTTCGCCGCGAACGACAACATGGCCGCGGGCGCGCTGCGCGCACTGCGCGAAGCAGGCCGCAGCGTGCCTGCGGACGTGTCGGTGGTGGGCTTCGACGATGCGCCGGTCGCCCGACTGACCACACCGCAGCTGACAACGGTTCAGCAGCCGGTACGGCAGCTGGGCCGGGAGATGGCGCGCATGCTCCTGGCCCTGATCGAGGGCGAGGAGCCCACCCCGCTCATCCTGCCGACCCGCCTGGTGCTCCGGGAAAGCTCCTGACCTGTCGGCTGCGATCCGGCACCGCGGGTGATGTCCCGTCAGTTCACGTGCTCCAGTGCTGCGCAACCACTGCCGCTGACCGCGCACCGCCTCTAGCATCCGACTATGCGAACCCCCAGGACCCTGGCGGCCGTCATGGTCGTCCTCGCGCTCCCGCTCGCCGCCTGCTCCAGCGGTGGCGGCGGCAGCACGGAGACAAGCAACCTTCCGGCGGCGGGGCAACTGCTGAGCAGTGGCGCGACGGCGATGACCGCGGTGCGGTCGTTGCGGTTCTCGATCGATGCGAGCGGCCAGATCGCGGGTCTGGCGCTGCGCAGCGCCACCGGGCAGCTGACCCGGGCCGGGAACGCGCAGGGCCACGCGTCCGTGTCGGAGAGCGGCACGCTGGTGGAGATCGACTTCGTCATCGTCGGCTCCACCGCCTACATCAAGGGTGCGACGGGCGGCTACAGCAAGGTCCCGCTCGCGGTCGCCGCCTCGCTCTACGACCCCGAGGCGATCCTGGACCCCGACAAGGGCGTCGTGAAGCTGCTCCGGACGGCGACCGCCGCCCGGACCGTGGATCGGGAGACGTTGGACGGGCAGGCGGTCTACCACGTGAAGGCACTGCTGGCGCAGTCGGTGCTGGCCACGCTGGTGCCCGGAGACTCGCAGAGCGAGCAGGGAGACCTGTGGCTCACGGTCTCCTCGTCGCAGCTCGTGAAGGTCTCCTTCCCGGTGCAGACCGCGTCGGGGGGCAGCGGCTCGGTGACGGCCTCGTTCTCCGACTTCGACGCACCGGCCGCGATCACCGCCCCGTCGTCGTGACGGTCGTCGACGACGCCGGAACGGCGGCGCCCGCCCGGCGGCACGCCGTCCTCGGCGTCACCGGCGTGGTCACCCTGCTCGGTTCGCTGGATGCGTACGTCATCGTCACCCTGCTGAACCCGATCACCGACGAGCTCGGCATCCCGCTCAACCATCTGGAGCGGGCCACGGCGATCGTCACGGCGTACCTGCTCGGCTACGTCGCCGCCATGCCGCTGCTGGGACAGACCGCGGACCGGTTCGGGCCGCGGCGCGTGCTGCAGTGCTGCCTCGTCGTCTTCGCGGTCGGCTCGGCGCTCACCGCGAGCGCCCACAGCCTGCCCCTGCTGGTCGCGGGGCGGCTGGTGCAGGGCGCGGCCGCGGGTGGGCTGCTGCCGGTCTCGCTCGCGCTGACCGCGCGCCTGTTCCACGGCCGGGCCAGACCTGTGGCGCTCGGCTCCGTGGGCGCCGCACAGGAGCTCGGGAGCGTGCTGGGCCCGCTGTACGGGGCCGGCGTTGCGGCGCTGACGGGCTGGCGCGGGGTGTTCTGGGTCAACGTCCCGCTCGTGCTGGCCGCGGCGGCGGTGACCCGGTTCACCGTGCCCGCTTCCACCGTGCCCGCGGAGGCGGCGCCCGAGTCGGGCGATCACGCCGGGAAGCCGCGTACGGACCTGGTCGGCGGCCTGCTGCTGGCGGCGGCGCTCGCGCTGCTGGTGGCGGCCTTGGACAACCAGGACCCGCAGCGGTCGGTACTCCCGAGCTGGGGCCCGCCCATGCTGCTCGGCAGTGCGGTGGCGCTGGCGGTCTTTGTGCTGTGGGAGCGCCGCAGCCAGGTCCGCCTGCTCGACACCGGGCGGATCCGGCGGCGCCCTTTCGCCGCGGCGACGGCGATCAGCTTCTGCGCCGGGGTGGCGCTGCTGGTCACCCTGGTGGACGGGGAGTTGGTGGCGCAGTCGCTTCTGGGCGAGAGCTCGGTGGGGGGCGCGCTGCTGCTGATGTGGTTCCTGACGGCTCTGCCGGCGGGCGCCGTCCTCGGCGGGTTGGCCGGGCGCCGACTGGGGCACTCGGTCGTCGCCGGGGTCGGGATGACGGTGGCGGCCGGCGGCTACGCCCTGATCGCGGCCTGGCCCCTGGCGGCGCTGACCGCCCACCTCGGCCCGCTGCCGATGGTGCAGACCGATCTCGTGATCGTGGGCCTGGGCCTGGGCCTGGTGATCGCTCCGACGGCGGGGGCGGTGCTGGACGCGACGGACCCGGCGCAGCACACCACGGCCTCGGCCTCGGTGGTCATCGCCCGGACCGTCGGGATGCTGGTCGGCGTGGCCGCGCTGTCGGCGTGGGGGCTGCACCGCTTCCGGACGCTGACGGCCCATCTGAACATGCCCATTCCGGGCACGGCCGGCTTCGCGCAGGCCTGGCCGACCTACCAGCACGCGCTGCACATGGCGCTGCACACCGAGTACAGCGACATCTTCCGCGCGACGGCCGTCGTCTGCGCGCTCGGCGCGGTGTGCGCGCTGGGACTCGCCGGCCCGTCGTCCGACGAGCCGGTGCGGTGACCCGCCGGCGCTGTGCCCGCGCGCCGTCGATCCAGAGACGAGTACGTGCGAGTGTTCGTCCTAGCGTTCAGGACCGGGTCGCCGCCGTCAGCTTCTCCTCGAGGAAGCCGAGCACCCGCTCCACGCCCTCGGGCTGCAGATGCTCGGTGAGGGTCGAGTGCTGCCGCCCCGGGAACTCCACGGCGATGAACCCGTCGCCCAGTTCCCTGCGAAGGCTGTCGAAACGCGTGCCGACTGCCGGGTCGCGGTCGTAGCGGAGGCCGAGTACCTGGCATCCGGCGGAGACCTTGTCCTTCACCGCGGTGAGGTCGGCCGGACTGAGGCCGAGGTCGGCCGCGCGGGCACGGCCGAGAGGAGCGGGCGACGCGGGCTGGGCCAGCACCGGCGCCGCGATCGGCGCATCGGCGAGCATCGCGAGCGCGAAGCCGCCGGTGAAGCACATCCCGACGGCCCCGACGCCGGGTCCGCCGAGCTCGTCGTGCAGCGTCCGGGCGAGGGACCTCAGCCATGGCGCGGCTCCCGTCGTCCGCCCGAGCGCGAACAGGCTGAACTCCTTGCTGACGCAGATGCCGGCGATGCTGCGCAGCGACTCCCCGACACTCGCCGGGCCCCCGGGGCGGCCGAAGAGCGACGGCAGCACCACGGTGAACCCTCGGGCCACCACCTTCTCGGCGAACCCGACGACCCCGGGCGTGATCCCAGGAATCTCATGGACGACGATCACGCCGGGCCCGCTGCCCTGACGGTACGTCGGACGAGTGATGCCGTCGGCCGTGTGACTGCCTTCCGTCCAAGAGTCAAGCAAGCCCATGGCCATGACGATACGCCCGCAGTGGCGTCGACCTGAAGCACCCGGGCGGGGTACGCACGCCCGGGGGGCGATGCCGGAGGTCAGACTGCTGCGCGAGCCGGAAAGCACCAGGCCCTTCAAGCGAGAGGCTTCCTGCACGGTGTCGCTGCAGTCCGTGGGAGGGCGGAGCGCCATGGGGGAGGAGCGTCGCTCCTGGCAACCGTTCGTCTCGCTTCGAAGCTCGTCTCCAGCCCTTTGCACGCCGGCTCCTCGCGGGTCGGAGCTTTCGCTGACTCAGTCGGCCGAACGGCGGAAGGACGGCGGGGGTCGATCGAACGGAGTCGGTCCGGCCGCGCTCGCCGGGCACCGGGAACCGGGAACCGACGCGAGTGACAATGCGAGTGATCGCCCCGTGGCACGTCAGCGATGCTGTCGCTGCGGCGCCGGCCCTTGTTCGGAAACCGGAGGGCTTGCCATGTCACTTGTTCCTGGTCTGGCAGGCGGAGACCACGGACGCACGGTCCGCCGCGCACCGCTTCACCGAGAAGCTCCCGCGGCTGACCGCCGCCCAGCGTGATGAAGTGATCCGCGTCTGCACCGCCGACCGTCTGGACGCCTCCCGGAACTCCATCCGCCACCTGGCCGAACGAAGCCGCGCCATGCAGCGGGAGTACGTCGCCCGCTACGGGACGCTGCGAGCCCGCCTCCTGGGCTGGTCACTGGCGGCGACGGTGGGCGCCGTGCTCGTCCAGCACCTTCTCCTCGGCCCGTGAAGCCGCCCCACCGGCCCGCCCCAGCGCTTCGGCCATGACGGTTCAGCCCCGGCGGTTCCAGCGGCTCCACTGAGGCTCGACCAGAGCCCATTCCTCCTCCCATGACCGGTCCACACGCCCGTTTCATCGCATGCCGGGCACAGGCGTAGGCGCTGGCCAGGAGGGTGGCGGAGCCGGCGTAGATCGCCACCGCGTACGCCGCGGCGTTACCCGCGCTCTCCCCGGCCGCGGTCGGAGCCGCCTGCGGGACGTTGTTCCGGTCGACCCAGATCACCACAGGGTCGCCCGCCTGCGTCGCGGCCGGGACCGACGCCTGCGCGGCATGACTGCCGGTGGCGTCGGTCCGGTCGACCGTCGCCACCGTCACGTTCACGCCGCCCTGGAAAGCCGGGGTGGCGGCCACGGCGGTGATCCGGTGCAGCGTCTGTGCGTACCGGACTGCGGAGGCACGGGTGCGCCGGGGGCCGTAGGCGGGCGGTCCCACTGGCCAGACCCACGTCGCGGCCGCTGGTCAGGACGGGATCTGGTGGCTACCTGTTCACTGTTCGCGTGCGCAGCACGATTCTCCGGTGTGGGCAAGCCGCTTCCCGTGTTATTGAATGAGATGTGCGTTCAGGCATTCCGTGGCCCGTCGCACGGCTCGGAACACGGTCCCGGCTCTGCGCCGGGGATTGCTGAGGGAGCCGTATGGACTCCACACCCTCTCCCTCGTCCTCGTCGCCGTTCGACCTGGTCAGCAGCGCCCTGGAGCGCAGCCTCCCACGCGGCGGAGCGGGAGCGGCCGCCGGTCCTGCCCAGGCGCAGGGTGACCGCGCCACACGCGAAGGTCTGCCCGGCAACTCGGCGGACGGCCGTCACGACCAGATTCTCGGCGCGGTCAGTCTGGACGGGGATCTGAGTATCACCCGCTGCAATCTGGACGCCCCCGTGTTCGCGGGTGTGGACGCCGGGGTCGGGAGTCCCTTCGTCGATCTCCTGCCCCGTGGGGACGTACCGACCGTCACGCGGCGGTTGCGCCAGGTACTGGAGACCGGTGAAGCGCACGTCGCGCGCATCCAGCGCCTGCGCCGAGGCGACGGGTCGGAGCTGGTGGTCTCGATGAGTATCCTGCCCGCCGCGGAGCCCCGGGAGGGTCTGACGGTCTCCCTGATCGCCATGGCCACGAGGCTGCACCTGTACGCGGCCGAGACCGCCATCGGCACCTCGCTGGACATCGGCGAGACCGCGCAGTCACTGGCGCAGTCCCTGCTGGCCTGGGGAGACGTGGCCGCTGTCGACCTCGACTATGCCGTGTGGACGGGCGAGGGAATCACCGGGCAGGGGGAGGGGCACATCCGGCTGCGGCGGGCGGCCCTGGTGCCTGATCGGGCGTGGCCCGAGGGTTATGCGACTCCGGGCGACGAGCTTCCCAACGACGCGAGCCGCCTGCTGGCGCAGGCGGTCCGGCGGGACGACGCGCCGCAGGCCATCGTCGTACCCGACCGGGAGGCGCTCGAGCAGGTGTTCGGCAGTCCGCGAGTGATGCGCGCCCTGGTGCCCGCCGACCGGTCCGCCGGTGTGGCGTGCATACCGCTGGTCCTGGACGGCGCGCCGCCGGTCGTACTGGGCGTGGCGGAGGTCTGGCGGCGGGCGGATCGTCCCTTCCGCGACAGCGAGCTGCTCGACCTGCAGGAACTGGTGGCGAGGACGGCCCACCATGTCGACCTGGCCCGCCAGCACCAGCGCGAGCACACGCAGGTGCTGGCGCTGCAACGGCGACTGCTGCCCCGCACGGGCGGTGACACCATCGAGATCGCCAGCGTCTACCAGCCGGCCACCCCCGACAGCGCGGGCGTCGGCGGCGACTGGGTGAACAGCTTCCCGCTGCCGGACGGCCGTAACGCGCTGGTGGTCGGTGACGTCGTCGGGCACGGTCTGGGAGCCGCGGCGGCCATGGGCCAGCTGAGCATGGAGGCCCGCGCGCTGCTGTCCGCGGGGCTGGCGCCCGACGAGGTGCTGGAGCGCCTGGACGAGACGGTGACACTGTTGGACGACGCGGAGTCTGGGCTGGCGGCCGGATACAGCGCCCTGGGATCAACCTGCTGCATCGCCCTCTACGACCCGGTCAGCCACCAGGTGGCGGTGTCCAGCGCCGGCCACCTCCCGCCCGTCCTGCTCTCCCCGGACGGGCGCGCGAGCCCGCTTCCGGTCCTCCCGCACCCCGGCCTCGGAGCCGAGTTCGCACTGCGGGAGCCGTTCGGCGTGCACACGTTCGACACGCCCCCCGGCTCGCTGCTCGCGCTCTACACGGACGGCCTGGTGGAGGACCCGGCCATGTCGATCGACGAGGGCATCGGCAGGCTGGCGGACATCGTGTCCACGATCCACCCCTGGGAGCCCCTGCAACAGGCGGCCCGGCGCGTCGTCTCCGCGCTGGCGCCCGCGCGCCAGCGCGACGACGTGACGTTGCTGCTCGCACGGATGATCGGCTACCGCAAGGGGGACACCGCGACCTGGCGGCTACCTGCCCGCGACGACACCCCCGCCCGTGCCCGCGCGCAGGTCTGCGCACTGCTGCGGCAGTGGGGCACCGCGGACGACACGCGGGACAACGCGCTGCTGCTGGTCAGCGAGCTGGTCACGAACGCGGTGCGATTCGCCGCCGGTCCCATCACGGTACGGGTGAGCAGGGCCGGTCACGGCCTGCTGTACGAGGTGGGCGACACCGGCAACGGCAGGCCGCGTCTCGGTCGCGGCGGCCTCCTCGACGAGGGCGGCCGTGGCCTGCACGTCGTGCACAAGCTCACCACCCGGTGGGGGGTGCGATGGACGGAGACCGGCAAGGTGGTCTGGGCGGAAGCCGCGAAGTGACCTGGTTGCGGCCGTAGGTCCCCGTACGGGCCGCACGGGTCCGCGCTACAGCCACTCGCCTTCCAGGGCGGTGGCCGTGAGGCCCGGTGCCGCCGCGAACAGGACGGCGCGACTGCCCGGGCTCTGCCCGGCGTCGTGCGCCCGCCGCATGATGTCGAACACGGCGGCGCCTCCCCGGTTGCCGCTGGTGTAGCTCTCCCGACTGTAGTCCAGCAGTCCCGACGGCCATGCGTCGGGCATCGTCTGCTCCATGTACTCCAGCACCCGGGTCCCGCCGGGGTGCGCCAGCAGCAGATCGGGGTGCCAGGACTTCGGATCGTCCCGGTAGCGCAGGCGCAGCCACTCCCACATCGCGGTGACCGTCTCCTGCACGGCGCGCGGACCGCGCCGGTCCATCACGAAGTGGGTGCCGTCCGACCGCGTGTCCAGGCGGTGGAGATCCTGGGTGCCGGGCAGCGTGTGGTGCCAGGCGGAGTCCAGTCGCAGCACCGACTCGCGCCTCGGGCGGCCCGTCACCACCGCGGCCACCGCGGTGTCCGCGAACAGCAACCGGACGATGAGGGACTCCAGCGTGTCGTCCGCGGGCTGGTAGGTCGTGCTCAGCGCCTCCGAGATCACGACCAGGACCACCCGGTCGGGGTCTGCGGCGACCAGATCCGCCGCCAGCGCCAGGGAGCGGGTCCCTGCTATGCACGCCCACTGCGTGGCCGGCAGCAGCATCACGTCGTTGCGGAGCGAGAGTTCGTTGGCCAGCGCGACGTCCAGACCCGGCAGCGCCGGGGTGGTGGAGTGACTGGTGATCAGGCAGTCGACGTCCGCGGGGTCCAGTCCGGCGATCTGCAGGGCCCCACGCGCCGCACGTTCGCCGTAGGACCGCACGGCTTCCCAGGCCGGTGAGGTGCGCTCCTGGACGGTCTGCGGCGTGGGTAGTGCCTCGAGTGCGGCGATGACGCGGTCCACTTCCTGCTGGGTGAACCCGTCCCGTGCCAGGGCCTCTTGGGCTGGGCCGACGCCTACAGCCCGCAGGCCGCCGTCTCTGCCGGGCGCGACGGCGGCCTCCAGCGGCAGCATCCACCCGCGGGACCCGATGCCCGTACTGGCTGCGATGCCGTCGATGCGCGGCTCCCACGCCGCGTGCGGAAGCCGGTCGCGCACCTCGGCGACGATCTGGTCGGTCTGCACGGTGTGCTCGCCGTGGATCACGGCGGGAGGACAGAGGTAAGCGGTCATCACGGGGCACCTTTTCAGGGGGACAGGTGGGCACGTCAGGTCTGCTGTGTCCTGGGTCACTGCGCGGGTTCACGCCCAAGTGGGCGCCTAGGGGCGCCATTTCGACGTCGCGATCCCGTTCGAGAATGCACACGAATAGGACATTTTGGCTGTGACGTAGACAACTTGGGCGGCCCTGGAGGGTGTGACGCGGCACACGCCGCCCTGGCTTGGCGTTCAACCTCGACGCGCCGATCGAACAGCTCGACCGGGACCCGACCGCCGCCCTTCAGGAACACGGCGTGCAGATCAGGCTGTGCCTGACACGGCAGGCCTGCATGCGCAGGTGATGGGCCTCGTCCGACTGGGCGTCGATGATCCACCGGATGACGACCCAGGTGGCGGCCACGTCGCCGCCGACCGTTCACAACCGGCGTTGTCCGTGCATGGAGCAGGACCGCTACGCGAACGAGCTGTGCCGTTGGCGCCATTCCGGAGGAGGCACAAGAGGAAACGTCAGGAACGGTGCCGCCGGGCTGCGGCCCCGGGAACCTTGGGCAGCCGCAGCCGCAGCCGCAGCCGCAGCCGCAGCCGCAGCAGCAGCAGCTGAAGCACGATCAGCATCTGTGCCTACATCGCGAAGCCCCGTGCATCGGACGCTTCGAGCCCACCTCGCAGGGGAGCGGTACCGGCTGAAGGAGCCGCTGGGGCGTGGTCCTTCGCCCGGATCCATGCCCGTATCATTCCCGCTGCCAAGGTCTGCTGTGCCCCCGACGGTAGTGCGCACGACTGACGGAGATCGGTTCAGAGCTGGATGCGACCACCGGGTGTGGGCAGGTGGAGGCGGCTGGCGAGACCAGCAGTCGCGAAGGCGCCGCGCAGGGTATCGGCGTCCTGTGTGAAGTGGGCCCAGTGCTCGAAGTGCACAGGCACGACGTGGCGGGCGGCGAGCCGTTCCGCGGCCTGCGCGGCCTGCATGCTGGTGAGGGTCAGCGGGGCGTCCGGGACCAGCGGAGTGCGCGCGGCGCCGGCGAACAGCACGGCCACGTCCATCGGGCCGAACCGCTCCGCGATCTCGGTGACAAGACGGAGCGAGGCGTTGTCCCCGCTCACATAGACAGCGGGTAGTCCGTCGCCGTCCAGTACAAAACCGGTGACCTCCCCGACGAGCGGTTCGGAGCCCTCGGGCCCGTGCAGGGCGGGCACGGCAGTGATCCGCAACGTGCCGCCCCCGGGGCGTGCCGCCTCGTGGCTCTCCCAGCTCGACAATGCCCTGACGGGTCCGCCCAGTCGTTGTTGGGCCGAGCGGGTGGACAGGGCGAGCGGTGCGCGGAGCAGGTACGCGCGGCCTGCGTGGTCGAGGTTGTCGGGGTGCTGGTCGTGGGAGAGCAGCACCACGTCCACGCTGCCGATCTGCGCCGCGGACAGCGCGGGCCCCGTGGTCTTGGTCAGGGTTCGTGAGCCGATCCGGTATTCGCCGGGCGGGTCGAACGTAGGGTCCACCAGCAGCCGCAGGCCACCGGTCTCGATCAGGGCGGTGGGGCCCCCGAGGTAGGTGATGCCGATCCCAAGCATGGACACGATGACGATCCTCCCCCGAGTGGCCTTCAGGTGATCATCGCATGGCGCAACGTCGGGTGTCTCTGATCGAAGTTCGGACAGTCCCGCATCAGATCGAGGGCGCCCGCCGTGAGCGGGATGGCGACCTCCAACGCGGAAGGCCGTTCCCACCTCTCGGTGGAAACGGCCTTCGAGCTGCGAAAAACGCGGTCAGTACGACAGAAGACGAACCTGCGTCTCCTTGACCTCCGTTAGTAGCCGCTCTTGCCGTACGCGATGTTCTCGAAGGCGCCGTAGGTGGCGTTCGCGTAGCGGACCGCGGCGATGATGTTGTCGACCGGGTTCATGATGTCCATGTGACCCGGCAGTGCGTAGGTCGCGAAGGTCGGGTCGATGACCTGCATCAGACCCTTGGACGGGGTGCCCGCGACGGCGTTGGAGTCCCAGTTGTTGACCGCGCTCGGGTTGCCGGAGGACTCGGTCATGGCGCGGGCCTCGATCGCGGCGGCCGGCGGGACGTGGTCGCCGTGGGCAGCCAGGACGGCCTGGGCCTGGGCGATCCAGCCGCTGAGGTCGTTGCTGTAGGTCGGCGTCGCGGCGGCAGCAGCGGCGGCGGCGTTCGCCTTGGCGGCGGCAGCGGCCCGGGCCTGGGCCTCCGCCTTGGCAGCAGCCTGCGCCTGCGCCTGGGCCTCCGCCTTGGCAGCGGCCTGCGCCTGGGCCTTCGCCTGGGCGGCGGCCTGCGCCTGGGCCTTCGCCTGGGCGGCCTTGGCATGTGCGGCGGCGTCGGCCTGGGCCTTCGCCTTGGCGGCGGCGGCAGCCTTGGCCTTGGCGGCGGCGGCAGCCTGCGCTTGGGCCTTCGCCTTGGCGGCGGCGGCGGCCTTGGCCTTGGCGGCGGCGTCGGCCTTGGCCTTGGCGTCGGCGGCGGCCTTGGCGTTCAGGGCGGCGCGCTGCTCGGAGCGGTTGGCGGCGTCGGTGGCCGCGCGGGCGGCGGCCTGGGTGCTGGCCACGGCGGAAGCCTGGGTCGCCGAGTGCGAGTCGTTGCCGGTCAGGGCCACGGCGGTGCCGGTGGCGGCGCCGCTCACGAGGAGGGCGGCCCCGACGCCGGCGGCCAGGCGCTTGTTCAGGCGCACGGCGGCGAGACGCTCGTTCAGGCGGGGGAGGAAAGAAGGACGCACACGGTGTCGCATGACACTCCAATGTCGACGGAACTGCCCAGGACGCCGCAGGCCGCACGGAACCAGGCGTTCGCCGACACTCGGCGTCGCATACGCGAGGATCCCTGCATCCAATGGCGTTCGGGCGTTGCCCGAGCGAGGCAGGAGGAGCGATCCGGTGGTTGACAGGTCGGCGCGTCGTGCGCCGGAACACCAGGCTCCCGGCAGGCTCTCTGTCCGCCTGCCTCCTGCACCGTCACACGGTCCTCACACGAGGAGCAAGCGTTACCGCCGGTAAGGTGCGTCACGCCACAAAGAGCCCGTGACCTGCGTCTCAGTGGCCACGGAAGGGTCTCCCCGACCGCCGAGCCGGGTTCAGCGTCGGTGAGCGTGGGCGTGTGCGGGTCGACCTCGCCTCAGTTGAACGTGACCTCCAAGGACTCCACCGCGGGACGCCGAAAGTCGGCGTCCGAAGAGCCCACGAGGGCGGCACCGCAGCCAACCGTGTAGCCATCCGACAGTCCGGGCGGTGGAGCCGCAGGTCGGCTGCGTCGGTCTCCCAGATGGGCAGTGCCTCCGCGACCGGGCGGCGAAGAACCCGAAAACCATCGGTCACCGTACGGCCTCAATCCGACCACAGGCCTCACCGGCCCCAGTCGTCGATGCCACGCTCCCTGCATCACCACGAAGGGAATCCACCATGCGCGCACCCGCCGGCCTCCTGGCCACCCTGGCTGCGGCGATCATGCTCGGCGGCTGCGCCAGCATCAGCACGCCTGGGCCGCCCAGCCCGACGCACGCCGTGACCGGCAACCCGAGCGTCGGCGTCACGGCCAAAAGCGTCGTCATTGGCGGTACCGGTCGGCCGACCCCGAGCAGCACCCGCGACCAGGTCTCCAGTTGGTGGTACGGCGGCGGCCAGGGCCAAGCCAACTGGATCTCCTCCGACCTGGGAAACATCGACGGATTCGTCAAACCCACCGTCGCCGGCAGCGACTGCACCAGCCTCTCCACCGATGTCTCTCGCGCGCAGTCCTACGCGCCGATCCCCGATGCGCAGGCGCAACACCATTGGTCCGCTGCCCTCGACAAGTACCGACAGGCCGCCACTGACTGCAAGGCCGGCGTCGCCACCACGAACGCGACACTCATGATCAAGGCAAACGCGGAGATCCTGGCGGGAACCAGTGAGCTGAACGCCGCGACGGCTCGGATTGTGCGTCTCATCAACGGGGGCTGATCGCAGGCGACGTCCGTCCTCCCGGGCGAGCCGCAAGGGCCCCACGCAGGACCGGCTCCGCCGCGACGCGATGTCTGCGATGACTTGGCAAAGGAGCGGGCGACTCTGAGGGGGATTGGTCGCAGCGGATCCGGGGCCCGGACCAGTTGGGGACAGATCTCGTGTGGAGGGTCGCCGGCACCGATGACTGCAGGTCCGGTCGGGCTCGGGGGCGGGCGGACTCACGGGGGATCGGGGTCCGCCCGCCCGGGTCTATGGGGGTGGCTCAGCAGCCGGATTTGTAGACGTACTTGGAGACGCCGGGGTCGTTGATGTTGTCCTTGGTGATGGCGACCATCGTGGTCCCGACGGACGCCTGGACCGGCTGCCCGTTGAAGGCTGCGGCCAGCTGGTCGACGGCCTCGCGGCCGATCGCGGCGGGGTCCTGGGCGACCAGCACCTGGAGGCTGCCGTTCTTCAGTGCGGCGACCTCGTCGGGCTCGGCGTCGAAGGCCGCGACCTTGACCTGGCCCTGCTTGCCGGCCTGGGACAGGCCGGTGGCGATGCCCTGGCCGGTGTTGGTGTTGCCGGCGAAGACGCCGCCGAGGTCGGGGTGGGCGGCCAGGGTGGACTGGATCTGGGAGGCCGCGGTGGCGGGCTCGTCGTTGTCGTAGAGGGTCGGCAGCACCTTGATGTTCGGGTACTTGGTCATCTCCTCGGTGAAGCCCTTGATGCGGTCGTCGGTGGTGGAGATGCCCGGCTTGACGCTGATGACGATGGCCGAGCCCTTGTCCCCCATCTGCTTGGCCAGCGCGTCGGCGGCGACCTGGCCGCCCTTTTCGTTGTCGGAGGAGATGCGGCTGATGCCGACGGACGGATCGGTGACGGAGGTGTCCACCAGTGCGATCTTCGTGCCGGCGCCCTGGATCTGCTTGAGCGACGGGGTGAGGGCGTTGGTGTCGACCGGCGAGATCATCAGGCCGTTCGGCTGCGACGCGGCGACGGAGTCGATCAGCGGGCGCTGGACCGAGACGTCCCACTGCGCGGAGCCGTCGGCGATGAACTGCAGGCCCTTGGCCTTCGCCTCGTCCTGCGCGGCGCAGGTCATGGTGATGTAGAACGGGTCGGACTTCACGCCGGTGATCAGCGCGATCTTCTTGCCGGAGGTGCCGCCGGCCGCGGCGGAGGAGCCCGAGCCGGACCCGGAGGCGGTACTGCCGGAGGAGCTGCAGGCGGCGGTGGTGGCCAGGGCGACGGTCGCGACGGCGACGGCGAGCAGGTGGCGGCGGGTGGGGGTTCTGGACATGACGGTTCGTTCTCCTGACTAGGGCACCGATGGCGCCGGGTGGGGGTTCCCGCCCTGACGGCGGGTCGGAGAGGAGTCGAGGACCGGGGGCGGCGCGGTGGGGGTGGCCCGGGAGGCCGTCGCGCCGCCGCCGGAGTTCACACGCGTTCGCGGGTCTTGCGACGCACCTGGTCGACGTAGACGGCGGCGACCAGGACGATGCCGACCGCCACGTCCTGCCAGTACTGCTGGACGCCGACGACGATCAGACCGGTGGTCAGCACGGCGGGGATGAAGACGCCGATGACGGTGCCGAGCACGCTGCCGCGTCCGCCGAAAAGACTGGTGCCGCCCAGGACGACGGCGGTGATGACCTTGAGGTTGTCGCTGGAGTGGCCGGCGATGGAGGTGGTTCCGAAGGAGGCGAGCCACATCACCGCGCCGAGTCCGGCCAGCAGGCCCATCAGCGCGTACACCTTGACCAGGTGCCGGCCCACCCGGATGCCGGCGCGCTGTCCGGCGGCCGCGTTGGAGCCGATGGCGAGGGTGTAGGTGCCGAAGCGGGTGCGGGTGAGCACGAGGCCGAAGACCAGGGTGACGGCGGCGGCGAGGATCACGAGCCACGGGATGCCGAAGAGCTTGCCGTAGCCGAGGGTGTTCTGCAGGTTGGAGGCGGCAGCACCGGCCGGGTCCTGCCCGCCGGTGATCAGCTCGGCGATGCCGAGCGCGGTGCCCAGTCCGCCGAGGGTGACGATGAGCGGCGGCACCTTGCCGGTCGCGACCAGCCGGCCCTGCAGTGCGCCCCACAGCGTGCCTACGACGAGGGCGATGGCGATGCAGACAGCGACCGTGGTCCAGTTCGCGTCCGGTCCGCCGTTGTGGAGGTTGTACTCACCGGCGGCGACCGCGGCGAGTACCAGGACGGAGCCGATGGACAGGTCGATGCCGGAGGTGATGACGACAAAGGTCATGCCGACGCCGAGGACCAGGTAGATGGCCGCGTTCACGGCGATCTGGGTGAGGTCGTAGGCGGTGAAGAACTTGCCGGGGGCGGCTGTCGAGAAGACCGCGACCAGGGCGACCAGGATGACGAAGGTCCACACCTCGCTGATCGAGGCGACCTTGCGCAGCCACGGCGGGATGCCGCTCCTGGGGGCCTGCTGCGGGGTGCCGGTCTGCTGGACGCCCTCGGTCGTGGTGGTGGTCATCGTGCTTCCTCCGTGTTGCGGGCGCCCTCGGAGCCGGTGGAGCGGGTGGCGCCGGTGGCAGCGAAGTTCTCCAGGTCGCGGTCGAGCGAGCCGGTCATGGCGCCGACGAGTTCCTCGATGCTGGTGTCGGCGGCCTTGAAGGAGGCGACCCGCCGGCCCAGCCGCAGCACCTCGACGCGGTCGGAGACCGACAGCACCTCGGGCATGTTGTGGCTGATGAGCACCACGCAGATGCCGCGCTCGGCGACGCGGCGGACGGTCTCCAGGACGCGGGCGCGCTGCACGACGCCAAGGGCCGCGGTCGGCTCGTCCATGAAGATGACCTTGTTGGCGAAGGCGACGGCCCGGGCGACCGCGACGGACTGACGTTGGCCGCCCGACAACGTTGCCACGGGCGCGGTCGGATCCTTCAGGGTCACCCCGAGCTCGGCGAAGGCCTTGACCGCCGCGGTGCGCATCGCGGGCCGGTCCAGGACGCCGAGGCGCCCCAGCAGTCCGCCGCGCAGGATCTCGCGGCCGAGGTGGAGGTTGGTGGGCGCGTCCAGATCCGGTGCCATGGAGAGGTCCTGATAGACCGTCTCCACACCCTGACGCTGAGCGTCCTGGGGGCCTGCGAACCTCACCGGCACGCCGCCCAGGAGAACCTCGCCCTTGTCCGGGGCGATGACCCCCGACAGCACATTGACCAGCGTGGACTTGCCCGCGCCGTTGTCACCGATCAGGGCGACGACCTCACCGGCGTAGGCGGTGAAGTCGGCCCCCTGCAGGGCCTGCACGTGGCCGAACTGTTTCACCACGCCGCGTGCTTCCAGCAATGGCTCCGACACGGGTTCCTCCTTGGATCGTTCGGTGGGGACTTGCCTCCCGGCACGGGGCGGATCCGTCGCACCGGCCTGCGGTGCGACGTTCCGGGCCCGAGCGTCGGCCCCTTGGTGCGGCGTGATGGCGACGCCTCCCGACAACGTGTCCGGGCCGGCGTCCAGTGACAACGTTGTCTGCCGGAGAAGTGGAACGCAGGTGTGTGGAGAGTGTCAAGAGACTGCTGCGACCGATCGGCCGGGACGTCCTGGCCCGGCCCCGCGAGGGCGGGACCCGATCCCGACGGCGGACCCGAGCCGCGGCGAACGGTCCTCACTCTGCGTGCAGGGGCCTGACCAGGAGGGAAGTGAGCGCCGGGGGCAGCGGCGGACCTTGGTGGGGGTCGCGTCATGCTGACACGTGGCCTCCTTGAAGTCGGCCTGCCCGATGCTGATCCCGGCCCCGGCACGGGGGATCACGATCCCGGGGGCTGCACGGCAACGTTGTGGCAACGTTATCTATGCTGGGCAGCCAACACTGCAGATCCACAGGCCTTGTCGCCGGAAGGGACGGTTGGAGCAGATGCCAGCCAACGCGGAACAGCCGATCTCCCCGACGCCCGCGCGTCCGACCATGAAGGACGTCGCGGCCACCGCGGGGGTCGGGCTCAAGACGGTGTCACGCGTGGTCAACGGCGAGCACGGGGTCAGCGAGGAGACCAGCGCCAAGGTCCTGGCGGCCATCCAGGAGTTGGGCTTCAGACGCAACGACGGCGCACGGCTGCTGCGCCAGGGCGCCCGTACCAGCTCCGTGGGCCTGGTCCTGGAGGACCTGGCCGACCCGTTCTACTCGTCGCTCAGCCGGGCCGTCGAGGACGTCGCGCGGGCGCACGGCTCGCTGCTGCTGACCGGCTCGTCGGCGGAGGACGCCACGCGGGAGCGGGACGTGGCGCTCGACTTCTGCGCCCGCCGCGTCGACGGACTGATCGTGGTGCCGACCTCCGTCGACCACGGCTACCTGGCACCGGAGTTGGCGGCGGGTACTGCGGTGGTGAGCGTGGACCGGCCGATGCCGGGCCTGGAGGTGGACACCGTCCTCGCCGACAACCGCGGCGGCATTGCGGACGCCGTGGGCCACCTGCTGCGCCAGGGTCACCGCCGTATCGGCTTCATCGGCGACGCCCCCGACATCTTCACCGCCGCCGAGCGCCTGGCCGCCTACCGCGAGACCATGGCCTCGGCCGGCCTCGCCGTCGACGAGACCTGGATCGCGATGGGCAAGCCGGACCCGATCGGGATCCGCTTCGCCCTGGACGCGATGCTCTCCGGGCCTGCCCCCGTGACCGCCCTGATCTGCGGAAACAATCGCACCACCGTCGCTGCCCTGCGCGACCTCGCTCCGCGCCCGGAGCGGCCGGCCCTGATCGGATTCGACGACTTCGAACTCGCCGACATGCTCCCCGTGCCGGTCACCGTCGTGGCCCAGGACCCCGCCCTGATGGGCCGCATGGCCGCCGAACTGCTGTTCCGCCGGATGCGCGGCGAGCAGGCGCAGGTCCAGCGGATCGTGGTCCCCACCCGGCTGATCCCCCGCGGTTCGGGCGAACACCAGCCCTGAGCTGGGGCTGAGCAGTTCGCCCGCCGCGTGGGCGTTGACAAATCCGTCCGCTCCGCAAATGCTGACCCTTGGATGGGCCGACAACGTTGTCTATCGCCATGACAACGCTATCCCTGCGGTTGCATCCACTTCGGCGGCCGCTGCCGCTCGTTCGGTGGCCGGCTGCCGCCCGCCCCCACCGGCCTCTATCCCTAGGAGCACGATGACCTCCGAATCCATCATCGACCACGTGCCCGCACCGACCGGCATGCCCGGCGACGCGCAGTGGCTGGTCGCGGAGCAGAACCGGCTGCTGGGCTTCGCCCGCGGGGCCCGGCTGCCGGGCGGAGGGTTCGGCTGGCTCGACGAGAACGGCGTCGTCCAGGGCGACGGCCCGGTGCACACGTGGATCACCTGCCGGATGACGCACGTCTTCGCCCTTGCCCACCTCCTCGGCGACCCGGACGCGGCCGAGCTGGTCGACCACGGACTGGCAGCGCTGCGCGGCCTGTTGCGCGACGCCGAGCACGGGGGCTGGTTCACCGGTGTGGACCGCGAGGGGCGTCCACGGGCCGGGGGCAAATCCGCCTACGCGCACGCCTTCGTCGTTCTCGCGGCCTCCAGCGCTGCGGCCGCCGGGCGGCCGGGGGCCGCCGAACTGCTGGCCGAGGCGCTGGAGGTGATCGAGCAGCACTTCTGGGACGAGGAGGCGGGCCTGCTCGTC
Source organism: Streptacidiphilus rugosus AM-16 (assembly GCF_000744655.1). Lineage (NCBI taxonomy): Bacteria > Bacillati > Actinomycetota > Actinomycetes > Kitasatosporales > Streptomycetaceae > Streptacidiphilus > Streptacidiphilus rugosus. The sequence continues at coordinate 3,942,023 of NZ_JQMJ01000004.1, read as the reverse complement.
GAGTCCTTCGACCCGGCCTGGCAGTGGTGCGAGTCCTACCGGGGCGCCAACAGCAACATGCACGCCGTCGAGGCCTTCCTCGCCGCCGGCGACGTGACCGGGCAGCCCGTCTGGCACGAACGGGCCCTGCGCATCTGCCGGTTCGTGGTCCACGAACACGCCCGCGCGGCGAACTGGCGCCTGGTCGAGCACTTCGACGCCGACTGGCGGCCGGTCCTGGAGTACAACGACGACCACCTCGACGACCCGTTCCGGCCCTTCGGCGCCACCATCGGCCACTGGTTCGAATGGGCCCGCCTCATGCTCGCCCTGCGCGCGAGCCTGCCCAACCCGCCTGCCTGGATGCTGGAGGACGCCGAGGCACTGTTCGACGCCGCGATCCGCGACGGCTGGCACGCCGACGGCGAGCCCGGATTCGTCTACACCGTCGACTGGGACGGCCACCCGGTGGTCCGGGCCCGAATGCACTGGGTCCTCGCCGAGGCGATCGGCGCCGCAGCCGTCCTGCACAAGGCGACCGGCAACGACGAATACCAGCGCTGGTACCAGGGCCTGTGGCAGCACGCCGCCGACTTCTTCCTCGACCGCGAGCACGGCAGCTGGCACCACGAGCTCACGCCGGACAACCGGCCCGCCGCGACCGTATGGCCCGGCAAGCCCGACGCCTACCACGCCGTCCAGGCCACCCTCATCCCGCGCCTGCCCGCCGTACCCGCGATGGCCGAGGCGCTGCGCCGCTCCCTGGCCTGAACCCGTCCGACCCGAGCCACCCAAGGACACCGCATGATCTCTGTCGTCGGCGAAGCCGTCATCGACCTGGTCGAGTCCCCCGACGGCGCGAGCGCCGCCCATCCCGGCGGCAGCCCCGCCAACGTCGCCGTGGGCCTGGGCCGCCTGGGCGTCGATGTCGCCCTGCTCACCCGCTACGGCGCCGACCCCCACGGCGAGATGCTGGCCCGGCACCTGGCCGGGAGCCGGGTCCGCCTCCTCGACGACCCGGTCGACGACCTGCCCACCAGCACCGCGCTCGCGCGCCCCGATGCGAACGGCGTCGCAAGCTACGACTTCGCCATCGCCTGGCGATTCCCGCAGGATCCCGATCCGAAGGTCCACCCCGCCACGGCGTGCCTGCACACCGGCTCGATCGCGGCGACGCTCCTGCCAGGCTCGACCTCGGTCCGCGCCCTGGTGGAGCGGTCCCGAGGCCGCTGCACGATCTCCTACGACCCCAACTGCCGCCCGTCACTGATGGGTTCGCCCGAACAGGCCCGGCCGGGGATCGAGGCTCTGGTCGCCCTCGCCGACGTGGTCAAGGTCAGCGACGAGGACCTCGCCTGGCTGCACCCGGGACGCGGCGCCGCCGACGTCGCCCGGGAATGGTTCGCCCTCGGCCCCTCCCTGGTCATCGTGACTTTGGGCGGCGAGGGCTCGTTCGGGCTCTGCGCCGCGGGCCCGGTCGAGCGGCCCGCCCTGCGGGTGCCGGTCGCCGACACGGTCGGCGCGGGTGACGCCTTCACGGCGGGCCTGCTCGGCGCCCTCGATCGCCGCGGGCTCCTCGGCGCCGACGCTTCCGGGTCACTGCGCCGGATCGCAAGCGACGAGCTGGGTCACGTGCTGGACGAGGCCTCTCTGGTCTCGGCCATCACCTGCACCCGGCCCGGCGCCGATCCGCCCACCGTCGAGGAGCTCGCGGCCTTCGGAGCCGATCAGCGCGGACAGGAATCCGCCGCGCGGTTCTGATCGCTCCCGCGACCCGACCGCGTTACGGACCGGCAACCGCCTTGAGCAGCGGGGGAGTCCTCCATTCCTGCCGCTTTCAGACGGTTCTGCCGTAAGTGAGAACTCTGCGGCCGCCCTCACCGGGGACAGAGGCCGTCTCGTCCGCTTCTGCGCCCGGAAGTCCACCGGCCGGCCGGCGAAAGTCGACCTGCGCGACGTCTTCAACGCGATGCGATCCGGATGCCGCGCTGTTGTGACAACGTTATCAAAATGACCCCCCGGCTGGCGTCGAGACCCTGGCGGAGGTCGCCTTTGGGCTCGGCAAGAAGGATTCGGGCGAGAGCCGACGGCCGCGCGGGCGCAGGTCCTGGTGATCCCCGTGGGCTCGTTGCGTTGGCTGCCTTGACAGTTTGACCGGGTAGGGCCACGATTTGCGCCACGACAACGTTGTCAAACTGCCGCAAGGCCTGTCATGAGCTTGGCAAACGAGAAGGGAGCTCCAGACATGGGACACCCACGTCAGAGGCGCCGGGGCGCCTTAACCCTGCTGGCAGCCGGGGTGCTGCTGGCGACCGGCGCCGTCCCCGCGTCGGCGCAGTCACGGCCGGCGGGTCACGCCCGTCCGGCGCTGGTCACCGCGCCGGCCTCGCTCGTCAACCCGTTCATCGGCACGTCGAACTCCGCCGACGACTTCCCCGGGGCCGATGCGCCGTTCGGCATGGTGCAGTGGAGTCCTGACACTCCGTCCCGGCCGGACGGCGGCGGATACGAGTACAAGGACTCCTCGATCACCGGGTTCAGCCTCACCCACATCGCCGGTCCCGGATGCGGCGCCGCCGGCGACATCCCTGTCCTGCCGACCGTCGGCTCCGTCAACACCAGCGCCACGGACGGGTTCTCCCACTCCGCCGAGTCCGCCTCGCCCGGCTCCTACGCGGTGTCGCTGAGCAACGGCGTCAAGACCGAACTCACCGCCACCACCCGCAGCGGCATGGCGCGCTTCACCTTTCCGGCCACCGCCCAGGCCAATCTCGTCTTCAAACTGGCTGGCAGTCAGAACGGTGCCTCCAACACCCAGTTCACCGTCGTGAACAACAACGAGGTGAGCGGACAGGTCACCAGCGGTTCCTTCTGCGGCGCGAGCAACAGTTACACGGTCTACTTCGACATGGTCTTCGACCAGCCGTTCACTTCCAACGGCACACAAGCCGTCAAAGCCACGGAACCCCCGGCAGCAGGCGCCCGCCCCGGCCAGAGCCAGGCGGAACGGCAGAACCACCCCACCCTCCACGGGGCCCCGCCGAAGAAAGCCGGCACCGCCACCCCGCAGACGGCCGCCAAGGACGGCTACGTCACGTTCAACACCACCAGCACGCAGGTCGTCCAGGCCAAGGTGGGCATCTCCTACGTCTCCACCGCGAACGCGGTGGCCAACCGAACGGCCGAGAATCCCGGATGGAACTTCACCGGGACCGCGAACAGCGCCCAGCAGGCATGGAACTCCCTCCTCGGCCGGGTCTCCGTCGCGGGCGGCACGACCGCTCAGCAGACGGTCTTCTACACCGCGCTGTACCACTCGCTGCTCCACCCCAACGTCATCAGTGACACCAACGGCCAGTACTACGGCTTCGACTCCAAGACCCACGTCGTCGACTCCGGCCACGGCGCCGCCTACGCCAACTACTCCGGCTGGGACGTCTACCGTTCGCAGGCCCAACTCGAGGCGCTGATCGACCCGCAGGCCGCCTCGGACACCGCCCAGTCGATGGTCGACGACTACGCCCAGACCGGCCGGTTCCCCAAGTGGTCCGAGAACAACGGCGAGACCTACGTGATGGTCGGCGATCCCGCCGACGCCATCCTCGCCGACTACCACGCCTTCGGGGCCACCGCCTTCGACAGCGCGACCGCGCTCACCGACATGGTCGCGGAGGCGACCGACGCCAACAACAACCGGCCCGGCCTGACCTACCTGGAGCAGCTCGGCTACCTGCCCAGCGACGGAAGCTACGGCTGCTGCAACTTCTACGGCCCCGCCTCCACGACACTCGAGTACGACACGGCGGACTTCGCCGTCTCGGCCCTGGCCGGCGCGCTCGGCGACACCACAAATCAGACCGCCTTCGCCAACCGGGCGCAGGACTGGCGCAACCTGTTCCACGCCGGAACGGGGTTCATCCAGCCCCGTGACAAGTCGGGCTCGTGGACGGCGGGATTCTCCGCGACCTCGGGCAGCAACTTCGTCGAGGGCGACGCCTGGCAGTACACGCCGATGGTGCCGTTCAACGTGCACGGGCTGGCGACCGCGATGGGCGGCAACGCGGCGATGGCGAACTACCTCACCACCGACCTGTCCTCACTGACCGGCGCGAACGGCTACACCGACCTCGGCAACGAGCCCAGCCTGAACATCCCCTGGGAGTACGACTACATCGGCCGGCCCTACCTCACCCAGCAGGTCGTGCGGCAGGTCCAGGACCAGATCTGGACCGACAGCCCCTCGGGCCTGGCCGGCAACGACGACCTCGGCGAGATGAGCTCCTGGTACGTGTGGTCGGCCCTGGGGATGTACCCGGAGACACCCGGCACCTCCGACCTTGCACTCGGCAGCCCGCTGTTCACCCAGGCGGTCGTCACCCTGCCCAGCGGCAACACCTTGACGGTCAACGGCGACAACGCCGCCGACAACGCCCCCTATGTCCAGTCGGCCAGCTGGAACGGCTCGGCATGGAACAGCGCGGCCGCACCCACCGGCAGCATCACCAGCGGCGGCACGCTGACCTTCACCCTGGGCACCACGGCGAACTCCGCCTGGGCGTCCGCCGCATCCGCCGCACCCCCCTCCTACCCCGGCGCGCCCGGCTACACCAACACGGGAGTATCGGCCGACTCCGCCTCCTCGTCGGCCGACTTCGACGGAAGCGGCTACAGCTACTCCGCCGCCGCCCTGTCCGCCGCCGGAGTCAACCCGGGCTCCACGGTCAGTGCCGCCGGAACCTCCTTCACCTGGCCCGGAGCCGCAGCCGGGCAGCCCGACAACTACACCGCCAACGGCCAGACCGTCCCGATCTCGGGCACCGGGGCGATCTCCTTCCTCGGCTCCTCCAACAACGGCCCCTCCACCGGCACCGCCACCGTCGACTACACCGACGGCACCAGCCAGTCCATGGCCGTCTCCCTCTCCGACTGGACGCTGAACGGCGGCTCGGCCACACCGCTCTCCGGCAATACCACCGCAGTGACCGCCAGCTACCGCAACCATGCCGGCGCCTCCACCGACCCCGTGAAGACCTACGTCTTCGCGACCGCACCCGTGGCTCTGACCTCCGGCAAGACGGTCGCCGACGTCCGCCTGCCCTCCGACACCTCCAAGGGCGCTCTGCACATCTTCGCGATCGGGTTCACCACCGCGAGCGCCCCGCCGACCGGTGCGATCGTCTCCGGAGCGGGATCGAACCTGTGCGCCGACGACAACAACGGCGCCGCGTCCAACGGCAACCGGGTCCAGATCTGGGGCTGCAACGGGACCGCTGCCCAGCAGTGGACGGTCGAGTCCGACGGCACCGTGCGGGTGGTCGGCGGCTGCCTCGACGTCGCCTCCAGCGGCACCGCGAACGGCACCCTCGTCCAGTGGTACACGTGCAACGGCACCGGCGCGCAGCAGTGGAAACCGGGCGCGAACAGCTCGCTGATCAACCCCGAGTCCGGCAAGTGCCTGGACGACCCCGGCTCCTCCACCTCACCCGGCACCCAACTCCAGCTCTACACCTGCAACGGCACCGGCGCCCAGAACTGGACCCTGCCCTGACGCGGTCCAGCAGCCGGTGACCCACCGACCCACACCCACCTGATCGGCCGTCCGTCCGGAGCACCGACGGACGGCCGACCAAGGGGCGGCGACGCAGCCGACGCGGGGCGGTGCGCCCGGTGCAGCCCTCGCGTCGGCACAGCGCGGCGACGAAGTCCGCGATCTCGGCGGCTGTTTTGTCGACCTCGGCCAGCGCACGTAGCCCGGCCGCGACGGCGTCCTGCTCGCGCCGGCGGCGGTCCTTACGGCGCGCGCGTCACCGTTCTTCCGCTTTGCGGCGGTCCGAGAGCTCGATCCGGTCGTTCGATGGTGGATCGGGCAGCGGGCGGGTGTCTTCGCGGTCGACGGCCGCCTGGTGGAGGAGCTGCACGCCGTAGCCGCCGACCTGTTCGGGTTCACGACCGGTGAAGTGGACGAGCACGGTGCCGTCGGGTGCTTGTAGGGTGCGGCGCGTGCCCGACTCGCGGTTGTCGCCGGTTCCCGACTCCCACCTCTCGGCGGTGACGGTGACGTGCGACCAGCGGACCGCGCGCATCGAGTCGCGGCCGGCGATGACGAAACCCTCCTCGAAGCAGTAGAGGTGCGTCATCGGGCCGCCCGCGCGTCGTTCGAACCGGGGCCAGCAGGTGAGGCCGGCCATGCCCAGGCCCATGACCAGACACAGCGTCTTGATCAGAACCTCGGGCCAGCGGGGAACATCGTGGACCAGTTCGTAGCTCGCCGCTCCCATCATGAGCACGCCCACCGCGATGAAGAACCCGTCGCCGACCGTGGATCCCGGGACCGCGAGTCTTCGATACCCGCCCAGCTCGTCGGCAGCCCCCATCGCCAGCGCCGCCTCGCGTTTGCTCACGCAGTCCTCCCCGCACCGGTGCCCGCACCCACGGCCCCGCCGTGGGGTCCCGCCTCCTCCAGGGCAGACGCTGCGGAGCCCTGCCGAGTTCCTCGGCAAGGCCGCGCGGCACATTCTCCGGCAGTTCGACCGCCCCGCCGCCAGACCCGCCCACCGCAAGGCGCTCCTGGACAGGGTCGCTGACGCGGCCTACACCGGACGATGATCTATCCCGAGCGCGCTGCTGCCGTCGCGGAACCGTCCCTTCCGAAGATCACTTTCACCCTGCTGCCCTCGATCGGGCGGGGCCGAAGGAGCCCGGGCACTGACGTGCCCGTACGCTGGCCCTTTTCATGCACATCCAACGCATGGAAACAGTGGCAGAGGAGAGCGGACGTTGGCACAGGGCAGCAGCGGTATCAGGGGCTCCCGGATCGGCTCGGGGCCGATGGGGGAGTCTGAGCGTGGAGACCTCGCCCCGCGGACGGCGGCGTCGTTCTGGTGCGGGAACGGCCACCGCACCCAGCTTCAGTTCGCCATCGAAGCCGCGATCCCCGAGGAGTGGGACTGCCCCAAGTGCGGCCTCCCTGCCGGCCCCGACCCCGACAACAGTCCCGGCGCGGTGAGCAACGCCCCGTACAAGACGCACATGGCCTACGTCAGAGAACGCCGCAGCCAGGAGGACGGCGAGATCCTCCTGAACGAGGCGCTGGCCAAGCTGCGCGGAACCATATCGGTCCAATTGTGACCGTGAGGCCGGCCGGAATCCGGAGCCGACCGCCGCGATTGCCGACTCCCAGTCGGTGTAGGCGGACGCTTCGGTGCCCGCCTCAAGCCGCGGCTACGACGCGGGCACGAACATCAACGGCCGCAAGCGGCACGTCGTGGTCGACCGCCTCGGCTTGCTGCCGGCCGTGATGGTCACCGCCGCCGGAATGCCGGACCGGGACGCGGCCAGGCCGCTGCTCCAGCAGCTGCGGGCCGCTTCCACCGCATCACCCTGGTCCGGGCGGCCTGCCCGAGCTCGGTGAGCAGCCGGTCCACCTCCGCCTGCAGCACCTGAACGCGCTCACGGGCGGTCAGTTCCCGTTCCTCCAGCAGGCCCGACACCGACGTCATCTGACACCTCCACCGACGCGAAATCCCCACGGCCCAAGGCTCCATCGACCGGCCCGGGGCTACACCTGACCTGCAGGAACTCGCCGAGCGCATGCGGTACTGCAAGGGCTTCTGAGGTCGCCCGCCGGCGTCTCCCCTCCTGGGTGCGCACGCGTGTCAGCCGGTGTCCTGAACGGGGCGGGCCAGTCGGCGGCGGGACCGCGCGAGGTCGCGGAGTTGTTCGTCGAAGACCTGCTCGCGGGCGGCGGGTGCGGGACAGACGGCTCGGTGGGTGGGGCGCACCGGTTCGTCCGGGGCTGGTTCGAGTCCGCCGAGATGGACTGCCGTGAGCATGATCACGCATTTGGAGTTGCGGGCGGTGGTGGTGTGGAGGCGCCAACGGAACCGGGACGGGATGTCCTTCGCGGGGGCATCGGAGGGTTCCAGTGCGATGCTGAGGCCGAAGTTGGTGGTGTAGTAGGTGAGCGGAGCCCGGCAGTCGGGGCACCGGTGCGGTTCGTGGAAGGCAACGTCGTCGGGGTCGTCCTCAGGCCGCCAGACGGAGTCGTCGGCAGCCGCGGCAATCTGCACGGCCTGCGCCCAGTGCCGATCGCACAGCCAGCCCAAGGGGATGGCACGGCCGCGTTCCTCTACGTCGTCACCGATGCTCTGGCAGCGCTGGCACGAGCGCTTTCCCTCCCCGGATCTCCCCATGGATTTGACGATGCGACGTCACCCGCGTTTCTCACAGACCGATTTCCGGCCGAAAACCCGCAGGTCATGCCGGTAGTTGACGCACGAATGGTGTGCAACCCCAGAACTCCCGGGCGTCACGCGACCAGATCCGGGTTGGCCATCAGGGCGACGATCGTGATCGGCCGCCGGCCGCCGGCAGGGCGGGCCCTTTCGGATTGCCGTCGGCTCCAGGGGGCGTGGACTGGTGCCGGCTGCCGCGTGCTTGTCCGGGCGGGTTGCGGCGGTGGAGGCAGCTCGATTCGAGCTGTCATCGTGGGCGTCAGCTTTCGGGCCAGGCGTCGGTCCGTACGGGTGCGGTGTCTGCGGTGCTTGTCGACGCGTGTCCTGTTGCCGGAGCAGGTGCTGCCGCGCTGGGCGGACGCGACCCGCGTCGTCGGCGCCGGGCCGGAGTCAGCGGCCGCCGGCCTGGGGCGTGCGCGGATCGCCGCAGTGTTCGTACTGCCCTCGGACGCGGTCCGGGGTTCACGCCGATCCCGCGAGCGCGCGGAAGCGCCGCCCGCACGGCTGGCCGGCGGTGGAACCTCCCGGCGCTCGAGACGCGGTGGTTCGCCGCCCGCGTGAGACAGGGGACCCTTGCTGGTCCCACCCCGACAGCCCGACTGGCTGTCGAAGGACCGAGGCCGCGCGGGAAATCCTCTTGCCGATCCCGACGCCCCGGGGCATGATCCCCGCTGTGATCACGACATTCTGCAGCCGCCGACCACACTCCTTCACGCCTGCAGAGGATCACGATCTTGAACTACTTCATTCGCGAGTACACGCCGGCTGACGAGACCTCCTGGCTCCGCTGCCGGGTGCTCGCTTTCCTGGACACCTCCTTCTACGACGCGGTCGTCCCGTCCAAGCCCGCCATCCAGGCCCCTGGCCTGGAGCTCGTCGTGGTCGACGAGACCGGCGCGGTGGTCGCCCTGATGGACACCGACATTGACGGTGACCTGGCGAGCATCGACACCGTCGCGGTCCACCCCGACCACCGGCGGCGGGGCCTGGGGCGGCGGCTTCTGGAGCGGACCCAGGACTGGGCCCGATCCGCAGGGGCGACCACGCTGGACGCCTGGACCCGGGACGACGCGGGCACCCTCGCCTGGTATCGCTCGATGGGTTTCGCCGAGAGCGACCACTACCTGCACGTCTACGCCTTCCACTACACCGACCCGGCCGAGCCGGGCCTCGCGATCGCCCAGCCCCGGCCCCGAATCCGGCCCATGCTGGTCTTCGGACACGCTCCGCTCGCGGACGAGGACCAGCTGAGGAGCGAGTTCGCCCGGGTCCACGTGGACCGGCGCTTCGCCATGCCGATCTGACCGACGACGTAGTCGTCATGGCGCCGGGCTGTGGAACTGCGCCCCAGTCATCGGTGCGGCCGGTGAGAGCGCCTGGTGGCGTACGGGCCCGTGCCGACGCTGGTGACGGTGGTGAAGGCGCCGGAGCCGGCCAGAGTGAAAACGAGGGCGGCGGCGGAACCGGTCGTGGTCAGCCGACTGTGGGGTGGGCGGGATCGACCCACGGAACGGTCTCGGGCTCGGCGATCCCGGCGATGTCCAGATTGACCACGACGGGTTCCTGACCGCTGCGGATCACGACGCACTCGAGAGGCTGGTCGTCGAGGGCGTTGATCTCCTGGTGGGGTACGAACGGTGGGACGAAGATGAAGCTTCCGGCCCCGGCCTCGGCCGTGAACTCCAGGTTCACCCCCCACCGCATGCGGGCACGACCGCGAATCACGTAGATCACGCTTTCCAGCTCGCCGTGATGGTGTGCCCCCGTCCTCGCCCCTGGGTGGATGGTGACCGTGCCGGCCCACAGCTTGTGCGAGCCCGTTCGCGCCTGGGTGACCGCGGCGGCTCGGTGCATCCCCGGCGTCTGCGGAGTGTTCGGGTCGAGTGCGTCGCCCGGAACGACCCGCACGCCCTCTGTCCGCCAGTCCGGGGTCGCGCCCGGTTCGACCGTGCTCATGTCTTGAGGATAGGTGGGGCCGGGCCATCGCCAAACCTCAGGGACTGGGCTGGACCACCCTCGCCGGAAGCGTGGACGGCCCCGTTGTCCTGGTCGGCCGCTCTGACGTCGGCGCGGCCATCACCCGCGTCGCCCCCGACGCCTCCAACGTCGAGGCCCCGGTCTACGTCGCCGGCTTCCATTCCGACGAGGGCGAGCGCGCCCTGGCGAACTGCTCCCTCTTCCCCGCCGTCAAGAGGGGCCCGGACACCACGGTCGCCACCGAGTACGAGGGGGCGCGCTGCGCCTTCTGGAGGGACCTGCGGCGGGGACGCTGACCCGGCGGTATCCCGCTCCCGATCGGGCTTGATCTGCCGGAGCGGTGAGCAATGCTCAGACACCGTTTCTCTTGGTGACTGCGCAGCGGCGGGGCGACTGAAGCAGGCTCTCCTGGGTCGGTCCCGGGGCGGACAGACCAGCGAGGTGCACCTGGCCGCGGACCGCAAGTGCCGCCCACTGGCGTTCATCCTGACCGCAGGACAGGCTGCGGACAGCCCGCAGTTCATCCCGGTGCTGAAGAAGATCCGGGTCCGCGGACCCGTTGGGCGCCTATTAGGCCTACTCGGCCCGCGGCAACCGAACCCACCTGCGAAAACGCCAGATCAAGGCTGTGATTCCGGAGAAGACCGACCAGGCCGCCAACCGGAGGAGGAAGGGCCGCACGGGCGGTCGTCCGGTCGGCCACGACGCCGAGCTCTACCAGGAGCGGAACACCGTCGAGCGCCTGATCAACAAGCTGAAGGCCTGGCGAGGCATCGCCACCCGGTACGACAAGACCCCCGAGAGCTACCTCGCCGGCCTCCACTTACGCGCCTCCATGATCTGGATCAAAGAGCTGGCCCAAGCCCCCTCTTAATCACGACTCGATATGCGCCCTAGCCACAGTTCCTGACGTAGTCACGTGGTTGGTCGGGCTCCACGGGATCAAGGGTGATCCGGTCGGTGGCGACCCCGTTCGCGCGGACCACCTCTAGCTGGAGCGGCCCGTCGGCGAGCCAGGGAGCGATGTAGGTGTACAGGGCGAGAGGTGCGCCGCCGGGTGTCTTGAGCTCGCCGACCTTGGTGACCCCGATGCGGATGCCACCGCAGGTCAGGGCGCGTGGCTCTTCGCCGGCGGCGGCGAGAACGGTCACCCAGCGGTCCAGGGAGGCGGGGCCGAAGACGCTCTGGAGGGCCGGCTTCGATCCCGTCGGCAGCTTCGCGTTCGGGTAGCAGAGCGGACCTGTGCGGCCTCCCGAGAGGTACTCCTCCCAGCAGATCTCCTGAGTGGTGCTCTGTGAGCTTGCTCCGCTTTGACGGACACCTTCGGTGTGGTGGTCAGGCCGCCAGGACGTTCTCGTAGCCGGCGGGAGTGCGGTAGCCGAGGCTGCTGTGCAGCCTGCGTATGTTGTACCAGCCCTCGATCCACTCGAAGATCGCGGAGCGGACAGCCGCCCGGCTCGGCCATGTTCGGTCGCCGATCAGCTCCCGCTTCAGGGTGGCGAAGAACGACTCCGCGAGCGCGTTGTCCCAGCACTGCCCGGTCCGGCCAACCGACAGGCGGACGCCGAAGTCTCTTGCTAGGGCGGCGAATTCGTGACTCGTGTATTGGCAGCCGCGGTCCGTGTGGAAGATCACCGGAGCCGATGGGCGGCGGGTCCTGCAGGCCGCTCGCAGGGCGTCTGCGACCAGTTCGGTCCGCAGATGGTCGGCGGTGGCCCAGCCGACAACGCGACGCGAGGCGATGTCGATGACCGTGGCCAGGTAGAGCCAGCCCTCCTCGGTCGCGATGTACGTGATGTCGCCGCACCAGCGCGCGTCCAGGGCCGTCGGGTCGGGCTGGAAATCGCGCAGGACCAGGTCCGGCCGGGAGGCCGCCTGCGGGTCCGGGATCGTGGTGCGGTGGCGCCGGCGGCGGTGTCGACCCTCAAGGCCTGCCTGGCGCATCAGCCTGGCGACCCGGCGGCGTCCGCACCGGTCGCCGCTCTGCTGGAGCTGCGCGTGGACGCGTGGGGCTCCGTAGCTTCCCCTGGAGTCCGCGTGGATGTCCGTGATCTTCGAGGTCAGCTCGGTGTCGCGGACGGCGCGGGGACCGGGCTCGCCGTTGCGGCGGGCGTAGAAGGCGGCACGGGAGACCTGGAGCAGTTCACACGCTCGTTTGACGTTGTGACCTGCCTGCTTCTCCGCCTCGATGAACGGGTGGACCGTCACCGGGTCTCCTTCGCGAAGAAAGCCGTGGCCCGCTTGAGAACCTCGACGTCCTCGCGCAGGCGGCGGTTCTCCCGCCGCAGCCGGGCCAGTTCCTCGCGTTCGTCGCTGGTCAGGCCATCCCGTTGACCGGCGTTGACCTCGGCCTGGCGGATCCAGTCGCGCACCGCGGTCTCGGTCAGGTCGAAGTCCTTCGCGACCTGACCGACGGACCGGTCGCCGTGCTGGCACAGGTCGACGATCTCGGCCTTGAACTCCGGCGTGAACGAGCGCCTGGGCCTCGGCTTCTTCTTCCCCATGCTCTCCATGATGGACATCATCCTTCCGGGGCCGAAGCCCCCTGATCAGGAGTGTCCGTCAAACCGGATCAAGCCCACTGCCAGAGAAGGACCGCGTTCGGTCCCTGACGATAGGCCACGACCAGGTCTCCCGCGGGCGTGTGCCCGGACGCGACGGCGTCGTGAACGATCGTCTGTCGGATCCGGTCCAGTGGCGTGCCCTGGGGAGCGGAGGCGGAGGCGCGAGGCTCCGGCTGGTGTGTCTGCGTGCACGCTCCGAGGCAGGCCAGCGCCACCGCTGCGGCGGCGCCGCGGCTGATTGCGGGCCTGAGTGAACTTCCGTTCATGCTCCCCCCGTTGGTGTGCGGTGCCGATGCGAGGCCGCGTGGTCGTTGCCCCGGGTGTACCCGGATGTCCGGGGGCGCAACAGCCCGCTGTCGGGCTCTTCCATGGCGCAGCAGGAATTTCGTTCGGAAGAGCGGCGGCGTCGTGATGGGCGCGCGCGGTGGTGGAGTCGATGCTGACCAGGGGCAGGTCCACCTCACCCCGCCTCGCGGCTTCCGCGATCAGGCCCTCCAGCAGGGCCTCGAACACTCCGGCGTCACGCCACTGCCGGAAACGGTTGGCGACGGTCGACCAGGCGCCGAACTCCTGCGGCGAACTCCCACTCCACGTCGTCCAGTTGCACGCGCGTCACCCAAGACGATCTACCGCACCCACTTCCACAACGAAGCAGATCCGGCAGATTGATCACAACCCGAAACGCGCCCTGGTGCTCTGACCGAGTCGTTCACCCTCCTCGAAAAGCCCGCGCGGTATGGGCTCGGACAGGTCGAAGCGGGAGCAGCCGTCAGTCCTTGACGACGGGCGCCTGGCCGACCCGCCGCTCGGCGATGAGATTCGGCAGTTCGCGCATGTCGTGGAAGACGATGGTGTCGCGGCCATCGAGGCGTTCGGCCGAGGTCAGCCCGCCGGAGTAGCCGAAGGATCGCATTCCGGCGGCGCGGGCAGCGTGGACGCCGGGCTGGCTGTCCTCGACCACCACGCAGGCTTCGGGATCGACACCCATCTGCTGAGCGGCGTGCAGGAACAGGTCGGGCGCGGGTTTGCCGCGAGAGACTTCGCTGGCACTGTAGATGCGACCCGCGAAACGATCATAGAGTCCCGTTCGGCCCAGGGTGTGCCGCATCTTGTCGTGGGAGCCGCTGGAAGCGACGCACGTCGGCAGAGTGAGCGCGTCGAGCGCTTCCGGCAAGCCGTCGACGGGGGCGAGTTCGGCGTCGACGGCCTCCCGATGGAGCTGCTCGAACCTCTCCGACCAGACCGCGGCCGTGTCCGGGCCGAGCTGAGCAGCGACCTGCTCGTGGATGGCGGCGTGCGAGCGCCCGATGAACCGGTCCACGACCTCGTCCTCGGTCAGCGGCCAACCCAGCTCGGCTCCGAGGGCGACCTGGACGCGGGCGGCGATGCGCTCGCTGTCGACCAACACGCCGTCGCAGTCGAATATGACGAGTTCAATGGGCTTGATCATCCCCGCAGCATAGGTCCTGCTGTTCACGCTTCGGCGACCCCCTCGCGCTCGACCAGGACGCGGTTCTTGAACTGGGCGCCAGAGCGGACCAGGGCGACGGGGGAGGCGCCGGTGATGGCCCGCCACCGCTCCTGGCCGGACTCGACTAGCTTGAAGACCATGGCCAACGGGGCCGTCGGGCTACCAGGACCGCGGGTGACTTTCGTGCAGAGCTTGATCAGTCCCGCATTGAGGAGGGTTGGTGATGCCGGACCATGCGCTGCCGCCGGCCGGCATTCGAGGGGTTGCGGGTGGGTGCCGGTCAGGGGGAAGTCGAGCAGGGTCTCGTTGCCGCCGGAGTTCGGAGACGGACGACCTCTTCGGCTCCGAGCTGGACGAGGAAAACGACCCGATGCCCGCGTACCGGATGTTCCCGGAGCCCGGAGGGCTGCTGATCCGGGGCGGGAACCCGCAGGGTGAGCTACTCCTCGGCGAACCGAGGGCCACTCGTCTTGCCTCCGCCGCGGCCGGCGGTGTCTTCACCGACCAGGACCCGGTCGCGATGGCCGCCCGAACCCCGGCGGAGATCCTCAGGTGGGACCGGAGGCTCGGATCCCCGCAGGCCGGCCGCTACGCCGACCTGCTCGTCATGAGCGGCATCAGGTCTCGAGCGTCTCGTCGTCTGGGATGTGTCAGCGGCCGTTCGGAATGATCCTTTGTGCGGCTTCTACTGCAGAGCGCCAGTCCTGTTCCCCCCGTTGAAGGTCACTGAACTGCTGTGCTATCAAAAGATTTTGATATGCAGCGTTCACCAGTGCCAGCGTAATTGCATAGTTCACCGTCCGCTTGCACTTCACGTCTGCCACTGCGGCAGCCTTCTCTGCCGGAGACGGCGGCGGGAGTTGGGCGCCGGGTGGTGTCTGAAGGCCCCGACCGAGCAGAGACTTGTCATGGGGAGGCACTGTCGGATCCGGGTATGCATAGCCGGCGGCCTTCATGCACGAACTCCAGGCCGTGTTGACCTGCTGAACGCGGGGATCACGCGATGCGGCGGAACGGGCCTGGGCTCGAAGGCTGTTCACCAGCCCGGCGGCATCGTATGCCTTCTGCATTCCGATCTCGTCAACGGCTTGTCCGGCGCAGCCGGCGTGGTGGTGTTGCGGGTCGCCGAAGTATGCTTTGGCCGCCACCTGCTCTTGAGCCTTCTGGGACGTCCCGGCGGAGGACGTCACGGTGGCTGGTATTCCGTCGGGCATTACTCGGTAGCCGGTGGACTGCGCCCTCGTCATCGAGAGCACACCGTAGATGGCGGCCAGGGGAACGGCCGGCGGCCCGGAGAACTTGAACGCCGCAGGGGTGCTGAGGCCCAGCCGCGTCATGCATTGTTGAGCGAGGCTGTTGATGGCTGCACCTGTGATCTGCCAATTTGCGGGCTTGTCATAGGAGTCGAGCGGCAGTGTCCAGGTTCCATCGTCGCGGACGGCAACTTCACCTGCGCGGAAGTTGGCAGGCTGATAGGGATTGCCAGGCGCGCTGGGTATCGGTGCCGGCAGCTGGGGCGGACTGGAATTGATGGCCGTAGCGCATGCGGCGAGAATTGCAGCGGAGGCTGCTGCGAAGCTGATGCGAAGTGGGATTAGAAAATAGTGCTTCATTGGCTGAGCCTCAGGAGTGTTTGACTGCAGCCCCGGCAGTAACCCTGCCGGGGCTGAGTACAGAAGTGACCAGGTGTCGGCCCCGTGAGACCACCGGCGTCCATCCTCAGGGACTTCGACGTTCACGTGAGTCGAAGTGCCTCGGCATCCTGGTTCGCAGGGGTGATCTTGTGGCTCTCGACTTGGTGCATTTGAAGTGCCGGAGACAGCAGGGCAACCGGTTTTCGCCCGACCTGGCACTGGAGACCGGTTCGGGATCTGCGCGTCACGGGCGCAGAAAAATAGCGACTACTCCCAGCGCTGGTAGGAGTCGCCGTCCCCATAATTCGTGTTCGTGTACACGGTCGGGTTGGCATCGAGGACCTTGCCGGTCTGCAGGTCCCACAGGCACCAGCCGCTGTTGGTAGAAATCTCGTACCACCTCTGGTACATGTCTCCGGACAGGCAGTTGTGCGTGTATGCCTGGCCGCTGTAGTTGCTGTCGAGGCAGTTGCCGGATCCCTCGTTGACCTCCGTGTAGCCGCCGTCGCTGTGCGCCGTGTCGGTCCAGTAAGAATAATGTACGTCGACCTCGCCAAGATGCAGGGAGTTGTTGTAGGGGTTCTCAGTCAGGAAGCTGCTGCTGGACCAGCCGTGGTTGTAGGCGGCATCTTGCCACGTCACTGATCCGGCAAATGCCTCTCCGGATCCAATGGCAACCAGAGTTACGGCCATGGTGGACACGGTGAGCAACTTCGTCATCTTGCTTTTCATCAGTTTTCCTTGTCATTCGGGACGACGGGTTTCGCAAAGGGAAGAATGAGGCTTGGGAAGGCGCCCCGATGCCGGCCGAAGGCATAGGCAGATGATGAGCAGGCCTGCGGCTTTCGCCTCGGCGATCCAGCCGGGCACACGGTCCCCGTCGAGGAGGGTGAGCATCTGGGCGAACGTGGTCGCAGGTGGGCGGTCAGGCCCCAGTCACGCCGGCGTGCGAGCGAGCTGCGCTTGAATGGTCCTGGCCTGGCTCGCGAGCGCGGCCTTCACACCGGCCAGATCCCCCGCGTGTTGCGCGATCGCCGTGTTCTGGTACTCGGACTCAACCGCGAACCACACCCCCACCAAGTTGGTGCGGACCTTGCAGGCGACGTCCGCCTTCGCTGCGGAGATCTCGGCCGCCGTCGGGTCGGGTGCGGGCTTGAACATCTCAGGTGCGAGCATGGGATTCGTCTCGTGGTATCCGGCCAGCCTCATGCAGGCGGACCGGCTCTTGAAGACGCCCACGACGCGGGGGTCGGCCATGGATGCCTGGAAGCTCGCCGCCTTGAGCTGCTGGACCAGACCGTCGACGCCGTTCACGGCACGCTGACGCCCACCCGATGTCGTCTCGTTGGTCCGTTCGCCCAGGTTCCGGTCGGCCTCGCCCCGGCAGCCCTGCGCCGGCAGTGCCTTGCCCTGGTAGGCCGCGGCCGGGCCTCGCGTCGCGGGATCGTAGCCGGTCAGGACCAGTTGCTCGGCCGCAGGCAGACCGGCCAGCAGGACTATGCCTCCCGGTGCGCCCTTCGTGATGCTGTCCGGTCGCGGTGGGTGGTAGCCCCAGCGGCGGACAAGGCCGGGGTCCGTGACGCCATAGCGCCGCGCCAGCAGTGACTCCTGTGCCAGGGCCGGACTGCCCTCCGTGGGCTGCGGGCCAGGATCGGGGTAGGCGAAACCGAAGCGGGCGAGGCAGGAGCGGATGCCCATCTGGGTGAGCCACTGGCGTTGGACCGACATGAGCGGCGTCAACATGTACGACTCGATGGGCAGATGGAGTCTGCTCAGGTCGCCGGTGACGCGCGGGGTGGCAACCGGCACCGGAGCGGCGGTCGACGCCGACGCGCCGCCTGTGGCGCAGCCCGCCAGCGTGGCGAGGGCCAGTACGACCAGGGCACCGAACGCCGCGCGTGCCTCCTGCAGGCGGGTGGGTCGGGTCATCCGTTGCTTCTCCTGGGCCTGGGGTTTTTACAGTGGTTTGGATAGTGAGCCGTCAGGGCCGGCCTGCCCGGGCGGGAGCCGAGCAGGCCGGTGAGCGCTTTGTCAGCCGCACTGGTAGATGTACTGGACCCCCAGAGGCGCCACCGAGGCCTCGTTGTTCCGCAGGTTGGAGGTCAGGTTTCCTCCGCGCCCCGGGTCGAGCACGTTGGAGTCGCCGTAGTTGTCCGGGTAGACGTAGATGCCCATGCTGCAGTTGGTCGCGCCGTTCTCGGCGGAGGCGGCGTTGTTGCGTACCTCCTGACCCGCACCGGCACCGCTGTTCGAGCCGGGAGCGTTGTCGTTGTAGAACGACCAATAGCCGAGGTCGCCGGCGCCCGCCTCGCCGTTCTTCCAGATCGCGCCCTCGGCATTGGGTGAGTAGTACAGGCACAGCGCCTGCACGCAGCGGACCGGGGGCGTACTGGTGCTCCAACTGTCGATGTTGTTCGAGGTCGCGCCCGCCTCCCCCGCGAGAACCCCGACCATCAGTGCGGCGGCCGAGCCGACCATCGCGGCGCGCAGACCCATGTTCATCAGCCTCATCGATTTCTCCTTGCTCGTGGTGATGTGGGTTCAGTTGATCCGGGCTGTCCCCGCAGCGTCAACGATCATGGGAGGGTTGAGACGTCTCACCCGTCTCCGAGCCGCTGACCAGGCGATTGATACGACTGCTTGGGACGGACCACAGTCCGGAGTCGCTACCTCCGGCGTGGTCCCGCCGGCCCTTTCCGCGGCGACCCACTTTCACGACCGACGGGATCGCCCGGGCCGGTGCTGCCGAACATTGATGTGCAGCGCGAGTAGGCCTCGCGGCTGTGCAGCATGTGCAGTTCGGTGATCGGACGTCCTCTGCCACGCGGCGAGCAGGCGCCCGCGGAGCAGGCGCTGCCTTTGCCCTGGGGGAGCGGGGGATGGCTTCTGGGGTCCGCGCGAGGTCCGTCGGGGACTGCCCGGCGGCCGACGTGGGGAGGTCTGGGGTGGTTGGGGATCTGACCGTTCCGCTGCCCAAAGCTGCCAGGTGTCCACGAACGCCGGCCGTTGTCGACATGGATCGATCCCGGGACGCCGTCGGCCGACTGCGCGGGGCGAAAGGTCGCTGGGAGGTAGGCGCGCCGGGACTGCGCCCGCACAGGGTGCGGGCGCTGTTCGGGGCGGACCTGACTGTCCCGGAGTACCTCGACCCTGTAGCTGCGGCGCTTCCGCCGCGAACGTCGCCCCTCCTGAGGCGTGGCGCGCCGCTCCCGTGCGCGGCAGACAGTCAGTGACTGCATCAAGGAACGCCCATACCAAGGGTTCCGCCCGCGGAAGCAGCACCAGTGAGCCCGCCCCGAGCGGCACGCCGAAATGCCCGCGGTCCCCGAGAAGACCGCACTGTTCGCAACGCTGCCGCGAGCGGCGTATGCAGGGGCGGCCGCCGCTGCGCTGCGGCAGCGGGTGAGCCCCGGGGCTTTGGCGAGTGAGGCGATGTAGGTCGGGGCGTCCGGGGTGACGTCGAGGAGTGCGGGCGCTGGGCTGTCTGCGGCGGGCGTGCTCGCGGAGCTGGTGGGGGGACAGGGGTGCGAGGGGCGGCTCCGCGGGCTGATCCCTCAAGGGCGTCCGGGGAGCCGCCGGCCTACCTCCTGCTCTGAACAAGCCGATCGTGGTAGATCACTCGTTCTGCAGGAGCACCGCTGTGGCGGGAGCCCGATGACCGCCGAGCCGCGGGACGCCGGGAAGTATGGTGCGAGTTCGGCAACCGGTGAGGCGGCGTCAGGTGGGACACACAACTGGTGATGGCAGCCACGGATACATCAGGGACCGGCGCGGATGTCGGCATTGGGGGCCGCACGGTGCCGCAGGGCTTCTCCTGCGCCAGGGTCCTCGCTTTCTGCTGCAGCGTCGCTCCTGGCGGGTTCACTACGGCCGCACCTGGAGCATCCCTGGCGGCGCGCTGAACGCCGGAGAAACCCCGTGGGACGGAGCCCGCAGGGAGTTCGCCGAAGAACTCGGCGCCGTTCCGGAACTACGCCCCCTCCTCACTCTCGTCGACGACCACGGCGGATGGGCCTACCACACCGTCGTCGCGGACGTCGTTGGACCGATTCCCCGGCACGGTGGTGACGGCGAAGGGGCCGCCCACCGGTGGTTCGTCGCCGCCGAGATCGACTCACTGCGGCTGCACCCGGGCTTCGCGGCAACATGGCCTCGGTTGATCGCCGAGCTGGACACAGCCGGAGGGTGAGACTCACGGCCTTTGTGGGCAGCGGGAGCTGACGTGCGTGATTCAGTAGTTCCACTGAGGGCGGCGGGAGTCGCCGCGTGGGACGCTGGCCCCACACTCGGGGAAGGAGAAGCATCTCGTGGGGGCGTTGCGCATCATCGTCATCTGTGTCGTCCTGTATCTCGTCACCGGGCAGTGCGCCTGGGCACTGTACGGCGCGATCAAGGACGGGCGGCCGGGCTGGCTGTTCAAGGGTTTCCGCTCGGCGATCGAGGAGCGGATGCCGGACGGTGTGTCGGGACTTCCCCTGGCCGTGTTCCTCTGGGTCTTCATCGCCGTCTTCTGGCCGTTTCCGCTCAGCATCACCGCACTCGACGACCTGCATCACTGGCGTAAGCAGCGGCGCTCGGGGAGGCAACCCACAGGGAAGTCACCTGTCAGGCCGACCGATTCGACACGCTCGGCCTGATCACCGCTCAAGGGCTCGGACCGCCGACGCCCGGACGCCGTTGCCGCCGTGCGCGCGCCGGTCCACACCGCGGCCGGGCGCATCTGGTAGCGCGCAGTGAAGCCAGCCGCCCGCTCACGGTCGCTCGATCCGGTTCCTGATCCCGCGCCTGGTGCGCGAGAACCCCTCATGGGGATAGCGCAGAGTCCACGGCGAACTCGCTGCGCTCGGCATCAAGGTCGGCGCCTCGACCGTGCTGGAGATCCTCGAGGCTGAGGACATCGACCACGTCCCGGACCGCGGTGCCACCACCTGGGCTGACTCCCTGTACCCAGGCCGATAGGAGGCCGACGGAATGCCGTCCAGCTCGGCGCTGCCTCCCGGTAGCGCCGGAGCCGTTCCCTCCATCCCGCTTGCGGAGCACACTCGCAGCAGCGGCCGGCCGCGTCGGCTCGGCTCCGACCCGCTGGGGGAAGCGGTGTCCAGATTCCCGCGCATGTTCTTCGCCGCCCTGTTGGCCCTGTCAGCCCCGGTCTCACTCGTGGGCTGCAAGCAGGGGCGGGCGGTCCCGCGTCCGGCCCCGACCGCCGCGAGATCAGGCTCCACACCGGCCGCTGCCTGGTCACACCTCACGGTGCACGGACCGGCCACCGCCGTGGACCGGTGGGTCGGCGCGGTGCTGGCACGCAACGCGGACACGCGGTGCGACGTCCCTTTTCCCTACTCCGTCACCCAGCTCGACTCCAACGACCGTGACGAGGCCGACGTGTTGTGGGTGAGCGGCGGCCACGTCTGCGTTGACGTGGTGTTCAGGGTGGCGGGCGGGGACGTGGTGGACGGCAAGGTGACCGACGGGCTACGGGACCTGACCATGGCCCGCCCCTCGTTCGTCACGCTCCAGACGAGCGCCTCCGATGCCTCCGACGAGGTGTTGGAGGTCATCGCGATCCCCGGGGACACCGGGCCGTTGCACCTCGCGAACGTGGGCTCCAACTCCTACCGGATGCACCAGGCGCTGATCGACGAGGCCGGTCTGCCGGCCGCGACCCTGGTCGTCTTCCGCTGCGTCGGGCTGGTGGGCAACCCGGACTTCCCCGAGCTCTGCACCGCCTCCGGCAGCTGTTATCCGCTCGTTCCTTCGTGATCCGGCAGGCGCCGGGACTAGGCGGTGTCTCGTGGATGAGATGGTCGTTTGATCCGATGTGGAGTTCAGGGGTGGCTTGAGTGAGGAGGGCTGGGAGCGGGTTCACCTGGCAGCCGACGGCCGGTGCCGTCCGCTGTTCCTGATGGTCGCGGCCGGACACCGGCACGATTCGCTGTTCTTCGAGGCAGTCATGGCCGGCAGTCGCGTGCCCAGGATCGGGAGCGGAAGACTCAGGACCAAGCCGGACAGCGTGAGTGCGGACCGCGCCTACTCATCCCGCGCCATCCGGACCTACCTGCGTCGCCGCGGCATCACGGCGGTGATCCCGGAGCCCGCCGATCAGGTCACCAATCGCAAGCGGCGCGGCACTCGAGGCGGACGCCCCCCGGTTTCGATCGCCGGGCATATAGGCACCGAAACACCGTCGAGCGGTGCATCAACCGGCTCAAGCGGTGGCGCGGGATCGCGATGCGCACGGACGAGCTCGCCGTTCACTGCCTTGCGGCACTTCACGTGGCAGCGATCTTCCTGTGGGCGCGAGCCTGGCGGGACGGCCCTTCACCGGCGCCAGGGAAGCGCCGCAATCGATGCGATGTCACCCGCCGCCAACAGCTGGAAGAGTCGGAGAATCTCCTCGCGGGTGACCTCGCGCATTTCCACGGGGGCCACGGAGCCGTCCTCCGTGTTCTCCCAGATCAGCAGACCGCTGCGGAAAGCGCTAAGGCACCACCCGCTCTCATGCGACAGCGACACGTCGGGATGCTCGTCGTCGGCGTTCGCCAGGCCATCCAGCACCTGCCTCATCGCCTCAGGGTCAGGCTCATCGATCGCCCCGCCCATGACGTCGTACATGAAGTAGCTCATGGGCCAATTACCTCACGCAGTGATCCACGGGACACTGCCTGGGGCCGGATGGTGAAGTAGACGAAGTTGCCCCAGGTGGGGAGGCATCGAGCCGAGTCGCGGAAGGAGAACGTGCCGACGACGGCGATGGCGGCGGTGCCGAGGCGATGTCGGCCGGGTGGTCGGGGTTCTTGCGTGTCGCCGAACCGGCGGAGGATCTCCACGGTCTCGTCGAAGCCGATCGTCGGATGGCCGCTCTGCTCCATGCGGCGTGCACGTCGCCGGTAGACGCCGACGTGCTGCGACGCGGGGACGAGGGCGCCCCCGAGGTTGTCGAAGCCGGCGCCCGCGAGCAGGGCCTCGCGCGCTGGGGCGCACGCCAGGGTCTGGTTGGTGAGCATCGCAGCGAGCTCGGCAGCTGAGGTGGGGGGCGCGTCCGCAGCGTACGAGCCAAGCCTTGAAGGTCGGAGGCCCGGGCGATGAGGAGCTCGTCTCCTGGCGCGGCGCGGACCCGACACCCGGTAACGCGACGAGGCACCGCCTCCCGGGCCGACGACACAGCCGAGCTCGTCCGGACGGAGTACATCGTCGGCCTGCGGCCGGCAGGCTGCCTGGTGTGCCCCTATGCCCGGGTCGCCACTCGTAGTCGGCATGGCGCACACCGCTCGGATGCTGGTGAACCCCCGGTGGACATGGGCGACGTGCCAACCTGGGTCACCGACGGAGCCACCGCCGTCCTAGCCGTTCCCGCGGGCCTGGGTGGCCCTGATGTGCGATGTTTTTGCTGATCAGCGGCGGTTTGGGAGGTTCGCGACGAGTTCACTTCAGGCGGTGGCTGACCGTACAGTGCGCGGCATGTTCTTGAGGTTGAAGCGGTGGACTGTCTGGCTCCTGGCGACTGTTGTGTTGGAGGGGGTGGCTTGCGTGGGTACGCGCTTGGTCACGGGCCAGTGGGTTGTCGGATGGCCGTTCGATGTGGCCGCGATCCTCGGGGGCTACTTCCTGGCCCGGCGCGCCTATCCGCTGCTGCCTCCGCACCGTGGTGACGGGCAAGTGCCGGCCGAGGGCTGAGTGCGGGCACCGGGTCCTGGACGTCATGACCGTCGTGCTGTTCGGTCTTCGCGCGCTGGTATCTGGAACGTCCTGTCGGTGCTCCGCGGTCGGGATGCGCTCCCGCCATGGCCTGCGTCAGTTCCACGAGCGAGGGCGGATGGTGGGGCTCGGTCGGTTCGGTGCGTCGCAGCCAGAAGCAGATCGGTTCACTCCCAGCGCCGATCATGGCGACGGCCACGGCGCGCGGACGCGAGCGCGTGCGCCGAGTGAGAGATGATGCGGCGGACACGTCGGCAGCGCGCGGTACATGACGGCGAGGTTCTTCACCATGCCCGCAGGACCGCGCGCCTGGATGCGGCGCAGGCCGTGCCCGCCGCGCCGCCGGAGGCAGTGATCTCCTTGACGACCTGTTCGGCCGTTCGGCTGCCCGCGCAGTGCGGTAGGCGACGGCGACCCTCGCGCCGCCGGCGGCGCACCTCAGGGCGGCGGCGCGGCCGATGCCGGAGCCGGAACGGGAACGGCGGATGGGGTCGCCGTTGCGTCGGACCTGCGCATTGGGATGCAGGTTGCGACCGCTGCGGCGACGACTGCGACGCCGCAGCCGATGAGCATCCCGGTGCGGAAGCCGGTGTGGGAGGGGAGGGAGACAGGACCGAATTGGGTGGTCATGTGGGAGAGGACCACGCCGACGACCGCCGCCGAGAGAGTGGTGCCGATGGACCGCATCAGCGTGTTGAAGCTGTTGGCGGAGCCCGTCTCGGAGAGCGGCACGGCACCCATGATCAGCGCCGGCATGGCCCCGTAGGCGAGCGCCACACCGCTGTTGACGATGACCGAGACGACGAGCAGGCCCCAGACCGAGCCCATGAGGGCCAGAGAGGTGCCGTAGCCGGCGGCGATGACGAGGCTGCCCGCAACAAGGGTCGTCTTCGGTGTGCGCGCGGCGGAGAGCTTGGCGCCGAGCGGGGAGACCAGCATCATCATCAGGCCGGCCGGGGCCATCCACAGGCCGGCGGCCTGCATGGACTGGCCGAGGCCGTAGCCGGTGGCCTTCGGCAGCTGCAGGAGCTGGGGCGAGATCAGCGCCGAGGCGTACATCGCGAAGCCGACCACGATCGAGGCGGCGTTGGTCAGCAACACCTGGCCGCGCACCGCGACCCGCAGATCCACCAGGGGTGAGCTGCAGCGCAGTTCCCACCACGCCCACAGGAGCAGGACGGCGACGGCCGAGCCCAGGAGGCCGAGCGTGATGCCGCTGCCCCAGCCCCAGTCGGCGCCCTTGGAGATGGCGAGCAACAGGCAGACGAGTCCGCCGCCGAGCCCCGCAGCGCCGAGGACGTCGAAGCTGCCGGTCGCGCGGGCGGGCACGTTCGGAATGAATGCCCAGATCAGAAGGCCGACCACGACGCTGAGCGCTGCGGCGGCCCAGAACAGGATGTGCCAGTTGGCGTGCTGCGCGACGGCCGCGGAGATCGGCAGGCCGAGCGCGCCGCCGATGCCGAGGGACGAGCTGATCAGAGCGATCGCGCCGCCGAGCTTCTGCGGCGGCAGAAGGTCGCGCAGGGCGCTGATGCCGATCGGCACCATGCCGGCGCCGATCCCCTGCAGCCCTCGTCCGATGATCATTGGGGCCAGGGAACCGGCCGTCGCGCACACGACCGAGCCCGCGATCAGCGGGGCCGCGCAGACAAGCAGCATCAGCTTCTTGCCGTACTGGTCGGCGAGCCGCCCGATTGCCGGGGTGGTGACGGCGGCGGCCAGAAGTGTCGCGGTGACGGCCCAGGAGGCGTTGCCCGCGGAGGTGTGCAGAAGCGTCGGCAACTCGCCGATCAACGGCACGATCAGGGTCTGCATCAGGGCGGCCACGATGCCTGCCGTGGCGAGCACGCCGACGACGAGCCCGGGGCGGGGTGGGGGCGGTGAGCCGTCCATGCGGTTCTCCTTGCCGTGAGGATCAAGCCGAGCTGTGCACTCTGCACGTCGTGTGCACAGTACATATGTGATGCCTGATGCACAAACAATGCATCACGAACATCTGCTGCACTGTGCATACTGGAAGGCGGGGCGAGGAAGGGGTCACCGAACCGACATGGGTACACCGACCGAACTGATCGAGTTCGAGCTCATGCTGCTGGGCCGCCACGTGCACATGGCGGCGCGCACCAAGGGCACCATGGCCAACCTGGAGCGCAGTGCCTACATCCTGCTCAGCCGACTGCTGGTCGAGGGGCCGATGAGCATCGGTGCGCTCAGCGAGGCCTTCGGGCTCAACGCCTCGACGCTCAACCGGCAGACCGCGGCCCTGGTCACGTCGGGACTCGCCGAGCGCATTCCTGACGCGAACGGCGGCATGGCGCGCAAGTTCCGCATCACCGCGCAGGGGGAGCGCCGACTGACGGAGGCTCGCGCCGAACTGGTCGCGGGCCTGGACAAGACCTTCGCCGGGTGGACCGGCGAGGACATCTCCGCTTTCACCGGTTACCTCAAGCGGCTCAACACCTCGATCGAGCACCTCGACGGCCGACCCTGGCCACGCCCCTGAATCCGCCCGACAAAGGCATCCTGACGCGGCGGAAGCGCGGATCCCGGTCCGCAGCAGGGGTGCCTTTCGTCTGTGGGTTCTGCCGGACGGAGCGCGCACTGCCCAGGTCCATCGTCGGCGAGCGGCCGCCTGGTGGCCTTCGGCGAGATCGGAAGGGTCAGCCGGGGAGCTTCGTGGACTGAGTCCGTGCGGAGTAGGTGGCTGCGTGCCGTCCGCGCCGCCTCGGCGGACCCGCAGAGTTCCAGGCCGATCGGGATCGCCGAGACCACCACGATGAGCGCGATGATCGACAGCAGGTACTTGTCGATGCTCGGGCTGGGCAGGTCGACTCGTGGATCCCGGAGTCGATCGCCGGACGGTCCCGTGGGTCGCGGCCGGGGCGGGCGCGCCCCGCTCGTCGCCTCGCTCGGCGCCGACAACGTCCATGCCACGCTGCCGGGCGGGTCCTGTCTGCTGACCCTGGGCGCGGGCCTCCTGGTCTCGCCGGCCGTCATCCTGACACCCTGCCGCTCCTGCGGCGGCTGACG
The DNA here is from genome assembly GCF_000744655.1 of Streptacidiphilus rugosus AM-16. Taxonomy (NCBI): domain Bacteria; kingdom Bacillati; phylum Actinomycetota; class Actinomycetes; order Kitasatosporales; family Streptomycetaceae; genus Streptacidiphilus; species Streptacidiphilus rugosus. Next base: position 3,915,439 of record NZ_JQMJ01000004.1, on the reverse strand, counting down.
GAGCCGGAGGAGGCCCGCTTCGAATAGCCGTGCCGCGCATCGGATGCGAGGCCCTGCTCGCTGTGCACCTTCGACACCTGACCGGCGCGGTAGTCACCGCGCAAGGTGAAGGCCGTACCACGGGGTGCCGGGCGATGCCGGTGACGCGTCGTTGTCCGCCGACCTCGGCTGCCCCGAGAAGCGGCCGCGGTTCATCCGACTGTGGACGAAGTATGGGCCGATGAATGGTGTTGTCCTCGCCGGTGGTGATCGCTAAGGTCGGTCGGGTGACTGCCGGGTCGGCCATGGGCCACGCACGAGTGAGGTTCCCGGCCTCGGCGTGAGCCCGAGGCGGGCAAGAGGCCCGCCCTTTCTTCGAGTCTTAGTTCCCGGCGCCCGCATCCGGCGCCTCGTTCCAGCGGATCCCAAGACCGGAGATACATCACTGATGTCCTATGACCAGCCGCACCCGCATGAAGCCGAGCTGACGACGGCCGGCGTCCAGCTGAACCACACGGCTGTCTACGCAAGCGACCGGCATCTGTCGGCCGAGTTCCTTGCCGTGGTCCTGGGCTTGAAGGTCGGCGCGCCGTTTGGGCCGTTCCTGCCTGTCGACCTCGGCAACGGCGTGACGCTTGACTACTACGAGAAGAGGAACGAGCCGATCCAGTCACAGCACTACGCTTTCCTCGTCCCTGACGAGCAGTTCGACGCAGTGATCGCCCGCCTGGAGGCGGTCGGCGTCACCTATTTCGCCGACCCCGGCCACACCGAGCCGGGCCGGACCAACGGATGGTTCGGCGGTCGCGGCGCCTACTTCGACGACCCGGACGGTCACAACATGGAGGTCATGACTCGGCCCTACGCTCGCCCGTAGAACGTGACAGGGCAGTGATCAAGAGGCTCTGGCTCTGTTCACGAAAACCGACAGCAGTTGTTCACTGGTTTGGGAGGCACGCTCGGGGCGCGTGTTCGAAATTCATGGGCTGCCCATGTGCTTCGCGCGGTCAGCCGCTGGTGGGCTTGACCTGTCCGCGGTGCGACCCTGTGAGAGGGCTGTGGCCGCGTCAGGTACTGGACGGTGACCTCGTTGGTGCGGTGGTGTTCCAGCTGGCAAGGAGGTCGAGGGTCTCGGCGTCGCGGCTGCCGGGGGCGACTCCGCAGACGATGAGGTACAGGCCCTCATCGGCGGCGAGTTCCATCGTCTCGTAGGTGAAGGTCAGCTGGCCGACGAGGGGGTGGTTGAGGCGCTTGGCGCCGGCGCGATGGCGCCGGACTTCGTGCCGGGCCCAGCGTGCGCTGAAGGTGTCACCGCGGGTGGACAGTTCGCCGATCAGGTCGGACAGGGCCTTGTCGTGGGGGTTGCGGCCGACTTCCGCGCGCAGGGTGGCGACGTTCTGGTCGGCGACGGCGTCCCAGTCGGGGTAGAACTCGGGCGCGGCCGGGTCGAGGAAGGTGAAGCGGGCGGAGTTGGCCGGCCGGGCCGGGCTGTCGAAGACCGGGGCGAACAGCGCGCGGGCCAGGGTGTTGCCCGCGAGGAGGTCGAGGCGGCCGTTGCGGATGTAGGCGGGGACGCCGCTCATGGCCTCCAGCATGTTCCACAGCTCTGGGCGGACCGGCCGTTGTTGGCGCCGGGGGGCGCGGCTCTGGGCGGCGGTGCCGGCCGTGGCGTTGGCGGCGCGGACGAGGTCGAACAGATGGGCGCGTTCGGCATCGTCGAGGAGCAGCGCGCGGGCGATCGCGTCCAGGACGGCGTCGGTGGCGCCGCGGGCGTCGCCGCGCTCCAGCCGGGTGTAGTACGGGAGGCTGACGCCGGCGAGCTGGGCGACTTCTTCGCGGCGCAGCCCGGGGACCCGGCGGGCACCGGCGAGCGGGGAGACCTTCAGGCCGGCCTGCTCGGGGGTGACGCGGGCGCGCCGGGTGGTGAGGAAGTCGCGGATCTCGCTGCGTCGGTCCATGCCTCGACACTACGGCCGGACCCCTGGTAGGGCACGCGCCTGGGGGACCCTGGCGGGGTCCCTTTCACCGTCGAATCGGCGGGGTGGGCGGTGTTGTCTGGAGAGCGATTCACCAGCAGCTTCACCGCAGGAGGCACCCATGTCCAGCATCGACCGCATGGCCGCTCCGGCCCTCGCGCCGGGCCGGGGCACCGGCTCGCCCAGGGCGCGGTTCGCCCTGGGTGCGGCGCTGCTGGGGTTCTTCGTGATCACGCTGGACGCGCTGATCGTGAGCGTCGCACTGCCGTCGATCGGCAAGGACCTGGGCGGCGGCATCAGCGGGCTGCAGTGGGTCGTGGACGGCTACACCCTGATGCTCGCGGCGCTGCTGCTGTCGGCCGGGGCGATCTCGGACCGGATCGGCGCCAAGCGCGCCTTCGGCGTGGGTCTGGCGGTGTTCCTGGTCGCCTCGGCGGCCTGCGGCTTCGCTCCCAGCCTTCCGGTCCTGGTGATCGCGCGGTTCGTGCAGGGCGGCGGCGCGGCGGTGATGATGCCGGCCACGCTGGCGCTGATCCGCGAGGCCTACCCCGATGCCCGCGCCCGGACCGGGGCGCTGGCGATCTGGGCGGTCGGCGGCTCCGTCGGCTCTGCCGCGGGTCCGTTGGTCGGCGGCGCGCTGGCCGGGTGGGACTGGCGGTGGATCTTCTTCATCAACCTCCCGGTCGGCGTCGTCGCGCTGGCGCTGCTGGCCAAAGCCGCCGCGTCCCCGCGCCGGGTGGTTCCGTTCGATCTGGTCGGTCAGGTGAGCGCGGTGCTGGCGCTGGGTGCGGTGACCTACGCCCTGATCGAGGGCGGTCAGTACGGCTTCGCCGGCCCCTGGATCCTGGTCGCGCTCGGGGCGGCGGTTGTGGCGCTGGTGGTGTTCCTGGTCGATCAGGCCCGCAACCGGCACCCGATGATGCCGCTGGACCTGTTCCGGTCCCGACCGGTCGTCGCCGCTCTGGTGGCCGGGTTCGCGCTGAACTTCGGCTTCTACGGTGTGACGTTCCTGTTCAGCCTGTACTTCCAGAGCTTCCGCGGGATGTCCGCGCTGGCGACCGGGCTGCTGTTCCTGCCGATGACCGTGCAGACCGCCGGCGTGTCGTTCGCCTCGGGCCCGGTCACCCGGAGGTTCGGGGCCAAGCCCACCATGATCGCCGGGCAGCTGGTCATGGGCGCGGGCCTCCTGGTGCTGTTCCTGCTGCCCGCCACCACCCCGGTGTGGCTGGTCGCGCTGCTGCTGATGCCCGTCTCTCTCGGCGGCTCCCTGGCGGTGCCGGCTATGACGGGGCTGATGCTGGCCGCCGTCCCGGCCGAGCGCGTGGGGCTGGCCTCCGGCGTGCTGAACACCTTCCGCCAGTTCGGCGGGGCCCTGGCCGTCGCCGTCTACGGCGTCCTCGTGGCCGGCCCCGCCTTTGCCACCGGCATGCGCACCGGCCTGATCGGCGCAGCCGTCCTCCTCGCGGCCACCGCCGCCATCGGCCTCGCCCGTGCCCGGCGCAGCTGACCCTCGTCAGCCGCCCGCTCCCGAGCGGATGCCGTCACCGATCACCTCAAGGAGATTTGATCCCATGCGAGCCACCCTGATGTACGGCGCCGGAGACGTACGCGTCGAGACCGTCCCCGACCCCGTGATCCAAACCCCGACCGACGCGATCGTCCGCGTCGTGCGCGCCGCGATCTGCGGCAGCGACCTGCACCCCTACCGCTCCGCCCCCACCACGCAGGCGGGCCGGCAGATGGGACACGAGTTCCTCGGCATCGTCGAGGACACCGGCGCCGAGGTCACCGGCATCAAGCGCGGCGACCTGGTGCTCTCCCCGTTCACCTACGCCGACAACACCTGCTGGTGGTGCCAGCGCGGACTGCAGACCTCCTGCCCCCACGGTGGCCGCTACGGCTTCGACGGCGTCGACGGCGGCCAGGGCGAAGCCGTCCGCGTCCCCCAAGCCGACGGCACCCTGGTCAAGCTGCCCGTCGCACCCGACTCCGCGCTGCTGCCCTCGCTGATGACGCTCACCGACGTGTTCTGCACCGGCCACCACGCCGCCGTCACCGCCAACGTCCGGCCCGGGACGACCGTCGCGATCGTCGGCGACGGCGCCGTCGGCCTGTGCGCGGTCCTCGCGGCCAAGCGCCTGGGCGCCGAGCAGGTCATCCTCATGGGCCGCCGCACCGACCGCACCGCCCTCGGCGTCGACTTCGGCGCCACCGACGTCGTCCTGGCCACCGGCGAGGAGGGCGCCGAGCAGGTGCGCAAGCTCACCGCAGGACGCGGCGCGGACGCCGTCCTGGAATGCGTCGGCTCCATGCAGACCCTGACCACCTCGTTCGCCGCCGTCCGCGACGGCGGCGTGATCAGCCGGGTCGGCGTCCCCTCCTACACCGACGGGCCGATCGGGATGGACATGATCATGCGCAACATCACCCTGACCGGCGGCGTCGACCCGGCCCGCCACTACATCGACGACATCCTCCCCGACGTCCTGGAGGGCCGCATCGAACCCGGCCGCGTCTTCGACCGCACCGTCGACCTGGACGGCGTCCCCGACGGCTACCGCGCGATGGCCGACCGCCAGGCCCTCAAGGTCCTCGTCACCCCCTGAACCACCCTCACCCCCGCCCAGCCACCGCTCGGAGAAACCCTGTGACCCTCAACGTGACCTTGAACAACGGCGTGACGATGCCCGCCCTCGGCTTCGGCGTCTTCCAGACACCCCCGGACGTCACCGCCCAGGCCGTCCGCGCCGCCCTGGAGACCGGCTACCGCCTCATCGACACCGCCGCCGCGTACGCCAACGAACGCGGCGTCGGCGAAGCCCTCCGCGACTCCGGACTGCCCCGCGACGAGGTCTTCATCGAGACCAAGGTCTGGATCAGCGACTACGGCTACGACCAGACCCTCCACGCCTTCGACAAGAGCGCCGGCAAGCTCGGCGTCGACCAGATCGACCTGCTGATCCTGCACCAGGCCCTGCCCAGCCGCTTCGACCTCACCCAGGACGCCTACCGCGCCCTGGAGACCCTGCTCGCAGACGGCCGCGTCCGCGCGATCGGCGTCAGCAACTTCATGCCCGACCACCTCGACGCCCTGCTCAAGCAGACCGGCATCGTGCCCGCGGTGAACCAGATCGAGGTGCACCCGTACTTCACCCAGCCGAACGTGCTGGCCGCCGACGCCGCCCACGGCATCCTCACCCAGGCCTGGTCCCCGATCGGCGGCATCACCAGCTACCGCGGCACCGGCACCAGCACCTTCGACGACCCGACGATCGCCGCGATCGCCGCCGCACATGGCAAGACCCCGGTCCAGGTCATGATCCGCTGGCATCTGCAGCAGGGCCGCTCGGCGATCCCCAAGTCGGTGAACCCCACGCGGATCGCGGAGAACTTCGACGTCTTCGACTTCGAGCTCACCCCGGCCGAACTCGCAGCCCTCGACGCCCTCGACACCGGAGTCCGCGGCGGCCCCGAACCCGACGTCATCACCCTGGAGACCTTCGGCCGGGACGTCCCCGAAGCCTGACCGCCTCTCAGTACCGCCCGGCACCTGCACAAGAGCTGGTCTGACCCGCTGGCCTCCCGCCCACACGGCAGGGGGCCAGCTGCACGAGGCCGACCCCAGTCTGTTCGAATGCTCAGAAGATCAACTGCCGCTCAAACTCGTGAACAACTGCTGTCGGTTCTCGTGAACATAGCCGGCCCGTCGTGGCCGACGGGCTGACCGCCCCGGGAACCCTTCTTCTTCCGGTGCGCGGCCTGGTCAAACTTCTCCGGACCGGCGCCGCTCAGCCGTGCGCTTGACGCACCCTCAGCCCGGCTTCGCCAGGAGTACGTGGGCCTCGCCCCTCGAACGCGAGGGGCGCATCAGGCGGCAACTCGCGGCGAAGAGGGGTCGACGCCCGGCCACGAGTTGCTTCGGCTGCATCGGGCGGCGGCCGAAAAGCTCCTGCTCGGGCATCAGAGCGGCTTCGGCTCGCGTTCGTACAGCCGCCGGGACCAGGCGTACGACAGCAGGGCGACGCCGACGGTCCACGCGATCGTGATCAGAAGGTTGTCGCCGATGCGCGTCCCGGTGAGCAGTCCGCGCAGCGTCTCGTTCACGGGAGTGAAGGGCTCGTACTCGGCGAACCAGCGCATCGGTGTCGGCAGTGAGTCGGGTGGGACGAATCCGCTGCCGAGGAATGGCAGGAGCATGAGGAACATCGGCGAGTTGCTCGCCGTCTCCACGCTTTTCGCCGACAGCCCGAGGCCGACGCACAACCAGGTCACGGCGAAGGTCAGCAGCAGGATCACGCCGAAGGCGCCGAGCCACCCGGCCGCGTTCGCGCGCGGGCGGAAGCCGACGGCCACGGCCGCTGCCGTGACGACCACCACGCCGATCAGCGTCTGAACGGTGGCTCCTACGACGTGCCCGGTCAGCACCGAGGACCGGGCGACGGCCATGGTGCGGAAGCGGGCGATGACGCCCTCGGTCATGTCCTGTGCGACGGCGATCGCGGTGCCCTGCGCGGCGGCGGCCACGGCCATCAAGATGATCGCGGGGGCGACGTAGTTGGCGTAGGCGGTGCGGCCGCCGTGCAGGCCGGCCGGCATCCCGCCGCCGAGACCCGACCCGAGCGTTCCGCCGAAGACGTAGACGAACAGGAGCAGGAACACCAGCGGCATCATGATGATCATCAGGGTGAGGGACGGATAGCGCTGCATGTGCCGCAGATTGCGGCGCAGCATGATCCGCGCGTGGACGAGCGCGTGGGAAGAGGTGTCGGCGACGCCGCGGCCGGTGCCGGTGGTCGTCTGGCTCATCGTCAGGCTCCCTTTCTGCCGGTGAGGGCGAAGAAGACATCGTCGAGATCGGGGGTGTGCACGGTGAGGGAGTCGACGTCGACCGCGGCGTCCTCCAACTGCCGCAGCAGCGCCTTCAGGGTGCTGACCCGCCCGTTCCCGGGGAGCTGGAGCGTCAGCGCGTCCTCGTCGAGGCCGGTCGGCGTGAGCACCCGGGCGGCGGCCTCCAGTTGGGCGCGGCCGGCGAAGGTCAGCTCGATGTGCCCGCCGGGTATGCGCGCCTTGAGCTCGGCGGGCGTGCCCTCCGCGACGATGCGGCCGCCGTCCAGCACCGCGACCCGGTGCGCGAGCTGGTCGGCCTCGTCCAGGTACTGGGTCGTCAGCAGGATGGTCGTCCCCTCGGCGACCAGCCCGCGGATGATGTCCCACATGGTGCGGCGGCTGCGGGGGTCCAGGCCCGTGGTCGGCTCGTCGAGGAAGATCACCTCCGGGTTGCCGACCAGGGTCATCGCCAGGTCGAGCTTGCGCTTCATGCCGCCCGAGTAGGTCGACGCCGGCTTCCCCCCGGCCTCGGTCAGTTCGAACCGTTCCAGCAGCTCCTCCGTCCTGCGGCGGCCGAAGGGCTTGGGGAGCAGGTGCAGATCGGCCATCAGCATGAGGTTCTCTCGGCCGGTGAGGTACCCGTCGACGGCGGAGAACTGGCCGGTGACGCCGATCGAGCGGCGGACCGCCTGCGGGTCCTGGGCCGGGTCGTGACCGGAGATGCGGATTTCGCCGGCGTCGGGGCGGAGGTAGGTGGTGAGGAGGTGGACTGCGGTGGTCTTGCCGGCCCCGTTGGGGCCGAGGAGGGCCAGGATCGTGCCCTGCGGGACGGTCAGATCGATGCCGTCGAGCACCGTCCTGCCGCCGAAGGACTTACGCAGACCGCGGGCGGTGACGGCGGGGAGGCCGGAGGGCGCGGCGGTGGCCGGGCCGGCGCTCGGCGAGGCCGCTGCGCTGGTCACGCCTCCTCCAGGCGCGGGGCGCGGCGGATGGTGACGTCGCCGAGTTTGGTGCTCGCGTGGACCTCGACCTTGTCGACGGGGTCGTCGGCCTCGGGGGCATCCGTGGAGGCGAGCTCGTTGTAGACGTGGCCGACCTGGGTGCTCAGCTCCAGCCACGCGGCGCTGCCCTCGCGGACACCGATCTCGACTCCGCCGTTCTTGGACGTGGCGTTGACCTTGCCGCGCACGACCTCCCCGATGACCACCTCGCCGTTGGAGTTGACGGCGGTGATGTCGGCGAGTGCCCGGTCGACATGCACCGAGCCGTTTGCTGCCTTGAGGTTCGCGGGACCGGTCACGAGGCCGACACGCAGCTTCCCGTTGCCGGCGGAGACCTCCGCGCTGCCGTCCACGGCGCCGATCCGGATGTCGCTCGAGCCGCTGAGCACCTTGGCGGAGCCGTTGACGCCCTCGACGGTGATCGCTCCGACGCCACCGCGCAGGGTCAGCGGCCCGGTCTCGGCCAGTCGGACGGTTCCCAGGTCGGTCTTGAGATGGACCGTGCCGAGCACGCCGTCGGCCTGGAAGTCCCCGATCCCGGCCTCGCCGCGCACGTCGGAGTCGGTGGGCAGCTGGATGACGACGTCGATCGACTCGGGGCGCCGGCTGCTGAAGTTGACGAACCGGTTGATGGGCTTCCTGGAGACGATGCTCAGCGTCCGGGTGCCGGCGTCGTACTCGACGCGGGTGTTGTCGGCGGCTTGATGTCGGCGGCCTTGTTCGCGTCGCTGGGCCACACCTCGACGATCGTGTCGGTGCGCTCGGAGACGGCGAAGCGGACGTCGGCGACGTAGAGGTCGAGTGTGACGGCGATCGGCAACGGGGTGTCGAAGTTCGATACGGACATCTCAAGGTCCTTTGCTGAGAATGGTTCTGGCCGGTGGGCTCGCTGCTGGGCGCCGGGTCGGGAGGGAATCTGCCGTCGTGCGGGGATCAGCGGGCCCAGCCGCTGTAGCTCTCGCCGACGACCCGCTCGGGCTTCTGCACGGAGGCGGGCCGGGTGGCGCGTCGGCCTTCGCCCGTCAGCGCCGCGGCGGCTGCCCGGACGATCCAGGCGTTGACGGACAGCCCGCCGCCGGCGGCCGCGTCCTCGATCAGGGCCTTGAGATTGGCGGGCAGCCGCAGGTTGATCCGCACCATGGCGGCGTCGTCGCCCTCGGCGAACGGCAGCCGCACCTCGACCGGGCCGGTGGCGGTGTCTGCGGCGGCTGGGGCAGCCGGTGCGGGCGGCGTCACGACGAAGGCTGCCGCGCCGCCCCGCAGCCGGACGTCGACGGAGCCGGGTGCGAGCTCGGAGGAGATCTCGTCGGCGGCGGCGGAGAGCGCGTCGAGCAGGGTGAGTCGCACCGCGGCGTCGAGCGAGGGGAGGAGGCGGGCGGCGAGCGCGCGCGCGTCCTCGCCGCCGACCTCGGCCGCAGTGGTCAGCTCACGGCGGAGGTTTTCGACGTACTGGGTGAGTTCCATGTCTCCAAGATGGCACCAATATGGCACCACTGCAAGTCGCTCTGGCTCAGTGCCGCGAATTGGCAGCTCATGGGTGGTTCTATCGGCCATGTCGGGCTGGTGGACCGCAGTGAGGCATGCCGTTGGGTGCTTGGTGATGGCGTCTGTTTGAGGCCATGTGGCACCACGTGGTGCCACAATGTGATGCCTTGTGGGTGCGTTCTCCCTCGCGCGCGTAGGGAAGCGGTGATCTTCGGCTACGAGAGTGGGCCGGTCCGGCCGCGAGGAGGGTAGCGACAGCCCCGGCGGGTCGAGCCGCAGCCCGCTCCGGGCCTGGCACCTGGGTGCGCAGCGTCCGCGAACCGCGTGGCGATCTGCTCGGGCGGAGAGGTGTCACGGCGGGTGGCCCCGGCGATGCACCGGGTCGTAGCCGGTCAGGAGCCAGCACGTGCCCAGGGTGGCTGGTGCCGCTGCTGCGCGGTCGGTGAGCTGCCGGACTACTGGTGGATCGCGTCCCACGCCACCAGGACGCAGGAGAGCACCCCCACGACCATGATGGCGATCCCGCTGCGGCGGTAGTCAGCCATCGTCCCTCGCGAGAAGCGGCCCCAAAAGCGACGGTGTGCCTCGAGGTTCTTGCTGGCGAGCCCTCGGCAGTCCGCGTAGATCCCGTAGCCGAGGGTGGTGAACAGCAGCGCCCAGGCGAACAGGAACACGTCTTTCCACACCTTCGCCCCCCGGCCGTACCCACTCGGGACCGAGCCGCCCGTAGCGCAGGCGGGGCTGCGGCCAATCCTGTCCCCTCGTCGGAGGGGATCCAACCATCATGCCCGGCAACCCGCGGCCCACACCCGACATCCCCTTCGGCCGGCCGGCGTGGATGTCCGCCTCGCAGCCGAACAACCACTTACGGCGGCCGGCGGCCGGCAGCCGCAGCGGATCGTGATCCTCCACCACGTCGCCCCGCAGGCCGCCCGGCGCGGCCCCGACGTCCGGGCGGTGCGCGGGTGGGTCGTGGTCGGCGGGATTGTCACGGCATGCTGTTCGCGGTCGCCGTCGCAGCTGCTTCCCAGTCAGTCCTGGTGGAGTGTCCGAAGTCCGCCTGGGTGCCGTGTCGACAGTGGTGGGAGCGGGTCCCGAGGTCGTCTCGCTGACGAGATGCGGCCAGGGGCCCGCGCCCCTGTGTTTGGACCGGAGCGACGACGCGTCAGCGGTCTCCGGCAGCGGGCGGTGGGGCCGTGTGGGTGTTGGGGACGGTCGGAGTCGGGGCGGCCGCCCCACCTGGCAGGGCTGCCCCGTACAACAGGCTTGCTGAGCCGACCACGCCGGCAGCCAGCAGCACCACGGCGTCTGCCCGTCGGCGTCGGCGGGTGCCACGGTGGCGGATGTCCTCGGCGCTGAGCAGAGTGCCTCCGTCGGGCAGCGCGGTAGTCAGCGAGCGCAGCCGAACCCCCAGGTTCTGCCTCGGCCCCGCAGGCGTCCGTGATCGTCCTGACGGCGTCGTCCCGCCGTTTCGTTGGTCGCCCGGCGTGGCGTGGTTCAGTGCGGCGTGTCCGCCCGTCAGGCGGGAGCGTGCCCTGGTGGTCCAGGTTCGGGGCGACGGTTCGCGCCGGCTCGGGACCGCGAGTCGCCAGGCGGTCGCCAGGACCCAGGCCTCCGGGGTGCCGGCCAGATCGAAGTCCCGGCGGCTCCAGGCTCGGATGAACGCCTTGTGGACCGCGTCCCGTGCCTTGGGCCAGTCACCGGTCATGACGTACAACTGGCCGACCAGCCGGGGAGACGACACGGTGTAGAACACATCGAATTCCTGGGCGGTCACCACTTCGTTCTCTCCTGGCCGGACTTCATGGATGTCGCTGCGCTGAGGGAAGGCTGACGTCAGTTCAGGGCGGCGGCCTGCTGCTCTTGGCGTTGCCTCGGCACGGGGGCGCGGCTCGCGGTCTGCCGGCGGTCGCAGCGGGCCTGCAGTGCCGCGAGAGCCAGGAACGCCAGGCCCATGAGCGGATACAGCGAGCTTGCGGGCTGCAGGGCTGTGGGGATCTTCAGATTGGTGAGCCCCTTGTGGGGGACCAGCCACATGGAGAAGGAGCAGAAGCCCACGACGGCAGCGACGGCTGTCGCGCGCCACCGCCGTGTGAGGCCGGCCCGGCGTTCGTGTGCGGCCTCGGCGGCCAGCAGGACGATCAAGGGGACGCACCAGATCCAGTGGTGGGTCCAGCTGATCGGCGACACCAGCACCATGGTCACCGCGCAGCACATCGCCGCCCAGGCCCGGGAGCGCGGAAGCCCGTCCGCGCGGTGAAGTGTCCTGGCCAGCACCAGGCCGCCCGCGGCCACGATCACACTGGCGCCCAGCGCCCACGGATCGGCGTCGACGGTGTGCAGCGCACGGTCCAGCATCCCGCGAAGGGACTGGTTGTCGACGATGTATTCATGACCGACCCGGCTTGTCTGCCACAGGTAGCTCGTCCAGTAGTCCCACGACGCCCGGGGAAGCAGCAGCCCGCCGATGCCCACGGTGCCCACGCAGGTCAGGGCCGCGTTGCGGGCCGCGCGCCACTGGCCCGTGACCAGCAGGTACAGGACGAAGAAGCCGGGGGTGATCTTCAGTCCGGCGGCAACCCCGATCGCAGCTCCTCGCCAGCGCCGGCCTCCTCGACGTCGGTTCAGGTCACTGAGGACAAGGGCCGCGAGAGCAAGATTGATCTGGCCGTAGGACAGCGTCGTGAAGACGGGCTCGAGCCATACGCCGAAGCCCGTGGCGACCATGACGGCGGCCGGCCGCATCGGGCGGCGCGGCCAGTCGGCCAGCTCGCAGGACTGCCAGGCCACCACCCCCAGCAGCACCAGATTCCCGCCGGTGACCAGCACCCGCAGCACGGGGACGTCCACCAGGGCGGCGGGGCCGAACGCGATGGCCGCGAAGGGCGGATAGGTGGCGGGCAGGCCCCAATGCGTCACGTGGAACGAGTACAGGTCCGAGCCGTGCAGCACCGCCGCCCCTTCGGCCCGGTAGACCACCATGTCGACCATCGAGACCGCCACCACGTGGCGCACAGCCGCGTACAGCAGCAGCGAGACGCAGGCCGCCCGGAACGCTGCCCGCGTCACCCGGTGCGGAGCCGCGCGCAGAAGGCGCAGAGGGTCCAGCGGGCGGGCCGGTACGTGCGCAGGAGCAGTAGCGGGCCTTGCGCCCCAATGATCGGAGGACACGCACTCTCCTTGGAAGAAGCCGCGGTAGGTCATGGGGCGATGCAGCACGCGGGGCCTGTGTCTACTCTTCGAGGTTCCTGCGGGGACCCGGACCGTGATCAACAGGCACAGCGTGACGGCCAAACGGCCCAACCAGCGCCAATTACGCCGAAAGCGGCATGTCGCACACCATCACATCAATGGGCCTTCGTTCTGACCGAAAATCAGTTGGCTCTCGATCTCGTCGGAGTCGTGGTCCTCATCCACCCCGACAAGATCGCCGGACACCGAACGCGGGACGGCTTCGACCGGATCGGGGGCTCGCTCTTCCAGGGCAGGATTCTGGGGGTACTGGCCCCCGACTACGCCCAGACCATGACCGCTTGGGTGCTGGCCGTCGCCGACGGCCACCCACCGGCGTCGACGTCCGCATCCGCACCCCAACAGGCGTTCGCCAGCACCCCCATACCCGCAAACGCCTGGTGCGTCTGGCTTGCCCCGGTGCTGCTGCTCGGCTTTGCCGTCTACCCGGTGACGGCCGTCCCGCGCCGCGGCCCGGTCCTGCGCCCGGTGCGGTGGGTGGCCGGTCTCGGCCTGCTGGCCGTCATGGCAACGGTGGCGTGTTCGACTGCTGTCTTCGTGGCGGGCGAGGGCGCGGCCACGCCCGTCGTGTGGGGCCAACCCGCCTTGTGGCTGCTGGTGCAGGGGCTCGCGATCGCTGCGGTGGTCTCCGCCGTCGTCTCGGTCGCCTCGCTCCTATGCCGCCGGCCGAAGCCGTGCTGGGCGCTGTGGCTGCGCCTGGCCCCGGTCGGACTGGCCACAGTCGGCTTCGTCCCGTGGGCGGTGTGGTGGGGCGTCGCTCCGTGAGGACGACACCCCTCGCACGCGGCTCGACTGCCGGTGCGGACACCCGCTCCACCCCGACTGCGCCCGATGGTGAAGGCCGTTCCTTGCCGCCCTGCTGGTGCTGCTTCCCCGGGCGCCTGAGTGGATGTGTGAGTTCTACCCGCGCGACGACCGGCCGGCTTCGGCGTCGATCTCGGCGATCAGGCTCTCGACGAGTGTCCTGATCTCGTCGCGGATCGGGCGGACCGCCTCGACGCCCTGGCCCGCCGGGTCGTCGAGCTGCCAGTCGAGGTACGTCTTGCCGGGGAAGATCGGGCAGGCGTCGCCGCAGCCCATGGTGATGCAGTAGTCGGACGCCTGGACGGCGTCGGTGGTGAGCACCTTGGGCTTCTGGTCGGAGATGTCGATGCCGACCTCGGCCATGGCGGCGACGGCCGCGGGGTTGACCTGGTCGCCGGGGACGGAGCCCGCGGAGCGGACCTCGACGCGATTGCCCGCGAGGTGCCGCAGGAAGCCCGCGGCCATCTGGGAGCGGCCGGCGTTGTGGACACACACGAACAGGACGGACGCGACGGGGGCGGTGGCAGACATCGGGGCTCCACTGGGCGGTGGCGGGCGCGGCGACCCGCCGGGCTGGTTTCAGCCTCGGCTGATGTGCCCTGGCCGATGTGAGATTATCAGTGCATGCTGACGTCAGTCGACACTGATCTGATCCGGGTGCTCGCCGACCCGCTGCGCATGCAGATCGTCTCCCTGCTCGCGCGCGAGACGCTGTGCACCACGCACCTGGTCGAGGAGACGGGCGCGCGGCAGACCAACCTCTCCAACCATCTGAAGGTGCTGCGCGACGCCGGGATCGTGGAGACCGAGCCGTGCGGCCGGTTCACCTACTACCGGCTGCGACCCGAGGTGCTCGACGGCCTCGCGCGCGAGCTCGCCGCCCTCGCGTCCCTCGCCCGCGTCAACGACGCGGCCAACTCCAAGAGAGCCTGCTAGTGACCAGCATCGACGCCGCCGCGGCCCTGGACGCCGGAGCCATGGACATGCCTGATCCCGCCCTGCCCCCTGGGCCCGCGGTCGCGCACCGGCAGCCGCTGTACCAGCGGGCCGCTGCCGAGCTGATCGGCACCGCGCTCCTGGTCGCGGTCGTGGTCGGCTCCGGTATTCAGGCCACCGAGCTGACCCCGGACGTCGGCCTGGAACTGCTCGCCAACTCCCTGGCCACGGTCTTCGGACTGGGCATTCTGATCCTCCTTCTCGGTCCGGTCTCCGGCGCGCACTTCAACCCGGTCGTCACCCTCGCCGACTGGTGGACCGGCCGCCGCGACCCCCGCGGTCTCGGCGCCAGGGACATCGCCGCCTACGTGCCCGCGCAGATCGCGGGAGCCGTCGCCGGGGCGGTCCTCGCGGACGCGATGTTCGGCAAGCCGTTGGTGCAGTGGTCCACGCACGACCGCTCGGCCGGCCACCTGCTGCTCGGCGAGGTCGTCGCCACCGCCGGACTGGTCTTCCTGATCTTCGGCCTGGCCAAGAAGGACCAGCTGCGTTTCGCGGCGGTCGCCGTCGCCTCCTACATCGGCGCGGCGTACTGGTTCACCTCTTCCACCTCGTTCGCGAACCCGGCCGTGGCCATCGGCCGCGCTTTCACCGACACCTTTGCCGGGATCAAGCCGTCCAGCCTGCCCGGCTTCATCGGCATGGAACTCGTCGGCGGCGTCGTGGGTCTGGCCCTGGTGGCCCTGGTCTTCGGCACGAGCCGCGGGGACCGCAGGGAGTGAGCGACGCCCGGCGTGCGCAGGTCCTGGCGATGGGCCGGCGCTGTCAGGGGCGCAGGTTCAGCAGGGCCGACATGGAGGCCACCACGTCGGGGGCGACCTTGTAGTAGACCCAGGTGGCGCGCCGCTCGGAGGTGAGCAGTCCGGCCTCCCTCAGCTTCTTCAGGTGGTGCGAGACGGTCGGCTGGGAGACGCCGACGTCGGAGATGTCGCACACGCACGCTTCGCCGGCCTCGTGCGAGGCGATCAGCGAGAAGAGTCGCAGTCGCACCGGGTCGCCCAGCGCCTTGAACATCACGGCGCTGCGCTCGGCCTCCTCGGCCGACAGCGGGCGCTCCGTCAGCGGAGGGCAGCACGGTGCCGCAACCTCGTCCTGCAGGACCGGCAGCTGCGGCGCGCTCAGATTCGACATACGTCAATATTGACACACGTCGATCCGGCGAGCAATCCTTGCTGCATCGACAAGTGTCGAATCAACTTGGGAGGCTCCCATGAGCGACACCACCACCCCCACCGCCTGCTGCTCCGCCACCGCCGCACCGCCGCATGGGGCGGAGCGGCAGGCCGGCTCGGCGCCGTGCTGCGGTAGCGCACACGACGCCACCGAGGCACAGGCCTGTTGCGCACCCGCCGCCAAGCAGGAAGCCCAGGCGGCCGGCTCGGCCTGCTGCTGATCCCCGCCCCGCATCTGTCGGCCCGCCCAGCGAGAAGGAACCCCACCATGAGCACCAGCACCTCAGCCGCTCTGCCGGTCGTCGTCATCGGCGCGGGACCGGCGGGCCTCGCAGCCGCCGCCCACCTTCACGACCGCGGCCTCGATCCGCTCGTCCTGGAGGCCGGCCCGCGCGCCGGAGCGGCGGTACGGGAGTGGGCGCACGTGCGGCTGTTTTCCTCCTGGAGCGAACTGACCGACCCCGCCGCGGAGAAGCTGCTCGCCCCCACAGGTTGGGAGAGGCCAGAGCCCACGAGCTACCCGACGGGTGGAGACTGGGCCGAGCGCTACCTCCAGCCCCTGGCCGACGTCCTCGGCGACCGCGTCCGCTACGGCGCCCGGGTCACCGGGGTCTCCCGGACCGGAAGGGACCGCATCGTCGACGCCGACCGTGAAACTCAGCCCTTCACGGTCCAGATCCGCCACGCCGACGGCCACGAGGAGCGTTTCCGCGCCCGCGCCGTCGTCGACGCCTCGGGCACCTGGAGCACGCCCGGCCCGGCAGGCGGCAACGGCCTCCCGGCACTCGGTGAGCACGCCGCCGCCGACCGCATCGCCTACCGGGTCCCCGACCTGACCGACGCCCAGGTGCGCGCCCGCTACGCAGGCAGGCACACCGCGGTCATCGGCACCGGCGCCTCCGCCTTCACCGCCCTCGCGTACCTCGCCGACCTCGCCAGGACCGACGACGGCGCCGGCTCCCACTCGACCTGGATCCTGCGTCGCGGCATCAGCGGCTCCACCTTCGGCGGCGGAAGTGCCGACCAGCTCCCCGCCCGTGGAGCCCTCGGACTCGCGGCCAAGGCCGCCGTGGACGGCGGCCACGCCGACGCCGTCACCGGCTTCCGCACCGAAGCCATCGAGAGGGACGCGGACGGCCGCCTGGTCCTGGTCGCCGAGGACGGACGCCGCCTCGACCCGGTCGACGAGGTCATCGTCCTCACCGGCTTCCGCCCCGACCTGGCCTACCTCGACGAACTGCGGCTCCGCCTGGACGAGCGCCTTCAGGCCCCGGCCGAGCTCGCCCCGCTGATCGACCCCAACCAGCACTCCTGCGGCACCGTCTACCCGCACGGCCACCGCGAACTGTCCCACCCCGAGCAGGGCGTGTACCTGGTCGGCATGAAGTCCTACGGCCGTGCCCCGACGTTCCTGGCCCTCACCGGTTACGAGCAGGTCCGGTCCGTCGTCGCAGCCATTGCCGGCGACCTCGACGCCGCCGATCGCGTCGAGCTGACCCTGCCGGAGTCGGGGGTGTGCGGCGGAGCCGGACTCTTCGACGAGCCCGCCGCCAACCAGGTGGGCGCGGCCGGCGGGTGCTGCGCACCCGCGCCGCAGCCGGTCCAGCTCGGCGTCGGCCTCGTCGTCGACGCGGTCGAGCGGTCCGGCGGCTGCTGCGGTTCGTGACCACGGCGCAGGGCGCCGGCCGAGGAGAGCATGGCCGACGTCGGCATCCCGCCCGAACCGACCCGCGACTCCGGATGAGCGTCCGGGTCGGGACGACGGGGCGTGAACCCAAGCCCCCAAGGGTCAATGCTTCGGGAGTCGGGCGGCGGGCCTGCCCGCCAAGGTCCATGCCGCGACGTCGTGGTAGTGCGGTGGCCCCTCGCCGATGACGCTGCGGACCAGGTGCATCTGCTCTGCGGTCCACGCCGTACCGCGGTGGGCCGCCAGCTCGGCGCTCGGTCCCGCGAGCGCGCTTTCCGCCCCGCTCCCGTGTCCGCGGCCGCGCCTGCCCGCACGGGCCAGTGTCACGTGGCCGTGCCAGGGCCGGTCCTCGACCGGGATGCGGCACTTGCCCGCCGCCCGCCGCACCCCGTTCGCCAGCGCGGAGAGCTCCCGACGGTCTCCGGCCAGGCCGACCCAGAGGGTGCTGTCGCCGAACCGGCCCCCGCCTGCCAGCGCGAGTACCGGGGGCGGATGGCGGGAGGCGACGCGGGCAAGACGGTCCTCCAGACAGGTCCGCGTGGCCGCATCGACCGTGCCGAGGAAGGCGAGCGTGACGTGCCAGGAGTCGGGCGCGGTCCAGCGCAGCCCGGGATGGCGGACACGCACCATGTCGACGGCGGCGCGGAGTTCGGAGACCGCCTCCGGAGGCGGCACAAGAGCGACGAACAGGCGCATCGAATCGGCTTCCACCGCGGTCACAGGGCCACCGTAGGCGGCCGAGGCGCCGCCGGCATCCGGAACGAGCGGCCCGACGCCGGCGGTGACTCGCCCTGGATCAGGCTGTAACGGACCGTGGTCCGCGAAACTCAAGGACGCACGCGAATGACGGTCTTGCCCTTGCGCCGCTCGGTCGGGTTCAGCGCAGGGACGGCGTCGTCCAGGGTCGCGACGGTGCCGATGTGCGTGCGAAGGCGCCCGTCCCGCACCCGGTCGACGATCCCCACCAGCTGGCTCGGGACGGACTCGACGACGAAGTCGACCGAGAGACCGTCGGCAGGGCGAGCCTCGGCAGGCCCGACCACCGACACCAGCGTCCCGCCGGACCGGATGATGCGCGCCGAACGCCTCTGGACGTCCCCACCGATGACATCGAAGACCAGGTCGACCCCGCCGATGCCTTCCAGGTCCTCGGCGTCGAGGTCGAGGAACTCGTTCGCGCCGAAGTCGAGCGCCGCCTGGCGGTCCGCCGCCCGCCCGGTTCCGATGACGTAGGCGCCGAACTCCCGGGCGAGTTGCGTCACCACAGATCCGACCGCGCCGGCGGCGCCGTGTGCGAGAACGGTCTGCCCCGCCTGAAGCCGACCGTGCTGGAACAGGCCTTGCCATGCGGTCAGGCCGGAGATCGGCAGGCTCGCGCCCACCGCGAAGTCGACGTTCCCCGGCAACGGCGCAAGGTTGCGTGCCTCCACGGCCGCGTGTTCGGCCAGGGTTCCGTCGCGGTGCCAGTCCGTGATCCCGAAGACCCGCTGGCCCAGCGAGAGTCCCGTCGTCCCGTAGCCGAGAGAGGTGACCACTCCGGCGAACTCGTGGCCGATCACCGGCTGGGTTCGATCATGACCGGAGCGATCGACCCACGTCGAGGGCCACTCCCACTCTGCAGGGACAAAGCCCGACGCATGGACTTCGACGACGACGTCGTTGATCGCCGGCGTCGGCGCAGGCCGCTCCGCCAGCTTGATCCCGGCTGCTTCTGCCGCCTGATCAGTCGCGATGATCGCCTTCACTGCTACCTCCGTGCATCCCGTGCTCATCGAGGCTCGATCGGTGATGTGGCCGACGACTGGGGGATTCTCGAACAGGTTGCCGGTGGCCGTGCAGTGCCGCAACGCGACGTCGCCGCAGGAGGGGATCCGTCCACCGCGGGTGTGCCCCCACCCGGAAGGTCGGGCGCTCCGCTTGCATCTGAAGTGCGCAGTCACCTTGACGCGCTCCCACCGGCCGCGCATCCATGGCGGAGGGGCCGACCGGATGAGAGCTGCGTCGGTGGGTCCAGGATCCCGCCGTGATCATCGGGATAGCTCTCTCCGCCGTGCCCGGCACAGGCCTGGCGGCGCTCCGCCTGCATCGACGCCAGTGGCTCCTCGCCATCGCCTCCCTCCTGGGTTCGGCCTGTGGCGAGGTGGACTACGCGAGCATCGTGCTGCACATGCCCTGGATCGGCGTCGTTGCGGCCGGCGTCGCTGTAGCCGGCTCTGTGGTTCTGTGGGTCCTGATGCGCCGCAGCGTGCTGTTCCGCTGCCGGCTCAGCGAGGCATCAGCCGCAGTGACAGTTCGGAGTCCATGGCTTGCGCGAGTCGCAGCAGCATGTCCACCGTGGGGCTGGCGACGCCTCGTTCGATGCGGGACACGACGGCTTGTGTGGTTGCGGCGGCTGCCGCGAGCCGGGCTTGGGACCAGCCCAGTTCCTCGCGGCGCTCCCGGACGAGCGCGCCCGGGGTCATCGTTCCTCCGGGCTGTAGAGGGGCAGCTCAGAGGTGTCGACAGTCCACTCGCCGATGGGGATCTTGTCGCCGAACGTGTAGTGCAGGCGGTTCGCGTACTCCTCCCCGGCGGGGTTCCAGAGGTGGACGCAGGTGCCGTTGCGAGGGTCGACGATGAGGTAGTGCTCGATGCCCATGGCCGGGTAGTCGCGGGTCTTGGCCTCGTAGTCGTTCTCGGGGTTGGAGCGGGAGACGACCTCGACGGCGAGCAGGATCTCGCGGGGGTCGACGCGGTCGCCCTCGGAGTCGAGGGACGACTCTGGCAGTACGAGGACGTCAGGGCGGCGAAGGGAGCCCAGGGTCTCGCTTTCGGCGTCTCCGATGTTGGAGGCGATGAGCGGCTCGGGGATCTGCCGGTTCAGCTGCCGGGCGATGCGGAACGCGGCGAGGTCGTGGCGCTTGGCGGGGCTCATCATCATGATGACCTGGCCGTCGGCGATCTCGAACCGCCCGGAGAAGCCTGCCGGTGGTTCGAAGTGCTCGGCCAGGTCGCGTAGGTGCCGGTAGATCATCGTCTGCGGCGCATCCATGGCGATATCTTATCAGGCATATGCATGTGTCCCGTGTGGACGCACAGAGCCGCCCGAACGGCTCCCGCGCCTGCGTCGTCGCGGCCCCGGCGCACATCGCAGAAGGGTCACCCGTTCAGGGCACTGTGGCCCGAGGCGGAACAGACGGGGGTTGACGCCGACGCCGCTGCTCGCGCTCGCGACGCAGGAACTCTTGGAGCCCCGGGGCCCGGCGCTCACCATGGAGACCATCAGACCTGCCTGAACGCTCGGGGCGAGCCACATGGGTCACCGCCGGCCCGCTGCGTGCGCCGATCACGCACCGCCACCGCCGCGGCCCGGGAACCCCGTTCGGGGCGGCCCGAACCGACGGAGGCGCGCACACTGGAACGACACGGGACGGGAGCAACGCGATGCCCTTCCACCTCTCCGCGCACTTCGCACACGTGGGCCGACGCCCCGATGCGCTCCGGTCGGCCGGATCCGAGCGCCTCGGTCCGAAGCTCGTCCCTCCGCTGCTGATCGCGGGTTTCATCACGATCACCTGCCTGGCGATCACGGTGAACCCCGTGATCTTCCCCGTCGGAGTGATCATCCTGATGCCCGTCGCCGTCCTGATCGGGCTCACCGTGTGACTCCGGTCGGGCCCCAAGGATCGAACGGTGCCGCGAATCCGAGCATCCCGGGCATCAGCTCGTAGCCTTCGAACCTGACCTGTCCGCGGTCCCGTCGGTGAACCCCCGCTGCGCTCCATGGGCCCGCACGTGGAGCGGGCGGATCTGGATCGGCCGTACGAAACGTCACCCGACGTGCCCAGCAGGGTGAGAGCGTGGTCGGGCCGGGCGGCATCCCTCGCTGCTGAAGCAGCCCGGCCCTTTGTGGCTAGAAGCCGAAGATCCAGACCCACTTGTTCATGGCCGTACCTCCCCCCGGTTGTCGGTGGGCCCAGCGTGCAGGCGTCCGATTCGGGCGTCGATGGTTTCGGGCAGGGGCAAAACGACGTCGGCGCATGCCGTCCGGGGTGAGGTCGGCCCCTGGCTCCGTCGCGGGTCCGGCAGGCCGCCTGCGGGCTCAGTCGGGCAGGCCCCAGAACAGCCCGTGCAGGCCCACCTCGGCGAAGTACGCCGCGGCGGAGGAGGGGTCGCGGCGGGTGTAGCCCGGCTCCAGACGGCCGGCGTACCAGCCGCGCGCGAGCCTCCACAGTGTGGCCAGGTCCAGGACGTAACCGCGTGAACGCCCGGTGACCGTGAGCCAGGCGTCCACGCAGTCGGTGGAACAGAACAGACGTTGGTGGGTGCAGGCGTGCACGACGTCGTCCCAGATCCGCTCGACCGGGGTCAGGAAGTGGGCGACCTGGTCGCCCGCGGGAGGCGCGTCCCGACCGACCACCCAGGCGTGCGGGGTGTCGCAGGCCGGGCAGCGGGTGGCGACCAGGACGTCCGACTCCTCGCGGAGCAGATGGGGGACGGCGAAGGAGTCCCAGGCGCAGCCGCCCCACCAGAGCGTGCGGGCGCCCATGACGGAGAAGCCGAGCGGAACCGAGGCGAACGGGTGCGCCATCAGAATCCGGTCGCCGTCCGCCGCGTCGAGCACGACGTCACGGTGTGCGTGCAGAGCGTCCAGGGCCGAGCGAAGCTCGGTGGGCGCGAGGCCGGTCCGTGCTGCCGGCTCCGACGGTGTCGGGGCCGCTCCGGTGCGGGCGAAGTGCGCGTAGACGGCCAGCCGGACCTGTTCCGTCCCGGCCTGCGCAGCGGCGTCGATGGCGTCCATCGTCCGGCTCCTGGCTGTCGGTCGGGGGTCGTCGGGATCCCACGCGGGCCGGGGAGCCGAACGCAACGGGCGGGTCGACCCCCGCGCCCCAGGGTGATGCAGCTGGTTTGGCGCGGCAATCTCTCGGCGACGAGACGGCTCCTGTCGACGGCACGGCGGGACGGCTTCCGGATGCGCCGCCCCCGCCGCGCCGCCACCGGTTCCGGTGGGAAAGAGGGCCGCTCTAGCCGGTGGCGAAGACTGCGCAGGTCGTCGTCGCGTGGGCGTACAGCCTGCCGTCCGTCGTGCCCAGGAGTCGGGCTTCGGCAGTGGCCGTCGTGCGGCCGAGGTGGACCGTGGTCGCCTCGCACCGCAGGCGCGGTGTGGTGGCGAAGACGGGCCGCACCATGTGCACGTTGAGTTGCATCGTGGTGTACGCCCGGCCCTGGGGGAGCAGTGTGGCGATCGCGCTGCCCAGGGCGGAGTCCAGCAGCGTCGCGACGAAGCCGCCGTGCACGGACCCCATGGGGTTCAGCAGGTGCTCGCCGGGATCGCCCTCGAACGCGGCCGTGCCCTCGCCGACCTCGACCAGGTGGAAGCCGAGCGTGCCGGCGATCGGAGGCTCGGGGATCTCCTGCTTGAGGATCCCTTGCAGGAGTTCCATGCCGCTCGACGGGCCGAGCTCCGACCAGGGCCGGGGCGGCTGCCAGGTGTGGGTCCGCGTCCGGAGCTCCGACGAGTTCGCGGCCTCGGTCACCGCGCGGCCTTGACGCCCAGCAGATCCACCGGGGTGATCACCGGGGGTGCGCTGAGCATCGTCTCGGCCGCGCCCATCAGCGCCGCGGCGATCGCGCCCTGGAGGTGGGCCTGGCGGCCCGCCTCGTCGGCGAAGGTGTCGAAGACGCCGAAGGTGGTCGCGTCCTGACGGAACGCGTACCAGGTGACGGTGTGCTGCTCCTGCTCGGCGAGCGTCGCCGCGTCGCGCAGCATCGCCTCGACCTTGTCGGCGTACTCGGGCTTGGCCTCGATACGGGCGAGCAGACCGATCTTCATGGGGGACTCCTCAGTCTCAGGGGCTCGGGAGGAACGTCGCCGGTGCTCCGGCACACCTCGAAACTACGCCCGGGCCCTCTCCAAGATCAGTGGCAGAAACGCCACGGATGATAGCGTTTTCGACATGGAGATCGCGGTTCTCGTCCACGACGGCGTGTTCGACTCCGGGCTGTCCGCGGTCCTCGACGTCCTGGACGGCGCCAACGCGATGCGCGACCAGGTCGGCGGGGCGCCTGCCTGGAACGTGACGACCGTCGGCTGCCGCCCGCAGGTGCGCACCGGCGCCGGGCATCTCGTCGAGACGGAACCCCTGGACCGCGCCGACGCCGCGGATCTCCTCATCGTGCCCGCGCTGGCCGAGCGACGGCCGGACGCCCTGCTGGAGCGCGTCGCCGCCGACGATCTCGCCCCCGTCCGGCAGCGAATCGCGCACACCCGCGCCCGCGGCACGGCCGTCGCCTCGGCCTGCACCGGCACCTTTCTCCTCGCCGAGGCGGGGGTGCTCGACGGCAGGAGGGCCACGACGAGCTGGTGGCTCTCGCCCGTCTTCCGTGGGCGCTACCCCCGGGTCCGGCTCGACCAGAGCCGCATGGTCGTCGCCGAAGACGGTGTCATGACCGCGGGCGCGGCCTTCGGCCACGTCGACCTCGCACTCCACGTGGTCCGGTCGGGCAGCCCCGCACTCGCCGATCTGATCGCCCGTTACCTGGTGATCGACGAGCGGCCGTCCCAGTCCGCCTACACGATCCCCAGCGCCCTCGCGCAGAGCGATCCCACGGTGGCCGCGTTCGAGCGCTGGGTCCGCGCGCGTCTCGCCGAGCCCCTCACGATCCCGGACGCCGCCAGGGAGATCGGCGTCAGCAACCGGACGCTGCAACGGTCGGTCCAGCGGACCCTGGGGGTATCACCGATCCGGTTCGTCCAGGACCTGCGGGTCGAGCAGGCCTCCCACCTGCTGCGCACGACCGACCAGTCGCTGGAGACCATCGCCCGCAAGGTCGGCTACGAGCATCCGCACACCCTGCGGGTGCTGCTCCGCGAGCGCACCGGCAAGACCACGACCGCGCTGCGCGGCGTCTGACAGGCCGACGCCGTCGCCCGGCTCGGGACGGCGGGCGACCCTCATCACCAGCTCGTCATGACCGGCCGGTGGGCGGGTCAGCCGAAGACGGCGTCGCGGGCGAGGTCCAGGGCGGTGAGGACGGCGCCCTGGAGGACCGGGTTGCCGTCGACCGCGGTGGCGCGCACCTCGGTCGGGGCAGGGACGAGGCCGGACAGGTGGGCGGAGACCGCGTCGGCGAGTTCCGTGCCGCCCGTGCGGCCGGCCGCGCCGCCCAGGACGACGAGGCCGGGGTCGAGGACGGCGACCATCGCCGCCGCCCCGCGTGCGACCTGGCCGGCGAACCGGTCGAAGCCGGGCCCGCCCGGCAGGACCGCGGGGGTGAGCGCGCAGCACAGGTTGTCCCCGTCCAGCTTCAGAAAGCCCACCTCGCCCGCGCCGCCGGAGGCGCCGTGGCGGACCCGGCCGCCGAGGACCACCGCGCCGCCGACGCCCTCGTCCAGCCAGAGCAGGACGAAGTCCTCCCGGCCCTGGGCGGCCCCGGCGCGGTGCTCGGCCACGGCGGCGAGGTTGACCTCGTTCTCCAGCACCAGCCGCTCCACCTCGAGCGACTCCTGGACCCGGTCCGGCACCTGCGGGTCCCAACCGGACACACCGAGGTCGCAGGCCCCCTCGGAGCGGCCGGTGTGCGGGTGGACCATGCCGGGCGCGCCGAGGACGGCGGCCTGTAGCGTCCGCCCGCCTGCGGCCTCGGTGACGGCCTCGCGGATGCTCTGCGCGAGGTCGGCGGAGGCGGGGCGCTCGGCACGGCCCACCGTCGTGCCGGCCAGGTCCGCGACGGTGACGAAGGTGCCGCTGCGTCGGATGTCGACGCCGGCGACATGGGCCCGCTCGCCGACCAGTCGGTAGAGGCGGGCGTTGGGGCCGCGCTTCTCCTCCCCGGTCTCGCCGCAGGGCTGCACCAGGCCGTTGGCGGCCAGCCGTTCGATCAGGTCCGCCACCGTCGGCCGGGAGAGGCCGGTCAGGGTGCGCAGCTGCGGCGCGCTCAGGGGGCCGTGTTCGAGCAGCAGGTGGAGCGCGAGCCGGTCGTTGATCGCGCGCGCCATGGCCGGGGTGGCGGTCTTCATGCGGGCATCGTAGCGCCAACAGGCAGGCTCCCTACGTATTCCTCTTTTCATCAGGGACCCTTCCTGTTAGTTTCTGCCCTGTGACTCACCATCGCGCCATCGCGCTGCTGTTCGCCGTCCACGGAGTCGTCGGAGGCTCCCTCTACAGCTCGCTGCCCTGGCTGCAGGGCCATTTCGGTCTGAGCGCCGGGACGCTGGGTCTGGTGCTGCTGTGCCAGCCGATCGGCGCCTTCGTCGCCATGCCCACCGCCGCCCGGGTCGCCCACCGGATCGGCGAGCGGCGTGCCACCGGGCTGCTGATCGCCCTGTGGGTGCTGCTGCTTCCGGTGCCTGTCCTGGCACCGGGCAAGGCCTGGCTCTACCCGGCCTTCGCCGTCTTCGGCATGCTCGCCGGCATGAGCGACGTCGTGATGAACGGACAGGGCGTCAGCATCGAGCGTCGACTGGGCCGTTCGATCATCTCGGGCCTGCACGGGCTCTGGTGCACCGGCAGCCTGATCGCCGGTGGCCTGGGCATCCTCGCCGCCCGGCTGGACATCGACCCGCGGCTGCGGCTGCTCGTCGTCGCCGCCGTCCTGCTTCCCCTCGCCGCCCTGGGCACCCGCGGCCTGCCGGCGGACGCCCCGCGCGGCCTCGCCCAGGCGGGGCCCGCACCGCGCCGCTTCGCCGTGCCCGGCCGGGCCGTGCTGCTGATCGGCGTCCTCGGCTTCTGCGGGGCCTTCGTCGAGGGCGCGACGGGCAGTTGGTCCGGGGTCTACCTGACCAGGGTCGCCGACGCCGGACCCGCTCTGGCGGCTGCCGGGTTCACCCTGTTCAACCTCGCCATGGCGCTGACCCGGCTGTCGGGCGACCGGGCGGTGCAGCGCTTCGGCGCGGTCGCCGTCGTCCGTGCCGGGGCCTCCGCGGCCGTGATCGGCGGCCTGCTGGTGGTGACGTCGCCCGACGCCTGGGTCTGCGTCCTCGGACTGGCCCTGATCGGCGCGGGCATCGCCCTCAACGTGCCCCTGGTCTTCAGCGCCGCCTCCCGGGTCAGCGCGACCCCGGGCGAGGGCGTGGCGGGCGTGGCCACGCTGACGTACGCGGCCTCCCTGGTCTCCCCGCCGGTCGTCGGCTGGATCGCCGGCGGGCTGTCCTACCCGGCGGCCTTCCTGCTGATCACGGCCTTCGCCGTGGCCATGCTCCCGCTGGCGGGACGCCTGCGCCCGACCCCGGCTCCGGCCCAGGCCCCGCCCGTCGCCGCGCACACGCCGGATGACCTGGTCGCCTGCGTCCCGGACGGAAGGTAGTCACGGCGCCAGGCCCTGATCGCCCGGGGCGGCGACCCGGTCCCGGGCGGTCAGGGTCGGGCCGCACGCGGGCCGAGCCGTAGTCAGGGTCAGGGCCCGCTCACAGCAGGGTGGTCAGGGCAAGCACGATCAGGCGGCTGATCACCGTGGCGAGCACGGCCCCCGGCAGAGTCGCGGGGTCGAGCCACCTGTGCCAGGTCTGCTCGAGGACCGACGGCTTCGGGGAACGGGTGCTGTTCGACATGAGGGCCTCGCAAGGGTTCGGTGCCGCTTCCGGGCGGCAGGGTGAGGGCTGCCTTTTGCGTAGTGGTAGGGCCGGGACCCCAGCTCCACCCCCCGTCACAGGATGATTTCTCTGTGTGACGGTGATCTCGGGGGGAAGGTCGCGAAGCCAGGCCTACAACCCCCGCAAGGAGCGCCCGTCGTTAGGGCGCCGTGCGGCCCGTACAGGGAGGCGTCTTGTCCGATGCAGAAAACGCGACGTGGCCCGAGCCGGGCGACAGCGCCCCGGCGACGACACCCATCTCCCCGGACCTGCTGCACCAGGTCGAGAGCCGCCTCGCCCCCCACGCCGGCCAACCCGACAGTGCCGAGTACCACCAGCGCATCACCGCCGACACGGCGATCGTCCGAGCCCTGCGCGCCGACGGCTACCAAGGGCCACGCACCGACTTGCTGCTGCGAAGGCTCTCCGCCTACGGCTGGCCGATCCTGCACCACTGGATCTCCACCGGAGAGATCTTCATGCGCTGCGCCTCCCACGGCCGTCCTGTGCCCCGGCCGATGGACGACTTCCCGTGGAACCGCGACGACCACGTCGAACTGGCCACCGAGACGATCCTCAAGGCTGTGCCGTTCTTCCGGCTGCACGCTCTGCGGCGCGGCCTGTGGGACGCCCGCCGAGGGGCGAGCCTGACGACCTACTTCATGGGGGCCTGCATCAACTCCTTCCCTCAGGTCTACCGCCACTGGTGGAAGCAGCAGGCCGAGCTGCGCGCCCTGACCAGTTACCGGACCGACGAGGTGCTGGCGCAACTGCCGGACCCCCGGCACGCCGACCCCGAGCAGATCGCGGTCCAGCGCGACCACGCCCTCCGTGTGCTGTCCCAGATCGAGGATCTGGAGCTGGTCGTCGGACTGGCCCTGCGCGCGCTGGGGTACACGGAGCGCGAAGCGGCCCAGGCAGTGGGCCTCACCCCCAAGGCCCTCGAACGCCGCACCAGCAAGCAACGCGCCAAACTCCGACGGCTCGAACTACCCGAGGCCGAAGCTCGCCCCGTGAACGGAGGGGAGTGAAGGATGAGCAGCCCGGACAACGACCGCGAGCCGACCGGCCTCGACGACTTCGAGGCTCTCCTGACCTGCTCCAGCCTGGGCGCGGAAGCCGCCGTGCACATCGCCGCCCGAACGCCTGACCACGTCGTCGCGCACCTGGCCGACCACGTGACCCGGCCCGGCGCGTGCGAGGCATGCGCCGACTGGCGCGGGCCGGCTGAGCCCGAGAACCAGGAGCAGGGGGAGGAGGACGCGCTCTTCCTCGCCGCAGTGCTCATGACCGCCACGCCCGCGCCGGCCCCGGAAGGCCGGGCCGAAACCCCGGCAGCCACCGCCGCCTCCCAGGTCACCATGCAGGTCCACCTCAGGCTCATCGTCTCCTCCGAGTCGTCGATGCCCGTCCCCACCGAACTCCGGTACTACCGCAACGATCCCTTCGCGGTGCACGTCGACTTCCACACGCGTCAGGACACCGCGTCCTGGGTCTTCTCGCGCAGCCTGCTGACGGAGGGCCTGAACAAGCCCGTCGGCGGGGGAGATGTGCGGGTGTGGCCCTCCCGGTCCCACGGCCAGGGGGTCGTGTGCATCGCCCTGTCGTCCCCGGAGGGCGAGGCACTCCTGGAGGCGCCCCGCCGCGCCATCGCGTCCTTCCTGCGCCGTACCGAACAGGTCGTCCCCCTGGGGGACGAGGCAACCCAGATCGACTTCGACCTCTTCACCGACTACCTGCGAGCCAGCCCGGGAGAAAACTGACCTGCCCCCGCGGATCGCTCCCTGACCCGTCCTCAGGGAGCCGGCCCGCCCGACCCGGACCGGCGCGAACGAGGTGACCCCGTGTGCCGGGGAGGCGGCGCGCCCTGCCGGTCGTGGTGGTGGTGACCTGCCTAAGGTGGCGTCAGGAGGTGGGAGCATGCGGGTGGGTCTGCACGCGCTCGGCATCGGTGACGGCGCCCGTCCGGAGGTGATCCGGGCCGTGGCCACGGCCGCGGAGGCGTGCGGCTTCGCGAGGCTGTGGTGCGGCGAGCACGTGGTGCTCGTGGACGCGCCCACCTCTCGCTACCCCTACTCCGCGGACGGCCGGATCGCCGTTCCCGCGGACGCGGACTGGCTGGACCCCCTGCTCGCCCTGAGCTTCGCCGCGGCCGTCACCGACCGGATCCTGCTCGCCACCGGCGTGCTGCTGCTGCCCGAGCACAACCCGGTCCTGGTCGCCAAGCAGGCGGCCACGCTCGATGTCCTGTCCGGCGGCCGGTTCGGCCTCGGCGTCGGGGTCGGCTGGTCGGCCGAGGAGTTCGCCGCGCTCGGTGTCCCCTTCGAACGGCGCGGGCGCCGCACGGACGAGTACCTTGCCGCGATGCGCACCCTCTGGGCCGAGGACCCCGCCACGTTCACCGGGGAGTTCACCCGCTTCGAAGCGGTCCGGGTCCATCCCAAGCCGTTGCGGGGCGACCTGCCGGTCCTGGTGGGCGGCAACAGCCGTGCCGCCCTCCGTCGCGCGGCGCGGGCAGGTGACGGGTGGTACGGCTTCAACGTGCCCATGGCCGACGTCCCGGCGCGCGTCGCCGAGCTGGCCGAGGAGTGCGCCCACCAGGGCCGCAGTCTCGACGAGCTCACGGTCGCCGTCGCGCCGAGCGACGGCACCCCGGCGGATCTGCCGGAACTCGCCGCGGCCGGCGTCACCGAAGTCGTGGTCGTCGCCGCACCCCCACCGGCCCCCGAGGAGGCCGTCGCCTGGGTCGCGGAACTGGCCCGGACGTGGATCCGCGCGCCCGGATGAACCGGACGGCATTTCGACGGGGTCACCGCTCACATAGGCATGCCCGGCGCGGTGCGCAGGCCCGGGATCAGGCCAGGATTCCAGGGCACGAAGCAGGCGTAGCCGATGAGGGCGACGCCGAGAACGAGACTGAAGGCCTTGCCGTGGCGCCAGGTCTTCTCCAGGAAGACGGCGCAGGCCAGAGCGGCCATCCAGGCGAGGTTCATCACGCCGACCACGATCAGGACGACCATGAGGCCCCAGCAGCAGCCGACGCAGTATCCGCCGTGGTACAGGCCGACCCGTAGGTCGCGCAGCCGTCCGGAGTAGGTGCCGAAGTGCATGAGGAAGCCGAGGGGCGACCGGCAGTGGCTCAGGCAGCGGTCCTTGAGCGGTGTCACCTGGTACAGGCCCGCTCCGACCAGCAGCAGCGCCCCGACCCACGACGCAGCGCCTGGTGACCGGGCGGCGAGTTCGCCGCTCGCCCAGGCCACCCCGAACGCCGCCAGTCCGAACGCCTCCCAGGCGCAGAGATAGCCGATGACCAGGCCGGTGCTACGTCCCGCGCGCGTCCAACCGGTCGAGTGGGCACGCAGCGTCCGCAGATACAGCGAGACGACGGGCGCGACGGCCGGGAGCATCATCGCGGCCATCATCAGACCCCACAGGACCAGGAATCCCCACAGGCCCTGCCCCATCGTGCCCGGTCCGGGCGCCATGCCCGACGCAGCGCGGACCGTCAGGGCCCAGGCCAGCGCCGCGGCGGCGAGTAGGGCCACCCAGCTCGCCGGGGTGACGGCCCGTCGAGCGAGTGGTGGCGACATTCACGCCGCCCAGGAGAACGGTGCCGAGAACGCGTTCTTCCCTTCGTTGGCGAACGCGAGGCCGAAGGCGTTCACACGGGACCTGGTCGCGACTCCGGCCGCGAGCGTGTCCGCGGGGAAGCCCACCCCGCTGACGCGGATGCCCTTGCCGGTCGCGTCCAGGGGAGAGACGAAGTCCTCGACCTCCATGTCGATCGCCTGGCCGATGCTCACTCGGTGGCGCCGGCCGTCGTCGACGTACTCGATGCGGGCGACTTCCAGCCCGAGCATCTCGCCGACGAGCGGAGCGAGCCCCTCCATCGGGCCGCCGCGCTGACCGGAGAAGACCGCGCCGAGCGCTTCGGCCTGCTCGGGCGAGGCCGTCTCGTCCATGAACATCCCCATGCGCCAGTCACCGTCGCTCATGAGCGGCGGGGTGTCGGCCACCACGGCGACTGTCAGGCCGCTGACCTCGACCTCATCGACCTGGCCGGAATCGATGTGGAAGGCCAGGACCACCTGGCAGCGGTCGTAGTCCGCCGGAGCCGACAGGCCGGAGGTCGAGCAGGGGCACACCATATTGCAATTGCAGTTCTCGAAATACGTCCCCTCGATTTGCCATGCCATCGGAAGCTCCTTCCTGAGGCGGCATACCGCTGGGCACCATTCTCGGCCACCTACGATCACCCGGCAACGCGCACGGAGAGTCGGCCGCGCACCAACCCGGCGGGCCCACGGCAGCCCCGGTGCACGGCCCTGGAGCGGGTCAGGATCGGCCGATGCGTCACCGGTGCTCCGGATTGTCCGAGTCGAAGCGGCATCCGGCATCCCACGCGGAGCGTTGGTTGCCGTGGGCCGGGATGCCACCGGCGTCCTTGAGCATGCGGGCCACGTGAAGCAGGTTCCAGGTCATGAACGTGGTGTTGCGGTTGGTGAAGTCGTTCTCCGGGCCGCCCGAACCCTCGTCGAGGTAGGAGGGCCCGGGGCCCGCCTCGCCGATCCAACCGGCGTCCGCCTGCGGCGGGACCGTGTAGCCCAGGTGCTGAAGGCTGTAGAGCACGTTCATCGCGCAGTGCTTGACGCCGTCCTCGTTGCCGGTGATCAGGCAGCCGCCGACCCGGCCGTAGTAGGCGTACTGGCCCTGGTCGTTCAGCAGCGACGAGCAGGCGTAGAGGCGTTCGATCACCTTCTTCATCACCGAGGAGTTGTCGCCGAGCCAGATCGGCCCGGCGAGGACCAGGATGTCCGCGGCCATCACCCTGGGGTGGAGGGCGGGCCATTCGTCGCTCTCCCAGCCGTGTTCGGTCATGTCCGGCCAGACACCGGTGGCGATGTCGTGGTCGACCGCTCGCAGTACCTCGACGCTCACGCCCTGGCGCCGCATGATGCCGGCGCTCAGGTTGATCAGGCCCTCGGTGTGGCTGCGTTCGGGAGATCGCTTGAGCGTGCAGTTGATCACGAGAGCCCGCAGATCGTGGTAGCCGGGCGAAAGGTCGTCGGCGGTTCCCGTCATGGTGCTTCCCGTTCCTGGAGTGAGGGCTTGCGTGTCCCAGTGGACAGGTTCACGGGCCGTGACGCGCGATGGGATCGTCCAGATGCGCGACGGTGGCTGTCGCCCGTCCGGGAGGTGGCAGGGTGGTTGGCATGCGGAGCGGTCGTTGCGTTCTTGAGGGCGCGAAACGTCTGGTTTGTCGGGCTAGCCTGGATGGGGGAGACGGAAGAGGACCCCGGCCCGAGGGAGTAGGGCTGCCGATCGTGACCGGGTCTGGTGGAAGGAACGATCGATGTCAACAACGGCCTGGCGGTTCCGTGGCACCGAAGGGGCGGACGACGCAGTCCTCCTGCTCAAGCAGTTGGCCGGTCAGGAGGTCATCGACGTGCGGGACGTCGCCGTGATCCGCTGGCCGCACTATTCGGCGGGACCGCAAGTCCAGGAACACGTGACCGACGAGGGCGGCATGGCGTCCTCGTTCGCGAAGAAGCTCAGCAAGGCCGGCATCGACAGCTCGATGATCGAGTCGGTGAAGGGCGACATGACTCCGGGGACCTCGGTGCTGGTCTTCCTGAGTGCCGACTCGGGGATCGACGCCCTCGCCAAGGCGTTCGAGGGGCGGGCCATGGAGTTGCTGCGCTCGGACCTCTCGGTGCAGCAGCAGGACCTGCTGAGGGCTGCGCTCGGCGATCCCTCGGCGGCGGATCGGGGGCCGGCCACCGAGGCGTGACCGCTGTCGCCCGGACGATCGCCTCGCCGTGCAGGCGGCGTACCGCGCCGACCTCCGACTCCGACGTGACGGTCGACTGGACCGTTCGGGGGGCGGTACTGCGGGAAGGGCAGTGCACGCGGCATCATCCCGAGGGAAGGTGTGACGGGTACGAGACAGCATGAGGAAGGACCCACCCATGCCCATTGCCACGGTCGACCCCGCAACCGGCGAGACACTCAAGACCTTCGACCCGCTGACGCCGGAGGAGGTCGAACGGCGGCTGGCCACTGCCCACGCCGCCTTCCGTCGCCACCGCCTCACGGACTTCGCCGAACGGGCCCGGCTGCTCCACCGCGCCGCGGACCTGCTGGACGAGGACCGCGACGACATCGCCCGCACCATGACCACCGAGATGGGCAAGCCGCTCGCCGCCGCACGCGCGGAGGCCGCCAAATGCGCCAAGGCCATGCGCTGGTACGCGGACCGGGCCGAGGCCCTGCTGGCGGACGAGCGGCCCCCTCAGTCGGACGTGGAGGACTCCGGAGCCGGGCAGGCGCGTGCCGTCTACCGGCCGCTGGGCGTCGTCCTGGCCGTCATGCCGTGGAACTTCCCGCTGTGGCAGGTGATCCGCTTCGCGGCGCCCGCCCTGATGGCCGGCAACACGGGCCTGCTGAAGCACGCCTCCAACGTCCCGCAGACCGCCCTTTATCTGGAGGACCTCTTCCGGCGGGCCGGATACCCCGAAGGATGCTTCCAGACGCTGCTCATCGGTTCCGGCGCCGTCGAGGGCGTCCTGCGCGACCCCAGGGTCGCCGCCGCGACGCTGACGGGCAGCGAGCCCGCGGGCCGCTCGGTCGCCGCGATCGCCGGCGACGAGATCAAGAAGACGGTCCTCGAACTCGGCGGCAGCGACCCGTACGTGGTGATGCCGTCGGCCGACCTGGAGCGCGCCGCCCGCACGGCCGTCACGGCCCGCGTGCAGAACAACGGCCAGTCCTGCATCGCGGCCAAGCGTTTCATCGTGCATACGGACGTCTACGACGCGTTCGCGGCACGCTTCACGGAACTGATGGCCGCGCTCACGGTGGGCGACCCCATGGACGAGTCCACCGACGTCGGGCCCCTCGCCACCGAGCAGGGCCGCGCGGACCTGGAGACGCTCGTCGACGATGCGCGCGGGCACGGGGCGGCGGTCCTGTGCGGAGGGCAGCGCCCCGCAGCACTGCCCCGCGGCTGGTACTACGAACCCACGGTGCTGGCCGGGGTGACCTCGCAGATGCGCATCCACCACGAGGAGGCGTTCGGCCCGGTGGCCACCCTGTACCGGGTGCAGGACCTGGACGAGGCCCTGGCCGTGGCCAACGACTCGCCCTTCGGCCTGAGCTCGAACGTCTGGACCCGCGACGAGGAGGAACAGCGCCGCTTCGTCCGGGACATGGAGGCAGGCGGCGTCTTCTTCAACGGGATGACGGCCTCCCACCCGGCGTTCCCCTTCGGAGGGGTGAAGCGCTCGGGGTACGGGCGGGAACTGTCCGGGCACGGAATCCGGGAGTTCTGCAACATCACGACGGTGTGGCACGGGGCCGAGTAGGGCACTCCCTCGCAGCCCGACCTACTGGCGGGCACGGCACCACGCCACGCCTGTGCGGCGGCCGGCCGCCGCACAGGCGTCTCGACGACCCGCCGTCGCCCCTGACGGAACGACCGGGGGACGTGCGGCGGTGTCGGCGACGATCGCCTTCGACGCCCGTCCGGCCCGGCTCCGCCCTCGGCACCGCATGCCTCGGGCCGGCGCCGGAAGCCGGTCGCAGATCGTCCGTCAGGACTCGTATCCCTCCACTTCCTCGGCCGGACGGACCCGTGCGGCGCCCGGGTCCTCGCCGAACTCCGTCCGGGCGCGCCGCTGCCGCAGCAGGTCCCAGCACTGATCCAGCCGGACCTCCAGCGCGGCCAGCTCCTCGCGCGCGGCATCGCTGTCCGCGCTGCCGTCGGCGATCCGCGCGCGGAGCTCCTTCTCCGTGTCGACCAGCCGGCCGATCGAACCGAGGATGTCGCTGTCCTGCTCGCCGGTCATCGGGCCTCCCTTGGGTGCGACGGGGTGGACACCGCTCATCCTCGGCTCGTGCGGGGTCCGGCGCACGCCGGGGAACCCCCGGTGACCGAGCCGGGTGCGGTCCCGGCGTTTCGGCCTGTGGGAGTCGGGGCGATACCGTGTCCGGGCCATGGTCACGGCGGGGGTGAGGGCGGCGCGCGGTCGCTCCGTGACCGGTGGTCCGGTGATCGAGAGGGTTGGGAACATGCTGGAAGCGCGTCGCCTCGGTGGCCGATACGAGCTGGGGGGCCTCCTGGGGCGTGGCGGCATGGCGGAGGTCCACGTCGGTCACGACGTGCGACTCGATCGCGTCGTCGCGGTCAAGACGCTGCGGGCCGACATGGCCCGTGACGCCGTCTCGCAGGCCCGCTTCCGCCGCGAGGCGCAGTCCGCCGCCTCGCTCAACCACCCGGCGATCGTGGCGGTCTACGACACCGGCGAGGACTACCTCGACGGCATCTCCCTGCCCTACATCGTGATGGAGTACGTCGAGGGCTCCACGCTGCTCGCGCTCACCCAGTCGGGTCGGCGTCTGCTGCCGGAGCGGGCGCTGGAGATGACCATCGGCATCCTGCAGGCGCTGGAGCACTCGCACCGCAGCGGGATCGTCCACCGTGACATCAAGCCGGCCAACGTGATGCTGAACCGCCAAGGCCAGGTCAAGGTGATGGACTTCGGCATCGCCCGGGCGATGGGCGACGCGGGGATGACCATGACCGCCACCTCGGCCGTCATCGGGACCGCCCAGTACCTCTCCCCGGAGCAGGCCCGCGGGGAGCAGGTCGACGCCCGCACCGACCTGTACTCCACCGGCTGCCTGCTCTACGAACTGCTGGCGCTGCGCCCTCCCTTCATCGGCGACTCGCCGATCGCGGTGGCTTACCAGCACGTCCAGGACCAGCCGCAGCCGCCGTCCGCCTTCGACCCGCAGATCCGGACCGAGATCGACGCGATCGTGCTGCGCGCGTTGTGCAAGGACCGCGAGCAGCGCTACCAGAGCGCCGGCGAGATGCGCGGCGACCTCGAGCGCGTCCTCGCGGGCGCGGCGCCGGCGCCCTCGGCTTCGCCCGCGCGGGGGATGAGCGGTGAGTACGCGGGCCGGGGCGGCGCCATTCAGTCGCCGTCGAGCCGGTCAGGTGGCGCACCGCGGCGGCGCGGCGGCTACCTCGGGATCGCCCTGCTCGGCGGGCTGACGCTGGTGGTCAGCACACTGATCTCCTACGGTCTCCTGAGCATGTGACCCTGGGCGGCCAGGGGCACGGGCCTTCGCGTGGCTCGCCGCCCGACGTCTGCGCCCGGCCGGGCAAGGCGATGCGGGCCACGCGAGGCGTGCGCCCGCACGTTCCCCGTCGCCTGCGGCCGAACGGCACCACGGTCTGGGGGAGGCGTCCGCCCAGGCCGACGCCTCACCAGCCGCCGGTTCCCGGCGCGCCCTTGAACGGTCCACGGATGCGGGAGGTGATCCAGCCCCCGTAGAAGTCACCGGGCTGGGCCGAGACCGCCTCGGTGTCGACGCGGCACTCGTCCACCCGCCCGGGATAGAACGCGAAGGCCCCCGCCAAGGACTCGAAGCCGCGACGCGGATCGGGGTAGCTCCACGCCGCGCACACGCTCACGCGGTCCCCGAGGCGCAGGTTCCAGTACACCGCGCGCCCCTTCCACTCGCACCAGCTCTCTGCGGTCGCCGCGGTGAGCAGGTCCTGCCTGACGTCCGCGGCGGGGATGTAGTAGACCGGCGGGTGACTGGTCTCCAGGACCCGCAGCGTTCTCACGGAGTCGGCCACGGTCACCCCGGAGAAGAGGACCAGGACCGACCGGGCGCACGGGACCACGGCCGGGGGTCGCGGATAGTCCCAGACCGACTCAACGCCGGTGTCGCCGAATGACATGGCTGCCTCCCTTCACGCCACCGAAGGCGTCGGGTACGGGCTCCCGGGGCCGGTACCGGGGTCGACTGTGGGTCCTGCGAGCCGGCGTCAGGCGGAGTCGCTCGTCGGCCCCAGGGAGGACCGGCGGGCGGCCCTTCGTTCCTCCTCGTCCAGACCGCCCCAGATGCCGTAGGTCTCGCCGTGCCGGAGCGCCCACCGGGCACAGTCGTCGGCCACGGTGCAGGAGCGGCAGATGCTTTTCGCGGCCTGCGCCTGTAGCCGCCCCAGCCCGGTGGAGGAGATCGGGAAGAACAGTTCGGGGTCGGCGCCGATGCAGTTGGCGTGGGCGTGCCAGTCGGGGGTCGGTTGTCCGCGGAGCGGGTTGTCGGGACCGGTGGGCTTCATCACCGCCTCCGTGAGGCACGATCAGCGGTCTTTACGGTACTTCGTCACCGGCGGGGTCGGGGATGGGGTGCTTCGCCGATGCGGGAGCCCGCCGCGCGCGAACCGTGCCGGCCGACCGGACGACCGCCACGTGCACGCCGACGTCGCACCGCCCGATCGAGCGATGCGCCATCGATGCCGTGCGCACACAGGAGCTCGGCGGGCCATGGTGGACAGGCCAGGGGAATCAGCCACAGGGAGGAAGCCATGTCCGTTCCCGCCACTGCACCCCGGCCCGTCCAGTCGCTGGTCCGTCCGGAGGAGACGCCCGAGTGCGAGTCCTCCACGACCTTGGGCATCTCGGTCCACGACCCCGTTCACGCCCACGACGTGTGGTGGAACTGGGTGGGGTTGATCGGTCTGGCGGTCCTCGTGCTCCCCACCGTCGGATTCATGATCGCGCGAATCGTCGCGATGTGAGCCCCGCCGGGTGAGCCCCGTCGTCCGAGTTCCGCCCCGACGGCAGGCGGGAGTCGCCGATCCGTCCCTACTCGCGTCCGGAGGACCACGTGGCCATCACCGTCGAGCGCTCGTTCCGCGTCGGTACCCCTGCGTCGACCGTGGTGGCCTATCTGGAGGACTTCGCGCACACCGAGGAGTGGGACCCCGGAACCGTGCGCTGCCGTCGCACCGACGCGGGCCCCGTGGCGGTCGGTGCGCGTTGGCAGAACACCTCGCGCTTCCGCGGTCGGGAGACCACCCTCGACTACCGGCTGGTCACCCGCGAACCCGACCGGCTCGTCTTCCAGGGCTCCAACCGGAGCGTCTCGGCCACCGACGACATGGCCATCCGCCCCCACGGTGACGGCACGCTGGTCACCTACCGCGCCACCCTGACCTTCAAGGGCGTTCTCCGTCTCGCCGAACCCCTCCTGCGCGGTGCCTTCGACGACCTCGCCGACGCCGTCGAAGCCCGGCTGCCCGCGGTGCTGGGCGCCCTGCCGCCGACCCCGGCAGCGTGATCACCGCATAGACTGCGCAGGCAGAAGACACCCCTCGGGCCGTCGACGCACGCAGCTCCGCACGCACTCCACGACAGGGAAGCCCACCTCGATGACGACCGAAGACGGCGGCGGCACGGCAACGGAGGAAGCCGCTCGCTTCTGGCGCGAGCGGCACCTGTGCGTCCTGGCCACCCGCCGGCCCGACGGGTCCACCCACCTCACCCCGGTCGGCGCGACCTACGACCCGGCGACCGGGACCGCCCGCGTGATCACCAGCTCGACCAGCGCCAAGGCCCGCAACGTCGCGGCGGCCGGCCCGTCCGCCCGGGTGGCCCTCACTCAGGTCGACGGCCGACGCTGGACCACCCTGGAGGGGACGGCCGTCGTCAGCGCGGACACCGCCGCGGTGCGGGAGGCGGAGCGCCGCTACGCCGAGCGCTACCGCACACCTCGCGTCAATCCGCAGCGCGTGGTCATCGAGATCACGGTCGACAGGGTGATGGGCACTCAGCGCCCCGCTGTCGGCCTTCAGGACGGCGCACCCCCGTCGGACGCGACGAACACCTCAGCGACGTAGCTACCACGCTCCGCGAGCCACCGTCGCCGCACGGCCTGCCGGGCCGGGGGCCTGCTCCTGCGCCCTATCCTCGCTCGAAGTGGTAATGCACCTCGGTGAGCTGCGGCGGAGCCTTCGGCTGCGGGAACCCGACCTCGGCCGCGATGGGCATGAGCCGTTCCATGAACGCCTCGAACTTGGCGCGTGACTCCCACAGGTCGACCACGTGCAGCCCCGCGCTCGACACGCTCGCGCAGTGGAACAGCACGCCGTCCGGAAGCTGGTCGGCCCGCGTCCCGGCGCGCTTGTCGAGCTCGTCGTACTGCTCCGCCGTCACACCAGGGAAATCGATCTCCATCAGAACTGCCATGACCGGCCCTTCTCTCGATCGGATGCCCCGCCATCACAGCAGCGACGAGGGGAAGCCGCGCGCGGCCGCGTCCGATCGGGTGGGTCACCGACTGTCACCGGGGGAGGGATCGTGACACCGGCGAAAGTGAGGCCGCCACGTGGCGTCGTGCGCGATGAGGGCGAGCACCTGGCGGCGGGTCGGGGTGGGCGGCGACGGCAGGACGTCCTCGGGGGCATCGGGCAGGCCGGGACCGGTTCAGGAACACATCCTCGGTCGCGCCGAGCGTGCGTGGGACGGGATCTGGGCAGCACCTGACCGCGCGTCCGAACCCGGGCGCGCGGTCGCGTCCTTGGGCCGAACGGGCGAATCGATTCGACCCCGGGGGCCCTCCCCCGTTCGAAGCCGCCGGGCAGGAGCTTGGCTGGCTGGGCAGGCACCGTACTCCCGACGCAGAGAGGCACCGCCATGACGACCCCGACCCCCGTGCTGTTCATCCACGGCCTGTGGCTGCACAGCACCTCCTGGCAGCCGTGGATCGAGCTCTTCCGCGAAGCGGGCTACGAGCCCTCCGCCCCCGGCTGGCCCGGTGACCCGGACACCGTCGAGGAGGCCAGGAAGCACCCGGAGAGCATCGCCGACCACGGCATCGACGACGTCGTCGAGCACTACGCGGCCCTGATCGCCGAACTGCCCGCCCCGCCCGTGCTGGTCGGTCACTCCTTCGGCGGCATGATCGCTCAGAAGCTGCTCGGCCAGGACCGCGCCGCGGCTGCCGTCGCCATCGACGCCGCGCAGATCAAGGGCGATCTGCCGCTCCCGCTCTCCGCCCTGAAGGCCACCCTGCCGGTGTTCAGGAACCCGGCCAACCGGCACCGCTCGGTCTCGCTCACCGCCGAGCAGTTCCGCTTCGCCTTCGGCAACGCGATCTCCGAGGACGAGTCGGCGGAGCTCCACGCGCGCTGGACCATCCCGGCTCCCGGCAAGCCCCTCTACGAGGCTGCGGCAGCCAACTTCAACCCGCACTCGGCGGCGAAGGTCGACACGAAGAACTCCGGCCGCGGCCCGCTGCTGCTGGTAGCGGGCGGCAAGGACCACACCGTTCCCGAGGCCGTCACGCGGGCCACGCTCAAGCAGTACCGCCACTCCGAGGCCGTCACCGACTTCATGACCTTCCCCGACCGCGGCCACTCGCTCGTCATCGACGGCGGCTGGCGCGAGGTCGCCGACGCCGCGCTGGCCTGGCTGGGCCGTCAGCAGCTGGAGGGCTCCCGATGACCCCCGGGGACCGGAGCCAGGGGACCGGCTTCGACCTGGGCCTGCAGGGGCAGCGAGTCGTGATCACCGGCGCCGGACGCGGCATCGGGCTCGCCGTCACCGAGGCCTTCCTCGCGGCCGGCGCACGTGTCGTGGCGGGCAGCAGGAGTCTGACCGAGCCGCTGGAGCGGCTCGTCGAGCAGGGCGCGCAGCTCACCGTCCTCGAGACGGACCTGGCCACCCCGGAGGGTCCGGCCGAGCTGGTGGCCGCCGCGGTCGGCGCGCACGGCGGCATCGACGTGCTGGTCAACAACGTCGGCGCGGTCCGGCCCCGGGTCGACGGCTTCCTGGCCACCACCGACGCCGACTGGGAGTGGACCTTCACCGTCAATCTGATGGCGGCGGTCCGGGCCACCCGTGCCGCGCTGCCGCACCTCCTGGCCACCGACGCCGGACGGATCGTCACCGTCTCCTCCGTCAACGGCCGCCTGCCCGATCCGCTGGTCGTCGACTACAGCGCCGCCAAGGCCGCCCTCTCGAGCTTCTGCAAGGCGCTCTCCAAGGAGTTCGGCCCTCGGGGCGTGCGGGTGAACTCCGTCAGCCCCGGCCCCGTGGAGACCCCGCTGTGGCAGGGTGCGCAAGGGGTGGCGGCGACGGTCGGCGGCCACCTCGGCCTCGACCCCGCCGACGTGGCCAGGAGCGCCGCCGCACAGGCGGCCACCGGCCGCTTCACCACCCCCGACGAGGTCGCCGCCCTGGTGCTGTTCCTGGGGAGCCCTCGCTCCGGCAATGTCACCGGGGCGGACTTCACCATCGACGGCGGCCTGACCGACGCCCTCTGAGCCCGTTCGGGAACGGTCGGCCAGTCGGAGGCCCTCGCCGCACCTCGCACACTCAGGCGGCCCGCTGTCGGCCTGGCCGCAACCGTCGTCGGGGACGAACCGGAAGGCGATGTCCATGCCGCCGCGGCGGTTCGGGACGGCGCGGTCATCCCGGACGCCGGCCCAGCCGGGCCGGGGGTGCCACGGCGGCGGTGCGACCGAGGGTCCATCTGCGGGAGCCGTGTCCGTGCACACGCCCGGTTCCCGCGCCGGCGGGCCCGGCCCGGGCTGACGGCTCGCGCCTTCGGGCCGTGGCTCCCCTCGACGGGCGACGGCGCGGAGCGGCGTCGCCGAGTCGCCCGCCTCCGCTGGCACAGTGGCCGCATGACGACGCACGACCTGCCCGGGGCCGTGATGCCCGCGCGCGCCGCGTCAGGGGCCGGCCAAGGGACGGAGGAGGTCCGCCCGTCGTGGTGACGATCCATCGCCGCACCGACAAGCTGCCGGTCGGGGCGCTGCTGGCCTCCGTCGGCGGCTTTCTGGACGCGTTCACGCTCGTGCTCTTCCAGGTGTTCGCCAACCTGCAGTCGGGCAACGTGATCCTGTTCTGGCTGCAGCTGACCTCGTGGCACTGGCGGGCGGCCGCGCTGCGGCTCGTTCCCATCGGCGCGTTCGCCCTCGGCGTGCTCGTGGTCGAACTGCTGGGAACGCCCCGGCTCCTGCGGGTGGTGCGTCGACCGCTGCGGGTGGTGGTGACGATCGAGATCGTCCTGCTCGCCGCCGTCGCCGCACTGCCCGCCCACACGCCGGTCGGCGTCACGACCGTCACCGTGGCGTTCGTCGCCGCGTTGCAGTTCTCGACGTTCACGACCCTTCACGGCGCCCCCTACGCCACCGTCATGACCACGGGAAACCTCCGCCAGTGGATCACGGCCACCCGGCGGTGGCTGGTCGACAGGGACCCGACCGCGCGGCAGCGCTCGCAGCACTACGGCGTCGTCGTGGGCTCGTTCACCCTCGGCGCGATGATCGGCGTGATCTGCACCCGCGGGCTCGGTCAGCACGCGATCGCCGTGGCCGCCGGCCTCCTCGTCGTGGTCCTCGCGCTGCTGATCCGGGAGACTCGCCAACTGGAAGGCCGCGGGGCCGGCGCCGCCGCGCCCTCATCCTGACGGAACGGCAGCGGGGCCAGGGGTGCTCGCGCCGCCACCGCCGGCGGCCCGTTCTCACCGCCTACCGCGGTGCCACCGCGGCCAGGTACGCGCGCCAGCCGCCATGG
This sequence comes from Streptacidiphilus rugosus AM-16, assembly GCF_000744655.1. Lineage (NCBI taxonomy): Bacteria > Bacillati > Actinomycetota > Actinomycetes > Kitasatosporales > Streptomycetaceae > Streptacidiphilus > Streptacidiphilus rugosus. Next base: position 3,873,327 of record NZ_JQMJ01000004.1, on the reverse strand, counting down.
GCGGTGATGTCCGCCGCCTCGGTCAGGGCCTCGGGGGCGCAGAGGAAGCCCGGGACGGTGGTGCCGTCGGCGAGTTCCACGGGGCCGAGGGTCATCGGGCGCGGCAGTGCGGCGAGCAGCGCGCCCAGGCCCTGTTCGGGCAGGCTCCACAGCTCGGCCTCGATCGCCGCGCCGCCCGCGCTCACGCGGACCAGGCCGGGCTTCGGCGGCGTGGTGGCCAGGACATGGAGCCGATAGTGCTCCGCGGTGCGGGTCGTGCCTTCGAAGCGCGCGCCGAGGGAGAGCAGTTGGCCGTTCAGGGGCTGTCCGGTCAGGTGGGCGCCGACCACCGCGAGGAGGGGGCGCGGGGCCAGCAGCCGGGCGATGCGGGCGAGCCGTTCGTCGGTGTGGGCCGGGCCGACGAACATCACCCCGAACGGGCGGCCCTCCACCTCCCCGCTCGGAACGGCGACGGCGGCCAGGTCGAAGAGGTTGGTGGAGTTGGTGAACCTGCCCAGCCGGGCGTTGGCGCCGAGGGGGTCGGCGGCGACATCGGCGAGAGTCGGATGGCCGGGCGCGGTCGGGAGCAGCACGGCGTCGGCGTCGCCGAGGCCGGTGAGCGCCGCCTCGCGCAGGGAGGCGAGCCGGGCGCGGTCGGAGAAGAGCCGGTGGGCGGGGACGTCCCGTGCGGCCGTGACGATCCGTGCGACGTTCGGGTCGAGATCGGCGGCGCCCTTGTCGACGAAGGCGCCCACCGCCGTGTAGCGCTCGGCGACGAAGGCGCCCCCGTAGAGCATCGCCGCGGCCCGGGTGAACGGGGTGAGGTCGATGCTCCGCAGCTCGGCCCCGGCGTCGGCGAGGCGGGCGGCCGCTGCTTCGAACGCGCCCGCCCAGCCCGGATCCAGCTCGCCCAGCTGCGCGGCCGCGGGGACGGCGATCCGCCAGGGACCGGGCCGCCTGGCCGGTGGCCGCCCCTGCTCGGCGGCCATGAACGCCAGGGCTTCCTCGGCCTCGTCCAGGGTCCGCGCGAAGACGGTGACGCAGTCGAGGCTCGCACAGGCGGGGACCACGCCTTCGGTCGGCACGGTCCCGTAGGTGGGCTTGAGCCCGACGACGCCGTTGAACGCGGCCGGCACCCGCCCGGAGCCGGCGGTGTCGGTGCCCAGCGCGAAGTCCACCAGCCCGAGCGCGACGGCGACCGCCGACCCGGAGCTGGACCCGCCGGACACCAGGTCGGGGTGCAGGGCGTTGCGCACCGGGCCGTAGGGGGAGCGGGTGCCCACCAGGCCGGTGGCGAACTGGTCCATGTTGGTCGTCCCGATCACGATCGCGCCGGCTGCCCGCAGCCGGGCCACCACGGGAGCGTCGTGCTCGGGGCGGTAGGCGAAGGAGGGGCAGCCGGCGGTCGTGGGCAGCCCGGCCACGTCGATGTTGCCCTTGACCGCGAACAGCCGTCCGGCCAGCGGCAGCCGCGGATCGAGTGCGGCGGCCTCCGCCTCGACCTCCGGTCGGGGACGCAGGGTGATCCAGACTTCGGGGCGGTCGACGGAGTCGATGCGAGCGTAGGCGGCGCGGACGCGTTCGATGGCGCTGGCGTGGGAGCGGGCGGTCATGGCGGGCCTTCCGGCGGGAGCGGCGGTGGACGTCAGTGCGGGGCGAGGACCAGCAGCGGGGTGCCGGCCTCGACCTGGGCGCCGGTGCGGGTGAGCAGATCCACCACCACACCCGCGATCGGCGCGTGGACGGGCGCCTCCATCTTCATCGCCTCCAGCGCGACCAGCTGTTGCCCCGCCGTGACGACGTCGCCGACCGCGACGTTCAGCTGCCACACGGACGCGGCGAACTCGGCCTCCAGCAGGCGGCCGCCGGGTGGCACGCTCACCTCCGTCGCCGCCGGCGTCGGCTCGGCCGCGGCATCGGCGCGGGCGAACTCGCCGGCCGCCTCCCACGCGTCGCGCTCGGCGGTGAGAGCGGCCGCCTGACCGGCCCGGAACGCGGCGATGGAGTCGGCGTCGCGCTCCAGGAACCGCAGATGGTCCGCCAGTGCGAAGGTGCCCTCCTCGATCCGCGGCGCGAAGCGTCCGGCGGCCATGTCGGCGCGCAGTTCCAGCAGTTCGTCCGCGTCGACGGGATACCAGCGGATGCGGTCGAAGAAGCGCAGTAGCCAGGGCCTGCCGGGTTCGAAGGCCCCGCGCTGCTGCCAGGTGGACCAGACCTGGGTGGTGCGGCCGACGAACTGGTACCCGCCGGGCCCCTCCATGCCGTACACGCACAGGTAGGCGCCGCCGATGCCGACGGAGTTCTCCGCCGTCCAGGTGCGGGCCGGGTTGTACTTGGTGGTGACCAGGCGGTGGCGCGGGTCGAGCGGGGTCGCGACCGGGGCGCCGAGGTACACGTCGCCCAGGCCCAGGACGAGGTACTCGGCGTCGAAGACGGTCTGGTGGACCTCGTCCACGGACGCCAGGCCGTTGACCCGGCGGATGAACTCGATGTTCCACGGGCACCAGGGGGCGTCGTCGCGGACCCCGGCCATGTAGCGGGCGGTGGCCTCGCGCGTGGCGGGGTCGTCCCAGGACAGCGGCAGGTGCACGGTACGGGAGGGCACCACCAGGGCGTCCGTGTCGGGGAGTTCGGCCACCGCTCGGCGCGCGGCCGCGAGCATGCGCGGCAGCGGCAGCCGGTCCGGGTCCACCTGGATCTGGAGCGAGCGGATACCGGGCGTCAGGTCCGTGATGCCGGACGGTCCTGAGGCCTGGAGCGACTCCATCAGGGCGTGGACGCGCATCCGCAGGGCCAGGTCCAGCTGCATCGGGCCGAACTCGACCAGCAGGTTGTCGTCGCCGCTGCGACGGTAGGCGACGTCGCCGTCCCGGGCCAGGACGCCGCCGTCGAGGACCGCGGGGCGGTCCGCGTGCGGCTCCAGCACGGGTTGCTCCCGCAACCGCGCGGCCGTGGCCTCACTGACGGGGACGAAGCGGACGGTGTCGCCCGGACGCAGCTGTCCGAGCTTCCATCGCTGGCCGGAGGCGATGGTCGCCGGGCAGACGAAGCCGCCGAGCGAGGGCCCGTCCGGGCCGAGCAGCACCGGCATGTCGCCGGTGTAGTCGACGGCGCCGACCGAGTAGGGGGTGTCGTGGATGTTGGAGGGGTGCAGGCCTGCCTCGCCTCCGTCGGAGCGGGCCCAGCGCGGCTTCGGGCCGACCAGGCGGACGCCGGTGCGCGCGGAGTTGAAGTGGACCTTCCAGTCGGCCGCGTAGAAGTCGGCGATGTCCTGTTCGGTGAAGAACTCCGGTGCCGCGTGCGGTCCTTCGAGGACGCCGATGCGCCACATGGTGACCGGGACGGGGCGCTCGGCCGGCGGCACCGGTGCGCCGGTCGTCGCGGTGCCGCCGTGCAGGACGTCGCCGGGACGCAGCGGCCGACCGCCGTGGCCGCCGAAGCCGCCGAGCGTGAAGGTGGCCGCGCTGCCGAGGGTCTCGGGGACGTCCAGGCCGCCGCCGAAGAGGACGTAGCTGCGCAGGCCGTGCTGCTCGGGTGCGCCGACGGCCAGGGTCGCGCCGGCCGGCACGGTGACCGGCTGCCACTGGGCGGCCGGGACGCCGTCCACCGTCACCGGAACGGGCGCTCCGGTGACGCAGACGGTCGTCTCGTGGGTGAAACGCAGGGAGGGGCCCTGCAGGGTGCACTCCAGCCCGGGGGCGCCCTCCGGGTTGCCGAGCGCGCGGTTGCCGAGACGGAAGGACAGGTCGTCCATCGGTCCCGACGGCGGGACGCCGACCTGCCAGTGGCCGGTGCGTCCTGGCCAGTCCTGCACGGTGGTCAGGGTTCCGGCGGCCTGGACCTCGATGCGGGGGGTGGGGTCGGTGACGGCGGCCAGGGTGGCGGTGCTGTGGGCCCCCGCGCGGACGTCGGCGTCGGCCAGGGCGGCCCTCAGCAGGCCGAGGTTGGTCTCGATGCCGTCGATCCGGGAGGCGCCGAGCGCGGCGTCGAGCCGCCGCAGTGCGTCCTCGCGGTCCGCGCCGTGGGCGACGACCTTGGCGAGCAGGGGGTCGTAGGCGGTGGTGACCTCGGTCCCGGTCTCGACCCAGGTGTCGACGCGGACGTCCTCGGGGAAGCTGACCCGGGTGAGCCGGCCCGCGCTGGGCCGGTGGTCGCGTGACGGGTCCTCGGCGTAGACGCGGGCCTCGACGGCGTGCCCGTGCGGGGCGGCCGGTTCGCGCACGACGTCGCGCTCGCCCCGGGCGAGCCGGAGCATCCACTCCACCAGGTCCACCCCGTAGACCTGTTCGGTGACCGGGTGCTCCACCTGGAGCCGGGTGTTGACCTCCAGGAAGTAGGCCTCCTCGCGGGCCGCGTCGTAGACGAACTCGACGGTGCCGGCCGACCGGTAGCCGACCGACGCGCACAGCTCACGGGCGCTGTCGGCGAGGGTGAGCCGCACGCGCGCGGGCAGCCCGGGGGCCGGGGCCTCTTCCAGGACCTTCTGGTTGCGGCGCTGGAGCGAGCAGTCCCGGTCGCCGAGGGTGACCACGTGGCCGGCCCCGTCGCCGAAGACCTGCACCTCGACGTGGCGGGCGTGCTCCACCAGGCGCTCCAGGAACACCCCGGCCGAGGCGAAGGACGCGGCGGCCACCCGCTGCACCCGCTCCCAGGCCCGGGCCAGGTCCTGTGCGTCCCGGCAGGCGGCCATGCCGATGCCGCCCCCGCCGCCGGTGGCCTTGAGCATGACCGGGTAGCCGATCCGGCCGGCCTCGGCGAGGGCCGTGGCGAGGTCGGGCAGCAGGCCGGTGCCCGGCGCGAGGGGCACTCCGGCGGCCTCGGCGGCGGCCCGGGCGGTGTGCTTGGCGCCGAACAGCTCCAGTTGCGCCGCGGTCGGGCCGACGAACGCGATGCCCGCCTGTTCGCAGCGGCGGGCGAAGTCCGCGTCCTCGGACAGGAAGCCGTAGCCGGGGTGGATCGCGCCGGCGCCGCTGTCGGCGGCGGCGCGCAGGACCAGCCCCGCGTCGAGATAGGACTGCTTGGCCGGGGCGGGTCCGAGCCTCACGGCGCTGTCGGCCAGCCGGACGTGCGGGGCGGAGCGGTCCGGGTCGGAGAAGACCGCGACGGTGCGCAGCCCGAGGCGCCGCGCGGTGCGGATGATGCGAACGGCGATCTCGCCGCGGTTGGAGACCAGCAGGGTGTCGAAGCTCATCGGGCGCTCACCGGCCGGGCGTCGATCGTCATCTCGACCGGGGTGGGGGCGAACCCGTTGCAGGGGTTGTTGATCTGCGGGCAGTTGGAGACCAGCACCAGCACGTCGCGCTCGGCCCGCAGCACGACGCGCCGGCCCGGTGCGGAGCGGCCGTCGACGATCCCGAGCGTGCCGTCCGGCTCGACCGGCACGTTCATGAACCAGTTGATGTTGGACACCAGGTCGCGCTTGCCCAGACCGTGCCGTGCCCCCTCGGTCAGGAAGTTCTCCACGCAGGCGTGCTGGGACCAGGTGTGGTGGCCGTAGCGCAGCGTGTTGGACTCCTTCGAGCAGGCGCCGCCGAGGGTGTCGTGCCGGCCGACCTCGTCCTCGACCACGGTCATCAGCGGGGTGTGCTCGCAGGACATCAGCACGCTGCCGGTGGTGAGGAAGATCCCGCCCTGGGCCTGGATCGTGTCGGGCGCGCTGTAGCGGACGGCGGTGTCGTGCGCGTCGTAGAGCAGGAAGTCGACGGCCTGGTTGCCGTGCAGGTCGGTGACGGTGAGGGTGTGTCCGGCCCGGACGACGGCGGACCAGGCGGAGCGTGCCGCCACCACCGTGGTCGTGCTGCGGTCGGTCGCGTGGGCGGTGGTCATGCGATCCCCCTGGAGGCGAGCAGTTCGGCGGTGTTGAGGAAGGCCCGGCGGCCCTCGGGGGTGGCCTCCCACAGCGCGTCGCCGGGCGCGGTGGGCGTGGCCCGCCAGGCCAGCACCTGGAGTTCGGTGCAGTGGTACGCGGGGCGCGGGTCGACCGGGTGCGGCACGTTCGCCATGAGCACCGTGAGGTCCTGCTCGGCCCGCAGCGTGACGGCGGCGCCCGGCCCGGCGGAGCCGGTGAAGGTGAGGGCGCCGTCCTCCGCCCGGACCTCGACCCCCTGGAAGAGGGAGAGCGACGGGGGGAGATCGCGCGGTTCCAGGCCGTTCTTGGCGGCGGCCAGTGTGAACAGCTCGCGTCCGGCGGGGGAGGCCGAGTGGGCCGCTCCGTCGCCGTAACGGCGCCGGTTGCGTTCCAGGGTGGAGGTGCCGCACAGGGCGTCGTGACGACCAGAGCCGTCCTCGACGACGGAGGCCAGGACCCGTCCCTGGTCGGACAGGAGCAGCCGGCCCGCGCCGAGGTAGGCGTTCCACTGGACCTTGACCGTGTCGGCGACGTTCAGACGCTCCCACGGCCGGTCGGCCGCGAGGAGCAGCAGGTGCGCGCAGGCGTCTCCGTGCACGTCGGTGAGCCTGAGTTCCGTGCCCCTGGCGAGGACCCGGTGGCCGTAGTTCCCGCCCGCGATCGTCTCCGCCCACACCACCGGACCGGTCGCGCCGGGCGGTGCGGCCAGGGCGCCGGCCGGGACCACGGGCATGGCGGTCACCCGGGCGCCGTCCTGGGCTCGGGCGTGTTCGCGGGCGCCGTGCGTGGTCGCAGTCCCCATCGCGCTTCCTCTCACTCCGATTTCTGTCGTGCGACAGAAATTAGGCGGCACGGGATTCCGCGCCATTGCCCCCGCGTTGCCGCCCGGTTTCCGGAAACTCACACGCCTCCGGCCGCGGTCCTGCGCGCGGGGCAGCGGCGACGGCTGTGCGAAGATCGCCCCATGAGCACCACGGGACGCCCGGTCGGCAGGCCCCGGGCCGCGTCGCGGCCCGCGAGCGGGCTGCCACCGCGGGAGGAACTGCTGGCAGCGGCCGCCGAGTTGTTCACCACACTCGGCTACGCGGCCACCTCCACCCGCGCGGTGGCCGAGCGCGCCGGCATGCGCCAGGCGAGCATGTACCACTACGTGTCCGGCAAGGAGGAACTCCTCGCCGCGCTGCTGGAGTCGACGGTCACCCCGTCGCTCGCCCTGGCCCGCGTGCTCCTCGACGAGGAGACCGCCCCCGCGAGTGCGCGACTGCACCGGCTGTGCCGGTCCGACGTCGAGCTGCTCTGCGCCGGACCGCACAACCTCGGCGCGCTCTACCTGCTGCCGGAGGTCCAGGGCGAGCCCTTCGCGGGCTTCCGCCGGGCCCGTGGCGAACTGAAGGACGCCTACCGTGAGTTGATCGCCCGCACCGAGGCGGGAGGCCGCCTCTCCGCGCAGGAGCTCGCACTCCGCACCGACCTGGTCTTCGGGCTGATCGAGGGAGTCATCCTGATCCGCCGCTCCGATCCTGACCGCCCGGTCGCCGCCTTCGCCGCCGCCACCGCCGACGCGGCCCTGCGGATCACCGGTACCGAGCCCCCGCCGGCCCGCTGACCCGCCGCGCGCTCAGGGCGTCGGCGCCTGCGTCAGGGACGGCGCCCGCTCGGCTGCCGGGAGGCCTGCCCGTCCCCGGTGCCGAAGCCGCCGGCAGGCCGCGCCCGCCAGCAGCGTCGCGCCCAGGAAGAGCACGGTGAACCACTGGAAGTACCAGTGGCCGCCCGAGGGGTCGTAGACCGCCGGACGCGGCCAGGCCAGGTCGACGGTCATCGCCAGCCCGTACACCAGCGCCGCCGCGGCGACGGGCACACCCCACCGCCCGAGCGAGAAGAGCCGCCCGCCGCGCTCGTCCGTGACGCCCGCCGTCTCCGCGGCCCCGTGGCCCCGGCGCAGCCGCTGGACCAGGAAGGGCCCGGTCACCATCGCGTACGCCAGGTAGACCATCGCCACGCAGGTCGTCCCGATCGCGACGAACGCGTTGGGGGAGAGGAAGTTGAGCAGGCAGAGCCCGGCCGCCCCGGTGCCGGTGACGAGGGCGGCGACCGCCGGCATCCCGGTGCGGGCCGAGACCCGGCCGAGCCGGTGCGCGAACGGCAGGGCGCCGTCGCGGGCCATGGAGAAGAGCATCCGGGTGCCGGCGGTCTGGATGGCCAGCGTCGCCACGAAGACGGCCACGACCACGTCGGCGAGCAACGCCTTGCCGATGCCCGGGCCGAGCGAGCTGGTCAGCACGTAGGCCAGGCCCTCGCTGGTCATCCGCTCCGAACCGAGGTCCGGCGAGGCCAGCACACCGGCGTAGACGAGCAGTCCGCCGAGAACTCCGGCCGCGACGAGCGCGGTGAGGATGGTGCGCGGCGCCGTGCGGCGCGGACTGCGGGTCTCCTCGCTCATCTCGCCCGCGCTGTCGAACCCGATCAGCACGTACGCCGCGGCGAACGCGCCGACCATCAGCGCGCCGGGCGCACCGCCCCCTGCGCCGGTGTGCAGCGTGACGCCGAGACCGTGGCGGGTGTGCGTGAGCAGCAGCACCACGATCAGCACGGCTCCGACGATCTCCGCGGTCACCCCGATCCGGTTGACGGCCGAGAGCACGCGGTTGTCCACGACGTTGACCAGGGTGGTGAGCGTCAGCAGCAGCACGCCGAGCAGTCCGGCGTTGGCCGCACCCGTCGGCGCGGTCGGCGCCGGGTCGCCGCCCACCACCTGGAAGCCGGACCAGATCCCGGGCAGCACGACCTGCAGCGCGAGCGCGGCCGCGGCCACCACCAGGATCTGCCCGATCACCATGATCCAGCCGGCGAACCAGCCGAACGCCGGCGTCGACAGTCGCGTGGACCACTGGTAGATCGCGCCCGAGAGCGGGTAGCGGGCGGCGAGTTCGGCGAAGCAGGCCGCCACGAGCAGCTGGCCCGCGAAGACCGCGGGCCAGGTCCAGGTGAAGGCCGGTCCGGCGAACGCGTAGCCGAAGCCGAAGAACTGGAAGACCGTGGTCAGCACCGAGATGAACGAGAAGCCCGCGGCGAAGGAGGCGTACCGGCCCATCGTGCGGTGGAGCTCCTGGCGGTACCCGAAGCGGGCCAGCGCCGCGTCGTCAGGGGGCGCGCCGATAGTCATGATGATTCCCCTCGCTCGCCGGATAACTGTCGAGCGACAGAAATTAGAGACCTGCTGTTTCCGCCGAATGACGCGACGATGTCACCCCCGCGCCGAACTCCTCACAGCGTTCGGCCCCAGGACTTCGGGGTGCCGTGGATCGGCGACTAGCCTTGCCGTATGGCAGGCGACGCCGTTCCTCCTCCCGCCGCGGGTGCGCCGTGGTCGGTCTTCGACGAGGTCGTGGACCGTCGCGGCTCCAACTCCATGAAGTGGGCCCGCGCGGGGGAGTTCCTCGCCCCCGACGAGGTCGCCGCGGACCCGCTGCCGATGTGGGTCGCCGACACCGACTTCAAAGCCCCCCGCGTGGTGATCGAGGCCCTGCACGAAGCCGTGGACTACGGCGTCTTCGGTTACCCCGGCGGTGCGACCGACGGCTACCTGGACGCCGTGACCGGCTGGCAGGCGCGCCGGTTCGGCTGGGAGGTGCCGCCGCAGTGGGTGCTGCAGACCGCAGGGATCATCACCACCCTGAAGACCGTGGTGCAGGCGTTCTCCGCCCCCGGGGACTCGGTCCTGATCCAGCCGCCGGTGTACGCCCACTTCCACGAGGACGTGCTGCTGAACGGGCGGCGTCTCGCCCTGGCCCCGCTGGAGCGCGTCGAGGACGGCTACCGTTTCGACGCCCGCACCTTCGAGGCCGCCATCCGGCCCGACACCAAGCTCTTCATCCTCAGCCATCCCCACAACCCGACGGGAAACGTCTGGTCGCGGGACGAGCTGGTGGCGATGGGGGAGATCTGCGCCCGGCACGGCGTGCTGGTCGTCTCCGACGAGGTCCACCAGGACCTCCTGATCAACCCGGCCAGGACACACGTCCCCTTCGCCTCGCTCGGCCCGCGGTTCGCCCGGAACAGCATCACCTGCACGTCCCCCAGCAAGACGTTCAACCTCCCCGGCCTGCAGTGCGCGAACGTGTTCGTGCCCGACCGCGCGCTGCGCGAGGAACTGGCCCGCCAGTACGAACGCAATCTGTTCCCGCTCGTCAACGGGCTCGGCATGGTCGCGGCCGAGGCCGCCTACACCCACGGTGAGCCCTGGCTGGCGGAGCTGCTCGGCTATCTGCGCGGCAACCACGCCCACTTCGCACAGGCCGTCAACGCCGCCACGTCCAAGGTGCGGGTGCTGCCCGCGGACGCCCTCTACCTGGCCTGGATGGACTGCCGCGACCTCGGCATGGACGCCGCGTCCCTCGACCGTTTCATGCTGACCACCGCCCGGCTGTGGCTGGACAGGGGACAGAAGTTCGGCCTGGAGGGCCACGGCTACATGCGGGTGAACCTCGGCTGCCCCCGGTCGACCGTCGACGAGGCGATCCGCCGACTGACCGGGGCGATCGCTACCCTGTAGGGGCCGGACGCGGTCGCGGGGCTCCGGCGCAGGCCGCCGCCGTGCGTCGCTCAGGCGGCGGGGTCGTGCCAGCCGTCGTTCTCCGGGAGCAGGGCGTCCGCCTCCTTCGGTCCCCAGGTGCCGCGGGCGTAGGAGTGGACCGGGGCCGCGTCGCCGAGGATCGGGTCGACGACGCGCCAGGCCGCCTCGACGGTGTCCTCCCGGGCGAAGAGCCAGCGGTCGCCGTCCAGCGCGGCGCCGATGAGCCGGTCGTAGGGGCGCATGTCGGAGCCGGGCAGCTCGCTGAAGGAGAGCTCCTCGTGCTTGGGCTCCCAGCCGCCGCCGGGGGCCTTGCCCGCCAGGGTGAGCCCGACCTGCGTCTCGGGCCACACACGGAAGCGCAGACTGTTGGCGGCGGGTGAGGGCCGCAGGCCGAAGACGTCGTGCGGCGCCCGGCGGAAGTGGAGGGTCACCTCCGTGGCGGTGACCGGCAGACACTTGCCGGCGCGGATCAGGATGGGCACGTCGGCCCAGCGCCAGGAGTCCGCGGCCAGGCGCACGGCAGCGAAGGTCTCGGTCGTCGAGCCGGGGGCGACGCCGTCGACGTCGAGGTAGCCCGCGTACTGGCCGCGCACGATGTGCTCGGGGTCCAGCGGGCGGAGCGCGTTGACGACGTTGGCCTTGGCGTCCCGCCAGGACTCCAGGCCCTGCCCGGCGGGCGGATCGGCGAGCACGGTGGCGAGCACCTGCAGCATGTGGTTCTGCACGACGTCCCTGACGGCGCCGGTGCGGTCGTAGAACCGGCCGCGGTCGGAGACGTCGAAGGCCTCGGCCATGGTGATCTGGATGCTGCGGACGTGGGTCCGGTTCAGCAGCGGCTCGATCACGGAGTTCGCGAACCGCGCGAAGAGCACGTTCTCGACCGGGTCGAGTCCGAGCCAGTGGTCGACCCGGTAGATGGCGTCCTCGGGGAAGTACTGGTGCATGGTCGCGTTGAGCTCGCGGGCGCTGTTCAGGTCGGTGCCGAACGGCTTCTCGACCATGACGCGCGCGCCGTCGGCCCGGCCGGCGTCGGCGATGCCCTTGGCGATGCGGCCGAACAGCGGGGGCGGCACCTCCAGGTAGAACAGGGCCCGCCCGCCGTCGCCCATCTCCCGTGCCATCGCCGTGTAGGTGGCGTCGTCGTCCAGGTCGCCGTCGACGTAGCGCAGCAGCCCCAGCATCCTGCTCGCGGCAGGCGTGGTGGGGTCCATGCCGTTGAGCTTCAGCGAGGCCTCGGCGTAGCCGCGGAACTGCTCCAGCCCCCAGCCGCTCTTAGCGACGCCGACGACGGGCTTGTCGAGCACCCCGCGCTCCACGAGGCCGACCAGTGCGGGGAAGGTCTCCAGCTTGGCCAGGTCGCCGGTGGCGCCGAAGATGACCAGTGCGTCCATCTGATTGCTTGTCATCGGATTCCTTCGTGGATGCCCCCGGTTTGAGCCGGGGGAGGAAACGAAACTCCTGCGGAGCAGGGCAGCGGGCTGCGATTCGCCGTCAAGGCGGGCCGCGGTGCTCTGACCCGCAGATTTGAGCTAACCTGTAGTCCAGCTAGTGTGTGAGCGCGGCCACGAACCACGTGAAGCGGGCATTCAAGTTCCGCTTCTACCCGACGGATGCGCAGGCGGCTGAGCTGTCGCGCACGTTCGGTTGCGTGCGTAAGGTCTACAACCTGGCCCTGGCGGCTCGCACGGAGGCGTGGACGCTGCGTCAGGAACGGGTCAACTACAACGCCACCTCCGCGATGTTGACGGCGTGGAAGAAGACCGAGGAACTGGCCTACCTCTGCGAGGTCTCCAGCGTCCCGTTGCAGCAGACGCTGCGGCACCTGCAAGGGGCGTTCGGGAACTTCTGGGCGAAGCGGGCGAAGTGCCCGACGTTCAAGAGTCGGAAGAAGTCCCGCAAGTCCGCCGAGTACACCACCAGCGGCTTCCGGTACCGCGACGGCAGGCTGACGCTGGCCAAGATGGCGGAGCCGCTGGCCATCGTGTGGTCTCGGCCCCTGCCCGAGGGCGCGCGGCCGTCCACGGTGACCGTGTCGCAGGACAGCGCGGGCCGCTGGTTCGTCTCGATGCTGTGCGACGACCGCCCCACCATGCCCGCGCCCGTCAACGACGCGGTAGGCGTCGACGCCGGCCTCACGGCGCTGGTGACGCTCTCCACCGGCGAGAAGATCACCAACCCGAAGCACGAGCGCAAAGACCGTGAACGCCTCGCGAAGGCGCAACGGAACCTTGCCCGCAAGGCCAAGGGTGACGGCGCGAACCGGGCCAAGGCCCGGCTCAAGATCGGCAAGGTCCACGCGAGGATCGCCGACCGGCGCCGCGATTTCCTGCACAAGCTCACCACTCGACTCGTCCGCGAAAACCAAGTGGTCGTGATCGAGGACCTGACCGTCCGGAACATGCTCCAGAACCGGAGGCTCTCCCGAGCCATCGCGGACGCGAGCTGGACCGAGCTGCGGTCGATGCTGGAGTACAAGGCCGACCGGTACGGACGCGAGGTGATCACCGTGGACCGGTGGTTCCCCTCCTCCAAGCTGTGCTCGGCCTGCGGCACCTTGCGGGGCAAGATGCCGCTGAACGTCCGCGAGTGGACGTGCGACTGCGGAACGGCCCACGACCGGGACGTGAACGCGGCGCGCAACATCCTGGCCGCCGGGCTGGCGGTTGCAGCCTGTGGAGACGGTGTAAGACCTCAACGGAGCACTCCGGGCGGGCAGTCGTCGGTGAAGCAGGAAGTCGTCCCAGCACCCCGCACACGCGGGGTGTCTCAGCCGCGAGGCTGAGGGGAATCTCCGTCCCGTCAGGGCGGAGAGGATGTCAACGTGGTGACTCTCCTGCTCACGCTCACCTCATCTCACCTGATGCGGTCGGCGATGTGGTCGCCGACGCGCAGGGCGTTGGCGATGGCCGTCAGGGACGGGTTCACCGCCCCGATGCTCGGGAAGAAGCTGGTGTCCACGACGTAGAGGTTGTCCAGGTCGTGGGCCTTGCAGTGGACGTCCAGGGCGGAGGAGGCGGGGTCGGTCCCGAACCGCACGGTGCCGGCCTGGTGGGCGGTGGCCCCGATGGGCATCCCCTTGTGCAGGTAGATGCTGTGCGGGAGCAGGTGGTGCTCGTGCATGCCCAGCTGCCCGAGCATGCCCTGCAGCCGGTGGCGCAGCCGTTTCAGCCCGGCGACGTTGTTCTTCTCGTCCAGGGCGAGGTGGACGTTGTCCTGCTGGTCGAGCGTCACCCGGCTGGTCGCCAGCGGCAGGTCTTCGCCGCACAGCCAGAAGTCGACGGCGTGGTGGGCCAGCACCTCGAACGGCATGTCGGGCGCGACCGCGCCGGCCCAGCGCGGGGCCTCGCCGTGGATCTGGTCGGCGTCGGACTTGCCGAGCATCTGGATGCCGCCCATGGGGAATTCCCAGTCGTCCCCGGCCAGGTACCAGTCGTGCAGGGCCAGGGTCTTCTGGAACGCGGTGGGGTTGGGCTCCTTGGAGACCGCCATCAGGGCCAGGTTGTTGTGCCGCATGTAGTGCCGGCCGACCACGTCGGAACTGTTGGCCAGCCCGGCCGGATGCCGGTCGTTGGCGGAACGCAGCAGGAGCACGGCGGAGTTCACCGCGCCGCAGGCGACCACGACGATGTCGCCGGTGAAGGTGTGGGTACCGCCGTCGTCCAGCTCCGCGACCACACCGGTGACCGTGCGGCCGGACGGGTCGGTCTCCAGCCGGCGGACGTCCGCGTGGGTGACCAGCCGGACGTTGTCGTGCCGCAGGGCCGGGTCGACGCAGGTCACCTGGGCGTCCGACTTCGCCCCCAGCAGGCAGGGGAACCCGTCCACGCGGTCGCAGCGGATGCACACGCTTCCGTGCGTCGCGGCTCCGTGCTCGTCCTGGGTGAGGTTCACGCCGATCGGGAGGTGGAACGGGTGCAGGCCCTGCTTCTCCAGATCGTCGCTGAGCTGCTGGATGCGCGGCTCGTGGGCGACCGGCGGATGGGCGTACTGCGCACTGGCGGAACCCTCGGTGGGGTCCTCGCCGTGCCGGCCGTGGACCAGGTAGAGGTGCTCGGCCTGCGTGTAGTACGGCTCCAGGTCCTCGTAGCCGATGGGCCAGGCGGGGGAGACACCGTCGTGGTGGCGCAGCTCGCCGAAGTCCTCGGGGCGCAGCCGGAACAGCGCCGCGCCGTAGAACTTGGTGTTCCCGCCGACGTAGTAGTTGACCTCCGGCGGGAAGGCGTTTCCGTCCTTGTCGTACCAGTACTCGGGGGCCCGGTACTTGCCCTTGACGAAGACGGCGGTCGAGTCCCAGTTGTCCCGCTCGCGGGGCAGGTAGCCGCCGCGCTCCAGGATCAGGATCCGCTTGCCGGTCGGCGCCAGGCGGTGGGCGAGTGTGCCGCCGCCCGCGCCGGTGCCGATCACGATGACGTCGTAGTGGTCACTGTCAGCCACGAGGACTCCTCGCCTGAACCGGGTGCCGTGGTGGTCGCTTTCCTGGACCACTGGTCGTGCCCTGACATCAGCACGCTATAGCGAGTGCTCTCCGGCTGCGACCGCGAGCGCCATGAATCGAAAAGACGTGCGAATACGGCTGATCGGCTGAGCCTCGGCATGTTGCCGTCCCTCCACAGGTCGCCGCGTGGTTCACTCGCCGGAGAAAAGCGGCATATGTACGAAAAGCGGCACCGATGCGGCAGGAGCGGCATGAGTCAACTCGACCTTGCACGGCTCCAGTTCGCCATGACGTCGATCTACCACTTCCTCTTCGTCCCGGTCACGATCGGTCTCGGCTTCCTGACCGCACTGCTCCAGACCGCCTGGCACCGGACCGGCCTGGCCGACCACCTGCGGCTGACCAGGTTCTTCGGCACCCTGTTGCTGATCAACGTCGCCGTCGGCGTGGTGACCGGCCTGGTCCAGGAGTTCCAGTTCGGGATGGACTGGTCCGCCTACTCCCGCACCGTGGGCGACGTCTTCGGCGCGCCGCTGGCCATGGAGGGACTGGCCGCGTTCTTCCTGGAGTCGACCTTCCTCGGGCTGTGGGTCTTCGGCTGGGACCGGCTGCCCAAACGGGTCCACCTCGCCACGATCTGGGCCGTCGCCCTGGGCGGGGCGCTGTCGGCGGCGTTCATCATGGCGGCCAACTCCTGGATGCAGCACCCGGTCGGATACACCGTCAACGCCACCACGGGTCGGCCGCAGCTCAACGACGTGTGGAAGCTGTTCACCAGCCCCGTCTTCCTCCGGGGCTATCTGCACGTCCTGCTCGCCTCGGTGGTCACCGGGGCCGTGGTCATGCTCGCCGTCTCGGCCTGGCAGCTGCGCAAGGGCCGGTCCCCCCTGGTGTTCCACGCCTCCGCCCGGCTCTCCCTGCTGGTGCTGGTGCCGACGCTGCTGGTGGCGATGCTGGTCGGCAGCGAGCTCGGGGTCACCGAGGGCAAGTACCAGCCGATGAAGATCGCGGGCGCCGAGGCCCAGTGGACCACCTGCCAGCCCTGCTCCTTCTCCCTGTTCCAGGTCGGCGGCGGCAACGACGACCGGACGCCGACGAAGATCATCGAGATCCCGCACCTGCTCTCCCTGCTGGCCACCAACCACTGGAACGGCAAGGTCCTCGGACTCGACCAGGTGCAGAGCCAGTACCAGGCCCAGTTCGGCCAGGGGAACTACGTCCCGAACATCTTCATCCAGTACTGGGCGATGCGGGTGATGGCCTACCTCGCCGTCGTGGTGCTGCTGGTGGGCCTGTGGGGGCTGTGGCTGCTGCTGCGCAAACGGCTCAGCTCGGCCCGGGCCTTCCAGTGGGCGGCGACCTGGCTGGTGATCCTGCCGTTCCTGATGAACACCGCGGGCTGGCTGCTCACCGAGAGCGGGCGCCAGCCCTGGATCGTCCAGGGCATCCAGCTGACCAGGAACGGCGTCTCGCCGTCGATCACCACGACGACCGTGGCCATCAGCATCCTCGTCTTCCTCCTGCTCTACGCCGCGCTCGCCGTGGTCGAGATCGTCCTGATGGCCCGCTACGCCCGGCGCGACCCCGAACCGGCCCCGACGCCCGAGGCGCCCCTGCCGTCCCTCACCTACTGACACCGCATCAAGAGGTCGCACGATGGCGCTCGCCACCTTCTGGTTCATCCTCACGGCCGTGCTGTGGACCGGCTTCTTCGTCCTGGAGGGCTTCGACCTCGGCGTCGGCCTGCTGCACACCGTGGTGGCCCGCGACGAGCCAGGCCGACGCGCCGCGATCAACACGATCGGCCCGCTGTGGGACGGCAACGAGGTCTGGCTGATCGTCGCCGTGGCGGCCATGTTCGCCGCCTTCCCCGGCTGGTACGCCACCTCGTTCTCGGCCTACTACCTGGTGACGGTCCTGGTGCTGATCGGACTGATCGTGCGCGGGGTCTCCTTCGAGTTCCGCGGCAAGCTCGCGAGCAGCCGCTGGCGTCACCTCTGGGACACCACGCTGACGGCCGGGAGTCTGCTGGTCCCGTTCTTCCTCGGCGTCTTCCTCGGCGGGATGCTCCACGGCATCCCCATCGGGCAGGACCAGGAGTTCTCCGGCACCTTCGCCGACCTGTTCTCCGGCTACGCCGTCTTCACCGGCCTCACGCTGGTGCTGCTCTGCCTCCTCCACGGCGCGACCTTCCTCGCCCTGCGCACCACCGGCGCCCTCCGGGGCCGGGCCCGGCTGCTGGCCCGGCGGATCGCCCCGGTCACCGCCCTGGCGGTGCTGGCGTTCCTCCCCTGGACGCACTCCACCGCCGGCAAGGGCGTGCTGCCCAGCATCATGCAGCTGATCGCGGTCCTGCTCGTGCTCGCCGCCGCCTGGCTGGTGACGACCGGTCACGAGGGCTGGGCCTTCGCGGCCACCACCGTCACCATCGCCACCACCGTCCTGTCGGTCTTCGTCGACCTCTATCCCAGGCTGCTGGTCTCCAGCACGAACCCCGCGTACGACATCACCGTCGGCAACGCCGCCTCGGGGAACTACGCGCTCAAGGTGATGTCCGTGGTGGCCATCGTCCTGGTCCCGGTCGTCCTGGCCTACCAGGGCTGGACCTACCACGTGTTCCGGCGCCGCGTCTCCGCCGAGCAGTTCGCCGACGAGACGGCGGGCGCTCCGGAGTGAGATCCCGGCGCGCCCGCCTCGATCAGAGCACCGCGATCGGGTTGACCGGGGATCCGGTGCCCCCGGGGAGTCTGAGCGGTGCGACCACCGCGAGGAAGGACCAGCGCCGCTCCGCCGCGCACAGCGGCGCCAGCTCCTCGAACTGCAGGTAGTCGAGCAGGTGCAGGCCCAGCTCGTGGATCGCGAGGACGTGGACCGGGAAGTCCACGCCCTCGACCAGGCTGGGCGCGCAGTCGTTGTTGCCGTCGCTGCCGAGGACCGCGATCTGCCGTTCGGCCAGCAGCTCCGCGGCCTCCGGGTGCAGGCCGGCGCGGGCCTCGGCCGCGTTCCACGGGCCGAGCTCCTGCCGGCGGCGGCGGTGGCCCACGCGGACGAACAGCAGGTCGCCCTCGCCGAAGCGCACCCCCTGCGCCTCCTCGGCGGCCAGCAGGTCCCCGGCCGTCACGTACTCGCCCGGTTCCAGCCAGGGCACGTCCCGCAGCGCAGGGATGTCGAGCAGCACACCGCGGCCGACGATCCCCGCCTCGGCCGCGGTCACCGCCAGGGCACCGGCCCCGGCGTCGGTCAGCGTGGCGGCGGCCGGCACGCCCCCGTAGAGGGTGCCCCGGTAGACGACGTGGCAGAGGGCGTCGAGGTGGCTGTCGACGTCCCCATGGACGTTCATCTCGATCCGGTCCCTGGCGAACTCCAGCCCCTGGCCCGCCATCCGGCCGCCGATCGCACCGGTCATGGGATGCCGCGCCGGGTCGGGGTTCTCCGGGGTCCGGTCCGTCGCGACCGGCGCCGCCAGGCTGACGTGACGCCCCGTCCGCACCTCGCCGACGGCGGCGCGCACCTGTGCCGCCGTCAGGTAGCCGAGGGCGCCGCGTTCGGGCCGCTGCCTGGCCGGCGCCAGGCCGGCCACCCGCCCGCGCAGCTCCTCGAAGGCCGCCGGCCCCAGCCGGGTGCGCCGGGGGCCGGGCGGGGGAACGTCCATGGTCTCGTCCTTCCCTGGCGGGAGCGGGAGCGGGGCCGGTCGGCCGACGGCTCAGGGCCGCTGCGCCGCCGCGTCCAGCGCGTCGTCGAGCGAGGTGGCCGCCATGATCAGCGAGAGGTGGGTGAAGGCCTGCGGGAAGTTGCCCAGCTGCTCGCCGGACGGGCCGATCTCCTCGGCGAACAGCCCCACGTGGTTGGCGTAGGTCAGCATCTTCTCGAACGCGTACCGTGCCTGCCGCAGCCGTCCGGCGCGGGCGAGGGCGTCGACGTAGAGGAACGAGCACAGGCTGAAGGTGCCCTCGGAGCCGCGCAGACCGTCCGGCGACGCGGCCGGGTCGTAGCGGTAGACGAGGCTGTCCGAGACGAGCTTGCGGTCGATGGCGTCCAGCGTGGACAGCCACCGCGGATCCTTCGGCCCCAGCAGGCCGACCCGCGGGATCACCAGCAGGGAGGCGTCCAGCACGTCCCCGTCGTAGTGCTGGACGAGGGCCTGCTCCTTCTCGCTCCAGCCGCGCGTCATGATCTGTTCCAGGACCGCGTCCCGCGCCGCACGCCAACGCGCCACGTCGGCCGGTCGGCTGAACTGCTCGGCCAGGCGCAGCCCCTGGTCGAAGGCCACCCAGGTCATCACCCGGCTGTAGGTGAACTCCTTGCGCCCGCCCCGGGTCTCCCAGATGCCCTCGTCGGGCCGGTTCCAGTTGTCGCAGAGCCAGTCCAACGTCCGCGCGGCGGCCTTCCAGCCGTCGTAACCCGGTTGGACGCCGACCGAACGGGCCTGCGACAGGGCGTAGAAGGCCTCGCCGTAGATGTCGAGCTGGAGCTGGTCCATGGCCGCGTTCCCGGCGCGGACCGGCGAGGAGCCACGGTAGCCCTCGAAGTGCTCGAGGATCTCCTCGGTCAAGCGCGGGTCGCCGTCGATCCGGTACATGATCTGCAGACGCTCGCCCGGAGCGTCGAGCCGCTCCCGCAGGCGCTCCCCGAGCCAGTTGGTGAACGCCTGGGCCTCCTCGGTGAATCCGAGATCGAGCAGGGCGCGCACCGACAGGGAGGCGTCCCGTACCCAGGTGAAGCGGTAGTCCCAGTTGCGCTCACCGCCCACCTGTTCGGGCAGCCCCATCGTGGCGGCCGCCACCAGTCCGCCCGTCGGGGCGTAGGTCAGCAGCTTGAGGGTGATCGCGGAGCGGCGCACGATGTCGGGCCAGCGGCCCTTGTAGGTGGACTTCCGCACCCAGCTCTGCCAGAAGTCCACCGTCCGCCACAGCTCCTCGGTGAGGGCATCGGCCGTGGGCGCCTCCGGCGCGTCACCGCCGGGAGCGCAGAAGGTGAGCACCGCCCCGGACGACTCGCCGGCCTGGAGCGTGACGCTGCCCTGCACGTCGTCACCCGTGCGGTGGAGTGGGAAGAGGGCCCGCAGGTGCAGTGTGGCACCGGGCGCGTGGAACTCGGCGTCCTGGCCGTCCACGCGCAGCTCGTGCGTGGCCCGGCCGTAGTCGAACCGCGGTCGGCAGTCCAGGGTGAAGCGGACGGTGCCGCGCACCGCGCGGATCACCCGGATCAGGGTGTGCCGGTCCGTCGCCGCGGTGTCCGTGTGCGGCGGCATCCAGTCGATCACCTCGCCGACGCCGTCCTCCGACAGGAAGCGGGTGACCAGGACGGCGCTGTCCGGGTAGTACATCTGCCGGTATGTCGGGTTGCTCTCGACGGGCGCGAGGCGGAAGTATCCGCCGTTGTCGTGGTCCAGCAGCGCCGCGAAGACGCTCGGCGAGTCGAATCGCGGAGCCGCGAACCAGTCCAGCACCCCCTTCGACGAGATCAGCGCGGCGGTCTGGAGATTCCCGACGAGTCCGTGATCGGCGATGGGCGGATAGCGGTCCATGAGCGCTCCGAACGGTGTACGGCCCCCGAGTGGCAAGGTATCCGACTTGTCGCGGATCGGCGCTTCGGGGCTGCCGGGGCGGTTCCTCCCGGCCGGGCGTGCCGGGCACCCCGCGGCGGCCGAGGGCTTACCGTGGGGCAGGACGTGCGCGCCGTTCGCGCGCGGGGCGAGCCGCACACGAGAGCCGGTGACTGACCATGAAGGTCGCGGTACTGGACGACTACCTGAACGTCGCCCTGGGCCTCGCGGACTGGGACTCCCTCGGCGCGGCCCGCATCGACGTGTTCACCGAGCCCTTCCCGGACGAGGCGGCGGTCGTCGGCGCCCTGGCCGACCACGACGTCGTCGTCGCCATGCGCGAACGGACCGCGTTCCCCGACTCCACGCTGAGCCGCCTGCCCCAGCTGGCCCTGCTCGTCACCACCGGCCCCGGCAACGCGTCCATCGACCTCGACGCCGCCCGGCGGCTGAACATCACCGTGACCGGCACGGGCTACTTCCCCCAGCCCACCGTGGAACTGACCTGGGGGCTGATCCTCGCCGCGGCCCGCCAAATCCCCCGGAGCGCCGAGTCCGTACGCCGCGGCGGCTGGCAGGTGGGCATGGGGACCAGCCTGAACCGGGCCACCCTCGGGCTGCTGGGCCTGGGCAACCTCGGCAGCCGCGTGGCGCGGGTCGGTCAGGCCTTCGGCATGGAGACGATCGCCTGGAGCCAGAACCTGCGTCCCGAGGACGCCCGGGCCCACGGAGTCACGCACGTGCCGCGCGAGGAACTGTTCGCCCGCGCGGACGTCCTGAGCGTCCACCTGAGGCTCAGCGAGCGGACCCGCGGCCTCGTAGGCGAGCCCGAGCTGCGCCTGATGAAGCCCACGGCCATCCTGGTCAACACCTCACGCGGGCCGATCGTCGACGAGCCGGCCCTGCTGCACGCCCTGACCGGCGGATCGATCGCGGGAGCGGCACTGGACGTCTTCGACCGCGAACCGCTGCCCGTGGACCACCCCCTGCGCTCCGCCCCGAACACCGTCCTGACCCCGCACATCGGCTATCTGACCCGCGACCTGTTCGAGGTCTTCTACCGCGACGCGGTCGAGGACATCGCCGCCTGGGCCGCCGGCGCCCCGGTGCGCACCCTGACCTGACCCGCTTCGGGGCCGTGCGCGCGCGGGGCGCGGCTCACGGCTGAGGGGCGGCCGGAGGCGGGGTGAGGGGCGAAGCACCACGGCGAGGACGTTCCACGCCATGCGATCAACCCCCTCGGGCCGGCGGCCGGCACCATGCCACGCTGGTTCCCGGCCCGGGTCCGTCCTACTCACGCCGCACGAGCCCGGGTTCTGCAGTCGCGGGCGGGTGCCCGCCGCAGCGATGCCTACCGGCTGTCCACCGCGTGGCGGTGGGGATGTCCCCCGGGGCGACACGCCTGGTAGCACCGTGGCCCGTGGGAGGGCGCGTTGCGAGGATCGAGAGGTCCGTGCACGTAACGTCGCATCTGAAGGATCCTCACATGCGCAGCTCTCGTCTCGTCGCCGCCTCCGTGGCCGGCCTCGTCGTCGCCGGTCTCGCCGTCTCGACCGTGGTCCCGGCGTCGGCCGTTCCCGTCGCGCACGGTGTGGCGCCGCTGTCCGCGCCGGCGTCGCCGGACGCCGCGAAGGGACGGACGCTCACGCTTCCCGCGCCGCGCGGTCACTACGCCACGGGGGAGTCGGCCTTCCGGATCGTCGACGACCGGCGCGCGGACCCGTGGACGCCGAGCCGGCCCTATCGGGAGCTGATGATCAGCGTCTTCTACCCGGCGGTGCGCACGGCAGGGAAGGCGGTCACCCACCAGTTCCCCCCGGCGGTGGCCGCGGCGGTCGGGGCGTCGGTCGAGCAGGGCGACGGCCTGCCCGCCGGTCTGGTGAACTGGGCCGCCACCAGGACCCACTCGGTCAAGGACGCCGCGATGGCACCGGGCCGCTTCCCGGTCGTCCTGTACTCGCCCGGCGCCGGTGACTCGCGGGACTGGAACGTGTCGCTGGTCGAGGACCTGGCCTCGCGGGGCTACGTGGTGGTCACCGTCGACCACACCGGGGAGGCCCCGGCGACGCAGTTCCCCGACGGCCACGTGGTCGGGAACGCGACGGTGCTGGAGGCCTGGGACCAGGCGTACCGGAACGGCACGACCCTGGCGTTCTTCACCAAGCTGATGGCGGCGCGCCAGGCCGACACCGAGCTGGTGCTCGACCGGCTGCCGAGCCTGCCCCACCGGCTGACCGACGGCATGGACCTGCACCGGATCGGCATGTTCGGGCACTCCGCCGGCGGGTTCACGGCGGCGAACGTGATGGAGGCCGATCCGCGGATCAGGGCGGGTGTCGACCTGGACGGGACCCTGGAGTACACCGTCAAGCCCGACGGCACCCAGCTGAGCCAGGTCGCCCTGCACGGACTGGACCGGCCGTTCCTGCTGATGGGCAGTTCCGGCAGCGAGGCCAGCAGTATTCACGGCGAGCCGTCGTGGGCGTCGTTCTGGCAGCACCAGCGCGGCTGGAAGGCCGATGTCACGCTGAACGGGTCCGAGCACGCCTCGTTCACCGACGCCAAGGCGCTGCTGCCGCAGCTGGCCGGCAAGGTGCCGGCCGCGACGCTGGACGCGGCGGTCGGAACCGTGGACGCGCAGCGGGGCGGTGGCCGCCGACCGGGCGCTGGTGGGCTCGTTCTTCGACCGGTTCCTGAAGGGCTGCGACGACCACCTGCTGGACGGCGGTCCGTCGCCGTACCCGATCACCTTCGAGCACTAGCCGGTCCCGGCACGGACGACGCGAACTGTCGCTCAGTCAGACAAGCAGCCCTGCTTGGGATTTCGGCGAGCGGGCAGACGGTAGGCACACGCAGTCGGGTCACACCTACGTGCTGGGGGTCGGGATGCAGATCTGGCGGACGAGCGCGGACATCAGCAGCCGACCGGGGGCGGCCTGGCCGCTCGGCGCGACGTTCGACGGTGCGGGCACCAACTTCGCGGTCTTCTCCGGGGCGGCCGACAAGGTCGAGCTGTGCCTGTTCGACGAGTCCGGCCGTGAGGACCGGGTGGCGTTGCGGGAGGTGGACGGGTTCGTGCACCACATCCACCTCCACGACGTCCACCCGGGGCAACGCTACGGCTTCCGCGCGCACGGCCCGCACCGTCCGTCGCAGGGCCTGCTCGGCAACCCCGCCAAGCTGCTGCTCGACCCCTACGCCAAGGCGATCGAGGGTGACGTCGCCTGGCACGAGGCGCTGTACGGGTACGAGTTCGCCAACCGCCGGCGGCGCAACGACCTCGACTCCGCGGCGCACGCGGCACGCTCGGTCGTCATCAACCCGTACTTCGACTGGGGCACCGACCATCCGCCGCGGACCCCGTACCACGAGACCGTGATCTACGAGGCCCACGTGAAGGGCCTGTCACGGACCCATCCGGGCGTCCCCGAGGCGCTGCGCGGCAGCTACGCGGGACTGGCCCATCCGGCGGTCGTGGAGTACCTCACCCAACTGGGGATCACCGCCGTCGAACTGATGCCGGTCCACCAGTTCCTCCAGGACCACACGCTGGTCGAGCAGGGCCTGTCGAACTACTGGGGCTACAACACCATCGGGTTCTTCGCGCCGCACAACGCCTATGCCTCCTCGGGGCAGCGGGGCGAACAGGTGCAGGAGTTCAAGGCGATGGTGAAGGCCCTGCACGAGGCCGGGATCGAGGTCATCCTGGACGTGGTCTACAACCACACCGCCGAGGGCAACCACCTCGGGCCGACGCTCTCCTTCCGCGGCCTGGACAACGCCGCCTACTACCGGCTGGCCCCGCACAACCCGCGCTACTACTGGGACACCACCGGCACGGGCAACAGCCTGCGGATGAACCACCCGCACACACTTCAGCTGATCATGGATTCGCTCCGGTACTGGGTCACCGAGATGCACGTCGACGGATTCCGCTTCGACCTGGCCGCCACCCTGGCCCGTCAGTTCCACGAGGTCGACCGGCTCTCCTCCTTCTTCGACCTGGTGCAGCAGGATCCGGTGGTCTCGCAGGTCAAGCTGATCGCCGAGCCGTGGGACCTCGGCGACGGCGGCTACCAGGTGGGCAACTTCCCGCCGTTGTGGACGGAGTGGAACGGCAGGTACCGGGACTGCGTCCGCGACTTCTGGCGGGGCGAGGGGGGCACCCTGGGCGAGTTCGCCTCCCGGCTCACCGGATCCGCCGACCTCTACCAGGACGACGGGCGCCGACCGCACGCCTCGGTCAACTTCGTCACCGCGCACGACGGCTTCACCCTGCGCGACCTCGTCTCCTACGACGGCAAGCACAACGAGGCCAACGGCGAGCACAACCGCGACGGCGAGAGCCACAACCGTTCCTGGAACTGCGGCGTCGAAGGGCCCACCCGCAAGCGCGCCGTCCTCGCGCTGCGCGCCCGGCAGCAGCGCAACATGATCGCCACGCTGATGCTGTCCCAGGGCGTGCCGATGCTGGCCCACGGCGACGAACTCGGGCGCACCCAGCACGGCAACAACAACGCCTACTGTCAGGACAACGAGCTCAGCTGGATCGACTGGCCGTCCGTGGCCGAGAACGGCAGCGAACTCCTGGAGTACACCAGCAGCCTGATCAGGCTCCGCCGCGAGCACCCGGTCTTCCGCCGGAGGCGCTTCTTCCAGGGACGCGCGCCCCGCGGGACCCACGACGGCCTCAAGGACATCGCCTGGTACACCCCGGCGGGGGAGGAGATGTCCGACGCCGACTGGAACGCGGGCTTCGCCAAGTCCTTGATGGTCCATCTCAACGGCAGGGCCATCCCCGAGCCCGACCTGCGCGGACTGCCGGTCGTGGACGACTCCTTCCTGATGCTGTTCAACGCGCACTGGGAGCCGCTGGTCTTCACCATTCCCGAGGGCCTCGACCCGTGGTGGGCCGTGGAGGTCGACACCGCCATCCCGTACACCGAGTTCCGGCCCCTGCTCAAGGCCGGCGCGTCCGTCGACGTGGAGGGACGGGCACTGCTGGTCCTGCGCGGCAACGCCGAGGCCTGACCGGCCCGGGCAGGCGGCGGGCGTGCGCGCGGGGCGGGAGCGCCGGCGGCGCCCGCCCCGCGGTGGCCGTGGCGGTCAGCCCTTGAAGGCGTCCTTCGCCGCGTCCTTGGCCTTCTCCGCCGCCTGCTTCACGTCCGCCGCCGCCTGGTCGGCACGCCCTTCGGTCTTCAACCGCTCGTTGCCCACGGCGGAACCCGCGGCCTCCTTCGCCTTGCCCTTCGCCTTCTGGGCCGCATGGGCGGCCTTGTCTCCTGCGCTCATCACGGTCTCCGTCCTGAGGATCCACCGTTGGGATCCCCGCGGGACGCGCCTGCCCCGCAACCCTCAGGGCATGCGCGCCCATCCGGGCAGGCGCAGGCCCGGCCGCGCGCGGCCCCTGGTCAGCCCGGCAGGAGCAGGGCCGCACACGGCAGGACGAGCAGCGCGCCGAGGCAAGCGGCCGCCCGTCGGTCGTACCAGAGCACGGCGACGAACTCCCGCAACGCGGCGGTCGGCCAGTACGCCAGGCGGGTGCGAGCGCCGACGACGCTGCCGCGCAGCCCGAGACGTTCCATGATCAGCGCGGTCCGTACGACGTGGAAGTCGCTGGTCACCACGAGCAGGTCTGCGGAGGCTCCGCGGGTGTCGATCAGGGTGTCGATCAGGGCGGCGGTGTTGGCGAGGTTCTCCTCGGTGCTGCGGGAACGGCTCTCCCGCAGCATGCGATGCGCGGGCAGCCCGTGGGCCAGCAGGTAGCGGTACATCGCCTCGGCCTCGGGGAGTTCCTCGTCCGCGCCCTGGCCTCCGGACACGACCACGGTCGGATCGCCGCCCCGGGAGCGGAGGTGCAGGTAGGCGGCGAGGGCCCGGTCCAGCCGGTCCCCGAGCAGCGGGGAGACCTCGCCGCCGGCGAGGGCCGCCCCCAGCACGACGACATAGCCCGCCGGCCGGCGCGGCCACAGGCGGCCGCGCGTCATCGTCTGCCGGAGGAAAAGCAGGAAGAACACCGTGAGGCAGAAGGCCGGGGCCCCGAGAACGACGGCCGGGGCGGCGGGCAGCGCTCCCACCGTCCCGGCCGCGGCGACGGCGACGGCCGCGGCCAGGAGCAGGCCGGCCGCCATGGTCCCCACCGGAGGGCCAGCGATTCCCTGCTGCCACAGCAGGACGGCGCCGTCCAGCAGCAGAAGCAGCGCGACGGCGAGCAGGAGCGCGGCGACGGTCATGCCGAGTACCCGGGCCACGGCGCCGGGCGCTCCGTGCGGGGCCGCCAGCTCGGGAAGGAGCGTCATACCGGCCGCGGTCAGGCAGAGCGCCGCCAGCCCGCTGCGCCGCAGCGTCCGGCCTGGGAAGAGCGCGCCGAGCAGGAAGGCGAGCGCGAGAACGAGCTGAGCCGTGCGGGGTGTCATGGTCTCCAGGGATCAGGTCGGACCGATGGGACAGACTCTGCCACGGCCCACGCGGTCGCCGCGTCAGGACCGCGTCGGAGTGACCGGCCGTCAGACCGTGCGCATGGCGGTCCGTCCCGGCCGTCCGACGGGATGGATCCGGCGGGAGAGCCGACGGCCGAGCAGGACATAGCCCACCAGACCTCCGGCGGCGGCCAGGATGATGTCGTCGACGTCGAAGCTGCGACCGGCGACGAAGTAGTGCTGCAACCCCTCGAGCACGCTGATCGACAGCGCGGTGAGCAGGGTGACCCGCACCGGCCCCCTGAACCTGCGGCTGACCACCGGGAGCAGCAGCCCGAACGGCACCCCGACCACGATGTTCCCGCCGACCTGGAGCAGCGCCTCGCGGACCGAGGGCCGGTCGAGGTACAGGCGGATGGTCGCGCCCGGATGGAGATTGGTGTGGGCGATGCCCACCGACCCGGGCGACGGCGTCAGGGTCAGCTTGATGACCACCGCCGCGCAGGCGGCGAACGCCAACAGCGCCACGCTCCGCACCAGCGTGCGCAGCAGCGCCCGGAACAAGCCCCCCAACGCTCTCCGCCCCATCCCCGACGCCTCTCGGAACACCCGCATGAAGACCCCCTCCGGCCGTGTCGCCCAAGGACGTCTACCCCGGCGCGCCACGCCCACGCGGTCCGGCCCCCGCAGCCGCCGGAGGCCGTCGGTCTCGCCCGAGGCTCGGCGGTCCCGTGCACGGACGTGCGCCCGGCAGATCGCCCGCGTCTACCTCGATCCCACGCCGGGTGGGCGGTCCTGCGACCCCCGCGGCCGGACGGTGGCCGGCCGGGTGGTTCGTGTGCGGGGGTCGATCCGGGGTAGGGGGCAGAACGTCCGGAAAGTCGCTGTGCCCGGGCGAGAGGGTCAGGAGGCGATGATGTACCGCTGCGAACTACGGATCACCGAGGACGGGGCGGAGGAGCGCGTACGGCTGCTCGCGCCCAGCGAGCCCGAGGACCTGCCGGTCTCCGCCAAGTCCCTGGCGGCCCAGCATCTGCGGGCCGAGCTGCAGGGACGCTGGGTACGGGAGGGGCAGCTGCCGCACCGGGTCGAGGTGCGGGTCTGGGAGGGCGAGGCCGCAGGTCCGCCGGCCGCGACCGCCGCGTGGGAAGAGGGCCCCGGCTACTCGGAGCCGCTCGACGACGTGTGAGGCGTGGGGCCGTCCCGCGTGACGGGCCCACGCGAGCCGTGCGGAAGAACACCCCCGGGTCGAGGAACGATGGAGAGGACGGCGCGCCGCCGGGCGGCGCGCCGGCGCACGCCTGCCCTGGTCATGTGAGTCCCGCCCGCCGACGACTCCCTCGTCCACACCCGCGTCGCCCCCGCGTCCGGGCAGGCGTAGAGGGGGTAGCGGCGGGCCCGACGCGAGCGGGTCAGCCGTCCGTGTCCGTGTCCGCGGGGGCTTCGGCCTGGGCGAGGTTGTCTTCCAGGCGCTCCAGGGTGGCCAGGGCCGCAGCGCCTTCGGCGGGGGAGAGATCGGCGGTGACCAGGGCTTCGAGCTGGGCCCAGACCTGTTCGACCTGGCGGCGCAGGACCTGGCTGGCGGCCGTGGGTTCGATGAGGGACGCCCGCTTGTCGGTGGGGCAGGGGCGGCGGCGGACGAAGCCCGCCTGTTCCAGGCGGCGGACGGTGCGAGTCATGGTGGCGGCGTCGGAGTCCAGAAGACGCACGAGGTCGGTCTGGCGCTGGGGGCCGAGTTCCCACAGGTGCATCATGACCAGCTCCTGACCGGGGTGCAGGCCCAGGGGGCGCAGCAGTTGTCCGGCGAACATGCGGTGCAGACGGGCCAGGCGGAAGATCGCGTGACTGACCGGGCCGCCGCCGGCTGCGGCCGGTACCGGGACGGTGGCCGCGGACCTCGCGTCGGTGGACGCCCCGGCGGGCTCCGGAGTGGACCGGCTCATCTCTTCCTCGCTCCTCCTTGCTCGGGCAGCCAATTCTAGCGTCCGGATCGCGGGGTCAAGGGGATGTCAAGGGCCAGATGTGTGGGGGAGTGCATTCTCGCTGGCAGGTATACGTGACGTGAGTCACATGCAGGCAGCGGAATGGTTCCGTAGGACTTACTTGTTCGAACAGGTATCTGCCACGCCGGGTTGATCCAGGGCCCTCGCGCAGCCACAGCCTGAAGGAAAAGGAAGACGACCATGACCACCGCATTCGATCCCATCGTCCTGGGCGGCCGCCGCCTCGCCGGCCGCGTCGTGATGGCGCCGATGACCCGCAGTCGCGCCTACGGGCCCGGCGCCGCGCCGACCGAGCTGATGGCGACGTACTACGCCCAGCGTGCCGGCGCCGGGCTGATCGTCACCGAGGGCATCCAGCCGTCGGCGGTCGGCCAGGGCTACCCCGACACGCCCGGTCTGCACACCGCCGGGCAGGTGGAGGCATGGCGGACGGTGACCGACGCCGTGCACCGCGAGGGCGGGGTGATCTTCGCGCAGCTGATGCACACCGGCCGGATCGGTCACCCCGTGCTGCTGCCCGACGGCCTGGCGCCGGTGGCGCCCTCGCCGGTGGCCGCCAAGGGGCAGGTCTACACCCACCAGGGCCCGAAGGACTTCGTGACCCCGGTGGAGCTGGGCGAGGCGGAGATCTCGCAGACGATCGCCGACTTCGCCGCCGCGGCCCGCAACGCCGTCGCGGCCGGGTTCGACGGCGTGGAGATCCACGGCGCCAACGGGTACCTGATCCACCAGTTCCTCGCGCCGAACACCAACCGGCGCACCGACGCCTGGGGCGGCGACACCGAGGGCCGGATCCGTTTCGCCGTCGAGGTCGCCACCGCGGTGGCCGAGGCGATCGGCGGCCACCGGGTCGGGCTGCGCATCTCGCCCGGCAACCCCTTCAACGACATCTCCGAGGACAACCCCGGCGAGGTCTACGAGGCTCTGCTGGGCCGGCTGGCCGGTCTGGACCTCGCCTACCTGCACCTGATGGAGGGTCCGGACCGCGAGCTCACCGCCCGGCTGCGGAAGGCCTGGGCCGGCGTGTTCGTCCTCAACCCCTTCACCCACCCGGCCGCCACCGGCCCGGACGCGCTCGGCCTGGTCGAGGACGGCACCGCGGACATGATCGCCTACGGGGCGCTGTTCCTGGCCAACCCCGATCTCCCGGCCCGCCTGGCCGCCGGAGGCCCCTTCAACACTCCGGACCCGTCCACGTTCTACGGCGGCGACCACCGCGGCTACACCGACTACGCCGCCCTCTCCGACTGACGGGCGACCCCGCCGCCCGGGCCGCACAGTGAGGCAGAGAGCCTGCGGCCCACCTCCCCGACGACATGCACCAGGAGTTTCCGATGTCCCGAGCGATCACTTTCTCCGAGTACGGCGCGCCCGACGTCCTGCGGCTCACCGAGGTCACCCCGCCGGAGCCCGGCCCCGGCCAGGTGCGGATCCGGGTGCGCGCCGCCTCGGTCAACCCGCTCGACATGAAGATCCGTTCCGGCCGGATGGCCGCCGTCGCCCCGGTCCAGTTCCCCGCGGTTCCCGGTCTGGACGCGGCCGGCGTCGTCGACGCCGTCGGCGCGGGCGCGCAGGCGGCCGTCGGCGACGAGGTGCTGGGGCGCACCCTCGGCGGCAGCTACAGCGAGTACGCGCTGCTCGACCTGCCGGTGGCCAAGCCCGAGAGCCTGCCCTGGGAGGTCGCGGCCTCCCTGGTCACCGTCGGCCAGACGGCGCACCGCGTGCTGGGGCAGCTGGGCGTGCAGTCCGGTCAGACCCTGCTCGTCCACGGAGCGGGCGGCAGCGTGGGCTTCATCGCCGTCCAGCTGGCCGTCGCCCGCGGCATCACCGTCGTCGCCACCGTCGGCCGGCACGACACCGAGCGCGTGACGGCGCTCGGCGCCACGGCGGTCCGCTACGGCGAAGGCTGGGTGCAGCGCGTCACCGCCGTGACCCCGCAGGGGATCGACGCCGTCTTCGACGCCTCGGGAGCCGGGGTGCTGGCCGACTCCGTCGCCCTCGCGGGCGACGCCGGACGCGTCATCACCATCGCCGACCCGGCCGCCGCGCAGCACGGTGTCCGATTCAGCGACGGTTCCGCCGACCGCACCCAGGAGTCCCTGCCCGAACTGGTCCGGCTCGCCGCTGCGGGAAAGCTCTCCCTCCCGATCTGGCGCACCTACCCGCTCGCCGAGGCGGCCCGGGCCCAGGCCGACCTGGAGGCCCACCGCAACCACGGCAAGGCCGTCCTGCTGCCCTGAGGCCGCGCCAGAGCCGTGCCGCCCGCTGTGCCGCCGCCGACATCCGGGTCAGGGCACGACGGTGATTGTGAGCTGCCAGTGCTGGGTCATCGGCCCGGTGGGGTCGGAGGCGGCGCGGGTGGTGGCGGACAGCACCGCCGTGCCCGCCCCGACGGCCTGGGCGCCCGCCCGGACGCTGCCCGCCGCGACGGTGTCGGCGGTGAGCGCGATGATCTGCGGGGCGCTGGTGGTGACGGCCCGCCAGGGATGGCCAGGAGTCCCGTGGAGGGTGATCTCGATGCGGGTGCCCACATGGACGCAGACGCCGCGCGGCGGGTTGTCTCCACCGGGGTAGGTCACGTCGACCGTGCCGCTGAGGCAGCGGGAGCCGGGGTTCGGCGGCGGGCTCACCGGCCGCGGAGCGGCGCTTGCGGGCGGGGCGGTCGACGTCGCGGTGGCGCTCGGGGTGCCGGTCGTGGGGCCGGGGGAGGTGGCGATCGCGGTCGGCGTGGTCGCGCTGGGCTGCCCGTCGGCCGAGGGGGTGCTCCGGCGGGCGTCGCTGCCGCAGGCGGTGAGGCCGGACAGGGCGAGGGCGACCAGGATGGCGGCTGCGACGGAGGCGGTGCTGCGGCGATTCATCGTGGCTCCCGGGCGGACAGCGGTGGCGCGTCGCTGCTTGGACGGTGACGGCCGGCCTCCGGTTCCCCGGGGCCGGCCGTCGTGGTGTGCCCAGAGTGTCGGACAACCGCCCGGGCGGGGGAGCGGAGCGGGCATCAGCTTGCCCGTGACCGTGGAGCGCCCCCTTCCGGTTCGGCTCCCGCGGGGGCGTCGGCGAGGGCCGAAACGGGCCCTGGCCTCCCGGCGCGTCGCAGCACGGGGTAGCGTCGCGGCGAAGGGCACGCAGCAGAGAAAGGACCCGCTGATGGAGGAGCCACCTTCGCGCGGCCGGCCTGCGGGCGCGCATCTCCGTGGTGCCCGGGGCCTGACCGCCCGGCAGGAAGCGGTTCTCGACGCGATCGGGCACTGGACCGCGGAGCACGGCTACCCGCCCTCGCTCCGCGAGATCGGCCAGAGCGCGGGCCTCGCGTCGACGTCGTCGGTGTCCCACCAGGTGCACAGCCTCGAACGGCTCGGCTACCTGCGCCGGGACCCGCATCGGCCCCGCGCCTACGCCCTGACCGACCTCGCCCAGGGCTCCGAGGAGCCGCCGCCCGTCGCCGACGTCGAGGATGCCGCGAGCGCGCCGGTGCTGGTGCCGCTGGTCGGGCAGATCGCCGCCGGGGTCCCCATCACCGCCGAAGAGCACATCGAGGAGCTGCTGCCGCTGCCGGCCGCGCTGCTGCCGTCCACCGGGGAGTTCTTCGCCCTGCGGGTGCGCGGCGACTCCATGACCGGAGCCCGGATCCTGGACGGCGACACCGTCGTCGTCCGCGCCGGCCAGGCCGCCGACCACGGCGACATCGTCGCCGCCCTGGTCGACGAGACCGAGGCCACCGTCAAGCGCCTCCACCACGGCGGCCGTGCCGGGAGCTGGCTCGTCCCCGCCAACGACGCCTACCCGCGCATCGACGCGGCGGGCGCCAGGATCCTGGGAACGGTCGTCGCGGTGCTCCGCAGGATGTAGGCGCGGCTCGCGCGCGAGACGCGGCTGCCGGATCGCGGCGAAGGTCGGCTCGGGCCATGATCCAGCCACTCCACAGGGTGGTCTGCCGTGTGCGGTTCGGTTCGTTTGCCGGAGTTTCGGCAGTTCAGGGCTGGTTTCAGTGATTCGCGCGGGGTGCGGTCGGGCCCCTAGAGTGCGCGCATGTCGCTCCGCTTGCAGAAGGCTTTGGTCTCCCTCGGTAGCACGGTTGCCATCATCGCCGTCGCCTGGCTTGCTGGGTCCATCAACCCTGGCTGGCACGTCAGGTGGCAGTTTCAGCTGGTCCTGCTCGCGACGGGTCTGGTGAAGGCCGGGTACGAGTGGTGGAAGTTCGGGGACTCGCCGCGGGCTGTGGCGTTGCGGGCGAAGGAGGAGGCGAGGGGCGAGATCCGCAACTGGTGGTAGCCGACCGGGTCGAAGCCGTCGGACCAGGTCTTGACGAGCTCCTCCTTCGGTGGAGTCCCTGCTGATGGGCTCGAGGGTGTAACCCGAAGAGCCGTCCGCCTCAAAGCTCATGACATCCACGGCCGTCAGCGCGGCTCCGCGAGGTACTCGGCCCAGCCGTACTGCGAGGCCGGCTCTAGCCGTTCGACCCTGCCGGGTCGGCGGGCGGCTCCGCCGCCAGGAGCAGGGCGCGGCGGGCGAGCCAGAGTTCGTGGCGGTCGCTCGGCGGGCGCAGCAGTGGGCGCTCCAGCAGTTCCTCGACCCGGCCGAGGCGCTTGCGGACGGCCGTGGTGGAGACGTCGAGCTCGGCGGCGGTCGGGGCGAGGCGGGTGTCGTGGCGCAGCCAGGCGTCCAGGGTCGGGCCGAGGCCGGCGTCGTCGACGGGCTGCAGCAGGTTGCGCGCCCAGGCCACCACGGCAGGGCGCGTCAGCAACTCGTCGAGTGGCGCGGGTCGGTCGGACACCGGTGCCGCGTCCCAGCCGACCGGTCGGCGCGTGTCGGCGCGCAGGGCCAGCGCCAGGACGGCCTGGTCGGGGAGGCGGTCCAGATCCAGACCGAGCAGGGCCTCGACCTCCCGCAGCCGGGCCGCGACGGTGTTCCGGTGGATCTTCAGCAGAGCGGCGGCCCGGGCCGAGAAGGCGAGCCAGGAGGCGGTCGTGACCGACAGTTCCGCGCTGTCGGGGTCCTGCGGACGGCGGGCCGGACGGGAGCGCAGCGGATCCAGCAACTGGCGGGCCCAGTCCCGCAGTTCCGGGCCGATGAGCAGGACCGGATCCGGGCGGTGCGCGAAGGTCGCCCAACGGCCGGCCCGGCCGCGCGCGGTGACCAGGGCGCGGAACGCCTGCTCGTAGCCGAGCGCCGTGTCGCGCAGGGGAACGCTGTCGCTCACCCCCACCAGGCACCCGTCGAGCGCCTCGGCCAGCGTCCGGGCGAGGGCGGAGGACCCGGCCGGGGCGATGACCAGCACGTGGTCGTGGTAGACCGGGCAGGGGACCACCCAGGCGTCGGGGGCGAGCGCCGCGCACCGGCGGGCCGTGTCATCGCGCAGGTCCGGCGGCGACTCCACCACGTGGAAACGCATCACGTCCGGCAGCGCCGGCTCCAGCAGATCGGCGATCTGCCGGGCGGTGGCGACATGGCCGTTCATGAGCAGGTGCAGCACCGCCTCACGGTTGTGCGCCTCGGTGACCTCCAGACGACGCCACTGCCCTTCGGCGCGCTCCAGCCGCCAGCAGAGGTCCAGCACGGCGGAGGCGTCGGCGAGCACCGCGGCCAGTCCGTCCGGCACCGGCCGCGCGGTGACGGCGACGAGCACGGGCGGTGTTTCGCCGCTCCGGCGGAGGCCTTCGTGGGCGCGACCCAGGGACACGCTGACCACGCTGTGGCCGGTGCCGTCCAGGGCGAGGGAGTCCAGGCTGCGGGCGTGCATCTCGGTGACCGCCTCCCGCGCGAGGTCGACGTCCGGCACCGCGCAGCCGCGGTCGGAGGTGGTGACGCCGTCGGCGGTGACCAGGAGGACACGGGCGCCGGTGCGGCCGGCCAGCCAGCCCAGCAGTGCGCCGCTGCCGCCGCCGCGAGCGGCCCGTTGCAGGGCGAGGATGTCATCGGCTCTTCGTTCACGTCGTTCTGACGTGGACTCAGCCACGGAGCCGGATCGCTCATGCATGAGCCGAGGCTACCCGTCCGTGCCGCTCGCTGTGCACTCCGGAACCTCCGGCCCCACCCTGACTGTGCAGAGTGGAACTGGGCGGGGAGCGAGCGGGCAACTACGTTCGGTACAGGCACCGAGGCCGCTCCGGACCAGCCCGGAGGAGAGACGCTCGTGGCCCCCCTGCACCTCCGCCGGGCAGGACCGGGCGCGGGCCGATCGGCGGCGGAGAACGGGCCTCGTACGGGACCGACGCGCTCGAGAACGACTGCGGGCCCGGAAGCCCGGCTGACGCCTCCCGGGGAGGCGTCAGCCGCCGGATCGCCGGCTGACACGGGCCGGACAGGCCTGCCCCCGGCGGTACGGGGTTCCGCCGGGGGCACCTCCGCCGGGCGTCGGGCCGAAGAGGCCGGTCAGGTGGCGGTGTCGGTGGCGTTGGCGTCCGCGGTGTGGACGTACCCCAGGGTGTCCAGGCCCTCGGACCGGCACAGCGAGTCCGCCGCGCCTCCGGGCTCGGTGAGCAGGAGTTGGTAGTCGGCGCCGTTGATCTCGCCCCAGTTCATCGCGGCCCGCCACAGGTGCCGGCCGTGGCCGCGGCCCCGCAGCTGCGGCAGGACCCCGAAGTGCAGCGGGAGCAGGCGCAGCTTGCCGACGGGATCCTTCATGGTCTCCATGGGGCCGATCGCACCGATCACCCGGTCGCCGGAGGCGATCGTGAGGATCGGTCCGGCGAGAGCATCGGCCTCGAACCTGCGCCACAGGAAGGCGAAGCCGTCCGCCGCCAACTGCTCGGCGAACACCGCGAAGCGTGCGCGCACCTGATCGGGCAGACGGCGCAGGTCCTCGACGCCGTCGACGGCCGCGTCCTGGCCGGGCCGGAAGGTCTTCAGCTGCATGCGGCTCACGGTCACCGACGGCCGGGGCGCCGTCTGCCCGGTCTCGCACCAGACGACCCTGGCCCGGTCGATGTCCTCGCGGGCGGCGAGGGTGCGGGCGAGCTGCCGCAGCTCCTCGACCGGGGCTTCGGCCCTGCCGAAGTAGTGGACCTTCACCATCCCGCGACCCCAGGTGCTGATCGTCGGGATCACCGTCCGCTCGGGACCGTGCTCCACGTCCTTCAGCATCACGCTCTCGTCCTTCATCGCCGACCAGCGATGGTCCGGATCGTGCGGCAGGAATCGCACGGTGCCGGCGACCCCGAACACCTCGGAGATCAGCTCCGCGGAGAGCGCGTCCGGGTGGACGGGCCCCAGGGTCGGGACGTACGGAACACGCATCACGGGCCGCAGCCAGTCCCACGAGAGGTCCATGACCGCACCCTACTCGCGCCGCGCCCGCGCGAACGAGCCCCTGCGGGATGGTCGTGCCGGGAACACGGGTCCGACCTCCGGGGACGGCGTGCCGGTCAGAGGGCGAACCGCGCTCGCTGGGCCTGCGGGACCAGGTCGGTGTACTCGGGGTGCTTGGAGATCCAGCCGCGGATGAACGGGCAGAAGGGCAGGACGTCGAGCCCGCGTTCCCTGGCACTGTCGAGCGCGGCGCGGGCGAGCAGGCTGCCGAGGCCTCGCCCCTCGAACCGCGGGTCGATCTCGGTGTGGATGAACGCGATCTCGTTGCCGAAGCGGTGGTACTGGGCGAACCCGGCGAGCTCCTCGCCGTCGAACACCTCGAAGCGCGACTCGCCGGTGTTGTCCGTCAGACGCTGGTCCATGGCCTGCCTCCTCGAAGGTCTGCTGCGGATCACCATAGTTGAAGAATCAACTAGTGCACCAGTGGGCCCGGCTTCCGACGGCCGTCGACGCGCTCGGCTCCGTCGCCGCCGCGGTGCTGTACCGGCGGTGACGTGTCGTTCGCTCAACCGTCTCACAGGACCGCGTGTCGGGTGCGACGCGCGCGGACGCCATCGGGGCCGAGGTGGGGCCGTCGTGCGCCTCCCGCCGCGCGGCGCGAGGCTGGAGGAGGACACGTCGGCCCGCCGGGACACGCGCGTCGTGCGCTCGGCGGCGACGAGGCGGGCCGGAAGCGGCCCTCGTCAGTGGCGAGGCGGTGACGTCGTGGCGGCGGAGACGTTCGACGAGGCGGCCGACGCGCTGTACGCGCTGGCGCCGTCCGAGTTCGTGGCGGCGCGCCGGTCCGCCGTCGACCGGGCGCGACGTGCCGGCGACCGCGGCCTCGCCGACCGGCTGGGCGACCTGCGCCGGCCGACCGTTTCCGCGTACGCCCTCAACCTCTTCGCCCGCGCGCGACCGGAGCAGCTGGCGCGGCTTCGGCTGCGTGAACTCGCCGCCGAGCGGAACATGCTGGTCACGGCGCTTGCCAAAGAGGCGCGGGAGCTCGCCGTCCGGGCGGGGCAGACGGTCGGCGGGCAGGCGGTGGGCGACATCGAGCAGACCCTGCGTGCGGCACTCGCCGACGAACACGCGGCCGAGCAGCTCGCCCGGGGCCGGCTCACCCGGGCGCTCATGCCCGGCAGCGTGCTCCCCGAGCTGCCGGCGCCGCCCGTCGGGCACGTCCCGGAACCCTCGGGCCGCCAGGTCCGCCCGCCGTCGCCGCCCCGCGCCGCCCTGCGGGAGCGCCGGGCCGAGGCCAGGAAGGCGCTGCGCGACCTGGAGCAGGAGCAGCGGACCGCGGCAGCTGCGGCGGGGCGTCTGCGGACCCGCGCCGACCGCGCCGCCGAGCAGCGGACCGCGGCCGGGGAGCGGGTGCGGTCGGCGGAGGAGGATCTTGTGCGCGCCCGTGAGGCGCTCGCGGCGGCGGAGGAGCGGCGAACCGCCGCGGACGCGGAAGCTGCCGCGGCGGAGCAGCGCTCCCAGGAGGCCCGGCGGAGACGGGACGAGCAGCGCGCCGCGGTCGATCGTCTGGGCCAGGGCTGAGCGGCTCGACCGTCGCCGGCCAGGGAGCTGTTGGGGCGGGTTCGCCGGCAGCGCCCGGGCGCACCGCGTCAGGCTGGACGGGCGCCTCGTGGTCCGCCTGGCAGGGCCGTGACAGGAGCCCGGGGCCACTGGTCCCGGCGAACCCGGGGCCGGCGCAGGCCGCAGGCGCAGCGTGCTCCGGGCGCGCCGTCGATGCTGGCCCGCTGCCCCTCCTCGGCCCCCGTGGGCCCTGTCCCTCGACCCGGCAAATGTACGGACAAAGGGCCTCAGCCCCCTTCGATGGCTTGCATTCTGCAGGCAGTGCGATCTAGCTTAATGTCCGTACATTTAGCCAGGGAGGTGTGCATGGCGACCGAGTGGCACCACCGGATCGTGATCGTCGGGGGAGGGTCCGCCGGGATCTCGGTCGCGGCCCGGCTGCGACGTGCCGGCCAGCGGGACGTCGCCGTCCTCGATCCCAGCCGCGACCACCACTACCAGCCGCTCTGGACGCTGGTCGGCGGCGGGCGCGCCCCGCTGGCGGAGAGCGTCCGGCCGCAGGCGTCCGTCATCCCCAAGGGCGTGCGCTGGATACGGGCCGCCGCCGTGGCCGTCGACCCCGAGGGCCGGCAGGTGACGCTGGAGGACGGGGGCACCGTCGGCTACGAGCACCTCGTGGTCTGCCCAGGAATCCAACTGGACTGGGACCGCGTGCCCGGGCTCGCGGCGGGGCTGGGCCGGAACGGCCTCTCCAGCAACTACCTGCCCCAGACCGCCCCCGCGACCTGGCGCTTCATCCGTGGGACCCGCTCCGGCAGCGCGGTGTTCGGGATGCCGTCCGGCGCGATCAAGTGCGGCGGCGCGCCGCAGAAGATCGCCTACCTCGCCGCCGACCACTGGCGGCAGCAGGGCGTGCTCGGCAGGATCGACGTCCACCTGGTGATTCCGGGCGCCGCCATCTTCGGCGTTCCCGAGTTCGCGCGGGTCCTCGACGAGGTGGTGCGCAGGTACGGAATCAACGTCCACTACGGCAGCGAGATCACCGAAGTGCGCGCGGAGGCGCGCGAGGTGGTGGTCACCGAGCTGGCCACCGGGAGCACGAAGACCCTGCGGTACGACATGGCCCATCTGGTGCCGCCGCAGAGCGCCCCTGACTGGATCAAGCGCAGCCCGCTCGCCGGCGCCGACGACCCGGCCGGCTATGTAGAGATCGACCCGCACACGATGCGGC
Organism: Streptacidiphilus rugosus AM-16; assembly: GCF_000744655.1. Classification (NCBI taxonomy): domain Bacteria; kingdom Bacillati; phylum Actinomycetota; class Actinomycetes; order Kitasatosporales; family Streptomycetaceae; genus Streptacidiphilus; species Streptacidiphilus rugosus. The sequence goes on along the minus strand of NZ_JQMJ01000004.1, from coordinate 3,834,489 downwards.
ACGTCCGCCACCCCGACATCTGGGCACTCGGCGACGCCGGGTCGTCGCCGAACTCCAAGACCGGCGCGGCCGTGCGGAAGCAGGCGCCCGTGGTGGTGGAGAACCTCCTCGCCGCGATCGACGGCCGGGAGCCCACCGCCGCCTATCACGGCTACTCCTCCTGCCCGTTGACCACGGCCCGCAACAAGATGCTGCTCGCCGAGTTCGACTACAGCGGCCGCCCCACGCCGTCGATCCCGCTGATCGACACCATGCGCGAGCGCACCGACATGTGGCATCTCAAGCGCCGTGGCCTGCCCTTCCTCTACTGGAACCTCATGCTGCGCGGCCTCGCCTGACCCGACGCCCGACGCCCGACGCCCGACGCCCGACGCCCACGCACGACGCTCGACACCCCACCCAGGAGTCCGCCATGACGCCGCCCCGCACCGGGCCGCTCGTCTTCGAGCAGTACTACCTCGACTGCCTCTCCCACGCCTCGTACCTGGTCGGTGACCGCACCACCGGCCGGGCGGTGGTGGTCGACCCGCAACGTGACGTCGACGAGTACGTCGCGGCCGCCGCGCGGCACGGCCTGACCGTCGAGCGGGTCATCGAGACGCACGTCCACGCCGACTTCCTCTCCGGGCACCTCGAACTGGCCGCGCGCACCGGCGCCCGCATCTCCTACGGCTCCGTCGCCGTCGTCGACTTCGCCACCGAGCCCCTGGAGGACGGTGCGCACCTGAGCCTCGGTCAGGTGGACCTGGAGATCATGCACACGCCAGGGCATACCCCGGAGTCCGTCTGCGTGGTGGTCAGGGAACACGCGGGGGATCCCTTCCCCTACGCAGTCCTCACCGGCGACACGCTGTTCATCGGCGACGTGGGCCGCCCGGACCTGCTGGCCGCCGCAGGCACGCCCGCCGAGGAGATGGCCCGCGCCCTGTACCGGTCCACGCGCGAGCGCCTGCTCGCCCTCCCGGACGCGACCCGCGTCTATCCGGCGCACGGGGCGGGATCGGCCTGCGGCAAGAACCTCTCGACGGAGCTGAGCTGCACGATCGGCAGGCAGCGCCGCGACAACCACGCCCTGGCGGCCATGACCGAGGACGAGTTCGTCACGCTCGTGACCGAGGGGCAGCCGGCCGCGCCCGGCTACTTCGCGTTCACCTCGGTCCGCAACCGCCAGGCCCGGCCGGTGCTGGACGAGGACACCCCCGTACGCCTGCTCGCCCCGGACGCGTTCCTCGCCGCGCGGGCGGGCGGAGCCACCGTCCTGGACACCCGCGACCCGGAGTCGTTCGCCGCCGCGCACCTGGTCGGGGCCGTCAACGTCCCCCTCGGCGGCCGGTTCGCCGAGCTCGCCGGGGAGGTGCTCGACGCGGGCGAGCGCGTCCTCCTGTGCGGGGCCCCCGACGACGCCCACGAGGCACGCAAGCGTCTGGCCAGGATCGGTTTCGACCAGGTCCTCGGCGCACTGGCCACCGGGATCGGCTCCCTCCCCGCCGCGCACCTGACGCACGTGGTCCGCGTGGACGCCGACGTCCTCGCCGACCGGCTCGCCGAAGCCGCGGACGCCACCGAACCGGTGGACGTGCGCGGTCCGGGCGAGGTCCGCGAGACGGGCACCGTCCCTGGCGCCCGCCTCGTCCCGCTGCCCGAACTGCTCGCCCGCCTGGGCGAACTGCCGGTCGGCCGCCCGCTCGTGGTGCTGTGCGCGAGCGGCAACCGCTCCTCCGTGGCCGCCTCCGTGCTGCGGGCCCGCGGCTACGAGGCGGTGGACCTGCGCGGCGGCTACTCGGCCTGGCGGGACATGGTGGCCCGGACCTGCGACCCGGCGGCCGCCGGCCGGGCCGCGCGCACGACCCGCGACGGCGGAGCGCCGTGAGCGCGGTCGTCCTCGCCCTGCTGTGCGGTGCGGTGGTCGGTCTGGCGCTCGGCGCCCTCGGCGGGGGCGGGGGCGTCCTCGCGGTCCCGGCGCTCGTCTACCTGCTGGGCGTCGCGCCCCAGGTCGCCGGGACCACCAGCCTAGCCGTCGTCGCCGCGACCTCCGTTGCCGCGCTGGCGCGTCATGCCGGTACCGGCGACGTCAGCTGGCGGACCGGCGCGGTGTTCGCCGCCGCGGGCGTGCCGCCCGCCGTCGTCGCGTCGGTTCTCGCGCATCGCCTCCCGCCGTCCGTGCTGACCTCGGCCTTCGCCGCCGTGGCCGCGCTGGCCGCCGCGGCGATGCTCCGCAGCGTGCGCACGACGCACCGCACGACGCGGCGCGACGGTGCGCACGCCGGACCGGCCGAGGGAACGGCGGCCGACGGATCGACCGGCAGGGCCGGTGACCTGCGGACGCCTGCGGCCGGAGCAGGCCTGGGCGCGGTGACCGGACTGCTCGGGGTGGGCGGTGGGTTCATGGTCGTGCCCGCGCTGGTGTCCGTGCTCCGGCTGCCGATGCGGAGGGCCGTCGGCACCAGCCTGGTGGTCATCCTCATCAACTCGGCGGTGTCCCTGACCACCCGCCTGGCGACCGACGGCGCCTCGCTCGATCTCGCCGTCCTCGGTCCGTTCGCCGGAGCAGCGGTCCTCGGCGCGTGGGACGGCAAGCGACTGGCAGCCAGGTTCTCCGGCGCCGCACTCCAGCGGGCCTTCGCCGTGCTGCTGCTCGCCGTGGCCGCGTCCATGCTGCTCGGCGTCCTGGTGTGAGGCCTCCCCGCCGAGCCGCCACGTTTGCGTTGCCTGCCCGGAAGCACGAACATTCACTGCGTGTCCACACCACCCGGCAGACGCCGACCGCCGCGACGGCGCCGGTGAAGCCCCCGTCCGGCCCCCGCCCCCTCGCCCGCTCGGCGGGCAGTCCGCTCTGGGCCCAGCTGCGGGCCGACCTACTGCGCCGACTCGACGCGGGCGAGTTCCTGGACGTGTTCCCCGGCGAGCACGACCTGGTCGCCGAATACGGGGTGAGCCGGCACACGGTCCGCGAGGCGCTGCGGCAGCTCCGCGCGGAGGGCCTGGTCACCGCCCAACGCGGCAGGGTCTCCCGGTTCGGCGCGGGCCGACCGCTCGAGCAGCGGATGGGCGAGGCGTACAGCCTCTTCCGCTCCGTCGAGGAGGTCGGTGCGGTCCAGCGCAGCATCACCCGGGTGCTCGACCGGCGCGCCGACGGAGTCATCGCGGCCCGGCTGGGACTGGAGGAGTCCACGCCGCTCGTCTACCTCGAACGTCTCCGACTCGCCGACGGGGAGCCACTGGCCGTCGACCGGGTCTGGCTTCCCGCGGATCTGGCCGCTCCGCTGCTGACGGTGGACTTCACCCACACCTCGCTCTACGACGAACTCGAACGCCACTGCGGCGCCCGCGTCTCCGGCGGGTGGGAGCGGATCCGTGCGGTCGTGCCCGGACGCGGCGAGCGCGTTCTGCTCGACTGCCCGCCGACCACCGCGCTCTTCGCCATCGACCGCCTCGGGCACGACGCCGACGGACGCCCGGTCGAGTGGCGGCAGACGCTCGTGCGCGCCGACCGCTTCGCCGTCGCCGCCGCGTTCTCCGCCGACGCCTACCGACTGGGCGCCCCGGTCCGCACGCCCTGACCGCGGACGCCCCGACCGCCGACGTCCTGACCACGGACGGCCGGGCGGTCGAGCCCTCAGGCCGCGCACATCTCGTCGAGGAACACGTCGAGCACCGCCAGATAGGCGTCGACGTCCGCGGCGCCGTGGGCGAATCCGGCATGCGGTCCCGAGGAGGCGATGGCGTCCCAGATGCCGCGGTTGGCGAAGTACACCCGCCGGGTGTCGATGAACAGCGCGTCCAGGTCGGCGTGCGCCTCGCGGGCGTTGCGCGGCAGCTCCGGGCTCAGGCAGTACCCGGAGCGGGCGCCGAACCGGTGGGCGCGCCACGGCAGTTCGTGCTTCCTCGCGGCGGCCTCGATGCCGTCGGCCAGCCGGGCGCCGAGAGCGCCGATCCGCTCGTAGGCGTCCGGCGTCATCAGCTCGGCGAGGACGGCCTCCGCACAGGCCATCGACAGCGCGTTGGCGAACAGCGTGCCGCCCAGGGCGATCCCGACCGTCTCGCCCAGTTCGTCGCCCAACTGCTCCGTCACGAGCGCGGCGAGTTCGTCCGTGAGACCGTAGGCGCCGATGGGGACCCCGCCCGCGATGCCCTTGCCGCCGGTCACCATGTCGGGGGCGATCCCGAAGTGCGCGACCGCGCCCCCGTAGCAGTCGAACTGCGTGTGCGTCTCGTCCAGCACCAGCAGGGTTCCGCTGCGCGTGCACGCCTCCCGCAGGCCGGGCAGGAACTCGGGGGCGGGCAGCACGGTGCCGCAGTTGGTGAGCACCCCCTCGACGAGCACGGCGGCGCACCGTCCACGCTCCAGCACCCGCCGCGCGGCCTCCAGGTCGTTGAACTCCACGACGTCGAGTCCGGGAGGCGGACTGCCCAGGCCGGTTCCCTCCGACACCAGGCCCGCGCCTCCGGCCCCGTCCCAGAGCGTCTCGTGCAGCTGGCCGTGGTACTTGCCGGCGAAGAGCAGCACGCCCTGCCGGCCGGTGGCCACCCGCGCGATCCGCAGCGCCTCGGCGTTGGCCGTCGAGGCGGAGAGCGTGAACTGCCACTGCGGGAGCCCGAAACGCAGACGCAACTGCTCGCACACGCCCAGGGCGCTCTCGGAGGGCAGCAACAGCTGGACGCCGCGGGCCGCCTGGGCGGCGATCACCTCGGTCAGCCGCGGATGGGCGTAGCCGAGCACAGTGGACATGTCGCCGACGTTGAAGTCGAGGTAGCTGTTCCCGTCGACGTCGGTGAACGAGGGCCCGCTGCCGTGGTCCACCCACAGCGTCGGCGTCCGGTAGAAACCGGCCATCCACGGCGTCGGCACGCCATTGGGCATATGGGCGCGGGCCCGGTCCGTCAGCGCCAGCGAGATCGGCACCCGCGCGCGGAAGGCGGCGTCCTCACGCCGCCTGATCCGCTCCAGCGCGCGCCGGTGCCCGCTCGTCAGGCCGGGTGCAGCCGTCATCGCCACCCACTCCTGGATCGGGGTACGCCACCGACACTACGCCGGTGCGCCGACCGCTGCCCCCGACGGTTCCGCGCGGCTGTTCGCCGGACCGCTTCGAGGTCCCCGGCGCGGGGTACGAGCTGCGCTAACGTGGCGAGACGGACGAGGGCGTCCGACTGCTCGCCGAGACCCTCGTCGCCGAACTGCTGGCCTCCCGCCTCCGGATCGACCAGGAGTGATCCCATGCCGCACGAACGTGCCGGGCAACCGGCCCGTCCCGACGACCTCGTCGACGTCGCCCGTCTGGTGACGGAGTACTACGCGCTCCATCCCGACCCGGCCGAACCCGCCCAGCGGGTCGCGTTCGGCACCTCGGGGCACCGTGGTTCCTCGCGGGCGACGGCCTTCAACGAGGACCACATCGCCGCCACCAGCCAGGCCATCTGCGAGTACCGGCGCGCCCAGGGCACCGATGGGCCGCTGTTCCTGGGCGCTGACACCCACGCGCTGTCCGAGCCCGCGAGGGTCACCGCGCTGGAGGTGTTCGCGGCCAACGAGGTGACCGTGCTGATCGACAGCGCCGACGGCTACACCCCCACCCCGGCGGTCTCGCACGCCATCCTGACCCACAACCGGAACCGCACCACCGGTCTCGCCGACGGTGTCGTGGTCACCCCCTCGCACAACCCGCCCGCGGACGGCGGCTTCAAGTACAACCCGCCCAGCGGCGGCCCGGCCGGCTCGGAGGCCACCTCCTGGATCCAGGACCGCGCCAACGAGATCATCGCGGGGGGCCTCAAGGAGGTGCGGCGGCTGCCCTACACGCAGGCGCTGGCCGCGCCGGGGACCGGCCGTTACGACTTCCTCGGCGCCTACGTCGCGGACCTGCCCGCCGTCCTCGACCTGGACGCGGTGCGGGCGGCCGGCGTCCGCATCGGCGCCGACCCGCTGGGCGGGGCGTCGGTCGCGTACTGGGGCCGGATCGCCGAGCAGCACCGGCTCGACCTGACCGTCGTCAACCCGCTCACCGATCCCACCTGGCGCTTCATGACGCTGGACTGGGACGGGAAGATCCGCATGGACTGCTCCTCCCCGTATGCCATGGCGTCCCTGATCGCGCAGCGTGACCGCTACCGGATCGCGACCGGCAACGACGCGGACGCCGACCGGCACGGCGTCGTCACACCGGACGCCGGGCTGATGAACCCGAACCACTACCTCGCGGCCGCGATCGAGTACCTCTTCAGCCACCGCGGCGCGTGGCCCGCGCGCGCGGGCGTCGGCAAGACGCTGGTCTCCTCCAGCATGATCGACCGCGTCGCCGCGGATCTGGGCCGGGAGCTGGTCGAGGTGCCGGTGGGCTTCAAGTGGTTCGTCGACGGGCTGGTCGGCGGCAGCCTCGGCTTCGGCGGCGAGGAGTCGGCCGGGGCGTCCTTCCTGCGCCGGGACGGCTCGGTGTGGACCACGGACAAGGACGGCATCATCCTGGCGCTGCTCGCCTCGGAGATCACGGCGGTCACCGGGCAGACCCCGTCGGAGCGGTATGCGGAGCTGACGGCCCGCTTCGGCGCGCCCGCCTACGCGCGGATCGACGCGCCGGCCTCCCGCGAGCAGAAGGCACTGCTGGCGAAGCTCTCCCCGGCCCAGGTCGGCGCGGAGACGCTGGCGGGCGAGAAGGTCACCGCGGTCCTCACCGAGGCGCCCGGCAACGGCGCCGCGATCGGCGGGATCAAGGTCGCCACGGCCAACGCCTGGTTCGCGGCGCGTCCCTCGGGCACCGAGGACGTCTACAAGATCTACGCCGAGTCCTTCCACGGCGCGGAGCACCTCGGCCAGGTGCAGCAGGAGGCCAAGGACGTGGTGGCGGCGGCTCTGGACTCCTGAACACCCCCTTCTCGCAAGGCCCGTGGGCCGCCCCCGCACTGCTGCGGGGGCGGCCCACGCGCGTTCGGCGCCGGTGTCGCCGAGCTGCGGCGGGATGCGCATGTGAGCAGGAATGAGTGCTTGATTATGAGCAGATAACAAAGAAGTTATGCAGAAATGAGCATCCAACCTCTAGTCAGTCGCCCTCTTCGCTCCCTAGCATCGCGGCAACGGCGGCACCTGCTGGGTACCTGCCAAGCCGGCGGGCGCTCGATCGAAGGGAGTAGGCGATGAATCGGCGTGTTCCGGCCGCGTTTGCACCGGCGGTCACCGGCGTACTGGTACTGACGGCCTGTGGCAGCCCGGGCGCGGGCGGCTCCGGCGGTGCCGCGGCGGACGGCGTCACCACGCTCAGGTTCGTGGCCGCGGACTACGGGTCCAACGGCCGGAACCCGAGCCGGGCCTACTGGGACGACCTCGTCGGCGCGTTCGAGCGGGTCAATCCGAAGATCAAGGTCGACGTGCAGGTCTTCGACTGGAACGACATCTCGGCCCGGCTCGCCACGATGGTCCAGAACAAGCAGTACCCGGACATCGTCGAGGGTCCGGGCTACGCGAGCTTCTCGGCGGCGGGCCTGCTCTACACCACCGACCAGGAGCTGAACCAGTCGGTGCAGTCGGACCTGATCCCCGCGCTGGCCCGGGCGGGCGACCAGGGCGGCGCCCTCTACGGCGTCCCGTTCGTCTCCTCCTCCCGCGCGTTCCTGATCAACAACGCGCTGTGGAAGAAGGCCGGCCTGCCGATGAACGGCAACCAGGCCGTAGCGCCGAAGACCTGGGCCGGGGTGCAGCGGGCCGCCACGAGGATGAAGGCCGCCGGGGTGTCGATCCCGCTGGGTCTGCCGCTGGGTTCGGAGGAGGCGCAGGCCGAGTCGTTCATGTGGGAGATGAACAACGGCGGCGGCTACGTCGACGCGAGCGGCAAGTGGGTGATCAACTCGGCCGCGAACGTGGCCACGTTCAAGCAGCTGGGCAAGTGGGTGGACGCGGGCCTGACCGAGAAGGACCCGGGCTCGGTCAAGCGCACCGACCTGTACGCCGACTTCGCCTCGGGCAAGGTCGGCATGCTCAACGGCATGCCGATCCAGCTGGACGACATCAAGAAGAACAACCTGGACGTGACCTGGGCGTCGCTGCCCACCGCGCAGGCCGGCGGCACCCCGCAGACCCTGGGCGTGGGCGACTGGATCTACGGCTTCACGTCGGGCGGCCACGCCGCGCAGATCAAGGCGTTCCTCGACTTCGCCTTCCAGAAGCGGTGGCAGGTCAGGTTCGACGAGGAGTACGACCTGCTGCCGGTCACGGAGGACGCCGTCAGGCAGGTGGAGTCGGACGTGCCCGAGCTGGTGCCGTTCCTGAAGGCGCTGCCGAACGCACAGTTCGTGCCGGTGTCGGCCCCGGAGTGGGACGTCGTCAACGCGCAGGTCAAGACCCGGATCGGCGGCGCGCTCAAGGACCCGCAGGGCGTCCTGACCACCCTGCAGACCGCCGCCGTCTCCGCGGGTCGGTGAAAGCCGCGGCGGGACGGGGCCGACCTGACCGCCCCGTCCCGCCGCACCCAGCCCACCTTCCCAGGAATCAGCAGAAACTGACGAAAGGAACAGAATCAGGTGATCAACAACCCCCTGCGCCGCACGGCTCCGGCCCTGGTGAGCGGTGCGCTGCTCGTGGGAGGGGCCGTCCTCGCCGCACCCCCCGCCGTCGCGAACGACGGAGTGAACCAGACGGCCGCGAACTACTCGGCCTCCGCCACCCCGAACGGCGCGATCGCCGTGACACCGCCCATGGGCTTCAACAACTGGGCCCGCATCGAATGCACGCCGCAGGCCCCGCTGAACGGCTCGCCGCAGATCAACTACTCGTTCCAGCAGTACATGGAGGACAACGCCAAGGCGCTGTCCGACACCGGACTGATCGCCGCCGGCTACAAGTCGGTGACGGTCGACGACTGCTGGATGTACCGCAACAGCTCGGGCTACCTGCACGGCGCACTGAACTGGGGCGGCGCCACCGACGTGCGCAACACCTCCCAGCAGCCCGGTTTCGACTACGAGCTGACCGCCTACGGCACCTACCTGCACAGCCTGGGCGCCAAGTTCGGCATCTACGAGACCTCCGGCACGCACACCTGCAGCACCGCCGCGCCGACCTCTCCCAACCTGCCCAACGGCAGCGAGGGTTATGAGCAGAGCGACGCCAACTCCTTCGTCTACTGGGGTGTCGACGAACTCAAGTACGACAACTGCGGTGACCAGGAGGCGGTGCAGACCCTCGACACCCGGATGTCCGGAGACCTGGCCACCGCCGTCACCAACGCGAACAAGGCCGGCACGGCGAAGCCCAACGTCATGTTCGACATCTCCGCGCCGGCGGGCTACGGCAACGGCTCGGCCAAGTTCGCATCCATGGACTGGGTCCGCCCGCTCGGGCAGCTGTGGCGGGTCGGCCCCGACATCTGGACCTACGGCGACGGCAAGGACCCGTGGAACCAGGCCATCCAGAACGGCGGCTACAACTTCGGCGCCTACCAGAGCTTCGACAACACCGTGGAGCTCAGCCGCTACCAGGGGCCGGGCAACTGGAACGACGCCGACATGCTGCTGATCGGCGACAACGGCATGACCACGGCGGAGGAGCGCAGCCAGATGTCGCTCTTCTCCGCCCTGGCGGCGCCGCTGGTGATCTCCACGGACGCCCGCAAGTTCGAGCCGTCCTACCTCTCCTCCCTCGCCACGACCGACCCGGCCATGGCGACCCACCTGCAGAACTCGGTCGCGATCCTCGGCAACAGCGAGGTCATCGCGGTCGACCAGGACCCGCTGGGCGCAGGCGGCTACCGGGTCACCGGCGGGGCCCGCAACGCCGACGGCACCCCGGCCGCAAGCAGCGGCATCGACGTCGTGGTCAAGCCGCTCGCCGACGGCAGCCGCGCCGTCGTCGTCCTCAACAAGGGCGCCTCCAGCGCGAACTACACGCTCAACCTGAACGCCCTCGGCTTCGACGGCACCGGCGGCAGCTACACCGTCCGCGACCTGTGGGCGCACAGCACCAGCAGCTCGACCGGCACCGTCGCGCTGACCGTCGGCTCCCACGACAGCGCGATGCTGAAGATCACTCCGCCCAGCGGGGCGAGCTTCACGCCGCGTGGACAGATCACCGTCTCCCGCGACGACTGGAGCAAGGAGTCGCTCTGCCTGGACAACTACGCCTCGGGCACCGGCGCGAACAACCCCGCCGACGTCTACCCCTGCAGCGGCACCGGCAACCAGCAGTGGCAGATGAACGCCGACGGCTCGGTCAAGCTGCTCCAGTCCGGCACCTCGAACCTGTGCCTCACGGCCCAGAGCGGCACCACCAAGGGAACGATCAACAGCAAGCAGGGCCAGTGGGTCGGCATCGCCGCCTGCGGCTCGGCCCCCGGCTACCAGACCTGGGCCTACGACCGTGACGGCAACCTGAAGCTCGGCGGAACCAGCCAGTGCCTGGACGTCTACGGCGGCGCGACCACCGCCGCGGGCACCCCGGTCGACCTCTACAGCTGCGGCGCCGCGCCCGGCGCGATCCAGACCAACCAGACCTGGGCCGCCCCGTTCGCCACCCCGCCGGCCGCCTGACCCCTCACCGCCCGACTCCTCACCGCCCGACCCCTCACCGCCCGACGACGAGCCCGCCCCACCGGCTCGTCGCCGGGCGGTGTGTCGTCACCCGGCACCGCGCCCGGCCTCGCGGCGGCCGCGATCCGGCCTGGCCGCGACGGCGGGCCGAGGCGCGCCCGGACGAGCAGACTGGAGGGGTCGTCCCCTCCAGCCCCGCGACGTACCGGGTGGTGAACCATGACAGAGGCCGCCGGAGCGGTACGGGCCGTGCTGCTGACCGTGGACGACGATCCCGCCGTGTCCCGGGCCGTGGCCAGGGACCTGCGCCGTCGCTACGGGGACCGCTACCGGGTGGTCCGCGCCGAGTCCGGCGGGTCCGCGCTGGAGGCGCTGCGCGAGCTGAAGCTGCGGGGAGCGCCGGTCGCGGTGATCCTGGCCGACTACCGGATGCCCCGGATGGACGGCATCGAGTTCCTGGAGGAGGCGCTCGACCTGTACCCCGCCGCCAGACGGGTCCTGCTCACCGCCTACGCCGACACCAACGCCGCGATCGACGCCATCAACGTCGTCGACCTGGACCACTACCTGCTCAAGCCGTGGGAGCCGCCGGAGGAGAAGCTCTACCCGGTGGTGGACGACCTGCTGGAGTCCTGGCAGGTCACCGACGGCAGGGACGTGGACACCACCAAGGTGGTCGGCCACCGCTGGTCGGCCCGCTCCTCGCAGATCAGGGAGTTCCTGGCCCGCAACCAGGTGCCCTACCGGTGGTACTCCAGCGAGGAACCGGAGGGCAGACGGCTGCTGGCCGCGGCCGGGGAGACGGGACTGCGGCTGCCGCTGGTGGTCACCCCCGACGGCACCCCTCTCGTCGAACCGACGGAGCGGGATCTGGCCGACCATGTGGGGCTGTCGACCACACCCGCGGCAGACTTCTACGACCTGGTCGTGGTCGGCGGCGGCCCGGCCGGCCTCGGCGCGGCCGTCTACGGGGCCTCCGAGGGGCTGCGCACGGTCCTGGTCGAGCGTGAGGCGACCGGTGGGCAGGCGGGTCAGAGCTCCCGGATCGAGAACTACCTGGGCTTCCCCGACGGCGTCTCCGGGGCGCAGCTCACCGAACGGGCGCGCCGCCAGGCCACGAAGTTCGGCGCCGAGCTGCTGACCGCGTGCAAGGTCACCGGCCTGGAGGTGACCGGGGCCGCCCGCACGCTGCGCTTCGCCGACGGCTCCGCGGTCTCCGCCCAGGCGGTGATCCTGGCGACGGGCGTCTCCTACCGGCAGCTGGAGGTGCCGGGGGCGGCCGGGCTGACCGGGCGCGGCGTCTTCTACGGCTCGGCGCTGACCGAGGCGGCCGCCTGCCAGGGCCAGGACGTCTACATCGTCGGCGGGGCGAACTCCGCGGGCCAGGCCGCGATGTTCCTGGCCAGGACCGCCCGCCGCGTCACCCTGCTGGTGCGGGCCTCGCAGCTGTCCGCCTCGATGTCGTACTACCTGCTCCAGCGGGTGGAGAACGCGCCCGGCATCACGGTCCGCACGGACACCGTGGTGGAGGCGGTCCACGGGGAGGACCACCTGGAGGGACTGACGCTGCGGAACCGCGCGACGGGGGAGAGCTAGACCGTCGACGCGCAGTGGCTCTACGTCTTCATCGGCGCGGCTCCGCTGACCGACTGGCTTGACGACACGGTGCGCAGGGACCGACACGGCTTCGTGCTGACCGGGCCCGACCTCAGCGCCGACGGCCGCCCGCCCGCCGGATGGGCGCTCGACCGGCCGCCGTACCACCTGGAGACCAGCGTGCCCGGCGTGTTCGCCGCCGGGGACGTGCGCTCGGAGTCCGCCAAGCGGGTGGCCTCCGCCGTCGGCGAGGGCGCGATGGCCGTCATGCTCGCGCACCGCTACCTGGAGCAGTCTTGACCGCCCGTCCGGCCGGCTGCGACGAGGAGGAGCTGCGCACGCTGTTCCTGTTCGAGAAGCTCACGCCCGAGCAACTGCGCCGGCTGTGCCACGTCGGGCGGGTGGAGTGGTTCGACCCTGGGCCGGTCTACCGCGAGGGCGATCCGGCGGAGAACTTCTTCGTGCTGTTCCAGGGCACCGTGGTGCTCTCCCGGCTGGTCGGCGGCGACGACGTCGACGTCAGCCGCACCTCCGCGCCCGGCGTCTACGCCGGAGCCTTCCAGGCCTACCTCGGCGACCAGGTGCCGCAGGTGTACAACAACTCGCTTCGGGTGACCGAGCGTTCGAGGTTCTTCCTGCTGCCCGCCGAGGCGTTCGCGCAGATCATGCGGGAGTGGTTCCCGATGGCCGTCCACCTTCTGGAGGGCCTGTTCTTCGGCTTCAAGAACACCCAAGAGGCCATCGGCCAGCGCGAGCGGCTGCTGGCTCTCGGGTCCATGACGGCCGGACTCACGCACGAGCTCAACAACCCCGCGGCCGCCGCCATGCGCGCCACCGAGGCGCTGCGGGAGCGCATCGCCCGGCTGCGCCGCGAGTTCGGCGAACTGGCCGCCGATCCGCAGCGGGCCGAGGACCTGGCCCGTCTGAGCGAGCTTCAGGACAGCACCGTCGCCGCGATCCGGCAGGTCCCTTCCCTCGGCCCGCTGCAGGCCGCGGACCTGGAGGACGAGGTCGGGGACTGGCTGGAGGAGCACCGGGTGCCCGACGGCTGGGCGCTGGCGCCGGTCCTCGTCCAGGCGGGTCTGGGCCCGGACTGGCTGGACCGCGTCGCCGGCGCGGTCTCCGCGGACGCGCTGGGCCGGGCGGTGGAGTGGCTGGGCTGCACGGTGGAGGTGGAGCTCCTGATCGGCGAGATCGACGACGCCACCCGCCGCATCTCCGTGCTCGTCGGTGCGGCGAAGGAGTACTCGCAGCTGGACCGCGCCCCGTTCCAGAACGCCGACCTGCACGAGCTGCTCGACAGCACGCTGCTGCTGCTCTCGGGCAAGCTCGGCCAGGACATCGCCGTGGAGCGCGACTACGACCGCACCCTGCCGGGCATCCCCTGCTACCCCGCGGAGCTGAACCAGGTCTGGACGAACCTGGTCGACAACGCGGCCTGGGCCATGCGCAGCACCGGTGCGGGCGGCACCCTCACCGTGCGCACCGGCAGGGAGGGCGACCGGGCGCTGGTCGAGTTCCGCGACACCGGCCCCGGGGTGCCGGAGGAGGTGGCGAGCCGGGTCTTCGACCCGTTCTTCACCACCAAGCCCGTCGGCGAGGGCACCGGCCTGGGCCTGGACATCTCCTGGCGCATCGTCGTCAACCGGCACGGCGGCGAACTGCGGCTGCGGTCCGCACCGGGCGACACCCGCTTCCAGGTGCTCCTGCCGATCGACCCCGCGCCGCGCGACGCCGTCGACACCTCGACATGACGACCGCGTGGGATCTCAGCGGGCCGCCGCGGGCGGCGGCAACCGCAGGCCCGCCAGGTCCGGCGGCACGGGGGAGTCGGGGCGGAAGAAAGGCGCCGACTCCCCGTCGGTCGCGGTGGCGGGCGCGTCGGTGAGCCGGAAGCGGTCCCGCAGCCGGCCGTAGAAGTCGGTGGGACCGAGCCGGACCAGCCGCACCCGCTGCGGCGCGCGGTAGACCCCGATCCAGTCCCCCGGGTCGAGCACCCCGCGCAGCTGCCCGTCGATGCTGACCGCCGCGCGGCCCGAGTGCGGCAGGATGCGCAGCGCCACCGGCTCGTCGGGGGCGGCCACGACGGTGCGGTTGAACGTCATGTGCGGCGCGATCGGGGTGAACACGAGGGCGTCCATGTGCGGCGAGAGCACCGGCCCGCCGGCCGCGAAGCAGTAGGCCGTCGAGCCGGTCGGCGTGGCGACCACCAGCGCGTCGGCGGAGTAGGCCGCCAGCAGCCGTCCGGAGAGGTACACGCCCGCGCTGACCTGGTGGTCGCGGGCCAGCTTCTCCACCACGATGTCGTTGAGGGCGTTGACGTCCAGGGCCACGCCCCAGCCGTCGCCCGCGCCGCGCTCAGGCCGCACGGTCGGCGGCGGCAGGGCGGGGCCGCGTCCGTAGCAGAGGAAGGCCTCCATCGCGCCGGGCACCTCCGGCGGCCGGGAGGCCCGCATGGTCAGTGTCATGCGCTCCTCCACCACCGCCGCGCCGGCGTGGACGGCGTCCAGGGCCGTCGTGACGTCGCGCACCGGCACCTCGGTGAGGAAGCCGACCTTGCCCAGGTCGACGCCGAGCACCCCGGCGCCGGTCTTCACCGCGATCCGCGCGCCGCGCAGGAAGGTCCCGTCCCCGCCGAGCGTCACCACCAGGTCGGGGTCACCGGCCGCGGCCGACTCCTCGCGGCCGGAACGCCGTCGGCTGTCCTCCGACCACACGTCGATCTCGGTGCAGGGCACCTGATGCGCATCGCCCCACGCCCGCACGCACCGCGCGGCCTCGCGCGCGGCGGCGCGGCCCTCGTGGACGACCAGTCCGATGCGGTGCACAGGCATGGGAACCCCCGTCTCGTCGCCGCTCAGCCGCCGCGGGGAAGATCTACGAAGGTCCGCAGCGCGTGCGGACCCAGTCCGGTGAGCCAGTCGACCTTGTGGGCGGCCACGGCGGCGTCCACCTCCGCCTCGATCACCACCGGCGGCTCGACGTCCAGGCGCCAGCAGACCTTCGTGACGTGGAACTCCGCGCCGTCCACCAGCACGGTCTCCGCCTCACGCGGCAGCGCGGGCCAGGCCCAGTCCAGCTCGATCTCCGCCTCGTTGTAGAACTCCGTCTCGCTGCCGGGACAGCGCAGCTTGAACAGCACCCTCACACCGGCCTCCCAACAGGACGATCGCTGCACCTCAGCCTACGAGCGGCCCTGCCGGACCGCCCGTCCGCCCGTTCGCGCGCCTACTCGCCGTCCGGGTCCGGCTCGTCCTCCCGGACGAGACCGGCCTCCTCGCGGTCGAACTCGGTGCGGGCCTCCAGTTCGTCCTCGTCGGGGCGCAGGGGCAGGCCGCGGCCGTGGCCGGTGTCCGGGTCGCCCTCGACGGCCTTGTTCGACTTGTGGTGGGCCATGGTTCCTCCTCAGGTCGCAGCACCACTCAAACCCCGGCCCGGGGCCATTGCAAACGCAGTCGGCGCGGCTCTCGGCCCCGGCGTCAGCGGCCGGGCCCGGGGCCGTGGACGGCCGTGCCGCCGAGGAAGGTGTGCGAGGGCAGCAGGTCGCGGAGCTCGTCCGGCGCGCAGCCGGCCGGATCGCGGTCCCAGAGGGTGAGGTCGGCGAGGCGCCCGGGGGTGAGCACGCCGCGCAGGTCCGCCTCGCCCAGCAGGCGTGCGGCGTTGGCGGTGTGCAGGGCCACGGCCTCGTCGAAGGAGATGGCGTGCTCGGGCCCCTGGACGCCGATCACGGTCTGGCGGGTCGTCATGCCCCAGACGGAGCGCATCGCGCCGAAACGTCCGACCGGGAAGTCCGACCCGGCCGTCACCAGAGCCCCCTGGTCCAGCCAGCCCCGGGCGGGGAAGAGCGCCGCGACCCGCTCGGGGCCCCAGAACTCCCGCTCCACCTCGGCGGTGTCGTGCAGTAGCGGCTGCTGGATCGTGACCGGGACGCCGAGGGCGGCGGCACGGCCGCGCTGGGCGGGGCCGGCCAGACCGCCGTGCTCCATGACCAGGGTCCCCGAAGGCAGGCCGGGGTGGCGTCGCAGCACCTCCTCGTACACGTCGAGGAGAATGCGCACCGCCCGGTCGCCGTACGCGTGGGTGCCGACCCTCCAGCCGCGCCTGACCACGGCGTCGACCGCCTCGACCAGGGCGTCGGGCTCCCAGGTCAGCGTGCCGGAGAAGGCGTGGTCGCAGGCGTAGGGCTCCTCCGTGGCGCCGGCCTCGAGGCCGCCGTCCAGGCCGAACTTCACCCCCCACACGCGCAGCCAGGGGTCCACTTGGTAGCGCCAGGGCTCCATCGCGTCCAGCAGGTCCTCCACCTGGGCCGCGCCGCTCAGGCCGAGCGCGGCGATCAGCACGCGGACCCGGGTGCTGAGCGCGCCGATCCCGGCGGCGGCGCGGAGCACCGCGTAGTCGTCGAGCGAGACCGCGCAGTCGCGGACCGTGCCGATCCCGGTCGCCGCGTACCGGGCACTGGCCAGGCGAAGCCCCTCGACCTGCCGCGACCGGTCCGCGGCGGGGACGAGCCGTTCCACCAGTCCCATGGCGTTGTCGATCAACCGCCCGTTGAGTCGGCCCTCGGCGTCACGGCCGATCACCCCGCCCGCCGGGACGGGGGTGTCCTCCGTGATGCCCGCCAGCCGCAGCGCGTAATGGTTCACCACGTCGTTGTGACCGCCGCGCTTGACCAGGACGGGGTGGCGGTCGGTGGCCAGGTCGAGCTCGGCCGCCGTCGGCATGCGCCGCTCCGCGAGATCGAGTTCCTGCCAGTTGGTGGTGGTCCGGATCCACTGACCCTCGGGCGTGCGGGCGGCACGCTCGCGGATCAGCTCCAGGAACTCGGGAATCGTGCGCGCCAGGTGGACCGGGACGTCGTGCGCGCTGTGCCCGGCGAAGATCAGGTGCGTGTGCGTGTCGTCGAAGGCGGGCAGCACGGTGGCCTCCGGCAGGTCGTGGACCGTGGTGCGCGCGGTCACCAGCCCGTCCAGGCCGTTCGGGTCCGGCGACACCGCCGCGATGCGGTCGCCCCGCACGGCCAGGGCCCGCTGGGGAGCCTGCCCGGGGACCAGTGTGTGCACCGCCCCGGCCCGGATCAGCAGATCGGCGCCGTGTTCCGTCATGGTCTTCCTCCCGTCGTTCGCGGACGCTGACCCGACCGTTGTAGCCGCGGAGTGCTGGTCTCCCACCATCTCGGCGTACGAAAGGCAGAAACCCTGCCAATCAAGCGGCATAGGATGCAGATCATGCGACAGGAGCTCGACGACACGGACCGCAGGATCGCGGCCGTCCTGCTCGCCTCGTCGCGTGCCTCCTGGCGCGAGATCAGCCAGTGCCTCGGCCTGTCGGAGCGCACCGTCGTCCGCCGGGCCACCCCCCTCTACGCGGACGGGACCCTGCGCGCCACGGCCGTCCGCAACCCCCGGCACTTTCCCCGGCTGATCCCCCTCGCGCTCCGCATCCGCTGCCGCCCGCAACGGATCCGCGCCATCGCCGGGGTGCTGGCCCGTCGCCCGGACACCGTCTGGGTCGACATCCTCGGCGGCGGGGACGAGATCTCCGCGGTCTTCTTCCTCGACGGCCCCGACGCCCGCAACTCCCTGCTGCTGCGCGACCTCCCGGCCACCGACGCGGTGGACTCCTGGACCGCCCACACACTGCTGCGCGTCTTCCCGACCGCGTTCCGCTGGACCGCGGGCCTGCTCACCGCCGAGGAGACCGCCGCGCTCGCGCCCGATCCGCTGACCACGGCGACGGCACCGGCGGCCCCGGGTCCGCTCCGTGACGGCGACACCGCCCTGATCGAGGCCCTGACGGAGGACGGGCGCGCCACCTACACCGAACTCGCCCGCCGGGTCGGCACCACCGCGCTCACGGCGCGCCGACGCCTCGACGCCCTCTTGCGCGGCCAAGTCCTGCGCCTGGCCACCGAGACGGACCTCGCCCTGCTCGGCGCGCAGGCCGAGGCGCTGCTCTGGATCACCGTGCAGCCCGGCGCACTGGAGCGGACCGCACGATCCCTCAGCGTCCACCCGCAGGTGCGCTTCACCGCCGCGACGGCCGGGCCCGCCAATCTGCTCGTCGCCGTCGCGACGAAGGACCTCGACGCCCTGTACACGTTCCTCGTCTCCACGGTCGGTCCCCTGGACGGGATCGCCGCCATCGAGACGACGCCGCTGCTGGCCACCGTCAAGCGCACCGGCCTGATCCGCCGCTCCTGACCGGCCCCGCTCAGGGGAAGGCGCGTTCCAGGGCCTGGCGGCCGCTGTCCCTGGCCTGCTCGCGCCGCTGCGCGGGGTACCCGCCGCGCAGACCGAACAGGCGCTTGGCGTAGAGGAGATAGACGACGACGGCGATGTTGACGACCAGAGCGGTGACCTTGAAGAAGGACACCCGGCGGGTCAGCTCCCACACCTCGGGGGCCAGCAGCACCGTCGTCGCGACGAAGGTCAGGTACTCGGCCCAGCGCCGCCCCCGCCACAGCCCGATCGCCTCCACCCCTTCCAGCACCGCGTACGCGGCGAGCACCGCGCCGAGGAACCACAGCTTGGTGGACGGCTCCTGGAACGCCTTCTCGATCTCCCCGGCCAGTCCCGTGCCCGGGCGCGCGCCCAGGCCGCCCGCGCCGTTCTGCAGCGCGTCGACGACCCGGTAGAAGGGGTCGGACAGGCGTTTGCGGTCGGCGGTGAAGAGCAGCACGACGACGGCGGCCGTGCCCAGGAGCACGAAGTGGAACAGCCGGTCCAGGGCGATCAGCCGCAGCACGTACCGGTCCCGCAGTTCCCGGCCGCGTTCCGGCACCACGAGTTCGGCGGCGGGCCGTGCCGCGGGCCGGGCCGGCCGCTCGCGACGGGAGGGGATCCAGGCGTCGCAGCGCAGGCAGCGCTGCCAGCAGAGCCCGTCCGGCGTCCAGCGCACGAGCACCGGGTCGGCGCCGCCCTCCAGGTCCTCGGGTTCGGCCGGCGCGTGCCCGCGTGAGGCACAGGTCAGCAGCTCCAGATTGAGCCGGCGCCGCTTCATGAGCACCTCTCTCGACGGGCGGGTGGTCCACCAGGCCGTCTACCCGGTGGGCCGCCGTCCAGCACCGCGGCGGCCCGTCTTCGCCCGGCCGGCGGCACGCCTCCTGGGCGTGCTTCTTCCCCGGGGCGCGGGTATCGCCCCCGGAGACCGTTGCTGAGCGTCGGTGAGGAGGGCCCGATGGCCGTGGAGATCGTCTGTGAGAGCCACTCGACCACGACCGACAACGAGGCCGGCATCGCCACCGGATGGCTCCCTGGCCGGCTCTCCGCGCTCGGACGGCGCCAGGCCGCGGAACTGGGGGAGCGTCGGAGAGCCGAGGGCTTCGACGCCGTGTACACCTCGGACCTGCACCGGGCCGTCGAGACGGCCGCGATCGCCTTCCCCGGCGGTCGGCCGGGGACCACGCAGGACGCGCGTCTGCGCGAGTGCGACTACGGGGAGCTCAACGGCGCCCCGCTCGCCGTCGTCGCGGCGCAGCGGCTGCGGCGGATCGAGGAGCCGTATCCCGGCGGCCAGAGCTACCGTGACGTCCTCGACGCCACGGCGTCGTTCCTGCGCGACCTCCTCGCGGAGCGGGACGGCGCGCGGATTCTGGTGATCGCCCATTCGGCGAACCGCTGGTCGCTCGACTGCCTGCTGGCCGGCACCCGCTTGGAGCAGGTGCTCGCCGCTCCGCCGCCCTGGCGGCCGGGCTGGCACTACACGCTGACCGGCGGTCCGCAGGGCCTGCCTTAGGCGGACGCGCGGCGAATCGTGCCTGCTCAGACCATCCTTAGGCCGTCCGGGACGCCCTGCCGCGTGCTTAGAGGAGCTAACACAAAGAGCTCTGGTGCCAGGTCGTCCGCCCGGATACCTCGCTGGCCAGGCCTGGCGGACGGGTGTCGGGCCGCCTAGAGTCCACTCACTCCGCGTGCCAGCTGGCACGAGAGCTCCCAGTAGACATCCATGTTGGATCGCTGGAGGTTGCCCACCGACTCCTCTCCTCCGAGAAAGAGCGGAACCCCCAGTCCCACGCACTCATCGAATCCGAGAGGGTCCATGTCCTGTGCGCGCCATTCTCGGTACAGCTCCCATGAGAGAGCCTCCCCATCCAGGCTCTCCTCCGAGATCAAGTCGTGGAACTCAGCAAGTGCCATCTCGCTCTCGTAGGCCTTTCCGGCCGCAGGATCGAACTGGATGACGGGCAGGTTCTGCGGATCCCTCAGATCGACGGCAAGCTGCCGCCCCAGCCAGTCGAAGGCGAAAGGGAAGGTAACGCGTCCAGCCTCCGGAGCCAACTGAAGGCAGTAGTCGCGCGCTTGCTGGGCGGTCTCGACACCGTGAACCCGGTACAGGCCATCCGCGAATGAGGTTCCAGCGTGATGCCGGAAGACCTCGGCCAGCTGCTGGTAGGCCGGCGTCGCGTTGCCACGCAACGGAAGCTCGTACTGTGCCGATTCCAACTGTTCCCTGGCTGTCTCGGGCCACTTCACCGCGAACGCGTCAAACACGTGCTGCCTTTCTCACTGCGATCAGCCGGGTGGTACGCCTGGCGCACCGCGACTATTTCAACTGAGAGCAGTCAACACAACGCGCGGACGCGTCTGTAGGTGATGATGCAGCACGCCAGCTTGAGGAATGCCTCGTGGATGTCGTCGCGGATGTCCCACCGGATTCGCAGGCGACGAAAGCCATGAATCCACGCGTTTGTCCGCTCGACGACCCACCGGACAGTGCCGAGTCCGGACCCGTGCGGGACTCCGCGACGCGCGATCACCGGTTTGATCCCGCGCTGCCACAACAAGCGCCGGTACTTGTCGTAGTCGTAGCCGCGATCGGCATAGAGCCGGTCCGGTCGGTGACGCGGTCGGCCCCGCTTGCCGCGGACGTGGGGGATGGCGTCCACAAGTGGCAGCAGTTGGGTCACGTCGTGACGGTTGCCGCCGGTCAACGCGATGGCCAGCGGGGTGCCGCGACCGTCCGTGATCACATGGTGTTTCGAGCCGGGTCGGGCGCGGTCGACCGGGCTCGGCCCCGTTTTGGGCCGCCCCGACGGGCCTGGCGATGCGAGCCGTCGATCACCGCCCGCGACCAGTCCAGCTCACCGGCCCGGTGCAGCTCGCTCAGCAACACAAGGTGCAGCCGGTCCCACACCCCAGCCTCGTTCCAGTCCCGCAACCGACGCCAGCAGGTCATGCCCGAGCCGAAACCGAGCTCCTGCGGCAGCCACTCCCACTGGATCCCCGTGTGCAGCACGAACAAGATCCCCTGCAGACACTTGCGATCGTCCAGCGGCAGCCTGCCCGGGAACCGCCGACGCCGTTCCCGCACTGGCAAGAGCGGTTCGATCCGCTCCCACAGGTCGTCCGCCACAAGCCAGGGCGGCCCCATCCCCTTCCCCACGCTCTGACCAACGAGGCAGCAGGAAAGGAGACATGGGTCCGCAGAGCTCTTTGTGTTAGCTCCTCTTAGGCGCTCCGGAGTGTGACGGCGTGTCGGATCTAGGGGTGCGGGCCCGTCCAGGATCGGGCATGCGCCCCATGCCCGAGGCCCTACTGGGGGAGGAAATTAGAGGTTGTCAGGGAGACCGGCCAAGGAATCCCGGAGCCACCCACCCTCCAGGGGAGAACACGATGTTCGAGTACGACGCCTTCAAGTCCCGCCACGCCGAGCTCGTCGCGCAGGCCGCACAGGACCGCCTGGTCCGGGAGGCTCAGCGGGCTCACAAGAACCGGAGGGACGGTGAGTCGAGCCGGCCCCGGCGCGGGGGATCGGTGCGCCGGGTCCTGCACCTCGCCGTGCACTGAGGCCGCTTCGTGAGAGCGGACTTGCACGAAGATGGCGGCGTGACTACTCTCGTGAGAGTCAGCTCTCATGATGAATGCTTGCACTCGCGAGGAGTCACGTCGTGAACACCCGGAAGCTCACCCTGTCGCAGGACCTGGACCTGACCTTCACCGAATTCGGCGACCCGGAGGCCGACGAGGGCGCCGCCGTCCTGATGCTGCACGGCGGCGCCGGCCCCGGCACGCTGATCGGCTTCGCCACCGCGCTCTCCGCGCGCGGCTACGTCGTGGCCCCGACCCATCCCGGCTTCGACCGGACGCCGCGCCCCGAGGGCTTCGACTCCGTCGCCGATCTGGCGACCGCCTACCTGGACCTGCTCGACGCGCTCGGGCTGAGCAGGGTGACGGTCGTCGGCAGCTCGCTCGGCGGCTGGATCGCGGCGGAGATGGCCCTGCGCGACAACCACGGCGTGATCGACTCTCTCGTGATCGTCAATGCGGCGGGGATTCGGGCCGAGCCGGGGCAGGGGGTCACCGACCTGACCGGGATGTCGCCCGCCGAGATATCCCTGCTCTCGTTCCACCGGGCCGAGTTCCGCCCCGATCCCACCGCGCTCGACGACGAGCGCCGCGCGGTGGTCGCGGCCAACCAGCGGGCGCTGTCCGTCTACTCGGGCGGCCCGAGCCTGGAGGACCCCAAGCTGCGCGGCCGCCTGCACCGCGTCAGGATTCCGGTGCTGGTGCTGTGGGGCGAGCACGACGGAGTGATTCCGACGGCCTACGGGCGCACCTTCGCCGCGTCCTTCCCGCGCGCCCGCTTCGTGCCCGTGGCCGAAGCCGGTCACTTCCCCTTCATCGAGAACCCCGAGGCCGTCTTCGCGGCCCTCGACGACTTCGCGGAGAGCCGTGGTCAGGTCATGTCCGGCACCGGCTCGGTCGCGTAACGGCGCATCACCTGGATCGTGGCCTCCGGTGTCGGCGCGCCGCCAGCCTCGATCATCGTGCGCAGGTCTCTGAAGTACTGGACGTACAGGTCGGGCGTGAAGGTGTTGACCATGACGGCGGGCTCGTCGCCGTGGTTCGCGAAGGTGTGCGGGGCGCCGGGCGGCACCATGACCAGCGTCCCGGGCCGCGCCGCGTGGACGGCCTCCCCGACGGTGAAGTGCACGGTGCCGGAGACGATGTAGAAGCCCTCGTCGTGCTGGGCGTGCCGGTGCTGGGGCGGACCGTCCATGCCGGGCGCCAGGGTGATCTCGGCGATGCCAAGGCGGTGGGCCGTGGTCCGGCCGTCCTCCAGGATGCGCAGGCGGGCCGGTCCCAGGTCGATGTGCTCGCCGTCGTCCGGCCCCACCAGCGAGACGTTCGGAGCCGATTCCATGGCATGCCCCTTCGTGAGAGTCGTCTCTCGCGAAGATAGGAGCCGGTGCGCCTTCGTGCAAGTCGACTCGCATTGATAGAGTGGACTTGAGTCAAATCCTCGCGGTCCTGCGCCCGCCACCGCTTTTGGCCGAAGGAGGCCCCCATGTCCGCCCGTGCCCATGCGTTCGAAGCCGAACCGGTGGCAGCTGCGGCGGTGGAGACGGCTCGGGCCGGCGGCGGGCGGGCGAACCAGAAGAAGCGCACCCGCGACGCCATCGTGCGGGCCGCCGCGGAGCTGATGCTCACCGGCCGGGAGATGACCATGCCGGAGATCGCCAGGGCGGCGCTGGTCTCCGAGGCCACCGCCTACCGGTACTTCCCCGACCTGGCCAGTCTGCTCGGCGAGGCCATGGCCGACCAACTGCCGGACCCCGCCGCCGCGCTGGACCTGGCCACCGACTCCGCCGACCCGGTCGAGCGGGTCGCCGCCGCGACCGAGTACCTGCTGCGGCACGTCCTGGCCCGACAGGGCGCGGTCCGGGCGATGATCGCCGCCACCGTCGTCCGCCCCGACGCGGGCCCGCGCCGTCCCGGCCTCCGCTTCGGCCTGATCGACCACGCCCTCGCGCCGCTCGAAGCCACCGTCGGCAGGACCGACCCGGAAGCCCTGGCACAGCTCAAGCTGGGGCTCGCCGTGGTGATCAGCGCCGAGGCCCTGTTCGCGCTCACGGACCTCCAAGGCCTCGACCCCGAGGCGGCCGTCGCCGGCCTCGTCCGCACCGCCACCGCTCTGACCCGCGCCGCGCTGCCCTCGGCCTGAGGCGGACCCCCGGCCTCGCAGCCGCGCTCAGAGGGAGGTCAGCCAGGCAGCCGTCTCCTGCGGCCTGCCGAAACGGAGCGTGTCGAGAGGGGCGAAGCGGGGGTCGCGGACCCGGCTCCCGAGCTCGCGGCGGCGGGTCCCGTGCTGGGACCACGCCCACCAGGCCGGGTGCTCCCGGCTCAGCCAGCCCGTCCACGTCTCCCTGTTGCCGCCGAAGAGCGCCTCGCGGGTCACTGAACGCCGGAAGGACCGGCGCAGCACCCTGGGCATGACGACGCGCCTGGGGTAGTCCAGCCAGATCACCGTGTCGGCGCGGGTCCACAGCAGGTCGCGGACCTCGGGGTAGCCCAGGGAGTCGATGATCCAGCGGGGCTCGGCGGTCAGCCCGGTCACGTCCTCGGTCAGCCTGCTGTTGACCGACCAGTCGGGACCGTCGAAGTAGAGCGCGTCCATCTCGTGGAAGGGCAGGCCCAGGCGTGCGCTCAGCGTGCGCGCGAGTGTGGACTTCCCCGCGCCGGTGACGCCCACCACCAAGATCCGTTCCACGGCGGCACCCTATCCCGACGGCGTGCGCCTCACCCGACGGGGGCAGCCGCGCATGCGGCGCAACGCGAGGGCGCGGACGATGAAGGGTGAGCGCGAGTGCCGTTCGCGGCGGCGAGGAGATCCACCATGAGTGAGACCGGAGTCGGGACTGTCGGATCTGCCGGGGCACCGCTGTCGCCCAGGGAGCGGGCGGACCTGGGGCGCGCGGCGCGGGCGCGGGTGCCGCGGTCGAGCCACGGCGACTTCGAACCGGCCGCCGACCGCCCGGACGTGGTGGACATCGTGGAACGGCAGTCGGCCACCCGGCTCCAGGAGCTGATCCCGATCCGCTACGGCCGGATGACCGAGACGCCGTTCCGCTTCTACCGGGGCGCCGCCGCGGTGATGGCGTGCGACCTCGCCAACACCCCGGCCTCGGGGTTGCGGGTCCAGCTGTGCGGGGACGCGCACATGCTCAACTTCCGGCTGGTGGGGTCGCCCGAGCGCCAGCTGCTGTTCGACATCAACGACTTCGACGAGACGCTCCCCGGCCCCTGGGAGTGGGACGTGAAGCGGCTCGCGGCCAGCCTGGTGATCGCGGGCCGGGAGAACGAGTTCGAGGAGGGGATCAGCGCCGGCATCGTCCGCACCTGCGTGCGCTCCTACCGGGAGACGATGCGTGCCTTCGCGGGGCTCGGCAATCTCGAGGTCTGGTACGCGAAGAACGACCCCGAGCGCGTCCTGGCCGCCGTGGCGAACGAGCTCGGCAAGGGCGCCCGCAAGCGGATGACGACCGCCATGGCGAAGGCCCGCACCAGGGACAGCATGAACGCCTTCGAGAAGCTCACCGAGCTGGTCGACGGCGAGCGGCTGATCCGGTCCGACCCGCCGCTGATCCGCCGCCTGGACGACGTGCTCAGCGGTGACCAGCGGCTGGTGCAGCGCGACTCGGTCACCGACATCATCGAACGCTACGGGCGGTCGCTGTCGACGGACCGCCGACACCTGCTGGAGCAGTTCCACGTGGTCGACGTCGCCCGCAAGGTCGTCGGCGTCGGCAGCGTCGGCACCCGCTGCTGGATCGTGCTGCTGCTCGGCCGGGACGGCGACGACCCGCTGTTCCTCCAGGCCAAGGAGGCCTCGGAGTCGGTGCTCGCCCAGTACGTCGGCGCGAGCGAGTACGCCACCCAGGGGGAGCGGGTCGTCGCCGGTCAGCGGCTGATGCAGACGGCGAGCGACATCTTCCTCGGCTGGGAGCACGCGGTCGGCATCGACGGCCTCGAACGCGACTTCTACGTCCGCCAGCTGCGCGACTGGAAGGGCATCGCCCAGCCCTCGCTGATGCTGCCGCAGGACATGTCGGAGTTCGCCGCGCTCTGCGGGGCGACCCTCGCCCGGGCCCACGCCCGTTCCGGCGACCGGATCGCCATCGCCGCCTACCTCGGTGGCAGCGACTCGTTCGACAAGGCCCTGGTGCGCTTCGCGAGCAGCTACGCGGACCAGAACGATCGTGACCACGCGTCGCTCGTGGCGGCCGTCAAGAGCGGAAGGGTCAGCGCCCAGGCTGGGTGAGCGGGCGCTCCAGCGGCAACACGGAGCCCATGACGCTGTGCGATGCGGGCCGGCTCGTCGGCGCCGTACCTGGGTGGGCCGTGCCCGAAACCCCATTTTTATGCAGCTGCTGTGACGAGCGTCAAAATACCCGTACAATCTGGGGCGGGTCGACGGAATCCGATGTCCGCGACCCCCGTGTGAACCCCGTGGCCGTCGGCACGACCGACGCGGCCCGGCGTGCCTCGGCGCGCGCCCGTGATCACCTCCGCCGGCGCGGCCCACCACTCGCACGACGCCAGTCCCACGAAGGAAGACGGGTGCCCCCGCATGCCCACCGAAGCCCAGCCGACCCCCGGACTGCCTTTCCGGCCGTCGGCGAGACTCGAGACCGAAGACGCACCACTGAGACCCGGCGGGCTCGCCACGCTCGCGGGCGCAGTCCTTCTCACGGCCGGAGCGTCGGCCGGGATCGCCCTCGCCGTCGCCCCGCACGGGTTCCTCCAGTCGATCGACGACGCCTGGGCGGCGTCGACGGCCGGCGAGCACGGCGGCCTGCGGAACCTGGTGGCCGTGATGATCGAGGGCGGCTTCGGCGGACCGGCCGGGGTGATCGCCTGGGTGGCGCTGGCGGGCTGGCTCGCCGCGGTCAAGCGGCCCTGGTCGGCCCTGTGCGCGGTCAGCGCCTGCATCGCGAGCAACATCCTGCTGCTTCCGGCCAAGGCGATCCTCGACCGTCCCCGCCCCGACGAGCCGTTGACCCTGGTCAGCGGTGCCTCCTTTCCCTCGGGCCACGCCTGCAGTGCGGCGGCGCTGGCCGTGCTGGTGGGCGTCCTGGTCCTCCGGCGCCGTGGACGCCGGCTGTGGTGGGTCGCCGGAGGATCGGCCACGGCGCTCGACATGTGGAGCGCGACCTGGCTGCACGCCAACTGGCTGAGCGACGTGGTGGCCGGCGCGTGCCTCGGCGCGGGCGCGGCGCTGCTGCTGTGGCGGGCCTTCGCCGGCCTGCTGCTGCGCGAGGTCGGGACGGAGGGGTAGCGCCCCCGCCCCCGCGTCGGCCCGCTTCGGACTGCGGCCGGAGCGGGCGACGCCCGAGGCCCGGGGCCCGACGTTCTGTCGGGCCCCGGCCTTCGGCGTGGCGGCGAACCGCTCCGCAGTGCACCGGTCTGCGGCGAACCGGTCCGCGGCTCACGGCGCCTGACGGGCCATGAGGTGGTCGGCGAGGAAGTCGACGCTGCGCCGCACCAGGGCCGGAATGTCCGGCGCGCCGAGGAAGATGTGGTCGGCGCCCTCCACGGGGACGAGCTCGACCGGGGAGCCGGACTCGCGCAGGCCCTCGGCCAGCGCCACGCTCTGCTCGAACGGGACCAGGCCGTCGGACGTCCCGTGGATCAGCAGGAACGGGGGATGGCCGCCGCCCTGTGTGTAGGACACCGGGCTGGCGGCGCGGGCCAGCTCAGGGCGGTCAGCCGGGGCGGCGCCCAGCAGCGCGGTGTAGGGATCCACGACGCCGGCCGGACCCGACGGCGCCGGCGCGAGCTGCGCCGGGAACGCCCGGGCGGCAGCGGTGATGTCGGACACGCCGTACCAGTCGACGACCGCGCGCACCGAGGAGTCCTCGCCGGTCACCCCCTCGTCACCCTCGTGAGCTCCGCCGGCGGATCCGGGACCGCTGAGTCCGGCCATCGCCGCCAGATGGCCGCCCGCCGACTCGCCCCAGACGGCCAGGCTGCCGGCGTCGACGCCGAGAATCCCGGCGAAGTGCCGCACGTAGCGGATGGCGGCCTTGACGTCGTGGAGCTGGGCCGGGAACGGCGCCTCCAGACTGTGCCGGTAGTCCACCGTGACCACGGCGAGGCCCGCGGCGAGAGCGGTGCCGAAGAGCAGCTCGGCCGGAACGGTCGGCGGCGGGTAGCGCCGGTCCCCGTCCATCCAGCCGCCGCCGTGGATCCACAGCACCACGGGCGCGAGACCCTGTGCCACCGCCCGAGCGGGGACGTGGACGTCGAGCAGCCGGGGTCGGTAGCCGAAGGTCGTGGCGTAGGTGACGCCCTCGAAGTGCTGGGTGCCGTCGGCGGCCACGCGCGGCGGCGGCGGGGGAAGGAAGCGCGGCGGGGGCCAGCCCGAGTCGAGCGGGGGGAAGTCCTGCTGGGTCATGGGTGCTCCTCGGGCCGAGTGGGGGAGTATGCGTATGTACGACGACCGTCAAGATTGCTGCATATTCAGCGCTGCTCTTGAGTCGATCTCCGCCTGGTGTTAGAAGATAACACGTGTAACCACCGCTGTGGAGTGCTGCCGGCCGCGGAAGTCCCGTTCGGTGCGACCGAAAGCGGGTGGTCGTCTCAGAATATGTCGTTTGCTTGACTGTCGTCATGAAGACGCAATACTTGCCTCACTCCCCGCCGACCCGAACGAGGTACTGCCATGGAGCTCTCACCTTCGGCTCATGTCGACGCGTTCTGTCGCGATCGCCTCCCGCCCTTCGAGCAGTGGCCCGAACTGCTCTTCGAACTCCCCGAGCTCGCCTATCCCGACCGCCTGAACTGCGCCGGGGCGCTGCTGGACGACACGATCGCCCGGCTCGGCCCGGACCGGCGCTGCCTGGTCACCCCCACCGAGCAGTGGTCCTACGGCGAGCTGCGGACCAGGGTGGACCGCCTGGCCGAGCTGCTGACCCAGGACCTCGGGCTCGTGCCCGGTAACCGGGTGCTGCTGCGCGGCCCGAACACCCCCTGGCTGGTCGCCTGCTGGCTGGCGGTGCTGAAGGCCGGCGGAGTCGTGATCACCACGATGCCGCTGCTCCGCGCCGGAGAGCTGGCGGAGGTCTGCGAGATCGGCAGGCCCTCCCTCGCGCTCTGCGACCACCGCTTCCTCGACGAACTGACCGGGGCCCGCGTCCCCGGACTCACCGTCCTCGCCTACGGTGGCGACGACCAGGCGGACCTGACGGTGCGCAGCGGCGCGAAGGAGGGCCGGTTCGACGCCGTGCCCACCGCCGCGGACGACGTCGCCCTGATCGCCTTCACCTCCGGCACCACCGGCCGGCCCAAGGCCACCCTGCACTTCCACCGCGACGTGCTGGCCAACGCCGACACGTTCTCCCGGCACGTCCTCGCCCCCGAGCCCGACGACCTGTTCACCGGCACGCCCCCGCTCGCGTTCACCTTCGGCCTCGGCGGCCTGGTCGTCTTCCCGCTGCGCGTCGGGGCGGCGAGCCTGCTGGTGGAACAGGCCACCCCGGCCGAGCTCGCCCACCAGGTGAGCCGGCATCAGGTCACGGTGCTCTTCACCGCGCCGACCGCCTACCGGGCGATCCTGTCCGCCGGGCTGGCCGGTCACCTGTCCGGCCTGCGCCGGTGCGTCTCCGCCGGGGAGTCGCTGTCGGAGTCGCTGTGGCGGGAGTTCCACGCCGCCACCGGGCACCGGCTGATCGACGGGATCGGCGCCACCGAGATGCTGCACGTCTTCATCTCCGCCGCGGACAAGGACATCAGACCCGGCGCCACCGGCAGACCGGTGCCCGGCTACCGGGCGGCGGTGGTGGACCGCGAGGGCAACCCCGTGCCGGACGGGCAGCCGGGCCTGCTGGCCGTCAAAGGCCCCACCGGCTGCCGTTACCTGGACGACGAGCGACAGACCGAGTACGTCCGCAACGGCTGGAACATCACCGGCGATACCTATGTGCGGGACCGCGAAGGCTACTTCTGGTTCCAGGCTAGGAGCGACGACATGATCGTCTCCTCCGGCTACAACATCGCCGCTCCCGAGGTCGAGCACGCCCTGGCCGGCCATCCCGACGTGGCCGACTGCGCGGTCACCAGCGCGCCCGACCTGCGACGCGGCGCCGTCGTCAAGGCCTACGTGGTGCTGCGGGACGGCGCACCGGCCGGGGCGGAGACGGTCCGCGCCCTCCAGGACCACGTCAAGCAGCGCATCGCGCCCTACAAGTACCCGCGCTCGGTGGAGTTCCTGAGCGAACTCCCGCGCAACTCCAGTGGGAAGGTCAACCGCGGACAGCTGCGGCTCATGGCCCTCGGCGGCCCCGCCCGCCCGGCCGGGGAGGCGAACGTGACGGGGGAGCCGGCCCGCGTCGTGGTCGAGCGCAGGGTCGAGTGGCACGACACCGACGCCGCCGGGCACTACCACTTCTCCTCGGTCCAGCGCTGGGCCGAGGCCGCCGAGGCGGTGCTGCTGCGCAGGCTCGGCCTGGCCGAGCTCTTCGGCAGCATTCCCCGTGTGCACTTCGAGGCCGACTACCGCGAGCGCCTGTGGTTCGGCGACACCGTCCGGGTGGACTTCCGGGTCGCCAGGGTCGGCGGCTCGTCGCTGCACTACACCTTCGACGTGCACGGACCGCGCGGGCTCTCGGCCACCGGCGCGATGTCGGTCGTCCACTCCGCCGCCACCGCCCGCGCGACGGAGCGCTGGCCCGACCACGTCCGGCAGGTCCTCGCCCACTCCGGAGCGCAGGCTCCCGAGACCTACGCCTGAGCCGGGCCGGCACCGGGCAGGGCAGGCGGAGCCGCCCGAGCCGCACACGCGCGGCAGTCGCGAACGACCGCGACCCCGGCCGCCGGACCGCGGCAGACAGACCACACCTCACCGACCGAACCCGGCTCCACACGCCAGGGAGGACCCCATGCGCATCGCCGTCATCGGAGGCGGACCCGGAGGGCTCTACACCGCCGCCCTCGCCAAACAACTGTCCCCGGACTGGGAGGTCGTCGTCTGGGAACGCAACGCCCGCGACGCGGCCTTCGGCTTCGGCGTGGTCTTCTCCGACGAGACCCTCAGCGGCATCGCCCAGGCCGACCCGACCGCGTTCGCCGCGATGGAGGCCGAGTTCGCCCGCTGGAGCGACATCGACATCCGCTACGCCGGGGAGGTCCGGACCTCCGGCGGTCACGGCTTCGCCGCCCTGGACCGCAACCGGTTGCGGGAGATCCTGCAGCAGCGCTGCGCCGACCTCGGCGTGGACGTGCGCTACGGGACGCATGCCCCGCCCGCTGCCGAGCTGGCCGAGCACTACGACCTGGTGGTCGCCGCCGACGGCGTCCGCTCCGAGACCCGCCTGGCCTTCGCCGACGACTTCGGCGCGCGCCTGGACGAGCGCACCTGCCGCTACATGTGGCTCGCCACCGACCGTGTCTTCGAAGCGTTCACGTTCATCGTGGAGGAGTGCGACTTCGGCGTCCTCCAGGTCCACGCCTACCCGTTCGACGAGAAGCGCTCCACCTTCATCGTCGAGATGGAGGAGGACGCCTGGCGACGCGGCGGCTTCGCGGCGCTCGCCGAGAGGGAGTTCGCCCGCGGCGAGAGCGACGAGGCGAGCGTGCGGCGCTGCGAGGAACTGCTGGCCGACCACCTGGACGGCTGCCGGCTGATCCCGAACGCCTCGAAGTGGATCACTTTCTCGACGGTGCGCACCGCCTCGTGGAGCCGCGGCAACATCGTCCTGCTCGGTGACGCCGCCCACACCGCCCACTTCTCGATCGGCTCGGGCACCAAGCTCGCCATGGAGGACGCCCTCGCGCTCGTGGCCAGCCTGCACGAACGGCCCACCGTGGCCGAGGCGCTGGCCGCCTACGAGGCCGAAAGGCGGCCCGCCGTCGAGTCGGTGCAGCGGGCCGCGCAGGCCAGCCTGGAGTGGTTCGAGACCATCGGCCGCTACACCGGCCAGGACCCCGACCAGTTCGCCTTCAACCTGCTCACCCGCAGCCGCCGCGTCACCTACGGGAACCTGCGCGCCCGCGACCTCGGCTTCGTCGCCGCCGTGGACGCCGCGGTCGGCGACGGTTCGGGCGCCCCGCCGATGTTCCAGCCGCTGCGGCTGGCCGGACTGCGGCTGCGCAACCGTGTGGTGGTGCCGCCGCTGGCCACCTTCACCTCCGTCGACGGGATGCCCGACGGCTTCGCCCAGGCGCAGCTGACCGCCCAGGCCCTCGGCGGCGCCGGGCTGGTCTTCGCGGGCATGACGGCGGTCAGTCCAGAGGGACGGGTCGGCACCGCGTGCCCCGGGCTGTGGAACGACGGGCAGGAGACCGCCTGGCGCGACCTCGTTCGGGCGGTCCACGAGGTGACCGACACACCGCTGGGCATCCAGCTCACCCACGCCGGGCGGCGCGGTTCCACCGCGGTGCCCGGACCCGACGGGGTCGGCCGGCCGTTGGCCGGGGAGGAAGGCTGGCCGACCCTCGCCGCCTCGGCGCTGGCCTGGGACAGCGGCTACCCCGCCCCCCGTGAGGCCACCGCCGCCGAGCTGGCTGCCGTGACCCGGGACTTCGCCGATGCCGCGCGGCGTGCCGACCGCGCCGGATTCGACGTGCTGGAGCTCCAGTTCGGCCACGGGCACCTGGTCTCCGGCTTCCTCTCCCCGCTCACCAACCGGCGCACCGACGGCTACGGCGGCGACCTGCGCGGCCGGTTGCGCCTCCCGCGCGAGGTCCTCGCCGCCGTCAGAGTCGTCTGGCCCGCGGCCAAGCCGCTGGTGGTGCGGATCTCCGCCACCGACTGGGCCGCCCACGGCACCAGCGCGGCCGAGGCCGTCGAGATCAGCCGGGCGCTCGCCGAGGCCGGTGCGGACGCGATCGACGTCTCCACCGGGGAGGTCGTCGCGCACCAGCGGCCCGCCTACGGCCGTACGTACCAGACGCCCTTCGCGGACCTGGTCCGCAACGCCACCGGGCTGCCCACCATCGCCGTCGGGGCCGTCAGCGGCTACGACGACGCCAACTCGATCCTGCTGGCCGGACGCGCGGACCTGGTCGCGGTCGGCCGCGGCCACCTGTACGACCCGCAGTGGACCCTGCACGCCGCCGCCGACCAGGGCTACACCGGCCCCGGCGCGCGCTGGCCCGAACCCTGGCGCGCCGGCAGCCGCAAGCCGCCCGGCCCCCGCGCCGACCGCGTCCCGCCGCGCCTGTACCTGCTCCGCGAGACCGCGGCCCCCGTCCACCGGCGCTGGCAGCCCCCGACCTCCCGCAGGCCGGCCGCCGTCACCGCGTCCTGCTGAGCGTGCCCCCCGCCCCGCCGGCACCGAACGGAGAAACCGATGGAGAACCTGTCCCGCTTCACCGCCGCGGCCGTCCAGACCTCACCCGTCTACCTGGACCCCGACGCCACCGTCGACAAGGCCGTCGCGCTGATCCACGAAGCCGCAGGGAACGGCGCGCGACTCGTGGTCTTCCCCGAGGCGCTCGTGCCCGGATACCCCTACTGGAACTGGACGATGAACCCGGTCCAGGGCTCGCCCTGGTTCGAGCGCCTTCAGCGTGCCTCGATCGACGTGCCGGGCCCGCAGGTGGACGCGCTGCGCACCGCCGCCCGACAGGCCGGGACGGTCGTGGTGATCGGCGTCAACGAACGCGCGCCGCACAGCCTCGGCGTCCTCTACAACACTCTGCTGACCATCGACGCCGACGGCGAACTGATCGGCGTGCACCGCAAGCTGGTGCCCACCTGGGCGGAGAAGCTGACCTGGACCGGCGGTGACGGCAGCTCACTGCGGGTGCACCGGACCGGGATCGGCCCGCTGGGATCACTCGCCTGCGGTGAGAACACCAACACCCTCGCCCGCTTCGCCCTGCTCGCCCAGGGCGAGCTGGTGCACACCGCCAGCTACATCGCGCTGCCGGTCGCCCCCGAGGACTACGACATGGCCGACGCCATCGCGGTCCGGACGGCCGCCCACTGCTTCGAGGGGAAGGTCTTCTCCGTGGTGGCCTGCTCCACGATCTCGCCCGAGATCGTGGATCTGATCGCCGGCGAGGACGAGAGCGTCCGCACCATGCTCGGCCGCAAGCGCAGCGCGCTGTCGGGCGTCTTCGGCCCCGACGGCCGCCCGGTGACCGAACCGCTCGTCGACGACGAGGGCGTGGTCTACGGCGAGATCGACCTCGGCCGCTGCATCCAGCCCAAGCAGATGCACGACATCGTCGGCCACTACAACCGTTTCGACGTCTTCCAGCTCCACGTCGACAACCGTCCGCGCAGCCCGCTCGCCCTCGCCGTCGATCCGGCCGCCGGACGCCGCGACCGGGGCCCCGCGGAACCGACCCCTCCGAAGGAGGACTCATGAACGCCTACGACGACGACCAGATCGGCCGTGCCCGCGTCGCCGACAGCCCCGAACTGCTGGCCTACTACGACGAGCTGTCCCAGCTCGACGCCGGAGCGCTGTGGACGGTCGCCAACGAGATCGAGCCCTGGTACCCGCAGCCCACGTCCGTTCCGATGGTGTGGCGTTACCAGCAGCTGCGCCCGCTCGTCGCGAAGGCGCTGGCCATGGTCAAGGCCGAGGATGCCGGACGGCGCGTGGTGATGCTGGTCAACCCCGGTCGCAAGGAGCAGAGCGCCGCCGTCGGCCTGCTCTACACCGGTCTGCAGATCATGGGACCCGGCGAGTCGATGAGCGCGCACCGGCACGCCGCCGCGGCGCTGCGCTTCGTCCACGAGGGCACCGGTGCCTGGACGATCGTGGACGGCCAGAAGCTCAGGGTCGGGCCCGGCGACTTCGCGATCACCCCGAACGGCACCTGGCACGAGCACGGCAACGAGGCGACCGACGCGCCGGTCATCTGGCAGGACGGCCTCGACATCCCGCTGACCAACACCCTCGACGCCAACTTCTACGAGATCCACCCCGAGCTGCACCAGAAGTCGGGCCCGGTGGTCAACTCCTCCGTCCTCAGTCACGGGGCCAACCTGCTGCCCTACGGCCTGGAACGGTGGACCCGCCCGTACTCCCCGGTCCTCGGCTACCCGTGGGAACCCAGCTACCAGGCGCTGTGCAACCTGGCCAAGGCCAGCGAGGGGTCACCGTTCGACGGCGTGATCATGGAGTACACCAACCCGGTGACGGGCGGCTCGGTCATGCCCACCATGGGCGCCCACCTCCAGCTGCTCCGGCCCGGACAGGCCACCAGGGCACACCGCCACACCGGCTCCGTCGTCTACACGGCGGCGAAGGGACGAGGCGTGTCGGTCATCGCCGGGCGGCGCTACACCTGGCAGAAGGGCGACGTCTTCTGCGTCCCCTCCTGGGCCTGGCACGAGCACGCGAACCTCGACCCGTCCGAGGACGCCTGCCTGTTCTCCTTCAACGACTTCCCGGCCATGCGCTCCCTCGGCTTCCTGCGCGAGGAGGCCCACCCCGACCACGACGGCCACCAGCCCGTCCTCGACCGGCAGCCCTAGCCGGTCGTCACCGCCCCGCGTTCGCACATCCCCGCCGCACGACCGCAAGGAGACGACCATGCGACTGGTCAGCTACACCCTCAACGCCGCCCCCGACGTGCCCGCCCGCCTCGGTGCGCAGGTCGAGGACCGGATCATCGACCTGACCGCCCTCGCGACGGCCGACGGCGCCGAACTGCCCGCCGACCTCCTGACGCTGATCCGGGCCGGGCAGCCCGCCCTGGACGAGGCCGGACGGCTGCTGGCGAAGCGTCTGGCCGAGGGAGCGTCGCTCGACGACGGCCACGCCCTGGCCGCGGTGACGCTGCGGGCCCCGCTGCGGCCCGGAAAGATCGTCGGAGTCGGCCTCAACTACGTGGAGCACGTCGCCGAGTCGCACCGCACCCTGGACACCGGGCGCGAGGTCCCCGACCGCCCGGTGCTGTTCTCCAAGCCCGCCACCGCCGTCACCGGACCGGGGCAGCCGATCCTGCACGACGCCGGCCTCACCGAGCAGCTGGACTGGGAGTGCGAGCTGGCCGTCGTGATCGGTCGCCGGGCCGTCCGGGTCAGCGAGGAGGAGGCGTGGGACCACGTCTTCGGCTACAGCATCGTCAACGACATCAGCGCGCGCGACCAACGGCGCTCGGGCCAGTGGTTCTTCTCCAAGGGCCAGGACTCCTACGCCCCCTTCGGCCCGGTCGTCGTCACCGCCGACGAGATCACCGACCCGCACGACCTGGACCTGCGGCTGACCGTCAACGGCGAGGTCAAGCAGGACTCCAACACCCGTCACATGCTGTTCCGCATCCCGCGCCTGATCGCCGACATCTCCTCCGGCGTCACCCTCGAACCCGGCGACGTCATCGCCACCGGATCGCCCTCCGGCGTCGGCGCGGGCTTCGTCCCGCCCCAGTTCCTGCGGCCGGGCGACCTGGTCGAGGCCACCATCGCCGGCATCGGCACCCTCGCCAACCCGGTCGTCGACGCCCGCAGGCCCTGAGACCCCGCGGGGCCGGATCCCGGCCCTGACCCGGCCCCGCGGCCCGCCGCCCCCCGACCTCTGTCAAGGAGAACCCGCCCGTGGCCCCACGCACCTACCGGATCGGCCAGATCGTCCCCAGCTCCAACGTCACCATGGAGACCGAGGTCCCCGCGATCCTGCGGGCCCGCGAGACGATCGCGCCCGAGCGCTTCACCTTCCACTCCAGCCGGATGCGGATGACCCACGTCACCGCAGAACAGCTCAAGGCGATGGACGGGGACTCCGACCGCTGCGCCGTCGAGCTCTCCGACGCCCATGTCGACGTCCTCGGCTACGCCTGCCTGGTCGCCATCATGAGCATGGGCATCGGCTACCACCGCACCGCGCAGGAACGGCTGCACCTGCGCACCGCGGAGAACGACGCCCCCGCGCCCGTCGTCACCAGCGCCGGCGCGCTCGTCGACGGACTCCACACCCTCGGGGCGAAGAAGATCGTGCTGGTCGCCCCCTACCTGAAGCCGCTCACCGCGACCGTCGTGGACTACCTCACCCACGAGGGCGTCGAGGTGCTGGACCACACCTCGCTGGAGATCCCCGGCAACCTCGACGTCGCCGCCCACGACCCGGCCGCGCTGCCCGGCATCGCGCGCCGACTCGACCACGCCGACGCCGACGCCGTCGTGCTGTCGGCCTGCGTGCAGATGCCCTCCCTGGCCGCGATCGGGGAGGCCGAGCAACTGCTCGGCAAGCCGGTGGTCTCCGCCGCCGTCTGCACGGCGCACCAGATGCTGCGCCGGCTGGGCCTGCCCGCCGTGGCCCCGGGCGCGGGCCACCTGCTCTCCGGAGCCTTCGCGGAGACGCCGCTGCGCGAGCCCTGACCGGGACCGCCTCCGCACGTCCGCCCAGGTATGATCACGGGCGGGCGCGCAAGGAGGTAGGGCGAGGATGGCGGAGACCGCGACCCGGCCGAGTTCCCTGATCCAGACGATCTACGGAGACTTCGTCCGGCGCCTCGGAGGCTGGATCTCCATCGCGGACCTGATCGCGCTGATGGCCCAGCTCGACGTCGACAGCTCCTCCGTGCGCTCGGCCACCTCGCGCCTGAAGAAGTCCGGCACGCTGGTCCAGGAACGGGGCCGGGGGATCGGCATCGGCTACCGCCTCGCCGCGGCCATGGAGCCGCTGTTCGACGAGGGCGACCGGCGCATCTTCGACAGGCTGGAGCCGGCGGCGCTGGCCGACGGCTGGGTGGTCGCCGTGTTCTCCGTGCCCGAGTCCGAGCGCGCACAGCGCCACCAGCTGCGCGCCAGGCTGACCTGGCTCGGCTTCGGCAACGCCGCCCCCGGCGTCTGGCTCGCGCCCGCGCGGCTGCTGCCGGACGCGCGCAGCACGCTGGAACGCGACGGGCTGAGCCCGTACGTGCACCTGTTCACCTCCGCCTACGCGGGCTTCGCCGAGCTGCGCGCGGCGGTGGCCGAGTGGTGGGACTTCCCCGCCATCGAGGCCCAGTACGCCCAGTTCACGGATGCCTACCGGCTGTTGGCCGAGGACCTGCGGCAGGAGCCGGAGCCGGACCCGGTCGAGGCGTTCCGCGAGTACGTCCCGCTGCTGACGGAATGGCGCCGCCTGCCGTATCTCGACCCCGGTCTGCCGAGCGAGCTCCTGCCGGCCGACTGGAACGCGGTGGCGGCCCGGCGGCTCTTCGTCGACCTGCACGAACTGCTGGCCGAGCCCGCGCTGCGGCACGTCGAGCAGCAGACCGGACTGTCCCGCACGGCCGCTCCGGCCGTTCACTGACCGAAGTTCTCGCGCCAGGGGTCTGGCGGTCCGGCATACCGACTGGTATCTACTTACACGTGTCACTGATGGCACGAGTAACCAGCTGCGAACCACCATCCCCTTCTTCCCGCACCCTCACAGCAGGGAGACGACGTTGCCCACGCTGCCACGTCCCTTCGCACGCCCCGTCTCGCGCCGCCCCCGCCTCTACGCCGGCGCCGCCGCGCTGGTCCTGATCAGTGTCGGCCTCGCGACGAACGCGGCCGGGGCCACCGCTCCGGCGCGCCGCCCCGCCGACCCCGCCGCGAGCGGCCGGGCATTCCTGCCCCCCGGTCTGATCAACCACATCCTGGTCATCGACCTGGAGAACGAGGGCTACGACACCACCTTCGGCGCGCAGTCCCCGGCGGTCTACCTCAACACCGCCCTGCGCGCCCAGGGCGAGCTGATCCCCGGGTACTACGCCACCGGGCACTTCAGCCTGGACAACTACATCGCCCAGGTCTCCGGCCAGGCGCCCACGATGCTCACCAAGGCGGATTGCGCCGACTTCGCCACCCGCACGTTCCACTACGTGGACGTCACCCCCGGTACCGACGACCCGAATCCGACCGCCGACCCCGGCCAGGTCGACGGCAACGGCTGCGTCTACCCCGCGCCGAACCCGGCCGCCGGAACCCACGGCGCGCCCACCATCGCCGACCAGCTCGACGGCGTCTTCCCGCCCAACCCCGTCACCCATCGGGCGGCCTGGCGCGAGTACGCCGAGGACATGGGGAACGACCCCTCCCGTGACGGCGGCACCTCCTGTGCCCATCCGGCGCTCGGCGGCACGGACGGGGCGGAGGTCGCCACCGCGACCGACCAGTACGCCACCCGGCACAACCCGTTCATGTACTTCCACTCCGTCATCGACAAGACCGCCGAGTGCCGGGCCAACGTCGTCCCTCTGGGCGGACTGCGCGCGGACGGCACCCCCGACCCCGCAGGCCGCCTCGTCCAGGACCTCGCCGACCCCGCGCACACCCCGCGCTTCGGCTTCCTCACGCCCAACCTGTGCGACGACGGCCACGACGCCACCTGTGCCGGCGTCAACGCCGAGGGCGGCCACACCGGAGGGCTGGCCGCAGCCGACCTCTGGCTCAGGCACTGGATGCCGATGATCCTGGGCTCGCCCGCCTACCAGAAGGGCGACACCCTCGTGGTGCTCACCTTCGACGAGGCCGACGCCGACCCCGCCGACCCCGACTACGCCGCGGCCTGCTGCGACGAGCCGCCCGGCCCCAATGTGGTCGCTCCCGGCGACAGCACCTTCCAGGCGACGAGCGACACCGCGCCGGGCGGCGGCCGGACCGGTGCGGTGCTGTTCAACAAGCGTTACATCAAGCCCGGCACGGTGGACACCGCCGGGAGCTACAACCATTACTCGGCGCTTCGCAGTTACGAGGACCTGCTCGGACTGTGGGTCGGCGGCGCGGACGGTCGCGGGCACCTGGGCTTCGCCGCCCAGGCGGGCCTGCTGCCGTTCGGGCCGGACGTCTTCGACGCCCGCTGACCCGGCACGGGTCGCGGAGCGGCGCCCCGTCTGAGCCGGCGGACTCCGGCTCAGGAGGACTGCCGCGGCACCAGCTCGAACCACAGAGGGGGGAGTGGTTCGGCGGTGCCGTGGTTGATCAGGCCGGCCACGGCCTCGGCGATCACGTCGGCGCCGGGGAGCCGGTACCGCACCGAGGTCAGCTGCGGGCGCACGATCTGGGCCAGCAGCAGGTCGTCCGCGCCGACCACCGCGATCCGGCCGGGCACGTCGACCCCGTGGTCGCTGAGCGCCGCGCACAACAGTGCCGCGTACTCGTCGTTGTAGCCGAACACCGCGTCCAGGCCGAGTTCGCGGCAGAGCACCGCCAGCGCGGCGGCCGCGTCGCCGCCGTAGGGCATCGGCAGCGGGGTCACCGCCGCTCCGTGCTCCGCGGCGACCTGCCGGACCCCTGCCAGCCGGGGCTCCGCGAAGGCGGAG
Organism: Streptacidiphilus rugosus AM-16; assembly: GCF_000744655.1. Taxonomy (NCBI): domain Bacteria; kingdom Bacillati; phylum Actinomycetota; class Actinomycetes; order Kitasatosporales; family Streptomycetaceae; genus Streptacidiphilus; species Streptacidiphilus rugosus. The sequence goes on along the minus strand of NZ_JQMJ01000004.1, from coordinate 3,794,413 downwards.
AGACCGCGCTCGGTCGGCATCAGCACGCCGATCCGGCGACGCCCCCGGGCGATCAGGTGTTCTGCCGCGATCCTGCCGATGTCGGTCTGGTCGCCGAGCAGCGTCAGGACGCCCGGCACCGGCTCGGGCGCGATGGTGAGCACGGCCGTCGTGCCCGCCTGGGCCAGCACCTGGACCGCCTCGGCGGTCAGTCCCGTCGGGGCCATGGCCAGGACGGCGGCCGGCCGCAGCTGCGCCCAGGCGCGGGCGGCCGTCACCGGGTCGGGGGAGCGGTTCCCGTGGAGCACCACCGTGTAGCCGCGCTCGCCGAGCGCGGTCTCCATCTCGTCGACCCAGTCGCTGAACAGCCGCCCGGCGGCCGACACCGCGGCGGGCAGCACGATCAGGTCGGTGCGTCCGGCCCGCAGGGACCTGGCGGCGGCGTGCGGCACGTAGCCCAGCTCGTCCGCGGCGGCGAGCACCCGGGTGCGGGTCTCCTCGCTGATCCGGGCGGTCGGCGTGCCGTTGAGCACGAAGGACACGGTGGCGCGGGAGACGCCCGCCGCGCGGGCGACGTCGGTGCTGGTGATCTGGCCGGCGTGCGGCCCCTTGCTGAATGCCATGGCGTTTGCATCATTCCAGGTCGTCAGGTCTGGTGCAGCCAGTCCGACGGGTGTATACAGGTCGGAAGCAAGTTTACACGTGTTATCACGCCGCTGCCGATCATCGCAGCCCCGACGCGGCCGACGCCCGCGCCAGGTCAGGGACGACCCTTCCCCCTGACTCCCGCGTCTGCGGACCGAGTGCCGCGTCCCCTCCACTCCACCCGCGTGAACCGCCCGCCCGTTCGGCGCACCCTCCCGACGGGCCTCTGCACCGGAGCCGACCATGTCCGACCAGCCCAGCCAGACCATCGACGACAGCCCGAGAAGCGACGGAGCGAGCACCGACCGGGCGGGAACCGGGACCGGCGAGGCCGCCCGGGGCTCCCGCGCCGGGCAGGACCGGCAGGGCGGCCTGATGGCCCTGCTGTCCCTCGCCAACACCTCGATGTTCGCCCTCTACCTCGGCGTCGGCAGCGTCCTGCTGCCGACCCAGATCGCCCACCTGGACCCCGCGCACAAGGTGGCGGTCCTCGGCCTCGTCGGCGGGGTCAGCGCCCTGTTCGCCACCGTGCTCAACCCGGTCGCGGGTGCCCTGTCCGACCGCACCGGACGGCGGGGACCGTGGATCGTCGGCGGGGCCCTGGCCTCCCTGGCGGCGATGGCGTTCCTGGGGAGCGTCGACACCGTGCTGATGGCGGGCATCGGCTGGTGCCTGGGCCAGGCCACGATGAGCGTCTACCAGGCCGCCACCACCGCGGTCGTCCCCGACCGCATCCCCGCCGAGCGGCGCGGCACCGCCTCCGCACTGGTCGGCCTCGGCCTGCCGGTCGGCGGAACGGTCGGCGTCCTGGTGGCGTCCGCGACCGCGGGCGCGCCCCGCACCGGATACCTGGTGCTCGGCGCGATCGTCGCCGTGGCCGGCCTGCTGCTCACCACCCTGGGGCGCGAGCCCCGCCGGGCTCCGAAGCCGTCCGTGCCTCTGCGGCGTCAGTTCGCCACCTTCCTGCAGGCGTTGGCGAACCACGACTTCCGCTGGGCCTTCATAGGCCGGGCGCTGCTGGTCCTCGGCTACTTCTCGGTCATGGGCTACCAGCTCTACATCCTCTCCGACCACGTCAGGCTCCCCGCAGGCCTGACCCCGGCCGCCGCCATCGCGGTCCTCACCCCGGTGTCGATGGCGGCGATGATCGTCTCCACCCTGGTCGGCGGGGTGCTGTCGGACCGCTGGAACCGGCGCAAGCTGTTCGTCGGCGCGTCCGCCACGCTGTCCGGGCTGGTCATGGTGGTGCCGGTGGTCAGCCCGACCTGGACCGGGATGCTGGTCTTCAGCGCCCTCAACGGCCTCGCCTTCGGCTGCTTCGTGGCCGTCGACACCGCGCTGGTCACCCTCGTCCTGCCCAGCTCCGAGGACACGGCCAGGGACATGGGCGTGCTGAACATCGCCGGCGCCGGGCCGCAGATCGTCGCGCCCTTCGTCGCCTCCCAGGTCATCGCCCATCTCGGCGGCTACAACGGCCTGTTCGTGGTCGGCGGCGTCCTCTCCGTCCTGGGCGGCCTCGCCATCGCCCCGATCCGCACCGTCCGCTGACGCCCCCCGCGCGGCGGCCGGTCCGCCCCGCCGCGCGCCACCACCGAGCCCCGAAGGAGGCAAGCCCATGCCGGTGCCGCACCCGAGGCCCTGGAGCGGCCCGCCGCACCGTCCCGCGCCCGCCCGTCCGCCGGTCGTCGTCCCCACCTCGTCCGGCCGCGTCCGCGGCGAGCACGACGGGCGCGCCGAGGCCTTCCTCGGCATCCCCTACGCCGCGCCGCCGGTCGGAAAGCTCCGCTTTCTGCCGCCCGCTCGGGTGAGCCCCTGGCCGGGGACCAGGGACGCGCGGTCCTACGGTCCGACCGCGCCACAGAACCACGACGCGGTGCTTGAGCAGATGTTCGGGCGCGCCCCGTCCGCCCACGACGAGGCGTCCTGCCTGACGCTCAACCTCTGGACCCCGCAGAGCGGTTCGGGGCGGCGGCCGGTCCTGGTGTGGATCCACGGCGGCGGCTTCCTGACCGGCGCGGGGAGCGACCCCGTCTTCGACGGCGGGCGCCTCGCCGAGCGCCACGACGTGGTCGTGGTCACCCTCAACCACCGGCTGGGCGCGCTCGGCTTCCTGCACCTGGCCGAGGTCCTGGGAGGGAGGTACGCCTCCTCGGGCAACGTGGGTCTGCTCGACCAGCGGGCCGCACTGACCTGGGTCCGTGACGAGATCGCGGCCTTCGGCGGCGATCCCGGCAATGTCACCCTCTTCGGGCAGTCGGCCGGAGCGTTCAGCGTGGTCGCCCACCTGGCCTCGCCGGGGTCGGCCGGGCTGTTCCACAAGGCGATCGTCCAGAGCGGCAGCGGCGAGGGCACCATCGACCTCGACCAGGCGGGCGAGGTCACCCGGGCGTTCCTCGACGAGCTCGGCGTCGCCCCGCACGCCGCCGCCGAGCTGCTGACCCGTCCGGCCGCCGACCTGCTCCGGGCGCAGGAGGCGGTCACCCGCGCCTGGCAGGCCAGGGGCGACGGCGTCGGTCTCGCGTTCGTCCCGCACGTCGACGGCGAGGTGTTGCCCCGCACACCCCTGGACGCGATCGCGGCGGGCGCGGCCCGCCGGGTGCCGCTGCTGCTCGGGACCAACAGGGACGAGGGCCGGATGTTCACCGTGCTCGGCCCCGACCCGGTCGGCGACCTGCCCGAGGAGGCGCTGACGGCGCTGTTCGCGGCCGACCACGCCGACCCCGGTGCGGCTCTGGACGCCTACCGCTCGGTCGGGCCTGACGGCTCGGCGGCCGGCCTGCTCGCCGCGCTCATCGGCGAGCGGCTCTTCGGCGGCCCGACCGGACGGCTCGCCGAGGCGCAGGCCGCCTGCGGCGGAGCGGTCTGGCGCTACCGCTTCGACTGGGCCTCGTCCGCGCACGAGGGCCGCCTGGGCGCCTGCCACTCGCTCGAACTCCCCTTCGTCTTCGACAACCTGGACGTCGAGGGGGTGGACAGGTTCACCGGGCCAAGGCCCCCGCAGGAGCTCGCCGACGTGATGTCCTGCTGCTGGGCGCGCTTCGCCCGCATCGGCGATCCCGGTCTGTGGCCCAGGTACGAGCCCGAAGGGCGGCAGGTGATGCTCTTCGACCGGGTCACGGCGGTGGCCAGGGATCCGGACCGGGTGCTGCGCCTGCTCGCGCGGGCGCAGCACGGTCCCGTCGGAGCCGAGGCGGGTGACGGCCGCTCAGTGACGGCGGGGGCGCCCGGCCTCACGGGCGAGCAGCGGGGCGAAGGCGCACCACAGGAGCAGGGCCGTGGCCGTCCCCGCGAGCGCTCCGGCGACGGTGTCGCTGAGCCAGTGGGCGTGCAGCCAGGTGCGGCTCCACATCATGGTCAGCACGAACAGGCAGCCGAACAGCCACCACCGGCCACGGCGGGCGGCCGGCACGAACAGTGCGCCGACCAGCACGACCAGCAGCGCGGCGCCGAACGCGTGGCCGGAGGGGAAGGAGCCGTGGTCGACCAGAACCAGCGGATGGACCGGGCGCTGCCGGTCGACGGCGCTCTTGAGCACCTGCACCACGACCATGCTCCCGCCGAGGTAGGCCGTGACGAAGAAGAGCAGTGACCACCAGCGCCGCAGCGCGGCCAGCAGCAGCGCGAGGGCGATCGGCACGACGATCCCGGTCGGGGCGCCGAACCAGTTCAGGGCCATGGCGACCGCGTGGGGGAAGCCCGCGTGCGGGCCGCCCATCCAGGCCAGCCAGCGGTTGTCCCAGCTCTGGAAGACCGGACGGGCGGTGTCGAGGGCGACGGCCAGGGCGATCAGGGCCGCTCCGACGGCGCAGGCCAGGCCGGCCAGCAGCCGGACCCGGCCGGGGTCGAAGCGGCCGGCGGGTGAGGCGGCGGTGGTGCCGGCCTGTGTCGGGGCGGGGGACTGGATGTGTGTCATGAGCTCTCACAAAGCGGTGATGCCGGAGCGGTGGGTGGCGTCGGGCCGGGGCGGTGAGGCTCCCCGGGCTCCAGTGTTACACGTGTAATCAATGGCCGCGAGGCTACGTGGCACATCCCGTTCCGGAGATGTGCAACAACCCTGGCGGTCGTCAGTGGAGCGCTATAGGCTCGCCCCGCCTCATTGATAGCACGTGTAACCACCTAGGTGACAAGTACAAGCAACCTGTTGAAGAGGTGAGCATGGCAACTCTCCGGCTGGTGGGTCGACGGCTGCTGTCGTCCGTCCCCCTGCTGTTCGTGGTCTCCGCCCTGACCTTCGTCCTGGTGTCGCTCGTCCCGGGAGACCCCGCCCGTACTCTCGTCGGCCAGCATGCGACCGCCACGCAGTACGCGGCCGTCCGCGCCCAACTCGGCCTGGACCGGCCCCTGGTGTCGCAGTACGGGCACTGGCTCGCGGGCGCGGCCAGGGGCGACCTCGGGGCCAGTCTGTTCAGTGGAGAGTCTGTCACCTCGATGCTGGACAGCCGACTGCCGGTGACGCTGTCCCTGATCCTGGCCGGGACCCTCGTGTCCGGCGTCCTCGGCCTCGGCCTCGGACTGCTCAGCGCCCGTCGTGGGGGTCGGCTGGTACGGACCGTCGACGGGCTGGCCCTCCTCGGCCTGGGCGTTCCCGCGTTCTGGTTCGCGCTGGTGCTGATCCTGCTCTTCGCCGTACGGCTGCGCTGGTTCCCGGTCACCGGCTACGTGCCGCTGACCGAGGACCCCGGCCAGTGGCTGCGCTCGCTGGTCCTGCCCGTCGCCTCGCTGGCGCTGGGCGGGGTCGCGGTCATCGCCAAGCAGACCCGCGACGCCGTCCTGGACGCCATGGGCAGGGACTTCGTCCGCGTGATGACCGCCAACGGCTTCTCCACGCGGTCGATCACCTACCGGCACGTGCTGCGCAACGCGGCCCTGCCGCTGGTGACCGTGCTCGGCGTGGTGCTGGTGAGCCTGCTCGCCGGAACGGTCTTCGTGGAGACGGTCTTCGCCATGCCGGGGCTGGGCGGCCTGATCCAGCAGGCCACCGTCGAGCACGACATCCCGGTCATCCAGGGGGCCGTGCTCTACGTCAGCGTCCTCGTCGTCCTGGTCAACCTCGTCGTCGACCTCGCGTACGGCCGACTCGACCCCCGGGTGCGTGCCGCATGACCGACACCGCCGACAGCTCGCGCCCCGCTCGCGCCCGCAGCGCAATCGTCCGGGGCGTGCTGCGACGCCGCCCGGCCGCGTTCGCCCTCGGCTGGCTGCTGCTGCTCACCCTCGCCACCGCCGCCGCACCGCTCGTCACCGCGCACGGACCGCTGGACCAGGACCTGAACAGCGTCCTGACCGGCCCGACCGGAGGCCACCCGCTCGGCACCGACACGCTGGGCCGGGACCTGCTCAGCCGGCTGCTCTTCGGCGGGCGTTCGACGCTCCTCGCCGTGGCCGAGGCCGTCGTGGTCTACCTGGTCATCGGCGTGAGCGCCGGACTCGCCTCCGGCTATCTGGGCGGACGGCTCGACTGGCTCATCACCAGGACCGCCGACCTGGTCTTCGCGCTGCCGGGGATCGTGATCATCCTGGTGGTGCTGGCCGTCTTCCCCGGCAACCTGCACGCCGCGATGGTGACCTTCGGGGTGATCGGCAGCCCCGGCCTGATCCGCATCCTGCGCGCCCAGACCCTCCGGGTCCGCGAGGAGCTCTACGTGGCCGCCGCCCGGGTGGCCGGGCTCAACCGCCCGCAGATCCTGCGGCGACACGTCCTGCCGCGCCTGACCAGCACCGTCGTCGTCCAGGCCGCCCTGTTCGCGGCCATCGTGGTGACGATCCAGGCCGGGCTCGGCTTTCTCGGCCTCGGCGCGCCGCCGCCCGCGCCCTCCTGGGGCGGCCTGGTGGCGGACGCCTCGCAGGTGATCGACCGCGATCCGTGGATGCTGCTCCCGGCCGGTCTGCCGCTCGTGATCACCGTCGTCGCCCTGGGCGTTCTCGGGGACGCGGTCCGCGACGCGGCGGTCGAGGCCTGGGCTCCGGCGTTCCCGGCCGGCCGCGCCCTCCCGCGCCCGGCCCCCGCGGCTGCCGCGGCGGATCCGGACGTCGCGGCCCGGGACCCGCGCGCCCTGCTCTCGGTCAGCCGGCTCTCCGTCGAGATCGCGGGCACGGCGGTCGTCCAGGACGTCAGTTTCGACATCCGGCCCGGCGAGACCCTGGGCGTCGTCGGCGAGTCCGGCTGCGGCAAGTCCGTCACCTCGCTCGGCATCCTCGGGCTGGTGCCCGGCCAAGGCCGGATCAGCGCGGGACGCGTGCTGTTCGAGGGAACGGACCTGGTGGCCGCGCCCAAGGCGCTCGCCGGTGTGCGCGGTTCCGGCATCGCCTACGTCTCGCAGGAGCCGATGGTCGCGCTGGACCCGACGTTCACCGTCGGCCGGCAACTGGCGGAGGCGGTCGCCCGGCACACCGGATGCGGCCGCAGGGCGGCGCGCGCCCGCGCCGTCGAACTGCTGGACAAGGTCAACGTCCCCGACCCCGCCGCCGTGGCCGACCGCCACCCGCACCAGCTCTCCGGCGGCCTGGCCCAGCGGGCCGCGATCGCCCTCGCGCTCGCCGGCAGCCCCCGACTGCTCATCGCCGACGAGCCCACCACCGCACTGGACGTCACCGTGCAGGCCGAGATCCTCGGTCTGCTGCGCGCGCTGCAGACCGAGACCGGCATGGCCGTCCTCCTGATCACCCATGACTGGGGTGTCGTGGCCGACCTGTGCGACCGGGCGGTGGTCATGTACGCCGGCCAGGTCGTCGAACAGGCCGAGGTGGAGGCCCTGTTCACCCGCCCGCTGCACCCCTACACCGCGGGCCTGCTGTCCGCCAACCCGCACGCCGCCGCCCCCGGGGAGCCGCTGCCCACCATCGCGGGCACGGTCCCGCCTCCGGGCGCCTGGCCCGAGGGCTGCCGCTTCGCCGCCCGCTGCCCGCTGGCGAGCCCCGCGTGCGCCGCGCCCGTGGCGCTGACCGAACCCGCACCCGGACGCGCCACCCGGTGCGTCCACACCGACCGGCTCGTCCAGGAAGGAAGCAGCCGATGACCGCAGACCCCACCGACGCGGCCACCACCGACCGAGGAACGCCCGCGATCCTCGACGTCAGGGACCTGTCCGTCGAGTTCCGCCAGGGACGCCGCACCCCGCCGCTGAGGGCGGTCGACGGCGTCAGCCTGGCCATCGGCCACGGCGAGACCCTCGGGCTGGTCGGCGAGTCGGGATCGGGGAAGTCGACGATCGGTCGGGCCGTCCTCGGGCTGAACCCGGTCCGCTCGGGAACCATCCGGTTCGAGGGCGCGGACATCACCCGGGCCGGGGCCCGGACCCGCCGCGAACTCAGCGCCCGACTGCAGGTGGTGTTCCAGGATCCGTACTCCTCCCTCAACCCGGCCCGCACGATCGGCAGCACGCTGGCTGAGCCCCTGCTGGTGCACCAGCGGCTGACGGCCCGCCAGGCGGGGGAGAAGGTCGCCGACATGCTCGGCCGGGTCGGGCTGCCGCGGGAGACGGCGCACCGCTACCCCGCCCAGTTCTCCGGCGGCCAGCGGCAGCGCATCGCCATCGCCCGCGCGCTCATGCCCGGCCCCCGTCTGGTCATCTGCGACGAGCCGGTCAGCGCCCTGGACCTGTCCGTGCAGGCGCAGGTGATGAACCTGCTGGCCGAACTGCAGGAGGCCATGCGGCTCAGCTACCTGTTCGTGGCGCACGACCTGCCCGTCGTGCGCCATCTCTCCCACCGCATCGTCGTGCTGTACCGGGGTCAGGTCATGGAGACCGGCCCCTCCGAGGAGCTGTACGAACACCCCGTCCACCCGTACACCCGCATGCTGATCGCCGCCGTGCCCGAGCCCGACCCGGCACGGCAGCGGGCCCGGAGGGCCGCCGCGGCGCGCGCCGACACCGTCGTGACCGCGCGCGTGGCGGGCGGGAACCCCACCGCGGGTTGCGTCTTCGCGCCGCGCTGCGCGCACGCCCTCGACCTGTGCCGTCGCGAACGCCCCCGGCTGCTGCCGGTCGCCGAGCGGGTCCCGGCCGGGCCCGCCGGGTCCCCGAGCCCGGCCGGTCCTGACGCCAGGAGCGCCGCGTGCCATCGCGCGGCCGAACTCGTCGCCCGGCCCTGACCCGCCCCGAGGAGTCGGACCGTCCCTCAACCCCGCCCTCGCCCACCGGAGGACATGCCATGACCAGACGCAGAACCGCCACCGCCCTGACCGCCCTCGCTTTGCTCGCCGCCCCGATGACCGCCTGCGGCGGCTCCTCGGGCGGCGCCGGCGGCGCGAGCGGCGACACCCTCACCCTCGTCGCGGCCGCCGCCCCCGCCAGCCTCGACCCGGCCAAGGCCAACGTGGGTTCGGACAACTGGTTCGTCAACCTCACCTACGACTCCCTGCTGCGGATGGGGCCCGGCGGCACGGTCGGCCCCGACCTCGCCACCTCCTGGGGCTACGTCGGCTCGGGCAACCGGGAGTTCACCCTGACCCTGCGCGACGGCGCCCGCTTCGCCGACGGCACGCCCGTCACCGCCCAGGCGGTGGCCGCCTCGCTCGACTACACCCGCACGCACGGGCTCAACCTCTCCTGGGACTCCGCGATCGACTCGGTGACCGCGACCGGCCCGCGCACCGTCCGCATCCACTGCTCCTCGCCCCACCCCGACCTGCCGCAGCTGCTGACCCAGGTGCTCCTGGTCGGCTCGGTGATCAGCCCCGGCGGGCTCGCCCACCAGGGCGACCTCGGCACCGCGTCCTACGGCGCCGGCCCCTACGTCCTGGACGCCGCGCACACCGTCTCCGGGGACCACTACACCTACACCCCGAACCGGTACTACTGGGACCGGAGCAGGATCCACTGGAAGCGGGTCGTGATCAAGGTGATCGCCAACCCGAACTCCGCGCTCCAGGCCGTCGAGACCGGTCAGGCCGACGTTCTCGGCATCAACTCCAGCCAGGTCGGCACCGCCAAGGGCGGCGGCCTCGCGGTCACCATGTCCCCGGCCGCCTTCGTCGGCGTCAACCTCGTCGACCGCGCCGGCGTGCTCGCGCCGCCGCTGAAGGACCTCCGCGTCCGGCAGGCGCTCAACTACGCCGTCGACCGTGCCGCGATCACCAAGGCCGTGGTCCAGCAGTACGGCAGCCCGACGGACGAGATCAGCCTGCCCGGCCTGGACGGGTACGCGCCCGACGCCGACAACCGCTACCCCTACGACCCCGCCAAGGCCAAGCAGCTGCTGGCCGAGGCCGGCTACCCGAACGGCTTCTCGCTCGGCATGGAGACCCAGGGCTTCCTGGGGATCGACCTGGTCACCCAGGCGGTCGTCGCCGAGTGGCGGAAGATCGGCGTCACGGTGAACCTCACCACCGACACCAGCATCGGGCAGTGGCTCGGCAACGCCACCTCCAGGCGCTTCCCGACCCTCGGCTTCGGCTACGGCGGCGCGAGCACCTACCTGCTCTCGCTGGACTGGATGCTCCCGCACGCCACCGCCTTCAACCCCTTCGCCTCCCAGGACCCCACGCTCACGAAGATGCTCGCCACCGCGGCCGCCGCCCCCGCCGCGCAGGCGCCGGCGCTGGACCAGGAGGTGATGCGCTACGTCGTCGACCAGGCCTGGTTCGTCTCGGTGCTGCGCATGGAGGGCATCTACGCCTACGACTCCCACCGGATCAGCGGCTTCGCCGCCTCCGTCGACTACATCCCCGACGTCGCCTGGACCACCGCCCCGGCGAAGTCCTGAGCCGCACGCGCGGCCCCGCCCGGCGACTGCCGGTCGTGGACGCCGACGGACGGCCCGTCGGCATCGTTTCCCTCGGGGACCTCGCCGAGGACCGCGACCCCGGCTCCGCGCTCGGGCGGATCAGCGCGGCCGCGCCGAACCGCTGACCGCGGACCGCGCGACCACCGTCGGGGGCTGAACGGGTGGCACCGGGTCGTGCCGCGCGGGCGGAAGCCCGTTCGGCACGCCGGCACGCGTCAGGCTGGGAGCTCCGCTCCACCCGAACGAGGAGGCGTCATGCTGGAACGTGCGGCCGTCAAGCAGGGTACGAAGGTCACCTTCGTGCTGCCCGAGGACGGGGACGGGGACCGGCCGGTGAGCGTGGTCGGGGACTTCAACGACTGGAAGCCCGGCGCGCACGTCCTCAAGCCCCGCGAGGACGGCAGCCGCGCCGTCAGCGTGGTGCTGCCCAAGGGCCGGATGACCGCGTTCCGCTACCTGGCCGGTGGCGGCCACTGGTTCGACGAGGGGGACGCGGACCACCACGACGGGACCAACGGCTACGTGCACACCTGATCCCCGCGTTCTCCCAGGTCCCGGCGTCGGCGGCGGGCGAGGCGCGCCGCCTTCGGCGGTCCTGTGTGTGAACCTGGGGGAGGGGTGCCCGAGCAGAGCAGAGGTGAGATCAGTGGAACTGGAGCTGAAGGCGGAACCGGGCTGCGGGTGGGTCGAAGGAGAGATCCACCTGTGGCACCTCGCCCAGGTGCGAGGCGACACCGCCCTGTGCGCGCTGCGGCTGAGCCCCGACGCGGCGACGCGGCCGCTGGAGCAGCGCGCCGACATCTTCCCGGAGCGGCTGTGCCCGGTCTGCCGCCGCGGCTACGCGGAGATGCTCCCGGTCGGCCCGGCGCACGCGCCCCGGAGCCCGGTGGGGACCGACTGACCGTCCGCGCGTTCGTCCGACCGCGCCGCCGTCCGTCGGTCGCTGGCCCCTCCACCCCGGGTTACGGTGAGTGACGGCGACAGGCAGGTGATCCCCGTGGCGGACGTGCACGAGCCTTCCGGCGGCCCGGCGGGGTTGTTCCGGTTCGTCGGCCGCACGCGCGAGTCGGACCTGCTGCTCGCCGCCGCCCGGCATCCGCCGGCGACCGTGCTGGTCGAGGGCGAGGCGGGGATCGGAGAGTCGCGGCTGGTCAGGGAGGCCGCCGCGGTGCCGGCGCGCGAACAGCGCTGCGTGCTCTTCTGCTACTGCCATCCGCTGCGCGAACCGCTGGCCTACGGGCCGGTCGTCGACGCGCTGCACAAGGCCGGGCCCTGGCTGCCCGCATCCGGGCTGCCGCCCGCGACCGCGGCGCTCGGCCGGCTGCTGCCCGACCTCGCCGACCGGCTGCCCGCCCCGCCGCCCGCGCCGGGGACGCCGCGCTCAGGCGCCGGTTTCCACGAGCGGCAGCCAGGCCACGACACGGGAGTCGGCCGGTGTCAGTGTCGCCTGCCGCCACCTGGCCAGGGATGACGCCGACCATGCAGGGTTCTCCTCGGTCGTCCGGCCCGGGGTGCGTTTCGCGGGTTGATTCGACGGTGCGGTCGCGCCGTCCCCTGGGCAACACGGGTCGGGACGATTGCGTATACGCAGAAATCCCCCTACGGGCCGGGGCTCACGCTGCGGGCGGCGGGCGCGGCAGCGTGAGCGTTCCGGTCAGGGGCGGGCGAGACGTTCCGCCCAGTCGGTCGGGACCCGTCCCAGCGGGCCGGGGACGGGCTGGTCGAGCGGGTGGTTCTGGGGCGAGGCCAACGCGGGCCCGGACTCGAAGTACTCGGAGGTGTCGTAGTTCCAGAACCAGGTCTCCTCCGGTTCGAAACTGCGGATGACCGGATGCCCGGTCGCCTTGGCGTGGGCGGTGGTGTGCTTGGCGGGGGAGTCGTCGCAGCAGCCGATGTGACCGCACAGGGCACAGCGGCGCAGGTGGATCCACCAGCCGCCGGCCGCGTCGCACTCGACGCAGCCGGCGCCGCTGGGCGGGACGGAGGGGTCGTAGGCGTCCTCGGGAATCATCGGTCTTCCTCTCCGGAACCTGGTTCGATCAGGGCAGCCTGAGCCCCAGTATCGTCCGGCCCCACGCCCGCGGGCGTGTTCCGGCCGCGTGCCCGCGGGTCGGCCGGGTCAGGGGCGCAGGACCAGCTTGCCGCCGGGCGAGGCGGCCTGCGCGGTCCAGAGGTCCGCGATGTCCTCCAGCGGGTGCGCGGTGACGGTCAGCGGCAGGGCTCCGCGCGCGGCGATGTCGGCGACCTCGCGGTAGGCCGCGGCCACCCGGTCGGCGGGCAGGGCGGTCGCGCTGAATCCGGAGAGCCGCAGGTGTCGGTGGCGCAGCGCGGCGGCGTCGAGTGCGGCCGTGCCGCCCGCCAGTTGCCCGAGGTTGACCCAGCGTCCGCCGCTGCCCAGCGCCGCCTGGGCCACGCCGGTGTGCGGACCCCAGAGCAGGTCGGCCACCACGTCGACCGGTCCGCCGGTCGCGGCGACGGCCGCCGCGATCCGGGAGGGGTCCGCCGCGTCCGCGGCGGCGTCGAGCAGCAGGGTGGCGTCGGCGGTGTCCGCCAGCGTCTTGAGGCGGTCGGCGGTGCGGCCGGCCGCGACCACCCTCGCGGCGCCCAGCGCGCGGGCGAGATGGACCAGGGCCTGCCCGAGGGCTCCGGTCGCGCCCAGCACCAGTACGGAGTCGCCGGGCCGTAGTCCGGCCTCGTCCCGCAGCGCGGTCAGCGCGCTCACGCCGACGACGCCGACCGCGGCGGCCAGGTCGTCGTCCAGCCCGTCGGGAACCGGCAGGCAGGCCTGGTCGGGAACGGAGACCAGCTCTGCGAGGGTTCCGTCGACGAAGCCGCCGGGGACCGCGACCCTGACCCGGGTGCCGGGGGCGAGCGGGCCCCCGGAGACGACGGTGCCCGCGGCCTCGATCCCGGGCACGTACGGGACGGCGGGCGTGCCCGCAGGGTGGGTGCCCGCGGCGATGTGCAGGTCCACGGGGTTCAGGGCGGCGGCGGTGACCCGCACCAGGGTGTGACCGGGGCGGTCGGCCGGGTCCGGGCGCTCGGCGAAGCGGGGCGGGCTGCCGAGGTGGTTCACGATCGCTGCGCGCATCGCGCTCTCCTTCGTGTCTGTCGCGGTCCGGCCGGGGCGGTGGGCGACGGGGGACGGCTCCGGTCAAATTGAATGACCGACCGGTCGGTCACCGTAGCGCATCACACCGCGACGCCGCCAGGGCGCGCCGCCGCCGGGTCGTAGACTCCCGGCATGACCACCCGAGCCGCCGCGGCCGAGCGCACCCGAGAAGCCCTGCTGGAGGCCGGTCTGGAGATCGCGGGCCGGGACGGGCTCGCGGCGATGAGCGTCAACCGGGTCGTCGCCACGGCCGGCGTGGCCAAGGGGACCTTCTACGTCCACTTCCCCGACCGCGGCGCCTTCCTCGGCGCGATGCACGGGCGCTTCCACGCCCAGGTCGCCGCGGCCGTCGGCGAGGCGATGGACGCGCTGCCGCCCGGCCGGGAGCGGCTGCGCCGGGGCCTTGCGACCTACCTGGACCTGTGCCTGCGTCACAACGGCGTCAAGGCGCTGCTGTTGGAGGCCCGCAACGATCCCGCCCTGGCCGACCAGGTCGCCATGCGCGCGGACACCTTCCTCGCGGCCGCCGAGCCCGACCTGCGGGCGATGGGCTGGCCCGACGCCGCCTCGGCCGCCCGTCTGGTGGTCGCCATGTCGGCGGAACTCTCGGTCGGCGAGACCACCGCGGGCGCCGAGGACACCGCGGGCCGCGCCACCCTGTGGGCCTTCCTCGACCGCCTCGACCTCGGCCGCTGACCGCCGTCCGGCCGCACGTCTTGGCATGATGGAGCGGTGAGCACGGCACGCGGAGGCGGGACCGACGTCGCGGACCAGCAGCTGGAGATGCTGCGTGGACCGCTCACCGGCTACTGCTACCGCATGCTGGGCGCCGTCGGCGAGGTCGAGGACGCCGTCCAGGAGACGCTGCTGCGCGCCTACCGGAGCCTGGACCGCTACGACCCGGCCCGCGCCGCCTTCTCCACCTGGGTGCACGCCATCGCCACCAACGTCTGCCTGGACCAGCTCCGCGGCGCCGGCCGCCGCGCCCTGCCCTGGGACCTGGGGCCGGCCAGTACCGGAGGGCAGCTCGGCACGCCGCTGCCGCCGGACGCCTGGATCGAACCCATGCCGGAGTCCAGGCTGCTCAACGCCGTCGAGCCGGCGGATCCGGCCGAGCTGGCGCTGCGCCGGGAGTCGGTCAGGCTGGCCTTCGTCGCCGCGCTCCAGTGGCTCCCGCCGCGCCAGCGGGCCGTGCTGGTGCTGCGCGACGTCCTGCGCTTCACGGCTGAGGAGACCGCGCAGATGCTCGACACCTCGGTCGCCTCCGCCAACAGCGCCCTGCAACGGGCCCGCACCACCCTCGACGAGCACCGGCCGTTCCCCGCCGACGCCCCGGACCCCGGCGACCCGCTCCAGCGCGAGCTGCTGCGCGGCTACGTCGAGGCGTTCGAGGCGCACGACATCGACCGGCTGGTCACCCTGCTCGGCGACGACGTGCGCTCCGGCATGCCGCCCTTCGTGTGGTGGCTGGACGGCCCGCAGGCGATCGCCGCGGTCATGGCCGCGAGCGACGGCTGCGACGGCCACCGCCTCCTGCCCGGCGCCCCGGCGAACGGCGCCCTCACCCTCGGCCAGTACCGCCCCGACCCCGACGGAGTGCTGCGGCCCTTCGCGCTGCTGCTGCTGGAGGTGCGCCGCAGCGCCGTGGTCCAGATCGCCACCTACCTCGGCTGGGGCGAGCACTTCCCCGCGTACGGGCTGCCCATGGAGATTGTCCGCGACGACCGATGAGTTTTGCGGCCCGCCGTCGTAGCAGGAGTGAGAGCCGTACCTGCCACGACGAGGAGACCGACCCATGACCGCTTCACCCGACCCCGCCGACCCCGCCCTGCGGGCGCACACCCGCGCCGAGCGGGAACGCCTCGCGGACCTGCTGGCCGCGCTGTCTCCCGCCGAGTGGGACGCGCCGACCCTGTGCGAGGGGTGGCGCGTCCGCGAGGTCGTGGCCCACCTCACCCTGCCGTTCCGTACCGGCACCCCGCGCTTCCTCGCGGGTCTCGCCAGGGCCCGCTTCTCCTTCAACCGCTACGCGGACACCGCCGCCCGCAGGGACGCCGCCCGGATGACCGAGGCGGACCTGCTCCACGCGCTCCGCGCCAACATCGACCACCCCTGGCAGCCGCCGGGCGGCGGGCCGGTCGGGGCGCTCAGCCACGACCTCATCCACGGCCTCGACATCACCGAGCCGCTCGGCCTGCCGCCCGCGCCCACGGACCGCATCGCCCTCGTGCTGGCCCACACCAGCCCCCGCAGCCTGGCCTTCTTCGGCGTCGACCTCACCGGCGTTCAACTGCGGGCCACGGACGCCGACATCCGGGTGGGCACGGGCGAGCCGGTCGACCTGCCCGCCAAGGAGCTGCTGCTCACGCTCGCCGGCCGTCGCCCGCTTCCGGCGCCGGAGCGGACGGGGGAGCCGACGGGCCGGGGTTGACCAGCGTCACGCCGCGACGGGCGAAGAAACGGTCCAGATCCTCCCAGGGAACCGGCGCGGACCGCTGAGTGCCGGTGTCGGCCCAGCCGGACGGGTTGTGGATCAGCAGCGCGTCCTCGGTGTGGCCGACGGCGAGGACCAGATGTCCGCCACGGCCGGGCGGGGCGGCGTCGAGCGTGCGGATGCCCGGGTGGACGGAGATCATCACGAGGTGGCCGGCGTCGAGACGGGCGCGCAGCCCGGCCGGGTCGAGGTCCGTCTCCACCACGGCGTCCAACTGCCAGCGGTGGCGGACGTACGCGGCGAACGGTGCGTAGATCAGTCCGTCCACCCGGTCCGGGTGCACGACGTAGGCGCCGGCCTCGGTGCATTCGCGGGCCAGGGCGAGCGCCGGCGGCGCCGTCCCGCGCCAGTGGTGCAGGACCATCCGCAGACACGCCATGCCGCAGAGGCGGACCGCCCACCACTCGTACTCCTCGGCCGAGTCCGCGCCGGACCTCGGCCACATCGGGTCCTCGCGGGCGGCCAGCCCGCCGGTCACGATCCGGCGGACCAGTTCGGGGGACTCCCACTGGGCGTAGTAGGGGACGGAGGTGACCACACTGGGGTGCATGCACCCCAGTGTGGTGCACGGCCGCTCAGGGCTCGTACAGGCCGCTGACCAGCGGGCGGGCCTGCCGGTGCAGCGGCGGGGGCGGGAGCCGGGTGTTCCACCACCGGTGGCGGCGGGCGGTGGCGGCGTCGGCGCCGGTGGTCACGTCGAAGACGATCTGCAGGGCCGCGCTGCCGTCGGCCTGCCGACGTTCGACGACGGTGTTGAGGGTGGCCCGCCATCCGGTCAGGCCGAGGTGCGGATTGCACAGCCAGTCGAGCGCGTCGGCGACCGACTCGCCCGCGTGGACGCCCGCCAGCGGGACCGTCCAGGTGTCGCCGCCGGGGGTCTCGACCAGCAGCAGGTCGTGGTTCCGGTGGACCAGGGCGACGACCTGGAACCGGGTGACGCCCCCGGCGGCGCGGAGGTGCGGCGGAATGGACGTCGGGTCAGCTCCGGTCGAACATGCGGTGGACGGTGACCTTCGGCTCCATGGCGGCGAGCGCGCTGATGCCCGGGCCCTTGGGCGCCGTCGCGGCGGCTGCCTCGAGCAGCGCGGTCACCTCGGCAGCGAGCGCGTCGGCCTGGTGCTGGATCTCGGAGACGGGCGCGGTGGAGCCGCGCAGGGCGTCGAGCCTGCGGTGGATGTCGGCGAGTCGGCGCTGCGCGGCCGCGCCGAGGGTGAAGGGGCGCGGGGTGGAGACGATGAACTGGTAGGCGCCGGCCAGGGTTTCGCAGGCGTCGCAGTGGTGGTTCACGGCCCGGCCCAGGTTGAGCGCGTTGAGGTGGATGTCGGTGCCCGCCATGGTGACGATCTGGAAGGAGAGCGCGATCGAGCGGCAGGGATCGTCGGCGCTGCAGCCGCCGGAGACGGCGGTGGCCTGGTTCCTGGCGCTCGCGGCGTAGACCAGCCCCTCCTGGTGGACGCTGAAGGAGTCCGCGAAGGCCTGGCGGTGGCCGGGGTTGGCGAGGGTGTGGGCGGCGTCGGTGTCCACGGCGACGCCGTGGACGGCCTGGGCGACGGTGGTCGTGCCGAGGACGCCGAGTCCTGCGGCGGCGAGCAGTCCCGCGCGCAGGACTCGGCGGGCGGGGCCGGGGCGGTCGGCGGTCGTGCGGTGCTGGTTCAGGTCCACGGGGGTTCCTTCAGGGCGTCGGGGCGGGGCTGGTGGTCGGGGGCGGCGTGGTGGGGGGTGGGCTCGGTGTCGTGCTGACCGGGGGCGACGCCGAGGGGCTGGGGCTGGGAGTCGTCGAGGGCCCGGACTTCGTGGGCGTGGGGCTCGGCGAGGGGGCCGCGGTGGTGGGCGGGGCTGCCGGTGCGGAGGGGGTCGTCCGCGCGGCGGCGGTAGGCGTGGGGCTCGGGGACGCGGGGCCGGTCCCTGGCGGCGTGCCCGGCGAGGGCACCGCGGACGGCGACGGCGACGGCGACGGAGCGCGGTGCCGCGGTGAGGGAGAGGGCGAGGGCGCGGTCGGCGGCTGGGCCAGGGGGGTCGGGTGGACGCCCGGTTGGAGCACCGGGACGATCGGTGGCTGCGGCGGCAGCGGGCGGGGGGTGAGGCCGACGATCCAGGCGCAGCAGAGCCCGCCCGCGCCGACCAGGCCGAGCGTCACCAGCGAGACGCGCAGGCGCGGTCGGCCGTGGGTGGCCCGGCGAGCGGCGCGCAGCAGGCGTCCGGCCAGCCGGATCGACAGGTAGGTCATGCCGGCCAGCGGGAAGACCAGCATCATGCAGCCGAGCAGGCCCACCGCTCCGGTGGCGAGATGGAGGTGGGTGAACGCGTCGGCGGTGCCGGACAGCTGCTCGGTCAGCGAGCGGGCGCCGGTGGCCAGGATCCGCGGCAGGTTCCACAGGGCGTAGCCGAGGTCGCCCAGGAGCAGCGGCACCATGGTGGCCACCCAGGTCGTGACGATGACGCGGGCCGAGCGTCGCAGTCCGGTGACCTCGGGCGGAGAGGGCCGGCCGGGGACCATGCTGAGCAGGATCGGGCGGATCTTGCCGTAGAGGTCGGGGATGCCGGCCAGGTCGCCGAGGATGTAGTAGCCGTCCAGCCGGACCGCGGGCATGAGCTGTTCGAGCACCTCGAAGTGGCCGAGGTAGACCGCGCTGAGGAAGAACGGCTGGCCGGTCAGCAGGTAGCAGCCGGTCAGGCCGAGCATGAAGACGACGTTGAAGTAGACCCCGCCGAGGTCGGTGCGGATCCGGCCGCCGCGGCCGATCCGGTAGACGTCGGTGACGTCGGTGTACATGGAGGGCCAGATCAGGAAGAGGCCGCAGCCGATGCACCCCGGTCTCGCCCCGCCGTAGCGGCAGGCCGAGGCATGGCCGAACTCGTGGAAGACGAGCGAGCCGACGGTGAGCCCGAAGACCGCCAGGAGCAGCACCGGCTGGTCCAGCACGTGCAGGACCGGGGTCATCGCCCCGTAGGAGCCGAACAGCCAGACGTCCATGGCGATCGCCGCCAGCAGGACCGCCGCCACCACGGGTGGCCGGTGCAGCCAAGCCAGCGAGCGGCCGATGCGGGCGACCCGGCGCTCGTCGAAGAGCACCCGATGGCCCTTCAGGGCCAGCAGCAGGTCGGAGCGCGGGGCGTCGACCTCGTCGTCCTCCTGGCCCCAGGGGACGGTGACGCCCAGGGGGGTGAGCTTGTTGTCGATCAGATAGGCGATGTTCGCCTCGCTGAGCTCCCTGCCGTACAGGCCGCTGACGCGGTGGGAGATCCGCTCGGTGTCGCGTTCACCGTCGATCGCCCCCGCGACCAGGTGGAGCAGCCGGGTCAGCTGCACCACCTGGCCGTCTCCACGGCGAGCGATGTACCGGGGCTCGGTGAAGCCCGAGCCCTGGTACTCGCCGTGCAGGCGCAACCCGGCCGACAGCCGCGGTACAGGCAGCGGTACCGCGGCGCGAGAGGGGGGTTCGGCAGCAGGTTGCACCAGCGTGGCGAAACCGCCGGGCCCGGGGACGGTCGTCCCCGTGTCCGCCGTGACAGTCATCGGGCGAGTCCCCTTCACCGTGCTCTGTCGGGCGTCCGGCCCGGCGGTTTCCGTCGTGTCCGGCCGAGGGCCGGGGCTCTACTGGTGGATGGTGATGCTCTGGCAGGCCTCGGAGGCGGCGGTCGCGTCGTCCGAGCCGAGGTTCACGGCCACGGAGGTGTTGTGGGCGTTCACGTTGGCGATGTGCTTGGTCACGTTGGTCGTCCTGGTGAAGCGGAAGCTCAGCCGCCCCAGCGCCTCGCGGCCCGGGAGGAGTTCGGCCGACTCGTTGTCCAGCTCGGTGATGTTGATGCTCATGGCGGTCTCCTTGGAAGTGGCGGCGGACAGCACAACGGATGTCCAATTACGTTGGACGAACTGTCCAACGTGAATGGACGATAGTGGAACGGCGCGACTACGGCAAGTAGCGGCTCGATACTCTGGGTAGCCGATCTGTTCGCCCTGGACGGTCGGCGTCGGCTCCGCGTGCCGAGGCCTCGCGCGGCGGGGACCGGGCTATGCTCGCGCCGAGGCAGAGCCCGGTCGACACGGAGGGCGGAGGCGACGGTGCAACCTACGCGCCTCGTGCGGACGCTCACCTTCTGGCTGCGTCCGGCGTTCGCGCTGCGGGTGGTCAGCCGCTTCCAGCGGATCATCGGCTTCGACCGCGCGATCGCGCTGGCCTCGAGCGCGTTCACCACGCTGCTGCCGGTGGCCCTCCTGGTCGCATCGGTCCTCAGCAGACTCGGGCGGCAGGACGTCGCCGACCGGATCGTCAATCGCTACGGTCTCACCGGGGGAGGGGCCGACGCGGTCAGGTCACTCTTCTCCTTCCCCGACGGCCCCGGGGTCAGCCTCGGATTCTTCGGGGTGATCTTCCTGGTCGTCTCGTCCCTGAGCTTCGCGCGCGCCGCCCAGCGTCTCTACGAGCAGACCTGGGAGCTCACGCCGCTGAGCGTGCGGAACTCCCTGAACGGCCTGCTCTGGCTGCTCGCTGTCGTCGTCTACGCCGTCGCGGTGGGCTGGCTGCACGCCCTGTTCGGCGGCGGACGGCTGCAGTTCGCGGCCACCGCCTGCCAGGTGCCGCTGACCGCCGCGCTGCTGATCTGGGGCGGCTGGATCCTCACCGCGCGTCGCTGCCCCTGGCCGCACCTGGTCCCTTTCGGCATCATCGGTGCGCTGTTCTCGGCGCTCTACGCCATGGGCTCCGCGGTGTACCTGCCGCGTGTCTTCAGCTCCTACGGCACCCGCTACGGGGCGCTCGGGGCGGTCTTCGCGATGATCACCGCCCTTTTCGGGGCGATGCTCACCTTCGTCGGGTCCGCGGCCCTGGGGCGGGAGGTGAACGACGAGCTCGGACGGATCGCCAGGCACGAGGCGCCGCCGGACGACGAGATCCGGCAGGAGTGGGCCACCATCCGCCGGCAGACCATGGCGCACTGGCAGACGGCACGCGAGGACCTGGCACGCCGCCGCCAGGCGCGCGCGGCGAAGCACGGCTGACGCGGGGTCTCACCCGGCCGGCGGCGACTCGGTCTCGGTCTCGCACTCGGACCCGGCTGCGGACCCGGCCTCGGACTCCGCCTCGGACTCTGCCTCGGCGCGGCGGCGCCGGCGCAGGTGCCACCACGCCCCGACGGCGAACGGGGTGCAGACCATCACCAGGGCCAGCGTGGGCCACCTCCCGCCGAACAGCCGCAGGTCGGTGAAGAGCACCAGCACCAGGAGCCCGGCCACGAGCAGCACCGACAGCACCGCCCTCAGGACGGCGACGGCCATGCCCAGATCCAGTCTCCGGCTGCCCGCCGACAGGACGTGGTCCGGACCGAAGTAGTACGCGTTCGCGCGGTGCACGGCCGCCCGGGTCGCGGTGCGGTAGGAGTTGGCCATGTAAGGGAGCCACACCAGCGGCGCGAAGAATCCGGCGACCAGGACGCCGGCCAGGAGCAGCCACTGCAGCCCGCGGCGCGGCCAGGAGGGAGGGGCCGGTCCGGGTCGTCCACCCCGGTCAGCCCGAGCAGCCCGGCCATCCGCCAGCAGACCTGCCAGGCACCCACCCACCGGCCGCGCGGATGGCGCTCGCGTGTGTGCCGGCGATCGTGGGCCTCGAGGGCGGCCGAGGCGGCGTCGACGTCGGGATGCGCGCCCTGCAGCACCAGCAGTTCGGCGGCGCGCTCCGGCGCCCGCGGATCCTTTCCGGCCAGCGCGGCCAGCTCCAGGGTCAGCTGCGCCTGCGCGAGAATCGCTGCGCAGAAGGCCACCGGGATCAGCAGCAGGAACGGCCCGCCCACGAAGGCGCCCTGGCCCACGCACGCCCGCATGCCGCGGGCCGTGATCTGCGCGTGCAACTGCTCCTGGCCCGCCGTCGGATCGCGGCCCCTGATCCGGGCCACGACCGCCTCCGCCCGTGGCCCTCTGCGGCGCACCGCGAACAGGGCCAGCTCCTCGGGCGTTCCGGCCGGATCCGCGAACAGACTCCGGAGGAGGGAGCGCGGCACGTCGGGGGCGTCACCCTCCGCGGCGGTGGGAACGACAGCCGCCACCGGCGTCCCTCCTCGCGTCTCGGGTCGGCGGAACGACATCCTTGATCAATGCTAGATCTGGAGCCGTGATCCGGCCCGGTGACGACCCGGGCCCACCGGCGCCAAGGCCGGGCTGCCGGGGCCGTACGGGTGGACTCGCCGGGGGCGGTCCGACCGTGCCGGGGAGGGGACCGGGCGCCGTCACAACGGCTCCGAGCCGAGCAGCCTCCCGCGGGGGCCGTCACGTCGATCCTCACCCCGGACCACGGCTACGCACTCCCCGCCACCGACTGAGACCCCCCGCCGGGCGCAAAAGTCGGGTGCGTCGCTCCAACTCCCCGATTCATACTGGCGTCCCGGTCGGGCATCCGTCGCGCCGGACGAATCCCGTCGAGGAGTGTTGTGCAGAGTTCCGTCACGGTGTCCTCGTCGCAGGTGCCCGAGCTGCTGCTCGGACTGGCCACGGTGCGGCCCGTGTTCCTGTGGGGCGCGCCGGGGATCGGAAAGTCCTCGCTGGTGAACCAGTTCGCCCAGTCGCTCGGGCTGGAGTGCGTGTCGCTGCTCGGGACCCAGCTCGCACCCGAGGACCTGATCGGCGTCCCGCAGATCACCCCCGAGGGGCGCTCCCGCTTCTGCCCGCCCGAGGCCGTCGCCCGCGAGGAGCCGTACTGCCTCTTCCTCGACGAGCTCAACGCGGCCACTCCGGACGTTCAGAAGGCCTTCTACTCGCTGATCCTGGACCGCAGGATCGGCTCCTACGAGCTGCCCGCCGGCAGCATCGTCATCGGCGCGGGCAACCGCGCCACCGACGGCGCGCTCGCCAGGCTGATGCCCTCCGCGCTGGTCAACCGGCTGGTCCACGTCCATCTGCGGGCCAGCGCCACGGACTGGCTGGGCTGGGCGGCCGGGAGCGGGATCCACCCGTGGGTCGCCGACTACCTCGGTGACCGCCCGGACCACCTGTGGTCCGCGCCGCCCAAGACCGAGGAGCCCTTCTCCACGCCGCGGGCCTGGCACATGCTCTCCGACGCGCTGCACTCCTTCGGCCCGACGCTGGACGAGCCCACGCTCAAGGTGCTCACCCACGGTCTCCTGACGCCCGCCCACGCGGTGTCGTTCTGCGGCTACGCGAAGATCGTCCGCCACTCCTACGGCCTGGAGGCGATCCTCAAGGGGGACGCCTCGTGGCCGAACCGGATCGAGGACAGGGACCTGCTGTTCTACCTGGCCGACGCCTTCCGGGGCCGTCTGGTCAAGCAGCTGCCCACGAGTAAGGAGCACGCCTCGCCCTCGGTCCGGCAGACCGCCTACCGGGCCAAGTCGCTGCTGGTGCAGCTCGCGGAGATCTCCGTGGAGGTCGCCCAGACCGTGATCGCGGACGGTCCGGACGGCAGTCCGGTGCTCCCCGCGTGGTTCCTCATCGAGGCCGCCAGGGACATGCCGCGGCTGGTCGAGGCGCGTCGGTGAGCGCACGGCGTCGCGGCGGCGCGTCGGAGCCTGAGCAGGACCCGGCCGCCGTCGCGTTCGCCGCGGGGATGGCGCTGGTCCAGCGCAACACCGCGCTGGCGGCCGTCCCCGTGACGCTCTGCACCCGGGCGGAGAACGTCTGCCCGCACCACGGGCACCGCGGTTGGGCGGTGGTCACCTCCAACGGCCTGGTGCACCACAACCGGCGTCGCCGCGCCGAGCCGGAGGAGTGGGCGTGGGCGCTCGCGCACGCCCTGCTGCACCTCGGATTCGGGCACGTCCCCGCCCTGCGCGGCGCGCGCACCCAGCCCGACAGGTTCGAGCTCGCGGCGCGCTGCACCGTCGTCAACCGCTTCCTGGCGACCTTCGGGGTGGGCCGCGCACCCGACGGGATCCCCGCTGTCCATCCGGGCGCCGACGAGGAGCAGTTGACCTCCCGCTGGCGGCGCGACGGCATCCCGGCCGAGTACGCCGCCTGCGGGGTCGCCGGGACCGAGCCGGACCAGGTGCTCGAGCCGTGGACGGGCTGGCAAGGTCCGCAGGACTGGACGCTCGCCTTCGCCCACGCGCTCACCAGCACCGTCTCCGCCGCGATGGACCTGGCGGCGGGCCGCCGCCAGGAACTCACGGGCGCCCGCCTGCCGCAGCGCCCGTGGGAGCGGGCGCTCAGCTGGTTCGTCTCATCCTACCCGCTGCTCGGCGGCCTCGCCGCGGGCCTCACCCTGGTCGCCGACGCCGAACTGGCGCGGGCCCACGGCATCTCCGTCGCGGCCGTCAACGCCGAGGCGGGCGAGATCTACGTCAATCCGCTGCGCCGGTACGGCGACGAGGAGTGGCGTTTCATCCTGGCCCACGAGATGCTCCACGCCGCGTTGCGCCACGGCGAGCGGGCGGGCGGCCGCGACCCCTACCTGTTCAACGTGGCCGCCGACTATGTCGTCAACGGCTGGCTGCTGGAGATGGGCGTCGGCGAGATGCCGGAGGGGCTGCTGCACGACCCTGAGCTGCGGGGCCTGTCCGCGGAGGAGGTCTACGACCGCATCGTCCGCGACCAGCGGAGGCTGCGCCGCCTGGCCACGCTGCGCGGCAAGGGCCTCGGCGACATCCTCGGCGAGCCGCTGCCGCGCGACGGGCGCGGCGGGACCTTCGTGGACCTGGACGAGTTCTACCGCCGCGGCCTGCAGCAGGGTTTCGAGCTGCACCAGCGCGACCGCGGCCTCCTGCCGGCCGGTCTGGTCGAGGAGATCCGCGCGCTGGCCCAGCCGCCGCTGCCGTGGGACGCGCGTCTGGCCCGCTGGTTCGACGAGTTCGTGCCCCGCCCCGAAGCCGTCCGGTCCTACGCCCGCCCGGCGCGCCGCCAGTCCGCGACCCCCGACATCCCGCGCGCCGGACGGTACTTCCCGCCGGAGGAGGTGGCCCGCTGCACCTTCGGCGTCCTGCTGGACACCTCGGGCTCGATGAGCCGCACCCTCCTGGGCAAGGCGCTGGGCGCGATCGCCTCCTACGCGGCCTCCCGCGACGTTCCCGCCGCCCGCGTGGTCTTCTGCGACGCCGCCCCCCACGACGCCGGCTACCTCCCGGTCGCCGACATCGCCGGCCGCGTCCGCGTCCACGGCCGCGGCGGCACCGTCCTCCAACCGGGGGTCGACCTCCTCACCCGCGCCCCGGACTTCCCACCCACCGCCCCGCTCCTGATCATCACCGACGGCGACTGCGACGTCCTCCGCATCCGCGCCCGCGACCACGCCTACCTCCTCCCCCGCGGCGCCTCCCTCCCCTTCACCCCCAGGGGCCCGCTCTTCCACCTGAGCTGACGCGGCGGCCGCTCAGCGGGCCATGCTCTCGCCCAGCGCGCGGGACGCCTCCCGAAGCCGGGCCATCTCCTCCCGAACGCCCGCGGCTCCGCCATCCGGCCGGCCGGGCTCGATCCCGGCCCGCTCGGCCAGGACCAGCACCGTCGTGACGAAGCCCTCGGACAGGGCGATCAGGACGGCGTGGGTCGTTCGCACGTGCCGGGCAAGCAGGCTGTCGACGAACGCCGCGTATGCCGCCGGGTCGATCTGGCACTCGTCGTCCCGCATCTCGCCGATGCCGGAGGGAAGGCCGAGCTCGGTCTCGAAGACGGCGACCTGACGCAGGAACATCCGCGCCACGCCGTTGGACGGGTTCCACAGGGTTTGCCCGCCCAGCTCGAAGTACTGGCTCATGCGGAGATCATTCACGTACCCCGGTGTCGGGGACAACCGGATCCCTCCGAGGCGTCGGCTCAGTTGAAGGTGTCGGGGTCGGGGCCGGTGCGCAGGGAGCGGTCGGTGGTGGAGAGGGCGGAGAGGTCGGCGTCGGTGAGGGCGAAGTCGAAGACGTCGAGGTTCTCGCGGATCCGGGACGGGGTGACCGACTTGGGGATGACGATCGTGCCGAGCTGGAGGTGCCAGCGGAGGACGACCTGGGCGGGGGACTTGCCGGTGCGGGCGGCGATGGCGGTGACCACGGCGTCGTCCAGGACCGCGCCCTGGGCGAGTGGGCTCCAGGCCTCGGTGGCGATGCCGTGGGCGGCGTGGAAGGCCCGCAGTTCGGACTGCTGGAGGCCGGGATGGAGTTCGATCTGGTTGACGGCGGGTACGAGGCCGCTGCCGTCGATCAGTCGCCGCAGGTGCGCGGGCTGGAAGTTGGAGACGCCGGCGGCGCGCACGCGGCCCTCGGCGGTGAGGCGGGCGATCGCGCGCCAGGAGTCCGGGTAGAGGTCGCGGGCCGGGGCCGGCCAGTGGATCAGGTAGAGGTCCACATGGTCCAGACCCAGCGCGGCCAGGCTCGCGTCGAAGGCGCGCAGCGTGGCGTCGTAGCCCTGGTCGGCGTTCCACAGCTTGGTGGTGACGAAGAGTTCCTCGCGGGGGAGTCCCGAGGCGGCGAGGGCGCGGCCGACGCCGGCCTCGTTGCCGTAGATCGCGGCGGTGTCGATGCTGCGGTAGCCGGCCTCCAGGGCGGTGGTGACGGCCGCGGTGGTCTCGTCGTCCGGGATCTGGAAGACGCCGAAGCCGAGTTGGGGGATCGCGACGCCGTTGTCGAGGGTGACGGTGGGGACGGCCGGGGTGGTCATGGTGCGGTCTTTCCTCTGCGGGAGTGGGGGAGGGTCAGACGTGGTGGAGGGCGGGGCGGGGGGCCGCCGCGTCCGGTGCGACGGCCGCCTCGGCGCGGCGGGAGCCGCGGCGTTCGAGGGCGGCGGACCAGGCGGCCAGGACCAGCGCGGAGGCGGCCAGCAGCGCGCCGACCCAGTTCGGGGCGGTCCAGCCGAGCCCGGCGGAGATGACGAGCCCGCCGAGCCACGCGGCGAGCGCGTTGCCGAGGTTGAAGGCGCCGATGTTGACGGCCGAGGCCAACGTGGGCGCGCCGTGGGCCTGGTCGAGCACCCGCTTCTGGAGCGGGGGGACGGTGGCGAAGCCCAGCGCTCCGACCAGCAGGATCGTGACGGCGGTGAGGACCTTGCTGTGCGCGGTGAGGGTGAACAGCGCCAGCACCACCGCGAGTCCGCCGAGGGTGACGAAGAGCATCGGCATCAGCCTGCGGTCGGCGTAGCGGCCGCCCAGCAGGTTGCCCAGGAACATCCCGACGCCGAACAGCACCAGCAGCCAGGTGACCGCGCCCTCGGAGTAGCCGGCGACGTGGGTCGTCATCGGCGCGATGTAGGTGATCGCGGCGAAGACGCCGCCGAAGCCGAGCACGGTCATGGCCATCGCCAGGACGACCTGGACGTTGCGCAACGCGGCCAGCTCGCGGCGCAGGCGGGTGCCCTCCGGGCGGGGCAGCGCGGGTACGAGCCGCGCGATGCCGAGCAGCCCCAGCAGGCCGAGGGCGGCGACGCCGCCGAAGGTCGCGCGCCAGCCGACGGCCTGGCCGACGAAGGTGCCCAGCGGCACGCCGACCACGTTGGCGACGGTGAGGCCGGTGAACATGGTGGCGATGGCGCCGGCCTTCCTGGTCGGGGCGACCAGGTCGGCGGCGACGACGGCGCCGATGCCGAAGAAGGCGCCGTGTGCCAGCGAGGTCACGACGCGCCCGGCCAGCATCAGCGGGAAGCTCGGTGCGAGCGCGGAGAGCACGTTGCCGACCGTGAACAGCCCCATGAGCAGCATGAGCATCCGCTTGCGGCTGACCCTGGCGCCCAGCGCGGTCATCAGCGGCGCGCCGGCCACGACGCCGAGCGCGTAGCCGGTGACCAGCAGACCGGCGGTGGGAACGGAGGTGTGGAAGTCCCCGGCGATCTGCGGCAGCAGACCCATGACCACGAACTCGGTGGTGCCTATTCCGAAGGCCCCGATGGCGAGTGCGAGGAGTGCGAGAGGCATGGGCTCGACCCTTCCGTGATTGCTTGAGTGGGCACCTAGTGTGCATTCACAATAATTGCACACGCGGGATATATGCAAATGCACATTGCGGGTGCTCGCAAACGATCACGGAAGGACTGTCGCCGGAACCGCTGGGCTCAGAAGGGACCCACGGTCAGCGGGTTGTTCGGCACCAGGGGCTTGGAGATCGCCTCGGCGACGTTCTGGGCCAGGTTGGTGACCGTGGGGTCGGAGTTCGGCGAGTCCGTCGCGGCGACCGCGATCGACAGGTGCTTGGACGGCAGGTACGCCATGATCGCCGCGTAGCCGGTGAACGAGGGGTTCTGGAAGAGCCAGTTGTTGACCACGATCACGGACATGCCGAAGTGCGCCGCCTTGGTCTGCGGGAAGCAGAACGGGCACTGCTTGGTCTTCTTGCCCAGGCCGATCGTGCCCGGGTCGAGCAGCGTCCGGTAACCCTGCTGGGTCAGCGTCCGCCCCGCTCCGATCCCGGCGGCCGAGCGGGCCAGGTCGCAGACGTCCTGGGTGATGACCGCGCCCGGCGCCGTGGTCCAGGACGGGTTCCAGTACGTCGACTCCTCGTACGGGCCGCGCCCGCTGGTGAAGGCGTGCAGTACGGGGGAGGGGATGTCGGGGGTGAAGCTGTTCGAAGTCGACCGCAGCCCGAGCGGGCGGTAGATGCGCTGCTCCAGCAGGCGGTCGAGCCGGGTGTGGGTGATCCGCTCCAGCGCCTGCCCCAGCAGCAGGAAGTTGCCGTGCGCGTAGCTGAAGTTGGTGCCCGGCTTGTAGAGCAGGGTCTTCGGGTTCGTGTAGCCCAGCAGTTCCTTCGAGGTCCACTGCTTGAACGGGTCGACCGGGATCCGGGCGGCGAAGGCGGGGTTCTTGACGTAGTCCTGGTAGCCGCTGGTGGTGTCGCCGAGCATCCGGAGGGTGATCTCGTTCGCGTGCGGCACCTCGGGGAGCCAGCGCGAGATCTTGTCGTCGAGGCTGATCCGCTTCTCGTCGGCCAGCTGCAGCAGGATCGTCCCCATGTAGGTGATGGCGACCGAACCCGCACGGAAGCGCATGTCGGTGCGGGCGGGCACGCCGGTCATCGAGGGGCCGAGCGCGCCGGTCCACACGTCGTGGCCGTCCTGGGTCACCCGCACCACGACGGCCCGGAGCTTCAGATCGTGCTGGGCCTTCGTGACGGCGTCGACGACGGCGCGCGCCTCGCCGTGCACGGGGCCCCGCGAGGCGGCGCAGTCGCGGTCGCCTCCCGGCGACGCGTCGGCGGGCGCGGCGGCCCCCGCGAGGAAGGGGGCACAGGAGAGCAGCAGCGCGGTGGCGCACGTCAGTGCGGTTCTCTTACGAGTCATGACTCACCATCAGCTGCCCGCTTCGGCGGAACCGCGCAGGACACTCCCACAGCCATACCGATGGAGCACAGCAGCAGGCGCACCGCACGCCCCGCCCCGTCGGTGCGGCGGTGACCCGAAGGGGCCCGTGGGGCGTATCGTGCGTAGACGGCCGGTCCGCCCGGCAGTAGGTCGCCCTCCGTTCCACGAACGTTCAGGCGAGCGTCCCTGAGCGTGTTCTGACGAGTCCTAGGTTTTCCCCGGGCCTGCGAGACGGGGGGCTATGGATACGCAACGTGCGGCACGGGCTCGTGGGGTGACCAAGTGCTTCGGCGACGTCGTCGCCCTGGACGGAGTCGACCTGGATCTCGCCCCCGGCCAGATCCACGGCCTGCTCGGGCCCAACGGCGCCGGCAAGACGACGCTGCTCGGCCTGCTGCTCGGCCTCGCCGTCGCGGACGGCGGTAGCCTCGAAGTGCTGGGCCGGCCCGCCGGACGGGCGCTCGCCGCGCCCCGCGGCGTTGCCGGCTTCGTGGACGGCCCTGGCCTGTACCCCTCGCTGACCGCACGGCAGAATCTCGCCGCTCTGGCCGCCCTGCACGGCCTGGACGCCCGCTCGAAGCGGATCGACGACGTGCTCGGCGAGGTCGGTCTCACCGATGTCTCCGACGACCGGGCCCGCGGCTTCTCCCTGGGCATGCGTCAGCGCCTCGGACTGGCCGCCGCGCTGCTCACCGAACCCCGGCTGCTGGTGCTCGACGAGCCCGCCAACGGCCTCGATCCCGCGGGAAAGAACCACGTCCACGCAGTCCTCACCCGGCTCGCCGCTGCGGGCGCCACCGTCGTGCTCTCCAGCCACCGCATGGACGACCTCGAATCGCTCTGCTCCGAGGTCACCATCCTGGCCGCGGGACGGGTCCGCTTCTCCGGCCCGCCGGCCAAGCTGGCCGATGAGAACCGCGAGCTGGACCACCGGCTGCTCACCTCGGACCCGCGCGCCGCCCGCCGCATGGCCTCGGGGATCCCCGGCCTCCGCGTCGCCCCTGAACCCGCGCTGTGGCGCGGCGCCGAGGCGCTCGTCGTGCGGGCGCGGACGCCCGCCGTCGAGGGGCTGGTCGCGGCGCTGGTGGCGGCCGACATCGCGGTCCGCGAGGTCGCGCCCGTGGTCTCGCCGCTGGAGGCCGCCTTCCTCGCCCTGACCCAAGAACCGGAGGACGGCCGATGAGCGCGACCCTCACCGACGAGCCCGCCCACGCGGGCGCCGGGGCCGCCGCCCCGGCCGACGACGACCTGCTGCGCGTGCCGCTCCGCCGCGCCTACCGGTTCGAACTGGTCAAGCTCGTCTCGCAGTGGCGGATCCGGCTGCTGGTGCTCGCCTGCTGGACCGTGCCCGGCCTCTTCGTCGCCGCCGTCAGCCAGCAGGGCACCCTCCCCTCCGACACCCTCTTCGGGCGCTGGATGCACGCCACGGGCTGGGCCGGGCCGCTGGTCGTGCTCGGCTTCGCCGGATCCTGGGCGCTGCCGCTGCTCACCTCGGTGGTCGCCGGGGACGTCTTCGCCGCCGAAGACCGGCTCGGCACCTGGCGGCACCTGCTGGTCGCGGTCAGGTCGCTGCGGACCGTTTTCGCCGCCAAGGCGCTGGCGAGCGTCACCGTCCTCACGCTGCTGGTGGGCGGACTGGTGGCCTCCAGCGCCGTCGGCGGGCTCGCGACGGTCGGCGACCGGCCGCTGGTCGGCCTCGACGGCCATCTGCTGACACCGTCCGACGCGGCCGGCGACGTCCTGCTCGCCTGGGCCTGCGCGCTGGCCCCCACCCTGGCGCTCGCGGCGATCGGCCTGCTCGGCTCCGTCGTGCTGGGACGCTCCCCGATGGGGCTGCTGCTGCCGGCGCTGGTGGCGGTCGCGATGCAGCTCGCCCAGATGCTGCCGCTGCCGGTCGCGCTGCGGCTGGCCCTGCCGGGCTACGCCTTCATCGCCTGGAACGGGCTCTTCGCCGATCCCGCCCAGCTGGGACAGCTGCTCGTCGCGGTGGCGGTCAGCCTGGTCTGGGCCCTCGCCGCGACGTTCCTGGCCTGGCGGCTCTTCCTGCGACGCGACTTCACCAACGCCACCGAGGACGGCATCGGACGCCGAGCGGTGACCGTCGCGGCGCTGCCCCTGGCGGGACTGCTCGCGCTGACCTTCGGCGCGGTCGCCGCGGCCACCCCCTCCACCGGGTCCGGGATCACCCAGGTCAAGGTGCAGCGCGCGGTGGCCGTCGCCTTCGCGCACCTCTACCGCCTGCAGACCGAGCAGCTCCACCGCCCCGCCGTCACCGAACGGCAGTTGCAGGTCACCGCGGCCTGCGACCGCAGCGGCGGACAGGTCGACCCCGTGGGACCGGGCAACGACTGGCGTTGCGTCGTCACCTGGGAACTTCCCGGCGCGGCCGCGCCGGGGACCGCCGTCTACCAGCTCGACGTCAGCTCGAACGGCCGCCTCGAGGCCGACGGCGACGGGCCCAAGGAAGTGAACGGCTACTTCCTGGTGCACACCCCGACCGGGGACGCGCCGAACCCGCTGTGGCAGTTCGACGGCAATGTCGACCTGCTCTCCACCTCCCCGAAGGGATGACCTCCATGCAGGTAACGCGCCGCCGGCGTGTCGCGGAGCAGCAGCAGTACGTCCTGTTCGGCCGACGCGTCGGGCGCCGGGCGACCCTGGTGACGGCGTGCATCGCCGCCGCCACCCTGGCCACCGGTACCGCCGTCGCCGGCACCCACCAGTTCGGCACCGAGCAGGTCGGTCAGGTGACCGCCAAGGGCGAGGTCATCTCCAGCGACCAGTACCTCGCCCCCTACGGCAGCAGGCTCGTCATCAACGACGGCAAGCTCATGGCGTCCACCGTCAGCCCGGACGGCGGTCATCTGGCCGCCTCGGTCGCCGACGGCGACGCCGCGCTGGTCGTGGTGAACCTGAGCACCGGTCAGGTGCAGCAGCGCGTCGGCGCCAACGCGGCGGACGACCTGCGGATCGCCACCGGCGCGGTGGGCCAGGAGAAGCCGGTCTACTCGCCCGACGGCACACAGCTGTGGCTGGGCCAGCCCGACGGCTACACCCGGTTCACCGTGAACCCGGACGGCAGCCTGGCCAACCCGACCACGATCACGATCCCCGCCGTCGGCGCCGAGCACGCGCTGGCGTCCGCGGCGGTGTTCTCCGCCGACGGCTCCACCGTCTACGCGGCGGTCAACGGCCAGAACAAGGTCGTCGCGATCAACGCGGCGACCGGGGCCGTCGAGCAGAGCTGGGCGGTGGGCAACGCCCCGCGCGGCATGGCGATGGTCGGCCACAAGCTCTACGTCAGCAACGAGGGCGGCCGCACCGCCCAGGCCGGCGACACCACGCTGAACTCCTACGGCACCCAGGTGCCCGCCAACCCGGCGACC
This sequence comes from Streptacidiphilus rugosus AM-16, assembly GCF_000744655.1. Classification (NCBI taxonomy): domain Bacteria; kingdom Bacillati; phylum Actinomycetota; class Actinomycetes; order Kitasatosporales; family Streptomycetaceae; genus Streptacidiphilus; species Streptacidiphilus rugosus. The sequence continues at coordinate 3,761,864 of NZ_JQMJ01000004.1, read as the reverse complement.
GGTGCGACGACGACCGGCACGGTCAGCGTCATCGACCTGGCCGACCCGGCCGCCTCCGTCGGGACGATCGAGGTCGGCCTGCACCCCACCGCCGTCTTCGCGAGCAGGGGCGCCGTCTTCGTCACCGACACGGCCTCCAACGACGTGTCGGTCATCGACACCCGTCGCGACAAGGTCGTGCAGACCATCGCCACCCAGCCCTGGCCCGAGGCCACCGTCGGCTACGAGCCCGACGCAGTGACCCTCACCGACGACGGCCGGCTGCTGGTCTCCCTCGGCCGCGCCGACGCGGTGGCGGTGTACCGCTACACCCGCCCGCAGGAGCCGGTCAGCTTCGTCGGGCTGCTGCCGACGGACTACTTCCCGGCCGAGATCGCCACCGTGCACGGCACCGTGGTCGTCTCGAACACCCGCGGCGTCGACGCGCTCCGGCCCGACAGCAGCGGCGCGCACAACACCCACGACACCACCTCCAGCCTGACCCGCTTCACGCTGCCCGGCGACTCCGTCATCCGCGCGCAGACCGCCAAGGTCTTCCGGCAGAACGGCTGGACCCAGGGCGCGGTCGCGACGGCGGACCGGCACAAGGCCAAGCCGGTGCCGGTGCCCGCGCGGCTCGGCGACCCGTCGACGATCAAGCACGTGTTCCTGATCGTCAAGGAGAACCGCACCTACGACCAGGTCTTCGGCGACGTCGCCAAGGGCAACGGCGACCCGGCGCTGGCCCAGTTCGGTGAGAACGTGACGCCGAACCAGCACGCGCTGGCGAACCAGTTCGGCCTCTACGACAACACCTACGACATCGGCACCAACTCCGCCGAGGGCCACAACTGGCTGATGCAGGCCGACGACCCCGAGTACACCGAGTCCTCGGCGGGCGAGTACCTGCGCAGCTACGACACCGAGGACGACGCGCTCGGCCACCAGTCCAGCGGCTTCCTGTGGACCGGCGCGCAGGCGGCGGGCGACTCGGTGCGGGACTTCGGCGAGTTCCAGCAGTTCCTGACCAAGCCGGCCGCGGCCAGCTGGCAGAACCTGTACTGCGACGCCAAGAACATGGACGCGACCGGCCAGGGCACGGCCTACACGCTGAACTCGGCCTCGCCGATCCCCTCGCTCAACAGCGTCTCGGTCTCCGGCTTCCCGAAGTTCGACACCAGCGTGCCCGACCAGTACCGGTACCAGATCTGGAAGCAGGACTTCCAGAAGAACGGTCCGGCCAACCTCAACATGTTCTGGCTCTCCAGCGACCACACCGGCGGCCCGGCGAGCCCCGCCGCCCAGGTGGCCGACAACGACCTGGCCACCGGCAAGATCGTGGACGAGATCTCGCACAGCCCCTACTGGAAGGACTCCGCGATCTTCGTGGTCGAGGACGACTCCCAGGCGGGCCTCGACCACGTCGACGGCCACCGCGCCCCGATCCAGATCATCAGCCCCTGGGCGCAGCACGGCGTGGTGGACGACCACTACTACACGCAGATCACCATGGTCCGCACCATCGAGCAGATCCTCGGGATCCACCCGATGAACCAGAAGGACAGCGCGGCCTCGCCGATGACCGCGGCCTTCACCCGGACGCCGGACTACACGCCGTTCACCGCGCTGCCCAACCGGACCTCGCTCACCGACGGGCTCTCCACCCCGCCCAGCTGCGGCGTGGACGTCCCCGCGGCGCAGGACCCGAAGGCCGCCCTGGTGCAGCGCACGCTGCCGGCCCCGGCGGCGGAGCGGGGGATCGTGGCGCTGTGGAACGCGTGGAAGACGCAGCAGCGGCTCACCGGGCCCAACGCGGTGCCCGACTTCGCCAACCCGGCGCAGATGAACCACCTCACCTGGTACGAGACCCACAACTGGGTCACGCCGTACCCGGGTGAGAGCCGGATCTACGCTCCGAACGACGTCCCCGGCGCGTACATCCCGTCCTCGGACACGGAGGGCTGATCCCGGCGGTCCCGCACCGGTCGGCCGCTCGGCGTGGTCCGAGCGGCCGGTCGGCGTTCCCGCTCAGCGCAGCACGTGGTAGTCGTACACGGTGAACGAGATCGGGCGCGAGGAGGCCGGGCGCGGGTAGATCTCGCCGTCGCTGACCGAGAGGCTGATGGCCGGGTAGGCACGGAAGGCCGACCCGACGCCGCGTGCGTCGTGCCAGACGGCCTTCATCGTCTTCTGGGTGGCTCCGGCGTACCAGGTGACGCGGGTGGCTCCCAGCCGTACCCCGAGCCACAGCGACGCGCCGGGGTGGACGGCGGAGGAGGACCAGTAGGTGTAGGTCCCGCGGGCGTGGTTGACGAACTCGAGCCGGTGCGGCGCCGCGCTGTGCCATTCCATCAGGTCGATCTCGTGGTCGCCGGCGCGCCAGGACCACACGGCCGGCCACGCCCCCGAGGTCGCGGCCGGGAACTTCAGGTGCGCCGTGACGAGGTCGCCGGTGCGCAGTTGGAAGCCGCTGCCGCCGGTCGAGCAGGAGTCCCCGGTCGTGATCAGCCCGGTGTTCCACGAGCCGTCGCCGCGGGGCGAGGCGGTGATGGTGAGCGAACCGCCGTCGAACCTGAGCGCCGAGCGGGTGAGGACGTCCAGCTTGTGGTCGCCGGGGTTGGTCCTGCAGTCGGCGAACGATCCGCTCTGCCAGCCCCACTGACGTCCCAGCGCCGCGGGGCGGAAGTCGGCGGCGAACACCAGGCGCTGCCGGGTCGCGCCGGACGCCGGGGTGGCCAGGGGGAGCGCGGAGCCGAGGACGCCGCAGGCCGCGAGAGCGGCGGCGAGCGTGCGCCCGCACGAACGGATCCGGGACTTCATACAAGCCAGCGTGGGCCAGCACGGGCGCGACCGCCCGGCCGACAGGGCGTGATGTGCTGCTTTCGGAGTACACGTCAGCTCGCACAGGGCGGGGTAGCGTGCCCGGCATGGTGATTCCCGATGTCGTCCCCTTCCCTTCCCCCGACGGAGTGCGCCTGGTCTACCGGGAGTTGGGCGAGGGCCGCCCGCTGCTCCTGCTGCACGGCCTGACCTCGGACGCGGAGATGTGGTTCCACGCCGGTTTCGCTCCGGCGCTCGCCGAGCGTGGACACCGGGTGATCATGCCCGACTTCCGCGGCCACGGCGCGAGCGCGAGACCGCACGACGCCGCCTCCTACCCGCGCGACGTGCTCACCGACGACGCACTCGCCCTCGTCGACCACCTCGGACTGCGCGCGTACGACCTCGGCGGCTACTCGCTGGGAGCCAGGATCGCCGCCCGCATGCTGGTGCGCGGGGCCACGCCCGGCCGCGCGGTGATCGCCGGTCAGGGGCTGCGGGAGATCCTCGGCGTGGGCGGCGGGGCGGGGCCTTCCTGCGGAGCGTGTTCGCCGGGGCGGGCACCTTCCCCGAGGGCTCGCGCGAGGCCCGGTCCGAGGAGTACCTCCGGGCCCGCGGAGTGGATCCGGTCGCGATGCTGCACGTGCTCGACTCGATCGTGCCCACCCCCGCACACCTGGTGCCGGAGCTGCGGGTGCCGACGTTGGTCGCCATGGGGTCCGAGGATGAACGGCTCGCCTCGGCGCGGGAGCTGGTGGCCGTGCTGCCGGCCGCCCGCATGGTCCAGGTCCCCGGCGACCACGGGAGCGCGGCGGCCGCTCCGGAGCTCGTCTCCGCCGTCCTCGACTTCCTCGTCGGTCCGGTGTGCTGAGGGAGGCCCGACCCGGCGGCGGACTGACGGCCTGTCGGTGATTCCTACGGCGACTCCGGTCTAGTAAGGTAAGCCTTACCTAATCAGGAGGCCCGCATGTCGCATGCCCGTTCCGCGGAACCCACACCGGCCGAGCGCGCCCGCTCGATCCTGGCCGGGGCCACCTCGCTGACGGCGACCGCCGTCGGAGTCCAGGTCGCGCACCTGGAGATGCGCGCCTTCGAGGCGAACGGTCGGCTGTTGCTGGTCGAGCCGCCGGGTGGGGTGCTGCGCGCCGCGCTGCGGGAGGCGCCCCGTCAGGGAGCGGCGGTCGGGCTCGACTTCACCGACGTGGCGCCCGCGCCGGTGCGCGACCGGGTGCGGGCGCGGCTGTCGCTGCGCGGGTGGCTGGGCCCGGCGGAGCAGCTGGGGCCGGCGGGAACCGCGATGTTGGGATTCCGCTGCGCGGCGGCCGAACTGACGGAGAACGGGTCGACGCAGCAGATCGGCCCGGACGAGCTGAGGCAAGCCGAGCCGGATCCGCTCGCCGATCGCGAGGCGGTGCTGCTGTCCCACCTGGTCGACCGGCACCTCGACGCGGTCGCCGCGCTGGCCCGGCTGGTCGACAGCCGACTGCTGCTCGGCGTCGCCCGGGTGCACCCGCTGCGCCTGGACCGGCACGGCATCGTGCTGCGGCTCGAACGCGCCCGCACGCAGCAGGACGTACGGCTGCCGTTCCGTGCCCGGCTGGACCATCCGGACGACGCCGGACTGCGCATCCAGGAACTCCTCGCGGACGCGCACGCCTGTCCCCGCCGCCACCGAGCCCCGACCCGCCCGTGACCGGCGCCCCGCCCGGGGAAGGCCCGTTCGCGGCCGACGTCGTCGCCGCGGTCATTCGCGCGGCCCCGGCCGCGGCCCGCCTGTACAACTGCCCCTCGTGGACGGAGCCGGACGCGGGAGAGCCGGACGAGGGCGAGCCGGTAGGCGGGGCGGCCGGGCTGGAAGTTTCGCCGCTGCCATTGCCGTGACCAGGTCAAGGAGCGTCCGGGTCCTGTGTCCGTTGACCATGCGCGTCACGGCGGCATAGGACCGGTCCCACCCTCCCACCAGGACGAAGGGGCTAGAGGCATGAGCAATCGAACGCTGCCACGCTCGATGAGAACGGTCCTTCCCGCCGTCGCCGCCGGCGCGCTGCTCGCGGGGGCGCTGGCGCTCCCCGGTTCGGCCCGCGCCGCCGGGGCGGTGGGGCAGGGGTACTGGCACACGTCGGGCAGCACGATCCTGGACGCGGCCGGCAACCCGGTGCGGATCGCGGGGATCAACTGGTACGGCTTCGAGACGCCGGACGCCGTCGCCCACGGCCTGTGGAGCGCGGACTACAAGGCGCTGATCGACGACATGAGGAACCTCGGGTACAACACCGTCCGCATCCCCTTCTCCAACCAGATGGTCGAGACGAACCCGGTGCCGAACAACCTCGGGTACTACGGGCAGGGCGGGCCGATCAACACCGATCTCAAGGGTCTGACCTCGCTGCAGATCCTCGACCGGATCATCGCGTACGCGGGCCAGGACAACCTCAAGGTCATCCTGGACGACCACCGCTCGGAGGCGGGCAACAGCGCCGAGCAGAACGGGCTCTGGTACACCGGCGCCTACCCGGCCTCGGCCTGGCTCGCCGACTGGAACACCATGGCCAAGCGGTACGCGGGCAACTCCACCGTGATCGGCTTCGACCTGCGCAACGAGCCGCACACCCCGGCCTACACGGCCTACAGCGCCGGGGCCACCTGGGGCAGCGGGGACCCGGCGACCGACTGGAGGCTGGCCGCGCAGACCGCGGGCAACGCGGTCGAGGCCGACGACCCCGGCGCGCTGGTCTTCGTCGAGGGCATCAGCAACTACCCCGACGCGAGCGTCAGCGGGGGCTACTCCACCGACTGGTGGGGCGGCAACCTCGACGGCGCGGGAACCTACCCGGTCACCCTCGACTCGCCGGGCCATGTCGTCTACTCCGCGCACGACTACGGCCCGCACGAGTACGCCCAGACCTGGTTCAACTCAGGAACGACGCCCGCCGGTCTGGACGCGGTCTGGGACAAGCACTGGGGCTACCTGGCCAAGCAGAACATCGCGCCGGTCTGGGTCGGCGAGTTCGGCACGCCGAACGCGGCCACCGACGCGGCCGACAGCACGCCGGGCTCGCAGGGGCAGTGGTTCAGCAGCCTGGTCTCGTACATCAAGGGCAACGGCCTGAGCTGGACCTACTGGGCGCTGAACGGCGAGGACGCCTACGGGCTGCTCGACAACGGCTACGACCCGACCCCGGTCTCCGCGCCCAAGCAGGCGGCGCTGAACACCGTCGAGTTCCCCTTCGGCCCCGGGCCCGGCGGCGGATCGCCGTCGCCGAGCGCGAGCTCCGGTCCCAGCGGCACGCCGAGCACCAGCCCCTCCCCGAGCGCGAGCGCCGGAGCGGGCTGCCAGGTGACCTACACCAGGCAGAGCGAATGGGCCGGCGGCTTCAACGGGGTGGTCGACATCAAGAACACCGGCGCCACGGCCGTCAACGGCTGGACGCTCGGCTTCACCTTCGGCGGCGACCAGAAGATCACCAACCCCTACAACGCCGCCGTCACCCAGAGCGGCGCCAAGGTCAGCGCCACCAACCTCTCCTACAACGGGACCATCGCCCCCGGCGCCGACACCAGTTTCGGCTTCCAGGGCACCTGGTCCGCCAGTGACGCCGCGCCCACCGGCTTCACGCTCAACGGCGCCGCCTGCGGCTGACCGGCCCTCAGCGCGCCTGCGCCGGGGCGGAGGGCGCGGCCACCGCCTCCACGGCGGCCACCAGCGAGGCCAGTTCGCGGTGGCCGGCCGCCTCGTCCAGCGCCTCGCGCAGCGCGGCGTCGTTGGTCGGCCTGGCTGCGGCGAGCAGCTCCAGGCCGGCCTCGCTGACGTCGGTGTAGATGCCGCGGCGGTCCGTCGGGCACAGGTACCGGGACAGCAGCCGACGGTCCTCCAGCCGGGTGACGAGGCGGGTGGTCGCGCTCTGGCTCAGCATGACGGCGTCCGCGACCTGCTTCATCTGCAGGTGCCCGCCCTCGCCGTCGTGCTGGCGGCTCAGCACGTCGAGCAGCGAGTACTCCCGGACGCTGAGGTCGTGCCGCGACTGCAGTGCCCGCTCGATGTGCGCCTCGATCTTGCTGTGCAGGAGGGACAGCGCGCCCCAGCCGTTGGCCAGGGCGGTCAGCGCGGGGTCCGTGGCGGTCATCGGATCCGTCTCCTCTCGGGCGCGGCTGAAAATACCGGCTGGGGCAAGTATACGGCTGGCGCAACTATTGCGCCGGGCCCGCCGCAGGGGCCGCCGCGGCGAGCAGGCCCGGCTGCAGCCTGCGGGCGACGTCCACGTGGTCGCCGGTCCAGATGATGCGGACCGCGGTGGCGGTCGCCTGGCCCTCACCGTCGACCAGGTCGGTCCGGACGGACTCGACCAGCCGGGCGGCGGACTCGGGCCGCAGCGCGACCGGGGGCGGGACGGGCGTGTGCCGGTCCAGGCTGGCGGCGAGGCCGCGGTACCAGTCGGTGACCCGGTCCGCGGTGCGCAGGATCGCCAGATGCGCCTCGGTCTGGTCGGCCTTGGTGCGGGTCCGCCCGCACTCCCGCCACAGCGAGACCACCGCGTCGGCGGCCAGGCGGAGCCCGACGACGCCGGTGACCAGGGTGGTCGTGTCGGCCAGCGACAGCGGCTTCGCGCCGCGCTCGGCCAGGTAGCTGCGGAAGGCGTCGTCGAGCCGCCGGGCCGACGCGGCCGCCTCGCGGCTCTGCTCCTCGGGTTCGGCGGCGGCGGGCCTCGGGTCCGGCGTGGCCGAGCAGTGGCCGAGGGCGTAGTCGACGGCGGCGGAGAGGTAGCGGGCGCCGGCGGTGTAGGCCTGCGCGAGGTTCCGGTCCACGGCCGCCGCCGCGCCGCGCGGCCAGAAGAAGAGGGCGACCACGATGCTGACCGCGCAGCCGAGCGCGATGTCCTGGACGCGCAGCACGACGATGTGCCAGTCGGGGTTCTGGCCGATGTTGAACAGGATCACCAGGGTGATGGTGAACGCGGCCTGCCCAGCGGTGAAGGAGATCGCCGCCGGGGCGATGCCGGCGACCAGGATCGCGATCGGCAGCAGGAACCACAGGACCGTGCCGTGGTGGCCGATCAGCTGCAGCAGTCCGGCGCCGACGATCGAGCCGACCACCGTGCCGAGCACCGCGCGCAGCGCGTTCTGGCCGGTGCTCAGGGCGTTGGAACGCAGCACGGACAGCGCGCCGAGCAGCACCCAGAAGGAGTGCTGGACGCTGGTCAGGTCGGCCAGCAGCACCGCGATGCCGAGCCCGACCGCGCCGCGCAGGCTGTTGTGCAGCCACACCGAGCCGCGACCCAGATGCGCGGCGGCCCGTTCGCGCGCGGAGACCAGCGGCGCGGTCAGGGCGTCGGGCTCGCGCCCCAGCAGCCGGTCGGGCCAACTGCGCTGCCAGGCGGTCGCGGCCAGCTCCACGTTGGAGGCGATCTGCAGGACGGCGAAGCCGAGCTCCTGGGCCCGGAAGGAGAAGTCGAGGGTCGCGATGAAGCCGAACACCTCGGCCGGGCCCTCGCCGACCGGCCGGTCGACCGGCAGCCGGGTCGTGGAGCTCTCCGCCATCGCGGTCATCGCGGTGTGCAGCTGTGCCACGCGGTCGCGCAGCGGGCCGACCTCGCCGCGGAGGTCCGCCAGCAGCCCGGCGGCGGCGTCCAGGACGTCCGCGGCGGCCAGCCGCACCCGGCGGGCGGAGAGGTCGCAGGCGGGCGGCTCCTCGGTGTAGGCCGGGCGGTCCGCGAGCACGCCGGTCAGCCAGGTGAGCTCGTCGACCAGCCGGACCAGGGTGCGGGAGCTGGTGGACAGCCCGGTGGGGCGGTACGGGGTGCCGTCGAACGCCCGGCGCAGCTCGGCGCCCGCGTCGGCGGTCCGCTCCGCCGCGGCCCGGCAGTGCGCCGTGTCCGGCCCCTTGTCGCCGCCCGCCGCGCGGGCCGCGTCGGTGCGGAGGTACGCGGCGGCGGCGACGCAGACGCGGGCCGCGGGGGTGCTCAGCGGATCGGCGACCGGCCGGGGCCAGAGCAGGGCGACCGCGGGCAGCGCCACGGCGGCCGCCAGCCCCGCCCCCGCGAGCCGGTCGGGCAGCTGCGACAGCGGCGCCGGAGTCGCGACCGGCAGCACGAATCCCAGCAGCAGCGCGGTCGCCGCCCCGGCCAGGACCGAGCTGACCACGCCGGAGAAGAGCACCAGGAAGGTGATCGCCACGGTGGTCAGGACGGCGAGCCAGGCCTGCCGCGCGACCAGGGTGCCGAGGCAGATCAGCACGGCCCAGGCCACGGCCAGGCCCGCCTGGGCGCGCAGCCGCTCCGTCATGGGGCCGCTGAAGTCGACCAGCAGCAGCATCGAGAAGGATCCGAACGCGGCGAAGCTCGCCGTCGTCGGCGCGTGCAGGACCTGCGTGCACAGGGCGAAGAGGGCCGGCATCAGGATGGCCGTCCTTCCGGCCCGCCGGGTCGCCGCGAGCCCCGGGTCGTGCCGCCGTAGCCATCCGAGCGACATGCGCACCTCCTGCGGACGCGACACCGTTCGGACGCGACACCGTGCGGGCGCGGTGCCTGACCGTGCCCACCACCCATTTGCATGCACCGGACCAGGGAGCGCAACAGGGCCCGGTGACGAGGTCACCGGGCCCTGACGGCCGATCGGGCCGGAACTACCAGAACAGGCCGTGCCCGCCGATCAGCACGGACGAGGCCAGCACGGCCAGGTCGGCCACGCCGAGGGCGAGGCCGAGGCCCGCCCTGACCGGCCGGCCGGTGCGGCGGACCAGCGCGAGGACGGCCAGCACGACGGCGCACGGGCCGAGCACGAGGTTGAAGACGAGCAGACCGAGCAGGCCCAGGACGAACGACGCGACGGCCATCTGGTCGGCGTCGGAAGCGCTGCGGCGCTCGGTGCGGGTGGTGAGGGTGGTGTCCACGGTGCGGCTCCCTGGGGTCAGTGCTGCTGCTTGCGGCGGGCGAGGCCTTCGCGGACGCCGAAGGCGAGCAGCCAGGCGAGGATCGCGGTGGCGCCGGTGAGGAAGACGGACAGGCTGGTGTGGAGCGCCGCGCCGGCCAGCAGGCTGAGCAGGGCGGCGGCGAGCAGGAGACTCATTGCGAGGCTCTTCTCTGGGGAGTGAGCAGATGGCAGGGATCCGAACATTCGGCGAACACTTGAGATGACAACTGTTCGCTGACTTCCTCAGCCTATCCCCGAGTGGCGCGTTTCGGCAAACAGTTGTTTACTCAATGGCGTGAGTCACACCACCGGGGTCCGTCAGGCCCAGAAACAGCAGTCCCGCCGCGCCCTGATGGACGCCGCACTGGAACTGCTGGAGCATCAGAGCTTCTCCAGCCTCGGCATGCGCGAGGTCACCCGCGAGGCGGGGATGTCCCCGGCCGGCTTCTACCGGCACTTCCGCGACCTGGCCGACCTCGGCGTCGCCCTGGTCGAGGAGGCGCTCGCCAGCCTGCATCTGATGATCCGTGCGGCCTTCGCCGAGCAGGGCGAGGCCGAGGAGCTGATCGACCACGCCGTGGCCGTCATCGCCGACCACGTCCGCGCCCACCCGGCGCACATCCGCTTCATCGCCCGCGAGCGGTTCGGGGGAGTGCGTCAGGTCCGCGAGGCGATCGCCGCCGAACTCGAGCGGTTCACCGACGAGGTGGCCCGGGCGCTGGCCGCCCAGCCGGTCTCCGCCCACTGGAGCGAGGCGGACGTCAGGATGGTCGCCGAACTCTACGTGGACCACATGGTGCTGACGGCGGCGGCGCTCCTGGAGGCCGACGCCGACAGCGGGCAGCGGATCGCCGCCACCGCCCGCCGCCAGCTGCGCCTGATCAGCGTCGGCCGCCGGCACTGGATCTCCGGCTGACCTCAGCTCTGGTCGGAGGCGTCGCCGTAGACGTTGCCGGGGCTGATCACCTGGGTGATCGCCCGGCCCAGCACGGTGCTGGGGTTCTCGCCGCGCGAGGGGATGTCGGTGTTGAGCAGGATCACCAGCGTCGCCCTCATGGCGGGCAGATAGATCGTCAGACTCTGGTAACCGGGCAGGGAGCCCGCGTGGCCGATCCACCCGTGGTTGACGTCGATGCCCAGCCCGTAGAAGTCGCCGGGCGCGCCGGTCGGCTTCGCGTCCAGGCGTTCGGCCTGGGTCTGCCGGGTCAGCAGTCCGCCGGTCGCGACGTTCACCGCCCAGGAGCGCAAGTCGTCGAGGTCCGAGATCATCGCGCCGGCCGCCCAGCCCCAGCTGGGGTTGAAGTCCGTCGCGTCCGCCACCGTGCCGTCCGGCGTGAAGTCGGTGTAGCCGTGGGCGTGCGGCAGCGGGAACTCCGCCGCCTTCGGCAGGAAGGTGTGGTCAAGGCCGCTCGGACGGGTGATCAGATCCCGGATCACGTCCCGCAGCGGGCGGTGGGTGACCCTCTCGACGACGAGGCCGAGCAGCACGGTGTTGGTGTTGGAGTAGTCGAAGCGCGCGCCGGGCGGGAACTGGTTGGCGTGCCCGAAGGCGATCCGGAGCAGCTCCCTGGGCGCCCACTGGCGGTGCGGCTGGGTCGTCAGCAGGTGCTGGAAGCCGGTGTCCTTGCTGTAGGGGAACAGGCCGCTGCGCATCTCCGCGAGCTGACGCAGCGTGATGTGCCGTCCGTCCGGCACGCCGGGCACGTACGCGGAGATCGGGTCGTCCAGCCCGACACGGCCGCGGTCGACGAGCTGGAGCAGCGCGGTGACGGTGAAGGTCTTGGTCTCGCTGCCGATACGCATGTTCAGGCCGGCGCGCATCGGGGCGCAGTCGCTCTTGTCGGCGATCCCGAAGGCGCGCACATAGCGCGGCTGCCCGGGCTTCCAGACGCCCACGATCACGCCGGGGACCCCGGCGTCGGTGGCGGTCCGCTGGATCACCCGGTCGAGCTCCGCCGCGGTCGCGGCCCAGGACCGCGGGGCGGCGGCCGGCCCCTTCGCGGTGGCGGCGGCAGCGCCGGGGGCTGCCATCGAGGGCAGGGAGGCCGCCAGGCAGGCGGCGAGGATCATCGCGGCGGTACGGCCGGCACGTCGGCCTGTTCGGATGCGCATCCCTCCTCGATAACCTCCGACCCGGGCTCGCCTGCCTCAGCCACGCCCGCGCGCCCGCCCCGTCGACCCGAACGGGCGACCTCGGCCGGCCTCCGCGGTGGCCGTCCGCGTCAGCGCCGTCCGGCGGCGCTCGGTTGTCTCCCCGCGGTCGCCTGGGTGAGCCGGCGGCTGAGCCTGAGCATCTGCGCGGGGCTGGTCTCGGGGAGGTAGGCCTTGCCGATCGCGCCCGCGATGGCCGGGAGCTGGGCGGGGTCGGGATAGACCATGTAGAGCGGCAGATAGGTGGGCTGGAACTTCGACTTGAAGGCCAGCAGCGAACGGAACCCGTAGACCGGTTCGAGCGTGCGGCCCAGGACGTCCAGCACCCGCTGCAGCGGAGCCTGCTGTTCGCCGCGGTCCACCCGGGCCAGCGGGGCGCCGGACAGGCTCAGGAACCGGGCGCCCTCGTCCTTGAACGTCAGCGCCGCCGTGGCGATGAGGTACTCCATCACGCCCTGGAAGGCCCCGTCGCCGCGGCGCATGAAGTCCAGGGTCCAGCCGACCGGCTCACCGTCCTCGTAACTGGGCAGCCAGCTGGTGATGCCGTGCAGCACGCCCTCCTCGTCGAGGGCGACCAGGACGCGCACCCGCGGGTCGTTCAGCTCGTCCAGGCCGCCCAGGGTGAAACCCATCTCGGGCAGGCCCTTGTCCGCGACCCACTCCTCGGACAGCGCGCGGACCTGTTCCTGCACGGCGATCGGCGCGGTCGGCCAGCTGTGCCAGTGCGCGGTGATCCCCGCCTTGCCCGCGCGGTTGAGCGCGCTGCGGACGTCCTGCCACCGCTTGCCGGTGAACGCGAGGTCCGGCAGGTGCAGCCAGGTGTCCTCCGCCACCTGGACGGCGGACCACCCCAGGCGTTCGGTGACGTCCCTGGTCCCCTGCGTGACGCTGTAGAAGCACGGCGACCAGCCGTGCTCGTCGCAGTACGCGGTGAACTCGGCGACCGCCGCGCCCCGGCTGTCCGGATCGCCGTACGGGTCGCCCAGCGTCAGCGCCGTGCTGCCGATGACGCGGTAGGCGACGGCGGCCCGGCCGTCGGCGGAGAGCCAGTGGTCGTTGCCCGGCCAGGTGGACATGTACGAGAGCGTGGAACCGCCGTAGCGCAGCAGCAGTTGCTTCGCCTGCGCGGAGTTGTCGACCTTCCGGCGCACGCCGGCCCGCCAGAACGCCACGAACAGTCCGACCAGCACGATCACCCAGAACACCGGTCCGGTGAACTCCCACAGGGCCCTGGCGTGCAGCGTGTCAGGAAGGAAGGCGCCCAGGTGCTTCCCCAGCAGCGGCAGGTAGGCGGGCGGCACCAGGCGCTTGGGGTAGTCGGACACGATCTGGTGGAAGGCCGGGACGGGGGTGAACTGGTTGCGGGCGTCGTAGGCGAACTTGATGTACGCGGCGCCCACCACGACGAAGGTGAGCACCGCGACCCCGAGGAAGGTCGCGACGGTCTCCCGCTCGGCCCGGAGCTGGAACCGGCGCCGGGTGAGGACCAGCACCACGAGCACCGCCGCCGGAATGCACATCTGCAGGATCGAGTAGAAGGTGAACGTCCCGGTCGCGGCGTCGCGGCGGAGCAGGAAGTAGCGCAGTTCCGCGGCGATCAGCAGGATCCGCAGCAGTACCGCGGCCCACCAGGCCATCCTCCGCCCGCGCCACAGCCCGACCGCCACCACGACGATCAGGCAGACCGGAACCCAGTAGACGAACACGTCGGGACTGTTCGCCAGCGCGTGGTCGACCCGGGCGTTGAGACAGCTCTGCGTGTTCGCCAGCGCACCGGAGCAGGTCGCCCGCACGGAGGCGGGCGAGACGCCCACGCCGATGAACAGCGCGCGGTAGAGCGCCAGCGGACCGTCGGTGTCGTGGGTGAACCAGGTGACCAGCGGCCCGAGGGCCGAGACCGACGCGAAGACCGCGACCAGCAGCCTGGTCTCCTTGGCCGAGGACGGCAGCGGGCGGAAGTCCCGCGGCGAGCGGTGGTTCGTGAAGAGCAGCACGCCGGTCACCAGGCCGATCAGCGCCGCACCGGTCCTGGCCACGTCCACGACCTCGCCGGAGTAGAACAGGAACAGCAGCGGCGCGACCACCAGCAGGAGCCGCAGCCTGCGTCGCCACAGGGCGGTCAGCGAGGCGCTCAGCGCCAGCCCCACGCCGACCAGGCCGGGGGTCGGCCCGACGGTCCGGGCGCCGATCAGCCCGCCCAGCCAGGGATCGCCCGCCAGGCCCCCGAGCTCCATCGCCGCGATGGCCAGCAGCGCGCCGCCGACCTGGCAGAGCAGGAAGATCCCCGCCGCCCGGAGGGAGCCCAGCCGTCGCTCGGCCGGAAGCAGGGTGATCAGCGTGAGGCCGGTGGCCACCAGGAAGCCGCCGGCCCCGGAGTCCCACAGACCGTAGCTGAACAGGGTCCACCAGCGACCCTGGGTGATCGACCCGGTGCCCATGCCCGTCCAGCCGACTGCACCGCTCGCGGCCAGGCCCAGCACGAGGAACGACACGACCAGGGCGATCGACACCGGCGCCTGCCCCAGCACGCGGACCACGCCGACCGCGGCGGTCCACCAGCGCCCCAGCCGACCGTCCTCCGTCCGCCCGAGAGCAGCTTCGGTCACATGTCCAGCATTCCACCCTGCGCCCGGCGGGGCTCGGCCAGCGCGGGCGGCCCCGATCTCGTAGGCTCTGCGGATGGCGAAGTACTTCGACGTGCACCCGGAGAATCCGCAGCAGCGCGTCCTCGACAATGTGGCAGGCCTGGTCAGGACCGGTGCGCTGATCGCGTACCCGACCGACTCGTGTTTCGCCCTCGGCTGCCAGCTGGGCAATCGCGAGGGTTTGGCCAGGATCCGCCAGATCCGGCAGCTCGACGACCGTCACCATTTCACCCTGGTGTGCCAGAACTTCGCCCAGCTGGGCCAGTTCGTGCAGATCGACAACAACGTGTTCCGCGCGATCAAGGCGGCCACGCCGGGCAGCTACACCTTCATCCTCCCGGCCACCTCCGAGGTGCCGCGCCAACTGCTGCACCCGAAGAAGAAGACGGTCGGGGTGCGGATCCCCGACCACGTGGTCACCCAGGCCCTGCTCGCCGAGCTGGGCGAGCCGCTGCTGTCCACCACCCTGCTGCTGCCGGACGAGGAGGAGCCGATGACGCAGGGCTGGGAGATCAAGGAACGGCTCGACCACGTCGTCGACGCGGTGCTCGACTCCGGCGACTGCGGCACCGAGCCGACCACGGTCATCGACTTCTCCGGCGGCGAGGCCGAGATCGTGCGCCGGGGGGCGGGCGACACCGCGCGCTTCGAGTAGCCGCCCGCCGGTCCGGCCCGGCCTGCCCGACCCGGCGGCGGTCAGCCGTTCCTGGCCAGGTCGGCGATCGACACCAGGTGGTACTTGTCGGCCGTGGCCTTGGTCACGACGATGGCGTCCTTGTCCTGGGCGCTGGACTGGTCGAGCACCGTGAGCGGGGCCGGGACGGCCTTCTGCAGGGCCGCGTAGACGTCGGCCGAGGAGACCGCGGTGGCCTTCGGGTCGAAGTACTGCAGCAGCACGCCGCTGTACTCGGGGATCAGGTCGATCGAGCCGTCCTTCAGGCCGGGGATGTAGGTCTCCCTGCTCCCGATGTTCAGCCGGGTGCTGACGTTGGCGCCCTGCGCGCGCAGGGCCTCGGCGTAGATCTGGGCGAGCAGCACGCTCTCCTGGAAGTTCGCCGAGCCGACCTTGACCGAGACGCCCGACGCGCCGGTGCCGGCGGTGTCCAGCCCCTCCTGCGCGAGCCAGGCCTTGGCGACCGCGGCCGGATCCTGCTTCTCGGTGATGACCTTCACGTCGAGGGCGGCGAGGGTCGGGGTGTCGAGCTTGTCGGAGACCGCCTTGAGCGCGGCGGTGACGCCCGGGGTCGCCTTGGCCTTGTTGATCAACGGCAGCACGTTCTGCGCGGCGTAGAGGTTCTTCGGGTCCTGCAGCACGACGAAGTTGTCGGCCGCGATCGAGGGATCGGTGGTGAAGATGTCGCCCGCGTCGATCTGACCGCTCTTCAGCGCGTTGATGGTCAGCGGACCTCCGGCGTCCAGGGACTTGTACGAGCCGAACACCACCCCGTAGACCCGCTCCAGACCGGGGACGCCGTCGGTGCGGGTCTTGAACTCCGGTGAGCCGCCCAGGATCAGCGTCGAAGCGACGGTCGCCCCGCCGGTCGCGGCGGCGGTGCCGCCGGTGCCGGAGAGCCCGCTGGCGCCGCTGCTGCCGCTGCTGCCGCAGGCGGAGAGCGCCAGCGCGGTGACCGCGCCGAGGGCGAGCGTGAGGGCCTTCTTCATGGATGCTCCTGACGTGAGGGGAGGGAGGTCACGCGGGTCACGCGGGGTCATGCGGTGTGCGTGGCAGGCGGCGGGGCTTTGGTGGGCTCGGCGACGCCGGTCTCGCCGGGGACGTCGGCGCGGCCGGGCGCGGCGCCCTTCGGGAAGCGGCCGGAGACGCCGCGCGAGACCGAGTAGCGCTGGGCCACCGCGAGGACCAGGTCCACCGCGACGGCCAGCAGGGCCACCAGCAGCGCGCCCGCGTTCCGCTCGGCGAAGTTCTGGCTGGCCTGCCCGTCGTAGACGAAGCGGCCCAGCCCGCCGAGGCCGAGATACGCGGCGACGGTGGCGGTCGCGATGACCTGGAGGGCGGCGCTGCGCAGGCCGGAGAAGATCAGCGGCAGCGCGTTGGGCAGCTCGACCCGCCGCACCACCTGGCCCCCGCGCATGCCCATCCCGGCCGCCGCGTCGCGCACCGCGGGGTCGACGTTGTCGACCCCGGCGAAGGTGTTGGACAGGATCGGCGGGATCGCCAGCAGCACCAGCACGATCTCCGTCGGCACCAGGTAGACCGTGTCGCCCCGGCCGTGGATGTGCGGGGCCAGCATCACGTAGAGCAGGATCAGCAGGCCCACCACGGGCAGCGCGCGCATCGCGTTGGCCGCCGTGATCAGCCACCGGCCGCGCCCGGTGTGACCGATCAGCAGCCCGGCGGGCAGGGCCAGCACCGTGGCGATCACCAGGGCGATCAGGGCGTACTGCAGATGAGCGGCCAACTGGTCGAAGACGCCCCCGGGCGCGGTCCAGTTGCCCGGGTCGTTCAGCCATGCCATCACGAGCGGCCCACCGCCCTGCGCCACGGGGTGAGCAGCCAGGTCCCGCCCACCACCAGCAGGTCGAAGACCAGCGCCAGCAGCACGCACAGCACGATGCCCAGGGTGATCGGCGGATAGTAGGGGCTGCCGACCGAGAGCTGGAACCCGGTCGTGAACAGCTGGCCCAGCTCGGGAACGCCGATGGTGCCGGCCACGGCGACCAGGCTGACGTTCGCCACCACGGCCACCCGCACCCCGGCCGCGATCACCGGCACCGCGAGCGGCAGCTCGACCCGCCACAGCCGCTGACGCCTGGTCAGCCCCATCGCGGTGGCGGCCTGCGCGACATCCTCGGGAACCGCCGCGAGGCCGTCCGCCACCACCCGGACCAGCAGCGCCACCGTGTAGACGGTCAGCGCCACCGCGACGTTGATCGGGTCGAGGATCTGGGTGCCGATGATGCTCGGCATGGAGACGAACAGCGCGATCGAGGGGATGGTGTAGAGCAGGCCCGCGGCGGTGACCAGCGGCGGATAGGTCCACCGGTGCCGGTGGGCCAGCCAGCCGAGCGGAAGCGAGATCAGCAGGCCCAGCACGACCGGCAGCGCGGAGAGCCAGGCGTGGTAGCCGAGCCAGGTCAGCACCTCGCTGCGGTGCTCGCTGAAGTACCCGAACATGCCGAGCGGCGAGGAGTCCACGGCGAACACGGCCGTCACCGGGGCCGGCGGCGGTGCGGTCACGTCGCCGCACCTCCCCGGCTGCGGCGCTGGTCCTCGATCCGGGTCAGCACCTCCGAGGCCGCGACCGTGCCCAGCAGCCGGCCGGAGGCGTCGACGATCACCCCGCGGCCGCTCGGCGAGGAGAGCGCGGCGTCCAGGGCCTCGCGCAGGGTCGCGTTCTCGGTGGCGAGGGTGCCGCCGAGGTTCAGCCGCTCCGGGGCCACCTGGCCGGGGGCCGCCCCGGCGGCGGGCCCGTCCGTGCGGAGCCATCCCTGCGGCCGGTCCTCCGCGTCGGTGACCAGGACCCATCCCTCCTCGGCCGCCTCCCCGGCCCGCTCGAACTCCGCCCCGAGCCTGACCGAACGCTCCTGACGGATCGGCAGCTCGCCGGCGACGGCGAAGCCGAGGGCGCGGTAGCCGCGGTCACGGCCCACGAAGCCGGCCACGAAGGCGTCCGCAGGATCGGAGAGCAGCTCGGCGGGCGGCGCGAGCTGGGCGAGACGGCCGCCCGCCCTGAGCACCGCGACCCGGTCGCCGAGCTTGATGGCCTCGTCGATGTCGTGCGTGACGAAGACGATGGTCTTGCCGAGCTCGCCCTGGAGCCGCAGGAACTCGTTCTGCAACTGCTCCCTGACCACCGGGTCGACGGCGCTGAACGGCTCGTCCATCAGCATCACCGGCGGGTCGGCCGCCAGGGCCCTGGCCACCCCCACGCGCTGCTGCTGGCCGCCGGAGAGCTGGGCCGGGTAGCGGGCCGCGAAGTGGTCGGGCAGCCCGACGCGCTCCATCAGCTCCCTGGCACGGGCGCGGGCCTGCTTCCTGTCGTGGCCGAGCAGTTCGGGCACCGTGGTGATGTTGTCCAGCACGGTGCGGTGCGGGAAGAGCCCGGCGTGCTGGATCACGTAGCCGATGCCCCGGCGCAGCTGGTGCGTGGGAACCGAGGCGGCGTCGCGGTCGTCGAGCCAGATCCGGCCGCCGGTCGGCTCGATCATCCGGTTGATCATGCGCAGGCTCGTGGTCTTGCCGCAGCCCGAAGGGCCGACCAGCACGGTGATCTCGCCGGAGGGGGCGACCAGATCGAGCCGGTCGACCGCGACCGTGCCGTCCGGGTACGCCTTGGTGACCGATTCGAACCGGATCACCTGGCGTTCCCCGGGACTGCCTCACACGCGCACCACCGCAGCTCGTTCATGGATTCCATCGAACTGCGCGCTGCGCCCGGGGCGCGGGCGGCGCGCTCGAAGGCGTACGCCGAGCGGGTGAGCCGGAGGCTGCGGGCGTACGGCCGTTCGAGCGCGCCGGGTGGTCACAGGTTCCGGCCGAACAGGTCCAGCAGGGCGGCCCAGTGGCGCTCGGCGGCCTGCTCGTCGTACTTGTCGGTGTCGGCCATGGTGTAGCCGTGCTGGGCGCCGGGGTACAGCTCGGCGGTGTGCCTGACCCCGGCCTCGGTGAGGGCCTTGGCGAGACCGGCCTGCTGCTCGGGGGTGTTGCCGCCGTCGTCGTCGGCGTGGCCGAAGTACAGCTCCGCGGTGACGTCGGGGGCGACCAGGTGCGGGCTGTCGGGCGCGTCGGTGAACAGCCGCCCGCCGTGGAAGCCGGCCGCGGCCGCGACCCGGTCGGAGTGGCGGCCCGCGGTCAGCAGGGCCAGGCGGGCGCCCATGCAGTAGCCGGTGACCCCGACCGGGCGGCCGTCGCTCTCGGGACGCGCGGCCAGCCAGGTCAGGTACGCGTCCGCGTCGGAGACCGCGGCGTCCGGAGTCAGCGTGGCGATCATCGGCATCAGCGGGGCGAACAGGCCCTCGCGGTTCTCCCCGCCGATGAAGTCGGGCAGCTCGATCACGGGGGTGCGGGCGCTGCGGTAGAAGACGTTGGGCGCCAGCACGGTGTAACCGGCGGCGGCGAGCCGGTCGGCCATCTTCCGCAGCTGCGGGCGCAGGCCGAACG
The DNA here is from genome assembly GCF_000744655.1 of Streptacidiphilus rugosus AM-16. NCBI lineage: Bacteria > Bacillati > Actinomycetota > Actinomycetes > Kitasatosporales > Streptomycetaceae > Streptacidiphilus > Streptacidiphilus rugosus. The sequence goes on along the minus strand of NZ_JQMJ01000004.1, from coordinate 3,742,244 downwards.
CGTCCATGTAGAACAGCACGGACGGGTGGGCCGCCCCGTCGTCCGGGTGGGTGAAGTAGGCGTCGGCGGTGCCGTCGGCCGTGCGGATCTCGACGGTGGACCCCTGCACAGCGGTCATGGCGTTGTCCCTCTCTGGTTCAGCCTGCCGAAGGGAACGGTGCTTCGGCGAGGTTCAGGGCGCGGGTGCGGTCGGTGAAGTCGCGGATCTGGACGACCCGGTCGTCCTTCAGGCGGAAGAGACGGTACAGCAGCGCGGAGGAGCCGGAGTCCGCGGCCGGGCGGGTGATCCGCAGGCCGAGGACGACACCGGCGGGAAAGCTGAACAGCTCCTCGACCTCGGTGCGGTAGCCGAGCTCGCGGCGGTCCCGGTACCAGGCCAGGGCCGCGTCCGAGCCGGTGCCGGCCGGCTCGAAGGGGTCGAGCGGCTGGAAGTGGACGTCCGGGTGGAACAGCGCGGCCAGCGTGCCGCTGTCGCCCTCGTGCAGGGCGGTGCGGAGCCTGGCGGCGATCGCCGCGGGGTAGATGATCACGTGGGGCTCCTCGGGCGGTGGTCGGTTCGGGGAAGGCGTGCGCGCCCGGGGTCGGATTCGGGCCGACGCCGGGCGCGGGTCTCAGGCGGCCTCGGCCCGCGCGGGGGCGGCGGCCGGGACGGGGTCGGCGTCCGCCTGGCGGGGCAGGACGCGCTCGCGGTGGTGCTCCTCGGTCAGGTCGTGGAGCCTGGCGTGCAGCAGATGACGCAGGGTGATGACGCCGGTCGGCCGCCGGGTCGCCGGATCGATCACGGGGGCGCTGCTGAGGCCGGTCTCCGCGAAGAGGTACGCCACCTGACGCAGGGTGTGGTTCGGGTGCACCGCCAGGCGGCAGGGCAGGGTGGCCTCGCGGACCGTCCCCGGAACGGTGTGCGGCGAGCTGACCTCGGTCAGGCGGCGCCGGGTGGTGACGCCGACCAGGGTGCCGTCCAGGGTGTCGACGACGGGGAGCAGCGCGTTGCCGGGTCCGGTGAGGGCGCGCAGCCGCTCCGGGGTGACGTCGTCGTGCTCGGTGAGCGCGTCGGCGTGGTCGAACGGGAGCATCACCTCGCGGGCGAAGAAGGTCTCCAACGGGTCGGTGGAGTACTCACGGGTGAGGTGCAGCCCGCGGCGGGCGATCTTCTCGGTCAGGACCGAGCGCTTCAGCACCAGCGCGGACAGCGCGTAGGCCGCGGTGGAGGCGACCACGAGGGGGAGCAGCGTCCCCCAGGCGTGCGTGAGTTCGAGGGTGAACACCACACCGGTGAGCGGGGAGCGCATCACGCCGCCCACCACGGCGGCCAGTCCGAGGATCGCCCAGAAGCCGGGGATCGTGTGCGGGAAGGCCATGCCCTCCCAGGCTCCGAGCGCGCCGCCGATCATGAAGACCGGCGCGAGCACACCGCCGGACGTGCCCGAGCCGAGCGAGAGCGACCAGATCAGCGTCTTGACCGTGAGGATGCCGACGATCAGGCCCAGCGTGGCCCGGCCGGTGAGCAGTTGGTCGATGACGTCGTAGCCGACGCCCAGGGCGCGCGGTTCGACCAGGCCGCCGAGACCGATGATCAGTCCGCCGATGGCGGGCCACCACATCCAGTGGAACGGCAGCCGCGCGAAGGCGTCCTCGGCGCGGTAGACCAGCCAGGTCGCGGCGACGGCCAGGGCGCCGCCGGTCAGTCCGACCACGGCGGCCAGCAGGTCGAGGGTCGGGTTCAGATGCAGCCCCGAGGTGTCGACGGGGAAGACCGGTGCGGTGCCCAGCAGGGAGCCCCGGCAGACCGTGGCGACGGCGACGGCCGCGACGACCGGCACGAAGCTGCGCGGCCGCCACTCGAACAGCAGCAGCTCGACCGCGAGCAGGATCGCGGCCAGCGGCGAGTTGAAGGTCGCCGCCATGCCGGCGGCCGCGCCGGAGACGAGCAGCGTCTTGCGCTCGTTCGCGGTCAGGTGCAGCAGCTGCGCCATGATCGAGCCGATCGCGCCGCCGGTCATGATGATCGGCCCTTCGGCGCCGAACGGGCCGCCGGTGCCGATGCTGATCGCCGCGGAGACGGGCTTGAGCACCGCGACCTTGGGCTGGACCCGGCTGCCCCCGGTGAGGATCGCCTCGATCGCCTCGGGCATGCCGTGCCCGCGTATCTTCTCGGAGCCGTAGCGGGCCATGCCGCCGATCAGCAGACCGCCGACCACGGGCGCGCCGAGCACCAGCCACCAGGGGTGGTGCACCGAGCCGGGGGCGATCAGGGCGCTGCTCCAGCGCTGGTAGAAGACCAGATTGGTGACCAGCCCGATCAGCCGCAGCAGGGCGAGCGCGGCGATCGAGCCGGTGCCGCCGACGACGAGCGCCAGGGCGGTGATCAGCAGCATCCGGGGGCGGGCGGTGAAGTCGCCGAGATGGACCGGCTTGGAGGCGTGCGCGGTACGCATGTTGCTCCGGTTCTCTTCAGGGGCAGGGGTGAGCCGGCCCACGTCGTGCGCTGGTCGACGTCGTGGGCCCGGCCGACCGTGGTCGGGCGCGTCAGAGCGGGACGGGACCGTGCAGGTCGGCCGCGTAGTCCTCGCCCACGACGTGGTGGAAGGCGTCCAGTCCGTCCGCGGTGGCGGCGCGGAGTTCGGCCGGGATCCGGGACAGGATCCGGGCGAGCTCCTGCTCGCGCCAGCGCAGCACCTGGTCGACCAGGGTCTGGCCGAGCGGGGCCAGCTCCAGGGTGACCACGCTGCGGTGATGCGGGTCCGATCCGCGCAGCACGTGACCCGAACCGACCAGCCGGTCCGCCAGTCGGGTGACCGAGGACGCGCCGAGGCCGAGGGTTCGCGCCACAGTGGAGGAAGGGCACCGCCCGAGGTCGTCGAGCGCGAGGAGCATCCGCATCTGTGGCAGTGAGATGCCGCCGCCCGCGGCCTCCAGGCTGTGCAGGGCCACGCCGATCAGATCGCGGGTCGCGCGCTGGAACGCCTGGATCTCGTCCGCGCCGGGGGTCGCCTGCGGGGGTCGAGTCGCTGGAATCGCCATGACAGAAGTATTGCATGCACGAAGGGTTGCATCGACGTAGACTTGTCTACTGCAAGGCTGCGACACGAGTGGAGATTGAGAGGTGGCCGCCATGCCCCGTGAGTCCTCGGCTCGTCCTGCGCCGGAACCCCAGGTCAGCCCCGCCCTGCACCGAGCCAGGGAACTGCTGCTGGCCGCGGTGGCGGAGGGCGGTACGGCCCGCCTGGCGCACATCTGTCTCGACGCCTGGGACGGCGGGGACGCCGTCGCGGCGGGCATGGGCCTCGGCGCCCTGCTCCGCGCGCTGCCGGACATGGGACCGCTCACGGCCCACGAGATCCTCGTCCACCTGCACGCGACCGACGACACGCGGGTGGGCGACCTCACCCAGGAGCAGCGGGTCGCGCTGCCCTCCGCCCTGGCCCGTGCCCGGCGGCCAAGGACGGCCCCGCCGGACGAGGCCCGCTCGGCGTAACCGGGCCGGCAGGCGGGCGGCCCCGGTCCGTCAGGACGAGCGGGCCTCGCGGGCCGCCGACCGCACCGGTCCGGAGACCGCGAGCAGCCGTCGGCGTGGGGAGCGGGGCGCGCGGCGCGCCTGCCGCAGGTCGAGCGCCAGCAGGCCCGCGCCGAGGCTGCCGGCCCGGCGGCCGAGCGCGGCGGCGGTGACCTCGGGGACGGTCTGGAAGGTGAGCCGCTGCGCCAGGGCTGCGCGCAGGGGGTCGAAGAGGGCCGGACCGGTGCGGGCGAGCTCGCCGCCGAGGACGATCCGCCGGGGGTCCAGCAGCGTGGCGCCCGCCGCGAGGCCGTCCGCGAGCGCGTCCACGGCCTCGCGCCAGATCCCGGCCGCCACCGGGTCGCCCTCCCGAGCCAGCAACGCCACCTGATCGGCCGTCACCGCATCGCCCGCGGCCTCCCGGTAGCGCCGGGCGATCGCGGAGGCGGAGGCGACCGTCTCCAGGCAGCCCCGGTTGCCGCAGCGGCACGCGTCCCCGCCCGGCCTGACCACCAGATGGCCGAGCTCGCCCGCGCCGCCGTGCCCGCCGCGCAGGGTCCTGCCGTCCAGCAGGATCGCCGCGGCGATCCCGGTGCCGACCGGCACGTAGAGGAACGAGCGGCAGCCCCGACCCGCGCCGAGCCTGGCCTCGGCGAGCCCACCGGCCCTGACGTCGTGGCCGAGTGCCACCGGGAGGCCGAGCTCCTCCTCCAGCCATCGCTGCACCGGCACGTCCCGCCAGCCCAGATGGGCGGCGAAGACGCAGACGCCGGTCGTCTCGTCGACCACGCCGGGGACCGCGATGCCGGCGGCGACCGGCCGGTGACGCGCCGCCAGGGTTCCGGCGAGCGTCAGGATGTTCTCGACCACCGCGTCGGGTCCCCGCTCGGCCCCGGTCTCGGCGGCGGCCGTGTGCAGCACACTGCCGTCCGCCGCCATCACGGCGGCCTCGATCCGCGCGCCGCCCACCTCCAGGGCGAGGACGGCCTCGCCCCCGGCTCCGCTCACCTGCGCTTCCTATTTCACGGATCCGGCGGTGAGGCCGGAGACGACGTGGCGTTCGATGGAGGCGAAGAGGATGACGACGGGGATGATCGCGACGACGGAGGCGGCGAACATGTAGTTCCACTGGGGGTTGTAGGCGCCGATCATGGAGTCGATGCCGACGGTGAGGGGTTGTTTGGAGGGGGTGTTGATGAGGATCAGGCCCATGATGAATTCGTTCCAGGCCGTGATGAAGGTGAAGATCACGCAGGTGACGACGCCGGGGAGGGCGAGGGGGAGGGTGACCTTGAAGAGGGCGCCGATGCGGCTGGTGCCGTCGATCATGGCGGCCTCCTCCAGTTCGGCGGGGATGGAGGAGATGTAGGCGGACAGGATCCAGACCGCGAAGGCGAGGTTGAAGGCGGCGTTGGCGATGATCAGGGTGAGGTCGGAGTCCATCATGCCGAGCGAGGTGAATTCGCGGGCGAGGCCGACCTGGAGGGCGGCGGGCTGGAACATCTGGGTGACCAGGACCAGCAGGAGGAAGAGTTTGCGGCCGCGGAAGCGGATGCGGGCGGTGTAGTAGGCGGCCGGGAGGGCGACGAGCAGGGTCAGTGCGGTGGCGCCGGCGGCGACCAGGAGGGAGACCTGGAGGTTCTGGCCGATGGTGGTGTGGGACCAGACGTCGAGGAAGTTGCCCCATTGGAAGTGGTGGGGGAGGTAGCCGTTGTCGCGTAGTTCGCCGGCGGGGCGGACGGCGGTGAGGACCATTTCGGCGTAGGGGGCCAGGAAGGCCAGGGCCAGGAGCCAGGCGAGGGTGGCCAGGGCGGTCTTCTTGAGGGTGGCGGGCATGGTCAGCTCTCCTCGTTCCAGCGGCTGACCTTGAGGAAGAGCAGCACCATGGCGATGACGACGGCGAAGTTGACGACGGACATGGCGGCGGATTCGCCGACGTCGGTCTGGCCGAGGATGAACATGAAGACCGTCGAGGTGGAGGTGTCGGTGTTGGGTCCGCCCTGGGTCATGCCCCAGATGACGGGGAAGGAGTTGAAGACGTTGATGAGGTTGATGACGAGGGCGACCAGGAAGGAGGGGCGGAGCAGGGGGAGGGTGATTTTGAGGTAGGTCTGCCAGGTGGTGGCGCCGTCGACGCGGGCGGCTTCGTAGACCTCGCCGGGGACGGTCTGCAGGCCGGCGAGGAGGGTGTAGGTGGTGAAGGGGAGGGAGACGAAGACGGCGACCAGGATGAGCCAGGGTTTGGAGTGGGCGGCGTCGCCGGTCCAGTTCTGGGCGCTGTGGATGAGGTGGAGGTCGAGCATGAGGCGGTTGAGGACGCCGGCGACCTCGTCGAGCATCCAGCGGAAGCCGATGGAGGTGACGATGACGGAGGCGGCCCAGGGGATGATCAGGGCCCAGCGGGTGTATTTGCGGCCGGGGAAGTTCTGGTTGTAGAGCTGGGCCAGGGCCAGGGAGATGACCATGGTGAAGCCGACGACCAGGACGGTCCAGACCAGGGTCCACAGCATGACGGTGCCCAGGCGGGGGTCGCTGAAGAGTTTCTGGTAGCGGCCGATGCCGTTGAAGCCGAAGTCGATGCCGAGGCCGCTGATCTTGTGGGTCGAGGTCAGCACCATCTCGACGACGGGCCAGACCACCACCAGCAGGATCAGCGCGATGCACGGACCGATCCAGGGCAACGGACCCAACCGGGCCAGACTGTTACGCCCACCCGCGGCCGAGGCTCTGACGGCTTTCGCCGCTGCGGGGCGGGGCGGGGCGGCCGGTGACGGCGCGAGGGCGGCGGACTCTTCGGACACGGGCACGTTCTCCTGCGGGGTCGGGACAGGCCGGCGGGGCGGCGGGACGCGCTGTCGGCTCGCGTCCCGCCGCTTCGCTTGTTACTGGCCGGCCGAGGTGGCGGCGGTCTGCAGGGTGGTCAGGACGCCCTGCGGGTCCTTGAGCGCGCCGCCGATCTGGGTCTTGACCTGCGCGTTGACGGTGTCCCAGGCCGGGTTGGAGACCGGCACGAACTGCGCGGCGGGCAGCGCCTTCAGGAACGGGACCAGCGCCGGGACGTCCGAGCTGACCTGCGTGACAGCGTCGTTGGTGACCGGGAGGAGGTTGTACTCCTCGTCGAACTTGACCTGGTTGTCCTTCTGGAAGGCGAAGTCGAGGAACGCCTTGATCTGCGCGGCGTGGCCGCCCGACTTGAAGCCGTAGATCCAGTCGCCCACGCCCAGGGTCTGCGGGGTGCCGCCGGCCTGCGCGGTGGGCAGCGACGCCCAGGTCACGTCCAGGTTGTTCTTCTTGATGTCGTCCAGCTGGATCGGCATGCCGTTGAGCATGCCGACCTTGCCCGAGGCGAAGTCGGCGTACAGGTCGGTGCGCTTGACCGAGCCCGGGTCCTTCTCGGTCAGGCCCGCGTCCACCCACTTGCCCAGCTGCTTGAACGTGGCCACGTTCGCGGCCGAGTTGATCACCCACTTGCCGCTCGCGTCGACGTAGCCGCCGCCGTTGTTCATCTCCCACATGAACGACTCGGCCTGCGCCTCCTCCGAGCCCAGCGGCAGACCCAGCGGGATCGACACCCCGGCGGCCTTCATCTTGGTGGCGGCGGTCTCCACGTCGGCCCAGGTCTTCGGCGCGACGGCCTGGTTGCCGTTCATCGGCAGACCGGCCTTCTTCCACAGCGCGTTGTTGATCAGGAACGCGCGGGAGGAGGAGACGAACGGGACGCCGTAGGCGGTGCCGTTCTGCTGGCCGGCCTTGGCCAGCGCGGGGATCAGGTTGCTCTGGACCGAGGAGTCCAGCACGTCGTTGACCGTGTAGAGCAGGCCGCTCTGCGCGAAGCTCGCGTAGCCCGGGCCCTCGACGATGTCCGGGTACTGCTTGTTCTGGACCATCGTGGCGAGCTTGGTGGAGATGTCGTTCCAGTTGATCACCTGGAGGTCGACCTTGACCTTCGGGTTCGCCGTCTCGAAGGCCTTGACGACGCCGTCCCAGTACGCCTGGCTGGGGTTCTGGCCGTTGGACCCGTAGTCCGCGGCCACGAACTTGATCGTGGTGACACCGTCCGCGGAAGTGCCTCCGCCGCCGCTGCTGCTACAGGCCGTCAGCACGAGTGCGCTGCACGCGGCGAGGGCGGACACCGCCAGAAGGCGTCGGTTCATAGCTGGCTCCTTCGCCGAAGCGGCCTGACGGCCGACCTGCGGCAGTTCTGGTGAATTGTCAATCGGCTTCGGGAGCGATGCTAGGGAAACCGAGGCAGTCGTGAACAGATCTCCGTGCTCATTTCTGCATAACTTCTTCGTAACCTGATCAGAACCGAGCAGGGCAAGAGGGCGGCCCGCGTGCCCGCGATGCCATGGGACCCGCCGCCCGCCGGAGTCGGACCTGCACCACCGTAGCCCGAGGCTCCGGTCAAGTCGGCTGCGACGCAGGCCTCTTGTGCGGTGCGCATCGATGCCCAATACTGCGCATTGCTGCGCAAGAGGTCTAGACAACGCGCAGATGTGATCACTGTCATGCACCGTCCCTTCCAGTCCCAGGGCAGGCCATGCGATCCATCGGAGTTCTCCTCGCCGGCGCGTTGACCGCGCTCGCCTTACCGCTCGCCGCCGTGGCGACCGCGCCCCCGGCCGTCGCCGCGGCCCCCGCGCCGACGACGGTCCCCGCGCTCCAGCAGTGGACGGCCGGCACCGGCGCGTTCACCTTCGGCGCGGGCTCGCGCGTCGTCGTCGACCCCGCGTACGCCGCGCAGCTCGGCGGCGACGCCGCCACCTTCGCCGCCGACCTGTCGGCCTTGGAGGGCCGGACCGTCTCCGTGGTGCAGGGCACGCCCGCGGCCGGCGACGTCGAACTGACCCTGGGGGCCACCGGACTCCCCGCCGAGGGCTACCGGCTGACCGTCGGTTCGAGCGTCGTCGTGTCCGGGGCGAGCACGACCGGGGAGTTCTGGGGCACCCGCACCGTGCTGCAGCTCCTGCACCAGGCGCCCACCGTGGCGGCCGGGACCGCGCGCGACTGGCCGGTCAAGGCGGAGCGCGGCCTGATGATCGACACCGGGCGGAACTTCTTCCCGGTCGCCTGGGTCGAGAACCAGATCCGCGACATGGCGTACCTGAAGATGAACTACCTGCACCTGCACCTGTCGGACACCTTCGGCTTCCGTCTGGAGAGCAGTACGCACCCGGAGATCACCTCGGCGCAGCACTACTCCAAGCAGGACATCGCCGCCATCGTCGCCCTGGCCGACCGGTACCACGTCACCGTGGTCCCGGAGATCGACATGCCGGGCCACATGGACGCGATCCTCTCCGGCGAGCTGTCGGTCGGCAAGGACTACCGCCTCAAGGACAACAAGGGAAACGTCAGCTCGAGTTACATCGACCTGACGATACCCGGGGCCCGGCAGCTGATCAGCGATCTGATCCACGAGTACGAGCCGTTGTTCACCAACTCGGCCTACTGGCATCTCGGCGCGGACGAGTACGTCACCGACTACGCCTCCTATCCGCAACTGCTCAGCTACGCCCGGGCGAACTACGGCGCGAACGCCACCGCGAAGGACACCTACTACGGCTTCGTCAACTGGGCCGACTCGCTGGTGCGGGCTGGCGGCAGGACGATGCGGATGTGGAACGACGGGATCGACGCGGGCGACGGCACCCTCACCCCGAACGCCGACATCGTCGTCGAGTACTGGTACGACTACGGCGAGACCCCGCAGCAGCTGATCGACGCCGGGCACACCGTCGCCAACGAGTCCTGGGACCCGACCTACTACGTCTACGGCGGCGCGAAGCCGAACACCACGTGGATGTACGAGACCTGGAACCCCGACCTGTTCCAGGGGTCGAACACGATCACCGACCCGAGCCGGAACCTCGGCACGCTGCTGCACGTCTGGTGCGACAACCCCTCGGCGGAGACCGTCGACCAGACCGCCGCCGGCATCACGTACCCGCTGCGCGACCTGGCGCAGATGACCTGGGGCTCGCCGAAGCCGGTCAGCACCTACGCCGCCTTCGTGCCGCTGATGGACGCCGTCGGCCGCAACCCGCTGTGGGCCGGGCCGACCATCCCCGGCGACCTCGCCCAGGGCCGCCCCGCCACCGCCTCCAGCGTCGAGACCCCGGACTTCCCGGCCGGGAACGCGACCGACGGTGACACGGGCACCCGGTGGTCGAGCCAGTACGTCGATCCGACCTGGCTCCAGGTCGACCTCGGCAGTGTGCAGACCGTCAACCGGGTGGTGCTGGCCTGGGAGGCCGCGTACGGGAAGAACTACCAGATTCAGATGTCGACCGACGGGAGCACCTGGACCACGGTGTACACCCGCGCCAACGGCACCGGCGGCACGGAGACCCTGACCGGCTTCACCGGAACCGGCCGGTACATCCGGATGTACGGCACCGCGCGCGGCACCCAGTGGGGTTACTCGCTCTACGAGTTCGAGGTCTTCCACGACCAGGGCCAGCGGCCCGACCTTGCCCTGAACCGGCCGGCCACCGCCTCCTCGGTCGAGCCGAACACCGCCTTCACCGCCGCACTGGCCACCGACGGCGACGCGGCCACCCGCTGGTCCAGCGCCTACGCCGACCCGCAGTGGCTCCAGGTCGACCTCGGCGCCGTTTACGCGGTCGACGAGGTCAGGCTCAGCTGGGAGGCGGCCTACGGCAAGGCGTTCCAGATCCAGACCTCGGCCGACGGCAGCACCTGGACGACGATCTGGTCCACGACCACCGGGACCGGCGGCACCCAGGACCTGACCGGGCTCAGCGGGAGCGGACGCTACGTCCGCATGTACGGCACCGCGCGCGGCACCGGCTACGGCTACTCGCTGTGGTCCTTCCAGGTCTACGGGACCTGATCCCGCCCTCTCCCTGCCGCCTCCGCCGCGTCAGCGCTTGCGGCCCACGCCGACCGCGGCGAGGCGGAGGACCGGGTGGTCGTCGGGGGAGGGGGTGTCCGCGTCCGGCCGCCATTCGGGGACGGTGACGACGCCGGGTTCGAGCAGGTCGAGGCTGTCGAGGAAGGCCGCGACCTGCTCGTGCGTGCGGAACTGGCCGCGGCCGACGCCCTGGCGCAGCGCGGCCTCGGCCTCGGCGGTGTCGGCGTCGACCTCGGGGCCGGCGGTGGTGAGGTGGTGCACGAAGACGTAGCTGCCGGAGGGCAGCGCCTCGACGAGGGCGCGCACGATGCCGTACGGGTCCTCGTCGTCCAGGACGTAGTGCAGGATGCCGCACAGCAGCAGGCCGACCGGCCGGTCGAAGTCGATGTGGGCCCGCAGCGCCGGATCGGCCAGGAGCTCGGCGGGGTGGCGCAGGTCGCCGTCGGTGACCACGGTGCGTTTGTCGTCGGCGAGCAGCGCGCGGGCGTGGGCGAGCACGCTGGGGTCGTTGTCGACGTAGACGACCTGCGTGTCCGGGGCGATGCGCTGGGCCACCTGGTGCACGTTCTCCGCGGTCGGCAGACCGGAGCCGATGTCGATCAGCTGCCGCAGTCCGGCCTCGCGGACCAGGTGGTCGACCACGCGGCGCAGCACCGCCCGCTGCTGCTGGACCCCGAGGTGCACCTGCGGCAGCGCGATCGCGATCCGTTCGCCCAGCGTCCGGTCGGCCTCGTAGTTGTCCTTGCCGCCCAGCAGGTAGTCGTAGACGCGGGCGATGTTCGGAGGCGGCGAGCCCACGGGAGTCTCCACTCGGTGCGAGGTGTCGGCGTTCAGCCGACGATCATATGGGTGCCGGGCCGCGCTGGGGCAATCAGGGCCGACCCCCGTGCGCACGACAGTTGATTTCACGTCAGACACGGCGCAGGTCCCCGTCCACGGCGGCGGACGGGGACCTGCGCCGGCGCGGCTCAGCGGGCGCCCGCTCCCGAGCGGCGCTTGGTCCAGACGTCGAAGGCGACGGCCGCGAGCAGGACCAGGCCCTTGACCAGCATCACGCGCTCGCTCGGCGCGCCGACCAGCGACATGCCGTTGTTGATCACGCCCATGATCAGGCCGCCGGTGATCGCGCCGACGACCTTGCCGACACCGCCCTGGACCGCCGCGCCGCCGATGAACGCCGCCGCGATGGCGTCCAGTTCGAAGGAGTTGCCCGCGGTCGGGCCCGCCTGGTTCAGCCGCCCGGCGAAGATGACGCCCGCCAGCGCGGCCAGCACCCCCATGTTGACGAAGATCCAGAAGGTCACCGACTTGACCTTGATCCCGGACAGCGTGGCCGCCTGGAGGTTGCCGCCGATGGCGTAGATCTGGCGGCCGAACACCGCCCGGCTGCTGACCAGGGAGTAGCCCAGCACCAGGACCGCCAGCAGCACCAGCACCCACGGCAGGTTCCTGAACCTGGCCAGCTGCACCACCACGGCCATGATCACGAACGAGGCCGCCGCGATCCGCGCCGCGAACAGCGCGATCGGCTCGACGTCCTGCCCGTAGCCGATCCTGGCCCGCCGGGTGCGCCACTGCGTCGTGGCCAGTCCGGCGATCGCCACCAGGCCGACCAGCAGACTGAACAGGTCCGCGCCGCCCAGCGGGCCCAGGCCGATGTTGCCCAGGATCCCGCCGGTGAAGCCGTTCGACAGGGTCCGCACGCCGTCGGGGAACGGGCCGATGCCCTGGTCGCCCAGGACCGTCATGGTGAGCGCGCGGAACACCAGCATCCCGGCCAGGGTGACGATGAAGGCGGGAATCCCGAAGTACGCCACCCAGTAGCCCTGCCAGGCCCCGATCAGCCCGCCCGCCAGCAGCGTGAGCAGCACGGCCAGCGGCCACGGCACATGATGGTCGACCATCAGCACCGCCGACAGCGCCCCGGTCACCGCGACCACTGAACCGGCGGAGAGGTCGATATGACCGGCGATGATGACCAGGATCATCCCGATCGACAGGATCAGGATGTAGGAGTTCTGCACGATGATGTTGGAGATGTTCTCCGGCTGCAGCAGCTGACCGTCGGTCAGCACCGAGAACAGCGCCACGATCAGAGCGAACGCGATGTAGATGCCACTCTGCCGGAGGTTGACCGGCAGCCGCAGCCGCGTCAGCGGGCCGGTACGGGGCGCCGGGGCGGGCGCCGGGTCCGGCGCGGTGGCGAGGCCGGTGGCGGCCTCGGGTGCGACATCGCTCATCGCGCGTGCTCCTGTCCCATGGTCATGTAGTGCATCAGGCGCTCCTGGGTCGCCTCGGCCCGGTCCACCTCGCCGGTGATCCGGCCTTCGGCGAGGGCGTAGATCCGGTCGCAGAGGCCGAGCAGCTCGGGGAGCTCGGAGGAGATCACCAGCACCGCCCTGCCCTCGTCGGCGAGCCGGTTGATGAGGGTGTAGATCTCGTACTTGGCCCCGACGTCGATGCCGCGGGTCGGCTCGTCGAGGATCAGCACGTCGGGATCCGTGTAGATCCACTTGGAGAGCACGACCTTCTGCTGGTTGCCGCCGCTCAGCTTCCCGGTCACGCTCCGCACCGAGGGAGCCCTGATGTTCATGCTCAGCCGGAACCCGTCGGCGACGTCGCGCTCCCGGTGCTCGTCCACCCAGCCGCGGCGTGCCAGCTTGCGCAGCCCCGCCGCCGACACGTTGCGCTGGATGTCCTCGACCAGGTTCAGGCCGTACCGCTTGCGGTCCTCGGTGGCGTAGGCGAGGCCGTGGCGGATCGCCTCCCGTACCGTCCGCGCCTGGATCGGCCGGCCGTCCTTGACCAGCCGTCCGATGATGTCGACCCCGTAGGACCGGCCGAAGACGCTCATGGCCAGCTCGGTCCGGCCGGCGCCCATCAGGCCCGCCAGGCCGACGATCTCGCCCTGGCGCAGCGTCAGGTTCACGCCCGAGACGACCACCCGCCCGTGCTGCGTCGGACTGTGCACCGTCCAGTCCTCGATCCGCAGCACCTCCTCGCCGATCCGCGGCGTCCGCGGCGGGAAGCGGTGCTCCAGGTCGCGGCCGACCATCCCGGCGATGATGCGGCCCTCGGTCACCTCGTCCCGGTGCATGTCGAGGGTCTCGATCGTGCGGCCGTCCCTGATGATCGTGGTGGAGTCGGCGACCGCGGCGATCTCGTTGAGCTTGTGCGAGATGATCACGCAGGTGATACCGGACTCGCGCAGTCCGCGCAGCAGGTCGAGCAGGTGGGACGAGTCCTCGTCGTTGAGCGCGGCGGTCGGCTCGTCCAGGATCAGCAGCTTCACCTCCTTGGACAGCGCCTTGGCGATCTCCACCAGCTGCTGCTTGCCGACCCCGATGTCGAGCACCCGGGTCACCGGGCTCTCCCGCAGCCCGACCCGCTCCAGCAGCCGGGCCGCCTCGTGGTTGGTCCGGTTCCAGTCGATCAGGCCGCGGGAGGCCCGCTCGTTGCCGAGGAAGATGTTCTCGGCGATCGACAGCTGCGGGCACAGGGCCAGTTCCTGATGGATGATCACGATGCCCTGCTGCTCGCTGTCCCTGATCCCGGCGAAGCGGCAGGGCTGCCCGTCGAAGGTGATCTCGCCCTCGTAGCTGCCGTGCGGGTGGACCCCGGAAAGGACCTTCATCAGGGTCGACTTGCCCGCGCCGTTCTCGCCGCAGATCGCGTGGATCTCACCGCGGCGGACCGAGAGGTTGACCTGCTGCAGGGCTTTGACGCCGGGGAACGCCTTGGTGATGTCACGCATCTCGAGGATGACGTCGGTCATCTGGCTGCACCTTCTGTTCGGTTCGGCCCCGGCTCTGCGGCCTCGGGGCCCGAAGGCCCGCCGCCGGCGCGGTACGGGCGCCGGCGGCGGAGTCGCGGGACTACTGCAGCTGGGCCGCCGTGTAGTAACCGGTGGCGACCAGCGTCTGCTGGTAGTTGTCCTTGTAGACCGCCACCGGCTGGAGCAGGAAGGAGGGCACGACCTTGACGCCGTTGTTGTAGTCGGTGGTGTTGTTCACCTGCGGCGTGCCGCCCTTGAGCACGGCGTCCGCCATCTGGGCGGTGACGGCGGCGAGTTGGCGGGTGTCCTTGTAGACCGTGGAGTACTGCTCGCCCGCGATGATGGACTTGACCGAGGCGAGCTCCGCGTCCTGCCCGGTGACCACGGGGTAGGGCTGGCCGGCGGTGCCGTAGCCGGCGCTCTTGAGCGCGGAGAGGATGCCGATGGACAGGCCGTCGTAGGGGGAGAGCACGCCCTGCACCTTGGCGCCGGACGAGTACGTCTTGGTGATCAGGTCCTCCATGCGCTTCTGCGCGGTGGCCGGGTCCCAGCGCAGGATCGCGACGGTCTTGAAGTCGGTCTCGCCGCTCCTGACGACCAGCGTCTTCGCGTCGATGTACGGCTTGAGCGTCGCCATCGCGCCGTTGTAGAAGAAGGTGGCGTTGTTGTCGTCCGGCGAGCCGGCGAACAGCTCGACGTCGAACGGCCCCTTGGCCGGCCCCGCGGAGCCGTCCTCCTTCTTCAGACCGAGACCGACCAGCAGCTCGGTGGCCTGCTCGACGCCGACCTTGTAGTTGTCGAAGGTGGCGTAGTAGCTGACGTTGGGGCTGTTCCTGATCAGCCGGTCGTAGGCGATGACCGGAATGTGCTTGTCGGCCGCTTCCTGCAGCTGGGTGGTGATCGCGGTGCCGTCGATCGAGGCGATGATCAGCAGCTTCGCGCCCTTGGTGATCTGGTCCTCGATCTGGTTGACCTGGGTCGGGATGTCGTTCTCCGCGTACTGCAGGTCGACCTTGTAGCCGAGCTTCTGCAGCGCGGACCTGAGGTTGTCGCCGTCGTGGATCCACCGCTCCGAGGACTTGGTGGGCATGGTGACGCCCACCAGTGCGCCGGCGTTCGAGCCCGCCGAGTGCGCCGAAGCCGCGTCGACGGTCTTGGTGCTGCTGCCGCAGGCGGCGAGGAGGAGGGCCAGGGCCGCCGAGGCGGTCGCCGTCGCCAGTCTCCGGAATCGCATGTGGTTCTCCTTGCTGTGCGCTGACGCGTGCTGGAGCCATGGGTGTTGAAGAGGATTGTTAACGCTCACATCTGAGACGGGCAACGGCTTGTGGGGTTTCGGTTGCATTACGACTCTGTGGAGACGGTGTCGGGATCATCCGATTGTTAGCGCGCACACCGAGGGAGGCGCGAACGGCCGAGCGGCGCGGCGCTCCGTCCCGGCCCGGGAAATAGTTGCGCCGGGGGTGCATATTCAGCCACGGCCCGAGCTAGGCTCGAGGGCATGCACCTGATGAAGTCCACGGATCTGGCCCTGCGGCTGCTGATGCGCCTGGCGGTCGTTCCGGCGGACGCGCCGGAGTCGCCCACCACGCGCGAGGTGGCGGACGCGCTGGACGCGGCGTACACGCACATGGCCAAGGTCGTGGCCAGGCTGCAGCATCTGGGGCTGGTGGAGGCCAGGCGCGGGCGCGGCGGCGGGCTGGTGCTGACGGTCGCGGGACGCGCGGCGTCCGTCGGCGCGGTGGTGCGGACCTTCGAGGGCTCCGGCGATCTCGCGGACTGCGTGGGGGAGAACCAGGCCTGCCCGCTCAACTCCGCCTGCCGGCTGCGCGGCGCGCTGCGCACCGCGCAGGAGGCGTTCTACGCCTCGCTGGACGGGGTGTCGGTCATGGAGACGGTGGCGGCGCCGACCGGCCCGCTGCTCCTGGCGATCAGCAGCAGGCCGTCGGGGCCGGCGGATCAGGCCGCGCCGAGCCAGAGGTCGGGGCCGAAGACCTCGTAGTGGATGTCGGCGGCCGGGACGCCCAGGGCGAGCAGCTGGCCGCGCATCGCGCGCATGAAGGGGAGCGGGCCGCACAGGTAGGCGACGGCGCCCTCGGGGACGTCGATCCCCGTCAGGTCGGCGAAGCCGCGGCGCTCCTCGCCGAAGGCCTCCTCGGTCTCCTGGGCCGGGGTGCTCTCCTCGTACCAGTAGTGGGTGCGGCCCGCCGCGAGCTTGGCGGTCAGCGTGCTCTGGTCGGCGCGCAGCGCGTGCGCGGCGCGGGAGCGGTCGGCATGGACGACCACGACGGGCGCCCGGTGGTTCCTGGCGTTCAGCTCGTGCAGCATCGACAGCATCGGGGTGACGCCGATCCCGGCCGAGGCGAGCAGGACCGGGCGCTGCGCCTCCGCGGGCGCGTCCGCGCCGAGGACGAGGTCGCCGAAGGGAGCGGAGACCAGCAGCCGGTCGCCGACCCCGACGTGGTCGTGCAGGTGGTTGGAGACCTCGCCGGCCGGGCCCGCGTCGACGCCGCGCTCGCGCTTGACGCCGATCTGGCGCACCGTCGCGTCGGGTGCGCCGGACAGGCTGTACTGGCGTATCTGCCGGGCCCCGTCCGGGAGTTCGACCTGGACGGACACGTACTGCCCGCCTCGGAACGGCCGCGGCGCGGAGCCGTCGAGCGGGCGCAGCAGGAACGAGGCCACGTCGGCGGTCTCCTCGGCGCGGCCCACCACCTCCCACTCCCGCCAGGTGCCGCCGGCCAGGCAGCCCTGCTCCTCGTAGAGGCGGGCCTCGACGGCGATCAGGGCGTTGGCCATCAGCCAGTAGACCTCGTCCCACGCCTGCGCCACCTCGGGGGTGACGGCCTCGCCGAGCACCTCGACGATCGCGGCGAACAGGTGCTCGTGCACCACCTGGTACTGCGCCGGGGAGACGCCGAGCGAGGCGTGCTTGTGCGCGATGCGCAGCAGCATGGCGTCCGGGCGGGTGTCGGGCTGCTCGACCAGGTGGGTGGCGAACGCGGCGATCGAGCCGGCCAGGGCCTGGCGCTGGGTGCCGGCCGCCTGGTTGCCGCGGTTGAACAGGTCCCGCAGCAGTTCCGGGTGGGCGGCGAAGAGCCTCTTGTAGAAGAGGTCGGTGATGTCGCCGATCGCCGCGCCGACGACCGGCAGGGTGGCGCGAACGGTGGTGGTCGAGGTCTCGCTGAGCATGCCGCACTTCCTGAGTGACGGGGACTGGCTTGCCTGCTCAAATTAACATGCATCTGCGATGCAACTTTAAGGGGGGTGGTGTTCCACCCCTCCCGCGCGGCCGATCCGCAGAAGTCCCTGGCGCCCGGCGGCGGCCGGAGGCTATGCTCCGCGGCGATGACGACTCACCCGCTGATCAGAATGGGGGTCCCGTCCGCGCAAGGTGAGTGCTGATGCTCACACCGATCGCGAACCGGGATTCCGCCCCCTCCTGCGCCTCCTACTGGCCGCGCGTGCGCGAGTTCGCCGTGCCGGCCTCCATGATCGAAACCGCGACCGCCCGCCGCCTCGCCGGCGACTGGGGCGGGGCCTGCGCCGCCGCGGGCGTCGACGTCGACTTCCGCCTCCGGGCGGTCGCCCGTGACCACGGCACGGATGTCGCCGCCGCCCTCCGGGCCGACCTGCGCCGCCTCGCACCCGAGCTGCTGCGCTGGCACCTGCCGCGGATCGCCCCGGACGGACTGCTGCGCCCGGGCCTGACGATCGCCCTGGCCCGCTACGGCCCGGTGCGGTTGGTGGCCCGGACGCCGCCGGCCGGGGCGGAGACCGGGCAGCGCGTCAGCCTCGCGCTGTGGCACGGCGAGCGTGAGGACCGGCACCGGTCCTGGCACCCGCACCCGCGACCGAGCCCGCGCTTCCGCCTCGACCTGCATCGGCACCTCTGGGACGCCGAGCGGGCCCACGAACTGCGCCACCGCTCCGGCGCCGACCGGCCGCCCGCGCCGGACCCGGTACCGGCGGGGCCGTACGCCGTGGACCGCTGGGCGGAGGAGACGGCGATCCTGCTCCGCGCCGAGGGCCGGCCCTCGGGCCTGGCCGTGGCGCGCCTGGACCGGCGTCAGCGGCTGCTGCTCGAGCTGACCGGCACGGGACCTGACGGGTCGCCAGGGCTGCGGATCGCCCCGGCGACCGGCAGCGTCGGCAGGACCTCCGCCGTGCCGCTCCTGCCCGACGCGGCGACCTGGGTGCCGCCCGACCTCGCTCTGCTGCGCGCCGGAGCGATCGACGCCGACCGGCTGCACCCGCTGGTCGCCGCCGCCCTCGCCCCCGGCCGGCCCGCCGCCGCCTCGGCCCCCCGGCCGTCGGACCGGCCCTGGGATCCGCGCATCGTCGAATGCCGGGGAGCGCGGCACCGCATCGGGCTGGTCGACGGGGCGCTCGCCCCACTCGACCACACGCCGGAGGAGATCCGCCGCGAGGAACTGCTCGCCGCGCTCAGCGGCACCCCGCTGCCCTGCCTCCAGGCCGTCGACCGGGCGCACCGCCGCCCCGACTGCCTCCCCGGCGTCCGCGAACGGCTCGACCACGGGGACCTCCCCGGCGCCCTGGCCATGGTCGAAGACCTGCTCGGCCCGGATGCCGCCGTCCGCAACGGCGACCTGCGGGACGAGTTGGAGGACGCCGTCCGGGGCCGGATCGAGCACGGTCTCTTCCGGGCGGGCCTCTTCGAGCCGGCCCCCGCACCCCCGCCGGACACCGCTCGTCCGACCGGACACCGCCCGCGCCGCAGGCGCAGGCACTCCCGCTGAGCCGACCGGCCGAGGAACGCCGGTCCGGAGCCGCCCCGTCATGCCCGCGGACCCCACTCCCGGCCGCCGCAGGCCGACCGCAGGCCACGGACGCCTTCGACGCCGGGCGGGGAGACCGGCCGGCGCCGGCCCCCACACACCCGTCCCGAACACCCCGACGAACCCCAAGGTGATGCCACATGACCGAGAAGTCGCTGACCGCCCCCGCGCCCACCGCCCAACTCGACGTCGCCGACCGGCTGCTGACCCTGCTGCGGGAGACCGGCACCGAGCCGCGTCCCGACAGTCAACTCGAAGCCCTCACCCTCGCCGTCGCCGCAGACCTGCCCGTGCTGCTCTGGGGCGAGCCGGGGATCGGCAAGACCGCGGCGCTGACGCAGCTCGCCGACGCCCTCGACCTGCCGCTCACCACGGTGATCGCCAGCGTCCACGAGCCGTCCGACTTCTCCGGGCTCCCGGTCGTCGGCGACGACCCCGCCCGTCAGGGCGTGCCGATGGCCCCGCCGGACTGGGCGGTGCGCCTGGTGCGGGCCGGGCGCGGCCTGCTCTTCCTGGACGAGCTGTCCACCGCGCCGCCCGCCGTCCAGGCCGCCCTGCTCCGCCTGGTGCTGGAGCGACGCATCGGCGCGCTGCGACTGCCGCCCGGCGTCAGGATCGTGGCGGCCGCCAACCCGCGCTCCTCGGCCGCCGACGGCTGGGAGCTGAGCCCGCCGCTGGCCAACCGCTTCGTCCACCTGCAGTGGGTCCACGACCACGAGGTGGTGGTCCGCGGCCTCGGCGGCACCTGGCCGCGCGCGACGCTGCCGCGTCTGGATCCCGAACAGCTCGGGGAGGCGGTGGCCTTCGCCCGCCGTGCCGTCTGCGGACTGCTCACCGCCAGGCCCGCCCTGGTGCACCGGCTGCCCAGCAGCGAGGCGCGCCGCGGCGGGCCCTGGCCCTCGCCACGGAGCTGGGAGATGACCTTGCAACTGATCGCTTTCGCCACGGCGGCGGGCGCGTCGAGGGACGTCCTCTCGCTGCTGGTCCGCGGGACCGTCGGGGACGGCCCGGGCCTCGAACTGCTGGCGAGCCTGGACCGGATGGACCTGCCGGACCCCGAGGACCTGCTCGCGGACCCGGCGGGGGCCGCGCTGCCGGAGCGCGGGGACCTGCGGCAGTCCGTGCTCGACGCCGTCGTCGCCGCGGTCCGCAGCCGCCCGGAGCGCGAACGCTGGGACGCGGCATGGACGTTGCTGGTCCGCGCGGTGGAGACGGGCGCACCCGACCTGGTGGTCGTCCCGGCCATGACGCTGGCCTCGCTGCGCCGTGAGGACTGGGAGGTGCCCGCCGCCGTCGAACGGCTCACCGGCGTGGTCACGATCTCCGGCCGGGCGGACCGCGCGGCGGCCCGGCTGGCCGCGGCCGGGTCCGGGGCGGGCCGATGACGGCCCCGGGGCGACCGGAGCGGGCCCAGCTGGACCGCGAGAAGCTCTTCGCCGCCCGGATGCAGGCGGTGCGCGCCAGGCCCTACCTCGCCACGGCGCTGTTCGCGCTGCACCTGGTGGAGTCGCGCCAGGTGCCGACCATGGCCGTGGACCGGTACTGGCGCTGCTACGCCTCGTCGGCCTTCGTGGACCGGACGCCCGTCGAGGAACTGGCCGGGGTCTGGGTCCACGAGGTCTCGCACCTGCTGCGCGACCACCACGGACGCGGTGACCGCTACGCGCGTGAGCACGGCCTGACCGGCCGGGCCGAGCGGCTGCGGATGAACATCGCGGCGGACTGCGAGATCAACGACGACGCCTTCGGCGACGGTCTCGCCAGGCCGGAGGGCGCGGTGGACCCCGTGCGACTGGGGTTGCCTTCAGGGAAGCTGATGGAGGAGTACCTCCGCTGGTTCCGGCTCGGCCCCCGCACCGAGGAGTACGCCTGGCTGGACTGCGGCAGTGGAGCGGACGGCCTGGAGCGCGGCTGGGAGCTGGGACCCGAGGGCGCGCACGGCCTGAGCGCACAGGAGCGGGACGCGGTCAGGTTCCGGGTCGCCCAGGGCATCAACGGGCGTCCGGGGGAGGCCCCGAAGGGCTGGGAGCGCTGGGCCGAGGAGGCCTTCCACCCGCCGCAGCCCTGGCGGGAGCTGCTCGGCGGGGCGATCCGCTCGGCGGTCTGCGGCGGCGGGGCGGGCGACGACTACAGCTACGGGCGACCCGCGCGCCGATCGGCGAGCCTGCCCGGTGTCGTGCTGCCGGCGCTGCGGCGAAGGCCGCCACGCGTCTTCGTGGTGGTGGACACCTCCGGCTCGGTCAGCGACACGGAGCTGGGCAGCGCGCTGCTGGAGGTCGCCGCGATCACGCGGGCCGTCGGGGGCAGGAAGGACCTGGTCACCGTCGTGTCGTGCGACGCGGCCGCGCAGTCGGTGCAGCCGCTGTGCCGGGCCGAGGGCATCGCGCTGCTCGGTGGCGGCGGGACCGACCTGCGCACCGGTTTCGACGCCGCGCTGCGGGCCCGGCCCGGGCCGGACGTGATCGTGGTACTGACGGACGGTCAGACCCCGTGGCCGAAGGCGCGGCCCTCCTGCCGCACGGTGGTGGGTCTCTTCCCGCGGAGCAGGAAGGCGAACGAGAACGACCCCGACTACCGCCCGGACGCCCCGCCGTCCTGGGCGCGGGTCGTGGAGATCGGCGCGCCGTCCTGACCCGTCACCTCGTTCAAGCATCGAAGACGAAAGTGCCCCGAATTCCTCTGAGAGCGCTCTCTCTCGCCGCCTTGTGAACGCGCAGGCCAGACCTGTCGGATGTGCGAATCTGAGAGTTGACGACATGAAGTGTTAGGAAGCTTTCCTGTCTGGCCTATTGACGTACTGACATGTCCGCCTATTGACTCCGGTGCTGGCCGACCGTCCTCCCCCACACACGGTCGGTCGGAGGAGACCCGTATGCGCGTCACCAAGCACCTCGCCCCCGCGCTCGCCCTGCCGCTGTCGGTGGCGGGCCTGTTCGCCGCCGCCGGACCGGCTCAGGCGGCCGCCAATCCCGGACCCGGTTTCCCCGCCCACTACGCGGCCCCCTACATCGAGACCTGGAACTCGCCCTCCGCCATGGCGACGGCCCAGAACGCGACCGGGCTGAAGTACTACACGCTGGCCTTCGTCATCAACAGCAACAGCGGCGGCTGCAGTCCGACCTTCAACGGGGACACCTCCGTCTCCGACGCGGGCTGGACCGGCGCGATCAACAGCCTGCGCGCCTCGGGCGGCGACGTCATCGCCTCCTTCGGCGGCGCGTCCGGCACCGAGCTGGCCCAGGCCTGCACCAGCGTCAGCAGCCTGCAGAGCGCGTACAAGAGCGTGATCGACACGCTGAACCTGACCAGGATCGACCTGGACGTCGAGGGCGCCGCCCTGGACGACACCGCGGCCAACGACCGCCGCAACCAGGCGCTCGCCAACCTCCAGCAGCAGTACGCGGCCGCGGGGAAGACGCTGTCGGTCGACTACACGCTCCCGGTCGACCCCACCGGCCTGCTCTCCGACTCGCTCAGCCTGCTGAACAACGCCAAGAGCCACAACCTCAACGTCAACCTGGTCAACATCATGACCATGGACTACGGCCCGAACGAGGACATGGGCCAGGCGGCGATCAACGCGGCCACCGCCCTGCACGGCCAGCTCGGCCAGATCTGGACCACCAAGAGCTCGGCGCAGTTGTGGGCGATGGA
Organism: Streptacidiphilus rugosus AM-16; assembly: GCF_000744655.1. Lineage (NCBI taxonomy): Bacteria > Bacillati > Actinomycetota > Actinomycetes > Kitasatosporales > Streptomycetaceae > Streptacidiphilus > Streptacidiphilus rugosus. Next base: position 3,719,649 of record NZ_JQMJ01000004.1, on the reverse strand, counting down.
GGGCAACACGCCGATGATCGGCGTGAACGACTCCACCAACGAGGTCTTCTCCACCGGGAACGCCTCGGCCCTGGAGAACTTCGCCGCCGCCAACGGTATCCAGGAGCTGGCCTACTGGTCGCTCGGCCGCGACAAGGCCTGCTCGAGCAACGGCACGCTCTCCGACACCTGCAGCGGCACCTCGCAGAGCCCCTACCAGTTCGCGAGCACCTTCAACGCGCTCACCGGCGGTGGCGGCGGCACCGGCAGCCCGACCGGGCAGATCACCGGCTACGGCGGCAAGTGCGTGGACGTGGCCGGCGCGAACAGCGCCAACGGCACCGCCGTGCAGCTCTACGACTGCAACGGCACCAACGCGCAGAGCTGGACGGTCGCCGCCAACGGCAGCCTGCAGGCGCTCGGCAAGTGCATGGACGTCACCGCCGCGGGCACCGCCAACGGCACCCAGGTGCAGCTGTACGACTGCAACGGGACCGGCGCGCAGGTCTGGCAGGCCCGCGCGGACGGCAGCCTGCTCAACCCGAACTCCGGCAAGTGCCTGGACGCCACGGGTCCGAGCTCGGCGAACGGCACCCGGCTGCAGATCTGGTCCTGCGCCGGCAGCGCCAACCAGAAGTGGTCGCTGCCCAGCTGACACCGCCCGCCAGCCGCCGGCCGGTGCCGCCCCGTCCTCCGACGCGGCTCGCCGGCCGGCGTGTCGACGGCCCCATGACCACCACGCACCAGGAAGGACCCAGACCATGCGCACCCGACGACCGACGCCCCGCCGAGCGGCCGCCGCCACCTGCCTGACCACCGCGCTGCTCCTGGCGGGCGCCCTGTCCCCGCTGCTCGCCGGAGCCGCCGTCGCCGACGCGGCCACCGCGGTGACCTCGGGCACGAGCTACACCGTCACCAACCTCAACAGCGGCAAGTGCGTCGACGCCCGCGCCGCGGCCACGGCCAACGGCACTGCCGTCCAGCAGTACAGCTGCAACGGCACCACCGCCCAGCAGTGGGTCCTCACCGCCACCAGCGGCGGCTACTTCCAGGTCGGCACCGCCAACAGCAGTGGCCAGGTCTGGGACGACAGCAACGTCTCCGCCGCCGACAGCTCGCCGATCCAGCTGTGGGCCTACGGCGGCGGCAGCAACCAGCAGTGGCTGCCGGTCGCGGAGTCCGGCGGCACCTACCACTTCGTCAACCGCTACAGCGGCAAGTGCCTGGACACCCCCTCCGCCTCCACCGCGGACAGCGTCCAGCTCCAGCAGTACAGCTGCAACGGGACCGCCGCCCAGTCGTTCACGCTCAACCCGGTCGGGGGCGTCACCCCGCCGCCCGGCACTCCCGACCTCGGGCCCAACGTGCGGGTCTTCGATCCTTCGATGTCGGCCGCGACGATCCAGAGCCAGATCGACGCGGTCTACAACCAGCAGCAGACCAACCAGTTCGGCGGGCAGCGCTACGCCCTGCTGTTCAAGCCCGGCTCGTACGACGTGAACGTGCCCGTCGGCTACTACACGCAGGTGGCCGGTCTGGGGCAGAACCCCGGCGACGTCACGATCAACGGCGGCGGGGTGAACGCGGACGCGCAGTGGGACGGCGGCAACGCCACCCAGAACTTCTGGCGCTCCGTGGAGAACCTCACCGACACGCCGTCCAGCGGCACGGTGAAGTGGGCCGTGTCGCAGGCCTCGCCGATGCGCCGGGTGCACGTGGCCGGGAACATGGTGCTGGACGACAACGGCGGCTGGTCCAGCGGCGGGTTCCTCGGCGACTCGCTGGTGGACGGCCAGGTCGACTCCGGCAGCCAGCAGCAGTGGCTGTCCCGCAACGACAAGTGGGGGAGCTGGACCGGCTCCAACTGGAACATGGTCTTCGTGGGCGACACCAACGCCCCCACGACCAGCTTCCCGAACCCGCCCTACACCACCGTCGGGCAGACGCCGGTCATCGCGGAGAAGCCCTACCTCTACGTCGACGGCTCCGGCGCCTACCAGGTCTTCGTCCCCGGGGACCGGACCAACAGCCAGGGCGTCACCTGGTCCGGCGGACAGACGGCCGGGACCTCACTGCCGATCAGCCAGTTCTACATCGCCAAACCGGGCGACAGCGCCGCCACCATCAACGCGGCCCTGGCCGCCGGGCAGAATCTGCTGTTCACCCCCGGCGTCTACCACCTCACCGACACCATCAGGGTGACCCGCGCCGACACGGTCGTGCTCGGCCTGGGGCTCGCCACGCTGGAGGCCGACAACGGCGTCACCGCGATGTCGACCGCCGACGTGAACGGCGTCCGCATCGCCGGGCTGCTCTTCGACGCCGGCACTGCCAACTCCCCGGTGCTGCTGCAGGTGGGCCCGACCGGCGCGAGCGCGGACCACTCCGCCGACCCGACCGTCCTCTCGGACGTCTTCGCCCGCGTCGGCGGCGCGGCCGTCGGCAAGGCGACCGTCAGCGTCCAGGTCAACAGCAACAACACCATCGGCGACGACCTGTGGCTGTGGCGCGCCGACCACGGCAGCGGCGTCGGCTGGACCAGCAACACCGCCCAGAACGGCCTGGTCGTCAACGGCGCGAACGTCACCATGTACGGGCTGGCGGCCGAGCACTACCAGCAGTACGCGGTGCTGTGGAACGGCAACGGCGGCCGGACCTACTTCCTGCAGAACGAGCTGCCCTACGACCCGCCGAACCAGTCGAGCTGGATGAACGGCAGCACCCGCGGCTACGCGGCCTACAAGGTCGCCGCGGGCGTGACCAGCCACCAGGCCTGGGGGCTCGGCGTCTACTGCTACTTCAACGTCAACTCGTCGGTCGTGGCCGACCACGCCATCGAGGTGCCCAGCACCTCCGGCGTCTCGCTGCACGACATGGTGACGGTTTCGCTGGGCGGGACCGGCACGATCAGCAGCATCGTGAACGGAGTCGGCGGCCCGTCCAACTCCGGCCACAGCGTGGCGGATCTGGTCAGTTACCCCTGACCGGTTCCGCCTCGGCCCCGCCTGGAGACCGCCGCACCAGATGGGCGGTCTCCAGGCGGGCGGTCCGGGTCGGCTTCCAGTCCAGCTCCCAGCCGAACGCCGCGGCCAGGTCGGCGACCACGCCGAGGCCCGCGCCCCGGTGGACCGGCAGGGTCAGCTGGAGCCGGTCCGGGCCGAGCGGGGGCGGCGTCCCGCCCTTGGCGAGCGCCTTCGCCCGTCTCCGCTCCTGCTCGGCCCTCCGCCTGTCCGCCCGCTGGGTGCCCAGGCGGAGGGCCTCCTGCACGCGGGCGGCCCAGGCGTCAGGTCCGCCGTCGCGTTCGAGCAGGTACTGACGACGGGTCAGGAGGACCGAGCCGCCGATCCGGTTCTGTGATCCGGAACCGCCGCCGCCACCGACGCCGCCGACGTCCCCGCCGAGGGCGGCGAGCCACAGCAGCAGCCCCGCGACGGCGAGGATGAGGACGGAGCCGACCAGCAGATAGGTCCACTGGAACCAGAACTGCCACCAGAGCCCGCGCCGTGACCGCGGTGGCCGCGGCCCCAGTTCGTCCTCGCCGGGCGGCGACTCGGCCGGTGCGTCGAAAAGCCCCACGGCTCCCCCTGGTTCCGTGCTCGGTGGTCGCCCGCACTCTACCGGCCCGGCAGTCGACGGGTGGCGGCCTCGTCCGTCCGGCTACAGCCGGCCGTGGATCGCCTCGGGGTCCGTCGCGGCGAGCGGCCTCGCGGCGGTGGCGGCCGACTTGGCGGTCGCCGGCGGCGGGGTCACGTAGACCGGGGCCGGGTCTGCCTCGGGGGCGCAGGTCTTGGCGATCGGTCCGGTGCCGGTGGGGAGGCTGCCGTCGCGCAGGTAGGCGGTGAAGGTGTCGTCCAGGCAGGCGTCGCCGTGGAACAGGATCTCGTGGAAGCTGCCGCCCTCCTGGACCACCAGCTTGGAGCCCGGCAGCGCCTTCTGCATCGCCAGGCCGCCCTGGAACGGGGTGGCCGCGTCCTCCGTCGCCTGGAACAGGAGCACCGGCGGCAGGCCCTTGCCGGTGATCTTCAGCCGGCCCTTCTGGTCACCCTGGTAGGGCCAGAACATGCACGCGGTGTTGAACCACATGTTGTTGTACGTGTAGAACGGCGCGACGGCGTCGACCTTCGCCTGGTCCTTCTTCCAGAACTCCCAGTCCCGTGGCCAGCTGTTCTCGGTGCACTGGACCGCGTTGTAGGCGGGGAAGGTGCCGTCGTCCGCGCCGGGCGCGGCGTAGCGGTTGTACGCGATGTTCAGTGCGCTGGTGTCGTGCTTGGTGAGGTAGGCCGACAGCACGGTCGCCATCCGGGGCCAGCGCAGGAAGTTGTAGCCGCCGCCGTAGAAGGTGTCCTCGAACTCGGCCGGGCCGATCTTGCCCGGCGCGGGGGAGGCGTCCACCGGGTGCGTCCGCAGGTCGGCCTCGACCTGGTAGTAGGCCTTCTCCACGTCGGCCGCGTCGGTGCCGAGGTGGTAGACGGAGTCGGCCTTCGCGGTCCAGGCGGCGAAGGCGTCGAAACGGCGCTGGTGCTCCTTGTCCTGGAGGATGTTGTGGTCGTACCAGCTGATGCTCGGGCCGACGATGCTGTCGAGCACCATCCGGCGCACGTGCGAGGGGAAGAGCTGGCCGTACGTCGAGCCCAGTGAGGTGCCCCACGAGCCACCGTAGAAGTTGATCTTCTTGACGCCCAGCGCGCGACGGATGCTGTCCAGGTCGCGCGCGTTGTCCACGGTGGTCATGTGCGGCAGGAACCAGCTCCAGTTCGCCGCGCAGTCGGCGGCGTAGCGCGCCGACTTCTCCAGCCAGGCCTGCGAGGTGCCCTGACTGACCTGGTAGTCGGGCCGCTCGCCGTCGAAGAAGTGCGCGTCGCAGGTGACGTGCGGCTCACTGGCGTTGGTTCCGCGCGGGTCGAAGCCGATCCAGTCGTAGGTGGCGGCCACGTCCTTGGGGATCGCGCCCGCGATGTAGGCGGGCATCCACAGACCGGAGTCGCCGGGGCCGCCGGGGTTCAGCAGGATCGGCCCCTGCTGCTGCGCCTTCGGCGCGGTGGCGGGCAGCCGGTCCACCTTGATCTTGATCTTCGTGCCGTGGGGATGCGCGTAGTCGAGCGGCACCTCGAGCATCGCGCACTGCAGGGTGGGCGTGGTGGGGTCGTTGCAGGACTGCCAGTCGAGCGTGCCCTGACCGGTGTCGTTCAGCTCGGGGGTCGCCTGCTCCCCGGCCGTGGTCCTCGGTACGGCGGAGGCGGGGGCGACGCCGGGGACCACGGCGCCGACGGCGGTGAAAGCCGCGGCGGCGGAGAGGAGTGCGATGACTTTTTTCATGGTGCATAGCATGTGATATGTACAATGGCATTGAGAATCGGAACTGACGAGGCGTTACCGAGCTGTGACCTCAAGCGCGTTCACCCGTGGATCGCGCGCCCGAAGCCCCGCCCCCGGGGCGGCTACTGGCCCATCACGTACCTGACGGTCGGTCCGGTGGTCCAGCCGCCGTCGACGGCGAGTTCGGCGCCGGTGACGTAGGAGGCCGCGTCCGAGAGCAGGAAGCAGGTCGCGGGCGTCCGATGTCGGTCGTCGACACACGACAGCCCCGGGCGTCTTCTTGGCGGATTCTTGGGGTCCTCGCAACACCTGACGGTCTACGTGGTCGTCAGTAGATCACGCAGGCGCTCGGCTGGGGTTTTCCAGTCGAGCGTTTTGCGTGGCCGGCCGTTGAGTTGCTGGGCGACGTGTTCGAGGTCTTCGGCGCTGTGCACGGACAGGTCGGTGCCTTTCGGGAAGTACTGCCGCAGCAGGCCGTTTGTGTTCTCGTTCGATCCGCGCTGCCAAGGCGAGTGTGGGTCACAGAAGTAGACCGGCACTCCGGTGGCCACGGTGAACTGCTTGTGCGCGGCCATCTCGCAGCCCTGGTCCCAGGTAAGCGAGCCGCGCAGGTGCCCGGGCAGGGCCTGGATCAAGGGCACCAGCACATCGCGGACCTCCCCGGCGGTGTGCCCGCCGGGCAGATGCCCCAACATGACGTAGCGGGTGGAGCGCTCGACCAAAGTGACGATCGCGCTCTCACTGCGGGGACCGACGATCAGATCGCCTTCCCAGTGGCCGGGAACCGCCCGGTCGGCGACCTCGGCAGGACGCTCGGAGATCATCACCATCTCGTCGACGAACCTGGACGTGCGCTGGTCCGGGCTGCGGTGCGGCTTGCGGCGGGTGCGCCCGGTGCGCAACGCGGCCGCGACTTCGCGGCGCAGTCCGCCACGGGCCTGGACGTAGATCGCCTGGTAGATCGTCTCCGGACTCACGCGCATGCCCTCGTCGTCGGGGAACTCGATGACCAGAGCGTGGCAGATCTGCTCGGGCGACCACCGTTCCTGCAGCTTGTCCGCGACGAACCGGCGCAGTGGGCCGTCCAGGGCGAGCTTGGAGCCCTTGGGGCGTGACCTGCTCCCGGCCCATGCCCGCTGGGCCCGGTGCGGCCGGTAGACGCCGTCGACCGACCTGGTGTCGACCTCCCGCTTGATCGTGGAGGCCGGTCGACCCAGTGCCCGCCCGATCGCGCGCAGCGACCGGCCTTCACGGTGCAGATCGGCAATCAGCTCCCGCTCGGTCACCGTGAGGAACCTGGGGTGCAGCGCGGCCTCGACCGCAGCAGCAGACGGCTGCGACGAGGCGGCAACAATGGTGGTCACACCGGTCTTGTAGTCGATCCGGCGCCCGTCAGGATGCAAGCGCGAGTGACCGATCTGCCGGATGCCACGGTCCCAGTCGTCAGCAGTGCGCTCATGGACGCCAGCCTGCGCGGCGGCCTCACGGCGCCGGACTCCGGCCGCACGCAGCCGCTCGTACTCCGCCCGACCCGGATGCCCACTCGTGCCTGTCTTCCCGCGGCCACGGACGCCGGCCTTCCGCGCCCAGGCAGCCGCCGTAAAGCGATTCACCCCAACCGCCCGAGCAGCCCCCGCAACGCTGCCGTTCTCCCGGTCCAACGCCTCGAAGAACCGCGCCCTCAAGTCCTCAAAATCCACGATCCCCGCAACTCCCTGAACTTCAGAGTGTTGCGGGGATCGTTAGAACCCGCCCTTCCGGCCGGGGCCGTCGTGTGCGCCGGGCCGCCTACAGGACGGCGATCTCCAGTGCCCGCAGCCGTTCAGGCTCGGCGATCACCTCGATCTCCGTGATCGCCCCGTCCGCGGCGACGGTGAAGACCAGCACCACGGTGAGGCGGCCGAGCGGCGCCATGACCAGGCCGACCGTGCCGTCGACCAGCGCAGCCTGCGTGGTCCTGGCCCGGTCGACCGAGGCCAGTGCCGCCTTCGCCACCACCTGCGCGCCGCTGAGCCTGATCGGCGTCGGGGTGGGGCCGACCGCGGGGTCCGCACGCAGCACCACGTCCGGATCGAGCAGGGCGACCAGCGCGTCGAAGTCCCCGCCCCTGGAGGCGGTCAGATAGGCGTCCACCACCACGCGCCGCCGGTCGAGATCCGCCGCAGGCGCCGTCGTCGCGCCCTTGACGCGGCGGCGGGCCCGGCTGGCCAGTTGGCGGGTCGCCTCGGGGGTGCGCTCCATCATCACGCTGATCTCCTCGAAGGGGACCGCGAACATGTCGTGCAGCACGAAGGCGAACCGTTCGGCGGGGGAGAGCCGGTCCAGGACGACCAGCATCGCCAGCCCGACCGCGTCGGCCAGCAGCGCCTCCTGCTCGGGGTCGCCGCCGTCCTCCCGCCGGACGACCGGCTCGACCGGTCGTGCGTCCAGCGGATCCTCCGCCCGGTGCTCGCGCGAGCGCAGCCGGTTCAGGCACAGCCGGGCCACCACCGTGGTCAGCCAGCCGCCGAGGTTCTCGATCGGCTCGCCCTCCGGGTCCGCCGAGGCGCGGTCGAGCCGCAGCCAGGCGTCCTGGACGGCGTCGTCGGCCTCGCTGAGGGAGCCCAGCATCCGGTAGGCGACGGCCCGCAGATGCGGCCGGTGTTCCTCGAACCCGAGGCTCAGGAAATCGATCTCGTCCACCGTGTCACGTTCCTTCTTCGCCCGGGGTCAACGCTGCAGGTCCACGAAAACTAACGGACGCCGACGGGAGAAGGCCTCCCGATATCGGAGTCACGAGGGAGTCATGATGACGACGTCACCGATCCTGGTCACCGGCGGCACCGGCACGCTGGGACGGCTGGTGGTACCGCGACTGCGGGAGGCGGGCCGCGAGGTCCGGGTGCTGAGCCGGCACGCGCACGCGGCGGAGGACGGCGTCGACTTCGTCGCCGTCGACCTCGCCACCGGAGGGGGCCTCGACGCGGCGCTCGCCGACGTCGACACCGTGCTGCACCTGGCGGGCGGCCCGAAGGGCGACGAGGCGGCCACCGACAACCTGGTCGCCGCGGCCCGGCGCGCGGACGTGCGGCACCTGGTGCACATCTCCGTGATCGGCGTCGACCGGGTGCCGCTGGCCTGGTTCAGGATGAAGCTGGCCGCGGAGCGGGCCGTCACCGGATCGGGCATCCCCTGCTCCGTGCTGCGCGCCGCCCAGTTCCACGACCTGGCCCTGAAGGTCGCCGCCTCGATGGCGCGGCTTCCTGTCCTGCCCGCGCCGGGCGGCCTGCGGTGGCAGCCGGTCGACGCCAGGGACGTCGCCGCCCGCCTCGCCGAACTGACCCTGTCGGCCCCGGCCGGTCTGGTCCCCGACATCGCCGGCCCCCGCGTCTACGGTCTCGACGACCTGACCCGGGGCTACCTCAGCGCCTGCGGCAAGCACCGCCCGACCCTTCCGCTCCGCGTCCCCGGCAAGGTCGGCCGCGCCTACCGCGCCGGCGACAACCTCACTCTCGACGGCGCGCTCCTCGGCACCCGCACCTGGGAGGACTTCCTCGCCGAGCGCGTCCCGCAGGCGGTCTGAGCACACCGGTCGGACTCCGAGGACTCAGGCGCCGTCGTGGCCGCTGCCAGGCCCGGGCCACCCGTGGCGGTGACGGTCCTGCTCCGGCCGGGGGTGCGCGTCGTCCGTGCCCGCCCCTGGACCGGTGCCGATCGGCGGACCGGGGGCACACGAACGGGTGACCGGCAGGGCGTGCTGATGATGTGACAAGTGGGCAGGATGTCCCACTGGTGGGATGAGCCGCTTCCTCTCCCGTCTCGGTCCCGTCGCCCGTCCGACGCGGCGGAGCGTGCTCACCGCGGGGGCGGGCGGGGTCGCGGCGGCCACGCTCGTGGTGGGGGCGGCCGGTCCTTCGGAGCCGGCGGTGTCGCAGGACGCGCTGATCGCGCAGCAGGTGCGGGACGAGTTCCTGCACGGGTGGCGTGGGTACGTCGCCGCGGCCTGGGGATACGACGAGGTGCGGCCGGTCAGCCGCAGGCGGCACGACTTCTTCGCACCCGGGCACACCTTCGGCCTCTCCATCGTCGAGGCCCTCGACACGCTCTACCTGATGGGGGAGGACGCGGAGGTCACCCGCTGCTGCGAGTGGATCGAGCGGCACCTCGACCCCGTCCAGGACGCGTCCGTCCAGGTCTTCGAGGCCGTGATCCGGCTCGTCGGCGGGCTGCTGTCCGGGCATCTCGCCACCGGCCGCCCGGCGTTGCTGGACCGGGCGCGGCAGTTGGCGGACCGGCTGCTGCCCGCGTTCGCCCACTCGCCGACCGGGATGCCGTACACCCACGTCAACCTGCGCACCGGCGCGGTCCGCGGCGCCGTCTCGACGCTCGCCGAGATCGGCAGCAACGCCTTGGAGTTCGGGTTGCTCAGCCGGCTCACCGGCGACGCCCGCTACTACGACGCCAGCCTGCGGGCCTATCGCGCGGTGCTGGCGCGGCGCAGCGCGCTGGGGCTGCTGGGCACCTCGCTCCATGTCGAGTCCGGACGCTGGGTCGGCTGTGCGGCCGCCGCGCCCAACGCCCCGGTCGACTCCTTCTACGAGTACCTCCAGGTCGGCGGGTCCTTCCTCGGCGACTCCCGACTGACCGACTGGTACCGGCAGTTGACGGACGCGATCGTGCGGCGGCAGGCCGTCGTGAGCGGCGGCAGGCTCTGGTTCCGCCCGGTCGACTTCCGCACCGGCCGGCCCACCGGGGGGAACCGGGCCGGGGAACTGGGCGCGTTCTACGCCGGGCTGCTGGCCAAGGGCGGCGACCTGCGTCGGGGCGCCGCGCACTTCGACGCGTGGACCGCCGTGCTCGACCGGTACGGCGTGCTGCCGGAGGTGGTGGACTTCACCACCCTCGCGGCCGTCGACCGCTCCGGACAGCTGCGGCCCGAGTACGCCAACTCGGCGTTCGACCTGTGGCGGCTGACCGGCGACGACCACTACCGCAGCTGTGCCTACCGCTGGTTCACCGGCATGCGCGGCAGGCAGCGGGTCGAGGGCGGCTACAGCGTCATTCGCGACGTGACCGCGGCGGTGCCCGTCCCCGAGGACCTGACCCCCGGCTACTGGTTCGCGGAGAACCTGAAGTACCTGTGGCTGATGTTCTCCGCGACGCCGCGCTTCGACCTGCGGGCGGGGCTGCTGTCGACCGAGGGCAAGGTGCTGGAGGGCCTGCGCCGCGCCTGGGTCTGATCACTCCCCGGTCCGTTCCCTCGCCGGGTCCGAGGTTCTGTTCTGATTCCCCGCCACCTCTTCGCAGGCCGCACACAGCGTGTTCACACCTGAACTACCGCTTCCGAGCTGCCGTTTGTTGCGCGCAGGTAAACCTGATGATGATCTTCCGTTCATCCCTTGTCATGTTCCGATGAGCGCCGCTAGCGTTCTCGCCAGCTGACACCCCGGCAGAGGGTGTTCAGAGGTTCACCGCTTCGCCATGTTCGAACCGGCGCGGGGAAACCCCCCTGCCGTCGGTCGGACGAGCACGCCCCTTGGACACCCCTTTCACAGGAGGCAGTACGTTGCGTAGCTCTTCGATATTGGTCGTCCCCGCCGCCGCGGCCCTCGCCGTCACTGGAATGCTCGCCGCGAGCCCCGCCCAGGCGGCCGGCCACGGCGTCTCCTGGAGCCGTGCCTGCGCCGTCGATCTGGTGCCGGGTCACGCCTTCTGCAACGCCCTGCACGTGACCAGCGTCGCCGAGCGCGTCAAGGCGCTGGGTGTCACCCCGAACGCGACCCCGTCCGGCTTCGGCCCGTCGGACCTGCTCTCCGCGTACAACCTCCCGGCCAACGGCGGCGCCGGCCAGACGGTCGCCATCGTCGACGCCTACAACGACCCCAACGCCGCCGCCGACATGGCCACCTACCGGTCCCAGTACGGCCTGCCGGCCTGCACCGTGGCCAGCGGCTGCTTCAAGCAGGTGAACCAGAAGGGCAGCACCACCAGCCTGCCGCGCAACAACGCCTCCTGGTCGGGCGAGATCTCGCTCGACCTCGACATGGTCTCGGCGATCGCCCCGAACGCGCACATCATCCTGGTCGAGGCCACCAGTGCCTCGATGACCAACCTGGGCACCGCGGTCAACACCGCGGCCAAGCTCGGCGCCACCGAGATCTCCAACAGCTACGGCGGCTCCGAGTCCTCGGCCGACACCGGCTACGACTCCACCTACTTCAACCACCCGGGCATCGCCATCACCGTTTCCTCCGGTGACAGCGGCTACGGCGTGGAGTACCCGGCGGCCTCGCCGAACGTCACCGCCGTCGGCGGCACCGCGCTCACCAAGGCGTCCAACTCGCGTGGTTGGAGCGAGAGCGTGTGGAACACCAGCTCCACCGAGGGTGCGAGCTCGGGCTGCTCCGCCTACGAGCCCAAGCCGGGCTGGCAGAAGGACTCCGGCTGCTCGAAGCGCACCGTCGCCGACGTGTCCGCGGTCGCCGACCCGGCCACCGGTGTCGCGGTCTACCAGACCTACGGCGGCAGCGGCTGGGCCGTCTACGGCGGGACCTCGGTGGCGGCGCCGCTCATCGCCGGCGTCTACGCCGACGCGGGCGCGCACGCGGCGATCCCGGCGGCCAACCTGTACGCGCACACCTCGTCGCTGAACGACGTGACGGTCGGCTCGACCGCCGGCTGCAGCCCCGCCTACCTCTGCACCGCCGAGGTCGGCTACGACGGCCCGACGGGCCTGGGCACCCCGAACGGTCTGACGGCCTTCACCGGCTGACGCTCCGCACCCTCCCTCTCCGGTCCGGCCGGGCCTGACGCCGGGGCGATGTCAACGTGGGTTGACGTCGCCCCGGCGTCAACGTATGTTGACACCATGAGCGAAACCCGACAGCTCGCGGACGCCGCGGGCAGCCGCGACCCCGCCGTGGGACTGCGCGCCGTGCGCGCCCTGCAGGCCCTCGCGGAGCGCCTGGAGGCGCTGCAGGTGGGCAATGCCCGAGGTCAGGGCTGGTCCTGGCAGGACATCGCGGAATGCCTCGGCGTCAGCCGGCAGGCCGTCCACAAGAAGTACGCGAAGGGAAGGGAGTAGGCCATGCTGGAGACCTTCAGCCCGGCGGCGCGCCGCTGCGTCGAGTCCGCACGCGAGGAGGCCGTCCTCCTCCGCCACGACTTCCTCGGCACCGAGCACCTGCTGCTGGGCCTGCTGCGGCAGGACACCGACCCGGCGGCCCGGCTGCTCGCCGACGCGGGCCTCACCCTGGAGGACGCCAGGGCCGCCGTCCGACGGCTCCTCGCCGGCGGCGGACCGGCCGGCGTCGACCCGCTGGACGCGGACGCGCTGCGCAGCATCGGGATCGATCTCGCCGAGGTCACCGACCAGGTCGAGTCCGTCTTCGGCCCCGGCGCCCTCGCCGCACCCGACCCGGCCCCGGCAAGGACCGCGACCCTCCGCGTCCGGATGACCGGACGCGCCAAGCAGAGCCTCGCCCTCGCACTGCGCGCCGCGCGGGCGTCCCGTTCCGGCCGCCGGATCGAGTGCGCGCACCTGCTCCTCGGTCTCCTCCGCGAGGGCGGCGGCCTGGCCCGCGCGGTCCTGCTGGACGCGGGCGTGGACCTCGCCTCGCTCGAACGGGCGGCCGAAGGAGTCGCCTGACCACGGGGTCAGTGGTGCTCGTGGTGGCCGTCGTGCTCGTCGTGACCTCCAGGACCGCTGTGCCCGCTGTGCCCGCCATGACCGGCATGACCGGCATGACCGGCGTCCGGGGAGCCGCCCATCATGGCGAGCATCTGCCGGCCGCCGGTGCGGTGGAAGCGGACCAGGAGCGCCGCCGCCAGCAGCAGGAATGCGATGTTCAGGAAGGTGGTGTAGTTCCAACTGACCTCGTCCATGGGGATCGTGGCGTCGGCCTGGTCCGGCACCAGGCCCAGCCCGCCGAAGACCAGCTCGACCGCGTAGCCGGCCACGACCATGGCCAGGTAGAAGGTGCCCGCCAGGTAGAGCGCCATCCGGGTGCCGTAGTACTTCCGGTAGATGTTCAGGATCGGCAGGATCAGCAGGTCCGCGAAGATGAAGGCCACCACGCCGCCGAAGCTGATCCCGCCCTTCCACAGCACCACCGCCAGCGGCACGTTGCCGATGGAGCAGACGAAGGAGACCACCGCCACGACGGGGCCGATCAGCGGGCCCCAGATCTTGGACGCGAGCGGGTGGCCGGCGAAGAAGAAGTTCTGCCAGAAGGAGTCCGGCACCCAGGCGGCGATCGCGCCGGCGATCAGCAGCCCGAGGACCAGATCGCGCAGGATCGCCGCCCACTCCATCACGAAGACGTGGGAGACGGCGGTCCAGCCCTGCCGGGAGACCAGCCGCCGCCGGAACGAGCCCTCCGCGTCGACCGACATGTCCATCGCCGCATGGCCCTCCATCGACCCGGCCACTCCGCGCTCGGCCTGCTCGCGCGCCTCGCGCAGCAGGCGGTCCCTGAGGGTGAGCCGGAACAGCACGGCCAGCACCACGATCATGATCGGACCGCCGGTGAACTCCGCCAGGGTGAACTGCCAGCCCATCAGCAGGGCCAGAATCACCCCGAGTTCGAGGACCAGGTTGGTCGAGGCGATCTCGAAGGCCATCGCGGCGGTGAAGTCCGCGCCGCGCCGGAACAGCGACCGGGCCAGCGCGACGGCGGCGTAGGAGCAGGACGACGAGGCCGCACCCAGCCCCGACGCGACGGCGAGCGTCCGCGGACGGTCGTCACCCATCAGTCGGACGACGGTCGCCTTGCGGACGACCGCCTGCACGATCGCGGACAGCAGGAAGCCGAGGATCAGCGCCCAGGTGATGGCCCAGGTCATGGATCCGGTGATGGACAGGGCATGGAGGACTGCGTGTACGGCCGACATGATCGCGAGCATACCCCTATGGGGTATCGAGCGCAGTTGATTGACATGCCGTCACCCTGCGAGTCACCGATCGGCGTTCCCGTACCGGTGAGTCAGCGCGGCCCGGAGCCTCCCGGCGTCCTGACGCTTCGACCTCGCCTCGGTCCGCCGCGCTAGCGGCGCAGCAGGCCCGAGGCCAGGGTGTCGTGGGGGCCGCGGACGCCGGGGAGGGCGAAGAAGTAGCCGCCGCCGGTCGGGGAGATGTAGTCGACCAGGGGCTCGCCCGCCAGGCGGGCCTGGACGGCGGCGAACTGGCGGGAGACGTCCTGCTGGTAGCAGCAGAAGAGGAGCCCCATGTCCAGGTTGCCGTCGAGGTCGAGGCCGCGCTCGTAGTTGTAGCCGCGGCGCAGGATCTGCTGGTCGGCGGTGGCCGGGGTACGCGGGTTGGCCAGGCGGATGTGGGCGTCCATGGGGACGTACAGGCCCTGCGGGTCGGCGTGGTAGGCCGGGACGTCCGACTCCGCGGAGCCGTCCAGCGGCGCACCGGAGTCACGGCGGCGGCCGATCATGCGTTCCTGCTCGTTCAGCGAGACCCGGTCCCAGAACTCCACCAGCATCCGGATGATGCGGACCACCTGGTAGGAGCCGCCCTCGGTCCAGGCCGGCTCGCCGCCCCTGCCGCCGTGGGTCCACACCAGGGCGTCGGTGGCGGCGGCGCTGGTGGTGTCCGGGTTGGCGATCCCGTCCTTGAAGCCGAGGTGGTTGCGCGGGGCGCCGGTCGGGCGCGGGGCCGCGTGGCTGCCGTCGATCTTCCAGCGCGCCTGGATCGCGCCCCGGGTGTGCCGGGTGATGTCCCGCAGCGCGTGGGTGACCGTGTCGCGCGAGTCCGCGCACAGCTGCAGCGAGAGGTCGCCGTGCAGTTCGGTGGAGTGGGCCATGTCGTCGTCGGGGAAGACCGGCATGGCGGTCAGCTTGGCCGGGCGCAGCCCGGCGAGGCCGTACCGGTGGTCGTCGAACAGGGACGCGCCGACGCCGACGGTGACGGTCAGTCCGTCCGAGGGCAGCGCCGGACCGAGGGTGCCGCTGTCGGTCGGGGCCGAGGCGAGGTCCGTCGCCGGGACCTGGCCGCCGGCGGTGAGGCGGCGGATGCGGTCGGTCAGGACGCCGAAGAGGTCCTGCAGTGCCGCCCGGTCCTGGGCGATGACGTCGAAGGAGACGAAGCTCGCCGCCGCCTGCGGCGGGGTGAGGATCCCGGCCTGGTGCGGTCCCTCGAAGGGGATCACCCGGCCCGAGCCCGTCGGCTGCGAGCCGGCGGGCACTGCGCCCGCCGCCTGCGCGGTGTCCGCGGCGGTCGCGCCGAGCGCGGCGACCCCGACGACGCCGGCCGTCGCCCGCTGCAGGAAGCCGCGCCGTCCGAAGGCGGGCTGACGGTCACTCATGGTCATGCGTCGTTCCTCGCGGCGAGCAGGTTGGGAATGCGGGCGAGCTGTTCCAGCAGGGCGCCGAGCGCGCCGTCCAGGCGCTCGCGCGTGCTCCGGTCCAGACCGGCCGCGGCGGGCCACGAGGCCTGCCCGGCGCGGGCGGCGGCCAGTTCGGCGCGGAGCGCCGTCAGCTGCCCCTCCAGGCCGTCGACCAGGCCCGGGTCGCGCTCCCGCAGCAGCGGCGTGAGCAGCGACAGCACCTCCTGGGTGCCCTGGACGTTCGCGTCCAGCGTCGCCAGCGTGGTGCCCGCGCCCTGGTCGTCGTGGCCGGTGAGCTGGAACTGCAGGGCGTTCTCGAGGATCTCGTGCGTGCGCAGCGGCAGGTCCTCGGAGTCGATGTCCTCGCTGGGGAAGTCGGCGATCAGCCCGGTGACGTCGGCCACCAGCTTCTGCGTCAGCGGCCGCACCCGCCCGGCGGGGGCGCCGTGCCACAGTGCGTGCTCGATCGCCAGGAAACCGGTCCAGCCGGAGTCGTCCACCCCGTCCGGCAGCCCGTCGGGGCGGCCGTCGATCGAGCCGTCGAAGTCGCCGAAGGAGTTGTACGCCGCGCCGAGCCGCTCGTAGGCGAGGTGCGCGGGCAGCCAGTCGGAGCGCGCGGCGGGCAGGTCGCCACGGGCGACGTCGGCGTCCAGCGTGCGGGCCGCGGCCAGCAGTCCGGGCAGCGCGGCGGAGACCCACGCCCGGTAGCCGGTGACAGGTTGCTCCAGATCGGTGCTGGTCATCGGCCGGTACCCGGACTCGGCGCCGGACGCCTGCCCGGTGACCGCGAAGGGTGCGGAGGTCACCACCGGGCCGTCGGAGAAGACGCAGCGCAGCGCGTAGCGCCCGGCGGCCGGCGAGCCGGTCAGCGGCAGCGTGTGGCGCGGGCCGAGCCAGCGGATCTCGGCGAAGGCGCGCGCGCCGGTGGGGTCGGTCAGGTAGACCGTGACGAAGGTCGGCGCGGCGTCGGTGACGTCGAAGGCGACCGGGCCGGCGGGCAGGCGGGCCGGCGGCGCGCCGCAGCTGTGCCGGTCGACGCTGACGGTGAGCGGGGCCGGTGCGGCGGTGGCCGGGGCGTCGTCGGAGCCGAGCGCGACGGCGAGGGCGCCGCCCGCCACCGTCAGGGCGAGAGCCCCGGCGAGCAGCGGGCGGCGGAACCGGGGACGAGCGGACAACGCGTCAGCCCCAGATGTCGGTGATCGGCGTGGCGGACGCGGCGCTGCCGGTCTTGGCCAGGCCGTACATCTGCTCCAGGGTGGAGAGCACGTTGTAGTGGTTGATCTTCTCGGAGTACTGGCCGGTGACGACGTTCGCGCCGGAGAAGATGGTCGCGATCTGGTTGCTCTCGGTCGAGTCGTCCTCGTCCCAGGTGACGATCAGCAGGCTGTTGTTGGCCTTGGCCCAGGTGGCGTAGGCGGACAGGTTGTTCTTCAGCCAGGTGTCGCCCGCGGCGACGGTGCCGTCGTGCATGTCGTCGTTCAGGTTCGGGATGACGAACGAGAGCGTCGGCAGGCTCGCGTAGTTGGAGCTGGACGGGAACGAGGTGAAGGGCACCGAGTCCGCGCCGGGGACGTTGCTGAAGTTGATCCACGGGGAGTGCTTGCGCGCGTACTTGCCGGAGGTGCAGACGGTCGAACCGGTGCTCGGCAGGCCCTCGGAGTAGCCCTTGAAGGTGTCCCCGGCGGCCAGCAGCTCGGAGCCCAGGTTGGCGGTGGTGCCCTCGCTGACCGGGCACTTGTCGGAGGAGAGACCGAAGGTGCTGCCCGCGAAGAGCGCCATGTAGTTGGGCTCGCTCGGGTGGGTGACGGCGAAGGACTGCGTCATCAGCGCGCCGCCGTTGGCCAGCGAGTTGATGTAGGGCGCGGAGCTGCTGCCGATGATCTCGTTGTACGCGTGGTTCTCCTCCATGACCACAACGACGTGCGAGTAGGTGGGCAGGGTCGAGGCGGCGAGCTGGGCGTGCACGGCGTCGGCCTTGGGCGAGGCGGCCTGCGCACCGGCCTGCGGCGCGAGCGCGACGGCCGCGATCGCGGCGCCGGCCGCGGCAACGGTGCAGGCGGTGAAGAGGCGGGACTTGGGACGCATGGGGTTCACTCCCGGGCGAGGTGGCGTGCGTGGCCTGACTTCCTGTCACCGGTCATGCTCGGCCCGGCAGGTGCCGCGCCGCTGACGAGTTCGCGTCAGCGGAGTGAACTGTAGCCTTCCGCACCCGTGAAACCCGGCATCCCGCCGGGATCGCGGCATTCCGGAATCCCAGCGTCCTGGCGTGCCGACGCGCCGACGTGGCGAAGCGGGAGTCGTGTCGGATCGCATCGCGTAGCGCCGGGCGGGCCCGTCGGTCCGGTTCAGCCGCGACGCGAGCCCTCCTGCTCGGACAGGGCCCGGCCGATGGCCCGGGCGCCGTCGGGGAAGGCGCCGGGGTTCGGGCCGGAGTAGTTCAGCCGCAGGTGCTTCCCTGTCGGCTCCGCGGGGAACCACTCGTCGCCGGGGGCGATCACGACGCCCGCCGACTCGCAGTCGCGGGCGAGGCGCGGCAGGTCGGTGCTGTCCGGAAGGCGCGCCCAGAGGTTGAGGCCGCCCTGTGGCACGGCCTCGATCACGGCCCCGGGCGCGTGCTCGCGCAGCGCGCCGACCAGGAGGTCCCGGCGGGCGGCGAGTTGGTGACGGAGGTGACGCAGGTGGGTGCGCCACGCCGGCTGGGTGACCACGTCGAGCGCGACGGCCTGGAGGAGGCCGCTGACGTACATGGACTCCGCCTGGGCGTCCGCCAGGATCCGCTCCCTGGCCGGGCCGCGGGCGACGACGGCGGCGATGCGGACGGAGGGGGAGACGCTCTTGGTCAGGGAGCGCAGATAGACGACGTGCCCGCCGTCGTCCTGTGCGGCGATCGGCGCCGGGTCCGCGGTGATGCCGAAGTCGTGGGCCCAGTCGTCCTCGACGAGGAACGCGCCGTGGCTGCGCACCAGGTCGAGGACCTGCTCCGCCAGCGCCGGCGACCAGCGCGCACCCGTGGGGTTGGCGAAGTTCGGCTGGGCGTAGAAGGCGCGGGCCCCGGTCCGCTCGAAGGCCCGGGCCAGCTCGTCGACGTCGGGGCCCTGCGGTCCGCTCGGGACGGGCACGACCTGCACGCCCGCCTGTGCGGCGGCCAGGATCGCCCCCCAGTAGGTCGGCGACTCCAGCAGCAGCGGCCGGCCGGCCCCGACCAGAGCGCGGAAGGCGGTGCTCAGTCCGCTCTGGCTGCCGGGGAAGACGACGACGTCGCCGGGCGTCGGCGGCGCCGCTCCGGCCCGCGTCGCGCCGCCGAGCTCCGCCGCGAACCACGCCTGCAGCTCCGGCAGTCCGGCGGCCGGGGGCCGGCTCACCGCCGCGTCGCCGCGAGCCGCGCGGGTGAAGGCGGACCGCACCAGCCGCTCGGGCAGCAACTCCCGGTCCGGGTAGCCCGAGTGGAGCGCGATCACGTCGTTGGGCAGGGTCCGCAGCGCGGAGGACAGCTGCGGCATCCGGTTCTGCGGAGAGCCGAGCGCCCCGGTCTGCCATCCGTAGTCATGAGGGCGCGCCACGCGGATCGCGCGGACGAAGGTGCCGATCCCCGTCCGGCTCTCCACCAGGCCCTGCGCGGTGAGGGCGCGCAGCGCCTTCTGCACGGTGACCGGGCTCGCTCCGTACCGGGCGACGAGCGCCCGGGTGGACGGCAGTTTCGCGCCCGGCGCGGCGGTCTCGATCCACTCGCGGAGCTCGGCGGCGATCCGCGAGCTGCTATCGTTGTCCATGAAGCATAAGAGTAGCGCTACTGTCCAGCGAGACCCGGTGCTATCCCACTCCAGAGCCGGTCTCGCCTGGGGACTGCTCGGGGTCACGGCCTTCTCGTTCACCGTCCCCTTCACCCGGGTGGCGGTCGCCGAGGGCGGCATGGCGCCGCTGTTCATCGGCGGCGGCCGGGCGGTGATAGCCGCGCTGCTCGCGGCCGCCGCCCTCGCGTTCACCCGGCAGCGCCTGCCGCGCGGCGTCCAGTGGGCCAGGCTGGCCGTGGTCGCGGGCGGCGTGGTCGTCGGCTTCCCGGTGCTCACCTCCTTCGCGCTGGCCACCGCCTCGGCCGGCCACAGCGCCGTCGTCATCGCCCTGCTGCCCGCCGCGACCGCGGTGCTGGCGGTACTGCGCGGCCACGAGCGGCCGCCGACCCGGTTCTGGGTCCTGGCCGCGGTCGGTGCGACGGCGGCCCTCCTCTTCGCCTCCGTGCAGGGGGCCGCGTTCAGCGGTCTGCACTGGTCGGACCTGCTGCTGCTCGGCGCCGTGCTGGCGGCCGGTATCGGCTACGCCGAAGGCGGCCTGCTGGCCCGTCAGCTCGGGGCGTGGCAGACGATCTCCTGGGCGCTGGTGCTCTCTTCGCCGCTGATGCTGCTGCTGACCCTCTTCTCGATGCGGCAGCATCCGCCGACCGGCACCCCGCTCCAGTGGGCGGCGTTCGGCTACCTGGGCGTGGTGAGCATGTTCCTGGGCTTCTTCGCCTGGTACCGCGGGCTCGCGGTCGGGCCGATGACGCAGGTGAGCCAGGTGCAGCTGGTCCAGCCGGTGCTGACGATCTGCTGGGCCGCCTCGTTCCTCGGCGAGCCGCTCACCTGGCCGGTCGTCCTCGGCGGCCTCACCGTGATCGCCGGCGCCGGCGCCGCCGTCCGCACCCGGCTCGGCCGGACGGCGACGGGGACGGCGAAGGCCACCGCGCCCCAACGGGCGGAGACGCCGGAGCGGGCCGGAGCGCCGCGAGGGTGACGTGCGCCGCTCCCGCGCGGCGGCGCCCCTGGCGACACGTCCTCCGGTCTCCCGCGGCGCGCGGGTCGCCCTGACCCCGGTGCCCGACCCCTGCCCTCCGAACTGCCGAGCCCCGACCGGCCGAGCCCCCGGACCGGCCGAGCCAGGCGGGCTAGCGGGGCTGGATGGTGAAGTCGAACTCGACCGTCACCGGTGCGTGGTCGCTCCAGCGCTCGGGGTGGGTGGCGGCGCGCTCGACCACGGCCGAGGTGGCCAGGGAGGCGAGCCCGGCGGTGGCGGTGACGTAGTCGATGCGCCAGCCGGAGTCCGCGTCGAAGGCGCGCCCGCGGTAGGACCACCAGGTGTACGGGCCCGCGACGTCGGGGTGGAGCCGGCGCACGGTGTCCACGTAGCCGACCTCGTCGAAGACCCGGGACAGCCAGGCGCGCTCCTCGGGGAGGAAACCGGCCTTCTTCTGGTTGGCCTTCCAGTTCTTGAGGTCCGCCTCCCGGTGGGCGATGTTCCAGTCGCCGCAGACGACGACCTCGCGGCCCTGGGCGGCGGCGCGCTCGCGCATCACCTTCAGGTGGTCGACGAACTCCGCCATGAAGCGTTCCTTCTCGTCCTGCCGCGGCGTGCCGACATCGCCCGAGGGCAGGTAGAGGCTGGCCACCGTGAGGCCGGGCAGGTCGATCTCGGCGTAGCGGCCCGAGCCGTCGAACTCGTCCGAGCCGAAACCGATCTTCCGCCGCTCCGGCTCCACCCGGGACAGCACCGCCACGCCCGCGCGGCCCTTGGCCGTCTTCGACGGGGCCCACAGGACGTGCCAGCCGGCCGGCTCGGCGACCTCGGCGAGCAGCTGCTCGGGCTCCGCGCGGACCTCCTGGAGGCAGATCACGTCCGCCCTGGTCGCGGCGAGCCACTCGACGTAGCCCTTGGTGGAGGCGGCGCGCAGGCCGTTGACGTTGGCGGTGGTGATGATCACCGAGCGGTCCATCCCTTCGGTTTCCCCGGCCGGGGTGCGATACCCCGTGACCCTGCTGACCTGGGGAGGCGACGAGACCCGATCCTAGACGCTGCCGCCCTCCGGTTCCGAAAGCCCTGGGTGGCGCCTCGCCTCGGCGCCCCGCAGGATCCACGCGTCAGGGTGGCCGGGCCTCAGCGCGGGTTGACGAAGAGACTCTGCGCCGAGCGGCCGATGACGCCCTTGGCGTCCAGCAACTGCGCGTCGGCGACGCCGATGCCGGCTTCGTCGATGGCGGTGCGCGCGTCGAGGCCGACCCATTCGCCGACCGGCGGTCGCCGCAGGTGCACGGTGAGGTCGGGGTTGACGTAGACGTGGCGGCGGATGTCCAGTTCGCCCGAGACGCCGTTGCCGGAGTCGGCGGCGACCAGCACCCGGACCAGCCCGGAGGGCTCCTCGTCCGGCAGCAGCGGCACCCGCATCCGGAACCAGGCGCAGGCCGGGCCGGGCTCGGTCGCCGAGCCGCGGGCGAAGCGCGTCTCCACCGACGTGTGGTAGCCCTCGTCCCACGGCAGCGGGAAGCTCATGACCGGGGACTCGTCCGGCCCCGGTACGGTCACCGGCGGCTCGACCGTCGGCGCTGTGCCCGCTTCGCCGACGCGGATCCGCAGCGCGGCGACGCGCATCGCCACCCGGCCGTCGGCGGCCCGCAGTTCCGCCTCCACCCGCTCCACGCTCCGCCCGGTCTCCGCCTCCCGCACCGCGACGGTGACCTCGCCGAGCGGCACCGGCCGCAGGATCTCGAAGGTCATCCGCACCACCCGGAACCCCTCCCGCGCACCGGGGCGCCGCTCCACCGCCCGGCCCAGCAGCGCGGCGGGCGGCCCGGCATGCTGGGAGTCGGGCGACCAGGGCCCGCGGGTCGCGGCGGTGGCGAGAAAGCGGCCTTCGCGGGCGTCGCCGAGGGGCAGGAAGAAGGCGTCAGCGGTCATTACCGAAGAGTAACCACAAGTGTCGCGGAAGGGGAGGGCAGGGGGTGGGCGCGGTGGGAGCCGCCTCGGGCGGCGGCGCGGACGTCGCGGGGCGGCGGATGCATCCGCCGTGCCCGCCACTCCGGCGTGATGTCACGCGGTCAGCTGAAGGCCATGGGGCAACCGCGACGGAGTGAGTGCTGGGCGGCGCGGAGGTAGAGCGCGACGTAGAAGGCGGTGTCGAGGTCCTGCGCCCATCGCCCCGGCCGCAGGGCGGCGAGTCCGCTCGCGGCGCCGTCCCTGAACCACATGGTCAGATCCAGGTTGTCGCACATCGCCGGCACCTCGGCGGGCAGGTCGATCGCCGCGGCCAGCCTCTCCGCGATCGCCAGCACCTGCCGGGCCCCGGCGATCACGGTCTCCTCCGTGCAGCCGGACTCGATCGGCAGGCAGATCTCCTCCTTCAGGGAGAGCGGGACCAGCACGGTCCAGCCGCAGATCGTCCCGGCGTCCTGAGGCCCCAGTTCTGCCCGGCACAGTGCGTCGAAGCCGTCCATGGGCGGAATCAGCTTCTCCTCGAAGCTCTGACCGGAACCGCGGACGAACGCGGACTCCTCCGGCACGGACGTGTAGGACGTCAGGCCCCGGCGCGTCAGCTCCTCGTTCAGCGCCGCGGCGGTGCGGCCCCAGCCGCCCTCGTCCTCGTCGAACCATTCCTCCGCGCCGATGCTGACCAGGTACATGCCCATGACCGCACGCTAGGGCAGCCCACTGACAGGGTCGCTACCCTCCGGTAACGACAGTGCGCCGGGCGTCGGAGCCCGGGCTCCCTTTTGTCCGCGCGCCGCATCGGCCATGCTGTGGACCTGAGAACGAAGGCCGAGGGGCGGCTTCGGCGCGGCGGGAGGGAGAACGAGGCGATGCTCTCGCGGACACGACTGTTCGGAGGCAGGACGCGGGTGACGTTCCGACTGGCGGCGCAGGAGCCCGCCGGGACGGTCAGCGTGGTGGGTGACTTCAACGGCTGGCAGCCCGGCGTCGCCGAGCTGGTCACCCGCAGGGACGGGACCCGGACGGTGAGCGTCTCGTTCCCGCCCGGCGAGCACAGGTTCCGGTATCTGGCGACGGGCGGCGTCTGGTTCGACGACGACTACGCGGACCGGATAGACCCGCAGGGCAGCCTGATCAGGGTCGAGTAGGGGTCGAGGCGACGCCGGGCCCGGGCCAGGGGCAGTTCGTGCGCCCCGGACCCGGGCCCCCGCGACCGCCGACGGACGGCGGATCAGTCGCTGATCTCGCCGCCCGTCGCCGGAGCGCGGCCGTGCCGCATCAGCAGCGCCACGACCAGCCCGAGCGCGCCGCACCCCGCGGCCAGCAGCAGGCCGTTCTGGTAGCCGGTGAAGCCGTTCAGGTCGGGGATCACGTTGAAGCCTCCGGTCGCCGACGCGGCGATGCCCGTGATGGTGACCTTCACCTTCAGCGGGTCGGCCCGCAGGAACGCCGTCAGCGCGCCGGTGCCCACCGAGGTCGCCAGGCTGTTGACGACGCCCAGCATGCCCGCGCTGATGCCCTGTTGACGGGCCGGCACCGCCTCGATCATCAGGTTCGGGCAGGCCGCGTAGAACGCGCCGAAGCCGATGCCGAAGATCGCCGCGAAGAGCCCGTACTGCCACTTGGAGTGCGGGTAGAAGGCGTAGAGCAGCGTGGAGACCGTGAAGACGGTCATCGCGACGATCAGCGGCAGTCGCGGTCCGACCTTGCGGGACAGCTCGCCCGCGCCGGCGCCGGACAGCATCCCGAAGCCGCCCGAGTAGACCGCCGAGTAGACCCCGTACATCAGCAGCGAGGCGCCGAGACCGTAGGCCAGCGTCGAGTTGAAGACCGTGTGGAACAGCGGCGCCATCGACGGCGGAAGGGTCTGCCCGCTCGCTCCGGAGAGGGCGGTCTGCAGGATCTTCCCGTGCAACTGCTGCTCGTTGGGCGTCTGCAGCATGTAGGGGATGCTGTAGCCCTGGATCCCGATCACCATGCTGCCGAGCGTCGCGGCGGCCAGCACGACGAGCACCTTCGGCGAGAACAGCAGCTTCATGTCCATGATCGGGTCCGGTACCACCCGCTCCACCAGGAGGAAGGCGAGCAGCAGCACCAGCCCGCCGACCAGGTAGGCGACCGAGTTCCAGCGACCCCAGCCCCAGACCGCGCCGTTGGACAGGTAGACCAGCACCAGCCCGACCCCGCACCCCAGCAGCAGGGCTCCCGCGACGTCGAGCCTCTGGTTGCTGCGCAGCGTGGTCTCCGGCACCACCCACACCATCAGCGGCACCATCACGCCCACGAAGATGAGCAGGAACCAGAAGAGCGAGCGCCAGCCGTACGCGTCGAGCAGCCAGCCGCCGAGCAGCGGTGCGAAGAGCGCCGACATGCCCAGGCCGGTGGCCACCACCCCGATCGCCGCCGGAATGTAACGTCTGGGCAGGATGTCGCGGAAGAGGCCGTAGGCGACGGTGGGCGCCGAGATGGCGACCGCCTCCAGCCCGCGGCCGACAAGGAAGAGCCACCAGCTGCTGGTCAACGCGCAGATGAGGGTGCCGAACGCGAAGGAGACGCCGGAGACCAGCATCATCCGCCGCTTGCCCCACAGGTCGGACATCTTGCCGAAGATCGGGGTGGTGGCCCCGCCGACCAGGCCGAAGATGATGACCATCCAGCTGATGTTGGCCCCGACGCCCGGGAAGCTGGGCGAGATCTGCCGGGCGGCCGAGGCGACCATCGTGTACTGCAGCGCGGCGATCTCGGCGAAGAGCACGACGACGCCGACGACCGCGAAGATGCGCAGTCGTGAGGCGCCGTCGAGGCGGTTGGTGGAGACGGGCTCGGGGTCGGGGGAGGGCGGTGACTGGACGGGGTCCGGTGCGGAGGTCACGAGGCGGCTCCTAGTGGTCCAGGGGTGCGGATGGCCCCGGACGGGTCGTCCGCAGGGTGTGTATCTAACAGACCGTCAGAAAGAAGGGAAGATGAAGGGAACAGCGAGCCTGGCCTGCATCTGCTTCAATAGGGGCATGGACCTGATCACGGACGGCGGCGCGGTGCGCGCGGAGGCGGCCCTGCCCGTCCTCGAGCCGTTCTGGCCGTCGCGCCAGCAGTTCCACTTCGACCAGACCTGTCGCCGCTGTACGCGCGCGTCGGCCTGGATCTGACCAGCCCGTTCAGGCTCTCTCGACGCGCAGACGCACGGCAGTTCCGCTGGACTCCGCCCCGTGCCCGCCCCTCCGCGTGAATCGAGTCCCGACATGTCTGTTTCCGTCCTGAACCCCGCCCCGACCGGCGCCGTTCCGCTGCCCCGGCTCCGCTCGGTGCGACCGGAGGAGTCCGCGGGCGAGAGCGGGCAGCCGGCCCGGCCCGGCGTGTACCGCCTGCCCGAGCACGTCGTCGCCGGGCTCCAGCCGGCCGCGGCCGATGTGCCGCTGGTCGGCTACCTGGTGCTGGTGCCCGCCGGCAGCGCCCCGGTGTTCGCGCCCACGCTGACCTCGGCGCCCGTGACCGAGGCTGCCCCGACCCCGGCCGCCGCCCCGGCCGTGCGGTCGGACCAAGGGATCGCGCTGGACCCGGAGTTGCGCACCGCGCGCCTCGACGGCGAACTTCTGGAGCTCACCTACCTGGAGTTCGAACTGCTCGCCCACCTCACCGCGCACCCGCACCGGGTGCACACCCGCGACCGGCTGGTCGAGGCGGTCTGGGGCTACGGACACGTGGGCGACGGCCGGACCGTCGACGTGCACGTGGCCCGGCTGCGGCGCAAGCTCGGCGCCGGCTACCGCAACCGCATCGTGACGGTCCGTCGGGTCGGCTACAAGTACGTTCCGCCGACCGCCCGTTGAGCACTGTCCAGGACGCCCGGAGGCGGGTCAGCTCTCGCTGATCCGCCCGTCGGCGACGGCGATACGACGCGTCGTGGCCACCGCGTCCAGCATCCTGCGGTCGTGCGTGACCAGCAGCAGCGTCCCCGTGTAGGAGGCCAGCGCCGACTCCAACTGCTCGATGGCGGCCAGGTCCAGATGGTTCGTCGGCTCGTCCAGCACCAGCAGGTTCACGCCCCGGCCCTGCAGCAGCGCCAGCGCGGCACGGGTCCGCTCGCCGGGCGAGAGCGTCGCGGCCGGACGGAGCACGTGCGCGGCCTTCAGGCCGAACTTCGCCAGCAGCGTCCGCACGTCCGCGGGGGAGGTCTCCGGCACCGCCGCGCCGAACGCCTCCAGCAGCGGCAGGTCACCGTAGAAGAGCCCGCGGGCCTGGTCGACCTCGCCCACGACCACGCCGGGGCCGAGCGCGGCGTGCCCGGCGTCCAGCGGCAGCCGGCCCAGCAGCGCCGCCAGCAGCGTCGACTTGCCGGCGCCGTTCGAGCCGGTGATGGCCACCCGGTCCGCCCAGTCGATCTGCAGGTCCACCGGCCCGAACCGGAAGTCCCCGCGGGCGACCTCGGCCGCGCGCAGGGTCGCCACCACCGAGCCGGAGCGCGGCGCGGCGGCGATCTCCATCCGCAGCTCCCACTCCTTGCGGGGCTCGTCGACGACGTCGAGCCGCTCGATCAGACGCTGCGTCTGGCGGGCCTTGGCGGCCTGCTTCTCGGTGGACTCGGTGCGGAACGCCTTGCCGATCTTGTCGTTGTCGCTCTGCTTCCTGCGGGCGTTCTTGACGCCCTTCTCCATCCACGAGCGCTGCATCCGGGCCCGCGCCTCCAGGCCGGAGACGGTGTCGGCGTACTCCTCGTACTCCTCGCGCGCGTGCCGCCTGGCCCGCTCGCGCTCCTCCAGGTAGGAGGCGTAGCCGCCGCCGAAGTGGTTGACCCGCTGCTGCGGCAGGTCCAGCTCCAGCACGCTGGTGACGGTCCGGGTCAGGAACTCGCGGTCGTGGCTGACCAGCACCGTGCCCGCGCGCAGACCGGTGACGAAGGCCTCCAGCCGCTCCAGGCCGTCCAGGTCCAGGTCGTTGGTGGGCTCGTCGAGCAGGAAGACGTCGTAGCGGCTCAGCAGCAGCGAGGCCAGCCCGGCGCGGGCGGCCTGGCCGCCGGAGAGCGAGGTCATCTCCTGCTGCAGGCCGACGGTCAGCCCGAGGGTCGCGGCGACCTCCTCGGCGCGCTCGTCCAGGTCGGCGCCGCCCAGGTCCAGCCAGCGGTCCAGCGCCTCTGAGTACGCGTCGTCCGCGCCGGGCGCGCCGTCGACCAGCCCCTGCGTCGCCGCGTCCAGCGCCTCCTGCGCGGCGGCGACACCGGTCCGCCGGGCCAGGAACGCCTGCACGGTCTCGTTGGGCCGCCGCTCGGGCTCCTGCGGCAGATACCCGACGGTCGCGGTGGGCGGACTCAGCCGCACCTCCCCGTGCTCGGGCGCGGCGACGGAGGCGAGCAGCTTCAGCAGCGTGGACTTCCCTGCCCCGTTCACCCCCACCAGCCCGATCACGTCGCCGGGGGCGACGACCAGGTCCAGCCCGGAGAAGAGGGCGCGCTCACCATGTCCGGCGGCGAGGTCTTTGGCGACGAGAGTGGCAGTCATCAGGAGCCGAATCCTACCGGGAGCCGGTGAGGCGATCCCGCCCGTGGGGCCGCCGCGGGCGCGGGCGCGGCGGGGGACGCGGTCGGCCCGCGCTGCGCCCGGGCCGTGGGGGCGACGGAGTTGCCGCCGCCCCCTGGCCGGCCGGCGTGACTACGCCAGGCTCAGCGCCGCCAGCGCCGCGTTGACGATCGAGCCGGAGGTGAGGTCGTGCAGCTCGTACAGGTCGCCGACCGTGCCCGACTGGCCGAAGGCGTCGACGCCCAGCGGGACGGTCGGCACGCCGAGCGCGCCGCCGAGCCAGGCCATCGAGTGCGAGGCCGCGTCGTGGACCGTGACCAGCGGCGAACGGCCGGTGCCGAAGGCCGCGCGCAGCGCGCCCGGGGAGTCCGGGGTACGGGCCGCCCGGTAGCCGGACCGCAGCGTGCGCTGCCACTCCGCGTAGAGCAGGTCCTGCGAGGTCACATCGATGACGTGCGCCGCGATGCCCTCCTCGGCCAGCTCCGCGGCCGCCGCCAGCACCTCGGGCAGCACCGCGCCCGACGCCGCGAGGCGGACCACGGGCGCGCCCGGCTGTTCGACGGCGTCGACCAGCCGGTACGCGCCGGCCAGCACCTGGCGGCGCAGCACCGTCTCGCCCAGCCGCTCCCGCGCCGCGTCGAACGGCGACTGCTCCAGCGGACGCGTGGTGAGGCGGAAGTAGTGCGCACCGCCCTCACCCCTGGCCACCTGCCCGACCGCGTCGCACAGCAGCCAGTCCAGCGCCCCCGCGAAGGCCGGTTCCAAGGTGACCACGTTCGGCAGCTCCAGGCCCACCGACGGCGTGATCGTCGACTGGTGCGCGCCGCCCTCCGGGGCCAGCGTCACACCGGACGGCGTACCGGCCACGATGAAGCGCGAACCCGAGTAGACCGCGTAGATGAACGCGTCCAGACCGCGCAGCACGAACGGGTCGTAGACCGTGCCCACCGGCACCAGCGGCTGCCCGGACAGGTCGAAGGACAGGCCCAGCTGACCCAGCAGCAGGAACAGGTTCATCTCGCTGATGCCCAGCTCGATGTGCTGCCCGCTCGGGCCCTCGGCCCAGCGCAGCACCGGGTCGCTGTTCCAGGCGCGGCGCTCGGTCGGCGCGAAGACGCCGGTGCGGTTGATGAAGCCGGCCAGGTTCGTGGAGGTCGCCACGTCCGGCGCGGTGGTCACCAGCAGCGGCGCCAGCTCCGGCTGCCGCGACAGCTCGGCCAGCACGCGGCCGAAGGCCTCCTGCGTGGACAGCGGCTTGCCGGTCCGCACCCCGCTGGACGCCGGCACGGGCGGAGCGGTGAACGCCGGGGCGGCCGGACGCGTCAGCAGCCGGGCCCGCTCGGCGACCAGGCGGCCGGCCGCGCTCGCCGCGTCGATCGGGTCCCACTCGGTCTCCGCGGTCAGGCCGTGCGCCTCGCGCAGCGCGTCCACCTGAGGGGTGGTCAGCAGTGCGGAGTGGTTGCGCGGGTTGCCCGCCGTCGGCAGGCCCCAGCCCTTGACGGTGTAGGCGAAGACGACGCTGGGCCGGTCGGCGACCGCGTCGCACTCGGCGAAGGCCTCCAGCAGCGAGCCCAGGTCGTGCCCGCCCAGGTCGGTCACCAGCGCCGCGAGCTCGGCGTCCGGGACCTCCGCGCAGAAGTCCGCCACCGCCTGCGGCGCGCCGTCGAGGAACTGCTTGCGCAGGTCCTGCTCCGGCAGCCCGAACAGCGACTGGTAGTGCTCGTTCGGCATGCCGTCGATCCAGGCGCGCAAGGCCTCCCCGCCCGGGCGCGCGAACGCGGCGCGCAGCCGGCGCCCGTACTTGACCTCGGCCACGTGCCAGCCGGCAGCGGCGAACTGCGCCGTCCACTGCGCGATCCGCACGCCGGGCACCACGCGGTCCAGGGACTGGCGGTTGAAGTCGACGATCCACATCACCTTGCCGAGCCCGTTGGTGGCGTCGTCGGCGATCGCCTCCCACACGTTGCCCTCGTCCAGCTCCGCGTCGCCCATCAGGGCCACGAAGCGGGAGGCCGGACGCTCGCCGAAGTGCGCGTCCACATAGCGGCGGGTCGCGGCGGCGAAGAGCGGGGCGGCGGGGCCGAGGCCGACGGAGCCGGTGGAGAAGTCGACCGGGTCGGGGTCCTTGGTGCGGCTCGGGTAGGACTGCAGGCCGCCGCGGGCGCGCAGGGTGGTGAGGTAGGAGCGGTCCAGGTTGCCGAGCAGGTACTGGATGGCGTGGAAGACCGGCGAGGCGTGCGGCTTCACGCTGACCCGGTCCGGCGCGTCCAGGTGGGCGAACCAGAGCGCGGTCATCGCGCTGACCAGGCTGGCGCTGGACGCCTGGTGTCCGCCGACCTTGACGCCGTCGCCGGTGGCGCGGTCGTGGTTGGCGGAGTCGACGATCCGGGTCGCGAGCCAGAGCACGCGCTGCTGGATCTCGTCGAGCAGCTCCAGGTCCGGTGCCGTGGACGGGGTCGCCGTCGTGGGAGCCGGGGAGCCACCGCCGAGAGGATGAGGGTGGTGATCCATGCAAGCAGAGTGCCCGACTCGCCTCGACCTGTCACGCGTGGTGCTGGTCACGTGGGTGCGTCCCGGTCGGTACCGGTGTGTCTCCGGGCCCCTGCGCGTCGGCGCAGGTCACGGCCGTCCGGGTGGCGGTTCTTTGCTGGGTGGGAACAGCGGCTTCCGGTCGACCGTTGGCCGCAGTGGCGGTTCCCGCTTCAGCGGGGGTCGTGGTGCGGCTCCCCGGGAAGTGATGGGGGGACGGCACGCAGCGTGCACGAGTCGTGCACGGGCACGGAGCGGGCGCGAACAGGCGCGAACAAGGAGAGAGCCAGGCATGGGACTGAACCGGGCAGGGAAGATCGCCACGGGGGTCGGCGCGGCGGGCGCGGCGGCCCTGGCCTGGGCGGCGCGTGAGATCCCGGTCGCCTTCGGCGGCGACCCGAAGAAGGGCGGCCGCGGCCTGCGGCTGGCCGAGTCGCCCCGCTACCGCGACGGCGTCTTCCACAACCCGCCCGGCCCCGACCGGTCCGGCGACATGGCCCGTCCCGACGCCCGCGGCGTGGCCAGGGAGATGCTCTTCGGCAAGCAGCAGCGCAAGCCCTCCCGCCCGGTCCCGCTCGTCCGCGACATCGCGCAGACGGCCGCCGAGGACATCGCGGTGACCTGGTTCGGCCACTCCAGCGCGCTGGTGGAGATCGAGGGGCAGCGGGTGCTGCTGGACCCGGTCTGGAGCGAGCGCTGTTCGCCCTCGCAGTCGGCGGGACCGCGCCGTCTGCACAACCCGCCGGTCGAGCTGGAGCGTCTGCCCGACGTCGACGCCGTGCTGATCTCCCACGACCACTACGACCACCTGGACATGCACACCATCATGGCGCTGTCCCGGCTGCAGAACGCGCCCTTCGTCGTCCCGCTGGGCGTGGGCGCGCACCTGGAGCGCTGGGGCGTGCCGCTGTCCCGCATCATCGAGCTGGACTGGGACGAGACCGCCGAGGTCGGTGGCCTGCGGCTGGTGTGCACCTCCGCGTACCACTTCTCCGGCCGCGGCTTCTCGAACAACGGGACGCTGTGGAGCTCGTGGGCGATCCTCGGGCAGGAGAGGAAGGTCTTCTACAGCGGTGACTCCGGCTACTTCGACGGCTTCGCCCGCACCGGCGAGCAGTACGGCCCGTTCGACCTGACGCTGATCCAGATCGGCGCCTACAGCGACCACTGGCCCGACATCCACATGACGCCCGAGGAGGGCCTGCGCACCCACCTGGACGTGCGCGGCGAACTGCTCGTGCCGGTGCACTGGTGCACCTTCGTGCTCGGCCTGCACGACTGGTCGGAGCCGGTGGAGCGGCTCTGCGAGGCCGCGGACGCCGCGGGTGTGCGGCTGGCGGTCCCGCGCCCGGGGGAGCGGGTCCTCGCCGCCGCGCCCCCGAAGCTCGACCACTGGTGGCGCGCGGTGGTGTGAGCCGGGTGAGCCAGGTGAACCCTCACCGACCCGTGCGGGGGCGCGGCAGCGGCAGTTCCACCCAGACGACCTTGCCCCCGCCGGAGGTCCGGTCCACGTCGCACGCGCCCCCGGCCTCGGCGGTGATCGCCTTGACCAGCAGCAGCCCGCGCCCGCCGAGCCGGTTGAAGTCCTCGGAGAGCGCCTTGGGGCGGTAGGGGTGGCTGTCCTCGACGGACAGCCGCACCCAGCCGGCCGACAGCACGATCTCCACGACGAGCTCGGGGGAGAGCAGCGCGGCGTGCCGGACCGAGTTGGTCACCAGCTCGGAGACGATCAGCAGGATGCCGTCCAGCAGTTCCTCGTAGACGGGGCCGGCCACGCCCTGCGCGAGCAGCAGGTCCCTGACCGCGTGCCGCGCGTGCGACACGGTCACGTCCACGGCGGGTGCGG
Organism: Streptacidiphilus rugosus AM-16; assembly: GCF_000744655.1. Classification (NCBI taxonomy): domain Bacteria; kingdom Bacillati; phylum Actinomycetota; class Actinomycetes; order Kitasatosporales; family Streptomycetaceae; genus Streptacidiphilus; species Streptacidiphilus rugosus. The sequence goes on along the minus strand of NZ_JQMJ01000004.1, from coordinate 3,687,427 downwards.
CGAACCGCCACACCCCCTCGACCCCGGGCACCGGCGGCCCGGCCACGCCTGGCCCGGCGCCTGCGGCCGGAACCGTTCCTGTGCCGAGCGGCGCTTCGCCGGGCTGGTCTCCGCGGACATGCATGTTTCGTTCCGCCATCCTCGGGTCGCTGGAGTGCTGAGGTAGAGGTCTTCTGGGCAGACAGGTCGTCCTATCACAGCCTCGTGCTACCCAGGCGGCGGCATGAGAGCGCAAAGTGACCGCTTTTACACGTTCGGTCATCGCCTGAGAGCGGAATGGATCACTTCCGATCGCGCCGGGGGGCGGTCGGGAGCACTCTGTTTTCTTGGTATTGTTGACCACGTCAGCGCGGGTCACCGCGTTGGTCACCTGCGCGGGTGGCGGAATGGCAGACGCGCTAGCTTGAGGTGCTAGTGCCCTTCGGGGCGTGGGGGTTCAAGTCCCCCCTCGCGCACAGAGTTGGTCCGGATTGTGGCCCCCGGTTTTCGACCGGGGGCCACAGCTGTCTGTGCGGGGTCATGCCGGCGTCACCCGGGTGAAGAGGCGGCCGGCCAGGTCGACGCCGGTGATCGCGCCGGAGGCGTCGCGGGTGAAGAAGCCGCGCTGGCCCTGGAGGCCGCCGGAGGTGACCAGGTAGTCGTCGCCGTCGCCGGGGAGCAGCCCGAGGGCGGCGCCCAGGTAGTCCGCGGGGAGTTCGGTGTCGGCGGCCGCGCGGATCTCCGGGCGGATGCCGACGTCCATGGTCAGGGACGCGCCGTCGGTCGCGATGGTCAGCAGCATGGCGTCGATCGCGTAGGTCCCGACCGCCTCGCCTGCGCGGGACGCGTCGTAGGGGAGCGGCTCGGGGTCGCGGTCGACGACGCCCAGGTGGTTCTCCAGGGCCCAGCGGACGACCGCCTGGTTGAACAGCAGGCCGTTGGGGCCCGCGTTGGCCATCGTCACGACCGCGAAGTCCCGCTCGGGAACGGTGAGCAGCTCCGCGAACTGGCCGTTCGCCGAGCCGCCGTGGCCCACCGTCCGGACGCCGTCGACCTCGCGCAGGAACCAGCCGAGGCCGATCGCGTCGCCGAGCGTGCTGCCGCGCAGGGCGACGGTGGCCTCGCGCATCCGGTGCAGCGCCTCGGTCGGCAGCAGCGGTGCGCCGGATGCCGTGCGGCCGTCGCCGAGCTGGAACCTGGCCCAGCGCAGTTGGTCGGCGACGCAGGAGACCAGGCCGCCGCCGGGGTTGTTGCCCCTGACGCCACGCCAGAGCCGGCCGACCGTCAGTTCCCCCGCCTCGTCCGGGTTGTGGCCGACCGCGAAGCGGCGGGTCAGCACGTCGGCCGGAGCGAAGAAGCTCTCGTCCATCCCGAGCGGTTCCAGGAGCAGGGAGGCGATCGCCGCCTCGTAGGTCTGCCCGGTGACGCGCTCGACGACCCGGCCGGCCAGGTTGAAGCCCGCCTGGCTGTAGGAGGCGCGGGCCCCGGGCTCGGCGATCAGCGGCAGTTCGGCCATCGCGGCCACGAACCCGGCCAGCGCGTCGTCGCCCTCGCCGGTGTCGGTGATGAGGTTCCAGTCCAGTCCCGCGGTGTGGTTGAGCAGGTTCCGCACGGTGATCCTCGCGGCGGCCGACTCGTCCTGGAGGACCAGGTCCGGCACATAGCGGCGTACCGGCGCGTCGAGCTCCACCCGGCCCTGCTCGGCCAGCCGCACCAGCGCCGTCGCGGTCAGGGTCTTGGTGACCGAGCCCAGCACGAACAGCGTCCGCGGTGTGACCGGCAGCGGGTTCTCCAGGCTGGTGACGCCGTGGCAGGCGTGCCGTTCGCTGCCGTCGGCCCAGACGCCCACGGCGACGCCCGGGATGCCGAACCTCTCGGCGGCCTCGCGGACGAAGGCGGCCAACCGGTCGTCGTGCTCTGCCATTTCGGTTCCCCTTCGGACTGTCGGGCAGGTACTTGCACTGTGTTCAAGCAGACCGTAGCCGTGGACTTGAACACTGTGCAAGTCCCTTTCTTGAACATTGTGAAAGTCTTGATCCGCGCACTACAGTGACCGCATGCCCCGCTCCACGCTGACCCGCGAACAGATCGTCGACGCCGCCGTGCGGCTCCTGGACGAGGAGGGTCTCGAGGGCCTGAACATGCGGGCGCTCGGCAAGCGCCTCGGCTCCGCGGCGACCGCGGTCTACTGGCACGTGGGCAGCAAGGCCGACCTCATCTCCCTCGCGGGCGACCAGGTGTGGAGCGCGATCCCGCTGCCCGACCCCGAGGCCGTCCCCTGGCGCGCGGCGGCCACCGCGATGGCCGCCGACCTGCACGCGACCCTGGTGCGACACCCCTGGCTGGTGCAGGCCTTCGGCGCCTACCTGATGTTCGGGCCCGGCAAGGCCGGCTACGACGACCGCAGCCTCGCCGTCCACGAGGCCGCCGGCTTCGTCGGCCAGGAGGCCGACCGGGCCGCCGCCGCCGTCTTCACCTACGTGCTCGGCAACGCGCTCGGCCCGGCGGCCGCGGCCTCGCTGGAACGCGGCCTGGAGGGCGAGCCCGAGGGCGGCTCGCTCGCCGAGGGCATGGCCCGCGCCACCGAGGTCGCCTCCCGGTTCCCGCGCCTGCGCGCCCGCCTGGAGACCGCGGCGGCGACGGGCTACGCCGAGGCTCCCGACGACAGCTTCGCCTTCGGCCTGCGCGCGATCCTGGACGGCCTGGAGGCCCGACTCGCCCTCGCGGACGGGACGCGGTGACGGCTTCCCGCGAGCCCGCGCCGCCGCTCGCACTGTGGGCGCTGCTGCGTCGCTCGCCGTTCACCCTCGGCTACGTCTGCGTGCTGCTGCTCACCCACGCCTGGATCCTCTACGGCCTCCCGCCCGCCCGCGCCGCCGCCGTGCTGCGCTACGTCAGCACCAACACCGACAACCTCGCCGACCACCCGGTCCGCGCGCTGCTCGGCAGCGCCCTCTTCTTCGACGGCACGCTCACCGACCTGACGTCCCGCTCCTTCGCCGCCACCTTCATCACCCTCGGCATCGGCGTCTGCTGCTTCCTCGCCTGGGCCGAGCGCCGCTGGGGGAGCCTGCGCGCCTTCGCCGTCTTCCTCGCCGGCCACGTCGGGGCGACCCTGCTCACCGCCGCCGTCATCGTCCTCGCCGTGCGGCAGGGCTGGTATCCCGCGAGCGTGCGCCACAGCCTCGACTACGGCATCAGCTACGGTGCCCAGACCGTGATGGCGGCCGGCACCTCCCTCCTGCCCCGCCGCGCCCGACCGCCCTGGGCCCTCCTCGTCCTGTGCTGGCCGCTGGGCGGCCTCGAAATGACCGGTCCGCTACCGGACTTCACCACCCTCGGCCACCTCCTGGCGGCGGCGATCGGCTTCGCCCTCCTGCCCCTCACCCTGCGCTGGGGGCGCCCGCGGACCCGGCCGGTCTGACGCGGACCTGCCCGGCTACCGTCCAGTAGCGCTAGAGTGCGCCGCATGGAGCGTCAGGCTGAGCGTGCGTACGACATCGTCCTGTTCGGGGCCACCGGGTTCACCGGGGGGCTGGCCGCCGAGTATCTTGCGCGGAACGCGCCGCAGGGGTGCCGGTGGGCCGTCGCCGGGCGGAGCAGGGTCAAGCTGGAGGCGCTGCGGGAGCGGTTGGGGCTGCCCGAGCTGCCGCTGCTGGTGGCCGACAGTGCGGACGCGAAGGCGCTCGGAGAGGTGGCCGGGTCGGCGCGGGTCGTGGTGACGACCGTGGGGCCGTATCTGGAGCACGGGGAGCCGCTGGTCGCCGCGTGCGCGGCGGCCGGGACGGACTACGTCGACCTCACCGGGGAGCCCGAGTTCGTCGACCTGATGTACGCCCGGCACCACGCCACCGCGGTCGCCAGCGGCGCGAGGATGCTGCACGCCTGCGGCTTCGACTCGGTGCCGCACGACCTGGGGGCGCTGTACACCGTCACGGAGTTGGCCAGGCGTCAGGGGAAGCTGGACGGGCCGGTCGCCGTCCAGGGCTTCGTGCGCGCGGGCGGGACGATCTCCGGCGGGACCCTGGCCTCGGCGCTGCTCGCGTTCTCCCGTCCCCGGCAGATGGGCCGGGCCGCCAGTGCCCGGCGCGCGGTCGAGGAGCGTCCCGCCGGACGGAAGGTCGGCGGGCGGATGTCCGGTCCGCGCTGGTCGAAGGACGCGCACGCCTGGGTCGTGCCGATGCCCACGATCGACCCGCAGGTCGTGCTGCGCTCGGCGGCCGCGCTGCCGGAGTACGGCCCCGACTTCAGCTACGGCCACTACGCCGCCGTCAAGCGGTTGCCGATCATGGTGGGCGGGCTGCTCGGCGTGGTCGGCGTCGCGCTGGGCGCGCAGGTGCCGCCGGTGCGCCGGGGGATCACCAGGCTGCGTCCCTCCGGCGCGGGACCCGACGCGGCGACCAGGGCCAAGAGCTGGTTCACCGTCAGGTTCGTCGGCGAGAGCGGCGGAGTGAGGATCCACACCGAGGTCTCGGGCGGCGACCCCGGCTACGGCGAGACCGCGAAGATGCTGGTCGAGACCGCGCTCTGCCTCGCCCACGACGAGCTTCCCGAGACCGCCGGCCAGCTCACCACGGCGGCGGCCTGCGGCACGGCGCTGATCGACCGTCTGGTCGCGGCCGGCATCCGCTTCCGCGTCCTGGACGCGCCGCCGACGGCGGCGCCCGGCCGGTGAGCCCGGCCGTTGACCGGGCCTGTGAGCCGGGCCGCGTGAGCGTCAGCTGATCACGATGACGGGGTGCGCGGCGGGGTCGATCCAGGTCATGATCTTGGTGAGCACGCTCGCCGGCACGGCCACGCAGCCGGCCGTCGGTCCGGCGGAGGAGCTGAGGTCGTGCAGGAAGATGCCCGCGCCCCGGCCCTGCACGGCGGGATCCATATTGAAGTTGATCACCAGCGCGTTGTGGTACTGCGTCGGGTAGTTGATCAGGTGCTCGCTGCCGTCGTCCCCGGCCTCGGTCAGGTGGAAGCCGCCCTGGGTGTCGGTGCGCATCTGGTTGTAGTAGGCCGACGTCGGATCCTCCACCCACCAGTCGTGTGCGGTCACCTGGTGGTACGGCATCCGGGTGCCCGGGTTCGGGGCGACGCCGAAGCCCTGGGTGATGGTGAAGGTGCCCGTCGGGGTGGTGTTGGTGCCCTGAGTCCGGGTCAGACCGTTGGTGACCCCGTTCGCGCCGACCCTGCCCGCGGTCGTCGAGACGACCTGCTGCCAGCCGGTGGCGCCGATCTGCCAGGCGGTGACGGTGGCGTAGCTGCCGTTCGACTGCACGGTGATGACCTGCTGCGCCGATCCGACCCGCGTCGGCGCGTGGAAGGCCGGACCGGTCGAGCCGAGCATCGCGACGTTCGAGTGGCCCGCCGGCGCCGCCTGCGCGGTGCCCGAGCCGAGCACCGAGACCGCGGCCGCGGCCGTGCCGAGCGCGGCGGTCGCCGCCGCGGACCGCAGGACGGGGGTGCGGGGCTTGGCGTGGCGGCCGTGGGACGCGAGCGGCATGGCGGCGGTGGCTCCCGGTGCGGGGGTGGTGACGGCGACTGATGACGCATCACCGTTCGAGGCCCGCACAGCCTACGGTCTCGGCCGTCGCCCCGCCACGCGAAGGTCACGAAGCCGCGGAAGCCGCCGCGCGGTAAGTTGTGATCAACGGGAGGAGACGCATGTCGCAGTGGCAGTCGCAGGAGACGGAAGCAACGCCGGGGCGGATCGCGCTGGTGACGGGAGCGGGATCGGGCATCGGCCGGATCACCGCGCGGGCGCTCGGCCGAGCGGGCTGGACCGTCGTGCTCACCGGCCGCCGCGAGGACGCGCTCAAGGAGACCGCGGCCGAGATCGCCGAGGCGTGGGTGGTCCCGGCCGACGTGACCGACGAGAAGGCGGTGACCGACCTCTTCGGCGCGCTCCGGGCCCGCTACGGGCGCCTGGACCTGCTCTTCAACAACGCGGGCGCGTTCGGCACGCCCGCTCCCGCCGCGGAGCTGCCGGCCGCGGCGTGGCGCTCCGTCGTGGACGTCAATCTGACCGGCGCCTTCCTGGTCGCCCAGGCCGCCTTCGCGCTGATGCGCGACCAGCAGCCGGGCGGCGGCCGCATCATCAACAACGGCTCGATCTCCGCGCACGTGCCGCGCCCGAACAGCGTCGCCTACTCGGCGACCAAGCACGCCATGACCGGCTTGACCAAGTCGCTCGGCCTGGAGGGCCGCGCGCACCGGATCGCGGTCGGCCAGATCGACATCGGCAACGCCGCCACGGAGATGACGGAGCGGATGACGCAGGGCATCCTGCAGGCGGACGGCCGCATCGCCGTCGAGCCGGTGATGGACGCCGCGCACGTGGCCTCGACGGTGGTGCACATCGCCTCGCTGCCGCTCGAGGTGAACGTGCCGTTCATGACCATCATGGCGACGGGCATGCCGTACCTGGGACGGGGCTGAGGCGACGAGCGGGGGCGCGAGAGGCCGGCCGCGGGCGGGTCGGCCCGGGTGGGTCGACGGTTGCCCGCGCCGTTCCTCGCGCCCCTGAGGGGCGGCTTCGCCGGTGGCTCGGACAGCGTCGGCAATGGGGCGTGAGGACCTGGGGCCGGCGCTGATCGCCCCGCCACAGGGCCGTGGCCGCCCGCGCAGTTCCTCGCGCCCCTGGCGGGGCGCCTACCGGGGTCAGCCCAGGAGCTTGATGAGTTCGTCGGTCGTGCCGGTCTCGCCCAGCTTGGGGAAGACGCGGGTCAGGCTGTGCTCGTGGGAGACGCGGTCGGGGTCGGTCACCGCGTCGGAGGCGACGGTGACGTGGTAGCCGTGCTCGTGCGCGGCACGGGCGGTGGACTCGACGCCCATGCTGGTCGCGATGCCCGCCACGACGACCTGCGTCACTCCGCGCCCGCGCAGTTCCGCGTCGAGCGCGGTGTTGTGGAACGCGCCCCAGGTCTGCTTGGTGACGGTGATGTCGCCGGACTGGGCCGGGATCACCAGCTCGGCCCAGTCGGCCGGGCGCTCGCCCTGCGGGCGCGGCATCGAGGTGCGGCCGAGCGCGCCGCCGGTGACGTTGACCAGCACCACCGGCAGTCCGCGGGCGCGGAACGCGGAGGCGAGGCGCTCGGAGTTGGCGATCACCTCGGCGCCGCCGTGCTCCGCGGCGAACGCGGAGATGCCCTTCTGCAGGTCGATCAGGATCAGCGCGCTGTTCGGGTCGAGGACGGTGGCGTTCATCGGGAGCCTTTCGTGCTTCAGCGAGAGGGAGTGGGAAAGGGAGCGGAAGATCAGGGGCGCGGGCGCAGCGCGCGGTCGAGCGCGGTGAAGAGAATCAGGACCGCGCTGAGCGCGCACATCACCAGGGCGACGCCGTGCAGCCCCGCCTGCGTCGCGCGGCTGCCGTAGAGCATGGCGATGACGGAGGAGGAGAGGATCGCGCCCAGATAGATCGAGGTGCGCTGCAGCCCGGCCGCCGAACCGATGACGTCGGCGGGGGCCTGCGCGTAGACGGCGGCCTGGTTGCAACTGGACGCCAGTCCCTGGCCTACGCCGAAGAGCGCGCTGGCCAGGACCAGCAGGGCGACCGGCGAGCCGTCGCCGATGACCAGCAGCAGGACCGAGCCGGCCAGCAGCAGTCCGGTCAGTGCCACCAACGGCGCCCGCAGCGTCCTGGTGCGCGCGCCGAGCAGCGCGAAGACGGCGGCGGTGCCGGACATCGGCAGGGCGATCAGGCCGGCGTGGAAGGCGTTGAAGCCGTGGGCCTGCTCCAGCCACTGCGAGAAGCCGTAGAGCATGCAGTACAGCACCAGGTAGGTGAGCCCGCTGCGGACGAAACTTCGGGTGAGCCCCGGGTTACGGCCGAGCAGGCGCAGGTCCAGGAAGGGGTGGGCGGCCCGCAGCTCCCAGCGCACCAGCGCCGCGCCCAGCAGCAGGGCGAGCGCGAGCAGCAGCAACTGCGGGTGGGTGAGCCGCATCAGGAAGAGCATCGTCGTGGCGATCGTCGCCGCGAACAGGACCAGACCCGGCGGGTCGATCTGCGAACGCAGCCCGTCCGTCGGAGCCGAGGCGCCGCGAGCCGAGGCGCCCCGAGCCGGGCGCGGTTCGTCGGCCGGCACCCAGCGCAGCGCGAGCAGCAGCGCCACCAGGGCCACCGGGATGTTGACCGCGAACACCGCCCGCCAGCCCAGCGTCGCCGCGAGCGCGCCGCCGAGCACCGGGCCGACGGCGGCGCTGGCCAGCGAGGCGAGGGAGAGGCGGCCGAGGACCGGGCGCGGCGCCTCGACGCCGGTGCGCCGGGTCTCGGCGCGCAGCATGGCCATCGCCGCCGGATAGGCCGCCGAGGTGCCGACGCCGAGCAGCACGCGCGAGGCGATCAGCCAGCCGAAGGCCGGGGCGAACGCGCCGACGGCGCCCGCCACCACGACCACGCAGAGGCCGGTCAGGAACACCTTCCGCGGACCGACGAGGTCCGCCAGGCGGCCCATGGTCGGCTGGCCCACGGCACTGGCCAGGTAGAGGACGGCGACCAGCCACGCCGTCTGCGCCGCGCCCACGCCGAACGCGCCGCCTATCGCGACGAGCGTGGTCGCGATCATCGTGGTGTTGACCGGGTTGAGGGCCACGCCGAGCAGCAGCGGAGACATCATCGACGCCGCGAACGGCCTGCGTCCGTCCGTCTGCCCGAGGCGGCCGGAGACCACGCCTGCCGGGGCGGTCATGCCTCCGCGCCCGCGAGTGTGCGCAGGACCGGCAGCGCGGCGGCGAGCACCGCCCGCTGGTCCGCGTCCAGGGCGCCGTCCAGCGCCTCGGTCAGCCAGTCCTGCTTGGCCCGGAGTATGCCGGTGATCGTGACCCGGCCCGCCTCCGACAGCTCCACCAGCACCTGGCGGCCGTCGGTCGGGTGCGGGGTGCGCCGGATCAGCCCGCGCTCCTCCAGGGCGGAGACGGTCATCCGCATCGACTGCGGGCGCACCAGCTCCGCCCGGGCCAGGTCGGCGGTCGTGGTGGGGCCGTCCCTGAGCAGCCGGGCCGCGACGGAGCGCTGGGAGGGGGTCAGCTCGCTCTCGCCCGAGGCCGCGCGGGTGCGCCGGACCAGCAGCCCGAGCACGGTGTGCAGCTCCGACGCGAGGGCGGCGGTGTCGCCTGGCACGCTCTCGTCGGCGTGATCGACGCGGTCCGCGCCGGTGGGGTCGGACGCCGGGGCCGGTTCGGCGGCCTCGGGCCCGGAGTCGATCAGTGGCATGGTTCCAACCTAAGGATCTGCGCTTCTGATAGCAAGTTTACCTGTTGAGTTTTCCTGTTGAGTTGCGCTGCCGACTCCGCCGGGCGACCCGGTGTCGCCCTGCCGGATGCGACGGACCCGCTGTGGCAAGCTCGTGGCCATGAGTGATCGTTTGCGCCGGAACGCCCTGCAATGGACCGTTTATGCTCCGGTGCTCGCCCTGCTCGCCCTGCTCGCGACCTGGGGTCGGGCGCTGCCCTGGATCCTGGTGGCGGTGGTGGCCTGCTTCCTCGCGGCAGCGGTGCTCGCCGCCGTCCACCACGCCGAGGTGATCGCCCACAAGGTCGGCGAGCCGTTCGGCTCGCTCGTGCTCGCCGTCGCCGTCACCGCGATCGAGGTCGCCCTGATCCTCACGCTCATGGCGGACGCGAGCGACAAGAACGCCACCCTCGCCAGGGACACCGTCTTCGCCGCCGTGATGATCACCTGCAACGGCATCATGGGCGTCTGCCTGCTCGTCGGCGCGCTGCGGCACCGCGTCGCCGTCTACAACAGCGAGGGGACCGGCGCCGCGCTCGCCACCGTCGCGACGCTGGCCACGCTCAGCCTGGTGCTGCCCCGCTTCACCACCAGCACGCCGGGACCCCGCTTCGCCGCCGGCCAGCTCGCCTTCGCCGCGGTGGCCTCCGTCGCGCTCTACGGCCTCTTCGTGCTCACCCAGACGGTCCGCCACCGCGACTACTTCCTGCCGCTGAGCCGGGCGGGCGAGGTCATCGACGGAGACGACCACGCCGACCCGCCCACCACGAGGCAGGCGATGGCCAGCCTCGGGCTGCTCGCCGTCGCCCTGGTGGCGGTCGTCGGCCTGGCCAAGGTGGAGTCGCCCACGATCGAGAAGGGCGTCGCGGCGGCCGGACTGCCCTCCTCCGTGGTGGGCGTGGTGATCGCCCTGCTGGTGCTCCTGCCGGAGACCATCGCCGCGGTCCGCGCCGCCCGCCGCGACCGGGTCCAGACCAGCCTCAACCTCGCCCTCGGCTCGGCGATGGCCAGCATCGGCCTGACCGTCCCCGCGGTCGCGGTCGCCTCGATCTGGATGAGCGGCCCGCTCGTCCTCGGCCTCGACCCGACCGCCATGGTGCTGCTCGCCCTGACGATGGTCGTCGGCACCCTGACCGTCGTCCCCGGCCGGTCCACCCCCCTCCAGGGCGGCGTCCACCTCTCCATCCTGGGCGCCTACCTGGTGCTCGCCGTCATCCCCTGACGTCCCCGGCGGCGAGTGAGTTGACCAGGGCCAGCACGTCGTCGACCGAACCGGCCGGGTCCTCCAGCGGGTAGAGCACGCCGCGCACCGTGCGCGCGGAGTCCAGGACCAGCGTGAGCCGCTTGAGCCGGTCCGCGCCCCCCGCGCGGAAGGTGGGCAGCCGCAGCGCCGCCGCCAGCTGCAGCTCGGCGTCGGACAGCAGCGGGAAGGCGATCCGCTCGTGCTCGGCGAAGGCGGCGAGCTGGTCGGGCCGCTGGGTGCTGACGCCGTGGACCCGCACGTCGCGCGCCGTGAAGTCGGCCATCCGGTCGCGGTAGGTGCACGACTCCAGGGTGCAGCCGCGCGCCCCGGGGATCAGGCCCCAGCCGGGCGGGTAGTCGTGCCTGCCGGGCGCGTAGGCCCCGGGGAAGCAGTACAGGACCGTCCAGGCCTGCCCGGCCGAGACCGGGTCGACCGGTTCGCCCCCGCGGCCCGCCAGCTCGAGCTCGGCAAGCCGATGTCCGACCAGGGCGTGGACCCGCCGGGTCTCGGCGGAGTCGGCCGCGCTGGTCGCCGAGAGGGTGCCGTCGCCCAACACGTGCCGGCCGCCCCAGTCCTGCAGGGCCACGAGCACCGGGAGCAGGCCGCGTCCGGCCGGCGTCAGATGGTAGGCGTAGCGGGGAGGATGCGGACTGTACAGGCGCTTCTCCAGCACCCCGTCCGCGACCAGGCTCTTCAGGCGTTCGGTCAGCACCTTGCGGCTGATCCCGAGCCCGTCCCGCAGCGCGTCGAACTGGTGCGTCCCGCCCGCGACGTCACGGACGAGCAGCAACGTCCACGGGTCGCCGACCACCGTCAGCGCCTGCGCGATCGCGCAGTCCGGGTCCCCGAGCTCTGTGTACCGCATGGGCCATGAGTATAGTGAGTTCCCTAAAGAGACTCACTGGCGGACGGGGCGGGGCATGGCGGCGACGGCGGTACAGGGACGGGAAGAGCGGGAACCGAAGCCGGCCGGGGCCGCGCCCTTGTCGGCCGGGTCCCGCGCGGCGGCGTTCTGGCGCTACTGGGGAGCGTCGACGGTCAGTGGGGTCGGCGACGCCGTGACCGCGGTGGCGCTGCCGCTGCTCGCGGTCCTGGCGCTGCACGCCTCGGCCTTCGAGGTCAGCCTGGTCACGGCCGCCGCCTACGCCGCCTGGCTGCTGATCGGCCTCCCCGCCGGGGTCCTGGTGCACCGTCTGCCGCTGCGCGGCACGCAGGTGGCGATGGACCTGCTCCGGGCCGCCGCGGTGGCCTCGGTCCCGGCGGCCGCCGCGCTGGGAGTGCTGACGCTGCCGCAGCTGGTCGCCGTGGCGCTGGTCGTCGGCCTGGCGTCGGTCGTCTTCGACGTCGGCAACTCGACCTTCCTGCCCTCCATCGTCAGCAAGGAGGAGCTCACCGCGCGCAACAGCCTCACCTCGGGGACCCGCGCGGCGACCCAGCTCGGCGGCCCCTCGCTGGGCGGCGTGCTGGTCCAGCTGTTCGGCGCGGCAGCGTCGATCGTGGTCGACGCGGTGAGCTACCTCGCCTCGGCCGCGCTCATGGGCACCCTGCCCCAGGTGGCGCACCCCGCGCAGGAGGGTCCGCGCCGGGCCGTCGGCGAGATGATCCGCGAGGGCTGGCGCTACGTCACCCGCCACCCGATCATCGGTCCGTGCGTCGCCGACGCGACGGCCGTCAACTTCGTGTGCGGCGGTCTGATGGCGCTCACGCCGGTGTTCCTGGTCCGCACCCTCGGCGCGCCGCCCGCTCTGGTGGGCGTGCTCATCGCCACCGAGGGCATCGGGAGCCTGCTCGGCGCGGCGCTCACGCCGCGGATCGTGGCCCGCCTCGGCAGCGGCCGTGCGGTCTGCTGGGCCGCGGTGACCTCCCCCTGCTTCGCGGCGCTGATGCCGCTGGCCGGCCACGGCGCGGGGCTCGCCCTCTTCGTGCTGGGCAACGCGGGCTTCGCCGGAGCGGTGGTGGTGCTGAGCATCGTGACCCGCACCCACCGCCAGACGGCCACACCCGCCGAGCTGCTGCCGCGCGTGATGGCGACGGTCCGCTTCATCTCCTGGGGCGCCATCCCCTTCGGCGCGCTGGCGGCGGGAGGCGCCGCCGCCCTGTGGGGAACCCGCGGCGCTCTGGCGATCATGGCTCTGATCGCCGTCGCCAGCCCGGCGATCCTCCTCACCAGCCCGATCCGCCGCCTCCGTGAGCTGCCGCAGACCCCCTGACCTGCGCAACGGTGGGCCCGGCTCAGTACGATCCCCGCGTGTCCTGGATACGACGTCGTACGCGCAAGGAAGAGCCGTCCGCGAAGCGGCTGCCCGATCTGGAGTTCCTCGAGCTGGTGAGGAGCGGGCTCGAGGAGCTCGCTCCCGGCGTCACGCAGGGCGCCCGGCTCAGGGGCAACTCGTTGAGCAGTCCTCAGGGGTGGGCCGTGGGCGTGGCCCCGCCGCACCACGGGGGTGGGCATCACTACGACCTGGTCGCGATGCCGGATGTCGCTGTCCAGCCCGACGTGCCGTGCTTCGTGGACTGTGTGGTGTCGATGTCCGCCGATCCACGCGACGCCGCGAGGACGTGGGTGCAGACAGCGGGCGCATGCCTGCTGGAACTCCTCGATCGCCGTGAGCGCTTCGCGGACCACGCGGGCCCGCGCCACCAGCGCGGCGTGCCCGGTTTCGACGCCATCGTGTCGGGCGCGGTCGGTCTCGGCGTCGACGTCGCCGAGAACCGGCGGCTTCAGAGCGCCCTGGTGGAGGCGAACGTGCTGCACCGGATCGCGGACACGTTCACCGCCGACCTGGAATCGCCCTACTTCAACGGCGTCAAGGTCTTCTACGGCGGCCGCCCCGGCGCGATGGAGGCCGAGGTCCGGGTCAACGGCGAGCGCCACGCGGCCGCGTCGGCGGCGATGGCGGCGCTCGGACTGCCCGAGCCGACGGCGTTCACGGCCGTACGGTTCTACGCGCTGCTGCTTCCGGTGCCGGCGGGTGGCGGCAGGCCCGGCTACCCGACGACGAGCCTTGATCTCGGCGGGGTCTCTGGGCGGGCCCACGCCCAGGGCGACCCCTGCGCCTGCGACTGCGGCGGCGGCCGCGGGAAGAACGACGCCTCGGGCCGACCCGGGTCCCGGCCGTCCACGACGGCCGGGACCCGGCAAGGGCCAGGGGCCGGTTACCAGCCCGCGGTGGGGAAGGTCGTGCGGATGGTCGGGAGCGCCGCGTCCAGGACGGTCTGGAACCAGACCGAGAACGCCTTGTCCGCGCGCAGCGCGGCCAGTTCCCCGGGGGTGACGAAGGAGGTGGCCGCCACCTCGTCCGGGTCCGGGGTGAACTCGGCCGCCGCGATCCCGACGAAGAGGTGGTTGTACTCCTTCTCCACCAGCCCGGAGGCCTGGTCGGGGAGGTCGTAGGTGACCGTGCCGGCCTGCTCCAGGCGGACCGGGGCGGCGCCCAGCTCCTCCGCGGTGCGGCGGGCCGCCGCGACGAAGGGGGGCTCGTCCGGGTAGGGGTGTCCGCAGCAGGTGTTGGACCAAACGCCGGGGGAGTGGTACTTGCCGAGCGCCCGCTGCTGGAGCAGCATCCGGCCCTGCGCGTCGAAGAGGAACACGGAGAAGGCCCGGTGCAGCCGGCCGGGGGCCTGGTGCGCGGAGAGCTTCTCGGCCGTGCCGATCGTCCGGCCCTGCTCGTCGACCAGCTCGAGCAGAATCTCGGTCGTCGTCGTCACGGTGGTGGCGGTCATGGATCACCTTTCACGTCGGTCGCGCCATGTCTGGCCGGGTACAGTCTGCCCCAAAAGGCCTCCCGACGGGCCGCGGCTTGTCCCGCGGCGTCACGGTCCGCAATGATGATCTGCATGCGGGGTGGGGGCGGCTCCCGCAGACGCGCAGGACACCGAGTACTGGCAAGCACTGGAGATTTCACATGATCGGCCTTGTTCCGGCCGCAGGCGCGGGCAGCCGCCTTCGTCCCTACACCGACACCCTGCCCAAGGCACTGGTGCCGCTGGACGACGACCGCACCATCCTCGACATCACCCTGCGCAACTTCGCAGAGGTCGAGATGCGCGACGTGGCGATCATCGTGGGCTACTGCGCCGACGCGATCCGGGAGCGGAAGACCGCTCTCGAGCAGCGCCACGGCGTCACGCTCCACCTGATCGAGAACCCCAAGGCCGAGCGGTGGAACAACGCCTACACCGTCTGGTGCGCGCGGGAGCTGTTCCGCGAGGGCGTCATCCTCGCCAACAGCGACACCATCCACCCCTCCTCCGTCGAGCGCACCCTGCTGGAGGCGAACGCCCGCCTGGCCGCGGCCGGCCGCGAGCCCGGCGTGCTGCTGGCGCTGGACACGGTCAAGAAGCTGGCCGACGAGGAGATGAAGGTCACCGTCGACCCCGACAAGGGCGCCCGACGGATCACCAAGCTGATGGACCCCGCCGACGCCACCGGCGAGTACATCGGCGTCACGCTGATCAACCCCTCCGCCGCCGACGACCTCGCCTCCGCCCTGCAGGCCACCTACGAGCGCGACCCGCAGCTCTACTACGAGGACGGCTACCAGGAGATGATCGACCGCGGCCTGCGGATCGACGTCCAGCCGATCGGCGAGGTGTCCTGGGTCGAGGTGGACAACCACGACGACCTCGCCAAGGGCCGGGAGATCGCGTGCCGGTACTGACCCGACTGGTCCCCTCGCCGCTGGTGGTGGACATCCGCTCCGGCGCGCTCGACCGCCTCGGCGAGGTGCTGGCCAACCCCGGCATCGCCTCCTCCGGCCGGATCGCCGTCGCGGTCAGCGGCGGATCCGGGGCGGCGATGCGCGAGCGGCTGGCGCCGCAGCTGCCGGACGCCGTCTGGTTCACGGTGGCCGACGGCACCCTCGACGCGGCCGTCACCCTCGCCGACCAGATGCGCGGCGGCCACTACGACGCGCTCGTCGGACTGGGTGGCGGCAAGATCATCGACGTGGCGAAGTACGCCGCTGCCCGGGTCGGCCTGCCGGTCGTCGCGGTCGCGACCAACCTCGCCCACGACGGTCTCTGCTCGCCGGTCTCCACCCTGGACAACGACGCCGGACGCGGCTCCTACGGCGTGCCCAGCCCGATCGGCATGATCGTCGACCTCGACGTCATCCGGCAGGCCCCGGCCCGCTACGTCGCCGCCGGCATCGGCGACGCCATCTCGAACATCTCCTGCATCGCGGACTGGGAGCTGTCCCAGCGCGAGACGGGTGAGACGGTCGACGGCCTGGCCGCCGCGATGGCGCGCACCTCCGGCGAGACGATCCTGCGGCACCCCGGAACGATCGCCGACAACGACTTCCTGGTCGCGCTGGCCGAGGCGCTGGTGCTCACCGGCATCTCCATGAACGTGGCCGGCAGCAGCCGGCCCGCGAGCGGCGCCTGCCACGAGATCAACCACGCGCTCGACATCCTCCACCCCACGCGCAAGGCCCAGCACGGCGAGCAGTGCGGCCTCGGCGCGGCCTTCGCCACCTACCTGCGCGGGGACCTCCCCGTCGCAGGTCAGATGGTGCAGGCGCTGCGCCGCCACGGCCTGCCGGTGACAGCCGACCAGATCGGCTTCACCGACGCGGAGTTCGTCGCGGCCGTGCACTATGCTCCGCAGACCCGTCCAGGTCGCTACACCATCCTGGAACACCTCGATCTCGACCCCTCCGCCATCCGGGACGCGTACACCTCCTATGTCAAAGACGTCTGCTCCTGAGTCTGCCCCCGCAGGTACGGCCATGAAGACCGGTAAGCCCACCCTCGCCGAGTTCCGCGCCGTCGCACACCCGGAGGGGCTGCTCGACCGCCGCTCCGGCGAGCACTGGGCCGGCCGCATCTACATGCGCAGGATCTCCTCGCGGGTCACCCGGCACCTGGTCAACGCGCCGGTCACGCCGAACCAGCTCACCTGGCTGATGATGCTGACCGGCGTCCTCGCCGGCGCCGCGCTGCTGATCCCCGGCCTCGCCGGCGCCGTCCTCGGCGCCCTGCTGATCCAGGTCTACCTGGGCCTCGACTGCGTCGACGGAGAGCTCGCGCGCTGGCGCAAGCAGACCTCCACCACCGGCGTCTACCTGGACCGGGTCGGCCACTACCTCTCCGAGGCCGCGCTGCTGACCGGCTTCGGCCTGCGCGCCGCCGACCTGTTCCAGCAGGACGGCTCCCGCGCCTGGCTCTGGGCCTTCCTCGGCACGCTGGCCGCGCTCGGCGCGATCCTGATCAAGGCCGAGACCGACCTGGTCGACGTCGCCCGCATCCGCCGCGGCCTGACCGCCGTGGACGACGCGGCCTCGGTGCCGCGCGCGGCCGGTGTCGCCAAGGCGCGCAAGCTCGCCTCGATGCTCAAGTTCCACCGGCTGATCGGCGGGGTCGAGGCCTCGCTGTTCATCCTGGCGGCCGGCATCGCCGACCAGATCCACGGCGGCCTGTACTTCAGCCGCCTCGCGGTGGTCGTGCTCGCGGCGATCGCCATGCTGCAGACGGTCCTGCACCTGCTCAGCATCGTCCTCTCCAGCAGGCTCCGGTGACCGCCGTGGCCGAGACCCAGCCGGACGCCGGCACCGCGCCGGGCGTCGAGCTCAAGCTGGGCGCGGTCGTCATCACGCAGGGCACCCGCCCGGTCGAGCTCAAGGCGCTGCTCGACTCCGTGGCCGCCCAGCGCGGCCCGGCCGTCGAGGTCGTCGTCGTCGCGAACGGCGCTCCGCTGCCGGAGCTGCCCGAGGGCGTGCGCGGCGTCAGCCTGCCGGAGAACCTCGGCATCCCCGGCGGTCGCAACGTCGGCATCGACGCCTTCGGCAAGGACGGCTGCGACGTGGACGTCGTGCTCTTCCTCGACGACGACGGGCTGCTGCCGCTGGACGACTCGGCGCAGCTGGTGCGCGCGGCCTTCGCGGCGGACCCGAAGCTCGGCATCGTCAGCATGCGCATCGCCGACGAGGAGGGCCTGACCCAGCGTCGGCACGTGCCGCGGCTGCGCGCCTCGGACCCGATGCGGGCCGGCAAGGTGACCACCTTCCTGGGCGGCGCGAGCGCGGTGCGCTCGGCGGTCTTCCCGACGGCCGGTCAGCTGCCGGGCGAGTTCTTCTACGGGCACGAGGAGACCGACCTGGCCTGGCGCGCGCTCGACGCGGGCTGGGACATCGCCTACTGCCCCGACATCGTGCTGCGCCACCCGCGCACGCTGCCGAGCCGGCACGCGACCTACAACCACAACATCGCGCGCAACCGCGTCTGGCTCGCCCGGCGCAACCTGCCCGCGGTCCTGGTGCCGGTCTACCTCGGCGTCTGGATGCTGCTGACCATCGCCCGGCGACCCTCCGGCGAGGCGCTGCGCGCCTGGTTCGGCGGCTTCGCGGCGGGCTGGCGCGAGCCGGCCGGTCCACGCCGTCCGATGCGCTGGTCCACGGTCTGGCGGATGACCAGACTCGGCCGTCCGCCGGTGATCTGAGCCTGCGACCGCTGCGCGCCCGAAAGGCCGCGTCCCCACCCGGGGACGCGGCCTTCGTCGTTCCGGCGAGGAGTCAGCGTCCGCAGGGAAGTGCATTGACAACGGTCAAGAAATGTTGACCATTGACCTCATGAGCGACGACCGGTCGGCCTCCCCGGACGAGAACCCCGTCCACGTCGAGACCGACCAACAGCTGCACGCCATCGGCAGCCTGATGCGCCACCGGGTGCTGCGCGTGCTGCGCGACGGACCGGCGACGGTCACCCAGATCGCCACGCGCCTCGGCATCGCCAAGGGCAGCTCGAACTACCACGTGAAGGTGCTGGCCAAGGCGGGTCTGATCAAGGTCGTGGACACCCGCAAGGTCCGCGGTGTCACCGAGCTCTACTACGGCATGGCGGGCAAGGGCATCCACCTGCCCGAGAGCGGACCAGGACAGCCCGACATCCTCATGCGGCACGCCCTGGCCGACGTCGAGTCCGCGCCCGCCGGGGCGGAGAAGGACGAACGGCTCAAGCACCTGCGCCTGAGCCCGGAGCACTTCGCGCTGGCCGTCGAGAAGGTGATCGCCCTCCACGAGGAGATCACCGCGCTGCACGACCCGACGCAGCCGGCCGCCGACCTCTTCACCGCCTTCTACCGGCCGCTCGACACCCGCCCGGCCGACCCGAACGAACCTTCCTCCACCGAGAACGGAACCGCCACCACGTGACCCTGAAGCGTCGCACCGACCGGCCGAAGCTGCCCGGCACCTTCCACCGCATATGGGCGGCCTCGGCCGTCTCCTCCCTCGGCGACGGCGTGTACTACTCGGCGCTGCCGCTGCTCGCCCTGACCCTCACCCACGACTCCGTCGCCTTCGGCCTCATGGAGGCCGTCACCCTGCTGCCGTGGCTGCTCTTCGGCCTGATCGGCGGCGCACTCGTGGACCGCTGGGACCGCCGCCGCACCATGGTGATCGCGGACCTGTGCCGCTTCGGGCTGCTCGCGCTCGCCACGGTCGCGGTGCTGGGCGGCTTCCTGAACCTCGCCGTGCTGATCGGCATCGGCTTCCTGCTCGGAATGGGCGGAGTCCTGTTCGACACCGCGTCCATGGCCTACCTGCCCGAGCTGCTGGAACGCGACCCGGACAACCTCCAGCGCGCCAACTCCCGCCTCCAGGGCGCGCAGCGCGCCCTGGACGGCTTCGTCGGCCCGCCGACCGGCAGTCTGCTCTTCGCGCTGGGCCGCGCGGTGCCGTTCGTGACGGACGCGGTCTCCTTCCTGTTCAGCTCGCTGATGATCCGCACACTGCCCGCCGGACCGAAGAAGGCCGCCGCGCCGAAGGGCTCGATCCTCAAGGACGCCGGAGCCGGCGCCTCCTACCTGCTGCACCACCGCTTCCTGCTGGGACTGACGCTGCGTCCCGCGGTCGGCAACTTCGCCTTCTGCGGCGTCGGCGCGGTGCTGGCCCTCTACGCCCACGACACCCTGCACCTCGGCACCGCCGGCTACGGCACCTTCCTCACCTGCGAGGCCGTCGGCGGACTCGGTGGGACCTTCGTCGCCGGCCGGCTCGTCGCGCGCCTCGGCAGCGGCGGAACGCTGACCCTGACCGCGATCGTCGAGGCGGCGGCGGTGCTCGGCGTCGGGATCGCGCCGAACGCCTACCTCGCCGCGGCGGGACTCGCCCTGGTCGGCGCGGCGATGGCCGTCACCATGACGATCGGCCCTTCCATCCGGCAGGCCATCGTTCCTGACGAGCTGATGGGTCGCGTCAGCGCGGCGGCGCGGCTGACCGGCTACAGCGCCGGGCCGGTGGGTGCGCTCTTCAGCGGCTGGCTGGCCCACGTCGCCGGCCTCCGCGCCCCGTTCCTGGCCGGTGCGGCGATCCTGGCCGTGATGTCGGTCCTGGCGGCCCGGCTGACCAGCAACGCCCGGGTCGACGCCGCGCTCGCGCAGGCGGGGCGGGCGGCGGAGGAGTCGGCGGCGGGTTCCGCACTGCCGGCGCACGCCTGACGGACGCTCAACGAGCCTCGCCCACAGCCGGAACCGCGCCGCGGGGATGGGGTCCGGCGGGGCGCGGGTCTGTACTCGGCGCCTTGATCGTCCTTGGGGTGCGCGGAATGGATCCCGTCGAAACCGGGCCCGAGCGGGTCGAACGGGTCCGGCCGGCGCCGGAGCAGCGTCGGCAGGCGCTGATCGAGACGGCCCTGGCGAAGTTCGCCGCGACGCCCTACGCGGCCGTCTCCGTGGACGAGTTGGCGCGGGAGGCCGGCATGTCCCGGCCGCTGCTGTACCACTACTTCGGCAGCAAGCTGGGAGTCTTCCTCGCGGCGCTGGAGCACGCCGCCGACCTGGGCCCGCCCAGGTACGACCGGTGCGACGCCGACGTTCCGACTTGCGGCGTCCGGCGGCGGACGACGCGGGCCGATTGGGCGCGAACTGTCGGGCAGGGCCTAGGGTGCACCCATGTCCTCCACCACAACGCCCGGCCCGCCGCCCCTCGTTGACCCCTCCCGGCTGGTCGCGGATCCCGGCGCGGCGGCCCGGGAGCTGCACGAGGCCGGACCCGTGCACCGGATCGCCGGGACCGACGGACTGCCTGCGTGGCTGGTGACCGGATACGACGACGTCCGCCGGGCGCTCGGCGACCCCCGGCTCGCGCTGGACAAGCGCCACGCCGCGCCCGGAGGCTACCGCGGGCTCGCCCTGCCGCCCGCGCTGGACGCGAACCTGCTCAACATGGACCCGCCCGACCACACCCGCATCCGCCGCCTGGTCAGCCGGGCGTTCACCCCGCGCCGCGTCGAGCAGCTGCGCGAGCCGATCCGCGGGACCGCGGACCGCCTGCTCGACGCCGTCGCCCCGCACGGCCGCGCCGAACTGATCTCCGCGTACGCCGCGCCGCTGCCGATCACGGTCATCTGCGAGCTGCTCGGGGTGGCCCCCGGCGACCGCGCGGACTTCCGCGCCTGGACCGACGCACTGATCACCCCCGACCCCGCCCGGCCGGGCCAGGCCAAGGAGGCGGTCGGCAGCATGCTCGCCTTCCTCACCCGGCTCCTCGCCGCCAAGCGGACCGACCCGGCCGACGACCTGCTCTCCGACCTGATCGCCGTCCGGGACGAGGAGGACCGGCTCACCGAGGACGAGCTGATGTCGCTCGCCTTCCTCATCCTCTTCGCCGGATACGAGAACACCGTCCACCTCATCGGCAACGCCACCCTTGCCCTGCTCGGCCACCCCGAGCAGCTGCGGGCGCTGCGCCGCGACCCCGGCCGGATCGGCGCCGCCGTCGAGGAGCTGGCCCGCTACGACGGTCCCGCGCCCCTCGCGATCCGCCGCTTCGCCGTCGAGGACGTCACCATCGGCGGCGTGACCGTCCCCGCGGGCGAGACCGTGCTGCTCTCGCTGGCCGCCGCCCACCGCGATCCGCGCCGCTTCCCCGAGCCCGACCGGCTCGACCTCGACCGCGACGCGAGCGGACACCTCGCCCTGGGACACGGCATCCACTACTGCCTGGGCGCGCCCCTCGCACGGATGGAGACCGAGATCGCGCTCATCGCCCTCCTGGACCGCTTCCCCCGCCTCGCACTGGACGCCTCGCCGGAGGAGCTGCGGTGGCGCCCCTCCATCCGCGCCCGCGGCCTGCTCGCGCTCCCGGTGCGCTGGTGAAACGCGCCGTGACCCCCCGAGGGGCGGGTTCCCCGAGCCCAGGTCGGACGGCATGATGGGGGCTCAGCAGACATCCGCCCACCCCGACTGGGGGTACACCGCCATGGCCCGCCCGCCGATCCGACCGCAGACCTGGACCCCGCCGCCACGCAGCGGCCGTGCGCGGGCCTGGCGCAAGCACCGTTCGCTCCCGCCGCTCGACCTCGTCCCGCTCTCCGGTCTCGGCCCGGAGGACGTCGTGGTCGACGCACTCGGGCGGGTGCTGTGCGGGGTCGCCGACGGGCGCGTGCTGCGGCTCAGCCCCGACGGGCGCGAGGCCGTCACCATCGCCGACATCGCCCCCGGCCGCCCCGCGGGCCTGGAGGTGCTGCCCGACGGGCGGGTGCTCGTCTGCGACGCCCGGCGCGGACGCCTGCTCCGCGTCGACCCGGACAAGGGGAGCGTCGAGACCCTCGCCGACCGCCAGGGCGGCGAACCGCTGCGGCTGGTCAGCAACGTCGTGGCCGCCGCCGACGGGACGGTCTACTTCACCGAGTCCAGCCGCCGCTTCGGCATCGACGACTGGCGCGCCGACGTGCTGGAGCACTCCGGGACCGGCCGGCTGCTGCGCCTCGCCGCCGGGGGCGGCGAACCGGAGGTGCTGCTGGACGGGCTCCAGTTCGCCAACGGCGTCGCCTTCGGTCCCGACGAGTCCTACCTCGCCGTCGCCGAGACCGGCGACTACCGGGTCACCCGCTACTGGCTGACCGGCGACCGGGCCGGCGACTACGAGCCCTTCGTCGACCTGCCGGGCTTCCCCGACAACCTCGGCGCCGGTACCCACGGACTGCTCTGGATCGCCATGGTCGCCCCGCGCGACCCCCTTCTGGACACGCTGCACCGCGTCCACCCCGCCGCCCGCCAGGTCCTGTGGCGCGTCCCCGAGGCGCTGCTGCCCGGACCGAAGCCCACCGTCTGGGTGATCGCCGTCGACACCGCGGGCCGCGTGGTGCACGACCTCCAGGGCCCGAGCGCCGCGTTCCGCGCCGTCACCGGCGTGGCCGAACACGGCGGCCGCCTCTGGCTGGGCTCGCTCACCGAACCCTCCGTCGCCTCGTTCGACCTGGCCGCCGTCCGGGTCTGACGACGCGCGTCCCCGGGCGGCGCGTGAGAACGTCGTGGGGTGAGCGAAGGAGTCGCCGTCGTGGAGGGGGTCGACGCCGGACTGGCACCGGCCGAACTCGCGGCCAAATACGGTCTCGACCTGAGCGGGCGCCGCCCCACGCTGCGGGCCTACACCCGCGAGCTGTGGGCGCGCCGGCACTTCATCTGGGCGTTCGCGACGGCCAGGACCACCGCGTCCTACACCTCGGCGAAGCTGGGCCAGATCTGGCAGGTGGTGACGCCGCTGCTCAACGCGGCGGTCTACTACCTCGTCTTCGGCCTGCTCCTGGGGACCAACCGGGGCATCCCCAACTACGTCGCCTATCTCTGCACGGGCATCTTCACCTTCCAGTTCACCCAGTCGGCGGTGCTGTCGGGGACCCGCGCCATCGCCGACAACCTGGGCCTGATCCGTGCCCTGCACTTCCCGCGGGCCTGTCTGCCCATCGCGATGACGATCATGCAGCTGCAACAGCTGATGTTCTCCATGGGCGTGCTCGGGGTGATCATCCTGGTCACCGGCGAACCGGTCACCGTCAAGTGGCTGCTCGTCCTGCCCACGCTGCTGCTGCAGACCGTCTTCAACACCGGCCTCGCGCTGCTGCTCGCCCGCTGGGGAGCGAGAACCACCGACCTGGCGCAGCTGATGCCCTTCGTCATCCGCACCTGGATGTACCTCTCCGGGGTCTTCTGGAGCGTGCAGACCCTCAGCGCGCACATTCCGAAGCCGGTGCAGACCCTGCTCTACCTCAACCCGGCGCTGATCTTCAACGAACTGATGCGCTACGCCCTGATGGACACCGTCCACGCGAGCAGTCTGGGCCCGCACGTGTGGCTGTCGGCGCTGCTCTGGGCGGTGTTCGCGGGCGGCTTCGGCTACGTCCACTTCTGGCGCGCGGAGGACCAGTACGGGCGCGGCTGAGACCCGGCCAGGCCTGAGGCCCCGCCCCCGGCTGAGCGGGGACGGGGCCTCGGGTTTCGTGCCTGTCAGCGGTGCGGGAGGGTGATCAGGAGGCGTTCAGCGCCGTATCGTCGACGACGAAGCTGGTCTGCAGGCTGACGTCCTCGTGACCGGTGAACTTGAGGGTGACGGTCTGTCCCGCGTAGCTGGACAGGTTGAAGGTGTGCTGCTGGTAGCCACCCGCCGCGTTCAGGTTGGAGTACGTCGCCAGCGTGCCCAGCACGGTGCCGGAGCTGTTCAGGACCTGGACCTTGACCGTGTCGTAGGCCGTGGTCGTGGTGGTCTCACTGGTGTCGATGTGCAGCCAGAACGAGAAGTTCGAGGTGCACCCGGACGGGACCGCCACGCTCTGGGCGAGGGTGTCGGTGTGGGTGGTGCCGTAGCCGTCCATCCAGGCGTTCCAGCTGCCGGAGTGGGCGGGCTCGCTGGGGCCGTTCTGGCCGATGACACCGGCCGTGGCGGTCCAGCCGGAGCTCCCGGACTCGAAGCCGGGGTTGCTGAGCTTCTGGCCCGGGCTGGCGCAGCCGCCGCTGCTCGGGTTGACCGTCCAGCTGAACGAGTTGCTGCCGGAGGCGGTGCCGGAGGAGGCGGTCACGGTGACGCTGGAGGTCGCGGCCGTGGTCGGGGTGCCGGAGATCAGGCCGGAGCTGGAGATGGACAGGCCGGCCGGGAGTCCGGTGGCGCTGTAGGTGAGGGACTTGCCGGCCGAGTCGCTGCCGGAGATCTGCAGAGAGGCGGCGGTGCCGACGGTGCCGGTCTGGCTGCCGGGGTTGTTCACGGTGACCGTCTCGGTGCTGACCGGGTTGACGGTCCAGTTGAAGGAGGCGGTGCCGGAGGCGGTGCCGGAGGTGGCGGTGACGGTGACCGAGGAGCTGCCGGTCGTGGTCGGGGTGCCGGTGATCAGGCCGGAGCTGGAGATGGACAGGCCGGCGGGGAGTCCGGTGGCGCTGTAGGTGAGGGACTTGCCGGCCGAGTCGCTGCCGGAGATCTGCAGGGAGACCGCGGTGTTGACGGTGGTGGTCTGGTTGCCGGGGCTGTTCACCGTGACCGTCTCGCCGTGGTTGACGATCGGGTGGGAGATGGCGCAGGCGTTGGTGTCGTTGGACCAGCTGGCCTGTTCGGGGTAGGTGCCGAAGGAGCCGAAGCTGATGTTGGCGGCGCCGCCGGTGGTGCCGGGGGAGAGCCAGGCGCACTCGTCGGAGTTCTCCTGGCCGTTGTAGCTGCTGCCGGTGTTGTTGGTCCAGCCGCCGGCGGGGTTCTGGTCGGACATCATCTCGTGCCACTCGTGGCCCATGGTGATGGTGTAGCCGTCCAGGGTTCCGGGGCTGTTGACGAAGCCGACGCCGCAGCCGGCGCCGGAGTCCATGTTGTAGGGCTGATTGGAGAAGGCGACGTCGCCGTAGGGCGAGGTGACGGCTCCGCCGGTGAGGGTGGAGTCGCCGTTGTAGTCGTGCCAGGCGCAGTACTGGTTCTGGTAGTTGTCGGGGTTGGTGCCGTGGGGGGAGAGGATGACGTAGTAGGCGTAGCGGTTGGAGGCGGCGGTGGTGTTGCCGAAGTGGGCGGCGGCGTTGACGGCCTCCTGGCCGAGCTGGTGGCCGCTGGCGGCGCTGGGGGAGGCGGCGCTGTTGTCGTACCAGACGCCGGCGAGGACGCCGCCGCTCTGGTAGGGGATGTAGCTGGCGCCGCTGGCGGGGCAGGAGGTGGCGCCGGTGGCGACGCCTGCGCCGTCGCACCACTGGGTGAGGTCGGCGGACCACAGTTCGTTGTTGGTGCCGATGCCCTTGAACATCTGCTGGGCGACCGAGGCGCCGCCGTCGGGGTCGCCGGTGAACTTGGCGTTGCCGTTGGCGTCGGTGCTCTGGGTGCCCCACTGGGTGCCGTAGAAGACCAGGTAGACCTTGGAGTGGCCGCTCTGGACGCCGATGCCGTCGATGCCGCCGCCGTAGGACAGCGTCTCCGGACCGGTCGCCGCAGGTGACGCATGGCTGGCGTCCCACGACTTCATCTTCGCGTTCTGCCCGATGGTGGGCAGCACGCCGTGACGGTACGGGTGCTGGTAGGCGGGGCTGTAGGGGTTGGCGGTCGGGGAGCTCGCGGCGGCGTTGGCCTGTGGGGCCACGCCGAACGCCAGCGCTCCGACTGCGGCGAGCGAGGTGAGGCCGGTGAGGGCCGCACGGCGCACTCCGCGGCGAAGGGTGATGCCCATCGTCGGAAGATCCTCTCTGTGGCGGAACGGTGATCGACCGAACGCACAACAGGATGACGTGTCCACGACATAGGAGTGCCCGGATCGCTGCACATGCGCCGTCGACGCGCTGAGCCTGCTTGCGGGGGAACGTGAGGAGCTTCGTGCCACCACCTCAGGTGGTGTTGTCCACCCCACAGAGAAGCAGGCCTCTGACCAGGCGTCAACATGCTCAGAACAATGACCTTCGTGCTGTATGTCCGAACAGCCTGGCTCCGACCCATCTCGCCCGGTCACAGGCGCGGCGACCGGGCCGGCGCCCGCCGAAGTCGCCGCGCCGCGCGCCGCGCCCCCGGTTGCGGGGGCGGGTGGGGGGCATGTGAGGAGTGGCGCCCGCATTTCCGTGGTGAAACATGTCACGGTCCGGCCCCGTCGGCGGGCCGGTGCCGGACGTGTAGGTTCCTGCCACCAGACGTGAGGGCGCCTGGCGGTCGCACATCCCTGTCAGCTGTTGTTTCCCCAGGTGAGAGAGACACGAGATATGTCGGCACAAGAACACGCGGACCACCCACCGCAGCGCATCGGTGTGGTCGCCGAGTCCGCGCCCGGCGAGACCCGCGTGGCCGCGACGCCCGCGACGGTACGCCAGTTGCTCGGCCTCGGCTACGAGGTCGTGGTCGAGTCCGAGGCCGGAGCAGCCTCAGGATTCACCGACGCCGCCTACAGCGAGGCCGGAGCGAGCATCGGCGAGGCGTGGGCGGCGGATGTCGTCCTGATGGTCAACGCCCCCTCCAGCGGTGAGATCGCCAGACTGCGGGACGGCGCCACCCTGGTCGGCCTGCTCGCCCCCGCGCAGAAGCCCGAGCTGCTGGCGGAGCTGGCGACGCGTCCCGTCACCGCGCTCGCCCTGGACGCCGTGCCGCGCATCTCGCGCGCGCAGTCGATGGACGTGCTCTCCTCGATGGCCAACATCGCCGGCTACCGCGCGGTCATCGAGGCCGCGCACGTCTTCGGACGTTTCTTCACCGGCCAGGTCACCGCGGCGGGCAAGGTGCCGCCGGCCAAGGTCCTGGTCGCCGGCGCCGGTGTGGCCGGTCTCGCCGCCATCGGTGCGGCGTCCAGCCTCGGCGCGATCGTGCGCGCCACCGACCCGCGCCCCGAGGTCGCCGACCAGGTCAAGTCCCTGGGCGGCGAGTACCTGCCGGTCAACGTGGCCCAGGAGGCCAGCACCGACGGTTACGCCAAGGCCACCTCCGCCGACTACGACCTGGCCGCCGCCGCGCTCTACCACGAGCAGGCCAAGGACGTGGACATCGTCGTCACCACCGCGCTGATCCCCGGCCGTCCCGCGCCGCGCCTGCTCACCGCCGAGGACGTGGCCGCGATGAAGCCCGGCAGCGTCGTCGTCGACATGGCCGCCGCCATGGGCGGAAACGTCGCCGGCACCGTCCCCGGCCGCGCCGTGGTCACCGACAACGGCGTGACCCTGATCGGCTACACCGACCTCGCCTCCCGGCTGCCCGCCCAGGCCTCGCAGCTCTTCGGCACCAACCTGGTCAACCTGATCAAGCTGCTGACGCCCGGCAAGGACGGCCGGCTCACCGTCGACTTCGACGACGTCGTGCAGCGGGCCGTCACGGTCGTCCAGAACGGCGAGATCACCTGGCCGCCGCCGCCCGTCCAGGTCTCCGCCGCCCCGGTGGCGCAGCCCGCGGCCGCGCCGGCCCAGCCCGCGGCGCCCAAGGAGCCGAAGCTGACCCCTGCGGCCCGGTTCGCCCTGATCGGGGCCGGGATGCTCGCCATGTTCGGCCTGGTCGCCTACGCCCCGGCCCAGCTCGCGCAGAACTTCACGGTCTTCGCGCTGGCGGTGGTGATCGGCTACTACGTGATCGGCAAGGTCCACCACGCGCTGCACACCCCGCTGATGTCGGTCAC
This sequence comes from Streptacidiphilus rugosus AM-16, assembly GCF_000744655.1. Classification (NCBI taxonomy): domain Bacteria; kingdom Bacillati; phylum Actinomycetota; class Actinomycetes; order Kitasatosporales; family Streptomycetaceae; genus Streptacidiphilus; species Streptacidiphilus rugosus. Next base: position 3,659,663 of record NZ_JQMJ01000004.1, on the reverse strand, counting down.
CAACGCCATCTCCGGGATCATGGTGATCGGCGCCCTGCTGCAGATCGGGCACGAGAGCTGGATCGTCACCACGCTCGCCTTCGTGGCCGTCCTGCTGACCAGCATCAACATCTTCGGCGGCTTCGCCGTCACCCGCCGCATGCTGTCCATGTTCTCGAAGGGCTGAGCCACGATGACTTCCACGACGGCCGCACACGCCGCGGACCTCGTCGCCGCGCTGCTGTTCATCCTCAGCCTGGCCGGACTCTCGCAGCACCGCACCTCCCGGGCCGGCGTCGCCTACGGCATCGTGGGCATGGCCCTCGCCCTGGTCGCGACCGTGGTGTTCGCCGCCCAGAGCATCAACGCCGGAGCCGTGGCCCTGATCGTCATCGCTATGGCACTGGGCGCGGCCATCGGCCTCTACCGCGCGCGCCGGGTCGAGATGACCCAGATGCCCGAGCTCATCGCCGTGCTGCACAGCTTCGTCGGCCTGGCCGCCGTGCTGGTCGGCTGGAACGGCTACCTCGAGGTCGAGTCGCACGGCGCAGCGCAGACCCACGTCGCCGCGGACCTGCTGAGCATCCACCACGCCGAGGTCGTCATCGGCATCTTCATCGGCGCGGTCACCTTCACCGGCTCGATCGTCGCCTTCCTGAAGCTGTCCGCGCGGATCGCCTCGCGCCCGCTGATGCTGCCCGGCAAGAACTACCTCAACCTCGGCGCGCTCGTCGCCTTCGCCGCCCTCACGGTGTGGTTCACGGTCAGCCCGAGCCTCGGCCTGATGATCGCCGTCACCGTGCTGGCCCTGGCGCTGGGCTGGCACCTGGTGGCCTCGATCGGCGGCGGCGACATGCCGGTCGTCGTCTCGATGCTGAACAGCTACTCCGGCTGGGCCGCGGCCGCGGCCGGCTTCCTGCTGGACAACGACCTGCTCATCGTCACGGGCGCGCTGGTCGGCTCCTCCGGCGCCTACCTCTCCTACATCATGTGCAAGGCGATGAACCGTTCCTTCCTCTCGGTGATCGCCGGTGGCTTCGGCATCGAGGCGCCCTCCGGCGGGGGCGACGAGGAGCAGGGCGAGCACCGCGAGATGCGCGCGGCCGAGGTGGCCGGACTGCTGGCCCGCGCCACCTCCGTGGTGATCACCCCGGGCTACGGCATGGCCGTCGCGCAGGCCCAGCACCCGGTCGCCGAGCTGACCCGCCGTCTGCGCGAGCGCGGCGTCGAGGTCCGCTTCGGGGTCCACCCGGTGGCCGGCCGCCTGCCCGGACACATGAACGTGCTGCTGGCCGAGGCCAAGGTGCCCTACGACATCGTCCTGGAGATGGACGAGATCAACGACGACTTCTCGGACACCTCGGTGGTGCTGGTCATCGGCGCCAACGACACCGTCAACCCGGCCGCGGCCGAGGACCCGACCAGCCCCATCGCCGGCATGCCGGTGCTGCGGGTCTGGGAGGCCGAGCAGGTCGTCGTCTTCAAGCGGTCGATGGCCTCCGGCTACGCGGGCGTGCAGAACCCGCTGTTCTTCCGCGAGAACAGCAGCATGCTCTTCGGCGACGCCAAGCAGAGCGTGGACGAGATCCTCCAGGCCCTGGGCACCGGCGATGACCACGGCGCGAGCTCCCGCCCGCAGCAGGTCCCGGTCGGCTAGGCCGCGCCCGCCGCTCCCGCTCCCGCTCCCGCTCCCGCGCCCGCGCCCGCTTCCGCTTCCGTGCCACGCCGTACCCCTCCCCGGTCCTCGGGGAGGGGTACGGCGCTTGTCGGGCTGCCACGCTCAGCCGGGGCGGCGGAACCGCTGCCGGTACTCGGTGGGCGTGGCGCCCAGACTGCGGCGGAAGGCCCGGACCAGGGTGTCCGTGGTGCCGAAGCCGCACGTCGTGGCCACCCGTTCCACGGTGTCCTCGGTCGCCTCCAGGCGGTTGCGCGCGGCCTCGACCCGAAGTGACTCCACGTAGGCGGCCGGGGTCGAGCCGACCTCCGCACGGAAGATCCTTCCCAGCTGGCGTTCGCCGACCTGGGCCTGCCGGGCGAGGTCGGCCACGGTCAGCGGGGCGTCCAGGTGCCGCAGCACGTACTGGCGAAGCGCGTCCATGCGGCGGGTGGTCGTCGTCGGCCTGGTGGGCACGCTGAACTGGCTCTGCCCGCCGGAGCGCTTCAGGTACATCACCAACTGCCTGGCCACCGCCATGGCCACCGGCTCCCCGAAGTCCTCGACCACCAGGGCCAGCGCGAGGTCCAGGCAGGCCGTGATGCCTGCGCCGGTCCAGACGCGTCCGTCCCGGATGAAGATCGGATCGCAGTCGACCTCCACCGCGGGAAAGTCGGCGGCCAGCTGCGCCGCCGTCGACCAGTGCGTGGTGGCCCGCCTGCCGTCCAGCAGCCCGGCGGCCGCCAGCAGATGGGCGCCCACGCACACCGACGCCACCCGCCGCGCCCGCGCCGCGAGCACCCGGACGCTCCGCACCACCTCGGGGTCGGTCAGCGCGCGGATCCGGCCGTCGCCGTCGACCTCCACCGAGCCGGGCACGATCAGGGTGTCCATGCGTCGCCCGGCCGCCTCCTCGAAGGTCAGGTCGGGCAGCACCCGCACCCCGGCGGCGGTGCGAACCGGCTCCATGCTGCGCGCGGCCAGCAGCACCTGACAACCGGCGGCGTCCGGGGTTTCCCGCCGCAACAGCGCGAAGACCTCCGGCGGCCCGGTGACGTCGAGCAGGTCCACGCCGTCGAACAGCATGATGACGATGCGTTTCGTGACCACGGCCACCTGTGGTTCCTCCCCATGGGGGACAGGAATCCCCGTTCGGTGTCCGTTTCTGCGGCTTGTACGACCTTGTTGTCAACAATTTGTTGATCGTAGCGTGGGAGTCGCCAGAAGGCCTCGAATCGACGATCGAAAAGGTGCCCTTCCCATGACGACGACCACCCTCCGTGAACTCAACGGCTTCGACCAGGCGCCGGCCGTCCTGGCGGATTCCACGCTGATCCTGATCGACTACCAGAACACCTATACCCAGGGCGTCATGGAGCTCGACGGTTGGAGGGAGGCCCTGGACGCGGCCGCCGAGCTGCTGGGCCGGGCCCGCGCCGCCGGGGCGAAGGTCATCCACGTCGTCAACGACGGCGGCGAGGGCACCCCCTACGACATCCGTGCCGAGATCGGCCGGATCCACCCCAGGGTGGCACCGGTCGAGGGCGAGCCCACCGTCGTCAAGGGGAAGCCGGACGCGTTCCTCGGCACCGGGCTGGACCGCCTGGTCGAGGAGGCGGGGAACGACACGGTGGTCCTCGCCGGGTTCATGACCCACATGTGCGTCGCCTTCACCGCCCAGGGCGCTTTCCTCCGCGGCAGTCACGTCACCATTGTCGCCGACGCCTGCGCCACCCGTCCGCTGCGGACCGCCGCAGGCGAGGTGACCGCCGACCAGCTCCACCGTGCCGCGCTGGTCACCGTCCACGACCTGTACGGGGTCGTCGTGGCCGAGGGCTCACAGCTCCTCTGAGGCGGCGGACGGCTGCAGGGTGTCTGCCTGCCCCTCGGCCGGGTCCGCCGCGGCCGGCCTCCCCGCGGCACCCGCGGCTGATCAGGCCGACGGAACTCAGCCCTGGTCCCTGCTGTAGCGGTGGGCGAGGTTCGGGTCGTCGAGCCACCAGGGGCGCATCATCTCCGGGTCGTCGTCCTCCGGCTCGGCCGCAGCCGCGGCGCCGGGGGAGGGGTCGCCCGAGGCGGCGGCGGCGCCGGCCGTGGCCGCTCGGCGGGAGGCGGCGGCCTCGCGCTGGCGGGCGATCTGCGCGTCGATCGCCGCGTCGACGGCAGCGGTCTCGGCGCGGCCCTTCACCATCCAGCGGCGCACCAGCGCCGCGAGGAAGGGCAGCCCGGCCATGTCGCCCAGCGCCCAGAGCGTGCAGCCGCCCCAGATCTGGTCCTGGTGGACCGAGGGCCCCCAGGGCCGACGCAGCCCGGTGTAGTAGTGCTCGGCGATGGTGGTGTGGCCGTAGACGAGCAGGATGCCCAGGCCCGCGTCGAAGATGACCTCGGCCATGGTGATGAAGAGACCCACCAGCTGCGGGTACTCGTGCGCGACCGGGTCGATCTGCAGGCGCGGCCAGAAGTAGGCGAGCCCCAGCACCACCAGGACCACGTGCAGGCCGACGTTCCAGGACTGGCTGGTCATCGTGTGCTGGTACCAGGACGTGAAGTAGAGCAGCCACGGCGGCAGCATCAGCAGCGCCGTCGACACGGCCGGGAACATCAGCACCTTGGAGGGCCGGCTGCGCAGCACCCGCAGCAGGCGGTCGCGGCCGCACTCGCTCGACGACTCCGCGATCAGCGAGACCGGCCCGCCCATGCCCAGCAGCAGCGGCACCAGCATCAGCAGCACGACGACCTGCGCGGCCCGGTCGGTGAAGAGGATCCGCTCGTACACCCCGACGCCCGACATGGTCGACCAGACCCAGAGGGCCAGTCCGCCGTACCAGGCGAGGGTGCGCCCGGCCGGCCAGGCGCCGCCGGTGCGGCGCACCCGCAGCAGACCGAGTCCGTACAGCGCACCCAGGAGCAGGGCGGCGGCCAGCACGACGGGTTCGAGCTGCCAGCTGGTCACCAGGTCCGACCACTGCCAGGCCGGCGGGCCGCTGTAACCCGACGCGAGCGTCGTTCCGGTCATCGTCCTCGCCTGCTTCCCGCTGCCGCTCTGTCCTGCTCTGTCCCGCTCTGTCCCGCATCGTGCCGGGGGCCGGTGACCCTCCGGGCGCAGACCATCATGGCGGACGCCGGACCCGGCGGACGCACCGACCCCCCGGGCGGGCCCCGACCGGGGGCGTGTTCGGATGCTGTTCGGTCGCCCGCGGCGCGCTGGGCGCGCTCGGCGGCGTCGCTGTCGGTGCCCGGCGGTAGGTTGGGCGCATGACCGTTCGCATCGCCACCTGGAACATCAACTCGGTGAACGCCCGACTGGACAAGCTGCTGGAGTGGCTCGGTTCCGCGCAGCCGGACGTGCTCTGCCTCCAGGAGCTGAAGTGCGCCACCGACGCCTTCCCCTACGACTCCGTCCGCGAGCTCGGCTACGAGGCCGCCGCCCACGGGAACGGCCGGTGGAACGGCGTGGCGATCCTGTCCAGGATCGGCATCGAGGACGTCGTCAGGGACCTCCCCGGCCAGCCCGGCTACCTCGACCCTGCGCTGGCCGCCGAGGACACGCTGGTCCCCGCCGAGCCGGAGATCGAGGCCCGCGCCGTCGCGGCGACCTGCGGTCCGGTCCGGGTCTGGTCGGTCTACGTCCCCAACGGCCGCGAGGTCGACCACCCGCACTACGCCTACAAGCTGCGCTGGCTCTCCGCCCTGCGCGACGCGGTGCGCCAGGACGCCGCCGGGCAGCGTCCCTTCGCCGTCCTCGGCGACTTCAACGTGGCCCCTGCGGACACCGACGTCTGGGACATCAAGAAGTTCGAGGGCGCCACGCACGTCACGGACGCGGAGCGCGCGGCCCTGGCCGAGCTGCGCGAGGCGGGCCTGAACGACGTCTTCCCGCGCGCGCTCAAGTACGACCAGCCCTTCACCTTCTGGGATTACCGCGGGCTCGGCTTCCCGAAGAACCTGGGCATGCGGATCGACCTGGCCTACGCGAACAAGCCTTTCTTCGCGGCCGTCGGCGACGCGTACGTGGACCGCGAGGCCCGCAAGGGCAAGGGCACCTCCGACCACGCGCCCGTCGTCGTCGACCTCGACCTCGACCTCTGACCGCGTTCGCACGTTCGCCCGTTCGCGCCGTTCGCACGTTCGCGCAGTGGGCCCGGCGACGTCGCCGGGCCACCGCTGCTAGGCGGGCGAGGACTGCGGTGCGAGGCTCGGCGCGGTGGGGTCGGCGGTGAGGCCGGGCGCACTGTTCCCGGCCTCGGCGGTCCGTCCGAGCGCGCCGGTCACCAGCAGGTACTGGCCGGCCAGGTAGGTCAGCATGATGCAGAAGTCGGCGGCTGGCAGCTGCGGCCAGTGGGCCAGACCGGTGGCGATGAGCGAGTCGGACAGCAGGAACAGCCCGCCGCCCAGGCCGGTGCGCGCGCCCGCGGCCATCGAGGTCGCCGCCATGCCCGCCAGCAGCAGGCTGTAGCAGGCGACGGGGATGCGCAGACCGGCGGCAAGGTCCGGCCAGAGCAGGGTGATCAGCACGGCCCACACCAGCGCGTAGCCGCCGAGGGCGAGTCGGCCCCGCGTGCCGCCGCCCGCGTTCGGCGTGCGCAGCGCGCCGCCGCGGACGAAGAGCGTGATGTAGCAGACGTGCGCGGCGGCGAAGCCACCCATGCCGACCAGGAACCACGAACCGCCGAACATCAGCATCGTGTCGCCGAGGCAGGACGCGAGCACCGCCCCGATCAGCAGCCGGGGCGCGCGGGGCCACACCGCGAGTGCGAGTGCCGGCATCAGCAGCGGCTTGGCCACGTTCTTGGCGAGGTGCAGCCCGAGCAGCGTGAAGAGCAGGTAGAGAGCGCAGAGGAGCAGGTAGCCGAGCAGGCCGCGCCTGGTTCTGAGGTCGTTCACGCGGCCGTCTCCTTCGCGAGCACCGCGGTGGAGGTGGAGGTGGAGGCGGTTGCGGTGGCGCCGCCGCCGGACGCGGCCTGGGCCGCCAGGTCGGCCGGCAGCCAGCCGGGGCCGCGGAACAGGTAGCCGAGTCGGTCGCGCCAGCCGCGGGCGGCCACCAGGTCGCGGCCGATCGAGGCGTACTCGTGGGTGGCCACGCGCAGCGGGTTGTAGGTGGAGATGTTCTTCGTCAGGCCGTAGACCGGCCTGCCGGTCTCCGGGGTGAAGCTGCGGAACAGCCGGTCCCAGACGATCAGGATGCCGCCGAAGTTGCGGTCCAGGTAGCCGCCCTGCGAGGCGTGGTGCACCCGGTGGTGGGACGGGGTGTTGAAGACCCACTCGATCGGGCGACCCAGGCGTCCGATCCGCTCGGTGTGGATCCAGAACTGGTAGACCAGACTGACCGAGGAGCAGAAGGCCACGGCGGCAGGGGAGACGCCGAGCAGCACCAGCGGCAGGTAGAAGACGCCGAAGCTGAGGTCCGTCCACGGCTGCCGCAGCGCGGTGGACAGGTTGTAGTGCCGGCTGGAGTGGTGCACCACGTGCTGCGCCCAGAGCAGCCGCACCCGGTGGTTGCTGCGGTGCGACCAGTAGTAGCAGAAGTCCTGACCGAGCAGCATCAGCGGCACCGTCGCCCAGTGCACGCCGAGCCGCAGCGGGGTCAGCGCGTAGGCGAGGTTGTAGAGGGCGAACGCGGGGATCTTCCAGGCCAGGTTGGTGACCAGACTGCCCAACCCCATGCTGAGGCTGGTCGCGGTGTCCTTGGTGGCGTAGCCGACCTCGTCCTCGTCGGGATGGACGAGGAACGAGACCAGCTCCACCACGGTGAGCAGGACGAACGCGGGTATGGACCAGAGCACGGGGTCGGGCAGGTTCGGCATAGCGTGCAGCGTAGAGGTGGCGATCTGCGCTGGCTAGAGGTCGTTACCGAGTGGTAGACGGGGACTCGCCCGCGCCCCGCCCGTTCCCCGCTCGCGCCCCGCCTGCTCCCCGCCGTGCCCCTCCCGGGGCTCCCTCCGGTGCGGGTCTCACCAGACCCGCACCGAGGCCCCCTTGGCGAAGACCGGGCTGGTCGCCCCGGTCGGCGGCTCGGCCAGCGGCTCGGCGACCTCCTCGACCAGCGGGCCGACCTTGGCCGCGATCGCGTCCAGTGCGTCGAGGTCGAAGCTGTAGACCCGGGCCGCGTTGCCGCCGACCATCGCCGCCACCTCCGGGTACGGCACCCCTGCGAACGACGTGCGCAGCGCCTCGGTGGTGAACGGGAAGGTCCCCTCGTCGTGGGGGAAGTCGCTGCCCCACATGATCTTGTCCAGGCCGATCCGGTCGCGCAGCGGCACCTCGTGCGCCCGCATGAAGCTCGCGCCCACGAAGCAGTTCCGCTCCCAGACCGCGCGCGGGGTGTCGCCCATCAACTCGGCGAGCCCCGCGCCGAACTTGGACTCCGCCGTCGCCGCCCGGGTCGCCGCGCCGACCAGCCGCCGGTGGTAGTAGTCCAGCATGTCCAGCACCCCGGGTATCCAACCGGAACCCTGCTCGGTGAGGACCAGTCTCAGCTCCGGATGGCGCCGGAACGCGCCGCCGAAGATGAGGTGCCACAGCGCCCGGTGCGAGAACCAGGTCGTCTCCACCATGAACACCGCTCGTGCTGCGGGCTCCTCGCCCAGCGTCGGACTGGCGGAGCCCGCATGGTGGTTGACCGGCACGCCCAGCTCGGCGCAGACAGCCCAGAGCGGGTCGTAGACCTGCGACCACAGCTCCGGCACGGGCGACCCCGGCGGCACGCCCGGCAGCACCAGACCGCCCCGCAGCCCGGCGGCGTGGCACCGGCGCACCTCGGCGACGGCGGCGTCCATGTCGTTGAGCAGGATCTGGAACGTCCCCGCCCGACGGCCCGGCGCCTGCGCGCAGAAGTCCGCCATCCACCGGTTGTGCGCCTGCAGCCCGGCCCAGCGCAGCTCGAACTCCTCTGCCGTCGGCTGCACGGCGGTCAGCGACGCGCTCGGGAAGAACGGCGGCACCGTGTTCGGGAAGACGACCTCGGCGACGATGCCGTCCTGCTCCAGCTCGGCCAGGCGTCGGTCGGAGTCCCAGTTGCGGGTGGCCTCCGGCGCCATCAGGTCGGTGAAGGGGTTGACGTAGTCCACGGCCCAGGCGTCGAAGGCCTCGTGGTGGGCGGAGGCCAGATAGGGCCGGTAGTCGAGCAGGTCCGCGCCGGCGTGGCAGTCGGCGGAGACCACGGTGTAGCGCTCGGGGTGTTCGGTCTGGGGCTGGTGCCGGTGGTGGTGCTGGTGCTGCTGGTGCTCGTGTTGCCCGTGCTGCCCGTGCCGCCCGTGGTCGTGGTCGTGGTCGTGGTCGTTGCGGTGTGGCTCGGGGCGCTCGCTCGGATCCCCCTGCTGCTTGCTCAAAGCGTTCTTCCCTCCGTCGGTGCGGCGGTGCCCAGGAACGGGAAGTCATGGCCCGTCAGCCAGTGCCTGCCCACCTCGCGTGCGGGTGCCCATGCGGCCTCGACCGCGGACTGGTCCTCGGGCTGCCCGAGTTCGGCCGGCCTCGGGCCGATCCGCTGCGCGATCGGGGCCAGCGCGGCCGTGTCGAAGCCGAAGACCTCCGCGCAGGAGAGTCCCAGCATCTGGCGGGTCTCGGCAACGGGGATGTCGTGGAAGGTGGTGCGCATCCACTGCCGGGTGTTCGGCCAGGTTCCTTCGGGGTGGGGGAAGTCGCTGCCCCAGCAGATGTTGCCCAGGCCGATCTCGTAGCGGTGGGCCAGCTCGCGGCGCTTGGTGTTGGTCGCGGCGATGAAGCAGTTCCGGTCGACGTAGCTGCTCGGAGCCATGGTCAGCTCCGAGAACGGCGAGAGCTTCTTGCCGCCGTGCGCGCCGAGGTAGAGCCGGTCCATGAACCAGAGCAGGTTCGGCAGCCACCAGCAGCCCGACTCGGCCACCCCGAAGCGCAGGCCGGGGAACCGCTCGAACACCCCGGACCAGAGCAGGAACCAGAGCGGTCTGGCCGGCCAGAACGTCACCTCGGTGACGTAGATGCCCAGATGGCCCCCGTACTCGTGGCGCGGTGCCGCGCCCGAGTGGGTCACCACCGGCATCCGCAGCTCCTCGCAGACGGCCCAGACCGGGTCGTAGCGCCGGTCGTGATACGGCGCCTTGTCGACCCACATGGCCGGGATCATCACCGCGCCGAGTCCGTCCGCGTGCGCGCGGCGGACCTCGGCGACGACGATCTCCGGGTCGCCGGTGATCGGCAGCAGCGCGACGCCGCAGCGCCGCTCCGGGCTCCCGCCGTCGCGGATGAACTCCGCGAGCCAGCGGTTGTGCGCACGGGCCCCGGCCATGCCGAGCACCGGGTCCTGGTCGCCGCTGAGCCCGAGGCCGACGCCGAAGGGCGCAGCGGTACGCGAGTCGACGGCGTCGGCGTCGGGGAAGACGACCTCGCCGGCGACGCCGTCGCTGTCCAGCTCCTTGTCGCGCTGCGCCGCGTCCCAGCCGCCGCGCAGACCCTCCTCGTGGTCGTGGAACCACTTCTCGGCGAAGGCTTCGTTGCGCACGCCCAGCCGCGTCGACTCCTCGCGGCGCGCGTCGGCCTGGGCCAGGAACTCGTCGAAGGCGCGGTGGTGGGCCTGTTCCAGGTAGGGGCGGTACTGCTCGGTCGGCAGTCCGGCGTGGCAGTCGGACGAGATGATCAGATACGGGTCGTCGTAGGACACCTGCGGGTCCTCCTCTCGTGAAGGCATGTGGCGCACGTGGTGCACGTGGCGTACGTGGTGCGAGGCGCGCGAGGGAGTGCGAGGGCATGCGGGCGCGCGATCGATGCGGGAGAGTGCGGTCGGTTCGGGAGGGGCGGCTCAGTCGTCGCCGAGGATGAACTTCTCCAGATACGCCGGGTTGCTGCGGTCGAGCATCGACTGTGAGCGGGCCCGGATCTGACGGTCGCTGTGCTCGCTCGGCGGCAGCATCCAGAACCGGTCCGCCCGGATGCCGTCCACGACGACGCCCGCGACGTCCTCGACCGGGGTGAACTCGATCTTCTGCCCTGCCGCCTCCATCGCGGCCTCCCACTGCGCGAGGCTGCGGTACGGCGTCCGGCGGGGTCGCTCCTTGGCGAAACGCTCGGGGCGGTTGCGGTGCGACTCCCACAGGCCGGTGCGCAGCATGTGCGGACCGGGGAAGAGCACGGACGCGCCGATCGGGGAGCCCTCGGCACGGAGGTGCGCGTAGAGCGACTCCGACATGGTGACCACCGCCGCCTTCGTCACCGCGTACACGGAAGCGGTCGGCAGCGGTGCGATCCCGCCGTCACCGGAGGAGGTGTTGACGATGTGTCCCGCCTCGCCGCCGGCCAGCATGCGCGGCACGAAGGCCTGGATGCCGTGGAACACACCCCAGACGTTGACCGCGAACGCCCACTTCCAGTCGTTCGGCTCGTGCTCCCACATCCGGCCCTCGGCCCCCGAGCCGACACCGGCGTTGTTGCACAGCACGTGCACGGCCCCGAAGGCGCGGTAGGCGGCGTCCGCGAGCGCCTCCACGCTGTCGCGTTCGGAGACGTCGGTCACCCGCCCGACCGCCTCCGCGCCCTGCTCGCGCAGGCCGGCGACGGCCTTGTCCAGCGCCGCCTCCTCGACGTCGGCGAGGACGATGCGGAGGCCCTCGGCGGCGAACCGCTGCGCCATGGCGAGCCCGATGCCGCCCGCCGCGCCGGTGACCACGGCAACCTGTCCACGGGTCAGTTCCACTCAGGCCTCCGACGACGACGTGGCGGACCGCGCCTGCCCGGGGGCGGCGTCTGAGTTGGCGGTAGCGGAGTTCGAGGCGGCGGAGTTCGAGGAGGCGGAGTTGGAGGCGGCCGGAGCGGGGACGGAGTCCAGCACCTGGGCCGGGTCGTCGTAACGCTGGTGGACGTAGGGCAGCAGCGCCTGCGCGCTGACCCGCTCGACGACACGACCGCGCTGGTCGGAGGTCTTCTCGCCGATGGTGATCTCCAGCAGCCGCCGGACCGGCAGGTCCGCGACCGGGTCGAAGGCCGACTCGCGCAGGATCACCTCACCGGCGACGGCCTCCAGCCTGCGCACGCGCTCGTTGCGGGTGCAGTGGACCAGCACCGGGTCCAGGTCGAAGCCATCCCCGTCGACCGCGGGCAGGAACTTGAAGTAGAAGTCGACCTTCTCGACCGGCTCGGGGATCGGCAGTTCCCCGGTGACCCGGCCGCGCACCTCCACGAAGTCGATCCCGTGCCTGCCCAGCCGCGCCACCACGTCCTCGGCCTCGCGGGAGACCGAGACCTCGCCGAGCTTCTTCGGCTCGCCGAAGACCTCGCGTCCCCCGATCAGCGCCCGCTCGGTGGTCATCGGCATGACGAGCGGATACCACCCGCTCTGCGCGCCGTGCTGGGCCGCCACGGCGAAGGAACCGGCCCCGAGGGGCGAGCCGAAGATGTCGACCTGACTGATGTTCACTCGCACCAGCGGCCGCTCGGCCGGCTTCAGCGGTGCGGGCAGCACCTGGGCGACCGCGTCCGGGTCGCTCTCCCAGACGGCCACCACGCCGGTCGACCAGATGTCGGGCAGAACGGACCGTGCGTCCCTCGCCGCCTGGATCTCGGCCTCGGTGCGGGGTCCGTAGCGTACGCGTGCCATGGCGGTGCCGTCCCTTCGCTCGGTGCGGGGTGATGTCCGTCCGTCGGACGCCCCGGCGCAGCGGGTGCCGCGCCGGGTGTCTGTAACGGTGTTACTCCGAACCGCGTGAAGGGTAAATACTCATGACAGACATTCAGTTCCGCCGGGTGCGGGTGCGGGTGCGGGTGCGGGTGCGGGTGCGGGTGCGGGGCTCAGTGTCTGGCTTCTGCCTGCTCCTGCAGCAGGCCGGCGATCCTGGCCAGGTCGTCCCCGCCCGTGATGACCCCGTTGATGTCGGGCACGGATGCGCCGTTCACGACGAGGTAGAAGCTGTCGTAGTGTCCCGGGCGCACCTGGAGGTAGCCGCCGATCGCCAACGCGCCGACGGCGATCCGCCGGTTCACCGCGTCCTCCCCGGCCACCGTGCCGGTCTTGGCCCACACCTTCCCCTTGCCGGGACAGGTGGGACTTCCGTTGCAGACGAAGGCGAGCAGGCCGTCCACCCCGAGAATCGCCTGGGCCTCACGGAAGCGGGCCGCGTCCGGCGTGCCCTCCCAGTAGCGCAGCAGCTCGATCTCGGCGCGTGGTGTGACCCGGTCGACGGGGTTGCCGCCACGACCGTCGAGCAGTTGGACCTGTGTCGGATCCACACCTGCGTGACGCAGGAAGTCGCGGATCACCGGGAAGCCGTCAGCGCACTGGTGACTGTGCGCTGTGACGGCCATCAGGCAGACGGTGAGGTTGGCCCCCAGGTTGTGACTGACCTTCAGGATCAGGCGGGCGTACTGCTCGAAGACCGGTGAGGTGTAGGCGGCGACGCGCGTGCTGCCCGCGTAGGAGGCGGGGAGGAGTGCGGTGGGGTTCGCGCCGGTCGGAGGCGCGGTGACACTGACGCCCGCGCGGGCCAGTGCCTCGATGAGAGCGGTGCGCCCGAAAGCCGCTGGATCCTTGATGCCGGAGACGCGCAGGACGGGCTGCGAGCCGGCCGCGATGGTGCCGGTGAGGGTGATGTGGGTGCCGTCGGGCGAGGCCGACACGGTGATGTCGGTCGTCCGGCCCTTGGCGACCGTGCGCACGGTGGACACGACGTGGTAGGGCGCGACCTGGGGACGCCAGCTCAGTTTGGCCTGACGACCCGGGCTGGTCGGGGTGGTCAGGAGATCGATCAGGTTGTCGTTGATGATCAGCGGGGTGGGCGTCGGGTCGAGCCCCGAGAAGGACGTGAAGAGCCGGGAGTCGATGGCGACGTTCCCCGCCACCCGGGTGATGCCGGACTTCCGCACCTGACGAGCGATCTGGTCGAGGCCGGCGAGCGGGTTCTCGGGCGTGAGGGTCGCGCCGGGGGCGTCGTTCGCGTAGGTGTGGTCGATCGACGTGAAGTCCACCGAACCGTTGGGCTTCGTGCGACCGCCCATCGTCAGGTCGCCCTGCGCGACGAGCGCGAGGTTGCCCGTGAGGACGGAACCGGAACGTCTGCCGAGCGCCTGGACGGGTGTGGTGAACCGGTGTTCCCTGCCGAGTACGTGCCATGCGGTCGACACCGGCACCAGCTTGGCGGTCGATCCCGGGATGAAGAACTGGTCAGGGAAGTCGGAGTGGATCACCTTGCCGCTCCGGTCGTCCACCTCCAGCAGCCCCCATTGGGCATGCTTGTAGGCGGGCTTGTGCATGATGGCCGTGATCTCAGGCCCGAGCCCCGACCGCTGCGGCGAAGGGTCGGCTGCAGCCCCTGCCACCGTGACCACCCCCGACATCAGCGCGGTCGTCAGGGCGACGGCCCATCGACTCGCGCGTCGGAGACGACTCGTACTCGACGTCATACGTCCACCTGTTCCGGGCCGTTGGCGGCCTGCTCCTCGTCCTCTGCCTGTGCTGGCTGGAGGAGAGGTACCTCCCGGCGTCGAGCGCTTGATCGACCATGGCTCTGAGCTGGGGGTTTTCACTCGTGTGAGTGATGGTGTGGGGCTGGATGGGGTGTCATAATTGTTCTATGGACGCCTCGATGTTCGGGGGCGGGTGTGAAGACGGAGATGCGTCCATGGGTGAGGTGTTTTCCGCCTCGCTGGGGGACGTGTTCCGTGCCGATCCCCTGACCCCCTCAAGCTCCCGCCAGGCCCGTGCTGCGAGCACCGAGCCGCTGCGGACCCTGCCCGCCTCGTGCATGACGTTCCTGGCCGCGTTGGCAGCGGAGGACGACGACGCCCTGTGTGCGGCCGGTGCCCCGTTCCAGGCCGAGCAGCTTCTCGCGCTGGTCCGGTTCGAGGAGATGGTCGGGGCGGAGCTCGCACGCCGGGTCGCGGTGTTCGACCGCACGGGTGCGGTGGCCGCCACCCGTTCCCGGACGGCGAAGGGGTTCCTGCAGACGCACGGCCAGTTGAGCGACCGGGCGGCGAAGCAGATCGTCGACCGCGCCCGCCGCCTGAACACCCTCCGCACCGTCCGCACCGCCCTCACCGACGGGGAACTCTCCGCCAGCCAGGCCGACGTCATCGCCCACGAGATCACCGACGTGGAAGACCCCCAGGCCCGCGCCCAGGCCGAAGAACTTCTGGTCGGGCAGGCGAAGGAACTCCACCTCGGTCAGCTCAAGCAGGCCGCCCGGCAGGTCCGCGCCCACCTGGTCGAAGAACAGGAGCCGCAGGTGAAGGATGCCCCGGCGCTGTTCCGTTCCACGGCGAGGCTGTCGCAGACCGGCACGTCGGATGACCCGTTCTGGGTGCTGACCGCGGAGCTGTCGGCGGTGGCGGGGGAGAAGCTGCGTGTGGCGCTGGAGGCGGCGATGGGCACCCCCGTGGAGGGGGAGACCCGGACGCATCCGGAGCGGATGGGCGACGCCCTGGAGGCGGTCGCCGACCTCGCGCTGGGCTGCGACAAGCTGCCCACCACCGGTGGTCAGCGCCCTCACTTCACGGTCATCGCGGACCTGGACGCGCTGCGGGAGGAGTGCCCCGCCCACCCCACCTTCGACGGGGACGACGACCCCGAGCAGCCCCCGGCCGACGACGACGTGTCGGGGTTGCTGCACCCCGTCGGTGTCGCCACGTCCACGCGGGGGTTTCGGTTGCCGCGGTGGCAGGCCCGTAAGGAGTCCTGCGACTGCCGGCTCCGGGTGATCCTCACCAAGGGCCAGGGCAAGCCGGTCTCCATCGGCCGCGCCACCCGCACCGTCCCCGCGCACCTGCGGGACGCGGTCATCGCCCGGGACCGGCACTGCGTCTGGCCCGGCTGCACAAGGCCACCGACCTGGTGCGAGGCCCACCACCTCACCCACTGGGCCGACGGCGGCCACACCAGCCTGAACAACCTCGCCCTGCTCTGCGGAGAACACCACACCGACCTCCACCACACCGGCTGGGAACTCGAAATGAGTGGCGGCAGACCCACAGCCGTCCCACCACCGGACACACCCCCACCCCCCAACACCCGCTACCCCAACCGGTAGCCACAACCCCACAAGGTGCCGATGAGCCGCCCACCCGGCGGCCCATCGGCACGCCCACATGTCCGCATGCCCAAGGGGCAACGGCCCCTACTTCAGCCGCATCGCGAAGAGCATGCCGGGCCAGCTCGGGCGGCCCTCCCTCGGAACCTCGAAGGGTGCGACCTCCACGAAGCCCTGGTCGGCGTACCACGCCTTCAACCGGCCGTCGTCGCCCGCGAAGCAGTCGACCCGCACGAGGTCCAGGCCGCGTCGGGCCGCCTCGGCCACGGCCTCCGCGATGAGGAACCCGCCGACGTCGCGGCCCTTGAACGCTCGGGAGGTGGCGAGCAGGTTGATGAACAGCTCCGGCTCCTCCACGGGGGCGATATAGGCCCCCGGAGTGCCGGAGACGGAGAGGACGCCCGCGATCTCGTCCGTCGCCGTTACCGCCACGCGCAGTTCGTTGCGGTCGATCCGGCCCTGCATCCGCTCCACCTGCAGCGGATTCTCGGACCAGTGGTCGGTGCCCCACTGGGCGACGCGGCCGAGGCCGACGAGCCAGTCCATGATGCCGTCCATGACGGCCAGCACGCCTGCGAGATCGTCCGAGGTGGCCGGGCGGATGCGTAGTTCGTGTCCGGTGGTGTTGGTCATGTGATCATTTCTATCCCACCTGTGGCGTCCGACTGGTGAGCACTCACGTGGACGTGCATTCCGCTGCCGGAGGTCTTCGTAGAGACTGCCGGGATGAGACTCTTCCTCGCCGTCTTGCCGCCGGAGTCGGCGGTCCAGGAACTGGACGCTGCCGTGCGTCCGCTGCGCATGCTTCCGCAGGGGACGGGGCTGCGCTGGACGGGGTTGGAGTCGTGGCACCTGACGCTGGCCTTCCTGGGCCATGTGGACGCGGAGCAGCTCGCGGCGCTCGAACCGCGGTTGGCGCACATCGCGCACGAGCATGCGGCGCACCGGCTCCGGCTCGCCGGGGCGGGGCGCTTCGGGGACCGGGCGCTGTGGGTAGGTGTCTCCGGTGACACGCTCGCGCTCCGCAAGCTCGCCGAAGCGGCGGCGGACGCCGCGCGCCGCAGCGGGATAGGGGTGGACGAGCGACCCTTCCGCGCCCATCTCACCTTGGCCCGGAGCGGCACGGCTCGCGCGGACCTGAAGGCTCTGGCCGGAGCGCTGGCGGACTTCCAAGGCGAGGAGTGGACGGCGGGCACGCTCTGTCTGATGCGTAGCTACCTCGGTGCCGGACCCGCGCACTACGAGGTCGTCGGGGAATGGCCGCTCACGCCTGAGAGCTGACCCGCGACGCCGAGGATCCGAACCCCTCAGACGGATGCGGCGCCCACCGGCTCGGACTCGATCCCGGGCCCGGAGGACCCGGGCCGACGCTCCGCCGTGGAGCCGTGCTCCGCAACGGACTCCGCAACAGACCCCGCAACGGACGTCGTCGTCGCCTCGGTGGGCGCGGTCAGCCACTTCCGGCAGGTGACCAGGAGCACGGCCCCGGCGGCGATGCCGCCGCAGGCGATCAGGGCTGCCGCGCGCAGGGATTCGCCGACCACGGCCCCGGAGGCGGCTGAGCCCAGCGCGTTGCCGGTGGAGAAGACCGTGACCAGCCAGGCGAAGGCCTCCGTCGTGGTTCCGGCCGGGGCGAGCTCCGCGATGAGGACGAACGCCGCCGCCAGCAGCGGGGCGAGGCCGAGGCCGGAGAGGGTCGCGGCCGCGCTCATCCCCAACGGACCGGGCACCGCGAGCAGCGGCAGGTAGCAGGCGGCCATGCCGGCGGCGAGGGCCCAGGTGCGCGTGGAGGTGGGGGACTTCCAGCGGACCGCGCCGTAGGCGAGGGCGCCGAGCAGGCCTGCGAAGGCGGCGAGCGCGAGCAGGAGCCCGGCTCCGCCGGGGAGTCCGTGGTGCTCCTGGGCGTAGGCGACGAAGAGGATGTTCTGGCCGCCGACGGACCAGCCCGTCCCGGCGAAGGCGAGCAGCAGCAGCACCAGGCCGCGCGAGCGCAGCGGCCCGAGCCAGTGGTGGCGGGGTCGACCTGCGGCTCCCGGCCCGATCTCACCGTTCGCGCCGACTGCTGCCCCCGGAGCCGCGGCCCCGGACGACGCTGGCCGCCAGGCGCGGGCGGGGCGGAGGTCGCGACGAGGAGGGTGCCCGCGATGCCGAGACCGGCTGCCAGCCACAGCGCGGCGTTCGGCGAGCCGAAGGCGGCGATGCCGGCGACCAGCAGGGGGCCGGCGACGTAGAGGAGTTGCTGCGAGGCGGAGTCGAGGGCGTAGGCGGTCTCCAACTGCTCCTCGGCGACGATGTCCGGCCACAGCGCGCGCAGGCACGGTTCCAGCGGCGGCATGGCGACGCCCGCCAGGGCCGCACCGGTGACCGCCATGGCGGCGGAGCGCGGGTCGACGGCGAGCAGGACGTAGCCCGTCGCGGCGACGACGGCCGAGGCGAGCAGCACGCGGGGCTGGCCGAGCCGGTCGACCGCGCGGCCGAGCACCGGGCCGCCGACGGCCGCGCTGATCGCGTAGGCGGCGGTGGTCAGGCCCACCTGGGCGTAGGAGGCGCCCGCGCCGCGCAGTGCGAGTGCGATGGCGACGACCGTCATGCCCGCGGGGAGACGTCCGGTCAGGGTGCCGGAGAGGAGGCGGGCGACGACGGGGGCGCGCAGCACGGAGAGATAGCCCATGGATAAACAAGTTATACGTATAACCGATGAGAAGCAAAGCCGCCGTCGATCGGGATTCGGTCAAGCTCGGCCAGAAGCGGAAAAGGCACCTCGAACTCACGGACCGAGCCGACCTGAAGACGACCGCCGGGCAGCGGTTCAAGCCGCCCGCGAGGGCCCGGCAAAGGCAGCAAAGGCGGTGGTGATGACTGCGGCAATGGCGATGGCAATGACCGCCGCAACGCCCGTTGCACAGACGCCGGCAGACGTCGGCAGACGTCGGCAAAGGCGGCCGCGCAAAAGGCAGAGGGCCTCGCCCCGGCGGTGTGCCGGGGCAGGCCCTCTTGGGTACTGCGTGGACTACTGGTGACTCAGTTGGAAGTCAGACCTACAGCGGGGTGACGTTCTCCGCCTGCGGGCCCTTCGGGCCCTGGGTGACGTCGAACTCCACGGTCTGGTTCTCCTCCAGCGAGCGGAAGCCGCTCGAGTTGATGGCGGAGTAGTGGACGAAGACATCGGGGCCGCCGCCGTCCTGGGCGATGAAGCCGAAGCCCTTCTCGGCGTTGAACCACTTGACGGTTCCGGTCGCCATACCGTTCTCCTTGCGAGGGACGAAATGGACGCCACACTGCGTGGCATCCGGTCCGCTGCGCTGATCACCCCGCCGTGCCTTCCAGGTACTTCTGTGACAAAGCTCTGAAAACCACAGAAGCCCGCGGTCACATGTGCTCCGCAGGCTTCAGTACTGCATGGGAAATCAAACTGCAACTGCAGAAACCCTAGCACGCAGCCCCGCCCCCGGCCAGGGATGATCGTCAGGCGGGTCTACTGTTCTTCGGGTGGACACCCAACACGACGGGCAACACCCGCACAGGCAAGACCCGCACCTGCAAGAGCGCCAGCAGCGGCCGCGCGTGGGACACATCCAGTTCCTGAACTGCCTCCCGCTGTACTGGGGGCTGGCCCGGACGGGCAGCCTCATCGATCTGGACCTGACCAAGGACAATCCGGACGCTCTCAACGACGCGCTCGTCGCCGGTCGGCTCGACATCGGGCCGATCTCCTGCGTCGAGTACCTGCGCCACGCCGACCAGCTGACACTTCTCCCCGACATCGCCGTCGGCAGCGACGGTGCGGTGATGTCCTGCGTGATCATCAGCGAGCTTCCGCTCGCCGAGCTGGACGGCCGTCGGGTCGCACTCGGCTCGACGAGCCGGACCTCCGTCCGGCTGGCCCAGCTGCTGCTTGCGGAGCGCTTCGGCGTGACGCCGGAGTACTACACCTGTCCGCCCGACCTCGGGGCGATGATGCAGGAGGCCGACGCCGCCGTCCTGATCGGCGACGCCGCGCTGCGCGCCTCGCTGCACGAGGCGCCCCGTCTCGGCCTCAACGTCTACGACCTGGGCGCGATGTGGAAGGACTGGACCGGACTGCCGTTCGTCTTCGCTCCCTTCGCGGCCCGCCGTGACTTCCTCGCCCGGGAGCCGGAGACCGTGGCCGAGGTGCACCGTGCCTTCCTGGCCTCGCGCGACCTCTCCATGGAGGAGATCGACAAGGTCTGCGAGCAGACCGCCCGCTGGGAGGCGTTCGACGCCGCCACGCTGCACCGCTACTACTCGGAGGCGCTGGACTTCAGCTTCGGCGAACGCCAGTTGGCCGGCATGCGTGAGTTCGCGTCGCGCATCGGTCTCGCCACCGACGAGATCCGCCTCCTCGGGACCTGAGCGCTCGCCGACCCGCCCGGACCGCCCGGACCGCACTGGCCTGACTGGCCACCGTCCACCCTGACCTCCTGGCCACCCTGGACCCGCTCCGACCCGCCACGGCGGGCCGGGCCGGGTCAGCCCCGGGAGCGGAAGGGCCCTGGCGTAGGCTGACGAGGTGACTACGCCCGCCGCAGAAACCGAGTCCCTCCAGGCCGTCCTCGACCGCGCCGCCGCCGGGGGACGCATCAGCGCCGAGGAGGCGCTGGAGCTGTACCGGCACGCGCCGCTGCACGCGCTCGGCGCTGCCGCCGACGCGGCGCGCCGTCGCCGTTACGCCGGGACCGAGCACATCGCGACGTACATCATCGAGCGGAACATCAACTACACGAACGTCTGCGTGACGGCGTGCAAGTTCTGCGCCTTTTACGCGGCGCCCAAGGACACCGAGAAGGGCTGGTCGCGCGACCTCGACGAGATCCTGCGCCGCTGCGCGGAGACGGTCGAGCTCGGCGGCACCCAGATCATGTTCCAGGGCGGGCACCACCCGGACTACGGGGTCGAGTACTACGAGCGCGCCTTCTCGGCGATCAAGAAGGACTTCCCGCAGCTAGTGATCCACTCCCTCGGCGCGTCCGAGGTCGAGCACATGTCGCGGATCTCCGGCGTCAGCGCCGAGGAGGCGATCCGCCGGATCCACGCCGCCGGGCTCGACTCCTTCGCCGGTGCGGGGGCGGAGCTGCTGCCGGAGCGGCCGCGCAAGGTGATCGCCCCGCTCAAGGAGTCGGGCGAGCGCTGGCTGGAGATCATGGAGCTGGCGCACAACCTGGGCGTCGAGTCGACCTCCACCATGCTGATGGGCACGGGCGAGACCAACGCCGAGCGGATCGAGCACCTGCGGATGATCCGCGACGTGCAGGACCGCACGGGCGGCTTCCGTGCCTTCATCCCGTACACCTACCAGCCAGAGAACAACCACCTGAAGGGCCGGACGCAGGCGACGCTCTTCGAGTACCTGCGGCTGATCGCGGTGGCGCGTCTCTTCCTCGACAACGTCGCCCACATCCAGGGCTCCTGGCTGACCGTCGGCAAGGAGATGGGGCAGCTGTCGCTGCACTACGGCGCGGACGACCTGGGCTCGGTCATGCTGGAGGAGAACGTCGTCTCCTCGGCGGGCGCGAAGCACCGCTCGAACCGGATGGAGCTGATCAACCTGATCCGCGCCGCCGGCCGCGTCCCCGCGCAGCGGGCGACCACCTACGAGCACCTGGTCGTCCACGACGACCCGGCCCATGACCCGGTGGATGACCACGTCTTCTCGCACATCGCCTCGACGGCGATCGAGGGGGGCACGGCGCACCCGGAGCTGAAGCTGCTCAGCCCGACCAACTGACCCCTCGATGCTCACCATTCACACCGGCGCCGGTACGGGCACGTCCACCGCTGTCGCCGTCGAGCGGGACCGGATCGTCGCCGTGGCGTCCGGTGACGCGGACGTCAGCGCGCTGCGCGCGGCCTACCCCGGCGCGCGTGTGCGCGAATGGCCGGGGGAGCTGCGGGCGGGGCTCCGGTGGGAGGGCGCACTGCCGGCCGCGCCCAGCCCGCGCGAGCGGGTGCACGCACTGCTGCTGCGCGGGGTGACCGCGCTGGCCGCCGACGCGCTGGACGACGATCCGGCGCTCGGACCGGCGGCGGCACGGGTCGGGCTGCCCTTCGGGTCCCCCGCCCCGCTCACCGTGGGCGCGCGGGCGGACTTCGCCGTCTTCCCGATGTCCTCGGAGGACCCGGATGCGGCCGTGGGCGCGGACGGCGTGTGCCTGGCCACAGTCCTCGGGGGCCGTCTCGTGCACCGCCGCGCATGACGCGAACGCACACCCGGGCAGCAGAAAAGCGGCAGCACGCCGAGGGGGCGCTGCCGAGCGCAGTGGAGAAGCAGAGGAGAATGACCGCGTGACCCGAGCCTCCCTGGACAAGCAGCCGCACGAGGTCGCCTCGATGTTCGACGACGTCGCGGCGAAGTACGACCTCACCAACGACGTTCTCTCGCTCGGCCAGGCCCGCCTGTGGCGGCGTGCCGTCGCGCGGGCCGTGGACGCCCGGCCGGGGCAGCGGGTGCTGGACCTGGCCGCCGGGACGGCGACGTCCTCGCTTCCGTTCGCCGAGGCCGGCGCGCGGGTCGTGCCGTGCGACTTCTCGCTCGGGATGCTGCGCGAGGGCAAGCGGCGTCACCCCGAACTCCCGCTGACGGCGGGCGACGCGACCCGGCTGCCCTTCGCCGACGACGTCTTCGACGCCGTCACCATCTCCTTCGGGCTGCGCAACGTGCAGGACACGGACGCCGCGCTGCGCGAGATGCTGCGCGTGACGAAGCCGGGCGGGCGCGTGGTGATCTGCGAGTTCAGCCACCCCACCTGGGCGCCGCTGCGCACCGTCTACAGCGAGTACCTGATGCGCGCGCTGCCGCCGGTGGCCACCGCGGTGAGCAGCAACCCGGACGCGTACGTGTACCTGGCCGACTCCATCCGGGCCTGGCCGGACCAGCCCGCACTCGCCGCCCGGCTGCAGCAGGCCGGCTGGGAGTCGGTCGCCTGGCGCAATCTGACCGGCGGAATCGTCTCCCTGCACCGGGGTACGGCGCCGACCGCTCACTAGACTCGCCAGCAGGACAGCCCAGCATCCAGCCCAGCATCCAGCCAAGCACCCCGTGCGCACCCCGACGACCCAGGAGCCCAGGTTGAGCGAGACCCCCGCCGTGGAGAGCGCTGCGAGCACCCCCGCCGTGGAGGCGTACGCCGACGCCATCGTCGTCGGCGCCGGTCCGGCCGGGTCGGCGACCGCGTACCACCTGGCCCGGTCCGGGTTGGAGGTGCTGCTGCTGGAGAAGTCCGCCTTCCCGCGCGAGAAGGTCTGCGGCGACGGTCTGACCCCGCGCGCCGTGAAGCAGCTGGTCGACATGGGCATCGACGTGTCCGAGGAGAACGGCTGGCTGCACAACAAGGGCCTGCGCATCATCGGCGGCGGCGTGCGGCTGGAGCTGGACTGGCCGGAGCTGGCCGCGTTCCCCGACTACGGGCTGGTGCGCAAGCGCGCCGACTTCGACGAGATGCTGGCGCGCCAGGCGGAGAAGGTCGGCGCCAAGCTGCACGAGGGCTGCAACGTCACCGGACCGCTGCTGGACGAGCGGACCGGCCGGGTCGTCGGTGTGACCGCGAAGCTCGGCGAGGGCGAGGAGAAGCGGCTCGTGGAGTTCCGCGCCCCGCTGGTCGTCGCGGCGGACGGCAACTCGACCCGGCTCTCGCTCGCCCTCGGACTGCACCGGCGCGAGGACCGCCCGATGGGCGTCGCGTACCGGACGTACTTCACCTCGCCGCGCGCGGACGACGACTACCTGGAGTCCTGGCTGGAGCTCTGGGACCGGCGGGACGGGCAGGACAAGCTGCTGCCCGGCTACGGCTGGATCTTCGGCATGGGCGACGGCACCAGCAACGTCGGCCTGGGCCTGCTGAACACCACCAAGTCGTTCAAGGACATCGACTACCGCGAGCTGCTCAAGGTCTGGTGCGCCGGCATGCCCGAGGAGTGGGGCTACACGCCGGAGAACATGACCGAGCCGATCCGCGGCGCGGCGCTCCCGATGGCCTTCAACCGGCAGCCGCACTACAGCCGGGGCTTCCTGCTGGTCGGCGACGCGGGTGGGATGGTCAACCCGTTCAACGGGGAGGGCATCGCGTACGCGATGGAGTCCGGGCAGATCGCGGCGGGCGTCATCGTCCAGGCGCTGGCCCGGACCACGGACCAGGCTCGCGAGCGTGCGCTGGAGGCGTACCCGCGGATCCTCAAGGACGTCTACGGCGGCTACTACTCGCTCGGCCGCGGCTTCGTGAAGGCGATCGGCAACCCGCTGGTGATGCGGATGGCCGCCCAGCACGGGCTCACGCACCCGGTGCTGATGAAGTTCGTGCTGAAGCTGCTGGCGAACCTCACCGACCCGCAGGGCGGTGACGCCATGGACCGGATCATCAACGGACTGGCCAAGGTCGCCCCCAAGGCATGAGTATCGGTCCGTGACAACAGACGCCGCCGACACGCAGGAACTGATCGAGGAGCCGCCGCCAGGAGGGAGCAGGGCCGGAAGGCTGCGTGCCTCGGGGGAGCGCCTCGGCAGGCGCTTCGGTGCGCCGCTGGCGCTGTACGGCACGGTGAAGCTGATCGGCCTGCTGGTCTTCCTGCGGCTGCTCGCCTACTCGGGCACGTACCGGACCAACACGCCCCGCTACGGCGGCGGCGCGAAGCCCTGGGACGTGCTGGGGTCGTGGGACGGCTGGTGGTACCTGGACGTCGCCGCGCGCGGTTACCACCCGGCGCTGACGCCGATGGCGCCGCTCGGGCCGTTCACGATGGAGCAGAACTCCGTCGCCTTCTTCCCGCTGTATCCGGGGCTGATAAGGCTGGTCAGCGAGGTCACCGGGCTCGGGCTCTACGGGGCCGGGATGCTGGTCTCCGTGGTCGCCTCGTTCGTGGCGGCCGCCGGGATCTTCGCGTTGACCGAGAAGGTCACCGGGAGCCGGCGGGCGGGCGTGCTGGCCGCCGGGCTGTGGGCGGTCTTCCCCGCCGCGTCCGTGCAGTGGTCGGTCTACTCGGAGGCGCTCTTCACCGCGTTCGCCGCCTGGGCCTGCTACGCGGTGGTCTCCCGGCGCTGGTTCGCGGCGGGGCTGCTGACCCTCGCCACCGGCCTGACCCGGCCTTCGGCGGTGACCCTGATCGCCGGCGTCTGCCTGGCCGCCCTGCTGGCGCTGTGGCGGCGTGAGGGGGTCGTGGGCAGCGGGGGCCTGGACGGGGGACCGGACCGGGACAGCTGGCGGGCGCAGCGCGGTCCCGTCTTCGCCTTCTTTGCGGCGCCACTGGGCCTGGTCGGCTACCTGACCTGGCTGGGCTTCCAGCTGCACGACTTCCGCGGCTACTTCACGCTGCAGGAGAAGGCCTGGGCGCACTCCTTCGACTGGGGCGCGAACGCCTTCAAGTCGATCCAGGGGCTGCTGCTCGGCCGCTACGACTACCTCTTCCCCTACCCGACCGAGGACTTGGTGGGGCTGGCGGTACTGATGAGCCTGCCGATCCTGGTGTTGCTGCTGTTGCGGCTGCGACCGCCGGCGGTGCTGGTGGTGTACACGCTGGGCACCCTGGCAATGATCATTCTCAGCCAGCAGATGTTCGGCACCATCAACCGCTTCGTCATGCCGCTCTTCCCGCTCGCCATCCCGCTGGCGCTGGCCCTGCGGCGGATGAGCCGCGGCCAGGCGGTTGCGCTGCTGCTGATCCTGGGCGCGCTGTCGGGCTGGTACGGCGGCTACGCGATCTTCAACCTCGGCGTGCCGTAGGCCGCCTGTTCCCACCAGATCTCCAGCGATCTCCAGCGATTTCAGCGCGCCGTCGGGTTCCTCCCGGCGGCGCGCTGCTGTGTGGGGTCAAGTTCCGGCGGGGGCGTCACCCTGGCGAGTCGGGATTCACTAACACGTGGTTGCCCCAGGATCAAAACTTGCCTTGGATCCACGGCCGATGCTAGGTGCAGGGCCTCCGAGCTGCGTCAATGCACAGCATCCCCACTGCTTGTGAACGCAGGCACACGCAATGTGTCCGATTTTGCACTCTCATTGCTTCATGATCATTCGTCAGGTGGCGTAGATCACAATCTTGGTCTGTGACCGCGTGTCGCAGATCACATGCGAAGAGGCATAGGATGCAGCCGTCTCAGGGGCTTGTGAACTGCCTCACATGTGGGGATCACAGTCATAAGAGCCCGCGAAGCACGGACCGCAGTCACCGACAGGGACGTCGGCTCGGACTGACGCCTGGAGAGGTCGTTCGGCATGAACGCTTATGCGCCGATTCTGGTACTTGGCGCCATCGCGGCTGCGTTCGCGGTCGGTTCGGTGGCGATGGCCGCGCTCACCGGTCCCAAGCGCTACAACCGGGCCAAGCTCGACGCCTATGAGTGCGGCATCGAGCCCACGCCGCAGCCGGCCGGCGGCGGCCGGTTCCCGATCAAGTACTACCTGACGGCGATGCTCTTCATCGTCTTCGACATCGAGATCGTCTTCCTCTACCCGTGGGCCGTGACCTTCGACGCGCTGGGGATCTTCGGCCTGGTCGAGATGGTGCTGTTCATCGCCACGGTGTTCGTCGCCTACGCGTACGTCTGGCGGCGCGGGGGGCTCGAGTGGGACTGACCGAGCGGATCACCGCACCGTACGGACAACACCGAGGCTGAGAAGAGGAACGACGGATGGGTATCGAGGAGAAGCTGCCCAGCGGCTTCCTGCTCACCACGGTCGAGCAGGCCGCAGGATGGGTGCGGAAGAGCTCGCTCTTCCCGGCGACCTTCGGGCTCGCCTGCTGCGCCATCGAGATGATGACCACCGGCGCCGGCCGCTACGACCTGGCGCGCTTCGGCATGGAGGTCTTCCGCGGATCGCCGCGGCAGGCCGACCTGATGATCGTCGCCGGCCGGGTGAGCCAGAAGATGGCGCCCGTCGTACGGCAGGTCTACGACCAGATGGCGAACCCGAAGTGGGTCATCTCCATGGGCGTCTGCGCCTCCTCCGGCGGGATGTTCAACAACTACGCGATCGTCCAGGGCGTCGACCACATCATCCCGGTCGACATCTACCTGCCCGGCTGTCCGCCGCGTCCGGAGATGCTGATGGACGCGATCCTCAAGCTCCATGAGCAGATCCGCACCGAGAAGCTCGGCGTCAACAAGCGCCGCGCCGAGGCGGAGGCGGAGAAGCAGGCGCTGCAGGCGGTCCCCACGATCGAGATGAAGGGGCTGCTGCGATGAGCGAGCAGAACGCCGGAGCCGGAGAGGCTGCGGAGAGCGGCGTGCCCGTGCCGCGCGAGGGGCGGACCGAGCTGGAGGTCATCGGCGTCCGGCACGGCATGTTCGGCGGCGACTCCAGCGGGACGAGCGGCGACACCTCCGGCTACGGGCGGCTGGTCCGGCCGATCGTGATGCCCGCGGCGAGCGGCCGGCCCTACGGCGCCTACTTCGACGAGGTGGCGGACGAGTTCGAGGGCGCGCTGGAGGAGCAGGGGGTGAGCCCGGACGCGGCGATCGAGAAGACCGTCGTCGACCGCGGCGAGATCACCTTCCACGTGCGGCGCGAACACCTGGTGCAGGCGCTGCGCACGCTGCGCGACGATCCGGCGCTGCGCTTCGAGCTCTGCGCGGGCGTCAGCGGCGTGCACTACCCGGGCGACGCCGGGCGCGAGCTGCACGCGGTCTACCAGCTGCGGTCGATCACCCACGGCCGGCTGATCCGGGTGGAGTGCTCCGCGCCGGACGCGGACCCGCACATCCCGTCCACGGTCGCGGTCTACCCGACCAACGACTGGCACGAGCGTGAGACCTACGACTTCTTCGGCATCGTCTTCGACGAGCACCCGGCGCTGACGCGGATCATGATGCCGGACGACTGGCTGGGCCACCCGCAGCGCAAGGACTACCCGCTCGGCGGCATCCCCGTCGAGTACAAGGGCGCGCAGATCCCGGCTCCCGACCAGCGGAGGTCGTACAACTGATGAGTACTCAGTCTGCCCCCCACGCCCCCGGGGCCCCGCACGCCCCGCGCCAGGCCGAGGCGCCGGGCCGCGACACGACCGAGGGACGCGTCTACACCGTCACCGGCGGCGACTGGGACGAGATCGTGAGCGCCGCCGCGAAGGCGGACGACGAGCGGATCATCGTCAACATGGGCCCGCAGCACCCGTCCACGCACGGCGTGCTACGGCTGATCCTGGAGATCGACGGCGAGACGGTGACCGAGGCCCGCTGCGGCATCGGCTACCTGCACACCGGCATCGAGAAGAACATGGAGTTCAGGAACTGGGTCCAGGGCACCACCTTCGTGACCCGCATGGACTACCTGACCCCGCTGTTCAACGAGACCGCCTACTGTCTGGCCGTCGAGAAGCTGCTCGGGATCACCGCCGACGTGCCCGAGCGGGCCAGCGTCATCCGGGTGCTCATGATGGAGCTCAACCGGATCTCCTCGCACCTGGTCTGCCTGGCCACCGGCGGCATGGAGATCGGCTCCACCACGCTGATGATCTACGGTTTCCGTGACCGCGAGATCATCCTCGACATCTTCGAGCTGGTCACCGGCCTGCGCATGAACCACGCCTACGTCCGCCCCGGCGGGCTGGCGCAGGACCTGCCGCCCGGCGCGCTGGACCAGATCCGCGAGGGCGTGAAGCTGCTGCGTTCGCGGATGCACGAGTACGACAAGCTCGCCACGGACAACCCGGTCTTCAAGGCCCGGCTGGTCGACGTCGGCTACCTGGACCTGCCCGGCTGCATGGCGCTCGGCGCGACCGGGCCGATCCTGCGGGCCACCGGACTGCCGCACGACCTGCGCAAGTCCGACCCGTACTGCGGCTACGAGCAGTTCGACTTCGAGGTCGAGACCGCCGACACCTGCGACTCCTACGGGCGCTTCCTGATCCGGCTGCGCGAGATGGAGCAGTCGCTGCGGATCGTCGACCAGTGCCTGGAGCTGCTGAAGGGCTCCTCGGGCGCCGGCGTCGGCGGCTCGGTCATGGTGGCGGACAAGAAGATCGCCTGGCCCGCGCAGCTCGCGCTGGGACCGGACGGGATGGGCAACTCGCTCGACCACATCCGCACCATCATGGGCGAGTCCATGGAGGCGCTGATCCACCACTTCAAGCTGGTGACCGAGGGCTTCCACGTCCCGCCGGGCCAGGCCTACACGGCGGTGGAGTCGCCCAAGGGCGAGCTCGGCGTGCACGTCGTCTCCGACGGCGGCACGCGTCCGTACCGGGTGCACTTCCGCGACCCGAGTTTCACCAACCTGCAGACGATGGCCGCGATGTGTGAGGGCGGGCAGGTCGCCGACGTGATCGTCGCCGTGGCCGGCATCGACCCGGTGATGGGAGGCGTGGACCGGTGAGTGCGACCGAGCAAGTGCAGCTGGGTCTGCCGGAGCTGCCGGCGGCGCCCTACCCGGCGGAGGTGCGCGAGCGGCTCGACGCGGACGCGGCGGCGGTCATCGCCCGCTACCCGCAGTCGCGCTCCGCGCTGCTGCCGCTGCTGCACCTGGTGCAGGCGGAGGAGGGCTTCGTCAGCCGGACCGGGATCCGGTACTGCGCCGAGCAGTTGGATCTGACCACGGCCGAGGTGACGGCGGTGGCGACCTTCTACACCATGTACCGGCGGCGTCCGGCCGGCGAGTACCACGTCGGGGTGTGCACCAACACGCTCTGCGCGGTGCTGGGCGGTGACCAGATCTTCGCGGAGCTGCAGGAGCACCTGGGCATCGGCAACAACGAGACCACCGAGGACGGCTCGGTCTCGCTGGAGCACATCGAGTGCAACGCGGCCTGCGACTACGCGCCGGTGGTGATGGTCAACTGGGAGTTCTTCGACGACCAGACCCCCGAGAGCGCCCGCGAGCTGGTCGACCGGCTGCGCGCCGGCGAGGAGGTACGGCCCACCCGCGGGGCGCGGCTGTGCAGCTTCAAGGAGACCGCGCGGATCCTGGCCGGCTTCCCCGACGAGCGGCCCGGCGCGGTGGACGAGTCCGGTGCGGGCGGCGCGCCCAGCCTGGCGGGGCTGCGGCTCTCGCGCGGCGAGACGCTGCCGGGCGCCGCGCCGACCCGGGTGGTCGCGCCGCGCCACGAGGAGGCGGAGCCCACCGGCGACGCGGGCGGCACCGAGGCCGACCGGACCGGCACGGAAGGGGACGAGGCATGACCGCGACGCACCCGGAGAAGCTGCTCTCCCCGGTCCTCTCCGCGACCTGGGACGCGGACAAGCCGTGGACGCTGGCCACCTACCGCGCCAACGACGGCTACAAGGGCCTGCACGAGGCGCTGCGGATGGACCCGGACGCCGTCATCGCGCTGGTGAAGGACGCCGGTCTGCGCGGCCGAGGCGGCGCGGGCTTCCCGACCGGCATGAAGTGGCAGTTCATCCCGCAGGGCGACGGCAAGCCGCACTATCTGGTGGTCAACGCGGACGAGTCCGAGCCGGGCACCTGCAAGGACATCCCGCTGCTCTTCGCCAACCCGCATTCGCTGATCGAGGGCATGATCATCGCGAGTTGGGCGATCCGCTGCAGCCACGCGTTCATCTACCTGCGCGGCGAGACCGTGCCGGTGCTGCGGCGGCTGCACGCGGCGGTCCAGGAGGCGTACGACGCCGGATACCTGGGGCAGAACGTGCTGGGCAGCGGCTTCGACCTGGACATCACCGTCCACGCCGGAGCGGGCGCCTACATCTGCGGCGAGGAGACGGCGCTGCTCGACTCGCTGGAGGGACGGCGTGGCCAGCCGAGGCTCCGGCCGCCGTTCCCCGCCATCGCCGGTCTGTACGCCTGCCCGACGGTGGTGAACAACGTCGAGTCGATCGCGTCCGTCCCGGCGATCCTGCACCGGGGCAAGGACTGGTTCCGCTCGATGGGCAGCGAGAAGTCGCCCGGCTTCACGCTGTACTCGCTCTCCGGCCACGTCACCAACCCCGGCCAGTACGAGGCGCCGCTGGGCATCACGCTGCGCCAGCTGCTGGAGGTCACCGGCGGCGTCCGCGAGGGGCACCGGCTGAAGTTCTGGACGCCGGGCGGCTCCTCGACGCCGATGTTCACCGAGGAGCACCTCGACGTGCCGCTCGACTACGAGGGCGTCGGCGCGGCGGGCTCGATGCTCGGCACCAAGGCGCTGCAGGTCTTCGACGAGACCACCTGCGTGGTGCGGGCGGTGACCCGGTGGACCGAGTTCTACGCCCACGAGTCCTGCGGCAAGTGCACCCCCTGTCGCGAGGGCACCTACTGGCTGGTCCAACTGCTGCGCCGGATCGAGGCGGGCCAGGGCGTCGAGGGCGATCTGGAGAAGCTGAACGACATCGCCGACAACATCAACGGCAAGTCCTTCTGCGCGCTGGGCGACGGCGCGGCCAGCCCGATCTTCTCCTCGCTGCAGTACTTCCGCGACGAGTACGAGCAGCACCTGCGCGAGCGCCGCTGCCCCTTCGACCCGGCGGCCTCGACCGTCTGGGCCGCGGGCCGGGGGCGGCGCAACCAGCTGTCCGAGGACCGCAGCGCGGAGGACGACCCCGCAGACCGAGAAGCGCACGGCGACTTCGACCCGGCGAGTGAGAACGGAGTGCTGGCGTGACCGCGACGGTCCCCGAAAAGGACAGCACAGCGAAGAAGGAAGCGGCGACCGACCTGCTGACCGTCACCATCGACGGCGTCGAGGTCCAGGTGCCCAAGGGCACCCTGGTGATCCGCGCCGCCGAGCAGGTCGGCGTGGAGATCCCGCGTTTCTGCGACCACCCGCTGCTGGCCCCGGCCGGGGCCTGCCGGCAGTGCATCGTGGAGGTGGAGGGCCAGCGCAAGCCGGTCGCCTCCTGCACGATGGAGTGCGCCGACGGCATGGTGGTCCACAGCCAGATCACCTCGCCGGTCGCCGAGAAGGCGCAGCGCGGCGTGATGGAGCTGCTGCTGATCAACCACCCGCTGGACTGCCCGGTCTGCGACAAGGGCGGCGAGTGCCCGCTGCAGAACCAGGCGCTGTCGCACGGCCAGACCGACAGCCGCTTCGAGGGCGTGAAGCGGACCTACGAGAAGCCGATGCCGATCAGCACCCAGGTGCTGCTCGACCGCGAGCGCTGCGTGCTGTGCGCGCGCTGCACCCGCTTCAGCGAGCAGATCGCCGGCGACCCGTTCATCGACCTGGTGGAGCGTGGGGCGCTCCAGCAGGTGGGGACGGGCGCGGGCGACGACTTCCGCTCGTACTTCTCCGGCAACACCATCCAGATCTGCCCGGTCGGCGCGCTGACCTCGGCGGCCTACCGGTTCCGGTCCCGGCCGTTCGACCTGGTCTCCTCGCCCAGCGTCTGCGAGCACTGCGCGAGCGGCTGCGCCACCAGGACGGACCACCGGCGCGGCAAGGTGATGCGCCGCCAGGCCGGGGACGACCCCGCGGTGAACGAGGAGTGGAGCTGCGACAAGGGCCGCTTCGCGTTCCGTTACGCGCAGTTGCCCGACCGCCTGAGGACGCCGCTGGTGCGCAACGCCACCACGGGTGAACTGGAGCCCGCCTCCTGGCCGGAGGCGCTGGCCGCAGCCGCCAAGGGGCTCGCGGGCCGCCGGGCCGGCGTGCTGGTCGGCGGCCGGTCGACGGTCGAGGACGCCTACGCCTACGCGAAGTTCGCGCGGGTGGCGCTGGGCACCAACGACATCGACTTCCGGGCCCGGGTGCACAGCGCGGAGGAGGCCGAGTTCCTGGCCGCCGCCGTCGCCGGGCGTGGCGTGGACCTGGACGGCCAGGGCGTCGGCGGGTCGCACGACCGGAGCGCCGTGGACTACGCGGCGCTGGAGTCGGCGAAGACGGTGCTGCTGGCAGGCTTCGAGCCCGAGGACGAGTCGCCGATCGTCTTCCTGCGGCTGCGCAAGGCCGCGCGGACGCACGGCACGGCGGTCTTCTCCATCGCGACCCACGCCTCGCGGGGTCTGGGCAAGATGGGCGGGACGCTGCTCCCGGCCGCGCCCGGCACCGAGGCCGAGTGGCTGGAGGCGCTGGCCGAGGGCGAGCCGCTGGACGGCGCGGCGGGCGAGGCGGCACGCAGGCTGCGTGAGCCCGGCGCGATCGTGCTGGTCGGCGAGCGGCTGGCGGGCACGCCCGGCGGTTACAGCTCCGCGCTGCGGCTGGCCAGGATCACCGGCGCGCGACTGGCCTGGATCCCGCGCCGCGCGGGTGAGCGCGGGGCCGTCGAGGTCGGCGCGCTGCCGGGGCTGCTGCCCGGCGGCCGTCCGGCGACGGACCCGGAGGCGCGCCGTCAGACGGCGGCGGCCTGGGGCCTGGCCGAACTGCCGTCCGGCTTCGGCCGGGACACCGCGGGCATCCTCGCGGCGGCGGACAGCGGCGAGCTGGAGGTGCTGCTGGTCGGCGGCGTCGAGACCGAGGACCTGCCGGACCCGGTGGCGGCGGAGGCCGCGCTGGACCGGGTCGGCTTCCTGGTCAGCCTGGAGCTCCGGCCGAGCGCGGTGACCGAGCGCGCCGACGTGGTGCTGCCGGTCGCGGCGGTCGCCGAGAAGGCGGGCACCTTCCTGGACTGGGAGGGTCGGGCCCGCCTCTTCGAGGCCGCGCTCAAGCCGGACCAGATGACGCAGCGCCACCTCAACGCGGACCTGCGGGTGCTGCACATGCTGGCGGACGCCATGGACCGGCACCTGGGCCTGCCGGACGTCGGCGCGGCCCGCGGCGAGCTGGACGCCTTCGGGCTCTGGCGCGGCGACCGGGTGGACGCGCCGATCGAGCTGGCCCGTCCGCTGCCGCGCCCGAGCGCGGGCGAGGCGGTGCTGGCCGGCTGGCGGCAGCTGCTGGACGGCGGCGTGCTGCAGCAGGGCGACACCGCCCTGGCCGGCACCCGGCACCCGGCGGTCGCCAGGCTCTCGCCCGCCACGGCGGCCGAGGTCGGCGTCGCCGACGGCGCGCCGCTCACCCTGACCGGCCCGGCGGGCAGCGTGACGCTGCCGCTGGCGATCACCCCTGAACTGCCCGACCGGGTGGTGTGGATCCCGCTGAACAGCAGCCCGTCCGACGGCGGCGCGGGCGGCAGCGCCGCGCGGGCCCTGGGCGCGGTCCCCGGGCGGATCGTGGGGCTGGGCCTGGCCGCCGTCGCCACGTCCGAAAGTGCGGAGCAGCTGGACATGGAGGAGCAGCGATGACGTCTCACTCGGTGCAACTCGCGGCCGAGGACCTCTCCTTCTTCGGCCTCGACCCCTGGTGGCTGGTCCTGCTCAAGGCGGTGTTCTGCTTCGCGTTCCTGGTCCTGACGGTGCTGATCGCCATCGTCTGGGAGCGCAAGGTCGTCGCCTGGATGCAGCTGCGCATCGGCCCCAACCGGCACGGCCCCTGGGGCATGCTGCAGAGCCTCGCCGACGGCGTGAAGCTGGCCCTCAAGGAGGACCTGGTCGTCACCGGCGCCGACAAGGTGGTCTTCATCCTGGCCCCGGTGCTCTCCGCGATGCCGGCCTTCATGGCCTTCGCGGTGATCCCCTTCGGCCCGGCCGACCACCAGATCTCCATCTTCGGCACCCGGACCACGATGCAGCTGACCGACCTGCCGGTCGGCATCCTGTTCATCCTGGCCACCGCCTCGATCGGGATCTACGGCATCGTGCTGGCGGGCTGGGCCTCCGGCTCGACCTACCCGCTGCTGGGCGGGCTGCGCTCGGCGGCGCAGATGGTCTCCTATGAGATCGCGATGGGTCTGAGCTTCGCGGGCGTCTTCCTCTACGCCGGGTCGATGTCGACCTCGGCGATCGTGGACGCGCAGCAGCACACCTGGTTCGCCTGCCTGCTGCCGGTCAGCTTCCTGGTCTACCTGGTGTCGATGGTCGGCGAGACCAACCGTGCGCCCTTCGACCTCCCCGAGGCCGAGGGCGAGCTGGTCGGCGGCTTCAACACCGAGTACTCCTCGCTGAAGTTCGCGATGTTCATGCTCGCCGAGTACATCAACATGGTGACGGTCTCGGCCGTCGCGAGCGTGATGTTCCTCGGCGGCTGGCGGGCCCCGTGGCCGATCACCGCCTTCTGGGCCGGGGCCAACCACGGCTGGTGGCCCATGCTCTGGCTGATCGTCAAGATCCAGCTGCTGCTCTTCGTCTTCATCTGGCTGCGCGGCACGCTGCCCAGGCTCCGCTACGACCAGTTCATGAAGCTGGGCTGGAAGGTGCTGATCCCGGTCTCGCTGGTCTGGCTGGTCCTGGTGGCCACCGTCCGGGCGCTGCGCAACGAGGGCTACAACTTCGGCCACGTCGTGCTCTACGTGGCCGGCGGGGTGGTCGCGCTGCTGCTGCTGTCGATCCTGGTCGACATGCTGCGGCCGAAGAAGGACAAGGGCCAGGCGGTCGCCGCGGAGTCCGGCGGCTTCGACCCGATGGCGGGCGGCTTCCCCGTGCCGCCGTTGCCGGGCCAGACGCTCCCGGCCGTGCCGCGGCGACGCTCCCGGCAGGAGAACGCACAGGAGAGCAGCGCCCCCGTTGCTGCACTGAAGGGAGACGACGGTGCCTGACATGCTGGGACCCGCCGCAGGCTTCGGCGTGACCTTCAAGGCCATGTTCAAGAAGCGGCTGACCGAGCAGTACCCGGAGTACAAGAAGCCCACCGCGCCCCGCTTCCACGGCCGCCACCAGCTCAACCGCCACCCGGACGGGCTGGAGAAGTGCGTCGGCTGCGAGCTGTGCGCCTGGGCCTGCCCGGCGGACGCGATCTATGTCGAGGGCGCGGACAACACCGACGAGGAGCGCTACTCGCCGGGCGAGCGGTACGGGCGGGTCTACCAGATCAACTACGCCCGCTGCATCCTCTGCGGTCTGTGCATCGAGGCCTGCCCGACGCGTGCGCTGACCATGACCAACGAGTACGAGCTGGCGGACAGTTCGCGCGAGTCGCTGATCTTCACCAAGGAGCAGCTGCTGGCCGGGCTGACCGAGGGCATGGTCGACTCGCCGCACTCGATCTTCCCCGGCATGGACGAGCGGGACTACTACCAGGGGCACGTCACCGAGGCGGCCCCCGGCACGGTGCGGCAGGTCGCGCACAGCAAGGGCGAGCAGGACGCGAGCCCTGAAGCGAATGAGGTGACGGCATGACCTCCACCGGGGAGGCCGTCCAGTTCTGGGTGCTGGCGGTGATCGCCGTCGGCGGGGCGCTGGGCATGGTGCTCTGCAAGAAGGCGGTCCACTCGGCGCTCTGCCTGGCCGGGACGATGATCGCGCTGGCGATCTGCTACATGGCCCAGGGGGCCGTGTTCCTGGGCATCGTGCAGATCGTGGTGTACACCGGCGCGATCATGATGCTCTTCCTCTTCGTCGTGATGTTGGTCGGGGTCACCTCGGCCGACGCGGCCAAGGAGGTGCTGAAGGGACAGCGGGTCGCCGCCGTGGTCGGCGGTCTCGGCTTCGGCACGCTGCTGATCGCGGGCATCGCCAACGCCAAGCTGCGCCACTTCACCGGCGTCGGCGAGGCCAACGAGGCGGCCGGCGGCAACGTGCAGGGGCTGGCCCGGCTGATCTTCACCCAGTACGTCTGGGCGTTCGAGGTCACCGGCGCGCTGCTGATCACCGCCGCGGTCGGCGCGATGGTGCTGACGCACCGCGAGGCCACCGAGGTCCGGCAGACCCAGCGCGAGCTGGCCGAGCAGCGGGTCCGGCTGGGCACGCAGGTCACGCCGCTGCCGGCGCCCGGCGTGTAC
Organism: Streptacidiphilus rugosus AM-16; assembly: GCF_000744655.1. Taxonomy (NCBI): domain Bacteria; kingdom Bacillati; phylum Actinomycetota; class Actinomycetes; order Kitasatosporales; family Streptomycetaceae; genus Streptacidiphilus; species Streptacidiphilus rugosus. The sequence goes on along the minus strand of NZ_JQMJ01000004.1, from coordinate 3,623,416 downwards.
GCCCGCCACAACGCGGTCGACGCGCCCGGCCTGCTGCCGGACGGCACCCCGGCCGAGATCAGCGTCAACCCGACGCTGCGTCAGCGCGGTCAGATGCGTCAGCTCGGCGGCGACCTGCTGCGGCGGATGGGCGAGCTGGAGTCCGGCACGGCCGGCTGGCTCGGCCGCAGGGCCCCCAAGCAGCGCGCGGGCGCAGAGCTCGCGCACGTCGAGGGCGAGCGGCCGGAGAGCAGTGAGGCCGCCGAGCGCGAGGTGGAGGAGAGCAAGTGAACCCCGTCAACTACCTCTACCTGGCAGCCCTGCTGTTCACCATCGGCGCCGTCGGCGTCCTGGTCAGGCGCAACGCCATCGTGCTGTTCATGTGCGTCGAGCTGATGCTCAACGCCTGCAATCTGGCCCTGGTCACCTTCTCCCGGCTGCACGGCAACCTGGACGGGCAGATCATCGCCTTCTTCACCATGGTGGTCGCCGCGGCCGAGGTGGTCGTCGGTCTCGCCATCATCGTGAGTGTCTTCCGCACCCGTCACTCGGCCTCGGTCGACGACACCAACCTCATGAAGCTGTAGCGGCGGAGGCTGACTGACCGTGGACAATCTCATCCCCGTACTGGTCGCGGCGCCGCTGCTCGGAGCAGTCGTGCTGCTCTGCGGCGGGCGCCGCCTGGACGGCGTCGGGCACTGGCTCGGCACCGCCCTCGCCTTCGCCTCCTTCGGCGTGGGGCTCACGCTCTTCTTCGACATGCTCGGCAAGCCGGTCGGCCCGACCAACCAACGGGTGCTCACCGACCACCTGTTCACCTGGATCCCGGTCGACGGCTTCCAGGCGCAGGTCGGCTTCCAGCTGGACCAGCTGTCGATGACCTTCGTCCTGCTGATCACCGGCGTCGGCTCGCTCATCCACATGTACTCGATGGGGTACATGGAGCACGACGAGCGCAAGCGCCGGTTCTTCGGCTACCTGAACCTGTTCCTGGCCGCCATGCTGCTGCTGGTACTGGCCGACAACTACCTGCTGCTCTACGTCGGTTGGGAGGGCGTGGGTCTCGCGTCCTACCTGCTGATCGGCTTCTGGCAGCACAAGCCCAGCGCGGCGACGGCGGCGAAGAAGGCCTTCCTGGTCAACCGGGTCGGCGACGTCGGCCTTTCGATCGCGATCATGCTGATGTTCACCACCTTCGGCACCTTCGCCTACACCCCCGTCTTCGCCCACGCGAGCGCGGCCACCCAGGCGACGCTGACCGGCATCGGCCTGATGCTGCTGCTGGCGGCCTGCGGCAAGTCGGCCCAGGTGCCGCTGCAGTCCTGGCTCGGCGACGCGATGGAGGGCCCGACCCCGGTCTCGGCCCTGATCCACGCGGCGACGATGGTGACCGCGGGCGTCTACCTGATCACCCGCTCCTCGGCGATCTTCAACCTGGCGCCGACGGCACAGCTGGCCACGGTCGTGGTCGGCGCGGTGACGCTGCTCTTCGGTGCGATCGTCGGTTGCGCCAAGGACGACATCAAGAAGGCGCTGGCCGGTTCGACCATGTCGCAGATCGGCTACATGGTCCTGGCGGCCGGGCTCGGTCCCATCGGCTACGTGTTCGCGATCATGCACCTGGTGACGCACGGCTTCTTCAAGGCCGGGCTGTTCCTCGGGGCCGGCTCGGTCATGCACGGCATGAACGACGAGGTCGACATGCGGAAGTTCGGCGGACTGCGGAGGTACATGCCGCTCACCTTCGCGACCTTCGGGCTCGGGTACCTGGCCATCATCGGCTTCCCCGGCCTGTCCGGCTTCTTCTCCAAGGACAAGATCATCGAGGCGGCCTTCGCCCACGGCGGGACCGAGGGCTGGATCCTCGGCACGGCGACACTGGTCGGCGCGGCGGTCACCGCGTTCTACATGACCCGCGTGATGCTGATGACCTTCTTCGGAGAGAAGCGCTGGCAGCCGGACGCCGAAGGGCACGAGCCGCACCCGCACGAGTCGCCGCTGGTGATGGGTATCCCGATGATCGTGCTGGCCGTCGGGTCGGTCGCGGCGGGCTTCCTGTTCAACCTGAACGGCAACTTCGTCAACTGGCTGTCGCCGGTGACGGGTGTCTCCGAGGGCCACTCGCCGCTGAGCACCACGACGGTGACCATCTGCACCATGGTGGTCCTGGTCGTCGGCGTCACCGTCGCCTGGCTGATGTACGGGCGGCGCCCGGTCCCGGCGACACCGCCGCTGGGCTCGCTGCTCACCCGGGCCGCCAGGAAGGACCTGCTGCAGGACGACTTCAACCACGTCGTCCTGGTCGGCGGCGGCACCCACCTGACCCGCTTCCTGGTCTACCTGGAGGCCAAGGGCCTGGACGGCCTGGTCAACGGCATCGCGGCGCTGGTCGGCGGCACCTCCGGCCGGGTGCGCAAGGTGCAGAACGGTTATGTCCGGTCCTACGCGCTGTCGATGTTCGGCGGGGCGCTGGTACTGGTCGCCACGACGCTTCTGATGAGGGCCGTCGCATGAGTTCATTCCCCATTCTGACGATCACGACAGCCCTTCCGGCGGTGGGCGCGATCCTCACGGCCGCGCTGCCGCCTGCGACGGACGCCAAGCGCCGGGACCGGAACAAGATCATCCCGCTGGCCTTCGCGCTCGCCACGCTGGCGCTGGCCGCCGTCGTCGCGGGGCGCTACAACCCGCACGGCGCCCGGTTCCAGATGACCGAGTACCACGCCTGGATCTCCCAGTTCGGCATCGGCTACAGCGTCGGCGTCGACGGCATCGCCGTCGTGCTGATCCTGCTGACGGCGCTGCTGGTGCCCTTCGTGATGCTCGCCTCCTGGCACGACGCCGACCCGGTGGCCGACGACTCGGGCACCTTCGAGCGGAACCGCCGCACCCAGGGCTTCTTCGCGCTGATCCTGGCGGTCGAGGCGATGGTGGTGCTGTCGTTCGAGGCGACCGACGTCTTCCTGTTCTACGTCTTCTTCGAAGCCATGCTGATCCCGATGTACTTCCTCATCGGCGGCTTCGGCGACCGGACCAGGGGCGAGGACGCCAGGCAGCGCAGCTACGCGGCCGTCAAGTTCCTGCTCTACAACCTGCTCGGCGGCCTGGTCATGCTGGCGGCGGTGATCGGGCTCTACACGATCACGCACACCTTCGACCTGGTGCGGATCACGGACGCGCTGCAGTCCGGCTCGCTCCACTTCTCGCCGGTCGCCGAGAACGCGCTCTTCCTCGGCTTCATGTTCGCGTTCGCGGTGAAGGCGCCGCTCTGGCCGCTGCACACCTGGCTGCCGAACGCGATGGGCGAGTCCACCGCCGGAGTCGCGGTGCTGATCACGGCCGTGGTCGACAAGGTCGGCACCTTCGCGATGCTCCGCTTCTGCCTGCAGCTCTTCCCGCAGGCGAGCAAGACCTTCGCCCCGGCGATCCTGGTGCTGGCGGTCATCGGCATCATCTACGGCGCGCTGCTGGCGGTGGGGCAGAAGGACATCAAGCGCCTGATCGCCTACGCGTCGATCTCGCACTTCGGCTTCATCATCATGGGCATCTTCGCGATGACCAGCCAGGGCCAGTCCGGGGCGACGCTCTACATGGTCAACCACGGCATCTCCACGGCCGCGCTGCTGCTGGTGGCGGGCTTCCTGATGTCGCGGCGCGGCAGCCGGCTCATCGCCGACTACGGCGGCGTGCAGAAGGTCGCACCGGTGCTGGCGGGCACCTTCCTGATCGGCGGCCTGGCGACCCTGTCGCTGCCGGGCCTGGCTCCCTTCGTCAGCGAGTTCCTGGTGCTGGTCGGGACGTTCTCGCGCTACCCGGCGGTCGGCATCGTGGCGACCGCGGGCATCGTGCTGGCCGCGCTGTACGTGCTGGTGCTCTACCAGCGCACCATGACCGGCCCGGTCAAGCCCGGCAACGAGGGCGTGTCCGACCTGAAGGCGCGTGAGCTCGTCGTCGTCGCCCCGCTGATCGCGCTGCTGATCGTGCTGGGCGTCTACCCGAAGCCGGTCGCGGACATCGTCAACCCGTCGGTGAACACCACGCTCTCCCAGGTGGGGCAGACCGACCCGGCACCGCACATCAACACGGCTGACAGCTCAACTGGAGGCGGGCAGTGACTGCCATGACGCTGGCGGCGACCGTGCCGCCCATCCCCGCGCCGCACATCGAGTACCTGCAGCTGTCGCCGATGCTCGCGGTCTTCGCCGCGGCCCTGGTCGGCGTGCTGGCCGAGGCCTTCGTGCCGCGCGGCAGGCGCTACGCGGCGCAGGTCGGGATCGCGCTGGTGGGCCTGTTCGCGGCCTTCGGACTGATCCTCTACCTGGCCCTGGACGGCTACGCCACCACCAAGGCCCATCTGGCCGCGATGGGCGCGGTGGCCGTCGACGGCCCGGCGCTCTTCCTCCAGGGCGTGATCGCGCTGATCGCCGTCGTGGCGGTGCTCGGCTTCGCCGAGCGGCGGCTGGAGCCGCGGTCCGGCGCCGGCGCGCCGGTGGACTCCTTCGCGCCGCAGGCGGCCGCCGTGCCGGGCAGCGACGCGGAGCGGCGGGCGGCGAACTCCGGCTTCGCGACCACCGAGATCTACCCGCTGACCATGTTCGCGGTGGGCGGGATGCTGCTCTTCCCGGCCGCCTCGGACGTGCTGACGATGTTCGTGGCGCTGGAGGTCTTCTCCCTCCCGCTCTACCTGATGTGCGCGCTGGCGCGCCGCCGCCGGCTGCTCTCGCAGGAGGCGGCGGTCAAGTACTTCCTGCTCGGCGCGTTCTCCTCGGCCTTCTTCCTGTTCGGTCTCGCGCTGCTCTACGGCTACGCGGGCACCGTGCAGCTGAGCGGGATCGCCGACGTGGTCTCCGGCAAGGCGACGATCACCCCGGCGCTGGCCGAGACCACCGGCAACGACGCGCTGCTGCTGATCGGCCTGGCCATGCTGGGCGTCGGCCTGCTCTTCAAGGTCGGCGCGGTGCCGTTCCACATGTGGACGCCCGACGTCTACCAGGGCGCGCCGACGCCGGTCACCGGTTTCATGGCCGCCGCGACCAAGGTGGCCGCCTTCGGCGCGCTGCTGCGGCTGCTCTACGTCGCCTTCCCCGGCCTGGTCTGGGACTGGCGGCCGGTGATGTGGGGCGTGGCGATCCTGACCATGGTCGCGGGCGCGGTGATCGCGGTGACCCAGACGGACGTGAAGCGGCTGCTGGCGTACTCGTCCGTGGCGCACGCCGGGTTCATCCTCACCGGTGTGATCGCGCTGGACCAACACGGCCTGTCGGCGGTGCTGTTCTACCTGGCCGCCTACTCCTTCGTGACCCTCGGCGCCTTCGCCGTGGTCACCCTGGTGCGCGACGCGGACGGCGAGGCGACCCACCTGTCCCGCTGGGCCGGACTCGGGCGGCGCTCGCCGCTGCTGGCGGCGGTCTTCGCGCTCTTCCTGCTGGCCTTCGCGGGCATCCCGCTGACGTCCGGCTTCACCGGGAAGTTCGCGGTCTTCCAGGCCGCGGCGGGCAGCGGCGCGACGCCGCTGGTGATCGTCGGTGTGCTCTCCTCGGCCGTGGCGGCGTTCTTCTACATCAGGGTCATCGTGCTGATGTTCTTCTCCGACCCGCGCCCGGACGGTCCCACCGTGGCCGTTCCGAGCGTCATGACCGGGACGGCGATCGCGCTGGGCGCGGTGGTCACCATCGTGCTGGGCGTGCTCCCGCAGGAGTTCCTCCACCTCGCGAACCAGGCGTCACTGTTCGTCCGGTGAAACACGAAAGCGCGCCCGGCTCTCCGCATCCCAGAGGCCGGGCGCGCTCCGTGATCCACTACGGACCGGATACGCTGCCCTTTGATGGTTTGTCTTCGCCAGCCACCCGACCAGCGACAGGAGTGTTCCCGGTGACCGTCGTGGGGCCCTTCGGGCTGAGCGTGCAGGATCAGGCACTGGAGACCGACGTCCGTGAGGGCATGGCCGCGGTCGAACAGGCACTCGTCGAGGCCACCAAGAGCGACGTGCCCTTCATCACAGTGGGCGCACAGCACCTGCTGTACGCGGGCGGCAAGCGGTTCCGCCCGCTGCTCGCGCTGCTGGCCGCGCAGTTCGGCGACGCCAGCGCGCCGGGCGTGGTCCCGGCCGCGGTGGTGGTCGAGCTGACCCACCTGGCCACGCTGTACCACGACGACGTGATGGACGAGGCGGCGATGCGCCGTGGCGCGGTCAGCGCCAACGCCCGCTGGGACAACTCCATCGCCATCCTGACCGGCGACTTCGTCTTCTCCCGCGCCTCCAGGATCCTGGCGGACCTGGGCCCGGAGGCGGTCCGGCTGCAGTCCGAGGCCTTCGAGCGGCTGGTCACCGGCCAGATCCTGGAGACCGTCGGCCCGGGCCCCGACGAGGACCCGGTGCGGCACTACCTGGAGGTCCTCTCCGGCAAGACCAGCTCGCTGGTCGCCGTCTCCTGCCACCTGGGCGCGCTGCTCGCCGGGGCGGACGAGACGGTCGTCGAGATACTGACCCAGTTCGGCGAGCGCATCGGCACCGCCTTCCAGCTGGCCGACGACGTGCTCGACGTGGCCAGCGACAGCCACGAGTCCGGCAAGACGCCCGGCACGGACCTGCGCGAGGGCGTCCCCACGCTGCCGGTGCTGCTGCTGCGCGCCTCCGAGCCCGACCCGTCCGTCCCGGGCGACCTGCGGCTGCGCGAGCTGACGGCGGGCCCGCTGGAGGACGACGCGCTGCACGCGGAGGCGCTGGCGCTGCTCCGCGCCCACCCGGCGCTGGCGATGGCCCGCGAGTCCACCCTCCGCTGGTCGGAGGAGGCCCGCGCGCTGCTCGGCCCGCTGCCGGAGTGCCCGGCCAAGACGGCCCTTGAGGGCCTGTGCGACGCGGTGGCGCTGCGCACGATGTAGCCGCCGGCCCCGGCGGTTCGCGGGTTACGGCATTCGTGTTGATGTTGCTCTTCTAGGATCGGGAGCATGTCTGCTGCCCTGCGCGTCGTGATCGCCGAGGATTCCGTGCTGCTCCGTGACGGCCTGACCCGGCTGCTCACCGACCGCGGGATGGAGGTCGTCGGCGCGGTGGGCGACGGCGAGGCCCTGGTCGCGCTGGTCGACGAGCTCGCGGGCGGCGCGACGGGCGTGCCGGACGTGGTGGTCGCGGACGTGCGGATGCCCCCCACCCACACCGACGAGGGCGTGCGGGCCTGCATCGAGCTGCGGGAGCGGCACCCTGAGGTCGGTACGCTGGTGCTGTCCCAGTACGTGGAGGAGCGCTACGCCTCCGAGCTGCTGGCGGGCACGACACGCGGGGTCGGCTACCTGCTGAAGGACCGCGTCGCGGAGGTGCGGGAGTTCGTCGAGGCGGTCACCCGGGTGGCCGGGGGCGGCACCGCGCTGGACCCCGAGGTCGTCGCCCAGCTGCTGGGCCGCAGCCGCCGCCACGACACGCTGGCGGTGCTCACCCCGCGTGAGCGGGAGGTGCTGGGGCTGATGGCCGAGGGCCGCAGCAACACGGCCGTGGCGCGGCAGCTGGTGGTCTCCGACGGCGCGGTCGAGAAGCACGTGAGCAACATCTTCCTCAAGCTGGGCCTGACCCAGAGCCCGGAGGACCACCGGCGGGTGCTGGCGGTGCTGACCTACCTGAACTCCTGAGACGGACCCCGGCACACCCCACTGGGGTACGGCTGGGGCGCGGGCCGGTTCCGGACGGGCGCCGACCTCAAAATCTGATGGACCGTCAGATATCCTGTGCTCATGATCCCGCGCTCCGGGCTTTCGGCGGCATAGGATTTCAGGCGGTGTAGCACCACCATCGGTGACGAGGGAGGCCCACGTCGTGACCAGCAGGGTCGAGGAGACGGGTTCCACGTTCGAGGAACCCCCCACTGGGGGGAAGCGGGTCAGACGCCTGGACCGCGTCGTGATCCGTTTCGCCGGGGACTCCGGCGACGGCATGCAGCTGACCGGCGACAGGTTCACGTCGGAGACGGCGGGATTCGGCAACGACCTGTCGACGCTGCCCAACTTTCCGGCCGAGATCCGCGCCCCCGCAGGAACCCTGCCGGGCGTCTCGTCCTTCCAGCTCCACTTCGCCGACCACGACATCCTGACGCCGGGCGACGCGCCCGACGTGCTGGTGGCGATGAACCCGGCGGCGCTCAAGGCCAACCTGGGCGACCTCCCGCGCGGCGCGGAGATCATCGTCAACACGGACGAGTTCACCAAGCGGGCGCTGTCGAAGGTCGGCTGGGCGGCGGATCCGCTGGACGACGGCACCCTGTCGGCGTACGCGGTGCATCCGGTGGCGCTGACCACGCTGACGGTCGAGGCCCTGAAGGACTCCGGGCTCTCGCGCAAGGACGCCGAGCGGGCGAAGAACATGTTCGCGCTCGGGCTGCTCAGCTGGATGTACCACCGGCCCACCGAGGGCACCGAGCGCTTCCTGCGCTCCAAGTTCGCCAAGAAGCCCGACATCGCCGAGGCGAACGTCGTGGCCTTCCGGGCCGGCTGGAACTACGGCGAGACCACCGAGTCCTTCGCCGTCTCCTACGAGGTCGCCCCGGCGTCCAAGGCCTTCAGGCCGGGCCGCTACCGCAACATCTCGGGGAACCTGGCGCTCGCCTACGGGCTGATCGCCGCCTCGAAGCAGTCCGGGCTGCCGCTCTTCCTGGGCTCCTACCCGATCACGCCGGCCTCGGACATCCTGCACGAGCTGTCGAAGCACAAGAACTTCGGCGTGCGGACCTTCCAGGCCGAGGACGAGATCGCCGGCATCGGCGCGGCCCTGGGAGCGGCCTTCGGCGGCTCGCTGGGCGTGACCACGACGTCCGGGCCCGGGGTGGCGCTGAAGTCGGAGACGATCGGCCTGGCGGTCTCCCTGGAGCTGCCGCTGCTGGTGGTCGACATCCAGCGCGGCGGCCCCTCGACGGGCCTGCCCACCAAGACCGAGCAGGCGGACCTGCTGCAGGCGATGTTCGGACGCAACGGCGAGGCGCCCGTCCCGATCGTCGCCCCCGCCTCGCCCGGGGAGTGCTTCACGGCGGCCCTGGAGGCCGCCAGGATCGCGCTGACCTACCGCACCCCGGTGTTCCTGCTCTCCGACGGCTACCTGGCCAACGGCAGCGAGCCCTGGCGGGTGCCGGAGGTCGACGAGCTCCCCGATCTGCGGGTGGAGTTCGCCACCGAGGTCAACGCTCCCGACGGCTCGGGCGAGTTCTGGCCGTACCTGCGCGACCCGCAGACGCTGGCGCGCCCCTGGGCGGTGCCGGGGACGCCGGGCCTGGAGCACCGGATCGGCGGCATCGAGAAGCAGGACGGGACGGGGAACATCTCCTACGACCCGGCCAACCACGACCACATGGTCCGCACCCGCCAGGCCAAGATCGACGGGATCGAGGTCCCGGCGCTGGAGGTCGACGACCCGGGCGGCGACGCGAAGCTGCTGGTGCTCGGCTGGGGCTCGACCTTCGGGCCGATCGCGGCCGGGGTGCGGCGGGTCCGGGCCGGCGGCGGCAGGGTCGCGCAGGCGCACCTGCGCTACCTCAACCCCTTCCCGGCCAACCTGGGCGAGGTGCTGAAGCGGTACGACCGGGTCCTGGTGCCGGAGATGAACCTGGGGCAGCTCGCGCTGCTGCTGCGGGCCAGGTACCTCGTCGACGCGCAGTCGTTCACCCAGGTCAGCGGCATGCCGTTCAAGGCGGCGCAGCTCGCCGAGGTCATCAAGGAGGCCATCCATGACTGACGTCAAGCTGACCGCGAAGGACTTCAAGTCCGACCAGGAGGTGCGCTGGTGCCCGGGCTGCGGTGACTACGCGATCCTCGCCGCGGTGCAGGGCTTCCTGCCGGAGCTCGGCATCGCGCGGGAGAACATCGTCTTCGTCTCCGGCATCGGCTGCTCCTCCCGGTTCCCGTACTACCTCAACACCTACGGGATGCACTCGATCCACGGGCGCGCCCCGGCCATCGCGACCGGCCTGGCGTCGACCCGCCCGGACCTGTCGGTGTGGGTGATCACCGGTGACGGCGACGCGCTGTCCATCGGCGGCAACCATCTGATCCACGCGCTGCGCCGCAATGTGAACCTGAAGATCCTGCTCTTCAACAACCAGATCTACGGGCTCACCAAGGGGCAGTACTCGCCCACCAGCGAGCAGGGCAAGATCACCAAGTCCACGCCGATGGGCTCGCTGGACGCGCCCTTCCATCCGCTCTCGCTGGCGATCGGCGCGGAGGCGAGCTTCGTGGCCCGCACCGTCGACTCCGACCGCAAGCACCTGACCGAAGTGCTGCGGCAGGCGGCCGAGCACGAGGGCACGGCCCTGGTGGAGATCTACCAGAACTGCAACATCTTCAACGACGGCGCCTTCGAGATCCTCAAGGACCCGTCGACGCGGGACACCGCACTGCTGCGGCTGGAGCAGGGGCAGCCGTACCGGCTCAGCGCCGACGGCGAGGAGATCGTGCACGACGCGCACGACCCCGACCCCACCCGCGCCTTCGCCCTGTCCCGGCTGAGCTCGCCGACCCCGATCGGGGTGCTGCGCTCGGTCCGCCGGCCGGTGTACGACCGGCAGCTGAACGAGCAGGTGGCCGAGGCCGTGACAAACCGGGGCGAAGGGCGGCTGGAGGACCTTCTTACCGGTAGCGACACGTGGATGGTTCGGTGAGGTCACACCGGCGTTAGGGACGCGCTAAGATCCGTCTCCGCTGGGACAGATGTCCGATTTGCCCGGTCGGGCGGGAGTAAGCATGTGAACGTCAACTCCCGCCCGGATCGGATTCCCCACCATGGCCGGCACCATCAGCCCCTCTGGAGAGGTCGACCTCCCGGAGAGCCTGGGCTACCGAGTGAAGAAACGTCTCCTCGGCAAGCCCCTGGTCACCGAACAGCTCACCGACGAGAAGCTCTCGAACCCTGTCGCACTCGGCGTCATGGCCTCCGACTGCATCTCCTCCACGGCGTACGGTTCCGAGCAGATGCTCGTGATCCTGATCCCGGCGATCGGCCTCGCGGCGTTCAGCGCTCTGATCCCGTTGACCTTCGTCATTCTGGGTGTACTGGTCCTGCTGACGCTCTCGTACCGCGAGGTCGTCATGGTCTACACGCGGGCCGGTGGCTCCTACGTCGTCGCGCGTGAGAACTTCGGCCCCCGCGTCGCCCAGGTCGCGGCGGTGGCGCTGCTGATCGACTACATCGTCACGGTGGCGGTCCAGGCCGCCGCCGGTACCGACGCGCTGGTCTCGCTCGGCCAGTTCCTGTGGGGCAACGACGGCTTCATAGCCTTCGTATCGGCCCATAAGATCTGGCTCACCGTCGCTGTCGTGCTCCTGCTCTGCTACGGCAATCTTCGGGGCATCCGGGAGGCCGGGCGCGCCTTCGCCATCCCGGCGTACCTCTTCTTCGCGGGCATGGGCCTGCTGGTCGTGGTCGGCATCGGTCGATTCCTGCTGGGCGACCACAGCCACTTGGACGTGCACCAGCCAGGCATGATGTCGCTGGGCACGGGCGAGCACGGCTTCTTCTACGGTGCGGCGTTGCTGACCATGCTGCGGGCCTTTGCCAACGGTGGTTCATCGCTGACCGGCCTGGAGGCCATCTCCAACGGCGTCAGCGCCTTCCGCAACCCGCAGGGCCCGAACGCCCGCAAAACCATGGTCATCATGTCGACCATCCTGGGCACCGGCGTGCTCGGTGTCTCGCTCCTGGCCAACATCACCCACGCCATGCCCTACACCGCCGGCGTGCCCACCGTGGTCTCGCAGGAGGCGGCCTGGGCCTTCGGCAACAGCTGGTTCGGGCAGGCCGGGCTGGTCTTCGTGCAGCTGGCCACGGCCCTCATCCTCTACACCGGTGCGAACACCTCGTTCAGCGGCTTCCCGTTCCTCGCGAGTTTCGTCGCGGAGGACTCCTTCCTGCCGCGCCAGCTGACTCGCCGCGGTCACCGGCTCGCGTTCTCCGCCGGGATCATCGTGCTGACCGTGATCTCGCTGGTGCTGCTGATCGTCACCGACGGCAACCTGACCCAGCTGGTCAGCCTCTATGCGATCGGCGTCTTCACCGGCTTCACCATGGCGGGTGCGGGAATGGTCAAGCATCATCTCGACCGGCGCACCGGCAAGTGGAAGGTCAAGGTCGCAATCAACGGCGCGGCGGCGGTCTGCGCCGCCCTCGTGGTCGGGATCTTCGCGGTCACCAAGTTCACCGAGGGCGCCTGGGTGGTCGTCGTGATCTTCCCGATCGGCGTCTGGTCGCTGATCAAGGTGAACAAGCGCTACCGGGAAGAGGCCGAGGCGCTGGCCACCGTCCCGGTCGACACGGTCAACCCGAACTACCGCCGCCAGGTGATGTACATCCTGGTCGACCGCGTCGACCTGGCCGTACTCAAGGCGATCCGTTATGCCCGCTCGATGCGCCCCACCGAGGTCCGCGCGGTGCACTTCATGATCGACGACCGTGAGGCCGAGCGACTGAGGACGCAGTGGGGCAACGTCGAGGTCGGCGACCTGCCGCTGGAGATCGTCGAGTGTCCTGACCGACGGATCACCCGCTCGCTGGTGGAGCTGATCGCCCGCACGGCCAAGCGGGAGAGGAGCCAGATCACTCTGCTCATCCCGGAGCGGAACTACTCGCCCGTCCTGGGCAGGCTGCTGCACCGCCGCACCGCGGACCAGATCGCCCGCGCGGTCGGCAAGCTGCCCAACGTCGTGGCGACCATCGTGCCCTTCGACGTGGTGAGCGCCCACTACGAACTCGAGGAGGCTGAGGCCTCCGGCGTCCGGGTGGAGAAGCTGGAGCACCTGGACACCCCGTCCGTCTGACCGTCCGGCCCGGCGACCGGCGGAATCGTTGCCTGATCGCGCCCCCGTTCGGATTTCCGAGCGGGGGCGCGGTCGTCTACCGTGCGAGGGGGAGGTAGGGGACGCATCCGGGTTCGAGGGGTTACACGGTGGGACGGAACGAAGAACGCAAGGGCCTGATGCTGGGCTTCGCCGCGTACGGCATGTGGGGGTTCTTCCCGCTCTACTGGCCGCTGCTGAAGCCGGCCGGGGCGGGGGAGATCCTGGCCGACCGGATGGTGTGGTCGCTGGTCACCGGCGTGCTGCTGCTGGCCGTGGCCAGGCTGCGACGCCCTGACGCCTGGTCCTGGATACGCCCGCTGCTGCGGCAGCCCGGGCGGCTCGCGCTGGTCGGGCTCGGGGCGGCGGTGATCAGCGTGAACTGGGGGATGTACATCTGGGGCGTGAACAGCGGGCACGTCGTGGAGACCTCGCTGGGCTACTTCATCAACCCGCTGGTCACCATCACCTTCGGCGTGCTCGTCCTGCGCGAGCGGCTTCGGCCCGCGCAGTGGGCGGCGGTGGGGATCGGCGCGGTGGCCGTCGCCGTGCTGACGGTCGGCTACGGACAGCTGCCCTGGATCGCGCTGACCCTGGCCCTCTCCTTCGCCACCTACGGGCTGATCAAGAAGAAGGTCGGACTCGGCGGCCTGGAGGGCTTCGCGACCGAGACCGCCTTCCTCTTCCTGCCCGCCCTCGGCTACCTGTTCTTCCTCTCCGGCACCGGGCACTCCACCTTCACCTCCCACGGGCCCGGCCACGCGCTGCTGCTGGCGCTGTGCGGGCTGATCACGGCCGTTCCGCTGGTCGCCTTCGGCGCCGCCGCGGTGCGGGTGCCGCTGACCACGATGGGTCTGCTGCAGTACCTCGCGCCGGTGTTCCAGTTCCTGCTCGGCATCGCCGTCTTCCACGAGCACATGCCGACCGCGCGCTGGATCGGCTTCGGACTGGTGTGGGCGGCGCTGGCGGTGCTCACCTTCGACGGGCTGCGCCAGGCGCGGCGCAGCCGCCTCGCCGAACTCCGGGACACCGCCGGGGCGGAGGCGGTCGGCGTCACGGCGTCCTGACGCCGGACCTCTTGACACGACTGCACGCCGGGGCATGTGATATGCGCGGTCCTGTTTGATTGCGTTCAAGCATGTCCGACTCCGTCGGGGGAGAGGGGCGAGATGCTCGCGAAGCGGCGGCAGTCCGTGATCCTCGCGGAGATCCGGCGGAGTGGCAGCGTCCGGGTGGGGGAGCTGTCGGCCAGGTTCGGCGTCTCCGACATGACGATCCGTCGGGACCTGTCCGAGCTGGCCAGGCTGGGCCTGGTCGAGAAGGTCCACGGCGGGGCGCTGCAGGCCGGCAACGCGGGCAGCGTCGAGCCGGGCTTCGAGGCCAAGGTCGAGTGGGAGCCGGAGGCCAAGGACGAGATCGCCCGGCTCGCGGCCGGTCTGGTCCGGCCCGGCACGGCCATCGCGCTGTCCGCGGGGACGACCACGCACGCGCTGGCCCGGCACCTGCTGCGGGTGCAGCGGCTGACGGTGGTGACGAACTCGGTGCGGGTGGCCGACGTGTTCGAGGAGGCGCGCCGGCCCGGGCGCACCGGACCCACCGTCGTGCTCACCGGCGGCGTACGCACCCCCAGCGACGCGCTGGTCGGCCCGATGGCCTCGCTGGCCCTGCACGACCTGCACGTGGACCAGCTGTTCATGGGCTGCCACGGCCTGGACCCGGAGGCCGGGCTGACCACGCCCAACCTGGCCGAGGCGGAGACCAACCGGGCCCTGATCGCCTGCGCGGGCAAGGTGGTGGTGCTGGCCGACCACAGCAAGTGGGGCATGGTCAGCCTCAGCTCCTACGCGCCGCTCTCGGCGGTGGACACGCTCATCACCGACGCCGCGATGCCCCCGGAGGTCAGGGAGCTCGCGGTGTCGGCGGTGGGACGGCTGCTGGTGGCCGGACAGCCGGCGTAGTCCGAGGGCGGCACCACGCCGTGGCGGGCCCTACGCCGCGTAGGTGTGGGCCGCCGTGACGAGCGCGGACTGCAGCCGGGTCGGGTTGCGGTCGTTGACGAACGTGGTGACGGCCGCGTCGATGGCCCCGTTCCATGCGGCGCGGGCGACCACGCCGTGAGTCAGCGAGCCGACGATGTGGGTGGAGGTCCACTGGTCCATCGACCACCGTGAGTAGGTGTCGAAGAGGCCCCGCTCGGTCGAGCCGACGACCGACCGCGGCGGGATCGCACCCTTGGCCGCGGTGAAGGAGTCCTGGCCGCCCTGGCTGCCGCACTCGATCAGCCAGGCGATGGCCGCGTCCCGGTCCTTCGCGCCCTTGGGGAGCGTGAAGCAGTCGGAGGCGAAGACGAAGGTGCCTGAGGTGCCGGGAGCGGGGGACCAGTCGTAGTCCCGGTGCGCGATCAGGCCGGACAGGGTGAAGGTGGCCTCGGTCCAGTCGCCCATGATCTGGTAGGCGGCCTCGCCCTTGCCGACCATGGCGCTCGCCTGGTCCCAGGTCATCGCCGCGGTCTGGGGGCTGGTCAGCGACATGATCTGTCGCAACGCCGCGAGGGCCGCGCTGACCGGCTGGCTGGTCCAGTCGCCGCCGCGCCGCCAGAGCGTCGACCAGGCGTCCGGGCCGAGCTCGGCCACGAGCAGCACCTCCATCAGGTGCTTGACCTGCCAGTTCTGGTCCGGCGTCGTGCCGATGGCGATCGGGACCTTGCCGGCGGCCGCGACCTTGTTCAGGGCGGTGAGGAACTCGGGCACCGAGGTGGGGGCGGAGGAGATCTTCAGGTGGTCGCAGAGGCGCTTGTTGGACCACAGCACGTTGATGTGGTGGATGTCGAGCGGCACCGACCAGTGCTTGCCGTTGCGCTTGGCCAGCGCCAGCAGTGTCGGGTTGACCGAGCGGTCCCAGCCCTGTTGCTGGTAGAGGAAGCCGAGGTCCTCCAACTGGCCGGCGTCCACGTAGTCGTCCAGCATCGCGCCGGCCTGGGCCTGGAAGGTGTCCGGCGGGTTTCCGGCCTTCATCCGACGGGCCAGCTCCGCCTTGGCGTTGGCGCCGGCGCCGCCGGCGACGGAGCGGTTGATGAATTTGATGTTCGGATTGTGCAGATGGAACTCGCTCACCAGGGAGGAGAGTGCGTTGGCCTCCCCGCCCTCGGTCCACCAGGAGAAGACCTCCAGTGAACTCGGGGCGCCCGACTCCCCGGTGACGCGTGTATTGCTGCTTCCGCAGCCACTCAACAGCGCCGAACCGGCCGAAACGGCGGTGAAACCGGCAGCAGCGAGAAAGGCGCGGCGGCTGATGCTCATAGGTGAAGCTCTCTGGTCGGACCGGATTCGCCCCCGCACTGGGCGAGTGGGACGGTCCATGGCATCCGTATTACCTGCAGTCGTCAAGGGTCCTTTCATTAGGTGAGACGCAAGCGAAGAAAGGGAATTGACACCCCGTTGAGGGGTGCAATTCCCTTTCCGTGGACATGCGGTCGTTACGGCAGCTGGAAGGTGGTCTGGACCGGGTAGTGGTCGCTGGGGGAGCGGGTGTCGAGCGCGCCCGAAGTCCAGCCGGACTGCGGGTCGAAGTCGGTCGCCACGGCGGGCAGCGCCGTCGGAACGGGGCGGCCGGGCGCGTTGAGGTAGCCGAGGTAGTCCAGGCTGTCCTGGTAGTCGACCGGGAAGGTCTCGACGCCGGCCATGTACTGGCACCAGGCGGAGACCGGGCAGTCCATCGTCCAGTGCTGCGACGGGTCGGTCGCCGGGGTGCCGAGGACGCCGCCGACGGCGTTCTGCGCGTTGGCGTAGTCGCCGCGCGCCGCGCCGTGGGAGTACTCGACGTTCAGGTCACCGCCGATCAGCACCGGGGCGGTCGAGCCGACGATGCCGTTGACCCAGCCGCGGATCTCGCCGAGCTGGGCGAGGCGGGTCGCCTGGGTGGTGTCCGTGGAGGTGTTGGACTGGTCCGCCTGGAGATGCGTGCCGACGACCCAGGTCTTCACGCCGTTCTTGTCGATCTCGGCGAGGGCGGCGCCCTTGTTGGCGTTGTAGTCCCAGGTGCCCGAGGTCGAGTTGGAGAAGACGTGCGCGTACTGCGCGTCGATCGGGTACTTCGAGAAGATCATGGTGCCGCCGTTGATGACGAACCAGGAGTTCGAGCAGTCCCCGCTGATGCCGTTCCAGCCGCCGCCGGAGCAGACCTGGCCGACGACGGGCGTGTGGTACGGGTACAGGTCGGCCAGCTTGCTCTCGATGTCGCTGGTCGAGGCGTGGTTGAAGAGCTCGTCGAGCACCACGACGTCGGCGTTGTGCTGGCGGACGATCGACTCGACCACGGGCGTGCGGGTGGCGGCCTGCTCGTTCTGGGTGCTGTCGACGATCGAGGTGCCGAGGTCGACGTTCCAGGCGAACACGGACAGGGTGTTGCCGCCGGTGGTGGCGTGGGCCGTGGTTGTCGCGTCGCCGATCAGCGCGGTGGTGGCGGCGAGAGCGGCGGCGAGCAGGTGACGCGTGCGCACGTGGTCTCCTCGGTGGAGGCGGGCCTGAGCATGACAGGCTGCACGCTAGCTACCGAGGGGTAATTATTGAAGAACTGTGCATGAGCAGTCGTGATCGGCCGACCGAAGAATCGGTCGGCCGATCACTTGTCCGGACTACTTGCTTGTCCGGAGCTACTTGGCGAGGCTCTCCAGGTACCCGGGGGTCACCGCGCCGGCGTAGACGGTGCCGTTGTCGGCGACCAGGACGTTGAGGAGCTTCGTCGAGAAGAGCGTCCCGCCGTTGACCGGGGTGCCGAAGGTCTTCAGCTCGGCCAGCGGGTCCTTGGCTCCGGACGTGCCGCCCTTGGCCGTGGCGGACGGGCTGATCTCGTAGACCGTCGTCCAGCCGGTGCCGACGACCTTGACGTCGTTGTTCCGGCCGGCCGTGCCGGGGAGGCCCTTGCCACCCTTCTCGCCCTTCGGACCCTGCTGACCCTGCGGCTTCGCCGGGTGCCCCGCGCGGTCCGCGGCGGACTGCGTGGTGACCTTCGTGCCCGCCGGGGGCAGGAAGGTGAAGGAGCCGGCCGCCGGAGTGTCGAAGGAGATCGAGGCGAAGCGGACGTCCGCGATCGGGCTGCTGCCGTCCGCCGGGTTCACCCGGACCTCCAGCGGCATGTACGTCTTCGCGTCGACCGCGATCCTGACGTCGCCGATCGTCGAGCCGTGGCCCTTCGGGGAGACCACCAGCATGTAGACCGAACGCCCGGCCACCATGGAGGTGTTGTCCACCGAGACGTCGCTGAACGGCGCAATCGTCCGCAGCAGCTGGGCGGCCTGCGCCGGCGTGGTCACCGAAGGGGTGTCCGGGGCGGCCGGCGCGGTGTCGTTCCTGCCGATCCCGACGTAGTGGACGGCCTGCTTGGTCTGGCTGTCGTAGGCCCAGGCGTCCGTGCCGTTGTGCACGACGCGCACCGTGCGGCCCGCGTCGGTGAGGCTGAAGCTCTGCTTGGTCTGGCCGTCGGACGCGACGTCCGCCGTGTGCGTCCCCGAGAGCAGCGAGACCAGCTGCTGCTCGGCGAGCTGGGCCTGGGCGTCGTGCGCCCCGCCGCCCTTGGTGCCGGAGGCGACGGCCGAGGGCAGCGCGCCGAGCAGCTGGGACGGGATGCCCAGGTCGACGGTGGCCTCGACGGTGCCGGAGAAGCTGTCCACATGGCTGCTCAGCGTCTTCGACAGCAGGGCCTCGGCGCTGATCGACGGCAGCGGAGGCCCCGCTGCCAGGGCGGTTCCGGCCGCGACGGAGCCGGCGACGGCCGCGACGGCCACCGACACCAGCAGGACCCGCTTGCGGCTGCCGATCGCGCCGCGGCCGCGGCCGCCCGCGCCGGACGGCGTGCCCTCCGGCGTGCCCTCCGGGGTGCCCGCGGTGTCATCGGTGGTGTTCGACATTGCTCGTCCCTCCGTCATTCTGCTGCACTGCCATCCTGCCGCCCCGCCTTCCTGCGGGGCTCCCCACGATGACCATTGAACGCCTCCGACCCGTCCACCGGCATCGGCCCGTGGGCGCAAAAGGGATTCCACCCCTCGTACTACGGAACCCTGAGACGATCTCAGGGTTCGCTCAGGGGTGCGCGGCAGCAACACGTTTCACTTCGAGGCGCTGCGCGTATGGTTCACCTCATGAAGGATCACCCGACCACCACCGCCATGCGCCGCGCGCTGCACCGGGCCAGGCAAGGAGTCGCGCTGGACACGGCGGAGGCCGCCGTCCTGCTGCACGCCCGCGGGGAGGACCTGCGGGAACTGTGCGCCACGGCCGCGCGGCTGCGCGACGCGGGCCTGGCGGAGGCCGGGCGGCCCGGCGTGATCACCTACTCGAAGAAGGTCTTCATCCCGCTGACCCGGCTCTGTCGGGACCGGTGCCACTACTGCACCTTCGTCACCGTCCCCGGCAAGCTGCGCCGCGAGGGCCACGGCCTCTACCTCTCGCCCGACGAGGTCCTGGACATCGCCCGTCAGGGCGCGGCGCTGGGCTGCAAGGAGGCGCTGTTCACCCTCGGCGACCGGCCCGAGGACCGCTGGCCCGAGGCCCGCGAGTGGCTGGACGCGCACGGCTACGACGACACGCTCGCCTACGTGCGGGCCATGTCGATCCGGGTGCTCGAGGAGACCGGCCTGCTGCCGCACCTCAACCCGGGTGTGCTCGGCTGGACCGACTTCCAGCGGCTGAAGCCGGTGGCGCCCTCCATGGGGATGATGCTGGAGACGACGGCGACCCGGCTCTGGTCCGAGCCCTCAGGCCCGCACCACGGCTCGCCGGACAAGGAGCCCGCCGTCAGGCTCCGGGTGCTGGAGGACGCGGGCCGCTCGGCGGTGCCCTTCACCAGCGGCATCCTGATCGGCATCGGCGAGACCCACGAGGAGCGTGCCGAGTCGCTCTTCGCGCTGCGCCGGGTGGCCCGGCAGTACCACGGGCTGCAGGAAGTCATCGTGCAGAACTTCCGCGCCAAGCCGGACACCGCGATGCGCGCGATGCCGGACGCCGAGCTGGAGGAGCTGGCCGCGACGATCGCCGTGGCGCGCGTGGTGCTCGGCCCCGCCGCCCGCATCCAGGCGCCGCCGAACCTGGTCGACGAGGAGTACGCGCTCATCATCGACGCCGGCATCGACGACTGGGGCGGCGTCTCGCCGCTGACCCCCGACCACGTCAACCCTGAGCGGCCCTGGCCGCAGATCGAGGCGCTGGCGGCGCGCACCGCCGCGTCCGGCTTCACCCTGCGCGAGCGGCTGACGGTGTATCCGGAGTACGTCCGCCCCGCGCTCCAGGGGCGGCACGACGAGCCGTGGCTCGACCCGCGGGTGCTGCCGCACGTCCGGGCGCTCGCCGACCCGGAGACCGGCCTGGCCCGCACGGACGCGATGCCGGTCGGCCTGCCCTGGCAGGAGCCGGAGGACGCGTTCGTCGCGAGCGGCCGGACCGACCTGCACGTCGGCATCGACACCGAGGGGCGCAGCGGCGACCGGCGCTCGGACTTCGACGACGTCTACGGCGACTGGGACGCCCTGCGCGAGCAGGTCGCCGCCGGCGCGTCGGAGTCGGCGGCCACCCCGGCCCGCCTGGACGCCGAGGTCCGCTCGGCCCTGGCCGTCGCCGCGGATGACCCGCGCCGGCTGACGGACGACCAGGCGCTCGCGCTGCTGCACGCCGAGGGCCCGGCGCTCGACGCGCTCTGCTCCGTCGCCGACGCGGTGCGCCGCGATGTGGTCGGGGACACCGTCACCTACTGCGTGACCAGGAACATCAACTTCACCAACGTCTGCTACACCGGCTGCCGCTTCTGCGCCTTCGCCCAGCGCAGGACCGACGCTGACGCCTACACGCTCTCGCTGGAGCAGGTCGCCGACCGGGCCGAGCAGGCCTGGGCCGTCGGCGCGACCGAGGTCTGCATGCAGGGCGGCATCCACCCGGACCTGCCCGGCACCGCGTACTTCGACATCGCGCGGGCGGTGAAGCAGCGCGTGCCGGGGATGCACGTGCACGCCTTCTCGCCGATGGAGGTCGTCAACGGGGCCACCAGGACCGGGCTGTCCGTCAGGGAGTGGCTGCGGCAGGCGCAGGAGGCGGGCCTGGACACCATCCCCGGCACCGCCGCCGAGATCCTGGACGACGAGGTCCGCTGGGTGCTGACCAAGGGCAAACTGCCCGCCGCGACGTGGGTCGAGGTGGTCTCCACCGCGCACGAGCTCGGCATCCGCTCCTCGGCCACCATGATGTACGGGCACGTCGACCAGCCCCGCCACTGGCTCGGCCACCTGCGGCTGCTGGCGGACATGCAGGACCGCGCGCTGGAGGCGGGCAGGGAGGGCTTCACCGAGTTCGTGACGCTGCCTTTCATCCACACCAACGCCCCGGTCTACCTGGCGGGCATCTCCCGGCCCGGTCCGACCGTGCGGGACAACCGGGCGGTCACCGCGATGGCCAGGCTGCTGCTGCACGGTCGGATCCCGAACATCCAGACCAGCTGGGTCAAGCTCGGCAGCGAGGGCGCGGCGGAGATGCTCCGCTGCGGCGCCAACGACCTGGGCGGCACGCTGATGGAGGAGACCATCTCGCGGATGGCCGGCTCCTCGTACGGCAGCTACAAGTCGATCCGCGACCTGGAGGCCGTCGCCGCGGCGGCCGGCCGCCCGGCCGCCCAGCGCACGACGGTCTACGGGGAGGTGACCGCCGAGCGCAGGGCGGCGGCGCTGGCCTCGGACGGCCACCTGCCGGAGCTGCTGCCCGTGCTGGACTGAGCCTCGCGGGCCTCACTCGTAGCGGTAGAGCAGGGCCTCCCGCTCGTCCTGCTGGATCTGCTCCAGGGTGAGGCCGGGCAGGTTCAGCTGGGCCAGGGTGACCTCGGCCGAGCTGGGCTGCGCGTCGGCGGGCAGCCAGTTCTCCGGCTTCCACGCGTTGCCGCGCAGCAGCGACTTGGGGCAGTGCGGGTAGACCTCCTCGATCGCCACCACCAGCGCGCTGACCGGCGGCTTCCCCACCGCGGTGAGCTGCGAGAGCAGTTCGGGGCGTGCCGAGACGCAGGCGCGGCCGTTGACCCGCAGCGTCGTGGGGCGGCCGGGGACGACGAAGAGCAGCCCGACCCGGCCGGTGCTGATCACGTTCTGCAGGGTGTCCAGCCGCTTGTTGCCGGTGGCGTCGGGGATGACCAGGGTCCGGTCGTCGAGCACGGAGACGAATCCGGCCGGCCCGCCGCGCGGCGTGACGTCGGCGTGCCCGTCCGGGTCGACGCTGCCGACGAAGACCAGGGAGGCACAGCCGATCAGGGTGCGGGTCTGCTCGGTCAGCCGGTCCATCTGTTTCCGCACGGCCGCGGCGCCGGGCTCGGGGTAGAGCTCGCGCAGCGCCTCGGTCGTGCGGACGGCGTCGGCATGAAGGGCGTCGAACAGGGTGGTGGGCTCAGTTCGAATCGTCATACTGACGAGAATAGAGAAGGCGTCAATCGGCCCGCGGGAGCCGGTGGTCGGGGTCAGCGCATCAGCTCTCCGGCGTTGACCAGGAGTGACTGACCGGTGATCGCGCGGGCCCGGTCGCAGGCGAGGAAGATCGCGGCCTCCGCCACGTCGCCGTCGGTGGCGAGCTCCGGCAGCGCCATGCGGGAGGTCAGGCGCTTCTTGACCTCCTCCTCGGGGATGTTCTCGGTGGCGGAGGTCCAGGTCACGTAGTTCTCCACCGGCGGTCCCCACATCCAGCCCGGCAGCACCGTGTTGACCCGGATCCGCTCCGGGCCCAGCTCGCGGGCCATCGAGTACATCGCACTGGTCAGCGCGCCCTTGGAAGCCGCGTAGGCGGCCTGCCGGACCTGGGTCGGCGCGGCCACGGAGGACTGCGTGCCGATGATGACCACGGAGCCGCCGCGCTCGCGCAGCGCGGGGAGGCAGGAGCGCGTCAGCTGCAGCGTGCCGAACAGGTTGACGTCCATGACCCGGCGCCAGTCCTCGAAGTCGGCGTCGGCGAGTCCGCCGAAGTGGCTGTCCAGGGCGGCCACGTGGATGACGGCGTCGATCCGGCCGAAGCGCTCGACGGCGAGGGCGGCGAGGGCGTCGCAGCGCTCCGGGTCGGCGATGTCGGTCCGCTTCCAGGCGGTGCGGCCGGGGTGGTCGGCCTCGATCTCGGCGGCGGTCTTGGCCAGGTTCTCCTGGGTGCGCGCACCCATGACCACGTTGGCCCCGTCGCGGGCGGCGGCCACCGCGACCCGGTGTCCGAGACCGGGCCCGACCCCGGAGACCACGACGGTGCGACCTTCGAGCAGCATGGGCCCTCCCTGGCGGGATCACTCCGATTCACATCTGACGATGCGTCAGACTAGGCCCGGGTCCCGGGGAAATCCAGAGCGAGGACCGCGCGACGGCGTGCCGGCGGAAGGGCGCCGACGGGGCGCGGTCGGACGGGGCTCGGTCGGATGGGGTCAGCCGATCAGCAGCCAGAAGCGGTCGGACAGCTCCTCCTCCGACGACTGCCGGGTCTCCGCCGCCGCGGGCCCGGTGGTACCCCAGAGCGCGCTGGCCGTCGCCCTCTCGCCGGCCAGCGACTTCAGGGCGTAGGAGATCCAGTCCTCGTCCAGCGTCGGCACCAGGATGCGGAGCGGTTCGACCTGGGACTGCCACCGTCCGTCGACCGCGCGGCGCAGGATCTCGTCCAGGCGCTCCGCCCGTCCGGTCGCCTGCACCAGAGCGCGCGGGCTGAGCTGCAGGATCGTCGCCAGGTCGATGGTCTGCAGCCGGTCGCCGTCCCACTCCAGCTCCATCCGGACGTAGGCGCGCACGGGGACCCGCAGGCGGCGGGCGACCTCCTCCTGGGGCAGGTCGAGGGCGAGTCGGTAGTCGCGCAGCGACTCGGCCCGGCCGCCCATCAGCTGGCCGGGCAGGCACCAGAGCGCCCGGGCCAGCGCGGTGAGCTCGCGCTCGTCGGGGTGGGCCGCGCCGGTCTCCCAGGCGATGACCAGGGCGGGTGGCGCGGGCAGTGCGTAGGAGTCCGCCAGCACCCGGGCCACCATCGCCGGGCTCATGCCCAGGGCGCTGCGCACGGCGCGGGCGGCTGCCGGGTCGAACGGGACGGGGGCGGGGGAGGCGGACGCGCGTCTCGGCATGAACGGAGGTTATGCGGACAAGGCGGACGCGCCCCAGCACAGGATCACACAGGGAGCGGGCGGTCGCCGGAGCGGTCCGCTGGAGCATCATCCAGGGCCGACCGACTTCTCGCAGGCCCTGCGTGTGCCGACCGTTGCGTGACCTATGGGAAGTTGTCAGAATCTGACTTACCGTCAGCTCCATGACGGACGATCTGGAGCAGTACACCCAGCTGGCCGCGAGCGGGCCGTACGGCGTCGCCATCGGCAGCTCGCTGATCACCATGGTCGAGCCCCTGCCGGGCCACGAGTACGCCTACAACCGTTGGTACGAGGACGACCACTTCTACGCCGGGGCCATGGCCATGCCGTGGATGTTCGCGGGCCGGCGCTTCGTCGCCACCCGCGAACTCCAGCTGCTCCGGTACCCGGAGAAGTCGGCCGTGGCGGAGCCGGTGACCGCGGGTTGCTACCTGTCGGTCTACTGGGTCACCGAGGGCCGGCACGACGCGCACATGCGCTGGACCGTGCAGATCAACAAGCGGCTCAACCGCGACGGCCGGGTCTACCGCGACCGCACCCATGTCTTCACGGCCTTCCAGCAGCACGTCAGCACCTACTACCGCGACGGTGCCGCGGGACCGCGGGACATCCACGCGCTGGACCACCCCTACCAGGGGCTGGTGCTCGAGGTGATCGACACCGAGAACGCGGAGCAGCGGCGGCAGTTGGCCGACTGGCTGATGGACCGGCATCTGCCGTCCCGGCTGCGCAGCGGTGCTCCGGCGGCGATGTGCACGCTCTTCGAGCCGCTGCCGCTGCCGGTCGACCGGATGTCCTACGTGAAGCCCGTGGACGGGACCGACACCCGGCTCACGCTGATCTGGTTCCTGCAGCAGGACCCGCGCAGCTGCTGGGACGCCTTCACCGGCCTGGACGGGGAGGTGGCCGCCGCGGTGCCCGGGGCGCGGGTGGAACTGGTGGCGCCGTTCGTCCCGACGCTGCCGGGGACCGACGTCTACGTGGACGAGCTGCGCTGAACGGCGCTGTGCTGAACGGCGGTGGGGATGGCGTTGGCGGGACCGGGTGCGCCCGGTCCCGCCGCCCCGCCGCTGCGGCAGGGCGAGGGTCAGGCCCGGTCGAGGTCGAGGGAACCGGTGCCGACCTCGGCGAGGAACGACTGCCAGGCCTCGCGGGAGAAGCCGAGCGAGGGGCCGGACAGGTCCTTGGAGTCGCGCACGAAGACGGCCTCGCCGGGCCTGGCGACCTCGACGCACGCGTTGGCCCCGGAGTAGCTCGACTTGCGCCAGTCGAGAGCGTCGAGGCGGTTGTCCTCAGTGATCATTTCATTCTCCAGTTCCGCAATGAGGGGACCGACAATCAGGTGATCGTGATTGCTGGTGTCAGTCTGCCCACACCGTCCGGCGTCTGGGAACCTTGGGCCGTTCGTGTTCACCCATTGGATAGCAATCGGTGAACCGGGCACCACAGGCCACTGCCTGTGGTGTATGCTCCGCGTTCGCCTCTGCCCGTCTCAATGTGTGTGCCGTTTCGCCACCCTGTCGACCAGTTCGCGGGTCTGCTCCGGGCCGAGCGCCTGCGCCTGCAGATGCTCGTAGAGCGTGGCGTAGGCGCGCACGTCCGTCTCCTTCTCCAGGTACAGGTCGCTCGTGACGCCCTCCAGGTAGACGACGGTCGCGTCGGAGGCGTCGCGGTATTCGAGGATGGAGAAGTTGGACGTCATGCCGGGATGCGCGCCCACGCTGAACGGCAGGACCTGGACGGTCACATGCGGCAGGAGACTGGTCTCGATGAGCGACTCCAGCTGCCCGCGCATCGTCTCCGGGCTGCCGACGACGCGGTGCAGGGCCGCCTCGTCGATGACGGCCCAGAGCCGGAGCGGCTCCTCGCCGTTGCGCAGCAGATCCTGACGGACCATCCGGACGTCCGTGCGTTTGTCGATCTGCGCCGGCTGGGCCTCCGGCTGGATGCCGGTGACGACGGCGTGCGCGTAGTCGCGGGTCTGCAGCAGGCCGGGGATGAAGAGGGATTCGTAGGTACGAATGCCCACCGCCTCGGCCTCGAGGCCGATGTACACGCTGTAGGGGACGTCGCCGAACGCGTGCCACCAGCCTCGCTGCCGGGACTCGCGGGCCATCGTCATCAGGCCGTCGATCATCGCCGAGTCGTTGACGCCGTAGACCTCGCACAGGTCACGGACGTCGCGCTGACTGATGCTGCGTCGGCCGTTCTCCAGTCGGCTGATCTTCGACTGCGAGACGAGCAGCTGCTGCGCGACCTCCTCCGCGGTCAGGCCTTTCTGCTCGCGCAGTCGTCGGAGCTCGGCACCGAGACGACGGCGGCGGACGGTGGGATTGACACTGGCGGTCGACACGGTCTCTCCTGGGCATCGGTGGTGTGGCACGCCCCTGTGTCAGCAGAATGCCACCCGACACGCCCTCATGTGGCTCAATCACCC
This sequence comes from Streptacidiphilus rugosus AM-16, assembly GCF_000744655.1. NCBI lineage: Bacteria > Bacillati > Actinomycetota > Actinomycetes > Kitasatosporales > Streptomycetaceae > Streptacidiphilus > Streptacidiphilus rugosus. Next base: position 3,597,072 of record NZ_JQMJ01000004.1, on the reverse strand, counting down.
CGGATCTTGACGAATCAGGTCCGAGAAGGAACGATTCTGCGCCCACACATGGAGAGAGCGACGGCGAAGGGTGGTTCGCCGCCGCTCCCGACCAGGGTGGTGCTACGTCCCGCCTGTCGGTGCTCCATCGGTGCACTCTCGACCTGCTCGCGCGCTTCGGCTGCCGGTGCTCCTACCGGACTGCCGCGCGGACCATGCCGGAGACCACCGCGGGTCGTGACGTCGGGCGTGTCGGCGCCGGGCGGACGCCCGCCGCACGCACCTGAGCGGCCGGCAGGCCGTTCTGCACGTCCATGACCGCGTGCGCGACCATGCCGTTGAGGGGGTCGTAGCGAATCAGGTCACGCAGGCGCGACCTGGACGAGCGTCCCTCGTTGCCCGGGTAGAGATGTTTGCCCAGGCCGACCGCGTGGGCTAGGGCGGCGAGCGCGGCGGTGCGCGGGTCCGGCGGAACGCCGGTCCGGATCGCCGTGTCGAGTCGTTCCTTGATGGCGCTGTTCGTGCAGTCGTCCGACGCCTGGTACCGGGTCGTCGGCAAGACCCCGCACACCTGGCCCGGCACCGCCTTGACCATGGCACACCGCTCCAGGTGCGCCAGGTAGGTCTGGCGTAGGCCCAGTCTCGGGCCGCCGATCCACTGCACGGCGCGCACGGCGCTGCCACGTCTGCGCAGCAGCTCCAACGCGTGATCGAGGGTCGGGTCCCCGGTCGGCCGTGGATTGACCACGGTGATCTGGTCCCCGTCCGGGACTATTCGTCCGGCCATGGCCAGCTCGACGAGCTGTGCTCCGGCCAGTCCGAGGTCGAGCGTCTGCGGCTGCGCCGTGGTACCCGTGGCCGGGTCCAGAGCGAGCAACAGCAGCTCCTCGGGAATTGTTCTGCGGCTCCTGCCCATCCAAGCCTCCCCGCGTGGATGCACAACAGAGTGACGCCTCTCACACCCTGCTGTCGAGAGGGCCTGGAGAGTGACACGACTCCGTGATCTTTCGGAACCGTTCGGGCGCGGCTCCGCGTCTGCCCATGGAGTGGGTCCGCCCGGCGGAATCGCCGGTCAGCGGCCTGGTGAGCGGGATTGCCCCCGCGAGTGCAGGAGACTGGTGTCCGGCGCGCCCCGGAAGACCGGGAGGCGCGCCGTGCTGTCGTGAGCAGTCGCGGGCAGTGGCAGGCAGTGGTGAGCAGCCGTACGCGGTGGGTCGTACGCAGTGGGTCGCACGCAGTGGCGTGAGCAGCTTGAGGAGGCTGGGTTACGTGGGAGAGTCCCCCGACAGGTCGAACCGGACCGCGGGCGAGGAGCGGGAGGCGGAACGGGCGGATCACACCCCGGCGTCCGCCACGCCGGACGTCGACCCGACCCCGGCTCCGTCGCAGGGCGAGGCGGACGGCGAGGAGGGCGCCGGGACGGCCGGCACGGAGGCCTCCGTGGGAGCCGCCGCCGAGGATGACGCGGCGGACGCCGCCGAGAGGCGGGCGGAGGAGCGGGCGGCCGGAAGCGGCGCGGACGTGGACCCGCCGACCCGGCCGCTGCGCAGGGAGGACATCGAGGGCCCGCGCGAGCACCCCACCGACGACGCGGAGGAGACGGAGGAGGCCGGCGAGGCCGCCTCCGCTTCGGCCGCCGAGGCGGAGGAGAGCTCCGCCGGGGACGCCGAGAACGCCGGGGACGCCGAGAGCGGCGCGAACGGCGAGGGCGGCGCGAACGCCGGGGTCGCCGAGAGCGGCGAGAACGGCGAGGAGGCCCGGCACGAGGCCCAGGCCGAGGACGAGGCCGCGGCGGACGAGGAGGCCGAGCCGGCGTCTGCGCCGGTGCCGGTCGCGGTGAAGCGCGCGATCAGGGATCCGCGCCTCCCGGCCGAGCCCGCGGCCGACGCGGAGCCCGAGCCCGAGCACCGGCCCGCTGCCGAGTCGGCCGCGGAGCCTGAGGCGGAGCCGCTGCCGGACTTCGCGACCCGCACCCTGCGCATTCCGCCGCCGGCCGCGGCCCCGGCCAGGAGCGCGCGCAGTGCCGGCGAGGAGTCCGACGGGGCCGACGACGAGTCCGGCGACGAAGGATCCGCCGGCGTCCGCGCCGCCGGTCGGGACGGCCGCGACGGCGGCCGGGGTCCGGCCGTGCCGCCGGGCGCGGCGGCGGAGACGCGTGCCATGAACGCGTTCCCGCGGGTGCCGCTGCCGCCGGTGCCGCCGCTCCCGAGCGCCGGCACCTCGACCCAGTCGGAGGCGGGCGCGCCCGCCGGGGCGACGGCCGTCGCGGTCTCGCCGGAGTCGACGATCGAGGCGATGGACATCCTGGCCGGCCTCAGCGCCCGGCCGATGACCCCGGCGAGGATCGCGCTGCGTCGCATCCGGCTCTGGGGCATCCTGCTGCTGGTGCTCGTCGTGGTGCTCGGCGCGGTGCAGCTGTTCCGTCCGCTGCCGTCGCCCAAGCTCGCGATGACCGCCGCGACGAACTTCGCCTTCGACGGCGGGGCGCCGCAGCTCGACTGGCCGGTCAAGGGCCAGGCGGCGGTGGAGGTTCCCGGTCTCGGCGTGATGGGTCACAGCGGCAGTGACGACCCGGTGCCGCTGGCGAGTGTCACCAAGGTCATGACGGCCTACGTCATCCTGCACGACAAGCCGCTCAAGAAGGGCGAGCAGGGCCCGTCCCTCACCGTCGACCAGCAGGCGGTGAACGACTACGTCACCGGCACCGCCGGCCAGGAGTCGGTCATGAAGGTCTCCGTCGGCGAGCAGCTGACGGAGTACCAGGCGCTGCAGATGCTGCTGATCCCGTCCGCCAACAACATCGCCCGTCTGCTGGGCCGTTGGGACGCCGGCAGCCAGGAGGCGTTCGTCCAGAAGATGCAGGCCACCGCCGTCGGGCTCGGCATGACCAAGACCACCTACACCGACCCCAGCGGGCTGACCAGCACCACCAAGAGCACCGCCAACGACCAGCTGATGCTGGAGAAGGCGGCCATGGCCGACCCGGTGTTCAGGGAGATCGTCGGCACCGCGTCCTTCACGCCGCCGGAGAACGGCCTGATCCAGAACAACAACGGGCTGCTGCTGAGGAACGGCGTCATCGGCGTGAAGACCGGCAGCAGCAGCGCCGCGCTCGGCAACCTGATGTGGGCGGCGCGGCAGAAGGCAGGCGACACCACGGAGACCCTCTACGGCGTGGTGCTGAGCCAGCCGGCGATCGGCGGGGACGGCGGCGGCTGGCTGCCCCAGGTGCTGGCCAAGAGCAAGAAACTGATCATCAGCGCCGAGGCCGCGCTGCAGTCGCACGTGATCGCCAAGAAGGGCGACGTCGTCGGCTACGTGGACGACGGGCTGGGCGGCAGGACGCCCGTCGTGGCCACCCAGGACGTCTCGGTGGCCGGTTGGGGCGGGCTCTCCGTCCAGCTGTCGCTGAAGCCGCTCGCGGGCGCGACCATCCCGCACAGCGCGCCGGCCGGGACGACGGTGGGTGAGCTGGTGGTCGGCAGCGGGGCGGGCGCGCAGACGGTCCCCGTCACGCTGCAGTCGGACCTGGGCACGCCCGGCTTCGGCGAGAAGCTCACCCGGCTGACCTGATCGGTACCTGCTCGGCCCGGGTCGACTCGCGTGCGCGGGTCGGCCCGGGCCTTTGTGTTCCTGTGAGACTGACGACGGCGGCGGAAGCATAGTCAATCGGACATATCAGATGAATGACGCCATATCAGGACGGCAATTCGGGCATTCCGCCGACCCTTGTCTGTGAATCATGAAGCGCGTCCGTGATGGACGTCTCATTGGCGTCTTGGCGACTTGAGGTTTGAAGTCGGACCTGCCTACGGTCACCGTCATTCGCACTTAAGCGGAACTGACATCTCCGGAACGCCGAGTCCTGCCACCGGTCATGTCAGCAGTCACCCGACGCAAACGAACGGCAGGAGCGGGGGACCCAGGTAAGTCGCCGCGAGCCCAGCGCTCGCGGCTTGGGGTGAAGCCGTGACACCGCACGGCCGGGCAACTCCAGCCCGAACCCGACAGCTCACCTCGCAGGCGTGGGAGAGGACCTACTTCATGCTGTCCAACAGCACGGGTCGCCACCGCGCGCCCAAACTCGCCCGCCGCACCTCCCGTCGCCTGCTCGCCACCGTCGGTCTGACCGGCGCCGGCATGGCGCTCCCGCTGGTCACCGCGACCGGCGCCCACGCCGCCACCGTCTCCACCTGGGACGCCGTCGCCCAGTGCGAGAGCTCCGGCGACTGGTCGATCAACACCGGCAACGGCTACTACGGCGGTCTGCAGTTCGACCAGTCCACCTGGGACGCCTACGGCGGCCAGCAGTACGCCTCCCGCGCCGACCTGGCCAGCAAGGACCAGCAGATCGCCACCGCCGAGAAGGTCCTGGCCAGCCAGGGCCCGGGCGCCTGGCCCGTCTGCGGCCCGCAGGCCGGTCTGTCCCAGGGCGGCGGCTCGCCGCAGCTCAACACCTCCGGCTCCTCGTCCTCGACGAGCAACTCCACCCCCTCCAGCAGCTCGGACAACGCGTCGAGCAGCGACAGCGAGAGCGCGGACTCCGGCAGCTCCGCCCCCGCCGCGAGCACCACCACGGCGGCGCGCAGCTACACCGTGCAGAGCGGTGACTGGCTGTCCACCATCGCGCAGAAGGAGCACGTCTCCGGTGGCTGGCAGCGTCTGTACGAGCTGAACCGGTCCGTCCTGACCTCGGGCCCGGACCTGATCTACCCGGGTCAGCGCCTGGTCCTCGGCGGCGGTGCCGCGGCGTCCGCCCCGGCCACCTCGTCCGACAGCTCCTCCTCCGGCGGCTCGTCGAGCTCCGCCGCCACGGCGACCAACGCCTCGGCGACGACCTCCACCGCGAGCTCCTCCGGTGTGGCCGCGGCGATCGCCTTCGCCGAGTCTCACGTGGGCGACTCCTACGTCTGGGGCGGCAACGGCCCCAACGCGTGGGACTGCTCCGGTCTGGTCCAGGCCGCCTACGCGCAGGCCGGCGTCTCGCTCCCGCGCACCAGCGAGGAGATGGCCGCGTCCACCACCCGCATCTCCATCGACCAGGTGCAGCCGGGCGACCTGCTCTTCTGGTCGAACGACGGCTCCGCCGCCGGCACCTACCACGTCGCGATCTACGTGGGCAACGGCCGCTACGTCGAGGCCGCCAACCCGAGCGCGGGCGTGAAGTGGGAGACCATCAGCAACTACACCCCCGACTTCGCGGGTCGCGTCTCCTGATGCTCTCGACGGGCTGACTGAACGGGTTCTCTCCCCCGTTGTTCACGCACCCGGAGTACCGGACAACTTGTCCTGGTACTCCGGGTGTCGTGTCAGCCAGGCCTTGATGAACGGGCAGGTCACCCGCACCTCGATGCCGCGGCTGATCCCGTCCTCGACCGCGGCGCGTGCCAGCAGCCCCCCGATGCCCATGCCCTCGTAGGCCGGGCCGACGACGGTGTGCTGGTAGACCACGCGCACGTCGTCCCTGAGGTAGGAGGCGAAGCCGACGAGATCGCCCTCGATGCGCGCCTCGAAGCGCTGTGCCTCCGGCGCGTCGGCGACCATGACCTCGGCCTCGGTCTCTCTCGTGCTCATCCTCGCGCCTCCTCGCATGCCGCCCGCGTCTGTCTGACGAGTGTCCGTCACCCGGGCGCTTTTCGTGCGAACGGACACGCGTCCTGGAGCGGCCCGCTGGTGAGGGCTGCGTCTCAATTCGGTCAGCTGCGCCAACCGGTCCGTTCGGGTGAGGGCGAGGCGTCGCCCGGGCCGTCCGTCAGCACGACCACCGTCACCACACGTCGCCGTCGCGCCAGTCGCAGGTGAGCTCGCCGGTCCGGTCCAGCGGAGCGTCTCCCTGAAGCACGAAGAGGCAGTCGTCGGCGTCCTCGGTCCTGACGATCCCGGCGGGCGTGAGCGCCGAGGTCGGGCCCTGCCAGCGTCGCCAGCCGCGGGAGGCGTAGAACTCCATGGCCTCGTCGGTCGCCGCGAGCGCGCCGAAGTCGTAGCCGCGCGCGATCACCCCCTCCAGCGCCGCCATCACCGCCGCGCCGTACCCCTGCCGCCGCAACCGCCGCTCCACGCCGACGCCCTCGACGTACCCGACCCGCCAGGCCCGCCCCCGGTGCACCATCCGCCGCTGCACCACCGACGCGTGCGCCACCACGAGCCCGCCCTCCCGCACCAGCGCGTGCATGCCGCCGAGGGAGTGCTCCCAGTCGTCCTCGGCCATGTCGTCGAAGACCCGGTACAGCAGCGCCCGCGCCTCGGCGAGATCGCGGGCGTCCAGTTCGGCGGTGTGCGCGACACGGACCTCGATCCGGTCGGCGCGGGGCTCGCGGTTCTCCTTCATGGCCTCAGCGTGCCAGTTCTGTAACGCTGCTGACGGCGTGTGCGGAGCGTCGCCCCGAGTGGACGTCAGCGGCAGGCGAGGCGCCGGGCGAGGTCCGTGTGGGCGGGGAGGGTCGTCCTGGGCCGGAAGGGCGACCAACCGCGCCGGTCCGCTGCCCGACGGGGGCCGTGGCCGGTCGGTGGGGCGGCCCCCGCCGAATGGCGGGATTGACCGTGCCGGGTCGGGATCCGTAGCGTCTGAGCCCGCGGTCGGTCGGCCTGGTCGAGGGGAGTGACCAGGCATCATGCCGGGGGGGGGACCGCTTCGTTCCGGCCGTACGAGGCCGACCATCGGTGCCCGCGCCGGTAGACCGCCGGCCCGGGCGGGCAAGGCACATGGGGGAACACATGCGGACCTCGCGGGTCCGGGCCGGCGTGGTGGCCTGCGCGGCCGCGACGGCGGTCGCGCTGACGGGGTGTGCGAGCGGCGGCGCGCCGGGGCACGGCGTCGGTGCGGGGTCCTCCGTCTCGGCGACGGCGACGGCGACCGCGCCGGGGACGGCTGCGCTGTCGGGCCCGGACATCCTGAAGCGGGCGCGGGAGGCGGGGGCCGCGGCGTCCTCGTTCACGATGACCTTCAGCTTCGACCCGAACCGGTACGGCCGCGTTCAGGCCGCGCTGTCGGGTCGCCTGTCCTGGGACCGCGGTGGGCACTGCGTCGGCGAGGTCACGCTGGCGGGCCACGGCAGCGCCGAGTTGGTCGCCTCGGGCACGACGATGTGGGTCAGGCCGGACGCTGCCTTCGCCACGGCGGAGTTCGGCCCGGCGGCAGCGGCGACGCTGAGCGGGAAGTACCTGAAGGGCCCGGTCAACGATCCCCGATTCGCCGACCTGACCGGCGATACGCCCGGCGACGACAGCAGCGATCTGTGCAGGTGGGGCGCGTTCGAGCTGTCGATCCCCGACGAGGGCGACGAGAACGCGCAGAAGCTGGGCCCGACCACCGTCGGCGGCGTCCACGTGGTCGCGGTCCAAACCGTGGGCAAGGGCAGCTACACGGCGTACATCGCGACCGAGGGCACCCCCTACGCGATCCGGTTGGGCGACCGGCCCGGACTGTCCTTCACCGACTACGGCAGGCCCGTCGCCTTCCGTGTTCCTCCCGCCGCTCAGACCTTCGACCTCAGCAGGGTGCCCCGGAGCTGACCGCCGTTCCCGGAGACACGCCGCGGCCGGCCGCCGCGCGAGGCGCTCCGCCGCCGAACCCGAACACCGAACAAGGACTGTCGATGCGTTACGTCCGGTCGGCCCGAGCCGCCGTCACCATGGGTCTTGCCCTCGCGGCGCTCGCACCCGCGACCCCCGATGTCTTCGCGCTCGCGCCCGCACCCACGCGCACGGGCCACCCGTCGGCCGGGCCGACGGCCCTGCGTGCGCCGTGGGGGGCCGGGGGCGGGGCCGGGTGGACCGGCGCCGACGCCGAAAGGTTCTGGACGCCCCAGCGCATGGCGACTGCCGTGCCGGAGAGCGTCGGGGCCACGCCGCCGCCCCCGTCGGCTCCGCTGAACCGCGCCGCCGTCCGGCCGGGAGCGCGGGCCGCGGTTCCGACCGCCCAGCACTTCGCCGGCGTCCCTTCGGTCGGCACGCTCTACTACCTGGGCAAGGACCAGGCCGCGCACAACTGCACGGCCAGCGTCGTCACCAGCCCGGGCAGGAACCTGATCCTCACCGCAGGACACTGCAGCCCGGGCCCCAACGGCCGCGCCGCCTTCGTCCCCGGCTACGACCGGAAGGCGGAGCCGTTCGGGATCTGGGCGGTCACCCGCGGCTACACGCTGCCGGGACACGGGACGACCGGGGCCGGATCCAATCTGGACTTCGCCTTCGGGGTCGTCGCGGATCTCAACGGCCGGAAACTGGAGGACGTCACCGGCGGGAACACCCTGACCCGTACCCCCGGGTACGCCAATCCCGCCGTCACCGTGATCGGTTACCCGGAGAAGAGCAAGGACCCGAAGGACCAGGCGATCCGCTGCACCGTGCCCACCTCCCGCCTGGGCGGGGCGGGCCTGACCCAGCTGCGGATCGACTGCCGCGGCTTCTGGGACGGGGTCTCCGGCGGACCCTGGATGATCAACTTCAACGGGGCGACGGGCGACATCATCGGCAACGTCGGCGGACTCAACGGCGGAGGCCTGGCCAACCCGAACGACCCGCGGTACCAGGAGATCTCCTACAGCCCGGTCTACGACGACCAGATCTTCAGCCTGTACCAGCAGGCCACCGCCGACACCGGCCCTACCCCGCCGCCTCCGGCCTACTCGATGGGCGACCGCGCCGTCTGGCAGCACGCCAGGCGGGTGGTGGCCGGGGACTTCACCGGCCACGGCCGCGCCGAGGACATGATCACGGTCTGGTCCGACGGCGAGGTCACCCTCTACCGCGGCGACGGCAAGGCCCACTTCACCGGCGAGACGCGGCTCCTCGCCCCGAACTCGACCTGGACCCACGTCGTCTCCGTCACCGCCGGGGCGTTCACCTCAGGCAGCGCCGCCTCCGATCTGGTGGTGCGCTGGTCGGACGGCGAACTCACGCTCTACACCCACGTCGACTCGGCCGGCATCGGCGGGGAGATCCAACTCGCGGCACCCCACTCCCAATGGACCCATGCGGTGGCCGTCGCAGTCGCCGGCCACGCCCTCGTCGTCACCTGGGACGACGGTCACGTCAGCGAGTTCCCGCGGCTCGCGGCCCACTCCCTGGCGGGCGAGATCCAGCTGATCGCCGCCGGCCCGGTCTGGGCCGACATCCGCACCGTCGCCGGCGGCGACCTCGGCGGCGACCAGGGCCTCGACCTCGTCGTCCGCCGGTCCGACGGAGAACTCGGCCTCTACCCGGACGTCGACACCGCCGGCACCCACACCGAGATACCGCTCGCCCCGGCCGGCCCCACCTGGCAGACGCTGACCGACGCCACGGTCGGCGACGACACCGGCAACGGCCGCCCCGACGACCTGCTCACCGTCTGGGCCGACGGGCACGTCACCCTGTACGCCGACACGGGCCCCAAGGGCCTCGGCACCGTGATCACGCTGGTGAGCTGAGCGCGGGATGAAAATGCAGGTCAGGCGACAGGCCGGTGCTCGTCGCCCATTCCCTCCTGGACTAAGGTCCGCGACCGGGGCAACTGATCCGCTAGTCTGTCCTTGTTCGGGACCAGCGCGTCCGGAGCCGTCCCGGCCTGGCCGGGGAGGCCCAGCGCGCAGGTGCTGAGCAGGGGAAACGGACTCCTTCGTCCAACCCGCTGCCTCATTAGCTCAGGGGATAGAGCACGGCTCTCCTAAAGCCGGTGTCGCAGGTTCGAATCCTGCATGGGGCACAGCAGTGACCAGGCCTTTTGAGGCCTAAAGGCCCAGCTCAGAGCATGTTCTCTGAGCTGGGCCTGACTTTTGAGCGCACTTTGCGCGCACTCTGAGTACAAGATCAACTCACTCTCAATACACAAGATCCACTCCCATTCCGCTCCCAAATGATCTAGCCTCCCACCTGCAAGAAAGTGCCCCCGACAGCGGCGAACTGGCGGGGGCGCTTGCACGTCCGGCTGGGGGGTCACTTCTGAGCCCGAACGCGCGATCTTGGGTGGGGTGTGCAACTGATCGAATACATGTTCGAACGTAGCGGGGGCTGGGTGTCCGGGCAATACCCCGTGATCACCAAGCGGGAACCTGTTGGGGCTGATTCTGTTCCATGATCACCCCAACGTGACAGGGTGGACCAGGAACAGACAGACCGCGTGGTGCGGGAGCGCATCGCGATCGGCGGCCGGGTCCGCACGCTGCGCACGTGGCGGAACGTCCGGGCCGAGGCGCTCGCGGAGCAAACGGGGCTGAGCCGCAAGACGATCTACAGGATCGAGCTCGGACAGTTCAGCACCCGCGTGGACCACATCATTGCCATCGCTCTGGCTCTCAAGGTCCCTATCACCTGGCTCTTCACAGACGACCGGCCCAGCGAGCGCGAGGGTGATCCGGCGGCCGGCGAACTACCGGCGTAAGCCGGGGCCGCCCGCGGGGGCGTCGGAGGACTGCTGTACGCCGCGTGCGCGCATCGTGGCGACCATCGCGCGCGCCTCCCTATCTTCGAGGGCCGGAACTGTCCATGCGGCACCAGGGCCGACAACCAGAGCACGTATCCGCGTCTCTGACGGACCGGCCTGCGGAAGTGTGACGAGCTGCCAGGTGGCATCTCTCTTCCGAGGGTGAGGTGTCCGCAAACGCGCGGACGGCGCGTGCCCCCAATGGTCAACTTCATGTCCCGCGCCGCACAGTCGTCCGGTCGGCCTCCAGTACCTGCCACCAGCGCGGCCGGTCGTAGAAGGGATCGGGGCGGCGCTGCGCTGCGGCCAGGCGCCGCGGCTCGTTGCACGGGCAGGAGCACAGCGGCAGATCGGGTGCGCCGACGATGTAGCCGAGGCAGCATCGGTGATGCGCGGTGGCGCTGAGCGGGAAATCGCAGTGCGCGCACCAGATGGTGTCTTCCGTGGGCTCGGCCGGCGGCCACGGCAGCGCCGTCGCGATCTCGGCCATGATGCTGGGAAGCGGTTGACTGTCGCTCACGTCACCACTCCTCGCGCCAGGCCGGGTAGAGCTCGTGCAGCTCGTCGACGAGTGCCGCGCCCTCCCACTCAAGCTGGCCCCGGCGCGCGACGTCGCGCAGCCGCAGCCACACGGCGCGGTCGACGACCGGATCCGCCGCCTGCGGTGCGGCCGCGTCGTCCTGGGTGGGGGTCATGCCGCGGTCCCGGGCGCCAGGAGCAGCAGCGCGTCTCGCAGGGCGTCGGCGTCGACGAGTCCCTCGGGGTCGTCAGGGTCCGGCGGGCACAGCCAGTGCGGCCCGGGCGGATCGATCACGGTGGGGCCGGGGACGCCGATGAACGTGCCGCGCCCGCATGCCCGGGTACCCTCAACCGTCCACTCCGCCGAAGTGCCGGCGGGGACCAGGAAGTACAGGCGCGCCTGGGGCGCGCTCACCTCCCAGATCACGGGGCCGGGGTAGCGGTCGGTGCGGTGGTCGAGGACCTGCAGAGCGTCGAGGCCGCGCGTCTGCGGCACGACGATCGCGTCCCAGTCCTCGCCCGCCGGATGCGCGCTGATGGTTCCGGGTGGCGGCATCCAGGCAGGCCCGGAGCGTGTCATCACGGTGATCTCCCTGCGGCTGTGTGCGTACAGTCACAGGGTGGATGCAGCGCGCTGCGTCAAGTACTACAGATCTGTGGTACCGCCCTGGGTGCTATCGGACACCGAGCCACTGGGCGTAGTTGGCCAGTGAGTCGGGGGCGGCGCGCCGGGTGGCGACCAGCTCGGCGACGGTCTGACGCACCATCGGGCTGTAGCGGGTTTGCTGCGGGGCCAGCTGCCGGGCCTGCAGCAGCTGCGTGAAGGCCTGGTCGGCGCGCCCGGTCCACAGGAGTGCGCGGGCGATCTCGGCGCGGTGGTGAGCCGCGCGCGAGGCTGCCCAGTCCTCGGGCACGCGGATGCCTCGGGCGACATCGAGGGCCCGGGCGTAGCGGTCCTGCTCGATCAGGATGCTGGCGTGGTGCACGTCGACGTTTGTGGGCCCGAAGCTCATCCAGTGGATGCGTGGCACTTCGCCGGTGGCCCGGGCCAGGATCCGCGCCTCCTCGATGTGGCCCGCCGCCGAGGCCTCGTCGCGGTCCCTCGCGGCGAGGACGGAAGCGCCCAGGTGCAACTGGCCCTGGACCGCGTCGCGCTCGCTGCCCGGGTCGGCCTGCAGCACGGTCTTCTGTCCGAGCTCGGCGAGACGCCGGCCGGTCCGGTACTGGCCCGCGCGGAGGTAGGTGAGCGAGCGGAGGTACTGGCGCAGGCCGGCGAGGGCCGGGTTGCTCGCGCGCTCCGCCGCCCAGGCCATCCGGTCGAGAGCGACGGACGCGAGGTCGTGGAACCCCAACTTGGTGGCGACGTCGTGGGCGGACCGGTAGGCGGTGGCCAGCGCGGCCCAGGCTCTCGCGGTCTCGGTGAGATGCGCCGTGGTTGTGAGCTCTTCGATCAGCGCCGGGAGCTCGGTTGCGGCGGCGCGGAGGTCGGTGGCGCGGATGGACCTGCAGACCTCCTCGCCGGCGGCGGCGAGATCGGCGAGCGGCCGCGGCTCGATCGCGGAGTCTGCGCCGAGGTCGTAGACGTCGAGCGCTTCGCGGATCGGGTGAATCAGGCCGTCGAGCTGGTCCTGCTGCAGCTCGACGAGGTAGGGCTGGCCGAGGAGGTCACCCACTGAGGCGGACAGCGCGCGGGCGATCGTGCCGAGCGTGCTTTGGCTCGCTGACCTGGTCCCCTGTTCGATTGCCCGGACGTAGCCGAGCGAGATGTGCGCGCGGTCGGCGAGGCCTCGCTGGGTGAGATGGCGCAGCTTGCGCAGGTGCGCGATCCGCCGTCCGATGTGATCTTCGTCCATAGGAGGCATACTGGCTCCGTTCCTGACTAGTCATCTGGAACGGTACTCCCGGCCGCCGTTGGGAGTAGAGCATTCCGCCCCCGCTTGATCTCGAAGCGGGGGCGGTTGCATGTCTGGCACGGCGCGGGGTTGGCTGTGCCGCATGCCTACTGATCGCGTGCTCTACCTGCTCGGCTCCGCGGCCCCGCCGATCCTGAACGTCACCCCCGTGATCGAGGATGCGCAGCGCCGCGGGTGGGATGTCTGCCTGGGGCTGACGCCGACGGCGGCTCTCTGGCTCGACGCCTACCTGCCGGGTCTTTCGGCGCTGACCGGGCATCCAGTGCGGTCCCGGTACAAGCTGCCCGGACAGCCGGACGTCTGGCCGCCCGCCGATGCGGTCCTGGTGGCTCCGGCGACGTTCAACACCTTGAACTGCTGGGCGCAGGGGATCACGCACAACTTCGCGGTCGGGTTCGCGGCGGAGGCGATCGGCAAGGGGATCCCGCTGGTGACGATGCCGTGCGTCAACAGGGCCTTCACGGAGCACCCCCAGTTCGACCGGAGCGTCGAGGCGCTGCGCGGGGCCGGCGTGCGGGTGCTCCTCGGCCCCGGCGGGTTCGAGCCCAACGAGCCCGGCAAGGGGAACCCCGACGCATACCCGTGGCAGCTGGCGCTCGATGCCGTCGACGAGGTCCGGCCCGCCCGCGCGTAGGTCAGCTCGGGTTGGCTGGCGGGCGGCCGGTTAGCTCGTCGAGGCGGCGTTCCATGCGGATGATGGCGTCGCGTGCGGTCCTGCCGCCGTTGGGGTGTAGTTCGGCCTCGATCCGGGCGGTGCGCTCCTCGAGGACGCGCAGCCGCTCGGCGAGGCCGGGGCTGTTGTCGTCGGGCTGCAGGAGGCGTGCGACGCGGTCGACAGTGTCGGCGGAGCGGTGCATGCGCCGGGTGGCGTGGGAGAGCCAGCCGAGGAGGCCGACTGTGGCGGCTATCGCGGCGATCAGCGCACCGTAGTTGGTGATGGCCTGGGTCATGCTGGCTCTCCTGCTCGGGTGGTCCGGGTTGGTCGCGGCGGGACGGACGGACGGTTATCCGGCCTGGCTCACGGCGGGCTTCGGCGGCTGCGGCTCGGTCTCCAGCGTCTTCACCGCGGCGTGGATTGCCTGGATCGCGGCGGCGGCCGCCGGGGAGGCGCTGGCCGGGACGGTGCCGGCGAGGGCGTGCTCCCACCACCAGAGGTTGTCCGCGACGGCCAGGCGGCGGAACGCGGGGTCGGCGAGCGCGGCGGCCGCGCCCTGCTGGGCGAACTGGACCAACTGCTGCGGGGTGTAGGGCATGTCATCCTCCTGGGGTTTCGGGTCGACGCCGGGCCAGTAGTCGGCGACGGTGCTGAGGTCGTAGGGGCCGGGGTCGGCGTACTGCTTGGCCACTGCCCCCGCGAAGATCACGGGGTTGTTGTCGTACTGCGCGATCCAGTAGTGCGGCTCGGCGACAGCGGCCGCGCGGAACGCGGCGCGGACGGCGGGCCAGGTCGAGGAGTTGCAGTAAACGGTCGGGTCGACGCCGGCGGCGCGGCGCATGGTCACCCAGCCCGGTGCCTCGGCGGGGGTGGCGTCGCCGGTCTCGACGTCGAGGACGACGCCGAGGTTGTGGTGCGAGGAGACGGCGATTTCGACGATGGTGGCGCGCGGGAAGCGGGCCCTGAACTCGTCGATGTTCTGGTAGTAGCCGTCGCCGTACCCGGCAACGAGCGTCGCGCCGGCGGGGACGTTGAGGGTGGTGACGGCGTCGTACATGGTGCGGGTCATGGGTTGCCCTTCGCGGTCAGTCGGCCGGGGTGAAGTCGAGGTAGTAGGAGCGGCCCGGCTCGAAGACGACGTCGGGCTTGTCGACGACCAGGGTCAAGTTGCCGGCCGGGGTGGCGAGGGAGAACCGTTGGTCTTCGGGGACGTCCTGGGCGTAGTTCGCGCTGAACCGGTACGTGCGGGCCCAGACGGAGACCGAGGCGACTTCGCCGTTGACGTAGCGCTCCTCGGTGCGTGGTTGATCGGTCGACTGCTCGACGGTCATGCAGCGGAACTTGGCGCGGATGGCCATGACGCGGTCCTTCCCGGGGTCAGGGTGTGTTGAGGGAGACGAGCTTTCCGGTGAACCAGGAGGCAAGGCCGGAGGTGACCGTGGACAGTGCGCTGCCGGTGGTCTGTTCGCAGTACAGGGCGATCACGTCGCCGACGTTGCAGGAGGTGCCGGGCGCGTTGGTCAGGTAGTTGCTCGAGTTGGGACAGGGGGCGTACTCGTTCTCGGAACCGTTGATCGCGCCGCCGTTGAGGAAGATCATTGCGAGCCGGACGCCGGTGGCAGCACCGGTGAACCCGACGCCGCCGGCGAGATCCCAGATGCCGGCGAACGGAATGACGTAGCTGAACGGGGTGGCGACGGCCAGGCCGCTGTCGCTGTCGTGGATCACGGTCTCGCAGGTGACCTGTGTGGGTGTCCCGGAGGCGACAGACTGCACGCTGTGTTGCTCGGCGCGGAACATGGGCGGGTTAGCCCAGAAGCTCTGGTAGGTCGTGATCTGGGTGAGCTGCGCGGAGGTCAGCTCGGAGTTGGCGGCGAACGTCGGCAGGGTGGGCAGCGTGCGGGCGGCCATGCTGGCCTCCTTCCGTGAGGCGGTTGGTCAGTACGCGAGGACGACGGCGGGGTTGTCGAGCAGCCCGAGGGTGGGCGAGTCGAGCTGGAACGACGGGGGATGCGGCGGGCTGGTCGACCAGGCGAACAGGTGGCTCCCGGCGGTGAGGGTCTCGGTCCAGCCCTCGACGATGTGGCTGCTGCTGCCGTTCGTTCCGTAGGGGGACTGCTCGACCCAGCCGGTGACGCCGACGAGGCTGGAGACGGTCGCGGCCAGGACGGCGTCGTACCAGGCGGACCCGTAGCCGGCCTGCAGGGCGAGGGTTCCGGCGTCGACGGCGAGCGGGGCCAGGCGCGGCGGCGGGTCGGACTGCAGGCCGATGATCGCGGCCCCCAGCGAGGCAGCGTCGGCCGCGGACGCGCTGGCGCAGTCGACCGAGACGGAGTACGTCCCGTACTTGGCCACCGAGGCAGCGCCGCCCGTGTCGACGGTCAGGGAGCCCTGGCCGGACGGCGTGACCACGACCTGGTTCACGGTGTACTGGAAGTCGTCGGGGAAGTTGGTCGACTTGTCCAGGTCGACGGCGCTGATCGTGAACGCGGCGGTCTGGTTCTCGCGCAGCGTCGACGACTGCAGGGTGATGCGCCCGTACGCGTCGGTGAACAGCGGCATGTTCTCGGTGTGCGCGGCCTGGCGCATCATGTCGATCGGGTTCTTGCCCACGATGGACTGCGGCCCGCACTGGTGCGCCGTCGCGGCGAGGTTCACCGCGCTGCTGGTGCCGGTCGTCGGCGCGTACATGGTGATCGTGGTGCCCGGGCCGTTGAACGGGGCGACGGGGACGGGCAGGCCGGCCAGCCACGCCAGGCGCGCGACGCGGTTCCCGGCGCTCTGCGGGGCGTGCCCGTTCGCGGCCGCCAGGTAGGGGCTGTACCAGTTCGGGTTGAGGGTCGAGTCCTGGTACAGGTGCACGACGAAGTCGCTGATGGAGCCGGTGAACATCGCCAGTCCGGATCCGCTGGTGTCCTCGTTCCAGCCCTCGGCCGCGCCGAGGAAGAAGCGGCTCATGGCGCTGCTCGGGCAGATGCCGGTGGTCGGTGTGGCGGGCCCGAAGGCGAAGTTCACCTCGTCGCCGTCGACGATGGTGGCGGTGAAGGAGAAGCCGTTCACCGGCTGCTGGATCTTCAGGCTGATCTGGTGCCAGACGCCATCGTTGAGCGGTGTGCGAGACAGGGCGCCTGACTTGGCGTTCGCGGCGGTGCCGCCGGGGCTGATGGCGGCCTGCCAGACCTGGATCTGACCGGACGGGGTGAGGTCCATGCCCATGGCGTAGTTGTGGGCGGTGTCGGCCCAGGACCAGATTGGCTGCAGCGCGACGGTCGTCTTGATCCACATGGTGACCTGCGCAACGTTGGTGATCGGCAGGGTGCCGTGCAGGAAGCTGCCGTTGGGCAGGGCTCCGGTGTTGCCGCCGCCGGTGTATGGCAGCGGCGTACCCGAGGGCGCGAAGGTGACGGTGGACTCGCCGTCGAAGCCGGGAGCCGGTGTGTTGGCCCAGGTGAGGCCGGAGCCGGAGGAGACGCCGAAGGAGCGCAGCGTCAGGGACTGGGAGCCGGCGGCGGCCATGCCGGAGACGTCGGAGGCGTAGGCGGCGCCGGCGGGCTCGTGCAGCGGCCAGTAGCCGGCGATGAGCGGCGAACCTTGCGGGTCGTTGAGAAAGTCCTCGACGATCATCGACTTGTACTTCGGGGCGTTCGCGAGCAGGACCAGGACGTCGGACGCGCTGATGACGCACTGGGCGGAGAAGCCGTCGATGGTGGTGGGCAGTGAGGTGATGAAGCCTGTGAAGCGCCGACTCACGACGCCGGACAGCGGCAGCACGTCGACGCGGAGCCAGGCGCCCTTGCGGATCTGCCCGACCCAAGCCCCGGACGGGTTGGTCGCGGTGAACCGGCCGTCGGTGTTGTCGACGGTCAGCGAGCAGGTGGCGGCGTTCGCGTCAGAGAGGCCGTCGGAGCGGCCCGGGCTGATGGTGAGCGGCTGGTCCTGGTCGACGAACTCGGTGATCTCCACCCAGGCCGGGTTGGCCGTGGTGGGCGGGTCGAAGGAGATGTAAGCCTGGACGGTGAACGCCAGGCCGCCCAGCTGCTGCGCGAGGGTCTGGCCGGTGCCCTTGGGCACGACGGAGCGGTACCGGCGTGCGGGGCGCGGGCGGGGCCGGCGCGGCAGCGGCCGGATTACCCGGTTGGTGGCGAAGGGCATCAGCCCACCGCCATCGCAACGGACTGCAGGCGGCCGCCCCTGGTCTGGAACTTGACCAGCTGCTTGTCGATCACCTGGCCGTCGAGCTTGAACGCGACCTCTGCGTACAGCGGGTTCTCGGCGGTGCCGAGCGGCGCGGTGCCGGGGTGGGCGCCGGAGGCGGTGAGGGCGGCGGTCAGGGCGCGCTGCATGGCGGGCAGCGGGGTGACGATCTCGGGTTCGCCGGCCTCGGCGACGGTGACGGTGGATCCGCCCGGGCGGGGCATCACCATGCCGCCGGCCGCGAGGGTCGGGATGTGGGGGATGTTCACGCCGAAGGTCTGGCCGCCCACGACCGGGACCCAGGACGGGATCGATACCGAGATCGAGTCGAGCGCCGAGATCGCGCTGTTGATCAGCCAGATCACGCCGTTGATGGGCGTCTTGACGATGCCGATCAGGCCCTCGAAGGCTGCGGAGACGAAGCCGTGGATCGCGGAGAACACCGCGGAGAAGGCGCCCTGCACGCGGTGGATCGCCGACTCGATCGGCGAGACGAAGAACGACTCGAAGAGGTGGATGCCCTCGCGCCACCAGGACGGCAGGTCCCGGGTGAAGAGGTTCTTGAAGAACTGGGTCCCGGTGTCCCACCAGGAGACCAGGGTGTGCCAGGACTGCTGCAGGGGCGAGACGAAGAACTCGTCGAAGAACTTCACGGTCTCGTGCCAGATGTCGCCGAGGAAACGCTGGATGTCCTTCCAGTGCGTGACGATCTCGGTGATCCCGACGATGATCAGGCCGACGCCGGGCAGCAGCGCGGCGACGAACATCTTCCAGTGATCTTTCACGAAGTCGAAGCCCTCGACGAACACATGTTCGACGTCTTTCCAGTGCTTGACCAGCTCCATGATCCCGAACGCGATGCCCGCGATGATCGCGATCACGGCGATGAACGGCGCGGCCGCGATGGCCGCCTCGACGGCGGCCGCGCCGAGCGCGGTGACCAGGGCCCAGACGCTGGGGACCAGGACGGCGGCGATCCCGATGCCGAGGGACTCAGCGACGGTCTTGTGCTGCTCCAGCCAGCCGATCGAGGAGCCGACCACCCGGGCGACGTCGGTGAAGCCGCCGACGAGGAGCTTGACGGCGGGCATGAGGATCAAGCCGATCTTGATCCCGGTGGTCTCGATGACCTCCTTGGCCTGGTCCATTTTGAAGCTGAGCGTGGAGGTGACCTGGGACCAGCCGGTGACGTCCTTGCCCGTCGATTTGCCGGCCTCGCCGACGGCCTTGACGTTGCCGGCGAACTGGTCGGCGTTCTCACCCGTCAGCAGCAGCGCTGTCGCCAGGCCGGTCGAGCCGCCTGTCATCTTCTCCAGCGCCGCGTTGTAGGTCTGCGCCGCCGGGCCGCCGCCGTGCAGCAGGTCGTTGAAGGAGTGGGTCTGCTTCGCGGTCAGCAGGAACTGGTGCGCCAGGTTCTTGCTGATCGGGTCCAGGCCCTTGGTCGCCGCCGCCCACTCCTTCGCGGAGGTGGTGCCGTTGAGGAGGCCTTGCGCGGCCGAGCGGAGCGAGACGGGCAGGTTCGCGATCTCGGTCTTGGCGTTCTTCGCCGCCTCGGCACTGTTGTTGAACGCGGACTGCACGACCAGGCCGGCCGGGCCCATGTGGGAGGTGATCGCGCCGGTGAGCTCGGTGAGCACGCCCGACAGGCCCTTGTGGCCGAGGTCCTGCGACACCTTGTTGCTGCTGAGGCCGAGCTGCTGCATCTCGTGCACGGCGACCGCGTTCGGGGACTGCAGGGACCCGATGGTGCTGGCGAGGTCCTGCGAGGATTGCTGGGCAGACATGCCGTGCGCGGTCATCGTCGCGAGCGCGCCGGCGACCTGGTCGAACCCGATGTGCGCGGACGACGCGAGCGGCACGACCGCGGACAGGGAGCCGGCGAGCTCCTCCATGGACGTCTTGCCCGAGCCCACCGTCTTGACCAGCATGTCGGTGACCTGCGTCGCCGACGAGGCCTTGAGGTGGTAGTCGTTCAGGACGTCGGTGACGGCGTTGGCCTCGGTCGACAGGTCGGCGTTGCCGACCTTCGCGCCCTCGGCGGCCGCCTTGAGGACGGTGAGTCCTTCCGCGCCGTGGAACCCGGCAGACTCGATCATGAACATGCCCTTGGTCAGGGCCTCGGTGGTGGTGCCGGTCTGGGTCGCCATCGCCAGCTCGCCGTCGGCGACCTTCTTCAGGTTCGCCTGGCTCTCGCCCGCGCCGGTCGCCAGGGTGGTGATGCCCTTCTCGAACTCCTGGCCCATCTCGACGGACTTGGCGCCGATGACCGCGGCGGCGGCCGCGACGCCGAGCAGGACCGGCGAGACGCCCATCAGGCCCTTGCCCATGCCCGCGCCGGCCTCTTCCTCCCTCGCGGCGGTCTTCTCCAGCGAGACGCCGGCGGCCGCGTTCGACTCGTCGACGGCGACGGCGGTCTCGCGCGCCGACGCGGCGACCTCCTTGAAGACCTTGGAGGCCTCGTTCATCGCGAGGACGCGGAACACCAGGTCGGTACCCGACATTGAGGCCTCCTTCGGTGAGCGGGCGGGTCAGCTGGACTGGGCTGCGGTCTCGGCGTTGCGGCGGTCGAGGTAGGCGATCAGGCCGTCGACGTCGGCGACGGTGAGGAGATCCCACTCCCAGGGGCGGATTCCGAAGAGCTCGGCGAAGGCTCCGAGGTGGCTGCGCTGACGACGGGCGAGGTCGTCTGCGGCGAGGCCGGCTCGGACGTGGCGGGGGACGTGGGCGCCGTCGGCCCACTCGGGTCCGCCGACGCCGGGGTAGGGTCCTCGGCGGCCGCCTCCGCCTGCTCGGCGATGGCGCGCTTCATGGAGGCGTTGGCCTCGTTGAGGTTCACGTCGAAGTCTGCGAACGGCATCAGGCCGGCCGCCTCCCGGAAGGAGAGGTTCTGCTCGGCGGCCAGAACGCGGACCTCGACCACCCAGTACAGGGCCGCCCAGGCGAGCGCGTCGCCTTCGCCCAGGCTCTTCTCGTAGGCGGCGGTGCCAAGGCCGGTGGCCTTCTGGATCTCCATGGATTCGGAGAACATCAGCCGGGAGTTGTCGTACCGGCGCTCGACGCCGTTGATGATCAGAGTGATCACGGGGGATGGCCCTTTCGTTACAGTCGGCCGGCGTCGAGGACGCGCTGGGGCACGGTCATCGCCTGCGCGATGCCCGCCTCGAGGACGGCCTGGTTGTCCTTGATGACCTTGTCGAAGTAGGGGCGGCCCAGCTGGGTCACCCAGGCGTTGTGGCCGAAGACCGGGTGACGCCACCCCTTCGGGGAGTTCCAGCGCTTGCCGAGGGTCCGCTGGTCGGGCGGCAGTTGCGTCGACTTCATGCGGAACGTGAGGTTGGTGCGCTTGCCTGCGGTGGAGACGGTGGAGCCGGTGGCGGCCGCAATGGTGGCGCGCAGGCCGGAGCGGCGCTCGGCTGACGCCGCCGCGGTCTCGCGCTTGCTCTTCGAGCGGGAGAGCCGGTATGCCGCGCGGGCCCGGGCGCCGGACCCGCGCGTGCCGCCGCCGCCCTCCTTGACGGTGGCCCGCATCTCGGCGACGACGGGCTTCGCGGCGGCGCGCAGGCCTTTGCCGAGCTCCTGGCCGACGGACTTGTCGGCCTCGGCCAGGCGCAGGCCGAGCTCGCGCAGCTGCTCGGCTCCCTCGATCCGGATGCCGGCCATCAGACCGTCGCGTCCGCGGTCTGCAGGATGATCGAGGCGGGCTCGTTCGTCAGGTCGTAGGTGCAGGCGAACGGGAAGCTGGTGTTGACGACGTCCTTGTTGGTGGCGGCCGGTGACCCGTCGTTGAGGAACAGGTTCGACAGCACGAACTGCGCCGCGGGGGCGTTGGCCGCCATCGTGCCGAAGGTGATGATCGCGAAGATCGGCGTGTCCGAGTAGAACGCGTCAGCCCAGTACGTCTTGTTGACGAAGTCGCTGGTGAAGGTGCCGGTCAGCAGGACCTCGTCGCTCGTGACCGGCTCGTCCTTGAGGCCCGCGTTGCCGTAGTACTGGCGGCCGGTCTTCATGCGGCGTTCGATGGTGAAGTCGAAGCCGGTGACGCCGTCGACCGGCGATGCGGCCGATGCGCCGGCGATGGTGGAGCCGATCTGGATCTGCGCGTTGGCGAAGTCCCACGGGATCGCAGCCGCATAGCTGGGGGTGGCCTGCGTGTACGGGGTCTGGGTGCTGCCGCCGGTCGTGGCCGTCGGGTACAGGGTGTCGATCAGCGGGTCCGCCAGGTAACGGCAGTCCCACGACGTCGTCGCGACCAGCAGCTCACCGCTCTTGCACGTGAACGCGAGCTTGGTCATCTTCGAGCCGAGGGCGTCGTACTGCCGCACGATTCCGTCGGTGGTCGGGATGCCCATCTGCAGCGCCGCCGAGCGGCCCGCGATGGAGTTGCGGAAGGTGTGCGTGTAGCCGTAGACGGGCGTGGCCGGGGTCAGGCGCGCGCCGGCGGACCAGATGCCGCCGGACGCGGTCTGGGAGCCCGCCGCGCCGCTGGTGTAGCTGGAACTGATCTGGTTGAGCAGGGTGGTGAAGTGCCCGCTCTGGCACCAGTCGATGGGGAAATCGACGGTGGCGGAGCGCTCGACGACGACGCGGCGCGCGGTGACGTCGACCATGCGGCCGCCCGCGAGGCCGCTGCTCTGCTTCGTCGTCTTGATCTTCTTCGGGGTGATGGTGTTGGGCTCGAAGAACTGCCACGTCGGCGAGCCCACGACGCCGGAGTAGCTGGTCTCGGGAACCATGCCGAGGGTGGCGCCGATGCCGGCGCCCACGGTGGTCAGGGTCATCGGGTGGCCTCACTCTCGGCGGGCGCCGTCGGCGCACTGGCTGGGGCAGGGGCGGCCGCGGGGGCAGCGGTCTTGGCGGGCGCGGCCGCGGCCACCGGGGCAGGCGCGGCGGCGGGTTCGTCGGCGGGTCGCGGGTCGGGGGTGAGCGGGGTCCAGCCGCCTGCCTCCCAGTGCTCCCACTCGTCGTCGGGCACGGTGACCTCGGTGCCGGCGGGGACCAGGATGTAGCCCAGGGTCGGGACGATGCGGTCCTCGCCGTGGTCGTTGCGGAAGCGGGCCATGAGTGCTCCTCAGCTGGTGAGCCGCGCGCGGCAGGAGATGTGGAACAGGACCAGGACGGCGGCGCCGTTGGCTGTCGAGGACTGGTGGAGCTCGATCCCGCCGGAGACCTGCGCGTAGAGCACCGCGCCGCCGAGCGTGCAGTCGCCCGGTTGCCCGCCGGTGCCGCGCAGCAGCATCTCGACCTGGGCGAGCAGGGCGAACGCGCCGTCGCGCAGGCCCCGGAACGTGCTGTCGCCGGACCAGTGCTCGACCGCGCACACGATCTCGAAGGTCTCGTTGCGCGAGCGCGCCCCCAGGGCGGCGAACTCCTGGTCGCCGGTCACCGCGGGGACGCCTTCGTTGACCGGGTCGAAGCCGATCCAGATCCGGTCGTCCAGATCCAGGGCCGTGTCGGTGGCTGGCGGGCCGTCGAAGACGTGCGCGCTGGTTCCGTAGGCGGTGGTGGCGGCGGTGACCAGGTAGTCGACGGCGGCGCTGATCGCGGAGGTGGTCACGGGTGCTCACCCCCGCAGGTGCAGCCCGGGCAGTGCGCGGCCGCCGTGTTGGTGACGTGTCGTCGCAGCTGCAGGTGGTGCCAGGCGATGGCGAGCAGCGAGGGCATGCTGGGCGCGAAGACGTTGGGCCACATCGGGAGCCACAGGTCCTCGTAGAGCCAGCGGTGCAGGAGCGCGATCACGCGATGCCTCCCGGGTCGCGGGTGCCGGGGCCGTCGAGGAGCTCCAGGGCTCGGTTGGGGATGCTGAAGCCGTAGAGCATCACGGCGTCGTCGGCCGGGTAGCCGATCGAGTTGGCGCCCGCGCCGCCGCGCTCGAGGGACCACAGGTGTCGCAGGATGATCCGCGCGGCGGTGAGGATGTTGTCCGGGATCACCGGCCGCCCGCAGCTGTAGGTGATGTCGTAGGGGCCGTTCCAGAACGGGATGCCCGCGACATGCCGCAGCAGGCCGGTGCTCTTGTCGACGGTCAGCAGCGACACGTCGTAGGTCACGCCGTAGGTCAGCACCGGCGTGATCGCGGCGATCGGGTAGGCCTGGCCGGCGGGCTGGAAAACCGGAGTCTTGCGCAGCATGAGGACTTCGGACTCGCCGGACTCCAGGTAGCGCTCGGTGACCTGCCGCACGACGATCGGCCCGCAGAGCTTCTCCAGCACGCCGGTGATCGCGGCACTGTAGGTGCGGATCTTGGCGTCCGTGGCGGTGCTGGTGACGTTCAGGGTGTCGCGGCAGTCCTGCAGCGACAGCACGGTGCCGGCGACCGCGGGCTCGACGTCGAAGGAGTCGGTGAGCGCGCCGACGCCGACGCCGGGCCCGGGAACGCCGGTGGCCAGCCACCGGTAGGTGTGCCGCCCGGCCTGGGTGGTCAGGTACAGCGCCTGGTAGACGCCGGTGCTCACCAGCTGCGGCGTGGGCGTGGCGGTGCTGCCGTCCGGCAGCGTGACCGTGACGGTGATGCCCGCCGGGGTCGCTGGAGTCCCGGCGGTATCCGTCGCGGTGAAGCTGAGGACGGCCACGCCGCCCAGGTCGTAGGACATGCCGTCCTCCCTTCGCTACTCGACCCAGACCACGCCGCAGTTCGCGGTCGTGGAGGTGATGGCGGATCCCGGCGTGATGCGCAGCCGCCAGAACGAGCTGGTGGCGACCCACAGCGCGCTGTCGTCCGTCTCCCAGGCCGCCCACAGGCCGGCCTGCGCGGCGACGTAGTGCGACTCCGGCATGCCGGAGATCGCGCCGGCGCCCTCGACGGTCGTGTTCACGCTCGCCGACGTCGAGGCGGTGCTGTCCGAGCCGACGAACGACAGAGCCATCGGTGTGGCCGCGCTGGCCGTGGTGACCGCGGCGGTGAAGCGCGCGGCCGCGGCCAGCAGCGGCTTGTCTGTCGACGTCGACGAGTTGAAGTCGCACCACCACTTGATGATCTTGATTGGTGTGCTGCTGGAGGTGCGCAGCTCGATCGCGGTATACGCCGTCGAGGCGACCAGCGTCGCGGTGGTGGTGGAGACCTGGAAGTTGGGCACGTCAGCTCGCCGGGGGCTGCTCGGCGACGTCGGCCAGGGCGCTCTCGTCCGGGACCGGGTCGGCCTGGACGGCGCCCGGGTCGGCCTGCAGCGGCGAGGCGAGCGTCGCTTCGACCGGGGTGGCCGGAGCGGGGTCGGCCTCGACCGGCACGGGGGCGGCCGGGGTCACCGGGGCCGGGTCGGCCGGCGGCTGGACGGCGACGGGCAGCGGGTCGGTGGCGGGCGCGCCGTGGAGCGCGTTGTAGAGCGCGCCCACGATGTCCTTCGCCTTGGCCTCGGCGGCGTCGACGTCGTGGTCGACGACGGCGGCGATCTGGGCAATGTGGTCGTCCAGGGTCACCAGGACACCGGAGTTGACCAGGGAGGCGAAGTGGCCGCGGACGCGGCCGAGGACGGAGAGCAGGTCACTGGCGAGGGACATGGCGGTTGCTCCTTGCGGGCTTGGGACGGGCGGGCTTGCTGGCCGCGGTCTTCTTCGCGGTGGTGCGGGCGGCTGTCTGCCGCTCGGGAGGCTGCGCGGCGGCGGTCTCGTGCGACGGTGCGGCGGCCTGGTCCTGGTCGAGCTCGGCCAGGCGCCGGCGCAGCTGCGCGGCGAGGACCCTCTCGCCGGCGTCTTCGGCGATCCACAGCTCGCGCCGCAGCACGCCGACGGCGTCGCCGCGCGGCACCGGGGGCGGGATTGGGTCGGTGCGCTTCATCCGCGCAGCCCGGCGAGCGCCCCCGGGCCGGCGACGGCCAGCTGGGAGGGAGTGCCGACCTGGATGTGCTCGTAGCAGTGCGGTGCGCACGGCCCCAGGTGCGGTGTGGCCAGCAGGGTCACGGCCGGTCGCAGCGGCGGCAGTTCGGCCTCGGGGTGGCCCTTGGCCTCGGCCGACTTGCGTTCGACGATGCACGTCAGGCAGAGCAGGCCGGCGGCCTTGGTCGGGTCGGTCCACGCCACGGTGGGAGTCCTCTCGGTGTGCAGGGGATGGCTGCTGCGACGGGTCCGGCCGGCCATCCCCGGGCCGGACCCGTCGCATGTCTCAGGACCGGCTCAGGACCACGTACGGGACCAGGCCGGTGGTCGGCGCGGTGACGGTCGTGCCGGAGCTGGCACCGACCGCGGGCGGCGTGCCGCCGAGGGTCGGGAGCTTGGTGACCAGCGGGATCTGACCGGTCAGCAGGCCCTTGAACGCGGCGCTGCCGCCCGCCATGGCGTCGTACTGCGAGCCGGTGGTGGTCCAGGCCTCGACGATCGCGACGCCCAGCACGATCGGCGCGTTCGGGATGCCGGAGACGACGGCGTTCTGCGGCGTGCCGACGGTGCCCGCGACCACGACCGGCGCCGACAGGGCAACCTTGTTCGCGCCCGCGGTGAACGTCGTGGTGGCCGAGACGCCGAGGACGGTGACGGCCGCCGAGGCGGTCGGCATGCCGGAGTAGACGACGACGAACGAGCTGTTGCCCGCCGTGCCGGCCAGCGTGCCGATCCCGAAGGTGACGTAGTTGATGACGTCGCCGATCTGGGCCGGGACCGCGACGACGTAGGGGACCTGCGTCGCGGCGCCGGTGACGGCGGCGGTGTTGATGTCGCCGCGGCTGATGCTGCGGCGGTAGGGCTGCGACGGTTGGCCGTCCAGCAGCCACTCCTGCTCGAAGTCGGGGTAGCGCCCGCCTGCAAGATCCATCAGAACCCCTGGTTCATCATGTTCAGGACCGAGTTGCCGGCCGTGGCGGAGTACTGCGTGAGGGTGGCGTAGGACACCGAGGAGCCCGCCTTGGCAACCGTGGTGGGTCCGGAGCCGGTCTGGACGTCGGCGTACGCCTGGTATCGGTTCGGCATGGCGGCGACGTAGTTGTAGAGCTGGAACCGGACCTGCAGGTTGCCGGACAGGACCTCGGTCAGGGCCCGGGTGCGCTGCTCGCCCTCCCACAGGAACAGGTCGTCCCACAGGCCCGTGAGCAGCGGCGTGAAGACGCCGGAGCCGGGGGCCGGGGCGAACTGGCCGCTGCTGACGGTGGTGATCTGCGGGACGGTGCCGCCCGAGGACGGGAAGGTCACCGGGACGTTGGGGTCCAGGACGACGGGCAGGCCCTGGTAGTAGCCGGCGATGCCCATGGCCAGGGGGCCGTCGTCGTCGACGGCGACCTGGTTGTAGCCGACGTTGTTCGGTGTCCCGGGCACGACGAGGGGGCGCTGCTGGCCGTCGACCTGGGTCAGGAGGTAGTACCAGACCCAGGGGTGCCACACGTGGTGGGTGGGCGGCCGCAGGCGGGTCCGGGCGACCAGGGAGAGCATCTGGCCGCCGGACTGGAACACCGAGCCGGTCACCGACGGGGACGCGCCGCCGCCGTTGACCCAGGTCTGGGCCGCGGTGTTGTTGGTGTTCGGGATGTAGATGCCGCTGGTGTTGGCGATGGCGCCGCCCGGCCACACCCCGGGGAGCTGGCCGGCGATGCCGGAGCCGACGAAGCACTGCCCCGACAGCTGGCTGTTGTAGTCGCTGGCGAGGTCCGCGAGGATCATCTCGTCGAAGGAGATCGGCGACTGGTCCAGCAGCTGCAGGCCGACGTCCTGCTGGCCGGCGATCGTCATGACGCGGGCGTTGACGAAGTTGTCGGTCATGTCGCGGCCGGGCACCACGCCGCCGTCGGCGACCTGCGGGCCTGTCGCGGTCCCGATGGTGATGCGGGGCACGTTGATCGAGTCCGTGCCTGCGGGGAGCGGCATGCCGTGCCACAGGTCGGCGAAGGTCCGGCCCGCGCGCAGGTACGGGATCAGCTCGTCGATCAGCCACAGCGGCGGGACCAGGTACCCGCCGGTGCCGTCGGTCCGGTTTAGGGCGCGGCTCTCGCGCTCGAACGGGGAGACGCCCTCGCGGTCCATCATCGCCATGGCGCGGGCCTGGGCGCGGCGTTCGGCCGGCGAGCCGGTCTCGTGGATCCGCTCGAAGGCCCGGGCGGCCGCGGCCGCCCGGCGCTCGGCTCGGCGCGGCAGGTCGGTGCGAAGCTCGGTCGCGTGGCGCTGCAGGCGCTGCTCGGAGGCGACGACGCCGCCGTCGCCCATGCCCTGCTTCGCGGCGACGCGCGCCATGTCCAGGAAGTACGAGTGTCCGGAGCCGCGGCCGTAGGTGGTGGGCTCGTCGCCCACCGTCCAGCCGCTGCCGGAGCGCTGCTCGGCGGTGCCGGGTGCGTCGGTGCCGGTGTTCCCGGACGCGGCGCGGGCGGCGGCCGCCCGGGTCTCGCGCTCGGCCTGGCGCTCGCGCAGCTCGATCTCGCCGTCGAGCTCGGTGACCTCGGCGTCGGCCTCGGTGAAGCGGGCGCGCTGCTCGGCGGTCATGGCGGCCGCGGTGAGCGTGGACATCTCGGCGACCAGCGCCGAGCGCCGCTCGCGCAGTTGGGCAAGGGGGTCGGTAGTCGGTGCAGTGGGCACAGCCACTCCTCTACGTCGATGGGTGACGTAGCCGCGAGGAGTGGTGGCGGGCTGCGGGCCGAGTCGTGCCCCCGGGATCTGGTGGGGGTCGGGGTCGGCGGGGCGCAGGTGCTCCGGGTCTTCCGGCCAAACTGTTGATCAGTTCATCAGGC
Source organism: Streptacidiphilus rugosus AM-16 (assembly GCF_000744655.1). NCBI lineage: Bacteria > Bacillati > Actinomycetota > Actinomycetes > Kitasatosporales > Streptomycetaceae > Streptacidiphilus > Streptacidiphilus rugosus. The sequence goes on along the minus strand of NZ_JQMJ01000004.1, from coordinate 3,568,773 downwards.
TAGCACCGCCGGTGGCCAGCGGTGGAGTAGGAAATCTCAGCGGCGCGCCGCCAGCTGCAGCACGCGGACGCGGGCGCGGGCGTCCGCGAGGGCCTCGTCCTGGTCGATCTCGACGATGCCCGAGGCGTCCGACACGACGTCATCCATGGAGCCGACCGACGCGACCAGGCCGCCCTGGTCGTACAGGAGCGTGCCGCACTGGTCGCAGTAGCCGGCGTCGGCGGCGTTCGCCGCGCCGCAAGCCTCATTGGGGCACTGCGGGGAGCCGTCGCCGTGCGCGCCCGGGTCGTGCGCGGGCTTGCCGCTGAAGTCGGGCTGCTCGCCGTCCGCCGGCATCGCGCGCCGCTCGCCGCCCTGACGCTGCGCGTTCCAGTCCCACCAGCTGCTCGTGGTGTCGTCGGCGTTGCCGTTGCCGCGGCCGCCGTTGTCCGCGTCGCGGTCCGAGGCGATGTTCTGCCCGCACTGACTGCAGAACTTCGCATCGTCCGCGTTCCAGGTGCCGCAGCTGCAGCGCTGGGTGAGCTCCTCGTCGGCGGCCGCCTGCGTGGCGGTGGCGCGCACGGCGGTACCGCACTGGTCGCAGTAGGCGGCCGCCGGGTCGTTCATGGAGTGGCACTGCGGGCACTCGGCGTCCTCGCCGCCCTTCGCCGAGTACGGGGCGGTCGGCGTCCGTGCCTCGCGGCCGCCGCCGGCCGCCCGGGCGGCCGCCTCGGAAACCGGCAGCGCGGTGGTGAGGGTGGCGCCGGCGGCGTTCGGGTTCGCGGCCCAGCACACGATCGAGACGTCGCCGCGGTGCAACGAGATCTCGGTGATGCGCCGCTCCATGAAGTCCGGAGACCACTGCTGCGCGAGCGCGATGAACCCGATGCTCATCTCGTCCATGTCGCCGCGCTCCATGGCGGAGGCGAGGGCCTGGACCTGCGGGTTACGGCCGTCCAGGTTAGGAGCGGACACCTGCAGGCCGGTGGAGTCCGCGGTCAGCGTCATGGTGCCGGACTTGGTGCGCGCCATCGGGATTCCGGCCGTGTCGTGGCCGACGAGGAACTGGCAGTCGGCCTGGTTGGCCAGGGTCCGGGCGCAGGCGGTCGCGGCGAGGGTCTCCAGGTAGGGGTCGCCCCACATGTCCCACATCTCGAAGGGCTGCTCGAACGTGGCGGCGTAGCCGGAGAACCGGAAGGAGGGACCGGAGGCACTGTCGGGGTTCGCGCGGAACTCGAACGCGGCGGGGATGTGCTGGCGGCGCGTCTCGCGCTGGCCGCGCATCGCGGAGCGGCGCTCGGCGAGCAGCGCGGGGGCGGTGGTGGTGTGCAGGGCCGGGCGGGCCTGCAGAGGACTGGTGGGCATGCGGGCCTCCTAGGATCCGATCTTCGGGGAGCCGATCGGCGGCGGCGTCGACACCACCAGGGCGTCGACCATCGCGCGCTGCTCGGGGGTCAGCGGGGGCAGTTCGAGGAGCATCGCCCGGGCTTCGTCCTGGGTGATGATGCGGGCCGCGACCAGCATGTGAATGGCCTGGTAGCGGGTCATGGTGTCGCCCTGCAGCAGCGCGGACTTGTCCAGGCGGACGTACTGGCCGCGCGGGGTGAGCTGGCCGAACCAGCGCTCCCAGCGGCCGATCCAGCCGGCCAGGCCGTACTTGGAGAAGTCGATCGACCGGGACTCGACGTTCGCGTACGTGATCGCGGAGCCTTCCGAGGCCTCGCCGACCATCTCCGGCTGCACCCCGAAGTACCCACAGATCTGCGAACCGGTGAGCTTCTGGGTGGCGAGGAACTGCGACTCTTCCGGCGAGATCTTGATCTCGCGCCAGTCCCAGCCGCCGCCCATCACCACGACCTCGCGCGAGCGAGACGCGGCGAGGAAGCGCTGCTTGATGGTGTTCGCCTCGTCCTGGTCGACGAGCTTCTTGGTGTTCGGGTTGGTGATCACGCCGGTCGGGTGGCCGCCGGCGTCGAACCAGTCGGTGGAGAACCGCTGCGCGGCCATGGACTGGCGCACCGTCGCCATGGCGTAGCTGATCGGGGACAGGCCCAGGTGGGAGCCGGGCATCCGGTAGGCCATCTTGTGCCAGACCTCGTGCGGCTTCATGGTCCGGCTGCCGTACTTGTAGGTCGTCGTGCCGTCGTTGTTGACGGTGACCCTCACCCGGTCAGGGTGCTGCAGCTCGATCTGCGTGGGCAGGCCGCCGGAGACTTCGAGGATCTCGCCGTAGATGTTGCCGCGCAGCAACGCGGAAGTCAGGCCCATGTACACGAAGTCGTTGACGTCGGCCGAGGCCATGGGCTGGGTCAGGACCAGGGGGTTGGGCAGGCGCTCGGCACCGGGGACGCCGGGCTGACCGCGGTAGACCATCGGGCTCATGCACGAGACGACGTCGGAGACCAGGCGCACGCACTTCCACACGGCGTGGTGCCGCATGGCGCCCTCGACGCTGCCGGCGGCGTAGTCCTCGGCGGCCTGGATGTGCGCGCCGATCGGCGGCGCGATGAACGTCAGGGCGCGCTGCTCGCGTCGGCCCAGGCCCTGGCGGAAGAACACGGCCATCAGGGCTCGCCTCCCGGGCGGCGGACGGGGATCATCGCGTCCATCGCGAGGAGGAACACGCCCCCGGTGATGAACCCGGCAGGGTGCCAGGCCTGCCACGCGCCGACGCTGACCAGAGCGGCTCCGGCCCAGCCGGGCAGGTACCGCAGCGCGGTCCGGCCGAGGCGGACACTGTGGCCGGCGGCCGTGGCGAGGCCTCCGGCGAGGTTGCTGAGGTGTCGTTTCACCAGATCGACTCCGATGCACTCGGTGTGGTGCCGGCCAGCTCGGCCAGCGTCCACAGGCCCATGCACATCGCCACCGCGGCGTCGATGTGGCGGCGGGACTTGCCCTTGGAGAGCGTGAAGCCGCGCTCGCCCGGGCGCTTGACGGCGGCCTTGACCTGCGCGGTGAACTCCGGGTTGCCGTCGTGGACCAGCTGCTGCCCGACGATCGACTCGTAGGCCAGGCCGACGGCGGGGATCATCCGCTCCGGGGACTGGGGCATCTCGATGACCAGCAGTCCGTCGTCCTCCAGGTCTCGGGCGGGCAGCTCGAAGAACCGCGGGTCGTAGACCAGGCCGCAGAACGCCGGGCCGAGCTCGGCGGCTCGCTCGGCGATGTACGCGAACACCGCGCGGTGGTTGATCCGGCCGTCGCCCGGCTCCCACACACGGGCGGTCGCGGCGTACCGGCCGTCCTCGAGGGCGCGCAGTTCGACGACGGCGACGGTGTCGTGCTTGAGGGCCATGTCGACGGCCAGGACCGCGGGCTCCTCGCCGGTCAGCTCCCAGGAGCCGGCGCAGGCGTCCCAGGCTCCGGGGTGGTCCGAGAGCCAGCTCTCGGCGGCCTGGTCGACCCAGGCGTTGGCGTAGTAGCGCAGCCACTCGTGCTTGGGCATGGCCGGCGTGCCCCACTCGTTCACGCGGGCCTCGACGTCCCACAGGACCCCGGCCGCGCGCGAGCCCGCCTCGACCGCGAGGCGCCGATCGGCGGGGTTCTCGTAGTCCAGGCCGTCGGGGGCCTCGAAGTGGTCGAAGAGCAGCTTGGGTGCGACGTCGGGGTCCTGCTCGGCCCGCCGGGCGTGGATGACCATCTGCCCGAACAGGCTGCGGTAGATGTCGAATCCGGCCGTGGAAAGGGCCAGACGGCGCCCAGGACCGCGGAAAACGGCCCGGATTGTGCCGTCGTTCTGCGGAATGTCGTACCGGATGCGACGCTTCTTGGTGGACTTGCCGATCACGGTCCACACGCGGGCCTTGTTCGAGCCGACGTCGCCCCACTCGTGCAGCTCGTCGCCCAGGAACAGGGTCGGGAAGCCGCCCTCGTTGGTGCCGGCGACCGCGGCGACGCGCAGCAGCTGGCCGGGGCGGTCGTCGGGGAAGGACGCCTTGGCGTCGTAGACCTCGAAGAAGCCGCACAGCGGGGACTCGGTGGCGATCTGGTCGCGGCCGCCGAGCATCGTCGCCGCGACGGTGTAGAGCAGGTCGGCCTGTTCGTACGAGGCGGCGCTGATGACGATGTTCGGTGACGCCGGCGCGACCTCCGGCGGGCCGGCGAACTCCAGGACCGCGAGGGCTCCGATGAACGTCGTCTTGCCGTCGCCGGTGGCCGCGGTACGGATCGCCTCGTCGTAGCGCCAGTAATCGCACGTGGGGCAGTACTCGTACCAGCGGTACACGAAGGCCTTCTGATCGGGGCGCAGGATGATCCGCTGCCCGTAGAAGTCACCCTCGCCGCAGATGCAGTTCTCTTCGATCCACCTGCAGGCCATCCGCCCGAAGGTGGGCCACAGCGCGCCGGGGGCGGGCTCCCAGCCGCAGTTGCTGCAGCCTGGTTCAGTGCGCGCCGAGGCGGGGGTCCTCGTCGACGTCGTCGTCATGGGCCACCGCCTCTCGGTACGCCGTGTTGAGATCGGCCAGCGTGCGCTTCTCGGTCAGAAGGGCGATACCGAGGGAAGCCCGGTGCGCCGGCCCGATCCCGAGTTGCCGTTCGCACGCTTCAGCGGTGCGCAGCGCCATCTCGGCGGCCTTGTAGAGCGGGTTGAGGACCATCTGGCCCTGCGAGCCCACCGACAGAGGTGACTTGTCGGCCTCGCGCGAGGTGATCAGGTGCCTGTTGACGGCCTCGAGCCATCGCAGGACCAGCACACCATCAGCAGGCGTGAGTGCCTGCGCAACTGGATCATCCCAGTAACGCTCCCACGCCGCTACAGCATCATCGCACCACTCCACACCAGGTGGCGGCGTTGGGAGCGCCAGCCGCGCGCCTTGAACGGCCGTCAGCTCGGTGCGGCGGCCGTTGCGCCGGTCCGCAACGGTCCCGGCGGGCTTCTTCGTCCTGGGCATTGGGTCCTCCTCGGCCGAAGACGCGCGGACAAAAAACGCGCGGCTTTGGTACCACGAAAAAATGGAGCCAAGGGCGCGGGTCAGGAAGACGATCTTGCCAAAAGATCGTCCGCCCTCAGTGTGCCCCGCCGCGCTGCTGACGAGCGCCGCCCCGACGAGCGTTGCACGACCGGTGAGCAGGGAGCAGGGGGGAGTCGACACCGCCAGCGGCGCGGGGTGTCTCGTGGTCCGCGGTGATGGGGTCAGCCGGGGTGCCCGGCTTGCCGCACATCCAGCAGGCCGCGGTCTTGTCGACCTCGCGCTTCACCCGCTGCTGGTGGGACCAGCCCAGGCCGCGCTCGGTGGTGCTGCCTCGCTTGGCGTCCATGACCTTGGTGATCCGGTCCTGGCAGGTCGGGCAGCGTGACTTGCCGGTGGCCGCGTCGAACAGGGCGCGGCAGTCCAGGCAGAAGCGCTTCGGCATGGCTTGCTCCCGCTTTCGAGTGACCCGGGCCCGACGCTGCCCACGGTACGCTCGGCCGAATCTACGCTGGTCAGATGAGCTACTCCTACCAAGGCCCGCAGGATTCCACCCGGCTCGCGATCGAATTCCTCAACGTGTGGATGGACATGGACCGGCACGCTGCCGCCGAGCACATCGTCGAGGTGCTGCATACCGACGATGCGCCCGACTCCAACTTGGTCATCGCCGGCCTGCTGAACCTCGGTCAACTGATGCTCCTGGAAATCGGCAAGGAGCGTGGCGCCAGGAACAGGGACGAGCTGCTCGCCAAGTCGCGCGAATACCTCTCGGAGCTCGCCCTCAACCTTCCTGGCGACCACTAAGGTTCTGGGCCCTTACGCAGCGCCGAGGCGCGCACGGGCGACAGCGGCATACTGCTCAGTGATCTCCATGCCGACGAACGCGCGCCCAGACCGCAGCGCTGCTACCCCGGTTGAGCCGGATCCAGCGAACGGGTCGAGCACGGTGCCGCCCGGGGCGCAGATCTTCACCAGCTCGTCCATCAGCTCGTCGGGCTTCTGGGTGATGTGGTGGCGCTGGTTGCCGCGTGGCTGGCTGCAGGTGAACAGGCCGGGCAGGTAGATCGGGTTGCGAGTGGCGTCGACGGGGCCGTTGCTGGCCCAGAGGATGTACTCGCAGGAGCGGCGGAATCCGCCGGGGGTGGGGCGGGCGATGGGCTTGTTCCAGGGGACGACGCCGCGCCAGATCCAGCCGGCGGCCTGCAGGGCGTCGGAGTTGACGTTGAGCTGGCGCCAGTCGGTGAACAGGAGCAGCGGTCCGCCGGTGGTGGTTGCGCGGAGGCACTGGGTGAGGATGAGGGTCATCCAGGCGAGGTAGCCGCGCTGGTCGCGGCTTTCGCCGGCGAAGTCGGGCAGTTGGTGCTTGGCGTCGCCGCTGACGTACTTGTCGCGGGCGCTGGCGCCGGTGCGGTCGTTGGGGGTGCGGCCGCCGCTGTTGTAGGGCGGGTCGGTGATGGTGGCGTCGACGCTGCCGCTGGGGAGCGCGGTGAGCGTGGTGAGTGCGTCGGCTTGGTGCAGGGTCCAGGCAGTCACAGGTTCGTCCCCTCGGTGGGTTGGATCCGTGGTGCGTGGGATGGCCGCGTGATCAAGGGTCCCTCGTCGCGGATGCTGCGGCGAGGTCAGCAGGTTCCCAGTCGGGGTTGCTACGTCGGTCCTACGGTTGCGGCTACGGCGTGTGGCCCAGGTGCTACGACCTGGGCCTACGCGTCTTCTACGGGGTGGGCTACAGGTCGGGGGAGTGGTTCAGGCGGTTGAGGGCGGCCTGGGCGTCGTCGCGGTGTACGCCGGGGATGCCGGTGCGGTCTCCGACGCGCAGCTGGCGGCGGATGGGACAGCCGATCGCGGCGAGCATCTCGCGGAGTTCCGGGAGCTCGAATCCGGCCCAGTCCGGGCCGGCCTTGCGGACCTCGACGAGGAGATCGGCGAGATGGATGCCCGGGGCGTCGCCGATGAGGTCGAGGACCATGCCGAGGAGGATCTCGTCGGCGCTAGGCCATTCCTCGGGCTCCGGTGCGGCCTGGGTGGCTTGCGCGGCGCCCTCGCGGTAGCTGACGACCAGGAAGATGGCGATCAGGGCGGCGGCGAGGCGCTGATGAGCCAGGACGCGCTCGCCGGCCCATACGGCGGCCGCGGCGACGGCCAGGCGGCCGATCCGGACCTTCGGCGGGCCTTTCCGGAGTGTCCAGGCGGCGATTCGCCAGCCGATGGCGGCCGCGCCGCGTCCGGTGCGCTCGCCGAGCCGCTTGAGGAGCTCGGCGAGCCACGGGAGAGCCCTCACAGCAGTCCCACCACCCACGCGCCGACCTGATTGGCCGCTGGGGCGAGCAGGAGGCCCGCGAGGCCTGCCAGGCCGGCCGTTGGGCCCAGGGTGATGCCGGAGAGCAGCCCGAGGAGCATGTCTCGGCGCATCGTGCGGCCGGAGCCGCGCCACCAGATGATGATGCCGACCATGAGCAGGATGAGCACCACCGCGCCGCCGGGTTGGAGCATCGCGAGGCCCTGGTGGCTGACGGCGGGACTGTTGGAGCCGGTGAGCGTCGAGAGCAGCTTGTCGCCGAGCGTGTCGGAGCCCTGGCCAAGCCGGTGCGCGGCCTGACCGAGGAGGCCGCCCGTGCAGAGCGCGCAGAGCGTGCCAAACGACAGCGCGGAGCCGAACGGGCCGAGGGCTTTCCAGTTCCGGCCCTTGGAGCTCTTCGCGGGTCCCTTGGCGAGCGGATCGGCCGGCTTCGCGCCGCCGCCCTTGCGCCACCAGGGGACGACGACGATCGCGGCGGCCAGGAGGCCGACCAGGACGCCGCCGACGGTGATGGTGTTCACCAGCGCGCTCCCGTCAGCTCGGTGATCGTGTCGGCGACGACGCGGAGGTCGGTGACGGCGGCGAGGAGCGCGAGCCAGGCCAGGGTGAGCCAGAACAGGCCGCCGCGGCGCCGGTAGGCGAAGCCCGTGAGGGCGAAGAGCACCCAGGCGAAGGCGTAGCCGTCGCCGGCGATGTGCAGGACGCTGCGGGCGGCCGGGAGGGCCAGGAGGGCGATGCTCGCGGCCGCCGCGTGCCGGATCAGTCGGTTGGTCACGGCTGGCCGCCGGGGAGCTCGCGGTTGAGGATCCGGGTCACGCTCTTGGCGTTCACGTCGGGTCCGTGGACGGCCTGGACGCCGAAGACGACAAGATGCTGCTTGGTGACGCCCTGTCCGATCAGGCGTCGGACCGTGTCCGTGATTGTCTCCGTGTCGGGGGTGAAGAGTGCCCCTGACGTGCTGTCCTCGCTGTCTCCGTCGTTGTCCTGGCTGTCCGCGGCGAGGGCGAGCTGCTCGGCCGCGATGTTGCCGCGGGCACGGTTGAGCTGGCGGTGCAGGGCGGTCAGGGCGAGCTCGGCGGCGAGCTGTCCGGCCTCCTGCGCGTACCACTGCTGGGTGTGCGGGTCGAGCGGGCGGGCGTGGCGGGCCAGGGTGAGGGTCCAGAGCCACTTGGCGATCGCGGAGATGGTGCAGCCGAACAGGCCGGCCCAGATCGATGCGGCGAGCCAGCCGTGCGCGAAGACCGCGGCCATGGCGAGGGCGAGGAAGACGTGCCCGGCGTGGCGGGCGCCGGCGGCGCGGTCGGGCTCGTGGCGGTCGAGCCATTCCAGGCCCATGCAGATGATCCAGGCGAGATCGAAGCCGCTCGCGGCGGCGTAGCCGATCGGCGCGGGGACGGTGCGGGCGAGGAGTGCCCCGACGCTGGCCGTGGTCCAGGCGATCGACGCGACGACGAAGAGGGACATGGCGGTCGTGACGGCGGCGGCGACGATGCGGTCCCAGTCGGCCGGCGGCCGCGGCACGGTGACCTCGTAGGCCTCGGTGACGGTGTGGGTGCGGCCGTTGATGGTGTGCGGGACCTGGCGGTACAGCGTTCGGGTGCGTGACCGGCCCTGGGGCGCGGTAGCCTGCGGTCGGATCATGGAGCTGATTCCTCCGTGGTCAAGGGCCGGGCCGGGGTGTCAGTCCCCGTGCCTGGCCCGTTCTGGTTGTGTGTCAGACGGTGAGGGTGCTGCCGTCGGCGCGCTGGACGGTCAGCGGGCAGGAGCACGTCTCGACGGAGCCGCCGCACTGGCCGCAGCAGGTGCAGTCGTAGACGCCGCCTCCGCAGTCGCAGCAGTGATCGGGGACGCGCTCGCCGCTACCGCCGCAGAACGTGCAGTAGTCGTCCTCGCCGTAGCAGCCGCAGTCCTCGCGGTCGTAGCAGACGCCCGAGCGGCAGCCGTCGGCGTCGTCCTGGCCCTCGTCGACGTCCGGGATGGGGACGGGGACGTGCGTCCTCTGGTCGCTCATGAGGTGGGTCCTTCCTGGCGAAGCTGGTCGATGGCCTCGTTGACGAGAGCCGCTGTGAGGAACCCGCCGGGGTCGAGCTGGTCGAGGATCCCGCTGGCCTTGATGGCCGCGATCTGGTCGGGCGTCAGCTGCTGCCCGGTGAGCGCGTACGGGACGGCTCCCCAGCGCTCCTCGACCTGGTCCTCGGTGATCGGGACCTCGCGGTACGGGCGGCCGGGCAGCTGCTCGCCGGTCCGCATCGCCCACCAGCCGGCGCAGACCATCGCGCCGAGCGGGAGTCCGCGGAACGTCGCGACGGGCTCGTAGGCGCCGGTCGCGGAGACGGGCAGGCCCTGGTGGCAGAAGAACGGCTCGTCCTCGGGAAGACTCGCGCCTGCGGCCTCCAGCTCGGGCGAGCCCGGGCGGAACGCGCAGTCCGCGCAGGCTGCGCGCATCACGGCTGGCGGCCGCGGAGCCCGCTGGGCGGGCCCGCACGGGTCGTCGGTCAGGCCGCTGCCGGAGCAGTGCAGGCACCGGCCGCCATCCGCGGTGGCCAGGCCGCCGATGCAGAACGGGCACTTCCAGGGCGTGATCCGCAGGTCGCCGCTCATCCGTCCGTGTCCTGTTCCTGCTCGTAGGCCTCTCGTCCTTCGGCGACCTGGCGGAGCTTGCGGGCGAGGTCGCGAAGGTAGATCCGGACGACGCCGGTCTTGTCGCCGCGGTCGGCGGCGTCCGCGATGGCGGATGCGGCCTGGCGCAGCATCGCGGGCGAGAAGAGGGCGGGGGGCGACAGTGGCTCGGTCGCTTCGGTCGCTGCCGCCCGGGCCTTGGCGCCCTCGAACTCGCTGAGCGCCAGGCGCAGATCGGCGCGCTCGCCCCGCAGCTCCTCGTTCGCCAGCTCCTCGGCGGCCAGCCTGCCCCGCAGCCGCTCGTTCTCTTGTCGCAGGGTGGTGAAGTGGGCGGTCATGCCAGCTTCGGCGGCGTACTCCTGGTGAGTGGCGCTCTGCAGGTGACGCTCATAGCTGCGTCGTGCGGCGGCGGCGCTGGAGTGGCTGAGACTCAAAATGCCGCAGCCTTCGTCGGTGCTGCAGGACCACGACCAGCCCGGGTATTCGCCGCCGCTGCCGTAGTAGGCGATGACAGCGACGAGCATCGGGTCGAGCAGGCAAGCGCCGTCGTAAAGGTGGGCCTTGGCGCACTCTGGCGGGCATGTTCGGGCCAGCGCGTCGGCGCGGGCGTGTTCCTTGCGGGCCTGGGCGACGGCGCCCTTCCAGCGGCTCTTCCAGCGGCGCGCTTCGCTGATCAGGTGAGCCTTGTCGCGGTGCAGGGCGATCTCGTTGCCGACGCCGTCGCCGAGCAGCTTGCGGGTGCGCTGCAGCTGCTCGTAGACCGTGGCCAGGCCGGCCGTCAGGATCAGCCCCGCGAGCTCGGGGGCGCCGATCGTGCCGAGGGCGACGTCCAGGCGCGCGGCCAGGTCGGGCCCCGGGGCGTAGCCGGCCTCGTCGACGGTCGGGGTGTGGATGCTCAACGGTTTCCTCCGGGTTGTTGTGATGCAGGCGGGGCCGCGGTTGCGTCGGGTGGTCAGCGGATGAGGCCGCGGCGGAACGCGACGCCGACCATGCCGGCGCGGTTGCCGGTGCCGAGCTTGCGGCCGATGTTGGCCAGGTGGGTCTTGACGGTGAGCGGCGAGAGGCCGAGGGCGGCGCCGATCAGGTGGTTTTTCTGGCCCTCGGCCACCAGCTGGAGGACGGCGAGCTCGGTGGGGCTGACGGTGGGTTTCACAGGCGATTCGGTCGGCATGGTGTTTCTCCTGGTTCGGTGGGGCGTCAGTTCGCGTCGTCGCGGAGGAGGAGGCTGACGAGCAGCGGCCAGCGCGCGCGGACGACGGCCAGCTGCTCATCGGTCAGCGGCGGGTCGACGTGCGGCGGGAACTGGATCGGCACACTGCGCAGCCGGCGGGGAAGCGTGCGCCTCGGACCGACGGCGGCCGCGGGCGGCGGCGCGCTGGGCTCGGGGACGTCGACCCGCTGCTCGGCGGGCTCGCCGAGATCGTCTGTGGCGTCGTCAGCGGCCTCGTAGGGGTCCGGGGCGGCCGGGTAGCCGCTGAAGCGTCGGGCGCGCCGGACAAGGGCGATACAGGCCACCGCGACGGCGGCCAGGGCGAGGAGTCGGATCAGCATGGGCCTACTCCGGGTGTGTGTAGAGCTGGTCGAGGGTGTCGATTCCGTCGGTGATGCTGGCGGCCAGGCGGCGCCAGAGGGCGGCGCGTTCCTGGCGGTTGCGGCGGTCGGCGACGCCGGCGGCGTTCTGCAGGACGTCGACGAGGTCGGCGGCCGCGTCCAGGTCGGGCAGGTCGAAGTCGAGGCGGATCACCGTCGGCCGCCGCGGCCGCGACGGTGGGCGAGCTGGGTGACGTTGCTGGGCAGGTTCACCAGCGGCGGCTGCACGGGCTTGAGGCCCCGGCAGGTCGCCGCGTGGGGCATGAAGCGCCGCTCATAGCTCATCTGCGGGAGCTCGGCCGTCGGGACGCGCGACAGCCACGTCCTGGTCGACGAGAGCCGCGCGACGGTGTTGCCCTCGCTGTTCGGTTCGGGGTCCAGGGGCTGGCGTTTGCCGGCCTCGGTGAGACTCCAGCGGATTTGCTGGCCGCACTGGCCGCAGACGCCGAGCCCGTAGCGGGAGATCGTCACGACGCGGGCCTCCGTTCTCGTTCAGGTAGGGGCGGGCGGACACCGAGCCGGTCATGCTCGGCCGCCCTGGCGCGCAGGAACTCGGCCAGGCCTCCGGCGGGTGCATCGGGGGTGTCCGGTTCCCGCAGGGCCGCGGTCGGCACGGACGTCATGAGCGGCGGCTGAATTGCTCTTCGCGGCGGGCTCTCGCGCGCGGCCTGTGGCTGAGGTGAGTGATCAGCCATCTCCGGGTCAGAAGAGGGGGTGTACCTACCGGAGGTAGGTAGGTAACTGTCTCCCCCCCGATGCGGACGGGTTCCGGAGTCCGTCCGTGGACGGGTTCCGTACCCGTCCACGGACGGGTTCCGGGGCTCTTTCGGGTCGGTTACCGGCGGGTTGGTACCCCCACTGCGGACGGGTTCCGGAACCCCCGATGCGGACGGGTTCCGGAGTCCGTCCGTGGACGGGTTCCGAGCGTCGAGGTGCTGGGCGATCTCGGCCTGCTTGCGCTTGGCCCAGGCCCGTTTCTGTCGCGTCTCGGTGAAGAGGTGGAGATGGGGTTGCCAGTCGACCTGGCCGCCGATGGGCATGTGTAGCTGGTAGACGGTGGTGTCGTTCGGCCGGCGCTTCCCTGTGATGAGTCCGAGGGTGCGGAGGACCCGGAGCGCGCGGCCGACGGTCTCCTCAGAGGTGCCGGTCAGCGTGACCAGAGTGTCCGTGTGAGGGAGGCAGTTGCTCCCGTCAGCGTTGCCGTAGGTCGCGAGCCACACGCCGACGTGAGCGATCCTGGCGACGGCCTTGTCGCCGGTGCGGATGATCTCGTTGCGCAGCATGCGGGTCCAGGCGTTGCGGACACTCTCGGTGCGGGCGGAGTCGGGTGAGCCGGACAAGAGCGAAAGGCCTTCCCTGGTGCGGAGTTGGTGCGGGGCGCGGCGGCGGCCGCGGTAACGCGCTCACCACGCGGCGGCGGGGTCGTATGCGGCGTGGATGGTGACCGGCCGGATCCGGTAGCCCGTACCGACGGAGTCCATGTGACCGTCGACGTGGCACAGCTCCTGGGCGGCGTCTTCCTCGCCGCTCTCGGGCACCCAGTGCGGATCCTTGAGCGGCAGGCCTTCCGCCGTGGTGGCGACGTCCATGGCGTGTTCCTGGGCGGCTTCGAGGGCGGCGTAGTAGCCGCAGGAGATGTCACCGACCAGGAGCCGGTACGCGGGCCGGTCGGCGGCGAGCTGGGCGGTGAGCTGGTCGAGGCCGGCCATGGTGTCGCGGAGCATCGCGGCCCAGGTGTGCGGCCGAGCGAAGGCGACGTCGGGGTTGGCGAGCCGGGCGAGGGCCTCGCGGATCTGATCGAGGCGCTCCGGGCTGGGCGGTGCGGGCTGGTAGTTGGTCGTGGTCATCAGGTTCTGCTTCCTGGCGGGATGGATGGCGGGGTGTCGGTGTGGTGCGCTTCCGGTGCCCGGACGTCAGGTGAACTGGGAGGCGTGCCAGGTCGGGGAGCCGAGCGGGACGACGGTCCGCCGGATCTCCTGGGTCTGCTGCTGGTCGGACGGCGGCTGGGGGCCGGCGAGCTGCTTGCGTAGGACGGAGATCAGCTCCATGGCCTTGGTCAGCCGCCCGCGCTCGATCTCCAGGTCCTCCTCGGCGGCGGCCGCGCGGGCCTCGGCGTCCTCGGCCCGGGTCACCAGAGGACCCATCAGGGCGTCGGACTGCTGGCGCAGCTGGCGCTCTTCGGTGAGCGTGAATCCGAGCTCCAGGACGTCCCACTGCGCGCGGTACAGGCGTTCGCGCAGTTGCTCCCAGGCCTCCGGGGTGCGCCGGTGCGCGCCCGGGCGGCTCACGCGGTTCTCTGCTCGGCCGTCGGGGCGATGCCGTTGACGCGCGAGCGGAGCTCGGTCGCGGCGCGGAAGATCGGGACCTTGTGCACGCGCGGCGGGCCCGGCTTGCCGACCTCGGCCGACGGGGCGTCCGTCGTGCGCAGCACGGTGGCGAAGGTCCCGAAGCGGTCCAGACAGACGGGGCGGCCGCGCTGCAGCTCGCCGCCGATGGCCTCCTCGATCGCGGCGAGCGCGGCCGCGGCCTGGTGCGGGCCGCCGATCCGTGCGTCCTTCGCCAGAATCCTGATGAGCTTCTCTCGGTTCATCGGTTCGTCCTTGCTCGCTCGGTGGTCATGCAGGTGAGGCAGGTGAAGGAGCCGTCGCGGTGCACGGAGCACGCCTGGGTGCGGCGGCAGTTGGGGCAGGCCCGGAAGCGGGTCACCACGGGGCCCGGCGAGAGCTCCCCGCGGGACTGGCTGGTGGGACGGCGGTGCAGCGTCCGGCAGACCGCGAGGAGGCACGGCAGACCGAAGCCGACCGCGGCCGCGCCGACGCCGTAGACGTCCGGGTTCATGCGGTCGCCGCCAGGGCCTCGTCGGCGGCGGCCGCGTCCGGCGACGGTGCGGTGCCGGCGCGCCGGGCGAGCTCGGCGTAGGCGGACTCGTTCGCGGCCTGCAGCTCGGCCAGGCGCTCCTCGAGCCGGGCGGCGTGCGCCCGGGCCCGGGCCAGCTCGTCGCCCTGGTCAACGGGCTCGTCCCGTCGGCGGACGTTCGCGCCGGAGACGTCGAAGTCCTTCGTCAGCCGCACCCGCTCACGGACCGGGGGAGGCGGGGGCTGCACCGCGGCGAGCTTCGAGGCCTGGACGGCGTTCTCCGACTCCAGCGCCTCGACGCGCCGCAACAGCCGCTTGTAGTTGAATTCCCAGGTGCGGGCCCTCTTGCGGGCAGTCTCCAGGTCCTCCAGCAGGTCGTCGCATCGCTCGGTCAGGTCGTTGATCCGGTCTGTCTTGCTCCCGAACATGGCTGCCTCCAGGCAGGACGATGGGGAGCCGGGCGGCGGCGGGGGGAGCGGCGCCGCCCGGCAGCACAAGGGGCGAGGCTCAGGCCTGCAGCGCGCGGGCGCCGGCACACGGCGCGTCGGTGTAGTGCCGCAGCACGGTGTCGCCGATCGCGGGGCCGCCGCAGCCCGGGCACCTGTCGTAGACGCCGATCGAGTGCCCCACCTGGATCAGCACACCGTCGACCTCGGCCGCGGCGTGCAGCTCCACCCGGCGGCCGTGGTCCTCGATGTACCGCTCGGTCATCGTCGTGCCCAACGCGGCCGCCCACGCCCGAACGGCTTCACGGGCCCTCTCGATCTGGAAGTAGCCGGCGAAGAGGCCGGTCAGCGCAGGCCCGCCGAGGGCGCCATCACGGTAGGTGCGGCACTCGCTCGACCAGGTCGCGATCTCGGGCAGGGCCGGGTCGTCCAGGCGCTGCAGGACCGCCAGGAGGACGGCGGCGCGGTGCATGTGGGCGCCCGTCGACGCGGGCAATGCCTCGGCGGCCTTCCGCACGAGCGTGGTGTCGGTCATCGCGAAGTCTCCGTGTCGTTCGTCGGGCGGCCGGTCGGGCACTGGGTCAGGCGCATCTCGCAGTGGGCGGCGACGTCGTGCTGGCCGCGGTCGAGCGCCCGGTCCAGGGCCTTGCGGGTGCGCTGGCGGTCGTCGGCGTCCAGGGCGTGCATGACGCCGTCGCAGGCGCAGCCGGACGTCATCGCGGGCCGATGGGGGCGGTCGCGCCAGGTCTCGGCCGCGAGGGCCGTCGGGAAGACGCGGGAGCGGGATTCGTGCGCCGCGCGCTCGGTCACCTCCCAGCCGGAGGCGGTGGGCGCCACGAAAACCTTGGCGAAGGCGAGGTACTCGGCGCGCTCGCTCGTCGGCCATTCCTGCGGGTCCGGGTTGTGGGTGTCGGCGAAGGCGACGTAGGGGCGGGCCTCGGGCACGGTCCGCTCGACCGGGACAACGGGCCGGCGAGCTACCGTGGCGCTCGCCTGATGAGAGATCATGGGGTGCACAGCGGTCCCCTCCAGTTCAGTGGTGTTGGTTGGGTTGATCGCCAGGGCCGTTCCGGGACTGCAGATCTCGGGACGGCCCGCGTGCGCTCAGGCCACGCGGCCCTGGAGCGCGGGGTCGATCTCCCGGGACAGGGAGATCGCGTAGAGGTGCTCAAGCCGGAATGTGATCCGCTCGCCGAGCAGGGTGTGCGGGATCCGCTTGGCGTTCGCGTTCCGTTTCAGCCACCGCACGCCAACCGGGAGCAGCCTGAGCTCGACGACCTCCTCCGGCGTGTAGTGCCGCAGCCTCTCCTCGGCGGTCAGCGCGAATGGGAGCTCTGGGACGGGCGTCTTGGCGCTGGCCTTCGTGTTCACGACATCTCCTCTCTGTTGATCGCAGCCACGGGGATCTCAAGGGCGTCGGCGATCCGGCACAGCGTGTCCCTGCTCGCACCCGCTTGGCCTCGTTCGACGAGCGAGAGGAATCCCCTGGATCGCTCGGTCACCGCAGCCATGTGGCGCAAGCTCAGACCACGAGCTTTGCGGAAGCAGCGAATCGCTGTGCCGTTCGGTGTCACGGAAACAGGTAAGCACGACGCAAGCTTGTGTTGCAAGCACTCTGCGTCCACTTTGAGGACACTCTCGGCCGACGCGGAAAGCTTGCAGTGACCACAGTGCGGCGTGAGGAGGCATGCGAACAGAGGGGCGCGATGAAACCATGTGCGCGTTATCTGAGCCTTAAGCGCTGGTCAAAAGGCTGGAACGAGCCTTAGTGGTTGCATGGATTTGAGGCATGATGAGTGCATGGACCTGGACTGGGCGCATCTCGCGCGCACCTTCGCCAAGGAGCGAAGGGTCGCCGGCATGTCGCAAGACGACCTCGCCGAAGCTCTTGGCGTGAGCCGATCGTCGGTGCAGAAGCTTGAGCGCGAGAGCGCGGACTGGGCCAAGGTGGCCGCCCTCCAGCGCCTCGCGGCCACGTACTACGGCTGGGCCCCCGAGTCGATCGAGCGCGTGCTCGCCGGCGGAGAGCCGATCAAGACCGAGCCTGATGCGGGCGACGGTGCGCGTCCGACCAACTCACCGCGCCAGCTGGCGGTCAACGTGATCCGCGGCGAGCTGGCGGCCGGCTTGTCCGAGCGGGCGATCGACGCGCTGTTGCGCGGGCGCACCGTCGACTCGGACGTGATCGACCTCCCCACGGGCGAGGACACGGCGGCGGTGCTGATCTTCAAGCGGGGCACCGGTGATGACTCACCGGAGCGCCGCCGCGCGGAACTTCGCAAGTGGGCGCGTCTGCAGCAGGCCGCGCGCGAGATCTTCGCCGAGGAGGACGATTCCGCCGTGTAGCCAATTCTTGAAGGTTTTGTGTGTTCTTGGTGTGACAGTGAGCAAGCGTGTGGTTGGCTTCCGGTTACCTGAGAGGGGGGTCACTCTCCAGGTGACAAGGGGGGCCCGCGCATGCGGTTCCAGGTCAAACGCGTCCACAACCCCCGCGGCGAAGTGAGAGTTGAGCAGGAAGGCGGTGACGAGTCAGTGCTGCTGCTGGACGAGCGGGTCTTTACCGAGAGTGAGGCCTACTTCCTTCAGCGCCGCCTCGACGACGACCCGTCGCTCCTGGATCTGCTGATCGCGGTTGCTGCTTCGTAAGTAGGTCTCTGGGGTAGGCGGGGTCCGGCGAAGACCCCGCCCCCAGGGCTGGAGGATCGACCCGTGGCATACGCGGAGAAGCGAGTCAGCACGGCCAAGGGCAGCAAAGGGAAAGTCTCCTGGCGCGCCCGCTACATGAGACCCGACGGAACCCTCGGCAGCGAGCCCGGTTTCGCGACGAAGAAGCTCGCTGTCGCGTGGGGCGAGGAGCAGGAAGCCGCCATCAGGGCCGGCCGCTGGATCGACCCTGACTTGATGCGGAAAGCGTTCGGCGAGTTCGCCCGGGAGTTCATGAAGGCGCGCAACCCGCGCGGGAACACGGTGAGCACACGCTGGCGGATGCTGGAGAGCGTCATCCTGCCGAAGTGGGAGCACACCCCGCTCATCGCGTTCAACTGGTTCGACGTCGAGGCCTGGGCCAACTCACACCCTGCGCACGAGACCGAAGTCGACCACTCGGTCTCCCTCATGTCCACCATCCTCACGGCCGCGGTCGACCGGAAACACCTGCTCGTCAATCCGCTCTACGGCCGCCGGCGGTCCGTGTCGACGGGCAACACCGCGGCGAAGGCGAAGAAGTCCGCGAGTGTGGCGAAGCAGAAGGAGAAGCGCGCGGCCACGCCCGAGATCGTGCTGCAGGTCGCCGAGCGCCTCGGCCCGGCGCGCGGTATCCACGTCCTCGCAACGGCGTTCAGCGGCCTGCGCTGGGGCGAGGGCTGCGGGCTGCACCGCGACAACGTGCTGCTGTTCCGGGAGGAGCGCTACGGCGCCGGCGTCTGGCGCTGTCCTGTGATCCGGATAGACCCGGATGTCGGCGAGCTCGCCGAGTACGAGGAGCGCGACGAGGACGGGAACAAGCTCGGCACGTTCCTGGGGCTGGAGCCGCCGAAGAACGACTACTCGGTCCGCGACATCGATGTGCCGCCGTTCCTGGCGATCCTGCTGCGGCATCACCTGGCGGACTGGCCCTGGCCTTACGTGTTCTCGCCGGACAGCAAGGGGACGTTCTGGCGCCGCTCGAACTGGTCAAAGGTGATGCGGCCCGCGGTCAACGGCCGTGTCGCTGAGAAGCGCCGCCAGGGGACAGCCGGCAAGGAGGCCTGGGCGCCCCTCATGCCCGGTCTCTCCATGGACATCCTGCGGCACACCCACGACTCGTGGCAGGACGAGATCGGCGTGCGGCCGGCGCTCGCCTACGAGCAGGCCGGCCACAAGCGCCCCGGGATCAAAGCGGTGTACCAGCACCCGACCGTGCCCATGCGGGTCGAGCGGCTGGAGGGTCTGCAGGAGATCTTCGAGCGCGGCATGCGGACGCTCGGCTGGGAGTCGCTCTGGGGCCGGGTGAACCTGCTGAAGTGGACCCCTGCAGATGATCTCCCAAATACCGCCCAAATGATCACTCTGCCGGTGGGGCGTCGGGCTCGGCAGCAGGTCAGAGCGGGTTAGGGACCGTCAATTTCCTTGATTACTACGGCTCTCCTAAAGCCGGTGTCGCAGGTTCGAATCCTGCATGGGGCACAGCAGCGACCAACCGAAGGCCCCCGGACCGTGATCGGTCCGGGGGCCTTCGTGCGTCGGTCCGTGCGGTGGAGGCCCGCTCGGTTAGTCTTCACCGGCTCCGCGGTGACGCGGGCAGCAGTCGATCCGTCCCGAACAGCCTTGGAGCGCACGCCGCATGGATGCCGTCACGGCCACCGACGCCCCCGCCCCCGCCGAGTCGTCCGTGCCGGAGGCGCCGTTGGCGGCGCGGGTGGTGACGCGGGGGCTGGACCCGCAGAACATCATCGTGGGTGTGCTGGTGGTGATCGGCGCGGCGCATCACGGGTGGGGCGGGGTGGGGTGGGCGCTGTTCGCCGCGTTGTTCGCGGGGGTGATACCGCAGGGGATCATCAAGTTCGGGATGCGGCGCGGCAGGCTGGGGGACCGGTACGTCGGCGATCGCTCGCAGCGGGCGAAGGTGCTGCCCGTGCTGGGGCTGTCCGTGGCCGTGGGCCTGACGCTGATGTGGCTGCTGGGCGCGCCGCGCGAGGTGATCGCGACGATTCTGGCGATGCTCGCCACGCTGGTGCCCATTCTGGTGATCACGGCGGCGCTGAAGTGGAAGGTCTCGATCCACACGGCGGCCTCCGGCGGGGCGGTGGCGATGCTGGCCGTGGCGCTGGGGGTGTGGTGGCTGCTCGGGTACCTGGTGGTCGCGGTGATCGCCTGGTCGCGGGTCGTGCTGCGGGACCACACCGCGGCTCAGACGGTGGTCGGGGCGGTGGTGGGCGCGGTCACGGCGGGAGTGGTCTTCGGGGCCTGCCGCTGAGACTCGCCGGCATGGGTCGGCGGTAGCGGGACTCGGCAGACGGTGCCCGTGGGGAGCCGGGGTCGGACCGGGCGGAACGTGCAGGTGGGGCGGGTCGGCCGACCGTTCGGTCGCCCGTTCTTCGCGGATTTGTTCATCATGTTCACAACAGGTGAATTTCCGTGCAAGACTCCGGGGACGACCTTGTCGGCTCGCGCGGACCCCCGTCACCGTGTCCGAGGCGGCCGGACCCGGTCGCCTCGGAGCGATGTCGGGAAGCCTTCGGGAGACCACCGTGATCCGAAAGACCGTCACCACCCTCTCCGCCGCCGCCGCGGTGCTGGCCGGTTCGCTGGTCGGCCTCGGCACGGCGGCGGTGACCGCCGCGCCCGCGGTCCACGCCGCGACGACGGTGCCGCACTTCGACCACGTGCTCGTGGTGATCGAGGAGAACCACGCGTTCAACGAGATCATCGGCAGCTCGTCCGCGCCGTACATCAACGGCCTGGCCGGCCAGGGCGCCGTGTTCACGCAGTCGTTCGCCGTGACCCACCCCAGTGAGCCCAACTACCTGGAGCTGTTCTCGGGTTCGACGCAGGGACTTTCCGACGACAGCTGCCCGCACAGCTTCTCCGGGCCGGATCTCGGCGGTGAGGCGATCGCCGCCTCGGTCAGCTTCACCGGCTACTCCGAGACGATGCCCTCCGACGGCTACACCGGCTGCACCAGCGGCGCCTACGCGCGCAAGCACAACCCCTGGGTCGACTTCACCGACGTGCCCGCCGCGAGCAACCGGACCTTCTCGGCCTTCCCGACCGACTACACCCAGCTGCCGCGGCTCGGCTTCGTCGTGCCGAACCTGAACGACGACATGCACGACGGCACGGTCCAGCAGGGCGACACCTGGCTGCGGAACAACATCGACGGCTACGCGCAGTGGGCGAAGACCCACAACAGCCTGCTCGTCGTCACCTGGGACGAGGACGACTCCAGCGCCAGCAACCAGATCCCGACCCTCATGGTCGGCGCGGGCGTCACGCCGGGCAACTACGCCGAGACCGTCACGCACGACAACGTGCTGCGCACCGTCGAGGACAGTTTCGGCCTCGCCCCGGTCGGCAACAGCGCCGGCGCCGCCCCGATCACCGACGTCTTCGGCACGGGCAGCGGCGCGAACACCGTCAGTGTCACCAATCCGGGCAGCCAGACCGGGACGGTCGGCACCGCCGCCTCGCTCCAGATCAGCGCGAGCGACTCCGCCGCCGGACAGACGCTGAGCTACAGCGCGACGGGTCTGCCGGCCGGGCTCTCGATGAACCCGGCCACCGGTCTCGTCTCCGGCACGCCGACCACCGCGGGAACCTCCACGGTCCAGGTCACCGCGACCGACACGACCGGTGCGAGCGGCAGCGCGAGCTTCGGCTGGACCGTGAACCCGGTGGTCACCGGTGGCGGCATCGTCAACGGCGGCTTCGAGACCGGCAGCTTCAGCGGCTGGACCACGACCGGCACCACCAGCGTCGTCAACTCCGGTGCGCACTCGGGCGGCTACGCCGCGCAGCTCGGCAGCACCGCGCCGACGAACGGCAACTCCACCGCCGCGCAGACCTTCACCGCGCCGACCGGCAGCTCGACGCTCTCCTTCTGGTACAGCGTGACCTGCCCGGACACGGTGACCTACGACTGGGCGACGGTCACCCTCAAGGACAACACGGCCAACACGACGAAGACGGTGCTGGCCAAGACCTGCGTCTCCAGTTCCGGCTGGAAGCAGGTCAGCACCGCCGTCACGGCCGGGCACAGCTACACGCTGACGCTGGTCAGCAAGGACGACAACTATGCGGGTGACCCGACCTACACGCGCTACGACGACGTGACGCTGGCCTAGCGGGTACGCACGCGCACGGACCGCCCCCGGGATTCGGGCCCGGGGGCGGCGTCGCGTCGGAGGACGGCTGCAGGTCGGCGGGTGGGCGCGGCGGCACGTGGGCGGGCGAGCGGGACTGGGACAGGGCCCTAGCGGCGGTGGGTCCACTCGGGCTCGACGCGCTCCCACTCGCTCTCCCAGGACTTCCACGCCGCGGAGTCGACCCGGTGCCTGGCCAGCGCGTAGAGCCCGCTGAGCGCCATCGCCGCCGCGGCGAAGGCCGCCAGCGAGTACGTCGCCGCGCTGCCCGCACTCTGGACGGCGGGGATCGGACCGGGCTGCGGGTCCTCCTGGGCGTTGATCCAGAGCATCACGTGCTGGCCCGAGACCGTGGAGACCGGGACGGCCGCGTTCGCGGTGTGGACGCCTCCGGCGTCGGTCCAGCGCAGCGGAGCCACCCAGGCGCCCACGCCGGCGGAGGAGGGCTCGCCCACCGCCACGGCGTTCACCTGGTGCAGGCCGGCGATCTGCCGGGCCGCCGCGGCGCGGCCGTCGGCGTAGAGCTTGAGGCCGAGCAGGACTGTCAGGCCGACCGCCAGCGCCAGAGCCAGCGAGAAGCCCACACGCAACCAGACACGCAGCGAGTCGCTGCGCCGGTGCAGCGGATTACCGCGTCGTGGAACCGGCGCGGACGGTTGTGGCGCGACTGACGGCGTGGCCATGGCCACCGCCTCCTTTGCCCTCCCGCCCAGAGGCATCGGTCCTCGTGGAACGAGGCTGCCGATTCCATCGTCATGCCCGGTGCCGGGGAGTTCAACCCCTGGGCGGACTCGCCCACTCCTCTTTCGAGCCGAACCCGAGTCTGTTGTCGACGAGCCGCAGCCAGTCGGGCCGCAGTTCCCACAGGGCGGTCGCGGCCAGGGCGGCGCCGAGCCGGTCGTCCTCGGTGACGAAGGGGAAGCGCTCCGTGTAGGCGGCCCAGGCCGCGGCGCGTTCCGGGCTGCCGTCGGCCAGCCCGATCACCTCGCCCCGGCCCTGGACGCCGGTGAGCTCGGTCCACTCCTGGCCGTCCGCCTGCACCGTGAAGGCCACCCGCGCCGCAGCCGATGCCGAGTCGGGCCCGGAGCCGGGCCCCACACGGGGCGCGGCTCCGGGTCCTGGGCCGCGCCCGGCGGCCAGAGCGCGGCCGTGGCGGGTGCCGGGGGAGGTGACGAAGACCAGCGAGCCGGTCCGCGTCACCGCGTAGAGCACCGCGCAGGCCTGGGGGCCCTCAGCGTCCACGTAGGCGAGGGTGAGGGTGGTGTGCGCACGGAGGGCCGTGACGATCTTCTCGGCGGTCACGGCCCCATGCAATCACGGGCAGTCGCCATCACGGGCGACTGCCGACCCGGATCTATTCGGGGGCGAGGAGCGTCCAGGTCTGGTTGGCGCCGCCGTCGGCCGGCCACTGGAGGACGGACGCGCCGTTCGAGAGGCTGCTGTTGCTCAGGTCGATCAGCTGCCCGTCGTAGACGCTGCGGAACTGCACCAGGTTCGGACCGGCGTCGGTGATCGTCCAGCGGGAGTTGCTGTTGCCGTCGTCGTGGTACTGGATCAACTGGGTGCCCTGGCCGGTGGTCGGGCCCGGGATGTTCAGCAGCCTGCCGCTGTTGGCGTTGACGACGGTGTAGGCGCCGCCGCTCTGCTGGACGAAGGACCAGCGCTGGTCCGCCGCGCCGTTGTCCTGCCACTGCAGGATGTGCGCGCTGTCGGCGGTGGAGTCGCCGTCCACGTCCATCCGTCCCCCGGTCGCGCCGTTGACCAGCCGGTACTGGGCGCCGGCCACCGGGACGGGCACCAGCTTCCACTGCTGCGTGGCCGCGCCGCTCGCGGGTTGCTCGACCACGGCTGTGCCGCTCAGGTCCAGCGCCTGGCCGGTCAGCCGGGAGGTGACCTGGTAGGAGCCGCTGCCGTTCGGGGTGAAGGTCCACTGCGAGTTGGCGGCGTGGTCGTCCGGGTACTGGATCAGCTGGGTGCCAGGCGTGCTGCTGCCGCCGGGGATGTTGGCGAGCATCCCGCTGTTGACGTCGGCGATCCGGTAGACGCCGTTGCCCGCCGCCGCGAGCTGCCACTGCTGGTCTGCGCCGCCGTTCGCGGTTCCGGTCAGCAGTTTCGCGCCGCTGCCGGTGCTCGCGCCGGAGACGTCGAGGTACTGCCCGGTGGCGGCGTTGACCAGGTTGTAGCGCATGGTCGTGAAGCCGGCGCCCGCGCCCGGGGTGATCCGCAGCAGTCGGGAGGCGTGCGCGGCCAGCGTCGCGCCGAAGGAGCCGGTGGAGCTGCCCAGGTCGGTGTTGCTCCAGAGGTCGCGGACGTCGGCCGTGCCGCTGAAGCCGAGGTCGGCGAAGTGCGCGGTGGCGGTGGCGCTGCCGGAGGCGAGGTTGAACAGGGCCACGGTGTAGCTGCCGTCGGGGTTGGCCGCCGACCAGACCTGCTGGCGGCTGACCTGGTCGACCGGGCGGGCCGGGTTGCCGGCCTGGTCGACGGCGATCACCTGGTCGTTGGTGAGCAGCGAGAGGTCGGTCGGGTCGAGGTGGGTGAGGTCGGTGCCGAGCAGCAGCGGGGCGCCCTCGACCGCCCACAGGGTGAGCTGGGTGCGGCGCTCGTCCAGGGTCAGGCCGTCGTTCGAGCCGTTGCCGACCTCGACCGAGTCGAGGTCGTTCCAGCCGCCCGGGCCCGCGAACCCGGTCCACCTCGGGGCGTCGGTGAAGCGGGAGGAGACCGAGTTCCAGCTGGTCAGCGGGTAGGAGCTGGAGCCGCAGTAGCACTCGACGTCGCCGTCGATCCGCCAGCCGTTGGCGTACTGCCGCCAGGTCGCGCCGTTGGCGACGTCCAGGCTGTTGGAGAGCTCCAGGTGGATCGGGCGGCCGGACTGGTTCAGCGCCTGGGACCAGTGCTGGACGTCGGCGACGTCCCAGTCGCCGACGCCGTCGATCTTCAGGTAGTCCACGCCGTAGGAGGCCAGCTGGTCGGCCCAGGAGTTCAGGTAGGCCTGGGCGGCGGCCGGGTTCCTGGCGTAGTCGATGTAGTACATCGAGCCGCTGCCGAAGTTGTAGTTGGTCTCGTAGCGGCTCGTGTCGGAGACGATGTCCCGGGCGTGGAACGAGGTGCCCTGGATGGGCGTGTTCTGGTTGTAGGCGGCGACCGGGATGCCGGGGGTGAGGTACATGCCGAACTTCTCGCCCTGGCCGTGGATGTAGCTGCCGAGTGCGCCCATCCCGTCGGGGAACCGGCTGCTGTCGGTGACCCAGCGGCCGTAGGAGTCGACGGTGCCGGCCGGGTTGAGGTACCAGAAGTCGTCCACGTTGACGTAGGAGAAGCCGTGGCCGACCAGGCCGCTGGTCTTCATCGCCAGCGCCTGGGCCTCGATGTTTGATTCGGTGGGATTCTTGCGGATGAAGCTCCAGCTGCTCCAGCCCATCGGCGGCGTCAGTGCGACGCCGTTCGCCTGGGCATGGGCCGCCGGCGCGGACGGGAGCAGGCCGAGCAGTGCGGTTGCGGCAGCACCGCAGGTCGCGAGCAGGGTGCGGACTCTCCGGTGCATGGGAACCCCTTTGTGACACAACTCAACATGACCGAACGAAGTTCAACGCCATGAGCATTTCAGCGGTCGGCTGACGAAGCGTCAAGACATAACGCAGGCACAGCTCGGTCCGGGGCTCCGCACAGCGCGAGGGGCCTGCCCGGGTGCGGGCAGGCCCCTCGCTCAGGGACTCACGAACGGCGGCCGGAGTGTCAGCCGACCGTCAGCGGGAACGGCCCGGCCAGGACCGAGTAGCCGTCGTTGGCCAGGAAGTAGGCGTTGTACGTGCCCGCGCCGGAGAGCTTGCTCGTCGAGAAGGTGAGCGCGCCACTGGCGTTGGGGGCGTAGGACCAGGTCAGCGAGGACTTCTGGCCCGGAAGCACGCCCGCCGGGTAGATCCCGACCCAGTTCTTCGCACCGGCCTGCGCGGCGGGGACGCTGTAGCGGAGCGTGACGTTGCCGCCGTTGGCGACCGCGGCCTGGTTGCCGGTCAGCGTCGGGGTGCCCGCCGTGGACGGCGCGAAGGCGTCGTTCAGCGGGGTCGCGTAGCTGTCGTTGGCCGTCAGGCCCGGCAGGCCGAGCGCCGCCTCGATGGTGCGGCCGGTGCTGTAGTGGTCGTAGTGGCTCGGGCTGCTGGTGCCGGCGGGGACGGTGCCCTGCGAGCCGAGAACGACGGTGGCGACGTGGTTGTAGCCCTCGTTCTCGCTCTCGTCCCAGGTCAGGATGAGCAGCGACTTCTGCTGGGTCCAGGCGGGGGAGGCCAGCACCGGGGCGAGGGTCTGCTGGAGCCAGCCGTCCTGGGTCTTCAGGCTGGTGGCGCTGCCGTTGCCGGAGGCCTCGCCGTCGTAGTAGTCGTCGGCTGCGATCCAGGAGAAGTTCGGCGTCGTCGCGGCGGACTTCAGGTCCGTGGTCAGCTGGGTGGTGTCGAAGAGGTGCGCCGCGCAGCGGGCCGCGTTGCCGCTGATGTCGGTGTAGTTGATGAACGGGGCGTCGTCGGGCTCGTAGTAGCTGTCCGCGCCGCCCTTGGCCGCGGTGCAGGGCGCGCCCATGCCCTGCTCGTAGGCCTTCCAGCTCTTGCCGGCGGCCTCGAGGGTGTCACCGAGGTTGCGCTCGGGGGAGTTGATGTTCGGCCAGTAGGTGGCGCCCTTGGTGTAGGTGTCGCCGCCCGCGACGGCGAGGTAGTTCTCGTCGCTGGGGTGGTAGACGGCGTGGTAGTCCGTCAGTGTGGCGCCCCGCGACATCAGGCTGTGCATGTACGCCGTGTCGGTCGGGTCGTTCATGATCTGGGAGTAGTCGGTGTTCTCCATCATGACCATGAACACGTGGTCGTAGCCGGGCACCTTGGAGACCGGCGGGGCCAGCGTCGGCGCGGCGACGGGGGTGTTCAGCGTCAGCGAGAGGTTGTCCAGGTAGCCGGACTCGTTGGAGCTGGAGAGGAACTGCACCTCCACCTGGATCGAGCGGGTGCCGGACGGCACGCTGCCGGTGGCGCTGCGGGCCAGGAACTTGGTGACGGAGAGCCGGTCGGTGGTGGACACCGTGGGCAGCTTGGCCGTCGCGCCGACCGGGCGGCCGTTCGCGTCCTGGAAGTGCAGGCTGACCTGGACGTAGCCGCTGTAGACGGTCCAACCGCCCAGCCAGCCGGAGAGGTTGTAGATCACGCCACCGCCGTCGACGGCCGCGGCGGCGGAGGAGACGTCGACGGTCTGGGTCATCGCGCCGTCGCCCTGGTTGCCCGGGGCGAAGAAGGCCTGGCCGGGCGTGGCGCCGCTGGGCAGCCCGAAGCTGCCGGACGAGTAGCACATCGCGTCGGGGCTGCCGGACTCGACGGTCCAGCCCGGCAGGGTGCCGGCCGAGCCCCAGTCGGTGGTGCAGTAACCACCCGACTCGGCGTCGCCGTTGACGATCAGATTGCCGCTGCTCGCCGTCGCGCCGGCCGGAGCGTTGGTGGTGACGAGCAGCGCGCCGAGGAGGGCGAGAAGTCCGCCGAGGGATCTCCACCGCAGTCGCATTACGTGAACCTCATCCCGTGGGGTCAGCTGAACTGAACGGGACATGATTACCGGCGCAGGGCGACGATTTGAAGAACTCGAGCGAAACAGATCGCGCGACTTGTCTGGACAAGTTGCGTGCAGGGACCGTCCTCGGCGAGCTACGCGCGTCGGCCGGCGTTCAGTCCGCCCTGCTCCAGACGTAGGCGGCGGAGACCGGCTGTCCGCGGAACCGCTCCCAGGTGGGTTTGCGTGCCACCCAGTCGTCGCCCACCACGGCCTCGCGCAGCTCGGCCAGCCGCCAGCCGGCGGCGAAGGCCGCGGCGACGTGGTCGCTGACCAGGTGGACGTGCGTGGTGATGGCGACCTCGGTGCCGTCGGCGGCGGTGAAGTGGGTCGGCATGCCGGCCGCCATGATGAACTGCGGATGCAGGCCGACCAGCACGAACAGTCCGTCGGGCGCGGCCAGTCTGTGAGCCTCGCGGTAGAGCGGGCCGAGGGTGGGCAGGTGCTCGTCGACGAGTGAGGTGATCACCAGCGGATAGGCGGCGGCGTCCAGGCCGGTCGCGGCGAGGTCGGCCTCGACCAGACGGGCGTGCGCACCGCGCTCGCGGGCGACGGCGAGCATCTCCGGGGTGAGGTCCACGCCGTCCACGGCCGCGACGCCGCGGTCCCTGAGCCAGGCGCCGGTGCGGCCGGTGCCGCAGGCGAGGTCGGCGGCGCGGGGGACCGTGCTCCAGCGCGGGACGGTGAGTCCGGCCAGCACGTCGAGATCCATCAGGTCCTCGACGGTGTCCTCGTAGATGCCGACCCAGGCGGCGTAACCGGTCCGGACGTCGACGACGGGGTAGCCGCGGGTGTCGAACTGCGCGAAATCGACCATGGGGGCATCCTCGGCGAAGCCGACCGCGAGGGCGAACGCTTTTCCGGCGCGGCGGCCGGTCAGTCGTTGTCCTCGGCCTCCTCCGCCTCCTGCAGCCACAGGTCGGGGCCGGGGTCGCCGCCCTCCGCGCGAACGGCCAGGCGGCTGAGGTAGTGCTCCCAGCCGGCCTCGTGCGGGGCCCGCGCGTTCTCGGGCAGTTGGGAGTGGGTGAGGGTGAGCAGGGTGCCCTCGGCCACCGGGGTCAGGTCGATCTCGACGCGGCTGCTGCCCGGCGGGACCGGGTCGCCCTCGTTCTCCCAGCCCCAGCTGAAGACGATCCGGCGGTACGGGGTCAGTTCGGCGAACTCGCCGGAGGCGACGGCGTCGCCGACGACCCGCATCCGGTAGGCGCCGCCCGGCCGCGGATCGAAGCTGCCTTCGGCGCCCTGCCAGGAGAGCCTGCGGTCGTGGTCGGTGAAGAAGGAGAACACCGTCTCCGGGGCGGCCCTGATCCGGCGCCGGAGGACGACGCCGCCCTCGTCCCTGCTCGTCACGGTTCCGCTCCTCCTTCTCCGCCCGCTCTTCCGGGGCGGCGAGGGTGTCCGGCGAGGCCGCCCCGACGGCCGCCGGGCGGTCGGCCGGTGGTCCCATCCCAGCATGGTCCGCGAGCTCGTACCGCTCGGCGCCGTCCTTTCGGACGACGACCGGCCCGGCGTCGCGCAGCGCTCCGAGGTGCGGGAAGGCGGTCCTGGGCGTGACCGCGGTGTCACCGTGAGCGAGCGAACCGGGGCGGGCCCGGACACACTGGTCCCCAGATCGAGAAAGGAAAGACCCGGATGAGCACCACCCCCGCTGTGTCGCCGGCGAACCCGGCCACCCCCGTCGAGCTGGCCGACCAGCTGACCCGCGCCGCGCGCAACCTGCTGGCCCACGCCACCGAGCGCGAGCTGAACGGCAAGCGCGAACTCCCGACGCCCTGCGCCGAGTTCGACGTGCACCGGCTGTGCGAGCATCTGCTCGGCACGATGGTCGCCAGCACCCACGCGGCAGCCAAGCGTCCGCTCCCCGTGGACGCGCCGCGCACGTTGACCGACGCGCCCTGGCGGGCCTACCCGCCGGTCGTGGACCGGCTGGTCGCCGGGTGGTCCAAGCCCGAGGCCTGGGAGGGCGACACGTCCTTCGATTCGCACGTGTGTTCGGCGCGATTCGCGGGCATGATGACCGTCATGGAGCTCACGGTTCACGGCTGGGACCTGGCACAGGCGACGGGTCAGGCCTTCAAGGCGGAGGACGACGTCGTCGCGACCGCCGCGACCGTCGCCGAGCAGATCGGCTCCGGCGCGCGGCGGAGCGGCGCGTTCGGCGCCGAGCTCGCCCCCGCCGCCGACGCGACCGCCCTCGAACGGCTGCTCGCCTTCACCGGACGGAGCAGCCGCCGATGAGCACGCCGCCGCCCTCGGGGTCCCCGGCAGTCACCTCTTCGACCCGATGGGCGGCCGTCCGATGAAGGACTGGATCTGCCTGCCGCTCGCCGCAGAGGCCCGGTGGCTCCCGCTGACCCGGGCGGCGCGGACGATGCCGCGCTGAGCGGCCCCGCCCGGCGCGCCGCCTCGTTAGGGTGATCCACATGACGACGACGCCGCGCCACATCCGCTTCGACGACCTCATCAACTTCCGCGACCTGGGCGGTTATCGCACCGGGGACGGGCGCGCCGTGCGCTGGGGCCGGCTCTACCGGGCGGACTCGCTGGGCAAGTTGGCGAGCGAGGCGGACTGGGCGGTGTTCGAGGCGCTGAAGATCAGGACCGTGATCGACCTGCGGCACGGCTTCGAGCTCGAGGCGCGCGGCCGGATCCCCGAGCGGGCCGGGGTGACGTACCACCACCTGAGCATCGAGCACCAGTGGTACGACCAGCCGGGCCAGGGCCCCGAGGTCGAGGTGGGGCCCTACCTGTCGGGGAAGTACCTGGAGATCGCCGAGGACGGCGTCGCGGAGATCCGGCAGGCGCTGGAGGTGATCGCCGACCCGGAGTCCGGGCCGCTGGTCTTCCACTGCGCCTCGGGCAAGGACCGCACCGGGCAGCTCGCGGCGACCGTGCTGGCGCTGCTGGAGGTCGACGAGGCCGAGATCGTCGCCGACTTCGCCCTCACCGGCCTGGCGACCGCCCGTCTGCGCGCCGACTGGTCCGCCGCCCACGGCAACGGCCAGGAGCCGCGCTGGCCCGGCTACGGGACGGCGCCGGGCGAGGTCATGGAGCTGTTCCTGGCCGGGCTCGCCGCACGCTACGGCTCCGTCCGCGGCTACGCGGAGCAACGGCTCGGCGTGGACGACGCGCTGCTGCGCCGCCTGCGCGGGACGCTGCTGGAGGATTGACCCACTGGAGGACTGACCCATGAGCGCCGCCCAACCGTCCGAGGCCGTCGTCCGCGTCCGCCCGGTCACACCCGAGCTGTGGCCGGAGCTGGAGGCGTTCTTCGGGCCGAGCGGCGCCTACTCGCACTGCTGGTGCGTCTGGTGGCGGGTCAGCGGCTCGCAGTTCGACGCGGGCTGCGCGGAGCGCGGGGCCGGCAACCGGACGCTGCTGGAGCGGCTGACCGGTGAGGGGGCGGAGCCCGGGCTGCTCGGCTACGACGGGAGCGGCGAGCCGGTCGGCTGGGTCGGCCTCGCTCCGCGCGGTCAGTACCCGCGGCTGCTCCGCTCCCCGACGCTCAGGCCTGATCCCGAGGCGGGCGCGGTGGACCCGGACCACGAGGCCGGGATCTGGGCGCTGACCTGCTTCTGGATCCCGCGGGTCCGGCGCGGCCGGGGGGTCGCCACCGCGCTGCTCACGGCGGCCGTCGCCCACGCGCGCGAGCGCGGAGCGACGGCGCTGGAGGCGTATCCGGTCGACACCAAGGGCGAGCGGGGCACGGCCGCGTCGCTCTACACCGGGACGACGGGCATGTTCGAGCGGGCCGGCTTCCGCGAGGTGCGCCGCCGCCGCGAGAAGCGGCCGGTGGTCCGCCTCGACTTCATCCGCCCCCTGCGCCAACAACCCCACCCCTGACCCGGGCGCTCCTGCCTGCGCCGTACCCGACCCGAACGCGGGGCCTCGCCGCCTCGGCACGCGCCGTGCCGCCGGATCCCACCCCCGTCATCCCTGGCCGCCCCGGCTCCGGCCTGGGGGCTTTGGCGCGGCTCCAGCCCGGCCGACTTGCCTCGGCTCCGGCCTGGCCGCTTTGGCCAGGCTTCAGCCCGCCCGGGGGCTTTGGCCCGGTTCCAGCTCGGCCCGGCGGCTTGGCCCTTGCTCTGGCCCGGCCGACTTGCCTCGGCTCCGGCCTGGCCGCACCGCCACGCGGTGTCCCTGACCCCGGTCTCGGCCCCGCTGTTGACCTTGACCTCGGGGGAAGGCCCAGCATCGGGGCACCGGGTTCCGGACGGACCCGGTGCGAGGAGGATGGGGCCATGACGGAGCTGTTGACGATCGGCGCGTTCGCCCGGCTGGCCCGGCTCACGCCGAAGGCGCTGCGGCTCTACGACGAGCTCGGGCTGCTCCGCCCGGCGCGGGTCGATCCGGCGTCCGGCTACCGGTACTACGGGACGGACCAGCTGGAACAGGCCCGGCTCGTGGCCTGGCTGCGGCTGCTCGGCATGCCGCTGGCGCGGATCGCTGCCGTCGGCGCGCTGCCGCCGGCGGAGGCCGCGGCCGAGGTCGGCGCCTACTGGGCGCAGGTCGAGCAGGACACCGAGTCCCGGCGCCGACTGGCCCTCTTCCTCGCGGACCACCTGGAAGGGAAGGACCCCGCGACCATGTCGAACCGTCAGAACACCACGCTCACCCTCCGTTGCGCCGCCGCCTCGGACACCGGGCTGGTCAGGGAGGCCAACCAGGACACCGCCTACGCCGGCCCCGGCCTGCTCGCCGTCGCGGACGGCTTCGGCGCCGCTGGGGCCAGGGCGGGGGCGCTCGCCGTCGACGCGCTCAAGCCGCTGACGGGGCCGCCGCCGGGCCAGGGCGACGTGCTCAACGCGCTGGCCGAGGCCGTCGCGGCCGCGAACCGGGACATGGGGGCGCTGGAGGAGTCGGGATCGACGCTCACCGCCCTGCTCTGGACCGGATCGGAGCTGGCCCTGGTGCACGTCGGCGACTCCCGGGCCTACCTGCTGCGCGGCGGCGAGCTGTTCCGGATCACCACGGACCACTCCCACGTGCAGACGCTGGTCGACGAGGGCCGGCTGACCGCGGACGAGGCCGCCGCACACCCGCAGCGCGCCCTGCTCACCCGTGCGCTGGACGGGCGCGCCGACAGCCGGGCCGACCTGGTGCTGCGCCAGGTCCAGGCCGGCGACCGCTACCTGCTCTGCTCGGACGGGCTCTCCGCGGTCCTGCCCGAGCCGGAGATCCGGCGTGTGCTGGTGGGCGCGGAGGACCCCGACGCGGCCGTGCGCGGACTGGTCGTCCTCGCCCGTCGCGCGGGCGGCCCTGACAACGTCGCCTGCGCGGTGGCGGACGTCGAGGAGAGCGGAGGGCGCTGACCCGCGAGGGGCCGAGGACGACGGACGGCCGCGCCCGGTGCGGGCGCGGCCGTGCGGCGGTGGGCCGTGGGGCTCCAGGGGCCTTACAGGCCGAGCGACTTCGCGATGACCATCTTCATGACCTCGCTGGTGCCGCCGTAGATGCGGAAGACGCGGTTGTCCGCGTAGAGGCGGGCGATCGGGTACTCCAGGATGTAGCCGTAGCCGCCGTGCAGCTGGAGGCAGCGGTCCACGACGCGGGAGCAGACCTCGGTGGTGAACAGCTTCGCCTTGGCCACGTCCGAGGCGGACAGGTCGCCCGTCTCGAAGTGCTCCAGGGCGCGGTCCACGACCGCCTGCGCGGCGTCGACCTCGGCCTCACAGGCCGCCAGCTCGAACTTGGTGTTCTGGAAGGACGCCACGGACTGGCCGAAGACCTTGCGGTCCTTGGTGTACGCGACGGCCAGGTCGACGGCGGCGCGGGCGGCGGCGTAGGCGCCGACGGCGATCGCCAGGCGCTCCTGGACCAGGTTGTGGGCCAGGTAGGAGAACGCCTTGCCCTCCTCGCCCAGCAGGTCCTCGACCGGGACCTTGACGTCGACGAAGGCCAGCTCCCCGGTGTCGGAGGTGCGCAGGCCGATCTTGTCGAGCTTGCGGCCGACCGAGTAGCCCGGCAGCGTGGTGTCGACGCAGAGGATCGACAGACCGCCGCGGCGGTCCTCGGCGGAGGCGGGGGAGGTGCGGCAGACGACCAGCATCAGGTCGGCCTGGACGCCGCCGGTGATGAAGGTCTTGGCGCCGTTGAGGACATAGTGCGTGCCGTCCTCGGAGAGCTTGGCCGTGGTGGTCATGCCGGCCAGGTCGGAGCCGGTGCCCGGCTCGGTCATGGCGATGGCCGTCATCATCTCGCCGGAGACGAACTTGGGCAGCCAGCGCTTCTTCTGCTCCTCGTTGGCGTACTCCATGATGTACGGCAGGCAGAGGCCGGTGTGCACGCCGGCGGAGCCGAAGCTGACGCCCGCGCGGGCGCACTCCTCGGTGACGATGGCCTGGTACTTGAAGCCGGTCATGCCGGCCCCGCCGAACTCCTCGGGCACCTCGATGCCGAAGACGCCCAGCTCGCCGAGCTTCAGGTAGAAGTCCTTGGGCGCGCGGCCCGCCTGCTCCCACTCGGGGTAGACCGGCACGACCTCGTTGGCGATGAAGTCGCGGATGGTCTCCCGGAACGCCTCGTGGTCCTCGGTGAAAACGGTGCGGCGCACGACGGCGCTCCTCTCGGACGGACTGGGCTGTCAGACAACCTGTCGAACGAACGTTAAGTTAATCGGCGGTAGCCTCCGTGTCCAGAGTGCCCCGACGTGAGCCGTCCCGCATCATGTGGCCGACCGAGGCCCGCGGCACTGAACGAGCGATCTGCCGCTGATGTCGCGGGGCGGCCCGGGCCCGCTGACGCTCCCGACCGACCGACCGGCTCCGGCTTTGGCCGCCTTCCCGAACCGGAGGAGAGCGCTCGCCGCGTCAGCCGAGGAAGGCGCACTCCTTCGGCCCCCAGATCGCGGCGCAGAAGCTCCTCGGCATCAGGCGGAGGACCCGCGAGGCGAGGTCCGAGGTGCCCACCCAGCCGTCCCTGACGCCGTTGGTGACCTCCTGGCAGCCGCTGAGGTCCTGGTCGAGTTCGACCTCGCGCCGGCCGTCGGTGAAGATCTCGAGCACCCCGGCACCGGTGGCGCCGGGGCAGCTCCAGTTGCCGCCGGGGGGTTTCCCGAGGCCGTCCAGGGCGACCCGGAAGCCCTCGATCGTCGTTCGGTCGGTCAGCGCCGCGGAGGCGAGCAGCACCCTGCCGTTGGGAGCTCCGGGCGGGCGGCCGTAGCCGCAGAGCAGCAGCCGGTCCGAGACGAGCGGTTCGAGTGTGTCCCCGGTGCCGGTGACATCGGTCGCCTGCAGGTCGGGAGGCTGGGCCGGGCAGTGGCCGGTGCGCACCGCGGTGAGCGCGGCGGCGACGGCGGTCCGGTCCGTCGTCTGCGACTGCGGGCCGCCGAGGCCGCAGCCCGTCAGCAGCGCTGCGACAGCGAGTGCCGTGGCCGTCGCGCGTCGGGCTGCTCTTCTGCGTGGATCCGCCATCTCGGCACCCCCGGGACCCGCCGTCGGCCGCGTGCCGCCGGCTCTCGTCGGCCCTGGGACGTGGCGGGCGCCGTCCGGGTTCCCCGCAGGCGGGGAACCCGGACAGGATCAGCCCGCGGGGGTGATCAGCTGGACGTCGGAGGCGCGGACGAAGGCCAGCCGGTGGTTGAAGCGGATCGGGTAGTACTGCGTCGTCCCGATCACCACCTGGCAGCCGACCGGTCCCGCGCAGTCGAAGGACTGGGCGTAGAAGTCACCGCTGGTCTGCGGACCGGCCAGGTAGGCCTGTCCCGGGGCGATGGTGTCCGCCAGCGGGCTCAACTGCTGGTCGGGCGAGGCCGCCAGGGAGGCGAGCCCGGCCGGGTACGCGGACGCCTCAGGGTAGGCGCGGCCGTAGACCGGGATCGGCTTGTCGTCGGCCGGGGCGACCAACGTCAGCGCGGCGTTGGCCGCCGCGTCCGGGACCAGCGTGTCGGACCAGCCGGGATCCTCGAACCAGACCTGGCGGCCGCCGTACCAGACGGAGACCCAGTCCTCGTAGACCCCCGCGACGACGAAGGTCTGCCCGTACACCGCGCGGTCGGTCCAGTCCCAGGCGTCGGTGGTGCCTTCGCCCGCCAGCGGGGCGTCGGAGGCGTGGTCCAGGCGCAGGTAGACGAAGTTGGCGGGGTGAGCGGCGCAGGTCGCGCCGGGTGCGCCGCAGCCGGTGATCCGCGGCTGGGTGACCCGGCTGTACGGCGGCGCCACGGTGACGGTGCCGCCGACGACCGGCTTGCCGTGCAGGCCGGTCAGCGGGGCGCCGACCAGGGCGAGCAGATGGCTCCAGTCCCAGTAGGGACCGGGACCCCAGGGCATCGTGGCGGTCTTGGCCTGCACCGGCCCCGGCACGTCGTCGTCGCCGAGCAGGTGCTGACGGTCCAGCGGGACGCCGAAGCGGGCGGCGAGGTACTTCACCAGCGCGGCCGAGGACTGGTACTCGGACTCGCTGTACCAGGTGCCGTCGAGCAGGGCGAAGCCCTCCTGCTCGATGCCGATCGAGTGGGCGTTCAGGGTCTGGTTGCCCGCGTGCCAGGCGATGTCCTTCGTCCGCACCAGCTGCGTCACCGAGCCGTCGCGGCCGACGAGGTAGTGCGTGCTGGCCTCGGCGGTCGGGTCCTGGAAGTAGGCGAGGGAACCGCTGCGCGAGCCGCCGGTGTCGTGCAGTACGAGGTACTGGATCTGGTCGCCGTCGGTGGGGCGGTCGGCGCGGGCGTAGTTGCCGTAGCCACCGGCGGCGCTCTGTCCGGCGCCCGCGGCGGCAGCGCCCTTGGCGGTCCGCGCGTAGGCGGCCGGGGTGAAGGAGCAGGCCAGTCCTGCCGGGCACTCGGCGGAGACCGACGCCGAGCCCGAACCCGAGGCGGAGACCGGCGAGGAGAGCGCGGCGGCGAGCTCGGCCGGCCGGACCTTCGGCTCGGCGGTCAGCGTCACGGACTGGTTGTCGTCGGTCAGCCGGGACGCGCCCTGCTGGACGAGCGTGTACACGCGGGCGGCGAACTGCTGCCCCGCCGCCGGGGTCTCGGCCTGCGCGTAGGCGACCACCGCGGGCCACCACTGGGCCGCGTCGGCCGGCACGCCGCCCGGCGCGGCGGGTGCCGGGCGCAGCCGCTGCTCGTAGGAGGCGAGCAGGGCGGCGCCGCCGCGCACGCTCTGCGCCATGTCGGTCTGCACCTGGCCGACCGAGTCCCCCGCGAGCGCCGCCGCCGTCTGCAGCGTGTGCAGCGCGGGGGAGGCCGTGTCCACCGTGTGGAGCAGGGTCAGCGAGGCGGCCGAGGACTGTCCGGAGGCGGCGCCGTCCGCGCCGCTGCCGTCGGCGGACTGGGCGGGGGCGACCAGGTCGTCGGGGGAGACCTGGGTGAGGCCCATGACGTTGTAGTTGCCGGTGGTGCTGGGCCTGCCGCCGTGGGACTCCCAGAGGGTCTCCTCGTAGGAGACCGCCATCAACACCTCGACCGGTACGTGGAACTCGGCCGAGGCGGTGGTGAAGTCCTGCTGCAGCGAGACCGTGGGGCGCACCGGGATGTGCGGCCAGGCCAGCGCGCCGCGGACGGGCGCGGCGGTCGCGGTGCTCTTCTGGGCGGTGGCCCGGCCGGGCGCCGCCTCGGCGACCGCGCCGACGACCAGTGCGCCTGCGGAGAGGGTGACGGCCGCGCCGATCCAGCGCCGTGACCGTTTGCGGACGTGTCGAGCCGTCAACGGAAGCCTCTGCGGGGGGTCGATAACCGGATGAACCGGGTCCGCTGGGCCGATCGGGTGGGACCGAACGACCCGCGGGGGACAGCTGAGGGGCAGTGAGATGTGAGCGTGAGGTTAGCACTCCCGTCCGGTCGGCCGTCCGGGGGGTGAGACCGCTGCCCCGCCGGGCCGACGGGGGCGCCGAACAGATGTAAGGATGGCCGCATGGCTGACGCGAAGCTCTCCCACGCGGCCCACCCGGCCGGGTTGTCCCCCAACGGGCCGCAGCAGGCGATCGAGGCAGGCGACTACCGGGCCGTGATCAGCGGCGTGGGAGCCGGGCTGCGCGGGCTGAGCCACCGCGGGCGACCGCTGGTGGTGAAGTACCCGGACGGCATCCAGCCCCCGGGCGCCGCGGGTCAGCTGCTGATCCCCTGGCCGAACCGGATCCGCGACGGCCGCTACCGCTTCGACGGCGAGGACCGCCAGCTCGACCTCTCCGAGCCGGCCACGGGCAACGCCAGCCACGGACTGACCCGCTGGCTGCCCTGGCGCGTGGTCGCCGAGGACGCCGGGCAGGGCTCGGCCTACGTCCGCTACGGCCTGCGGCTCTACCCCTCGCACGGCTACCCGCACATCCTGGAGCTGACGGCCCACTACGAGCTCAGCGAGGCCGGGCTGGCGGTGGAGATCGTCGCGCGCAACGTCGGCGACCGGGTCGCCCCCTACGGCCTGGGCGCCCACCCGTACCTGACGCTCGGTCGCGGCCCGGGCAGCATCGACGAGGCGGTGCTGGAGGTCCCCGCGGACACCTGGCTGCCGGTCGACGAGCGCAAGCTCCCGACGGGGCGCGCGTCGGTCGACGGCACCTCCTACGACTTCCGCAAGCCGCACGCCATCGGGGCCACCGAGCTGGACACGGCGTACACCGGGCTGACCCGCGACGCGGACGGCCGGGCCAGGGTCCGGCTGACGTCGGCCAAGAGCGGCCGCGGCGTCGAGCTCTGGCTCGGCGAGGGCATGGACTGGCTCCAGCTCTACACCGGCGACACCCTCGGCCCGAACTACCGGCGCGCGGGCGTCGCCGTGGAGCCGATGAGCTGCCCGCCGAACGCCTTCGCCAGCGGCGAGGACCTGCTCTCCGTCGAGCCGGGCGGCCGCGTCGTGCACCGTTTCGGTATCAGCGCGCTGTAGCGGGCCCCGGGCGCTGTCGGTCGGCGCTCCCCGCGGCCTACAGTGCTGGCAGGGACAGTTGCGGGTGGGGGTGGGCCAGGATGGCGATCAGGCCGCTGTGGGCGCCGAAGGAGTTGGACACTCCGGAGCAGATGATCGCGGAGGCGCGCAAGGCGTTCTTCGTGATGTTCGGCTTCATGGTGGTGGTCTGGGTCCTCCAGATCGTCAACTGGATGGACGGCCAGCACCTCTCCGCGGACTACGGCGTGGTCCCGCACGACGTCTCCCGGCTGCAGGACATCTTCGCCGCGCCGTTCCTGCACTTCAGCTGGGCCCACATCGAGTCCAACTCGGGACCGCTCTTCGTCTTCGGCTTCCTGGCGGCCTACCGGGGTGTGGTCCGCTTCCTGTGGCTGACCCTGCTGGTGACGGTCACCAGCGGGATGGCGGTCTGGATCTTCCAGGGCAGCAACACCGTGGGGGTCGGGGCGAGCGGCGTCATCTTCGGGTACTTCGGCTACGTGGTGCTGCGCGGGGTCTTCGACCGGCACCTGATAGACACGCTGATCGGCCTGGTCATGGCGGCCTCCTTCGCCTACATCCTCACCGTCGCGGTACCCGGCACGCCGGGCGTCAGCTGGCTGGCGCACCTGGGCGGGCTGGTCGGCGGCGTCGCGGGCGCGTGGCTGCTGCGGGACCGCCGTCCGGCCGGAGCGGCCGCGACCGTTCCGGCGGGACCCGCGCCGGATCCGGTGTTCGGCGGCGGTGGCGCGCCGGCCCCGTCCGCGCCCGGCAAGGAGCTCGACCGCTCCGACCTGCACAAGGAGCTCGGGGACCTCGGCCTGCTGTGAGGCGTGTTGTCACTGCGGCTGTGCCGTGGGAGCGCGAGCTGCCAGGAAATCCACAGAGAAGCCGTAGACCCAGCTCATAAATTTCTCATTCAACAACGGCACCGTGTCGGTATGACCACGACTCCCGCCGATGCCGCCGCCACCGAGCTTCGCCGTCCCGACGGCACCCCCGTGCGGGTGCTCGTCGTCGACGACGAGGCCCCCCTCGCCGACCTGCTCTCCATGGCCCTGCGCTACGAGGGCTGGCAGACCACGACCGCCGGCGACGGCGCGGCCGCGATCCGGGCCGCCCGCGACTTCCGCCCCGACGCGGTGATCCTCGACGTCATGCTGCCGGACCTCAACGGGCTTGAGGTCATGCGCCGCCTCCGCGCCGAGCAGCACGACGTGCCGGTGCTCTTCCTGACCGCGAAGGACGCCGTCGAGGACCGCATCGCCGGCCTGACCGCGGGCGGGGACGACTACGTCACCAAGCCGTTCAGCCTGGAGGAGGTCGTCGCTCGCCTGCGCGGCCTGCTGCGCCGCTCCGGCGCGGCGGCGGCCCGGAGCGAGTCGCTGCTGGTGGTGGGGGATCTGACGCTGGACGAGGACAGCCGCGAGGTCCACCGCGCGGGCACCTCGATCCGCCTGACGGCCACCGAGTTCGAGCTGCTGCGCTTCCTGATGCGGAACCCGCGCCGGGTGCTGAGCAAGCCGCAGATCCTGGACCGTGTCTGGAACTACGACTTCGGCGGCCAGGGCAATGTCGTCGAGCTGTACATCTCCTACCTGCGCCGCAAGATCGACGCGGGCCGCGCCCCGATGATCCACACCATGCGCGGCGCGGGCTACGTGCTCAAGCCGGCGGTGGTGGAGGCGGCCGCGTCGTGATCCGACGCTGGTCGACCTGGCCGCTGCGCACGCGACTGGTCGTCGTCATGACCGTGCTGCTGGCCGTGGTCTTCACGGCCATGGCCTGGCTGACCACGGTTCAGCTGCGCAGCTACATGCTGGGCAATCTGGACAGCAAGGTCAGGGACACCGCCATGCGCGTGATGGCCGGCCCGCACCCGGGTCCGCAGGGTCAGTCGATGAGCCTGGCCGACCAGCTCCAACTGCCGGGTCTCTCCGAGGGCGTCATCGCGGTGCGTACCGACAGCCAAGGCACGGTGGAATCCGGGAGCAGGGCCACCGGAAAGGCGCTCACCGCCGCCCAGACCGCGGCGCTGGACTCCGTTCCGGCGGACGGAGACACGCACTTGGTGGATATCCCGGGCCTCGGCACCTATCTGGTCGAGTTCGGTCCGCCCGGGACGGGCGATCCGCAGTCGCGCGGGGGCGGAAAGAGCGTCGTCGGCCTGCCGGTCAGCGACATCAACAACATAATCAGCACCCTGGTCACCACCGAGGCCGTTCTCGGCGTCACCGGCGTGATCATCGTCGGCTTTGTCGGCTTCGGTCTCATCCGGGTCTCCCTGCGGCCGCTGGACCGGGTGGCTGCGACCGCCGCCCGCATTTCCACGCTGCCGCTGGACCGGGGCGAGGTCATCTCGTTGGCCCGGGTGCCCGTCGAGGACACCGATCCCCGGACCGAGTCCGGCCTCGTCGGCGCCTCGCTGAACCGCATGATCGGCCACGTCTCCGCCGCGCTGGAGGCCCGGCACGCGAGTGAGACGCGGGTGCGGCAGTTCGTCGCGGACGCCAGTCACGAGCTGCGCACGCCGTTGGCCTCGATCAAGGGCTACGCCGAACTGACCCGGCGGAGCCGGGAGACCGTGCCGCCGGACACGGCCTACGCGCTGAGCCGGGTGGAGTCCGAGGCGACGCGGATGACCGCGCTCGTCGAGGACCTGCTGCTGCTCGCGCGGCTCGACGCGGGCCGCCCGCTGGACCGGGAGCCCGTGGATCTCGCGCCGCTCCTGGTCGACGCGGTGCGGGACGCGCACGCGGCCGTGCCGGACCACAAGTGGGAGGTCCGGCTGCCGGAGGAGGAGACCGACGGGCCCGCCGAGGTGCTCGGCGACGAGCACCGGCTGCACCAGGTGCTGGTGAACCTGCTGGCGAACGCCGGCAAGCACACGCCCGAGGGCACGACGGTCACCGGCTCGCTCGCCCTGGACGGCGGCGCGGCGGTGCTCACCGTCGCCGACGACGGTCCCGGCATCCCGCAGGAACTGCTGCCCACCGTCTTCGAGCGCTTCGCCCGCGGCGACGGCTCGCGTTCCCGCGTGGCCGGCAGCACCGGGCTGGGGCTGGCCATCGTCGCGGCGGTCGTCTCCTCGCACGGGGGCGAGGTGTGGGTGACCAGTGAGCCCGGTGAGACGGTCTTCACCGTCCGCCTGCCGCTCGCGGGTCGGTAGCCGCCGCAAGCTGACGGGCTCCGCACAGCTACCCCATACCGGCCGTACAGAGCCCTTGGCGACGGTGGAGGCATGACCACCACGCTGCCTGAGCCGAACCTGGACCAACCGGACCAGCCCGCGCCGCCGTCCGTCCCCCCGACGTCCGGTGACCCGCGCTGGGTCCGGCCCGCCCTCCTCGCCCTGCTGGCGCTCACCGCGCTGCTCTACCTCTGGGATCTCGGGGCGTCGGGCTGGGCCAACCAGTTCTACTCGGCGGCCGTCCAGGCCGGAGCGCACAACTGGAAGGCGATGTTCTTCGGCTCCTCGGACGCCGCCAACGCCATCACCGTCGACAAACCACCGGCGTCCCTGTGGGTGATGGAGCTCTCCGCCCGGGTCTTCGGCGTCAACGCCTGGTCGATCCTGGTGCCGCAGGCCCTGGAAGGCGTCGCCGCGGTGGCCGTCGTGTACGCGGCGGTCAAGCGGCGCTTCGCCGCGGGACCCGCGCTGCTGGCGGGCGCGGTGCTCGCGCTGACGCCCGTCGCGGCGCTGATGTTCCGCTTCAACAACCCCGACGCGCTGCTGGCGCTGCTGCTCGCGCTGGCCGGCTACGCCGTGCAGCGCGCCCAGGAGCAGGCGCGGACCAGGTGGCTGCTGCTGGCCGCGGGCTGCGTGGGCCTGGCCTTCCTGACCAAGACCCTGCAGGCGTTCCTGGTCCTGCCCGCCTTCGCGCTGGTGTACCTGCTGTTCGCGCCGACCGGCTTCTGGCGGCGGGTGCGGCAGTTGCTGCTGGCGGCCGTCGTGCTGGTCGTCAGTTCCGGCTGGTGGGTGGCGATCGTCGAGCTGACGCCGGTGCAGTACCGGCCGTACATCGGGGGGAGCCAGACCGACTCCTTCCTGGAGCTGACCTTCGGCTACAACGGCTTCGGCCGGATCACCGGCTCGGAGACCGGCAGCGTCGGCGGCGGGGGCGGCGGGGCCGGCGGCGGCAGCATGTGGGGGAGCACCGGGCTGACCCGGCTCTTCGGCTCCGAGATGGGAGGTCAGATCGCCTGGCTGCTTCCGGCGTCGCTGCTGCTCCTGGTCGGCGGCCTCTGGCTGACCCGCCGGGCCGGCCGCACGGACGGGCGCCGGGCCGCGCTCGCCCTCTGGGGGACGGCGCTGCTCACCACCTTCCTGGTCTTCAGCGAGATGCAGGGGATCTTCCACCCCTACTACAACGTCGCCCTCGCGCCGTACATCGCGGTCGTGGTGGGCATGGGCGCGGGCCTGCTGTGGGAGCAGCGGCGGTCCTGGACGGTGTCCGGTCTCGCCGGGGTCGTGGTCGCGGTGACGGCGGTCTGGTCCTACGTGCTGCTGGCGCGGAGCGCCGACTGGATGCCGTGGCTGCGCTGGGCGGTGCTCCTGGTGGGCCTGGCCGCGGCGCTCGGCCTGGCCTTCGGACCGCTGCTCGGACGCAGGATCGCCCTGGTCGTGGCCGCGGCGGCGATCGCCTCCGGCCTGGCCGGTCCGGCCGCGTACAGCGTGGAGACGGCGGGCACGACGCACGCGGGCTCGCTGCCCTCGGCCGGCCCGTCGGTCCAGGGCGGCGGTTTCGGCGGCGGCATGCCGGGCGGCATGCCCGGCGGGACGCACACGGGTGCCCGCGGCGGCTTCGGCGGCTTCCCCGGCGGTGCGGGCGCGCAGGGCGGGACGGCCGGACGCGGCGGCTTCCCCGGCGGCACCGGGACCGGGACCGGTACCACCGGCGGCGGGATGCCGGGCGGGGCCGGTGGCATGCGCGGCGGCGGTGGTGGCGGTGCGGGCGGGCTGCTGAACGGCACTACGCCGGGGGCGGCGCTCACCGCGCTGCTCAAGCAGGACGCGTCGACGTACACCTGGACCGCCGCCACCGTCGGGTCCCAGAACGCGGCCGGCTACCAGCTCGCCTCGGACGCCCCGGTCATGGCGGTCGGCGGCTTCAACGGCACCGACCCGTCGCCCACCCTCGCCCAGTTCGAGAACGACGTGCGGGCCGGAAAGATCCACTACTTCCTCGGCGGCACCCTCTCCATGGGCGGGGCGAGCTCCGGCTCCGGCGACTCGGCGCAGATCGTGGCCTGGGTGGCCAAGAACTACAGCTCGACGACCGTGAACGGGGTGACCGTCTACGACCTGACAAAGGCGAGGGCGAGCTAGCGCGCCTCCGGGGATCCTTTCCGACAAAAGGGACAATGTGGAGAAAATGTCATCCACAGTGAAGGTCGCGCCCCATGGAGACCACGGCACGTCGCCTCGTCCCCGCCGCCGTCGCCGCGGCGTCACTGCTGCTGACCGCCACCGCCTGCACCGGCGGTGGCGGCGGCAGCAGTGCGAAGTCCTCCGACGGGGGCAGCGCCGCGCCCGCGCCGAGCGTCAGCAACGATCTGCAGACCGACTACCAGAACACCGTGAAGGCGGTGCTCCCGTCGATCGTGCAGATCACGGCCGAGGGCAGCCTGGGGACCGGCATCGTCTACGACACGAAGGGCGACATCGTCACCAACGCCCATGTCGTCGGGGGCGCCAAGAGCTTCCAGGTGACCCTCTCCGACCAGTCCAAGACGCTGCCGGCGAGCCTGGTCTACTCCTACCCGGCGAACGACCTCGCGGTGATCAAGCTGACCAGTCCGCCGTCCGGGCTCAAGCCGGCCGTCTTCGGTGACACCACGAAGGTCCAGGTGGGTCAGATCGTGCTGGCGATGGGCAACCCGCTGGGGCTCTCCTCCAGCGTGACGCAGGGCATCGTCTCGGCGGTCGGCCGGACCGTCAGCGAGGCCGGGACCCAGGAGAACCCGCAGGGCGCGACCATCCCGAACATGGTCCAGACGAGCGCGGCGATCAACCCGGGCAACAGCGGCGGCGCGCTGGTGAACCTGTCCGACCAGGTCATCGGCGTCAACACGCTGGCGGCGGTGGACAGCAGCGGCAGCGGTCAGGCGCCGGGCATCGGCTTCGCCATCCCCGCGGCGACGGTGATCAATCTCGCCGACCAGATGATCCAGAGCGGCAAGGTCACCAACTCCGGCCGCGCGGCGCTGGGGATCACGACGCGAACGGTGGTCACCCAGGGCGGCAGCAGCGGCGCCGGCGTGGTCTCGGTGACGCCCGGCGGCCCCGCGGCCACGGCGGGCCTCCAGGCGGGAGACGTGATCACCAAGCTCGGCGACACCCCGATCGACAGCGCGGCGACGCTGTCCGCGGCGCTGGCCTCCGAGAAGCCGGGCGACAAGGTCCCGGTCACCTTCGTCCGCGACGGCGCGTCCAGGACCGTGACGGTCACCCTGGGCACGCTGGGGTAGTTCGACAGGGGCGCGGGGAACTGCGCGAGCAAGCCTCCGACGCGGGCGGCCCTGCACGTTGCGGACCAACTGCCGTCAGTGGCTTGTCGCGCCCACGCGGTGGAGCCGCACATCGGCAGAGCCTCGCGCCCCCGGATCGTGCAAGTCCCTGCCTCGCGACTCCTGACGGATCGTCAGATTCGGCGTAGCCTGGCCCGCATGGAGAGCTTCCCCTGGATCATTTCGGTGGACGACCATACCGTCGAGCCGCCGGGCGTCTGGCAGGACCGGCTGCCCGCCAAGTACCGCGAGCTCGGCCCGCGCATCGTCCGGGCCCCGCTCGCCGAGATGACCTTCGTCGGCGGCCGCTTCGCGCCCAGGATGGGCGAGCCCGGCAGTGAGGGCCCCGTCGCCGACTGGTGGGTCTACGAGGACCTGCGCCGTCCGCTCACCCGGCTCGACACCGCCGTCGGCTACCCGCGCGAGGAGGTGCGACTGGAGGCGATCACCTACGAGCAGATGCGCCCCGGCTCCTTCTCCATACCCGAGCGCCTCGCCGACATGGATGTCAACCATGTCCAGTCCGCTCTCTGCTTCCCGA
Source organism: Streptacidiphilus rugosus AM-16 (assembly GCF_000744655.1). NCBI lineage: Bacteria > Bacillati > Actinomycetota > Actinomycetes > Kitasatosporales > Streptomycetaceae > Streptacidiphilus > Streptacidiphilus rugosus. Next base: position 3,523,790 of record NZ_JQMJ01000004.1, on the reverse strand, counting down.
CCTTCCCCCGCTTCTGCGGGCAGACCTTCACCGAGGCCAAGGACCACGAGCTCGGGCTGCTCTGCATCCGGGCCTACAACGACTGGATGGTGGAGGAGTGGTGCGGCCCCGCCGCACAGGGGCGGATGATCCCGCTCGGCATCGTGCCGCTCTGGGACGCCGAGCTCGCCGCCGCCGAGGTCCGGCGCAACGCGGCGCGCGGGTTCCGGGCCGTCTGCTTCAGCGAGATACCCCCGCACCTGGGCCTGCCCAGCATCCACACCGACGCCTGGGACCCGTTCCTGCGGGCCTGCGAGGAGACGCAGACCGTCATCGCCATGCACATCGGCAGCTCCTCGCGGATGCCGTCGACCTCCGCCGACGCGCCGCCCGCCGTCGGTTCGACCATCACCTTCGCCAACTGCTGCTTCTCGATGGTCGACTGGCTGATGAGCGGCAAGTTCGACCGCTTCCCCGGCCTCAAGATCATGTACGCCGAGGGGCAGATCGGCTGGATCCCCTACATCCTGGCCCGCGCCGACGTGGTCTGGGAGGAGAACCGCGCCTGGGGCGGCGTCGCCGACAAGGTGCTGACCAGGCCCAGCGAGCTCTTCGCCGAGCACATCTACGGCTGCTTCTTCGACGACCCGCACGGGCTGCGCAATCTCGACGCCATCGGCGCCGCCAACGTCCTCTACGAGACCGACTACCCGCACTCGGACTCCACCTGGCCCAGGAGCCGGGAGGTCGGCGAGGAGCAGATGGGCCATCTGGAGGCGCCGGTCGTCGAGCAGCTGGTGCGCGGCAACGCGATCGGCCTGCTCGGGCTGACGGCCGAGGGCCTGTGGGCGGGGGCGGGCCGTGGCTGAGTTCGGGATCCAGCTGCCGGTCCAGGCGCAGAGCACGATGTTCGTCGAGCCCTGGGAGGCCGAGGCCGGCCCGACCGAGCTCGCCGCCGTCGCGCAGGCGGCCGACCGGCTCGGCTACGCGTACGTCGCCTGCTGCGACCACGTCGCGATCCCGCGCAGGCTGGCCGGGCCGATGGGGGCGACCTGGTACGACCCGGTCTCCACGCTCGGCTACCTCGCCGCGCTGACCACCCGCACCCGCCTGCTCTCGCACGTCGCCGTCGCACCCCTGCGCCACCCGCTGCTCTCCGCCAAGCAGTACGCGACGCTGGACCGGCTCAGCGGCGGCCGGCTGATCCTCGGGGTCGGGGCGGGCCACGTGCTGGAGGAGTTCGAGACGCTCGGCGTGGACTTCCACCGGCGCGGGGAGATCCTGACCGAGACGATCACCGCGCTCGACGTCGCGCTGACGGACGAGTACCCGGTGCACGAGGGCCCGCGCTTCCCGTTCCGCGACCTGGCGGTCAGTCCACGGCCCGTCCAGTCGCCGCGACCGCCGATCTGGGTCGGCGGTTCGGCCCCGGCCGCGGTGCGGCGGGCCGCGGCGCAGGGGGAGGGCTGGCTGTCGCAGGGCGACACGCTGGAGACGCTGCCCGCGCAGCTGGAGCTGATCCGCACCACGCGCGAACGCGCCGGCCGCGGGGGCGACTTCGTGGTCAACGCCATCGCGCCGCCGCTGTACGTCGGCGAGCCCGGCTGGGCGATCGGGCGTCGCTCCGTCTCCGGCAAGCCGGACGCGCTGGCCGAGCTGCTGCGGAAGTACCTGGCCGTGGGCGTCACCCATCTCCAGCTGCGGCCGCGCAGCCGCGACCTGGCCGAGTACCTGGCCCAGCTGGAGCTCATCGCCACGGACGTGCTGCCGCTCGTCTGAGGTTCCGGGCCGGCGTCGGGCGCGGTGCTGCGGGTCTTCCCTTGTACGGGCTTCCGGCGGAGACTGGGATCAGAACTGACGAACCGTCAGATGATCTCCGAGGGGAGCCCGTACATGTCCGCACCTTCCGGTCGTCTCGCCGGCCGCACCGTCCTGATCACCGGCGCCGCGCGCGGTCAGGGCGAGGCCGAGGCCCGCCTCTTCGCCGCCGAGGGCGCCCAGGTGCTGCTCGGCGACGTCCTGGACGACCAGGGCGAGGCCCTGGCCAAGGAGCTGCAGCTGGAGCTCGGCGAGGATCGGGTCCGCTACCAGCATCTGGACGTCGGCAGCGAGGAGGACTGGGCCGCCGCGGTCGACGCCGCCGTCTCCGCCTTCGGCAAGCTCGACGGCCTGCTGAACAACGCCGGCATCCTGCGCTTCAACGAGCTGGTCAGCACCCCGCTGGAGGAGTACCTCACGGTGGTGCGGGTCAACCAGATCGGCTGCTTCCTCGGCATGCGCGCCGCCGCGCCCGCGATCGAGGCCGCGGGCGGTGGCAGCATCGTCAACACCGCCTCCTACACCGCACTCACCGGCATGGCGCTACTGACCTCCTATGCGGCCACCAAGGGCGCGATCGTCGCGATGACCCGCGTCGCGGCGCTGGAGCTGGCTCCGAAGGGCATCCGGGTCAACGCGATCTGCCCGGGAGCGATCGACACCCCGATGTCCGACCCGGCCAACGCCTTCGTCGGCGAGAGCGGCGCGCCGCTGATGAGCGCGGAGGACGCGGCGGCGATCGCGGCGGCGACGCACGAGCTCTACGCCAAGGCCGTCCCGCTCGGCCGGATCGGCCGCCCGGAGGAGATGGCGAAGCTGGCCCTCTTCCTGACCTCCGCCGACTCCTCCTATCTCACCGGCCAGCCCCTGGTCGCCGACGGCGGCTGGATGGCGGGCGTCAGTATCGGCTGACGCGTCGCGTGCCGAGTGGCAGGCTGGGACGGGTCTTGCATGATCTGACGGATCGTCAGATCATGCATCCGAGTCGCGCCGGATCAACTGGGGTCCGCTGGAGTCCGCACGCAGACAGGACGGTGAACCGATGGAGTTCGGCATCTTCATCCAGGGCTACGTGCCCAGAAGTCGCTCCCTGGCCGATCCGCTGGCCGAGCACCACGCCCTCATGGAGGAGATGGACTACGTCGTCCAGGCCGACCGGGCCGGGTTCAAGTACGCGTGGATCACCGAACATCACTTCCTGGAGGAGTACTCGCACATCTCCGCCAACGACGTGGTGATCGGCTACCTCGCGCACGCCACCGAGCGGATCCACGTCGGCTCGGGCATCTTCAACCCGCTGCCCAGGGTCAACCACCCGGTCAAGGTCGCCGAGCGGGTCGCCATGCTCGACCATCTCTCCGGCGGGCGCTTCGAGTTCGGGACCGGTCGCGGCGCGGGCAGCCACGAGATCCTCGGCTTCCTCCCCGAGGTGACCGACATGAACGCCACCAAGGAGATGTGGGAGGAGACGATCGGCGAGTTCCCCAGGATGTGGCTGAACGAGGAGTACCCGGGCTTCAGCGGCAAGCACTGGTCGCTGCCGCCGCGCAAGGTGCTGCCCAAGCCGTACGGGGCCTCCCACCCGGCCATGTGGTACGCGGCCGGCAGCCCCTCCTCGTACGAGATGGCCGCGCGCAAGGGCCTGGGGGTCCTCGGCTTCAGCGTGCAGAAGGTCTCCGACATGGAGTGGGTCGTCGAGAGCTACAAGCACGCGATCCGCGAGGCGGAGCCGGTCGGCGCCTTCGTCAACGACAACGTGATGGTCACCTCGACCGCGATCTGCGCCGAGACCTCCGCGGAGGCGAGGCGGATCGCGGTCAACGGCGGGCTCAACTACCTGCAGTCGCTGCTCTTCCGCTATCACGACACCTTCCCCCGCCCCGAGGGCATCCCGGTCTGGCCGGAGCTGCTGCCCGAGTACAACGAGGAGCTCATCGACCTGCTGATCGCCGAGGAGCTGATGATCTGCGGCGACCCCGACGAGGTGCTGCGACAGTGCAAGCGCTGGGAGTCGGCCGGCGCGGACCAGCTCGTCTTCGGTCTGCCGATCGGCATCCCGCCGGAGCAGACCGCGCAGACCATCAGCCTGATCGGCGAGCACGTCATTCCCAAGATCGACACCGATCCGGTCCACCGCACCACGCGGTTCCGGCAGGCCGCGAGCTGAGGAGAGGGCACGATGCTCGACCATCTGATCAAGGGCGCGACGCTCGTCGACGGCACCGGCGCGGCGGCGCGTGGCGCGGACGTGGGACTGAAGGACGGCAGGATCGCCGTCATCGCGGAGGCCGGCCGCTGCCAGGAGTCCGCCGTCTCGGTGGAGGACGCGACCGGCCTGGTGCTGAGCCCCGGCTTCGTCGACCCGCACACCCACTACGACGCCCAGCTCTTCTGGGACCCGTACGCCACGCCCTCGCTGGACCACGGCGTCACCACCGTCGCCGGCGGCAACTGCGGCTTCACCCTCGCCCCGCTCAACCCGGCCCGGCCGGACGACGCCGACTACACCCGCCGGATGATGGCGCGGGTGGAGGGCATGGCGCTGGCCGCGCTGGAGGAGGGCGTGCCGTGGGGGTGGTCCTCCTTCGGCGAGTACCTCGCCGCACTGGAGGGCAGGATCGCCGTCAACGCGGGCTTCATGGTCGGCCACTGCGCGCTGCGCCGCTACGTCATGGGCCCGGACGCGGTCGGCGGGCAGCCGACGCCCGCACAGCTCGACGCGATGACCGCGCTGCTCAAGCAGGCCATGACGGAGGGCGCGTGGGGGCTCTCCACGACGCAGTCCGGCACCCACTCGGACGGCGACGGCAAGCCGGTCGCCTCGCGCCACGCTCGGCGCGAGGAGATGCTCGCCCTGTGCCGGGCCGTGGGAGAGGCCCCTGGCACCCAGATCGAGGCGATCGTGGCGGGCTGCCTGGACATGTTCGCGGACGAGGAGATCGACCTGCTGGTCGAGATGAGCGCGGTGGCCGGCCGCCCGCTCAACTGGAACGTCCTCACCATCGACGCCGCCGTGCCGGGCCGGGTCCCGCGCCAGCTCCTCGCCTCGCAGCGGGCGCGGGAGGCGGGCGGCCGCATCGTCGCGCTGACCATGCCGATCCTCACCCCGATGAACATGAGCCTGGGCACCTTCTGCGCGCTCAACCTGATCCCCGGGTGGGGCGAGATCCTCGGCCTGCCGGTGCCCGAGCGGATCGCCCGGCTCCAGCGTCCCGAGGTCCGCGCCGAGATGCTGCGCCGGGCGGACAGCCCGGAGGCGGGCGTCTTCCGGCGGCTGGCCGACTTCGGCCGGTACGTCATCGGGGACACCTACTCGGACGCCAACATCGGCGTCTCCGGCCGGGTCGTCCGCGACATCGCCGCGGAGCGGGGCCAGGACCCCTTCGCGACGCTGGTGGAGATCTGCGTCAACGACCGGCTGCGCACGGTGCTGTGGCCGATGCCGACGGACAACGACCCGGACAGCTGGGAGCTGCGCCGCGCCACCTGGCAGCACGAGGACGTCATGCTGGGCGGCTCGGACGCGGGCGCGCACCTGGACCGGATGTGCGGCGCGCCGTACACCACCCGCTTCCTCGGCGACTGCCTGCGGCGGCGCCGGCTGGTCCCGCTGGAGCAGGCGGTCAGGATGCTGACCTCCGACCCGGCCGAGCTGTTCGGCCTGCGCGGCCGGGGCACGGTCGCCGTCGGGAACTTCGCGGACCTGGTCCTCTTCGACCCCGACCGTATCGACGCCGGCCCGGCGACCCTGGTCCACGACCTCCCTGGCGACAGCCCCCGCCTCGACTCCCGCCCGGAGGGCGTGGTGGCGGTCCGCGTCAACGGGGTCGAGACGGTCCGGGAGACGAAGCTGACCGGCGCGGTGCCGGGCACGGTGCTCCGCTCCGGGCGTGACACGAGGACCGTGTCGACCAGGGGTTAGTCGCACTACCCAAGGGCGAGGGGAACTGCGCGAGAAACCACCCGGTGCGGATGGCCCTGTTCGGTGAGGACCATGCGCACGCGGGTGGCTTGTCGCGCAGTTCCCCGCGCCCCTGAGGTGGTGCGACCGGACCTTGTCTCTACCGGAGCAGGCCGGAGACCATCGCCCGGCGGACGCCGGCCAGGCCACGGACGACCTGGGCGGTGAGCAGCGTCAGCACGATCCCCGCCACGCACGTGCCCGCGATCTCCGGCAGCGTCGAGATGTAGTGGACGTGGCCGTTGTTCTCCCACAACCGGTAACCCGGCCACCCCACGTACGTCGGGAACACCCAGTGGTACAGCGGATACAGCGCCGTCGTGAGCGACACGCTCCACAGCACCACCGCCACCGTGAAGTTGAAGATCCCCACCGGCAGCATCAGCACGCTGTACAGCGCCGCCCGCCAGTTCGCGCCGCTCTTCAGCACCGCGCCGAGCCAGGCCACCGGTCCCGGCCGGTTCGGCTTCGGCTGGACCGGCGCAGGGACGTCCGTGCCCAGCAGGGCCCGTGCGCGGGCGCGCTCCATCGCGCCGATCCCGCGTGCACCGCCCAGGGACGCCGCCAGGACGGGGAAGCCGACGAAGGTCAGCACCGTGCCGATCCCGGCCACGAGCGTGGTGATCACGTAGCTGAAGGCGGCGACGCCGACCGGCAGGTCCAGCACCAGGTGCAGGGTCTCGCGCCAGGTGCGTCCGGAGAAGGGCGCGAGAAGGAACCGCGGCTCGCGCCGGACCGTGTCGCCGCCGCCCGTTCGGGTGGTCATGCCGTACTCCGCGGTGCTGCTGCTCATGATGGTTTCGGCTCCCTCGTCCTCGCGGCGTCCTGCTGCTTCCTTCTGCACTCCAGACTGCCGTGCGAGAGGCGGGGGAACACTGGGGTGCCTCGGTGTCTTCGGGGTGGGGCTACCCCTACCCCGGTCCGAGGGAGATCACCAGAGTCTGTCGACGTCACCGGGGTAGAGCCCGATCCGCGCCCCGGTGAAGCGCGGGGCGGCCGCCCGGGCGCGGGGGGTGAGGAAGGCCGCCATGGTCACCTTGTCCCACTGGTCGCTGGGGAACGGCGCCTCCGGCGTGCCGCCGACCAGGACCGAGCCGGGCAGCTCCCGCCAGCCCGCGCTCGTGTAGAAGCCGCGCAGCGGGCGGTCGCAGGTGAAGATCCCCAGGTCGGCGCCGTCGGCGCGGATCTCCGCCAGCGCGGCGGCGACCAGCGTTCGCCCGTGGCCCGCGCGCTGCCGGGTCCGGTCGGTCACCACCCGGCTGAGACCGGCGACCCGCCAGCCCTCCCCTGCGTGCCCGATCTCCTTGCTCAGCACGTCCAGCGCGGCGAGCACCGTCCCGGCCCCGTCGACCAGCAGGAGCGAGTAGGGGGCCAGGGCCGGGTCGTGCGAAGGGTCGCCCGCCTCGCCGGGCTCGGACGGCCACGCCTGCTCCTGCAGGCGCAGGGCCTGCGCGCGGAGCTCGGGCGGCACGTCGGCCTCGGGATGGCGGACGACCCTCGTCGGGAATGCGGTGTGCGTTACTTCTGACCCAGACACAGGACGAAACCGTAGCCGCCCTGCGTCTGCACGTACGCGGCCTCGGATCCCGGCACGTCCTTGCAGACGTTCATGTCGCTGCTCTGGAAGGTCTTGATCACCTTGTACTGGGCGGCGCTGCTCGCGCAGTCCACGACGGTGACGTCCGGAGCCGCGTCCGTGCCGGCGTTCTGCACGCAGTCACCGGCCCGCGCCGCCGTCGGGTCGTTCGAGGACAGGCTGGCCCAGAGCAGCCCGCCCAGGACCAGCGCCCCGACGCCGAGGAAGACCAGCGACTGCTTGAGCAGCCCCGACTTCGGCTTCGGAGCCTCCTCCACGGCGGCCGGCGGCTCGGCGTCGGCGAGATACGGGTTGGACTCGTACTCCGCCTCGTACGCGGGCGGGGGCGTGGTCATCGGTGAGCCGGCCGACTACTTGTTGTCGGTGAGGCAGAGGACGACGTCGCTCGTGCCGCGGCCGCCGCTCTGGACGTAGGCCATGGTGGCGCCGGAGCCCGAGCACTTGGAGTCGTCGGTTCCGTCGACGACCTTCAGCACCTTGTACTTGGCGTTGGCGTCCGTGCACTTCACGACGGACACGTCGGGGCTGCTGTCCGTGCCGGAGTTCTGCACGCAGTCGCCGACCTTCGCCGTGTCGGCGCCACCGCTCATCTGGTCGTAGGCCCAGTAGCCACCGGAGATCACCGCGAAGACGATGATGCCGCCGACGATTCGCGCTCCGAGGCCACCGAGGACGGCCTTCTTCTTCGAGGTCGGCTGCGGGGCCACCGGGTAGCCGCTGGCGTTTTGACCCTGGACGGTGGGGGGAGGAGTGGTCACGGGTTCCCTCGTTGGTTGTGCGCTGGCTGTGGACGGTCGAACGCCGCAGACTATTGATCACCGAGGGTCAACGACGCGACCGAGACGTAACCGTGTCGGCACAGCCGTTCAAGCGTGATCAAGGTCCGGTCAAAACCGGCGTTTCGCACCGCCGCTGACGCCCGATCCGTCCCGACCGCACGTCAGGACGTCGTAGCCGTCCCGCCCCGGGTCCGCCAGGGGAGCTCCGCCGTCACGACGGTCGGGCCGCCGATCGGGCTGCCGACCACGAAGACGCCGTCCACCGCGCGGATCCGCTCCGCGAGACCCGCCAGGCCGCCGCCAGGGCGCTCCTCCGCGCCGCCGACGCCGTCGTCCCGCACCTGCAGCATCAGGCGTTCGCCGCTGCGCCAGACCTCGACGTGCGCGGTCTGCGCCTTCGCGTGCTTCGCCGCGTTGGTGAGCAGCTCGCTGACGGTGAAGTAGGCGATGCCCTCGATCGCCGAGGCCGGCCGCTCGTCGAGCTCGACGCTGACCCTGACCCCGCCCGGGATCGGGCAGCGCGAGGCGACGGAGGAGAGCGCCGCGTCCAGGCCCCGGTCGGTCAGCACGGCGGGGTGGATGCCGCGAGCCAGGTCGCGCAGTTCCTGGAGGGCCAGCTTCACCTCGCTGTGCGCGTCGGAGACCATCCGTGCCGCCGACTCGGGATCCTCCGTCAGTTTCTCCTTGGCCAGGCCGAGGTCCATGGCCAGGGCCACCAGCCGCGCCTGCGCGCCGTCGTGCAGGTCGCGCTCGATCCGGCGCAGGTCCGCGGCGGCGGAGTCGACGACCGTGCCACGGTCGTCCTCCAGTTCGCGGACGCGCTCGTTCAGCGCGCCGGGCGAGAGCAGCGCCCCGACCAGCGCCCGGCTCACCCGCGTCAGCCCCCACGCGATCCAGGGCAGGAACGGGAACAGCGTGATCACGGAGACCAGGCCGATGGTGAAGGTGATGATGCCCCAGGGCAGCATCACGACGAAGTACAGCACCGACCGCCAGGCCAGACCGTCGCTGAGCACGGCGAGCGCGCGGCTCAGCCTGCCGGTCTTCGTCGGCTGCACCGGCAGCGGCTCGCCCGGCGCCTCGCCCAGCAGCGCGCGGGCACGGCCCCGCTCCAGCTGGGAGGCGGAGCGCAGACCGAGGAGCGTGGCCGCGAGCAGCCAGATGCCGATGACGGTGAAGACCGTGCCGATGCTCACCGTGATCAGCACGACCGTGACGATGAAGCCGGCCAGGCCGACCGGGAAGCTGCTGAGCAGGTAGGCGACCTCCTGCCACATGCGGGCGTCGAAGCGGGGGCGGCGCGCGGGCTCGGTCTTCATCAGGTCCATGATCCCAGGCTGGCGGGTCGGGGGTCCTCGGCGCCATGGGGCAGGTCGCCGGTCCGGGGTAGGGACAGCCCTACCCCCGTGCAGGGCGGCGCCGTCTCAGCGCACGTCCCATCGGGTGGGCGGGGTTCACAGCTCGGACCGGCTGGGACCTAGACTCATGCGCCGTAAAGACAAGAATTTGCTGAGTACCGACCGAACGACCGCAGAACACCCGCTGAGCACCCACTCCGGAGGCGACCGAGCATGCAGGCCGTGCAGGCATTGGCGGCATCCCACACGGGATACTTCCGCGCCTACTCCGCCGTCGGCCTGATGGCGTTGATCGGCGTCCTCTTCGTCGGCACCTCGTTCGCCGCCAACCAGTTGCTGCGACCCTTCGCGCCGACGCCGGAGAAGCTGCTCGCGTACGAGTGCGGCGTGGACCCGGTGGGGGAGGGCTGGGCGCAGACCCAGATCCGGTACTACGTCTACGCCTTCCTGTACGTGATCTTCGCGGTGGACGCGATCTACCTCTTCCCTTGGGCCACGGTCTACGCCCAGTCGGGTTTCGGTGCGGCGACGCTGGTGGAGATGTTCCTCTTCATCGGCTTCCTGGCCGTCGGTCTGCTCTACGCCTGGAAGAAGGGCGTCCTGGAATGGTCGTGAACCTCGGTACGCCGGACCCGTCCCGGCCGGGCGGACCCGCCTCGGCGGTGGAACCGCGGCGGCTGGGTCCGTTGGCGCGGATGGCGCCGGACCCGATCAAGGTGGTGCTGAACTGGGGCCGCCGGTACAGCCTGTGGGTCTTCAACTTCGGGCTGGCCTGTTGCGCGATCGAGTTCATCGCGGCGTCGATGGCCAAGCACGACTTCATCCGGCTCGGCGTCATCCCCTTCGCGCCCGGCCCGCGCCAGGCGGACCTGATGATCGTCTCCGGCACGGTCACGGACAAGATGGCCCCGGCGATCAAGCGGCTCTACGAGCAGATGCCGGAGCCGAAGTACGTCATCTCCTTCGGCGCCTGCTCGAACTCGGGCGGCCCGTACTGGGACTCCTACTCCGTGACCAAGGGCGTGGACCAGATCATCCCCGTCGACGTCTACGTGCCCGGCTGCCCGCCGCGGCCGGAGGCGCTGCTGCAGGGGATCCTGAAGCTCCAGGAGAAGATCGCGCGCGAGTCGCTGGCCGAGCAGTACGCCGCGCCGGCGGCGCCCGCCGCTGCCGTCTCCGCCGCCGCGCTCGCCCGTCCGCTGGTGCAGGGCCCGGGGTCGGAGGGTGGTCCGGCGTGAGCTTCGACCTCTCCCATGAGGAGATCGCAGCCGCGGTCGGGCCGTGGGCCACGGCGGCGGAGTCGTACGAGCTGCTGACGGTTGACGTGCCCGCCGAGCACTGGATCGAGGCGCTGACGGCCTGCAGGGACGGGCTCGGCCTGCGCTACTTCGACTGGCTCTCGGCCGTCGACGAGCTCGGTGAGGGCTTCTCCGTCTGCGCCCACCTGGCCCGCGTCGGCGAGGGCGCGACCGCACGCCTGCTGCTGCGTACGCGCGTCCCGCGCGAGGCGGCGACGCTGCCGACCGCCGTCGGCGTCTACGCCGGTGCGGCGTGGCACGAGCGCGAGACGCACGAGATGTTCGGTATCGGCTTCGAGGGACACCCGCACCTGGTCACGCTGCTGCTGCCGGACGGCTTCGAGGGATACCCGCTGCGCAAGGAGTTCGTCCTGGCCGCGCGGGTGGCGAAGGCCTGGCCGGGCGCGAAGGAGCCGGGGGAGAGCGACCACGCTCCCGCCGAGGGCGCCCGCCGCCGCATGCTGCCGCCGGGGGTTCCCGACCCGAACGAGTGGGGTCCCCTCAAGGGCACCCTCCCGCCCGCGCCGGAACGCCCGGCCCGCGGCGCCCGTGCCGCGGCCGCCGGCCCGGCCGCCGACCGCCCCCGCCGCACCCGCTCCGTCTCCTCCGGCAGCACCAGCCAGACGGAACCGCAGCCGGCCACGCCCGACGCGCCCTGGCAGTCCCCCGAGCCCCCGACCACCCGCCCCCGCCGCGCCCGCTCCGTCTCCGACGGCAGCGTCAGCCAGCCCCCGCCGGAGCCGACCCCCGCTCCGCAGGCGGCGCAGCCCGAGCAGGCCGAAGACACCGCGCCGACCACCGGCCCCGCCTCGGCCGCTGCGCCGGGTCCGGCTGTCGCCGGTGAGCCTGCGCCTGCGGCGGAGTCCGTCGGTGAGACCGCTGAGCCGTCCGCGCCCGCGGTTGCCGACGAGGCGGCCGACGAGGCGGGCCGCCAGGCTGCGCCGACCTCCGGCTCCGGTTCGGTCGCCGCTCCTGCATCGTCCGGTCCGGACGAGCCTGCGGCGGCGGAGTCCGCCGGGCAGGAGGGGGAGGCGGCTCCGGTGGAGGGGGTCGAGTCGGGCGCTGCGCCCGCGACCGCGCCGGAGCCTGCCGTCGAGGAGTCCGCGCCGGAGGCGTCGGACGAGGGCGGGACCACCACTGATCCCGAGGAGGGCCGGGCGTGACCACGCTGGAAGCGCTTCTGCGCTGCCTCGCCGTGCTGCTGGCCTTTCTGGTCGTGCCGCTCGTCATCGGGCAGACCGAGCACAAGGCCATGGCCCACATGCAGGGCCGGCTCGGCCCCATGTACGCCGGAGGGTTCCACGGCTGGGCGCAGCTCGTCGCCGACGGCGTGAAGTTCGCGCAGAAGGAGGACGTTGTCCCCGCCGGTGCGGACCGGAAGATCTTCCAGCTCGCGCCCGCGGTCGCGCTGCTGCCCTACCTGCTCGCCCTGCTCGCGATCCCGCTCGGGCCGGGGGACCTGGTCGGACAGTCCATCGACGCCGGGCTGTTCTTCGTGCTCGCCGTGATGGGCGTCGGCGTGCTCGGCTCGCTGATGGCCGGGTGGGCGTCGGCGAACAAGTTCTCCCTGCTCGGCGGCATCCGCACCGCCGCCCAGCTGATGGCGTACGAGCTGCCGATGCTGCTCGCCGCCGCGTCCGTCGCGATGGCCGCCGGGACGGTGTCCCTCACCGGGATCCTCGGCGAGTTCCACTGGTGGTGGGTGCCGTGGCAGATCGTCGGCGGGTTCGTCTTCTTCGTCTCCGGTCTCGCAGAGCTCCAGCGGCCGCCGTTCGACATGCCGGTCGCCGACTCCGAGATCATCTTCGGCGCCTACACCGAGTACACCGGCCTGCGCTTCGCGCTGTTCCTGCTCTCCGAGTACGCCGGCATCCTCGTCGTCTCCGCGCTGACCGCCGTGCTCTTCCTCGGCGGCTGGCACGGGCCGATGGCGGACACCCTCGGCTGGCTGTGGATGCTGCTGAAGACCTTCGCGCTCGCCTTCGTCGTCATCTGGCTGCGGGTCACCTATCCCCGGCTGCGCGAGGACCAGCTCATGCGCTTCGCCTGGACCGTGCTCATCCCGCTCGCCCTCGCCCAGCTCGCCCTCACCGGCGTCGTCAAGGTGGTGATCTCCTAGTGGCGCCCATCCCCGGCCGAGGTCTGGCCAAGGGCCTCGCCGTCACCCTGCGCACGATGACGAAGAAGACCGTCACCGCGCAGTACCCCGACGTGCAGCCCGAACTGCCGCCGCGCTCGCGCGGCGTCATCGCGCTGCTGGAGGAGAACTGCACGGTCTGCATGCTGTGCGCCCGCGAGTGCCCGGACTGGTGCATCTACATCGACTCCCACAAGGAGACGCTGCCCGCCGCCGAGCCGAACGCCCGCGCCCGCACCCGCAACGTGCTGGACCGCTTCGCGATCGACTTCTCGCTCTGCATGTACTGCGGCATCTGCATCGAGGTCTGCCCCTTCGACGCGCTCTTCTGGTCGCCGGAGTTCGAGTACGCGGAGGAGGACATCCTCGACCTCACCCACGAGCGCGACCGCCTGCGCGAGTGGATGTGGACCGTGCCCGCGCCGCCCGCGCTGGACCCGGCCGCCGAGGAGCCGAAGGAGATCGCCGCCGCCCGCAAGTCCGCGGAGAAGGCGGCCGCGGCCCAGGTCGCCGCAGAGGAGCAGGCCGCACAGGAGCAGGCCGCACAGGAGAACGAGAAGGAGGCCGGAGAGTGAACCCGATGGCGGCCTCCGCCGCGCACTCCTTCCTTTCCCCCGGCGGCGTCGAGATCGTCTTCGTGCTGGTCGGCCTCGCCGTCCTCGGCGCGGCGCTGCTGACCGTGACCACCAAGCAGCTGGTGCACGCCGCGCTCTGGCTGGTCGTCGCGCTCGGCGGGCTCGCGATCGAGTACCTGCTGCTGACGGCGGAGTTCATCGCCTGGGTGCAGGTGCTGATCTACGTCGGCGCCGTGGTCGTGCTCGTCCTGTTCGGGCTGATGCTGACCCGCGCGCCCATCGGCGTCTCGCCCGACGCCGACTCCGGCAACCGCTGGGTGGCCCTCGGTGTCGCCCTCGCCGCCGCCGCCACGCTGGTCACCCTCGTCGTCGACGCCTTCCGCAGCACCTGGATCGACCTCGGCACCGTCGCGGGCAGCACCCAGGCGAACGGCGTGACCCTGTTCCGCTACTGGGTGCTGCCCTTCGAAGCGCTCTCCGTCCTGCTGCTGGCCGCACTCGTCGGGGCCATCGTGCTCTCCCGCCGCCACCGAGAGGAGCGCTGAGCGCGGTGCATCTCGTCTGTCCGGCCGTCCTCGCGGCCCTGCTGTTCTGCGTCGGCCTCTACGGCGTGCTGGCGCGGCGCAACGCCGTGCTGATGCTCATGTCCGTCGAGCTGATGCTCAACGCGGTCAACCTCAACCTCGTCGCCTTCGACGTGTGGCTGCGCGACACCCTGCACGCGGGCCAGGCGCTGACGCTGTTCACGATCACCGTGGCCGCCGCCGAGATCGGTCTCGGTCTGGCCATCGTGCTGCTGATCTTCCGCAACCGCGGCACCGCCGACGTCGACCGCGTCGGACGGCTCACCGACGGCGACGAGGCCGAGCCCGCCGCGTCGGCGGCCGCAGATCCGGAGCTCCAGGGGAAGGCCACCGTCGGATGACCCTCGCTCTCGCGATCCTCGTTCCGCTGCTGCCCTTCCTCGGCGCGCTCGCCGGACTGGCCTCCGGCCGCCGCGCGCCGGGGCTGGTCCGCCCGCTGGCGGTGCTGCCGACGCTGACCTCGGCCGTTCTCGCGGTGATCCTCGCCGCGAGACTCGGCGCCGGCGGTCACCTCGACTCCGCCACCCGGCTCACCCCGACCGGCGGCCTGCCGATCACGCTCTCGCTGCACCTGGACGGCATCGCCGTCCTGCTCGCCGTGCTGGTCACCCTGGTCGCGAGCTGTGTGCAGATCTACTCGACCGCGTACCTGCGCGAGGACCCGCGCTACCCCTCCTACGCGGCGCTGGTCTCGCTCTTCACCGCGGCGATGCTGCTGGTCGTCTTCTCCGGCGACCTGATCGTGCTGCTGGTCGGCTGGGAGGTGATGGGCATCTGTTCGTACTTCCTGGTGGGCCATCACTGGGAGCGACCCGACGCCCGGTCCGCCTCGATCAAGGCGTTCCTGGTCACCAAGCTGGGCGACGTCCCCTTCCTCTTCGGCATCTTCGTCCTCTCCGCGGACGCCGGGACCTTCCAGATCAACGGCATCCTGGGCGCGGCGGCCTCCGGCCACCTGCAGCACGCGACGCTCGCCGCGCTGCTGCTGCTCGGCGGCGTCGCCGGCAAGTCCGCGCAGTTCCCGCTGCACACCTGGCTCCCGGACGCGATGGCGGGCCCGACCCCCGTGTCCGCGCTCATCCACGCGGCGACGATGGTCGCCGCCGGCGTCTACCTGGTGGCCCGGCTGCTGCCGGTCTTCCTGCTCTCCACCGTCGCGCTGGCGGTGCTGGGCCTGATGGCCGTGATCACGATGATCGGCTCGGGGCTCTGCGCGCTGGCCCAGGACGACATGAAGCGGGTCCTGGCCTACTCGACGATCGGTCAGCTCGGCTACATGGCGGCGGCGCTCGCCGTCGGCGACCGCGACGCCGCGCTCTTCCACCTGCTGACGCACGGCGCGTTCAAGGCCCTGCTCTTCCTCGCGGCGGGCGTCGTCATCCACGCCGCCCACACCAACTCGCTCACCGCCATGGCCAGGACCCCGGGCCTGCGCCGCCGCGTCCCCGACGCGTACGCGACGATGGGCATCGGCCTGCTGGCGCTCGCCGGACTGCCGCCCTTCTCCGGCTTCTTCAGCAAGGAGTCGATCCTCACCGCCGCCGAGCACGCGGCGCGGGGCGAGGCGGTGACCGGCGGGTTGGGCCCGGCCGGCAACGTGCCGTGCTGGCTGGGCTGGACCGTCCTGGTCGGCGGGCTGCTCACCGCGCTGCTGACGGCCGCCTACGCCGCGCGCCTCTGGCTGCTGGCCTTCCACCCGCGCGGCACCTCGGCCGAGGCCGGGGCGGCGCTGTCGGCGGAGGCGGACGGCACGGCGGTCGCCACCGCCGAGCCCGCGGCGATGCGGTGGCCGCTCTGGGTGCTCGCCGTGCTGAGCCTCGCGCTCGGCCTGGTCGGGCTCCGGGCCAGCTGGCTGCCGGCCTGGCTGAACGGCGTCTCGCTCACCCCCTCGCTGCTCACCGGCGTCCTCGGCACCTGCGTGGCGCTGCTCGGCCTCGGCCTCGGCTACGCCGCCTGGCGGCGGTCCGCCGCCAGGGCGGCGGAGGGCGTCGTCGCCGACCCGGGACCGGTGCTGCTCGGACCGCTCTTCGCGCCCGCCAGGGACGGCTTCGGCGTCGACCGGCTCTACGACCGCGTCTTCGTCCGCCCCTTCGTCGCCGCGGCGCGGCTGGTGGCCTTCCTCGACCGCGAGGTCGTCGAGACCTACGTCAAGGGCGCCGCGGTCAGCCCCGGTCTGCTCGGCCGCGCCGTGCGGCGTGCCCAGAACGGCAACGCCCAGGGCTACCTGAACGCGCTGCTCGCCGGGGTCGTCATCCTCGCCGTCCTCGTGGCGGTGGCGCAGTGACCGCCGCCCGCACCCGCGTGCCCGCGCCCGCCCCGGAGGCGACCACCCGATGACCGCCCTGCTCCTCGCCCTCCTCGCGCTGCCGCTGCTCGGCGCCGCCGCCACGCTGGTGCCCGCCCTCGGCGGCCGCCGCGCCCTGTGGCTCGGCGTCGCCGTCACCGGCGCGGACCTGGCCGTCGCCGTCGCGCTCGCCGCCGGCTTCGACCTGCGCCACCCGGCCCGCATGCAGGGCGTCACCGACGTGGCCTGGATCCCGGCGCTGAACGTCCGCTTCCACGTCGGCGTCGACGGCATCTCGCTGCCGCTGCTCGTGCTGACCGCGCTGCTGACCTTCCTGTGCGCGCTCTACTCGCTCAAGCGGCTCCCCGCCGGCGGCAGCGAGCGCGGCTGGACCGGGCTGCTGCTGCTCCTGGCCACCGGCATGCTGGCCACCTTCGCCGTGCTCGACCTGCTGCTGTTCTTCGTGGCGTTCGAGATCGTGCTGGTGCCCATGTACTTCCTCATCGCCCGCTGGGGCGGGGAGAACCGGGGTCCGGCCGCCTTCCGCTTCATCCTCTACACGCTGCTCGGCTCCGCCGTCATGCTGCTGGGCCTGCTGCTGCTCGGCCTCAAGGCCGGCACCTTCGACATGAGCGCCCTGGCGGCCCGTCACGGCGCGGGGCTCTCCCGCGAGACGCAGATCCTCGTCGTCCTGGCGATCGGTCTCGGACTGGCCGTCAAGGCGCCGATGTGGCCGTTCCACAGCTGGCTCCCCGACGCCCACACGGCCGCCCCGACCGCGGGCTCCGTGCTGCTGGCCGGTGTGCTGCTGAAGATGGGCACCTACGGCTTCGTGCGGGTGCTGCTGCCCAGCACCCCCGAGGGCATGCACGTGCTCGCCCCCTACCTCGCGGCCTTCGCCGTGGTGGGCATCCTCTACGGGTCGCTGGCCTGCCTGGCCCTGGTCCGCCCGGGCGTCAAGGGCGACCTGAAGCGGCTCATCGCCTACTCGTCCGTGGGTCACATGGGCTTCGTGCTGCTGGGCATCGCGACGCTCACCCCCGTCGGGGTCAACGGCGCGCTCTTCGCCAACATCGGCCACGGGCTCATCACCGGCCTGCTCTTCTTCCTGGTCGGGGCGGTCAAGGACCGCTACGGCACCGCCGATCTCGACTCCCTCGCCGGAGCGGGCGGCGACACCGGGGCCGCCCTCTACGGCCGGGCCCCGCGCCTGGGCGGGCTGCTCGCGTTCGGCGCGGTGGCCAGCCTCGGTCTCCCCGGGCTCGCCGGGTTCTGGGGCGAGCTGCTGGCGATGCTCGGCGCCTTCCAGCCCGCTGCCGGTCTCTCCCGGCCGACCTACCTGGTGCTGATGGCGCTCGCCGGTCTCGGCACCCTGCTCACCGCGGCCTACCTGCTCTCCGTCGTCCGCCGGGTCTGCATGGGCGACCCCGCCCGACCGACCCCGGCCGTCACCGCCACGCCCGCCGTCGCGGACGTCCACGGCTACGAGGCCGCCGCGTGGACCCCGCTGGTCGCCCTCACGGTGGTCGCCGGGTTCTGGCCCGCGCTGCTGCTCGGGCTCACCACGCCCGCCGTCAAGGCGCTGCTGGGAGGCAGCTGAGCCATGCTGAACATCGCCGTCCCCGCCGCAGGCTCGCTGATCCAGTCGGTCGACTGGCTCGCCGTCGCGCCCCCGCTCGCGCTCGCCGTCGTGGCGCTCCTCGTCCTGGTGGCCGACCTCTTCCTCCCGCCCGCCAGGAAGGCGCTGCTCGGGTGGCTCTCCGTGGCCGGATTCGTTGCCGCGCTGGCGCTGTTGATCCCGCTGTGGAACGGCCACCGCTCGACCTTCTGCACCAGGGCCGTCGTCCCCGGTGACGCGGCAGGCTCCTGCTCCTACGTCGCCGACCACTTCGCGCTGGCCTTCCAACTCCTGGTGGTGGCGGGAGCGTTGCTGGTCGCACTGCTCTCGCTGTTCGCCGTGGACCAGGACCGCCTCCCCGCCGGGGAATACTGGTTCCTGCTGCTCGCCTCGGCCTGCGGCGCGGCCCTGCTGCCCGCCTGCCGGGACCTGGCCTCGCTCGTCGTCGCGCTCGAACTCGCCTCGCTGCCGGCCTTCGCGCTCGTCGCGCTGCGCCGCGACGGACGCGGGGCCGAGGCCGCGCTGAAGTTCTTCCTGTCGTCGGTGACGGCCACCGCGGTCACCCTGCTCGGCGTCAGCTTCGTCTACGCCGCGACCGGCAGCCTCTACCTCGACCGGATCTCCGCCGCCCTGCCGCACGTCCAGCCGCAGCTGGGGACGCTCGCCGTCGTCGGCGCCGTGCTCACGCTGGTGGGCTTCGCCTTCAAGACGGCGGCCGCGCCGTTCCACTTCTGGGTGCCGGACACCTACGCCGGCGCCCCCGTCCCCGTCGCCGCGTATCTCTCCGTGGTCGGCAAGGCTGCCGGACTGGCGGGCCTCGCCGCCATCGCCGTCCTGGGTTTTCACTCGTACGGGCGAGACTGGGGGACCGCGCTCGCCGTCCTGGCCGCGCTGACCATGACCGTCGGCAACGTCGGTGCGCTGCGGCAGAAGGCCGACGCCCCGCACAGCGCGGTGCGCCTGCTGGCCTGGTCCTCCGTCGCCCAGGCCGGCTACCTGCTGGTCCCGATCGCCGCGGCCGGCTTCGACCGCGGCGCGGGGGCGGGCGCTATCGGCTCGACGGTGGCCTTCGGACTGATCTACGGCCTGGTCAACCTCGGCGCGTTCGCGGTCGTCATGCTCGGCGGCACCCGCCTCGACGGCTACCAGGGCCTGTTCGCCCGTCGGCCCGCCGTGGCCCTGGCGATGGCGTTCTTCCTGCTCAACCTGGCCGGCCTGCCGCCCGGCATCGTCGGTCTCTTCGGCAAGGTCGTGGTCTTCCGCGCCGCCGTGGACGCGGGGCTCGGCTGGCTGGCCGTCATCATGGCGGTCAACGTCGTCATCGCCCTGTACTACTACCTGACCTGGACGGCGAAGCTGTTCCAGCCCGCGCCGGGCGCGCCGGGCGTTCCGGCCGCTTCGGCCGAGGGGCGCCGCAGGCTTCCCGCCGCGCTCACCGCGGCGGTCGCCGTGGCGACGGTGCTGGGCGTGGCGCTGTCCCTCGCCCCGCAGCTCGTCCTGCAGCTCGCCTCCGGCACCCTCTTCGGCTGACGCCGGGGCGTTCCGGTGCGGGCGGCGGCGCCGCCCGCACCCGGGACCCTCCGGGTCGCCCGCCGGGCGGCGCGCCGCCGTCCGGGCACCGCCGCCGCCCGAGTTGCGCGCGAGCCCGCCACAGGTGAGAAGGGAACTAGAAAGTCCGTCTCACCCGTTGAAATGTCCGAACGGGCTGTGAAAGACACCCACCGACGCACGTCCCGGAGGGCATCCGTGCACCGCCAGCACAACGGTCTCAAGACGGCCGTACTCCTCGGCGCGATGTCCGCGCTGATCATCGTGATCGGCAGCTTCTGGGGCCGCACGGGGCTCCTCCTCGGCCTCCTCGTCGCCCTGGCGACGAACGGCTTCGCCTACTGGAACAGCGACAAGCTGGCGCTGCGCTCCATGCGGGCACGCCCGGTCAGCGAGATCGAGGCGCCGGTGATGTACCGGATCGTGCGCGAGCTCTCCACCTCCGCACGCCAGCCCATGCCGCGGCTCTACATCTCCCCGACGGACGCCCCCAACGCCTTCGCCACCGGCCGCAATCCGCGCAACGCGGCGGTCTGCTGCACCCAGGGCATCCTGAACCTGCTCGACGAGCGCGAGCTGCGCGGCGTCCTCGGCCACGAGCTCTCCCACGTCTACAACCGGGACATCCTGATCTCCTCGGTCGCCGGCGCGCTCGCCTCCGTGGTGATGTTCCTGGTCAACTTCGCCTGGCTGATCCCGATCGGCCGGAGCGACGACGACGAGGGGCCCGGCCTGGTCGGCATGCTGCTGATCATGATCCTGGGCCCGCTCGCGGCGGGCATCATCCAGCTCGCCGTCAGCCGCTCCCGCGAGTACCAGGCCGACGCGTCCGGGGCCCAGCTCACCGGAGACCCGCTGGCCCTGGCCAGTGCGCTGCGCAAGCTGGAGCGCGGCACGCAGCAGTTGCCGTTGCCGGCCCGGCCCGAGCTGGAGACCACGAGCCACATGATGATCGCCAACCCGTTCCGGGCCGGTTCCGGCGGCGGGCTGGCCACCAAGCTGTTCTCGACCCACCCGCCCATGCCGGAGCGGATCGCCAGGCTCGAGCAGATGGCCGGCTACCCGTCGCAGCGCTGACGCCGCCCCTCCGCGGCGTCAGCCCAGGCCGAACCAGCTGAGCACCGTCTGGACCAGCAGGATCGTCGACATGGCCGCCACGCCGACCACCACCACCGTCGCCGCGATCCGGTACCTCGGCCCGTTCGCCGCCGCGCCCAGCACACTGCGCCGGTTGGTGAGGATCAGCAGGTAGACCAGCACCACCGGGGTGATCAGACCCTGCAGCACCTGAGTGCCGATCAGCAGCTGGATCACGTCGATCGGCGTCATCGCGACCGCCGCGCCGAGCGCGATCTGCGCCGTGAACAGGCTCAGGAAGAACGGCGCGTCCCTGAACCTGCGGGAGACCGACCGCTCGACCCCGGCCGCCTCGCCGATCGCGTAGCTGGCCGACAGCGGCACCACCGCGCCCGCCAGCGCGGAGGCGCCGATCAGGCCGACGGCGAAGAGCACCTCCGCGCTCTGCCCGGCCACCGGCTCCAGCGCCTTGGCGGCCTGCGCCGCCGAGGCCAGCGGACCGGTGCCGCCGATCGTCGTCGCCGTGGCGATGATGATCGTCAGGCTGATGCCGCAGGCGAAGACCGCGCCGATGATCGCGTCGGCGCGGATCAGCGGGTAGTCGGCGACCTTGGTGCCCCGGTCCACGACCCCGGCCGCGGCGTAGAACTGCATGTAGGGGCTGACCGTCGTGCCGATCAGGGCCACCGCGAGCAGGATGAAGCCCTTGTCGCCCTGCAGGTGCGGAACGACCAGGCTGTGGCCGACCTTCCCCCAGTTCGGGTGGCCGAGGATCATCGCGATCGGGTATGCGAAGAAGACCAGCGACATCACCAGGAAGATCCGCTCGGCGTACCGGTAGGAGCCGAACAGCACCAGTGCCCACAGCAGCAGCGCGGCGGGCGGGATGATCGCCCACTTCGGCACGCCGAGCAGCTCGAACGCGGCGCCGATGCCCGCGAACTCGGAGACCACCAGGCCGGTGTTGGCCAGCAGCAGGCAGGTCAGCGCCAGCGCGGTGGCGCGCAGGCTGAACTGCTCGCGGATCAGCGCGCCCAGGCCCTTGCCGGTGAAGGCGCCGAGCCGGACCGCCATCTCCTGCACCAGCACCAGGGCGACGGTGACCAGCACCATGAAGAAGAGCGTCCCGTAGACGTACTGCGACCCCGCGCTCGCGTAGGTGGCGATCCCCGCCGCGTCGTTCCCCGCGTTGGCCGCGACCAGGCCTGGGCCGGCCACGCCCGCGAGGGCGGCCAGCCTGGCCCAACGGTTCCAGCGGGTCACCCGGCCCAGCAACGGCACCCGGGCCAGGCCGCGGGTCAGCCCGCTGCTGGCCACGGCGGGCCCCGAGGCGGTCGTCTCCCCGACGCGGGCGCTCTGCGCCGCGCTGTCGGGCGTGCTGTCCGGCGTGCTGTCGGTGTCCAGGCTCACTGCAGGAACCTCCGGAAGTGCAGGCGGCCACGGGCGGGCAGCAGGTAGTCGAGGACGTCGTCGGCGAGGATCCGGCCGAGCGGGCGCTGCTGCTCGTCCACGACCAGCAGCGAGGAGGCGCGGGCCGCGACCAGCTGCTCGGCCACCTCGCCGAGCCGCGCGCCGGCCTGCACCGCGTCGTGCCCGCCGAACTGGGCCAGCCAGTCGGCGAGCTCGCCCAGGGTGGTGCGGTCGTCGGCGACGGCCAGGTCGAAGAGCGGGATGTCGGCGAGCAGCCGCCCGTCGGCGCTGACCAGCGCCACCGCGTCGATCTCGGTGCGGTGCTCGGCGGAGGTCGCCAGTTCTGCGCGCAGCTCGGCGACGGTCTGGTCGCGCACGGCGGTCACCAGACGCGTGGTCATCGAGCCGCCCGCGGTGTCCTCGGGGTAGGCGAGGAGGCCGCGCAGCTGGGCCGCCTCGGCGTCGGGGATCCGGGTGAGCAGTTGTTCGCGCTCGTCGGTGTGCAGGTCGCGCAGGGCCTCCACGGCCTCGTCCGGCTCCATCTCCTCGACCAGCCGGGCGGCGCGCTCGGGCGGCGCCTCGCGGAGCAGGTTCTCCAGCTCGGCGGGCTCCATCTCCTCCAGCGCGTCGGCGGCGTGGCCGGGGTCGAGCATGGCCAGCAGCTGCTGGCGCTCGGCCCGGCCCAGGTCCTCCAGCAGGTCCGCCAGCTCTGCCGGGCGCAGCCGGTGCAGGGCCCCGCGCGAGGAGCGCAGCCGGACCTCGGCCGGGCCGTCGGTCGCGTTCTCGGCGAAGGGGGCGACGGTCTGCCAGTCCACCACCCTTTCGGGTGTGGCGCGCGCCTGCCAGCGGCGCGGGCCGAGCCGCCGAAGCAGTGTGGGGAGGCTGACGTCGACGCCGACCAGCAGCACCCGGCCGCCGACCGGCGCGAGGTAGAGGTCGGCGGCGCGGTTCACCTGCACCCCGTCCACGTCGACGAGTTGATGGTCCAGCACATCGCGGCCGAGCAGCACCTCACCGGGTCGGCGGACGAACTCACTGAGATCCATCCGCGCGCTGCTGAGCCGCACCCGGTCGCCGGCGATCTGCCCGATGGCGGAGGCGGCGAGGAAGGAGCGGCGTCGGCCCACGCGGACGACGAGTCCGGTCACCGGCGGGTAGGCGTCGTTGCCGTAGAGCCGGGCCACGACGTCGACCACGCGGCCGACCTCGTCACCCATCGGGTTGAGCACCGGCCGGCCGGTCAGCCCGGCGAGGGAGACCAGCGTCTCGCGCACCGAGCGCGTGGCGGTGGCCTGGCGCACCAGTTGCACGCGGCGGCCGCGCAGCTTGGCCGTCGTGGACATCAGCATGGTGTTGGACGTCATGCGGAAACACCCCCAAGACCCGCGAACGCGGGAGCAGGGCAGCACGCGACCGGCAGACCTCGGCTGGGCATGGCGGCGCGATGTGGGGGAGCGCGCCTAGCGCAGGGAGACCGGCCTCGTGCGGCAGGAGAATGCGGAGGACGAGGCGTGACTGGGGTAGGGCTGACTATGGCCCGGACTACTGTCCATCGCTCGCCTCCTTCCGGTCGGTGACGCCTTGACGCCCTGGCGTCGCTACGACTCGGCAAGGAGCGGCCGGCACCTCAAATGAAAGAGATGTCCCCGGCGCCTCACCGAACTGAGGTGTGCCGCTGACAACCTGGCGGATTCTACCCGTGCCGGTGGGGGCCGCGCCATCGGTCCAGCCCACGGCCCCCGGGCGGGGGTGCGCCCACCGTGGCAGACTCCGAAGGTAGGAACGAACGTCGGGACTTCAAAGGACTTCGGAAGAGACGGGACTCACGCGTGAAGGTCATCAACCTCGTCCTCAACGTGCTCTGGCTTCTGCTCTGCGGCCTCTGGATGGCGATCGCCTATGCCGTCGCGGGGATCATCTGCTTCATCCTGATCATCACCATCCCGTGGGCCATCGCCTCGTTCCGGATCGCGGGCTACGTGCTCTGGCCCTTCGGCCGGATGACCCGCGAGCGCCAGGACGCCGGTGCGGCCTCCTGTGCGGGCAACGTGATCTGGCTGATCTTCGCCGGCTGGTGGCTGGCCCTGGGCCATCTGGCGACCAGCATCGCGCTGGCCGTGACGATCATCGGGCTGCCCTTCGCCTGGGCCAACCTCAAGATGATCCCGATCTCGCTGATGCCGCTGGGGCGCGAGATCGTCTCGACCGACGAGCGCTTCGCCGGCTGGTGACGCGGGCGGCGGGCGGCTGCGTCCGGCGGCCGGCAACCGGCGGCCGGCAACCGTCCGGCGCCGCCGGTTCGCCTCGGTCGTCGCCTCAGTCGCCGACGGCGTCCCTCAGTCGGCGGAACTCCGCCGCGATTCCGTCCGGCGTGTAGTGGGCGTTGAGCCCGCTGGGATTGGGCAGCACCCACACCTCCGTGCCGCCCAGTCCCTCCTCCTGCCGCCCCACGGCGGCCCTGGGCCGCCCGAACGCGGTCCGGTACGCCCCGATCCCGAGGACGGCGAGCGTCCGCGGCCGCCACCGCTCCACGCGCGCGACGAGCGCCTTGCCGCCGACGCGGTACTCCTCGGCGCTGAGCTCGTCGGCCTTCGCGGTCGTCCGGGCGACGACGTTGGTGATCCCGAGGCCGAGCCCGAGCAGCTCGCCCTGCTCCTCCGGCGCCAGCTGCCGCGGGGTGAACCCGCCGCGGTGCAGCGCCGGCCAGAACCTGTTGCCGGGCCGGGCGAAGTGATGCCCCGTCGCCCCCGACCAGAGCCCCGGATTGATCCCGCAGAACAGCACCCGCAGATCCGGCCCGATGACGTCCTCGATGGTGCGGTCCTGCGCGGCGGCGAGCTGCTCTGCGGTGGGCTTCACCGGCACAGTCTCGCACCGCCGGCGCGTACGGCGTCGGCCGGTGTCACCCGTCGGACCGGGGACCGGCCCCCGCCGCCCCCGCGTCGATGGCGTCGGCCAGCCACGCGTACAGAGCACTGCGGGTAGACGGGGGCTGCCGGCCCTGCATGACCGCCAGCAGGTGCCGGTAGCGCTCCAGGCGGACGTCGGGGCCCGCGTCCAGCTGGGCCCGGAGCCGGTCGCGGACGGCCCTGCGACGATCCGGGCCGGGGCGGTCGAGCAACTCGTCGACGACGGCCGCCGCCCGCGCCGAATCCGGCTCGACCCCCTCGCGCATCGCCGCTCCGACGGTCCGGTCGAGATTCTGGCTGAAGAAGCGATGCCGGTCAGGCTCGGAACTCCGTTCGACGGCGCGCCGCGCCAGCCGCCGGAACTCCTGATCCTGCATCAGCTCGGACAGCTCCAGCCAGGCGTCCAGCTGATCCTGGGTCGGGGCGTCCGGCAGCCGGTGGCCTCCGCCGCGCAACCGCTCCCTGAGCCGGTCCCGCAGCTGCGGCTCGGCCTCCAAGCCCGCGCAGGCCTCGGCTGCGAAGTCGTCGATGGTCTGCTGCCGCTCCTGTGCCGACATCCGTGCCAAACGGTTCAGACGATCCATGTGTCCTGGCTCCTCCCGGTCCCCTGCGGCGACGGCGGACAGCACGGCCCGGCGCAGCCGCAGCGTGGCGATCTGGGCGTCGAGCGCCCGCACATGGATCGCCGCCACCTCGGCCACGGTGCTCTCGCGGTTCAGCACGCGGTGGACCTCGGCATGGCTCAGCCCGAGCTCCCGCAGCGTGGCCACCAGCTCCAGTCGGGCCACGCCGGCCGCGTCGTAGAGCCGGTGCCCGCCCGCGCTGCGCGTCGCCTCGGGCACCACGCCGGTCTCGGACCAGTACCGGATCGTGCGTACCGGCAGCCCGGTCCGGCGGGCGAGGTCGCCGATGCTCAGCAGCGGCGACGCTGCCGCGTGTGTGCCGTCCATGGGTCCGAGTCTGCGACCTCCAGCCGCTGGAGGTGCAAGGGCTTCCCAGTGGCGGAACGACACGGGCACAACGAGGGCCCGGCGGAGTCGGTGTCCGCCGGGCCCCCGTTGTGCCCCGAGGTCGCTCGGACCATGCGTTTCCGCAGGTCAGCGTGGGGGTCTAGCGGTAGTTCACGAACTGGATCGCGAAGTCCAGGTCCTTGCCCTTGAGCAGCGCCTGGACGGCCTGCAGGTCGTCGCGGCTCTTCGACGTCACGCGGAGCTCGTCACCCTGCACCTGGGCCTTGACGCCCTTGGGGCCCTCGTCGCGGATGATCTTCGAGACCTTCTTGGCGTTCTCCTGGGAGATGCCCTCCTCGATCGTCGCGAAGATCTTGTACTCCTTGCCCGACAGCTGCGGCTCACCGGCGTCGAGCGACTTCAGCGAGATGCCACGCTTGACCAGCTTGCCCTGGAACACGTCGAGGATGGCCTTGACCCGCTCCTCGCCGTTGGCCCGCATCTCGATCTTGTCGCCGGACCACTCGATGGAGGCGCCGACGTTCTTGAAGTCGAAGCGCGTGGCGATCTCGCGGCCGGTCTGGTTGAGCGCGTTGTCGACCTCCTGCCGCTCGACCTTCGAAACGATGTCGAAACTGGAGTCGGCCATGATCGTTGAGTCTCCTTGGTGATTCGGTTCCCGCCCGGGAACGGCGGCCGAACCAGCCTAGCCACCCACTCGGCCTCATGCCCGCCCCCACACTGATCAACCGAGTGGCGAAGCACCCCCCACCATCGGGTATGGTTTACGACGTCGAGCGGGAGACCGCGAGACACCATCCCTGGCGGGTTGCCCGAGCGGCCAAAGGGAGCAGACTGTAAATCTGTCGCGCAAGCTACGCAGGTTCGAACCCTGCACCCGCCACGTGGAAGCCGAGAGGCCCCGGACCAGCACAAACGGTCCGGGGCCTCTCGCATGTGCGGTCCCCGCTCTACCCCGTAGCTCCCCGCCGTTCCCCGGTCTGTCTGGCACGCGAATGGCACGGCAGACTTCTGCCATGAGCGAAGAGCTCGGCCACGGCGCCGACGTAGTAGAAGCTGAGTGGCAACGACTGCTGACGGCCGAGGACAGGGTGGACCCGTTGATGGTCCGGGCGGCCTACGAGCAACCGCGACTGCGGCAGCTCTTCCCCTGGGTCGGGATGTGGGAGCTGCACTTCAGCCGTTGCACCCAGCATCCCTGTACCTGAGACGTGCCCTACATCGCCCCTATGAAGGGTGGTGGCTTCCTTGTCGCAGGGCCGTCCCGGATTGAAGCGGTAGGGCCAGCGGACTCCGCTCAGGCAGCGGCGGCCCTCGTCGTGGAGCACCTGCCCCCTGGCTGTAGGGCGGCCTTCGTGGGGGACAGGAACGACTTGGCGGCTTGGGAGCAGGCTGCGGGGCAGAACTGACCTCCCTGGCTCCCGAACCGCCTCATATAGTCGTGCTTACCCGCGTCGGCCGGCTGCTGGAGACCCCCAAGCCCGGCCCGTTGTGGAGGGGACCAGCCGAGTTCGAGCCGGGCCGGGCGGGGTCTCTATGCGGCGGATTTACAGGCCGCTCCGCAAATCGGTGGGTCAAGCGCCCTGACCTGCACGAGGTCGTCTTGCGCCTGACACGTGCGGGGCTCTGGTCCGTGCCTGGTCCGGATCTTGCTGGAAGCCTCACGGCCTGAGGGCGTGACCCCCGCACGCTGACATTGGCGTAGCCGCAACAGTCAGCGCTCGCCGGCGTGGATCTGGCGGGAGAGGTCGTCAAGGACCTGAGGCACTGGTGCGATACCAACGGACCTCAGACGGACGGCCAGGGCCTCGCGCACGATGTCGTAGTCCTTGCCCGAATGCTCGGCACGAACCTCGGCGATCGCCCCTGCGAACTGGGCGGCGTACTCCCTGAGGGCTGGCGTGACCTCCGAGTAGTCGCCTGAATAAGCGTCCATCAACCGATCCGATCAGACTGAGTCTCCGGGAGGCAAAGGCTCTGAGCTTGGGAAGACTCTATGCCGGATGTGGACTGACGTGCGACGGCGTTGACCTGCACAGTCTCAAGGGGATGACCGCCAGTTACCGCTATGTGCCACCCATTGCCTTCGTGACGGGCACGCAGCGGGCACGGTCTCAGGCGTTGCCCCGCCGGCGCCGCAAGTCGCGGGCACCAAGCACAACGCCCACGACGATGAGGGCAAGCCCAGCGATGGCAAAGAGCAGGCCAACGGCGTCGGATGATCCAACGATCTTTGGCAAGCCATCCAGCGTGAAGCCCGCCCCCACCGCGATGTTGCCCCAGCCACTTAGGCGCTTGTCTGAGTATGTCGCCGCTCGCCAGCCATTGAGGACAGAGACGCCACCAACGATGAACGTGCAGCCGACGACCAACATGATCCATGCCGACATGGCGCCTCCCTATCCGGCGGGAGTTTAGCCCCCAGAGGGGGCGGCTTTACAGTCCGCTCTCGCCCCCCTGATGTCCAGGTGGAGCGCGCCGAGCAATGCTGGAGACCTGTGGATCAGTGCCGGCAGGCACGCGGAAGGCGTACCTTCCCGAATGATCCTTTGATGGTCTCCGAGTAGGCCCGCGTTGCAGCGCGGGTCGGGAAGGCACGCCCGTGCTCAGCGTAGTCACCGACGACGGCTCCACCCAGTCCGGCTCCCTGATCGACGAGATCGTCCGCGAGGGCGCCCGCAGGATGCTGGCCGCCGCGCTGGAAGCGGAAGTCAACCAGTACATAGCCGAGTTGACCGCCGAGACCGACGAGCATGGGCGTCGCCTGGTCGTCCGCAACGGCCACCACCGGCCCCGCACCGTGGTCACCGCCGCCGGACCGGTCGAGGTGAAGGCCCCGCGGGTGAACGACCGCCGCGTCGACGACGCCACCGGCGAGCGCAAGCGGTTCTCCTCGAAGATCCTGGCGCCGTGGTGCCGCAAGTCACCGAAAATCTCCGAGGTGCTGCCGCTGCTCTACCTGCACGGACTGTCGTCCGGGGACTTCGTGCCCGCGCTGGAGCAGTTCCTCGGCGGCACCGCCGGCCTGTCGGCCGCGACCGTGACCCGGCTGACGAAGCAGTGGAGCGAGGACCACGCCGCCTTCCAGGCCCGGGACCTGTCCGATCGCGACTTCGTCTACGTCTGGGCCGACGGCGTGCACCCGAAGGTCCGACTCGGGCAGGCCCATTCGTGTGTCCTGGTCCTGCTCGGCGTCCGCCTGGACGGCACGAAGGAGCTCATCGCGCTGGCCGAGGGCCTGCGGGAGTCGACCGAGTCGTGGGCCGACCTGCTGTGCGACTGCCGCCGACGGGGCATGCGCGACCCCGAGCTGGTGGTCGGCGACGGCGCGATGGGCCTTTGGCGGGCGCTGGCCGAGGTGTTCCCGGCGGCGAGGCCGCAGAGGTGCTGGGTTCACAAATCCCGCAACGTCACCAACTGCCTGCCCAAGTCCGCACAGCCTGGGGCTGTGAAGGCGATGCAGGAGATCTACAACGCCGAGGACCGCGGCCATGCCGAGAAAGCGATCGAGGCGTTCGCGAAGGCCTACGGGGCCAAGTTCCCGAAGGCTGTCGCGAAGATCACCGACGACCGGGACGAGCTCCTCGCGTTCTACGACTTCCCGGCCGAGCACTGGATCCACCTGCGGACCACGAACCCCATCGAGTCGACCTTCTCCACGGTCAAACTCCGCACCAAGGTCACCCGCGGTGCGGGCAGCCCGGCGGCGGCGCTGGCGATGGTGTTCAAGCTGGTCGAGTCCGCTCAGGCGCGATGGCGCGCGATCACCGGAGCTCACCTGGTGTCCCTGGTCCGCGCCGGCGCTCGCTTCGAGAACGGCGTCCTGGTCGAGCGGTCCGAGGTGGCAGCATGAGCGACATGATCACGGCGCTTGAAGCGCTGACCGACCGCGATCCGAACCGTCGGGATGCCGCAGCCGACACACTCGGGGACCTCCTGCGCGACACCGCGCTCGACACGGACACCGCCCACCTCGTCGTCGGACGCCTGATCAGCCTGGCCTTCAACGAACCGGAGACCAAGGTCCGCGAGTCCGCCCTGAACTCCATCAGCGAGGCCTTCAACCACCACCGCCTGCCCCTGGACCTCGTCGAACCGCTGGCGATCGCCATGCCGACAATGGAGTCCGAGCTCCTCGAACACGCCCTCTACATCCTCGGCGCCACCCACGACCCGCGGGCCCGGCTGCTGATCGAGCCGTTCCTCCACCACCCCGACCCGCGAGTGCGTGAGGACGCCCGGCTCGCGGCAGCCGAGATCACCGCGTCGGAAGGCCCCACCCACAACTCTTGACTATTGCTCAGCGCGCCACTGCGCGAGTGGGTTACCGCTTCCGTTCCGCTCGGCGGGCTCGGACTCGCTCCTGCTGTCTGGCGATCTTGGGGGCTGCCCAGCGATCAAGCGGCGGTTGGATCACCAAGCGCCAGATGAGACCGGCGACCGCCAGTGGAATCAGGCGATCGACGAAGAGGGTATGTACGTCCAGCCGTCCCGTAAGCGATGTGGTTGCGGCACTCTACCGCTCCTTGTGACACCGGCTTTAGGAGGCTCCGTCTAGGTAACCTAGGCCAATCTGCGCTTCTGCGAACTGCGGCAACGGTCGCGCTTCTCCCGCGAGTCCCCGGGAGTCCCCGCCCCATCCCGACCAATCTGGCACGCCAGTGGCACGCCGCGCACGCCCATGGCTAGAGATCCACACGCCTTGAAGAGTCGTCACTGTAGACGACATACACGTGCGCAGGCCGGAAGGGCACTGCGCGCAACTCAGTCTCCATCGCTGCGAACAAAGCATCCGCGTCGGCGCCGTACGCATAGAGCGCGACCCTGCCACCGCCGTACTCGTTGCCATCGACTGCGCCGACACTCGCCTCTGCAACCAACGCGCGGAGGCGCTTCTCGGCCTCGAACATGGTCTTGCGCTGTTCCGGGTCTCCGAAGCCAGCACCGCCAAGGGTGAAGTGCGCAATCACCCGCTGTTCCATGTAGTCCCCCCTCCGGGGCATCCGTCTCAGCGGGCAACATAGCTTGTCGCCCTCGGCTGCTCCGCCGCACCCCACGACCCCCCCAATCCCAACCCACCACCACCCGCAGCTCTCTGCGGAGCGTGGCCCCTCCGAGGAGGGCCGGGGTTTGGGGCGGAGCCATGATCTGCGGTTGGCCGGCGCACTGCTGCCGCCCCGGTCCTGAGTCGTGACCGTCCTCGTGACCGTGGGCGTCGCCACTGGCTGGCTGGACTCTCGGCGGTCCCCGCGTCCGCTCTGCGAAAAGGCTGTTGATCGCGCAGCGACCGCCCCTTGTGGGGGTTTGCACTGGTGTGGCTCGTCGTTGTGCGGCGGGCCGCCTGCCGCCGGGCACGCGGCGGCGAAGACGAGAGCGGGCCCGAGCGGCGGGGCGGGCCGCGCCGCGCATGGCGCGGCGTGGTCGTCTTGATTCAGTAGAGAAAGTCATCACAGCGCGGCAGCGCGGCAATGATCAGACTGCCGCCTCACCGTGCTCGCGGTAGACAGGTCCTGCCCCGTTGCGGGCTCCGGCTGCAACCGATACCCAGTTGGGCGTCGCACTTGCTCACAGGCCAGGGTGGACGGAGGCGCTCTCAGTAGCGGTAGCGCGCCGAGCTGCCTTCGATCCAGACGATGGCTGGCTTGATCACGTCACCTTTGCTCAAGGGGTGCAGCAGTAGCCCAAGTCCCCGATAGGCAGTCATGGCTTCGCGGCTCCTGCCCGGGAACTGAGCGGCGAGCTCGCCCTTCATGCCGCTGAAGACCCAGCTGACCTCTTCCCAGGCGGGCCCGGGAGTGAAGTCGCACCAGATCCAGGGTTGGTCGACACTGACCTCGACGAGCAGGCCGATCACACGTTCGCCGCTTCGTAGTTCACAGGTGACTGGCCGTTTCGGGAAGTGCTGCTGGGCTTCTGTCATGGCGCCCCCCTTCAGTCGTTCGAAGGATACGGTGCCGTCTCCGACGACTGGGGTGGCGGGCGCAGCAGGCCGCCGCGCCGCATCGGGCTATCCGTGATCGAAGAAATCCTTGCCTGCGATCGCGGAGATGGCAGATTCGATGTTCTCGCGCGTGACACTCGGGACCACCAGCAGGCGTCTGGCTGTGAAGAGACCGAGCCGAGCAGTCTCGTCGGCCACTGCCTGTGCAAGTCGGACCGGATCGTACACCTCGACCACTTGCCGGCCCCCGTCCCACGCGACGGTCACATTCAGCCAGCCTTTGGCCTCCTGAACTGCCCAGTCGTACTCGTCCATGGACGTAGGCCACTCGATCCGAAAATCCATGACCGAATCGTGCCCCACACGCCCAACCGGGGATAGCCGACGTTCGCGGTGGGGCATGTGTGGGGCCGCCCGGCCGGGCTTGGGCGTCACGGCAGGTCAGGCATGGTTCGGCGCGCGGTCTGTAAATCTGTCGCGCAAGCTACGCAGGTTCGAACCCTGCACCCGCCACGTGGAAGCCGAGAGGCCCCGGACCAGCACAAACGGTCCGGGGCCTCTCGCATGTGCGGGGGCGGGCGTTCACAGCCAGCCGCGGCGGCCGGCGTGGAGGCCGGCCTCGAAGCGGCTGTGGGCGCCGAGGCGCTCCATCAGGTCCGCCATCATGCGGCGGACCGTCCGCAGGCTGAGGCCGAGGCTCTTGCCGGCGGCCTCGTCGGTCAGGCCCTGGCTGAGCAGGCGCAGCAGCTCCCGTTCCTGGGCGCTGAGGCCGTGGTCGTCGCGCTCGGTGGGGTTGCTGATCGGCGTGGCGTCGACCCAGATCCGGTCGAACAGGGCCATCAGCGCGGCCAGCACGCCGGGGCCGGTGATCTGGACGGCGCCTGCCCGGGTGTGGGCCGGGTCGATCGGGACCAGGGCGGTCTCGCCGTCGAAGATGAGCATCCGCAGCGGGAGGCTGGGGGCGGTGCGCACCTCGCCGCCCAGGTTGGTCAGCCAGTCGGCGTAGTCCGTCGTGGTGCGGTCGTTGCGGAGGCTGTCGAGGTAGATCGTCTTCATGGCGACGCCACGTTCGAGCAGCTGCCGGTCCAGGGGCTTGCTCGCCTCCAGGGAGGCGGCGGACTGGGCGCCGCCGGGGTTGAGCGTGCGGCATTCGACGGCACATCCGAGGGAGAGCTCCTCGAGCCGCGCCTGCACGGTGACCACGCCGGTCAGGTACTCCGTCCGGTAGGAGTCGCCCGCCGTCCGGGGCTCGGTGAACTCGGCCAGCATCCGCGCGATGGCTTCCTGGTTCTGCTCGAACTCGCGTCTGCTGCGCTCGAGGAAGGCCTCGTTGTGCTGCAGCAGCGTCGGCAGGCCGACGCGCGGGTCGACCGGGCGCAGGCTGCCGGGGGCCTCTCCGGGGATCTCCTCGGAGCGCCGGAGCAGCCGCAGGACGCACAGTTCGTCGAGGGCGGCGTGCACCTCGGTCTCGCTGAGGTCCAGGCGCCGGGCGAGTCCGGCCGCGTCGAGCTGGTGATCCGTCAGAATCAGGCGATAGACCGCCTGGGCAGAGCTTCCAAGACTCCTGATGAAGGACATGGCCTCTCCCACCCCACGTGCAGCCCCCTCGCCGCAGGGGATCTTGCGGCGCCGGCGCCCATCATGCCAACTGTCCGCCATGCGGACAATCCGGTAGCACAGCTTCCTCGGCTGGCACGAAAGTGCCAGCCGGATCTTCATGCCAGCCGAGAAGTCTTCCGCCACCCGCGTCGGTTCGCGCAGACTACAGATCACCGGGAGGCGCGAAATGCCCCCGGGAAATCACGCACATTGTTTTCAGGGGGAAGCATGCGTACGTTCGGAAAAATTGCCGGGACCATCGGGCTGGCCTTCACTGCGGCGGTCTGTCTGAGTTCCGTCGCCGAGGCGGCTCCGCCGCAGCCCGCGATCTGTCCCGTCCTGGCCGGTCAGCCGGTGCCCGGTTGGGTTCCGCCGCAGGCGGTGGCCGCGATCGCGAGCGTCTGCAGCGCGAACCAGAACTGGGACTGACATGCAGGCGGCAGGAGGAAGAATGACCCTCTCCGGTGCCGTGGCAACACCGATGGAACAGTCCGGGGAATCACCGCGGGAGAAGCTGCCGAGGCACGGTGACGGCAGATGATCCTACGATTTTCCGGCATCGAGGTCGAAGTGACCTCCCCTGACTATTCAGAGATCTCTTTCCTGTTCGGCCCCCACGTGGTGCGGGACTCAGGATCGGTGGCATCAGTTCGGGTGGAATTCATGGTTCCGGCGCCGTCGGCGCCGGGGAATGTCGCCGGCGAGCCCCAGTTCCTGGTGCGGCACAGCGACGGGACCCCGCTGCTCCGGCGCGCCTTCCGCGGCTGGGGCAACCTGCCGCCGGCGCTCCCGCCGTTCGCGGTGATGCGGGACCGCTTCGCCCTGCTGCAGGCGGTCGTGCTGGCCGACCGGACGCACACGGTGGCGCTGGTGGGCGGCCCCTACTCGGAGAAGCTGAGTGTGGCCGCCGCGCTGGCGCATCGCTCCTGGCGGTTCGTCTCCGGGCAGTTGCTCGTGCTGGACCTGGCGAACCGTCAGGTCATGCCGTTCCTGCTGCCCCTGGAGGCGCGGGGGCGTGCCGCCGCCCGGATGCGCGCCGCGGGGCTGCCGGAGGAGGGGTGCCGCTCGGTGCCCTCGGCCGCCGACGGCGAGCTGCTGCTGATCCGTCCCGAGTGCCTGGGCGGCGTCGTGCCGGTGCACGCCCGGGTGGAGATGCCGACCCTGGTGCGGCTCTGCCGCAGCGCGGGCGAGGGAGTGCGGCTGACGCCGTCGGAGTTCACCCCGCACGTGTGGCCGCCGGAGTCCTCCGCGGCCTTCGCGGAGGCGCCGAGGTACCAGCTGGAGCTGGCCTCGGCGAACGGAGCCGAGGAGGCGGCCGGGCTCATTGACGCAGAACTCACGCGGAAGAAGGACGACGCATGCCTCGACGTACCGGCTACCAGCCCGGCAGTCCCTGCTGGGTTGACTGCATCACTCCTGACCTGACCGGCACACAGCGGTTCTACCGGGAGCTGTTCGGCTGGGAGTTCACCGAGGAGGGGATCGGGTACCAGCTGATCCGGCTCGGCGGGGAGATCATCGGCGGACTCGGCGCCTCCCCGCCGGGTCTGCCGCCCGCCGCCATCTGGACGGTCTATCTGGCCACCAAGGACGCCGACACGACCTGTGCCCAGGTGCGGGAGCTGGGCGGCCGGACGGTGATGGGACCGGTGGCGGCGGGCGAGGACGGACGGCTCTTCCTCGCGGTGGACCCGAGCGGCGCGCCGGTCGGCTTCTGGGAGGGGCACCACAACGTCGGCGTGGTGCTGGCCGACGAGGCGGGCGCGGTCTGCGACTTCGAGCTGCGCACGCCCTGGCCGGAGCGGGCCGAACAGTTCTACGGGGGTCTGTTCGGCTACACGCTCGGCGCGCCGAACCGCCACGAGACCCTGGACCTGGCCGGCGAACAGGACCCGCACGAGACCCTGGACCTGGGCGGCGTGCCGCAGGCCAGGCTCACCCGGATCGGGCTCGGCGAACACCCGCACTGGCTGCCGCACTTCGGCGTGCCCGGCGCAGCCGAAGCCCTCGACACCTCCGAAACCCTCGACGCCTCCGAAGTCCCCGACGCCTCCGAGGCCTCCGACGCGTCCGTCCAGGACGCCGTCGCCCGTGCCGTCGCGCTCGGCGCGCAGGTCCTGCACGCCGTGCCGCACGGGCCCACCCTGCTGCGCGACCCCGCCGGGGCCGTGTTCGCGCTCGGGCCCGTCGGGGTCGCGGCGGTCACAGGGTCTTGACCGCGGCAGCCAGTTCCGGACGGCCCTTGATCGCGAGCTTGCGGTAGATCCGGCCCAGGTGCGTGTCGACGGTGCGCTTGCTGAGGCAGAGCCGCTCGGCCACCTCCAGATTGCTGAGGCCCTGAAGGACGAGCTCGGTCACCCGGCGTTCGCTGGGGGTGAGCCGGACCGGCGCGGCCGCGGTGCGGCCGATGGCCGGAGCGTGGTCGCCGGTGGGGTGGTGCGGCGGCGAGACGCCCGCCGTCGGCTCGGCCGCGATGGTACGGGCGGCGCCCGGCTCGCCCAGGGCGTGGTACGACGCGGCGGCATGGGCGCGCCACGGGATGCAGGCGGGATTGGCGATGCCGCGGACCGCCAGCTGGTGGCCGCACTCGAGGAAGAGCCGCAGCGCCTCCGTGTGGTCGCCCCGCGCCGCCGCGGCCAGGCCGGCGGCCTCCAGCACCAGACCGCGCAGCAGCGGATGCGCGTCGGCCGGCGGTTCGGGCAGGTCCGGGCGGGCGGGCGCGTCGCCCCGGCGGACCGCCAGGCGCAGCTGGACGGCGGCCGCCGCGGCACGGAGCGCGGGGGCCTGGATCTGCTGCTCGGTCAGCTCCTGCGCAGCCCGCGCGTCCTCCTCCGCCGCGGCCGGACGGCCCTGCCTGGCCGCGATGTCCGCGCGGGCCAGCAGCGCCAGCGCGAGCTCGCCCGGCCGGTTCCAGCGCTGCGCCGAACGGACCGCGCGGCCCGCCCAGACCGCGGCCTCGTCCAGGCGGCCGGACCAGGCCAGGGCCATCGCCGCGCCCAGCACGCCGCTGCCCGCCTCCGCCGCGGAGGCCGACCGCACGCAGCGCATCGCCAGTCGGACCGCCCGCCGGTGCGAGCGCCCGCCCGCCGCGGTCATGGCGGCGAGCGCACCGAGGAACGCCTGGCCGGCCGGGTCCGGCCGACCGGTGCCCAGCGCCCGGACCGCGCGCCGCAGCCCGGTGCGGTGGCCGACCAGCGTGGCCTGGGCGCTCATCGACAGCAGCAGCTCCCTGGGCGGGGACGGCAGCGCCGCGAGCGCGCTGGCCGCCTCCGCGAAGGGCTCGGTCGCCGAGGTCGCGGAGAGGGCCAGAACCGGACCGGCGAAGGGCAGCAGGGTCTGCGCCCGCTCCACCGGATCGGACGCCGCCTCCGCCGCCGCCACCACGCAACGGGCCGCGGCCGGCAGGTCCCGGTGCAGCTCGACCGCGCCCAGCTGCACGGTGAGCTGCCGCACCGTCTCCTCGGGCCCCGGCTCCGCCAGGCTGCGCCGCAGGTACCGTGCCGCCAGGTCCCAGCTGCTGTTCTCCGCGGCGTCCCTGGCCGCCGCCCGCAGCACCGGAAGGGCCCAGTCCAGGCCCGTCGAACCGGAGTTGAGCAGGTGCTCGGCGGCGCGGGCGGCCGGTGCGCCGAGGCGGACCATCAGCTCGCCGGCGCGCTCGTGCAGGTTCACCAGGGCCCCGGCGTCCGTCCCGGCCAGAACGGCGCTGCGCACCAGGTCGTGCCGGAGCGCCTCCGGCGGCCCCGGGTCCACCAGGCCGGTGCGGCGCAGCGCGGTGCGGGCCTCGTCGGCGACCAGGTCGCCCTGGCCGGCCAGCATCGCGGCGCCGGCCATCGTCGCCTCCGGGCCCAGCACCGCCAGGGCGGTGAGCAGTTCGAAGGCGTCCGGGTTGCGCTGCCGCAGCCAGGCCAGCGCGGTGTCGGCCAGGGTCGCCGCGCCGATCCGGCGCACCGCGTCCGGTTCGGGGGTGCCGGGGGAGACCTGCTCCGCGGTCAGGCGTGAGGTCAGCTCCGCCAGGATCAGCGGATTGCCCTGGGACAGGGTGTGGCAGAGGGCCGCCAGCTCGGGATCGACCGGCGCGCCGAGCCCCTCGGCCAGCCGGTCCGTGCTGCAACTGTCGCACAGCGGCTCGGGCTTGAGGATGGTGGCGTGGGCGAGGGCGCCGAGTTCGGCGGCGATCCGCGGGTCCGCGTCGGAGTCGACGGTGGTGATCAGCAGGACCGGCAGGCCGTCGAGCCTCCGGGCCAGATAGGTGCACCACTGCAGCGACTGCGGATCGGCGAGGTGCAGGTCGTCGATGGCCAGCAGCACGGGCCGGCTGCTGCTGAGGTTGCGGGCCGCGCGGAACAGTTCGTCCAGCACCGCCTGTTCGCCGCCCGGAGTGCTTTCGCCCTGTCCCGGAATTGCGTCCGCGGATTGCGCGGAGAATTCCATCAGCGGAGTTTCGCGCTGCGCCGAGCGGTGGGTGAAGGGGTCGAAGAGCTGGCGCACCACGCCGTAGGGGAAATCACGTTCGTTCTGGTGGCAGCGGGCGCGCATCGGCACCGCCTCCCCGGCGGCGGCCCTGGCCGTCATGGCGCGCAGCAGCGCGGTCCTCCCGATCCCCCTCGGTCCACTCAGCACCAGCACCGAGGGCCGGCCCTCGGCCAGCCCGGCCAGGGCTCGTTCAAGTGCGGCCAGTTCGCGTTCACGATGCAGCAGGCGGCCCGTCGACATTTGATCCCCCGTCACTCGACGCACGGCACCCCCAGTCTTGGCGGGAGCCCGCGGTGTGTCAACGCGACCGGACGAATACGTATCGGCGTACGTATCCCGGTCGCGCAATACCCCGCCGGCGCCGATACGTACGCGGGTACCGATACCGAATGTGCAGTATGTACAGCCGTTTTGGCGGCGTGCTCGAATGAGTGGCCGATCGTCGAATCGACGGGTACTCAGACTCCGGGGGATCCTATATGGAGCGACCGCGCCTCAAAGCGCATTTCCTGACCGAAGTGGTGGACGGGTCCAAGGTCTTCCTGCTGGGCGAGGGCCAGGACTATCTGGTCCAGGGCGCCGCGGCGGTGCACCTGCTGCCGTATCTGGACGGGCGCCGTACCGTCGCGGAGATCCTGGAGCAGCTGAGCGGGACGCTGTCCCTCGGCCCCGCGCTCACCGCCCTGCGCCGTTACGAGGTGGCCGGCCACCTGGCCGAGGGCCGCCCCGACCTCCCCGACGCCGCGCTCGCCTACTGGGACGCCCAGGGGATCGACCCTGCCCAGGTGGTGGCCGCCGCCGAGCGGACCGAACTCCTGGTCACCGCCTCTGGCCTGGCCGAGACCGCGCCCTTCCTCGACGCGCTGCGCGCCATGGGACTGCGGGCCAGGGAGGTGGACCACGAGCAGGCGGTCCTGGCCGGACCCGACACCATGACCGTGGTGCTGGTCGACGACTACCTCGACCCGCTGCTGGACCGCCTCAACCAGGCCCGGCTCGCGGACGGCCGGCCGTGGCTGCTGGCCCGGCCCACCGGCACCGCACCCTGGCTGGGCCCGCTGCTGCGTCCTGGCAGCACCGGCTGCTGGAGCTGCATCCGGCAGCGGATCAGTGGCAACCGCCAGGTGGAGCGCTACCTGAGCGGCAAGCGCGGCCAGACGGTCCCGTTCCACCCCGCCACCGCCGCCGTGCCGGCCGGGCCGCGGACGGTGGCCCAGCTGCTGGCCGCGGAGACGGCGAAGCTGCTGGCGACCGGCGCGTCGGAGCGGCTGGACGGCCGCATGATCAGCCTGGACCTGCCGACGCTCGGCACCGAGGAACACGTGCTGATCCGCCAGCCCCAGTGCCCCTCCTGCGGCGACCCCGGACTGATCGGCGAGCGCAGCCCCAAGGTGGTGCTGACCGCCCGTCCCGCCCGCCACACCACCGACGGCGGCTACCGGGTGCAGGCCCCGCAGGCCACCTACGACCGGCTGAAGAAGCACATCAGCCCCTACCTCGGCGCCATCACCAAGCTGGGCGCGCACGAGGAGACCGGCAACGGGATCACCTTCAGCTTCACCGCCGGCCACAACTTCGCCATGGTCAACGACAACATGGACCTGCTGCGCCGCAACATGCGCGGCCAGAGCGGCGGCAAGGGGCGCTCGGAGATCCAGGCCAAGGTCAGCGCCGTCTGCGAGGCCATCGAGCGGTACTCGGCGGTCTGGCGCGGCGAGGAGCGCGTGGTCCACGCCGCCTACCAGGACCTCGACCCGGCCGTGGCGCTGCACATGGACGAGCTGCTGCTCTTCTCGCCGGAGCAGTTCGCCCACCGGCTGGAGTGGAACGCCAACCCGATGCACCGGCTCCACCTGGTGCCGGACCCCTTCCGCACCGAGCTGCAGCTGGACTGGTCCACCGCCTGGTCGCTGACCCACGAGACCGAGCGCCTGGTCCCGGCCGGCTACGCCTGGTACGGACACCCGGACATGGCGCGGCACTTCTACTGCGTCAGCGACTCCAACGGCTGCGCCAGCGGCAACACCGTCGAGGAGGCCGTCCTCCAGGGCTTCTGCGAGGTCGTTGAGCGCGACGCGGTGGCGCTCTGGTGGTACAACCGGCTGGCCCGCCCGGCGTTCGACCTGGACTCGCTGGGCGATCCCTACGTCGACACGATGCGCGCCTTCTACGCGTCGATGGACCGCGAGCTGTGGGTCCTGGACATCACCTCCGACCTGGGCGTGCCCACCTTCGCGGCGATCTCGCGGCGGGACCACGAGGTCGAGGACGTGATGGTCGGCTTCGGCGCGCACCCCGACCCGCGGATCGCCGCGATCCGGGCGCTGACCGAGGTCAACCAGTTCCTCCCGTTCGTCGACCGCAGGGACGAGAACGGCGCCACGGTCTACCGCACCGACGACCTGGAGACCCTGGCGTGGTGCCGGGAGGCCAAGGTCGCCGACGAGCCCTGGCTCCGGCCCGACCCGACGGCCAGGCCCTCCACCGTGGCCGACTTCGCCCCGCTGGTCGGGCACGACCTGGCCGGGCACGTCGCGGACTGTGTGGCCCGCGCCCGCGCGTGCGGGGTCGAGGTGATCGTGCTGGACCAGAGCCGCCCAGACCTGGATCTCAGCGTGGTCAAGGTGATCGCCCCCGGCATGCGGCACTTCTGGCGCCGCACCGGTCCCGGCCGGCTCTTCGACGTCCCGGTCCGCCAGCGCTGGCTGGACGCGCCCAGGACCGAGGCGGAGCTCAACCCCAAGAACGTCTTCTTCTAGAGCGGGCCGGAGGGAAACCGATGACGATCGCCTCGGAGTACGTCGGCGAGGAGACCGGCGCCAGGCCCGAGGCCGGGCCGGAGGTCGGGCCGGAGGCCGAGCACGGCGCCGTGCACTGGCGGCTGGGACTGCGCCGGGACGCCGAGCTCGACTCGAGCCGTCCCGGCGGCACGCTCCAGGTGACCGCGCCGTTCGGGGCGCTGGCCCTGGGCGCGCCGCCGGCCGGGATCCGGGCGGCGCTGGCCGCCCTGGCGGGCGGCGAGCGGTCCGAGGACGAGCTGGCCGCGACGGTGGTGCGGCGGGACGGCGAGGCCGGACTGCTGCGCTGGCACCTGATGCTGCGCAAGCTGGACGGCCACGGCCTGCTGGAGCACGCGCTGCACCTGGACCGTCCGGACGCCGAGGCGCACGCCCCGCAGCAGGTCCGGCCGGTGGCGCGGCTGCGCGTGGTCGGCCGCGGCGCGGGCGCTCCGGGCCCCGCGCCGGACCCGGCCGGACGGCTGAGGCTGTCCAGATTCGCCACCGCCACGCCCCAGGACGGCCTGCTGGCCGTCCGCGCCCCCGGCAACCCGCTCGCGGTCGAGCTGGGGCCGGCCGGCGCGGTGCTGCTCGGCGCACTGGCGGACTGGACCACCCCGGCGCTGCTGGCCCACCGGGCCGGCAGCCTGCCGTTGGACGCGGTGCGGCAGGCGCTGCGGCTCTTCGCCGCCGCGGGCCTGCTGACCCAGGGCGGGCCGGGCCGCGAGCAGCCCGAGGAGCGGCGTCTGGCCCAGTGGTCCGCCGCGGACCTGGCCTTCCACGCGCACACCCGGTTCCCCGGCACAGTGGCGGCGTCGGGCGGCACCTATCCGGGCGCCGCGCGCTTCGCGCCCGAGCCCGCCTCGCCCCCGCCGTTCCCCGGCGAGCGGATCGCGCTCCCGGTCCCGGACCTGGAGCTGGCGGCCGGGCGCGAGCGTCCGTTCGCCCAGATCCTGGAGGACCGCCGCTCGATCCGCGACCACGACGAGGAACCGCTGACGGTCGACCAGCTGGCGGAGCTGCTCTACCGCACGGTGCGCCGCCGGCAGACCTTCGTCGGCAGCGACGGCCAGGAGCTGGCCGACCGGCCCTGCCCCAGCGGGGGAGCGGTGCACGAGCTGGAGGTCTACCCGCTGGTCGGCTCCTGCGCCGGGGTGCCCGCCGGACTGTGGCACTACGCGACCGACCGGCACGAGCTGGAGCGCGTCGCCGAGCCGGGACCGGCCACCGCGGCGCTGCTGACCGCGGCCAGGGAGACCTCCCTGATGACCGCGGATCCGCAGGTGCTGCTGCTGATCACCGCGCGCTTCGGCCGGGTGATGTGGAAGTACGAGGCGGTGGCCTACCCGCTGATCCTCAAGCATGTCGGCGTGCTCTACCAGAGCCTCTACCTGACGGGCACGGCGATGGGACTGGCGGTCTGCGGGCTGGGCGGTGGGGATGCCGCGGACTTCGCGACGGCCAGCGGACTCGACTGGCTGACCGAGGGAACGGTCGGCGAGTTCGTGGTGGGCAGCCGTCCGGCGACCTTGCGTCAGGACATCGGCGTGCCCAGAAGAGAAGCCCGCAGATGAGACGCGGGCAGATGAGACGCTTGGGGGGAGAAGGGCGATGAAGTTCCGCTTCAAGGCGCTGCAGCGCATGCGGGAGCCCGACGAGCTGGACTCGCCGACGCTGCTGGCCGCGCCGCGCGGCTGGATCGCGCTCTTCGTGGTCATGAT
The DNA here is from genome assembly GCF_000744655.1 of Streptacidiphilus rugosus AM-16. Classification (NCBI taxonomy): domain Bacteria; kingdom Bacillati; phylum Actinomycetota; class Actinomycetes; order Kitasatosporales; family Streptomycetaceae; genus Streptacidiphilus; species Streptacidiphilus rugosus. The sequence continues at coordinate 3,481,376 of NZ_JQMJ01000004.1, read as the reverse complement.
CACGATGGGTGCGGCGCTGCTGTGGGTGTTCGTCGGGCGCATTCCGATCAGCGTGGACGCGCCCGGGCTGCTGACCCGGCACGGCGGCACCGCGCTGGTGCAGAGCCCGTACGCGGGGATGGTCCAGGAGGTGCTGGCCCAGCCGGCCGACACGGTGACGCAGGGTCAGGCGCTGGCCAGGGTCGAGGACGACTCCGGGCACGTGCGGGTGGTCAGCGCCCCGTTCGCCGGACAGGTGGTCGGCGTTCCTGTGGGCGACGGCGAGGTGGTCCAGCCGGGCTCCACGGTGGCCGCGATCGAGCGCACCGACGTCGGCGGCTCCTCCGCCGACGGCTCGGCCACCGGTTCCGGCGGTGACGTGGTGGCGATGGTCTTCGTCCCGGCCGCCCGCGCGATCGGACTCGCCCCCGGCGAGCCGGTCGACCTGTCCGTCTCCACGGCGCCGGCGGGCGCCTTCGGGCTGCTGCGCGGCACCATCGAGTCGGTCAGCCCCTACCCGCTGACCAGGGAGGCGGTCTCCGGCCTGGTCGGCGGCGACCTGGCGGCCGGCGCCTACGCGGGAAGCTCGCCGCCGCGCCTGGTGGTGGTGGACCTGCTGCCCGATCCGCACACGCCGACGGGTTTCGCCTGGACCTCGGCCAGCGGACCGCCGGGCCGGCTGACCACCCAGGTCTCCGTCACGGCGACCATCGACCTGGGCCACCAGACCCCGTTCGACATGTTCCTCGGCCGATGAGGGGGGCGGAAGCATGACGGACACCCTTGCCAGAGGTACGACCGGGGCTCCGCCCGAGGCTCCCGAGCCGCCCCGCCGGAGCCGCCGCGGCCTGCGGCAGCGCGGCGGGCGGCCCAGACCCTCGCGGGGCTGGCGCTACACCGTGCCGACCGTGCTGCAGATGGAGTCGGTGGAGTGCGGCGCGGCCAGCCTGGCCATGATCCTCGGCCACTACGGCCGCCACGTCCCGCTCGAGGACCTGCGCAGCGCCTGCGGTGTCTCCCGCGACGGGGCCAGGGCCTCCAGCGTCCTGGGTGCGGCCCGCAGCTACGGCCTGGTGGCCCGCGGCTACCAGACCGAGGCGGACCAGCTCAAGGACCTGACCGGACCGGTCATCATCTTCTGGGCCTTCCAGCACTTCATGGTGGTCGAGGGGGTGCGCAGCCGGTACGGACGCACCGTGGTCGCGGTCAACGACCCGGCCAGCGGCCCGCGGCTGATGGACTGGGAGGAGTTCGACTCCGGCTTCACCGGCATCGTCCTCTCCTTCGAGCCGGGCCCCGACTTCCGGCCCGGCGGCGACAAGGGCGGCATCGGACTCGCTCTGCTGGAACGGCGGCTGCCCAGCGGCCGCGCCATGCCGCTGGTGCTGATGGCCAGCATCCTGCTGGTCGTCCCCGGTCTCGCGGTGCCCGCGTTCACCCGCGTCTACATCGACCGGGTGCTCTCCGGCAGCGGCACCGGCTACTTCGTGCCGCTGCTGGCGGCGATGTCCTTCACCGCCCTGGCCACCTTCGTCCTCACCTCCGTGCAGCGGCACTACCTGCTGCGGTTGGAGATCCGGATGGGGCTGGTCAGCTCGGCCCGCTTCTTCCGGCACCTGCTGCGGCTGCCGGTCGACTTCTACCTGCAGCGGCGCCCGGCGGAGGTGGCCAAGCGGGTCTCCGGCAACGACGTGGTCGCGGAGATCCTCTCCCGTGACTTCGTGCTGACCGTGGTCAACCTGGTCCTGGTGCTCTTCTACGCGGTGCTGCTGATCCGCGACGACGTGCTGCTCGGCGTCATCGGCGTCAGCATGGCGCTGCTCAACATCGTCGTGCTGCGCTCCGTCTCCCGCTCCCGCACCGACGCGGTCGCGGCGCTGCGCACCGACCGGGGCAACCTCACCGCCACCACCTTCACCACGCTGAGCCTGATCGAGACGGTCAAGGCCACCGGCGCCGAGCCCGACGCGTTCAGCCGCTGGGCCGGCTTCATGGCCAAGGTCGTCACCGCCAAGCAGAAGCTGGGCGTGCCGACCGCGGTGCTGACCGTCATCCCGCCCATGCTGGCCGCCCTCAACAGCGGGCTGATCCTGCTGGTCGGCGGGCAGCGGGTGGTGGACGGCGCGATGAGCGTGGGTCTGCTGGTCTCCTTCCAGACCCTGCTGGTGGCGCTGAGCCGCCCGGTCACGCAGCTGACCAACCTGGGCGGCCGGCTGCAGGACGTCACGGCGGACATCAAGCGGCTCTACGACGTGGAGCGCTACCCCGTCGCGGAGGTCTTCTCCCGGCCCGAGCCCGCGGCCGGTCCCCGGCTGGACGGGCGGCTGGAGTTCGAGCACGTCCGCTTCGGCTACAGCCCGCTCGGCGAGCCGGTCATCAAGGACCTCTCGCTGACCGTGCTCCCCGGCAGCAGGGTGGCGGTGGTCGGCGGCTCCGGCAGCGGCAAGTCCACGCTGGGGCGCCTGCTGACGGGCCTCTACACGCCGTGGTCGGGTCGCATCCTGCTGGACGGCAAGCCCCGCGAGGAGATCGCGCGCACCGTGCTGGCCTCCTCGCTGGCCTACGTCGACCAGGAGATCTCCCTCTTCGAGGGGACCGTCAGGGACAACCTGACGCTCTGGAACGACGACGTGCCCGACGAGGCGGTCTCCGCGGCGCTCGACGACGCCGCCGTCTTCGAGACCGTGATGACCAGGCCCGGCGGCATCCACAGCATGGTGCTGGAGGGCGGCCGCAACTTCAGCGGCGGACAGCGGCAGCGGCTCGAACTGGCCCGCGCCCTGGCCGCCCAGCCCACCCTGCTGGTGCTGGACGAGGCCACCAGCGCGCTGGACCCGGAGACCGAGCGCGTGATCATGGACAACCTGCGCCGCCGCGGCTGCGCCTGCCTGATCATCGCGCACCGCCTCTCCACCGTCCGCGACGCCGACGAGATCATCGTGCTCGAGCGCGGCGAGATCGCCGAACGCGGCACCCACGACCAGCTGTTGGCCCTCGACGGGCGCTACGCCGCGCTGATCGAGTCGGCCAGGCGCGACGAGGAGGACGAGCTGTGAGCAGCCCTGTGGTCGAACGCGAAGCGGCGCTCGACGAGTTCTTCACCGACGCCGCGACGCCCAGCGCCGACCGGCACCTGGTCCTGGACGACCCGCGTCAGGTGTTGCTGGTGGAGCAGGGGGCCGTGGATCTCTTCGCGGTCCAGCTGGAGGACGGTGCCCCGGTGGGCCGGTGGACCTTCCTGTGCCGGATCGGGACGGGCACCCTGCTGCCCGGCGCGCCCACCGGTCCCCGGCACGGCATCGTGGCCCGTCCGGTGCTCGGCGCCCGCGTCGCGCTGGTGCCGACCCGGCGTCTGGAGCAGCTGTCCGGTCCTGACGCCGGGCAGCGCGCCGTCGAGCAGTGCGTCAGCGGGCTGGAGCGCGGGATCAGCGGCCTGGCCGGCTCGCTGCGGGACGGCCTGCCGCCGCGCGAGTTCGTCCCGCTCGACCCGAGCGGCAGCACCGAACTGACGAAGGGCCAGGCGCTCAGGTCGGTCGACGGGGTGCGCTGGGTACGGATCGAGTCGGGCACGGTCGAGATGCCGGAGGGCGTCGCCGGGGAGCTCACCGCCGGCGAGCAGCTCTTCCTGACCGACCGCGACTGGCTCGTCGCCGGCGGCCCGGCCCGGGTGACCGCCTGCTCGCTGCGCGAGCTGCTCGAACAGGGCCGGCTCTGGGAGCAGCTGACCGTCCACAGCGGACGCCTGCTGTTCACCGTCGACCGCAGGGTCGAGCGCCAGCGGGCCCAGGAGCAGGAGCTGTTCGCCGCCCGCGCCGAACGCGACGCGGGCACCCTGGGCGAGTCCGCGCGCGGCTTCGACACGGTCCTGCGCGACACCGCCTCCCGGGTCCGCCTGGCCGACGCCGCCGCCGACCCGCCCACGCTGGCCGCCGCCCGGCTGGTCGCCTCGCAGCTCGGCTTCACCGTCAAGGCGCCGGTCGCCGGACCGGGCCACGACCGCCATCTGGACCAGCTCCAGGCCATCGCGCTCGCCTCCGGCGTGCGCACCCGCCCGGTCCGTCTGGACGGACGCTGGTGGCGCAAGGACCTCGGCCCGATGGTCGGCTACCGCAAGGGCGGCGCCGCCGTGGCGCTGCTGCCGGTCGGCGGCCGCTACGTGGTGGCCGAGGCCGGCACGGTGACGCCGCTGGGCCCCGGCCTGGCGGCCGAGCTGGAGAACCGTGCCACCGTGCTCTACCAGCCGCTGCCGCACAGCGTCCGCAGCGTCGGCGGCCTGCTCCGCTTCGGGCTGCGCAACAACCGCCGCGACCTGTGGATGTTCGCCGGGATGGGCACCCTGGTGGCCCTGATCGGCCTGCTGGTCCCGGTGATGACCGGGGAGGTGCTCGGCACCTTCGTCGCGCACGCCCAGCGGAACCTGATCGTCGAGGGCTCGCTGGTGGTGATCGGCTCGGCGCTGGCGGTCGCGGCGCTGTCGGTGGTGCAGAACATCGCCGTGTTGCGGATCGAGAGCCGCTCGGCCGCCGCCATGCAGGTCGGCATCTGGACCCGGCTGCTCTCCCTGCCCGCCTCCTTCTTCTCCGGGTGGTCCACCGGCGAGCTGGGCACCACCGTGCTCGGCGTCAGCGCCGCGCAGGAGACGCTCTCCGGCATGATGACCACGGCCACCCTGGGTCTGCTCACCGGGCTGGCCAACCTGGTCCTGGTCTATTTCTACGACCTGCGCCTGGCCGGCCTGGCCACCGCGCTGGTACTGGCCGGCGCGCTCTTCGCGGCGCTGGCGGGCCGGATCGAGATCCGCTGGCAGCGCCGCCTGTACGCGCACGAGCAGGCGATGTCCTCGCGGGTCTTCCAACTGCTCACCGCGGTGCCGAAGCTGCGGGTCACCGCGGTCGAGGACCGGGTGTTCGGGGTCTGGGCCGGCCAGTTCAGCCGGGGCCGCAGCCTGGCGGCCTCCTCGCGGCGCATCCAGAACCTGGTCACGACCTTCAACGCCGGGTTCCCGCTGGTCTGTTCGGTCGTCATCTTCGCGGTGATCGGCGGGCCGCTGAAGGGGCAGGTGTCGATCCCGGTCTTCCTCTCCTTCTTCACCGCCTTCAACCTGCTGATCGCGTCCAGCCTGCAGTTCACCTCCGCGGCGGTGACCGCGATGGGCGTGGTGCCGATGCTGGAGAAACTCAGGCCGATCCTCAGCGAGGAGCCCGAGGTCGACGACACCAAGGCCGAACCCGGCGACCTGTCCGGACGGGTGGGGCTCAACCACGTCTCGTTCCGCTACGGGCAGGACGGCCCGCCGGTGCTGCAGGACGTCACAGTCCAGGTGGAGCCCGGGGAGTTCGTGGCCCTGGTCGGGCCCTCGGGCAGCGGCAAGTCGACGGTGCTGCGCCTGCTGCTCGGCTTCGAGCGGCCGGAGTCGGGGACCGTCCTCTACGACGGCCAGGACCTGGCGGAGCTGGAGATCTCGGCGGTGCGACGGCAGTGCGGCGTGGTGCTCCAGCACGGAGCCCTGCTGGCCGGGGACATCAAGGCCAACATCATCGGCAGCAGCAACCACACCGTGGACGACGCCTGGGCGGCGGCCGAGATGGCGGGCATCTCCGAGGACATCGCGGCCATGCCGATGGGCATGAACACCGTCCTGTCCGAGGGCACCAGCACCCTGTCCGGCGGCCAGCGACAGCGCCTGATGATCGCCCGCGCGCTCGTCTCCCGGCCCCGCATCGTCTTCTTCGACGAGGCCACCAGCGCCCTGGACAACCCGACCCAGCGCCTGGTCACCGAGAGCACCCGACGGCTCAAGGCCACCCGGATCGTGATCGCCCACCGCCTCTCCACCGTGGCGGAGGCGGACCGGATCATCGTGCTGGACCACGGCCGTGTGGTGCAGCAGGGCACCTACCAGGAGCTGCTCGCCGATGCCGAGGGCCTGTTCGCCCGGCTGGCGAGCCGCCAGATGTGACGAAGTCGACCCCGCGAAGTCGCAGTAGTCGCAAGGGAGGCAGCACATGGAGTACGCATTGCTCATCTACGGGCCCGAGGTGGCCTGGGACGAGATGTCGGAGAACGAGCGCGAGGAGCGCTTCACCGCCAACCGGGCCTTCGGCCGGGCGATGTTCGAGGCCGGCGTCCGGGTCGTGTACGGCGCCCGGCTGGCCCGTCCGGACTTCGCCGAGGCGGAGCCCCGCGCCGGCGAGGGCGTGCTGGAGCTGGGCGGGATGTGGCTGATCGACGTGGAGACCGAGGAGGAGGCCCGCACCTGGGCCGACCGGGTCCCGGTCTTCGGCGAGAACCGGGTTGAGCTGAGGCGCTGCGACGGGCCGCGCCGACGTGAGGAGAACTGAACGATGGAATTCGTCTTCCTGATCCACGGGGACGAGAAGGTCTGGGACGCCATGTCCGAGGCGGACGAGGCCCGCATGGACGCCTCGCACGCCCGTTTCGGCCGTGAACTGCACGAGGCCGGCGTCAAGGTCGTCTACGGCTGCGGCCTGGCCCGCAGCCGGGCGTCGCGCCTGGTGCGCGCCCCCGGCCCGGTCCTCTCCGGGCCCGTCGTCGACGGCCCCTACGCCGAGGGCCGGGAGCAGCTGGGCGGCCTGTGGGTGCTCGACCTGCCCGGCCAGGCCGAGGCCGAGGAGTGGGCCCGCCGGATGCCCTACGCGCCCGGGGACCTCGTCGAGATCCGCCCGGTCCGCGCGACCTGACGTACGAACAGACACGATGGCACGAGACACGACGAAGGGGCCGGTCCACCGAGGTGGACCGGCCCCTTCGTCGTGTTCGTCGTGTTCGCCGGGTCGGTCGTGCCGGCTCAGGCCGTCGCGAGCGGGAGCGCCGCGCGGCGGATGCCCAGGGCCGGGGTGGTGACCAGGTGGAGTCCCGACGCCGCGTCGTAGAGGTCGTTGGGATCCATGCGCATGGGCGCGGTGGTGACGTCGGAGGCCGCCGCGCCGCCGGTCGCGCGCTCGCGGGCGTGGTCTGCGGCCTCGCGCAGGCCCGTCATCGGGGCCACCTCCGTCGTCTCCGCGTCGTGCAGGTCGCTGAGACCGGCCACGATGGCGCCGAAGGCGTTGTCGGGACGGTGACGGCTCGCGCTGTTGCCCAGCAGCCGCTGCGCCAGCCAGAAGTAGCTCTGCTTGCCCTGGTACTTCTGGTACATCCCGGACACCAGCGTCAGCAGCCGGGCGTAGGCGTTGCGGTAGAGCGCCTCGTGGAAGTCGCGGGCCTCCTGCTCGGTGACGGAGCCGGTGACCGTCGCGTTGATGGCGGCGGCCGACAGCATCCCGCTGAACATCGCGAGGTGCACGCCGGTGGAGAGCAGCGGGTCGAGGAAGCAGCCGGCGTCGCCGGCCATGAACCAGCCGGGGCCGCAGAAGCTGTCCGCGGCGTAGGAGAAGTCCTGCTCGACCCGGACCGGACCCTGGAACTCGCCGTCCGCGACCAGTCCGCGCACCGTCTCGCTCTCGTCGACCAGCGCGTGGAACATCTCCTCGAGCGAGGCGAACTCCGGACGCCGCTGCAGGAAGCGGTCCTGGTGGGTCACGAAGCCGACGCTGTACTGGCCCTCGGCCAGCGGGATGACCCAGTACCAGCCCTCGGGCGAGGAGATCACGTCGATCCCGCCCGACGGCGTCCCGGGGAGCAGCGAACCGCCCTGGTAGTAGGCCCAGATGGCGACGTTGCGGAAGACCTCGTGGGAGTGCCGGTTGTGCAGGTACCGGGTGGAGAGCAGGCCCGCCCGGCCGGAGGCGTCCACCAGGAAGTCGAACTCCGTCGTCCGGGTCCGCCCCGGGTCCTGGTCGGAGGTCCACTCCGCCGCCACCGCGCGCTCGCCCTCGAAGCGGATCGCGCGGACCTGGGCGCCCTGCCGCACCTGCGCGCCCAGCTCGGCGGCGTGGTCCAGCAGCACCTTGTCGAAGTCGGCACGGTCGACCTGCCAGGAACGGATGTCCTCACCGAACATCTCCTGCCAGTTCACCGCCCAGTCCTGCTCGGCCCCCCAGCGCAGCAGCACGCCCCGCTTGACCGTGTAGCCGCGGGCGGCGACCTTCTCGTGGACGCCGGAGAACTCCATGATGGCCCGGCAGGAGGGGGAGATGGACTCGCCGACGTGGTAGCGCGGGAAGTGGGCGCGCTCCAGCAGCTGGACCTCCAGCCCCTCGCGGGCGAGCAGCGCGGCAGCGGTCGAGCCGGCGGGGCCGCCGCCTACGACCAGGACTCTGGGGGACATCGACATTCTCTCCGTTTCGTCGGGTCAACGCGTTCGTCGGGTCAACGCAGGTGTTCGGCGAGGGCGTCGGCCACCGTCTCCGGCCGTTCCAGCAGGGGAAGATGGCCGGAGTCGGGCACCGTCAGCATCCGGCAGTCGGGGACGGTGTCCCTGAGCAGTTCGGCGTTGGCGGTGAAGGCGGGCATGTCCTCGGCGCCGACCACGGCGAGCGTCGCGGCGCTGATCAGCCGCAGGTCGGCCGTGGTGTGCCGATGGGCGGTGAGGGTGTCCATGGAGCCGTCGGCCAGTTCGGTCCAGCGGTGCCGAAGCACCGTCTCGCGGACCCGACGGCGCAGCTCGGGGTGGCGCTCGGTGCCACGGAAGATGTCGGGGGGCGACTGCATCCACAGGTCGGTCAGCTGCTCGCCGGGGCCGGTCAGCCGGTGCAGCATGGTCAGCTGCTGGTAACGCCGCTTGGCGGCGGGCTCGTTGGCGGTCCCCGCCAGGGTGGGGGCGGCCGCCACCAGCCGTTGGACCAGCTCCGGTCGCTGGATCGCGAGTTGGAGCGCGCTGGTGGAGCCGAAGGAGAGGCCGACCACCCGCCGTGCTCCGGTCTCCGTCGCGACCAGGGCCAGCCGGTCCGCCACCTGCGGCAGGGTCAGGCCGGGTGGGAACGGCTCGGACCGACCGTGTCCCGGCAGGTCGACACCGATGTGCCGCCAGCCGGGCAGCAGCTCCCACAGCGGTCGCCAGAGCGAGGAGTCCATGGTGTAGCCGTGCACCCAGAGCACGGCGGGGCCGGTGCCCGTCTCGGTGAGGTGCAGGCCGTGCGCGGTCACCGGAAGGCCTCCGGCGCCGCGGGGAAGTCCGCGCAGAAGTCGCGGAAGGCGACGACCGGCGCGTCCCGGCCGTCCAGCCGTTCCGGCGCGCCGGGCACCAGGTGTTCCCAGACGACCTTGTCCTCGGCCAGCGCCTTGCGGCTGCCCTCGATCAGGACCGGCAGCGCGCCGTGCTGGTTCTCCCTGACGGCGACGGCCACCCTGGCCGTGCAGCCTCCGGCGGTGGGCACAGCTCCCGTCACGATCACCTGCACGTCGTTCTCGGGGCCGAACTCGGTCACCACCACGCCGGGGCTGTAGGCACGGGCCAGGAACCGCGGACGGTAGTCCCAGCGGACGGTGTTGGTGCGGATGGCCTGCCAGCGCACCTCCTCCTTGCGCCGCTCGTCCTGCCAGGGGGACGTCTGCATCAGGAACTCGCCCTCGACCGTCAGTTCCCCGCTCGGGCCGGGGCCCGCCGTCATGCCGCGCACGCCGGGCACCTTGTGCACGGCCTTGAAGTGGTCCGCGTCGAAGGCGTTCTCCACCACGTAGGCGGCGTCCACGGCGACCGGGAGGGAGACCGCGGGGACGAGCGGGTAGTCGTCGGCGTACTCCTTGACGGCCCGTTCGAAGCCCCGGTCGCCCGCGGGATCGTCCGAGAGCCTGGCGAAGACGGCGTCGCCCCAGAGCAGCACCGGGTACTCCGCGACCGACCAGGCCCGTGAGCTGTCGCCGAGCGCGATCCGGCGGCCGTGGAAGGGGCAGACCAGGCAGTCGGACTCGCGGCGGCCGCCGTAGCCCAGATGCGCGCCGCGGTGCGGGCAGGCGGCGTCGAAGACGCGCACCCGCTCGCCCTCGCGCAGCGCCACCAGCTGCCGGTCGCCGATCGCCAACGGCGAGGGCTCCACCGGCAGTTCCGAGCGGAAGGCCAGCAGGTACCAGCCGCTGTGCGGGGTCGTCGGGGTCGTCGGGGTCATCTGCGCACCGCCTTCAGCGCCTGCTCCGCCGCCGTCACACCGCTGGCGAGAGCGCTCTGCATCCATGGAAGTCCACTGCCGCACCAGGTCGCCTCCCCGGCGAAGAAGAGCGTGTCGGCCACCGGTTCGGCCCAGGTGCGGGCGGCGCCCTCGGCGCCGACCAGCGGGGCGGTGAAGCCGCCGCCGCTCAGCGGATCGGCGCCCCAGTCGGCCGCGGTCACCTCGACGATCCGGGCGCCCGCGGTCCACGGCACGGCGACGCGCAGCAGCCCCGACAACTCCTCCGGATCGCGCAGCGCGGCCCGGACCGAGGCGGCGGCCCCCGCCTTCGCCACGACCAGCACCTCGGGGCGTCCCTCGGTCGCGCGGAGGAAGCCGGTGCGGCCGTCCAGGTCCAGCGTGACGGCGGAGGCCGGCGCGGGCCGGTCCAGCGTCACCACCGCACAGCAGGCGTCGCCGAGCGGCAGTCCGGCGGCGGCCGCCCGTTTGGCGGCGGGCAGGTCGGTCAGGGACAGCGCCCCGGAGACGACCACCGGCGGCGGCACCGTCACCACGGCCGCGACCGCCGTCACCCTTCCCTCGTCGGTATGGGCGGTCACCCGGCCGGGGCCGTGGTCCAGCCGGCGCACCGGGCTGCCCAGCCGCACGTCCAGCCCCTCGGCGAGCAGCGCGGGAAGCGTGCCCAGACCGCCGTCGATCGTGAACTCCCCCGACCCGGCCAGGTCGCCGCGCTGGGCGGCGGCCACTCCTGGCGCGCTGAGCAGGTCCGGGTCGACCGCCCAGTTCTGCCGGAACCATTCGGCCGCGGCGCCCGACTCGGCCCCGGACAAGCCGCGTCCACCGAGCCAGCCCGCGACGGAGAGCCCTGACGGTCCCGGAGCGGCGTGCAGCTGGGCCTCGACCAGCCACGGCGCGCGGCGGCCCCGCGCCAGCGCGGACATGCCCTGCTCGACGCCGTCCTGGACGATGCGGGCGGTCACGTCGCGGGGCAGGGCGCGCATGCGGGCGGCGCCGACCAGGGCGTGCGCCGGATTGCGGTCGCCGTGCACCACCTGGGCGCCGAGCTCCAGTGGCGGGCCTCCGTCGGCGGGGTGATGGCTGTGGATCCGTCCGCCCAGCCGCGGGCGCGCCTCGTGGACGACCACCGCAAGACCCTCGTCGTGCAGCCGCCGGGCACAGGCGAGACCGGCCGCGCCTGCGCCGATCACCAGGATGTCGGTTCGCATCAGTTCCCCTCTGACGTCGTGGGCCCGGTGGGCGGGCCGCTGGGTCCCAGCCGCAGCGGGTAGGCCGTGAGGCGGCGCGGGACCAGCGTCGGCTCCCAGGCCGGCGGCACGTCGGGGCCGCGCAGTTCCGGGAAGCGGGCGAGCAGCCGCGCCAGCAGCGTGGGCAGGACCTGCCGCACCAGCGCGGCCGCCAGGCAGAAGTGCGCCCCGGCCCCGAAGGCGAGGTGCGGATTGGGCCGCCGGTCAGGGACCAGCAGGTCGGGATCGGAGAAGACGGCGGGGTCGCGGTTGGCGGCGGCGATCACCGCCAGCACCCGGGCCCCGGCGGGGACGCTGCCGCCGGGAAGGTCGACCGCCTCAGTCGCCACCCGGGCGGCGAACGGGATCGGCGCCTCCAGGCGGAGCAGCTCGTCGACGCAGGAGCGGGCGAACTCCGGGTCCTCCACCAGCTGCCGGCGCACCGTCGCGGCGTGGGGCAGCAGCCACAGCAGACCGTTGCCGACGGTCTCCGCCAGGGGCTGCCAGCCGCCGATCACGGCCAGGGACAGGATCCCCAGCATCTCCCCGCGTTCCAGCCGGTCGTCGTCGGCCAGCGCGGCCAGCGGGGCGGAGGTGTCGCCGCGGGCCTTGAGGCCGCGGGCGTGGGCGTCGAGATAGCGGGTCAGCGCGCCGGCCGCCAGCCGTCCGCGGGCGGCCAGCGCCGGGGGCGTCATCGGGTCGAGATTGACCGACGCCGCCCGGGCGAGAGTGGTGAACGCCGGGTGCTCGTGCGCGGGCAGCCCGAAGAGCCGGCCGAACACCGCGGTGGCCAGCGGGGTGCCGAGGTCCCTGATCGCGTCCGGCTCGTCCCGCCGCCGCGCCAGCGCGTCCAGCACCGCGTCCACGTCCTGCGACAGTCCGTCGGTGATCGAGCGCAGCGCCGCCGGTCCGAGCAGCAGCCCGCCGGGGGCGCGCAGCCGCTGGTGGTCCGGGGGATCGGTGGTCAGCATGGAGACCGGAAGCCGGTCGTCCCTGGCCCGCTCGCGCTGGCCGAGCGCGGCGGAGAAGCGTGCGTCGCGCAGCAGCGCCGAACAGGCCGCGTGCCCGGTGACCAGCCACATCCCCGAGAAGGGATCGTGGTGGACCGGGGCGTGGGTCTGCAGCCAGCGGTAGGCGGGGTAGGGGTCGCGGCGCCCGGCCGGGGCGAACGGGTGGACCAGCGTGTCGGGCAGGGTCACAGCCGTCGTGCTCATCAGCGGGTTCCCCCCTGGTAAGGACTCCGGGCCCGGCCGCCAAGGGGAGGCGGCCGGACCCGGAGGGCAGGTTCTCAGCAGTGCGGGTGGCGGGGCCCGGCGCCGGTCAGCGGACCCGGGGGCCGCGCCAGCGGAAGGTCATGGCGGTGAGCACCAGGCCGGCCACCGCCCAGAGCCCCAGCACCAGCGCGATCCTGCTCAACTCCCAGGCGTGGGCCGGTTCGACCACGGTGAAGCTGTCCGGCAGGAACACCGACCTGAAGCCCTGGGCCATCCACTTCACCGGGAAGAACGAGGCCACCGTCTGCATCCAGTGCGGCAGTTGGTTGAAGGGGAAGAAGACGCCGGAGATGAACTGCAGCACCATGAAGACCGGGGTCACGATCGCGGCCGCGGAGCGGCTGTTCGGGATCGCGGCGGCGTAGGCGGAGCCGATGAGCGCGCAGGCCACGGTGCCCAGCGCCAGGTCCCAGCCCAGCGTCAGCCAGCGCTCGGGGCTGCTCGGCATCGGCAGCCCGAACAGGCTCCAGGCGATGCCGAGCAGCAGCACCGTCTCCAGCACGGTGGTGACCACCACCCGGACCAGCTTGCCGATGAAGTAGGCGGACTTGGGCATCGGAGTCATCGCGAGCCGGCGCACCGTGCCGGTGTCCCGCTCGATGGCGATGCTGATGGCCAGCCCGGAGAAGGAGGTGCTCATCACGCCGGCGGCGATGATGCCGGCCATGAAGACCTGCTTGAGGTCGGTGTCGGTACCGGCCACCTTGCCGGAGAAGATGGAGCCGAAGACGACGAGCAGCAGCACCGGGAACATCAGCGTGAAGACCAGCGACTGCTTGTTGCGGAAGAAGGCCTTGAGCTCGACGGAGGAGCGGGCGACCCCGGCGCGCAGCACGCCGGGCATCCGCACCGCGCGTCGCTGACGCCGGTCCTCGGTGATCGGGGCCTCCACGGCCTCGGTGGGAGCGGTCAGGGTCATCGGGTGGCCTCCGCCTCGGTCGCCGCGGACTGGGTGATCAGGTCGAGGTAGACCTCTTCCAGCGTGGGTCGGTGCACCCGCAGGTCGGGCAGTTCGACGACGCGCGCCTCCCGCGCCCAGGGCAGCAGCACCGAGAGCAGTGCGGTCGGCGTGTGGGTGCGGATCCGCTGCAGCCCGTCCACGGAGGCGGGCTCGACCTCGGCGTCGCCCGGCAGCGTCGGCAGGTTCCTTCCGGCCAGTTCCGTGGGGAGCCGGAACGAGACGGTGGCGGGCGTGTGCGAGCGGTCCCCGAACTCGGAGAGCAGTCCGCTCTGCACCACCTGGCCGGCGACGATGACCGCGGCCCTGCGGGCCAGCGCCTCCGCCTCGTCCAGGTAGTGCGTGGTGAGCACCGTGGTGCGGCCCCGGTCCGAGAAGTAACGGACCAGGTCCCAGGCCTCGCGCCGGGCTACCGGATCGAGACCGGTGGTCGGTTCGTCGAGGAAGATCAGGTCCGGGTCGCCGACGATGCCGACGGCCACGTCCAGCCGGCGCGCCTGGCCCCCGGAGAGGTCGGTGCTCTGCTTCTTCTGGTGCTTGCCGAGCCCGACCATGTCCAGGACCTGGTCGACGGGCAGCGGCTTGGGGTAGAAGGCCGCGAAGTGCTGAACGACCTCACGGACGGTCAGATCGGTGTACGCGCCGGTGGTCTGCGGGACCACCCCGATCCTGGCGCGCCACTCGCGCCGGTCCTCGGCTGGGTCACAGCCGAGGACCCGCACGTCGCCGTCGGTTCGCTGGCGGATTCCCTCCAGGATTTCCACGGTCGTCGTCTTGCCGGCGCCGTTGGGCCCCAGCAGTGCGAAAACCTCTCCCGGTTCGATCTCCAGATCCAGCCCGCGCACCGCGTGCCAGTCGCCGTAACTCTTGCGAAGGCCGCGAACGGTGACGGGGTTCTCCCCGACGACGGTTGCCACTACGACTCCTCAGTAGCTGTTGAGGTGGAACAGGTCGATCAGGTGCAGCAGGAGCAGGGGCAGCAGCAGGACGTGCCACCGGCGGCGATGTCCGACAGGTCGCCCTCGCTGAGCTCAGCGGTGTCGATCTGCGGGGTCTCCGGGATGTGGAACTCGTAGCGACCGGTCGCGAGACCGATCTCGTACAGCTCCACCTGCACCTCGAGGTTGCCCTCGTGCTCGCCCTCGGGGACGGTCGTGACGATCACGATCTCCGCGTCGGCGGGCAGCTCCAGGCCGGCCTCGGCCAGGGCCGCGCGAGAGTCGTTACGCAGCTTGGCCGCGTAGTCCTCGCTCGACCAGGCGCTGATGAGCGCCCGGGTGTAGCCGTTGACGAACTCGGCGCGCTTCCTTTGGTCCAAAGCCATGTGAACTCCTTGGTGGATTCCGGATTGTCGGTCCGCGTGTTCTCCGCTGCCGACGAATTGAAGACTGTCATGGCATGGAAATCCCTGCCAAGACCTCAGTTCCGGCGTCCAGGAGTAAGTATTGAGCAGGTCGGACCGGTGCGGTAGATTTCCATCGGGAAGTAGCCGCGAATACGTATTGAAATACGCATCCGCATACGTATCGAGTCTCGCGGAGTACGTATTTCTCTTTCCCATGCGTATCCCGTGTACGTATCCGCAGGATCCACAGCGCTGAGGGGGACGGTCCTCGACATGAGTCCGTATGCACAGACCGGCGTACTACCGCCCGGGCCCGGGGAGGTCGACCTCGAGTTGATGCGCCGCTCGCCGTTGGCCTTCATCGACGGGCTGGCCCGCGAGTACGGCGACGTCACCCGGCACCAGGCCGACGGCGACACCGTCTACCTGCTCAACCGGCCCGAGCTGGCCCGGCACGTACTGAAGGACAACGGCGCCAACTACACCAAGGAGGAGACTCCGGACGACCGGATGCTCCGCCCGCTCCTCGGCAACGGCCTGCTCACCAGCAACGGTGAGGACTGGGCGCGCCAGCGCCGGCTCACCGCGCCCGCGTTCCGGCCCAGTTCGGTGCGGACCTTCGACGGCATCGTCACCGAGTCGACCTCCCGGATGCTGGAGCGCTGGCGGCCCGCCGTCGAGTCGGGCACGCCGCTCGCCGTCGACCACCACCTGACCGCGCTGACACTGGCCATCCTCACCCGGGCGATCCTGGGGACGGACATCGACGGCATCGGCGAGGGCTTCGGACGTGCCGTCGACGCGGTCAACCGCTGCATCGGGCACTACGTGCCGGATCCCGACCCCGATCCTGCGGACACGGCGCTACGGCAGCGGGGTTTCCGGCAGGCCCGTGTCTTCCTCGACTCGGTGACCCGGACCCTGATCGCCTCCCGTCGCGCGGGCGGGGCGTCCGGCGGCGGAGCGGGCTCGGACGGGACGCTGCTGGACACCATGATGTCCAGCGACCATCTGGTCTCCGACGCGGACCTGCGGGACCAGGTCCTGACCATCGTCATGGCCGGCCACGAGACCACCGCCAAGTCGCTCACCTGGACCCTGTACCTGCTGGACCGTCACCCCGAGGAGGCGGACAAGGTCCGCGAGGAGGTCGACCGGGTGCTGGGCGGACGGCCGCCGACCGCCGCCGACCTGGCGGACCTGCCGGTCTGCCGCCGGGCCGTGATGGAGGCGATGCGGCTCTACCCGCCGGTCTGGCTCATCTCCCGCCGCGCGGTGGGCGAGGACGAGATCGGCGGCTACCGGGTGGAGCCCGGCACCCTGGTCTGCGTCAGCCAGTGGGTGCTGCACCGTCACCCCGACTACTGGGACGCCCCCGAGGTGTACCGGCCGGACCGCTTCGACGGCGCGGCCCTGCCGAGCCACCTCTACCTGCCCTTCGGCGGCGGCGACCGGATCTGCGTGGGCCAGCACCTGGCCATGCTGGAGGCGGTGCTGGCGCTGGCGGTGCTGGTCCAGTCGGTACGGCTGACGCTCGTCCCCGGGTTCCCCGTCGAGCCCGAGGCGCTGGTCACGCTGCGCCCCCGGCACGGGATGCAGATGATCGCGAGCGCGCGATGAGCGCCCCGGCCGGGACGGCGCCGACCACGCCCCCGCCGGGCGGCTCCTACGACCCGGCCCGGACCACCGGCGGTGGACTCGCCGGCGAGCTGGCCCGCCTGGAGGCCCAGGCGGAGCTCTCCTTCGCCGAGGAGTTCCGCATCCTGCGCGAGCTCGGAGCCGACACCGCCGGGACGTTCCTGGAACTGGGAGCCGGCCCCGGCGCGGTGACCCGGCGACTTCGCGCCGCCCTCCCGGCGGCGGAGCTGATCGCCGTCGACATCGACCCCGAACTCGTCGCCCACGCGGGCGGCGCGGCCGACCGGGTCCTGGTGGCCGACGCGGCGGACCTGCCGCTGCCCGACCGGAGCGTCGACTTCGTGCTGCTGCGCTACGTCCTGCAGCACGTGCCCTCGCCGGAACGGGTGCTGGCGGAGACGCTCCGGGTGCTGCGCCCCGGCGGCGTCGTCGCGGTCACCGAGGTCGACGCCGGCTGCTGGGGCGTCGCCCACCCCGCCTACCCGGAACTGGCCGGGATCCACGCCAGGATGGCCGCCGCGCAGGCGGAGGCCGGCGGGGACCGTTCCATCGCCAGGCGCCTGCCCGCGCTGCTCGCCTCGGCCGGTTTCGACCGCCCGGTGCTGCGGCCCTTCGCCACCACCAATGCCGATCACCCCACCGAGGCCTTCGCGCCCCACCTCGGCCCCCAGCGGCTGGAACCGCTGGTCGCCGCCGGAGTCCTGGGACTGCGCGACCTCGCGCTGGCCGCGGACCGCTGGCGGCGGTTCCTGGCCGACCCGCAGGCCTGGGTGATGCTGCTCGGCTTCACAGTCGCCGCGACCGCACCCGCGGATCACGGTCAGGAGAAAACCCCCAACCACGAGGGAGCACCACGTTGAACTCCAACCTCAAGATCTTCATCACCATCTTCTGCTACATCAGCGGCGTGGCCGGCCTGGTCACCGCGGTGATGGACGCGGCCCACAAGCCGGCGCAGACCACCTCCGCGATCGTCGCCGGGGTCATCGGCGTCGTCTTCCTGATGGGTGGCATGGCCCTCACCCGCAAGCCGCGCTACTGACCCACCGACGCGCTCCCGGGCGGCCGGTCCGCAACCCGGCCGCCCCCCGCGCGTCCCCGCGCCCCACGTCTGTTCGTCGATCCGTTCCACCGTCGGAGGTCCCGTGCAGACGAGCACGAGCACGAGCACGCGCACGAGAACGCGCACCCGGGCGGTCGAGCCCACCGAGACCGGGTCCCCGCTCGGGCCCCCGCCCACCCACGCACGCGCCGTCGCGCTCTACGCCGGGCTCGTCGTCGTTCCCGCGTCGATCGCCGTGCTCCTGCTGACCGCACTGCCGACGCTGTTCGGCCTCCGCACCGGCCCGGCCCCCGCGCCGCCGAGCGCGGCCGCGCCGCTGGGCGGGACCGGCGGGGTCGACCCCTTCCTCGCGCTGCTGCGCACCATGCCCGTCGTCCTGATCGCCTCGCGAGTGGTCGTGCGCGGCGCGCGCCGGCTGCGGCAGCCGGAGTCGGTCGGCCAGATCGTGGCCGGGGTGCTGCTCGGCCCCTCCCTGCTCGGGTGGCTCTGGCCGGCCGGCTACGCCTGGCTCTTTCCCGCCGCGCTCGCGCCCCTGCTCGACGGCCTCTCCCAACTCGGGCTGGTCTGCTACCTCTTCCTGGTCGGGTACGAGTTCGACACCGGCCCGCTGCGGCGGCGCGGCGCCACCCTGCTGACGGTGGGGCACGCCTCGATCGCCCTGCCGTTCCTGCTGGGCATCGCCCTGGCCGCGGCTCTGTACCGGCCGCTCGCCCCGGCCGGCGTGCCCTTCACGGCCTTCGCGCTCTTCCTCGCCGTGGCGATGAGCGTCACCGCGTTCCCGGTGCTGGCCCGGATCCTCGACGAGCACGGCCTCTCCCGCACCGGGCTCGGCACGGTGGCGCTCTCCAGCGCGGCCGTCGACGACATCACCGCCTGGTGTCTGCTGACCCTGGTCGCCGCGCAGTCGCACGGCGGCGGTCCCGCCCGCACGGCCGTCACCGTCGTGCTCACGCTGGCCTTCGCGGCGGCGATGCTGTTCCTGGTCAGGCCGTGGCTGGTCCGGCACCCGCCGAACGGGACGACGGCGATCGTCTGCGGTCTGCTGCTCAGCGCGCTGGCCACCGACGCCATCGGGATCCACCCGATCTTCGGCGCCTTCCTCTACGGCGTGGTGCTGCCGCGTCGCTCCGCGTCCCTGACCCGGGTCGCGGGCCGGCTGCGGGCCGTGTCGGTGCCGGTGCTGCTCCCGCTGTTCTTCGTCTCGGCCGGTCTGCACACCCGCTTCGGACTGCTCGGCACGAACCTGCGCCAGTGGGCCTGGGTCGGCCTGATCGTCCTGGTGGCCGTGCTGGGCAAGGGCGTCGGCAGCGCGCTCGCCGCCCGCGCGGTCGGCGCGCCGCGCAGGGAGGCGATGGCGCTCGGCGCGCTGATGAACTGCCGCGGGGTCACCGGCCTGGTGGTGCTCTCGGTGGGCCTCAGCCTCGGCGTGATCAGCACCGCCTGCTACACGATGCTGGTGGCCATGGCGTTGGTCTCCACCGCGATGACCGCACCGGCGCTGGCCCGTCTCGGCTACCGCGTCTGAGGCCGCCGCATGCGGATGCGCCCCCCGGCCACGGCCAGGGGGCGCATCCGCATCCTCAACGCCCGGACCGCAGAGGGTTGATGACCCCGAACGCGCCGGTGAGGGTGGAGGGCGAGACGAAGGAGGCGCCGGGGCCGTGGGTGCGGACGAAGCTGTCCACCAGCCCCGCGAACGACGGGTCCACCTTCGCCCGGTACGCCGCCAGCAGGTTGACCCGCTCCGGCGTCGACAGCTCCTGCTCGGCGCGGAGCCCGTGGCTGCGGGCAAGCAGGAACATGCCTTCGACGGTGTAGCCCGAGTCCAGCCAGCTCTGCCAGAGCGCGTCCCGGTCCGCCTCCTGGCCGGTGAAGTACTCCAGCGCGCGCGGACGCGGACCCTCGGGCGCGGCCGTCGGCGGCACCGGCTCCGGCCGCAGCTCGATCCGCCGGCCGGAGATGTAGGCGACCTTGAGGCCCTTGCGCACGCAGAGGGTGAGCGTCTCGGCCGCCGTGTCCACGATGGCCTCGCCCTTGTCGTTGAGCGAGGTGTTGCACAGCAGCGGGACCCCCGTCGCCGCGTGGAACGCGGTCAGCGCGCGGTGCAGCAGCGGGTTGGCCTGCTCCGAGAGGACCTGGTGCCGCGCCGACCCGTCCAGGTGGACGACGGCGGGCACCCGCTCGCGCGCCTCGGGCCGCACCTGGACCGCCTCCAGCATGTACGGCGAGTCCCGGTCGGAGGCGAACCACTCCCCGACGTGCTCGGCCAGCACCACCGGGGCGACCGGACGCCACCACTGCCGCCGCTTGTAGTCGTTGAGCAGGTCCTTGACCGCGAGCGAGCGCGGGTCGCCCAGGAGGCTGCGGTGTCCGAGGGCCCGCGGGCCGAGCTCGGAGGGGCCGTCCGCCCAGGCCACCACCGCGTCGCTGACGTCCTCGGCGAAGCGCTCGGGCGAGAAGTCGGAGACCTCGGCGATCCACGGCCGGAACTCGGTCAGCGCCTCGTCCAGGTCGGTGATGTCGCGGCCGTAGTAGGCGCCGTCGATCCGCAGCTCCGCGTGGTCGAGCAGGCCGGCGCCGTGCAGGCCGAGCAGGCCGAGGCCGATGCCCTGACCCGAGTCGTTGGCGCACGGGGGCGTGAGCAGGCCGCGGAAGCCGAAACGGTCCATCAGCAGCGTGTTGGTGGGGCAGTTGAGCGCGTAGCCGCCGCTGGTCGCGAGATAGCTCTCGTCCGCGCGGACGCCGCCGAACTCCAGCAGCCGCTCCACATTGCGGATCGCGACCAGCTCCGAGCAGCGCTGCACGACCTTCATCGCGGCGCTGCGCAGGTTGTCCTCCCGGCTCAGCGCGCTGTCCAGGGCGCTGTCGGGCAGCGCTTCCAACTGCCGCTCGGTCTCCGCGACGATCTCGCGGACGAGCGTGAAGGCCTCCTTCCACGGCTGGGTGGAGGAACCGCCGTAGAACGTCAGCTCCTTGACGGCGCGCTCCGCGTCGAAGGCGACGGTGGTGCGGCAGGCGGAGGCCAGGGCCATCAGCGAGCCGGGTTCCAGGCCGAACAGCGCCTCGGCCGCGGTGTAGAGCGGGCCGGGGGACTCCACCGGCGCGAACTCCAGCTGCCCGGCGCGGGACACGCAGCCCGCGTACCAGTACCGGTTGGGGCGCTGCTCCTGTACGTAGTCGGGCAGGGCGTCGATGGCCAGCCCGACGATCTGCTCGGTGCGGAACAGCTCGGTGTCCCGCAGCACCCCGCTGAAGAGGTGCGCGAGGCTGTGCAGCGGAAAGTCCTCGGCGCCCTTGGGCACCGGCACCGGCTGGGCGGCCGGCAGCCCCGGCGTGCCCCAGCTCGCGCTGATGTCCTGCAGCCGCAGCCCCTCCTCGGCCAGCAGCGCGCCGAGGAAGGAGGCGGCGCGCTCGGGCGTGTAGAGCGGCCAGAAATGGTGCTTCTGCCCGCTGACGCGTTCGAGCTCCCAGACCCGCCGCAGCGAGACCCGGCCGTCGCGGTGTTCCCACAGCGCCACGTTCTGGTCGTGCCGCACGGAGAACACCGCGCCGGGTCCGGGCGGGGTCAGGTAGCAGGAGAGGAAGTATTCCGTTGCCCCGGTGTCCACCACGAATTCCTCTTTCTGGGCCGCCGAAATGCCGTGAAGACTTAAGGAAATACGACAATGCGGCCATTGAAACATGCGTGGGAATCGTTGGTACATACTGAAAAGCGGGACCGGGATACGGCTTTTCGATACGTAGTCGGGCGACCCTGCGGCCTACGCATGCACCGGCGGCGCGCGCGCCGGGCCGGCCTCCGCGCCGGGCCGGGCGGCGCGGACCGTCCCGGTGCTGACGAACGCCCGGCGAAGTCATGAACTTCTCACTGTTGCCAGGTCACACCAGGTGGCAGCCTGGGGGCCGGCTTTCTCCCTGAACGGGCTCCCCTGGACGTGGGAGCCGAGGCAGGAGCTGCGGATGGGGACGGTGTGCATGGACATCAAGGTGCTGGGACCGCTGGAAGCGGCCGAAGGCGACCGCTCCGTGGTGCCGTCGGCGGGAAAACCGCGCCAGCTGCTCGCGCTGCTGGCGCTGAACGCGGGTCAGATGGTCCCGGTGGCCTCCATGATGGAGGAGCTCTGGGGCTCGCGCCCGCCGCGCAGCGCGTCCACCACGCTGCAGACGTACATCCTGCAGCTGCGCCGCTCGCTCGCGGCCGCGCTGGAGGGATCCGGGCGGCAGGCCAAGGACGTGCTGATCACCCGGAGCGCCGGCTACCTGCTGCTGGTCGCACCGCAGGACGTCGACGCCTGCCGCTTCGACGCGCTCACCCTCCAGGGCTACGCCGCCTTCGACGCCGGTGATCCCGAGGGCGCCTCGCGGCTGCTGGGCCAGGCGCTGGCGCTCTGGCGGGGGCCGGCGCTGATCGATCTGCCGCGCGGCAGCCGTCTGGAGATCGAGGCGGCCCGTCTGGGGGAGAGCCGCGGCGCGGCCCTGGAGCGGCGGCTGGACGCGGACCTGCAACTCGGCCGCCACCGCGAGGTCCTGGGCGAGCTGGCCGGGCTGACCGCGCAGTTCCCGCTGCACGAGAACCTGCACGCGCAGTTCATGCTCGCGCTCCACCGCTCGGGGATGTCCGCCCGCGCGCTGGAGGTCTACCGGAAGCTGAGCGTCTCGCTGATGGAAGAGCTGGGGCTGGAGCCGTCCGCTCCGGTCCAGCGGCTGCGGCGCGCGGTGCTCTCCGCGGACCCCTCGCTCGATCCGGTGGCGCCGGTCGGTCCCGTCGGCTCGGTGGGCTCGGGCGGCTACGGGGTGGCCGCCTCCGGGGTCGGTGGTCTGCGGCCGTGGGCGGGTCCGTGGGGGACGAGCGCGGTCGTGCCGCCGCCGAGGATTCCGGCGCTCGGGAGCGCGGTCCGCGGCGCTGTCGGCCCAGGTCACGTCGATGCCGACGGCCATGCGCACGCTTTGGATCATGAACATCTCACGATGGGTTCATGACAGAATCACTTACCTCTCCAGCGCGTTTCATTCGAAAATCGAGCCGCCATCAAGTCGCGTCCCGTGGTCACGGGGATGCGGCCGACTCTCCCTTCCCCGGAGGAGGCTCGCATGAACCAGGGGCCCCAGAGCGAGCTGCGGCTCGCGGAGCTCATCGCACAGTCGTTCCTGTCCACGTCGACGTCCTCGGGCGACGACCTACTGATCGAAGCGCTGGAGGGCGCGCCGCTCCAGGCCGCCCGCGCCTGTTTCCCGCCCTGCGCCGTGTGCGGCGTGGACGTGGAGGACAGCTGGTCCGAGATGAGGCCCACAGCGTCGACCAGGGAGCTCGTCCTGCGGTGACCGACCTCTCGCGCGAGGGGCGGGACACCGCCGCGGAAGCCCAGAAGCCCAGGCTTCTGGGCTTCCGCCGTCATCTCCGGGCCGAGCCCGTGGCCGGGGACGCCGCCTACCTCCTGTCGGAACGCGGGGTCACCGCGCTCCAGGGCGCAGCCGTCGAGGCACTGGTCCCCCTGCTGGACGGGACCAGGGACCTCTCGTCGGTGCTCGACGCCGCCACCCGCCACGTCCCGGCCGAGGAAGCGGGGCGGACCATCGGCCGACTCGCCCGCGAGGGCCTGATCGGCTACCGCAGCGGCCCGGCCGCGCCGCCCGCCGAGGCGTACTGGGACCTGATCGGCCTGGACGGAGAGGAGACCACCGGCCTGCTGACCCGCGTACGGGTGGCCCTGTGCACGGTCGGCCGCGCGCCGACCGACGCCGTGCGGCACGCCTGCCGGGCGGCCGGCCTGGAACTCGCGGACGAGCACGCCGGGTCCGCGCTGCTGACGCTGGTCGTCACCGACGACTACCTCCGTCCCGAGCTCGCCCAGGTGGACGCGGAGCACCGCGCCGCCGGGCGGGCCTGGCTGCCCGCCCGGCTGACCGCGTCCGCGCTGTGGATCGGCCCGGTCTTCCGGCCGGGCGCGGGCGGCCCCTGCTGGCACTGCCTCGCCCACCGGATGTCCGCGCACCGCACCGCGGAGGCGCCGGTGCGCCGCGCGCTCGGCCTCGACGGACCGGTGCTGCGGCCCGCCGCCTACCTGCCGAGCGGCAGCGGTGCCGGAGCCCAGCTGCTGGTGCACGAGGCGGTCAAGTGGCTCGCCGGATACCGCCACCCCGGGCAGGACGCGGTCATGGAGATGGACACGCTGACGCTGGTCTCCCGGCACCACGAGGCACGCCGCAGGCCGCAGTGCCCGAGCTGCGGGGACCCCGGCCTGACGGCCCGGCAGGCGGAGCGCCCGGTGACGCTGCGCCCGACGCCCAAGGCCTCGCGCGCGTCCGGCGGGCACCGCGCCCGCACCCCGGAGGAGGTCCAGCAGCGCTACGGCCACCTGGTGAGCCCGCTCACCGGGGTCGTCGCCGAGATCCGGGCGGTGCCCGGCAGTCCGGCCGGCCTGCACAGCTACTCCTCCGGGCACAATCTGGCGCTCGGCGGGGCGGACCTGCGTCAGCTCCGCTCCGGCCTGCGCCAGAACAGCGGAGGCAAGGGCGCCACCCGCCTGGACGCCGAGGTCGGCGCGCTGTGCGAGGCCGTCGAGCGCTACTCGGCGACCCTGCACGGCGACGAGTCCCGGGTCAGGGACACGCTGCGCGGCCTGGGCAGGACCGCCGTGGATCCGCGCGCCTGCCTGCTCTTCGACGAGCGGCAGTACCGCGACCGCGCGGACTGGAACCGGCGCGCCTCGGCGTACCACCGGGTGCCCGAGCCCTTCGACGCGGAGACCCCCGTCGACTGGACCCCTGTGTGGTCGCTGTCCGGGAACCGGCAGCGTCTGCTGCCGACCGGACTGCTCTACTTCAACCCCGTGCACGAGCAGGTCGTACCGGTGGCGGGCCGGGAGTCCCTCTTCGCCTGCTCCAACGGCAACGCGGCCGGCAGCAGCCTGGAGGACGCCGTGCTCCAGGGCCTGCTGGAACTCGTGGAGCGGGACGCCGTGGCGCTCTGGTGGTACAACCGGACCCGCCAGCGCGCGGTCGACCTCGCCGCGTTCGCCGACCCCTGGGTGGAACGGCTGCTCGGCGCCTACGACCTGATGCATCGTCGGGTCTGGGTGCTGGACCTCACCTCGGACCTGGGCGTCCCCGTCCTCGCGGCCCTCTCCCGGCGGCTCGACAAGCCCGCGCAGGACGTGATGTTCGGTTTCGGCGCGCATCTGGATCCGGCGGTGGCGCTCAGCCGCGCCCTCACCGAGATGAACCAGCTGCTGCCCGCCGTCGCCGAGGCGGACGCGGCGGGCGGGGGCTACCGGCTCGACGATCCCGAGCTGCTGCACTGGTGGACGCGGGAGACGGTGGAGAGCCAGCGCTGGCTCCTGCCGGACCCCGCGGCCCGTCCCGCCCGGCCGCAGGACTTCGCCGCGGTCCGCCACGACGACCTGCTCGACGACGTCGAGCTGGTCGTCGGCCGGCTCGCGGCGAAGGGGCTGGAGACGCTGGTGCTCGACCAGACCCGTCCGGACCTGGGGCTGCCGGTGGTGAAGGTGGTGGTTCCCGGGCTGCGGCACTTCTGGGCCAGGTTCGCACCCGGCAGGCTCTTCGACGTGCCGGTCGCGCTCGGCCGCCTCCACGAGCCGACGGAGTATCAGAACCTCAACCCCCTGCCGATGTTCATCTGACATCGGCGGGAGACCGGAAGAGCCGTCCGTACGCGCGCACGTCACCTCGGGGCAACGCCCGGCGCGTAGGCTGGTGGCTCTTGACCACAGTCGGCGCGCGTGGAGGGGGCCCGGTGACCAGGTCCAGGGGCCGGCTCGTCGGTCAGGCGCAGTCGGGGGAGGCGCGGCAGCTCGCGCTGCGGGCCGGGGAGCCCGAGGCGGACGTGGGCGCCGTGCTCGGCAACCTCGGACGCGGCGCCCCCTCGCCGAAGGTCGCCGACAGCCTGGTGGCCGCGCTGGTGGGCGGCTACGCGGTGATGGGGATCACGACCCTCATCGCCGGGGGGCTGGGCTGGCGAAGGATACTGATCGGCGGCGGCAGCTTCCTGCTCATCGCCCTGATCCAGCTGCTCCACTCCGACCGCAGACTGGACCAACTCAGAAGCAGGCTGATGCCCTGGAGCCTGCTGCTGCAGGCGGTGCTGACCTACACCCCGCCGCTGGCCTTCGGGATCTTCTGGGGCGGCATGGCCGGTTTCCTGGGCGCCAGCGGCCTGCTGCTGCTCCGCCCGCGCTGGGGCTGGACCCTCTTCGCCCTGGTGGTGCTGGCCGCGGCCGTGAGCGGACCGCTGGAGGGCTGGACCGTCCTCTCGGACATCTACCTCGTCGTCTCCACGACCTTGGCCAGCCTCACCCTCTGGGGTCTGACCAGACTCTCGCTGCTGGTGATTCAGGTGCAGGCCAGCCAGGGCGAGCTGGCCCGGGTGGCCGTGGTCAGGGAGCGGCTCAGGTTCGCCAGAGACCTGCACGACCTGCTCGGATACAGCCTGTCGGCCATCGTGCTCAAGAGCGAGCTGACCAAGCGTCTCGTCGACGGCAGCCCCAAGGACGCGCTGAACGAGCTCGACGACATCCTGCTGGTCTCCCGGCAGGCCCTCACCGACGTCCGCGCGGTCTCGCGCGGGTACCGGCAGATGTCGCTGGCCGAGGAGGCGGAGGCGGCTCAGTCGGTGCTGCGCGCGGCCGGAATCCGCGCCCTGGTCGATCTGGGGGCGCGACCGCCCGAGGGGGAGCTGGACACCATCCTCGCCACCGTGCTGCGCGAGGCGGTCACCAACCTGCTGCGGCACAGCAAGGCCGAGCAGTGCCTGATCACGACCTGCCCGGAGGGGGAGGGCATCCGGCTGACCATCGCCAACGACGGGGTGACCGGCGCGTCCGGTCCCGGCGAGCGCATGGGGAGCGGGAACGGGCTGCAGAACCTGACCGCCAGGCTGTCCGAGGCGGGCGGCCGACTGGCCTGGGAGGTGGAGGGGGGCCGGTGGTTCGTCCTCCGGGCCGTCGCGCCGCTGTCCGGGGAGGCCCCCGGCCCCATTCCGGCGCCGCGTTCGGAGGCCGTGCCGCTCGCGGACCCGATTCCGCCGGGCGGGCGGAAGCGGCTCAGCTGAGCCAGCCGTCCTCGCGGGCGATCCTGATCGCGTCGAGGCGGTTGCGTGCGCCGAGCTTGGTGACGATCGCGGTGAGGTAGTTGCGCACCGTTCCCACGGAGAGAAAGAGGGCGGCGGCGATCTCGCCCGCGTCAGCGCCGCCCGCGGCCAGCCGCAGGACTTCCAACTCCCGCTCGGTCAGCGGGCCTTCGACGCTGTCGAAGGCGACCAGGGCCAGCTGCGGGTCGAGTACCCGTTCCCCGGCGGCGACTCTGCGGACCGCCTCGGCCAGCAGGGCGGGAGGGGCGTCCTTCAGCAGGAATCCGGAGACCTGCGCCGCCAGGGCCCTGCGTAAGGTGCCGGCCTTCCCCATGCTGGTGAGGATCAGCGTGCGGCAGCTCGGCAACTCCTGGTGGAGCAGGGCGGCAGCGGTCAGGCCGTCGATGCCGGGCAGGCCCACGTCCAGGACGGCGACCTCGGGCTTGCACTCCAGCGCGGTGGCGACGACGGCGTCCCCGCGCTCGACCTCCGCGACGATCTGGAAGTCCGGCTCCAGCCGTAACAGCGCGGCCAGGGCCCCCCGGACCATGTGCATGTCCTCGGCCAACAGGATGCGGACCATGGAGCCCCCCAAGTCCTCCAACGCCGTTCAGGCGCACCCCACATGTTAGCGGTGTTCGCACGGCACGGGACGGTGGCACATTCCCTGTTCCGGCAGGTAGTCCGGTCGTCGAGACTCCCTTGAGCGTGGTGGTGACCATGGGTCAGCCGCCCTGGCCGGCCGAGGGACCTGGCGTTCGAAGGGGCGTCCGGCGGGGGTCCGCGGGGGTCCTGCGGGCGTCCTGTGGGGCGTCCTACGGAGTGTCAGGCGGAGTGTCCGTCGGGGTGTCCGAGGGCTCGGCGAAGGCCAGCAGCTCCTCCGGGGTCCAGGACAGGCGCCCGGTGCGCAGGTCCTCCACGACGGCGTCGAGCCACTGGAGCTGGGCGGCCGTCACCACCCGCTGGTACTCCGTCTCCAGCATGGCCACGCGCGGCAGCCGGTGCTGCGCCTCGACCGCCGTGACCGCGTCGATCTCCCGCAGCGCCGCCCGCACGTGCTCGGCCCGCCGCTCGAAGACCTCCAGGGCCTCGTCGGGTTCGAGCATCAGCAGCAGTGAGAGCGCGGCCGGGAACTCGGGGAACTCCTGCTTCGGCGTGGCCAGCATCTCGACCAGCCACTCCCTGGCGACCGTGCGGCCGGCGTCGGTGACCTCGTAGACCGTGCGCTCCGGGTAGAGCTGGTCGCGCCCGGTCTCGCGCACGGCGATCAGGTCGGCCGCCAGCAGCCGGTCGATGGCGCGGTAGAGGCTGGCCCGCTGGCTCACGTTGACGACCTGGTCCTTGCCCCACTGCTTGATCAGGCGCTGGATCCCGTACGGGTGCAGCGGCTGGTAGTGCAGCAGCGACAGCACGGTCAGGTAGAGGGGGGAACTCCGCAGGGGGGTGCTCATGGCCGTCATCGTACCCTTCGACCTAATCTCACCGGCACTAGTTGACTAGAGACTAGTTGCAATGCAACTATCTATCTGTCGGCGGAAACGCCGGCCGGGCACACCGCCGCCAAGGCCGCCCGCTCCCGTTCGTCGCCTCCACCGGAAGGGGCTCACCGTGAGCCAGGACAAGTTCGCCAAGGGCAACACCCCCGCAACGACCGCTCCCGTCACGGCACCTGCCGAGGCGGCGCGGCCCGGGACCGCCGAGCGCATCCAGGTCGACCACACCGTCGCCAAGCGCCTGGGCAACTGGACCGCGGCCGACGCCTTCGAGATCAGGGCGCGCGGCGGAAGCGTCGTCATCGACCTGCGCTCGCCGGGCATCCCCGACGTGGTCGAGGTCGACGTCCGGATGCAGCGCGCGCTGGTGAAGCTGCTCGTCCCCGAGGACGCGGTGGTCGACCACTGGGATCTGCGCTGGACCGGCAAGGGCAGGGTCAAGGACGGCCAGGCGCCGACCGACGCCGCCGGGCGCGGCCCGGAGCGCAGGATCCGGCTGGTCGGCCACGTGGCCGACGGCGAGATCCGGGTGCACCGGGGCGGCATCGCCACCCTCTCGGCCATGCTGACCCGCGAGTACGTCGACGATCTGCGGCGCGCCCGCAAGGAGGGTCGCCTCCCCACCGTCGACGACCCGACCCGGGACGCCCACGCCGACCCGCACCGGGTCTCCGCCTGAGCGCGCTCCGCCCGAAACGTCGCTTGCCCCGGTACGGCGGTACCGGGGCAACCGGCTTTCTGCTACGCCGTGACCGTCACTGGCGTCACCGCTTTCACTCCTGTCACGAGCCTGTCGCCGCTGCTGACGGCCGGGGCCCCGCGTGGTAGAAACCTTGGCCACGAGCTGGCTGGGATGCCGGGACGCGGAGCTCCAGGAGGGCCGAATGGGCGGCACGTTGGCGGTGGGTCCGGCCACGGCCGAGGAGGTCGACGAGGCGCTCGCCGTCTGGCAGCACTCGCACCTGATCCGGCGCAACGGCCGGCCGCTCCCGCGTGACCACGTCCGGCTGGCCCACGGCCGGATGGCCGCGCCCGGCGCGATGCTGCTCCTCGCGCGCGAGGAGGGCCGCCCCGGCAGCGGCATCGTCGGCACCATCCTCGGCGTCCAGGGCCTGACCGAGGACGGCGCGGGCCCGCCCGAGCCGGGCCTGCTCCACCTCAGTCTGCTCAGCGTCGCCCCCGACCGCTGGGGCCAGCGGGTCGGTCGCCGCCTGATCGAACAACTCCTGGCGGACGGCCGGGCGCAGGAGTTCTCCACGGCCCAGCTCTGGACCCACGCGGACAACCTCCGCGCGAACCGCCTCTACCGCGCGATCGGCTTCCGCCGCACGGGCCGGGTGAAGATCGACGACTGGGGCGAACTGCTCGTCCACTACCGCCGCGACCTCACCTCCCCGGACTGACCCGCGCTTCCCGCCGGGCGGGGCCCGTGTCGGGCGGCATCGCTGGACCATGTGTGCGTGGCCGGTCCCCATGTCAGGGTTCCTCGCCGGGCTCCGGGCCGGTCCACGGCCTACGGCCGGGCCCGCGCGGGCGGCGGCCTGCCTGGGCGGCATCGCTGGAAGGTGCGCGCGTGGGCCGGTCCCCGCGGGGCGCCTCCGGGGCGGTCCACGGCCTACGGCCGGGCCCGCGCGGGTGCTTGTGGGCGGCATCGATGGACCGTGCGTGGGCCGACCGCACGTCGGCGGGGTCCTCGCAGGGCGGGGCATGCAGCCCGCGCAGGGAGACTGCGGGCATGGCCTCGGCCGGGCGGGGGCTACGCGGGGCCGGGGCGGACCTGGCGCGGGACGGCGGCGGCCGTGGTCTCGGCGTACTCGCGGACGGCGCTGGTGCGGGAGACGACACGGCCGCCGTGGACCACCACGCGGCTGTGGCCGCCGGCCAGCGCCGCGGCGAGGCTGTCGCCGCGGACCGCGAGCAGCTCGGCCGGGTAGCCGGCCTCGACCCGGACCTGCGGCAGGCCGAGCAGGGCGCGCGCGGTGGCGCTCACGGCGTCGTAGGCGGCGCCCGCCGTCAGGCCCGCGGTCGCGGCCAGCAGGAAGGCGGCCTCCAGCGGATCGGCCCGGCCGACCGGGCAGCGCGCGTCCCGCAGCGCGCCGCTCCCCGCCGCCAGCGGGACCCCGGCCTCGACCAGTGCCCGGACCGTCGTCGGCTCGTAGCCGCCGGTCGGGCCCGCCGCGCCGCCGGCGCAGCGCCCGCTCTGGGGCAGCACGACAACGCCGACCCCCGCCCGGAGCAGCGCGTCCGGCAGTCGCCGGTCCGCTCCGCCCTCCAGGCAGAGGACGGCGCTCCGGTCCTTCTCGGTGAGCGCGGCTGCGGACTTCGCGTCCGCATGCAGGTCCAGCGCGCGGTCGAACTCCCGGGCCAGCGCCCGCAGGGCGTCGAGGTGGCCGGTCGGGTCGGGATCCTGTGCGGGGCGTCCGCCGAGGGCGTGCGCGCCGGAGCGCAGGGCCTCGCGCAGGAGCTCGCGCCCCTCGTGCCCGCCGTTTCCCGTCAACCGCCCAGGCATGACCGCGATCTGAAGGTCCACCAGGCCGCGGAGGTCGCGCGCCGCCTGCAGCGCCCCCTCCAGGCGGCCGAGTCCGGCGTGCGTGTCGACCAGGATCTGGCTGCGGATCGCCGTCGCGCCGTAGCCGAGGCAGGTCAGCGCGGCCTCGGTGACCCGGCGGCGCACCTCCTCCGGGCCCGCGGCCGCGGCCGGGGCGGCGGGGCCGGTCCCGAGCTCGGCCGTGAAGGCCTCGTCCAGGTGGGTGTGCGGCTCCGCCGGGGCCGGCAGCAGCAGATAGCCGCTCAGATCCAGCCGCTCGGGCGCGCTCAGGCTGCCGACGGTGCCGACCGCCTCGATCCGTTCACCGCTGATCCTGACGTCCACGCTGCGGCCGTCCGCCAGTCTGGCCCCGGACAGCAGCAGTGCCGTCGACCCGGTCGCTCCGGTCCCCGCCGCTGTGCCCATGGACCGGCCCGCTCCCTCTCCGCGTTCGCCAAGATCGAAGACTGTGAGCCTATGGCGCTGCGGGACGGCGTTCCGGGAGGCGCGTGGGGACCGGCGGGCCCGGTCGCAAAAGTCGTACCGGACCGGCGCCAAACGGATTTCACGGTTGGGCTGCGGACCGTGTAATGTCTTCCCCGTTCGCCCCTATAGCTCAGTCGGTAGAGCGTCTCCATGGTAAGGAGAAGGTCTGCGGTTCGATTCCGCATGGGGGCTCGGATGAGAGGGTTCCCTGCCACCCGGCAGGGCACGCGATCGTCGTGGCGGTGTAGCTCAGTTGGTAGAGCAAGCGGCTCATAATCGCTGTGTCA
Organism: Streptacidiphilus rugosus AM-16; assembly: GCF_000744655.1. NCBI lineage: Bacteria > Bacillati > Actinomycetota > Actinomycetes > Kitasatosporales > Streptomycetaceae > Streptacidiphilus > Streptacidiphilus rugosus. Next base: position 3,449,993 of record NZ_JQMJ01000004.1, on the reverse strand, counting down.
CCGGTTCAAGTCCGGTCACCGCTACCACACCCGTAGCCGATTTCCGGGTCACTGGCCCGATCGGCTACTCTTGTCTGTCTGTAACGTTGTCTGTCCGAGGAAGGCACTCCCGTGGCCGCCACTGATGTCCGTCCGAAGATCACGCTGGCGTGCGTGGAGTGCAAGGAGCGGAACTACATCACCAAGAAGAACCGGCGTAACGACCCGGATCGTCTTGAGATGAAGAAGCACTGCCCCCGCTGCAACGCACACACCGCGCACCGCGAGACTCGCTGACCCTGCAGCTCCACCGCAAGGGTCGGGTTTCGATCTGAGAGCACAAGGCGAAGGCCGTCCCCGTCTCGGGGGCGGCCTTTGTCGTACCCGGTTTCCCGCCACACGAACGGACGTCAGGAGCCACGCATGCCGCTGGACCCCTCCTTCATCGGGCGGTCCTATCCGCCCACCCCGGCCTACGAGGTCGGCCGCGAGAAGATCCGCGAGTTCGCGGAGGCGGTGCGCGACGCCAACCCCGCGTACACCGACCCCGAGGCGGCCAAGGCCCTGGGGCACCCGGACGTCATCGCGCCGCCGACCTTCCCCTTCGTGATCACCTACCGGGCCGCCGCCCAGGTGGTCGAGGACCCCGAGCTCGGCCTGGACTTCAGCCGGGTCGTCCACGGCGACCAGCGCTTCGTCTACACGCGCCCGGTCCGCGCCGGTGACCGACTGAGCGTCACCTGCGTCATCGAGTCGATCAAGTCGCTGGCGGGCAACGACGTCCTGTCGGTCCGCGGCGAGGTGCACGAGGCGAGCGGCGAGCACGTGGTGACCGCCTACATGATGCTGGTCGCGCGGGCGGCGGAGTCCGACGCGGCCGAGTCGACGACGGCGGGGGAGTGAGGCGGCGATGAGCGCGAGCATCAACTACGACGAGGTCGAGGTCGGCACCGAGCTGCCGGCCCAGTCGTTCCCGGTGACCAGGGCCACCCTGGTCCAGTACGCGGGCGCCTCCGGCGACTTCAACCCGATCCACTGGAACGAGGCGTTCGCCAAGGCGGTCGGCCTGCCGGACGTGATCGCCCACGGCATGTTCACCATGGCCGAGGCGATCCGCGTGGTCACCGACTGGACGGTGGACCCGGCCGCGGTGGTCGAGTACGGCGTGCGCTTCACCAAGCCGGTCGTGGTCGCGAACGACGACGCCGGCGCCGTGATCGAGGTCACCGGCAAGGTCGCGGCCAAGCTGGACGACCGCCGGGTGCGCGTCGACCTGGTCGCCTCCAGCGCGGGCCAGAAGGTCCTCGGCATGTCGCGGGCCGTGGTCCAGCTGGCCTGAGACATCCGTCTCCCGCCCCCCTTGACGAAGTTAGTAATCAACCACTAACTTTGACTCATGGCGAAGACGAGCATCCGGATGAGCGCGGAGGAACGGCGCGAGAGCGTCATCCGCGCCGCGATGATCGAGTTCGCCGAAACCGGCTACAACGGCACCTCGACCCAGGCGATCGCTCGCCGGGTCGGGGTGTCGCAGCCCTATCTCTTCCGGCTCTTCGAGAACAAGCGCGCCCTCTTCGAGGCCGCGGTCCGTCGCTGCACGGCCGAGATCAAGGGCGCGTTCCTCGCCGCCGCCGAAGGGCGGCACGGCAAGGACGCGCTCGATGCGATGGGTGTGGCCTACTTCGAGCTGATCGAGGACCGCAGTCGGCTCCTCATGCAGATGCAGATGTACGTCTCCACCGCGGCCGCCGAGGCCGCGGGGGATCACGAGGTCGGCGAGGCCGTCCGCGAGATGTGGACCGATCTGTGGGACTCGGTGGCGGCGGCGTCCGGCGCCTCCCCCGAGGAGGTCGGCCAGTTCTTCGCGCACGGCATGCTGATCAACGCACTGGTCGCCATGGGCTTCCCGCAGGAGCACCGCCTGTGGCAGGGATTCGGGCCCGAACCGCTCTGCTGACCGCGCCGCGTGCCGGACAGGTGCGCGTCCCGGGCAGCGGATTTTTTTGGCCGCAAAAGTTATTGATCGATCACTTTATTCGCGCCTGGGGGAATCATGCGCAAAGGCAATCCGGCCGTCTGGGCCTTCGTCATCACCAGCACCGCGGGCTTCATGGCCGCACTCGACAACCTGGTCGTCACGACCGCCCTGCCCTCCATCCGGGCCCACCTCGGCGGCGGCATCACCGACCTGGAGTGGACGGTCAACGCCTACACGCTGACCTTCGCCGTGCTGCTGATGCTCGGCGCGGCGCTCGGCGACCGCTTCGGCCGCCGTCGCCTCTTCATCGCCGGGCTCGGCCTGTTCACCCTCTCCTCGCTGGCGGCCGCCCTCGCTCCGAACATCGGCGCCCTGGTCGCCGCCCGCGCCGCTCAGGGAGTCGGCGCGGCCCTGCTCGCACCGGTCAGCCTGACCCTGCTCACCGCCGCCGTCCCGGTCGCCAAGCGCGGCCTCGCCTTCGGCGCCTGGGGAGCGGTCAACGGCATGGCCGTCGCCCTCGGCCCGCTGATCGGCGGCACCGTCGTCCAGCACCTCTCCTGGCAGTGGATCTTCGCCCTCAACGTGCCGATCGGCCTGGCCCTGCTGCCGCTGGCCCGCCTGCGGCTGAACGAGTCCCACGGCCCGAACAGCCGGCTGGACGTCCTGGGCACGGCCCTGGCCAGCGGCGGACTCTTCGGCATCGTCTACGGGCTGATCCGCGGCAACGCGGACGGCTGGACCAGCGCGCCGGTGCTCGCCGCGCTCGTCACCGGCGCGGCCCTGCTGGTCGCCTTCGTCGTCTGGGAGGCCCGCACGCCGAACCCGCTGCTGCCGCTGCGCCTCTTCCGCAGCCGCTCCTTCACCGCGGTGAACCTCGCGTCGATGCTGATGTCGCTGGGCATGTTCGGCTCGATCTTCCTGCTCAGCCAGTTCCTGCAGAACGTCCAGGGCAACAGCCCGATGAGCGCGGGCGTGCGGATGCTGCCGTGGACCGGCATGCCGATGCTCGTCGCCCCGCTGGCCGGCATCCTGGCCGGCCGCATCGGCGGCCGCGTCGTGATCGCCGCCGGCCTGGCCCTGCAGGCGCTCGGCCTCGGCTGGTTCGCCGTGATCGTCGGGACGCACACCAGCTACATCAGCCAGGTCCCGCCGCTGGTCCTCTCCGGCGTGGGGATGGCCCTCTTCTTCGCCCCGGTCGCCACCATGCTGATGGGCTCGGTCCGGCCGGACCAGCAGGGTGTGGCCTCCGGCGCGAACAACGCGCTGCGTGAGGTCGGCGGAGCCCTCGGAGTGGCGGTGCTGACCTCGGTCTTCACCGCGCACGGCGGCTACAGCAGCGGCCAGAGCTTCGTCGACGGCCTGACCCCCGCGCTCTGGGTCGGCGCGAGCGTGATCGTCGCGGCCACCGCGGCCATCCTGATCGCGCCGCGTCGCGGCCGGGGCCTGCCGGCCCCGGTGGCGGAGGCCCCGCGCGACGCGGTCGCCGGTGCGGAAGGCGTCGAGGGCGTCCCCGCCGCGCAGCCGGTGGCCTGAACCCAGCCGAAGCAGTGGAGCGACGGGCCCGCCACGGCGGGCCCGTAGGCTTGTCCCCGTGCAGGAACTCCATGACGCGCCCCTGGCCCCGCTGACCACCCTCCGCATCGGCGGACCCGCCGCCCGCCTGGTGACGGCCACGACCGACGCCGACGTGGTCTCCGTCGTGCGCGCCGCGGACGACGCGGGCGAGCCGCTGCTGCTCGTCGGCGGCGGCAGCAACCTGGTGATCGGGGACGAGGGCTTCCCCGGCACCGTGCTGCGCATCGCCACCGAGGGCTTCGCCCTCGACGGCACCCGGCTCACCCTCGCCGCCGGCGAGGTCTGGGCGGACGCGGTGGACCGCGTCGTCGTCGACCACGGCCTGGCCGGCATCGAGTTCCTCGCGGGCATCCCCGGCTCGGCCGGCGCCACACCGGTGCAGAACGTCGGCGCCTACGGCCAGGAGGTCGCCGACACCGTCACGGAGGTCGTCGCCTACGACCGCCACGCCCGCGAGACGGTGACGCTGGCCGCCGCCGACTGCGGCTTCGGCTACCGGCACAGCCGCTTCAAGGCCGACCCCGACCGCTACGTGGTGCTGCGCGTCACCTTCGCGCTGGAGGACGCGTCCGGCGCGTCCACCCCGGTCCGCTACGCGGAGGCGGCCCGCGCGCTCGGCGTCGCGCCGGGCGAGCGGGCGGAGCTGGGCGCCGCGCGGGAGACGGTGCTGAAGCTCCGCGCGGGCAAGGGCATGGTGCTGGACCCCGAGGACCACGACACCTGGTCGGCGGGTTCCTTCTTCACCAACCCGATCCTCACCGAGGCCGAGCACGCCGCGTTCCTGGCCCGGGCGGCCGAGCGCCTCGGCTCCGACGTCGAGCCGCCCGCCTACCCGGCGGGCGAGGGACACGTGAAGACCTCGGCGGCCTGGCTCATCGACAAGGCCGGCTTCACCAAGGGGTACGGCGCCGGCCGCGCCCGCCTCTCCGGCAAGCACACCCTCGCCCTCACCAACCGCGGCGACGCCACCGCCGCCGACCTGCTGACCCTCGCCCGCGAGGTCCGCGACGGCGTCGCGGCGGCGTTCGGCGTGACGCTGGTGAACGAGCCGGTCATGGTGGGCGTCGCGCTGTAGGGCCTGCCGGCCACGGCCGCGCGGCGGGACCACTGTCGCGGGCGACGCGGAGCGTGAGGACGGCGGCGAAGGGTTCGGTGCGCGGGATGCCGGGGATCCACGGGCCGCCGCGCGGCGGAGCCGGGGCGCGGCGGTGCCGCAGCCGTCGGGCGCGCCTGGGAGGCCGGGCGTGGGGGTCGCACTGGAGCAGGCACCACCACCGAGTGGGATGTCCGCGCTACCGCGCGGGCGGCGGGGGGCCGGGACGATGATCGTCATGACTCGCCGCGTGCGGCCCAGGGCCGCCTTCCTCACCGCTCCGCTGCTGCTGGCCGCCTACGGCGCGATCCGGCTCGCCAGCCATCACCGGGCTCCCGGCCTCGGCTGGACCCTCGGACACCTCTGTTTCCTGCTCTCGCTGCTGGCCTTCGCGCCCGTGCTGGTCGCGCTCGCCCGGTACGCGACCCGCCCCCTGGCCGGCCGGCTGGTGCTCGCTCTCGCCCAGGTGGGCCTGGTCGGCACGATCGGCCAGGCGGTCGTCGACCTCTGGGCGGGTCTGACCTCCGCGAACCACGCCGCGATGGTCTCGGTCTGGGACCGGGTCGACGCCGTGCCGGTGCTCAAGGCCTGGTTCTACTCCAGCGGCCCCGCCTGCTTCGTGGCGGGCCTCACCACGCTCGCCGCCCTCGCCGCCTACGGTGCGGCGCCGCGGCTGCTGCCGCGCTGGGCGCCGTTCGTGGTGCTCGGCGGCATGCTGCTGGGGACGGGGGACCTGGACTTCCTGCCCGTGGGCGCGGCCCTGGTCGCCGTGGCCCTGTGCGCGCCGCCGGCCCCCGGCCGGGCCGGAGCCGCCGGTCAGGCAGGCTGCGCCAGCCAGGCGTCGATGCCGCTCAGCAGTGAGACCCGGGCCGGTTCCGGGGCCCGCGACGCGCGCACCGACTGACGGGCCAGCTCGGCCAGCTCCTCGTCGGTGAAGCCGTGGCTGTCGCGCGCCAGCTCGTACTGCGCGGCCAGACGGGAGCCGAACAGCAACGGATCGTCCGCCCCCAGGGCCAGCGGCACGCCCGCGTCGAAGAGGCGGCGCAGGGGGACGTCCTCCTGCTGCTCGTAGACGCCCAGCGCGACGTTGGACGCCGGGCACACCTCGCAGGTGATCTGCTCCTCCGCGAGACGGCGCATCAGCACCGGGCTCTCCGCGGCGCGGACGCCGTGGCCCACCCGCCGGGCGCCGAGATCGTCCAGGCAGGAGCGGACGCTCTCCGGCCCGGCCAGCTCGCCGCCGTGCGGGGCGGCCAGCAGGCCCGCCTCCGTGGCGATCCTGAAGGCGCGGTCGAAGTCCCGTGCCAGGCCCCGGCGTTCGTCGTTGGAGAGGCCGAAGCCGACGACGCCCCGGTCGGCGAAGCGGACCGCGAGGCGGGCCAGCGTGCGGGCGTCGAGCGGGTGCTTCATCCGGTTCGCCGCGACCAGCACCCGGATGCCCACGCCCGACTCGCGCGAGGCCTCGTCGACCGCGTCGAGTACCAACTCCAGCGCCGGGATCAGGCCTCCCAGGCGTGGCGCGTACGAGGTCGGGTCGACCTGGATCTCCAGCCAGCCCGAGCCGTCCGCCCGTTCGTCCTCCGCGGCCTCGCGCACCAGCCGCCGGATGTCGTCCTCGTCCCGCAGCACCGAGCGTGCCGCGTCGTACAGCCGCTGGAAGCGGAACCAGCCGCGTTCGTCCGTCGCCCGCAGCCTCGGCGGCTCGCCCGAGCTCAGCGCCTCCGGCAGCCGCACGCCGTGCTTCTCCGCCAGCTCCAGCAGCGTGGCCGGGCGCATGGAACCGGTGAAGTGCAGATGGAGGTGCGCCTTGGGCAGCAGGCGCACATCGCGCCGGGTGGACGACGCGGTGCCGGAGGTGTCGGACGGCGTGTCGGAGGGACGGGACGGGGCGAGGACCTGTTCCATCCACAGATCCTTGCGCATCGACCCGCCCGAAGGGAAACAACAATCGGAGGCCCCCCGATCGAGTGATCGAGGGGCCTCCGTGAGCCGTGCCGCGTCGTGCCTGCTCCAGCGCTCGCTCCTGCGCTGGATCCGGTGCCCGCCTACTCTGCCTCGGCCAGCAGCTTCTGCAGCCGGGTGACGCCCTCGACCAGGTCCGCGTCGCCCAGCGCGTACGACAGGCGCAGGTAGCCGGGCGTGCCGAAGGCCTCGCCGGGGACGACCGCGACCTCGGCCTCGTCGAGGATCAGCGCCGCCAGCTCGGCCGAGGTGGCCGGGCGCCTGCCGCGGATCTCCTTGCCCAGCAGGCCCTTGACCGAGGGGTACGCGTAGAACGCGCCCTCGGGCTCCGGACAGACCACACCGGGGATCTCGTTCAGCATCCGCACGATCGTGCGCCGCCGACGGTCGAAGGCGACCTTCATCTCGTCGACCGCGGAGAGGTCCCCGGCGATCGCCGCCAGCGCCGCCCGCTGGGCGACGTTGCTCACGTTCGAGGTGGCGTGCGACTGCAGGTTCGTCGCCGCCTTGATCACGTCGCCGGGGCCGATCACCCACCCGACGCGCCAGCCCGTCATCGCGTAGGTCTTGGCCACGCCGTTGACCACGACGCACTTGTCGGCCAGCTCGGGCACCGCCACCGGCAGCGAGACGAACTCCGCGTCGCCGTAGACCAGGTGCTCGTAGATCTCGTCGGTGAGCACCCAGAGGCCGTGCTCCGCCGCCCAACGGCCGACGGCCTCGACCTCGGCGCGGGTGTAGACGGCGCCGGTCGGGTTCGAGGGGGAGACGAAGAGCAGCATCTTGGTGCGCTCCGTGCGGGCCGCCTCCAGCTGCTCGACGGAGACCTTGTAGCCGGTCGTCTCGTCGGCCACGACCTCCACCGTCACGCCGCCCGCGAGCTGGATCGACTCGGGGTAGGTGGTCCAGTAGGGCGCCGGCACGATGACCTCGTCGGAGGGGTCGAGCAGCGCCGCGAAGGCCTCGTAGATCGCCTGCTTGCCGCCGTTGGTGACCAGCACCTGGGAGGCGTCGACCGCCCAGCCGGAGTCGCGCAGCGTCTTGGCCGCGATCGCCGCCTTCAGCTCCGGCAGCCCGCCGGCCGGCGTGTAGCGGTGGTTCTTCGGGTCGCGGCAGGCGGCCACGGCCTCCTCGACGATGTAGTCCGGCGTCGGGAAGTCCGGCTCGCCCGCGCCGAAGCCGATCACCGGGCGCCCGGCGGCCTTGAGGGCCTTCGCCTTGGCGTCCACGGCCAGCGTCGCCGACTCCGCGATGGCGCCGATGCGGGCCGAGACCCGGCGGTCGGCCGGACGGGTGCTTGCGTCAGGGGTGGGGGTTCCAGCGCTCATGTCTGCATGCTCGCAGAAGCCCGGAATCCGGGGCGCGGCGTTCCGCGATACGACCCGAACGGGCGCGAGCTGCGGAACTCATTCGACGTGCGGGCCCGCTACCCCCTACACTCAACCCTCGTTGGAAGCCCACCGACGGCACGACGGCAGGACGCGGATGCGGACGCCGGGATGTTGTAGGTTGGGTCTGCGAGTCCGCACCCCGGGCTCGAAGGGTCGTAGCTCAATTGGTAGAGCACCGGTCTCCAAAACCGGTTGTTGGGGGTTCAAGTCCCTCCGGCCCTGCTGTTCCGCCCTGTCGGAATCCCGACTCAGGCGGTACCGTCGGCAGTGCAATTCAGGGGCCCCGCAAGTTCGCGGGTGCCCCTACTGGTACCCGGATTATCAGGTGAGGGACAAGTGACGGAGACCGTAGGCTCCACCGCCACACCTGAGAGCGGCTCCGGCGGGGACGAAGCGTCCCGTCGCGACCGGAAGCGCGCTCGCAAGGCCGGCGACCCCGAGGGCAAGGGCGGTCGCGGCAAGCGCGCCAAGGGCCCGAACGTCTTCGCGCGCACCGCGCTCTTCTACCGCCAGATCATCACCGAGCTGCGCAAGGTCGTCTGGCCGTCCCGCAGCGACCTGACCTCCTACACCTCGGTGGTCATCGTCTTCGTGCTGGTGATCATGGCGCTCGTCTACGGTCTCGACACCGGCTTCGTGAAGCTCGCCTCGATCGTCTTCGGCTGACGCACCCGAGGCCTGCTCCGTCCAAACTGCAGCACCGAGCGCCCGGACGTCACTTGTCCGGGCGCTCCGCTAACGTTGTGTCGGTATCGTTGAATCCACCGATCGCAACAAGCAGGAAGAAGCAGCCAACGTGTCTGAGTCCCACTCGTACGACGCCGCTGAGGCCCTGGAGGCCGAGGAGCAGGCGTGGGGCGACGACTCCGTCGAGGAGATCGTCGACAACGCCGATTCCGACGTCGACGAGGTCGAGGCTGCTGAGGAAGCGGCCGGTCGCTCCGCCGAGGAGGAGGCCGTGAACGTGGTCTCCGCCGACGAGTCCTCCGCCGTGGAGGCCTTCGAGGAGGCCGAGGCCGCGGTCACCGAGGATGACGGCGTGGAGATCGACCCCGTGGCCGCCTTCCGCGAGGAACTGCGGATCGCCCCGGGTGAGTGGTACGTCATCCACACCTACGCCGGTTACGAGAACCGCGTGAAGGCCAACCTGGAGCAGCGCGCCGTCTCGCTCAACGTCGAGGACTACATCTACCAGGCCGAGGTGCCGCAGGAAGAGGTCGTCCAGATCAAGAACGGCGACCGCAAGACCATTCGCCAGAACAAGCTCCCCGGCTACGTGCTGGTGCGCATGGACCTGACGAACGAGTCCTGGGGCGTCGTCCGCAACACCCCCGGCGTCACCGGCTTCGTCGGCAACGCCTACGACCCGTACCCGCTGACGCTGGACGAGGTCGTCAAGATGCTCGCGCCCGACGTCGAGCGCGCCGCGGCCAAGGAGGCCGGCAAGCCGAGCCCGGTCCGCCCGTCCGAGGTCCAGGTCCTGGACTTCGAGGTCGGCGACTCGGTCACCGTCACCGACGGCCCGTTCGCCACGCTGCAGGCGACGATCAACGAGATCAACCCGGACTCCAAGAAGGTCAAGGGTCTCGTCGAGATCTTCGGCCGCGAGACCCCGGTCGAGCTCTCCTTCGACCAGATCGCCAAGAACGACTGATCGCCTGACAGCCGCGAGCCCCGCACCCATCATGGGTGCGGGGCTTCGTCGTTCACGGGGGAACGCATGGGCATCGAGGACGAGGGCGATCTCGCCGTTCTGCTGTACCGCGCGGCGCACGCGCCGCTGCGGCCGACGGTCGAGCTGGACGTCGAGCGGCATGCCGAGGCCGAGGCCGCGCTGCAGCGGCACGCCGCGGCGGAGGTGCGACGCCTGAGCGGAGGGCTCTCGTTCGGCGTGGAGATACCGGAGCGGGATCCCGACGCGGTCGTGCGCCGGCCGGACTGGCTCTTCGGCGACGTCCGCTGGGAGCTCGGCGGGTCCACCGAGGCGCTGGGCCGCCCGGCCGTCTCCCTCATGCTCCGGCCCGACCGCAGGGTGCCGGTGCTGCGCATGGACTTCGTGGAGCGGATCGAGCTGCTGGTCGACGCGGAGACGGGTCTGCTGCTGCGCCTGGCCGAGGTCTTCGACGGCCGACCCCTCCGGACGCTCACGGTGCGGGCGATCGGCCCGGAGGCGGCGGTACCGGAGCCGCACGCGGAGGCGGGCCCGGAGCTGGGCCCCGGGCCGGCGATGACCGCCGCGCAGGTGGGTCGCACCGCGCGGGGCCTGGTACTGACGCTCGGGCGGATGGCCTTCGATCCGGCGCTGCGCCGGGCGCTGCGCGGGAGTGAGGGCCAGGTCCCGCTGCCGGCCCCGATGGAGCCGACCGAGCCCGAGCCGCTGGACGAGCCCGCCCCGTCGGTCGAGGAGGTGGTCCGGCTGCTGGCCCTCGCCCGGCCGACCGGTCTGGCGGGCACGCTGCGCACCGACTTCGGCGAGGCCCGCATCGCCCTGGCGGAGGACGGTCGCTTCCGGATCGACCCCACCAGGAGCATCGGGCCTGCTGCCGCGCAGGCTCAGGCCTACGACGGCGAGCGGCACTACCGCCTGATGCCGCACCGCCTCGTCGTCCGGCCCGGCGAGCCGCCGGTGTTCCTCCTCGACTCCCTGCGTCGCCCCCGCGCGGAGCTGCGCCGACCGCTGGCCGTGCGGGACGTGGTGGTCTGGGAGGGGCGCCGTGCCGTCCGGATCACCGCGGGCGGCGACGGACTCGTCGTCGACCTGGCGACGGGTCTGGTGCTGGCCACCGGCCACCTGGAACTGCACGACCTCGGGCCCGCACCCGAGGAAGCGGAGTCCTACCGGCTGGAGGCGCCCCCCGGCGTCCCGGTCGTCGAGGCGGAGCAGGCTGACGAGGGCTTGTTCGACGACGCGCAGTTGCCGCCGCCGGTCCGTGCGGGGCTGGAGGGCGCGGCGCGCGTGGTCGGGGGAGTGGCCGAGGGAGTGGCCCGGCTGCTGGGTCGTTAGGCGGTCTCCCCGGCCGGAGGCTGGGGGAGGATTTCGGGCTGGCCGGGGTCTCGGGCTATTCTGGTTCGATGTGTGTGCACTGCGGGTTGCTGGCTCTCTGAGTCGCCGCGAACGACACACGGACATCCAAGGCCCCGCCGGTGCGCTGACGCACGCCGGTCGGGAACACCTCTCGTAAGGACCCGGAGAGAGCATGCCTCCCAAGAAGAAGAAGGTCACGGGGCTTATCAAGCTCCAGATCAACGCCGGCGCGGCCAACCCCGCGCCGCCCGTCGGCCCCGCGCTGGGTCAGCACGGTGTCAACATCATGGAGTTCTGCAAGGCCTACAACGCGGCCACCGAGTCGCAGCGTGGCATGGTGATCCCGGTGGAGATCACGGTCTACGAGGACCGTTCCTTCACCTTCGTCACCAAGACTCCGCCGGCCGCTCGCCTCATCCTGAAGGCCGCGGGCGTGGAGAAGGGCTCCGGCGAGCCGCACAAGACCAAGGTCGCCAAGATCACGGCTGCCCAGGTCCGCGAGATCGCCACCACCAAGATGCCCGACCTGAACGCGAACGACATCGAGATGGCCGAGCGCATCATCGCCGGTACCGCTCGTTCGATGGGCATCACCGTCGAGGGCTGAACCCCTCGGTAGAGCTTTTCCCGTGGTAGGGCCGGCGCGGCCCGTAGCAACCACGACTCCACGCCAAGAAATCCAGTAGGAGCAGCAGTGAAGCGCAGCAAGGCTCTGACTGCCGCGGCCGCCAAGGTCGACCGCGAGCGTCTGTACGCCCCCCTCGAGGCCATCCGTCTGGCCAAGGAGACCTCCACCACCAAGTTCGACTCGACCGTCGAGGTCGCCATGCGTCTGGGTGTCGACCCGCGCAAGGCCGACCAGATGGTCCGCAGCACCGTGAACCTCCCGCACGGCACCGGCAAGACCGCCCGGGTCCTGGTCTTCGCGACCGGTGACCGTGCCGCGGCCGCGGAGGCTGCGGGCGCCGACATCGTCGGTGCCGACGAGCTGATCGACGAGGTCGCCAAGGGTCGTCTGGACTTCGACGCCGTCGTCGCCACCCCGGACCTCATGGGCAAGGTCGGCCGCCTCGGCCGCGTGCTCGGTCCCCGTGGCCTGATGCCGAACCCGAAGACCGGCACCGTGACCCCGGACGTGGCGAAGGCCGTGACCGAGATCAAGGGCGGCAAGATCGAGTTCCGCGTCGACAAGCACTCGAACCTGCACCTGATCATCGGCAAGACGTCGTTCGACACCGAGAAGCTGGTGGAGAACTACGCCGCGGCGCTGGAGGAGGTCCTCCGGGCCAAGCCGTCCGCCGCCAAGGGCCGTTACATCAAGAAGGTCGCCGTGAGCACCACCATGGGCCCCGGCATCCAGGTCGACCCGAACCGCACCCGCAACCTCCTCGTCGAGGAGGACCCGGCCAACGTCTGACGATTCGTCGTCCGACGCGCCAGGTTCGCGGCAGTTCTGAAACGGGCCGGTACCAGTTCCCTCGGGAACGGGTACCGGCCCGTTTTCTTGTCATGACACGGGTGTAGCGTCGATGGCCGACAGAATCTTCTGAGGGGGAACCACATGCGTCACACCCGTACGCTCGTCGCCGCGACGACCGTCGCGCTCGCTCTCGGCGCCGTCTCCGCCTGCAGCGCTGCCAAGCAGGCCGCGGAGGGCGCCGCGGCCCCGCTGGTCAGCGTCGCCGACGCGATGTCGCTCGCGACGACGAAGACCGACGGCTACAGCTCGGTCAAGGTCACCGCGCAGATCAGCAGCGGTGGCAGCGGGCAGATGTCGATGTCCGGCCGGATCGGCTGGAAGCCCTTCGCGATGGACGTCTCGGTCCAGAGCCCCAAGCTCGCCCAGCTGGGGTCCGGCACCATGCGCGAGATGTTCTCCGGCTCGACCATGTACCTGAACATGGGCGCCGACGCGGCCGCGAAGATGGGCGGCAAGCACTGGATGAAGATGGACCTCTCCACCCTCGGCCCGTCCGGCAAGAGCTTCTCGGACATGATCAACCAGAGCGGCGGCCAGGACCCCGCCACCCAGCTCAAGCTGCTGACGACCTCGAAGGGCATCAAGCGGGTCGGCACGGAGACGGTGAACGGCGTCAAGGCCACGCACTACCAGGGCACCGTCAACGTCTCCGACCTGCCGGCCAACGCCAGCGGCGGCCTCAAGAACCTGCTCGAGTCCGCGCAGAAGGAGGGGCTGACCAGCGAGACGGTCGACGCCTGGGTGGGCGCGGACAACCTGCCCGTGCGCATCTCCACGTCGGCCGCGACCAACGCCGGCACCTTCTCCTCCACGGTCGACTACTCCGACTACAGCGCGAGCTCCGTCACGGTGACGCCGCCGGCTGCCTCCGACACGCTCGACTTCGGCCAGCTGCTCAAGGGCCTCAAGTCCTGATTCCGCGCCGCCCCGGGGGGCGATTTGCCCCCCGGGCGGTCGGTCACGTAGTCTTCCCATCAAGCCACTGACCGCTGGTTGCTCGCGTGTGCCCGCAAGGGTCACGGGAGCCGAAGGATCCGCACAGCGAATGCTGCGGACAGCCCGCGCAGGTTGATTCGAGGACATCAGTCCCGCCGCTCCATCACCCGGTGATGTCGAGCGGAGGTCCGAGCCCCGTGCGCCTGCGCCGGGGCTCGTCGTAGTTTCAAAAGCTTTCCTTCCAGCGCGATAGGCGTAGCAGGTCGACTCATTGGTCGGCCACGCATCGACATCACGGAAGGAGGCGTAAGCCTATGGCAAGGCCCGACAAGGCTGCCGCCGTTGCCGAGATCACGGACAAGTTCCGCGGCTCGAACGCGGCCGTGCTGACCGAGTACCGCGGTCTGACCGTGGCGCAGCTGAAGACGCTGCGTCGCTCGCTCGGCGCGAACGCCGAGTACGCCGTGGTGAAGAACACGCTGACCAAGATTGCGGCCAACGAGGCCGGGATCACGACGCTGGACGACCTGTTCGCGGGTCCGACGGCTGTCGCCTTCGTCGCCGGTGACCCGGTGGAGTCGGCCAAGGCTCTGCGTGACTTCGCCAAGGACAACCCTGCGCTCATCATCAAGGGCGGCGTGCTCGACGGCAAGCCGCTCACCGGTGACGAGATCAAGAAGCTCGCGGACCTCGAGTCCCGCGAGGTGCTGCTCTCCAAGCTGGCCGGTGCCATGAAGGGCAAGCAGTCTCAGGCTGCCGCGCTCTTCCAGGCTCTGCCGTCCAAGATGGTTCGCACCATCGAGGCGCTGCGCGCCAAGGTCGAGGAGCAGGGCGGTGCCGGTACGCCGGCCCCCGCCGTCGAGGACGAGGCTCCCGCCGCGGAGTAATCCGTTCTCGCAGCGGGCCCGTACGCCCGCCGTATCAATACATCCGGCACCAGCCGATTAGTGGAAGGACGCCATCATGGCGAAGCTCAGCCAGGACGACCTGCTCGCGCAGTTCGAGGAGATGACCCTCATCGAGCTCTCCGAGTTCGTGAAGGCCTTCGAGGAGAAGTTCGACGTCACCGCCGCCGCCCCGGCCGCCGCGGTCGTCGTTGCCGGTGGTGGCGCTGCCGCCGAGGCTCCCGAGGAGAAGGACGAGTTCGACGTCATCCTCACCGGCGCCGGCGACAAGAAGATCCAGGTCATCAAGGTCGTGCGTGAGCTGACCTCCCTGGGCCTCAAGGAGGCCAAGGACCTGGTCGACGGTGCGCCGAAGCCGCTGCTCGAGAAGGTCAACAAGGAGACCGCTGACAAGGCTGCCGAGGCTCTCAAGGCCGCCGGCGCCGGCGTCGAGGTCAAGTAAGACCTTTCGGGCCGCCGCCCGAGCGCTCTGCCGCTTCTGAACGGAAGCACCGGCCGGGGCGATCACTCCCAGGAGTGATCGCCCCGGTTTTTTGTATGTCCGAATAGCACCGTTTCAGGCCATCTGGACTAGACGGGGTGCCGACTGTCAGTGCAGGCGAGTATGGTGATCGTCGTTGCCCAGGAGTCCGTCCCGAGCAGCGGCGATGCCGGTCCGTAACCGAGTCCGCAGTCGCCGCGCCCTTGACGAACGGGACGCGGCGCGCAATTCTCAGGACGCGAGGTCTTGAGCGAGCAGGCAGCGAAGTCGGCAGGCAGCCGACAGCACGAAGGCATGGATTCGCCTCGTGGTGGGAAGCATTCACCACGTGACGCAGTGACCGCCCTCAGTGGACGGAAGAGGCGGCCCCGAGAGGGGATCGCCCGCGAGGTAGGGAGTTCGACGATTCGGTCTCCGAATCCGGACTGGACAGCAGTGTGCCGTCTGGCTACACTGTCCCTTTGCGCTGCCTTTTAGCTGCTCCGTGACTCGTCGCCCGGAGTTTGCGCTGCCCCGACCAGGGGTGGCACCCCGTTCGCGCACCGGCTCTGACCAGGAGAAACGTCCCTGGTGACGAGTCCAGTGCGGGAGCGCGGATGCTACCCGTGAGACGGGCGGGCCCGGTACGCGCGTAGTGAGTCCGAGCCCTCGGAAGGACCCCCTCTTGGCCGCCTCGCGCAACGCCTCGAACACCTCCGCATCCACCGCCCCGCTCCGTGTTTCCTTCGCGAAGATCCGCGAGCCCCTCGAGGTCCCGAACCTCCTGGCGCTCCAGACCGAGAGCTTTGACTGGCTCCTCGGCAACGCCGCCTGGAAGGCGCGGGTCGACGCCGCCCTCGCAGACGGTCACGACGTCCCGACCAAGTCCGGTCTGGAGGAGATCTTCGAGGAGATCTCCCCGATCGAGGACTTCTCCGGGTCCATGTCGCTGACCTTCCGCGACCACCGGTTCGAGCCCCCGAAGAACTCGATCGAGGAGTGCAAGGACCGCGACTTCACCTTCGCGGCCCCGCTCTTCGTCACGGCCGAGTTCACCAACAACGAAACTGGTGAGATCAAGTCCCAGACGGTCTTCATGGGTGACTTCCCCCTGATGACCAACAAGGGCACCTTCGTCATCAACGGCACCGAGCGTGTCGTCGTGTCCCAGCTGGTCCGTTCTCCTGGCGTCTACTTCGACACCACCCTGGACAAGACCTCTGACAAGGACATCTACTCCGCCAAGGTCATCCCCTCGCGTGGTGCCTGGCTGGAGATGGAGATCGACAAGCGCGACATGGTCGGTGTCCGCATCGACCGCAAGCGCAAGCAGTCGGTCACCGTCCTGCTCAAGGCGCTCGGCTGGACCTCCGAGCAGATCCTGGAGGAGTTCGGCCAGTACGAGTCGATGCGCGCCACCCTGGAGAAGGACCACACCCAGGGTCAGGACGACGCGCTGCTCGACATCTACCGCAAGCTGCGCCCGGGCGAGCCGCCGACCCGCGAGGCCGCGCAGACGCTTCTGGAGAACCTCTACTTCAACCCGAAGCGCTACGACCTGGCCAAGGTCGGCCGGTACAAGATCAACAAGAAGCTGGGTGTCGCCCAGGGGCTCGACTCCGGTGTGCTGACCGTCGACGACATCATCGCGACGATCCGCTACCTGGTGCAGCTCCACGCGGGTGAGACCGAGCAGGTCGCGCCGAACGGTTCGACGATCGTCATCGAGGACGACGACATCGACCACTTCGGCAACCGTCGTCTGCGCAACGTCGGCGAGCTGATCCAGAACCAGGTCCGTACGGGTCTCGCCCGTATGGAGCGTGTCGTGCGCGAGCGCATGACCACCCAGGACGTCGAGGCGATCACGCCGCAGACCCTGATCAACATCCGGCCGGTCGTCGCCTCCATCAAGGAGTTCTTCGGCACCAGCCAGCTGTCCCAGTTCATGGACCAGACGAACCCGCTGTCGGGGCTGACCCACAAGCGTCGTCTGTCCGCGCTGGGCCCCGGTGGTCTGTCCCGTGAGCGCGCCGGCTTCGAGGTCCGTGACGTGCACCCGTCCCACTACGGACGCATGTGCCCGATCGAGACCCCTGAAGGCCCGAACATCGGTCTGATCGGTTCGCTCGCCTCCTACGGCCGGGTCAACGCCTTCGGCTTCGTGGAGACGCCGTACCGCAAGGTCGTCGAGGGTGTCGTCACCGACGACCTGGACTACCTGACCGCCGACGAGGAGGACCGCTTCGTCATCGCGCAGGCCAACGCCCCGCTGACGGACGACAACCACTTCGCCGAGGCCCGTGTCCTGGTCCGCCGCCGTGGCGGCGAGATCGACTACATCCCCGGTGTCGAGATCGACTACATGGACGTCTCGCCGCGCCAGATGGTGTCGGTCGCGACCGCCATGATCCCGTTCCTCGAGCACGACGACGCCAACCGCGCGCTCATGGGCTCGAACATGATGCGCCAGGCCGTTCCGCTGCTGAAGAGCGAGTCCCCGCTCGTCGGCACCGGCATGGAGTACCGCGCCGCCGTCGACGCCGCCGACGTCATCTCGGCCGAGAAGTCCGGCGTGGTCCAGGAGGTCTCCGCGGACTACGTCACGGTCGCCAACGACGACGGCACCTACACCACGTACCGCGTGGCCAAGTTCACCCGCTCCAACCAGGGCACGGCCTTCAACCAGAAGGTCATCGTGGACGAGGGCGCGCGCATCGAGGTCGGCCAGGTGCTGGCCGACGGCCCGTGCACCGACGAGGGCGAGATGGCCCTCGGCAAGAACCTGCTCGTGGCGTTCATGCCGTGGGAGGGTCACAACTACGAGGACGCGATCATCCTGTCGCAGCGCCTCGTGCAGGACGACGTCCTCTCCTCGATCCACATCGAGGAGCACGAGGTCGACGCCCGTGACACCAAGCTCGGCCCCGAGGAGATCACCCGGGACATCCCGAACGTCTCCGAGGAGGTCCTGGCGGACCTCGACGAGCGCGGCATCATCCGCATCGGCGCCGATGTCACCACCGGTGACATCCTGGTCGGCAAGGTCACGCCCAAGGGTGAGACCGAGCTGACCCCGGAGGAGCGCCTGCTGCGCGCGATCTTCGGTGAGAAGGCCCGTGAGGTCCGCGACACCTCGCTGAAGGTTCCCCACGGTGAGTCCGGCAAGGTCATCGGCGTCCGCGTCTTCGACCGCGAAGAGGGCGACGAGCTGCCCCCGGGCGTGAACCAGCTGGTCCGCGTCTACGTGGCGCAGAAGCGCAAGATCACCAACGGTGACAAGCTGGCCGGCCGCCACGGCAACAAGGGTGTCATCTCCAAGATCCTTCCGGTCGAGGACATGCCGTTCCTCGAGGACGGCACCCCGGTCGACATCGTGCTCAACCCCCTCGGTGTCCCGTCCCGAATGAACCCGGGACAGGTGCTGGAGACCCACCTCGGCTGGCTCGCCAAGACCGGCTGGGACGTCTCGGGCATCGCCGAGGAGTGGGCCCGCCGTCTGCAGAAGATCGGCGCCGACAAGGCCGACCCGGGGACCAACGTGGCCACCCCGGTCTTCGACGGCGCCCGCGAGGACGAGATCACCGGTCTGCTGGACCACACCACGCTCACGCGTGACGGTGACCGTCTGGTCGGCTCCTCCGGCAAGGCCCGTCTCTTCGACGGCCGTTCCGGTGAGCCGTTCCCGATGCCGATCTCGGTCGGCTACATGTACATCCTCAAGCTGCACCACCTGGTCGACGACAAGCTGCACGCGCGTTCGACCGGTCCGTACTCCATGATCACCCAGCAGCCGCTGGGTGGTAAGGCGCAGTTCGGTGGTCAGCGCTTCGGTGAGATGGAGGTGTGGGCCCTCGAGGCGTACGGCGCCGCCTACGCCCTGCAGGAGCTGCTCACCATCAAGTCCGACGACGTCCTCGGCCGCGTGAAGGTCTACGAGGCCATCGTCAAGGGCGAGAACATCCCCGAGCCCGGCATCCCCGAGTCCTTCAAGGTCCTCATCAAGGAGATGCAGTCGCTCTGCCTGAACGTGGAGGTGCTGTCGTCCGACGGTATGTCCATCGAGATGCGTGACTCCGACGAGGACGTGTTCCGCGCCGCGGAGGAGCTCGGTATCGACCTGTCCCGGCGCGAGCCGAGCAGCGTCGAAGAGGTCTGACAGGGGTTGGGCCGGCTCAGTCCGCTGAGCCGGCCCGCCGCCCCCAGGACCCCCTACTCAGACCACCAGTAAGACTTCGACCCCGAAGGTGGGATTGACGACCCGTGCTCGACGTCAACTTCTTCGATGAGCTGCGAATCGGCCTGGCGACCGCTGACGACATCCGTCAGTGGTCCCACGGCGAGGTCAAGAAGCCCGAGACCATCAACTACCGCACCCTCAAGCCCGAAAAGGACGGCCTCTTCTGCGAGAAGATCTTCGGCCCGACCCGGGACTGGGAGTGCTACTGCGGTAAGTACAAGCGCGTCCGCTTCAAGGGCATCATCTGCGAGCGCTGCGGCGTCGAGGTCACTCGCGCCAAGGTGCGTCGTGAGCGGATGGGCCACATCGAGCTGGCCGCGCCCGTCACGCACATCTGGTACTTCAAGGGCGTCCCGTCGCGCCTCGGCTACCTCCTGGACCTTGCTCCCAAGGACCTCGAGAAGGTCATCTACTTCGCCGCCTACATGATCACGTGGGTGGACGAGGAGCGCCGTACGCGCGACCTGCCGTCCCTGGAGGCGCACGTCTCCGTGGAGCGCCAGCAGATCGAGCAGCGCCGTGACTCCGACCTGGAGGCCCGCGCCAAGAAGCTCGAGGCCGACCTGGCCGAGCTGGAGGCCGAGGGCGCCAAGGCCGACGTGCGCCGCAAGGTGCGCGAGGGCGCCGAGCGCGAGATGAAGCAGCTGCGCGACCGCAACCAGCGCGAGCTGGACCGCCTCGACGAGGTGTGGGCGCGCTTCAAGTCCCTCAAGGTCCAGGACCTGGAGGGCGACGAGCTGCTCTACCGCGAGCTGCGCGACCGCTTCGGCACCTACTTCATGGGCTCGATGGGCGCCGCCGCGCTGCAGAAGCGCCTGGAGTCCTTCGACCTGGAGGAGGAGGCCGAGCGCCTCCGCGAGATCATCAAGACCGGCAAGGGTCAGAAGAAGACCCGCGCCCTCAAGCGTCTGAAGGTCGTCTCCGCGTTCCTGCAGACCAACAACAAGCCGGCCGGCATGGTCCTGGACTGCGTCCCGGTCATCCCGCCGGACCTGCGTCCGATGGTGCAGCTGGACGGTGGCCGCTTCGCGACCTCCGACCTGAACGACCTGTACCGCCGCGTCATCAACCGCAACAACCGCCTGAAGCGGCTTCTCGACCTCGGCGCGCCCGAGATCATCGTGAACAACGAGAAGCGCATGCTCCAGGAGGCCGTGGACTCGCTGTTCGACAACGGCCGTCGTGGTCGTCCGGTCACCGGTCCGGGCAACCGCCCGCTGAAGTCCCTGAGCGACATGCTCAAGGGCAAGCAGGGTCGTTTCCGTCAGAACCTGCTCGGCAAGCGCGTCGACTACTCGGCCCGTTCGGTCATCGTCGTCGGCCCGCAGCTCAAGCTGCACCAGTGCGGTCTGCCGAAGGCCATGGCGCTGGAGCTCTTCAAGCCGTTCGTGATGAAGCGCCTGGTGGACCTGAACCACGCGCAGAACATCAAGTCGGCCAAGCGCATGGTCGAGCGTGCCCGTCCGGTCGTGTGGGACGTGCTCGAAGAGGTCATCGCCGAGCACCCGGTTCTGCTGAACCGTGCGCCCACGCTGCACCGCCTCGGCATCCAGGCCTTCGAGCCGCAGCTGGTCGAGGGCAAGGCCATCCAGATCCACCCGCTCGTCTGCACCGCGTTCAACGCGGACTTCGACGGTGACCAGATGGCCGTCCACCTGCCGCTCTCCGCGGAGGCGCAGGCCGAGGCCCGCATCCTGATGCTGTCCTCGAACAACATCCTCAAGCCGGCCGACGGTCGCCCGGTCACGATGCCGACGCAGGACATGGTCCTGGGTCTGTTCTTCCTGACCTCCGACCGCGAGCTGGACACGCTCCGCGGTGTCGGCCGTGCCTTCGGCGCGACCTCGGAGGCCGTCATGGCCTTCGACGCCAAGGAGCTGGACCTCCAGGCCCCGATCGACCTGCGCCTGCCGGTCGGCACCGTCCCGCCGCGTGGCTGGACCCCGCCGGTCGACGAGGACGGCAAGCCGTCGTGGACGGAGGGCGAGCCGCTGCGTCTGCGGACGACCCTGGGTCGCGCGCTCTTCAACGAGCTGCTGCCCGAGGACTACCCGTTCGTCGACTACGAGGTCGGCAAGAAGCAGCTCTCCGCCATCGTCAACGACCTGGCCGAGCGCTACCCCAAGGTCGTCGTCGCGGCGACCCTGGACAACCTCAAGGCCGCCGGTTTCCACTGGGCCACGCGCTCGGGTGTCACCGTCTCGATCTCGGACGTCGTCGTTCCGCCGACCAAGCCGCAGATCCTGGAGGGCTACGAGGCCCAGGCCGAGAAGGTCCAGAAGCAGTACGAGCGCGGTCTGATCACCCGTGACGAGCGCCAGCAGGAGCTCGTCGCGATCTGGACCAAGGCGACCAACGAGGTCGCCGAGGCGATGAACGCGAACTTCCCGAAGACGAACCCCATCTTCATGATGGTCGACTCGGGTGCTCGTGGAAACATGATGCAGATGCGTCAGATCGCCGGTATGCGTGGTCTGGTGTCGAACGCCAAGAACGAGACGATCGCCCGTCCCATCAAGGCGTCGTTCCGTGAGGGTCTGTCCGTGCTGGAGTACTTCATCTCCACCCACGGTGCCCGTAAGGGTCTCGCCGACACCGCCCTGCGTACCGCCGACTCCGGCTACCTCACCCGTCGTCTGGTCGACGTCTCCCAGGACGTCATCATTCGCGAGGAGGACTGCCAGACGGAGCGCGGTCTCAAGCTGCCGATCGCCACGGTGGGCGCCGACGGCGTCCTCCGCAAGGTCGACAACGTCGAGACCAGCGTCTACGCCCGCACGCTGTCCGAGGACATCGTGGTGGACGGCCAGGTCATCGCCCCGGCCGGGGTCGACCTGGGCGACGTCATGATCGACGAGCTGGTCCGCGTCGGCGTCTCCGAGGTCAAGATCCGCTCGATCCTGACCTGTGAGTCCGCCGTCGGCACCTGCGCCATGTGCTACGGCCGCTCGCTGGCCACCGGCAAGCTGGTCGACATCGGTGAGGCGGTCGGCATCATCGCCGCCCAGTCCATCGGTGAGCCCGGCACCCAGCTGACGATGCGTACCTTCCACACCGGTGGTGTGGCCGGTGACGACATCACCCAGGGTCTGCCGCGTGTCGTCGAGCTCTTCGAGGCCCGTAACCCGCGTGGTGTGGCCCCGATCTCCGAGGCCCAGGGCCGCGTGCGGATCGAGGACACCGAGAAGACCCGCAAGATCGTCATCACGCCGGACGACGGCAGTGACGAGATCGCCTACCCCGTCTCCAAGCGCGTCAAGCTGCTGGTCGAGGAGGGCTCCGCGGTCTCGGTCGGCGAGAAGATGACCGCGGGTACGGTCAACCCGCACGACGTGCTGCGCATCATGGGTCAGCGCGCCGTGCAGGTGCACCTGGTCGAGGAAGTCCAGAAGGTCTACAACAACCAGGGTGTGTCGATCCACGACAAGCACATCGAGATCATCATCCGGCAGATGCTGCGCCGTGTGACGATCATCGAGTCGGGCGACGCCGAGCTGCTCCCGGGCGAGCTCGTCGAGCGCGGCCGCTTCGAGGTCGAGAACCGTCGCGTGGTCTCCGAGGGCGGTCACCCCGCCTCCGGCCGTCCGCAGCTGATGGGTATCACCAAGGCCTCGCTGGCCACCGAGTCCTGGCTGTCGGCCGCCTCCTTCCAGGAGACGACCAGGGTCCTCACGGACGCGGCGATCCACGCCAAGTCCGACCCGCTGCTGGGCCTCAAGGAGAACGTCATCCTCGGTAAGCTCATCCCGGCCGGTACGGGTCTGCCCCGCTACCGCAACATCCGGGTGGAGCCCACCGAGGAGGCGAAGGCCGCGATGTACTCCGCCGTCGGCTACGACGACATGGACTACTCGCCCTTCGGCGCCGGCTCCGGCCAGGCCGTCCCGCTGGACGACTACGACTACGGCCCCTACACGGGCTGACCGGTCACGCAGTGAGCCGCAGGGCGGCTGCTCCCCCCGAACGGGGTGGGGCAGCCGCCCTGCGGCGTTTCCCGGCTAGGAGCGGGCGGAGAGGTAGTCCTCCATCTGCCGGATCCGGGTGAAGTTGTCGGGGTGGCTGGCGAGCAGCTTGGCCACCGTCGACTTCTCCACGGCCTTGCGGCCCCCCGCGGCTCGCGCGGCCGCCGCGGCCTCGGCCGCCTCGGTCTCCTCGGCGGCCTGGAAGCGCTGGAACACCTCGATCATCGCCGGGGCGAAGCCGAGCTCGGCCGCGTGCAGGTCGGCCTTGAGTTCCGCCTTGCGGTCCACCGCCGCGAGCAGCAGCGGAGCCAGCAGCGCCAGCAGCAGCCAGGGGTAGGTGCTGACGACCGCGAAGACGATCAGCGCGACCACGCCGACCACCAGCAGCGCGCCCAGGACCGAGAAGGCCGCGATCACCCTGACCGCGAACGAGACCACGCGGCGGACCAGCCGCCAGGCGAACCGTCCCGGCAGCGAGTACCAGAGCCCCAGCAGCGAGGACCAGGCGTGCCCGCCGCGGTGGTGCCCCAGCTCGTGCGCCAGCACGCCGGCCAGCAGGCCAGGCTCCAGCTTGTCCATCGAGAAGCGGGTGACCCCCACGATGTGCCCGGCCGCGGCGTAGGCGTTGAGGTCGTCGCTCTCTTCGATCCAGAGGTCGTAGACGTCGCCGTCGACTCCGGCCCGTCTGGCCACCTCGGACCAGATCGGCTTCAGCCGGTCCAGGTCCGCGCGCAGCGGGGGCCGCAGGTTCAGCAGGTACCGGGCGATCACGGCCTCGGCCGGCCGGTGGAAGACCAGCGCGCCGGAGGCGAGCCAGAGGACGAGCAGCAGGTAGTTGAAGGGGGTGGGCAGGATGAAGGCGACCAGCACCACGACCAGCAGGCTGCCGAGGAAGTTCGGCACCAGCAGCAGGGCCTTGCCCAGCACGGTGACGTCGGCCTTGCGCGCGTGGTCGGCCATGTGGACCCGGCCGCCCACGTGGTCGAGATCGAGGTCCAGGGCGGGATTGCGGTCCGGATCTGTGCTGTCGGAGTCGGCGGTGCCGGTGTGCACCGTGCTCTCGGGATCCGCACCGCGGGGAGCCGCCGGGGCGGTCTCGACGGCGGGAGCGGCGGCCTGGGCTCCGATGCCTCCCCGAGCGGCCGCGGGCGCGGGCGGGGCCTGGAGGGCGGCTTCGGGGTAGGCGGGCGGCTCGGGGTACTCCGGGGCGCCGGCGGGCGCGAGGGCTTCGGGGTAGGCGGGCGGGGCCTCGCCGGCGGCGGCTTCGGGGTAGGCGGACGGCTCGGGGTAGGCGGACGGCTCGGGGTACGCGGGCGGTTCGGGGTACGCGGGTGCTCCCGGGTAGGCCGGTGGGGTCGAGTCGGACATGGTCGGTTCCTCCTTCGGCGGCGGTGCGGGCGGTGCGGGCGGTGCTGAGTGCGGGTCGTGCCGGTCGTGCCGGTGGTGCCGGTGGTGCCGGTGGTGCCGGACGGATGGTCAGTCGGAGACGAGGAGCAGCAGCGGCAGCAGCCCTGCGGCCAGGGCGAACGCGCAGGTGCCGATCCGGATCCAGCGGTTCTTGCGGGCGGCGATGACGGCGATCTCGGCGACGGACGTCGCCAGGGCCGGACCGGCCGCCTGCTCGGTGTCGGTCAGCGCCCGGTCCAGCAGCCCGGCCCGCTGGGCGCGCAGCACGTCGCCGAAGAACGCCAGCGGCTCTCCCGGCGCCCAGCGGCTGGCGCGGTAGCGAGGAAAGATCGCCAGCAGCATGGCCAGCAGCGAGACCGTGAGGCTCGTGCCGACGGCCAGCAGCAGCGTGAGCCCGACCGCGGAGGCGCGGGCGTGCGACCAGTCCCGGCCGACCAGCAGGCCGCTCAGCAGGCCGAGCACGGTGACCAGCACGGCCGCCTTGCCGTCCGCCCGTGCGGTCTCGGCCCGCAGGTCGCCCAGCAGCCCCAGTGCGCGCTCGCCCCTCGGCTCGGCGGTCACGGTCACTCCCGGCGGCCGGGCGGCTGGTCCTGCGGGCCCTGGTCCAGCTCCGGGCGCTGCGGGTGCGACTGGTCCGGCAGTCCGCCGGTCTGGCGCAGCATGCGCGTCAGCGCGTCGGCGGCGGCCTGGGACATGCCCTCCAGCTGGAAGTGCTCGATGTGCTTGCCCTCGATCATCGTGTTCATCAGGTCCAGCTGGTTGCGGACCACCTGCTGCTGCTCGGCGTTCAGTTGCTCCAGCGCCTTGGGCAGGTCCTCGGGGTGCTGCGCCACCTGCAGCGCCCATGCCTCGACCCCGCCCCGCTGCAGGTAGTACTGGTAGAAGGCGGCCTTCTTGGAGGCGAGCTCGGCGTCGTCGTCCGCGGCGACCAGCAGCTTCTCCTGGATGCCGTGCCGGTAGCCGAGCTGACGGACGGCGCCCTTCTGCTCCGCGCCGGCCTCGTCCAGGTCGAGCTGGACCGAGCAGCTGATGGTCAGCCCGGCGTCCTCGGCCAGCGGCTCGTCCAGCAGGTCCTCCTGCGCCGCCGCCTCCGCGGCGCTGCTGGAGTCGAGCGGGAAGCGGCGGGTGATCCGCCGCAGCCGGCGCTGGATCCGCGGCGTGACCAGGGCGCGGACGTCGCGCAGCCCGCTGGTCACCACCCGCTCCGGCGCGCTCACCCGCCAGTCCACGTCGATGGTGGCCAGGAAGCCGCCGGCGTCCTCCTCGCAGGGCAGCCGCTCGGAGAGGGTGAAGTGGTGGATGCCCATGTCGATCTCGTACAGCGAGCGGTAGCCGCGGCCGGTCAGGTCGCTGCGGCCGGGCCGGCTCGGCGGGAGGAAGACGGCGCACTTGCCGCTGCCGGTCGCGTAGACCAGCGCCGAGTCGACGCGGCCGGGCTGCTTGCGGGCGAAGGAGTCGAAGGTCCCGAGCTGGCGCACGGTCAGCACGGGGTCGGTGAGCTCGGTGAATCTGGCCGCGGACCGGTCGGACGAGCTGCGGAACTCTGGCATCTCGATCACTCCTGTGGGCGAGGGTCTGGCGTGGCGTGGGGTGGGGTGGGGTTCGTCGGGGTGCGTCTGCTTCACGGGTGCAGTGCGGGGGCGGCGGCCGGTCGGCCGCCGTGGCCGGTCGCGCGGACCCGTTCGCAGAAGGCCGCGGCGTCGGGCTCGCTCTTGGCGACGCTGCGCAGCAGGTGCTCCATGCGGCTGCGCTCGAAGTCGGACTCCGCGAGCGCCTGCAGCAGCCGGATCAGGGCCTCCTGCAGGTCGGGGAACCAGGCGACGTCGGTGATCCAGCGGCGCAGCTGCTCCAGCGCGGCCCGGCCGAGCAGCCGGTCCGCGAGCGCGGCGCGCCAGAGGCGCACGATCCGGTCGTGCACGGCGGTGGGGCCGTCGACCGGCGGGAGCGTGGTCACGCTCACCGCCGCACCGGGCGCGGCCGTCGGGACGGCGGCGAGCAGCTCCAGCAGCACGGGCCGGTCCCGCACCGCCGTGGCCCCGTCCTCGGCCGGCGCCGTGGTCTCGGCCGCGCCGCCCAGCAGACCGCAGAGGGCGAGCAGGCGGAGTGCCGGCCCGCCGTCGAGCCAGCCGGTGAGCGCCTCCAGCACGGTGGCGCTCGCGGCGGAGAACAGCAGCAGCACCAGGGCGTCGATCAACCCGGCGAGCTCGTAGGGCAGTTCCCACTCCGACAGGGGGACGGGGCCGGCCTGCTCCTCGGCCTCGGTGAGCTCCTCGGTCAGCTCCGCGTCCAGACGCTCCGTCGCCGCGGCGACGGCCTCGAGCGCGGCCTCGGGGAGCTGGTCGCCGATCAGCGCGAAGCAGCGGATCGCGGTCCAGCGGCGCCGGGTGTCGGCGTCCCCCGACCACATGCGCAGGATGCGCGGGACCGTCGCCAGCCCCGCGTAGTGCGCCAGGGCCAGGGCGTTGGCGGCCTGCAGGCAGAGCTGGAAGAGCGGGGAGACCGACCAGGGCAGCAGCAGGCGGCCCATCACCGAGGAGAGGTCCTCGGTGGCCAGCAGCGCCGTGGCCCACGCGGCTCTGGTGCGGACCAGCGGTCGCGGGTCGGCCGCCAGCTCGTGCACCCACTCGACCAGGGCGGGGCGCGCCGAGGGGTGCCCGGTCCAGGTGTCGCGGAGCACCGCCGACGCGGTGCCGGTGCTGCGGAACGCGGCCATGCGCTGCGGCACCGGGCCCCAGGGCGTCTCCTCGTTCTCGCCGTAGACGCGGGCGCCCGCGAGTTGCACCCGGTTGGCGACCGAGTCGCCGAACGGCTCGATGCCCGGCTCGACGTCCGGTGCGGCGATCCGCTCCAGGGCGCGGTAGAGCTGGTCGGACAGTTCGACCGTCAGCGCGTACGGGGCCTCGTCGAAGACGGCCAGCGCCAGCAGGAAGGCCTTCTCGCGGAGCGGCAGCGCCGTGTCCCCGAACCAGCGGTCGACGCGGGCGCGCACCGCCCGTCCGCCGAACTCGGCCAGCCGCGCCGCGTCCGCAGCGCCTGCGTCGTGGTCGGCGACCAGGGCGGCGAAGTCCGCCGTCTCGGCCATCGACCAGGAGCCCTCGACGAACTCCGCCACGGGCTCCAGCGCGAGCAGCGGAGCGAGCTC
Source organism: Streptacidiphilus rugosus AM-16 (assembly GCF_000744655.1). NCBI lineage: Bacteria > Bacillati > Actinomycetota > Actinomycetes > Kitasatosporales > Streptomycetaceae > Streptacidiphilus > Streptacidiphilus rugosus. Next base: position 3,422,458 of record NZ_JQMJ01000004.1, on the reverse strand, counting down.
CGCGTCCGGCCGCCGGGACCGCAGCTGCGCCGACAGCACCCGCGCGAGCTTCGGCGGCTTCCACAGCAGCGGTCGCAGCTCGCGGACGAGGTTCGGGTCGGTGGCGGTGACCACGAGGTAGCGGCCGCGCTCGCGTTGCTCCTTCTCGATCTCGAACTGCCGGAGCCGGCTCAGCGGCTCGCCCTGCGTGGTGCGGACGCGGTGCAGCAGGTAGCCGTCGGCCTCGGCCGGGTCGCGGAGCAGATCGGCGGCGGCGACCTCGGGCTCCAACGCGCGGACGACGCGCGCCCCGGCCCGGCGCAGCAGCATCAGCCCGGCGGTGCGCAGCCCGCTCCCCGGGGCTCCGAGCAGCACCACGACGTGCTGTTCGCGCAGGGTGGCCAGCGCCGCGTCAAAGGCCGGGCCGGGCTCGAACGCGGCAGCCAGCGCGTCGATCTCCTCGGCCGGGATCTCCCCCGAGGCGTGCACCGCGGCGCGGGCCGCCGCGACCTGGTAGATGTGCGTGTCGCCGACGTGGACGTCGCGGACGGTGCCGCCGGAGACGATGTGCTGGTCGCCCTGGACCAGGCTGCCGCCGAAGCTGGGGGAGCCGCCGGTGAAGTAGTTGCCCCGGTCGATGAAGCTGCGCGGGGTGTTCCGGCGCAGCTCCTTGGCCGCCTCGCGGGCGTCGGGCGGGGCCGGTTCCGGCTCTGCGGCGGCGGTCGGCGCGGGCTGCTCGCCGGGTCTGGCCTGGGCCGCGGGTACGGCCGCGGATGCTGCCGCCGCCTGCTGGCGTGCGGGCTTCTCCTCGCGCGGGGCGGCCGCGGGTTCGTCGCTCATGGCCGCTCACCGGGCTCTCTCGGCGCTCTCGGCGTGCCGGCTCCGCTGCTGCCGATGCCGTTGCCGACGTGGACGTCGCGGACGGTGCCGCCGGAGACGATGTGCTGGTCGCCCTGGACCAGGCTGCCGCCGAAGCTGGGGGAGCCGCCGGTGAAGTGCACCCCCCGGCCCTCCGACGGCGGCGCACCGCCGCCGGAGGGCCGGGAGGCAGCGGCGGGCTCGGCCTGGGTGGCGGACGTGCCGGGACCCCCGACCCGGCCGCCGTGCACCCAGGCATGGAGCTCGCCCTCCTTGCTGGTCAGGCTGATCCGGTGAAAGTCGTCCGGACGGATCCCCCTGTATCCGTGCCGGACGATCCCCCTGTACACCGGGTCGGAGACGCAGAGCACGCAGTCGTCGGCGCGCTCGCGCAGCAGCTGACGCAGCTCGTCTGCGTTGAGTAGCCGGAACGCCTGGTTGAGGTCGGAGCCGACGGCCCCCTCGACCGCACGCTCCGGACCCGCGGCCAGGCCGGCCAGCTGCTGCAGGGCCACCTCGCCCTCGGCCAGCACCAGCCGCAGCCGCACCTGGGTGTCCCTGGCGGCCAGCCGGTTGTAGCCGTGCAGCGCGGCGGGAGTCTCCTCCAGCAGCGCCTTCAACAGGCGCGTCTTCGGAATGGCCGAGCTGATCAGGGCCATCACCGCGTCCCCGCGGTCCTCCAGCCGGGCCTCGTCGGGCTCGACGCCGGCCGCCCTGAGCGTGTCCCTGAGCACGTCGTAGAGCACCCGGCGCAGGAAGACCTGCTGCACGTCGTCGTGGCGGCCGAAGCGTTCGATGTCGGCCAGCAGGATGGTGCGGTTGATGGGATCGGACATGGCTGCCTTCCGCCGCTCGGCCCTGGTGCTGGAAGTCTGGGGGCGGCGCGGCGCCGGCACGAGGACGGATTGCTCACCCGTTCTGTGACCGAATACCCATTTGCTTCAAGGGAGTTGGCGGAACATGCGTGGGGCGGAGGTGGATCAGAGCTCGCGGTCGGGGGTGCGCAGCAGATCCGGGCGCAGCACCAGCAGGCTGCGGCGCCGGGTGACCAGGACGCCGCGCTCCCTGAGGCGTCGCAGCAGCCGGGTGACCGCCTCCCGCGAGGCGCCCACGGAGCCGGCCAGCTCCTGCTGGCTGAGCGGGACGGCCAGGAGTATGCCCTCGTCGGTCTGCACGCCATGGGTGCGGACGAGTTCCAGCAGCAGGCCGGAGAGCCGCTCGCTCACGGTGAGTGCGGCGAACTCCAGGCGGCGCCGGTCGCCGACGCGCATCCGGTCGGCGGTCAGGCCGAGCAGTTGCAGGGCGACCTGCGGGGAGCGGTGCAGAAACCAGGTGAAGCGGTCCTTGTCCACGACCACGGCACGGACCTCTTCGAGTGCGGTGACGGTCGCCGAACGGGGCCTGCCGCTCAGCGCGGCGGACTCCCCGACGATGTCACCGGGGCCGCGTAACGCCAGTAACGCCTCGTACCCGTTCATCGCGGAGGCGGTGACCTTCAGCCATCCGTACAGGATGAGCAGCACATGGGTGGACGGCTCCTCCTGGTGGATGACCATGGAGCGGGCCGGAAAGCGCATCGGATACCCGAGCCCGAGCAGTTCCTCGCGCTCCGCCTGCTCCAGCCGGGCCAGGAAGGGCACCCGGTCGTCCAGGGCGTTGTCCCAACGAGTCGCCACAGGTCCCCCGTAAATCGCATGATGGGTTCCGCTCGTGTTCGAAATATGACGCTACTCTTCCAACTTCCTTCACGCGGCCGGTTCTTGGCGGTTCCTGGCAGATTCGGAGCGATCACGTCAGCCGTCAAGAGCGGGGTCGTGGCCGTGCAGGCGGGCGCGGTCGGCGGCGGCCTGGCCCTGCTGCCAGCCCTCCCAGTCGGTGGCCCGGATGGCCCGGCCGGTCGTGGTACGGGGGAAGAGCACCGCGGTCTGCTCCTCCACCGCCTCCTCGCGGGCGGCCAGCACCGGCAGCAGCTCTCCCGGGTCTGCGGTGACCTCGGCGTCGGCGACCGGGACCGTGGCCTCGGCGGTGGCCTTGGCGGTGGCGGCGGTGAGCCGCTCGCGGATCCGCGAGGCGTAGGCGACCAGGAAGGACTGCCGGAAGGAGCGGCTGCGGCCGCTGCGCTGCACCTCGCTGCTGTTCATGGCGGCGACCGCCTGCACCAGCAGGGAGGTGAAGAGCAGTTCGACCGCGTCGAGGTCGCTCTCGAAGCCGACGACGGTGCAGAAGCCGTTCTGCTTGTCCCAGACCGAGCGGGCCCGGTTGGCCTGCGCGACCGCGTCCAGCAGCAGGGCCTTGGCGTTCTCGTAGGGGCTGTCGATGCCGATCCGGCAGGCGCCCGGGGCGTCCGCGCGGCCGCTGCGGGCCGCCAGCAGCGCCTCGTCGATGCTGTGACGGGTCATCAGCTCCTGCGCCTTGGCGGTGAAGGCCTCGGCCTCCTCCGGATACTCCGTCGACTCGGCCTTGGCCAGCAGCGCGCGGATCCTGGCCAGCAGCTTGGGCTCACCGGCCACCGGCTCGGTCAGCGAGGGGCGGGGCGCCGCGGACCGCCCAGGCACCGGACCGACCTGGGTGAGCACGGGGGCGGTGGACCACATTCCGAGCAGCTCCAGCAGGCAGGCCAGCGCGGAGAAGCGGTCCAGGCGCAGCTCCGCCGCGGCCTCGTCCAGCCAGGCCTCGTCGCGCTCCCAGCGGACGACCGCCTCGATCTCACGCAGCTGGTCCGTCCAGCGGCGGTCGAAGGCGGCGGGGGAGTAGCGCCTGGCCTCCGCCGCGATCAGGGCGACGGCCAGGGCGACATGGGCCGGCTTCAGCCGACGGCGCGTCAGCCGGACCAGATCCGCCGGACGCCAGAAGGCCTGCCCCCACAGCACCGACAGCAACTGTTCGCCCTGGTTCAGCAGCTCCCGGTCCACCCGGCCCCGCTCGGACGCGCGGGCCGCCAGCCGTGAGGCCCAGTCCTCGACGACCACCTCGGCCAGATCCGGGTGCGCGCCGCCCGCCGCGTGGACCGCGCGGGAGACCAGCTCGGGGACCGGCAGATCCTCCGGCGGCGGAGGCGCGGCGGCGGCGTGGGCGGCGTGGTGCTGCGCGGCGTGGCGCTCGCGCGCCGCGCGCTCGTGCTTCCTCCGTGCACGGCGCTGCTGGTTGCTCTTGCTCATCGTGCTGCCTCACGCTCGGTACGGCCCGGTGCGACCAGTGTTTCAGCAGCTCGCCGGGGGCTCCACGAGCGCGCCGCGAAAGTGCGCCCCAGGTCACAATTCGCACACGGGGCCCACTGGTTGCCGATCACGGCTGACTCGATCACATGTCCGACGCTTGTATGTGGCAAGCTGTCCCCGCCCCGTCCCCCCGGGGTCCCACGGTCAGCACGATCACCACGAAGCGAGCACGCCCCATGGCCGACCGCCCCGTGATAACCAAGGCCCACCGCGCCCTCATCGGCGCGGTGGCGGCCGGTGCGTTCATCATCGCCGGAATCGGCTTCGCCGGTTCCTACTCCGCCGTGCGCGACCTCGCCGCCCGCAAGGGCTTCGGGTTGTTCGCCTACGTCTTCCCCATCGGCGTCGACGTCGGCATCGCGGTGCTGCTCGCGCTCGACCTGGTGCTCACCTGGCTGCGCATCCCCTTCCCACTGCTGCGTCAGGCCGCCTGGCTGCTGACCGTCGGGACGATCGTCTTCAACGCCGCCTCCTCCTGGGGCGACGCCCTGGCGATGGGCATGCACGCGATCATCCCGCTGCTCTTCATCGTGGTCGTGGAGGCCGCGCGGCACGCGGTCGGCCGGATCGCGGACATCACCGCCGACAAGTACATGGAGTCGGTCCGCCTGCTCCGCTGGATCCTCTCCCCGGTGCCGACCTTCCGGCTGTGGCGCCGGATGAAGCTCTGGGAGCTGCGCTCCTACGACGAGGTGATCCGGCTGGAGCAGAACCGCCTGGTCTACCGGACCCACCTGCGCGCACAGTTCGGACGCGGCTGGCGCTACCGGGCGCCGCTGGAGATGCTGCTGCCGCTCAAGCTGGCCAGGTACGGCGTTCCGCTCGACCTCGACCTGGTGCGCCGGCCGCAGGTCGCGGAACCCGCGGCGATCGCCGCGCCGGCGCTGGAGGCCCCGCTCGCCCACGACGAGCCGCACCCCCAGCCGCAGACCCACGCCCCGGTCGCCGGCCAGGTCCCCGCGACCGCCGCAGGTCAGGCCGGGGGTCAGGCCGGGGGTCAGGCCGCCGAGGCGCAGCAGGAAGCCGTGGCGCCCGCCTCCGCACCGCCGCTGGTCGGCCCCGCCCCGGATCCGACGAAGGTCGCCGTCGGCGTGCTGAACACCCTCGCCCGCAACCGGCACCGCCGGCCGCTGAGCGACCCCGACGGGGCCCCGGCCCCGGAGGGGGAGGAGGTGGAGACCCCCGCCGACCCGTCCACCCGCGGCATCGGCTGGCTGCCGAACCAGCAGCCGCCCCAGCCCGACCCCGGCCCCGAGGCCTGGTTCTCCCCGCGCGCCGAGCCCGAGCAGGCCTTCGACCTCTACTTCGAGGCGCTCAGCTCCTACATGGACAACTTCGGCCACCAGCCCGACCCGCAGCGACTCAGCGAGTACCTGGCCGCCCACTACGGCACCCAGGTCGCGCCCGCGCTGTTGGACCGTCACTGGCTGGAGCTGCGTCAGCGCTACGCGGAGCGCGTCGAGACCTCGTCCTGACGCACCCGTTCCGGTCCGGAGCGGCCCGGACTGAAGGTCTGTCACAACTGGGCGACAGTCCTCGTCCGCCGGATCGGGCACCGTGCGGGACCGCCGTTCGTCTTGCACTATGGGAGCGGGAGCACGCGAGCGAGCGGGGAGGTCGCAGTGTCCATGATGCAGCCCATGCAACCGATGGACCCGTGGCAGCGGGCGACGCGGCCGGCGGGTCCGCCTGTGCCGCCGGTGCCGGTGGCGCCCGTGCCGTTCCCGCAGGAGGCCATGCGCGCCGCGCAGGCCGACCGGGAACGCACCGTCGACGTGCTGAAGGCGGCGTTCGCCGAGGGCAGGCTCGCCCTGGACGAGTACCAGGACCGGGCCGCCGCCGCGCAGGCCGCGCAGACCTACGGCCAGCTCGCGCAGCTGGTGCAGGACCTGCCGGTCGGCCCGATGCCCACGCCGATGCCCGCCCCGACGTATCCGCCCGCGCCGCAGCTCTTCCAGCCCCCGGCGCCGCTGCCGCCCCCGCCCTACGGCTACCCGCGTCCGTACTACTACGGCCCGCCCCCGTGGCCGCCGGTGCGGCGACGCACCAACGGCGCGTCGGTCGCGGCGCTGCTGCTCGGACTGGCCCAGGTCTTCACCGCGGGGCTGTCCGGTGTGCCGGCGGTGATCTGCGGCGTGATCGCCAAACGGCAGCTGCGCGACCGGGACGAGGACGGCCAGGGCATGGCCACGGCGGGTATCGTCCTCGGCAGTCTCGGTTCCGTGCTGTGGGTGCTGATCTTCCTGTTCGGAATCGTCGCGGGGAGCGGTCCGGTCGGTCCCTGAGAGATCGTCCCGGCGGTCCGCCGCCGTCCGCTCACCCATTCGGCCCAGTGGCTTGACAGTCGCGCCTTGGGTCCACACGCATTTGTTTTGACCCGCGCCTTTGCGCTAGGTACGCTCTGACCTTGTGCCTGGGGTGTCCCCGGGTCTCTCGCGCGTGCGTGCATTCTGGCCGCCGCGCCATGGGATACCGCGCTTCCACACATCCGAGCTTCGCCAGTTCGGGGACGTGCAAGGTGCCCGACACACCCGACCGCGTGGGTCGGGGAGTCGGCGCGTGACGCACCAGGTTAGTTTCACCAGCCTTGGCACAGAGAATCGGAGATACGGTGCCTACGATCCAGCAGCTGGTCCGAAAGGGCCGGCAGGACAAGGTCGAGAAGAACAAGACGCCCGCACTGAAGGGTTCGCCCCAGCGCCGCGGCGTCTGCACGCGTGTGTACACGACCACCCCGAAGAAGCCGAACTCGGCTCTGCGTAAGGTCGCCCGTGTGCGCCTCACCAGCGGGATCGAGGTCACCGCCTACATTCCGGGCGAGGGCCACAACCTGCAGGAGCACTCCATCGTGCTCGTGCGTGGCGGTCGTGTGAAGGACCTGCCGGGTGTGCGTTACAAGATCATCCGCGGCTCTCTCGACACCCAGGGTGTGAAGAACCGCAAGCAGGCCCGCAGCCGCTACGGCGCCAAGAAGGAGAAGTAAAAAATGCCTCGTAAGGGCCCTGCCCCGAAGCGCCCGGTCATCATCGACCCGGTTTACGGCTCCCCTGTGGTGACCCAGCTCGTCAACAAGATCCTCCTGCACGGCAAGCGCTCCACCGCCGAGCGCATCGTGTACGGCGCCCTCGAGGGCGTCCGCGAGAAGACCGGCAACGACCCGGTGGTCGCGCTCAAGCGCGCCCTGGAGAACGTCAAGCCGACTCTCGAGGTCAAGTCCCGCCGCGTCGGTGGCGCGACCTACCAGGTGCCGGTCGAGGTCAAGCCCGGCCGCGCCAACACGCTGGCCCTGCGCTGGCTCGTCGGCTACTCCCGCGCCCGTCGCGAGAAGACCATGACCGAGCGTCTGCTCAACGAGATCCTGGACGCGAGCAACGGTCTGGGCGCCTCCGTGAAGCGTCGCGAGGACACCCACAAGATGGCCGAGTCCAACAAGGCCTTCGCGCACTACCGCTGGTAGTCCGTACCCCCTTCGAAACACGATTGAGAGAGCTGAGCCACCATGGCTGCAACCTCCCTTGACCTGGCCAGGACCCGCAACATCGGGATCATGGCGCACATCGACGCGGGCAAGACCACCACGACCGAGCGCATCCTGTTCTACACCGGTGTCTCGTACAAGATCGGTGAGGTCCACGACGGCGCTGCCACCATGGACTGGATGGAGCAGGAGCAGGAGCGCGGCATCACGATCACGTCGGCCGCGACGACCTGCCACTGGACGGTCGACGGCGTCGACAACACCATCAACATCATCGACACCCCGGGTCACGTCGACTTCACCGTCGAGGTGGAGCGTTCGCTCCGCGTCCTCGACGGCGCCGTGACGGTGTTCGACGGTGTCGCCGGTGTCGAGCCCCAGTCCGAGACGGTGTGGCGTCAGGCCGACCGTTACGGCGTCCCGCGCATCTGCTTCGTCAACAAGCTGGACCGCACCGGCGCGGAGTTCTTCCGCTGCGTCGACTCCATCGTCGACCGCCTGGGCGCGACCCCGCTGGTCATGCAGCTGCCGATCGGCGCCGAGTCGGACTTCACCGGTGTCGTCGACCTGGTGAAGATGAAGGCGCTGGTCTGGTCCGCCGAGGCCACCAAGGGCGAGATGTACGACGTCGTCGACATCCCGGCCACGCACACCGAGCTCGCCGAGGAGTACCGGGCCAAGCTGCTCGAGACCTCCGCGGAGGGCGACGACGAGCTGATGGAGCTCTTCCTCGAGGGCCAGGAGCCCACCGAGGACCAGCTCATCGCCGGCATCCGTCGCGGCACGCTCGCCAGCAACTTCACGCCGGTCTTCTGCGGCACCGCGTTCAAGAACAAGGGCGTCCAGCCCCTGCTCGACGCGGTCGTGAAGTACCTGCCCTCGCCGCTCGACGTCGAGAGCATCATCGGCCACAAGCCGGGCGACGAGTCCGTCGAGATCGCCCGCAAGGCGTCCGACGACGAGCCGCTGTCCGCGCTGGCGTTCAAGATCATGTCTGACCCGCACCTGGGCAAGCTCACCTTCGTCCGCGTGTACTCCGGCCGCCTCGAGGCGGGCACCCAGGTGCTCAACTCGGTCAAGGGCAAGAAGGAGCGCATCGGCAAGATCTACCGCATGCACGCGAACAAGCGTGAGGAGATCGACTCGGTGGGCGCCGGCGACATCATCGCCGTGATGGGTCTCAAGCAGACCACCACCGGTGAGACGCTGAGCGACGACAAGAACCCGGTCATCCTGGAGTCCATGGACTTCCCGGCCCCGGTCATCCGCGTCGCGATCGAGCCCAAGTCCAAGGGCGACCAGGAGAAGCTGGGTGTCGCCATCCAGCGTCTCGCGGAGGAGGACCCCTCCTTCCAGGTCAACACGGACGAGGAGACCGGCCAGACCATCATCGCCGGTATGGGCGAGCTGCACCTCGAGGTGCTGGTCGACCGTATGCGTCGTGAGTTCAAGGTCGAGGCGAACGTCGGCAAGCCGCAGGTCGCCTACCGCGAGACGATCCGCAAGGCCGTCGAGCGCATCGACTACACGCACAAGAAGCAGACCGGTGGTTCCGGCCAGTTCGCGAAGATCCAGATCGCGATCGAGCCGCTGGAGTCCGGCGAGGGCTACGAGTTCGTCAACAAGGTCACCGGTGGCCGCGTGCCGAAGGAGTACATCCCCTCGGTCGACGCCGGTGCCCAGGAGGCCATGGAGTTCGGTGTCCTGGCGGGCTACCCGCTGCAGGGCGTCCGGGTCATCCTCCTCGACGGTGCTTCGCACGACGTCGACTCCTCGGAGCTCGCGTTCAAGATCGCCGGTTCGATGGCGTTCAAGGAGGGTGCTCGCAAGGCGTCCCCCGTGCTGCTCGAGCCGATGATGGCCGTCGAGGTCACCACGCCCGAGGACTACATGGGCGATGTCATCGGCGACATCAACTCCCGCCGTGGCCAGATCCAGGCCATGGAGGAGCGGAGCGGCGCCCGGGTCGTCAAGGCCCTCGTCCCGCTGTCGGAGATGTTCGGCTACGTCGGCGACCTGCGCAGCAAGACGTCGGGCCGTGCCAGCTACTCCATGCAGTTCGACTCGTACGCCGAGGTTCCCCGGAACGTGGCGGAAGAGATCGTGGCCAAGGCCAAGGGCGAGTGACGACCGGAACATTCCGGTACGTAACACCCCTTAGGCTGTGAGGAGGTGGTCCTGGGGTTCACCCGAACGGTGAACCCCGGGCCCCTCCGGCCCCCAACCAGACCACCTGACGTCGAACGGCGTACAGAAACTGTCCTCAGGAGGACCCCAAAGTGGCTAAGGCCAAGTTCGAGCGGAGCAAGCCGCACGTCAACATCGGCACCATCGGTCACATTGACCACGGCAAGACCACCCTGACTGCCGCGATCACCAAGGTGCTGCACGACGCGTACCCGGACATCAACCCCTTCACGCCGTTCGACCAGATCGACAAGGCGCCGGAGGAGCGTCAGCGCGGTATCACCATCTCCATCGCGCACGTCGAGTACCAGACCGAGGCGCGTCACTACGCCCACGTCGACTGCCCCGGTCACGCGGACTACATCAAGAACATGATCACCGGTGCCGCCCAGATGGACGGCGCGATCCTGGTCGTGGCCGCCACCGACGGCCCGATGCCGCAGACCAAGGAGCACGTCCTCCTGGCCCGCCAGGTCGGCGTCCCCTACATCGTCGTCGCCCTGAACAAGGCCGACATGGTGGACGACGAGGAGATCCTGGAGCTCGTCGAGCTCGAGGTCCGCGAGCTGCTCTCCGAGTACGAGTTCCCGGGCGACGACCTTCCGGTCGTCCGCGTCTCCGCGCTGAAGGCGCTGGAGGGCGACAAGGAGTGGGGCGAGAAGCTCCTCGGCCTGATGCACGCGGTCGACGAGGCCATCCCGACCCCGGACCGCGACGTCGACAAGCCGTTCCTGATGCCGATCGAGGACGTCTTCACGATCACCGGTCGTGGCACCGTCGTCACCGGCCGCATCGAGCGTGGTGTCCTCAAGGTCAACGAGACTGTCGACATCATCGGCATCAAGGAGACCAAGACCACCACCACGGTCACCGGCATCGAGATGTTCCGCAAGCTGCTCGACGAGGGCCAGGCCGGTGAGAACGTCGGTCTGCTGCTCCGTGGCATCAAGCGCGAGGACGTCGAGCGCGGCCAGGTCATCATCAAGCCGGGTTCGGTCACGCCGCACACCGACTTCGAGGCCCAGGCCTACATCCTGTCGAAGGACGAGGGTGGCCGCCACACCCCGTTCTTCAACAACTACCGCCCGCAGTTCTACTTCCGTACCACGGACGTGACCGGCGTCGTGACCCTCCCCGAGGGCACCGAGATGGTCATGCCGGGCGACAACACCGCCATGACGGTCGCGCTGATCCAGCCGATCGCCATGGAGGAGGGCCTCAAGTTCGCCATCCGTGAGGGTGGCCGCACCGTGGGCGCCGGCCAGGTCACCAAGATCCTGAAGTAATTCCGGATCCTTCGGGCCAGGTACTCCTGTACCACTCGGACCCCGCTCTCCCGTCCTCGCGGACGGGGGAGCGGGGTCCGCTCGTTTCTGCCCTCCTGTGACTTCCGTCACATGCGCCCGCCCAGTGCTGTCAAAATGCGACAGAACACCCATTGATCGTGCACACGTATGACACATCCCTGATAGACAGGTGCATCGTTCACCCAGGAGGGGGACTGGCCGAACGGCTCTTCGTACGGGGGATGCGCGTTTCTGTGCGACAGCTGACGCAGCTGTGATCCAGACGCGGCACACCGGACACCTCCTCCCTGGACCGGACCTCGGCCCAGTTCCTAGGAGTGTCTGTATGGCCTTGCAGGTCAACGCGCCCAAGCATCGGCGAGCCCGCCGTTTCGGGCTGCCCGCCGCCATCGCGGCCACCGCCCTGGTGGGCGGTTCTTTTGCTCTTGCCACCGCCAACGCCTCGCCGGTGGGCCAGCCGGGCGCGGTCTCCGCGAGCCCGCAGCGGGTCGGTTCCGCCCCGCAGGCCCCGGTCGGCGCCGTCCAGGTCGGCGCGCCGTCGGACGACACCGCGCTCCGCCTGAGCGTCAACCTCCAGCCGCGGGACCCCGCGGAGGTGCGGGCCCTCGCCAAGGCGGTCACCACCAAGCACAACCCGCTGTACCACCACTACCTGTCGAAGGGTCAGTTCGGGAAGGTCTACGGGGCCACCCCGCAGACCATCGCGGCGGTCGAGGCCTCGCTGCGCGCCGAGGGTCTCACCCCCGGCGCGGTCAGCGCCGACCGTCTCTCCATCCCGGTCAGGACCACCGTGGGCCAGGCCGCCAAGGCCTTCCACACCGGCTTCGCGTCGTACCGTCTCAAGGACGGCACGACCGGCTTCCTGAACACCTCCGCGCCGCAGATCAGCGGTGCCGTGGCCGCGCAGCTGACCGGCATCGCCGGTCTGGACGCGACCTTCCGTCCGGTCGCCAACCACATCGTCGGCGCGTCCAAGAACGCCGCCGTCGTCAGCAAGTCGACCAAGAGCACGCGCGTCGCGCGGGCGGTCACGCCCAGCGACTCCGGGCCGCAGTTCTGCAGCACCGGCATCGCCGGAGTCGAGCAGACCATCCAGAACGAGACCGGCCGCAGCAGCTCCGACGGCAACGGCTGGTACAGCGCGCAGAACCTCGCGTCCGTGTACGGCATGGACCACACCTCCACCACCGGCGCCGGCGTGACCGTCGGCGTCCTGGAGTGGGAGCGGTACAGCGCCTCCGACCTCGCCGCCTACCAGGCCTGCTACGGCACCCATGTGCCGGTGAGCGTGGTCCCGGTCGACGGCGGTCCGACCGTCGCGCCGAACCCGAACATCAACGTCGGCATCGAGTCGCTGCTCGACCTGGAGATCCTGGCCGGCATGGCCCCGGGCTCGCACGTCATCGACTACGAGGGTCCCGACCTGACCCTCTCGAACGGCAAGCCCAACACCAAGTTCACCGACGCGGACTGGCTCGACCCGATGCGCCGGATGGTGACGGACGACAGCGCCCAGGTCGTCTCCATCAGCTACGGCGGCTGTGAGCTCGACAGCGACTCCACGGTCGTCAACACGGAGAACTGGACCTTCATCGAGGCCGCGCTCCAGGGCCAGACGGTGCTCAACTCCTCCGGTGACAGCGGCAGGACCAGCTGCATCGGGGACAGCGGCGCTCCGTACCAGAACAGCCCGGTCGTCTCCGACCCGGCCGACCAGCCCTACGTCACGGCCGTGGGCGGCACCTCGCTCTCCGGTTCGGGCGCATCGGCCGGCCGCACCTCGTGGTCGCACGACGGCTCCGGCTCCGGCGGCGGCACCTCGAAGATCTGGTCGCTGGACGACGTCGACGGCTACAACTACCAGCACGGCTTCACCGGTCCCGGCTTCTCCGCCGCCAACTGCAAGCCGTCCGCGGGTTACGTCTGCCGTCAGGTGCCGGACGTCTCGGCCCTGGCCGACCCCGACACCGGCTACCCGGTCTACATCGCGGGCCAGTGGGGCCCGGTCGGCGGCACCAGCGGCGCCTCGCCCACCTGGGCCGCCCTCGTCGCGCAGGCCGACGCGCAGGCCTCCTGCCAGACCAGCGGCCCGGCCGGGTTCATCAACCCGACCCTGTACGCGAACTCGGGCAGCGCCTTCACCGACGTGACCACGAGCGGTGCCGACGCCACGGCCCTGCCGGCCGCCACCGGGTACGACCTGGCCACCGGTCTCGGTGAGCCGAAGGGTGCGACCGTCGCCGGCGACCTGTGCGCCGCGCTTCCCGTGCCGGCCCAGGGTGCGAGCACGTACCACCCGGTCGCCCCGAAGCGACTGCTCGACACGCGTAAGTCGGGCAGCACCGCCCCGCAGGTCGCGGCCGGCGGCATCGCCTCCGCCCTGATCGAGGGCAACACCTCGGCCGGGATCCCCACCTCCGGCGTGACCGCGGTCGTGCTCAACGTCACCGTGGTCAACACCCAGGGCGGCGGCGTGCTGACCGCCTGGGGCGACGGCACCACCCGGCCCAAGACGTCCAACCTGAACTGGGTCAAGGGCAACATCATCTCCAACCTGGTCACCGTCCCGCTCTCGGGCGACGGCTGGGTGGACTTCTACGCCTCCTCCGCGACGAACGTGATCGCCGACGTGCAGGGCTACTACACCAACGACACCTCGGGCGCGTCCTACACGGCGCACACCCCGCAGCGTCTGCTGGACACCCGCGCGAAGATCGGCGTTCCCGGCACCACGCCGATCACCAACGGCGCGGTCAGCGTGCCGATCCGCAACGTGGCCGGCATTCCGGCCACCGCCACCGCGGTGGTGCTGAACGTGACGGCAACCGGCACGGTCGGCGGCGGCTTCATCACCGCCTACCCGGGCGGGACCACGAAGCCGAACGCGTCCAACATCAACTGGAGCGCCAGCAACACCACCCTGCCGGGCCTGGTGATCGTGCCGATCGGCAGCAACGGCGCGGTGAACCTCGCCGTGGCCGGCAAGTCGCACGTGATCGCCGACGTCTTCGGCTACTTCGACCCGAACGGTGCCTCGAAGTACACCAAGACCGGTCCCAAGCGGCTGCTGGACACCCGCGCGGCGCTCGGCGTCACCACCAAGACCGCGATCCCGGCCGGCCACACGGTCGTGCTGCAGGTGACCGGCGGCAACGTGCCGACCGGCATCAAGGCGGTCGTGCTGAACGTGACCGTCACCGGCACCACCGGCAGCGGCGTGCTGACCGCCTTCGCGGACGGCACCACGCAGCCGAAGACCTCCAACCTGAACTGGGTCGCCGGCGAGACCGTCCCGAACCTGGTCCTGGTCCCGGTCGGTGCCGACGGCAAGGTCAAGCTGTACGTGAGCAGCACCACCCACATCGTCGCGGACGTCTTCGGCTACTTCGCCTGACGTTCAGCCGTCGTCCACCTGTTCACTCGAAGTCTGGAAATTCGAGGTACGGGATGGGTGTGAGTGTCTCTTAAACAGGGCAGGGCCCCGCTTCCCCAGGGAAGCGGGGCCCTATCCTTTCCTGGGCGAACCGGGCGCGCCTCGAACGCTCGGCCGGGGGGACGATAGGGATCGTGGTGGAGAAGCGGAAGGCGCGGGCTGTCGTCGGCCTGATCTGGCTGGCGGCCTCGCTGACACTGCCGCCGCTGCTCACGGCCCTCGGCCAGGGTCCGCTGCTGCTCGCGGTCGTCCTGGTGGCCACCGCCTCGGCGATACGTTCGGGCGGGGTGCTGCTGGACCGGCTCGTGCTGGCGCTGCTGCTGCTCTGCGGCGAGGTACTGCTGCTCGGACTGCTGATGTCGGTGTGGCCGTGGGGTCTGTCGGTGCCGATCTCCTGCTCGGTGCTGCTCCTGGTCGCCGGGGCGTGGTGGTGGTGCGCGGGAGGGCTGCCGCGGCTGCCGCTCCGGTTCCGCTGGTCGGACGTGACGGTGCTGGGCACCGCGGGCCTGGTGTTCTGGCGGCTCATGATCCCGGTGGCCGGGCTCTCCCCGGCGGCGCAGCTGGACTACAACGGCGAGGCGCCGGACGCCTACGTGCACTTCGCGATCTTCGACGCGATCCAGCGCATCCCCGGGTACCTGTTCCTGCACACGGAGCAGGCACGCCAGTACGTGATGACCCCGACCGAGTCGTCCTACCCGCAGGGTTCGCACTTCCTGCTCGCCTGGGTCCACCTGGTGCTGCGCGGCGGCCGGCTGGAGCCCGACGCCCTGGTCTCCTACACCTGGCTCTTCCACGCGATCCTGGTCGTCGCCGCCCTGCTGTGCGCGCTGACCGTGTGGGGCGCCCGCTGGGTCGGCGGGCCGCGGCTGCGCGGCTGGCGCGCGGGCGCCGTCTGCGGCCTGGTGGGCGGCCTGCTGCTGGCCAGCCCGCTGGTGGTGCTGGTCGTGCAGGGCTTCTACTCGGAGCTCGTCGGACTGCTCTTCGTGGTCCTCGGCACCGCGCTGCTGATCCGCTCCGCGATGCCGACGGCCGAGCGCGCGGCGGTCCTGGTGGCCGGAGCCGTCGCGACGGCCTACTGCTACAACCTCTTCCTCATCTTCTTCGGATTCGTGCTGATAGCGCACGTGGTGCTGCAGCGTCACCGGATCCGCAGGGCGCTGCGATGGTGGCTGCCGGTGGTCGCGGTGGGCCTCGGACTCGCCGCGCTGCCCACCTTCATCGCCGTGACCACCTCGCTCGATGTCGGCTCGCAGTCGATGGAGTCGGGCGCGGGGGCGAGCACCCAGTCGCTGGTCTTCCAGCTGGCGCTGACCGTCGTCGTGCTGGCCGCCCTGGTCCGTCCGGCGCTGCGCGGCTTCGCGGTCGCCCGGGCCGGCTTCCTGCTGACCGCGGGCTCCGGCGCGGCGCTCGCGCTGTACGGCGCCTACCAGCACGCGACGCTGCATCATCTGGCCTACTACTTCCAGAAGTCCGCCACCGGGGCCACCTTCGCGATGCTCGTGCTGCTGGGCGCGGTCGGCTGGGGGCTGCGGGCCACGGTGACCCTGCCGGCGCTGCGTTTCGGCGGGGCCAGGGCCGGCCGCCTGGTGACCGCCGGGCTGGCGCTGGCAGCGGGCCTCGGCGCCCTGCTGGTGGGCCTGAACGCGGCCTGGGGCGTCAACGTCTACGCCAAGCCGCCGAGCTCGGACTCCTCCCTGGGCAAGCTGCCGCTGATGGCCTGGAGCCAGGGCCGGATCACCGCGACGCGGCCGAGCCCCGGCGCGTTCGTCACCTCGCACCCGGCGGTGCTGTCGGCCAACGGCACCATCATCATGCTGGACACGCCCCGGGGCTGGTCCAACCGCCGCAACACCATCCTGGCCAACACGCTGGCGCACCGTCAGGGATCGGTCGTCGGGATGAACAATGACCTCGGCTCGGTGAACATGGGCACCTTCGTGCCCCACGGGGCCGCGTACCAGCGTTCACTGGACGCGCTGGTGCTCGCCGTCAGGTCCGAGGGCCGTCAGCCCGTCGAGGTGTACGTCGGCGACCGCAAGCTGGCCGTGCTGCTGGCCCATGATCTTCCACCCCTGGTGAAGGGGGCAGAGGTCACCGTCGCCTTCCTGCCCTCCGCGTCCTCCGGCACCTGACCGGAACGCCCCCGAGACGACGAGGTTGCACAGATGCCCGAGCAGACTTTCCGCCCCCAGGAGGGCGGAGGCCGAGCCGGGGGAGACCGGCACCGCGAGCGCACTCACCGGACGTTCCCGGCGTTCGGCGCGGTTCCGGCCAGGACGCGCCGCCGTGGCGGTCGCCTGGGCCGTCGGCGCCTGGCTGCTGCCGTGGGCGCTCACGGCCCTCCACCTCGGCCCGGTGCTGGCGTTCCTGCTGCTGTTCGGCGTCGCCGCCTCGCTGCGGGTCGGCGGCGGACTGCTGGACCGGCTGATGGTGTCGGCGCTGGTGATCATCGGTGCGGTGCTGCTGCTCGGACTGCTGCTCTCGGTCTGGCCCTGGGGGCTGGCGGGTCCGCTGTCCTGCTCGATCCTGCTCACCGCGGCCGGTCTGCGCTGGTGGGTCTCCGGACGGCTGCCGTCGCTTCCGCTCCGGGCCAGGGGCAGCGACCTGCTGGTGCTCGGCACCTTCGGCGTCACGCTCTGGCAGCTGTGGCGGCCGATCGCCGGCCTGAACGCGACGCAGCAGCTCCGTTTCGGCGCTTCCTCGGCGGACGGCTACGTGCACTTCGCGATCTTCGACACCATCCAGCGACTGCCCGGCTTCCTCTTCCTGCACGCCTCCGCCGCCGCGCCGTACGTCCAGACGCCGACCCAGACGTCCTACCCGCAGGGCTCGCACTTCGTGCTCGCCTGGTTCGACCTGCTGATCCACAACGGCAGGCCGGAGCCTGTCGCGCTGGACGGCTACACCGCCTTCTTCCACGAGAACCTGGTGGTGCTGGCGCTGGTGCCCGCCGTCGTCGTGTGGGGCGCCCGCTGGGTGGCCGGGCCGCGGCTGCGCGGCCCGCGCGGGGCGGCGGTGCTCGGCGGCCTCAGCGGGCTGGCGCTGGTGAGCCCGCTGGTGACGCTGGTGCCCGCCGGGTACTTCTCCCAGATATTCGGGCTGCTCTGCCTGCCGCTGGCGGTGGCGGTGCTGGTGCGGCCGGCCATGGGCTGGGCCGAACGCGCGGCGGTCGTCGTGACCGGCGCGACGGCCGTCGCCTACGGCTACAACCTCTACGCCCCGATCGTCTTCGTCGCCGCGGCGGCTCTGGTCGTGGTGCACCGGCGTGCGCTGCGACCGGTGGCGCTGTGGTGGATCCCCTCCGTCCTGGTCGGGCTCGGACTGGCCGCCCTGCCGACGGCGTACTCCGTGTTCACCTCGCTCGACCCGGCCTCGCAGGCGGCCACCGGCGGAAACGGTTCTGCCACCGCGCCGTCGCTGGTCTTCGCCGCCGGCGTGATGGCGGTGGTGCTGCTCGCCCTGGCGGCGGAGTACCGGCAGCGCACGGCGGTGGGCCGCACCGGGCTGCTGACCGCGCTCACCGTCGCCGCGCTGCTGGCGGCCTTCGGGCTCTGGCAGCTGGCCACCGTTCACACGCTGAGCAGCTACTACTTCGACAAGCTCGTCACCGGCGTCGTCCTGGTCCTCCTGGTGCTGGCGGGTTCGCTCGGCTGGATCCGGCTCGCACCGCAGCGGGTTCCTGGTCCGGCCGCGCCCGCTCGGCGGCCGGTCCGCGCGGCGCTGCCGGCCGCGGCCGCGGCCGCCGCGGCCTTCCTGGTCGCGGTCAACCTCAGCTGGGCCCCGCGCGCGGTGCAGCACGCGGGGGCGGTCGCGCTCGGCAAGAGCGGCGGCAGCGCCACCGCGGCCGTCCCGCTGCTCGCCTGGGGCAGCGGCCAGATGGCGATGCCGACGCCGCCGGCCGGCGCCTACATCGACGGCCCGCTCGCCACGGCCCCGCACGAACCCGTCATCGTGCTGGACGCGAACATCGGCTGGGCCAACGAGCAGGACACCTTCCTGGCCAACACGCTGCTGCGGCAGCAGGGCCTGATGCTGCCCTGGGCGATGGACCTCTACTACGTCAACATCGGGCGGGGGAGGCCGAGTGCGAAGCAGTACGCCGCCGGGCTGTGGGACCTGCAGAAGGCCCTCACCGCCCAGGGGCGGGCGACGACGATCTGGGTGGCCGAGCCGACGCTCGTGGCGCGACTGCAGCACGACCTCTCGCTGCGCGTCCCCTCGGTGCCGGTGACCGTCCGGCTGCTGCCCCCGGCGCACGCCGGCGCGGCGCTCGGAAAGAAGTGAGTGAGGGTCGGGGCGACCGCCCCGACCCCCTCACACCGACTTCTCACCCCGCGCGGATCAGCCCCGCAGCGACTCGGTGAACGCGCGGCACTCCTCGTAGACCGGCAGCAGGCCCGACGCGCGGGCCTCGGCCAGGGTCGGGGCGGCCTCGTCCTTCGCGGAGAGCTGCGGCGTCTCCGCGGGCCACTCGATGCCGAGCTCGGGGTCGAGCGGGTGGATGCCGTGCTCGCCCTTCGGGTTGAAGGTCTCCGAGCACAGGTAGGACAGCGTGGCGTCGTCGCTCAGCGCGCAGAAACCGTGGCCCAGGCCCTCGGAGAGGTAGACCGCGCGGCGGTCGGCGTCGTCCAGCCGGACGCCCTCCCAGCGGCCGAACGTGGGGGAGCCGACCCGCAGGTCGACGATCACGTCCAGCACGGCCCCGCGCACGCAGGTCACGTACTTGGCCTGGCCGGGCGGCACGTCGGCGAAGTGGATGCCGCGCACCACCCCGGCGGCGGAGACGGACAGGTTCGCCTGGGCCAGCCGGAGCGGGTGGCCGACGGCCTCGGCGAGGTGGTCGAAGCGGTACCACTCCATGAACAGACCACGCGGGTCGCCGTGCTGCACCGGGGTGATCTCCCAGGCGCCCTCGATGCTCAGCGGGCGGATCTTCACCGGGTGGTCCCTTCGTCCAGCAGGTTCAGCAGGTAGGAGCCGTAGCCGCTCTTGACCAGTGGCTCGGCCAGGGCGCGCAACTGCTCGGCGTCGATGTAGCCCATGCGCCAGGCGATCTCCTCGACACAACCGATCTTGAGGCCCTGCCGCTGCTCTATGACGCGCACGTACTCCGAGGCCTGCACCATCGAGTCGAAGGTGCCGGTGTCCAGCCACGCGGTGCCCCGGTCGAGCACGGTGACGTTCAGCCGGCCCCGCTGCAGGTAGGCGTCGTTGACGGCGGTGATCTCCAGCTCGCCGCGGGCGCTCGGGCTGAGCCCCTGGGCGATCTTCACGACGTCGGCGTCGTAGAAGTACAGGCCGGGGACGGCGTAGCGGGACTTGGGCTTCTCGGGCTTCTCTTCGATGGAGATCACCCGGCCCTCCGCGTCGAACTCGACGACGCCCAGCGCCGACGGGTCGGCCACCGGGTAGGCGAACACCCGCCCGCCCTCCAGGCCCGCGTTCTCGCGCAGCCGGGTGCCGAGCCCGCTGCCGTGGAAGATGTTGTCGCCCAGGATCAGCGCCACCGGCTGGTCGCCGATGAAGTCGGCGCCGAGGACGAACGCCTGGGCGATCCCCTCCGGCCGCTCCTGCACGGCGTAGCTCAGCCGGAGACCCCACTGGGACCCGTCGCCCAGCAGCCGCTGGAACTGGTCCTGGTCGTCCGGGGTGGTGATGATCAGCACCTCGGTGATCCCCGCCATCATCAGCGTGGACAGCGGGTAATAGATCATGGGCTTGTCGAAGACGGGGAGCAGCTGCTTGGAGACCGCCCTGGTCAGAGGCCAGAGACGGGAGCCGGTTCCACCCGCGAGAAGAATTCCGCGCATGCGGCCACTCTAGGGCCTCCGTTCTTACCCCCGCCGGACGAGCCCCGGGGCCCGCCCCGGGCACCGGTGGGGCGGCATTCGTGCGGATATGCTGGCCGCACTATGCGCATTCTTGTCACCGGCGGTGCCGGGTTCATCGGCTCCGAGTTCGTCCGCCAGCTGCTCTCGACCCCCACGCCGCTGCAGGGGGCCAAGGTCACGGTGTTCGACAAGCTCACCTACTCCGGCGTGCTGGCCAACCTGGACCCGGTGGCGGATCACCCCGACTACACCTTCGTCCGGGGCGACATCTGCGACGCCGAGGCCGTGGACGCGGCGATGGCCGGCCACGACGCGGTCGTGCACTTCGCGGCGGAGTCCCACGTGGACCGCTCGATCGCCGGCGCGGGCCCGTTCGTGACCACGAACGTGCTCGGCACCCAGGTGCTGCTCGACGCGGCCCGCAAGCACGGTGTCGGCCGCTTCCTGCACGTCTCCACGGACGAGGTCTACGGCTCCATCTCCGAGGGCTCCTGGACGGAGGAGTGGCCGCTCGCGCCGAACTCCCCGTACTCGGCCTCGAAGGCGGGCTCCGACCTGCTGGCGCTGGCATACCACCGGACCCACGGCATGGACGTGGTGGTGACCAGGTGCTCCAACAACTACGGGCACTACCAGTTCCCGGAGAAGGTCATCCCGCTCTTCACCACCAACCTGATCGACGGCAAGAAGGTCCCGCTGTACGGCGAGGGCGGCAACATCCGCGACTGGCTGCACGTCTCCGACCACTGCCGCGGCATCGCGCTGGCGCTGGCCAAGGGCCGCGCGGGCGAGGTGTACAACATCGGCGGCGGCACCGAGATCACCAACAAGGAGCTCACCGGCCTGCTGCTGCAGGCCGCGGGCGCCGACTGGGACATGGTCGAGCGGGTGGCCGACCGCAAGGGCCACGACCTGCGCTACTCGCTGGACATCACCAAGATCAGCAACGAGCTGGGCTACACCCCGCAGGTCACCTTCGAGCAGGGCCTGGCCGACACCATCGCCTGGTACCGCGAGAACCGCGCCTGGTGGGAGCCGCTGAAGGCGCAGGCCGCGCTGTGACCAGCTGGCTGGTCACCGGGGCCCGGGGCATGCTCGGGCAGGACGTGCTGGCGGCGCTCGCCGGCGAGCAGGTCACCGCGCTGGGCCGGGCCGACCTCGACGTCACCGACCCCGGGGCGGTCCGCGCGGCCGTCGCCGGACACGACGTCGTGGTCAACTGCGCCGCCTGGACGGACGTCGACGGCGCCGAGACCGCGGAGGCCGAGGCCACCGCGGTCAACGGCACGGCCGTCCGGCACCTCGCCGCGGCCTGCGCCGAGTCCGGCGCGGTGCTGCTGCACGTCTCGACGGACTACGTGCTGCCCGGCGACGCCACCGAGCCCTGCCCCGAGGACGCCCCGGTCGGCCCGGTCAACGCCTACGGCCGCAGCAAGCTGGTCGGCGAGCAGGCGGTCGCCGAGCTCCTTCCCGGTTCCGGTTACGTGGTCCGCACGGCCTGGCTCTACGGCGAGCACGGTCCGAACTTCGTCGCCACCATGCTGAAGCTGGCCGCCCAGCGGGACACCCTGGCCGTCGTCGACGACCAGCACGGGCAGCCCACCTGGACCGCCGACCTCGCCGAGCGCCTGGTCGCCCTCGGCCGCGCGGCCCTCGCCGGCACGGCGCCCGCGGGGGTCTACCACGGCACCGGATCCGGGCGGACCACCTGGTGCGGGCTCGCCCGCGCCGTCTTCGAGCTGGCCGGACTCGACCCGCAGCGGGTCGGCGCCACCACCTCGGACGCCTTCCCCCGCCCCGCCGTGCGCCCGGCCTTCAGCGTGCTCGGCCACGACCGCTGGGCCGCCGCAGGCTTCGAGCCGCTGCCGCAGTGGCAGCAGAGCCTCGCCGAGGCGCTCAAGCGTCCGGCCTTCGCCGAGCTCGTCACCGCGGCCGGCGCCCGTGCGGACGCGGGCGGCGACAGCGGATGAACGACGGGCGAGGGCAGAAGTCCGGTGACGGTCCGCTCGCCAGGTTGATGCGGGTCATTCCGCCGGGGACCCACCTGGTCATCGGCGGAACAGTGGTCCTCGGCGCGGCCTCCTACATCCAGATCGCCATCGCGGGCCACGCGCTCGGGACGGACCCGCGCGCCGCGGTCTCCGAGCTCTGGTCGCTGGTGATGACCCTCAGCCTCGGCCTCTTCTTCCCGGTCGAGCAGGAGCTCACCCGCGTCGTCGCCGCCCGCGTGGTGCGCGGCGAGGGCGTGGCTCCCGTGCTGCGGCGCGCGGCGCTGCTGACGGCCGGACTGCTGGTGCTCCTCTGCGGCGGACTGGCCGCTTTCGCCCACCCCCTGGCGGAACGCTTCTTCGGCGGCGACGTCGGCCTGGTGTGGGCCTTCGGCGGCTCGCTGATCGGCATGGGCCTGGTCTACCTGACCCGCGGCGTCCTGGCCGGGCTCGGCCTGTTCGACTCCTACGGCCGTTCGCTGGCCTACGACGGCGCGTTCCGTATCGTGCTGGCGCTCGGGCTCTACCTCGCCGGGGTGCACGAGGCGATCGCCTACGCCCTGGTCCTGGCGGCGGCGCCGTTCCTGGCCATGCTGCTCACGCTGCGGCCCACGCTGCGCGGCTGCCACGACGGACCGCCGATGGCCTGGCCCGAGCTGCTGCAGAACATGACGATGATGATGGGCGCCTCGGTGCTGGCCCAGATCGTCGTCAACGCCCCGGTCATCACCCTGGCCCTGCTCGCACCCGTCTCCGATCCCGGCCACGCGTACGGGAACCTCACCTTCGCGGTGCTCACCGCGGGCGTGCTCTGCCGGATCCCGCTGTTCATCTTCGGCTCGCTGCAGCCGACGCTGATGACGGGCCTCTCCACGGCGGCCACGGCGGGGGACCGGCAGGCCTTCCGGAAGATGCTGGTGCGCACCGGCGGCGTCATCGGCGCGCTGGGCCTGCTCGGCGGGATCCCTTCGGTGCTCCTCGGGGCGTGGCTGATCCGCGTCTTCTTCAAGGCACCGGATGTTCTCCATTTTCTTGACTTCTTTTGGTTTGCAGCCGGAACGATGTG
This sequence comes from Streptacidiphilus rugosus AM-16, assembly GCF_000744655.1. Taxonomy (NCBI): domain Bacteria; kingdom Bacillati; phylum Actinomycetota; class Actinomycetes; order Kitasatosporales; family Streptomycetaceae; genus Streptacidiphilus; species Streptacidiphilus rugosus. The sequence continues at coordinate 3,399,110 of NZ_JQMJ01000004.1, read as the reverse complement.
CTACATGCTGGCGCTGATCCTCGGCCAGGCACTGATGGCCATGGACCGACACCGTCTGCAGTTGCTCGGCTGGGCGCTGGGAACCGCCGCGCTCGTCGGCGCGACCTTCGTCGAAGGAGCGGTCTCCACCCGCGTGGAGTTCGCGTACTTCACCGGTTCGGCCGTAACCGCGGCTGTGCTTCTGGTGCTGTTGTGGCGGGTCTCCGGGCGCTGGAACGAGGCCCCGGAGGCGGCCGGACGGGTGGGAGAGCCCAGTCCGACCGTGAGTCGTGCCTCGCAGTGAGCCAGTAGGATTTCACCAGCCCTCTCCTTGAAAGGCACCCTCGTCGTGCAACTCTCCGTCCTCACCTCGATCACCAGCGTGCTGGTGCTCGGGTGCATCCTGGAGCTGCTGCGCCGCCAGCAGCTGAGGGAGAAGTACGCCGCGATCTGGCTCACGATCGGCATCGTGGTCGCACCGATCGGGTTCTTCCCCTCCCTGCTCGACGGTGTGGCCCACCATCTGGGTGTGGCCAGCGGGGCGAGCCTCGTGCTCTTCGCCGGTTTCATCCTGGTCCTGCTCGTCTGCCTGCACCTCAGCTGGGAGGCCAGCCGGCTGGAGGAGGAGACGCGCACGCTCTCCGAGGACATCGCCCTGGTCCGCACGCAGCTGGACCAGCAGGCCGCGGACATCGCCGAACTGCGCGACGCGCTGGAGCCGAAGCGGGAGGTCCGGGCGTGATGGACGACAAGCGGATCCTGCTCATACTGCCTGCCTGGAACGAGTCCGAGGGGCTGCCCTCGATACTGAAGGAGATCCAGGAGAAGCTCCCCGGAGTCGACACCCTGGTCGTCGACGACGGTTCGGAGGACTCCACCGCTCTCGTCGCCGCCGCGGCGGGCGCCACCGCGGTCGCCCGGCTCCCCTACAACCTGGGCGTCGGCGGCGCGATGCGGCTCGGTTACCGCTACGCCTACGAGCACGACTACGACGTCGCCATCCAGTGCGACTCCGACGGTCAGCACGACCCCGGGTACGTCCCCAGCCTGGTCCGCGCGCTGGAGTCGGCGGACATGGTCATCGGCGCGCGCTTCGCCGGCGAGGGCTCCTACCACGTGCGCGGACCGCGCTCGTGGGCCATGAAGCTGCTCTCCACGGTGCTGTCGCGGGTCGCCAAGACCCGGCTGACGGACACCACCTCGGGCTTCAAGGCCTGCAACCGCCAGATGATCGCGTTCTTCGCGAACTGGTACCCGGTCGAGTACCTGGGCGACACCATCGAGACCCTGGTCGGCGCGGTCCGCTGCGGATTCGTGGTCCGCCAGATCCCGGTCGCGATGCGCGAGCGCACCACCGGCACGCCGAGCGCCTCGCCGCTCAAGGCGACGGTCTACCTGGTCCGGGCCGGCTTCGTGCTGCTGCTGGCGATGATCCGCCGCATGCCCGAGGTCCCCGACCTGGAGAAGCAGTCCGCGCAGCTGGCGGGTGCGACCGCCAAATGACGTTCCCCAGCTCCGCCGCGGGGTCCGAGCCGCGCTTCGACGTCCTGCTGCCGTACTACGGCGATGTCACCCAGATGCAGGACGCGGTCCGCAGCGTCCTCGCCCAGTCGGGTGACGACTGGCGGCTCACCGTGGTCGACGACGGCCAGGAGCCCTCGGTCCCCGGCTGGTTCGAGGCGCTCGGCGATCCGCGGGTGCGCTACTTCAGGAACGAGCGCAACCTCGGCGTCACCGGGAACTTCAACCGCTGCCTGGAACTGGCGACGGCGGAGTACCTGGTGATGATGGGCTGCGACGACCTGATGCACCCCAACTACCTCACGGTGGTGCGCCGGGCCGTGGACGCCAACCCCGGCGTGGGCATGGTCCAGCCGGGCGTCAAGGTGATCGACGGCGCGGGCCGGGAGACCGACACGCTCGCCGACTCGGTCAAGCGCAGGCTCTACGCCCCCAAGAACCCCGGCCCCTCGGTGCTCGGCGGCGAGGAGCTGGCGGCCGGCCTGCTGCGCGGCAACTGGCTCTACTTCCCCTCGATCTGCTGGCGCTCCGACGCCGTCAAGCCGATCGGCTTCCGGGCGGACCTGGGCGTGATCCAGGACCTGGCCCTGGTGATGGACCTGCTGGTGGCGGGGGAGCGGCTGGCCCTGGAGCCCGAGGTCTGCTTCAGCTACCGCCGGCACGCCGAGAGCGAGTCCTCGGCCAAGGCCTTCACCGGCGCGCGTTTCGCCGAGGCCCGGCGCTTCTTCCTGGAGACCGCCGACCGGGTCGAGGCCCTCGGCTGGACCCAGGCGGCCAAGGCCGCCCGGCACCACTTCTCCACCCGGCTGCACGCGCTGACGCTGGTTCCGACGGCGCTCCGCCTCGGCCACCGGGACGGCGCGCGTACGCTGACGGGCTTCGCGCTGGGTCCGGCGCGCCGCTGAGTGCTTGACAGCGGCCGCCTCCGACCTGCCCGAATTGGCGTCCTCGCTGTCCGGTATGGCACACTGGCCAAGTTGCTCGGTTGAGCGCCGCTGTTGCGCGCCTCCGCTGCGCTCCGGCCCCTGGGGCCGGTGGTCGCTTGGAGGACCGAAAGCGAGTCCCACAGTACTCGTCGTGCCTGTGATGGCCGTTTGCCTGTGATCCACCTTGCGTGGACGAGGCGCGGCAGCTGCAGCGCGAAAGTACGGGAATCTTTCGGGAAGCGTGGTCAGCGGTGCCGATCCGGTGTTTCGGCCAAGGCTTTTTTACGAAGGCCAGTGCGACACGCCCGACCGCGTGGGTCGGAGAAACACCACTCAGGACTCCACCCGGAGCTCCTGGGCTGCAGAGGCAACTGTCGACAAACGAAGGACTACGAAGTAGCCATGGCGGGACAGAAGATCCGCATCCGGCTCAAGGCCTACGACCACGAGGTCATCGACTCCTCGGCGAAGAAGATCGTCGAGACGGTGACGCGTACTGGTGCGCAGGTCGCGGGCCCGGTGCCGCTGCCCACTGAGAAGAACGTGTACTGCGTCATCCGCTCGCCGCACAAGTACAAGGACTCGCGCGAGCACTTCGAGATGCGCACGCACAAGCGCCTGATCGACATCCTCGACCCGACGCCCAAGACCGTTGACTCTCTGATGCGACTCGACCTCCCGGCCGGTGTCGACATCGAGATCAAGCTCTGAGGGGCGTGAGCTGAAGATGGCTAAGCAGATCAAGGGCATCCTGGGCGAGAAGCTCGGCATGACGCAGGTCTGGGACGAGAACAACCGCATCGTCCCGGTGACCGTCGTCAAGGCCGGCCCGAACGTCGTCACCCAGGTCCACACCGCCGATGGCACCGGCTACGACGCCGTGCAGATCGGCTTCGGCGACATCGACCCGCGCAAGGTGAACAAGCCCCTCGCGGGTCACTTCGCCAAGGCCGGCGTGACCCCGCGCCGCCACCTGGTCGAGCTGCGCACGACCGACGCCTCCGAGTACACCCTGGGCCAGGAGATCACCGCTGAGGTGTTCGAGGCCGGTATCAAGGTCGACGTGACCGGTACCAGCAAGGGCAAGGGCTTCGCCGGTGTCATGAAGCGTCACAACTTCAAGGGTCTCGGCGCCGGCCACGGCGTCCAGCGCAAGCACCGCTCTCCCGGCTCGATCGGTGGCTGCGCCACCCCGGGTCGCGTGTTCAAGGGCGTGCGCATGGCCGGTCGCATGGGCCACGAGCGTGTCACCACGCAGAACCTGACCATCCACGCCGTTGACGCGGAGAAGGGTCTGCTGCTCATCAAGGGCGCGGTCCCCGGTCCGAACGGCGGCCTCGTCCTGGTCCGCACTGCGGCGAAGGGGGCCTGAATCAATGAGCACCATCAACGTTCTCTCCCCCGCGGGTGAGACCGTCGGCACCGTCGAGCTGCCGGCTGAGATCTTCGACGCGCGCGTCAGCGTTCCGCTGCTGCACCAGGTCGTCGTGGCTCAGCTCGCCGCCGCTCGTCAGGGCACGCACAAGGCGAAGAGCCGTGGCGAGGTCCGTGGTGGCGGCAAGAAGCCGTACCGCCAGAAGGGCACCGGCCGCGCCCGTCAGGGCTCGACCCGTGCGCCGCAGTTCGCCGGTGGTGGCGTCGTGCACGGTCCCGTGCCGCGTGACTACTCGCAGCGGACGCCCAAGAAGATGAAGGCCGCCGCTCTGCGTGGCGCCCTGACCGACCGGGCCCGCAACGCTCGCATCCACGTCGTCACCGGCGTGACCGCGACCGAGGCGCCGTCCACCAAGGCTGCCCGCACGCTGCTCGGCAAGATCAGCGAGCGCAAGAACGTGCTGCTGGTCGTCGAGCGCGACGACGAGCTCTCGATTCTGAGCGCCCGCAACCTGCCGACCGTGCACATCCTGGACGCCGGCCAGCTGAACACCTACGACGTGCTCGTCTCCGACGACGTGGTCTTCACCCAGGCTGCTTTCGAGCGTCTCGTGGCCGGTCCGGTCGCGTCCGCCAAGGCTGTCGCCGCTGAGGGCGAGCTCGATGGGAGCGCCGCCTGATGAGCGAGATCACCAGCAAGACGTTCACGGACCCCCGTGACGTCCTGGTCAAGCCGGTCATCTCGGAGAAGAGCTACGCGCTCCTCGACGAGAACAAGTACACGTTCATCGTGTCGCCGGACGCCAACAAGACGCAGATCAAGCAAGCCGTCGAGGCGGTCTTCTCGGTCAAGGTCGCTGACGTCAACACGATCAACCGCAAGGGCAAGCGCAAGCGCTCCCGCACCGGTTTCGGCAAGCGCAAGGACACCAAGCGCGCCATCGTGACGCTGGCAGAGGGCAACCGCATCGACATCTTCGGGAACGCCCCGGCCGCCTGAGGGCGGCGGGTATCCCGTAACGGTTAAGGACAGAAGAAGCCATGGGCATCCGCAAGTACAAGCCGACAACGCCGGGCCGTCGCGGCTCCAGCGTTGCCGACTTTGTCGAGATCACGCGGTCCGAGCCGGAGAAGTCGCTGGTCCGCCCGCTGCACAGCAAGGGCGGTCGTAACAACACCGGTCGTGTGACTGTTCGCCACCAGGGTGGCGGCCACAAGCGCGCGTACCGTGTCATCGACTTCCGTCGTCACGACAAGGACGGCGTCCCGGCCAAGGTCGCTCACATCGAGTACGACCCGAACCGCACCGCGCGCATCGCGCTGCTGCACTACGCAGACGGCGAGAAGCGCTACATCATCGCTCCGGCCAAGCTCGGCCAGGGCGACCGGGTTGAGAACGGCCCCACGGCCGACATCAAGCCGGGCAACAACCTCCCGCTCCGGAACATCCCGGTCGGTACGGTCATCCACGCCATCGAGCTCCGTCCCGGTGGCGGCGCGAAGATCGCCCGTTCCGCGGGCTCCTCGGTGCAGCTGCTGGCGAAGGAGGGCGTCTACGCCCACCTGCGCATGCCGTCCGGCGAGGTCCGCCTCGTGGACGCGCGCTGCCGCGCGACTGTTGGAGAGGTCGGCAACGCCGAGCAGTCCAACATCAACTGGGGCAAGGCCGGCCGTATGCGCTGGAAGGGCGTCCGCCCGACCGTGCGTGGTGTCGCCATGAACCCGATCGACCACCCGCACGGTGGTGGTGAGGGCAAGACCTCCGGTGGTCGCCACCCGGTTTCGCCGTGGGGTCAGAAGGAGGGTCGTACTCGCAAGCCGAAGAAGGCCAGCGACAAGATGATCGTCCGCCGCCGCAAGACGAACAAGAAGCGCTAGGAGCAGTCTCGATGCCGCGCAGTCTCAAGAAGGGGCCCTTCGTCGACGACCACCTCATGAAGAAGGTGGATGTCCAGAACGAGGCCGGTACCCAGAACGTCATCAAGACCTGGTCCCGTCGCTCCATGATCGTCCCGGCGATGCTCGGGCACACCCTCGCGGTGCACGACGGCCGCAAGCACGTCCCGGTGTTCGTCACCGAGTCGATGGTCGGCCACAAGCTCGGTGAGTTCGCGCCGACCCGCACGTTCAAGGGTCACGTCAAGGACGACCGCAAGTCCAAGCGTCGCTGACCTGCGAAGCGAAGACACGATGACAATCACCATCAAGGGGACAACCATGGAAGCCAGGGCAGCGGCGCGGTACATCCGCGTAACGCCCATGAAGGCCCGCCGCGTGGTGGACCTTGTCCGTGGCATGAGTGCCACGGAGGCCCAGGCGGTCCTGCGATTCGCTCCGCAGGCCGCGTCTGTGCCCGTTCTCAAGGTGCTCAACAGCGCCATTGCGAACGCCGAGCACAACTACAACCACAACGACGTCGAGAGCCTCTACATCTCCGAGGCTTACGTCGACGAGGGCCCGACCCTGAAGCGTTTCCGTCCGCGGGCCCAGGGCCGCGCGTACCGGATCCGCAAGCGGACGAGCCACATCACTGTGGTCGTCGCGTCGAAGGAAGGGACCCGGTAATGGGCCAGAAGGTTAACCCGCACGGGTTCCGCCTCGGCATCACCACCGACTTCAAGTCGCGTTGGTACGCCGACAAGCTGTACAAGGACTACGTCAAGGAAGACGTCGCGATCCGTCGCATGATGACGTCCGGCATGGAGCGCGCCGGTATCTCGAAGGTTGAGATCGAGCGCACCCGTGACCGCGTGCGGGTGGACATCCACACCGCTCGTCCGGGCATCGTCATCGGCCGTCGCGGCACCGAGGCCGACCGCATCCGCGGCGACCTCGAGAAGCTGACGGGCAAGCAGGTCCAGCTGAACATCCTCGAGGTCAAGAACCCCGAGCTGGACGCCCAGCTCGTGGCTCAGGGCGTCGCGGAGCAGCTGTCCTCGCGCGTCTCCTTCCGTCGCGCCATGCGTAAGAGCATGCAGGGCACGATGAAGTCCGGCGCCAAGGGCATCAAGATCCAGTGCTCCGGCCGTCTGGGCGGCGCTGAGATGTCCCGCAGCGAGTTCTACCGCGAGGGCCGTGTGCCCCTGCACACGCTGCGCGCCAACGTGGACTACGGCTTCTTCGAGGCCAAGACCACCTTCGGTCGCATCGGCGTCAAGGTGTGGATCTACAAGGGCGACGTCAAGAACATCGCCGAGGTCCGCGCCGACAACGCTGCCGCCAAGGCCGGCAACCGTCCGCCGCGTGCGGGTGGCCCGGGCGAGCGCCCCCGTCGTGGTGGCGAGCGTCCCGCCGGTGGCCGCGGCCGCCGTCCGCAGAACACCGAGGCTCCCGCGGCTTCCGCCGCGACCGAGGCTCCGGCTGCGGCTGAGACCACTGTTACGGAGGCCTGACCATGCTGATCCCTCGCAGGGTCAAGCACCGCAAGCAGCACCACCCCAAGCGCCGCGGCGCCGCCAAGGGCGGCACCGAGGTCACGTTCGGTGAGTACGGCCTCCAGGCCGTCACCCCGGCGTATGTGACGAACCGGCAGATCGAGTCCGCTCGTATCTCCATCACCCGTCACATCAAGCGTGGTGGCAAGGTGTGGATCAACATCTACCCCGACCGTCCGCTGACCAAGAAGCCGGCCGAGACCCGCATGGGTTCCGGTAAGGGTTCGCCGGAGTGGTGGATCGCGAACGTGCACCCGGGTCGGGTCATGTTCGAGCTGTCCTACCCGAACGAGAAGGTTGCTCGTGAGGCGCTCACCCGCGCTGCTCACAAGCTCCCGATGAAGTGCCGGATCGTCCGGCGCGAGGCAGGTGAGAGCTGATGGCCGGCACGAAGGCTGCTGAGCTGCGCGAGCTGGACAACGAGGCCCTGGTCTCCCAGCTGCGTGAGCGCAAGGAGGAGCTGTTCAACCTCCGCTTCCAGGCGGCGACCGGGCAGCTCGACAACCACGGGCGCCTCAAGCTCGTCAAGAAGGACATCGCGCGGATCTACACCCTGATGCGCGAGCGCGAGCTGGGCATCGAGACGGTGAAGGACGCCTGATGACTGAGAACACCAACGAGACGCGCGGTTTCCGCAAGACCCGTGAGGGTCTCGTCGTCAGCGACAAGATGGACAAGACCGTCGTCGTCGCCGTCGAGGACCGCGTCAAGCACGCGCTGTACGGCAAGGTCATCCGCCGTACCAACAAGCTGAAGGCGCACGACGAGGCCAACGCCTGTGGCATCGGCGACCGCGTTCTCCTCATGGAGACGCGTCCGCTGTCCGCGACGAAGCGCTGGCGCGTCGTCGAGATCCTCGAGAAGGCCAAGTAACGAACGCGATTGGGCGCCGTCGTATGTGCCAGGAACTCCCCCGGGAGTGTCAGGGTGAGCAGCGGCGGGCCCGGTCCCGATCGTTGACGATCAGGAGAAAGACGTGATCCAGCAGGAGTCGCGACTGCGTGTCGCCGACAACACGGGCGCGAAGGAAATCCTTTGCATCCGCGTTCTCGGTGGCTCCGGCCGGCGCTACGCGGGCATCGGCGACGTCATCGTGGCGACCGTCAAGGACGCGATCCCCGGTGGCAATGTGAAGAAGGGCGACGTGGTCAAGGCCGTCGTCGTGCGGACTGTGAAGGAGCGCCGTCGTCCGGACGGTTCCTACATCCGTTTCGACGAGAACGCCGCCGTCATCCTCAAGAACACCGATGGCGACCCGCGCGGTACCCGCATCTTCGGCCCGGTGGGCCGTGAGCTGCGTGAGAAGAAGTTCATGAAGATCATCTCGCTCGCGCCGGAGGTGCTCTAACCAATGGCTAACAGCATGAAGATCAAGAAGGGTGACCTGGTCCAGGTCATCACCGGCAAGGACAAGGGCAAGCAGGGCAAGGTCATCCAGGCCTTCCCGACCACGTCCAAGGTCCTCGTCGAGGGTGTCAACCGGGTCAAGAAGCACACCAAGGCCACGCCCACCGCCAACGGCTCCAAGGCCGGCGGCATCGTGACCGTCGAGGCCCCGATCCACGTCAGCAACGTTCAGCTGGTTGTGGAGAAGGACGGCAAGAAGGTCGTCACCCGCGTCGGTTACCGCTTCGACGACGAGGGCAACAAGATCCGTGTTGCCAAGCGCACCGGTGAGGACATCTGATGACCGACACCTCGATTGAGAAGGTCAGCCCCCGCCTCAAGGAGCGCTACCGCTCCGAGATCAAGGGTCAGCTGCACGAGCAGTTCAGCTACGAGAACGTCATGCTGATCCCCGGCCTGGTCAAGGTCGTGGTCAACATGGGTGTGGGCGAGGCCGCTCGCGACTCGAAGCTGATCGACGGTGCGGTCAAGGACCTCACCGCGATCACCGGCCAGAAGCCGACCGTGACCAAGGCTCGCAAGAGCATCGCGCAGTTCAAGCTGCGTGAGGGTCAGCCGATCGGCGCCCACGTCACCCTCCGTGGTGACCGCATGTGGGAGTTCCTTGACCGCCTGGTCTCGCTTGCGCTCCCGCGCATCCGCGACTTCCGCGGCCTGTCGCCGAAGCAGTTCGACGGCAAGGGCAACTACACCTTCGGTCTGACCGAGCAGGTGATGTTCCACGAGATCGACCAGGACAAGGTCGACCGCCAGCGTGGTATGGACATCACCGTGGTGACCACCGCCCAGACCGACGACGAGGGCCGGGCGCTGCTGCGGGCTCTCGGCTTCCCGTTCAAGGAGAGCTGACCCATGGCGAAGAAGGCGCTGATCGCCAAGGCGGAGCGCAAGCCGAAGTTCGGCGTCCGGGGTTACACCCGGTGCCAGCGCTGCGGCCGTCCGCACTCCGTGTACCGCAAGTTCGGCCTCTGCCGTGTCTGCCTTCGTGAGATGGCGCACCGCGGCGAGCTGCCGGGCGTGACCAAGAGCTCCTGGTAGTCCGTCCTTCGGACTGCTGAGGCTCTTAGGTAAGCAACCTCGCGTCAGCCGGGCTCCCGGCCTCCTGTATCCTCGGGAGGTCGGGGCCCGTGCTGCCCCGAATTCGTCTTACTACACCGTAGGTCCCGTGCCCCTTCTGCAAACGAGGCGCGCGGAAACCGCGGTGAGAGAGGCCACAGGCCATCATGACCATGACCGACCCGATCGCAGACATGCTGACGCGTCTGCGAAACGCGAACTCGGCCTACCACGACACCGTCGCGATGCCGCACAGCAAGATCAAGACTCACATCGCCGAGATCCTCCAGCAGGAGGGTTACATCACCGGCTGGAAGGTCGAGGAGCCGAAGGAGGGCGAGGTCGGCAAGAAGCTGACCATCGACCTCAAGTTCGGCCCGAACCGTGAGCGCTCGATCGCTGGCATCAAGCGCATCAGCAAGCCGGGTCTGCGGGTCTACACCAAGTCCACCGCTATGCCGAAGGTGCTCGGCGGCCTGGGCGTGGCGATCATCTCCACGTCGCAGGGTCTGCTCACCGGCCAGCAGGCTGCCAAGAAGGGCGTGGGTGGGGAAGTCCTCGCCTACGTCTGGTAATTCAGGGAAACGGAGGTACAGCAATGTCTCGCATTGGACGGCTGCCCATCCCGGTTCCCGCCGGCGTGGACGTCACCATCGATGGCCGGACGGTCTCGGTGAAGGGCCCCAAGGGTTCCCTCTCCCACACCGTCGCCGCGCCGATCGACATCGCCAAGGCTGAGGACGGCACCCTGCTCGTCTCTCGCCCGAACGACGAGCGTATGTCGAAGGCCCTGCACGGCCTGACCCGCACGCTGGTGGCGAACATGATCACCGGCGTGACCGCGGGCTACCGCAAGTCGCTCGAGATCAGCGGTGTTGGTTACCGTGTCGCGGCGAAGGGCTCCGACATGGAGTTCTCCCTCGGCTACAGCCACCCGATCCTGGTCCCGGCCCCGGAGGGCATCTCCTTCGTGGTCGAGTCGCCGACCAAGTTCCACGTGGACGGCATCGACAAGCAGAAGGTCGGCGAGGTCGCCGCGAAGATCCGCAAGCTGCGTAAGCCCGACCCGTACAAGGCCAAGGGCGTCAAGTACGCGGGCGAGGTCATCCGCCGCAAGGTCGGAAAGAGTGGTAAGTAACCCATGACTGTCGGTGTGAAGATCGGCAAGGGCAACGGCTACAAGGCCGCCGCCCGTAAGCGCCGCGCCATCCGCGTCCGCAAGCGCGTCTCCGGTACTCCGGTTCGTCCGCGCCTCGTGGTCTCCCGGTCCAACCGCCACATCGTGGCGCAGGTGATCGACGACCTCGCGGGCCACACGCTGGCTTCGGCGTCCACCCTCGACGTGTCCATCAAGGGCAACGAGGCTGACAAGACCGAGCAGGCGAAGAAGGTCGGAGCCCTGGTCGCCGAGCGCGCCAAGGCTGCCGGCATCGAGCAGGTCGTGTTCGACCGCGCGGGCAACCAGTACGCCGGCCGCATTGCGGCTCTGGCGGACGCCGCCCGTGAGGCCGGTCTGGACTTCTGACCCGCCCGCCACAGGCTGACGGACGTAAACGAGAGAGGTAAATCCAATGGCTGGACCCCAGCGCCGCGGTAGCGGCGCCGGCGGCGGCACCGGCGGTGGCGAGCGGCGGGACCGTAAGCGTGATGGTCGTGACGGCGGCGCCGTCGTCGAGAAGACCGCTTACGTCGAGCGCGTCGTAGCGATCAACCGTGTCGCCAAGGTTGTCAAGGGTGGTCGTCGTTTCAGCTTCACCGCGCTGGTCGTGGTGGGCGACGGTGACGGCACCGTGGGTGTCGGTTACGGCAAGGCCAAGGAGGTGCCGGCCGCCATCGCCAAGGGTGTGGAGGAGGCCAAGAAGCACTTCTTCAAGGTCCCCCGTATCCAGGGCACCATCCCTCACCCCATCCAGGGCGAGAAGGCCGCGGGCGTCGTCCTGCTCAAGCCGGCTTCCCCGGGTACCGGCGTCATCGCCGGTGGTCCGGTGCGTGCCGTGCTCGAGTGCGCCGGCGTGCACGACATCCTGTCGAAGTCCCTGGGCTCCGACAACGCGATCAACATCGTCCACGCGACGGTGGCCGCGCTGAAGGGCCTTTCGCGCCCCGAGGAGATCGCCGCCCGTCGTGGTCTGCCGCTGGAGGACGTCGCCCCGGCTGCGCTGCTGCGCGCCCGGGCCGCTGGGCAGGGGGCTGCGTAATGGCTCGCCTGAAGATCACCCAGGTCAAGTCCTACATCGGTAGCAAGCAGAACCACCGTGACACCCTGCGTTCGCTTGGTCTCAAGCGCATGCACGACGTGGTCGTGAAGGAGGACCGTCCCGAGATCCGCGGGATGGCCCACACCGTCCGCCACCTCGTCACGGTCGAGGAGGTGGACTGAGATGGCGGAGCAGAACCCGCTGAAGATCCACAACCTGCGTCCCGCCCCGGGTGCCAAGACCGCCAAGACCCGTGTTGGTCGTGGTGAGGGCTCCAAGGGTAAGACCGCTGGTCGTGGTACCAAGGGTACGAAGGCCCGTTACCAGGTTCCGCAGCGCTTCGAGGGTGGCCAGATGCCCCTTCACATGCGTCTGCCGAAGCTGAAGGGTTTCAAGAACCCGTTCCGTGTCGAGTTCCAGGTCGTGAACCTCGACAAGCTGGCCGCGCTCTACCCGCAGGGTGGCGAGGTCACGGTCGAGGACCTGGTCGCCAAGGGCGCTGTTCGCAAGAACTCGCTCGTCAAGGTGCTGGGCACCGGCGAGATCTCCGTGGCGCTGCAGGTGTCGGTTGACGCCGTCTCCGGCTCCGCCGCCGAGAAGATCACCGCCGCCGGCGGCACGGTGACCGAGCTCATCTGAGCTCGTCCCTGACACTCAGGCCCGGTCCCCCTTCGGGGGGACCGGGCCTGATGTTTTCTGCACCGGTGCGAGAGGGGGTACGCCAGGTGATCGAGGTGAGGACGGCCGGCCGCGAGGCGGCCGTCGACGAGGACCGGCCGGAGTTCGGGCTCATGGGCAGGCGGCAGACGAGCGGGCTCGTCCCCGCGCGGCCCGCGGCCCCAGGACCCCGGACGCGAGCGCTGCTGGAGCTGCACCAGAACCGGGGTGGGTGCCGGTTCGTGGCACTGGTGGGCGGTGAGTTCGTGCCCGGAGAGGGCCATCGCCTGGCCTGGCGGGTCAGGTGCTGGGAGACGGTCGCCCCGGTGCCGCTGGCGGGGCTGCTGCCGGGGACGTTGCTGCCGGGCCTGCCCGAGGAGCTGGACCGTGCCGCGACGAGAGGCGTCCAGGCAGGTCTCGAGAGCGGAGTCCTCCCGGCCGGCCGACTGGTGCTCGATCGGGCGGGCCACGACCAGGAGTCCTCCCCGCTGCTCTTCGCGATGGCCGCCGAGTTCCTGCTGCACATCCTGCGGGCGCGCTCGCTCGGCGAACCCGCTGAGCCGCTCGTCGCCGCCTGGGTCGCCACCGGCCGCCTCCCGACGTCCGGCCCGGCCCGGACCGGTCCTAGCTCTTGCGGGTCAGCAGGCCCAGGGTGAGGTTGTTGACGTAGCGGATCTCGGTGAGGCGGTAGTACGCCGTGAGGGCGGACTGCTGGGCGCGGGGGAGGCCGGTCAGGGGGCTGAGGGTGTGGCCGTAGCCGACGACCCAGATGCGGGGGGCGTCGTGGAGACAGGACGCGGGTCTCGCGCACTCGGAGGCGAGGAGGTCGTCGCGGGCGACGGCGGGGACGCTGACGAACAGGTCCCTGGGGTGGATGGTGGGCGGCAGGTAGTAGGAGATGCCCAGGTCGGTCATGTACGGCGCGCCGGGACCCCTTTCGGGGACGATCGCGTCGCCCGCGCGGTAGCCGTCGGCGATGACGGCCGCGCCGGCGTGCCAGTCCGTGTCGGTGTGGGCGAAGGGCTGGCTCTCGCTGCGCAGTGAGGTGAACGCCAGCGCGCCGACCAGCAGCACGGACGCGGGCGCGGTCCAGCGGGACCACGGCAGGCGTTCCGCGCCGGCGCCCGCCAGGACGGTCCACAGCGGGACCACGAACAGCAGGTAGCGCTGGACCCAGAACGAGTGCGCGCCCTGCGAGCCGATCCAGACCACGAACACCGGCAGCAGCGGGACCGGCAGGTAGACCAGCCCGGGACGGCGGGCCGCGCCGACCGCGGCGAGCAGCAACAGGGCCGCGGTGACGGGCCAGGACGCGGTGAGGTCGTGCAACATGCCGGGCACGGCCGTCAGCCCGGGGCGGGGGACCCAGCCCAGCTGCCGGTCGGACTGGTCCTGGCCGAAGAGCATCAGCGGCGACAGGGCCAGCACGGCCAGGGCCACCGCGACGGCGAAGCCGCGCCACGCGTCGCGGCGCCGCGTCACCAGCAGCCACGCGTGGGCGGCCAGCACGCTCAGCCCGACCAGGTGCAGCAGTCCCACCAGGACCAGGGTCGCGCCGTAACCGGCCCAGGCCCAGGCGGTCCGCCCGCGCGGGCGCGGTCCCTTGCGGTCCAGCAGGAGCACCAGCTGCCAGGTGGCGAAGAGCACAGCCGTGTCGGCCAGCGCGTACGAACGCGCCTCCTGCGCGTAGCGCAGGACGGTCGGGACGAAGGCGAAGAGGATCCCCGCCCACAGCCCCGCGCGGGCGCCGAAGATCTGCCGGCCGACCAGTGCGGTCAGCCCCGCCGTCGCCGCCGTCGCCAGCACGCTGGGGAGGCGCAGGCCGACCGCCGAGCCGCTGAAGAGCTGGATCCAGCCGTGCAGCAGGAAGTAGTAGGCCCCGGAGACCGCGTCCACATGGTCGAGCAGGCCCCACAGCTGGCCCGCGCTGCGCCGTGCCGCGCTCCAGCTGGCGAGCTCGTCGCGCCAGAGGAGCGGGCGGCCCAGATGCCGGACGCCGAGGAACAGCGCCAGCGCAACGGGCGGCGCCCACACGGGCAGTCGTCGGAGCGCCGCGCGAGCCCGCGCGGCCGAGATCCGTCCCTCCACGAATCCTGTCTAGCAGGGGCAAATCAGCCATGCCGGACACCGGGCTCCCGTGCTGGGCCGATGCCCGGGGGATTACTCCGAACGGGGCGGGCGGCGCGTTGACGGCCGTCCAAACCGGACAGAAACGTCCCGAAGGTGCGTCAGCCTGACGCAGTCCTTACCCCGGCCGTGTTCACTGCTTCATTCGTGTGGCCACAGGCTGTTAGAGTCCGTGGAGTCCAGTAGTAGGTTGGCCCCCCGTCTCGGCAGACGACCCTGACGGAGCCCCCCGATCCACCGTCCCTCCCGCCGCCATCGGCAGGGAGCAGCAGGAGGCCCCGTGCTCACCGCGTTCGCCCGCGCGTTCAAGACGCCTGACCTGCGCAAGAAGCTGCTGTTCACGCTGGCCATCATGGTCGTGTTCCGGATGGGTGCCCACATTCCCGTCCCCGGCGTGAACTACGCGGGCGTGCAGTCCTGCCTCACCAGCCTGAACAAGTCGGGCGGCAATCAGCTGCTGGGCCTGGTGAACCTCTTCAGCGGCGGTGCGCTGCTGCAGATCACCATTTTCGCGCTCGGGATCATGCCGTACATCACGTCGAGCATCATCCTGCAGCTGCTGACGGTGGTGATCCCGCGCCTGGACGCGCTGAAGAAGGAGGGCCAGGCCGGTACCGCGAAGATCACGCAGTACACCCGGTACCTGACCATCGCCCTGGCGATCCTGCAGGCGACCGCGATCTCGGCGACCGCGCAGAGCGGCGCCCTGTTCGGCGGCGCGTGCAACGGCAACACCGTGGTCCCGAACCAGTCGGTCTTCACCGTCGCCACGATGGTCATCACCATGACGGCCGGCACCACCGTGATCATGTGGCTCGGTGAGCTCATCACCGACCGCGGCATCGGCAACGGCATGTCGATCCTGATCTTCACCTCGGTCGCCGCGCAGTTCCCGTCGCAGCTGTGGAGCATCAAGGCCAGCAAGGGCTGGCTGACGTTCGCCTTCGTCATCGTGATGGGCCTGGCCATGGTCGGCCTGGTGGTCTTCGTCGAGCAGGCGCAGCGCCGGATCCCGGTCCAGTACGCGAAGCGCATGATCGGTCGCCGCGCCTACGGCGGCACCTCGACCTACATCCCGCTGAAGGTCAACCAGGCGGGTGTGATTCCCGTCATCTTCGCCAGCTCGCTGCTCTACATCCCCGCGCTGGTGGTCCAGCTCAGCTCGAAGACCAACTCCGGCTGGGGTCAGTGGGTCACGAACAACCTGACGAAGAGCGACCACCCGCTGTACATGGTTCTCTACTTCGTCCTGATTGTCTTCTTTGCCTTCTTCTACGTGGCCATCTCCTTCAACCCCGAGGAAGTGGCCGACAACATGAAGAAGTATGGTGGTTTCATCCCGGGCATCCGGGCCGGCCGCCCGACGGCGGAATACCTGAACTACGTGCTGACCAGGATCACCTGGCCGGGCTCGCTCTACCTGGGCCTGATCGCTCTGGTGCCCCTCATCGCGCTCGGGTTGTTCAAGTCGTCTTCGAACTTCCCGTTCGGCGGCACGAGCATCCTCATCGTTGTGGGTGTCGGCCTTGAAACTGTGAAGCAGATCGAGAGCCAGCTCCAGCAGCGCAACTACGAAGGGTTCCTCCGCTGATGCGTATCGTCCTCGTCGGACCCCCGGGGGCCGGGAAGGGTACTCAGGCCGAAAGGCTGACGAAGACCCTGTCCATCCCGCACGTGTCCACCGGCGACCTGTTCCGCGCCAACATCTCTCAGGGCACCGAGCTCGGTCGCCTGGCGAAGAGCATCATGGACACGGGCAAGCTGGTACCCGACGAGGTCACCATCGCGATGGTGAAGGACCGCCTGCAGCACGCCGACGCGGAGAACGGCTTCCTGCTGGACGGTTTCCCGCGCAACACCGCGCAGGCCGTCGCGTTGGACGAGATCCTCAAGGAGTTCGGCATCACCCTCGACGGTGTGCTGGACCTGGAGGTTCCCGAGGACGAGGTGGTCCGCCGCATCGCGGGCCGTCGCCTGTGCCGCAACGACAGTCAGCACATCTTCCACGCGCTCTACAAGAAGCCGGCCGTGGAGGGCGTCTGCGACGAGTGCGGCGGCGAGCTGTACCAGCGTTCGGACGACAGCGAGGAGACCGTCCGCACCCGGCTCGAGGTCTACCACACGGAGACCGAGCCGATCATCGACTACTACCGCAAGCAGGGCCTGGTCACCACGATCTCGGCGCTCGGTACCGTCGACGAGGTCACCGGGCGCGCGATCGCCGCGCTGCGGGAGAACGCGAACGACTGAGTTTCCTGTCTTGGCCGCGGCCGTGACACCCTTGAGGGATGTCGCGGCCGCGGCTTTTCGCTGTCGGCCCCTGGAAGAGGAGAGCGGAAGAGCGCATGGTTGAGATCAAGACCCCCGAGCAGATCGCGAAGATGCGCGAGGCCGGGCTGGTCGTCGCCGAGGCGCTCAAGGCCGCCCGCGAGGCCGCGGTGCCGGGCGCGACGACCGGCGAGCTGGACGCGGTCGCCAAGAAGGTCATCGAGAGCGCCGGAGCCAAGTCCAACTTCCTGGGCTACCACGGGTTTCCGGGTGTGATCTGCGCCTCCGTCAACGACGAGGTGGTCCACGGCATCCCCGGCGACCGGGTGCTGAACGACGGCGACATCATCTCCATCGACTGCGGTGCGATCGTCGACGGCTGGCACGGCGACGCCGCGATCACCGTCTTCGTCGGCGGCGGCCACGCCCCGGAGCTGCACGACCTCAGCCGCACGACCGAGGAGTCGATGTGGGCCGGCATCGCGGCGGTGAAGAAGAACAACCGCCTCTCCGACATCAGCCGCGCCATCGAGACCTACATCCGCCGCCAGCCGCTGCCGCCCAAGGGCAAGTACGGCATCATCGAGGACTTCGGCGGCCACGGCATCGGCACGGCCATGCACATGGACCCGCACCTGCTGAACTACGTCGACCGCCGGCGCGGCCGCGGCATGAAGCTGGTGCCCGGGTTCTGCATCGCGATCGAGCCGATGGTCTCGCTGGGCACCCCGAAGACCCACACGCTCGAGGACGAGTGGACGGTCAAGACGAACGACGGCACCTGGGCCTCGCACTGGGAGCACTCCATCGCTCTCACCGAGGAGGGCCCGCTGGTCCTGACCGCCTTCGACGGCGGCCGGGCGAAGCTGGCCGAGCTCGGCATCACGGCCGCGCCGGACCCGCTCGCGTGATTTCGCGTTCGCTTGCCCACTGACGTAGACTGCTGTGTCGGCTCACTCGTAGCTTGCTTTCGCACGTCCTCGCCCGGCAGGGCCGAGGTGGACCTGATCGTCGAAACGATGATCGTCCATGCGTGAGTGCCGACTACGGTAGTCGATTCCGGAAGGCGAATTCCGCAGGATTATGGCCAAGAAGCAAGGCGCCATCGAGATCGAGGGCACCGTGATCGAGTCTCTGCCGAACGCGATGTTCAAGGTAGAGCTGCAGAACGGTCACAAGGTTCTCGCGCACATCAGCGGCAAGATGCGCATGCACTACATCCGCATCCTCCCGGACGACCGGGTCGTCGTCGAGCTCAGCCCGTACGACCTGACCCGCGGTCGCATCGTCTACCGGTACAAGTAACCAGCAGATCCAGACCCGGAGATTGACAGTCAGATGAAGGTCAAGCCGAGCGTCAAGAAGATCTGCGACAAGTGCAAGGTGATCCGCCGTCACGGCCGGGTCATGGTGATCTGCGAGAACCTGCGCCACAAGCAGCGCCAGGGCTGATCTCACCCCCTGTACGGGTCGTAACTCTTCGCGCGACGCGAAAAACAACATGAAGCGGGATGCCCGATCCGCTCGTTCTCCTCACAGGGACGGGTGGACTGCCACCCCCGGTCGGAGGCCGGGGCTCGATCAGCGGGAGCTGAACGAGTAGGCGTCTTGTCAGACCTCCGAAGAAACAACAGGAGCCAATCGATGGCACGCCTCGCCGGCGTTGATCTCCCCCGCGAGAAGCGGATCGAGATCGCCCTCACCTACGTGTACGGCATCGGCCGTACCCGCGCCCAGCAGGTTCTCGCCGAGACCGGTGTCGACGCGAACGTCCGTGTTCGCGACATCACCGAGGACGACCTGGTCAAGCTCCGCGAGTACGTGGACGCCAACTTCAAGGTCGAGGGTGACCTCCGCCGTGAGGTCGCCGCCGACATCCGCCGCAAGGTCGAGATCGGCTGCTACGAGGGTCTGCGTCACCGCCGTGGCCTTCCGGTCCGCGGTCAGCGCACCCACACCAACGCGCGTACCCGCAAGGGCCCGCGTCGCGCGATTGCCGGCAAGAAGAAGCCGGGCAAGAAGTAGTCCGCCCCATAAACCGGACTTAATCCGGCCCGCTGGGCTAGCGGACCGACCACCTCAGTAGGAGAAATCAGCTCATGCCTCCCAAGGGCCGTCAGGCTGCCGGCGCGAAGAAGATCCGCCGCAAGGAGAAGAAGAACGTCGCTCACGGGCACGCCCACATCAAGAGCACGTTCAACAACACGATCGTCTCGATCACGGACCCGTCCGGCAACGTGATCGCGTGGGCGTCCTCGGGCCACGTCGGCTTCAAGGGCTCCCGCAAGTCGACTCCGTTCGCCGCGCAGATGGCCGCCGAGGCCGCCGCCCGCCGCGCGCAGGAGCACGGCATGCGCAAGGTCGACGTCTTCGTCAAGGGCCCGGGTTCCGGTCGTGAGACCGCGATCCGCTCCATCCAGGCCACCGGCCTGGAGGTCGGCTCCATCCAGGACGTCACCCCCACCCCGCACAACGGCTGCCGCCCGCCGAAGCGTCGTCGCGTCTGACGGTTCGCCGTTTGCTCGCTTCGTCGAAGCGAGCCACGTCGCGTCTGACGCACGTCGCTCCGCAAAACGCGTAGCAACTTGGGATACGGCCTCCGGTTCACCCGGAGGCCGTATCCTTGCTTTCGTCGGCATCAAATAGTGGGTGCCGAAGATCTATCTGGAGGATTCACCTCATGCTGATCGCTCAGCGTCCTTCGCTGACCGAAGAGGTCGTCGACGAGTTCCGCTCCCGGTTCGTGATCGAGCCGCTGGAGCCGGGCTTCGGCTACACCCTCGGCAACTCGCTCCGCCGTACGCTCCTCTCCTCGATCCCCGGCGCTGCTGTCACCAGCATCCGGATCGACGGTGTCCTGCACGAGTTCACCACCGTGCCGGGCGTCAAGGAGGACGTCACCGACCTCATCCTGAACATCAAGCAGCTGGTCGTCTCCTCGGAGCACGACGAGCCGGTCGTGATGTACCTGCGCAAGCAGGGTCCGGGTCTGGTCACCGCCGCCGACATCGCGCCCCCGGCCGGTGTCGAGGTGCACAACCCCGAGCTGGTCCTCGCCACGCTGAACGGCAAGGGCAAGCTGGAGATGGAGCTGACCGTCGAGCGCGGTCGCGGCTACGTCTCCGCCGTGCAGAACAAGCAGTCCGGCCAGGAGATCGGCCGTATCCCGGTCGACTCGATCTACAGCCCCGTGCTGAAGGTCACCTACAAGGTCGAGGCCACGCGTGTCGAGCAGCGCACCGACTTCGACAAGCTGATCGTCGACGTCGAGACCAAGCCCGCCATGCGTCCGCGCGACGCGATGGCGTCGGCCGGTAAGACCCTGGTCGAGCTGTTCGGTCTCGCGCGCGAGCTGAACATCGACGCCGAGGGCATCGACATGGGCCCGTCCCCGACGGACGCCGCCCTTGCCGCCGACCTGGCGCTGCCGATCGAGGAGCTGGAGCTCACGGTCCGCTCCTACAACTGCCTCAAGCGCGAGGGCATCCATACCGTGGGTGAGCTCGTGGCCCGCTCCGAGGCCGACCTGCTCGACATTCGCAACTTCGGTGCGAAGTCGATCGACGAGGTCAAGGCGAAGCTGGCCGGCATGGGCCTGGCCCTCAAGGACAGCCCGCCCGGATTCGACCCGACCGCCGCCGCGGACGCCTTCGGCGCCGACGACGACGACACGGGCTTCGCGGAGACCGAGCAGTACTGAGTCTTCTGACTCGTGGGGGTACGGGACCGCTTCGGCGGTCCCGTATTCTTGTTAGCTGTATGTCTAAGTCGTGCGCGCGAAACTGCCCGCACGCCCGGGTCGGTTCCTCATACGGCCGAGTCCGGATATTGAAGGAGACACCATGCCTCGTCCCGCCAAGGGTGCCCGCCTCGGCGGCGGCCCGTCCCACGAGCGTCTGCTGCTCGCCGGTCTGGCTCGCGAGCTGTTCCAGTACGGCCGCATCACCACCACGGAGGCCAAGGCCCGTCGCCTGCGTCCGTACGCGGAGAAGCTGATCACCAAGGCCAAGAAGGGTGACCTGCACAACCGCCGCGAGGCGCGCAAGGTCATCACCGACGTCGCGGTGCTGCACACCCTGTTCACCGAGATCGGCCCGCGCTACGCGAACCGTCCCGGTGGCTACACCCGCATCACCAAGATCGGTACGCGCCGTGGCGACAACGCGCCCATGGCCGTCATCGAGCTGGTCGAGGCCCTGACCGTGGCCCAGGAGGCCGTGGGCGAGGCCGAGGCTGCGACCAAGGTCGCCGCCGCTGAGGCGTAAGCCTCGTCTTCAGGGGCGCGAGGAACTGCGCGAGCAACCACCCGGTGCGGGTGGCCCTGCTCGTTCGGCGAGTCACCACACACGGTGGCTTGTCGCGCAGTTCCTCGCGCCCCTTAGGTGTCTCCAACGTCCCTCGGATAGATGGTTGCCCCCGTGAGCTGCGAAGAAGAACCCCGCAAGGACGGCCCCGCCGACGGCTTCGTCCGGATCAGGCTGGACCTCGCCTATGACGGCGCGGACTTCTCCGGGTGGGCGCGGCAGAAGAACGGTCGGCGGACCGTGCAGCAGGAGCTGGAGGAGGCGATCAAGGTCGTCACCCGGCAGCCCGAGATCTTCCCGCTGACCGTCGCCGGACGCACGGACGCCGGCGTGCACGCGCGCGGGCAGGTCGCGCACGTGGATCTGCCCGAAGGGGTGTGGGCGGCCGAGGGCGACAAGCTGATGCGGCGGCTCGCCGGGCGGCTGCCGGGGGACATCCGGGTGTGGCGGATCGGCGCGGCCCCGGCGGGCTTCGACGCGCGCTTCAGCGCGGTCTGGCGCCGCTACGCGTACCGCATCTGCGACACCCAGGGCGGCGTCGACCCGCTGCGGCGCGGGCACGTGCTCTGGCACGACCGGCCGCTCGACGTGCCGCTGATGAACGAGGCCGCGCGCCTGCTCATCGGGGAGCACGACTTCGCCGCCTACTGCAAGAAGCGCGAGGGCGCCACGACCATCCGCGAGCTCCTGGAGTTCTCCTGGGAGCGCACCGAGGGCGACGCTCTGCTCGGTCCAGGGGTGCCCGGGCTCGTCGTCGGGACGGTCCGCGCGGACGCGTTCTGCCACAACATGGTGCGCGCGCTGGTCGGCTCCATGCTGCTGGTCGGCGGCGGGCAGCGGCCGGTGGACTTCCCCGGCCAGGTGCTCGCCGGTGGGGAGCGGAACTCCGCCGTCAACGTGGTGCGGCCCTACGGGCTGACCCTGGAGGAGGTCGGCTACCCCGCCGACGAACAGCTCGCGGAGCGGAACCGCGCAGCCCGTCGGCTGCGCGTGCTCGGCGGCGCCGCTATTTGACCGTGGCCTCCGCGCGACCGCGGTCGGCGAGGGTCTGGAAGGCCAGCGAGGCGAGGTCGTTGCTCGCGGCCAGGGCCGTCGTGTCGTTGGCGGGGACCGGCTTGCCGGTCGGGTAGCCGGCGACCGTGAAGTACGCGTAGCGGCCGATCGCGTTCACGGAGAGCCTGCAGACCACGCCGCGGCAGAACGGTTTCACCGCGCCGCCGAACAACGACTGCAGATTGCCGCCCGTGGCCTGCAGCTTCACCGCGTTCGCCTGGGCCGCCGAGTCGAAGACGGCGATGCCGACGGTCACCTCGGTCGCGGCGTTGGCGTAGGTCGCCCGGAAGACGGCCTGGCAGCCGTTCTTGGCCAGGACCCCGGCCAGCGGCGCCGAGGCGGCCGGTGCACAGGGTGTCGTGGCTGTCAGCGCCTGGGTGTAGACGTGGTTGTTGAGCGTGACGCTCTTGCCGGGGAAGAGCGTCGTCACGCTCAGCGGGGCCTTGTCCGTGGCGGCGGCGGAGAGCAGCACCAGCGGGTCGAGCAGGGTGGGGCTCGGCGTCGGCTGTGCGGAGGGGGGAGCGGTCGGCGCTGCCGACGCGGTCGACGGTTCCGTCGTGGGCGTCGGGCTCGGGCTCTGCGGGGCCGGTGCGGCGGTCGCGTGGTGGGGGCGCTGGTGCCCGCCCGTGGTGAGGGCGACGGCCGTCCCTCCGCCCGCCAGGCCCAGTACGAGCAGGGTCACGGCCAGCCGGCGCGCGCGTCGGCGGCGCGGTGGGGCGGGGGCGTCAGCGGCGGGCGCGTCCCACTCGGGGGCGTCGGCGCCCTCGGGCTTCGGGTCGGCCGGGGTGCCGGGCCGTATCGCGAAGGTGGTCGCGGTCCTCGCCCCGCCGGTGGACGGCGCCGTGCCCTGCTGCGGTTCGGGCAGCAGCGGTATCGGCGCGCCCGGTCTGATCCGGACGGCGGCGCTGCGTGCCGCGGTTCTGGCCGCGCTCTTCGCGCGGGCGCGCAGCCTGCCGCTGCCGGGTGCGTAGCGTGTGGGGATGGTGCCGTGCTGCTGCTCACCGCGGCGGGGGAGCGGCGGCTTCTGACGGTCCTGCCCAGACCCTGTCGTCATGCGCCGGAATCGTAGTGGGTCATTCCGTGGGTTCTGCCAATCGCCGAGGTGAGGGGGCCTGTGGAAAACCCGTTTTGCCCCGAAGCCGCGGGCGGAGAGAATCGCTGACCATGGGACACGTCGAGATTTCGCACCTGGAGTACTACCTGCCGGACGGGCGGGTGCTCTTCGACGACGCGTCCTTCCGGGTCGGCGAGGGCGCCGCCGTCGCCCTGGTCGGGGCCAACGGCGCCGGCAAGACCACGCTGCTGCGGCTGATCGCGGGTGACCTCCAGCCGCACGGCGGCACCGTGACCGTCAGCGGCGGCCTGGGCGTGATGCGCCAGTTCGTCGGGACGACGGGTCGCGAGTCGCCGCTCGCCGACGACGCCTCGGTGCGGGACCTGCTGGTGGCCGTGGCTCCGCCGAAGGTCAAGAAGGCGGCGCTGGCCGTGGACGCGGCCGAGCTGGCGATGATGGCGCAGGACGACGAGCGGACGCAGATGGCCTACGCCCAGGCGCTGGCCGACTGGGCCGACGCGGGCGGCTACGAGTACGAGACCACCTGGGACGTGTGCACCGTCGCCGCCCTCGGGACGCCCTACGAGCGGGCCCAGTGGCGGTCGCTGGCCACGCTCTCGGGCGGCGAGCAGAAGCGGCTGGTGCTGGAGGCCCTGCTGCGCGGCACCGACGAGGTGCTGCTGCTGGACGAGCCGGACAACTACCTGGACGTCCCCGGCAAGCGCTGGCTGGAGGAGCAGATCCGGCAGACCAAGAAGACCGTGGTCTTCGTCTCGCACGACCGCGAGCTGCTGGCCAACTCCGCCGAGAAGATCGTCAGCGTGGAGCGCGGCCTGGACTCCAGCGAGGTCTGGGTGCACGGCAGCGGATTCGCGAGCTACCACGAGGCCCGCGAGGAGCGCTTCGCCCGCTTCGAGGAGCTGCGCCGACGCTGGGACGAGAAGCACGCCCAGCTGAAGAAGCTGGTCCTGGACATGCGCGAGTACGCGGCCCGCTCGCACGACATGGCCTCGCGGTACGCGGCGGCCACGACGCGGCTGCGGAAGTTCGAGGAGGTCGGCCCGCCGCCGGAGCCGCCGCGCAAGCAGGCGATCACCATGCGGCTGAAGGGCGGCCGCACCGGCGTGCGCGCCTTCACCTTCGAGAAGCTGGAGCTCACCGGGCTGATGAAGCCCTTCGACCTGGAGGTCTACTACGGCGAGCGGGTCGCCGTGCTGGGCTCGAACGGGTCGGGGAAGTCGCACTTCCTGCGGCTGCTGGCCGGCCAGGACGTGACGCACACCGGCGCCTGGAAGCTGGGCGCCCGCGTCGTGCCGGGCCACTTCGCGCAGACGCACGCGCACCCGGAGCTCTACGGCCGCACCACCAGGGAGATCCTGGAGTCCGAGCACGCGATGGACCGCAAGGCGGCCATGAGCGTGCTGCGCCGCTATGAGCTCCATCACCAGGAGGACATCCGCTTCGAGAACCTCTCCGGCGGTCAGCAGGCCCGGTTGATGATCCTGCGCCTGGAGCTCTCCGGCGCGACGGCGCTGCTGCTGGACGAGCCGACGGACAACCTGGACCTGGAGAGCGCCGAGGCGCTGCAGGAGGGCCTGGAGGCTTTTGAAGGCACGGTTCTGGCGGTGACGCACGACCGCTGGTTCGCCCGTACCTTCGACCGCTTCCTGGTCTTCGGCGAGGACGGAAGGGTCGTCGAGGCGCCCGAGCCGGTCTGGGATGTCGCCCGAGTGGTTCGGGAACGGTGAACGGGCACGTAGACTTGTCCATAGCTTGTGGATAACCAGCACGGTTCGCGGTGCGCGTTTTGACCCGCCCGCCACCGTGCCGGTATTCTGCGAGTTCGTTGTGCGTATTGGCTCGCTCTATCTCACGTGAGAGGTCGGTACGCCGGTCCGCCAGGTCGATGAACGGCGGCACTGATCACCCGATTGCGTCCGGGTCCGGTGCTGAGGCTGTTCCGATCGTCCCGGTGGCCCTGTCAGGCACACACTCACTGAAAAGCGAAGGCTACGACCGTGCGTACGTACAGCCCCAAGCCCGGCGACGTCCAGCGTCAGTGGCTCGTCATCGACGCCCAGGACGTTGTCCTCGGCCGTCTGGCCTCTCAGGCCGCCACCCTCCTCCGGGGTAAGCACAAGCCGGTGTACGCGCCGCACGTTGACATGGGTGACTTCGTCATCATCATCAACGCTGACAAGGTGCACCTGTCCGGCAACAAGAAGACCCAGAAGCTGGCCTACCGCCACTCTGGCTTCCCGGGTGGTCTGCGGTCCGTCCGCTACGACGAGCTGCTGGACAAGAACCCCGAGAAGGCCGTCGAGAAGGCCATCAAGGGCATGCTCCCGAAGAACTCCCTGGGCCGTCAGATGCTCTCGAAGCTGAAGGTCTACTCGGGCGACCAGCACCCCCACGCTGCGCAGCAGCCGGTGCCGTTCGAGATCACCCAGGTCGCGCAGTAATACCGGCCACCCCGAATCTGACAAGAAGTAGCTGAGGAGAATCGTGGCCGAGACCACTGCCGAGCTCCCCCTCGAGGTCGAGGAGACCTTCGAGGTCGAGGAGACCGAGTACACCAGCGAGTCCCTTCCCTCCCGTTTCGGCGAGGCCCTTCCGGGCGCCGGTCTGGGTCGCCGCAAGGAGGCGATCGCCCGCGTGCGCATCGTCCCCGGCACCGGCCAGTGGAAGATCAACGGTCGCACCCTGGAGGAGTACTTCCCCAACAAGGTGCACCAGCAGACCGTGAACGACCCGTTCAAGATCCTTGAGCTGGACGACCGTTACGACGTCGTCGCCCGCATCAACGGCGGCGGCATCTCCGGCCAGGCCTACGCCCTGCGTCTCGGTGTCGCCCGTGCGCTGAACGAGGCCGACGTCGACGCCAACCGCCCGGCGCTGAAGAAGGCCGGCTTCCTGACGCGTGACCCGCGTGCGGTCGAGCGCAAGAAGGCCGGTCTCAAGAAGGCCCGCAAGGCGCCGCAGTACAGCAAGCGCTAGTCGCACCCCGCTCCGCCGTTCAGATGGGGGAGCTGGTTTTCGCCACGCCCTGGGAGCACCTTGTGTTCCCAGGGCGTGGTTCGTTCATACCCGGACACCCGGAGGTTTTGGCAGTGGGACGACTCTTTGGCACCGACGGCGTACGCGGGCTCGCGAACGTGGATCTGACCGCCGAGATGGCGATGGGACTCTCGGTCGCCGCCGCGCACGTGCTCGGTGACCTGGGCGCGTTCGAGGGCCATCGGCCGGTGGCCGTGGTGGGCCGCGACCCGCGCGCCTCGGGGGAGTTCCTTGAGGCCGCGGTCGTCGCCGGCCTCGCCAGCTCCGGCGTGGACGTGCTCCGCCTCGGCGTGCTGCCGACCCCGGCGGTCGCGTACCTGACCGAGGCGCTGGGCGTGGACTTCGGCGTCATGCTCTCGGCGAGCCACAACCCGATGCCGGACAACGGCATCAAGTTCCTGGCCAAGGGCGGCTTCAAGCTGGACGATGCGATCGAGGACGCCATCGAGGCGCACTACGAGCGTTTCGGCGGCGAGGAGCCCACCCGCCCGACCGGCGCGGCCGTCGGCCGCCTCCGCGACCACGACGCCGGGCTCGGCCAGTACGTCGCGCACCTGGTCAGCGTGCTGCCGAACCGGCTCGACGGCCTGCGCGTCGTCCTGGACACCGCGCACGGCGCCGCGTCGACCGCCTCCCCCGAGGCGTTCCGCCGCGCGGGCGCGGAGGTCGTCCACGTGATCGGCGCCGAGCCTGACGGGCTCAACATCAACGACGGCGTCGGCTCGACCCACCTGGGCCCGCTGCGTGCGGCGGTCGTCGAGCACGGCGCGGACCTCGGCCTCGCCCACGACGGCGACGCCGACCGCTGCCTGGCCGTGGACCACCAGGGCAACGAGATCGACGGCGACCAGATCCTGGCGATCCTGGCGCTGGGGCTGCGCGAGGCCGGGGTCCTGGCGAAGGACACCGTCGTGGCGACGGTCATGTCCAACCTGGGCTTCAAGCTGGCGATGGAGCGCGAGGGCATCGACCTGATCCAGACGGCGGTCGGCGACCGCTACGTGCTGGAGTCGATGAAGGAGCACGGCTACACGCTCGGCGGCGAGCAGTCGGGCCACGTCATCCTGCTGGACCACGCGACGACCGGCGACGGCACGCTGACCGGCCTGATGCTGGCGGCTCGGGTCGCGGCGACCAAGCAGACGCTGGCGGAGCTGGCCTCGGTGATGACGCGGCTGCCGCAGGTCATGATCAACGTCAAGGGCGTCGACAAGGCGCGGGCCTCGCAGGACGAAGCGCTGCTCGCCGCTGTCGCGGCGGCCGAGGCGGAACTGGGCGAGACCGGTCGCGTCCTCCTCCGTCCCTCCGGGACGGAGCCGCTCGTTAGGGTCATGGTGGAGGCGGCCAACCACGAGCAGGCCCAAGCGGTCTGCGAGCGGCTCGCCACCGTGGTGAAGGACCGGTTGAGCTAAGACGTAGTTGCACCATCAGGGGCGCGAGGAACTGCGCGACAAGCCACCCACGCAGGTAGAGCCCCGAACGCACAGGGCCGTCCGCATGTCGGTGGTTTCTCGCGCAGTTCCCCGCGCCTCTCACGTTTGCCACCTGAGGGAGTGCGGAAAAGTGACGCTTCGTGAGGAATACACAGCTCTGCAGGCGCGCGGCCTGAAGCTGGATCTGACGCGGGGGAAGCCCTCCGCGGAGCAGTTGGACCTGGCGGCCCGGCTGCTGGAGCTGCCCGGGGGCGCGGACCACCTCGCCGCCGACGGGTCGGACACCCGCAACTACGGCGGTCCCACCGGCCTGCCCGAGCTGATCGAGATCTTCTCGCCGCTGCTCGGCATCCCGCAGGGGCAGCTGTTGGCGCTCGGCAACGCCAGCCTGCAGATCATGCACGACGTGATCGCCGACGCGCTGCTCTCCGCCGTGCCCGGCGCCCCGCGCCGGTGGGTGGAGGAGGACGAGATCGCCTTCCTGTGCCCGGTGCCCGGCTACGACCGGCACTTCGCGCTGTGCGAGCGCTTCGGGATCACGATGATTCCGGTCGCGCTGACCGGCGCGGGCCCGGACATGGACGAGGTCGAGCGGCTCGTCGCCGAGGACCCGCGGATCAAGGGCATCTGGTGCGTGCCCGCGTACAGCAACCCCAGCGGTGAGGTCTACAGCGCCGAGACCGTCCGCCGCCTGGCGGCCATGCCGACGGCCGCGCCGGACTTCCGGATCTTCTGGGACAACGCCTACGCCCTGCACGACCTGACGGACCGCCGGGTGGAGCTCGACTCGATCCTGGACGCCTGCGCGCTGGCCGGGAACGCCGACCGGGCCTTCGTCTTCGCGTCGACCTCCAAGATCAGCCTGGCCGGGGCGGGCGTCGCCTTCTTCGGCTCCTCGGTGGCCAACGTCGAGTGGTACAAGGGCCTGCTGGCCAAGCAGACCATCGGCCCCGACAAGGTCAACCAGCTGCGTCACGTGCGCTTCTTCGGCGACGCGGACGGCGTGCTCGCGCACATGGCCAAGCACCGGGCGCTGCTGGCGCCGCGCTTCGAGACCGTGGAGCACGTGCTGGAGCACGAGCTCGGCGGGCGCGGGATCGCGAGCTGGAGCCGGCCCGAGGGCGGCTACTTCGTCAGCCTGGAGGTGCCGGACGGCTGCGCGGCGGAGGTCGTGCGGCTGGCCAAGGAGGCGGGCGTGGCGCTGACCCCGGCCGGAGCGGCGTTCCCCTACGGGCACGACCCGCGCGACCACCACATCCGCATCGCCCCGAGCTACCCCTCGCTGCCCGAGCTGCGCGAGGCGATGGAGGCCGTGGCGCTCTGCGTGCGTCTGGCCGCCGAGGAGGCGAAGGTCGCGCAGGAGGGCTAGAGCTTGCGCAGGCGGACGCGCTGGACCTTGTGATCGCCGCCCTTGCGGAGGATGAGGTCCGCGCGGCCGCGGGTGGGCGCGACGTTCTCGACGAGGTTGGGGCGGTTGATGGTCCGCCAGAGATGGCGGGCGTAGTCGAGCGCCTCCGGCTCGGAGACCTCCGCGTAGCGGCGGAAGTAGGAGTCGGGGTTCTGGAACGCCGTCTCGCGCAGCTTCCTGAAGCGCTGCAGGTACCAGTTCTCGATGTCGTCCGCGCGGGCGTCGACGTAGATCGAGAAGTCGAAGAAGTCCGCGACCGCGACCCTGGTGCGGCCGTCCTGCCCCGGCAGGGCGGGCTGCAGCACGTTCAGGCCCTCGACGATCAGGATGTCGGGGCGACGGACCGTCAGCCGCTCGTCGGGGACGATGTCGTAGACGAGGTGCGAGTAGACCGGCGCGCTGACCGCGTCCTTGCCGGACTTGATGTCGGCCACGAAGCGGGTGAGCGCTCTGCGGTCGTAGGACTCGGGGAAGCCCTTGCGGGACATCAGGCCGCGCCGGCGCAGCTCCTCGTTGGGCAGCAGGAAGCCGTCCGTGGTGACCAGCTCCACCCGGGGGTGCTCGGGCCAGCGGGCCAGCATGGCCTGGAGCAGACGGGCGGTGGTCGACTTGCCGACCGCGACCGAGCCGGCCACGCCGATGACGAAGGGCGTGCCCGCCTGGGTGTGGGTGTGCTCGTTGCTGTCCAGGAAGTCGTTCAGGGCACCGCGCAGCCGGCCCGTCGCCGTCACGTAGAGGTTGAGCAGACGGGAGAGCGGCAGGTAGACGTCCTGGACCTCGGCGAGGTCGATCACGTCGCCCAGACCGCGCAGCCGCTCCAGCTCGGCGGCGGTCAGCGGCAGCGGGGTGCGCTCGTGGAGCGCGCTCCACTCGGCGCGGTCGAGGTCGACGAAGGGGGACGCGTCAGCGCGGCGGTGGGCTTCCAGCGTGGTCGGCACGGTCCTATTGTCTGCCGAGAAGCGGGGGAACAGCGGCGAGAGATACGTCTCAGCGTGGGCCGGCCGGGTCGAGGACCTGGTCGAGGAAGGCGTCCAGCTTGCCGCGGAGCCTTTCGGCCTGTTCCTCCACGGTGAGCGACTCCTCCAGCCTGGCGCCCGGTTCGGCCTTCTTCAGCCCCCGGATGTAGAGCGGGCAGGCGAGGTCGGTGCACATGTACAGACCGACCGTGTTGCCCTCCCGACCTGCCTTGCCCGCCCGGCGTGCGGTCAGCAGGGAGACGCCGTTGCGCGGGTGCGTGGTGAGGCAGAGCGAGCACAGGCTGCGTGCCAGGAAGCCGCGCTGCGGAGGCGGGAAACGCAGCGTGATGCCGACCAGCGCACCGTCGGGACGCATGGAGACCAGCGCGCAGCGGTCCGGTGCGCCTGGATCGCGCCAGCCGAAGAAGTCGAGCGAGGCCCAAGGGCGCTCGTCCAGGTCGTGCGGGACGTGGAGGCGGGCGGCCTCGCCCTTGGTGCAGTTGACGAAGGAGGCGCGGATGTCGTGTTCGGTGAGCCGGTCCATGGGAGCGACGCTAAGCTTTCCTAGGAGCCCTAGGCAAATTATTTAGCGGATTAGGTTGGAGGCGGTGGGATGGCACGCGCGGGATTGACCGCTGAACGGGTGACCCGGGCGGCGGCGGACCTCGCGGACGAGGTGGGGCTGGAGCGGGTCACCGTCGCCGCACTGGCGCGGAGCTTCGGGGTGGCCGACGCGAGCCTCTACTCGCACGTCCGCAACCTGGCCGCGCTGCGCGAGCAGGTCGCGGCCTTCGCGGCGGGGGAGTTCGCCTCGCTGCTGGAGGAGGCGGTCGCGGGGCGGGCCGGCAGGGACGCCCTGTTCGCGTTCGGCGACGCGTACCGCCGCTTCGCCCTGGCCCACCCGGGCCGGTACGCGGCGACGCAGCTGCCGGTGCCCTCCGAGGGCGGGACCAGGATCGTCGAGGCCTGCGCCGCGCTGTTCCGCGGTTACGACCTGGAGCCCGTCGCCGCCATCGACGCCGCGCGGCTGCTGCGCAGCACCTTCCACGGCTGGGCGGTCTTCGAGTCGAGCTGGGGGTTCCGGGCCGAGCGCCCGGTGGAGGAGTCCTGGCAGGCCGCGCTCGGCGCGCTCGACGGCGCGCTGCGCGCCTGGGGGTCCCCAGGCGCGTGACGGGCGCCGATCAGGCGCCGGTGCGGCCGTCGGCGATCTCGCGCAGGATGTCGGCGTGGCCGTTGTGGCGCGCCGTCTCCTCGATCAGGTGCAGCAGGATCCAGCGCAGGTTGGGGTACGTGCCGTCGCGGAACGGCCGCTTGGCGGTGGCGTCCAGGTCGGAGCCTGCGACGAGCTCCCTGAACCGGACGGACTGCGCCTCGTACTCGGCGAGGAGCTGCTCCAGCGGGAAGTCGACCGCGATCCGCATCTCGCGGTCGGGGTCCTCGTCCGTCCACGGGCCCTCGTCCTCGCCGCCCAGGAAGATCACCTCGAACCAGAAGTACTCGACCCAGCGGAGGTGGTTGACCAGTCCGCACAGGGTCATCAGCGGCGAGCCGGGCAGCGGCGCCTTGCGGGCGTCCTCGGCGGACAGCTCGGCGCACTTGTCCCGCACCGTGGCGCGGACGTAGTCGAGGAAGGTGGCGAGCTGGGTGCGTTCGTCCCAGGCGGGCGGAGTGTCGGTTCGCGTCATGGCTGTCGATCCTGGTCGAGCCGGCGGCCGCTGTCGACGGGTTTTCGGACGGACCGTCAGAGCATGTGCGGGGGAGGGGCGTCGAGCTCGACGCCCAGCTCCGCGAAGACCTCCGCGCGCGGGCACGCCCGGCCGCGCTCGTAGGCGGCCAGGTAGGCGCTCTCGCCCAGCCGTTCAGTGGCCGCGGCCGAGTCCCTGGCCAGCTCCCAGGAGGAGAGGTCGGGCACCCCGCGCTGGCCGTGCGACGCGCCGAGGCAGAACGCGGCCAGCTCGGGCTCGTCCCGACGCAGCGCCAGGTCGGCGTAGCTCTGCAGCGCCGCCGCGATGATCGGCCCGTCGTAGGAGGCGGCGGCCGAGCGCAGCGCCTGTTCGTGCGCCTGCTCCGCCTCGGCGATGTTGTCGCAGGCGGCCTGGGCCTGGCCCGTCGCCATCAGCAGCAGCGCCTTGATCTGGGGCAGCCCGTTCATCCTGCGGTCCAGCAGCGACAGGGCCTCCTCCAGCAGCGGCAGCGCCCGCTCCGGCTCGCCCGACCTGCGGTAGGCGTTGGCCAGGGCGGTGCAGGTCGAGATGAACGGGGACCAGGAGCCGCTGGCCCGGGCGGCGTCGGCCAGCCGTTCCAGCTCGGCCACGTCCTCGGCGGCGCCCGCGGAGGCGTAGCGGGCGGCGATCATCCTGGCCCGGTACTCGGGGGAGTCCGCGTTGACGCCCATCCGCTGCTCGCAGGCGATGGCCTCCTCCCAGAGCGCCACCGCTCCGTCGGGGTCGCCGCGCCAGAGAGCGAAGTCGGCCAGGCCCGAGCGGACGAAGGACTGCCCCCACAGGTCGCCGACCTCGCGGTAGCGTTCGGCCGCCTCCCACAGCGTCCGCTCGGCCTCCTCGGCCCGGCCCTCGTTCTGCAGGGCGTAGCCCAGAAAGAGGCAGCCGGTCGCCTGCACCCACGGGTTCGGCGTGCGGGCCAGCCGCTGGGCCAGGTCCAGGACCTGCCAGTCCTTCTGCTCGAAGAGCGCGGTCATGATGTCGAGCATCGGCAGCAGCGGGTGGGCGTCCGGGTCGGACAGCCCGTCGCGCAGGGCGATCGCCCCGCGCAGCAGCTCCATCGTCGGGTCGAGCACCCAGTCGGAGTCCAGGCTGTAGAGCGCGGTGATGCCGTAGGAGACGGCGCGCGCCAGCGGGTCCACCCCGTCGGCGGGCAGCGCCAGCGCCTGGTGGATCAGCGGCAGGTTCTCGCCCTGCTCGCCGCGCCGCCACAGGTACCAGCCGAGTGCGGCGACCAGCCGCAGCGCGGTCGAGGCGTCACCGCGCTCGACGGACCAGCGCAGCGCGGCGATGAGGTTGTCGTGGGCGCCGGTGAACCAGGCGAGGGTGGTGACCTGTTCCGGGCCGTAGAGCTTCGGTTCGCCGCGCTCGGCGAGGGCGAGGTAGTAGGCGGCGTGGGCGTCCCTGGTGGCAGTGGTGGCCTGTTCGGCGGCCAGACGCTCGGCGGCGTAGACACGGATGGTCTCCAGCAGCCGGTAACGGCCGGCGTCGGTCCGGACCACCAGCGACTTGTCGACGAGCGCGGCCAGCACGTCGAAGATCTCGTCCCCGGCCGGGTCCCCGGTCGGCCCCTCCGTCGGCCCCGGGGCGCCGCAGATCTGCTCGATCGCGTCCAGTTCGGCCTGGCCGGAGAAGACGGAGAGCCGGGCCAGCAGCGCGCGCTCGGAGGTCTCCAGCAGGTCCCAGCTCCAGTCCACGACGGCGCGCAGAGTGCGGTGACGCGGCAGCGCGGCGCGGCTGCCCCCGGTCAGCAGCTGGAAGCGCTGGGCCAGCCGCTCGGCGATGCCCTCGGGGTCCAGGCTGCGCATCCGGGCGGCGGCGAGCTCGATGGCGAGCGGCTGCCCGTCGAGGGCGCGGCAGACGGTGACGATCGCGCGCAGCTCGGCCGAGGTCGGCGCGTATCCGGGGCGCACGGCGCGAGCCCGGTCGAGGAAGAGCCGGACGGCGGGGAAACCGGTGGTGTCGTCCTCCCCGCCCACCTCGTCGGTCGGGGCGGGCAGTCCGAGCGGCGGGACGGGCAGCAGTTGCTCCCCGGTGATGGCGAGCGGCTCGCGGCTGGTGGCGAGGATCCGGAGCCGTGGGCAGGCGGCGAGCAGGCGCGCGCTGAGCGAGGCGGCGGCCTCGACCAGATGCTCGCAGTTGTCGAGCAGGAGCAGCATGTCGGTGGTGCCGATCGCGTCGATCAGACGCTCGGTCACATCGGCGCCCGCGGCCCCGGGCACCGGGCGGGTCGGGGTGGCCTCACGCCAGTTCATGGTGGCGGCCACGGCCCCGGGGACGTCGGCGGGATCGCCGACGGGGGCGAGCTCGACCAGGCGCAGCGGCGTCGGATGGGACCGTGCGGACTCGATCGCGAGCCTGGTCTTCCCCGCCCCGCCGGGGCCGATGAGGGTCACCAGCCGACTCCCGGTGAGCGCCGTGCGGAGCGCGGCGATCTCGGGTTCGCGGCCGAGGAAGCTGGTGAGCGCGGCCGGCAGCGCGTGCGCGGTGCTCGGCGCTGGCGGCGTCTGCTGGCCCTCCTCCTCGGTGAGCACGGCGAGGTGCGCGGCGCGCAGCAGCGGTGAGGGGTCGGCGCCCAGCTCCTCGGCGAGGACGGCGCGCCCCTCCTCGTAGGTGGCCAGCGCCTCTCCGGTCCGTCCGGCCTGCGACAGCGCGCGCAGCAGTTGTGCGCGCGGCCGTTCGCGCAGCGGCTCCGCCGCGACGGCGGCGCGCAGCGCGGCGATCTGCGCGGGCCCGTTGCCCCGGGCGATCTCGGCGTCGGTCTGCTCGTCCTCCGCGCCCTGCCGGAGCGCGAGCAGCCGTGCGGCCTCGTCGGGGTGCCCCGGCAGGTCCGGCGCCCCGCGCCAGAGCCCGAGCGCGCGCGGGTAGTCGTGCGCCTGCAGCGCCTCGGCGAAGACGACGGCGTCGACCTCGTCCGGCTCCAGTGCGAGCCGGTACCCGGCGGGTGTCAGCGCGACCGCGTCCCGCCCGAGCGCGGCCCGCAGCCGCGAGGCCAACGCCTGGACCGCGTTCGCGGGGTTGGCCGGCGCGGCGTCGGGCCACAGCGTCTCGGTCAGTGCCCCGAGGGACACCGCCCTCCCGGGCGTGAGCGCGAGCGCGACGAGAAGGGTACGAAGCCGCTCGCCCTTGAGCTGGACGGTGTCACCTTCGGGGCCAGCGACGATCATCGGGCCGAGCAGTCGAATCCGCACGGACCAATTGTGCAGGGCGCTCCGCGCAGGAGGGCCGGTTGCACTACCTCAGGGGCGCGGGGCTCTGCCGATATGCGTCTCAGGCGCGTGGGCGCGGCAAGCCAACGGCGTGCGGATGGTCCGGGGCGCGCAGGGCCATCCGCACAGGGCGGTTCCTCGCGCAGTTCCTCGCGCCCCTGAGGCACTGCCGGGTTTCTCGCGTGCGAAGGTTCCTCGCGCCCCCAAGGGCGCGTCAGCGGCTGAGGCCGTGGAGCAGGAGTTCGGCGAGGTGGGCGTAGGCCTCCGCGTCGGCGAGGCCCGTCGCCGTGGCGACCTGCCGCTGCTGGATGCGGACCATGACCGAGGAGATGACGTCCGCCGCGAACGCCACATGGACCTCGCGGAACTCCCCCGCCGCCACGCCCTCCTCGATCAACTGCTCCACGCGCCGGGCCGCCGCTCGCGTGTTCCTCTCGTAGACCTCGGAGGCCGGCTCGAAGCCGGCTACATCTTCGAAGAACCGCGGCGACAGCGGCGCCAGCTGCGCCGCCACCGCGCGGAGGTACGCGGCGAGCCGGTCGGCCGGGCCGGGCTCCGCGGCGACGGCCGCCTCCACCCGCACCGTCGCGTTGCGGAAGAAGTGCACCACCACGGCCCTGACCAGCTGTTCCTTGCTGTCCGCGAGCCCGTACAGCGTGCGCTTGGAGCAGCGCAGCCGCGCCGCCAGGTCGTCGAGGGTGAGGTGGGCGAACCCCTCCTGGGTGAGCAGGCCCACCAGCTCCTCGAACAGCTCGGACCGGCGCGCGGCGCCACGGCCGGTCTGCTTGGGTCCGATGGTCTCGGAGGTCTCGATCACGTGCCCCATTATCGCGGCGAGCGATTAGCGCTACGATTTCCGGTACTGACGTACCGCTCAGAGTACCGCTTGGAGCCCGCGATGCCCGTTGACCGTCTGCTTCCCACCCCGGAGGCCGAGGACCTGATCGCGCTGACCAGGGAACTCGCCGACAAGGAGCTCGCCCCGAAGGCGGACGGGCACGAGAAGGGCGAGATCTACCCTGAGGGCCTCTTCGCCACCCTCGGCCGAGCCGGACTGCTGGGGCTGCCGTACTCCGAGGACTTCGGCGGCGGCGAGCAGCCGTACGAGGTCTACCTCCAGGTCCTGGAGGAGCTGGCCGCCCGCTGGGCCGCCATCGCGGTGGCCACCAGCGTGCACACGCTCGCCTGCCACCCGGTCAGCGCCTTCGGCACCGACGCGCAGAAGGAGCGCTGGCTGCCGGCCATGCTCGGCGGCGAGCTGATCGGCGGCTACAGCCTCTCCGAGCCGCAGGCCGGTTCCGACGCCGCCGCGCTGACCTGCAAGGCGGAGCAGGTCACCGATGCGGGCGGCGAGCTCACCGGTTACCGCATCACCGGCAACAAGGCGTGGATCACCCACGGCGGCAAGGCCGACTTCTACGCCCTCTTCGCCCGGACCGCGCCGGGCAGCCGCGGCATTTCCTGCTTCCTCGCGCCGGGCCAGGCGGACGGGCTGAGCTTCGGCAAGCCGGAGGAGAAGATGGGGCTCCAGGCGGTCCCGACCACCTCGGCCATGTGGGACGGCGCGGTCATCGACGCGGACCGGCTGATCGGCACGGAGGGGCAGGGCCTCCAGATCGCGTTCAGCGCGCTCGACAGCGGTCGCCTCGGCATCGCCGCCTGCGCCACCGGGCTCGCCCAGGCGGCGCTCGACGCGGCCGTCGGCTACGCCAACGAGCGGACCACCTTCGGTCGGAAGATCGTCGACCACCAGGGTCTCGGCTTCCTGCTGGCCGACATGGCCGCCGCCGTCGACTCCGCCCGCGCGACCTACCTCGACGCCGCGCGCCGCCGCGACCTCGGCCGCCCGTTCAGCCGTCAGGCCAGCGTCGCCAAGCTGATCGCCACGGACGCGGCGATGAAGGTGACGACGGACGCGGTCCAGGTGCTGGGCGGCTACGGCTACACCCGCGACTTCCCGGTCGAGCGCTACATGCGCGAGGCGAAGATCATGCAGATCTTCGAGGGGACGAACCAGATCCAGCGGCTGGTGATCAGCCGTCAGCTCGCGCAGTAACGTCGAAACGATCGATCGCTCCAACCCCGAGGAGACCCATGGACATCGCCGGATCCGCCGCCCTGGTCACCGGCGCCGCGTCAGGTCTTGGCGCGGCGACGGCGGCCGCGCTGGCCGCGCGCGGCGCGACCGTCTACGGCCTTGACCTGGACAAGGCCGTGGCCGCGGCCGGCCCGCAGCCGGACGGCGTCACCCTGCTCGCCGCCGACGTCACCGAGGACGCCCCGGTGCGCGAGGCCCTGGCGCGGATCGACGACGACGGCGCGGAGCTGCGGCTCGCGGTCAACTGCGCCGGGATCGCCCCCTCGGCCCGCATCCTGGGCCGCGGCGGCCCGCACGACCTGGACCTCTTCCACACCGTGCTGAAGGTCAACCTGCTGGGCACCTTCAACGTGATGCGGCTCGCGGCGGAGGCGATCGCCCGGCAGGAGCCGGACGCGAACGGCCAGCGCGGACTGATCGTCAACACGGCGTCGATCGCCGCCTTCGAGGCGCAGATCGGCCAGATCGCCTACGCCGCGAGCAAGGCCGGCGTGGCCGGGATGACCGTGACGGCGGCGCGCGACCTGGCGCAGCACGGCATCCGCGTGGTGACGATCGCCCCGGGCATCGTGGACACCCCGATGATGGCCGGCTTCAGCGACGAGGTCCGCGCCGGCCTGGGCGCGAGCGTCACCTTCCCGCAGCGGCTGGCCCGCCCGGAGGAGTACGCCCGCCTGGTCACCATGGTCACCGAGCACGACTACCTCAACGGGGAGACCATCCGCATGGACGGCGCCCTCCGCATGACGGCGCGCTGACGCCGACCCCAGCAGACGGGCCGGTCGTCCCCACCTGACGGGGGCGACCGGCCCGTCGGGCGTCGTATGGGTGATCACATCTGATCTGACCCATATGCACCATGTAAACGTGTGACGAGGATTGCACCTCGCGCAGGCGTCCGAGAACGCGCCTTAAGCTGGGGCGATGTGCGGAATTGTTGGTTACGTGGGCGCGCAGCCCGCCCTGGACGTTGTGCTGTCCGGGCTGCGACGTCTGGAATACCGGGGATACGACTCGGCCGGTGTCGCCGTCCAGACCCCCGAAGGCGACCTCGCGGTCGCGAAGAAGGCAGGCAAGCTCGCCAATCTGGAGAAGCTGCTCGCCGAGACCCCCCTGGCTGAGGGCACAGTCGGGATAGGTCACACCCGTTGGGCCACCCACGGCGGGCCGACCGACGCCAACGCGCACCCCCACGTGGGCGGCGCCGGCAAGGTCGCCGTCGTGCACAACGGGATCATCGAGAACTTCGCCAGGCTCCGGCTGGAGCTCTCCGAGCGCGGCCACGTGCTCGCCTCGGAGACGGATACCGAGGTCGTCGCGCACCTGCTGGCCGAGGCCGTCGACGCGCAGGTCGGCGAGGTGGACCTCGCCGAGGCCATGCGCGTGGTCTGCCGTCAGCTGGACGGGGCCTTCACCCTGGTCGCCGTGCACGCGGACGCGCCGGACGTGGTGGTCGGCGCGCGGCGCAACTCGCCGCTGGTGGTCGGCCGCGGCGAGGGCGAGAACTTCCTCGCCTCCGACGTTGCCGCGTTCATCGCGCACACCCGCGAGGCCATCGAGCTGGGCCAGGACCAGGTCGTCGAGCTGCGCCGCGAGGGCGTGACGATCACCGACTTCCACGGTGCGCCGGGCGAGTTCCGCGAGTACCACGTGGACTGGGACGCGTCGGCCGCCGAGAAGGGCGGCTACGACTACTTCATGCTCAAGGAGATCGCCGAGCAGCCCGAGGCCGTCGCCAACACGCTGCTGGGCCGGATCGACGCGAACGGCTCGCTGACGCTCGACGAGCTGCGCATCGACCACTCCGTGCTGCGCGAGATCGACAAGGTCGTCATCGTGGCCTGCGGCACCGCCTTCCACGCGGGCCTGATCGCGAAGTACGCGATCG
Source organism: Streptacidiphilus rugosus AM-16 (assembly GCF_000744655.1). NCBI lineage: Bacteria > Bacillati > Actinomycetota > Actinomycetes > Kitasatosporales > Streptomycetaceae > Streptacidiphilus > Streptacidiphilus rugosus. Next base: position 3,359,982 of record NZ_JQMJ01000004.1, on the reverse strand, counting down.
AGCACTGGACCCGGATCCCCTGCGAGGTCGAGGTCGCCTCGGAGTTCCGCTACCGCGACCCGATCCTGGACCAGCAGACGCTGGTCATCGCCATCTCGCAGTCCGGCGAGACCATGGACACCCTGATGGCGCTGCGGCACGCGCGCGAGCAGGGCGCGAAGGTCCTGGCGATCTGCAACACCAACGGCTCCACCATCCCGCGGGAGTCCGACGCCGTGCTCTACACGCACGCGGGCCCCGAGGTCGCGGTCGCCTCGACCAAGGCGTTCCTGACCCAGCTGGTCGCCTGCTACCTGGTCGCCCTGTACCTGGGCCAGGTGCGCGGCACCAAGTGGGGCGACGAGATCTTCGAGGTGATCCGCCAGCTCGCGGACGCGCCGCGTCAGGTCGAGCAGGTCCTGGAGACCATGGAGCCGGTGCGCGAGCTCGCGCGCTCGCTGGCGGACGCACCGGCGGTGCTGTTCCTCGGCCGCCACGTCGGCTACCCGGTGGCACTGGAGGGCGCGCTCAAGCTCAAGGAGCTCGCCTACATGCACGCCGAGGGCTTCGCGGCGGGCGAGCTGAAGCACGGTCCGATCGCGCTGATCGAGGAGGGGCTGCCGGTCGTCGTGGTCGTCCCGTCGCCCCGCGGGCGCTCGGTGCTGCACGACAAGATCGTCTCCAACATCCAGGAGATCCGTGCGCGCGGCGCCCGGACCGTGGTGATCGCGGAGGAGGGCGACGAGGCGGTCGTCCCCTACGCCGACCACCTGGTCCGCATCCCGCAGACCCCGACGCTGCTGCAGCCGCTGGTCGCGACGGTCCCGCTGCAGGTCTTCGCCTGCGAGCTGGCGACGGCGAAGGGCCACGAGGTGGACCAGCCGCGCAACCTGGCGAAGTCGGTGACCGTGGAGTAGCCGCGGTCAGTGGCAAGGTGGGGCCCGGGCGCCGTCGTCGACTCTCGTCGGCGGTGCCCGGGCCCTTCGTCATGACCTTGGGAGTTGCTGGTGATCATCGGTGTGGGCATCGACGTGGCGGAGATCGACCGGTTCGACGAGGCGCTGCGGCGCACGCCCGGCATGGCCGACCGGCTCTTCACGCCCGACGAACTGCTGCTGCCCAGCGGCGAACGCCGCGGCATCGCCTCGCTGGCGGCGCGCTTCGCGGCGAAGGAGGCGGTGGCGAAGGCCCTCGGCGCGCCCGGCGACCTCGCCTGGACGGACGCGGTGGTGCGGACCGAGCCGTCCGGCCGGCCGATCCTGACCGTCCACGGGACGGTGGCGGCGTGCGCGGCGCGGCTGGGCGTGCGCTCCTGGCATCTCTCGCTGAGCCACGACGCGGGCGTAGCGTCGGCGGTGGTGATCGCCGAGGGGTGAGGTCCACCCAGGTCCACGTCGAAGGAAGCGGGTCGAGCGCGATGCGTTATGCACACCCTGTGGATTGGGTGCGGGCGGCCGAGGGCGAGCTGATGGCCCGTCTGCCGGAGGGCACGCTGATGCAGCGGGCGGCGGCGGGGCTGGCGGCGACCTGCGCGTCCCTGCTCGGGCGCGTCTACGGCAGTCGCGTCCTGGTCCTGGCGGGCAGCGGCGACAACGGCGGGGACGCCCTCTACGCGGGCGCGCGCCTGGCCCGCCGCGGCGCCCGCGTCCACGCCGCGCTGCTCGCGCCCGAACGCACGCACGCGGCCGCGCTGGCCGCGCTGCTGGCGGCGGGCGGCCGCGTGACGGCCGACCTGGCCGAGGCGGAACGGGCCGACCTCGTCCTCGACGGCATCGTGGGCATCGGCGGCCGCGGGCCGCTGCGCGAGGCCGCCCTGCCCTGGGTCGCCGCGTCGGAACGCGGCGCTGCGACGGTGGTGGCGGTCGACCTTCCCAGCGGCGTCGACCCCGACACCGGCGCGGTCCCCGGCCGGGCGGTCCACGCGGACGTCACAGTCACCTTCGGCACCCACAAACCGGGCCTCCTCATCGACCCCGGCGCCTCCCACGCAGGCGTCCTCCACCTCATCGACATCGGCCTGCGAGGCGCGAACGCCACCTCCGCGGAGCGGGAACCCGGAGCGGGGTTGGAGGCGGAAGCGGGGGGCGGTTCCGGCGGTGCTCCGGGGCAGGGTGCCGCTGCCGGTCGGCCTTCGGCCCCGGAGGCGGGCTCGACGTCGGGTCCGCGTCCGGCCGCTGCCGGCGCGGAGCGGGAACCCGGGGCGGGGTTCGCCGGCTCGGGGGCTCGGCGGGGCGGGCATGTGGTGGAGGTGCTGCAGGCGGGGGACGTGGCCGCGTTGTTGCCGGAGCCGGTGGGGGAGAGTGACAAGTACCGGCGGGGGGTGGTCGGGATCGCGGCGGGGTCGGGGAGGTATCCGGGGGCGGCGGTGTTGGCGGTCGGGGCCGCGTTGAGGGGTGGGGCCGGGGCGGTGCGGTATGTCGGGGCCGCCGCCGAGGCCGTCGTCCGGGCGCATCCGGAGGCGCTGGTGGGCGAGGGCGGGCCCGCGGACGCGGGCCGGGTGCAGGCGTGGGTGGTCGGTCCGGGGCTGGCGCAGGGGCAGGACGCGGAGCGGGCCGTGGCGGAGGCGGTCGCCGCGGGCACGCCGGTGCTGGTCGACGCCGACGGCCTGCGGCTGCTCGCGCAGCGCGGCTCCGCGCCCGCCGACGCGCTGCTGACGCCGCACGCCGGCGAGGCGGTCGCGCTGCTCGCCGGGGCCGGGATCGCGGCCGAGCGCGAGCAGGTCGAGGCGGAGCGCCTGCGCTACGCCCGCGCGATCGCCCGCGCCTACGGCTGCACCGTGCTGCTCAAGGGATCCACCACCGTGGTCACCGGCCCCGAGGGCCCCGCCAGGGTCAATCCGACCGGCACCGCCCAGCTCGCCACCGCCGGCAGCGGCGACGTGCTGGCCGGCCTGGCCGGCGCGCTGCTCGCCGCCGGGCTCGCCCCGCTCGACGCGGGGTCCGTCGCCGCGTACCTGCACGGGCTCGCCGGCCGGCTCTCCTCCGGCGGCGCGCCGACCAGCGCGACCGCGATCACCGCAGCCCTGCCCGAGGCCTGGCGGCTCTGTCTCGACCTTTCGAGTGACATCTGAGTGTTCCGTGCAACCAATCGGGGGACTCCCATGTCTTCTGAACGTCACGACAATCAGCTCAGAGTCTCGGACTACGAAAGCAGGGGCGAGTTGAAGCAGTTGAAGGCGCGCGTCACCGCGGTCGCACTGGCGACGGCGGCGCTGGTCGGCGGGGTCGGCACCGTCGGGGCCGGGCAGGCCGACGCCGTCACCAGGGCGGCGGCCGCGTCGCCCTGTCCGACCACCATCGGCCGGGTGGTCTGCGTGGATCTCACGCACCAGAAGCTCTGGATACAGGACGGCCGGAAGACGATCTACGGTCCGGTCACCGTCCGCACCGGCCGCAAGGGCTACGCCACCAGGCCCGGCCTCTGGCACGTCTACTGGCGCGACCTGCACCACGTGTCCTCGCTCTACGACGTCGCCATGCCCTACAGCCAGTTCTTCGACAAGGGCCAGGCCCTGCACGCCGTCGACATCCCGATGTCCACACCGCCCGGCTCGCACGGCTGCGTCAACATGACCATGCACGACGCCGCCGCCGTCTGGAAGCTGCTCAAGGTCGGCAACGCCGTCGACGTCTTCGGTCGCAAGCCCGGCACCTGACCGGCCCGGCGCCGGGGGCCGCTCCTCGCGCGACGCGCCACTGTGGCGCCCGTCACTTCGGGACGGGCGCCCTCGCGCTTCTGGGAGACTGTCACCCGATGGACACTGCAATGCGAGCCGAAGCCCTGATCGACCTTGCGGCGCTGCGCGGCAATATCGCCGCGCTGCGCGACCGCGTGGGGTCGGCCGGAGTCATGTCCGTGGTCAAGGCGGACGCCTACGGCCACGGCTCGGTGCCGTGCGCCCGCGCGGCGCTGGCCGCCGGGGCGAGCTGGCTCGGCACGGCCACGCCGGAGGAGGCGCTGGCCCTGCGCGCGGCCGGGATCGGCCCGCAGGACGCGAGGGTGCTCTGCTGGCTGTGGACGCCCGGCAGCCCGTGGCGGGAGACCGTCGCCGCCGACATCGACATCTCCGTCAGCGGGCTCTGGGCGCTGCCGCACGTGCTCGACGCGGTGCGCGCGGTCGGACGCCCGGCCAGGGTGCAGCTCAAGGCCGACACCGGCCTGGGCCGCAACGGCGCGCAGCCCGCCGACTGGCCCGAGCTGGTCGCCGCCGCGCGGGCCGCCGAGGCCGAGGGCCTGATCAGCGTCACCGGCGTCTGGTCGCACTTCGCCTGCGCCGACGAGCCGGGGCATCCCTCGATCGCCGCGCAGCTCCGCGCGTACCAGGAGGTGCTGGCCGTCGCCGAGGCGGCCGGCCTGCGTCCGGAGGTGCGGCACATCGCCAACTCCCCGGCGACGCTGACGCTGCCCGAGTCCCACTTCGACCTGGTCAGGACGGGCCTCGCCCAGTACGGGCTGTCGCCGGTGCCCGAGCTCGGCAGCCCGGCCGACTTCGGCCTGCGCCCGGTGATGTCGCTGGTGGCCAGGGTCGCGCAGGTCAAGCGCGTCCCGAGCGGGCACGGCGTCAGCTACGGACATACCTACGTCACCCCCGGCGAGACCACGCTCGCCCTGGTGCCGCTCGGCTACGCGGACGGCATCCCGCGGCACGCGAGCGGAGCCGGCCCGGTCTGGCTGGCCGACAAGTGGCGCACCGTCGCCGGACGCGTGGCGATGGACCAGTTCGTCGTGGACCTCGGCGGCGACGCGGCCGAGGTCGGCGACGTGGCGGTGCTCTTCGGCAACGGCGAGCGCGGCGAGCCCACGGCGGAGGACTGGGCCCGCGCCGCGGGAACGATCTCGTACGAGATCGTCACCCGCATCGGCGCCCGGGTCCCGCGTCGCTATCTGGGCGGCGACGACTGATGGCCGGCGGCAGCGACGGCGGTGGCGGCGACGTCGTCCGCCAGGTGCGGGACGCGGCCGGGGCGGTCGTCGGCGACGTCGCCGCAGGCCGCTGGAGCCGTGCGGGCATCGTCGGCGTCTCCCTCGGCGTGGTGGCCGCCGGCGCCGTCGCCGGGGTCGCGCTGGAACGCCTGACCGTCGGCCGCGACATGCGCCGCCGCGCCGAGGCCGAGCTCGACGCCGCCGCCGCCTTCGGCTCGCTGCGCGGCACCCCGCTGCGCGTCCCGGCCGCGGACGGCACCGAGCTCTACGTCGAACTGGACGGCTCCGGCTGGGCGGGCACCGACCCCGTCGTCGCCCGTGAGGTCGCCCACGCCGCGCCGACCGCTGCGGGCGATCCGGCCGAGGCCGCCGATCCGGCAGGTCCGGCGGAGCAGGGCAGGACCACCGCCTCCCCAAGGAGCTTCCGGCGCAGCTGGCTCGGGCGCAGACGCGGCGCCTCCGCAGAGCCGGCCGCTCCCGGGCCGCTGGGCGGGGTGCTGTCCGGGGTGGGCAGCTGGCTCGGCCTGCCGCCGACGCCGCCGCTGACCGTCGTCTTCACGCACGGGTACTGCCTGAACCAGGACAGCTGGCACTTCCAGCGCGAGGCGTTCAGGGAGGGGCTCCGGCTGGTCTTCTGGGACCAACGCAGCCACGGCCGGTCCGAGCGCAGCCGCAGCTTCCTCGGCGGGGAGCCCGCCTCCATCGACCAGCTCGGCGGCGACCTCGGCGCGGTCATCGACGCCGTCGCCCCCACAGGTCCGCTCGTGCTGGTGGGTCACTCCATGGGCGGCATGACCATCATGGCCCTGGCCGCCCAGCGCCCCGAGCTCTTCGCCGAGCGGGTCGCCGGGGTCGCCTTCCTCGGCACCACCTCCGGCAGCTGGCGCGGCGTCACCCTCGGGCTGCCCGGCGTCGGCGCGAAGATGTTCCATCGGGTGGGGCCCGGCATCATCAAGGCGCTGGGCCGTCAGGCCGCCCTGGTCGAGCGCGGCCGACGCCTCAGCAGCGAGCTGACCGCCGCCGTCTACCACCGGTTCTCCTTCGGCTCCGACGACATCGACCCGGCGCTGGCGCGCTTCGCGCAGCAGCTGCTGGAGGCGACGCCCGTGGACGTCGTCGCCGAGTTCTTCCCGGTCTTCCCCGCCCACGAGAAGACGGCGGCGCTCGCCACGCTGAGCGAGATCCCGACCCTGGTGATGGCGGGCGAGCAGGACCTGCTCACGCCGCCCGCGCACAGCGCCGCGATCGCCGCGCAACTCCCCGACGCCGCGCTGGAGATCGTGCCCGAGACCGGTCACCTGCTGATGCTCGAACGCCCGGCGCTGGTGGACGCCCGCCTCGCCGACCTGCTGGAACGCGCGGCCGCGCACTGCGGCGCGCCGCTGCCCCCGCACGTCCACGATCTCGCCCGACGCGCCTGACCCCGCACCTCCCCGCCCCACCGCAGCACGGAAGGACACGCACCACCATGGGTAACGTCGCCACCCTCACCGTCCCCCACCCGGCCGCGATGCAGGAACTCGGCCGGACGCTCGCCACGGTGCTGCGCCCCGGGGACCTCGTCCTGCTCTCCGGCGAGCTCGGGGCGGGCAAGACGACGCTGGCCCGCGGCCTGGGCGAGGGCCTGGGCGTGCGCGGCGCGGTCACCTCCCCGACCTTCGTCATCGCCCGGGTGCACCCCTCCCTGGTCGGCGGCCCCGCACTGGTCCACGTGGACGCGTACCGGCTCGGCGGGGGGCTCGACCAGATGGAGGATCTCGACCTGGACGTCAGCCTCCCCGAGTCGGTCGTGGTGGTGGAGTGGGGCGAGGGCAAGGTCGAGGAGCTCTCCGAGTCCCGCCTGGAGGTCAGGATCGAGCGGGCGATGGGCGGCGACGCCCAGCTCTCGCTGGATCAGGACCTGGACCCCGACGTGCCCGACGAGCGGTCGGTCACCCTCACCGGCCTGGGCGCCCGCTGGGCCGAGGTCGGGCTCGCCGCGCTGGCCGTCGCCCGCGCGTAGGCCGTCCGGTCGGACGTTCCCGATCGACCGGCGACGGCCGCAGGACGCCCCGCTTCCGGGAACGCGGCTGCGCCTCCCCGCGCTTCCCTGTGCCTCCCTGCGCGTCGTCGTGCCACGGCGCTGCGGCGGCGCGGCGCGGGGCGGGTGCGCCTTCTGCTCCCAGCACGCATCGGGCCTGACCGGGGCGGACGAGGGCGTCATCAGGACGTTCCCGTGCCGGGCTGCGACTCCGGCCCGCCGACGGCCGGAGCGGTTGCTGTTGTTATTCCGACGCCGTGTCGGGAAGATGGGATCAGCCAGCGCCGACACCGCCCCGGCCTCCGGCCGGGGGTGCCCCCCGGGAGCCAGCATGCCCGGCACGACCCCGCCCGTCCGCAAGGAGCCGCGCCCCGCGACCGCCGCGCGCGACGCCGTCCTGCGGACCGCCGCCGTCCGCGCGCCCGAGGTGAGTGCGGCCCGCGTGCTCGCCTGCACCGCCTCCGTCGTGGCCGTCTGTCTGCCGCCGGACGACGGCAGCTCGTCCGCGGGCGAATAGCCCCAGCTCGTCGACGCTCCGTCAGGTCAGGCCTGACGGAGTGTCAGTGCTGCCCGGATGTTTCCGGTCGTTAAAAATCCCCGGTGTCACCACTCGGGTCGGTAACACGGGGGCTTCGCACTCTTGACCGACGGTTCATTCACCGGTTCTCTTACCCTTGCCCCCTCATCACAGGGGAAACGCTAGGCCCACAGTCAACGGCCCGGGGAGGGCGTTTGATGCACAGCAGGGGAACACATCGGCGTGTCGGCATCGCATTGGCAGCGACCCTGCCGATGCTGGCCGCCGCCGTCGCCGCGGGGTCTCCCGCGAGCGCGACATCCGTGCGGCACGACATCGCGGGCGGCAAGCCGGCGTGGACCGCGGCCGCCGCGGACAAGGGGCAGGCGGCGCTGAACGGCGGGGTCACCGCGCGCGTCTACCTCGCAGGGGACCAGGCCGGTCTCGACGCCTTCGTGCAGAAGGTGTCCGACCCCCAGAGCGCCCAGTACGGGCACTACCTGACGCCGCAGCAGTCCGACGCCAGGTTCGGCGCGACCGCCGACCAGATCAAGCGGGTCTCGGCCTGGCTGCGCTCGGCCGGTCTGAAGATCACCGGTGTCAACCAGCACTACATCTCGGTCAGCGGTGACGTCGCCGCCGCGCAGCGCGCCTTCGGCGCCCAGCTGCGCACCTACACGACCGGCGGCCACAGCTACCGCGCCCCGGCCGGTGCGCTCAGCGTCCCGGCGGACGTCGCGGACGCGATCCTGACGGTGGCCGGGCTCAACACCAAGCCCGCCGTCATGAAGCACGACGACACGCTGCCCCCTCCGGGAGCCGCGTTCGTCAACGCCGGTCCGTTCTCGTCGTACTACGGCTCGAACCTCGCCAAGACGCTGCCCAAGGCGTTCGGCAGGACTGTGTCGTACACCGTCAAGGGCTACAACGGCCACCAGCTGCGCGACGCCTACGGCGCGACCGCGACCGGCCTGACCGGCAAGGGCCAGACGGTCGCGATCGTCGACGCGTACGACTCGCCGACCATCGCGGCCGACGCCGCCACCTACGCCAAGCGCAACGGTGACGCGGCGTACAAGAAGGGCCAGTTCAAGCAGTACGACGCGGCGGCCTGGACCGACACGGCCGACCCGTCCGACGCCAACCCGAACGGCTGCGGCGCGTCCGGCTGGTACGGCGAGCAGTCGCTGGACGTCGAGGCGGTGCACGCGATCGCCCCGGCAGCCAACATCGCCTACGTCGGCGCCGGCTCCTGCAACGACCAGGACCTCCGCGACGCGCTCACCCGCATCGTGGACAACCACCTGGCCAGCATCGTCACCAACTCCTGGGGCTCCCCGGAGAACGGCAGCGACCCGGCCGAGGACGCGGTCTACAACCAGATCTTCGAGCGCGGCGCGGTCGAGGGCATCGGCTTCTACTTCTCCAGCGGTGACAACGGCGACGAGCTCGCCAACACCGGTACGAAGCAGAGCGACATGCCCGCCTCCCTGCCGTACGTGACGGCCGTCGGCGGCACCTCGCTGGCGATCGGCAAGCACGGCAACTACGAGTTCGAGACCGGCTGGGGCACCGGCAAGTCCTCGCTCTCGGCGGACGGCAAGAGCTGGGTCGGCTTCCCCGGCTCGTTCCACGGCGGCGGTGGCGGCGGTACCAGCGCGCGTGTTCCGCAGCCGTTCTACCAGAAGGGCTTCGTGCCCTCGGCCCTGGCCAACGCGAACGGCGGCGGCGCGAAGCGCGTCGTGCCTGACGTCTCGGCGATCGCCGACCCGAACACCGGCTTCCTGGTGGGTCAGACCCAGACCTTCCCGGACGGCACGGTGAAGTACAGCGAGTACCGCATCGGCGGCACCAGCCTGGCCTCCCCGGTCTTCGCCGGCATCCAGGCGCTCGCGCAGCAGGCGCAGGGCTTCGCCATCGGCTTCGCCGACCCGGCGATCTACGCCAAGCACCGCACGCTCCACGACGTGACCGACCACCCGTTCGGCCCGAAGGTGGGCCTTGCGGTGGCGCGCGTGGACTTCGCCAACACGGTGGACGCCTCGAACGGCCTCGTCACCTCCCTCCGCACGCTCGGCCAGGACTCGTCCCTGTCCGCGACGCGGGGCTACGACAACGTGACCGGTCTGGGCAGCCCGACGGAGGACTACCTCGAGTCCTTCATGTGGCGCCACATCCACTGATCACCGCGTGAACTGCGCCCCCGCACCGACGGTGCGGGGGCGCAGTGCGTTCTCGCCGACCGGTCAGGCGACGACGACGACCTTGGTGTTGTAGGGGGCGAAGTCGAACAGGGCCTGGCCGTCCGCGACCGTCTCGCGGATGCCGCCGGTGTGCTTGCTCGGGTCGGGCGCGGGCGTGCTGCCGTCGACGGCGGAGCTGAAGCCGATGATCGAGCCGTCGTGGGAGGCGAACAGCACCGCGTTCTTGATCTGCTTGCCGTCCGAACCCGCGTACGGGCCGGACCGGGTGCGGAAGACCGCGTAGCTCCCCGGAGCGGGGTCGACCGTCCCCGGCTGCACGGTGAAGGTCTTCGAGGGCCCCGACTGGCCCGGGTCGACCAGCCAGACGCGCTTCTGGCCGACGGAGTACACGACCCGCTTCCCGGTGCCGGAGTCCTTCGGCACGGCGGCGGCCTTCGCCGAACCCGCCGCGCCGGGCGTGCTGGACGCGCTCACCGCCGGCGGCTTGCCCACGGTCCCGGTCCCGGCCGTGGTGGAGGCGGAGCTCTTCGCCTGCACGGCGAGCATCGCCACCAGGGCGAGCGCACCGGCGGTCAGCGCGGTGACGACTGCGCCCGACCCGAGTTTCGCCACGGTCTCCTCCACACATGAATCGCGATCATCGCGTTGGCCGTCCTAAGCCTCTCATCCTGCCAGCCCCGGTCCGCCACATCGCCGCCCACGGGGCGGGAAAGCTCACCCCGGCCGGGCACGGGAGCCGCGGCGGGGGGCGACCGGACTGCGGGCTGGAGGCTCACGGCGCCCGACGCCCCGCCACCGGGCCGACGCGCGCGGACCAGTCGGGCGGCTCGGGCGACGTCACCGTCCTTCCCGTCGGCCCGCTGCGCCTTGTCGTCGCCCTGCTCGTGGCGCGGGCGAGGCGGGGTGGGCCCGCGCGGGGGTGGCGAATCGTTGCGGGAGGGGCGGGCGGGGACGGGGTGGGGGTCGGGGCGACTAACCTGGGGGCGTGCTGCTGCTTGCCTTCGACACCGCCACCCCCGCCGTCACCGCCGCCGTGCTGGACACCGAGACCGGCGCGGTGCTCGGCTCCGCCGACCAGGTCGACGCGCGACGCCACGGTGAACTGCTGCTTCCCACCATCGACGCGGTGCTGCGGGAAGCGGGCACGCCGAAGGAGGAGCTCGGAGCGATCGTCGTCGGGGTAGGGCCCGGGCCCTACACCGGCCTGCGGGTCGGTCTCGCCACCGCCGCCGCGCTCGGCCACGCGCTGGGGATCCCCGTGCACGGCGTCTGCACGCTCGACGGCGTCGCCCGCGCGGCGCGCGACGCGGGCGTGAGCGGGCCGCTCGTCGCGGCGACGGACGCGCGGCGCAAGGAGGTCTACTGGGCCAGGTACGACGCGGACGGCGTCCGCGTCGAGGGCCCTGCGGTGGACCGGCCCGCCGAGATCGCCAAGGCGGTGGCCGGGCTCGCCTCCGTCGGCGCGGGGGCGCTGCTCTACCCCGAGACCTTCCCCGACGCGTGCGGCGAGGCCCCGGCCCACCAGTCCGCCGCCGCGCTCGCCGCCTTCGCCGCCGAGGCGCTCGCCTCCGGCACGCCGCTGCTCCCGCCGACCCCGCTCTACCTGCGCCGCCCCGACGCCGAGGTCCCGAAGAACTACAAGACGGTGCTCCCGGCATGACCGGTGACGCCCTGCCCGCCGCCGCCGTGCTGCGGGAGATGCGGTGGTGGGACATCGATCCGGTGCTGGAGCTGGAGCGGGAGCTGTTCCCCGAGGACGCGTGGTCGGCCGGCATGTTCTGGTCCGAGCTCGCCGACGCGCGGCACCCGCGCGCCAGCCGCTGGTACACCGTCGCCGAGGACGAGGCCGGACGCATCGTCGGCTACGCCGGGCTGATGGCCGTCGCCGGCGAGGGGGACGTGCAGACGATCGCCGTCGCGCAGGACCAGTGGGGCACGGGGCTCGGGACCAGGCTCCTGCAGCGCCTGATCGACCAGGCCACCGCCGCCTCCTGCACCGAACTGCTGCTGGAGGTCCGCGTCGACAACGAGCGCGCCCAGCGCCTCTACACCCGCTTCGGCTTCGAGCCGGTCGGCATCCGCCGCAACTACTACCAACCGTCCGGTGTCGACGCCCTGGTGATGCTCCGCCACATGAAGGATGAAGGAAAGACTGACGATGGCCGCTGACGAACCGCTGGTCCTCGGGATCGAGACCTCCTGCGACGAGACCGGCGTCGGCATCGTCCGGGGCACCACGCTGCTCGCCGACGCCGTCGCCTCCAGCGTCGAGGAGCACGGCCGCTTCGGCGGCGTAGTGCCCGAGATCGCCAGCCGGGCGCACCTGGAGGCGATGGTCCCCACCGTGCAGCGCGCGCTGGACGAGGCCGGGGTCAGGGCGAGCGACCTCGACGGCATCGCCGTCACCGCGGGGCCCGGCCTCGCCGGCGCCCTGCTGGTCGGGGTGAGCGCCGCCAAGGCCTACGCCTACGCGCTGGACAAGCCGCTCTACGGGGTGAACCACCTCGCCTCGCACATCTGCGTGGACCAGTTGGAGCACGGCCGGCTGCCCTCGCCGACGATGGCGCTGCTGGTCTCCGGCGGGCACTCCTCGCTGCTGTTCACCGAGGACATCACCAGCGAGGTCCGTTCCCTCGGCGCGACCATCGACGACGCGGCGGGGGAGGCCTTCGACAAGGTCGCCCGGCTGCTCAACCTCGGCTTCCCCGGCGGCCCGGTCATCGACCGCTACGCCCGCGAGGGCGACCCGAAGGCCATCGCGTTCCCGCGCGGACTCAGCGGCGCGAAGGATCCGGCGTACGACTTCTCCTTCTCCGGCCTGAAGACGGCGGTCTCCCGCTGGGTCGAGGCCAAGCGCCGCGCCGGCGAGGAGGTGCCGATCCGGGACGTCGCCGCGTCGTTCCAGGAGGCGGTGACCGACGTGCTGACGAAGAAGGCGATCCGCGCCTGCAAGGACGAGGGCGTCGACCACCTGATGATCGGCGGTGGGGTGGCCGCCAACTCGCGGCTGCGCGCCATGGCCCAGGAGCGCTGCGACCGCGCCGGCATCACGCTGCGCGTGCCGCGTCCCAAGCTCTGCACCGACAACGGGGCGATGGTCGCCGCGCTCGGCGCGGAGATGGTCTGGCGCGACCGGTCGCCCTCGGCCTTCGATCTCTCGGCAGATTCTTCCCTGCCGGTAACCGATACTCATGTACCCGCGTCTCACGATGAACTGCACCGTTTGTCTGAGTAAGGGTTCGTGAGCACGACATGAAGAAGTGGCTCGGCGCGGCGATCGCGCTCGGGACGGCGCTGGCCGTCAGCGCGTGCGGCAGCGGCAGCGGCGGACCGGCGTCCACGCCGACCACGAGTCAGGGGGCGCCCGGGGGCGGTGGCGACGCGGCTTCCGCCTCGCCCCTGGCGAGCGACGGGAGCGGCACGGTCGACCCGGCCGCCTGGGCGAAGTGGGGGCTGCGGCCGCTGCTCCCCGCGCCGGCCGCGCCCGCGGACCGGCCGATCAGGCTGACGAAGACCGGGAAGGTGCCGGTCTTCTCGAACGTGCCGGTGCCCGCCTCCGACAAGATCGTCTTCATCACGCTCGACGACGGGGCCGAAAAGGATCCGCGCTTCGTCCAGTTGATGCAGGATCTGCGGATCCCGGTCACGATGTTCCTGACCGAGGACATCATCAAGAACGACTACGGCTACTTCAAGCCCCTTCAGGCGCTGGGCGACAGCATCCAGAACCACACCGTCAGCCACCCGCCGATGAACACGATCCCGCTCGCCGCGCAGAAGCGGCAGGTGTGCGAGGACCAGTCGACGCTGACGACCGAGTACGGCACGGCGCCGTTCCTCTTCCGCCCGCCTTTCGGCGCCGGCGCCTACACCACCTCGCTCAACCAGGCCGTCCAGGCCTGCGGCCCGCGCGCGATCGTGCTCTGGAAGGAGACGATGCAGATCACGGGCCTGCAGTACCAGACGGCCGACAAGAAGCTCCGGCCCGGCGACATCATCCTGGCGCACTTCCGCGGCCCCTCCGAGCTCAAGGGGGAGACCATGGTGGCGATGTTCGTGAACCTGGTGAAGCGGATCGAGGAGCAGGGCTTCACCGTCGCCAGGCTCGACGACTACATCCAGCCGCCTACGGGCTGACGGCGCCGACGGCCCCCGGTCGGTCGGCAGGCTGCCCCAGCAGCATCACCGGCGCCCCGGCGGCCCGCGTCAAGACGACGACCGCCGAGTTCACCCCCTCGGGCTTGATCTTTCTGCGCAGCTCCTCCGGCTCGATCGCCGAGCCGCGCTTCTTGATCACGAGGGTGCCGATGGACCGCTCGCGGACCAGGGCCTTGAGCCTCTTCAGGTTGAACGGCAGCACGTCGGTGATCCTGTAGGCCGTCGCGTAAGGGGTCGCGGTCAGCTGATCACTGGTCAGATAGGCGATCGTCGGGTCGATCAGCGTCGCGTCGCCGAGCTGTGCGGCCACCTCGGCGACCAGATGGGCGCGGATCACCGCGCCGTCCGGTTCGTAGAGGTAGCTCAGGACCGGTCCGGCCGGAGGGTCGGGGAGCCGTCCGCCGGTCAGGCTCGCGCCGGCGGGCAGCAGGGTCGCCCGGTGGGGCTGGGGGGCCTTCGTGCCGAACCAGAGCACGGCCTCCTTCACGTCCCCGCCGTCGGACACCCACTCCACCTCGGCGTCCTCCGGCACGGCCTCGTGCGGGATCCCGGGGGCGACCTTGAGCGCGGCGAAGGGCGCGCGCCTGGCGGCCTCCACGGCCCAGCTGAGCGGCGGCGAGTACGCCTCGGGATCGAAGATCCTGCCGCGGCCCCCTCGGCGCGCGGGATCGACGAACACGGCGTCGTAGCCGACGGTGTCGACCTCGGCGACGTCGGCGCAGCGGGTCTCGATCAGATCCGCCAGCCCCAGCGCCCGCGCGTTGGCTTCCGCGGCGGCGCAGGCGGCCTCGTCCCGGTCCACGGCCAGCACCCGGATCCCGGCCCGGGCCAGGGCGATGGCGTCACCGCCGATCCCCGAGCAGAGGTCCGCGACGGAGCGGACCCCCAGCGCAGTGAACCGCTGCGCGCGCCACTGCGCGACACCCGACCGGGTGGACTGCTCGACGCCGTTGGGCGTGAAGTACATCCGCTCCGCGTCCGCCCCGAACTTGGCCGCCGCCCGGCTGCGCAGCCGCGCCTGCGCGAGCGCGGCCGAGACCAGCCCCGCCTCGTACGAGCGCCGCAGTCGCGTGGCCAGCGCGAGCTCGTCGGCGGGCGAGTAGTCCTTGAGCTCGGTGAGCAGGGCCTGGCCCTCGTCCGTCATCAGGGCGGCAAACGCGTCGATCTCCACGGCCCCATTCTCGCGGGTCGGCCGGGCCGCGGCGGCGACCCCTGCGACACGCCCGGGCAGCAGGCCGGGTTCGGGCCCGGAACGGCCTGGCCGGGGCGGGGACATAAGCAACGCGTTGGCACTCTGGTTGACTGAGTGCTAAGCGCCGCCTACTGTCGTCGTTGGCACTCTCCACCAGAGAGCGCTAAGCGTGAAACGGCACGTCCGGCACCGCGACGACGGGCATGCCATGTCTTCACGCCCCAAGACATGTGTACCCCGGATCTCCGAAGGGGGAGGTCGGATCGTGACGACCACCAGCTCCAAGGTTGCCATCAAGCCGCTTGAGGACCGCATCGTGGTCCAGCCGCTCGACGCCGAGCAGACCACGGCCTCCGGCCTGGTCATCCCGGACACCGCGAAGGAGAAGCCCCAGGAGGGCGTCGTCCTCGCCGTGGGCCCGGGTCGCTTCGAGGACGGCCAGCGTCTGCCGCTGGACGTCGCCGTGGGCGACGTCGTCCTGTACAGCAAGTACGGCGGCACCGAGGTCAAGTACAACGGCCAGGAGTACCTGGTCCTCTCGGCCCGCGACGTGCTCGCGATCATCGAGAAGTAAGTCAGCTCCACTGACCTGACCGTCAAGACGGCTAAGTCGTGACCCGCCCCGGGACCCGTACACGGGGCCCGGGGCGCGGTTGTTCGAGAGGGAACCCCTAGGCATGGCGAAGATCCTGCAGTTCGACGAGGACGCCCGCCGCTCGCTGGAGCGCGGTGTCAACAAGCTGGCCGACACGGTCAAGGTGACGATCGGCCCCAAGGGCCGCAACGTCGTCATCGACAAGAAGTTCGGCGCCCCGACCATCACCAACGACGGCGTGACCATCGCCCGTGAGGTCGAGCTGGACGACCCGTACGAGAACCTTGGCGCGCAGCTCGTCAAGGAGGTCGCCACCAAGACCAACGACGTCGCGGGCGACGGCACCACCACCGCCACCGTGCTGGCCCAGGCGCTCGTCAACGAGGGTCTGCGCAACGTCGCCGCCGGCGCCGGTCCGGCGAGCCTGAAGCGCGGCATCGACGCCGCCGTCAAGGCCGTCTCCGAGCACCTGCTCTCCGTCGCCCGCGAGGTCGAGGGCAAGGAGGACATCGCCGCCGTCGCCGCGCTGTCCGCCCAGGACCAGCAGGTCGGCGAGCTCATCGCCGAGGCCATGGACAAGGTGGGCAAGGACGGTGTCATCACCGTCGAGGAGTCCAACACCTTCGGCCTGGAGCTCGAGTTCACCGAGGGCATGCAGTTCGACAAGGGTTACCTGTCGCCCTACATGACCACGGACCAGGAGCGCATGGAGGCCGTGCTCGAGGACCCGTACATCCTCGTCCACCAGGGCAAGATCTCCTCGATCCAGGACCTGCTCCCGCTGCTGGAGAAGATCCTCCAGGGCGGTGGCTCCAAGCCGCTGCTGATCATCGCCGAGGACGTCGAGGGCGAGGCGCTCTCCACCCTCGTCGTCAACAAGATCCGTGGCACCTTCAACGCCGTGGCCGTCAAGGCCCCCGGCTTCGGCGACCGCCGCAAGGCCATGCTGGGCGACATCGCCACGCTGACCGGTGCGACCGTCATCGCCGAGGAGGTCGGCCTCAAGCTCGACCAGGCCGGTCTGGACGTGCTGGGCTCCGCCCGCCGCGTGACCGTCTCCAAGGACGACACCACGATCGTCGACGGCGCCGGCTCCTCCGAGGAGGTCGCGGGCCGCGTCGCGCAGATCAAGGCCGAGATCGAGGGCACCGACTCCGACTGGGACCGCGAGAAGCTGCAGGAGCGCCTGGCCAAGCTGGCCGGCGGCGTCTGCGTCATCAAGGTCGGCGCGGCCACCGAGGTCGAGCTCAAGGAGAAGAAGCACCGTCTCGAGGACGCCATCTCGGCGACCCGCGCCGCGGTCGAGGAGGGCATCGTCGCCGGCGGTGGCGCCTCCCTGGTCCACGCGCAGAAGGTGCTCGACGGCGGCCTGGGCCTGGCCGGCGACGAGGCCGTGGGCGTCTCCGTCGTCCGCCGCGCCCTGGTCGAGCCGCTGCGCTGGATCGCCCAGAACGCGGGCCTCGAGGGCTACGTCATCACCACGAAGGTGGCCGAGCTGGGCGACGTCCGCGAGGGCTACAACGCCGCGACCGGCGAGTACGGCGACCTGGTCAAGGCCGGCGTCATCGACCCGGTCAAGGTGACCCG
This sequence comes from Streptacidiphilus rugosus AM-16, assembly GCF_000744655.1. Lineage (NCBI taxonomy): Bacteria > Bacillati > Actinomycetota > Actinomycetes > Kitasatosporales > Streptomycetaceae > Streptacidiphilus > Streptacidiphilus rugosus. Next base: position 3,342,807 of record NZ_JQMJ01000004.1, on the reverse strand, counting down.
CTCCGCGCTGGAGAACGCCGCGTCCATCGCCTCCCTGCTGCTCACGACCGAGACCCTGGTCGTCGAGAAGAAGGAAGAGGAGCAGGCCGCCGCTGGCCACTCGCACGGTGGCCACGGCCACTCCCACTGACACCCGTCAGTCCCGAAGCCCGGCGCCCCCGAGGGGGCGCCGGGCTTCCGGCGTTTCAGGCCCCGGCGGCGGCCTTGAGCCGGTTCGCGGCGGCGTCCCGGTACGCGACGCCGAGCGTCTCCAGCGCGGCGATGGCGGGCAGCAGTTCCGGCGCCCGGGCGGAGAGCGCGCGGGTGACGTCGGCGGAGGTGATGCCGTGGTCCGGACGGTGCACGACGGTGATCACGTCGCCGACGGCGACCGGCCCCGGTGTGATCACCCGGAGGTACGCGCCGGGCCGCGCCCGCTCGGTGAAGCGCTTGACCCACTGCGCCTCGTCCATCCACCCGGCGAAGGTCCGGCACGGGATCCGCGTCGCGCTGACCTCCAGCAGCAGGCTTTCGCCGATCCGCCAGCGCTCTCCGATCACGGCGTCGGACACGGCGAGCCCGGTGGTCGTCAGGTTCTCCCCGAACATCCCGTCCCGCAGTTCCCGGCCGAGCTCGGCGGCCCACGCGTCCAGCTCCTCGCGTGCGTACGCGTACACGGCCTGGTCCACGCCGCCGTGGAACCGGTCGTCACACACGACGTCACCGGCGAGCCCGCTCACCCCCTTGACCGCCAGGGGCGCGGTGACCTGCACCGGCCCGGCGACGGGCGTCTTCCCGATCCCGGTCGCCCCGACCTCGGAGTGCACGGTCGCTTCCGCGCGGCCCACGTTGACTGACACAAGCGTTCCCATGACCAGCAAGGTTAAGTGGCAACACCTCAGGGGCGCGGGGAACTGCGCGAGAAACCACCGTGTGCGGACGGCCCTGCGCGTTCGGCCTGCCACCTGGGTGGGTGGCTTGTCGCGCAGTTCCCCGCGCCCCCCTGGGTGGTTGCCACTGACCCTCCGCTGTGAGGTGCGCCCGTTGGGGGCTGCCTATGCTGAGGACCGTGATCGAGGCCCGTCATCTGAGAGTGCTCCGCGCCGTCGCCCGGCAGGGCAGCTTCTCCGCCGCCGCACGCGAGCTCGGGCTGACGCAGCCGGCCATCAGCCAGCAGATGAAGGCGCTGGAGAAGTCCGTCGGCACCCCGCTCGTCGTCCGCGTCGGCCGCGGCGTCGCGCTGAGCGAGGCCGGGGAGGTGCTGGCCGGGCACGCCGCGGGCATCCTCGCCGGGCTGACCGCCGCGGAGGACGAGCTCGCCGGCATCGCCGGGCTGCGGGCCGGGCGCGTGCGCCTGGTCTCGTTCCCGACCGCGAGCGCCACCCTCGTACCCGCCGCCGTCGCCGCGCTCCGCGCCGAGCGGCCGGGGGTCAAGGTCTCGCTCACCGAGGCCGAGCCACCGGACTCCGTGGGCATGCTCCGCGCGGCGGAGTGCGAGGTCGTGCTGGCGTTCAGGTACCCCAGAGCGGCGGGGGCGAGCACCGAGCCGGAGGACTGGAGCGACCTCGCGGTCACGCACCTGCGGCGCGACCCGCTGGTCGCGCTGGTGCCGGAGGGTCACGCCCTCGCCGGGCAGGCCGAGGCGGGCGACCTGGCCGTCCTCGCGGACGAGCCGTGGATCGCCGGTTGCCCGCAGTGCCGCGGACATCTCGTGGACCTGTGCGAGGCCGCGGGCTTCACCCCGCGGATCGACTTCGCGACCGACGACTACCCGGCCGTGCTCGGCCTGGTCGCCGCCGGTCTGGGCGTGGCCGTGCTGCCCGAGCTCGCCCTGGCGGCGACCCGGACCGACGGCGTCGCCGTGGTACCGCTGGCTGCGGGCGTCGCCCGCGAGATCGTCGCGCTGACGCTGCCGGACCTGGGACGGGTGCCGGCGGTCGCGCTGATGCTGGAGAAGCTGAAGGGCCTGTAGCGGGGTGGCGACAGGCCCTGACCTGCGCGCCGGATCCCCGGCGCGCAGCGTGCAGTGGTGCAGAAACGTTCCTTCAGTCGACGGGCAGGAGCGAGAGCGGGTCGAGCGTGCGCCGGCGGGCGCGCCCGAGCAGTTCCTCGCGGTCGTCCTCGGTGAGTCCGCCCCACACCCCGTAGGGCTCCCGTACCGCCAGCGCGTGCGCCGCGCACTCCGCGCGCACCGGGCACCGCATGCAGACCTCCTTCGCGGACTGCTCGCGCGAGCTGCGGGCCGCGCCCCGCTCGCCCTCCGGGTGGAAGAACAGAGAGCTGTCCACGCCGCGGCATGCGGCGGAGAGCTGCCAGTCCCACAGGTCTGCGTTCGGGCCAGGGAGCCGTGAGTAGTCGGCCATGGTCGTCATTCCCTTGAGTGGTGCTAGCGATTCAGTACGAACTGATGGAAATATGACTCATGCAGATCTAACGGACAAGAGGCCATCAGCGTTGCATAACGTGCCGATAACCATCAAATCCCATGAAAACGGACTAACCGGACGCACGGAAGGGAAGCGTGTCCTGCATGCGGGTGCACTCGTTGGGCCTAACGGCACGCCCGGCGAGGCGCGCGGGCGTCGCACGAGCGACGCATTTGCGCCGGTATGCCCCGCGAGGTGGATGATCCGTAGCGGTTCAGCCACGTAGAGTGGTGGAGGCTGCTGCCAGGCCGTAACTCATTCGGGTGACGGTCGTTGGGAGTGCGGAGGCGGCAAACGGCACGGGCGTCGGGGAAGACGCCAGTACACCGGAGGCCGTGCCGGTGACGATTCGTACCAGCCAGGAGGCTCAACGTGACGCTCATCAGCTGCGGAGGCGGGTCATGACATCCGTTCTCGTCTGTGACGATTCCCCGCTGGCCAGGGAGGCGCTGCGGCGCGCGGTGGCCACCGTCCCCGGCGTCGACCGGGTGACCACGGCCACCAACGGCGAGGAGGTGCTCCGCCGCTGGGTCGCGGACCGCTCCGACCTGGTCCTCATGGACGTCCGGATGCCCGGCCTCGGCGGGGTGGAGACGGTGCGGCGGCTGCTGTCCGCCGACCCCGGGGCCCGCATCATCATGCTCACGGTCGCCGAGGACCTGGACGGCGTGGCCCTGGCCGTCGCCGCCGGCGCCCGCGGCTACCTGCACAAGGACGCCTCCCGCGCCGAGCTGCGCGCCACGGTCACCCAGGCGCTGGCCGACCCGACCTGGCGGCTCGCCCCGCGCCGGCTCCGCTGCGCGGAGATGGGCGCGGCTCCCACGCTGACGGCACGTGAGATCCAGGTGCTGGAGGGCATGAGCCATGGCCGCAGCAACGCAGAGATCGGCCGCGAGCTCTTCCTCTCCGAGGACACGGTCAAGACGCACGCGCGTCGCCTGTTCAAGAAGCTGGGTGCGTCGGACCGGGCGCACGCGGTGGCGCTCGGCTTCCGCTGGGGCCTGGTTCGCTGAGTCCTCACCCGGGTGGGAGGGGGCATGGCCTGCTTCCCACCCGAGGGCGCACCATGGGGGTGTAGCGCGGAGTCCGGCTGGGCGGGGATGGTGGCGTGGCGGATAACGTTCCGATGCACAAGTCAGGGTGCGGTGTCACGTTTTCGCCCATGACCAGGCACCATGGACCAGTGCGTGACGACGAGGCGAGCCCCGCGACGGGGCCGGGCGTGCCCATCGGGTCGCTCGTGGTGCACGCGGTCGAGGGTGATCCCGACGCGGTCGACGCGCTGTTGTCGCAGGTGCACCCGCTGGTCCTGAGGTACTGCCGGGCCCGTCTGGTCCGGCTGCCGGGCAACGCCCGGCACCATGTGGACGACGTGGCGCAGGAGGTCTGCCTCGCCGTCCTCTGCGCGCTGCCGCGCTATCGCGACGAGGGCCGCCCCTTCGAGGCGTTCGTCTACGGGATCGCCGCGCACAAGATCGCCGATCTGCAACGCGCGGCGATGCGGGGTGGCCCCGGCCACAGCGTGCCGCTCGGCGAGGAGCTGCCGGACACCCCGGACGACGCGCTGGGTCCCGAGGAGCGGGCGCTGCTGAGCAGTGACGCGGCGTGGATGCGCGAGCTGCTGGCGCTCCTGCCGCAGCGCCAGCGTGAACTGGTCCTGCTGAGGATCGGCGCGGGGCTCACGGCGGAGGAGACGGGCGAGGTCCTGGGCATGTCGCCCGGCGCGGTCCGCGTCGCCCAGCACCGCGCGCTCTCGCGCCTCCGCGCACTCGCGGAGGGCGGCACGGAAGGCCTCTCGGCGTAGCGTTTCGGGCAGACGGTCGGTTGCGGCACCCCAGGGGCGCGGGGAGCTGCGCGACAAGCCACCCTGGGACGTGTGACACCGATCGGGCAGGGCCATCCGCCCCGGGTGGTCGCCCGCGCCGTTCCCCGCGCCCCTGAGGTCAGTGCAACCGGCCCGCCGACGCGAAGGGCTGCGCAACTGGATGATCGTCCAGGAGTCGGGAATGTGACTGCTACCTCAGTTGTTCCTGATGCACAAGGGGGCCCCGTCGGGCCCGGTAGAATTAGTCAACGGTGCCGAGCTGCCCACCAACGCGGCCCCCGTAGGCGCCGTGTCGCGTCGGGCGGGTGCGGCCACCAGCTTCCCGTCCAGGAGTTCCACGGATCCACTTCGGGAAGGGTGTCATGTCTTACAACGCAGCTGGGGTACCCGAGAAGTTCGGCATGCTCGGGCTTACCTACGACGATGTGCTGCTGCTGCCAGGCCCCTCCGAGGTCCTGCCGAACGCTGTGGACATCTCCTCGCGCGTCTCGCGCAATGTGCGGGTCAACATCCCGCTGCTCTCGGCTGCCATGGACAAGGTCACCGAGGCCCGGATGGCCATCGCCATGGCCCGTCAGGGCGGCGTCGGCGTGCTGCACCGCAACCTCTCCATCGAGGACCAGGTGAACCAGGTCGACCTGGTCAAGCGCTCCGAGTCCGGCATGGTCACCGACCCGATCACGGTGTCCCCGGACGCCACGCTGGCCGAGGCGGACGCGCTGTGCGCCAAGTTCCGGATCAGCGGTGTGCCGGTCACCGACCCCGAGGGTCGCCTGCTCGGCATCGTCACCAACCGCGACATGGCCTTCGAGCTGGACCGCACGCGTCAGGTCCGCGAGGTCATGACGCCGATGCCGCTGATCACCGGCCAGGTGGGGATCTCCGGCGAGGACGCCATCGGGCTGCTCCGCCGCCACAAGATCGAGAAGCTGCCGCTCGTCGACGACCAGGGCAAGCTCAAGGGCCTGATCACGGTCAAGGACTTCGTCAAGGCCGAGAAGTACCCGCACGCCGCCAAGGACGCCGAGGGCCGTCTGATCGTCGGCGCGGCCGTGGGCGCCTCCGCCGAGGCGCTGGAGCGGGCGCAGGCGCTCGCCGCCGCCGGTGCGGACTTCATCGTCGTGGACACCTCCCACGGCCACAACCGCAACGCGCTCAACTGGATGGCGAAGATCAAGTCGTCCATCGACGCCGACGTCGTCGGCGGCAACGTCGCGACGCGTGACGGGGCGCAGGCGCTGATCGACGCCGGCTGCGACGGCATCAAGGTCGGCATCGGCCCCGGTTCCATCTGCACCACCCGCGTGGTCGCCGGTGTCGGCGTCCCGCAGGTCACGGCGATCTACGAGGCGGCCGTGGCCGCCCACGCGGCCGGCGTGCCGCTGATCGGCGACGGTGGCCTGCAGTACTCCGGCGACATCGGCAAGGCGCTGGCCGCCGGCGCCGACACGGTCATGCTGGGCAGCCTGCTCGCCGGCTGCGAGGAGTCCCCGGGCGAGCTGCTGTTCATCAACGGCAAGCAGTTCAAGTCCTACCGCGGCATGGGCTCGCTGGGCGCCATGCAGTCGCGCGGCCAGGCGAAGTCCTACTCGAAGGACCGTTACTTCCAGGGCGACGTCACCTCCGACGAGAAGCTGATCGCCGAGGGCATCGAGGGCCAGGTCGCCTACCGCGGCCCGCTCAGCTCGGTGATCTTCCAGCTGGTCGGCGGTCTGCGGCAGTCCATGGGCTACGTCGGCGCCGAGTCGATCGAGTCCATGAAGCAGGACGCCCGCTTCGTCCGGATCACCTCGGCGGGGCTGAAGGAGAGCCACCCGCACGACATCCAGATGACGGTCGAGGCGCCGAACTACCACAGCTGATCGTCGCAGCCCCGCAGGGGAGCCGCTCCGGAATGAGACCGGGCGGCTCCCCTGCGCGTTGTGCGGGATACTGGGGCACGGCAGTCGCACGCTGAGCACAACCGAGGGAGCAGGACAGGTGACCGAGATCGAGATCGGGCGGGGCAAGCGGGGCCGACGGGCGTACGCCTTCGACGACATCGCGGTCGTCCCGAGCCGCCGCACGCGGGACCCGAAGGAGGTCTCGATCGCGTGGCAGATCGACGCCTACCGCTTCGAGTTGCCGTTCCTGGCCGCGCCGATGGACTCCGTGGTCTCGCCCGAGCAGGCCATCGCCTTCGGCCGTCTGGGCGGTCTCGGCGTGCTGAACCTCGAGGGCCTGTGGACCCGTTACGAGGACCCGCGCCCGCTGCTGCAGGAGATCACCGAGGTCAAGGACGAGGCCGTCGCGACCCGTCGTCTCCAGGAGATCTACCGCGAGCCGATCAAGGCCGAGCTGATCACGCAGCGCCTGAAGGAGATCCGCGACTCGGGTGTCGTCACGGCGGCGGCCCTGTCGCCGCAGCGGACCGCCGAGTTCTCCAAGGTCGTCGTCGACGCCGGCGTCGACATCTTCGTCATCCGCGGCACCACGGTCTCCGCCGAGCACGTCTCCAGCGCCGCCGAGCCGCTGAACCTCAAGCAGTTCATCTACGAGCTCGACGTCCCGGTCATCGTCGGCGGCTGCGCGACGTACACGGCCGCCCTGCACCTGATGCGCACCGGCGCGGCGGGCGTCCTGGTCGGCTTCGGCGGCGGCGCGGCGCACACCACCCGGACCGTGCTCGGCATCCAGGTCCCGATGGCGACCGCGGTCGCGGACGTCGCGGCGGCGCGCCGGGACTACATGGACGAGTCCGGCGGCCGCTACGTGCACGTGATCGCGGACGGCGGCGTGGGCTTCTCCGGCGACCTGTCGAAGGCGATCGCCTGCGGCGCGGACGCGGTGATGATCGGCGCGGCGCTGGCCCGCGCGAACGACGCGCCGGGCCGCGGCTTCCACTGGGGCAGCGAGGCCGTCCACGAGGAGCTGCCGCGCGGCAAGCGGGTGGACCTCGGCACCGTCGGCACGACCGAGGAGATCCTGCTCGGCCCGTCGCACACCCCCGACGGCACGATGAACCTCTTCGGCGCGCTGCGTCGGGCCATGGCCACGACCGGCTACTCGGAGCTGAAGGAGTTCCAGCGCGTCGAGGTCACCGTCGCCCGCTGACCCAGGCTGACTCCGTGAAGGGCCCCGGCTTCGGCCGGGGCCCTTCAGCGTGCCGCTAGCGCTTCCTGGTGGGCTCGATGTTCGGGAAGATCGCGCCGCAGACCGGCGCGAGGACCAGGCCCAGGAGGTTGGTGAAGCCGAGGTGGTCCTGCCAGACCGTCATCGCGACGTCCGTGTGGTGCAGCAGCACGTCGAACATGGGCAGGCTGTTGTCCTTCGCGGTGAGCACCCCCATGCCGACGATCTGGCCCAGGAAGGTCGCCGCGAGCGCGCTCAGCCCGCTCGCCACGGAGGTGACCGCGCCGCCACGGCTCAGCCGGGCCACCGCGCTGCCGACCGCGCCACCGATGATCACGCCGATCCAGCCGTAGACGGTCCGGGTGGTGCCGATGACCGCGGCGTAGGCGACGGCGCAGAGCACGGCCGTGCCCACGGCGGTCAGCACGCCGACCGCCACGCTGCCGCGCCGGCGCTCGCCCTCGACGGTCGTCGGCGACGCGGTGGCCTCGGTTCTGACGGTTTCGCTCATGGTGTCCCCCAGTGGATCTCTGATCGGCGGGCGCAGGCTAGCAGCAGCGAGGCGAAGCGGGCACGGGGATTCCGGCCCGTGCACGGGGCGGTCTCCTGGACTTCACCAGGACGATCGCCCGTTTTGCCGGACTTCACGGCAGACTGTTGATCAGCAGTGCTGGGCGATACGCGGAGGCGTCATGCGGAGCAGCAAGCTGGGTCCGGAGGAGCGTGCGGCCGCGCTCGCGCGGATGGCGGAGCGCGAGCTCGACGTGCTGGTGGTCGGCGGCGGGGTCGTCGGCGCGGGCACCGCGCTGGACGCGGCGACGCGCGGGCTGGTCACCGGGCTGGTGGAGGCGAGGGACTGGGCTGCGGGGACGTCCTCCCGGTCCAGCAAGCTGATCCACGGCGGCCTGCGCTACCTGGAGATGCTGGACTTCGCCCTGGTCAAGGAGGCCCTTCAGGAACGCGGCCTGCTGCTGGAGCGGCTGGCGCCGCACCTGGTGAAGCCGGTGCCCTTCCTGTACCCGCTGCAGGGGCGCGGCTGGGAGCGGCCGTACGTCGGCTCCGGCGTGGCGCTCTACGACGCGATGTCGGTGTCCAGCGGCCACGGCCGGGGGCTGCCGTTGCACAAGCACCTCTCCCGGCGTCAGGCGCTGCGTGCCGCACCCGCGCTGCGGAAGGACGCGCTGGTCGGCGCGGTGCAGTACTACGACGCGCAGGTCGACGACGCGCGGCTGGTGACCATGCTGGTCCGCACCGCGGCCACCTACGGGACCTACGCGGCGAACCGCGCCAGGGTCGTCGGCTTCCTGCGCGAGGGCGAGCGCGTGGTCGGCGCGCGGGTCCACGATCTGGAGACCGGTGCGCAGTTCGAGGTCCGCGCCCGGCAGATCGTGAACGCGACGGGCGTCTGGACCGACGAGACCCAGGCGATGGTGGGCGAGCGCGGTCAGTTCCACGTCCGGGCCTCCAAGGGCATTCACCTGGTGGTGCCGAGGGACCGGATCCACTCCTCGACCGGGCTCATCCTGCGGACCGAGAAGAGCGTGCTCTTCGTGATCCCCTGGGGACGGCACTGGATCGTCGGCACGACCGACACCGAGTGGACCCTCGACAAGGACCACCCCGCCGCGAGCAGCGCGGACATCGAGTACCTGCTGGAGCACGTCAACTCGGTGCTGGCGATGCCGTTGACGCGCGAGGACGTGGAGGGCGTCTACGCCGGCCTGCGCCCACTGCTGGCGGGCGAGTCCGACGCGACCTCGAAGCTCAGCCGCGAGCATGTGGTGCAGCATGCGGCGCCGGGCCTGGTCGTGGTGGCGGGCGGCAAGTACACCACCTACCGCGTGATGGCGAAGGACGCGGTGGACGAGGTGGTGCACGCGCTGGACCAGCGCGTGGCCCCCTGCTGCACGGACACGGTGCCGCTGGCCGGCGCGGAGGGGTACCGCGCGCTGTGGAACGCGCGGGGCGAACTGGCGCGCGGGAGCGGCCTGCACGTGGCCAGGGTCGAGCATCTGCTGAACCGCTACGGCTCGTTGGCGGAGGAGGTGCTGCGGCTGATCGTGGACGACCCCGGTCTGGGCGAGCCGCTGACCGGCGCGGACGACTACCTCCGCGCGGAGGTCGTGTACGCGGCACGGGCGGAGGGGGCCAGGCACCTGGACGACGTGCTGGCCCGACGCACCCGGATCTCGATCGAGACCTTCGACCGGGGGACGGCCGTGATGACCGAGGCGGCGGAGCTGATGGCGCCCGAACTGGGCTGGGACAAGGCGCAGATCGACAAGGAGGTCGAGCACTACCGCAAGCGCGTGGCCGCGGAGCGGGAGTCCCAGGAACAGCCGGACGACCTCGCGGCCGACGCGGCGAGGCTCGGCGCGGCGGACATCGTTCCGCTGAAGTAGCCGCACCATCAGGGGCGCGCGGACGTGGCGCCTTTCAGCAGAGGAGCAGTTGCAACACTCAGGGGCGCGGGGCTCTGCTGATATGCGGCTCCGGCGCTTGGGCACGACAAGCCACCCTGTGCGGAGGGTCCTCAACGAGCAGGGCCATCCGCGCAGGGTGGTTGCTCGCGCAGTTCACCGTGCCCCTGACGGGGCTGCCGGCGGAACCCCGTTTCCTTGGTGCGCGTCTGTCACGGGATGATGGGCGGTGACAGCAGCGACGCGGAGGGGACCGGATGAACGGCGAGCAGCAGCGCGGGCTGTTGGCAGGGCGGTACCGGTTGGAGTCCGTGCTCGGGCAGGGCGGGATGGGGACGGTCTGGCGGGCCGAGGACTCGTTCCTCGGGCGCGACGTCGCCGTCAAGGAGCTGAGGTTCGCCGCCGGGGTCGAGGAGGACGAACAGCGGCGGCTGGTCGCAAGGACGTTGACGGAGGCCAAGGCGATCGCCCGGGTGCGGCACACCGCCGCCGTCACCGTCTACGACGTGGTCGAGGAGGACGGCCGGCCCTGGATCGTCATGGAGCTGGTCGAGTCGCGCTCGCTCAGCGAGGTGATCCAGCAGGACGGCGTACTGCCGCCCCAGCGCGCCGCGGAGGTCGCGCTGGAACTGCTCGGCGTGCTCGCCGAGGCGCACCGGGTCGGCATCCTGCACCGGGACGTCAAGCCGTCCAACGTGCTGATCGGCCATGACGGCCGCGTCGTGCTCACCGACTTCGGCATCGCCAGGGTGGAGGGGGACCCCTCCGTCACGTCCACCGGCATGCTCGTCGGCGCGCCCTCGTACATCTCGCCGGAGCGGGCCCGTGGCGGCGTGCCCGGGCCGCCGGCCGACATGTGGTCGCTGGGGGCCACGCTCTTCGCGATGGTCGAGGGCGTGCCGCCGTACGACAAGGGCTCGGCGCTGTCCACGCTGACCGCGGTGATGACCGAGCCCGTGCCGCCGCTGGTCAACGGCGGACTGCTGGGCCCGGTCATCGAGGGCCTGCTGCACAAGGACCCGGCCGCGCGGCTGGAGGCGCCGACCGTGCAGGCGATGCTGCGCGGGGTGATCGGCGAGTACGAGCGCCGCTCGCGCGTCGCGACGCAGACGGCGCCGGCGCCGATTCCGGAGCCGGAGCGGACGCGGGTGCAGCCGGCCCCGGTCCCGCAGCCGGCCGTCCCCACGCCGCCCGCCCGGAGGAACAAGCGCGCGCTGGTCGTCGGCGGCGTCGTGCTGGCGGTGGCGCTGCTGATCACCGCCGTCGCCGCGATGAACGACAACGGCGGCAGGCACGGCAGCCAGGACGGGACCGTGCGGAAGCCGAAGGCCGCCGCCCCCGCGGCCACTCCGACCGGTACGGCCGCGGTGGCCGCGGGCGCGGGCAGCACCCCCACCGGTACGGACGCCGGTTCCTCGCTCGGCTACCAGCGCGTCGACGGGCCGGGCGGAGCGAGCATCGAGATCCCCGACGGCTGGCGGGTCACCAGGAAGAGCGGCTCGGTCACCGTGTACACCGGCCCGGCGGGGACGCTGGACATCGAGTTCTCGGCCCACCCGCTCGCCGAAGGAGCGCTGCGCGCCTGGCAGAAGGAGGAGACCTCCGTCGCGCCCAGCCTGAACGACTACCACCGGATCAAGCTGGCCCAGGTCGACTGGCGCGGTTGGGACGCCGCCGACTGGGAGTGGACCTTCCGTTCGGGGGGGACGACCCGCCACTCGCTCAATCGCGGTTTCGTGGTGGACGCGGGCCACGCGTACGCGATCTACTGGACGGCGCCCGAGGCGAGCTGGGCCGACCACCGCAGCGAGCAGCTGCTCACGCACTTCTTCAAGACCTTCAAGCCGGGGGGCTGAGCCGATGGCGAGGGCGTCCGGTGGCCGACTCCTGGCCGATCGGTACCAGCTGACGGACCGTCGGCGCGGCGGCACGGCCGAGGCGCGGGATCTGCGCAGCGGCGCGCCGGTGCTGCTGGACGCGGTGCCGCTGCCCGAGCTGGTGACCCCCTTCGACCAGCTCGCCGACGAGCCGCCCCCGGCGAAGGGCGCCGACGCGGAGGCCGGGGGAGACGACGCGGCCGGGCTGGCGCTGTCCCACGCCGCCTTCGCGGCACAGGCGGTGGCCGACCACCCGCGGCTCAGCCAGGTCTTCCAGGTGTTCGCCGAGGACGGCTATCTGTGGGTCGCCGGCGAGTGGGTCGCCGGAGTTCCGCTGGCCCAGGTGCTGGAGGCCGGTCCTTTGACGCCCTATCGGGCCGCGGAGCTGGCCTACGACCTCAGCTCAGGACTCGGCGCGGTGCACCGGGCCGGTCTGGTGCACGGCAACCTGACGCCGGCGACGGTCACCGTCTGCGAGGACGGCACCGCGCTGGTCGGCGGGCTGGTCGTCTCGGCCGCGCAGGAGGCGCTCTGCGGCGGCCCCGGCACGGCCGAGTCGGGCGCGGGCGTGCCGACGGCGCTGTGGAGCCCGGCACGGGTGCGGGCCAGGGACGCGCGCGCGGTCATCGTCGGCGCGGTCCCCGAGCGCTGGGCGCCCGAGCAGCTGGGCATCGTCGGCGGCGTCGGCGTGCCGGTCGGCCCCGGCGCGGACGCCTGGGCGCTGGGCGTGCTGCTGTACCGGGTGGTCACCGGCGCGCCGCCGTTCCCTGAGCGGGATCCGGACCGGCTCTTCGACGCTGTGCGCACCGGCGCACGTCCCGACACCGCGCAGACCGGCCTGCTGCGCCCGCTGATCGACCGGCTGCTCGACCAGGATCCGGCGCGGCGCCCGACGTTGCCCCAGGTCAGGGCCGCACTACGGCAGTTGCTGCAACGTGCGCCGGAGCCGCTGGAGGAGCCGACGCCCTTCACCGTGCTCTCCACGCCGCTGTTGCCGAGCTCCGCGCGGCCGGCCGTGGCGCCGTTCACGGGCGCGCGACTGCCCGCGCAGCGGGAACCGTCGGAGGCCGCGGAGCGTCATCACCATGCCGCACCACGGCGGGGATCGGTCCTCCTGGGCCCGCTGCTGGTCGGTGCCATAATCCTGGGGGTCGTCGGCGCGATGGCGCTGATCGCCCTGTTCGAACACTGACCGCAGCCCGCGGTCGGGGTGGCGAGCACCTCCCACCGGTCGGGCGTCAGGGTGCCGGAGCGTCACATCCCGGTCTCGACGGCGACCGGTGCGGCGGAGTGTTCGAGGATCGGGATAGGGTGCGCGTGACCGCGGTCCCAGCCGCGGCCGGACACGGGACGACCTACGGCAGGACCCGCGGACAAGGGGGCAGACGGTGGGCACGGAGACGGGGCGGATGCTCGCGGGCAGATACCTGCTCGGCGCGCGCCTCGGACGAGGCGGCATGGGCACGGTCTGGCGGGCGACCGACCAGATGCTCGACCGGGAGGTCGCCGTCAAGGAGCTCTCCGTCGGGCACCTCGCCGAGGAGGACCTGCAGATCGTCCAGTCCCGGATGAAGCAGGAGGCCCGCGCCGCCGCGCGGATCAAGCACCCCAGCGTGATCACCATCCACGACGTCCTGGAGCAGGACGGCAAACCGTGGATCGTGATGGAGCTGATCGACGGCCGCTCGCTCTCCGAGCTGGTCGAGCAGGACGGCGTGCTCGACCCGCGTGAGGCCGCGCGGATCGGCGCGCAGGTGCTGGCCGCGCTGGACCGGGGCCACCAGGTGGGCGTGATCCACCGCGACGTGAAGCCCGCCAACGTGCTGCTGGAGCGCGGCACAGGGCGCGTCGTGCTGACCGACTTCGGCATCGCCACCTTCGTCGGCGACTCCGCGCTGACCCGCACCGGCGACCTGGTCGGTTCGCCCGACTACCTGGCGCCCGAGCGGGTGCACGGCGGGCGTCCCGGCCCCGAGTCGGACCTGTGGGCGCTCGGCGCGACCCTCTACGCGGCCGTCGAGGGACAGTCGCCGTTCCGCCGCGAATCCCCCCTCACGACGCTGGCGGCGGTCGTCACCGACCCGCTGCCCGAGCCGCGCAACGCCGGGCCCCTGGCGCCGGTGCTACGCGCGCTGATGGCCAAGGAGCCGCAGGAGCGGCCCCCGGCGGCGGACGTGGTCCGGATGCTGGAGCATGTCGCCGGCGGCCACACCACCAACATGACCCTTGGCCCCACCCCGCTGCGCACACCCACGCAGTCCGTCCCCGCCGTGGACCGGCAGGACGACGGCGGATACACCCCGACCGCGCTGGGCACGGCCGTGACGGGTCCGGAGACCGGCGAGCGCTCGGGCGGCGTGCCGACCGGCCCGACGGCCCGCGTCCCCGCGCAGGGCGGTTTCGTCCCCGCCGCCGCGTCCGGCTCGCCGCGCGTGATCAGCGGCCCCTTGTACGCCGAGCCCGCGCCGACGCGGGTCACCGGCCCGACGGGGGCGGGCCGGTCGCAGCAGTCCCCGCAGCAGTCGCCGACGTACGAGGTGGACGCGGTCTCGTACCAGGCCGGCGGCAACGGGCGGCAGCCGATGCGGCGGCGCCGCAGGGTCTGGCCGTGGCTGCTGATCGCCGGTCTGATCGCCGCGGCGGCGGGCGCGGGCGCCACCTACTGGTACAACCGCCACCCCCACGCGATGCTCGGCCAGGGGAACCCCTCGCCGAGCGACAGCAGTTCGAAGGGGTCGGACCAGCCCTCGGGGCAGTCCTCCCCGGGAGCTCTGCCGGCCGGCTACCACTGGGAGCACGACCCGTATCTCGGCTTCTCCTTCGCACTGCCCGACGGCGGCTGGACCAGGGACGGCAGCAAGGGCGCCGGCTCGATCACCTACAGCCCGGACAGCAACGTGCACTTCATCCGGTTCGGGGTCACCCGGGGCGCGGTGAAGACGCCGTACGAGACCGAGGAGGCGCTCCGGGCCGAGGTCGCCGCCAAGGACTCGAGCTACAAGGTGCTCGGCCACGGCAAGAACACCTACAAGGGCACCCAGGGCGCCCAGTGGGAGTTCACCTACAACGACAAGAACGGCCAGCTGCGGCACGAGATCGAGCAGTTCTACCAGGCGCCCGACGGCACCGAGTACGACTTCCTGGTCTCGTACCCGGAGCAGGACTGGACCACCACCGGCTATGCGCGCTTCCAGGAGCTGATGCTGTCGTTCACCGTGCCCGGCGGGCAGTAGACCGGTACCGTGGTGTGAACCGAGCCGTTCCCGAGTTACTCCGGTTCGCCGATTCACCGGGAGGCACGCCATGCCCGCTGCGGTGCGAGAGACCCCGGACGCGGTCGTCATCGGCATGGGCCCCGGGGGTGAGGACGTCGCGGGTCGCCTGGCCGACGCCGGGCTGGACGTGGTCGGCATCGACGAGCGGCTGGTGGGCGGGGAGTGCCCGTACTGGGGCTGCATCCCTTCGAAGATCATGGTCCGCTCGGCCAACCTGGTCGGCGAGGCCCACCGGATCCCGGGCATGGCGGGCATCTCCCGGGTGCACGCGGAGTTCCGGCCGGTCGCCCGGCGTGTCCGCGAGGCCACCGACTCCTGGGACGACAAGGTCGCCGTCGACCGCTTCACCGGACGCGGCGGGAGCTTCCTGCGCGGGACGGCGCGGCTGACCGCCCCCGGCGAGGTGACCGTGCTGGGCACGGACGGGCGGGAGACGGTGCTGAGGCCGCGTCAGGCCATCGTCATCGCGAGCGGATCGGAGCCCCTAATCGCGTCGGTGCCGGGGCTGGCGTCGACGCCGTACTGGACCAACAGGGAGCTGATCGAGGCGGAGGAGCTCCCCGAGTCGCTGCTGATCCTGGGCGGCGGGGCGATCGGCCTCGAACTCGGCCAGGCCTGGCAGCGACTGGGCTGCGACGTCACGGTGATCGAGGCGGGACCGCGGCTGCTGGGCCGGGAGGAGCCGGAGTCGAGCGACCTGGTGACCAGGGTGCTGACCACGGACGGGGTCTCCGTGCACACCGGCACCGACATCGTCGGGGTCGACCACGTCGACGGCCGCTTCCAGGTGCGCTGCCGCCGGGGCGAACGTCTGACCGGGGAGCGGCTGCTGGTGGCGACGGGCCGCAAGGTCGCCCTGGACCGCATCGGCGGCGGGGTGCTAGGCGTCCCCGCGGACGCGCGGGCGCTGCCGGTGGACGAGCGGCTGCGGGTGGTCGGCACGGCGGGCGTCTGGCCGGTCGGCGTCTGGGCGATCGGCGACGTCACCGGCAAGGGTGCGTTCACGCACATGGCGATGTACCAGGCGGACGTCGCCGTCCGCGCCATCCTCGGTCAGGGCGGCGCGACGGCGCGCTACCACGCGGTGCCCAGGGTCACCTTCACCGATCCGGAGATCGGCGCGGTCGGCCTCACCGAGTCCCAGGCGCGCGCGGAGGGCCTGGCCGACGTCCGGGTCGCGACCACCGACCTGGCCGCGAGCAGCCGCGGCTACGTCCACGGGGCCAACGGCAACGCGGGCTTCATCAAGCTCGTCGCCTCCGGCGACACCCTCGTCGGCGCGACCTCCGCGGGCCCCTCCGGCGGCGAGGTGCTCGGGCTGCTGGCGCTGGCGGTGTCCGCCAGGGTTCCGGTCAGCGAACTGGCCGCGACGATCTGGGCCTACCCGACCTTCCACCGCGCGGTGGGCACGGCGGTCGCGGCGTTGGGCTGACCCCTCGTCCGCGCTGCCGTCCGTCCTGAACCAAGGACGTCCTCGATATATCGGGTACCGACATATTTATGGTTACCCATGGGTATCGCAACGGGCCGAAAGCGCCTACGCTGCGGGCATGACTGACATCAGCACCGGCAGCAGCACTGCCGTCGCAGGCAATCCCGTGGCCACCCCGGGGGCGCGGAGCGCCGCCGACGCCGTGTCGCCGCAGTTGGTCGCGCGTCTGGTCGGCGCGGTCGTCACCGGCTCCGAGCCCACGATCGCCACCAGCCGCTGCCCGTTCACGGGCGACGTGCTCGCCGAGATCCCCGAGTCCTCACCCGCCGACGTGGCCACCGCCTTCGTGCGGGCCCGCGCCGCGCAGCGGGACTGGGCCATGCGGCCGGTGCGCGAGCGCGCCGCCGTGCTGCTGCGCTTCCACGACCTGGTGCTCAAGCACAAGGACGAGCTGCTCGACCTGGTCCAGGCCGAGACCGGTAAGACCCGCGCGCACGCCTTCGAGGAGGTGCTCGCCTCCGCGATCGAGGCGCGCCACTACGGCCGCGCCGGAGCCAGGTACCTGAAGGCGCGGCGGCGCGGCGGGGTGTTCCCGGTGCTGACCCAGGTGCTCGAACTGCGGCAGCCCAAGGGCGTGATCGGGCAGATCTCGCCGTGGAACTACCCGCTGGCGCTCTTCACCGGTGACGCCGTCCCCGCCTTCGTCGCGGGCAACGCCGTCGTCACCAAGCCGGACACCCAGACCGCGCTCACCGCGCTGCGGGCCCGCGAGCTGATGATCGAGGCCGGTCTCCCCGCCGAGGTCTGGCAGATCGTGATCGGCGACGGCCCGGTCGTCGGCCCCGAGGTCGTGGCCCACGCGGACTACGTCTCCTTCACCGGCTCCACCCGCACCGGCCGCGACGTCGCGACCCGCGCCGCCGCGCGCCTGATCGGCGCGTCCATGGAGCTGGGCGGCAAGAACGCGATGCTGGTGCTGGCCGACGCCGACCTGGACAAGGCCGCCGAGGGCGCGGTGCGCGCCTGCTTCTCCTCCGCCGGTCAGCTCTGCATCTCGATCGAGCGGATGTACGTCGCCTCGTCGATCGCGGACGCCTTCCTGGAGAAGTTCGTCGCCCGGACGCAGGCGCTGAAGCTCGGCAACAGCCTCTCCTGGGGCGCGGACATGGGCTCCCTGGTCTCGCAGCGCCAGATGGACACCGTCACCCGGCACGTCGAGGACGCGGTCAAGAACGGCGCCACCGTCCTGGCCGGCGGCCGGCCGCGCCCGGACGTGGGTCCGCTCTTCTTCGAGCCGACCATCCTCGACGGCGTCGGCAGCGAGAGCGCCGTCTGCAACGAGGAGACCTTCGGGCCCGTCGTCTCGATCTACCGCTTCGACGACGAGGACGACGCGATCAACCGGGCCAACGGCACCGCCTATGGGCTCAACTCCAGTGTCTGGAGCAAGAACCTGCGGCACGCGAAGGCCGTCGCGGCGCGGCTGCACACCGGCACCGTCAACGTGAACGAGGGCTACGCGCCCGCCTACGCGAGCGTCGCCGCGCCGATGGGCGGCATGGGTGACTCCGGCATCGGCCGCCGCCACGGCGCGGAGGGTATCTGGAAGTACACCGAGGTGCAGACGGTCGCCGTGCAGCGGCTGATCCAGATGACGCCCTCCTTCGGGATGGACGACGAGGGCTACGCCAAGCTCATGGGCAAGTCGCTCGGCATGCTCAAGGCACTGCGGTTCAAGTAAGTCACCCACCACCCACATCTGTCTGCTGAAGCTGAAGGCGGGGCGCGTCGATGAGTTCTGAGGTGCAGGAGCGGCCGGTCGCGGAGACCGGGTACGACTACGACGTGGTCGTCGTCGGCTCGGGGTTCGGCGGGTCGGTGTCGGCGCTGCGGCTGACCGAGAAGGGCTACAAGGTCGCCGTGCTCGAGGCCGGTCGCCGGTTCACGCCGGAGACGCTGCCCAAGACCTCCTGGGACACCAAGAACTACATCTGGGCCCCCGCCCTCGGTCTCTACGGCATCCAGCGCTTCCACGTCCTCGACGACGTGATGGTGCTGGGCGGCGCGGGCGTCGGCGGCGGTTCGCTGAACTACGCCAACACCCTCTACGTCCCGCCGAAGGCCTTCTTCCAGGACAACCAGTGGAAGGACATCACCGACTGGTCGGAGGAGCTCGCGCCCTACTACGACCAGGCGCAGCGCATGCTCGGCGTCCGCACCAACCCGACGGTCACCCCGTCGGACGTGCACCTGAAGAACGCCGCCGAGAAGCTCGGCTACGGCGACACCTTCCACATGGCGCCGGTCGGCGTCTTCTTCGGCGACGGCCAGGACTGCGGCGGGGCGGGCGCGAAGACGCGCCCCGGCGAGGAGGTCGAGGACCCGTACTTCGGAGGCGCCGGGCCGCGCCGCAAGGCCTGCACCGAGTGCGGCGAGTGCATGACCGGCTGCCGCCACGGCGCCAAGAACACGCTGACGCAGAACTACCTCTACCTCGCCGAGAAGGCGGGCGCGGAGATCGTCCCGATGACCACGGTCACCACGATCAGGGTCGACGGCGAGGGCTACGCGGTCGACGTGCGGCGGACCGACTCGCGCTCCAAGAACCCCGCCAAGAACGGCTTCCGGACCATCCGCGCGCAGCGGGTCGTGGTCGCCGCCGGCACCTACGGCACCCAGAAGCTGCTGCACCGGCTCCGCGACGAGGGTGTGCTGCCGAAGATCTCGGACAGGCTCGGCGCGCTGACCCGGACCAACTCCGAGGCCCTGGTCGGCGCGATGACCTCGGACAAGCGCTACGGACAGCGGGTCGACTTCACCAAGGGCGTGGCCATCACCTCGTCGGTCCACCCGGACGAGCACACCCACATCGAGCCGGTCCGCTACGGCAAGGGCTCGAACGCGATGAGCCTGATGACCACCATCCAGGTGCCGGGAGAGGGACGCGCCCCGCGGCTGCTGCGCGCGCTCGGGCTCTCGCTCAAGCGGCCCGACCTGGTGGCGCGGGCGATGAACAAGCGCCGCTGGTCCGAGCGGACCATCATCGGCCTGGTGATGCAGTCGCTGGACAACTCGATCAACGTCTCGCGGCGGAAGAGCGGGCCGCTGAAGGGCCAGTTGAGCTCGCGTCAGGGACACGGCGCACCGAACCCGAAGTTCATCCCGGCCGCCGAGCAGGCCGCCGCCGCGATCGCGACGGAGATCGGCGGTTTCCCCGGCACCAACCTCGGCGACCTGATGGGCCGCACCCTCACCGCCCACTTCCTCGGCGGCTGCGCCATCGGCGACTCGCCGGAGCGCGGCGTCGTCGACCCCTACCAGCGGCTCTACGGCTACCCGGGCATCACCGTGGCCGACGGCTCGACGGTCTCGGCCAACCTGGGGGTCAACCCGTCCCTGACCATCACCGCGCAGACGGAGCGGGCGATGTCCTTCTGGCCGAACAAGGGCGAGGCGGACCAGCGCCCCTCGCAGGACGAGCCGTACCGCCGCGTCCAGGCGGTCGTTCCGGTCCGGCCGGTCGTTCCCGAGGAGGCCTTCGGGGCGCTGCGGCTCCCGCTGCTGGCGGTGCCTCAGGTTCCGCCGCGCAAGGGGGAGTAGGCCCCGGGGTCGGGTACGTTGTCGCTCGTGGACAACACGGGGAGAAGTGAGTCGGGGCGGGTCGAGGCGTTCAGCGACGGGATCTTCGCGATCGCGATCACGCTGCTGGTCCTGCAGTTGGCGGTGCACGATCCGGGCGTGACCACGGCGAAGGAGGCCTGGGG
Organism: Streptacidiphilus rugosus AM-16; assembly: GCF_000744655.1. Lineage (NCBI taxonomy): Bacteria > Bacillati > Actinomycetota > Actinomycetes > Kitasatosporales > Streptomycetaceae > Streptacidiphilus > Streptacidiphilus rugosus. The sequence continues at coordinate 3,322,698 of NZ_JQMJ01000004.1, read as the reverse complement.
CCAGCTGGGTCAGATCTGGACCGCCTACGACGCCTATGTCGTCAGCTTCCTGGTCATCGGGATCATGTGGCTGAACCACCACACCGTCTTCGGTTACGTCGCCCGGGTCGACCGAGGGCTGCTGGTGCTCAACCTGTTGCTGTTGCTGGTGGTCGCCGCGTTGCCGTTCCCGACCGCGCTGGTCTCCGACTGGTTGAAGATCCCGGGACCGGACAAGGTCGCCGTCGCCGTCTTCAGCGGCTTCATGGTGCTGCACGCCTTCACGTTCCAGGCCCTGTGGTGGTGGCTCACCCGGACCGGTCACCTCTTCGACTCGCGGGTGGACGTGGTCGCCGCGCGAGCGCTGCGGTGGCGCTTCGCGGCCGGGACGGTGGTCTATCCCGTGCTGGTCGGCCTGTCCTTCGTCTCGCCCGTGGTGACGCTCGGGCTGCACGGGGCGATGGCGCTCTACTACGCCTTCAACCAGCTGCCGATCCCGCTCAACCCCAACGCCGACCCGGACGACGAGTCCGTCGTCTCCGCCTGAGGCGGCCGAGGCAGCGGCAAGGGGCCCCGCGGGGGAAGACGGGGCCCCTTGCTGGCAGCACGCGGCGTCAGGGCTGCGCCGGTGCTGTGGCAACGGCACCGGGGGAGGGGTGCCGTCGGTCATTTGGCTTCTGCTCTGCCTGAGGACGGGGGCGCGCGCGTTCGGTGTGCGCCTGCTGCGTTGCACGAGCGGCCAAGGGACTACGGAACGTCACCGAATACTGCTCGTGGTCGCCCGCTCTCGGCAGCAGGGACCGGCCTGCCGCCGGGCGTCCCTGGTGCGTCTGCTCCACCCCCTCACCAGCATCGTGGGGGATATGGACCGTTCGGCGCAACCAGTTCGACATACTTCGGCACACTCGATTTTGGTCACGCTCCGCAAGGATTCCGCTTGGTAGCGCGGGGCGCAGTGTGCGCCGGGTGGCGCAAAGCCACCCCCGGGGTGTGACGGGACGGGATCGGGGGTGGTCGGCGTCGGGCGTCCCCGTCGCCGACCACCCCTTCTCCACAGTCGCAACCGGGCCGCTGTCCCCTGCTGTCCGGTCACAGCGTGGCCGCGAGGTCCCACGACGCACGCCACGGCGTACGCCTCATCGCGCCCACGGACTGGGTGTCACTCCCACGCGTGGTCCTGCCTGCCGCACGATCGCCCCCGGAAGGAGGCTGGAGCCCGTCCTTGGCGGGGACGCTGCACCCCGTGCGGTCATCGGGCACAACGATTCTTCCGGCGACGGGTCACGCGCTACGATGTCCGCATGTTCCAGATGGCCTACTTCTTTACCTATGGCACCGGAGGCTCCGGTCGCCATGGTGATGCCGTCTGAACCGACGCAGACCCTGAGAGCGCCCCGGGCCGATGGCCCAGGGGCGCTTTTTCGTTCCCCGGGGCCGTCGGCGGCGAGGCCCGACCGAACCCTGGAGGACACGGACATGAGTGACACCATGACGAAGGAAGCCGCCGAGACCGTCATCGCCGAGGCGCGTGGCCGGATCGACGGGCTGGACGGCGAGATCCTGGACCTGCTGCGGCGCCGGATCGCCGTCTCCGCGGAAGTGCAGACCGCGCGGATCGCGGCCGGCGGTCCGCGGCTCTCGCTGACCAGGGAGATGGAGATCCTCGACCGCTACCGCACCGCGCTGGGCCGCCCCGGCACGGAGATCGCGATGCTGATGCTGGAGCTCTGCCGCGGCCGCGTCTGAGCCGTGCGGTGCGTGGGTCGGGGTGGGTGGGTCGACCAGTAGAATGACGGTTGACCCCCCATAGCAACCGCCGGAAGGCCGCCCTGTGGCAACAGCGACCCCCGACCCCGCGGACACCGCCGTCGACACCGTTCTGGTCGTCGACTTCGGCGCGCAGTACGCCCAGCTCATCGCACGGCGAGTCCGTGAGGCCCGCGTCTACAGCGAGATCGTGCCCCACAGCATGCCGGTCTCCGAGATGCTCGCCAAGAACCCCAAGGCGATCATCCTCTCCGGCGGGCCGTCCTCGGTCTACGAGCCGGGTGCCCCCACCGTCGACAAGGCCCTGTTCGAGGCCGGCGTCCCGGTTTTCGGCATGTGCTACGGCTTCCAGCTGATGGCCACGACCCTCGGCGGCGTGGTCGACAACAGCGGCGCCCGCGAGTACGGCCGCACGCCGCTGGCCGTCAGCCAGACCGGCTCCACCCTGTTCGAGGGCACGCCCGCCGAGCAGCCCGTGTGGATGTCGCACGGCGACGCCTGCTCGGCCGCGCCCGAGGGCTTCACCGTGACGGCCTCCACCGAGGTCGTCCCGGTCGCCGCCTTCGAGAACGACGCCAAGCGCCTGTACGGCGTGCAGTACCACCCCGAGGTCATGCACTCCACGCACGGCCAGCAGGTGCTCGAGCACTTCCTCTACCGCGGCGCGGGCCTGGCCCCGACGTGGACCACGACCAACGTCGTCGAGGAGCAGGTCGCCGCGATCCGCGCCCAGGTGGGCACCAAGCGGGCGATCTGCGGCCTCTCCGGCGGCGTGGACTCCGCCGTCGCCGCCGCGCTCGTGCAGCGTGCCATCGGCGACCAGCTGACCTGCGTCTACGTCGACCACGGCCTGATGCGCAAGGGCGAGACCGAGCAGGTCGAGAAGGACTTCGTCGCGGCGACCGGCGTCAAGCTCAAGGTCGTCGACGCGGAGGAGCGCTTCCTCACCGCGCTGGCCGGGGTCACCGACCCCGAGGAGAAGCGCAAGATCATCGGGCGTGAGTTCATCCGCGTCTTCGAGCAGGCCCAGGTGGAGATCATCGCCGAGGCGGGCGCGGCCGGCGAGCCGGTCGAGTTCCTGGTCCAGGGCACGCTCTACCCCGACGTGGTCGAGTCCGGCGGCGGCGCCGGCACCGCGAACATCAAGTCGCACCACAACGTCGGCGGGCTCCCGGAGGACCTGGAGTTCCAGCTGATCGAGCCGCTGCGCAAGCTGTTCAAGGACGAGGTCCGGATGGTCGGCCAGGAGCTGGGTCTGCCGGAGGAGATCGTCCAGCGCCAGCCGTTCCCGGGCCCGGGTCTGGGCATCCGCATCGTCGGTGAGGTCACCAAGGACCGCCTCGACCTGCTGCGCGAGGCCGACGCGATCGCCCGCGCGGAGCTCACGGCCGCGGGCCTGGACCGGCAGATCTGGCAGTGCCCGGTCGTGCTGCTGGCCGATGTCCGCTCCGTCGGCGTCCAGGGCGACGGCCGCACCTACGGTCACCCGATCGTGCTGCGCCCGGTCTCCTCCGAGGACGCGATGACGGCGGACTGGTCCCGCCTGCCGTACGAGGTCCTGGAGAAGATCTCCACCCGCATCACCAACGAGGTCCGCGACGTCAACCGCGTCGTCGTCGACGTGACGAGCAAGCCGCCGGGCACGATCGAGTGGGAGTGACCCTCGGCAGCTGCTGAGGTCGCACCGCAAGGGGCGCGGGGAACTGCGCGACAAGCCACCGACGTGGCGGGTCGCTCAGCGGGCAGGCCATCCGGACGGGGTGGTTGCTCGCGCAGTTCCCCGCGCCCCTGGCGGTTCGCGCTACTGCGCGGTAGCTTCCGACCATGACGAACCCCCCGCCGCAGCCCGTGCCCATGGACCAGCTCCACTTCGCCCTGCCGGAGAAGTTCGACACCGTCGAGGCCGAGCGGGCACACCGGAAGGCGCGGCTCGTCACCGCGCTGCGCCTCTTCGGGAAGTTCGGCTTCGAGGAGGGCGTCGCCGGCCACATCACCGCGCGCGACCCGGAATGGACCGACCACTTCTGGGTCAACCCCTTCGGGATGTCCTTCAAGCAGATCAAGGTCAGCGACCTGCTGCTGGTCAACCACGAGGGCCAGGTCGTGCACGGCCGGCACCACGTGAACCAGGCCGCCTTCGCCATCCACTCCGAGGTGCACGCCGCCCGCCCCGACGTCGTCGCCGCCGCGCACAGCCACTCCACCTACGGTCGGGCCTTCTCCGCGCTGGGCCAGCTGCTGGACCCGATCACCCAGGACGTCTGCGCCTTCTACCAGTCGCACGCGCTCTTCGACGACTACACCGGCGTCGTGCTGGACCGTGAGGAGGGGCGCAGGATCGGCGCCGCCCTCGGGCCGCACAAGGCCGTCGTGCTGCGCAACCACGGGCTGCTCACCGTCGGCGACTCCGTCGACGCCGCGGCGTGGTGGTTCACCACGATGGAGCGCTCCTGCCAGGTGCAGTTGCTCGCCCAGGCCGCAGGAAAGATCGTTCCCATCGACCACGAGAGCGCCGTGCTCACCCGCGACCAGCTCGGCAACGACCTCGTCGCCTGGATCAACTACCAGCCGCTCGTCGCCGGTCACTCCGACGCGCTGGTCGGCGCGTACGACGAGGACTGACGACCCCGGCTGACAATCTTGGCTGAACCTGGTGCGGTCGGCCCGCGTAGTAACGACCATGAACAGGGACACGCTGAGCAAGAGAACGCCGGGAGCAGCAGCCATGGGTGGAACGCCTTCGCGAAAGCGCCTGAAGGAACTCGGCACCACCTATGCGCTGTTGCCGCTCAGGGTCTTCCTCGGGGTGACGTTCGTCTACGCGTCGCTCTACAAGCTGACCGACCCGCACTATCTCGGCGGCCTCTCCGACCCGCTCTCCTTCGCCTCGATGACGCAGGGCGTCAAGGCGGCGAGCCCCATCGGCCCGCTGCTGGACCTGGCTCTCAAGGCGCCGACCGCCTTCGCGGTGGCCTTCGCGATCGGCGAACTCGCCGTCGGCCTCGGCACGCTCTTCGGGCTGCTCGGCCGGGTCGCCGCCGTGGGCGGGGCGCTGTTGAACCTGAGCCTCTTCCTCACGGTCAGCTGGCAGACCTACCCGTACTTCCTGGGCAACGACCTGATCTACCTGATGGCCTGGCTGCCGCTGATCCTGGCCGGAACGCCCTATCTCTCCCTCGACTCGTGGCTGGCGTCCCGCCGGGGCGAGCGGTTGTAGACGGCGGCGAGCAGCCAGGCGAGGCCCAGGGCGATCAGCTCCAGCGGCACCAGCACCCTCCAGGCGACCGTCAGCACGCCGTTCGCCTGGAGCAGGTAGAGCACGGCGACGACGACGAAGACCAGGCCGCTCAGGATCGGGAAGAGCCGCACCCGACGGACTCCGCGCTGGGGCATCACCGGACCACCTCCACCTGTCCGGCGCCCACCTGGAGCTTGACGTCCACCGTGCCGTGCGCCGCGGCGGCACCGGGATTGAGGTCGATCGTGCGGGAGCGGCCCAGGCCCGAGCTGGAGGAGCCGTCGGGGAGCCTGACCTCACCGGCGCCCACCTGCGTGTCGATCTTTATCTCCGGGCTGTCCGGCCCGGAGGGCAGCAGCACCTCGAGGCGGCCCGCACCGAGCTGGACGTCGGTGCTGACGCCCTGGCCGGGGAGGGGCAGCACCTTGGTGAGGTCGAGCGTGGCGTCGCCGGCCCGCAGCGAGTAGTGCGTCTGCAGCTGCGCGGCGGAGGCCGGCGCCCAGGTGTGGTCGCTCCAGTGCTGCCAGGGGGAGGCGCCGACCACCGTCGTGGCGCCCGACAGGAGCACGGCGACCAGGGCCAGCCCGGCGGCCCGGCGGCGCAGCAGGCCGCTGAGGAGCAGACCCAGGCCGACGACGACCAGCGCCGAGGCGAGCACGGCCAGCGTGTTGACGTGGTCGTCGTGGCGGTGGCCGAGGACCAGGACCGCGGCGGCGGTGGCACCGGCGAGCAGCAGCGTCAGCAGCCCCCAGGGACCGCGGACCGGGCGCGGGCCCTCGGGCTGTGCGGGCCCCCTGCCCGGCGGCTTGACCGGGGGCACCGGGGCGGAGGCCCAGGCCGGTGGCGTGTCCAGCGGTTCTTCGAGGCCGCCGAGCGGGCCCGTCCCGCCGGGGACCGAGTGGGTCGGGGTCGGCGGCGCCGAGGTCTTGAGCAGCGGATCCGGCCGCTGCCACCAGTTCGGCGCGGTCGGCGGCGGCTCGGGTGCGACCGCGGGCTCGGGCTCGCGCGGAGGCAGTTGGTGGCGCTTGGGGTCGTAGCGGAGCGCGGCGAAGGCCAGCGCCGCGATCAGCAGCAGCGGGAAGATGTGGCCCTTGGCGCCCATGTAGGAGAAGAAGATGCCCGTGCCGAGCACGGTGACCAGCACCGCTCCGAGGGACTGGCCGTCCACGCGGCCGGACATCAGCCGCTGCAGTTCGTTCTTCCCCGTGCCCTCCATCGGGATCATCAGCCAGGCGACGCCGTAGATGAAGAGCCCGACGCCGCCCCAGAGGCAGAGCACGGCGATGACCACGCGGAAGACCAGCGGATCGATGTCGAGCCTGCGGCCGAGACCGCCGCAGACGCCGGTGACCACCCGATGACTCTCGCTGCGCTCCAGCGGCGGGCGTGAGCCCTCCGGCCCGCCGCCGTCGTGGGCGGAGGCGCCGTCCGAGAAGGGGGGCGTGCCGGGTGTGACATCCATACCCTCATCCTGCGGGTCGTCGGCGGCTGTGCCCATCCGTCATCTCCCTGGTCGAACCCTGAGATCCACCCTGACACATGCCCGGGCTCCAACCAGGGCGACGATCGGGGTCGACCCTGATGCTTTTGGTGGGCGCGACGTGTGACGATCGACCCGTGGCAAGCAGCGACCTCACTCCCGACCGTCCGGACGGCCGGACCGACGCACGGGCCGATGCTCGGACCGACCCACGGCCCGAGCAGCGCCCCGACGTGCCGGGCGCGCCCGGCACGCCGGTACGCAAGTTGTACCGCCGTCCCGAGGGTCGCGTCATCGGCGGCGTGGCCAGCGGCCTCGCCGCACACCTGGGCATCCCGGTGCTCTGGGTCCGGGCCGCCTTCGTGGTGCTGACGCTGGGTCAGGGGCTGGGGCTGGTGCTCTACGCGGCGTTCTGGTTCGTCGTGCCGATGGGCAGGGCGGGCGGCGTGGGGGCGCCCGCCCTGCCGGGCGCCCCCGAGGCGGGGGATCACGGGGCGGCGGCCGACCACGGCTCGGCCGGCCGGCCGGTCGGCCGCCTGGCGCGGGCCAGGCGCTCGCTCCAGGCGCTCTTCCGGGGAGACCCCTCGCCCGAGGGGCAGCGGGCGACGAAGGACCGCGGCCGGCTGCTGGCGCTGGTCGCCGTGCTGGCCGGCGTGCTGGTCCTGGTCAACGTCCTCACCGCCGGCCAGGACGACCCGTACTTCTGGCCGGTGCTGATCTCCGGGGCCGGCGTCGCCCTCGTCTGGCGACAGGTGGACGACTCCCGCTGGTCCCGCTGGTTCTCGCTCGACGACAACAGCCGCGGCGCGGTCACGGTCCGGCTCGGCGCGGGCGTGGTCCTGGTGGCGGCCGGGGTGATCAGCTTCCTGGTGGTGTCCGGTTCGCTCGCCGACTTCGGCAAGGTGATGCAGGCGGTGCTGGTGGTGCTGGCCGGCGTGCTGCTGCTGGCCGGCCCGTACCTGCTGCGGATGTGGCAGGACCTGACGGCGGAGCGCCGCGAGCGGATCCGGGCCCAGGAGCGCGCCGAGGTCGCCGCCCACATCCACGACTCCGTGCTGCACACCCTCACGCTGATCCTGCGGAACGCGGACGACCCGAAGGAGGTCGCCCGTCTCGCCCGGGCCCAGGAGCGCGACCTCCGGCAGTGGCTCTACCGGTCCGCCGACCCCAAGGACGAGTCGACGCCGGACACCCTGGCCGAGTCGATCCGCGCCGTCGCCGCCGAGATCGAGGATCTCCACGGCATCCCCGTCGAGGTCATCTGCGTCGGCGACGCCCCGATGGACGAACGCCTCGCTGCCCAGCTCCAGGCGGCGCGGGAGGCGATGGTCAACGCCGCGAAGTACGGTGGCGGCGAACCGGTCTCCGTCTACGCGGAGGTCGAGGGCAGTACCGTGTGGGTGTTCGTCCGCGACCGCGGGCCCGGTTTCGATCTGGACGCGGTCCCCGAGGACCGGATGGGCGTGCGGGGTTCCATCATCGGCCGGATGCAGCGCAACGGCGGTCACGCCCGCGTGCGCCCGGCCCCCGCGGGCGGCACGGAGGTCGAGCTGGAGATGGAGAGGGCGAGCGGATGAGCGCGAACGCGGAGCGGAGCCAGGCGCGGGTCGTCCTGGTGGACGACCACCGGATGTTCCGGACGGGCGTGCGCGCCGAGATCGGCCAGACCGAGCGGACCAACGTCGACGTGGTGGGCGAGGCGGCCGACGTCGAGCAGGCGGTCTCCGTCGTCACCTCGACGCGTCCGGACGTGGTCCTGCTGGACGTCCATCTCCCCGGTGGCGGCGGGGTCGAGGTGCTGCGCCGCTGCGCCTCACTCGAAGGCGTGAAGTTCCTGGCGCTGTCGGTCTCCGACGCGGCCGAGGACGTCATCGGCGTCATCCGCGGCGGCGCGCGCGGCTACGTCACCAAGACGATCACCGGCACCGATCTGGTGGACGCGATCTTCCGGGTCAGGGACGGCGACGCGGTCTTCTCGCCGCGCCTGGCCGGCTTCGTCCTGGACGCCTTCGCCGCCACGGACACCCCGCCGGTCGACGAGGATCTGGACCGGCTGACCCAGCGGGAGCGCGAGGTGCTCCGGCTGATCGCGCGCGGATACGCGTACAAGGAGATCGCCAAGCAGCTGTTCATCTCGGTGAAGACGGTGGAGAGCCACGTCTCCGCGGTGCTGCGCAAGCTCCAGTTGAGCAACCGTCACGAGCTCACACGCTGGGCGACGGCGCGTCGGCTGGTGTAGTCGGGGCGGGCAGCGCGACGGCCTCGGCGATGCCGAGGTCGCGGCGGATCGCCTCGCGCAGAGGTCCCCAGTAGTTCCACAGGGTCACCAGCTCCGCCCTGGTCTCCTCGAAGGACCAGCCGGGCTTCGGGGCGCCGAGCTCGATCTTCTTGACGGCGTCGAACGCCGAGGTGAGCCGGGTGGTGATCTCCTCCATCGCGCTGAGTACCGGGTCGGCCGCCATGATCTGCATCTCGGCCACCGCGGCCGAGTAGGCCCGGCGGGCCTCGTACAGCTCGCTCCGGTCGGTCTCGTCCGGAGTGCGTTCCGCCACCGCGTGCAGGTAGTTCATCAGCTCGACCCGGTAGCGGCGGATCGCGGCGTTGAAGGTGATGTACGCCGTCTTCTTCTCGGCCTGGACGGTCTCCGCCCTGGCGTGATCGCGGGCCTCCCGGGCGTCCTGCCGTTGGGCCGCCTGCTCCTCCCGCCGGGCGTGCGTCGAGAGCCGCTGGCTGAGCACCGGCGAGGTGAGCGTGCCCAGTACGCCGACCACGGCGACGATCAGCGCCACCACGTTTCCGTCCACCGGAGCCCCCCTGCCCGCTGTCGCCTTCGGCATCAATGATCGCGTGCCGGGCTCCCGCAGGGCCAGTTCTCCGGCGGCCGGCTTCGGGCCGGTCGGTCCGTCAGCCGGGGCGGACGGCGCCGACGATCGGCATTTCGCCGACCGGGGCGTACTCCACGGAGGCTCCTGGATGCGGAGCGTGGATGATCATGCCACCGCCGACGTACATGCCGACATGGCTGACGCCGGAGTAGTAGAAGACCAGGTCGCCGGGGGCCAGGTCCGCGGTCGACACGCGGCGGCCGGCGTTGATCTGGTCGTAGGTGGTGCGGGGCAGGCTCACGCCGGCCGCGGCCCAGGCGGCCTGGACCAGCCCCGAGCAGTCGTAGGAACCCGGGCCGGTCGCGCCCCAGACGTACGGCTTGCCGAGCTGTGCGCGGGCGAAGGCGACGGCGACCGCGGCGCGCGCCGACATCGGGGCGGAGCCGAGGTCCGGTGGCGGCACCGCGCCGCCCGGGGGGTTCAGCGCCTGGTCCACACCGGCCAGGGTGGCCGCGTCCAGACTGGCGAGCAGCGCCTGCGCGGCGGCCAGCTTGCCCTGGATCTCGGCCTTCGCGGCGGCGAGCCGGGTCTGCTCGGCGTGCAGGGCGGAGAGCTTCGCCTCGGCGGCGGAGCGCTGCGCCGCGAGGGTGTCGGCCTGGACCTGGAACTGCCGCATGAGCGTCGACTGGGAGTCCATGGCCTGGGAGAGGTCCCCGGCTCGCTGGAGGTAGTCGTCGGGGTGGGCCGAGGTGAGCAGCGCCAGCTGCGGGTCGAGCCCGCCGCTGCGGTACTGGGCGGCGGCCATGGAGCCGAGGCGGGTGCGCAGCGCGTTCATCGCCTCGTCGGTGCGGGCGGTCTCCTGCAGCAGCTGCGCCGCCTGGGCCTGCAGCGCGGTCACGGCGGCGGTGGCGCCGTCGTACTGCTGGGTGGCCTGTTCGGCCTGCTGGTAGAGCGCGTCGACCTGGGCCTTGACCTGGCTCGCGGTCGGTTGGGGGGCGGCGTGTCCGGGCTGGGCCAGGACGGCGACCGAAGCCGCCGCCGCCGTCGCCAGGGTGGCGGCGGTGCGGGCCGCGGGGCCCACAAGCGGAGTGGTGCGGGGTTTTCGATGTGACGCCACGAGGGCGTTCCCTTCGCCGGGGGTGTGGTCGGACCGTGACGCTAACCCCGTGCGAGTGGTGTGCACCCTGTGGTTGACGAGGCTGGCCGGAACTAGCCGGAACGCGTTGTTCCGATCACGGCTTCCTGTCGATTCACCGGCGAATTGCGATCGTTTGACGATCGATCAGAGCATCAGTCCGACGATCTGATTTCGTCCGACCCTTGAACGGCCGCGCTCAGATACTCCGGCGGCACTCGCTCCGCAAGCCATACCCCGTTCGCGCTCACCCGGAACGCGAAGCCCGCCGCGGCCATCGCCGCCGCGTCCACAGCCAGCACCACCGGTCGTCCGCGCCGTCCGCCGACCCGCTCGGCCGTCGCGACGTCGGGGGAGAGGTGCACGGCGTGCCGGGTCATCGGCCGCAGTCCCTCGCGCCGGATGGCGTCCAGCGCGCCCGGGTGGGTGCCGTGGAAGAGGAGCGAGGGCGGCGCGGACTCCTCGTAGCCGAGCTCGACCTGCACGGTGTGGCCCTGGCTGGCCCGGATCCGCAGGCCGTCCGCACTGAACGCGAAGCGCTGCTTGTCGTTCTCGGCCACCACCTGGTCCAGTTGCGCCCTGGACATGACCCGTCCGTGCGCGGCGGCCGCCGCGAGCAGCTCCGACACGTCGACCCAGCCGGCCCCGTCCAGCCGCAGCCCGATGCTGCCGGGATCGTGCCGCAGCACCCGGGAGAGGAACTTGGAGTTCTTGATCATTCTTCGGTTGTCTTCCATACCGGCACGGTAGAGGCCGTCGGGGCGTACGTCGTGCGAGTTTCCCGTCCCCGGTGCGATCCGCGGCCGGGGGCGGGAGGATCATGGTGTCGTGATGCGCATCTGCTTCGTCTGCACCGGGAACATCTGCCGCTCGCCCATCGCCGAGCACGTCATGCGCGACCGGCTGGCCGACGCCGGGCTCGACGGCCTGGTCCGGGTCGACAGCGCCGGCACCGGCTCGTGGCACGCGGGTGACCCGGCCGACGAACGGGCGGTGCAGGTGCTGCGCGAGGCGGGGTACTCCAGCGAGCACGAGGCCCGCCAGTTCAGGCCCGAGTGGTTCCGCTCGCTCGACCTGGTCGTGGCCCTCGACCAAGGCCACGAGCGCGCCCTGCGGCGCCTGGCCCGCACACCCGAGGAGGCCGCCAAGGTCCGGCTGCTGCGCTCCTTCGACCCGGCCGCCGGCGCCGACCTCGACGTCCCCGACCCGTACTACGGGGGCAAGGAGGGCTTCGACGAGGTGCTGCAGCTCTGCGAGGCGGGCTGCGAGGGGCTGCTCGCCGAGGTCAGGGGCCGAGTGGGCTGAAGCCGTCCCTGGCTGTCGGTCGGGCGGCCTAGACTCGGGGGTGATGAGCAGCCTCTTTGACGACATCCCCCTGCCCGGCCTGGACGTCCCCGTGACGGTGCCGCCCCCGGCCGACGGCGCGTACGACGACGCCGGAGCCCACGAGGCAGGGTATGACGACGCACCGTACGAGGAGGAGATCCCGGCGGATCTCTTCCAGTCGTTCGACCCGGCCGAGCCGGTCCCCGGCTCGTACTACCGCAACGGCGCCGCGCACCCGGTCGCCGACCCGGAGACGCTGCTGGACGGGATGAACCCGCAACAGCGCGAGGCCGTCGTGCACGCCGGCTCCCCGCTGCTCATCGTGGCCGGCGCCGGTTCGGGCAAGACGCGTGTGCTCACCCACCGCATCGCCTACCTGCTCGCCGCCCGCGGCGTGCAGCCGGGCGAGATCCTGGCGATCACCTTCACCAACAAGGCCGCCGGCGAGATGCGCGAGCGCGTCGAGGCGCTGGTGGGGCCGAGGGCCAAGGCGATGTGGGTGTCCACCTTCCACAGCGCCTGCGTCCGCATCCTGCGCCGCGAGAGCAAGCGGCTCGGCTTCACCTCCAGCTTCTCGATCTACGACGCAGCCGACTCGCAGCGCCTGATGGCGCTCGTCTGCCGCGACCTCGACCTGGACCCGAAGCAGTTCCCGCCGAAGTCCTTCACCGCCAAGGTCTCCAACCTCAAGAACGAGCTCGTCGACGAGGAGACCTACGCCGGCCAGGCGGCCAACCCGATGGAGCGCAAGCTGGCCGAGGCCTACGCGCTCTACCAGCGCCGCCTGCGCGAGGCCAACGCGCTGGACTTCGACGACATCATCATGACGACGGTCAACCTGCTCCAGGCCTTCCCCGACGCCGCCGAGCACTACCGCCGCCGTTTCCGGCACATCCTGGTCGACGAGTACCAGGACACCAACCACGCCCAGTACATGCTGGTGCGGGAGCTGAGCGGCGGCGCGAGCGGCCAGGCGCCGAAGATGACGGCGGACGGCGAGTTCGTGAACCCGGCCGCCGCCGGGCTGGCGCAGATCCCGCCGGCCGAGCTCTGCGTCGTCGGTGACGCGGACCAGTCGATCTACGCCTTCCGGGGCGCGACGATCCGCAACATCCTCGACTTCGAGGAGGACTACCCGAACGCGACCACGATCCTGCTGGAGCAGAACTACCGCTCCACGCAGACGATCCTCAGCGCCGCCAACTCCGTCATCGAGCGCAACAGCAACCGCCGCAAGAAGAACCTGTGGACGGCCGGCGCCGAGGGCACCAGGATCACCTCCTACGTCGCGGACGACGAGCACGGCGAGGCGCAGTTCATCGCCGACGAGATCGACCGGCTCGGCGACGGGGGCGACGCCAAGCCCGGTGACATCGCGGTCTTCTACCGCACCAACGCGCAGTCCCGTGTCTTCGAAGAGGTCTTCATCCGGGTCGGCCTGCCGTACAAGGTCGTCGGCGGTGTCCGCTTCTACGAGCGCAGGGAGGTCAGGGACGTCCTGGCCTATCTCCGGGTGCTGGCCAACCCCGAGGACGCGGTGCCGCTGCGCCGGATCCTCAACGTGCCCAAGCGCGGCATCGGGGACCGGGCCGAGGCGATGATCGAGGCGCTGGCCTCTCGCGAGCGGATCTCCTTCCCGCAGGCGCTGCTGCGCGTGGACGAGGCGTACGGCATGGCCGCGCGCTCGGCCAATGCGGTGAAGAAGTTCAACGACTTGATGGCGAAGCTGCGCGGTGTGGTGGAGTCGGGTGCAGGGCCCGCCGCCGTCCTGGAGGCAGTGCTGGAGGAGACCGGCTATCTGGCCGAACTCCAGGCGTCGACGGACCCGCAGGACGAGACGCGCGTGGAGAACCTGCAGGAACTCGCGGCCGTGGCGCTGGAGTTCGAGCAGGAGGAGCCCGTCGAGGGCCCGGACGGCGAGCCGCTGACGCAGCCGGGGCTGCCCGGCTTCCTGGAGCGGGTGGCGCTGGTGGCCGATTCGGACCAGATTCCCGACGAGGAGGGCGAGGGCGGCGAGCCCCGCGGGGTCATCACGCTGATGACCCTGCACACGGCCAAGGGCCTGGAGTTCCCCGTCGTCTTCCTGACCGGCATGGAGGACGGCGTCTTCCCGCACATGCGGGCGATGAGCAACGCCAAGGAGCTCGAGGAGGAGCGCCGCCTCGCCTACGTCGGTCTGACGCGGGCGCGGGAGCGGCTCTACCTCTCCCGCGCGGTGCTGCGCAGCGCCTGGGGCCAGCCGTCCTACAACCCGGCCTCCCGCTTCCTGGAGGAGATCCCGCCGACGCTGGTGGACGAGAAGCGCTCGGCCGCTGCGGCGGTGCCGTCCGGCTTCGGCTCACGGTCCGGCTCTGCGGGGTCCGGCGGCGCCGCGCGGCGCTCGTCCCCGGCGGCGGGCTGGGGCAAGAACGCGGGCCGGATGAAGGACCGCCCCACGGTCACGCTGGCCGTCGGGGACCGGGTCACCCACGACCGCTTCGGGCTGGGCACCGTCGTGTCCGTCTCGGGTCCGGCGGACGACGCCAAGGCGACGATCGACTTCGGCGGCGAGGGCACCAAGCAGCTGCTGCTGCGCTACGCGCCCGTCGAGAAGCTGTAGCGGGCGGGCCCGGCCGGGTCGTGGGCCCCCGCGCTCAGCGGGGGTCGAGGCCCCTCGCCAGCAGCCAGGGCAGGGGGTCGACGGCGGGGCCACCGTTCGGGTGCACCTCGAAGTGCATGTGCGGTCCGGTGGAGTTACCCGTGTCGCCGGAGTAGGCGATTATGTCGCCCACCTTCACCTGCCCGCTGCGCACGCGGTACGAGCTGAGGTGGCAGTACCACGTGATGGTCCCGTCCGGCGCGGTCAGTTTGACCATGTAGCCGTAGAAGGGGTTCCACTCGGTGGAGATGGTCCCGCCGGTCACCGCGTGGACGGGCGTGCCGACCGGCACCGGGAAGTCGATGCCGGTGTGCAGCTGCATCCAGTGCGTGCCCGCCTGGCCGAAGAGCGCGCTCAGCCCCGAGTGGTAGGCGATCGGCAGGGTGAACACGGGTGCCTCGGCGGCGGCCTTCTTGGCGGCGGCGTTGCGCAGCGCCAGGGCGGTGCGCTGCTGGTCCCGGCTGGCCCGCTCGGCGGCGTCCTTGGCCTCGGCGGCGGCGAGCGCCTTGGCCTGGGCGGAGGCGTCGGCCGACGCGGAGACGGTCGTCGAGCTCTGGTGCGGGCGCAGCGGCCCTATCGTCGCCGCGGCGGCCCCGGCGACGCCCAGCACGGCCACCGAGGGCACGGCGATGGTCAGCACGGCGGACCTGCGTCGCACCTGGCGCCGGCGCGACCCCCGCGCCGCGGCGCGGCCGCCGACGGCCGGCTCCGGCGCGTACTCCGCCTCGGGCTCGGGCTCGTAGGCGGCCTCGGACTCGTACTCCGGCGCGTCGTACGCGTACCCGGGTTCGGGGTCCGGCTCGTGCGCGAGCTCCGCCTCGAGCTCCGGCTCCGGCTCCGGCCCGGTCCCGACCGCGAACCCGACCTGCGGTTCGTAGTACTCGTAGTAGTCCGGCACCGGGACGGGCTGCTCGTAGACCTGGTGGACCGGCTGCTCGTAGACCCCGTACACCGGCTGCGCGTAGTACTGCTGGTGCTGGTGGTCGTACCCGTGGCCCTGGTACTGCGGCTGCTGCTGGTACCCGTAGGCGGCGTAGTCGCTGACCTGCGCGTATTCGGTGTACTGCGGGTACTCGGGGTGGACCAGGGTCTGCTGGCCGTACCAACTGGTGTCAGTGGTCACGGGTTCCCAATCCACCTCGGCGACAGCGAGAAATTGAGCGTGACTGTATCCCCGGTCGCTGATCGGAGACAAGAGAACAGCCGAATTATCCCCCCTGTACCATTTGTCAGATCAAGCGATCTGACGATCGGTCACCGTCGGCGACGCGGGCCGCAACTCGGCCCGGATCCGCGCCAGCACCTCCCAGTGGACCGGGAGTGTCAGATGGCCGGCATTTCTGACCAGCACGTTCTCCGCCGTCAGATCGGGATGCGTCAGCCGGGCGCTCCCGTGCGGCAGGATCAACGGGTCGAGATCGCCCCAGAAGCAGACGAAACGCGTCCGGCAGCCGGGCGCGGGAGCGGCGAGTGCGGCCATCACCTCGCTGTCGGGAAGCATCTGCCGCACGATCGGCAACGGCCGCAGCGCGTGTGCGACGACGGTGCCCCGGTGCGGGGTGCCCAGCGTGACGACCGTGTGCACGTGGGCGCCGCCGCCCAGCAGTTGGACGTAGTAGCGGGCGATCAGGCCGCCCAGGCTGTGACCGACGATCGCGAGCCGCTCACCGCCGTAGGCCCGGCGGGCGTGCTCGACATGGCGGCCCAGCAGTGCCGCGGCGCGGGGGATGTCGAGGGTCAGCGGGTTGTAGTTCAGCCCGTGCAGGTGGTCCCAGCCGTGGACGTGCAGGTTGTGGCGGAGCAGGGTGAAGACGGCACGGTTGTCGAAGAGCCCGTGCAGCAGCAGGACCGGGCTGTGTCCGGCGCCGGCGTCGTGGCCGCAGTGCTGCGGCGGCAGCGGACGGCGTTCGGGTGCGAAGCCGCCCGGGTAGAGGGCCAGGTGTCCGGCGAGGGCGGCGCCCTCCAGGCCCACGCCCCTGGCCAGCGCGGCGGTACGACAGAACGGGATGCTCACGGCTCCGACCTCCCCGCAGGTGCAGATCCGGGAAGCGTGCGGCGCGGACGGGCGAGCGTGCGCGGGCATCGCGGAATGAGGCAAGGCGGCAGCAGCGCGTGACGGCTCGGCTCCCCGTTGCGCGTGTCCGCGAGGGGCCGGGAGGCGGCGACGCGAGTGGGTGTCGCCGGTGCGGCCGGTGCTCGAACGCGCAGTGAACTGGTGGATCGATGTGATTCTCCCCTCGCTTCGGCCCGTGAAACGGCGTTTGGGCCCGGCTGGCGATAACGTTCCACCACCGGATGGGAACGCCGGTTAACGCAGCAGCTGCAAGGACGCAGGGATGCAGGAGGCAAAGATGGGCGTGTCCGGCCCTATCCGCGTAGTCGTGGCCAAGCCGGGGCTCGACGGTCACGACCGTGGCGCCAAGGTGATCGCTCGCGCGTTGCGCGACGCCGGCATGGAGGTCATCTACACCGGCCTGCACCAGACCCCGGAGCAGATCGTCGACACCGCGATCCAGGAGGACGCCGACGGCATCGGCCTGTCGATCCTCTCCGGTGCGCACATGACGCTGTGCGCCAAGATCGTCGAGCTGCTGCGCGAGCGCGACGCTGCCGACATCGTGGTCTTCGGCGGCGGCATCATCCCCGACGACGACATCCCCCAGCTCAAGGAGCTCGGCGTCGCCGAGATCTTCACGCCGGGCACGCCCACGCGTGATGTCGTGAGCTGGGTCGAGGCCAACCTCCGGGCCGGCGCGACCGCCTGAGACACAAGCTCGAACGCCGCGCTCGTCCGGCCTGTCGTCGGGCGGGCCGCGGCGGCCGGACCTGTGGCCGGCCGGGCTCAGGCGAGTTCCGCCAGCATCGCGGAGCGGGTGCGCAGCGTCGTCGCGAGCCGGGTGAACACCTCCGCCCAGGCCGAGGAGGACGCCTCGGCCAACGCGTCCGCGCGTGCGGCTGCCGCGAACGGCAGGGAGCGCTCGGCCACGCCCAGCACGCCGCTGTGGCTCCACGGGTAGGCCCCGGCGGCCGCCGCCCTCGCGAGCGCGTCCAGGACGGCCTCGGCGAGCTCCTCGGACCAGGGCGGCGGGCAGGTGACCAGGAGTTGGAAAGCCTCCGCCAGCCCCTGCTCCAGCACGAAGCGCGCCGTCCACGCCGCCCGCTCCGCCGACGGCAGGACGGAGAGCAGCCGGGACTGCGTCCCGCTGGTGCCGCGGCCCTGGTGCAGGGCGAGCAGGGCCCGCGCCCAGTCGGCGGCATGCTGCCGCACCGCGGCGCGCGCCCAGGCCTCATGGAGCTCGTCGGCCCACTCGGGAGCCGTCGGCAGGGCCAGGGCCCGCTCGGGCGCCCCGAGCAGCTCCGTCCAGCAGGAGAGCGGCGTCGCCGCGACCACCTCGCCCAGCCAGAAGGCCCGGTCGCCCCGGCCGGTCGGTGAGACGGGCGCGATCCCGTCACGCTGCATCCCCGTGTCGCACGCGGCCGGAGGCTCGACGACCAGACCGCCCTCGGGGCCGACGGCGACCGCCAGGCGGGCCCGCGCCGCCATCCGCTCGGAGAGCGCCGAACCCGGCAGCGTGGAGAGCAGTTCGGCGGCCGTGGCACGGACGTTCTTCGCGCGGTCGGCCAGGGCCTCCTCGAGGAACTCCTCGTCGCCGGCGCCGAGACCTTCCTGGAGGGCGTCGAGGAAGAGCAGCCGGTCCTCCGCGCGTTCGGTGCGCCAGGTCGAGCGGAGCAGGGCGAGCCCGGCGGCGGGATCGCGACGGCGCAGCCGGGTCAGGTGGGTGACCCGCTCCGCGAACAGCCCCTCCTGCCACACGGCGTCCGCGCCCGCCCGCGCCTCCGGGTGCGCGTCCTCGTCGGCGGAGGGCAGTCGCAGCACGTAGCGCCAGTCGGGGTTCATTCCGGCGAGCCAGCGGCCCAGCGGTCCGGCGAGCGCGACGGCGTCCCCGCGCAGGTCGCTGCGCTGACGCGCGGCGTCGAGCAGGGACGGCACCAGGGCCGGCGGGAGGGCGAAGCCGCGGTCCCGCGCTCGGCCGAGCCACTGCGGCAGCAGTTCGCTGCCGCTCTCGGCGAGCAGCGAGGCCAGCCGCCGGGCGGCCGGGCCGGGCAGGGCGGGCCGCTCGTCGAGCGGAGCGGGGCGGGCACGCGCGGGGCCGGGGCGGGCCGCAGCCCCGCGCGCCGGACGAGGGTCTGCACGGCGGCGCGGTCGAGGAGGTCGGGGCTGTCGCGCCGGTTGGTGCCGAGCAGCGCGTCCTCGACGAGGTCGGTCCAGTCGCTCACAGCGAACCCTTCGTTCGGGCGGTGTCGGGCGTGTCGGGCGGTGCCTGTCGTGGCCGGGGATCCTCGGTCGGTGCTGCGATGCTGCGGTGCTGCGGTGCTGCGATGCTGCGGTGCTGCGGTGCTGCGGTGCTGCGGTGCTGCGGTGCTGCGGTGCTGCGGTGCCGGGTGGGGGCGGCGACCGGTCAGAGCGGGAGCGAGCCCGCCTCGGTCCAGCAGGTGACCGCGGAGAAGCCGCGGTGGCCGCACTCGCCGAACAGCGTCACCGGGCGGCCGCCCGAGGCTGCGACCAGACGCCAGAGCGAGGCGGTCCGCAGTGGAACCGCGCCGGTGGCGTCCACGAGCTGCCAGCCGGACTCCGTGGGGACCGGCGTCACGCCGGTGAGCACCGTGGGCCAGGACTCCAGCCACGGATCCTCGCCCAGCGCGCGGGCGTACTCCGTCAGCGCGGCGTCCAGGGTGACGCCCACGGGGCCGGGCGCGGTCGGCGCCACGGGCGCGGCGTAGCGCGAGCCGAGTGCCGCGCGCAGTGGCCGCGCCGCCGGGTGGAAGGCGAGATCGGCGTCCACTTCCAGCCCGGTGGGGAGCGCCAACTCCGGTGCGACGCCGGGGCGTCCGAAGGACAGCAGCAACGCGAGCCGCCCCGACCTGGCGCCGTGGAGCCAGAGCCGGCGGGTCGTCAGGCGGTCGTCGGCGCTGTCGCGGGAGCCCAGCACCAGCCAGCGGTCGCGTATCAGCGGACCGCCGCCGAGCACCTCGGCGTTGTCGACCGTGAAGCCGACGCGGGCCCTCACCGTCGCCGCCAGCGGCGCGGGCAGTGCGTCGACGCGCTGGTAGCCCGCCGCCAGCAGGTGCAGCAGGCCGTACTCCTCCACCAGGCGGGAAGGCCAGGAACCGCCGGACGCGGGAAGCGCGCCCAACTCCCTTGCCCGCGCCGCGAGACCGGGAGCTTGGGCGTCGACCATACGGGCGGCCACGCCCTCCCAGAACGCCTGGCCGCGGGTCGGGGCGTCGGCGAGACCACCGCGCAGCTGGTCCTCCAGGCGCGCCTGGAGCTCCGCCGCGCCGGCCGCGACGCGCGCCTCGCGTCGTCGTCGCCGGGCGGCCGCCGCTGCGTCGTCCCGCGCCGGGGCGGGCGTCGGGGAGTCGGCCGGACCGGTCGCGGAGGCGGTCGGCGAGGCCGCGCCGTCGGCGTGCTGCCGACGGGCCGTCAGCCAGGCATCCGCCCAGTCGGGCGCGGCCGCTCCGGTGAGTTCGCCGGCGGACCGGAGGAGCAGCAGCGCGAGCGCGTGCTTGCACGGGAACTTACGGCTGGGGCAGGAGCAGTGGTAGGCGGGGCCGTCCAGCGCGACCACCGTCCGGTACGGACGGGACCCGCTGCCCCTGCACGCACCCCACACGGCCGTCTCGTTCGCCCCCGTGCCGGACCAAGGATCCGCCGTGCCGAGCTCGGCGGCGGCCTTCCGTGACGCGGCGTCGGGGGAGAGCGAGAGAACGTGCTCGGCGGTCCAGCGATCGTCCATACCCCCGACGTTAGGGCGCACCACTGACAACGGAGCCGGGCAGCGCCGCGGTTGGGCCGCTCCTCCCGGTGCCGAGTGGCGGCGAGTCGGTCGCGGCGCACGTCGGTGAGGTGGTGGCGCCGGGGTGAGTCCGCGTCAGGGCCGGGGGACGGTGGGGTGCCGGGCCGGGCCGGACCGGCCCTGACCTGACGGGCCAGGGCCGTCGGCGCGCGAGTGCCGGCATCTGTCAGACCCACCCGGCAGAGTGGTACCCGCAGGCGGCGCCCGAGCGGTGGGCGCCCTTCCGACAGCTGCCTCCGCCTCTTCGACGATGCCCTGGTGCCTTCCTCCCTGAGGAGACCTATGTCCACGTCCGTACCCACCCCGACGTCCTCCCCGGAGCCGATCCGGCCGCACGCGGAGGCGGCCTACGCGGCGGAGCTGGCCGCGCTGGCCGCCGCGGACGACCGGCCGCGGCCGGTCCGTTGGCGGCTGTCGCCCTGGGCCGTCGCCACCTACCTGCTCGGCGGCACGCTGCCCGACGGCACCGTGATCACCCCCAAGTACGTGGGCCCGCGCCGGATCGTCGAGGTCGCCGTCACGACGCTGGCGACGGACCGCGCGCTGCTGCTGCTCGGCGTGCCGGGCACGGCCAAGACGTGGGTCTCCGAGCACCTCGCCGCCGCGGTCAGCGGTGACTCGACGCTGCTGGTGCAGGGCACGGCCGGCACGCCGGAGGAGGCCATCCGCTACGGCTGGAACTACGCCAGGCTGCTCGCCGAGGGCCCCAGCCGGGCGGCGCTGGTGGCCGGCCCGGTGCTGCGCGCGATGGCGGAGGGCAAGACGGCCAGGGTCGAGGAGCTGACCAGGATCCCGGCCGACGTGCAGGACACCCTGATCACCATCCTCTCCGAGAAGACCTTGCCGATACCGGAGTTGGGGGAGGAGGTGCAGGCCGTCCGCGGCTTCAACCTGATCGCCACCGCCAACGACCGTGACCGCGGCGTCAACGAGCTCTCCTCGGCCCTGCGCCGCCGCTTCAACACGGTGGTGCTGCCGTTGCCCGCGACGCTCGACGACGAGGTCGCCATCGTCGCCCGCCGCGTCGCCGAGCTGGGCCGCTCGCTCGACCTGCCGGAGCTGCCGAGCGCGCTGACCGAGATCCAGCGCGTCGTCACCGTCTTCCGCGAGCTTCGCGACGGCGTCACCGCCGACGGCCGCACCAAGCTCAAGTCCCCCTCGGGGACGCTCTCCACGGCGGAGGCGATATCCGTGGTCACCAGCGGCCTGGCGCTGGCCGCGCACTTCGGCGACGGCGAGCTGCGGGCGGGCGACGTGGCCGCCGGCATCCTCGGTGCGGTGGTCCGCGACCCTGCGACGGACCGACTCGTGTGGCAGGAGTACCTGGAGTCCGTCGTGCGCGAGCGCGCGGACTGGAAGGACTTCTACCGCAGCTGCCGCGACGCGGCCGCGCACTGAGGGGGCCGCGTTGACGGACATCGCGCTGCTCGGCGTGCGCCACCACGGCCCCGGTTCGGCGCGGGCGGTGGGCGCGGCGCTCACGCAGTTCCGGCCCGACACGGTGCTGATCGAGGGCCCGCCCGAGGCGGACGCGCTGCTGGCGCTCGCCGCAGGCAAGGACATGGCGCCGCCGGTCGCGCTGCTGGCGCATGTGGTCGACGAGCCGGCCAGGGCGGCGTTCTGGCCGTTCGCGGCGTTCTCCCCGGAGTGGGTGGCGCTGCGGCACGCCCTGGACCGGGAGATCCCGGTCAGGTTCATCGACCTGCCCGCCGCGCACACCTTCGCGCTGGCCGCCTCCTGCGCCGAGGAGAGCGAGGAGCGGGAGGCGCTCGGGGTCGATCCGATCGGCGAGCTGGCGCGGGCAGCCGGGCAGGAGGACGCCGAACGCTGGTGGGACGACGTCGTCGAGCACGCGCGTCCCGGCGGCGGTGGCGAGGACGCGCTGGCGCCCTTCCTGGCGCTGGCGGAGGCGATGACGGCGCTGCGCGAGCAGGCCCCCGAGGTGGAGGAGGACGCGCGCCGCGAGGCGTACATGCGCAGGCAGATCCGCGCGGCCGTGCGGGCCGGGGCCGAGCGGATCGCGGTGGTCTGCGGGGCCTGGCACGTTCCCGCGCTGGCGGCGCGGGTCCCGGTCGCCGCGGACAACGCGCTGCTGCGCGGGCTGCCCAAGGCCAAGGTGGAGGTGACCTGGGTCCCCTGGACGCACCGGCGGCTGTCCCAGCACACCGGCTACGGCGCGGGCATCGCCTCGCCGGGCTGGTACCAGCACCTGTTCGACGCGGACGGCCACCAGGTCGTCGAGCGCTGGCTGACCAGGGTCGCCGGGCTGCTGCGGGAGGAGGACTACGCCGTCTCCTCCGCGCACGTGATCGAGGCGGTACGGCTCGCCGAGACGCTCGCGGCGGTGCGGGGCCGGCCGCTGGCGGGCCTGAGCGAGACGGTCGACGCGGTGCGGGCGGTGCTCTGCGAGGGGTCGGACGTGCCGCTGCGGCTGGTCGAGGACCGGCTGATCGTCGGCGACGCGCTCGGTCAGGTACCCGACGCCGCCCCGGCGGTGCCGCTGCAGCGTGACCTGTCGCGCCTGCAGCGCGAGCTCAGGCTCAAGCCGGAGACGCGGGTGCGGGTCCTCGAACTCGACCTGCGCAAGGAACTGGACGCGGCGCGGAGCCGGTTCCTGCACCGGCTCGCGCTGCTGGACATCGACTGGGCCGTCCCGGCGGAGTCGCAGACCCGGGCCACGGGCACCTTCAGGGAGAGCTGGGAGCTGGCCTGGGAGCCGGAGTCGGCGGTCAGGGTCGCCGAGGCGGGCATCTGGGGCACGACGGTCGAGGCGGCGGCGTCGGCGCGGGTGTCGGCCCGTGCGGTGGACGCCCAGCGGCTCGGCGAGGTCACGGCCCTCGCCGAGACCTGCCTGCTCGCCGCGCTGCCGGAGGCGCTGCCCGTCGTCCTCAGCTGCCTGGCCGACCGCGCGGCGCTCGACACCGACGTCGCCCACCTCGCGCAGGCCCTCCCGGCCCTGGTCCGCTCCCTCCGCTACGGCGACGTCCGCTCCACGGCCACCCCCCTCCTCGCCGACCTGGCCACCTCCCTCGCCACCCGCATCTGCATCGGCCTCCCCTCCGCCGCCTCCTCCCTCGACCCCACCGCAGCCCAGGCCCTCGCCGACCACCTCACCGCCACCCACTCAGCCATCTCCCTCCTCGCGACAACCCCCACGACCGAGCCCTCGCCTCCGGCGGCTCGCGTGCCGCAGGCGTCGCCTGCTGCCGTTTTGCCGGGGGCTGGTCCCGGCGCAGCGGAGAGCGCGCCTGCGGCGCAGGTCCGGCCCGGCCGGGATGCATGGGAGGCGGTGGAGCCCGAGGCTCTGCCCGACGCGGCAGCCCACGCCCCGAAGCCGTCGCCTGCTGCCGTCCTGCCGGGGGCTGGGCCCGGCGCAGCGGAGAGCGCGCCTGCGGCGCAGGTCCGGCCCGGCCGGGATGCATGGGAGGCGGTGGAGCCCGAGGCTCTGCCCGACGCGGCAGCCCATGCCCCGAAGCCATCGCCTGCTGCCGTCCTGCCGGGGGCTGGTCCCGGCGCAGCGGAGAGCGCGCCTGCGGAGCGGGGCGGGCTCGGCCGGGAGGCATGGGAGGGGGTGGAGCCGGAGGCTCTGCCCGACGCGGCAGCCCACGCCCCGCAGGCGTCGCCTGCTGCCGTCCTGCCGGGGGCTGGGCCCGGCGCAGCGGGGGGAGGGGCTGGGGTGCGGGAGAGGTGGGTGGGGTGTTTGAGGGGGTTGGTGGAGCGGGAGTTGGCGGCGGGGTGGTGAGGGGGAGGGCGGCGAGGCTGTTGTTGGACGACGGGTGGCTGGAGGAGGGGGAGGCGGCGCGGCAGTTGGGGTTGGTGCTCACGCCTGGGGTGCCGCCGGCGGAGGGCGCGGCGTGGGTGGACGGGTTCCTCGCCGGAGGCGGGGTGCTGCTGGTGCACGACCAGCGGCTGCTCGCGCTCGTCGACGCCTGGATCGCCGGGATCCCCGACACCGCCTTCCCCGACGTGCTGCCGCTGCTGCGCCGCACCTTCTCCCGGCTGGAGCCCGGCGTCCGCCGCAGCGTCGGCGAGCTGGTTCGCGGCGGCCGCCGCGACGACGCTGAGGCCGGGCACCCGGGCTTCGCGGACCGGCTCGACCCGGCGCAGGCCGCGCCCGCGGTCGCGACCGCCCACCTGATCCTCGGCCTGCAGGAGGCAGGATGACCACCACCGACGCCCACGACGAGCGGCTGCGCCGCTGGCGGCTGGTGCTCGGCGGGGACGCCGACGGCACCGGCCGGGCGCTCACCGGCCGCGACGCGGCGATGGACCGCACGCTCTCCGCCGTCTACGCTGCGCAGCCCGGCAGCGGGCCGCGCAGCGCCGGTCTCGGCGGCTCCGCGCCGCAGGTCGCCCGTTGGCTGGGGGACATCCGCAGCTACTTCCCGACCGGCGTCGTGCAGCTGATGCAGCAGGACGCGATCGAGCGGCTGGGGCTCACCCGGCTGCTGACCGAGCCGGAGATGCTGGAGGCCGTCGAGCCCGACGTCCATCTCGTCGGCACGCTTCTTTCCCTCGGCAGGGCGCTGCCGGAGACCACCAGGGAGACCGCCCGCGCCGTGGTCCGCAAGGTCGTCGCCGATCTGGAGCGCCGGATCGCCACCCGCACCCGCTCCGTCGTCGGCGGCGCGCTCGACCGCGGCGCCCGCACGCACCGCCCGCGCCACCGCGACATCGACTGGGACCGCACCATCCGGGCCAATCTGGGGAACTACCTCCCCGATCACCGCACCGTCGTGCCGGAACGTCTCGTCGGCTACGCCAGGGCCCAGCAGGCGGTGGCGAAGGACGTCATCCTCTGCATCGACCAGTCGGGCTCGATGGCGGCCTCCGTGGTGCACGCGTCCGTCTTCGGCGCGGTCCTCGCGTCGATGCGCGCCCTCAGCACCAGGCTCGTGGTCTTCGACACCGCGGTCGTCGACCTGACCGAGGAGCTGTCCGACCCGGTGGACGTCCTCTTCGGGGTCCAGCTAGGCGGCGGGACGGACATCAACCGGGCGCTCGCCTACTGCCAGTCGCGGATCACCCGTCCGGCCGACACCGTGGTCGTGCTGGTCAGCGATCTCTACGAGGGCGGCATCCGGACCGAGATGCTGAAGCGGGTCGCCGCGATGAAGGCGGCCGGGGTGCAGTTCGTCGCCCTGCTCGCGCTGAGCGACGAGGGCGCGCCCGGCTACGACCGGGAGCACGCGGCCGCGCTCGCGGCCCTCGGCGCGCCCGCCTTCGCCTGCACGCCGGACCTGTTCCCCGAGGTCATGGCCGCGGCCCTGCAGAAGCTGCCGCTGCCGATACCGGCGCCCTGAGCGGCCCGGCCCCGCCCGGCTCAGCGCGGCAGCGGCAGCGCGGCCCACACGGTCTTGCCGCCGCCGGCGGGGCGGGGGATGCTGCCCCACGCGGTGGTGAAGGTGTCGATCAGCAGCATGCCCCGGCCACCCTCGTCGTCCTCGCCCGCGTGTTCCAGCCGGGGGACGTCCCGCAGGTCCTCGTCGTCGACCTCGACGAAGAGCATGCCGCGGGCGCTCCAGAGCCTGCAGTGCAGGCGCACGCTGCTGGTGTGCCGGACCGCGTTGCCGACCAGCTCCGACATGCAGAGCTCGGTGTCGGCGAGGGTGTCGGGCCGCAGCCGCCACATCGCCGCGGTGATCCGTACGAAGCAGCGCGCGCGGGTCACGGACTCCGCGGTGGCCGGGAAGGTGGCCGCGGCCTGCCGGTCCATCGCCCAGGTCTGCCGCGCCGAGCCCAGCGCGGCGCGGTCGACGGGCGGCTCGGTGGTGAGCTCCCAGGCGAGCTCTTCCGGGCCGGGTCTATGACCGGGACTGTGCGCGCTACTTTGCATCGGGCGTCCGCTTCTCGGCACGGGTGGCCTCACGGCTGCCACCGACGTGATGCATCCGTTATACCCGTTCTGCGGCCTGCGCCGGGGCGCTTCGCGTGATCGGCCGAACGTGTCTGATGCACCGTCAGGGCGGATCCCCGCGAGCGCCGTCGAACCGCCGCCCGGCGGCTGCTCCACGGCCATCCGGACGCCATCCCGCCGCCCGCTCGAACGGGTATCCGACCAGGCGGGAGAAGGTCGCCGGATGCGCCGTCCGGGCCGGGCGGCGACCCGTCCGATACCCCGTTGTGATGGTTATCACCGGCTTGGGGAGTCCTCTGGGTCAACCCAGCCCCCCGGACGGGGATAACCTGCGAGACGGACATGCCGCGTGCCACGCCGCCGTGTGCTCCCCGTAGCGACGGCGCTGACGCGAGGCCCCTGCCAGGGCCCGGGTACCCCGCCGGCCATCGGTCCGTGCGGCACGCTGGGAAGACAAGCAGTCGCGATCACAAGGACGGACGCGCGTGGACCTGTTCGAATACCAGGCGAGGGACCTCTTCGCCAAGCACGGTGTACCGGTGCTGGACGGTGAAGTCATCGAGACTCCGGAGGCTGCTCGCGCCGCCGCGGAGCGCCTGGGCGGCCGCGCGGTCGTCAAGGCTCAGGTGAAGGTCGGCGGCCGCGGTAAGGCCGGCGGCGTCAAGCTGGCCTCGGACCCGGCGGACGCCGTGGCCAAGGCCGAGGCCATCCTCGGGATGGACATCAAGGGCCACACGGTCCACAAGGTGATGCTCGCCCAGACGGCGGACATCAAGGACGAGTACTACGTCTCGTTCCTGCTCGACCGGACCAACCGCACCTTCCTCGCCATGGCCTCCGTCGAGGGCGGCGTGGAGATCGAGGTCGTGGCCGAGGAAAACCCGGACGCGCTGGCCAAGATCCCGGTCGACGCCGTCGAGGGCGTCACCGCCGCGAAGGCCGCCGAGATCGTCGCCGCGGCGAAGTTCCCGGCCGAGGTCGCGGACCAGGTCGCCGACGTGCTGCAGCAGCTGTGGAAGGTCTTCGTCGCCGAGGACGCCCTGCTGGTCGAGGTCAACCCGCTGGTCAAGACCGGCGAGGGCAAGATCGTCGCGCTCGACGGCAAGGTCTCCCTGGACGCCAACGCCGACTTCCGCCAGCCGGAGCACGAGGCGCTGGAGGACAAGGCCGCCGCCAACCCGCTCGAGGCGAAGGCGAAGGCCAAGGGCCTGAACTACGTCAAGCTCGAGGGCGAGGTCGGCATCATCGGCAACGGCGCGGGTCTCGTCATGAGCACCCTCGACGTCGTCGCCTACGCCGGCGAGAACCACGGCGGCGTCAAGCCGGCCAACTTCCTCGACATCGGCGGCGGCGCGTCCGCCGAGGTGATGGCGAACGGCCTGGAGATCATCCTGGGCGACCCGGACGTCAAGTCCGTCTTCGTCAACGTCTTCGGCGGCATCACCGCGTG
The DNA here is from genome assembly GCF_000744655.1 of Streptacidiphilus rugosus AM-16. Taxonomy (NCBI): domain Bacteria; kingdom Bacillati; phylum Actinomycetota; class Actinomycetes; order Kitasatosporales; family Streptomycetaceae; genus Streptacidiphilus; species Streptacidiphilus rugosus. The sequence goes on along the minus strand of NZ_JQMJ01000004.1, from coordinate 3,295,145 downwards.
TGACGCGGTCGCCAACGGCATCGTGCAGGCGCTCGAGCTCCTCGCGAGCAAGGGCGAGGCCGTCACCAAGCCGCTGGTCGTCCGTCTGGACGGCAACAACGCCGAGCTGGGTCGTCAGATCCTGACCGACGCGAACCACCCGCTCGTGCAGCAGGTGGACACCATGGACGGCGCGGCCGACAAGGCCGCTGAGCTCGCGGCTGCGAAGTAAGGGCTGGGGAACCGAAAATGGCTATCTTCCTCACCAAGGACAGCAAGGTCATCGTCCAGGGCATGACCGGCTCCGAGGGCATGAAGCACACCCGCCGCATGCTGGCCTCGGGCACCGACATCGTCGGTGGCGTCAACCCGCGCAAGGCGGGCACCACCGTCGACGTCGACGGCACCGAGGTGCCGGTCTTCGGCTCGGTCAAGGAGGCCATGCAGGCCACCGGCGCCGACGTCTCCGTGATCTTCGTGCCGCCGGCCTTCACCAAGGACGCGGTCATCGAGGCGATCGACGCCGAGATCGGCCTGGCCGTCGTGATCACCGAGGGCGTGCCGGTCCACGACACCGCCAACTTCTGGGCCTACGCCACCGCCAAGGGCAACAAGACCCGGATCATCGGCCCGAACTGCCCCGGCCTGATCAGCCCCGGACAGTCCAACGCCGGCATCATCCCGGCCGACATCACCTCGGCCGGCCGCATCGGCCTGGTGTCGAAGTCCGGCACGCTGACCTACCAGATGATGTACGAGCTGTCCGACATCGGCTTCTCGTCCGCCGTCGGCATCGGTGGCGACCCGGTCATCGGCACCACGCACATCGACGCCCTCCAGGCGTTCCAGGACGACCCGGACACCGACATCATCGTGATGATCGGTGAGATCGGCGGCGACGCCGAGGAGCGTGCGGCGGCGTACATCGCGCAGCACATCACCAAGCCGGTCGTCGGCTACGTCGCGGGCTTCACCGCGCCCGAGGGCAAGACCATGGGCCACGCCGGCGCCATCGTCTCCGGCTCCTCCGGCACCGCCCAGGCGAAGAAGGAGGCCCTCGAGGCCGCCGGCGTCAAGGTCGGCAAGACGCCGTCCGAGACCGCGCGCCTGGCGCGCGAGCTGATCGGCTGATCGCTCGCCACGAGGCGACGCCACCCAGGCGACGAAGGGCCGTCCCCCGCGCAGCTGCGCGGGGGACGGCCCTTCGGGCGTTCACCGGTGCTTCTTGTGCGGCGGGGCGTGCGGAGCGGAGTGGTGGATGCGCTGCAGCTGGTCGCCGCGGCTCCTGCCGCCCTGACCGCCGCCGCCTGTGTGCTGCGACGCCTTCACACCGGTGTCGACGGCGTCGCCGGCGCTGTCGGGCGGCTCGTGACGGGTCACCGGGATGGTGTGCGTCAACGGCTGGTTCGGCCTCGGCGTGGGCGCGTAGACGGCCTGGTCGGCCGGGGTCGGCTGACGGTGGCTGACGAAAGGCTGCTCGCTCGGGTGCAGCGGCGTGCCCCAGATAAGCGCCGCGGCGAGGCCGCCGGCGGTCGCCAGTGTCAGGGCGCCGGCCGCGGCGGTCACGCCCCGGTCGTGCAGACGGGCGCGGACCCTGGTGTGCTGCGCCGGGGCGAGGTGGGGCTGCCACTCCGGGTCGCCGCCGTCCAGGGCACGCCCCGCCGCGGCCCGCAGCTGCTCGCCGACGCGGCGACCGAAGCCGGGAACCTCGGAGTCGGGGCCGACGATCCCCGGCACGGTGCCGGCCAGCGCGCGGCGGGCGAGGGCGACCCGCCCGAACGTCACCGGCGTGCTGCCCTCGACCTCGACGGCGGTCTGCGCCCAGTCCAGCCCTATCACGTCGTGCAGGACCAGGGCGCGGCGCTGGGGTCGTGGCAGCCGCATCAGCGCCGCCATCAGCGCCTTGTCACGTCGGGTCAGGTTCCCGTGGTCCTCGGGGACGCGGAGCCGACGGTGCGGCAGGTGCATCAGGTGCTGCATGCGCGGACCGCCGGTGTGCCACGGCGAGAGCGCGAGCTCGAACGAGGCGGCGCGGACCCAGCCCTCAGGGGAGGAGTCGGCGCTGACGGTGTCCCAGTTCGTCCAGGCGAGCTGGAAAGCCCGGCGCACGCAGTGGGCGGCGCGGTGCCGGTGCGCGGTGAGCAGGTAGGTCTGCCACAGCAGCCTCGGCGCGGCGGCCGCGTACAGCAGGTCGAACGCCTCGGCCGTCGCCTCCGTGGCCCGCGACTCCGCCACGGCCACCGCACCGCCCCGCAGCCCGCCCCGCCCGGTCGCAGCGGCTTCCACGCTCCGCGTCCCGTCGACGGCCGCATGCCCCACGGCCCCACGCCTCCCCGGCGCCGGCGGCGGCGCCAACGACGACAGCGTCGGCTCCCCGGCACCCCGCCCCCACGGCGGACTAGGAGGAGCCGGCGGCCCGGCGTGCGCCTCCCGCGCAGCGGCGGCCGAGTCAGCCCCGCCGTCGGCCGAAGGCCCACCGCTGCACCCGGCAGCGGCCGTCCGGTCGGCTCCCCCGGCTGCGCCTGCTGCGCCTGCTCGACCGGCTGCGACTGCTGGACCGGCTGCGACTGCTGGACCGGCAGCGGCCGTCCGGTCGGCTCCCCCGTCTGCGCTTGCTGCGCCTGCTCGACCGGCTGCGCCCGCTTCGCCTGCTGCGCCCGCTGGACCGGTTGCGCCGGTTCCCCCGGCCGCCGCTGCACCGGCTTCGCCGTCGCGCGGCGGAGCGGATGGCCGGTCGGTGTCTTCGGCTGACGGGGCTTCGCCGGCGCGTGGTGGGCGGGTGATGGCCGGGGTGGCTGCTGCGGGAGGCGCGCCTCGGGATGCGGAGTGGGCCGGGGGCCGCGTCGCAGGCGAGGGGGCGTCAGGTGCGGTGGCCGCGGCGGGATCGGCGACGGGTGCGGCCTTGCGGCCTGCATCGCCGGACCGCCCCGCGGTGCGGCCGTCGCCGTCGAGCCCTGCACGCCGGCTGCCCTCGCCCGCGGGAGCGTCGGCAGCGGACGAGGGGTCAGCTGCCGTGCCGTCCATGGTGGGTCCGGCCTTGGACGGGGTGCCGGGCTTGCCCGTCGCGGGCTTCGTCGCGGCGCGGCGGGCGGCCTGGGCCTTGCGTTTGGTGCGGGAGGTGCGGGGTGAGGGCGCGGTCATCCGACACCCCGGAGGGTCGTCGCGGCCACGGTGGGGCTCAGTCGCATATATGAATTGTTTGGGCAAAGAGTGATAACTGCATGTTTTGTGACAGATCGGGCGTGTCACGGCGTCACCCTGAACTCCATGGCGCTCATCGACCGATCAGCCCTCCTCGCCGGCGCGGCGGCCGCCGCCGTCGGCTGGGGCTGCGTCGCCGGACCCGTGTTCCTGCTCTGGGTGGCCACCCCCTACGCCGGGGACGGTCTCGCCGCCGTGCCCAGGACCTCCGCGGCCATCTGGCTGCTCGGGCACGGCGGGCCGCTGCGCTGGGAGGGGATCGCCGGCAGCACCACGCTGGGAGTCGCTCCGCTGGTGGTCACCGCGCTCGCCGCCGCGCTGGCCTTCCGTGCCGCCGCACGTGCCGCCGTCCGTGCGGCCGGGATCGGGGCCGTGGTGCTCGGGTACCTCTCCGTCGCGCTGCCGGCGAGCCTGCTCGCGCTGGGTGGGGCTCCGCGCAGCGAGCCGCTGCCGGACCTGTGCTGGGTGGTCCTGCTCGTCCTGCCCGCCGCGATGGCCGGGGCGCGGCGGAACACCGGCGCCTGGGGGCTGGCCGCGGGGTGGCAGGCGCTGCGCGCCCGCGGGGAGTGGCTCGGCGTCTGGCCGGTCCGCAGGCCGGACGGCCGGCTCGCTCCCCGCGTCGAGCAGGCACGGCTGCTCGCTCCGTACCGGGATGTCGCACTGCGGGCGGGGTTGGCCGGCGCGCTCTCGCTGCTCTGCGGCGGCGGACTGCTGCTGCTCGGGTCGCTGGTGGTGCACTTCGGCGCGGCCGGCACGCTCGCGGCGCTGCTCGCGCCGGACGCGGCCGGGCGCGCCGCGCTGCTGCTGCTCTGCGTGGCGCTGGTGCCGAACGCCGTCGTCTGGTCCATGGGCTACGCCCTGGGGCCCGGCTTCGTGCTCGGCGGGCATGTCGCCGCCACCGGCGCGGCCGCGCTTCCGCCGATCGCGCTGCCGCTGCTCGCTGACGCGCCCGCCCCCGGCCGCTCGCTGCTCGGTCTCTGCGCGCTGGCCGTCCCGGTCGTCGCGGGGCCGGTCGTCGGCTGGTTCGTCGCCGCGTCGGCGGTCACGGCGCCGCCGCGCGGCGGCTGGGCGGCGGCGGGCACGGCCCTCGCCGCGGCCGGCTGGACCGGACTGCTGGCCGGAGCCGCCGCGCTGTGGTCCGGCGGCAGTCTCGGCAGCGCCGCGCTGGCCCGGGTGGGGCCGCCGGTCGGCTGGACCGCGCTGGCGGCGTTCGGCTGGACCGCCGCGCTCGCCCTGCCGACGGTCCTCGCCCTGCGGGCGTACGCCGCCCGCCAGGAGCTCAGGGCGGCGGCCGAGCACGCCGCTCCGACGGACGAGCCGGCCGACGAGGTGCTCAGCCCGCTCTGACCGCGACCGACGCGGTCGCCGTGCTCAGTTTCCGGTGTTGATCTGGACCAGCCAGGCCGGCGGGGTCGGCGTGACCGAGGTCGCGCAGGCGTTGTAGGCGGTGTTGGTCAGCGCGTTCGCCCGGCAGTCGAAGAAGCTCTTGTAGTACAGCTGGAACCCGAACAGCGCGGCGACGAGCGCCAGGCTGACCGTGCCGGCGATCAGTCCGCCGATCGCGGCCGGAGCCTGGGGCTTGGGCGAGGGCTGCGGGTAGTAGGGCGAGTACCCGGAGGGCTGCCGACCGTACTGCGGCCCGTACTGCGGGCCCGGCTGGACGGCCTGCTGCGCGGGGTTGGCGGGCTTGGCCTGGCCGCGCAGCGCGCTGATGCCCCAGTAGAGCGCGAAGGCCCCGAGCAGCAGCGTCAGATAGGGGATGCCGAGGATCAGGAAGAGGAACCCCCACATCCCGCTCAGCAGCGCGTACCTGGCCCGACGCTGGACCGGGTCGGTCGGGTCGAAGCGCGGCGCCGGGGGCGGCGGGTAGAAACGCGGCAGCGGCGGCTGCTGGCCCTGGTAGCCGGGGCTCCACGGGTGCGGGGGCGGGACCTGCGCGCGACCGCGCGAGGGGTCGTCCTCCGGCGTCGGGCCGGTGCCGGTGCCGCCCGGCGTCCCTTCCTGCGCGTCCTCGTCGCCGGGCCGCTCCTCCGAAGCGTCACGCGGCGGCTGGGACTGCTGCCGGGACGGCGGCTGATGCTGGTGCTGCTGCGCGACCGGGCCGCGCGGCTGCCAGGGCCGGTCGGGCGTGCCGACAGGCGGCGGCGCGAAGGGGTCGCGCGACTGCTGCGAGCCGGTCCGATTGGTGTCGCCGCTGTGGCCCATGGTCTTCGCCGTTACTCCTGGTCGCATCTTCCGGTTCGGACGCGCTGCGCGGCCTCCGTCTGTGTATCCCTGTACGGGGACACCCTCTCACTCCGGGCCCTCCCGCGGTGTGCGACCCCAGGATGATCGTCGGCCGGGTGGCCGTCGGGGAACCGCCGGGGTGCGGGTACGCGCGCGGGTACCGGTAAAGTTGCTGACGGACGGCGTGCCCAAGAGGTTCCCTTCCGGTCCGCGGCACGCCTGCGGGCACACTTCGGCGGACGCGGATGCCGGTCACGAGATGACACCCCGCGCCTGCCACCCGAATGAGCTCGACGCACGTCCCGGCAGGCCGCGCGGAAGCCGCACGCAGCACGAAGCGGCACCTCGGCAGCAGGCAGGCGGGACGGCGGCGGGCCCGACCCGAAGGACCGAGCTGTGGCTCTTGCGCCTGGCAGTGCACCGCTGGACTTCGCCGCACCCGCGGCGCCCGCCCGCCTCGTCGTCCTCGTCTCCGGCTCGGGAACCAACCTCCAGGCACTGATCGACGCCGCCGCCGACCCGGCCTACGGTGCGGTGATCGTCGCCGTCGGCGCCGACCGCGAGGGCATCGCCGGCCTGGAACGCGCCGAGCGGGCCGGGATCCCGACCTTCGTGCACCGGGTGAAGGACTACCCCGAGCGCACCGACTGGGACACCGCGCTGACCGCCGCCACCGCCTCCCACCAGCCGGACCTGATCGTCTCGGCGGGCTTCATGAAGATCCTCGGCGGCGCGTTCATGCGCCGCTTCGAGGGCCGCATCGTCAACACCCACCCCGCCCTGCTCCCCTCCTTCCCCGGCGCGCACGGCGTGCGCGACGCGCTGGCGTACGGGGTCAAGGTCACCGGCTGCACCGTGCACCTGGTCGACGAGGGCGTGGACACCGGACCGATCATCGCCCAGGGCGTGGTCGAGGTCGCCGACTCGGACCACGAGGACGAGGGCGAGGCGCTCCACGAGCGCATCAAGGACGTCGAGCGCAGACTGCTCGTCGACGCCGTGGGACGGATGGCCCGCGAGGGCCACCGGGTCGACGGACGCCGGGTGCTGATCCCGGCGCCCGCCGAGTAGCCCGCGGCGCGCACCACACCACATCAACCGCGCCGACGGGGTGGTCATCCTGTCGGGGCATTGCAGAAGGATTCGGTAATGAGCTCAGGCAGCAACCAGCCGCAGCCCACCTCCGACAGCCACATCCCGGGGGGCGACCCCCAGACCCCCGCGGGGGTTCGTCCCATCCGTCGGGCGCTCGTCAGCGTCTACGACAAGACCGGCCTCACCGAGCTGGCCCAGGGCCTGCACGCGGCCGGCGTCGAGCTGGTCTCCACCGGCTCGACCGCGGCGAAGATCGCCGGCGCGGGCGTGCCGGTCACCCCGGTCGAGGAACTGACCGGCTTCCCCGAGTGCCTCGACGGCCGAGTGAAGACCCTCCACCCGCGCGTGCACGCCGGGATCCTGGCCGACCTGCGCCTCGCGTCCCACCGCGAGCAGCTGCAGGAGCTGGGCGTCGCGCCCTTCGACCTGGTCGTCGTGAACCTCTACCCGTTCGCGGCCACCGTCGCCTCCGGCGCGAGCCCGGACGAGTGCGTCGAGCAGATCGACATCGGCGGCCCGTCCATGGTCCGCGCCGCGGCCAAGAACCACCCCTCCGTGGCCGTGGTCACCTCGCCCGCCCGCTACGCGGACGTGCTGAAGGCGGTCGGCGACGGCGGCTTCGACCTGGCCACCCGCAAGCGTCTGGCCGGTGAGGCGTTCGCCCACACCGCCGCCTACGACGTGGCCGTGGCCTCCTGGTTCGCCGGCGGCTACGCCCCGCAGGACGAGGAGCAGTTCCCGGCGTTCCTCGGTGCCACCTGGGAGCGCGAGAACGTCCTGCGCTACGGCGAGAACCCGCACCAGGCCGCCGCGCTGTACGTCGACGGGACCGGCACCGGCCTGGCCGCCGCCGAGCAGCTGCACGGCAAGGAGATGTCCTACAACAACTACGCCGACACGGACGCCGCGATCCGTGCCGCGTACGACCACGCCGAGCCGTGCGTCGCGATCATCAAGCACGCCAACCCCTGCGGCATCGCCGTCGGCGCGGACGTCGTCGAGGCGCACGCCAAGGCGCACGCCTGCGACCCGGTCTCGGCCTTCGGCGGCGTCATCGCCGTCAACCGTCCGGTGACGGTGGCGCTGGCCGAGCAGATCGCGCCGATCTTCACCGAGGTCGTCTTCGCCCCGGACTACGAGCCGGGCGCGGTCGAGGTGCTGGCCCAGAAGAAGAACATCCGCGTGCTGCGCGGCACCCCCGCCGTCCCGGCGGTGGAGACCCGTGCGGTCACCGGGGGCCTGCTGCTGCAGCAGGCGGACCGGATCGACGCGGCCGGCGACGACCCGGCCAACTGGACCCTCGCCTGTGGTGAGGCGCTGGGCGAGGCGGACCTGGCGGAGCTGGCCTTCGCCTGGCGCGCCTGCCGGGCCGTCAAGTCCAACGCGATCCTGCTGGCCAAGGACGGCGCCTCGGTCGGCGTCGGCATGGGCCAGGTCAACCGGGTCGACTCGGCGCGGCTGGCGGCCCAGCGGGCCGGCGAGCGGGCGCAGGGATCCTTCGCGGCGTCGGACGCGTTCTTCCCGTTCCCCGACGGGCTCGAGGTGCTGATCGAGGCCGGCGTCAAGGCCGTGGTCCAGCCGGGCGGTTCGGTCCGCGACGACCTGGTGGCGGAGGCTGCGAAGGCGGCCGGCATCACCATGTACCTCACCGGCACGCGGCACTTCTTCCACTGAGCCGCCGAGGTCGCCCACCGGTGACCTCCACGGCATGACGAAGGCCCGCCGTTCCTCCTCGGGACGGCGGGCCTTCTGGCTCAAGCGGCAGCGTCTCAGCTGGACTTGGTGACCACGGTGGTCATGATCTTGTCCGCGAAGGTCTGCTTCTTCGCGTCCCACAGCGGCCACAGGTAGCCGATGCAGCAGATGCTGTCGAGGACGTGGGCGACCTCACGCACGATCGCCGGGCCCACCGCCAGACGCTGGCCGTCCGCCTCTCGCACGGTACGGATGTTGACGGCCTTCTGGCCCAGGGACTGGCCCATGGTGCCCTTCATGACGCCGATGCCGACCAGCACCAGGATGTTCACGAAGAAGGCGCCCAGCTCGTAGCCGGCGGTGTTGCTGCTGACGGAGCCGTCCGCGTTGATCGTCGTCGACGGACCGTCGAGCGCGAACAGGAGGATCCACGGGATGAGCCCGATGACGATGGTGTCGATGATGCGCGCCACCACGCGGGATCCCCAACCGGCGTACGCGTTCTGCACGTAGCCCGCGTACGGGTCCCCCACCGGGTAGCCGTAGCCCGGCTGGGCCTGCTGCGGGTAGCCGTAGGCCTGCTGCTGCTGCTGCTGCTGCGCGTACGGGTCCGCCGCCGGCTGCTGCGGGTAGCCGTAGCCCGGCTGGGGCTGCTGGGGCTGCTGCGGGTAGCCATAACCCGGCTGGGGCTGCTGCGGCTGCTGCCCGTAAGGGTTGGGCTGCTGCGGCTGGCCGTAGGGGTTGTTCGGGTCGGGCGGGTAGCTCATGATCGTGCCTCCGGGCAGGGATGCGTGACGGGACGTGACGTACTGACGAGCGGTGAGATTATCGGAGAGGGCTGACGGTCAGGTCGGCAGGAAGCCGTATCGGTGCAACTGCCAGGCCCAGGAGACGGCCGCCGCAGTGAAGATCACCACGTTCTTCTGACGCGTCGGCAGCCGCCACCACCACTTCCCGCCGCCGAGCGGCGCGAAGAGCAGGCCGAGGCCGACCAGCACCGTCACCGGGTTGGCGGCGACCGCCGCGCCCAGATGACCGGCGCCCAACTCCATGAACACCGTGGTGCTGCCGCAGCCGGGACAGGGAATCCCGGTGAAGCGTCGCAGCGGACAGAGCACGCCCGGATCGTGCGTCGCGTGGACCTCCGCAGCCGCCACGGCGAGGACGCCGGCGCCGCTGCCGCGCAGCAGCACCCGCAGCGGTCCGCCGTAGCGTCCCCCCGCGATCCTCGTCCAGCGGTACTCCCACGCGGCGCGTGCCCCCGGCCGTACCTGTGGACCCGGCGCGGACTGATGCGCGCTGGTAGTGCTCACGATCCCCCCGAACCCGTCCCCGTTTCTGATACGCCACCATCGTTCCGATCCGTCCCTGCCGTGTCCACCTCGTTGTGGGGCGGGCGGGGACTTGTGGCGCATTTGCAACCGGACCTGCACGGTCCGTGCACGGGCGGCGACCCGGCGGCCCCGTGACACAACCGCTTCCGCGATCCGGGAGAATGTCCTCATGACCGCCCAGATTCTCGATGGCAAGGCCACCGCCGCAGCGATCAAGTCCGAGCTCGTCACCAGGGTCGAGCAGCTGAAGGCGCGGGGGATCAACCCCGGCCTCGGCACCGTCCTGGTCGGCGACGACCCCGGCAGCCACTCCTACGTGCGCGGCAAGCACCGCGACTGCGCGCAGGTCGGCATCGCCAGCCTCCAGCGCGAGCTCCCCGCCGACGCCACGCAGGAGCAGGTCGAGGACGTCGTCCGCGAGCTGAACGCGAACCCCGACTGCACCGGCTACATCGTCCAGCTGCCGCTGCCGAAGCACCTGGACGAGAAGCGCGTCCTGGAGCTGATCGACCCGGCCAAGGACGCCGACGGCCTGCACCCGATGAGCCTGGGCCGGCTGGTCCTGAACGTCGAGGCCCCGCTGCCGTGCACCCCCTACGGCATCGTCGAGCTGCTGCGCCGCCACAAGGTGGAGCTCAACGGCGCGAACGTCTGCGTCGTCGGCCGCGGCATCACCGTCGGCCGCTCGATCGGCCTGCTGCTCACCCGCAAGAGCGAGAACGCGACGGTCACGCTCTGCCACACCGGCACCCGCAACCTCTCCGAGCACCTGCGCGCCGCCGACATCATCGTCGCGGCGGCCGGCGTGCCGCACCTGATCAAGCCGGAGGACGTCCGTCCCGGCGCGACCGTGCTGGACGTGGGCGTCAGCCGTGTGGACGGCGTCTACACCGGCGACGTGGACCCGAAGGTCGCCGAGGTGGCCGGCTGGATCTCCCCGAACCCCGGCGGCGTGGGCCCGATGACCCGGGCGATGCTGTTGTCGAACGTCGTTGAGGCGGCGGAGCGCAGTGCCGCCGTCTGAAGGCGCTGAGCGTCGTCCCTCGTCGCAGCGGCCGCCGGTGAAGACCACGGGAACGTTCCGTCCCGAGGGCGGTTCGGCGGCCGCCGGGCGCGACATGCCGGTGCCGGTGCGGCAGTGGCCGATCGTGCTGGTGCTGGCCTTCGTCGGCGTGGGCCTGCTGGTCACCGCGCTGGGCGCGTGGCGGGCCGGGATCGTCACGATCGGCGTCGGCATGCTCGTCGGCGCGGTGCTGCGGATCGTGCTGCCCGAGGTCGGGATGCTGGCGGTGCGCAGCCGTTTCACCGACATCGTGGTGATGGGCGTGCTGGGGGCGGTCATCGTCGTGCTCGCGCTCGCCGCACTGCCCGATCCGGTGATTCACCTGCCGCTCGTGGGTCGCCTCGGCGACCTCGTGCACAGCGACACCGGCGGCGGCTGAGCCGCCGGGGCGACCCCGGCCGCACCCCGGTCATACCGCTCTGAGCTGGGCCGATGCCGAATCGGCATGAGCACGTCGGAAACGTGACGAAGGACTCCCGGGGGCGTGTCGACAGCGCGCCCTCGGCCCCGGCCGGTTGCGATAGCCTGACGCTGGTCTCTCGATGTCGAGAGACGCGTCGGCGACAGCTGGAGAAGGTAGAAATGACCCGCACCCCCGTCAATGTCACCGTGACCGGCGCCGCCGGCCAGATCGGCTACGCGCTGCTGTTCCGCATCGCCTCCGGCCACCTGCTGGGCGCGGACGTGCCGGTGAAGCTGCGCCTGCTGGAGATCCCGCAGGGCGTCAAGGCCGCCGAGGGCACCGCGATGGAGCTCGACGACTGCGCGTTCCCGCTGCTCGCCGGCATCGACATCTTCGACGACCCGAACGCCGCCTTCGCCGGCGCCAACGTCGGCCTGCTGGTCGGCGCGCGTCCGCGCACCGCGGGCATGGAGCGCGGCGACCTGCTCTCCGCCAACGGCGGCATCTTCGGCCCGCAGGGCAAGGCCATCAACGACAACGCCGCGGACGACATCCGCGTCCTGGTCGTCGGCAACCCGGCCAACACCAACGCGCTGATCGCCCAGAACCACGCGCCCGACGTCCCGGCCGACCGCTTCACCGCGATGACCCGCCTGGACCACAACCGCGCCGTGGCGCAGCTGGCCAAGAAGCTCGGCGTCACGGTCTCCGACGTCAAGCGCCTGACCATCTGGGGCAACCACTCCGCCACCCAGTACCCGGACATCTTCCACGCCGAGGTCGCCGGCAAGAACGCCGCCGAGGCGGTCTCCGACGAGAAGTGGCTGGCCGAGGACTTCATCCCGACCGTCGCCAAGCGCGGCGCAGCCATCATCGACGCCCGTGGCGCCTCCTCCGCCGCCTCGGCCGCCAACGCCGCCATCGACCACGTCTTCACCTGGACCAACGGCACCGCCGAGGGCGACTGGACCTCCGCGGGCGTCGTCTCCGACGGCTCCTACGGCGTTCCCGAGGGCCTCATGTCCTCCTTCCCGGTCACCGCGAAGAACGGCAAGTTCGAGATCGTCCAGGGCCTGGACATCAACGACTTCTCCCGCGCCCGCATCGACGCCTCCGTGCAGGAGCTCATCGAGGAGCGCGACGCGGTCAAGGAGCTCGGTCTCATCTGACCTTCCTCTGCCTGCGTTCCGAGGCCCGGCGGCTCACTGCCCGCCGGGCCTCGCACGTTCGCTAGGGTGTGCCCGCTGATCCGATGATCAGCCGTCATCTTGGGGGCACTCTCGTGCGTTTTTCAGTATCCGGCCGGGCTCTGGCCAGACTCGCGCTGGGCGCGGGCCTGCTGCTGGGCGGCCTGACCGCGTCCGGACCCGCCTCGGCCGCCACCAGCAGCTGCGGCAGCAACCAGCTCTGCCTGTTCACCGGGACCAGCGACACCGGGTCCAAGCTCGTCGTCACCGGCGACCGGGCGACCCTGGGCAGCTTCGACCTCGCGGTCAGCTCCTTCGTCAACAACACGGGCAAGACGCTGTGCGGCTACCCGAACCAGAATTTCACGGCGGGGAAGGCACCGGTCGACTACTTCATCGCGGGCCGTGGTGGGATTCCCTTCCTGGACCAGTTCGACAACAGGCTCCGCTCGGTCGAGCTCGTCTCCAACTCGCTCGACTGCGGCATGCCGTACTACCACCCCACCTGGGCGGGCGTCCCGCAGCACCGCCCGGCCACCGGCTCGGGGACCGGCTTCGGCGACCTCAACCACGACGGCTACGCCGACCTGATGGTCAGGGACAAGATCGGCGGCCTGTGGAGCCTGTCCGGCGCGCCAGGCGGGCCCGCGCGGCTGATCTCCTCGGGCTGGGGCTCGTACGGCCTCTTCGCCCGGCACGGCGACCTGAACGGTGACGGCCGCGAGGACTTCCTCGCCCGCGACGCCGCCAACGTGCTCTGGTTCTACCCCGGCCGTGGGGACGGCACCTTCGGCACCCGGGTGCGGATCGGCGGCGGCTGGACCTACACCCGGCTCCTCGCCATGGGCGACCTCAACGGCGACGGGCGCGGGGACCTCTACGCCACGGACTCCCTGGGGCAGCTCTGGCTCTACCTGGGCAACGGCAACGGCACCTTCCAGCCCCGCCGCCAGGTCGGCACCGGCTGGAAGTCGCTCACCGCGATCGTTCCGGTCGGCGACGTGACCGGCGACGGCAAGGCCGACGTCTTCGTCCGCGACGCGACCAACCACGGCTGGATCTACCCCGGCCGGGGCAACGGCACGGTGTCCTCCTCCCTGCGCACGGCCGTTCCCGGCTCCTGGGCCTGGGCCGAGCGGCACGTCCTGGGGAGCGTCGGCGACGTGACCGGGGACGGCACCACCGACCTCACCGCCTTCGCGGGCGCGGCCGGCAACGGAACGACCGGGGGCCTGCTGCGGTCCCTGCCCGGCCACGACGGCGGCACCTTCGGCGCGTCGACCGGACCGGCCTCGTTCGGGCTGCGCGTCACCTCCGTCACCTTCTGAGCCGCGTCCTCCCGTCCGTCTCAGCCTTCGGCCCGGCCGCCCGCGCGGCCGGGCCGTCCGGCTATCCTGGCCGGGCCGCGACTGGCGCACGGGGAGGGAACCCCGAGGGAGCGGCGAGGGCACAGCCTCCGGTCCGCCGTACGCCTGGGCAGCCGGGTCGGACCCCGCCGCGACGGCCGCGGCAGGGAGTGAGACCCGGAGGACGCCATGTCGCACCTTGCCCAGCAGGACCCCGAGATCGCCGCGCTGATCGTCGCGGAGGAGCAGCTCCAGGCCGACACGCTGCGGCTGATCCCCAGTGAGAACTACGTCTCCCACGCCGTGCTGGAGGCCACCGGCACGGTCCTGACGAACAAGTACTCCGAGGGCTACCCCGGCAAGCGCTACTACGAGGGCCAGCAGAACATCGACCTGGTCGAGTCGCTGGCGATCGAGCGCGCCAAGACCCTCTTCTCGATGGACCACGCCAACGTCCAGCCCTACTCGGGCTCGCCCGCCAATCTCGCCGTCTACCTCGCCTTCCTCAAGCCCGGCGACACCGTGATGGGCATGGCGCTGCCGATGGGCGGCCACCTCACCCACGGCTGGGGCGTCTCCGCCACCGGCACCTGGTTCCGGGGCGTGCAGTACGGCGTCGAGCGGGAGACGGGCCGGGTCGACCTGGACAAGGTGCGCGAGCTGGCGGTGGCCGAGCGGCCGAAGGTGATCTTCTGCGGCGGCACGGCCGTGCCGCGCACCATCGACTTCGCCGGCTTCGCCGAGATCGCCCGCGAGGTCGGCGCGGTGCTGGTCGCCGACGTCGCGCACATCGCCGGCCTCATCGCGGGCTGCGCGCACCCGTCCCCCGCCGGTCACGTGGACGTCGTCTCGACCACTACCCACAAGACGCTGCGCGGCCCGCGCGGCGCGATGCTGCTCTCCACCGAGGAGCACGCCAAGGCGATCGACCGCGCCGTCTTCCCCGGCCTCCAGGGCGGTCCGCACAACCACACCACCGCCGCCATCGCCGTCGCGCTCAAGGAGGCGGCGGGCGAGGAGTTCCGCGCGTACGCCCGGCAGGTCGTCACCAACGCGCAGACGCTCGGCGAGGAGCTGGCCGCCCGCGGCTTCGACCTGGTCTCCGGCGGCACCGACAACCACCTGCTGCTGATCGACCTCACCGGCAAGGACGTCCCCGGCAAGGTCGCCGCCAAGGCGCTGGACCGCGCGGGCATCGTGGTCAACTACAACACCGTGCCCTACGACACCCGCAAGCCCTTCGACCCGTCCGGCATCCGCATCGGCACGCCGGCCCTGACCTCGCGCGGGATTCCGGCGGGCGAGATGGCGACGGTGGCCGCGTGGACGGACCGGGTCGTCGCCGCGGCGGGCAGCGGCGACGAGGAGACGATCGGCAAGGTCCGCGCGGAGGTCAAGGCGCTCATGGACGCCTACCCGGCGCCGGGGCTCCCGGTCCGGTAGCCGCGGTCCGGCCGCGGCTGCGGCCCTCCTAGACTGGCCCGGTGAGCGAGACGTTGCGCGACGCCGGGCTGGTCCTTCTCTTCATCGTGGTCGGCGGCATCTTCAATGTCGCCGAGATCTCCCTGATCTCCCTGCGCGAGGGCCAGATCCGCGCGCTCGCCGAGCGTGGCACCAAGCGCGCCTCGCGCGCCGCGCACCTGGCCGCGGACCCGAACCGGTTCCTGGCCTCGGTGCAGGTCGGCGTGACCTGCATGGGCTTCCTCTCGGCGGCGTTCGGCGCGGACACGCTGGCGAAGAAGCTGTCGCCGCTGTTCGTGGACTGGGGCATGAGCCAGGGCGTCGCGGACGCCGTCGCGCTGGTCGGGCTGACCCTGCTGATCTCCTACGTCTCGCTGGTCCTGGGGGAGTTGACTCCGAAGCGGATCGGCCTGCAGCGGGCCGAGTCGATCGCCGTGGCGGCCGCGCCGCTGGTCGACGCGATCTCGCGGGTGCTGCGTCCGGTGATCTGGCTGCTGTCCGTGTCGACGAACCTGATGGTCCGGGTGCTGGGCGGCGACCCGAAGGCGGGCCGCAACGCCATGAGCTCGGAGGAGCTGCGCGGCCTGGTCGCCGCCAACACCGAGCTGGGCTCGGACGAACGGCAGCTGATCGGCGAGGTCTTCGCGGCGGGCGAGCGGCAGCTGCGCGAGGTGATGGTGCCGCGCACGGAGGTCACCTTCCTGGACGCGGCCCAGCAGGTCGCCGAGGTCCGCGAGGAGGTCACCGCCTACCCGCACTCCCGGTACCCGGTGGTCGACGGCTCCTACGACCTCGTGGTCGGCTTCGTCCACGTCAAGGACCTGTACCGCGCCGACGCGCTCGGCACGGTCCGCGACATCGCCCGCCCGGTGAAGCTGCTGCCCGCGACGAAGCGGGTCCTGCCGTCCATGTCGGAGATGCGGCACGAGGGCCACCACCTGGCCATCGTGGTGGACGAGTACGGCGGCACGGCGGGCATCGTCACCCTGGAGGACCTGGTCGAGGAGGTGATCGGGGAGATCCGCGACGAGTACGACTCCCAGGAGCTCTCCACCACCCGCCGCCTGGCCGGCGGCTCCATCGAGGTCGACGGCCTGCTGAACCTCTCCGACTTCGAGGAGGAGACCGGCCTCACCCTCCCCGAGGGCCCCTACGAGACCGTCGCCGGCTACGTCGTCGCCGCCCTGGGCCGTCTCCCCCAGGTCTCCGACCGCATCACCACCGACGACGGCTACGTCGTCGAGGTCGCCGCCCTCGACGGCCGCCGCGTCTCCCGTGTCCGCGTCACGGCCCCGCCGCAGCCGGTCGACCAGGGCTGACGACCGGGCGCGCGCGGCCGGCGCCGCGCGGAGGCCGAGCGGCGCGAGCTACGCGTCGGAAGCGGCCGAGGTCCGGCCGAGCAGGCGCAGCAGGCGCTGCTTCAGCAGCCGGCGCAGGCGGAGCGGGGCGACCCAGACGACGAGCTCGCCGCGGGGGCCCGGCAGGGGCGTGAGGCGGTAGACGCGGACGCCGTGGCGGATGCGGCGGGGGGAGAGGTCCGCGGCGGGGGTGATCGGGCCGGTGACGTCGCGGCCGGCGTAGGTGGACTCGACGTGGAGGGCCAGGCGGGGGCTGGGCAGCAGGGAGGTGAGCGGGATGACCGTCTCGTCGTCCGCCGTCTCCTGGGCGATCCTGGGCCCGCCCGCGCCGGCGAGCCAGGCCACGGGGGAGGGGACCAGGGTCGGCAGCGGGCGCCGGGTGCGGACGCGGAGACCGTCGGGGGTCCACGACGCCGTCGCGGTGACCGGTTCGGGCAGGGAGCCGTGCTCGGACTCGTGGCGGACCAGCTCCGTCAGCTCGTCCACCAGACCGTGCTGCAGGCAGTGCAGCCTCAGGCGCTGCGACTCGCTGCAGCGGAGCCGGATCGGTTCGGTCAGGTTCGCCCGGACCAGCTCGCCCGCGGCGGCGACCAGGGAGGTCCGCTCCGCCGCGTCCAGCGCAGGGAAGTCCGCGCGGAAGAGGTTCACCAGGTCGCCGCGCAGGAGCCGGTCGTTCACCTCGTCGCGCACCGCGCCCGGCGCGGCGAAGCGGTTGGTGATCTCGACCGCCGCCGCGACGCCCCGCAGCCGGTCGGCCGGCCGGGAGCTGCAGGTGATGTTGCTCCGGTCGGGTCTCGCCACCAGGTAGCAGTAGTCGTAGTCCGCCAGCACGGAGATGCGCCGGGCCCGGAAGAAGGCCTCCAGCACGAAGGGCCCGTCGCTGTAGGCGGGCAGGTCCTCCCTGAACCGCATGCCGAAACGTTGCACCAGCTCCCGTCGGAACAGTTTCGAGGGCGTCAGCGTCCAGGCCAGGTCGCCGCCGGGGAAGCGCACGTCGTCGTCGGTCTCCCGGCAGGCGAACTCGGGCACCCAGCGGCCGTTGACCCCGGCCACGCGTCCGACGACCACGTCCGAGCCGCAGACCTCCGCTGTCAGGGTCAGCCGACGCAGCGCCTCCGCGCCCAGGCGGTCGTCGGAGTCGAGGAAGAAGACGTAGCGGCCGCGCGCCAGGCGTAAGCCCTCGTTCCTGACCCGGCCAGGGCCTCCGCGGGTCTCCAGGCCGACCACGGTGATCGCCT
Organism: Streptacidiphilus rugosus AM-16; assembly: GCF_000744655.1. Lineage (NCBI taxonomy): Bacteria > Bacillati > Actinomycetota > Actinomycetes > Kitasatosporales > Streptomycetaceae > Streptacidiphilus > Streptacidiphilus rugosus. The sequence continues at coordinate 3,277,559 of NZ_JQMJ01000004.1, read as the reverse complement.
CGGGCCAGAGCGCGGCGAGCCGCCGCAGCTCCTCGCGGCTGCCGTCGGTGGAGGCGTCGTCGATCGCGAGCACTTCGAGCCCGCCGGGTGCGAGCGCCTGCTCGCGCAGTGAGTCGAACCAGGGGCGCAGACTGTCCCGAGTGTCGTGGACCGGTGTGATGACCGTCACCAGGGGCGTGGGCATGCGGCCGTACCTCCGTGCCTTTGTTACAGGTCCGCGCGGTGCACAACGCCGTGCCGAGGCCTGAGGTGGCGGCCGTGCCACGAACGGGGGGCGCTCGGTCGCCGGAAGCTGCGCGAAAGATCCGCCGCGCACCTGAGAGAATGTGCGCATGGCCATCGACCGTCCTCGCGTGCTCTCCGGTATCCAGCCCACGTCGGGCTCCTTCCACCTGGGCAACTACCTCGGCGCGGTGCGCCAGTGGGTGGCCCTGCAGGAGTCGCACGACGCGTTCTACATGGTGGTCGACCTGCACGCGATCACCGTCGCGCAGGACCCGGCGGTGCTCCGCGAGAACACCCGCGTCTCCGTCGCCCAGCTGCTCGGCGTCGGACTCGACCCCGAGCGCTGCACGCTCTTCGTCCAGTCGCACGTGCCCGAGCACGCCCAGCTCGGCTGGGTGATGAACTGCCTCACCGGTTTCGGCGAGGCCAGCCGGATGACGCAGTTCAAGGACAAGTCCGCCAAGCAGGGCAGCGACGGCACCACGGTCGGCCTGTTCACCTACCCGATCCTCCAGGTGGCCGACATCCTGCTGTACCAGGCCGACCAGGTCCCGGTCGGCGAGGACCAGCGGCAGCACGTCGAGCTGACCCGCGACCTGGCCGAGCGCTTCAACGGCCGCTACGGGCAGACCTTCACCGTGCCGAAGCCGTACATCCTCAAGGAGACGGCCAAGATCTTCGACCTCCAGGACCCGGCGGCGAAGATGAGCAAGTCCGCCTCCTCGCCCAAGGGCCTGGTGAACCTGCTGGACGAGATCAAGGTCAGCGCGAAGAAGTTCAAGAGCGCCGTCACCGACACCGACACCGTGATCGCCTTCGACGAGAAGCAGAAGCCGGGCGTCTCCAACCTGCTCAGCATCTACTCGGCGATCAGCGGCCGCTCCGTGGCCGAGCTCGTCGAGCACTTCGAGGGCAAGATGTACGGCGCGCTCAAGACCGAGCTGGCCGACTACTACAGCGAGTGGGTCGCCCCGATCCAGGACCGCGTCCGCCTCTACCTGGACGACCCGGCCGAGCTCGACCGGGTGCTGGCGCACGGCGCGGAGAAGGCCCGCGCGGTGGCCGCGCCCACGCTCGCCGAGGCGTACGACCGGATCGGCTTCCTGCAGCCGACTCAGCGCTGAGCGACCGCATGGAGCAGAGTCACATAGACGCCGCGCTCATCGGGGTCTCCCTCGAGGTGCCCGAGCCGTACGCCTCGGCGATCCAGGACGCCAGGGCGGGTTACGGCGATCCGAGGGCCCGGGCGATCCCGACACACGTGACCCTGCTGCCGCCGACCCTCGTTCCGGTGGGCGAGGTGGAGGTCGTCGACCGTCACCTCGCCGCCGCCGCGGCCGCGCACCGGCCGTTCACGGTGCAACTGCACGGCACCGGCACCTTCCGGCCGGTCTCGCAGGTGGTGTTCGTCCGCCTGGAGGCGGGCGTGCGCCAGTGCCGCGAGCTGGAGGCCTCGGTGCGCTCCGGGCCGCTGGCCCGGGAGCTGTCCTTCCCTTACCACCCGCACGTGACGGTGGCGCACGACGTCGAGCCCGAGGCGCTGGACCGCGCGTACGCGGACCTGAAGGAGTTCCGCGGGGAGTTCACCGTCCGCGGATTCAGCCTCTACCGCTTCGGTGCGGACGAGATCTGGCGTCCCGTCCGCACCTTCACGTTCGCCGGCTAGGACTGCGGCTGGGGCTCGGGCTGGGGCTGCGCCTGGGCCAGGGGCTCGTGCTCGTTCCGCCGCAGGCGGGAGAAGGCCAGTGGCAGGGTGAGCACCCCGATGAAGAACGGCGTGGCCATGTACCGGTAGAGCGGTCCTGGCGTGGCCACGAACACGTTCAGCTGCATGCCGATGCTGATCGCCGCCATCGCCAGCACCTCACGGCGCCAGATCTTGCGGGTCAGCCGGATCAGCACGAGGTAGCCGAACCAGCACCAGGTGGCGCCGCCCCAGATGATCCAGTTGAGCTGCGGCGTCTTGCCCAGGTTGTACCACCAGTTCGCGGCCTTGTGCAGGCCCGTCGAGAGCGGCGACACGTGCATCGCCGGGTAGTACGGGCTCGCGTACAGCTCGGGGTGGTACTTCATGAAGGTGTAGCCGTCGGCGGAGGAGCGGACGTCCATGACGAAGGTCCGGTCCTGGCTCGGGTTGATCGCCCAGGCCGGGGTGCCGCGGCAGAACGTGGCGTCGACGAAGTCCGCCGGAGCCTTCTGGACCGACTTGTAGAACAGGTCCATCAGCTGCGCGTGGTGGGCGACGGCGGCGCGCTTGTCGAAACCGCTCATCAGCCCGTCGACGCCGTAGCAGTCGGCGCCCTTGGTCTTCCAGTGCGACAGCGGGGCGATGGACGCGAGCAGCGCCTTGTCCTGCGCCGAGAACACGTGCGGCGACTTGCTGTAGGTGTAGGCGATGTCGGCGTAGAAGAAGGTGTTGCCGGCGAAGTCGGTGGGCTTGGTGACGCCCAGCGCCGGGTAGACGCCCTTGTCCAGCCCCATGAAGATCATGATCGGGATGATCGTCACCACGGCGACGCGCTTCCACAGCCACGGCATGCACAGAAGCAGGGCGACGCCGCTGAGGAAGACGGCCAGGAAGCCGTTGTTGCGCGAGAGGCAGACCAGGGTGAGCCCGCCGCCCAGCAGCAGCCAGTCGCGGCGCTGGCCCCAGGCCGGGGTGTTCCGGTTCTGCCGGTCGCGGCGCTCGGCGCGCGGGATGCGCAGCGCGTCCCCGACGATGTGCGCCAGCGCGCCGAAGCCGAGGACGCCCCCGATGACGTAGGGGACGTCCTTCCAGATGTAGATCACGAAGTCGCCGCTGGAGGGCAGCACCAGCAGGACCACCACGGAGGCGACGATCCAGCGGGTCCGTATCCGGAACTTGCGCAGGCCGCCGGCCAGGTACCCGATGGCCAGGGACATCCCCACCACCTGGCCGAAGGTCAGCAGCGCGTAGGTGCCGGTGATCTTCAGCGAGAGCCAGACGCAGGCCAGGTAGAAGATCGAGTGGTCGTCGATCCAGTGCCCGGTCGTCGACTCCCAGGTGTAGTTGAAGCTGTCGTAGGTCATCAGCCCCGGATAGAAGGCGGCCCACCACAGCAGGTAGCCGACCAGCGCCAGCGCGGCGACGCCCAGGGGCATCCTCAGCCGCGACGGGATCCGGGCGGTCATCGTCTCGACGCGCTGGCGGGCCGCCGTGGAGGCCTCGCGGACGGGGGTCATCGTCATTCCTGGGTCTCAGCCGTTCCGCTGTCGGGCTCGTCGCGCTTGAGCTTGGAGGAGGCCAGTGGGAGCAGCAGAACGCCGAGCGTGGTCGGGGCCGCCATGTACCGGTAGAGCGGGGCCGGCGTGCCCGCCAGCACGGTCAGCTGGAGCCCGGCCGTCGTCGCGGCGATCGCCAGGATCTCCCGGCGCCAGACCCTGCGGGTGAGCCGGACCACGAAGAAGTAGGTGATGTAGCACCACACCGCGCCGCCCCACAGGATCCACTGCAGCTGCGGCGTCCTGGAGACCCCGAACCACCAGTCGCCCGCGCGGTGCAGCGTGGTCGACAGCGGGGCCGAGTGGAACGCGCTGTAGAAGGGGCTGTCCTTGAGCTCGGGGTGCGAGATCAGCGAGTCGTGGAAGGGACCGGTGTAGGTGACCGGCGCCATGAAGATGCCGTGGTCGGGGAAGACCGCCCAGGCGTTGTGCGCGCGGCACAGGTGCGCGTCCGCGACGTACTGCGGAGCCTTCTTCAGCACCATGGTGAACGTGGACATCAGTTCGTCCTGGTGCGCGGCGGCGGCCGTCATGCTGAAGTTCTTCTGGGTGAGCAGGTCGGTGTCCCAGCAGCCGGCGTCCTTCCACTGCTTCAGTGGGGCCACGGCCTCCATCGCCGCCAGCTGGTCCTGGTCGAACATCGACGGGTTCTTGCCGTAGGCGTAGGCCACGTCGGCGTAGAAGAAGCTGTAGGCCGAGTTGTTCACCTGCGGCTGCACCCCGACGGCGGGGTAGATCACGTTCGCGAGGAAGAAGTAGAAGAGCACCGGCACGACCGTCAGCGGGGCGATCCTGCGCCACTGCCAGGGCAGGCAGGCCAGCAGGACCAGGCCGATCAGCACGACGGTCAGGAAGCCGTTGTTGCGCGCCAGGCAGAGCAGCAGCATGCCGCCGCCGAAGGCCAGCCAGTCGCGGCGCCGGCCGGGGACCGCCCGGCGGGTCGAGCGCGGCCGCTTCAGCGCGTCGCCCACCAGGTGCGTCACGGCGGCCGCGGCCACCAGGGCGCCCAGGACGAACGGGACGTCCTTCCAGACGAAGACGAAGAAGTCACCGGTGGGCGGCAGCACGCCGCAGAGCACGACCGAGCCCACGATCCAGCGCTTGCGGATCCTGAACTTCCGCAGGCCTGCGGCGAGGTATCCGGTCGCCAGTGCGGCCGCCACGATCTGGCAGAACGTCAGCAGCGCGTAGGTGCCGGTGATGTTGAGGGTCAGCCACACGCAGGTGATGTAGGGGATCGAGTGGTCGTTGATCCAGTGACCGGTCGTCGACTCCCACGTGTACGTGTAGCTGTCGAAGCTCATCAGGCCCGGGTAGTACGCCGCCCACCACACGAACGCAAGCAGGAACGAGATCCCGGCCACGGCGAGCGGGAAGCGCAGCCGTGAAGGGACGCGTTCCACCAGCGGCCTGACCCGCCGGGTGAGGCGGTCGACCCGCGCCCGCACCCCGCCCGACTCGGGCGCGGGCGAAGCGGGGCGGGTCGAGGTCGAGCCCACAGCCATCAAAGCTCCAGCATTCGGTCGACCACGCGCCTGGTGGCGTGGCCGTCGTCGAGGTCGCAGTAGGTGGCACGGAACGCCTCGTAGGCCGCGGCGCTGTCCTTTGCGACCTGGTCGATGTTCCGCAGCGCGTCGACGATCTCGCCCGAGGTGCCCAGCAGCGGGCCGGGGGCCTGCTGCTCGAAGTCGAAGTAGAAGCCGCGCAGGGAGTCACGGTAGTGCTCGAGGTCGTACGTGAAGAACAGGATCGGGCGGCCCGTCACGGCGAAGTCGAACATGACCGACGAGTAGTCGGTGATCAGCACGTCCGCGATCAGGTAGAGCTCGGCGATGTCGGGGTAGCTGCCGACGTCCCAGGCGAAGCCGTTGCCCGCGCCGTGGACCCGGTCCACCACGTGCGCGTGCGGGCGGACCAGGACCACGTGGTCCTCGCCGAGCTCGCGCTGCAGCAGCTCAAGATCCAGGTGCAGGTCCAGCTGGTGGCCGCCGGCGTGGCGGACCCGGTCCTCACGCCAGGTCGGCGCGTAGAGGACGATTTTCTTACCTTCGGGCACACCGAGCTGCTCCCGCACCCGGGCCGCCAGCAGCTCGCGGTCCTCGGCGAGCAGGATGTCGTTGCGCGGGTAACCCGACTCGAGGATCTCGCCCTCGTACCGGAAGGCCCGCTCGAAGATCGGCGTGCTGAACCGGTTCGGGGAGAGCAGCAGCCGCCACTGGCGGCCTTCGCGCTCCAGTGCCTCCAGGTAGTCGGTGTCGGCGAACCAGTCGTTGTCGAAGTCGAAGCCGATCCGCTTCAGCGGCGTGCCGTGCCAGGTCTGCACGATCGTCTGGCCGGGACGCTTGGTGATCCAGCGGGGGAAGTGCGTGTTGCCGACGACGTACCGGCTGCGCGCGTACGCCTCGTACCACTCCTGGCTGTCCAGGATCACCGCGCGGGTGCCGGGCGGGGTGACCGCACGGTGGTCCCTGACCACCCAGAGGTGCTCCAGGTCGTCGCGGCGGCGCAGCAGCTCCTGGTGGATCGCCTTGGGGGAGTCGGAGTAGTCCTTGCCCTCGAAGACGTCGTAGAGGACCTGCGGCAGGATCGGCTTGGTCAGCGCGGCCGGGTAGAACTCCTCGCGCAGCTGACGGCGGTGGAAGGTGCCGCGTTCGGCCAGCGGGACGGCCGGCTCGACGTCGAGCAGCATGGCGTCGTAGTGGCGGCGGCGCAGCGACACCGTGCGTCCGCGGGCCTCGACCGGGAGCGGCAGCGCGGCGTGCGCCGGGGCCGCGAGCCTGGCCGGGACCTCGACCGGTGCGGCGGCCCGCTCGTCCTCGGTGGCCGTGGCCGGGGCGAGCAGCCGCACGTGCACCGCCCACTGGCCGGAGAGCAGCGGGACCTCGCCGTTCCAGCCGGCGTTCGGCAGCGCGGGCAGCGTCGCGTAGATCCGGCCGTCGACGGCCTCCGCCGGGTAGATGTGGACCTGCGCGTGGTAGCGGTGCCGCAGCACCAGCTCCATCGCGTGGCGGCCGTCGAGCGGGAAGGTTCCCTCGAGGGCGAAGCCCTGCTCCGCGGGGAGCGCGGTGACCTTCTCGAACAGCGGCTGCAGCGGCTGCTCGACGAGCTGCAGGTAGCCCCGCGGCGAACGCTTGAAGCAGAGCACCTGCGGGTCCTCGACCGCGCTGGTCACCGGGTACTGCACCGTGGTGCGACCCTCGCGGTCGTCGATCACCAGCTCCATCGAGGAGCCGTCGTGGAGCAGCAGGTCGGCGCCCCAGCGGTCCTGGGCCTGCTCCTGCACGCTCGGGCGCAGCCGCAGCAGCTCCTTGCGCGCGGCGGCCATCAGCGCGTGGTCCACGGTGGCGGTGAAGGCGGTCCAGGTGCCGACGGCCTCGCCGAGGACGATCGGGCAGTCGAGCTCCGCGGAGGCGCCGTCCTCCTGGTGCGTCAGCCGCAGCGAGCGCACCAGGCCCGCCTGCGAGGTCTCGATCAGACCGCTGAGCTCGAAGGAGTCGCCGGCGGACGAGGCCGAGCCGACGACGGCCCTGACCGTCTCGACCCGCACGTAGAGGTGCTCGTCGCGCATCTCGGGGATCACCCGGACGTTGTCGGTGACCCAGTGCGGGGCGGGGTTGGCGGCGGAGTCGAACTTGCCGGCCTTGAGGCGGCTGCGGCGCGGACGGCCGGGGCCGAAGACGCCGATGGTGACCCGCCAGGTGCCGTCGACCCAGTTGCCGCGCTGCTTGAGCCGCTTCGGGTCGAAGTTGATCTCGAAGCCGGCCAGGTCGGCGTGGCGCATCGGCTGGTCGTAGGCCTCGGCGGTGGCCTCCAGGTCCTTGACCGTCCTGGCGGGCAGCACCAGGGTGCGGCGGCTGCCCTGCTCGCGGAGCAGCAGCGCCTTGATCGAGTCGCGGCGGTGCATCGCGCCGAGGTGGCGGGGGTAGGCGAAGCCCTTGAGGAAGAGCTTGCCGTCCTCGTTCCAGTCCGCGCGGTGCAGTCCGGTGCGGACCACCAGCTCCGAGTCCAGGCGCAGCACGCCGTCCGGCACGGGCTCGCTGAGGAACGGGTAGTCGGCCAGGTGGCGGACGTTGCCACGGAGCGGGATGGTCCACGGGTGGGTGCGGTCGAACTCCAGCACCGCCAGCAGGTCGTCCAGGCGGCGCTTGACGGTCAGGTAGTACTTGAGCCGCATCGGCTGCGCGAGCGAGTTCATCGCGTCGGGGCCGATGTTCTCGATCAGCGGTCCGACGTGGTCGAGGAACGCGGTGCGGTACTCGGGGCCGCCCTCGACGAGCGCCTTGAAGAAGAGCGGGATCTCCTCGACCAGCGCGTTGCGGTCGTAGGCGGCCAGGAACTTCGCGAACTGCGGACCCTCCTGCCCCTTGAGGAACTCGCGGACCAGGCCGATGGAGGCGACCCGGTCGATCAGGCCCTTGGGGTCCGTCCGGTTCTGCGTGATGGAACGGGCGCCGATCTCGCGCTCGCGCCAGTGGTAGATCGGCTCGGCGAGGATGTCGACCTTGTCCGCCAGGTAGTGCAGCGGGATCGAGACCGGGGCGTCCTCGTAGAGGATGCCGGGGTAGAGCAGGTTGTGCTTGTTCCAGAACGAGCGGCGGTAGACCTTGTTCCAGGCCGTGCGGTCCGTGGTCAGGGGCTGGAACTTGCTGATGTGGGTGGCCAGCCGGGTCTTGGCGAAGGGGCGCCGGTGGACCGGCGACTGCTGGTAGCCCACCGAGCGGAAGCGCAGCACGTTGCCCGCGACGAAGTCGGAGCCGGTGCGGTCCAGGGTCTCCAGCATCAACTCGTACGCGGTCGGCGGCAGGGTGTCGTCACTGTCGACGAAGGCGAGGAACTCGCTGTCGGGCGAGATGTGCTCCATGCCCGTGTTGCGGGCCGGACCGAGGCCGCCGTTCTCCTTCTGGACCAGCCGGAAGCGGCTGTCCTTGGCCTCCCAGGCGCGGGCGATGTCGGCGCCGCCGTCCTTCGAGCCGTCGTCCACCATCACGACCTCGAGGTCGCTCATGGTCTGTGCGGCGAGCGAGGCCAGGCACTCGTCGAGGTACCGCTCGACGTTGTAGATCGGAACGACGACGGAGAGGCGGGGGGCCATGGGGTACGCACGAGCCTTTCTTTGCTGGCACGGCAGCCCCCGGGGGGCGAAACTCGGGCTAACCGTACAGAGGAACGACCCATAGCCTATCGGCACCCGGAACCGACCAAGCGGTGATGCGGGGGTGGCGACCTCCGTCCGGGTAAGAGGAGTCTTGCCGAGCGGCCTTGCATTCGCTCCCACGGTCGGCCCACAGACCGGGGGATCTCGGATGTTCACCCTCCGTTTGCTTGCCTGTATCGTACCGGCATGCCCCGGATCAGCGTCGTTGTGCCCGCCTACCAGGTCCAGGCCTACCTGGGCGAGTGTCTTGAGTCCGTCCTGGGGCAGTCCTTCAGGGATATCGAGGTCATCGCGGTCGACGACTGCTCGCCCGACGGCAGCGGCGCGATCATGGACGGATTCGCACAGGCGGACGCCAGGGTACGGGTGCTTCACCTGCCCGAGAACGTCGGCCTCGGCCGGGCCAGGAACGCCGGAATGGAACAGGCGACCGGGGACTACCTGTTCTTCCTCGACAGCGACGACACGCTGACCCCCGGCGCGCTCCAGGCGATCGCCGACCGGCTGGACGCGACCGCGGACCCGGACGTCCTGATCTTCGACTACGCGCGCACCTACTGGGACGGCCGCGAGGTCCGCAGCAGGGACGCCGGGCTCTTCGCCCCGCAGGAGGGCAGGCCCGAGGTCTTCGCCGTCGCCGAGCGCGAGGAGGTCCTCGGGCTGCTGATGGTGGTGTGGAACAAGGTCTACCGCCGCGACTTCGTCCAGAAGCACGCCTTCGAGTTCCCGCCCGGGTACTACGAGGACACCCCCTGGACCTACCCGGTGATGCTGGCCGCGAGGACCGTGGCCATGCTCGACCTGGTCGCCGTTCACTACCGGCAGCGGCGTCAGGGCGGGAACATCCTGGCCACCGTCAGCCGCAAGCACTTCGACATCTTCGGGCAGTACGACCGGGTCTTCGCGTTCGTCGACGCCCACCCCGAGCTGGACCACTGGCGGCCGCTGCTGCACCGGCGGATGGCCGAGCACCTGCGCACCATCGGCAACCACCCCGACCGGGTGCCCGCCGCCGCCCGCAAGGAGTTCTTCGAGCGCGCCGTCGAGGCCGAGCAGCGGCACCGCCCCGCCGGCGGCGCCGCGGTCGAGCTGCGCGGCAGCTGGAAGGCGTCCGCGCTCGGGCAGGCCGCCCGAAAGGCCAAGAACGTCGCCCGCGCCGCCCAGCCGGAGCTGCGCCGCGCGGTCGCCGGACCGCTGCTCGGCGGCTACCAGCGGATCCAGCGCCGGCTGCCGATCGACGACGACCTCGCCGTCTTCGCCAGCTACTGGGCCCGCACGCCCGCCTGCAACCCCGCCGCGATCCACGCGAAGCTGCGCGAGCTCGCGCCCGAGCTGCGCACCGTGTGGGTGGTGGAGGCGAAGCGCAGGGCGGAGGCCCCCAAGGGCATCGACATCGTCTCGCCCGGCTCGCGCAGCTACCGTGAGGCGATCTCCCGCGCGAAGTTCTTCGTCAACAACGTGAACTTCCCCGACGGCGCGCCCAAGCGCCCTGGCACCGTGCAGTTGCAGACGCACCACGGCACCCCGGTCAAGAAGATGGGCCTGGACCTGCGCGACTACCCCGCGGCGGGCCAGTCGATCGACTTCGCCAAGCTGCTGGGGCGGGTCGACCGCTGGGACTACAGCCTCAGCTCGAACCGTTTCTCGACGCTGATCTGGGAGCGGGTCTACCCCTCCTCGTTCCGCAGCCTGGAGTACGGCTACCCGCGCAACGACGTCTACTACGCGGCCGACGGCGAGCAGGTGCGGGCCGCCCGGCGCGAGCTCGGCGTCCCCGAGGGCGCGAAGGTCCTGCTCTACGCCCCCACGCTGCGCGACTACCGCGCCTCCTACCGGCCGCAGCTGGACCTGCACCGCTTCGCCGCCTCGCTGGGCGAGGAGTACGTCGTGCTCAACCGCGCCCACTACCTCTACGACACCGCCGCGCGACCGGCGGGCCCCGGCGGCGCGCAGGTGATCGACGTGTCCCGGCACCCGTCGCTGGAGCGCCTGGCGCTGGCGGCGGACGCGCTGGTGACGGACTACTCCTCGGTCATGTTCGACTACGCCAACCTGGACCGGCCCATCGTCGTCTTCGCCGACGACTGGGAGGTCTACCGGCAGACCCGCGGCGTCTATCTCGACCTGCTCTCCGGCCGGCCCGGCGAGACGCCGGGTCCGGTGGCCACCACCGAGGTCGAACTGGTCGACGTGTTCCGCTCCGGCGCCTGGCGCGGCGAGGAGTCGGCCACGCTGCGGGCCGCGTTCCGGGAGCGGTTCTGCGAGTTCGACGACGGCCGTGCCGCCGAGCGGGTCGTGCGGACGGTGTTCCTCGGCGAGACCGAGCCGCTGCCGGTCCTCCCGCCGGCCGCGCGGACCCCCGCGCCGACCCCGGAGCAGGCCGAGTCCGGCGCTTCGGCGGGGCGGCTGCCGGGACAGCAGTCGGGGCAGGAGCCCGAGCAACTGCTCAGCAACTCCTGAGCCGTCGCCGCCGGCTGCCCGATCCGGCCGCCTCTCCGGCGGCCCGGGCCCCGGGGCTCGACGAGGGGCTCCGCGCGGCGCGGCCGTGCCCGGCCGCCGCGGCAGGCCCGCCCGACGGCTGCGGGAGGCGTCACGACGGGCGCTTCGAACGCGCGTCACCTCGTCGTCAACTCACCGACGCCACCGTCACTCACCCGTTCGGGCGTGCCCGGCGGCCGGACCGCCGCAGGCCCGCCGTGCGGCATTCCGCGTGCCTGACCGGCGGGTTGGGGCTGAGGGCGCGCCGCACCCCCGAGCGGGCCCCCTGCGACCTGTCGGCCCCCGGGCTTAGCGTCGCTCGCATGGAAGGACAACTCACCGGGTGGGGGCGCACCGCGCCCACGACGGCCAGGCTCTGCGCGCCCACCACCGCCGACGAGGCCGCCGCCGCGCTGCGCGGGGCGGGTGGACGCGGCGCTGTGGCCCGCGGGCTCGGCCGCAGCTACGGCGACGCCGCCCAGAACGCCGGAGGCACCGTCCTCGACATGACCCGGCTGGCCGCCGTCCGGTCCCTCGACCTGGCGCAGGGCCTGGTCGAGGTCGAGGCGGGGATCAGCCTCGACCGGCTGATGCGGCTGCTGCTGCCCTTCGGCTGGTTCGTCCCGGTCACCCCCGGCACCCGCCACGTCACCGTCGGCGGGGCGATCGGCGCGGACATCCACGGCAAGAACCACCACGTGAGCGGCAGCTTCAGCCGGCATGTCACCCGGATGCGGCTGCTCACCGCCGACGGCGGGACGCACGAACTGCTCCCCGGCGAGGAGCTCTTCGACGCGACGACCGGTGGCATGGGGCTGACCGGCGTGATCCTCGACGCCACGATCCGGCTGCTGCCCGTCTCCACCTCCCTCATGACCGTCGACACCGAACGCGCCCACGACCTCGACGACCTGATGGACCGCCTGGAGACGACGGACCACCGCTACCGCTACTCGGTTGCCTGGATCGACCTGGTGGCCCGCGGCGCCGCCACCGGCCGGGCCGTGCTGACCCGCGGCGAGCACGCCACAGCGGACCTGCTGAGCCCGCGTCAGCTGGCCGATCCGTTGGCCTTCCGCCCGCGCAGCCTCCCCGCCGTCCCGCGCGGCATCCCCGGCGGGCTGCTGCGCACCGCCACGGTCGGGGCCTTCAACGAGCTCTGGTACCGCAAGGCCCCGCGCGAGAGACGCGGACAGCTCCAGCGCATCGGCGCGTTCTTCCACCCGCTCGACGGCGTCCCCGACTGGAACCGCGTCTACGGGCGGGCGGGCTTCCTGCAGTACCAGTTCGTCGTCCCCTACGGGCAGGAGGCGACGCTGCGCTCGATCGTCGAGCAGCTCAGCCGGCACGGCTGCCCGTCGTTCCTGGCCGTGCTCAAGCGCTTCGGCGAGGGCGGCCCCGGCTGGCTCTCCTTCCCGATGCCCGGCTGGACCCTCGCCCTCGACCTCCCGGCCGGCGTTCCCGGCCTCGGGCCGCTGCTGGACCGGCTCGACGAGCAGGTGCTGGCCGCCGGCGGCCGGGTCTACCTGGCCAAGGACTCACGGATGCGCCCGCAGACACTGTCCGGGATGTACCCGAGGCTCGCGGAGTTCCGCGCGCTGCGGCAGCGCATCGACCCGCACGGCGCCCTCACCTCCGACCTCGCCCGCCGCCTCGCACTCTGACGGCCGGCTCCACGTCCGCCCCTCCGAAAGAGAGCACTGCTGATGCTGAACGCCCTGGGCGACCCCCAGTCCCTGCTGCTCCTCGGCGGCTCCTCCGAGATCGGCCTGGCCACCGCGCGCCGACTGGTCACGGGCCGGGTCCGCGTGGTCCACCTCGCCGGGCGTCCCTCGCCCGCGCTCGACGCCGCCGCGGACGAGCTGCGGGCGCTCGGCGCGGAGGTCTCGGTGCACGACTTCGACGCGGCGGCCGTCGACACCCACGAAACGGTCCTCGGCAAGATCTTCGCCGAGGGCGACATCGACGTCGCCCTGCTGGCCTTCGGCGTCCTCGGCGACCAGCAGCGCGACGAGCACGAGCCGATGGCGGCGGCCGACGTCGCCCGGGTCAACTATCTGGGCGCGGTCACCTCCGGCCTGGTCTGCGCGCAGGCCCTGCGCCGTCAGGGCCACGGCGCGCTGGTCGTGCTCTCCTCCGTGGCGGGGGAGCGGGCCCGGCGGTCCAACTTCATCTACGGCTCGACCAAGGCCGGTCTGGACGCCTTCGCGCAGGGCCTCGGGGACTCCCTCCAGGGCTCCGGCGCGCGGGTGATGGTGGTCCGGCCCGGCTTCGTCCGGACCAGGATGACCGAGGGCATGCAGGAGGCCCCGCTCGCCACCACGGCCGACGCCGTGGCCGAGGCGATCACGACCGGGCTCCGCCGCGGTACCGAGACCGTCTGGGTGCCCGGCGCCCTGCGCTACGTCATGTCCGGCCTGCGGCACCTGCCGCGCCCTCTCTTCCGGCGGCTGCCTCTCTGAGCGGCGACGAGTGTCTGCCCCGGTCACGGGGGTCCGGGCGCTAGGTTCGAGCGATGGAGTGGCTGAAGCGCGTGCCGGTGGTCGGACCGGCGGTCGGGTGGGTGCTGCGGACGCGTGCGTACCGCGTCTTCGAGCACTTCAACGACGTCGGCTCGAACAGGATGGCCGGGGCGGTGACCTTCTTCGGCTTCCTGGCCCTCTTCCCGCTGCTGACGGTGGCCCTGGCGGTCGCGGCGGCGCTGCTGAGCGACCATCGGACCGACCAGTTGCAGCAGAAGATCGCGGAGCAGTTCCCCGGCCTCTCCGACCAGCTCAACATTCACGACATCGCGAACAACGCGGGCACGGTCGGCGTGATCAGCGGCGTCATCCTGCTGGTCTCCGGCCTCGGCTGGGTGGACACCACGCGTGTCTGCATCCGCACGTCCTGGGCGTTGCCGATCGAGCCGGGCAACGTGATCGTCCGCAAGCTGTGGGACGTCGGCGTCCTGATCGGCCTCGGTCTCGTGGGCGCGGTCTCCCTCGGCGCGTCGACCGCGGCGGGCGCGGCGGCGAACCAGGTGGCGAAGTGGATCGGCGCGGGCCACGCGGGCGCGGGCCGCGCGGGCCTGACGGCGGCGGCGTTCGTGATCGCGGTGGCGGCGGACCTGCTGGTCTTCTCCTACCTCCTGACCGGCCTGCCGCGGATCTTCGGCCAACGCCGGCGGGTGGTCCTGGAGGCGGCGCTGATGGGGGCCGTGGGCTTCGAGCTGCTGAAGCAGGCCCTGGCGGCGTACGTGGCGGGCGTCGCCACGAAGAGCGTGTACGGGGCCTTCGGCACGCCGATCGCCCTGCTGCTCTGGATCAACTTCATGTGCCGCTGGCTCCTCTACTGCGTCGCCTGGACGGCCACCGCCGACCCCGCCGCCGCCCGCGCCCGCGCCAGGGCCCGCGCCCGCGAGGCCCTCGCCAAGGCCGACGAGTGATTCAGTGGCGCGGATCTTCCGCAGGCGGGCGACCAGGCACGTCCCCAGGGGCGCGGGGAACTGCGTGAGCAACCACCCCGAGCGGATGGCCCTGAACAGTGAGGACCATCCGCATGCGGGTGGCTTGTCGCGCAGTTCCCCGCGCCCCTGGAAAGTGCAACGCACTCGCCGCCTGAAGCCTCGCGCTAGCGGTGGCGGCGACGGCGGCGGGTGAGGAGGACGTAGGCGCCGGAGAGGAGGGCCAGGGCTGCGACGCCCGCGGCGGCGTACAGCGTGGTGGGGGAGCCGGACGAGGCGGTCGTCGCCGCGGCCCAGGGCCGCGCCGCAGCCGTCGCCGACGGGGTCGCCGCGTCCTGGGCCACCGACTTCGCGGCGTCCAGGGTGCCGATGGGCCGGGTCCTGCCCTCCGCGGCGAAGCCCCAGTCCAGCAGGGCCCGTGCCTCGCGGTAGACCTCGTCCCTGACCGGGGCCTGCGGGTTCATCAGGGTGACCAGCAGGGTGCGGCCGTCACGTCGCGCGCCCTCGATCAGGGTGTTGCCCGCGTTCGTCGTGTAGCCGTTCTTGACGCCGATCACGCCGGGATAGCGGCCGCCCACCCCGTCGAAGCCGGTCAGCAGCCGGTTGGTGTTGTCGATCTCGAAGGGCTTGCCCTTCGTGCTCGGGCCGCCGGGGAAGTGCGCGATCGCGGTCGAGCAGTACTTCGCGAAGTCCGGGTTCTTCAGCCCGTCCCTGGCGAAGAGCGTCAGGTCGTAGGCCGAGGAAACCTGCCCCGGCATGTCGTATCCGTCCGGGCTGACCACGCGGGTGTCCTTCGCGCCCAGCGCCTCCGCCTTGGCCTGCATCTCCTGCACCGTCGTCGCGACGCCGCCGTTCATCGCGGCGAGCACGTGCACCGCGTCGTTGCCCGAACGGAGGAAGAC
Source organism: Streptacidiphilus rugosus AM-16 (assembly GCF_000744655.1). Classification (NCBI taxonomy): domain Bacteria; kingdom Bacillati; phylum Actinomycetota; class Actinomycetes; order Kitasatosporales; family Streptomycetaceae; genus Streptacidiphilus; species Streptacidiphilus rugosus. The sequence goes on along the minus strand of NZ_JQMJ01000004.1, from coordinate 3,262,111 downwards.
GCCGAGCCAGAGGTCGGAGACCGTGTACGTCTGACCGGGCATCACGCCGACCATGCTGCTGCCCGCGCCCATGCCGTCGAAGTCCGCCTCGGCGACCTTGTGCGTCGCCGTCTGGGAGAACTTCGGCAGCACCGTGTCGGCGAAGAGGGTCTTCAGCGTGCTGGCCGGCGGCAGCGCCCAGTGCGGGTTCTGCGCGGCGAGCACCTGGCCCGTGTCCGCGTCGGAGACGATCCAGGACAGCGAGGAGATCCCCTTGGGCAGGGCCGGCGCGCCCGCGCCGACCTGCGGGCCCGGTCGGCCCAGCGCCTCGCCGCCGACCGTCGACATCTGCGCCGGGGGCTTTCTGACCGGGCTCCCGCTCGGACTCGGGGCGGGTTTCGCGGCGGTGACGGTCAGTACGGCCGTCATGACGGCCACCCCGGAGAGGGCCTTCCTCAGCGCTTGATCACGTAGCTGCACGCGGTCGACCGTACCCAATCCGAATCACCTATGGTCATAAAAGCAGACGGGACCCCTCGTCCGGGCGCGTCCGAGTGGCCGACCATACTGACCTTATGAGACTCAGCCGACGTGCATCCTGGTTCCTGACGGCGTTCGGCGTCTGGTCGGTATGGATCTGGGTGACGTTCTTCAAGAACCTGTGGGCCGACGGCGAGGGGCTCGCCTTCACCCACGGCGACCACTCCCGGCCCACGGCCTATTTCTGGATCCACGCCACCCTCGCCCTGTCCTCGCTGCTGCTCGGCCTCGTGGTCGGTTCCCTCGGCGTCCGCAGCCTGCGCGCGCTGCGGGCGGCGGGTCCGGCCGCCGCGGGCTCAGACGCTGCGCGCACGGAAGACCCAGGTGCGGAAGCCCAGCAGGCGGAAGCCCGTAGCGCCGATCATGCCCACGACGCTGCCTGAGACGTTGTCGGCGAGCAGGCTGGTGAAGCCCAGCAGGTAGTGGGAGACCGCGAGACAGCTCAGCTGGATCAGCAGTCCGCCCAGGCTCACCAGGACGAACAGCACCACCTCCCGGCAGACCCCGGTGCGGGCCTGCGGCTCGCGGACGCGGTCGCGGTAGGTCCACCAGCGGTTGCCCAGATAGGCCACGGCGGTGGCGAAGGTCAGCGACACCGCCTTCGCCGCCAGCGGCCCGGCGCCGCCGTGCCCGCGCAGCAGGTTGAACAGCGCGACGTCGGTGCCGTAGGCCGCCAGACCGACCGCGCCGAAGCGTCCCAGCTCGGGGCCGATCCGGCGCAGCGGCGCAGCGAACCGCACGGGCATCAGGACCTCCTCCTCGCCGTCTCCCGGTCCAGGGAAACACGCCCCGACCGGTGAAGATCCGACCGGACGTCACCGCGGTCCGCGGCTCACCGGGACGAGTGACGTGCGAGGGGAGCCAGTCGCCCGTACGGGCCCCCGTGAGGATCCTCGGCCGCGAACGCGCGAGGGCGGACCACTCGTGTGAGTGGTCCGCCCTCGGGCCTGCGGCTCGGCTCAGGCTCAGTAGCGACGCGTGATCAGCGCGCGCTTCACTTCCTGGATCGCCTTCGTCACCTCGATGCCACGCGGGCACGCGTCGGTGCAGTTGAAGGTGGTGCGGCAGCGCCACACGCCCTCACGGTCGTTCAGGATCTCCAGCCGCTGCTCCGCGCCCTCGTCACGCGAGTCGAAGATGAAGCGGTGGGCGTTCACGATCGCGGCCGGACCGAAGTACTGGCCGTCGTTCCAGAACACCGGGCAGGAGGAGGTGCATGCGGCGCAGAGGATGCACTTGGTGGTGTCCTCGAAGCGCTGGACGTCCTCCTCCGACTGGATCCGCTCCCGGGTCGGCGCGTTGCCCTTGGTGATCAGGAAGGGCATCACGTCGCGGTAGGCCTGGAAGAACGGGTCCATGTCCACGACCAGGTCCTTGAGGACCGTCATGCCCTTGATGGGCTCGATCGTGATCGGCTTCTCCGGGTTCACGTCCTTGATGAGGGTCTTGCAGGCAAGACGGTTCTTGCCGTTGATCCGCATCGCGTCGGAGCCGCAGACGCCGTGGGCGCAGGAGCGACGGTAGGTCAGCGTGCCGTCCTGCTCCCACTTGACCGTGTTGATCGCGTCGAGGACGCGCTCCTTCGGGTCCACCGTGAGCTGGTAGTCGACCCACACCGCCTCCGGGTGCTCCTCCGGGTTGAACCGGCGGATGCGGAGCGTGATGGTGATCAGCTCGACCTTGCCCGACTCGGCGGCGTCGAGCGCCGCGGAGTTGTGCGGGGTTGCGTCCTCGATGGTGGGGGTGCTCATCAGTACTTACGCTCCATCGGCTGGTAGCGGGTCACCACGACCGGCTTGTAGTCCAGGCGGACAGTCGTGTTGCCCTGGGCGTCGACCTCGCGGTACGCCATGGTGTGCCGCATGAAGTTGACGTCGTCACGGGTCGGGAAGTCCTCGCGGTAGTGACCGCCGCGGGACTCCTTGCGGGCCAGCGCGGAGGTCGCGGTGACCTCGGCCAGGTCGAGCAGGTTGCCCAGCTCGACGGCCTCCAGCAGGTCGGTGTTGTACCGCTTGCCCTTGTCCATCACCGAGATGTTCTTGTAGCGCTCCTTCAGCTCGGCGATGTCGGCCACCGCCTGCTTCAGGGTCTCCTCGGTGCGGTAGACGGACACGTTGGTGTCCATCGACTCCTGCAGCGCGCTGCGGATGTCCGAGACGCGCTCGGTGCCGGTCGCGGTGCGGATGCCCTCGAGCAGCTCGACGACCTTCGCGGCCGGGTTCTCCGGCAGCTCGACGTACTCGGCCGTCTCGGCGTACTTGGCGGCGGCGATGCCGGCGCGGCGGCCGAAGACGTTGATGTCGAGCAGCGAGTTGGTGCCCAGGCGGTTGGCGCCGTGCACCGACACGCAGGCGACCTCGCCGGCGGCGTACAGGCCGGGAACGACGGTCGTGTTGTCCAGGAGGACCTCGGACTCGTTGTTCGTCGGGATGCCGCCCATGGCGTAGTGCGCCGTCGGCTGGATCGGGATCGGGTCCGTGTAGGGCTCGATGCCGAGGTAGGTGCGCGCGAACTCGGTGATGTCCGGCAGCTTGGCGTCCAGCTGCTCCGGCGGCAGGTGGGTGAGGTCCAGGTAGACGTGGTCGCCGTTGAGGCCGCAGCCACGACCGGCCCGGATCTCCGAGTAGATCGCGCGGGAGACGACGTCACGGGACGCGAGGTCCTTCATGACGGGTGCGTAGCGCTCCATGAAGCGCTCGCCGTCCTTGTTGCGCAGGATGCCGCCCTCGCCGCGGGCGCCCTCGGTGAGCAGGATGCCCATGCGCCAGATGCCCGTCGGGTGGAACTGGAAGAACTCCATGTCCTCCAGCGGCAGGCCGCGACGGTACGCGGCGGCCTGGCCGTCACCGGTCAGGGTGTGCGCGTTGGAGGTCACCTTGAAGAACTTGCCGTTGCCGCCCGAGGCGAAGATGACCGACTTCGCCTGGAAGACGTGCACCTCGCCGGTGGCCAGCTCGTACGCGACGACGCCGGCGGTCTTCTTGACCCCGTCGACCTCGGTGAGGAGGAGGTCGAGGACGTAGAACTCGTTGAAGAACTCCACACCCTCCTTGACGCAGTTCTGGTACAGCGTCTGGAGGATCATGTGGCCGGTGCGGTCCGCCGCGTAGCAGGAGCGGCGCACGGCCGCCTCGCCGTGGTTGCGGGTGTGGCCGCCGAAGCGGCGCTGGTCGATCCGGCCCTCGGGGGTGCGGTTGAAGGGCAGACCCATCTTCTCCAGGTCGAGGACGGCGTCGATCGCCTCCTTGGCCAGGATCTCGGCGGCGTCCTGGTCGACCAGGTAGTCACCGCCCTTGACGGTGTCGAAGGTGTGCCACTCCCAGTTGTCGTCCTCGACGTTGGCGAGGGCGGCGGCCATGCCGCCCTGGGCCGCGCCGGTGTGGGAGCGGGTCGGGTAGAGCTTGGTCAGCACCGCGGTGCGGCTGCGCTTGGTGGCCTCGACCGCGGCGCGCATCCCGGCGCCGCCGGCGCCGACGATGACGGTGTCGTACTGGTGAATCTGCATGTCTCTTGCTGCCTCGTCCGTCCGCGTCAGCTGATGTTCGGGTCGAAGGTGAAGATCACCAGGGTGCCCAGCAGCACGGTGAAGACCGTGGCGGTCACCAGCAGGACCTTCAGCCAGAACCGAGTGGTGTCGCGCTCGGCGTAGTCGTTGATGACGGTGCGCATGCCGTTGGCGCCGTGGAGCATGGCGAGCCAGAGCATGAGCAGGTCCCAGCCCTGCCAGAACGGCGAGGCCCAGCGCCCGGCGACGAAGGCGAAGCTGATCTTGCTCACGCCGCCGTCGAGGAACAGCTGGATGATCAGGTGGCCCAGGATCAGGAAGACCAGCACGACACCGGACAGGCGCATGAAGAGCCAGGCCAGCATCTCGAAGTTGGTCCGGCTGCGGCGGCCCGCGGTGGTCTTGGTCCGCTTGCGCGGCGGCTCGATCAGGAACGAGGCCGGGTCCGCGGGGGCGCTGGACTCGGTCAGCTCGACGCTGCCGATGGAATCGGTTGCCATCTCTCGATCACCCGAACCAGTTCTTCAGGGTCTCCTGCAGGATCGGGTAGAACGCACCCGCCATCAGCAGGACCCAGACGGTCACGACGGTCCACAGCATCTGGGCCTGGTACTTCGGCCCCTTGGCCCAGAAGTCCACGGCGATGACCCTGAGGCCGTTCAACGCGTGGAAGAGGATGGCGGCGGTGAGGCCGTACTCCATCAGGTTGACGGGCCACGTCTTGTACGTCGCGATCACGCTGTTGTACGCGTGCGGGGACACGCGGACGAGAGCGGTGTCGAGGACGTGGGCGAACAGGAAGAAGAAAATGAGGACGCCAGTGACTCGATGAGCCACCCAGGACCACATGCCTTCCCGGCCGCGGTACAGCGTTCCAGCCGGCACGGAAGAACCCTCCGGGAGCGGGGCGGGGGTCGCCCGAGCAGCTCGGCGGCAACGTCGGTGTCGGTCGGCCCGGCCGGATACTGTCCACCGGCCGCGGCCATCGTAGCCAGGCGGGAGGCCCTCGGGCCTGTTGGGGGCCGTGCGGCGGGCGCAGATCCACTCAGATGATCAACGGACTCGGCGAACCGGAGGACTTTCGCCCCGGTTTGCAGGGCCTTTGTGACCTTCGGAGTGGATCACGCCTGGACGGGTGTGGGCGATCTCACCCCGTCATCTCACGAAGCCGCCGAAGCGTGAGACGCGACGAGGTGGGCGAGCCGGTTGATGGTGATGCGGCGCAGTTCCTCGGCGGTGGTGCTGCGCTCCTCGTCGGGGTCGTTGGCGAGCCGGGTGCGGATGCTGGCGAGCACCCGGTCCAGCATCTCCTCCGGCGGGCAGTCGTCCAGTGAGACCACGAACACATGCCCGAACCGCGCCTCGTACGCGGCGTGCGCGGCGCGGAGCGCGGTCCGCGCGGCGTTGCTCCCCGGCGCCCGCATGCCCAGCAGGGGCTGGGGCATGCAGCTCTCGTCGGCGAGCGCCTCGGTCAGGTCACGGTGCGACATGTCGTACGACGCCTCGCTGGCGGCGGCCAGCAGGGAGTCGACATCCGGGTACGGCCGGTGCGCGGCGATCCTTATCGCCCAGCGTCGGCTTCCGCAGCAGGCCAGCAGGGCTTCCTCGGCTGCGCCGGGGGTCGCCTCGTTGAGCCGCGACAGACCGGGTGCGGGAGACCCGGGCGTCGACGGCTGGGTGGACTGCGGCGGGATCGGCGGCCTGGCCAGCGGGTCCTCCTCGGACTGCGGGTGGCGGACGGACGGAAGCCCCTGAGGTTAGGGCTTGCTGCCGACGGCGTCGGCACAGTCATAGACGCCGGGGCCGCTGCTGCAACGACGCCCGAGACCAGGATTCACTCGCACGGGGTATTAAGTCGAGACCCCGACGGCCGAATTATGAGACGGCGTCAGCGAAGTGAACTGCGAGGACCTGCACCCTTCCCCGGGGGGACAGTTGCTCCACCCAGAGGCGCGAGGCTCTGCTTGATGAAGTGCGTGCGCGACAAGCCACCCGCGTGCGGTGGGTCCTCAACGTGCAGGGCCATCCGCCCGGGTTGGTTGCCCGCGCCGTTCCTCGCGTCCCCAGCGTGCTGCACCTGGCTCGCCCTGCGTGGGCTAGGCGCGGTGCACCTTGTGGTTCGCCGCCTGGGCGCGGGGGCGGACGACCAGGAGGTCGATGTTCACGTGCGGGGGCCGGGTCACCGACCAGACGATCGTGTCCGCCACGTCCTCCGCGGTCAGCGGCTCCGCCACGCCCGCGTACACCGCCGCGGCCTTCGCGGCGTCGCCGCCGAAGCGGGTCAGCGCGAACTCGTCCGTCCTGACCATGCCGGGAGCGATCTCGATCACCCGGATCGGCTCGCCGACCAGTTCCAGGCGGAGCGTCCCCGCGATCGCGTGCGCGCCCATCTTCGCCGCCACGTAGCCGCCGCCGCCCTCGTAGGTGGCCAGTGCCGCCGTCGAGGAGAGGATCAGGATCACCCCGTCGCCCGAGGCGCGGAGCGCGGGCAGCAACGCCTGCGTCACGTGCAGCACGCCCAGCACGTTCACCTCGTACATCCGCTGCCAGTCCGCGGGGTCCGCCGTGCCGACCGGGTCCGCGCCGAACGCGCCGCCCGCGTTGTCGACCAGGACGTCCACCCGGTCCAGCGACGCGGCGAACGCGTCCACCGCCGCGCGGTCGGTGACGTCCACCACGTGGACGCTCGCCGCGTCGCCGATCTCCTTGGCCAGAGCCTCCAGCCGGTCCGCCCGGCGGGCGACCAACGCGACGCGGTAACCCGCCGCGGCCAGCCCGCGCGCGGTCGCCGCGCCGATGCCGCTGCTGGCGCCCGTGACGACCGCGACCTTCTGCACTGTCATGTGAACCGTTCCTCCAAAGCCGTTCGACTCATGTGAGCAAGCTCCCAGAGGATGCGACTATTCCTCCCCCGAGCGCATCATTACCGTACGTAGCGAAGCAGACGTTAATCGCTGCTAACACCCTCACCAGAGTCGCGGAGGACCCCCATGGCCCGCCTGTCCGAGTCCGGACTGCCCATCGAGCCCGTCTACGGACCGGCGGCCCAGGAGGGCTGGGATCCCGCGACGAAGCTCGGAGAGCCCGGCCGGTACCCCTTCACCCGCGGCGTCTATCCCTCGATGTACACGGGCAAGCCGTGGACCATGCGGCAGTACGCCGGCTTCGGCACCGCCGCCGAGTCCAACGCCCGCTACAAGCAGCTGATCGCCAACGGCACCATGGGCCTGTCGGTCGCCTTCGACCTGCCGACCCAGATGGGCTACGACTCGGACGCGAGGATCGCCTCCGGCGAGGTCGGCAAGGTCGGCGTGGCCATCGACTCGGTCGAGGACATGGGCGTGCTCTTCGGCGGCATTCCGCTGGGCGAGGTCTCCACCTCGATGACCATCAACGCGCCCGGCTCGCTGCTGCTGCTCCTCTACCAGCTCGTCGGCGAGGCGCAGGGCGTGCCGTCGGGCAAGCTGACCGGCACGATCCAGAACGACGTGCTCAAGGAGTACATCGCGCGTGGGACGTACATCTTCCCGCCCAAGCCCTCGCTGCGCCTGATCTCGGACATCTTCCAGTACTGCAAGGCCGAGATCCCGCGCTGGAACACCATCTCCATCTCCGGCTACCACATGGCCGAGGCCGGGGCCACGCCCGCGCAGGAGATCGCGTTCACGCTGGCCAACGGCATCGAGTACGTGCGGACGGCGATCGCCGCCGGGATGGACGTCGACGACTTCGCGCCGCGCCTCTCCTTCTTCTTCGTCTCGCGCACCACCCTGCTGGAGGAGGTGGCCAAGTTCCGCGCCGCCCGCCGGATCTGGGCACGGGTGATGAAGGAGGAGTTCAAGGCCGAGAACCCCAAGTCGATGATGCTGCGCTTCCACACCCAGACGGCGGGCGTGCAGCTGACGGCGCAGCAGCCCGAGGTCAACCTGGTCCGGGTCTCGGTACAGGCGCTGGCCGCGGTGCTCGGCGGGACGCAGTCGCTGCACACCAACAGCTTCGACGAGGCCATCGCGCTGCCGACGGAGAAGTCCGCCCGGCTGGCGTTGCGGACCCAGCAGGTGCTCGCCTACGAGACGGACGTGACCGCGACCGTCGACCCGTTCGCCGGTTCCTACGTCGTCGAGCAGATGACCGACGAGGTCGAGGCGGCGGCGCTGGAGCTGATGAACAAGGTCGAGGAGATGGGCGGCGCGGTGGCCGGCATCGAGCGCGGCTACCAGAAGTCCGAGATCGAGCGCAGCGCGTACCAGGTGGCACTGCAGACGGACTCGGGCGAGCGGACCGTGGTCGGCGTCAACCGCTTCCAGCTGGACGCAGAGGAGCCGTACGAGCCGCTGCGGGTCGACCCGGCGATCGAGATCCAGCAGGCCGAGCGCCTCGCCAAGCTCCGCGCCGACCGCGACAGCGCCGCGGTGGACCGCGCGCTCTCCGCGCTGCGCCGGGCGGCGGAGACAAGCGGCGAGAACGTGCTCTACCCGATGAAGCAGGCGCTGGCCGCTCGCGCCACGGTCGGCGAGACCTGCGACGCGCTCCGCGAGGTCTGGGGGACGTACGTCCCGGTCGACAGCTTCTGACGCCGGGAGGCGCGCTTCGCGACGGCGGGGCAGCTGCACGGTCAGGGGCGTGAGGCTCTGCTTGATCAACTGTGTGCGCGACAAGCCACCCACGAGAGTCGGATCCCGAGCGGACAGGGCCGTTCGCCTGGAGTGGGTTGCTCGCGCAGTTCCTCGCGCCCCTGTGGTGCCCTCCGGGCGTGGTCGCTCGTTGAAAAGGGCGTGAAAAGGCTTATCTACCCCGCCCAGGCGGATCCATGCGCCGAGCGGGCGACAACCTTCTCGTCCGGCGGTATGAATTTCAGTGATCCCCTGCCACAACTTCCCCAGGGCCGTAGCCTTGTGGAGGTGAACCAGTCATCTGAGCTGCGGTCCCGCGTGCAGGCTCTCCAGCCCGAGTTGGTCGCCTTCCGGCGCGATCTGCACATGCACCCCGAGCTGGGCCGGGAGGAGTTCCGCACCACCGCGCTCATCAAGGCGCGTCTCGAGCAGGCCGGTCTCGCGCCGCGCGTGCTGCCGGGGGGCACGGGTCTGCTCTGCGACATCGTCCCTGACGGGCTCTCCGCCGCCCGCGGCGTCATGGGGTTCCGCGCCGACATCGACGCGCTGCCGCTCGACGACACCAAACCCGCGACCGTGCCGTACCGCTCCACCGTCCCCGGCCGCGCCCACGCCTGCGGGCACGACGTGCACACCAGCGTGGTGCTCGGCACCGGCCTGGTGCTCGCCGAGGCCGCGCGGACCGGAGCGCTCCGGCGCCCCGTGCGGCTGGTGTTCCAGCCCGCCGAGGAGCAGATGCCCGGCGGCGCGCTCGACGTGCTGAAGTGCGGCGTGCTCGACGGCCTGGAGCGGATCTTCGCCGTGCACTGCGACCCACGGGTCGAGGTGGGCAAGGTCGGCCTGAAGGTCGGGGCCATCACCTCCGCCTGCGACCTGCTCAAGCTCAACCTGGACGGCCCCGGCGGGCACACCGCCCGTCCGCACCTCACCACGGACCTGGTGACTGCGGTGGCCAAGGTCGCCGCGGAGCTTCCGTCCGCCCTGGCCCGCCGGATGGACCCGCGCTGGGGGGTCAGCCTGGTCTGGGGCCGGATCTCCTCCGGGTCCGCGGCCAACGCGATCCCGCAGCACGCGGAGCTGGAGGGCACGGTCCGCTGCCTGGAGCAGGCCGGCTGGCGCGAGGCGCCCGGCGCGATCGACGAGCTGGTCGGCCAGATCGCCGAGACCCACCGGGCGAAGTGGGTGCTGGACTACCGCCGCGGCGTTCCGCCCGTCGTCAACGAGGCGGAGTCCATCGCGATGATCGAGCACGCGATGGCGGCGGGCTTCGGCGCGGAGTCGATCGAGCCCACCGAGCAGAGCCTCGGCGGGGAGGACTTCTCCTGGTATCTGCAGGAGACTCCGGGGGCGCTGGCGCGCCTCGGCGTCCGGGGTCCGGACGAGCAGGGCGTCCGTGATCTTCATCAGGGCGGCTTCGACGCGGACGAGCGGTCGATCGGCATCGGCACGGAGCTTTTCGCGAGCCTCGCACTGGGGTAGAGAGGCGGGTAACGGGACAGGATCCGGAGCGAATTCATCCGTTTGCTCCGGCTTGTTCGCATCGGCCGGGATGGCAGAAATGCGACGATCTGATAACGGCCCCGTGGCCGTAACACAAACGTGTTCTACGCGCGTTAACGTCGCATCCAATCCGCGCCGAACCAGGTGCGCGTCGACCAAGGAGTGATTCCCTTGCGCCGGGTTACCAAGATCGCCGCGGCTCTGCTGTGCGGCTCCCTCGGTGTCACCGCCCTCACGGCCTGTGGCAGCAACAGCACCTCGTCCTCCTCTGCGCCCTCGGGCAGCTCCACGGGCGCCGCTTCCTCCTCGACGATCAAGGTCGGTATGGCCTACGACGTCGGCGGCCGCGGCGACCACTCCTTCAACGACTCCGCCGCCGCGGGTCTGGACAAGGCCGTCAAGGACTTCGGCGTGCAGTTCAAGGAGCTGCAGGCCGTGAACGGCGAGTCCGACGCCGACCGCGCCGCGAAGCTCGACTCGCTGGCGGCCAACGGCTACAACCCGATCGTCGCGATCGGCTTCAACTACGCGAACGCCGTCAAGACCGAGTCGGCCAAGTACCCGAACGTCAAGTTCGCGATTGTCGACGACGCCTCCAACACGGCGACCAACGTCACCAACCTGGTCTTCACCGAGGAGCAGAGCTCCTACCTGGTCGGCGTCGCCGCCGCGCTGAAGTCCAAGACCGGCACCGTCGGCTTCATCGGCGGCGTGGACGTCCCGCTGATCCACAAGTTCCAGGCGGGCTACCAGGCCGGCGTGAAGTCCGTGAAGCCGAACGACAAGGTCATCGTCAAGTACCTGTCGCCGGCTGGTGACTTCTCCGGCTTCGCCTCCCCGAACAAGGGCAAGGCCGCCGCGCAGGGCATGCTGTCCCAGGGCGCCGACGTGATCTACGCCGCCGCCGGCTCCTCCGGTGACGGCTCGATCCAGGCCGTCGCCGCCCAGAAGGGCGCCTGGGCCATCGGCGTCGACTCGGACCAGCACGAGCTGCCGGCCCTCGCGCCGTACAAGAACAGCATCCTCACCTCGGCGCTGAAGAACGTCGACGTGGCGGTCTACGACTACATCAAGTCGATCCACGACGGCAGCCCGCTGACCGGCACCCAGACCTTCTCGCTGGCCAAGGGCGGCGTCGGCTACGCCACCTCCGGCGGCTTCGTCGACGACATCAAGACGCAGCTGGACCAGGCCAAGGCGGACATCGTCTCCGGCAAGGTCACCGTCCCGACCACCACGTCCTGACCTGTCTTCAGGACCGCTGACCTCACCTTCGTGAGGCGGTAGGAAGGGGGGTCGCGCACCCGGCTGGACCGGGCGCGCAACCCCCCTTCTCCCTGTGTCTTCTCCCTCGGTCGCCCGAGCGGGACACTCTGCTTCACCCGCCGTAACTCTTCCCCAGGAGTGCGCCATCAACGCCCCCTCCCCGCAGGCCGCAGACGTGCCAGCCGTCGAGCTGCGCGGTATCACGAAGCGGTTCCCCGGCGTCGTGGCCAACCACGACATCAATCTCACGGTTCAACGCGGCACCGTGCACGCTCTCGTCGGCGAGAACGGTGCGGGCAAGTCGACGTTGATGAAGATCCTCTACGGGATGCAGCGCCCCGACGAGGGCACGATCACGGTGGACGGCGCGCAGGTCGAACTGCACTCGCCGGCCGACGCGATCAACCGCGGCATCGGCATGGTCCACCAGCACTTCATGCTGGCGGACAACCTGACCGTGCTGGAGAACATCACCCTCGGCGCCGAGAAGCTCCACGGCATCGGCGGCAAGGCGCGGGCGAAGATCAAGGAGATCTCCGACTCCTACGGCCTCGGCGTCCGCCCCGATGTGCTCGTCGAGCACCTCGGCGTGGCGGACCGGCAGCGCGTGGAGATCCTCAAGGTCCTCTACCGCGGCGCGCGCACGCTGATCCTGGACGAGCCGACGGCCGTCCTGGTGCCGCAGGAGGTGGACGCGCTCTTCGCGAACCTCCGTGAGCTGAAGTCCGAGGGCCTCACGGTCATCTTCATCTCGCACAAGCTCAACGAGGTGCTCTCGGTCGCCGACGCGATCAGCGTCATCCGCCGCGGCACCACGGTCGGCGACGCCGACCCGCGTTCGGTCACGACCAAGCAGCTGGCCGAGATGATGGTAGGCAGCGAGCTGCCCTCGCCGGAGTCGCGCGAGTCGACGGTGACCAGCCTGCCGATGCTGGAGATCACCGACCTCGGCCTGGCCGAGATCGACTCCGAGGGCATCGAGCGGACCATCCTCGGCGGCGTCAGCCTCACCATCCACAAGGGCGAGGTGCTCGGCATCGCCGGCGTCGAGGGCAACGGCCAGGCCGAACTGGTCGAGGCCATCATGGGCATGCGCAAGCCCGATGACGGAACGATCCTGCTGGACGGGCAGGAGATCACCCAGGCGCAGACCCGCACCCGCCGCGAGGCCGGCATCGGCTACATCCCCGAGGACCGGCACCGCCACGGCCTGCTGCTGGAGGCTCCGCTCTGGGAGAACCGGATCCTCGGTCACGTCACCGAGGAGCCCAACGGCAGCAAGGGGCTGATCAACCCCAAGGCCGCCCGCAAGGACACCGAGCGCATCGTGCGCGAGTTCGACGTGCGCACTCCGGGCATCGAGGTCACCGCCTCCTCGCTCTCCGGCGGCAACCAGCAGAAGCTGATCGTCGGCCGCGAGATGAGCCACGCGCCCAAGCTGCTGATCGCCGCCCACCCGACCCGCGGCGTCGACGTCGGCGCCCAGGCGCAGATCTGGGACCACATCCGCACCGCGCAGCGCGAGGGCATGGCCGTCCTGTTGATCTCCGCCGACCTGGACGAGCTGATCGGCCTGTCCGACACCCTGCGCGTCATCTACCGCGGTCGTCTCGTCGCCGACGCCGACCCGAACACCGTCACGCCGGAGGCCCTCGGCACCGCGATGACCGGTGCGGCGACCGGCCGCATCGAAGAGACCCCGACTCAGGGTTCCGCAGACCAGCAGGCGGGGGAGTGAGCATGAGCGACAACCAGAGCGCGGGCACGGCGGGGTCTTCGAGCTCCCGCGTGCGCGCCTACTTCGACCGTCTCGACTGGGAGCGCATCGGGCTCGCGATCGCCGCGCCCGTGCTGGCGATCCTGTTCGCGGCCCTGGTCACCACGATCGTGCTGCTGATCTCCGGGCAGAGCCCGACGCTCGCGCTGAGCGACATCTTCAGCTACGACATCCACCCGGACTCCACGGTCGCCATTCTCAACCGGGCCACGACCTACTTCCTGGCCGGTCTGGCCGTGGCGCTCGGCTTCCGGATGAACATCTTCAACATCGGCGTCGAGGGCCAGTACAAGATCGGCGTCTTCTTCGCCGCGTACGTCGCGGGCATCGTCGGCGCCCCGGGCCCGATCAAGATCATCCTGGCGATCGTGGCCGGCGTCGTCGCCGGTGCGCTGTACGCCGGCATCGTCGCTGTGCTGAAGGTGACCCGCGGCGTGAACGAGGTCATCGCCTCGATCATGCTGAACTACATCGCCATCAACCTGATCGCGTACCTGCTCCAGCCGAACACCCTCGGCTTCCAGGCGCCCGGCAGCAACAACGTCAGCACCAAGCCGCTGCCCGCGAGCGCGATGTTCTTCACCATCAGCACCTACGGCGGCAACATCTGGGGCTTCGTCATCATCGCGGCGCTCCTGGGCGTCGGCTTCCACCTGCTGCTCGCGCGTACGCGCTTCGGCTTCGACCTGCGCACCGCCGGTCAGTCGGACGGCGCGGCGCAGGCCTCCGGCGTCAACACCAAGAAGATGATCCTCATCGCGCTGCTGCTCTCGGGTGGTCTGGCCGGTCTGACCGGCGTCCCCGAGCTGCTGCAGGACGCGGGCAGCTACAACCTGACCTTCCCCTCGGGCGTCGGGTTCACCGGCATCGCGATCGCGCTGCTCGGGCGGAACAACCCGATCGGCATCGCGCTCGGCGCGCTGATGTGGGGCGCCTTCGACCGCGCCTCCAACCAGCTGGGCTTCGACGGCTTCCAGCCCGAGATCGTGCTGATCATCGAGGGCACCATCGTCATCTCGGTGGTCGTCGCCTACGAGGTGGTCCGCCGCTACGGTCTCAAGCGCCAGCAGTCCAGGGTCGGCCGCGAACTCGCCGCCGCGGCTGCCCAGGCGGCCGGCTCCACCAACAAGGAGGCGGCGGCATGAGCTCGCCCACCGCAGTCACGAACGGCAAGCGGGTCGGCATGCGCCGCTCGACCGCCTACCTCCTCGTCGCGGCCGCGCTGATCGGCGTCTCCGCGGTCCGCGCCATCACCGGCGCGACCGACCTGACCTCCTCCGGTCAGGTGGGCGGCACGCTGGCGCTGGCCGTGCCGATCGGCATGGCCGGTCTCGGCGGCCTCTGGTCCGAGCGTTCCGGCGTGGTCAACATCGGCCTCGAAGGCATGATGATCCTCGGCACCTTCTTCGGCGCCTGGGGTTCCTGGCACTGGGGTGCCTGGGCCGGCGTGCTGTGCGGCGTCATCGGCGGTGCGCTCGGCGGCCTGCTGCACGCGATCGTGACGGTCACCTTCACCGTCGACCACGTCGTCTCGGGTGTCGCGATCAACCTGCTGGCCCTGGGCGCCACCGAGTACCTGGCCTCGCAGACCTTCCAGAAGGTGGTCGGCTCCAAGCAGTCCCCGCCGCTCGCCTCGCTCTCCTCCTGGAACATCCCCGGGATCTCGCCCTGGCTGACCAAGCTCGAGGCGCACCACTGGTTCTTCGTCTCCGACCTGGCCGGCATCATCGGCGGCTTCGTCACCGGCCTGTCCGTGCTGACGGTGCTCGCGATCGCGCTGCTGGTGGGCACGTACTTCCTGCTGTGGCGCACGCCGTTCGGCCTGCGTCTGCGGTCCTGCGGCGAGAACCCGACGGCCGCGGAGTCGCTGGGCGTCAACGTCTACAAGTACAAGTACATCGCGGTGGTCGTCTCCGGCGCGCTGGCCGGTCTGGGCGGCGTCTTCATGGTGATGGTCTCCTCGAACGTCTACCAGGACGGTCAGACCGGAGGCCGCGGCTTCATCGGCCTCGCCGCGCTGATCTTCGGCAACTGGCGTGTCGGCGGCATGGCGCTCGGCGCGATGCTCTTCGGCTACACCGACTCGCTGCAGCTGCGCGGCAGTGACGCGGTGCACGCGCTGCTGCTCGGCGTCTGCGTGCTGCTGGCCGCGATCGCGCTGAAGAAGCTGCTGGCGAAGGAGTACAGGCAGACGATCATCTATGCCGTCTTCGCCGGGCTCTTCGGCGGCTGGTGGGCCAGCGTCCACGACGTGGCGCCGGCTCTGGTCAACTGCTCGCCCTACGTCATCACGCTGGTCGTGCTGGCCTTCGCCTCGCAGCGGCTGCGGATGCCCAAGGCGGACGGCATGCCGTACCGGAAGGGGCAGGGGAAGTGACCCTGGCCGCCGCCGTCGACTGGGACGCGCTGCGGGCCGCCGCCCGGGAGGCCATGGCGCGCGCGTACGCGCCGTACTCCGGCTTCCCGGTCGGCGCGGCGGCCCTGGTCGAGGACGGGCGGATCGTCAGCGGGTGCAACGTCGAGAACGCGTCGTACGGGCTGGGGCTGTGCGCGGAGTGCGGACTGGTGTCCGCCCTGCACGCCACCGGCGGCGGGCGACTGGTGGCGTTCACCTGCTGCGACCGCAACGGCGATCCGCTGATGCCGTGCGGTCGCTGCCGGCAGCTGCTGTGGGAGCACGGCGGCGCGGAGCTGATCGTGGAGTCGGTCTCGGGCATCCGCCCGCTGAGCGAGCTGCTCCCGGACGCCTTCGGACCCGAACGGCTCTGACCTTCGTTGCCGCAACCGGTCGCACCTCCAGGGGCGCGGGGAACTGCGCGAGCAACCATCCGGTCGGGATGGCCCTGCTCGTTCGGCGACACACCACTTCGGTGGTTCGTCGCGCAGTTCCTCGCGCCCCTGGGCGTTGCGAGCGACCCGTCTGCCCGGGCTCGTCGCGCCGCCCACGCGCCGAAGCCGCACAGCACAGCCTCGCGCCCCTGCCGCGCTTGCAACTGACGGTTACGCGCGTAGAGTTCTGTCTGTCTCCCCCTTCGCACAACCATGGAGTGCACGTGGACGCCATCTCCGTCATCCGCGCGAAGCGCGACCGCGCCGAGTTGACCGATGTTCAGATCGACTGGGTCATCGACGCCTACACGCGCGGCGAGGTCGCCGACGAGCAGATGTCCGCTCTCGCCATGGCGATCCTGCTGAACGGGATGAATCTGCGCGAGATCTCCCGCTGGACCGAGGCGATGATCCGCTCCGGCGTCCGGATGGACTTCTCCGCGCTGCCGCTGCCCACCAGCGACAAGCACTCCACCGGCGGCGTCGGCGACAAGATCACCCTTCCGCTCGCGCCGCTCGTCGCCGCCTGCGGCGCGGCCGTGCCGCAGCTCTCCGGGCGCGGCCTCGGGCACACCGGCGGGACGCTGGACAAGCTGGAGTCGATCCCCGGCTGGCGGGCGCTGCTCTCCAACGACGAGATGATGCACGTGCTGCGCGAGGCCGGTGCGGTCATCTGTGCGGCGGGCGACGGGCTCGCCCCCGCCGACAAGAAGCTCTACGCCCTGCGGGACGTCACCGGCACGGTCGAGGCAATCCCGCTGATCGCCTCCTCGATCATGTCGAAGAAGATCGCCGAGGGCACCGGCGCGCTGGTGCTGGACGTGAAGGTCGGCTCGGGCGCCTTCATGAAGAACCTCGCTGACGCGCAGGAGCTCGCCCGCACCATGGTCGGGCTGGGCACCAACGCCGGCGTCAACACCGTCGCGCTGCTGACCGACATGAGCACCCCGCTCGGCCTGACGGCCGGCAACGCGCTGGAGGTGCGGGAGTCGGTCGAGGTGCTGGCGGGCGGCGGCCCGGCCGACGTCGTGGAGCTGACGCTCGCGCTGGCGCGCGAGATGCTGGCCGCGGCGGGCGTCACCGGAAAGGACCCTGAGACCGCGCTGAAGGACGGCTCGGCGATGGACCACTGGCGTCGCATGATCTCCGCCCAGGGCGGGGACCCTGACGCGGCCCTGCCGGTCGCTCGCGAACAGCACGTGCTCACCGCCCCGGCCACCGGCGTGCTCACCGGTCTCGACGCCTACGCCGTCGGCGTCGCGGCCTGGCGTCTCGGCGCGGGCCGCGCGCGCAAGGAGGACCCGGTGCAGGCGGGCGCGGGCGTCGAACTCCACGCCAAGCCGGGCGACCGCGTCACCGCCGGCCAGCCGCTGCTGACCCTGCACACGGACACCCCCGAGCGCTTCGACTACGCCCTGGAGGCCCTCGCCGCGCCGGACGCGATCACCGTCGGCGCGGAGGGGACGTCGTACCGGCCGACCCCCATCGTGCTGGACCGGATCGCCTGACCGCAGGGCGGAACAGGAGCACGGCCCGTGGCCGGGCAGGACCTCAGCGTCCTGCCTGTCCCCGGGCCGTCGTCGTCACGGTCGTCGCGGGTGTGCGGGCGTAGACCGCCACGAAGTCGCGGCTGGAGTAGTCGTAGTAGCGGGTGGGGTCGCGGACGAAGTTGACGATGTTGTGCGGGACCGGGTCGTGCGGGTTCTTGGTGGAGTCGTAGGAGATGAACGACGGCCAGCTGAGGTTGATGTCCAGCATCATCGCGGTGACCGCGCCCGCGCGCTGGAGCATCGTCGCGAGCGACTGGACGGTCAGTGCGCGGCCGCCGACGTAGATCAGCTCGCCGTTGCGGTCGATGCCGACGCCCGACCGCGGCACGACGGCGTAGCCGCCGTCGGTGAAGCCCCAGGTGCTGGTGCCGCCGTAGAGCGCGTCCTCGGTGACCCGGCCGTTGCGCACCAGCGGGACCAGGCACTGGCGCACGCCGACCACGTCGGGGGCCATCCGCGCGTCCTGTCCCCACACGCCCACGGTGACCGTGCCGTCGCGGTGGAAGACCTCGGAGGCCGCGCCGTCGCGCAGTTCGCCGATGGTCCGGCCGTCGAGGTAGAAGCCGCCGTGCGAGTCGCCGTTGGAGACCTTGAAGCCGCCGTTGTAGGCGGCCAGCAGACCGGTGCGCCGACCGGGCGCGATGGTGGCCGGGACGGTCCAGTTGCCGCCGGGCTCGGAGACGCCGGGGTGCAGGTCGAAGCGGAGGTCGTGCTGCTTCATCCAGACGACGCCGATCATGAATTCGGTGTCCGTGGCGTCGGGCCGGACCGTCGCGCTCTGGATCGCCGGCTGGCCGTCGACCAGTGACAGCGGCTTGAACACCCCCTCGCCAGGGAGCGCGGGCGAGACCAGCGGCTGGACCGCCGCGTGCAGCGGGATCGGCGGGACGGTGGGCGTCGGCTTCGGCCTGGGCCGGACCGGCGCGGCGTGTACGGTCGCGATCGCGGTGCCGCAGGCGTCGTGCGCGGCGGCGGGCTGGTGCCGGTTGTCGACGAGATCGACGACGGTGGACAGGCCGTGGCAGCGACCCCAGTGGGCCAGCTTCGTCTGCGCGCTGCCGCGTCCGGGCGCGGTGAGCGCGTCCTGGACGCACCAGCCGGCGGTTCCGGCCAGGACGAGCGCGGTGCCGAGGGCGGCCCAGCGCAGTCGGCGGCGGCGAGTCGACCGCGGTTCCGACGGTGCGGGGGCGGCCGCGTCACCGGGCGTTTCGCCGGACTCCGGCATGGTCACCTCTCTCTTCGCTCGGCGCAGGGATCCACTGGGCGGTACCCAGTTGGGAGAGGTCCCGGACGGAAGGTCACCCGCACGGCGCACCGCCGTAGCATGCCGATCATGGAGAACTGGACGATCAGACCGGCGGTCGCGGCGGACGTGGAGCTGGTGGCGGAGATCCGCGCGGTCGTGATGCGGCCGGACCTGGAACGGCTCGGCCGCTACGACCCCCACCGCGTGCGTCAGCGGTTCAGGGACGGCTTCGAGTCGGGCCACACCGCGGTGATCGAGGCGGAAGGGAGGCTCGTCGGCTGCGTGGCCCTGCGACCCGCCGCCGACGCCTACTGGCTGGAGCACTTCTACCTCGACCCCGACGTCCAGGGCCGCGGCATAGGCTCGGCCGTCCTCGACGCGCTGTTGCGCCGCGCGGACGCGGAGGGCCGTGCGGTCCGCCTGAACGTGCTCCAGGGCAGCCAGGCCCGCCGGCTGTACGAGCGGCACGGCTTCACGCAGGAGTCGGAGGACCCGGTGGACGTCTTCATGATCAGGCGGTCGACACCGGCGTCCTGACGAGTTGTGAGCGCGGTCGGCGACGCGAAGGCGGCGGCCCCTGCGGTGCTGAGGGCGGACCCTCAGCGTGCCGGGCAGCGCCACGCCTCGGCCCGGCTCGAGCGGCGCGTCGCCGTGCGGCGTGCGGCGTGCGGCCCGAGCCGGACGGAATCGCCTGCCGGCCGCACCTGCACCACCCACTCGACGAGTACCCCGGAACCGCCAGGCCAGTACGATCTTGCGACACCATCGGGGCGGGAAAGATCGAACGGGGATCCACCATGCGCGCAGCCATCGCCGCGGGCGGACTGATCGGCGTGCTGGCGCTCACGGGCTGCGGTGCGGGCGTCGCCGGCCGCTCGGCGGCAGCGCCGGTCGTCACAGCGAAGGTCGCGCGGTCGATGGCGACGCCCGTGTCGACCCAGCGGCCCACAGCCGTGCATGCGACGCCGGCCAAGGCTGTCGGGGGCGCCAAGGCGGCCGCCGTCCTCCAGAGCGCCGACGACCACGAGCGAGGCGTGCTCGCCTCGGGACAGCGGATGGGGAACGACCCGGGATCCCTCCTGGCCTGGGCGAAGCCCGACATGGACTGGGAGCAGCAGGTGGCCGGCGGTGTCTACGGCCAGGCCCAGCACGCGCTGTGGGACGCCGGGATCACCTCGACCACCGGGCTCGACGCGTGGAACTCCCACTTCATGGACGGGAGCCTCGCCGTCCTGCAGTACATCACCGACCGGCTCAGCGGGGCTTCCGCCGCGGCGCTCACCGACGACGCGGCCAGGGCGACCAGGGCGCTGGACCAGGCCGACCAGGCCGTCAGGGCGGTCGCCGCCACACGTTGATCAGGCCGTCACGCCGAGACTCCGGCGCGACGGGCGGGCGCGGAGGGTGCCGTAGAAGGTGACACCGCCCGCCAGGGCCATCGCCGCCAGGGCGACGGCGACCGTGCCGACCCAGCCGACCGAGTGGTACGCGTCCGCGCCCGCCGCACCGCCGACGCTGTTGCCGAGGTAGTACGCGGCCAGGTAGAGCGCCGAGGCCTGGGCGCGGCCGTGGGTCGCGGTCCGGCCGACCGCCGCCGAGGCGACGCAGTGGCCGGTGAAGAAGCCCGCGGTGATGAGGACCAGGCCGATCAGGGTCAGCGTCAGCGACTGCGGGAGGGTGAGCAGCAGGCCCAGGCTGGTCGTGGCCACCGCCGCGTACAGCGCGCCGCGGCGGCCGAGCCTGGCGCCGACGCGGGCGCTCGCCGCGGAGGCGAGGGTGCCGACCAGGTAGACGACGAAGATCGAGCTGGCGACTCCCTGCGGCAGCCCGAAGGGAGCGGCGACGAGGCGGTAGCCGAGCACCGTGTACACCGCGCCGAAGACCGTCATGAACAGCAGTCCCAGCGCGAAGAGCCGGGCCAGCAGCGGGTTCGCCACATGGCCGGTGACGGTGCGCCACAGGGCCCGCGGGTTGACCGGGCCGGGACGGAAGCACCGCGCGCGGGGGATCAGCAGCCGGAAGGCCACCGCGCAGACCAGCGCCGCGACGGCCACCGTCGCCAGCCCCGCCCGCCAGCCGTAGGCGCCTGCTACCACGCCGGAGAGCAGTCGGCCGCTCATGCCGCCGATGGAGTTCCCTGCGACGTACAGACCCATGGCCGAGGCCAGCGCCGTGGGGTGCACCTCCTCGGCGAGGTAGGCCATCGCCGTCGCCGGGAGACCGGCAAGGGCCACGCCCTGCAGCGCGCGCAGGGCCGTGAGCGTGGCGAGGTCTCCGGTGAACGGAAGCACCAGCGCGATCGCGACCGCGGCGAAGACCGAGACCGTCATGATCCTGGTCCGGCCGAAACGCTCGGACAGGGCGCTGATCGGGATCACTGCGACGGCCAGGCCGATGGACGCGGCCGAGACGGTCCAGCTCGCCTGGCCCGGCGTCAGGTGCAGGCCCGCGGAGAGGGAGGGGAGCAGCGCCTGGGTCGAGTAGAGCAGCAGGAAGGTCGCCAGGCCCGCGCCGAACAGGGCGAGCTGCGTCCGGCGCAGGCCGGGCGAGCCGGGAAGGTGGCGGACGTCGGTGGCGGACGTCGTCGGAGACGGAGTCGAGGTTCGGATGCTGGCTGCTGTGCGTGCGACCGCTGGCATGCTGCTGACGTTAGGACCGTCCCATTGATGCGTCCAATACATGAATGATGAATGATCGATGCCATGACGTATGAGCCCAGTTCGGAGCCGCTTCCCCTGCCCGTCGAGCCGGCCGAGCTGTCGCCCACATCACCCGCGGCGCTGCTCTCGCCGCTGCTGGCGCAGTTCGCCGCCGTGGCGCGGCGCGAGCACGTGACGCGCGCGGCGGCGGAGCTGGGCATGCCGCAGCCGACGCTGAGTCGGGCCGTGGCGCGGCTGGAGGCGGACTTGGGCGTCGCCCTGCTCGCCCGCGAGGGCCGCGCCGTCCGGCTGACCCGCGCCGGGCGGATCTTCCTGGCCTCGACCGAGCGCGCGCTGGCCGAGCTGGAGCGGGGCGCGGACGCCGCGCGGGCGGAGGCCGATCCGACCGGCGGCCGGGTGGCCTTCGCCTTCCTGCACACCATGGGCTCGGAGGCGGTGCCGATGCTGTTGCGCGGCTTCCGCACGGAGTACCCGCGGGTGCGCTTCCAGCTGGTGCAGGACTACACCGACTCGATGCTGGCCCGGCTGCGCGAGGGCGAGCTGGACCTCTGCCTGGTCTCGCCCCGCCCGGAGGGACCGGAGCTGACCTCCCGTCGGATGGGCGAGCAGCGGCTCTGCCTGGTCGTGCCGACCGACCACCGGCTCGCGGGACGTCGCCGGGTGCGGCTGGAGGAGGTGGCGGAGGAACCCTTCGTCACCCTGGAGCCGGGCTACGGCCTGCGGCGGATCACCGACGCGCTGTGCGCGGAGGCGGGCTTCGCGCCGCGGGTCTCCTTCGAGGGGGAGGAGGCGGAGACCTTGCGCGGGCTGGCCGCGGCCGGGCTCGGGGTCGCCGTGCTGCCGCCCGCCTCGCTGCCCAGGCCGGACGTGGTGGAGCTCGCGCTCACCTCGGCCTCGGCGCGCCGGGAGCTGGCTCTGGTCTGGTCGGCGGTGCGGCCGCTCCCGCCGCCCGCGGTGTCGTTCAGGGACTACGTGCTCTCCATGAAGGACCGGCTGCCGCTGCACGGCTGACCGGCTTCTTACTGTCCGAGAACGAACGGATTATCCGGGTTGTGGTGATTCGGCGCGCGCGGGACGCTGGTCCTGTACCTCTGAAAGGGGGTTGATCGACATGACGTTCGTGCAAGTGATTGAGTACGAAACCACCGAGGAAGACCGCGTCGATCGGCTGATGGACGAGTGGCTGCGGATCACCGAGGGCAAGCGGACCGCCCACCACGCGACCACCGGCAAGGACCGCGACAAGCCGTCCCACTTCATGCAGATCGTCGAGTTCCCCTCCTACGAGGAGGCGATGCGCAACAGCGATCTGCCCGAGACCCGGCACCTCGCCGAGGAACTGCGGGAAGCCTGCGTCGAGGCGCCGCGCTTTGTGAACCTGGAGGTCACCAGGGACGAGGTCGTCGACGAGAATGCGATGGAGAGCCTGATGGGCAAGGTGCTCACCGATCTGGGCGCGGTGGCGATCGCGCCGTTGATGGTGATCGGGGAGCGGCTCGGCATCTTCACGGCTATGGCGGACGGTGCGCCCGTCAGCTCGATCGAACTGGCCGCGCGGACCGGCACCCAGGAACGCAACGTCCGTGAGTGGCTCGCGGCCATGGCGGCCAGCGGCTACGTCACGCTCGACCCGGACGGACGGTTCCGGCTGAGCCCGGAGCAGACGGTCGTCTTCACCCAGCAGGACAGTCCCTACTACGCGCCGAGCGGCTTCCAGCTCTTCTCGGCCTGCGCGGCGCACGAGACCCGCGACAAGCTGGAGCAGGCCTTCGTCAAGGGCGGCGGCATGGGCTGGGAGCAGCACATCCCCGAGCTGTTCCCGAGCGTCGGCCGCTTCTTCCGCAACGGCTACGCGGCCTTCCTGGTCGACATGTGGCTGCCCTCGCTGAACGGCGTGGTGGACCGGCTGAACAACGGCGGCAGCGTGGCGGACGTGGGCTGCGGGATCGGCTGGTCGACCATGCAGATGGCGCGCGCCTTCCCGAAGGCGCACTGCGTCGGCTTCGACTACCACGCGCCCTCGATCGACCAGGCCAAGGCGGCGGCGGAGCAGAGTGGTCTGGCCGCGCGGGTCGACTTCCGTACGGCCGGGTCGGCCGACTTCGGCGGCGGTCCGTACGACCTGATCACCTTCTTCGACTGCCTGCACGACATGGGCGACCCCGTCGGCGCGCTCTCGCACTGCCGGGCGCGGCTCACCGACGGCGGCGTGGTCATGCTGGTGGAGCCGAACGCGGCCGACGACCTTGCGGAGAACCTGCACCCGCTCAGCCGGGCCATGTACGCGGCCTCGTCCATGGTCTGCGTCCCGGCCTCGCAGGCGCAGGAGGTCGGCCGGGCGCTCGGTGCGCAGGCGGGCGAGGAGCGCACCCGCGAGGTGGCGGCCGAGGCGGGCTTCGCGCACTTCCGCCGGGCCTCGGAGACCCCGTTCAACCTGATCTACGAGCTGATGAGCTGAAGCAGGAGGGAGCGCGGCAGAAAGGGCGGCACGAAACGCGGTGGGCGGCTCCTGCGTCGCGTGGAAATCTACGCGCGTAGGAGCTACCATCGGTCAATGGTGACCCATACGCCCCCCAGCCTCAGCAGTCAGACGCCCGCCGCCACCCCGGAGCAGATCCGACGCGCCCCCAAGGTGGTCCTGCACGATCATCTCGACGGAGGCCTGCGCCCCGGGACGATCATTGAGCTCGCCGAGGCGATCGGTTACGACGCCCTGCCGGAGCGGGAGCCGGACAAGCTCGGTCAGTGGTTCCGCGACGCCGCCGACTCCGGCTCGCTGGAGCGGTACCTGGAGACCTTCGCGCACACCTGCGCCGTCATGCAGACCCGCGAGGCGCTGATCCGCGTCGCCGCGGACTGCGCGGAGGACCTCGCCGCCGACGGCGTCGTCTACGCCGAGGTCCGTTACGCGCCCGAGCAGCATCTGGAGCGCGGCCTCACCCTCGACCAGGTCGTCGAGGCCGTCAACGAGGGCTTCCGCCTGGGCGAGCAGCGGGCCCGCGACAACGGCGACCGGATCCGCGTCGGCACCCTGCTGACCGCCATGCGGCACGCAGCCCGCTCCCGCGAGATCGCCGAACTCGCCAACCGCTACCGCGACATGGGCGTGGTCGGCTTCGACATCGCCGGCGCCGAGGCGGGCCACCCGCCGACCCGGCACCTGGACGCCTTCGAGTACCTGGCGGGCGAGAACAACCACTTCACCATCCACGCCGGCGAGGCCTTCGGCCTGCCCTCCATCTGGGAGGCGATCCAGTGCTGCGGCGCCGACCGCCTCGGTCACGGCGTGCGCATCATCGACGACATCACCGTCGAGCCCGACGGCGAGGTGAAGCTCGGCCGGCTGGCCGCGTACCTGCGCGACAAGCGCATCCCCCTGGAGATGTGCCCCACCTCCAACCTGCAGACCGGCGCGGCCGCCTCCTACGCGGAGCACCCGATCGGGCTGCTGCGCAGGCTGCACTTCAGGGTCACCGTCAACACCGACAACCGGCTGATGAGCGGGACCAGCATGAGCGAGGAGTTCGGCCACCTCGTCGACGCCTTCGGCTACACGCTGGACGACATGCAGTGGTTCACCGTCAACGCGATGAAGAGCGCGTTCATCCCCTTCGACGAGCGGCTGGCGATGATCAACGACGTGATCAAGCCGGGCTACGCCTCGCTCAAGGCGGAGTGGCTCTTCTCCTGACCCCGATCCCCGGGTCACCCGATCGGGCGACCCGGGATTTGGGACGGGCAACGCCTCGTGGATACCTTGGGCGGCCAGTCGAGCACGCAGCGTCATCGCCGGGCTCGCAGGCAGGACACCAGAAGATCGAGGAGACTGCTCATGAAGAAGGCCACGCTGCAGGCGGCCGGTACCGCCGTGCTGGGTGTCGCGGTCGTCGCGGCTGTCGCCGGTCCGGCCGCGGCGGACCCGCTCGGTGGACTGCCGCAGGTCAGCTCGCTGACCGGCGAGACCTCTGCGCTCACCGCGCCGAACGGCGGTCTGCACGACGTGACCTCGACGGCGCAGGGTCTGATCAACAACACCGCGCCGACGGTCCAGGGCGCGACGTCCTCGCTGCCGGTCTCCTCGACGCGCGCGATGCCGCAGCGGCGGGACGGCCTGCCGGCCGTGGGCGGCGTTCTCGGCGGGCTGCCGGGCGCGGACCAGCTCTCCGGCGGCACGGGCCACGCGCTCGACGCGCTCCACGGCCTGCCGGTCCACGCGCCGTCGATCGGCTAGCGCCTGCGGCGGACGGGGAACTGCGCGAGTAACCCCCCTGTGCGGATGGCCCTGCGCGTTGAGGACCATCGGCATTCGGGCGGCTTGTCGCGCAGTTCCCCGCGCCCCTCGGTGGTGCACTGGCCCGTCGTTGTGAGGCGCCGCGTCCGCGCGCCGGGGGCGCGCAGTTCCCCGCGCCCCCGGGGTGGTGCAACTGGCCCTCCGGGAAGGTCAGTCCTCCGCGGGGAGGACGAGCCACAGGGCCAGGTATATGAGGAACTGCGGGCCGGGCAGCAGGCAGGACAGCAGGAAGAGCACGCGCACGGTGAGCGGGCTCACCCCGAAGCGCCGGGCGAGGCCCGCGCAGACGCCGCCGATCATGCGGCCGCGACGAGGGCGGGCGAGGGTGGCGGACATGCGATCACTCCAGACGATCGGGCCTCGGCGCTCTCGCACCGGCCGGTGACTTGATGTCTCAAGCCTCTCGCGCCGGAAGCCCCGTTCCGTCAGCCCGACCGATGATTCGGACCCTTGCGGGTACCGTCCCTGAGGCGGACCTGGCATCGGGGAAAGTCTCAGGGGTGACCCCAGGGGCGCTCTCGGGGTGCGCCTCGGGGGCGTGCGGGCCGGGCGGTTGCGCGCCGACGCGGCGGCGCAGCCAGGAGCGGGTGGCGGGAACCACCGCGAGGTGCGTCAGCGCGATGCCGACGCAGGCCAGCAGGATGTCGTCGACGTTCAGCAACCGCAGCGAGAGCGTGGTCTGCAGCACCTCCTGACCCGTCGCCACCAGCACGCCGGCCAGCAGGGTCCGGGTGAACGAGGTCAGCAGCGGCGAGTCGAGCCTTCCGCCCGCGAGCGGGAGCAGCACGCCCAGCGGGGCCAGCACCAGCAGACTGCCCAGCAGTTCCAGATAGGCGTGCCAGGTGCCCGAGGCGATTTCGAGCCGGACCGAGGCCAGGGGCGTCAGATTGCTGTCCGCCAGCCAGACGGACGGCGTGCTGTGCAGACAGACCCAGAGCAGCACGGCCAGATGCACCGTCAACAGCAACAGCCCGAGTCGCCGGGCGCCCGCGTGCACCTGGCCCCGCGAAGCGCCGCCCGCCACGGTGTCGCCGCTGCTCCCTGCGTGCTGCACGCCTGCAGGGACGCCCGGCGCGGTGCCTGCGGTTGCGGCGCGGCCCGTGTCGGCGGTCACCGGGCGGACGCCGTCGGAGCCGGCTCGCCCAGGCAGCCCGACGCCGACGACGTCGATCCCGCCGCAGGGAGGGACCTGGCCGGGGCACGGGTGGCTGCGGGCGCGGGCGTGGTGCTCGTCCCCGGCCTCGCCGTCCCGCCGCGGTCGGACGATCTGACGCTGGGCCAGGGCTCGGGAACCGCGGAGGCGAGCTGCTCCCACGGCGTCGTCGAGGGCAGCGGCGGAAACAGGTAGGTCGCCTCCGCGCTGGCCAGGTCGGGCGGCAGGCTGGGCGGGGTCGCG
Organism: Streptacidiphilus rugosus AM-16; assembly: GCF_000744655.1. Lineage (NCBI taxonomy): Bacteria > Bacillati > Actinomycetota > Actinomycetes > Kitasatosporales > Streptomycetaceae > Streptacidiphilus > Streptacidiphilus rugosus. The sequence goes on along the minus strand of NZ_JQMJ01000004.1, from coordinate 3,234,959 downwards.
GCCGTCGCACCCGGTGTCGGCGGACAGGCGGTACGCGAGGCCGGCAGACCCGCGTCGACCGGCACCGCGGTACTGCGGATGCCGCAGCCGCTCAGCGCGAGCACCGCGGTCACCGCGGACACCGCCGACACGGCCGTGACGTACGTGCTGCGCCCACGCACCGATCTCCTCAACGCCGTCATTGCTGTGTGCTGCCTTCCGCCGGCGGGGTCTTCGGCAGCCGGAGCGTGAAGACCGCGCCCACTCCGTCCTGCGCGTTGGCCGCCGAGATGGTGCCGCCGTGGATGCGTGCGTTCTCCATGGCGATGGACAGGCCGAGGCCGCTGCCCTCGGAGCGGCGACGCGAGGCGTCCGCCTTGAAGAAGCGGTCGAAGACGTGCGGCAGCACGTCCTCGGGGATGCCCGGGCCGCCGTCGGCGACCTCGACGACCAGCCAGTCGCCGTCGGACCCGGCCTCCTCGTAGGCGCGCACCCGGACCGGCGAGCCGCCGTGCTTGAGCGCGTTGCCGATCAGGTTGGCCAGCACCACGTCGATCCGGCGCGGGTCGACCCGCACCAGCAGGCCGCGCTCGGCGTCGACCTCGACCGCGTCCAGCCAGGCCCGCGCGTCGATGGTCGAGGTGATCAGGTCCGTGATGTCGACCTCGTCGACGACCACCTTGGCGGTGCCCGCGTCGAAGCGGGTCACCTCCATCAGGTTCTCGACCAGTTCGGTGAGCCTGCGGGTCTCGCTGACGACCAGGCGGACCGCCGGCTCGATCATGGGGTCGAGGGTGTCGGCCTCGTCTTCCAGGATGTCCGTCACCGCCGTCATTGCGGTCAGCGGGGTGCGCAGCTCGTGCGACATGTCGGCGACGAAGCGGCGGCTGGCGTGCTCGCGCGCGCTCAGCTCGTCGACCTGCTCCTCCAGCGCCGCCGCCGTGTGGTTGAAGGTCCGTGACAGCTCGGCGAGTTCGTCCTGGCCGGTCACTTCCAGCCGGGTGGCGAGGTTGCCCTCGCCGAGCTGGCGGGCGGCTTCGGCCAGGCGGGCGACCGGGCGCAGCACGGTCGCGGCGGCGGCCTGCGCCAGCAGCGCCGCGCCGACCAGGGCCAGCAGCGTCGCGATGCCGAGCGACCAGGCGAGCGAGTCCATGTCGCGACGTTCGTCGTCCAGCGACTTGAACATGTACGCCGTGGGCCCGTTGGGCAGCACCTTGGTGCCGCCGACCAGGTAGGGAAGGCCGTCGAGGCTGACCCGCTGCCAGAACAGGTGGTACTGGCCGGGGTCCGCGGTGCAGTGCCCGCAGGGCTTGCCGACCTGCTCCTGCAGCGCGGCCGGCACCGTGGAGGGGGTGAACTCGCCGCTGGTGGAGTAGGAGCAGTCCGGCGTGGTGAGCAGCACGTCGTAGCGGAGTCCGGTGCTGGCCACGACCCGGGCGGCCCGCTTCAGCTCGTCGCAGCTGGGGTTCAGCGGCATCGCCGTGAAGGTCCGGTCCAGCGAACTGCGGAAGTCGGCCAGCGTGTTGTCCTGGGTGCGCTTGAGCACCGCGTCCCGGTTGAGCCAGTAGGCGATGCCGGACGAGGACGCGGCGGCGGCCAGCGCGACCACCGCGAACACGGCCACCATCCGTATCCGCAGCGAGGACAGCCGCAGCCGCCGGGCCAGCCAACTCGCGCGCGGGCGCACGGGGTGCGGCTCGGATTCCGTGCCGGGTCGGTCGGTCACGCGGGGGTGTCCAGGCGGTAGCCGACGCCGCGGACCGTGCGGATCAGGGTCGGTGCGGACGGGACGTCCTCCACCTTGGCCCGCAGCCGCTGGACGCAGGCGTCCACCAGCCGGGAGTCGCCCAGGTAGTCGTGCTCCCAGACCAGCCGCAGCAGCTGCTGGCGCGACAGCGCCTGACCGGGACGCCGGCTCAGCTCCAGCAGCAGCCGCAGTTCGGTCGGGGTGAGCTGGAGCTCGTTGCCGGACTTGGTCACGATCATCGCGTTGCGGTCGATGACCACGTCGCCGAAGACCGCCGAGTCCGAGCTCTCCCGCTCGCCGCGGCGCAGCACCGCGCGGATCCGCGCGTCCAGCACGCGCGGCTGGACCGGCTTGACGACGTAGTCGTCCGCGCCCGACTCCAGGCCCACGACCACGTCGATGTCGTCGGAGCGCGCGGTCAGCAGGATGATCGGCAGCTGGTCGGTGCGACGGATCCGGCGGCAGACCTCGAAGCCGTCGATGCCGGGCAGCATGACGTCCAGCACGATGAGGTCCGGCCGCTGCTCCTTGAAGAGCCGGAGCCCGTCCTCGCCGGACGCGGCGGACGAGACACGGTGGCCCTGCCGGGTCAGCGCGAGTTCGAGGCCGGTGCGGATCGCATCGTCGTCCTCGATGAGCAACAGGTGAGACACGGCGTTCATTGTGGCCTACGCGCAGCGCCGGATCGAGCGCCGCATCCCCGCTGTTCCCGCGCACGGGCCTCTGTGACACGCCTGTGACAGTCGGCGGACAGCGCCATGACGACCCCCAGGCAGGATTTTCTCTGTCGGGTTGAACCAACGGGGGCCCGACGGAACCCAGCACTACCGGACACCGAGGGAGCACACGATGAACGCAGTCATCGAGGCCCAGGCCGCCAAGGCCGCCGCGACCCTGCCTCAGCCGCTGTACTCCGTTCGTACGGCGTCCTACGGCACCAAGCAGCACGTTCATGGAATCGGACGCCAGGGGGGACCGGTCGGTTCCATGGACTCCGGCAGCACGATGACGCTGCGGCTGCGCGCACTGCCCGGGGGGACGGGGAACGGCCGGCAGGTGGGGGAGCCGACGGCCGAGGCGGTACAGGGAGACGCGGCGACGGGGACGCACCTGTCGCAGGTGGAGGACGAATTCACCGCGTACGTGCGAGAGCGCCGCGCCTCCCTGTACGCGACCGCGTACCACCTCACCGGTGACCGTTACGCGGCCGAGGACCTGCTGCAGAGCGCGCTCTTCAGCACGTACCGGGCCTGGGACCGGATCTCCGACAAGGCCGCGGTCGGCGGTTACATGCGCCGCACCATGACCAACCTGCACATCTCCGCCTGGCGGCGGCGCAAGGTCAACGAGTACCCGACCGAGGAGATGCCGGAGACGGTCGGCGACAGCGACGCGATGGGCGGCACGGAGCTGCGCGCGGTGCTGTGGCAGGCGCTGGCGAAGCTGCCGGAGAACCAGCGGACGATGCTGGTGCTGCGCTACTACGAGGGCAAGACCGACCCGGAGATCGCCGACGTGCTCGGCATCTCGGTGGGCACGGTCAAGAGCAGCATCTGGCGCGCACTGCGCCGGCTGCGCGAGGACGAGACGCTGGCCTCGCAGGACGGCGACCTGGGACACGCCTTCGGCGAGCTGGTCGCGTAAGGACTTTATCGAGGGGGGATGCTGCGGGCACGGGGGTGGTCCGCAGCAGCACGAGGCCTGGGCGCCGACGTCGGGGGACGTCGCCGCCCAGGCCTTTTCGCCTTCGGCCAGGTGCAACCCGCCAGGGGCGCGAGGAACCGCGCGAGTAACCCCCCTGTGCGGATGGCCCTGCGCGTCGAGGACCATCCGCATGTCGGTGGCTTGTCGCGCCGTTCCTCGCGCCCCTGGCGGGCTCGGGTCTACGCGGCGGAGCCGCCGGCGAGCACAGCCGCGCGCCCCTGGGGTGCTGCGACGGACCGAAGCCTGTCGAGTGCTTCGTGGCCGTCGCAGGCGTACGCGCCCAGCGACTGCTGGTGGGTGACCAGGGCGCGCTCGGCGCGCATCAGGCGGTAGCCGCGGCGCAGGAGGTAGGGGACCGACTTGCGGGCCTCGCGCACGTCGCGGAGGAAGCGGCGGTAGGCCGTCGTCATCGGACGGTTGCGCAGGCAGATCGCGTCGGCGAGGAGGCCTTCGGCCTCGCAGGCGCGGACGATCTCGGCGGCGAAGATGCCCTCGGCGACGAAGACCGGGCCGGAGATCTCCAGGCGACGGCTGCCTACGGCGCCGTTCGCGGGGATGGAGTAGACCGGGACGTCCGTCGAGCCTTCCTCGCAGAGCGCGCGGATCGCGTCGACCGCTCGGTCGAAGTGCCAGGAGAGCGGGTCGTCCCAGTCCACGCTGCCGTCGGGGAGACGGGGGAGGGTGGGGTCGTCGCCGTTCTTGTAGAAGTCGTCGAGCTGGAGCACCGGGAGGCCGGCGCGCTCGGCGAGGGTGGACTTTCCGGAACCGGAGGGGCCGCAGAGCAGCACGACGTGGGCGGTGTTCACGGAAGAAGTACTCACGGAGCACCAGTGTGACATCCCCAGGAAGGCTCCTGGTAGCGTCCCCCGGTCCGATCGCACGGGATCGAACGAAATCGAGTACGCCAGAGGGCGGCCCCGCGCCGCCGGGGTGGAGCCTTCAGTGACGAGCCGACGCAGCCTTCTCGCCCGTACGGTCGCCGGTGCGGCCGGGCTCTCCGCGCTGAGTGTCGCGCTGCCGTCGACTGCCGCCGAGGCGGCGAGCACCGGGCAGGGCGTGACGGACTGGGTCAACGCGGTCACCGGCTTCGGGGCGGACCCGACCGGGGCCACCGACAGCACCGCTGCGATCCAGCAGGCGCTGAACTCGCTGGCGGGCCCCGGCGGTGTGGTCTACCTGCCGAACGGCAGCTACCTGTGCAACCAGGCCAGGATCACGGCCGTCGACAAGGTCACCCTGCAGGGCGCGGGCCCGGGCACCGTGCTCCGCTTCGACGGGACGGTCAACCCGACCCTGTTCGGGATGGCGGACACGACCCGGCGCCACTTCAACCTCCGCGACCTCACCATCCTGCAGACCAGTGGCACGCCCGTCGGCACCGCCGTCGACGCGACCAGCTTCGTCTACTCCGACTTCACCCGGCTGGTGATCGGCAGCTCGACCGGCGCCCCGAACGTCGGCATCGACGTCAACGGCGGCAGCGCCTACTACAACTGGGTCAACTGGTGCCAGATCACCGTGGGCGGGGCCAACGCGGTCGGGGTCCGTTTCGCGAACGGCTCGAACAACAACCACGTGCTCGGCGGCCGGGTCTCGCTCTCCACGTCCGACGCGACCAGCACCGGGATCTACGTCAACGCGAAGTCCTGCTCGCTGCAGTCCCCGAACGTGCAGGACGGGGCGGGGGTGGGCATCGACATCGGGCCCACCGGTGTGGCCACCACCGTGAACGACCCCTACCTGGAGAACAACGCCGTCGCCAACATGCGCTTCGCGAGCGGCGTGCTGTCGCCGACGGTGATCGGCGGGACCATCGAGAACGACACGGCGTTCACGCCCAACATCGTGGACAACGGCGCGATCACCCCGCTGGTGCTGAACGCCAGGACCTCCCACGGCGGGGACGTCTACGCCCACACCAAGGCCGTGGTCGGCAACACCTGGCAGGCCGAGGACCACGGGCTGACCGCCTGGGCCTACGACCCGGCGGCGATCTCCGCAGGGTCCGCCCTGGTCTCCGGCACGGCCTACTTCGTGAAGCTGCCGGTGCGCTACGTCACCACCCTTTCCAAGGTCTGGTTCGACGTGGCCACGGCGGCGACCACGGTCACCGCCGGGCGGAACTTCTTCGGCCTGTACGTGGCGCAGCCGGGCGGCGCCACCGCCTCACTGGTGGCCTCGGGCAGCGCCGACGCGGCCCTGGCGACAGCCGGGCTGCAGTCGGTGGCGATCACCCCGACGGTGGTGACCCCCGGCTACGTCTACGCGTGCGTGATGGCGTCCGGCTTCACCGGGGCGCCCGCGCTCGGCCGCAACGCCGGCGGGGCGGTGGGCAATCTCAACCTGGCCGCGTCCGCGTTCCGGTTCTTCCAGAACACCACCGGGAACTCCACGGCGCTGCCGTCCTCGATCACGCTGGCCTCGAACGCGACGCCGCCCGCCGCCTTCTGGTCGGCGGTGAGCTGACCGGAGGGCGGCGGGCGGGGCGGAGCCCGGTGGTCACATGCCCATCGGGTGCCAGACCGTCTTGGTCTCCAGGAAGGCGAGCAACCGGTCGGTGCCCGGTGCGGCCGTCCAGTCGGACGTGGCGGAGTCGGGACGCCGGACGCGCTTGAGTGTGTCCGCGGCCAGGGTCTCCAGCGCCTTGGCCGAGGCCGGGCCGTCCTCGGCGACGACGCCCGCGAGGTCCAGGGCGTTGACGTCGGCGTGCGAGGCCAGGGTCGGGGCGATGTCCTCGGTGCGGCCGGAGAGCAGGTTGACCACGCCGCCGGGCAGGTCGGAGGTGGCCAGCACCTCGCCCAGCGAGAGGCCGGGGAGCGGGGCGTTCGGGGCGAGCGCCACGACCGCCGTGTTGCCCGTCGCGATGACCGGCGCGAGCACGGAGACCAGGCCGAGCAGCGAGTGGCCGGTGCCGGACTGCGGCGCGATCACCCCGACGACGCCCGTCGCCTCGGGCGTGGACAGGTTGAAGTACGGACCGGCGACCGGGTTGGCGCCGCCCGCGATCTGGGCGACCTTGTCCGTCCAGCCCGCGTACCAGACCAGGCGGTCGATCGCCGCGTCGACCAGCGGCGCGGCCTTCTTCGCGGTCAGCCCCTCCGACACCGCGACCTCGGCGACGTACTGGTCGCGGCGACCCTGCAGCATCTCGGCCGCGCGGTAGAGGATCTGCCCGCGGTTGTACGCCGTCGCGCCCGACCAGCCGCCGAAGGCCTTGCGCGCGGCGGCGACCGCGTCGCGGGTGTCCTTACGGGTGCCCTGCGGGGCGTTGGCCAGCCACTCGCCGGTCTTGCGGTCGGTCACCTCGTACACCCGTCCGCTCTCGGAGCGCGGGAACTTGCCGCCCACGTAGAGCTTGTAGGTCTTGTAGACGTCCAGGCGGAGCGCAGTCGTGGGCTCAGACATCGAGGTAGGCCTCCAGACCGTGGCGACCGCCCTCGCGGCCGTAGCCCGACTCCTTGTAGCCGCCGAAGGGCGAGGTCGGGTCGAACTTGTTGAACGTGTTGGACCACACCACGCCGGCGCGCAGCCTGCTCGCCGTCCACAGGATCCGCGAGCCCTTCTCGGTCCAGATGCCGGCCGAGAGCCCGTACGGGGTGTTGTTGGCCTTGGCGACGGCCTCCTCCGGCGTGCGGAAGGTCAGCACGGACAGCACCGGGCCGAAGATCTCCTCGCGCGCGATCCGGTGGGTGGCGCTGACGTTGCTGAACACCGTCGGCGCGAACCAGTAGCCCGCGGCGGGCAGTTCGCAGGACGGCGACCAGCGCTCGGCGCCCTCGGCCTCTCCGGCCGTCGTCAGCTCCTGGATCCGGGCGAGCTGCGCGGCCGAGTTGATGGCGCCGATGTCGGTGTTCTTGTCCAGCGGGTCGCCCACCCGGAGCGTGGACATCCGGCGCTTGAGCGCCTCCAGCACCTCGTCGTGGACGGACTCCTGCACCAGCAGCCGGGAGCCCGCGCAGCAGACGTGGCCCTGGTTGAAGAAGATGCCGTCGACGATGCCCTCGACCGCCTGGTCGACCGGCGCGTCGTCGAAGACGATGTTCGCAGCCTTGCCGCCCAGCTCCAGGCTGAGCCGGGTCCGGGTGCCGGCGAGGGTGCGGGCGATGGCACGGCCGACCTCGGTCGAACCGGTGAAGGCGACCTTGTCGACGCCCGGGTGCCCGGTCAGCGCGGCGCCGGTGCGGCCGTCGCCGGTGACGATGTTGACGACGCCCTTGGGGAGCCCGGCCTGGCGGCAGATCTCCGCGAAGCGCAGGGCGGTGAGGGGAGTCGTCTCGGCGGGCTTGAGGACGACGGTGTTGCCGGTGGCGAGCGCCGGTGCGATCTTCCAGGCCAGCATCAGCAGCGGGAAGTTCCACGGGATGACCTGCGCCGCGACGCCCACCGGGCGCGGGTTCGGGCCGTAGCCGGCGAACTCCAGCTTGTCGGCCCAGCCCGCGTAGTAGAAGAAGTGCGCGGCGACCAGCGGCAGGTCGACGTCGCGGGTCTCCTTGATCGGCTTGCCGTTGTCGATCGACTCCAGGACGGCCAGCTCGCGCGAGCGCTCCTGGATGATCCTGGCGATCCGGAACAGGTACTTGCCGCGCTCCACGCCCGGCAGCGCCGACCAGGAGGTGAACGCCTTGCGGGCGGCCGCGACGGCGCGGTCGACGTCGCCCTCGGTGCCCTGGGCGAACTCGGCCAGCACCTCCTCGGTGGAGGGGTCGACGGTCTTCAGCGCCTCGGATCCGGTGGATTCGACGAACTCGCCGTCGATGTAGTGCCCGTACGTCGAGGCGATGTCGCCTGCGGCGGCGCGCGACTCGGGCGCGGGGGCGTACTCGAAGAGTTGAGCCATGGTGATCAGTCCACCGTCACGTAGTCGGGACCGGAGTAGCGGCCCGAGGCCAGCTTCTGCCGCTGCATGAGCAGATCGTTGAGCAGGCTGGACGCGCCGAATCGGAACCAGTCCGGGCTCAGCCAGTCGTCACCGAGGATCTCGTTCACCATGACCAGGTACTTCATGGCGTCCTTGGTGGTACGGATACCCCCGGCGGGCTTCACTCCCACCTGTACACCGGTGGCGGCGCGGAAGTCGCGGACGGCTTCCAGCAGCACCAGGGTGTTGGCGGGGGTCGCGTTGACGGCGACCTTGCCGGTGGAGGTCTTGATGAAGTCGGCCCCGGCGAGCATCGCGAGCCAGGAGGCGCGGCGGATGTTGTCGTAGGTGACGAGCTCGCCGGTCTCGAAGATCACCTTGAGATGGGCGGCGGTACCGTCCGGGCGGACGCAGGCCTTCTTGATCTCGGCGATCAGCTCGTAGATCTCCAGGTACCGGCCGGAGAGGAAGGCTCCCCGGTCGATGACCATGTCGACCTCGTCGGCGCCTGCGGCGACGGCCTCGGCGGTGTCGGCCAGCTTGACCGGCAGCCCGGCCCGGCCGGAGGGGAAGGCGGTGGCGACGGCGGCGACGTTGATCGGCGCGCCGCCGAGGGCCTCCTTGGCGATGGGGACCATGTCCGGGTAGACGCAGACGGCCGCGGTGTGCGGCACGGACGGGTCGCCCGGATCGGGGTTCCTGGCCTTTTGACAGAGCGACCGGACCTTGCCGGGGGTGTCCGCACCCTCCAGCGTGGTCAGGTCGATCATGGAGATGGCCAGATCGATGGCGTAGGCCTTGGCAGTGGTCTTGATCGACCGGGTGCCGAGTCCGGCGGCGCGCGCCTGCAGGCCCACGGCGTCGATGCCGGGGAGGCCGTGCAGGAAGCGACGCAGGGACGCCTCGGAGGAGGCGATCTCGGCGAGCCCGCTGGCGGAGAGGGGGGAGGACGACATGCTCACCAATCCAGCATATCTACACGCGTAGCGTTTCGTCAGGGGGGCGTCCGTGTGACGTTGCCGGACCGAGACGATCGCCGGGGCGCACGGCGGGCCTCCGGGCCCGATGCCATTCCGAGACCCGCGCGGTCGCGGGGAACGCCCCAACCTGGGGCAGAATCGGTGACCATGAGCGACACCCCGGACCGTGCGAACACGGACCCCAGCAGCGAGGACAACGGCGTTCCGGCTGCGACGCCCGAGGCCGCGGCGGAAGCCGCGCCCCAGCCCGCGGCGGAGCCGACGCCCGCGCCGGAGCCGACGCCTGCGGCCGAGCCGGCGCCTGCTCCCGCGGCCGCGTCCGCGCCTGCGGCGCAGGAGGAGCCCGTCTACGCCGACAAGACCTACCGCTCCGGCGGCGGGGTGGCCGGCGGCGGCCTGATTCTGGTGCTCATGCTCTGGCTCTGCATCGACGCGATGTTCAAGGGCGGCGGCACGGCCCCCGCGCTGTCCGCGGCGGTGCTGGTGGGCGGCATCCCGCTGGTCGTGGCCTTCACGATCTGGCCGGTCGTCCGCTCGGGCGCCGAGCGGCTGCTGGTCCGCAACCCGTTCCGCACGATCGACGCCCCCTGGGGCGCGGTCGAGTCCGTGACCGCGCAGCTCTCGGTGGAGCTGCGTGCGGGCGGCCGCAAGTTCGTGATCTGGGCGATTCCCGTCTCCCTGCGCCAGCGCAAGCGTGCCGGCCGCCGCTCCATGATCGCCGCGGGCGACCGCGGCCAGCTCTCCTCCCGCGGCGGCAAGGGCACGTCCGCGTACGGCGCGCCGTCCGCTCCCGCCGCACCGACCCAGGCGGTGGCCGACAAGGCTGCCGTGGAACTGAACGGCGTCGCCGAGGCCTACCACAAGCGGCACCCTGACACGCCGACCCCTGACGTCAAGGTCGCCTGGAACTGGGCTTTCATCGCCCCGATCGTCGCCGGCGTGCTGGCCCTGATCATCATTCTCGCCGTCGGCTGACGAGCCCCGCAGTGCCCCGGCTGCGCGCACAGCCCGCCCACCCGCTGCGGAGGGTCCCGTTCGTCGAGGACCGTCCGCACGCCGGTGGCGTGGGGCGTGCGCGGGGAAACTCAGCTGATCCCGGCCGGACGGGACGCTACTGTCAGGCCGTGATCGACACTGACGCGGCCCGGCTCGGGGCCGAAGCGGCCCGCCGCCTGCGGGAGGCCGACTGCTGCACCTTCGAGCGGGGGCTCGGCGACGAGGAGTTCGAGCGGATCGAGGAGACCTACGGTTTCCGGTTCTCGGACGATCACCGTGCCTTCCTCGCGGCCGGACTGCCGGTCAGCTCGCCGCCGCAGGAAGGAGCCACCTGGGACCAGCCGTGGCCCGACTGGCGCGGCGCCGACCCCGACGACCTCCGCCACCGCCTCGGGTGGCCGGTGGACGGCGTGCTCAGGTCGGTCCAACACGGCTACTGGCACCCCTCGTGGGGCGTCCGCCCCGTCGACGGCGAGGCGGCGCGATCTCTCGCCGAGCAGCACCTTGCGACCGTGCCCCAGCTGGTGCCCCTCTACGGACACCGGTTCCTGCCCGCAGGCCGCGGAACCCACGGGCACCCGGTCTTTTCCGTCTGGGGCACGGACATCATCTACTACGGCGAAGACCTCGCCGATTACGTCAGCCACGAGTTCGGGGACGAGCACGAGCACCTCGACTGCTGGAACCCTCGCGGCACCGTTCCCTTCTGGCCCGACTTCGTGCGGTAGGCGGGCTCGCGATCGGCGCCGAAGGCGACGGCCGTGCGCGGGGTCAGAGCAGGGCCGCGCGCAGGGTGGCGAGGTCGGATTCGGTGACGCCGTGGGCGAGGAGGTAGGCGGCGGCGTCGCCGTGGGTGGCGCGGATGGTGGTGAGGAAGGCCGTCATCAGGGCCGGGTGGATCGGGGAGGAGCGGCGTTCCTCGCCGTGTTCGTCGATGTAGTAGACCGGGCCCTTGTCCAGGCCGAGGGCGGAGTTGGAGAAGTGGTAGTCCGCCACGATGTCCTCGTCGGAGACGCCCAGCGCGGACTGGATGGTCGCCACCGTCACGCCGGTGCGGTCCTTGCCCACGGCGCAGTGGACCAGGGCCGGGAGGGCGCCCGGACGGGCCAGCGCGCGGGCCGACGCGGCGATCGCCGGGCCGGCCGTCGCGGCCATGAAGGCGTAGAGGCCGTCGAGGCTGTCCGCGCCCGCCTCCGCGTCGCGCTCGTCCCGATCCTCGCGCTGCTCGTCCCGATCCTCGCGTACCTCGGGCTCCTCGCGCTCCTCGGGCGCCGCCGGTTCCTGGGTGGGGACGCGGGGCGGGAAGGTCGGCAGGTGGAGCACCTCGATGCCGTCGGCGAGCACGCGGTCCGGCCAGACGTCTCGCTCGATCTGCGAGCGCAGGTCGATCACGGTGCGCAGGCCGAGCTCCTCGGCGAGGTGGCGGGCGCCCTCCTCGGTGAGCAGGTGCAGCGAGGCCGAACGGTAGAACAGCGCCTGCGCCATCCGGCCGCCCGACGCGGTCGGCAGGCCCCCGGCGTCGCGGAAGTTGGGCACGCCGGGGACAGGGATCAGCCGTTCGGCTCCAGATATCGACACTCCGACAGCATGTCAGAGCCGTCCGGCCGAAACGCCCAGGGGCTCGGAGTCCGGTTCAGAGTCCGGCCGCGGTCCCCAGGTCCGTCTTCAGCGCGGCCAGCAGCGAGGCGGCCCGCTCGCGGGCCGCGCCCAGCTCGGCCCGGCTGTCGACCGGGACGACGACCTCCAGGTAGCACTTCAGCTTCGGCTCGGTCCCCGAGGGCCGCACCACGACGCGCGCGCCGGTCACGCCCTCGCCGCTGAGGTGGTAGCGGAGTCCGTCCGTGGGGGGCAGCGCCTCGGAGCCCGCCTCCAGGTCCTCCGCCGAGTCGACGTGCAGGCCCGCCAGCCGGGTCGGCGGGTGCTCGCGCAGCCTGGCCATCGCGTCGGAGATGACGCGCAGGTCGGCGACGCGGACCGAGAGCTGGTCGGTGGCGTGCAGGCCGTGGGTCGCGGCGAGGTCGTCGAGCAGGTCCTGCAGCGTGCGGCCCTGGGACTTCAGGGTCGCCGCCAGCTCGGCCATCAGCAGCGCGGCGGTGACCCCGTCCTTGTCGCGGACGGCGTCGGGGTCGACGCAGTAGCCGAGCGCCTCCTCGAAGCCGTAACGCAGGTCGTCCACCCGCGAGAGCCACTTGAAGCCGGTCAGCGTCTCCTCGTAGCCGAGGCCCGCCGCCGCGGCGATGCGGCCGAGCAGCGAGGAGGAGACGATCGTCGTCGCGAACGTCCCCTTGGCGCCCTTGGCGACCAGGTGCGCGGCCAGCAGCGCGCCGACCTCGTCGCCGCGCAGCATCCGCCAGCCGCTGTCGGCGCCGCCCGCCGCCGAAGGGTCGTGCACGGCGACGGCGAGCCGGTCGGCGTCGGGGTCGTTGGCGATGACGAGGTCCGGCTGGTGCTCGGCGGCGGCCGCGAACGCCAGGTCCATCGCGCCGGGCTCCTCCGGGTTGGGGAAGGAGACGGTCGGGAAGGCCGGGTCGGGATCGCCCTGGGCGGCGACCACGACGGGGGCGGGGAAGCCGGCGCGCTCGAACGCGGCGAGGAAGGTGCCGCGGCCGACGCCGTGCATCGGGGTGTAGACGACGGCGAGGTCGCGCGGGGCGTGCTCGTCGACGACGGTGGCGGCGCGGGCGAGGTACGGCTCCAGCGCCTCGGCCTCGGAGAGCACGTCCCAGCCCTCGACCGCCAGCGGGATCTCGTCCAGGGTGCCGACGGCCTCGATCTCCGCGGCGATGCCCGCGTCGTGCGGCGGGACGATCTGCGAGCCGCCGAAGGAGCCGCCCAGGTAGACCTTGTAGCCGTTGTCGCGGGGCGGGTTGTGGCTGGCGGTGACGGCCACACCGGCCGCCGCGCCGAAGTGGCGGACGGCGTAGGCGAGGACCGGGGTGGGCAGCGGCCCGGGCAGCAGCGCGGCCTTGAGACCCTGGCCGATCATCACGGCCGCGGTGTCCCTGGCGAAGGCCTCGGAGTTGTGCCGGGCGTCGTAGCCGATCACGACCAGGCCGTTGCCGGACTCGCGCTTGAGGTAGGAGGCCAGGCCCATCGCGGCGCGGATGACCACCGCGCGGTTCATCCGCATCGGTCCGGCGCCCATCTCGCCGCGCAGACCGGCGGTGCCGAACTGGAGGGTGCCGCTGAAGCGTTCGGCCAGCTCCGACCAGGCCGCCGCGCTCGACTCGCCCGGTCCCCGCTCCGCGGCGGCGAGCAGGTTGGAGAGCTCCTCGCGGGTCTCCGGGTCGGGGTCCTCGGCCAGCCAGGTGCGGGCCCGGGTGAGGAGGTCGCCGTCGGCCTTCGCCTGATGGGCAGTCATCGCGTCACGTCCTTGATGCCTGGTGAGTGCAGAACAGAACAGCAATTGCGCGGTCGGGGTGAGCCGACGCGCGGGAACGGCGTCGTGCGGCCGGCGCCGCCCGCCCGAAGGGTGGGGCGGCTCGCGCCCCGAACGGCGCCTACCCCGCTCCTTCGTCCGTTCCCCCGGTCCGGCTCACCTCAAAAAGCATGGCACCCGGCGCGGAAACCGTCGGATGCCATGCGGGGGAGAAGCAGGAAGGATCAGATCCGTTCGAGGACCTTGGCCAGCAGTGCGCCCATTCGGGTGGCGGAGCTGCGACCGGCCTCCAGGACCTCCTCGTGGTTGAGCGGCTCGCCGGTGATGCCCGCGGCCAGGTTCGTCACGAGGGAGAGGCCGAGCACCTCGGCGCCCGCCTCGCGGGCGGCGATGGCCTCCAGCGTGGTGGACATGCCGACCAGGTCGCCGCCGATCGCCCGGACCATGGCGATCTCCGCCGGGGTCTCGTAGTGCGGGCCGGGGAACTGGACGTAGACGCCCTCCTCCAGGGAGGGGTCGACCTCCTGGCACAGCGTGCGCAGGCGCGAGGAGTAGAGGTCGGTCAGGTCCACGAAGTTGGCGCCGACGATCGGGGAGGCGCCGGTGAGGTTGATGTGGTCGCTGATCAGGACCGGCTGGCCGGGGGCCATGCCCTGACGCAGGCCGCCGCAGCCGTTGGTCAGCACGACCGTGCGGCAGCCGGCCGCGACGGCGGTGCGCACGCCGTGGGCGACGGCGGCGACGCCGTGGCCCTCGTAGTAGTGGGTGCGCCCGAGGAAGATCAGGGCGCGCTTGTCGCCGATGCGGATCGAGCGCACCTTGCCGGCGTGTCCGGCGACCGCGGGGGGCGGGAAGCCGGGGAGCTCGGTGATGGCGAACTCGTAGTCGGGCGTGCCCAGTTCGTCGGCGGCGGGCACCCAGCCGGAGCCCATCACGAGGGCGACGTCGTGCGGCTGCCCGTCGGTGAGCTCCCGAAGGCGCGCGGCGGCGGCCTGCGCGGCGTCGTAGGGGCTGACGGGGTTCGTGCCGGCGTCCGGCTGCGGGAAAGCGTTCACAAGTCGAGGATAACGGCAATCTCCTACGCGCGTAGAGCACAAAGGGATGACATTTCCGGCCTTCCGGTCCTGATCTTCGTGCGAACGGACGAAAAGGCTCGTGGTACGCCGAGTGCGAGACCCGTCAGAGCCGGCGGGCGACCCGCAGGCCCGCGGCGTAGAAGCCGTTGCCGTCGAGCCGGGCGACGCCCGCGATGTCGCCGAAGGTGGGGCCGTTGGCCTGCGAGCGGCTGGAGAGGAAGCGCGGGTGACCCTCGGTGTCCTGGCCCAGGTACATCCCGCAGTGGTCGATGGCGAGCGGCTTGCCGATGTTGATGGCGAAGAAGACCAGGTCACCGGGCTGCAGCATGCCGATGTCGCTCGGCCGGCTCTTGGTGTCCGGGATCAGCAGCACGCCGGGGGCGTAGGCGGCGATCGCGTACGCGCGGCGCGGCAGGCCGACGCCCTTGTTGTTGTGCAGGTGCAGCGGGTAGCCGCCGCGGTAGCCGTAGACCATCCGCATGTAGCCCGAGCAGTCCAGCATCCCGAGACGGGCCTTCTCCGGCTGCACCGAGCCGTCCGGGAAGTCCCACGGGATGCCGAGGTAGTCGTAGAAGTCCGACTTCTCGTCGCGGTAATGGAACGAGGTCTGCGACTCGCCCGGTACGACCGGCCCGAAGGCCGCGTCCCCGGCGATGCGCAGCCCCTTGGCGTTGTGGATGGTCGGGGCGCCGTCCTCGTACTGCATCGCGATGCCGATGAGGTCGGGGCTGGTGTCGGCCAGCGCCTTGGGGAACCAGTTGTGGAACCAGGGCGTCTGCTCGCGTCCCGCCTTCCACTCGTCCGGCATCAGCCGGACCCAGGCGTCGCTCTGGACCACGGCGGTGGTGGTGCGCGGCTCGGTGAAGGTGCGGCTGGGCCCGGTGAGCATCACGGTGCGGGCGCCGTCGGTGAGCACCGCGAGCTGGTTGCCCGAGGTGTCGCGGACGATGGTGCGGTCCGGCCCCGTCTGCCGCTGGAAGGTCCAGTCCGCGCTGGCGGTCGGCAGCGGCGCGGCCGTGTCGCCGGGCGCCTGCGTGGCGGTGGCGGCCGGGGCGTTGGAGTGGCTGTTGAGCTTGACGCCCAGAGCGCCGGCGACCGCGACGAGGCCCACGCCCGCACCTCCGCCGAGCAGCTGCCGTCGTGAGAGCTGGGGGGCCATGGTCGCTCCTTCGTGCGGGGCCGGTCGGTGTGCGGACCGTCGGGGTGTGCGGCGGTCGATGGGTCGCGCGGGTGCGCGGGGACAGGATGTCAGGCGGTGGGCAGCGCGCCCAGCAGCAGGCCTGCCGCCAGCACGACGTAGGTGGCCAGCGTGACCGCTCCGGTCGCTATGGCGGTGGCCGCCTTGGGCTGGCGGACCAGCTGGTAGGCGATCAGGCCGGGCACGATGAAGCCGAGCGTCTGACTGGTGTAGAGCAGCGGGAACTGCGCCTGCAGCGCGAACATCACGGTCATCTGCAGCACCACCGCGATCAGCACGACCGCTGCGAAGAGCCGCTTGCCGTAGAGGATCACGGCCCGCTGCAGGCCGATCGTGCCGAGGTAGGTCAGCAGCGTGACGCCCACGACAAGCCCCGCCCGCTGGATGTCGGTGACCAGGGTCAGCGCCAGCCAGCCCGGCGTGATCATGCCGCCGGGGGAGAGGTTGGTGGTCAGGTAGCAGATCAGCGAGAAGACCAGGCCCAGTGCGATGCCGAGAGCGGCGATCTGCGGGGTGAGGGCGGCGGGGATCACAGCGGGTACCTCGTCTGGTCGTCGTACGGGCTGGGCGGGTCGGTCGGTTCGGCGGGCCGCGCGGGCGGGGCCGGGCGCGGGATCCGCAGGGCGATCGTGCGCGAGCCGTCGAAGGCCTCGGGGTCCTCGAAGTCGTCGAAGCGATCGGGGGCGTCGAGCCGGTCCGTCCCTGGCGCGGCCTGCGCGGCCTGCGCGGCCTGCGCGGCCTGGGCGGCGTGCGGGTCGTACGACTGCTGCGGTTCCGCGTGCTCGTAGGGCGCGTAGGGGTCGAAGGGCACCGGCGGCAGCACCGCCGTCTCCGACGCCAGCGTGACCTGCGTGATCTGCGCGGTCTGGGCCACGGCCGCGGTCTGCGCGGCCTGCGCGGACGGGCGGTCCCGCTCGGCCTCCTCGTCGGGGGCCAGCTCGGCCAGGCAGTCCAGGAACAGCTCGCCCTGGCCGTGGATGTTGCCGACCGCCACCAGCGAGGCGTCCGGCCCGAGTTCGGCCAGCAGGGCGTCGGTGAGCTGCTGCGGGTCGCGCCGGTCGCCGCCGAGGTCGACGACGCGGCCGCGCCAGCTGTCCGGGATCGCGTCGGCGGCGCTCTTGGTCGGGTGGCCGATCAGGAAGACCGTCTCCGGGTTCAGCTCCGGGATGATCGCGCCCATCTGGCCGTTGCGCTCGACGCGGTCGGGGCGGCAGTTGATCACGACGCTCAGCGGCTGCGCGATCGCGCCGAGGTCCAGCAGCTGCTGCACGTTCATCAGCGTCGAGGCGGGGTCGTTGGCGGCGAAGACGTTGGCGAAGCGCAGCCGTCCGCCACCCGGGGTCAGGTAGCGCTCGACCGAGAGCACGCCCGGGTCCGGCGGCGCCTCCCACATGCCCTGCAGCGCCGTCTCCCGCTCCACGCCCAGGAGTTCGGCCACCGCGAGGGCGATGGCGACGTTCTCCTTGAAGGTGAACCAGGAGAAGCCGCGCAGCTCGGCGTCGCTCACCGTCTCCGGGTCGACCGCGATCAGGCGGCAGTTCCGCTTGTCGGCCTCCTCCTGGAGGATGTGCAGCCGCTCCTGCTCGGCCGTGACGCAGACGCCGCCGACCGGCATCGAGCGCGAGAGGGAGCGGGCCACGTCGTCCAGGGTCGGGCCCATCTCGGCGAGGTGGTCCTCACGGACGTTGCACAGCACGCCGATGGTGGAGCGGATCAGCTTCTCCTGGTTGATCTCCTGCAGCGCGGGCATGACCGCCATGCACTCGATGACCAGGGCATCGGGCCGGTACGCCGCGGCGCGCCGGACGATGCCGATCTGTTCGACGACGTTGGCGATGCCGAACTTGCGGTAGACCGGCTCCTCGGTGGCGTCCGGGTGGATGAAGCGGGCGGCGGTGCCGGTGGTCTTGGCGACCGTGGTCAGGCCGCCGCCGCGCAGCGCGCCCGCGCACAGCCGGGTGATGGAGCTCTTGCCCCGGATGCCGTTGACCAGCACCCGCACGGGTATCTGGTCCAGCGAGGTGTCATGGCGTCGTTGCTCGACCATGCCGGCGATCAACAGCCCGAGGCAGCACAGCACCAGGACGCAGTAGAGGAACAGCACAGCGGGTTCTTCCTTCCGTTGCGTCAGATCCGGGCCGACGGGGGCGTGCGCCGGTGCGTGGACGAGGCCGCGAGCTGCTGACGCAGCAGTTCCAGGCTGCGCAGCACCGAGCCGACCTCGTCGTGGTGGACGGGGTAGAGCACGGTACGGCGGTCACCGCCGGCGAGCGCCTCGGCCGAGACGGCCAGCGAGCGCAGCGGACGGACCACGATCACGTGCAGCCAGCCGAGGCAGCCCAGGCCGGCCGTCAGGCCCAGCAGGCCCGCCAGCATGGTCAGCCGCTGGGTGCGGTAGGCGCCGAGGTCCAGCCAGGAGCTCGGCTGAGAGCTGACCACCTGCCAGTTGAACTGCGTGGACACCCCCGCGAGCACCCCGAGCGGGGCGGCCGCGATCAGGTCCTGGTCCGCGCCGTCGGGGACGAGCTTCGACTGCGGGGCCGACGAGGCGCTCTGGGCGAGCTGGGCCAGTCGGTCGGTCGGCAGGTTCTGGTACGCCAGGTAGCCGCTGCGGGAGGCGACGACCTTCTGCCGGTCGTCGACCAGCCAGACGTTGCCCATGCCGGGGTGGTCCAGGGTGGTGTCCAGCACCGAGATGTCGAACTCGCCGACCACGGCGACCGGGGTGAACGGGCCGAGGTCGACCGGCTGCTGACCGGGGATGGTCGGCCGGGCCTTGGGCACCGGCGCCCAGACGTCCAGCACCGGGATCTTGCCGTCCGTGTTGACCTGCACCAGTCCGCCCCGGCCGCTGAGCTCGCCAGGGGTCTGGCGCGGCTGCTTGCCGACACTGGTCAGCACGCTGCCGTTGCGGGCCAGCAGGTAGAGGGTGCGGTAGCGGCTGTGCTGTTCCAGCGCGGTGGAGAGCAGCCGCTGCGCGCGGTCCGGGGTGGCGGTGCTGTCGAGCACGGCCGCGACTCCGGCCACGTCCTGGTAGCCGGCGGCGAGGCTCTGCCGCATCCGCTCGGCGGCGGCCACGGTCCGCGTCTGCTGGTCGGCGACCAGCTGCTGCGGCACCGCGGTCGCGCTGACCGGCCGGGTGAACATCAGCAGCAGCGGGACACCCCAGGCGGCCAGCAGCAGCGCGCAGACGACGACCACGGCGCGCGCGCCGAAGACCCGCCGCAGCGGCCGGAACACCTCGGGGGACTCGCCGTGCAGCTGCCGGCGCAGCGCGTCCAGCGCGTGCCCGACCCGTGCGGCCTCGCCGCCGCGGGCCAGCGCCACCGGACGGGAGAGGTCGCCGCGGGCGATCCTGGCCGCGCCCAGGTGGAGCCTGAGCAGCGGGCGCTGGAGTCGCAGCACCAGCAGCAGCGTCACCAGCAGCGCCGCGAGCAGCAGCGCACCGGCGGCGGTCAGCGCCAGCAGCGAGTCGCCGGTGACGTTGGAGGTCTGCGGCGTCGCCATGACGACGACCGCGGTCAGCCCCAGCGGGTGCACGAGCGGGTCGTTCGCCGGTGCGACGTCGGCCCAGCCGGCGACGGTGCGCTTGCCGGTGTGCAGGTCGCCGACCAGGTAGCCGGAGTTGCGGTCCACGCCGGAGCTGCCTCCGCGCTGCGCCGAGGCGTGCGCGGAGGAGCTCGGGATGCGCTGGTCCTGGGCGCCCACGAGGGCGGGCCCGAGCGAGGCGACGGTCCGGGCGTGCCCGTCCACGAGCAGGAACCCACGGGTGAGGTCGCCGCCGGGCGCGGTCAGGCCGATCGTGTCGGTGGCGACGAGGACGTGCCCGCCCACGTTCGCCGAGACCAGCAGCCTGGTCTCGTGGTCGGGCAGCGTGATCAGGACCGGCTTGCCCTTGCGGCTGGTGCTCGCCGTGGCGGCGGCCTGAACGGCGGACGCGGGGATCTGCTCGCCGCTGACGGCGAGCAGCCTGCCAGTGCCCGACTCGGCGACGGCCGTGCCCAGCCAGGTGTGCCCGAGCGTGGAGAGCCGTCTGAGCAGTCCGTCGGCGGTCAGCGGTCCGGTGGTGTCGACCGCGGCGTTCGCGCCGTTGGCACCGGTCAGGTCGGAGAGCTGAGCGGCCTGGTGACGCAGCGTCGCGGCGTCCTGGTCGAGAACGGCTCGGACCTCGCTGGCGGCGTCCTCGGCGAGGTGCTGCTGCGAGCTGAGAACGGCGGGCGAGACGTCGAGCGCGACGGATCGGCCGAGCGCGAGCACGGTGACGGCGGCGACGGCGAGCAGCAGGCTGAGCAGCGCTGCGACCGGCGGCCTGACACCGCCGAGCAGTGGCATGTCCGCGCGCAGCCGCGTCCGATGGCGCCGCGGGGCGTGGCTGGACAGGAGAGGTCCTCTCGTGGGGGGTCCCACGAGAGATTACGGACCATCGGGTCACACGTCGATTACGTTCCGGACATATTTCACACCCGATTCGAACGGACACTTGCGTACGCCTTAGTCTGCTTTCCTCCCATGCGCGTTCGAGAGGTACACCGACGATGGCCAGTCCCACCCTCTTGGGGTCCGACGACGTCGGCGGCTCGACCCGTCGGGAACGGCGGGTCGCCGGGGGCACCCCGGTGGGCGTGCGGGTCGGCCTCGCGGCCGTGCTCGTGGCCGCCGCGTACCTGTACGGCTGGGGCCTGGACAGCGTCTCGCTGCACCCGTACTACACCGCCGCGGTGCGCAGCATGGCCGCGGACTGGCACGCGTTCTTCTACGGTGCGCTGGACTCGGGCAGCTCGATCACGGTCGACAAGCTCCCGGGCGCGTTGTGGCTGCAGGCCCTGTCGGTGCGGGTGTTCGGGCTGCACATCTGGGCGGTGGCGCTGCCGCAGGCCCTGGAGGGCATGGCCACCGTCTGGGTGCTCTACCGCACGGTGCGCACCTGGGCCGGGCCGGTCGCCGGGCTGCTGGCCTCGCTGGTGATGCTGGTCACACCGATCGCCGCGGCGCTGGACCGGCGCAACATCTCCGACACGCTGCTGGCGCTGCTGCTGGTGCTGGCCGGCGGCGCGGCCCTGCGGGCCTCCCGCAGCGGTCAGCTGCGGCCGCTGCTGGCCTGCGCGGTCTGGGTCGGCCTCGCCTTCCAGGCCAAGATGCTGCAGGCGTGGGTGCTGATCCCGGTCTTCGGCGCGGTCTACCTCTACGCCGCGCCCGGCGGCCTGGCACGCCGGGCGCGGAACGTGCTGATCGCCGGGACGACCGCGCTGCTGGTCTCCTGCAGCTGGGTGCTGATCGTGTGGGCGACGCCGGCGGGGTCGCGGCCCTACCTGGACGGGACCACCGGCAACAGCCCCTTCGCACTGGTCTTCGGCTACAACGGCATCAGCCGCTTCGGCAGCGGCAACGGCACCGCGTTCGGCTCGGTGCCCGGCACCGCCGCCTCACGTCCCACCGGCGGCGCGGGCATCGGGGTGCTCACCAGCCACGCCACCGCGCCGCAGATCAGCTGGTTCCTGCCGGTCGCGGTGCTGGGCCTGGTCCTGGGCCTGCTCGCCTGCCGCGGCCGCGAACGGACCGACCCGCTACGCGCGGGCTACCTCCTGTGGGGCGGCTGGTCCCTGGTCAACTACCTCGTCTTCGCCGCCTCCTCCGGCATCCACGGCTACTACACCGTGATCCTCGCCCCCGCCTTCGCCGCCCTCTCCGGCGCGGCGGCGGCCGCCGCCTGGCAGGGCTTCCGGCAGGCCGAGGGCCTGCCGCACGCCAAGGCGCAGGCCGCCCGCTACCCGCTGCTCGGCCTGGTCATGGCCGGTGCGCTGTGGGCCGTGGTGCTCGACGGCCTGCATCCGACCTTCCATCAGTGGCTGGCGCCGTTCGTGGGCGCCTGCGGCCTGGTGGCCGCCGGTGCGCTGGCCAAGGGCAAGGAGTGGGGCGGCTGGGTCGCCGTGGTCGCGGTGGTGCTCAGCCCGGCGGTGTGGGCTCTGTCGGTGCTCAATCCGCTGTACGCGGGCAGCTCGACCTCCCCGCTGGCCGGCCCGGTGGGCGTGGGCTATGTCGCCGCCTCGCACAAGAAGGCTGCCGCCCCGGTCACCTTCGCCCCGCCCGCGGGCCGCTACGCGCACATCCTCGGCTACCTGGAGGCCCACCAGGGCTCCGCCCACTACCTGGTGGCCACCCAGAGCGCCGAGCCCGCCGAGCCGCTGCTGCGCGGCACCGACGCGCCGGTCCTGGTGATGGGCGGCTTCACCGGCAACACCCCGTTCCCCGACGCCGACGCCGTGGCCGCACTGGTGGCGTCCGGTCAGCTCCGCTACGGCCTGCTGATCGCGAACCGCCCCGAGACGCCCGGCAGCCGCTGGGTCGAGGCGCACTGCAAGGTCGTCCCGCCCAGCGCCTACCAGGAGGT
Source organism: Streptacidiphilus rugosus AM-16 (assembly GCF_000744655.1). Lineage (NCBI taxonomy): Bacteria > Bacillati > Actinomycetota > Actinomycetes > Kitasatosporales > Streptomycetaceae > Streptacidiphilus > Streptacidiphilus rugosus. Next base: position 3,212,654 of record NZ_JQMJ01000004.1, on the reverse strand, counting down.
GTCGGGGACCGCGACGTCGATCTACGACTGCGCGCCTACGAAGTAATCGTGCGCAATGTCCTTAATGTCCTCTACGTGCGTGCCGCAACGCGGCTGACGACCGCTGCCCTCCTTGCGACCCTGGCCGCGCTGCCGCCCACCCTGCCGCCGCTGATCGCGGGGGCCGCGGCGGAGCCGACGACCACGCGGGCCGCGTTCCTGCCCTCGCTGCCGCGGGTCGACCTGGCCCGGCGGATCGGCGACTACGTCGCCCCGTTCGGCGTGCGCCGCACCTACCAGCAGCCCACGGAGGCCGAGCGCGCCACGCTGGCCGACGGGGTCGCGCTGCTGGCCGCAGGGAACGCCGGGGCCGCCAGGGCGGAGCTGGCCCGCGTCGGCTACGGAGTGACCACCCTGCGGGACCAGGCCACCGGCCGAGGGGTGCTGGAGGTCGCCGACCTCTCCGCGGACCGCGAGGCCCGCCGCGGCTGGGGCCGCGTCTACGTCGACCTGGACCGGCGCGCGGGCTTCTGGAAGCCGGGCACCGTCCGGCACTGGACGCTCCAGGTCCCGCATCCGGTCTACGACATGGCGACGGAGCAGGTCGCGACCGCGGTCTTCCGCGACGCACCCGGCGCGATCATGGTCGTGGCCGGCGCGCACCGCACGCTGGCGGACCCGGCGCACGACCTGACCACGGTCTTCGCGGCGGTCATCGACCGGCTGGCCCTGCCGGGACTGCAGGTCCACGGCTTCGCGGCCGAGTCCCTGCCGGACTACGAGGCGATCCCGACCCCGGGCTACGGCCCGGTGACGCCACAGGTGCGGGCGCTGGCGGACTCGCTGGACGCTGCGGGCATCCCGGCCTGCCGGGTCTGGGAGCGGGCCTGCGGGGACCTCGGCGGCACGCTGAACGTCGAGGGCCGCTTCGCGGCGGCGCAGGGGCTGCCCTTCGTGCATCTGGAGCTGGCCCCGGACGAGCGCACCGATCCCGCCGCGCGCGACCACCTGGCGACGGTGCTCGCGGCGTTCATTCGCACCTGGCGGTAACGATTGGCTAACGGTTCCGGCTCGCCGAGGTCGTTCCCGGGCGCGCGGAACGATCAGCAGGGGCGCTTGCGCAGCTCCATCACGTAGTCGTGCGGCGCTCCCGCCGACTCCGCCGCGTCGGCGATGATGCCCAGATAACGGGCCGAGGGCAGGCCGCCCTCGTAGTCGTTCAGCACGTAGGTCCAGGCGGTCACATCGCCGTCCAGGGTGTGCACGCGGACCTTGAGCTTGCGGTAGAAGCCCAGCGGGACGCCCTCCCAGCGGTCCAGGCCCAGCTCGTCCATCGGCGCGATGTCGTAAAGGGCGACGAAGACTTGGTCCTTCTCGTCCTCGACGACCGTGGCGATCGAGCCCTCCCAGCCGAACTGCTCGCCGCCGAAGGTCAGCCTCCAGCCGTCCAGCCAACCGGTGCCGCGCAGCGGCGAGTGGGGGGCACGGCGGCTCATCTGCCGCGCGTCGAGGTTGCTGGCATACGCGGCGTAGAGCGTCATGCGTCATAGCCTACGGGAGCCGCGCGACCGGCCGGGTGCGGGCCGGGACCTTCCGCCCGGCGGCCCCGGCCCGGCGGCGGCCGGTGTCCGGCGGTGCCGAAAGTGCGGGAGAATGGAGCACGTGACTCGGATTGTGATCATCGGTGGCGGACCCGGCGGCTACGAGGCGGCGCTCGTCGCCGCACAACTCGGCGCGGAGGTGACCATCGTCGACCGCGACGGCCTCGGCGGCGCCGCGGTGCTGACCGACTGCGTCCCCTCCAAGACCCTGATCGCGACGGCCGAGGTGATGACCACCTTCGACAGCTCCTACGAGGAGCTCGGCATCGTCGTCCAGGATGACAGTCCCACGTCGAGCGCCCGCGTCGTCGGCGTCGACCTCGGCAAGGTCAACCGACGCGTCAAGCGCCTCGCGGTCGCCCAGTCGCACGACATCACCCAGTCCGTCACCCGCGCCGGCGTCACCCTGCTGCGCGGCCACGGCCGCCTCGAGGGCGACGGGCAGGCCATCGACGGCTCCCGCGGCGTCGTGGTGGAGCTCGCCGACGGCCAGACGCAGGAGCTGCGCGCCGACGTGGTGCTGCTGGCCACCGGCACCCACCCGCGCGAGCTGCCCGACGCGAAGCCCGACGGCGAGCGGATCCTCACCTGGACCCAGGTCTACAACCTGGAGGAGCTGCCCGAGGAGCTGATCGTGGTCGGCTCCGGCGTCACCGGAGCCGAGTTCGCCGGCGCGTACCAGGCGCTGGGTTCCAAGGTCACCCTCGTCTCCAGCCGCGACCGGGTGCTGCCGGGCGAGGACCCGGACGCGGCGACCGTCCTGGAGGACGTCTTCCGCCGCCGCGGCATGAACGTGATGAGCCGCTCGCGCGCCGAGTCGGCCCGCAGGATCGGCGACAAGGTCGAGGTCACCCTCTCCGACGGCCGGGTCATCACCGGTTCGCACTGCCTGATGGCAGTCGGCTCCATCCCCAACTCCGAGGGCATGGGCCTGGAGGCCGCCGGGGTGAAGACCTCGGAGTCCGGCCACATCAAGGTCGACCGGGTCTCCCGCACCAGCGCGCCCGGCGTGTACGCCGCGGGCGACGTCACCGGCGTGCTGCCGCTGGCCTCCGTCGCCGCCATGCAGGGCCGCATCGCGATGTACCACGCGCTGGGCGACGCGGTCGCGCCGCTGAACCTGAAGACGGTCTCCTCGAACGTCTTCACCGACCCGGAGATCGCGACGGTCGGCTACAGCGCCGCCGACGTGGAGTGCGGGAAGATGGACGCCGTCTGCGTGAAGCTGCCGCTGCGCAGCAACCCGCGCGCGAAGATGCAGGGCATCCGCGACGGCTTCGTGAAGCTCTTCTGCCGTCCTGGCACCGGGATCATCGTCGGCGGCATCGTGGTCGCCCCGCGCGCGAGCGAGCTGATCCACCCGATCTCGCTGGCCGTCGACAACAACCTGACGGTGGAGCAGGTCGCCAGCGCCTTCACCGTCTACCCCTCCGTCTCCGGCTCGATCGCCGAGGCCGCCAGGCAGCTGCACGTGCGCAAGCGCGCCGAAGGCAGTTGACGGCGCGTCGAGGGAGCGCGTTCGTCGCAGTGGGCGGCGCACAGTGTAGAGGTGTGCGCCGGTCTGCTGTGGACGTTTTGGGCAAGTAGGCGCAATCGCCTGAAAGCTAACGGTCGTGCACGTTACCGTCTGTTTCGTGTTCGCAGCAGAACGTCGCCAGTTGATCCTCGAAATGGTGCGTGCGAACGGAGCGGTTTCGCTCCGTGAGCTCGCCCGCGTCGTCCAGACCTCTGAGGTGACCGTCCGCAGGGACGTGCGCGCCCTGGAGGCCGAAGGCCTGCTCGACCGCCGGCACGGGGGCGCGGTGCTCCCCGGCGGATTCACCCGAGAGCCCGGATACCCTCAGAAAACTCATCTCGCCGCCGCCGAGAAGAGCGCCATCGCCGACCTCGCCGCGACCATGGTCGCCGAGGGCGACGCCATCGTCGTGGGCGCGGGCACGACCACCCAGGAGCTCGCCCGCAGGCTCGCCAGAGTCCCGGGCCTGACCGTGGTCACCAACTCGCTCCTGGTCGCCCAGGCGCTGGCCCACGCCAACCGCGTGGAGGTGGTGATGACGGGCGGTACGCTCCGCGGCTCCAACTACGCGCTCGTGGGCAGCGGCGCGGAGCAGTCGCTGCAGGGGCTGCGGGTGGCCCGCGCCTTCGTCTCCGGCAGCGGGCTGAGCGCGGAGCGCGGCCTGTCGACGACCAACATGCTGTCGGCCTCGGTCGACCGCGCGCTGGTCAGCGCTGCGGCGGAGGTCGTGGTCCTGGCGGACCACGGCAAGCTCGGCAACGACACCATGTTCCAGACGGTCCCCAGCGAGGCGATCACCCATCTGGTCACGGACGAGCAGTCCACCCTCGCCGAACCCTCCGCCCGTGAGCTGGACGCCCTGGCCGACCGCGGCGTCCAGGTCCACATCGCCCCCATGACCCCAGCGGCGGCCTACCCCTCCACCCCTCCTGACGCCCCCCGCCGCCCCGCCGGCTTCCCGGGGCAGCGCCGCGGCCCGGTGCCGGTCGTGTCGGGGCGCCGCTGAGGCGCCCCGCAGGGGCGCGAGGAACCGCGCGAACAACCGGCCTGTGCCGATGGCCCTGCTCGTTCGGCGAGCTACCTAGGCGGGTGGCTTGTCGCGCAGTTCCTCGCGCCCCTGCGGGGCCATCCGGCGTGCGATGACCGTGCAGGCCATCAGCTGGATCTGGTGGAAGAGCATCAGCGGCAGCACGAGCAGGCTCACGGACGCGGGCGGAAACAGCACCGCGGCCATCGGCAGGCCGGTGGCCAGGCTCTTCTTCGAGCCGCAGAAGATCAGCACGATGCGGTCCGCGCGGCGGAAGCCGAGCCGTCGGCCCGCCGTGGCGGTGATGCCCAGGACGGCGAAGAGCAGCGCCACGCAGGTGCCCAGCAGCACCGCCAGCCGCGCAGGCGACAGCGCGCTCCAGACCCCGTCGACCATGCCCTCGCTGAACGCGCCGTAGACGACCAGCAGGATCGACCCGCGGTCGACCAGGGACAGGGCGGGCCGGTGGCGGGTCGTCCAGCCGGCGATCCAGCGCCGGGAGAGCTGGCCGAGCAGGAACGGCAGGAGCAGTTGGAGCACCAGGTCCAGCGCCGAGCCGGCGTCGACATGGGCGCTGCCGCCCATGAGCCAGGCGGTCAGCAGCGGGGTGAGCGCGATGCCGACGAGGCTGGAGAAGGAGGCCGCGCAGACCGCGGCCGCCACGTTGCCGCCCGCGATGGACGTGAAGGCGATCGAGGACTGGACGGTCGACGGCAGCAGGGTGAGAAAGAGCACGCCCTTCGCCAGCGACGCGCCCAGCAGCGGCGTGGTCAGCCACTGAGCCAGCACGCCCAGCAGCGGGAACAGCGCGAAGGTCGCCAGCAGGACGGCCAGGTGCAGGCGCCACTGCCGCGCGCCGTCCAGCGCCGCCTTCGGGGAGAGCCGCGCGCCGTAGAGGAAGAACAGCAGGCCGATGGCGACCCTGGTCGCCACCGAGACCGCGTGCGCCCCGCCGCCCTCGGCCGGGAACAGCGCCGCCAGGCCGACCGTGGCCAGGATCGCCAGCAGGAACGGATCGACGCCCACCCGGCCGAGCGCGGTGCGCAGGTCCGTGGTGGGCGTCGATCGTGGTGCGTTCATACGTGGAGCTGGGTCAGTCCTTGATCTCGCAGATCACCGCGCCGGAGGTGACGGTCGCGCCGACCTCGGCGCTGATACCGACGATGGTGCCCGCCTTGTGGGCGTTCAGCGGCTGCTCCATCTTCATGGCCTCCAGGACGACCACCAGGTCGCCCTCGGCGACGGTCTGGCCCTCCTCGACGGCGACCTTGACGATGGTGCCCTGCATCGGCGAGGCGAGCGTGTCGCCGGAGGCGGCGGAGCCGCCCTTGCCGGAGACCGCGCGGCGCTTGGCCTTGCCGCCACCGGCCGCCGCACGCGGCGCGCCGGCGGTGGCGCCCAGGCCTGCCGGAAGGGAGACCTCGATCCGCTTGCCGCCGACCTCGACGACGACCGTCTCGCGGCCCTCGGGCTCCTCGCCGTCACCGGCGGGGGCCGCGAACGGCGGGATGGTGTTGACGAACTCGGTCTCGATCCAGCGGGTGAACACCTGGAACGGGTCGGAGGTGAACGCCGGGTCGGTGACGACCGCGCGGTGGAACGGGATGGCGGTGGCCATGCCCTCGACCTTGAACTCCGCCAGCGCGCGGGCGGCACGCTGCAGCGCCTGCTCGCGGGTCGCGCCGGAGACGATCAGCTTGGCCAGCAGCGAGTCCCAGGCGGGGCCGATGACCGAGCCGGTCTCGACGCCGGAGTCCAGACGGACGCCGGGGCCGGACGGCGGGGCGAAGAGGGTGACGGTGCCGGGAGCCGGGAGGAAGTTGCGGCCCGGGTCCTCACCGTTGATGCGGAACTCGAAGGAGTGGCCGCGCACCTCGGGGTCGTCGTAGCCGAGCGCCTCGCCGTCGGCGATGCGGAACATCTCCCTGACCAGGTCGATGCCGGTGACCTCCTCGGAGACCGGGTGCTCGACCTGGAGGCGGGTGTTCACCTCGAGGAAGGAGATCGTGCCGTCGTTGGCGACCAGGAACTCGCAGGTCCCGGCGCCGACGTAGCCGGCCTCCTTGAGGATGGCCTTGGAGGCCGCGTACAGCTGGGCGTTCTGCTCCTCGGTGAGGAAGGGCGCGGGGGCCTCCTCGACCAGCTTCTGGTGACGGCGCTGGAGCGAGCAGTCACGGGTGGAGACGATGACCACGTTGCCGTGCTTGTCGGCGAGACACTGGGTCTCCACGTGGCGCGGCTTGTCCAGGTAGCGCTCCACGAAGCACTCGCCGCGACCGAACGCCGCGACGGCCTCACGGACGGCCGACTCGTACAGCTCGGGGATCTCCTCGAGCGTGCGGGCGACCTTCAGACCGCGGCCGCCGCCGCCGAACGCGGCCTTGATCGCGATCGGCAGGCCGTGCTCGCGGGCGAACGCGACGACCTCGTCCGGGCCCGCGACCGGGTCCGGGGTGCCGGCGACCAGCGGCGCGCCGGCGCGCTGGGCGACGTGGCGGGCGGTGACCTTGTCACCGAGGTCGCGGATGGCCTGCGGCGGCGGGCCGATCCAGATCAGGCCCGCGTCCAGGACGGCCTGGGCGAAATCGGCGTTCTCGGAGAGAAAGCCGTATCCGGGGTGTACCGCGTCCGCGCCCGAGTCGGCGGCTGCCTTGAGCACCTTGGCCATGTCCAGGTAGCTGGTGGCCGGGGTGTCGCCACCGAGGGCGAAGGCCTCGTCGGCAGCGCGGACGTGGAGCGCGTCCCGGTCAGGCTCGGCATAGACGGCGACGCTCGCGATACCGGCGTCCCGACAGGCACGAGCGACGCGGACGGCAATTTCTCCGCGGTTGGCGATGAGCACCTTGCGCACTGTGGCTCCCTTCATGAACCCAGGAGAGTTTAGGGAATCTCGGGGTGTACTGCCGAGTCCGTTCCGGTGGTGACCTTGCCCACACGCTGGGTGAGCGGCTTTGATCCCACGGTACGCCGCGCCGGTTGAAGGAGGGTTGTGCCACGGTCTTCCGCACTTGACTACTGATCAGTAAGGTACGGCCATGCGGAGATGGACAGCGGTCGCGGCGATGGTCCTGCTGGTGCTGGAGGCGGGTGTCTCGGTGCTCTTCGCCCTCGTGATGGGCAAGGCCGCGAACTACCAGCACATGCAGCTGGCCGGCCTGAAGACCTCGGCGATAGCCAACGGCGCGTACGTGGGGCTCAGCGTCCAGGCGGCCTTCCTGCTGCTGGTCGCCGTGCTGCTGCTGCGGCTGGCGATCCGCGCCACCAGCGAGACCGGACGGCTCACCCGCTTCGCGGTGATCGCGGCCGCCGTCTTCCACGGGATCCTGGCGGCCCTGCTGCTCGCCCTGTCCGGTGTGACGGCGTTCCTGGTGGTGGCGCTCACGCTGACGCTGCTGGTGCTGGTGCTCTTCATTCCGCCGAGTGGTTCGCCAGCTCCCGCGACGACGCCGACCCCTCCGGCTCCTCCCGTTCCTCCGACGGCGCCGGGGCCTGCTGCACCTGCCGCGTGACGTCGCCGATGAGCTCGATCACGTCCGAGCCGTAGTTGTCGGGCTGCAGCACCTTGAAGAGCAGGGCGAAGGTCGAGCCCGTGTGGTGCTTGCGGCTCAACTCCTGGTAGTTGCGCGTCAGGTGGCGCACCACGGCGAGGTTGGCGACGGCGGTCTGGCCGCAGACGAGGAAGGTGGGCTGGCCCTGCGCGCCCACGGCGATCCTGGCCAGCAGCGCGTAGTCGACGACGCCGGGCTCGCGGGTGAAGCGGTCGGCGCCGCCGAGCACGAACTGGTTGACGTTGCCCGCCTCCCACTCGGCGACGTGTGCGAAGCCGGGCAGCTTGAGGCGCAGGTGCGCGGCGGTGCGCTCGTTGGCGGTCGGGCCGCCGATGCAGAACTCGGCGCGGTCGCCGATGCCCTGACGTATCTGGTTGGCGGGCTTCACGGCGTACTGCCCCCCGCATTCGTGCGCGAGCGCGGACAGCTCCATGAGGGCGTAGACGTCGTTCTGCGCGACGATCCGGTCCGAGTCGGCGGAGCCGGCCTTGCGCGGGACGACGAGCAGCGCCTCGCTCCCGGGGCGCATGCCGAAGAACGCCCGCTTGCGTTCGAGCCGCCGGCGGCGCAGCAGCGCCTGCAACGCCCAGGCGAGGACGGCGCTGAACGCGCTGGAGAGCACGCCGAGGACGATGTTCCAGATGTCACCGTTGCTCATGGCCGCCCCGCCCCGAAGAGAACTGATCCTTCGACAGAGAGCATGCACTACCCACAGGGTCGCGGGGAACCGTGGGCAGGCGAGGAACCATGCAGTGCCAGGGGCGCGGGGCTCTGCTGAGATGCGGCTCCGCCGCGTGGGCGCGAGGAACCACTGTGTGCGGATGGCCCTGCGCGTTCAGGACCGTCTGCTCATCAGTGGCTTGTCGCGCAGAGCCTCGCGCCCCTGGGGGGAGTGCAAGTTCACGCCCAGAGGTCGGTGATGCGGACGTTCAGTTCGGTGAGAAGCGCGCGGAGGAGCGGGAGGGACAGGCCGATGACGTTGCCGTGGTCGCCTTCGATGCCGTTCAGGAAGGGTGCCGAGCGGCCGTCCAGGGTGAAGGCGCCGGCGACGTGGAGGGGCTCGCCGGAGGCGACGTAGGCGTCGATCTCCGCGTCGTCGGGGGTGCCGAAGCGGACCGTCGTGGAGGCCGTCGCGGAGGCGCGCGCGCCGCTGCGGAGGTCGATGACGCAGTGGCCGGTCTGCAGGACGCCGCTGCGCCCGCGCATCGCGTGCCAGCGGGCCCGCGCCTCCGTCGCGTCGGCGGGCTTGCCGAGGGCCTGGCCGTCCAGTTCCAGCACGGAGTCGCAGCCGACGACCAGCTCGCCGTCGGTCAGCTGCGCGGCGACCGCCGCGGCCTTCGCCTCGGCGAGGACGAGCGCCAGCTCGCCCGGCGTGGGCGCGGTGAGCGCGTCCTCGTCGACGCCGCTGACGATCACCTTCGGGTCCAGTCCCGCCTGACGCAGCAGGCCCAGCCGGGCAGGGGAGGCGGAGGCGAGGACGAGGGTGCGCTTGTCGGTCATGAGGTCCACACTAGTGCGGGATCGGCGTCGGCTACGGGGGTGGCGAATGCTCGGGAGGAGGGCTGCGGTACTGGTGGTCTGCGCGGTGCTGGGGCCGGCGGGGTGCGCGAGCGGCCAGACCGGCGGCGGGGCGACCGCCTCGCCCGCGTCTCCCACCTCGGCGACCGCCGCGGCGCAGGACTACGGCTGCCTCACGCCCGATCAGGTCCCGGGTGCGTACCAGCTCAAGCTGAGCGACCAGCCCACGACGGCGGACGCCTTCGCCGCGGGACACGGCAGGGTCGGCGTCGTCCTCGCCCACATGGCGGGGGAGTCGGTGTGCGAATGGGCGCCCTGGGTGTCGAAGTTCGCGGCCGAGGGTTATCTCGCCACGACCTTCACCGCCGTCGGCCCCACGGACGCCAACGTGGGCGACGCGATCACCGAGCTGAAGCGCAGGGGCGCCACCAGGGTGCTGCTCGTCGGCGGGTCGAAGGGCGGCACCGCCGTGCTGGTCGCCGCCTCGCGGCCGCAGGCGTTGCCGGTCGCGGCGGTGGTGAGCCTGAGCGGTCCGGCGCAGTACCAGGGGATGGACGCGGGCGCGGCGGTGCCGCGGCTGACCATGCCGGTCCTCTTCATGGCCGACGCCGACGACTCTCCGTTCGACGACGACGCCAAGTCGCTTGCCGCGGAGGCGAAGCGGGCTCAGGTGCACTGGCTGAAGCTCTATCCGGGCGCATCCCACGCCAGCGCGGTGCTCGGCAACCCGGCGGCGCTGGCCGACTTCACCGCGTTCGTCGCGAAGTACGCGCCGCCGACGGTGGGTTGAGCGTCACTCAGACCATCACCAGGATCAGCGCCAGCGACGCGCAGACGGCGATCAGTACCCCGGCCCGACGGAGCAGTTCGCGGATGCGAAGTGCTTCCGACCGGGTCTCGTCGGGCGGGTCTGACCAGAGCATTTCTCCACTGTGCGCCGAGTGCCTCGGGTGGCGCATGAGTACGGCTACTCAAATCGGGCGGACCGGGCCCCGAAGGGCCCGGTCCGGGAGTGCCGTGCCGGGGAGCCGCGGTCAGCGACCCGCCCAGGCGGAGGTGCGCCAGGCGTGCGGGCCCGGGTGGGGCATGCGGCGCATGGCGGAGGCGCGGTCACGCCAGACCTTGGCGGTGGGCGCTTCCGGGGCGTCGGCGGCTGCGGCCGACGCCCTGGCCGAGACCACTGCCAGGACGGCGGCGAGCTCCTCGGGATTGGGCTGACCGTGCAGCACACGGATGGGGGCCATGGGGCCGTTCCTCTTCCTGTGGGTCTCTTCCTGCGGGGCCGGGTCAGAGCGGGATGTTGCCGTGCTTCTTCGGCGGCAGCGACTCGCGCTTGTTGCGCAGCGCCCGCAGGCCCTTCACGACGTGCTGGCGGGTCTCGGACGGCATGATCACCGCGTCGACGTAGCCGCGCTCGGCCGCGATGTACGGGTTGAGCAGGGTGTCCTCGTAGTTCTGCATCAGCTCGGCCCGCTTGGCCTCGGGGTCGTCCGCCGTGGCCAGCGCGCCGCGGTGCAGGATGTTGACCGCGCCCTGCGCGCCCATGACGGCGATCTGCGCGGTCGGCCAGGCCAGGTTGAGGTCCGCGCCCAGGTGCTTGGAGCCCATGACGTCGTAGGCGCCGCCGAAGGCCTTACGGGTGATGACCGTGATCAGCGGGACGGTCGCCTCCGCGTAGGCGTAGATCAGCTTCGCGCCGCGGCGGATGATGCCGTCCCACTCCTGGCCCGTCCCGGGCAGGAAGCCGGGGACGTCGACGAAGGTCAGCACCGGGATGTTGAACGCGTCGCAGGTCCGCACGAAACGCGCGGCCTTCTCGCTCGCGTCGATGTCGAGGCAGCCGGCGAACTGCATCGGCTGGTTGGCGACGATGCCCACGGCGTGGCCCTCGACCCGGCCGAAGCCGGTCAGGATGTTGGGCGCGAAGAGCTCCTGCGTCTCCAGGAACTCGCCGTCGTCGAGGACGTGCTCGATGACCTTGTGCATGTCGTACGGCTGGTTGGCCGAGTCCGGGATGATGACGTCGAGCTCCTCGTCCTCCGCGGAGGTGGCGAGGTCCGCCTCCTCCGGGAAGGACGGCGGGTCCTCCAGGTTGTTGGAGGGCAGGTAGGAGAGCAGCGCCTTGACGTACTCGACGGCCTCCTTCTCGTCCGAGGCCATGTGGTGCGCGACACCCGACTTGGAGTTGTGCGCGCGGGCGCCGCCGAGCTCCTCCATGCCGACGTCCTCGCCCGTGACGGTCTTGATCACGTCGGGTCCGGTGATGAACATGTGCGAGGTCTGGTCGGCCATCACGATGAAGTCCGTGATCGCGGGGGAGTAGACCGCGCCGCCGGCGCAGGGGCCCATGATCAGCGAGATCTGCGGGATCACACCGGAGGCCAGCACGTTGCGGCGGAAGATCTCGCCGTAGAGGCCGAGCGAGGCCACGCCCTCCTGGATGCGCGCGCCGCCGGAGTCGTTGATGCCGATCATCGGGCAGCCGGTCTTCAGGGCGAAGTCCATCACCTTGACGATCTTCTCGCCGAAGACCTCGCCGAGGGAGCCGCCGAAGACGGTGAAGTCCTGTGCGAAGACCGCGACCTGACGGCCGTCGACGGTGCCGTAGCCGGTCACCACGCCGTCGCCGTAGGGGCGGTTCTTCTCCTGGCCGAAGTTGGTGGAGCGGTGCCGCGCGAACTCGTCGAACTCGACGAAGGAGCCCTCGTCCAGCAGCTGGTGCACCCGCTCACGGGCCGTCATCTTGCCCTTGGCGTGCTGCTTCTCCACGGCGCGCGCCGAACCGGAGTGGACCGCCTCGTCGACGCGGCGGCGCAGATCGGCGATCTTGCCGGCGGTGGTGTGGATGTCCACGTCGGCGTTGGCGTGGTCAGCGGAGGACATGTGGGGGCGGCTCCCGTCAGGAGGGGTAGTGCCGACGCCCGGCCGGGGAGGCCTGGGCACACGGCACCAACGGGTGGGTTTCCGATCAGTAGGTTAGCCACGACGGCCTGCCTCGGATACAGCGAGTGACACGGGTCATACGCTTGCGTCGTGAGCGAATCCCCGTGGAGTGACCTCGACCGCCCGCCGCTGCGCGCCGCCCAGCTGAACCGCGACCCCGGACGCCTGGGCGAGCTGTGGAACAGCCTGGTGGTGGTCGGCGAGACGGGCTCGACCAACAGTGACCTGGCGGAGCTGGCCGCGCGGGGCGCCCCTGAGGGCGCCGTGCTGGTGGCCGAACTGCAGACGCACGGCAAGGGCCGGCTGGACCGCGCCTGGGTGGCGCCCGCGCGCTCGGGGATCTTTCTCTCCGTGCTGCTCCGCCCGGGTGACGCGGGCGTGCCCAGGGACAACTGGAGCTGGCTGCCGCTGCTGGTCGGCGTGGCCGCGTCCAGCGCGCTCAGCCGGGCCGCGCAGACGCCCGTCCGGCTGAAGTGGCCGAACGACCTGCTGGTCGGCGTCGGCAGCGATCCTTCGCGGAAGGAGGAGCGCAAGCTCGGCGGCATCCTCACCGAGCTGGCCGACGAAGGCCGGGCGGTGGTCGCGGGCCTCGGGATCAACGTCACCCTGCGGGAGCCGGAGCTGCCGGTGCCGACCGCCGCGTCGTTGCTGCTGGCGGGCGCGCCGGTGACGGACAGGGAGATCCTGCTGCGCGAGCTGCTGCGCACCTTCTCCGAGCTCTACGAGGAGTGGTGCGCCGACGGCGGCGACCCGGCGGCGACGCGGCTGCGCGAGGCCTACCTGGACCAGTGCGCGACCATCGGCAAGCACGTACGGGTGCTGCTGCCGGGTGACAAGCAGTTGGTCGGCGAGGCGGTGGACGTGGACGAGCTGGGCCGGCTGGTGCTGCGCGAGCCCAGCGGCGCGGAGCACGCCGTCAGCGCGGGCGACGTGATCCACGTGCGGGGGGCCTGAGCGGGGCCTCGAGCGGGGCCCCGACGGGCCGGAGAAGGGCGGTTCGACCGGGGCGGATGCCCCGGAACCGCGCATTCCGTGCGAGTATCACTGGGCGAGGTGTGAGCAAGGACACGCCCCTCCCGCGTGGGGTGGCGCGTCGCGAGGACGGACGGGACGGACAGGTGGGCGACCGGGACCGGGAGCAGCACGGCGAGCAGGAGCATCGCGACTCGGTGGCCTTGCAACTGGAGCAGCTGATCCTCGACTCCGAGCGCCAGTACACCCCCTACCAGGCGGCGCGCGCCGCCGGCGTCTCGATGGAGCTCGCCTCGCGCTTCTGGCGGGCGATGGGCTTCGCCGACATCGGGCAGTCCAGGGCGCTGACCGAGTCCGACGTCATCGCGCTGCGGCGGCTCGCGGGCCTGGTCGAGGCCGGACTGCTGAGCGAGCGGATGGCCATCCAGGTCGCCCGGTCGACCGGACAGACCACCGCGCGGCTCGCCGAGTGGCAGATCGACACCTTCCTCGAGCACCTGACCGCCGCGTCCGAGCCGGGCCTGACCCGGGCGGAGGTCGCCTACCCGCTGGTCGAGCTGCTGCTGCCGGAGCTGGAGCAGTTCCTGATCTACGTGTGGCGGCGTCAGCTCGCCGCGGTGACCGGGCGGGTCGTCCAGGCCGAGAACGACGAGGAGATGCAGAGCGGCCGGCTCGCCGTGGGCTTCGCCGACCTGGTCGGCTTCACCCGGCTCTCGCGCCGACTGGAGGACGACGAGCTGGGCGAGCTGGTCGAGAACTTCGAGTCGACCTGCGCGGACCTGGTCGCCGGGCGCGGCGGCCGCCTGGTGAAGACGCTGGGTGACGAGATCCTCTTCGTCTCCGACGAGGCGGCGACGGCCGCGGACATCGCGCTGGCCCTGGTGGAGACGATGGGCAAGGACGACTCCATGCCCGCGCTGCGGGTGGGCATGGCCTTCGGCACGGTCACCACACGAATGGGCGACGTCTTCGGCACCACGGTCAACCTCGCGTCCCGGCTCACCTCCATCGCCCCGAAGGACGCGGTCCTCTGCGACGAGCAGCTGGCCGCCGCGCTCGAACGCGAGGGCGCGGTCCCGCCGGTCGAGCCGTCGGGCGCGGACGCCCTGCAGACCATCTCCTCCGTCGGCGTCGCCCCCTCGGACGAGACCCACGTCCAGCTCCCGCTGCCCGACGCGGAGTTCCGCTTCGCCCTGCAGCCGATGTGGCGCCGCCCGGTCCGCGGCCTCGGCCTGGTCGAGCCGTGGCTGCTGACCCGGCGGATGCCGGGCAGCCAGGGCTCCTAGCCGCCGGCGCCGATGCGGGCCCGCAACGCCTCGGCGAGCGGGTACGGGGTCTCGGCCGGGATCAGCGCGTCGGCGTCTGCGGCGCGTCCGGCCCTGACGAGCGCGTGCGTCTCGTGGGCGAGGGCGGTGACGTCCGTGACGCCGGTGATCCACTCGTCGACGTAGCGGCGGACGGCGTCCCCGGAGAGGCCGATCTGCACGGCCCGGTGCGGGAGTTCCTGTTGCCGGGTCGAGCGCTCCGGGTCCCACTGGATCCGGACCGGGCTCTCCCTCAGCAGCGCCTTCCACTCGGCGGCGGAGGCGTGCCGCTCCCGGTCGTAGTGGCTCAGGCAGGCCCGCGCGAGCGCCCACTCGAAGCCGGTCCGGCTGATCCGTACGGCCAGCACCCGCTCCTGCCCCGCCTTCCGGCCCCACCCGGAGCGGTACATCATCCACCGGAACGACGGCTTGATCCACGTCATCCGCTCCCGCTTGAACGGCGCGACGAAGGTCCCGGCGGCGAGCGCGGCCTCGGCGATGTCGGGAGGGTAGGCCTGGTAGACCGTCAGGGTCTCGGCGTCGTGGTCGGCGCGGATCTGGCGCAGGGGGATCAGGGCTGGTCTCCGTTTCACGGGGTGACTGCCGACGGCAGTCGGCGCGATCCCATCACGGGGGCGGCGGCCGAGGGAACCGCCTTTCGCGGCGCGGTCTCCGGGAACCGGGGCCAACCGTCGTAGGTCCTTCGTGCCATCAGCGCTGCGATTTGGAGGCCGGCCCGGAGCGGGTGTCTGGTTCATGATCGCCGTCGATGCCTGGGAGGACGAGGACGAGCGGATCCAGGCCTCAGCGTAGACAGGTAGCCTGGATCGCACTCAGGCAGACTCGGTCCAGGGGTGAGGCAGATCGTCCTCAGGCGCGAACAGGGCGTTGTAGACGCGGACGTCGGCGACATCCGGGAGCTGCAGCTCCACACGGGCCGAGAGCTGCTCGGACGACAGCAGTTCGAGCCCTCCCTGTGAGAGGGCCCTCAGCACGGCCTGGATCCGACCGTCCGCCGCCTTGGCGCCCGGCTCGATCACATGCGGGGTCGGTGTGTCCAGATCTGCTTGGAGCATCGCGTACCGGCCAACCATGGACAGCCGCAGGAACAGCGGATCCCCATCTCCCACAAGGTAGTTGAAACTGACGTCGCTGTTCGTGTCCGTCTCGTCCGAGACGGTCTCGTATCGGCTGAGCACGCCGATGAGGTCGAGATACGGCTGCCGGTGCAGAGCCTTGGACACGAAGGCCCGTCGGGGAGCCGTGAGGTCCCCGTAAGCGGCCTGGACATGCTGCTGCAGCAGCTCCCAGTCGTGCCACTTCCAGGCCGCACCGGGAACGTCCTTCTTGGCGTTCTTCTTGCTGCTGCTCATCGGACCTCAATTGTAGTGAACAGGGCCGACGGGATGGCCGTGAATCTTTCCCGAGCCGTCCATGTGGACCCGGACCCTCGTCTGCCAGCCGATTTTCGGCCCGTTCCGCGGAGCGACGCCCACCGGCCTTCCGTACTCGTAGTCCTTGACGTTCGGCCGCCCGGGAACGGGTGTTCCGTGGTCCCAGGCATGCTGCGCGTAGGCGTCCGCTTCGGCGCGCGAGGCGAAGGCTGACGTCGGGGTCCCGAGCGCGATGCGCTTCTGATACTCGCTGGTGCCCAGGACGTGCTGGTCCTGCTTCTGTCGTGAGACGTGCGGCGACAGACCGAGCGGGTCGGACCAGGCGTGGGGGTTGTCGACGTAGGTGTCCGGGTTCGGGGCGGGGACGAGGCCGAGCGGGTCCGGGCTGGTGTAGCGGGCGGTTTCGGGGTCGTAGTAGCGGTTGAGGTTGTAGTGGAGGCGGGACTCCGGGTCGAAGTACTGGCCGGGGAAGCGCAGCGGGGTGTACGTCGTGCTGTCGGGCGGCCAGGTGGTGTTGCCCCAGAGGGTGGCCGTGGCGCGCCAGGCGATGGATTCGGTGGTGGGGTCGACGAGTTCGGCGGGGGTGCCGACCAGGTCGGTCACGATGGCGAAGAAGCGGCGGTCGACCTGGTCCTGGGTGGTGATGGTCTCGGTCTGGGTGAGCGGGGTGAAGCCGTCGTGGTCCCAGCTGAGCGTGTGGGGGCCGGGCAGGTACGGGGCGTGGGTGGTCTGTTCGGCCAGGACCGGGCCGTCCCAGGTGAAGTCGGTCCGTTCCGCCACCGTCCGGCCGTCGTCGGCGAGGCGGAGCTTTGCCGTGCGGCGACCGAGCGGGTCGTAGAGGTACCGCCACAGCGTGCCGTCGGGCGTCGTGACCGAGGTGAGTTGGTCCTCGGCGTTCCACGCGTAGCGCCAGGTGTCCGGCTTACGGGAGAGCCGGGTGACCTGGCGGAGCGTCACGCGTCCGGCCGCGTCGTGCTCGTAGCGGACTCGCCCGGCGGTGACGAGCTGCGTGCCCGCGTAGACGCGCGGGCCCTCGGCGTCGCGCGTGGCTGCGGTGGACGGCCAGTGCGCGTCGGTGAGGTTTCCTGCCGGGTCGTACGCGTAGCTCTCGGTCCAGCCATCGGCCCGCGTGGCGGTGACCCGGCCGGTGCGGTCGAGGTCGAAGGCACGGCGGCCCGACAGCAGGTCCTCCACCGCCGCGAGGTTTCCGTCCGCCCGGTAGGTGTAGGAGCGACGTTGCAGCAGCCTGCCGCCTGCCGCCGAGCCGGAACGCAGGGACTGGCCGGTCAGCCGGTGCCGGTCGTCCCAGTCCGTGCTGAGGGTGAGGGAGCCGGCGACGGTGCGCAGTTGCTCGCGCCCTGCGGCGTCGTGGCGGAAGTCGAGCGTGCCGCCGGAGGAGTGGAGGTTGACGGTGCGGCCGACCGCGTCGAACGACCACGTCGTGGCGTGCCCGCTCGGAGTCGTCCGACGGACGGGTCGGCCCAGTGCGTCGTAGGCGAAGGCGACGGTGCGGCCGTCGACGGTCTCGCTCAGCGGATTGCCCAGCGCGTCGACGGTGCGGGTGAGCCGCGTGTCCGGCGTGACCGCGCTGACCAGGTGGCCGGCGGGGTCGTAGCCGAAGACGGTCACGGACCCGTCGGTGTCTTTGGTGGTGACACGCCCGAGCCGGTCGTACCCGTAGTGCGTCTGCCCCACGGCAGGCCGGTGCACCTGCACAGCCTGGCCTGCGGCATCGAGCGTGTAGTCGAGAATGCGCCCCTCGAAGTCGCTCTCGGCGACGAGCCGTCCGGCGGTGTCGTACCGGTACTCCCATGTTCGGCCGAGCGGGTCGGTGACCGCGACGAGCTGCATGTGCGCGTCGTGGGTGAAGGCGATCCTGGCGCCGTCGGGGGTGGTGCGCGCGGCGAGGGTCTCGAAATGCGTGTACTCGTAGGCGGTGGTCCGTTCGAGGGCGTCGCGGTGCGTGAGCATGTTGCCCTCGCCGTCCCAGGTCCACGTTTCGGTCGACCCGTCGGGCGCGGTCCGGGAGACGGGAAGGCTCTCGACGCTCCAGGTCGTTTCGACGGTGTGGCCCAAGGGGTCGACGTCCCGGACGACGCGGCCGAAGGCGTCCCGCTCGTAGCGGGTCACCGCGCCGAGTGGGTCGGTGACCAGGACGGGCAGGCCGGCGGCGTCGCACTGCACGTCGGTGGTGGCGCCGAGCGCGTCGGTGACGCGCGTGACGTGCCCGTGGGCGTCGTAGTCGAAGCGCGTGACCGCGCCCAGCGGATCGGTCAGGGAGGTGCGTCGGCCCGCCTCGTCGTAGGTCTGCCGCCAGGTCGCGCCGCCGGGTTCGACGATGGTCGTCGGCAGGCTGAGCTCGCCCGCGTACTCCGCCGTGGTCCGTTCGCCGTCAGGGCGGGTCACCGCGACGAGGTCCCCCGCGCCGTCGTACGCGTAGCGGGTGGTGCGGCCCAGGGGGTCGGTCTCGGCGAGGAGGCGGTCGAAGGGGTCGCGTTCGTAGCGGGTGGTGTGGCCGAGCGGGTCGATGACGGCGACGACCTGGTGCTGCGGGTTGATCTCGTAGCGCGTGGTGTGACCCAGGGCGTTGGTCTCGCTGTTGACGCGCAGTCCGGTGCTCGGGTCGGGCTCGCCGTAGTGGAAGGTGAAGCGGAGGGAACCGTCCTCGCCGCCCTCGTCGACCACGCGGCCGAGGGCGTCGTAGACGTACCAGTAGCGGCTGTTGTTGCGGTCCGTCCAGGAGGTGATCCGGTCCCAGGCGTCGTACCCGAAGCGCATCGGCAGGCCGGACGAGTTGTAGACCTCCGTGAGGTTGCCGTCCTGGCCGTAGCCGTAGCGCAACAGCTCCTGGTCGCCTCCTTCGGGTGCGGCGCCGGCCAGGAACAGGCCGGTGATCCGGCCGGCGTCGGTGGTGACGAGCAGGCGGTAGCCGCCGGAGTGCTGGATGGCCAGCGGGGTGCCAGCGCCGTCGTACTCGAGGTCGTAGTGGCGGCCTGAGCGGTCGCGGACTCGCGTCAGCAGGGCCGTCGCGTTGTCCGACTGCGTCGTGAACTCGCGGACCAGACCCGTGCCCGGCTCCGTGACGGTGTAGCAGCGACCGCGGGCGTCGACGTCCAGGAAGCGGCGGTCGCCGGCGGAGGCCTGGACGGGCTCGCCGGGCTCGGGGTGGGGGTAGGCCTGGGTCACCCGGTCGGCCCGGACGTGGACGACGCCCTCGGCGTCGATCTCCAGTCGCTCGTCGAAGGTGCAGACCCAGCGGCGGCCCATCCAGCGTCCCGCCCGGTACCCGGACTCGAAGCTGCGGGTGAAGACCAGCGGCAGCGAGCCCGGCAGCGAGGCGTCGGTCTGGTCGATGTACATCCGCCCGGTGGCCATGTCGACCGGCTCGCCGCCTCGGCAGACGGCGTCGTCGCCGCGGCCGGCGTCGTGCGGGTCCTGGACCTGGTCGCGGCCCGCGTTGGGGGTCGCGCCGTCCTCGCCGCCCGGGTGGCCGCCGCCCTCGCCGCCGGTGTGGGGGTCGTGCGCGGAGGTGGGGCCCGGGTGTTCCGCGGACTTGGCGAGGTCGTCGACCGTCCTGGCCTCGTTCTCGGCCGCGTGGTCGGCGGCCTTGGTCGCGCCGTGCTCGGTGTCCTTGAGGATGCCGTGATAGGCCTTGCTGAAGTCCTGGGCCAGGCCCTGCTCCGCCTTCTTCGCCGCGTCCTCGACGGCGTGGGCGATGGCTTTGCTCACGTACGGTCCCTCACTCGAAGCTCATGCCGGCGAGCTTGCCGGTCAGTGCCTGGGCGTGGCCCTGGACGGTCTCCGCGTGGACCGCGAAGAGCTGTGCGTGGGCGCGGAGGTTGTCCGGGTGGATCATGAAGCCGTCGCCCGGGCCGTTGCCCGTGACACCGAGCATGTCCTCCAGTGCCGAGTAGCTCATCCCGGCGACCGCCTTCTCGACCACGCCCAGCAGCGGCGTCAGCGCCGCCTCCACGATCTGGGCGATGATGTACTGGATCAGCTGCTGCTCCAGGAAGTCGACGGCCGTCTCGGCCGCCTTCACGATCAGCGCCATGGCTGCCTCGGCCAGCCCGAGGGTGGCCACCGCCGCCGCCTGGTCGGCGACGAACGAGGCTGCCAGGACGCCGAGTTCGGCGATGCAGTCGAGCTTCATCGCCACGATGTAGTCCGCGCCCACGTCCAGCGCGTCGGCGAGGACGTGGCAGGCGGTGAGCAGTTCGCTCATGTGACCCTGCGACAGGTGGGCCCACTTGGAGACCAACAGTTCGTACGAATTCCCCTGGTAGTGCTGGTTCATGGCCTGCACCGTCGAGGTGGCCTGCTGGTGCGTGTCCTCGATGTTGTGGGCGAACTCGCGGACGTGGGTAGCGAATTCGCGGACCTTGTCCTCGTTGATCTGCGGCCAGTTCACCCCGATGAACTGGAGGAAGGAGACGACTTCCCCCGGCAGTTCGATGGCCATCCGTTTCCCCCGTGACCTGTCTGACCCGCATGTGTCTGACCCGGATGGAGCAGTGTCGCGTCCCGGTCACGCTACCAGCGACCTCCGACGGTCTCGGGCGGCTCGGCGACCTGCATGGTATTTGTCCTGTTTGTCCGTAGGCTGGGAGGCCGAGACGGATCACGGAGACCGAGGAGCACCGTGCAGGCCAGTGAGCAGACCAGCGGAAGCGCCGTCGCGGACGCGCGGCTGCGCGCGGTGGTCGGGTTGGCGCAGGCGATGGCGGTCGCGCCCGACGCTCGGCGCGCGGCCCAGACCGGGGCCGCGCGGGCGCGCGCCGCGCTGGACGCCGACTTCGCCGCCGTCTCGGTCTGGGAGCGCGAGCACGGCAGGCTGCGGGTCCTGGTCAACGACGGGCTGCTCGCGCCGGGCGAGGAGCCCTTGCCCGAGGACGAGTCCTACCCGCTCGGCGAGTACCCGGAGATCGCCCAGTTCCTCGCCCAGCGCGGCCTCGGCGAGCTGTTCACCCCTGACGGTCTGCCCAGGGCCTGGGTGCAGAGCGCCGAGGGCGGCGCGAGCAACGGCCCCGCCTGCCGCGCCCGTGCGGCCTCGCTGCGCCGGCGCGGACGCGCCTGCTGTCTGGTCGCGCCCATCCTCCTCGGCGGACGAGCCTGGGGCGAGCTGTATCTCGCCAGGATCGCCGGAAAGCCGGTCTTCGCCGACCACGAGGCGGAGTTCGGCACGGTGCTGGCCGCCCAGATCTCCGCCGGGCTGGCCCAGAGCGAGCGGCTGGAGGAGGTGAGCAGGCTCGCCTTCACCGACCCGCTGACCGGGCTCGCCAACCGCCGCGCCGTCGACTCCCACCTGGACGCGGCGCTGGAGCGGCACCGGGCCGACGGCACCGTCGTCTCGCTCGTGGTCTGCGACGTGAACGGGCTCAAGCGCGTCAACGACGAGAAGGGCCACGAGTTCGGCGACCGGCTGCTGGAGCAGTTCGCCAACCAGCTCTCGCTCTGCGGTGCGATGCTGCCGGGCGCGGTCGTCGGGCGGCTCGGCGGCGACGAGTTCTGCCTGGTCTCGGCCGGCCCAGGCGCCGACGAGGTGGTCAGGGTCGCCGAGGAGCTGTGCGCGCAGGCGCTGACGCTGGATCAGGGTGAGGGCGTGGCCTGCGGCGTGGCCTCCACCGGCGACCCGATCGGTCCGGTGACCACCGCCGACCGGCTCTTCCGGCTGGCCGACGCGGCGCAGTACCGGGCCAAGTCAGGACCCGCCGCCCACCCCGTCGTCGCCGGGCGCGGCAGCCTGCCCGACCCGACGGTGAGCCTCGCCGACGCCGGTCCCCGGCCGGGCCCCGGAGGCCGCCGCACCGAACGCCGCCGATTCCGCGGGGCCAGGCACACGGCCGACCCCGGGCAGCTGCTGGCGGCCACCCTGGCGGTCCTCGACGAGCGCCCGCACCCGGTGGACACCGTCGGCCGCCTGGAATCGGTGGCCGAGACCGTCTCCCAACTGCTGGACGCGGTCGCCTGGTGGGTCTCCTACCTCCCGCCGGGCTCGGGGCGGATCCAGACCGTGCGGTACGGCATCCGCAGGATGACGCGCGGGCCGGGCAGCACGCGCGCGCAGATGCTGCGCGCGGTCAACGAGGCCCCGGACGCGGTCTTCGACCTCGCCGCGTACCCGCTCACCCTGGCGGCGGTCCGCGGCGGCAACTTCGGCCTGCGCACGGGGGTACCGGGCAACGACCCGGCGGAGGAGGCGGTGCTGGTCGTCGGCGGCTACCGCGCGATGGTGGCTGCGGGCGGGACCAACCCTGCCGGGGGCTGGCTGATCGAGCTCTTCGCCGACGACTCGACGCTCTCCCTGGCGGGCATCGGACCGACCCTCCGCGCCCTCGTCGCCGTCGCCCTCTCCGGCCCCCCGAGCCCACCGTGAGCCGTTCCAGCCAAGGGCCCGTTGCACCACCCCAGTTCCTCGCGCCCCTGGGGTGGTGCAACTGGCCGCGGGTGGGTCGGCGGGACGCCGTCAGGCGGTGATGCGGTGGGCGCCGGCGTAGACGTTGGCGGAGCGGTCGCGGAGGAAGCCGACGAGGGTGAGGCCGGATTCCGTGGCGAGGTCCACGGCCAGCGCGCTCGGCGCGGAGACCGCGGCCATGAGCGGGATGCCCGCCATCGCCGCCTTCTGGGCGAGCTCGAAGGAGGCCCTCCCGCTGACCATCAGCAGGTGCCCGGTCAGCGGCAGCAGGCCCGCCTTGAGGGCCCAGCCGACGACCTTGTCCACCGCGTTGTGGCGGCCCACGTCCTCGCGGACGCACAGCAGGCGGCCGTCCGCCGAGAAGAGGCCCGCCGCGTGCAGGCCGCCCGTCGCGTCGAAGCCGCGCTGTGCCGCGCGGAGAGCGTCCGGGAGGGCGTAGAGCACGTCCGGGCTGACGGTGAGCGGGTCCGCGGAGAGGTCGTGCGGGAGGCGCTTGCGGACCGCGTCCACCGTCTCCGTGCCGCAGAGGCCGCACGCGCTGCTGGTCAGCAGGGAGCGGTAGGCGGAGACCGGGACGGTCTCCGGGCGGGCCACCCTGGCGTCGACGACGTTGTAGGTGTTGACGCCCTCGGCGTTCGTGCCCGCGCAGTAGCGCAGGGCAGGCAGGTCCTCGGCGGTGGCTATCACGCCCTCGGCGACCAGGTAGCCGGCGACGAGGTCGAAGTCGTCGCCCGGTGTGCGCATGGTGACCGCGAGGGCCCGGCCGCCGACGCGGATCTCCAGCGGCTCCTCCGCCGCCAGCGCGTCCGGGCGCGCGTCGCGGCGCCCGTCCCGCAGGCGGACCACTCGGCGACGTTCGGCCACCCGACCCATGCCCGGATCCCCATCTCCCTCGTTCGGCTCTGTCCCGACCACGGTACCTGCCGCCGGAGGGGTGACTGCCGGGGCGGAGCTCGCGCGGGCGGCGTCCGCCGGCCGCCATGATCGGACCGAGGGGCTGCGAGCACCGGCCGCCCGTGCCCTCGCTGTCGGCGCCTCTGCCCGGCGGCGGCCTGGTCGCCCTCGGCGCGGGTTCGTGCTGGTCCGGGCGCTGATGGCGTGCAGGTCGCGGAAGGGGTCAGTGTTCCGTTCCCGCTCTGCTGTTGTCATAGAGCCATTCACGTGATGAGATTCCGTATATGGATATGCAGAACGTCGAGAACGTCATCGTGATCGGCAAGGCCAATGTGGGCCCGGCCGACGTCATCGCGGTCGCGCGCGGCAACGCGCGGATCGAGCTCTCCGCCGACGCGGTCGCCGAGATGACCGCCTCGCGCGCGCGGATCGACGCGCTGGCCGCCGAGCCGCGCCCGGTCTACGGGGTGTCCACCGGTTTCGGCGCGCTCGCCGTCCGGCACATCAGCCCGGAGCTCCGCGCACAGCTCCAGCGCTCGCTGGTCCGCTCGCACGCGGCCGGCATGGGCCCGCAGGTCGAGCGCGAGGTGACCCGCGCGCTGATGCTGCTGCGCCTGAAGACCCTCGCCTCCGGCCGCACCGGCGTCCGCCCGGTCGTCGCCGAGACGATGGCCGCGCTGCTGAACGCCCAGATCACCCCGGTCGTGCACGAGTTCGGCTCGCTCGGCTGCTCCGGCGACCTGGCCCCGCTCTCGCACTGCGCGCTGGCGCTGATGGGCGAGGGCCTGGCCTACGGCCCCGACGGCGAGGTCCGCGAGACCGGCGAGCTGCTCGCCGCGGCCGGGATCGCCCCGATCGAGCTGGCCGAGAAGGAGGGCCTGGCCCTCATCAACGGCACCGACGGCATGCTCGGCATGCTGGTGATGGCCTGCGCCGACCTCGGCCGCCTCTTCACCGTCGCCGACATCACCGCCGCCATGTCCCTGGAGGCCCTGCTCGGCACCGACAAGGTGCTGCAGCCCGAACTGCACGCGATCCGCCCGCACCCGGGCCAGGCCGCGTCCGCCGCCAACATGTTCAAGGTGCTGCAGGGCTCCGGCCTCACCGGCCACCACCAGGACGACGCGCCGCGGGTCCAGGACGCCTACTCGATCCGCTGCGCCCCGCAGGTGGCCGGCGCGGGCCGGGACACCCTCACCCACGCCCAGCTGGTCGCCGACCGCGAGCTCGCCTCCGCCGTCGACAACCCGGTGGTGCTGCCCGACGGCCGCGTCGAGTCCAACGGCAACTTCCACGGTGCGCCCGTCGCCTACGTGCTCGACTTCCTGGCCGTGGCCGCCGCCGACCTCGGCTCGATCTCCGAGCGCCGCACGGACCGGCTGCTGGACAAGAACCGCTCGCACGGCCTGCCGCCGTTCCTGGCCGACGACCCGGGCCTGGACTCCGGCCTGATGATCGCCCAGTACACGCAGGCCGCGCTGGTCAGCGAGAACAAGCGGCTCGCCGTTCCGGCCTCGGTCGACTCCATCCCGTCCTCGGCGATGCAGGAGGACCACGTCTCCATGGGCTGGTCCGCCGCGCGCAAGCTGCGTCAGGCCGTGGACAACCTCACCCGGGTGCTGGCCGTCGAGCTGGTCGCCTCCGCCCGGGCGCTGGAGATCCGCACCTACAGCCACACCGGCGAGGGCCCCAGCCCGCTCGCCCCGGCCACGGCCGCGGCGGTCGCCGCCGCGCGTGAGGCGGGCGTCGCCGGTCCCGGCCCGGACCGCTTCCTGGCCCCCGACCTGGAGGCCGCCTACCAGTTCGTCCGCAGCGGCGGCCTCGTCGCGGCCGTCGAGTCGGTCACCGGCCCGCTGGCCTGACCCGACCGGTCGTGACCGGTTCACGCCGGTCACGACCGGGCCTGACCAGGTCTGCCCGCCTGAGCAGGCCTGACGTCCGGAGGGCGAGAAGGTACTTGCCGACTCTGCATGCGTTCATGCAGAGTCGGCACCTACTGAATCGCCCGCCCGTTGGAGGCGCAGATGAGCGTGACACCGCCCCAGACGGATGAGGCTCCGGTCCATCTGGAGACACCGCAGGTCAGCGGGCCATCCAGCAGGCTGCTGCGCCTCTTCGAGGGCTACCGGCTGACCCCGACCCAGCGTCGGATCGCGCACTGCCTGGTGCGGAACGCCGCCGAGGCGCCGTTCCTCTCCAGCGTCGAGGTCGCCGAGCTGGCCGGCGTCAGCCAGCCCTCGGTGACCCGCTTCGCCGTCGCCCTCGGCTTCGACGGCTACCCGGCGCTCCGCCGCCAGCTGCGCGAGCTCGGGCTCGCGGAGCCGGGCGAAGGCGGTCCGGCGTCCGGCGTCCGTGAGACGCAGGGCGAGGTCGTCCGCAACGAGCAGCAGCAGGCGGTGCTCTCCGAGATCGCCAACCTGCAGCACCTGGCGGCGGTCCTGGCCGACCCCGAGCCGGTCCTGCACGCCGCCCGCGTGCTGGCCGCCTCCCGTCCGCTGCCCGTCCTCGGCCTGCGCGCGGCCTCCGCCCAGGCGAACGGCTTCGCCTACTTCGCGGCCAAGGTCCACCCCGACGTCCGCCTGCTCGACGAGGGCGGCAGCATGCTGCTCGACCGCATCGAGCAGGCCCACCAGGCGGGCGCGACGGCGCTGATCTGCTTCGCGCTCCCGCGCTACCCGCGCGAGGTGATGGAGGCCCTGACCGCGGCGAAGGCCGCGGGCATGACCGTGGTGACGGTCGCCGACAGCGCGTTCGCGCCGGTGGCGTCGGTCTCCGACGTGATGCTGCCGGCGGCGGTCGGCTCCAGCCTGGTCTTCGACACGGCGTGCGCGCCGATGATGCTGGGCCGCGTGCTGCTCCAGGCGATGTGCGACGAACTCCCCGGCTCCGTCCAGCGCCTGGAGGACTTCGAGCACCAGGCCGCGAGCCGCGGTCTGTTCTTGGGATAGCAGCACCCGGGACAACAGGGCCCGGGACAACAGGGCCCGGGACAGCGGGTCCGGGATGGCCCACGGCGCCGCCGGTGCGTGGCGCGATGGCCTAGCCTCGGGGGATGCCCGAGGTGACATCCGTACCCGAACTGGCCGCGCACTGCGGCGACGACCCGTTCGTGCTCTGGGCCGCGCAGGGGCTCGGCGGGCGGGGGCGGGCCTGGGTGGGGGAGGACGCGGCGCTCGCCGCCGCGGCGGACATCTCGACCCGCGACCGCGTCGCCGTCTGGGCGCGCTCGCCCGAGGCGGCCGCCGCGCTGGCCGCCGAGGTGCTGCCGCGACTGCCGCGCAGCTTCCGGCCGTTCGGCGCGCGCCCGCTGATCGACGCGGTCGCCGCGGCCGTCCCCGGGCTGGAGGTCGTCGGCCGCTTCGGCTGGATGGACGGGACCGCGGCCTCCGCCCCCTACCCCGACTCCGGCTCGGCGGAGTGGCTCGACCCCGACGCGGACGCGGCGGGCATCGGCTCGGTGCTCGACAGCGCCTACCCCACCTCCTACGCGTATCCGGGGGTCATCGGCGTCGAGCGCTGGGCCGGCGTCCGCGACGACGCGGGCCGCCTGCTCGCGGTGGGCGCCCAGGCCTGGTCCTCCCCCCAGGTCGCCCTGCTGAGCGGCATAGCCGTCCACCCCGACGCCCGCGGCAAGGGCCTGTCCCACCACGTCTGCTCGGTCCTGACCGCGGCCGCCCTCACCCGCCACGCCGCCGTGGGCCTGATGGTCGAGGACTGGAACACCCCCGCCCGCCGCGTCTACGAACGCCTGGGCCTGCGTCACCGCCCGGTCGCCGCCGCGGCGTTCGCTTAGGAAACGCCGTCGCGGAGCTCCCCGCGGCGCCCCTACTGTGCCGGTATGGGGAGGAAGCGCAGAGTCCGCAGCCTGGTCGTGGACGGCACGGAGTACCGCTGGTGCTTCGGACACCGGTGGGACCCGGTCCGGGGCTACCCGGGGTCCAGGAGCACCGTGACGCTATGGCGCCCCGAAGGCGTGGCCCGGCTGCGGCTGGTGTTCCGGCCGACGACGGACCGCCACATCGCCGACGGCTTCTTCGACGAGGGCGCCGCCGTCCGCCTGCCCGACCGGGCGTATGTGAATCTCCACGAGCCGGGCAACGTCAGGGCGTTGTTCGAGGAGGCGATGGCCCGCGGGTTGTTTCCCCAGAGCGGCCAGGCGGAGGCGGACGGCTGGCCCCTGTTCGACGCCCTGCGCCCGCAGCCCGCGCCGGCGGTGCCGTAGCCGTCGACGAAAGGTCGTGTCCGCGGTCAAGACAATTCTCATCTCGCGGGGTTATCGTCCCGCCATGCTGCGTGGGACCTATGCGCGCGCCCGGGTCGTCGTGATCAGGGGCACTGTGGCGCGCACGCTGATGTGGATCGGGGCGGCGGGGGCCGTCGCCGGGCTGCTCGTTCCGAGCCTGACCGGGTTGGGGCGGGGTGCGGTGATCGGCGCCGGGCTGTTCGTCGTGTGCGGCCTCGTGGGGCTGCTGCAGCGGCGGCGCTGGTACGCCGGGCGGGCGCGGCAGGCCGAGAAGGCCGCGTTCGCGATCACCCTGGAGCCGCCGCACGAGACCCGGCAGCGGCTGGCGCGCGGGCACGCGCTCTGGCTGCTGGTCGGGATCAGCGTGACCAGCGCGCTCGGCGTCCTCGCGGGCCCGGCCGCCGGGCTCGCGGTGCTCGGCTACGGGGTCGGCCTGCAGCTGGCGGCGATGTCGCTGGGCCGCTGGGAGCGGCGCGAGGAGAAGCTGCTGTGGTCCCGCACCGACGACGGGCGGCTGCTCGGCCGGCGCGGCAAGGTCGGTGACTTCGTCACCACCGGTCCGGCCGCGGGCAACGTGAAGGCGATCGTCCACGGCTGAGGCCCCTCGGTCGGTGTCATGTACGCCGTCGGGGTGGCAGCGGCGGTGTCCTGCGCGGATTCCGGACCGGGTCGCGCGCATCGTGAAGCATGACTCGTAAGCGAACCGCACTGCTGTGCGCCGTCAGTGTGCTGCTCTCCTCCACCGCCCTGCTCGCCGGGCCCGCCGCGTCCGCCGACGCCGCCGCGCGGGGCCGCGGTCCGGACTGCGTCTCCTCGCCGACCCCCGCCCACGGCGTGGGCCGCGACATCCTCGACGTCGTCAGGAAGGACCAGCGCGAGCTGAAGCTGAGGGCGGTCGTGGCGCGGGTGACCGAACACGGCCGCGACCTGTGGACCGGCGCCGTCGGACCTTCGATGACCGACGTGCCGGCCCGTCCCGACATGCGGTTCCGGGCGGGCTCGGTGGGCATCGCGTTCATGGGCACGATCCTGCTCCAGCTCGTCGACGAGAAGCGGGTGCACCTGGACGACCGGCTCTCGCGCTGGCTTCCCGATGTGCCGCACGCGAACGAGATCACGTTGAGGATGCTCGCCGACAGCACCTCCGGCTACCACGACTACGTGACCAACCCCGCCTTCCTGAAGGAGCTGGAGGCGCACCCGTTCCGGCACTGGACACCCCGGGACCTCTTCTCCTACGCCCACCTGAACGACCTGCTCTACAGGCCCGGCACGAACTTCAGCTACTCGCACGCCAACTTCGTGCTGCTGGGCCAGGCGTTGGAGCGGATCACGCACACCCGCCTCGACCGGCTGCTGGAGCAGCGCATCTACGGCCCGCTCGGCCTGCACGCCACGTCGAACAGCTATACCCCCGACATGCCGGCGCCCGTCCTGCACGCCTTCACCTCCGAACGCGGCAGGTACGAGGAGTCGACGTTCTGGAACCCGTCCTGGACGACGGCCCCGGGCGCGGTCGTCAACATGGACATCTGCGACCTGGCCCGCGCCGGCGTCGGCATCGGTTCAGGGCAGACCATCAGCCGGGCGAGCTACAAGACCCTGATGAACCCCGGCACGGTCGGCCTGGGCACGCCCACGAAGAAGTGCCCTCCGACCGTCTGCCTGCCCCAGACCGAGCAGGTCCACTTCGGCGTCTCCGTGCTGGTGGTGAACGGCTGGATCGTCTCGAACCCCTCCTTCTCCGGATATGCCGCGATCATGGCCTACCTGCCCTGCAAGGACCTGTCGATCGCGGTGTCCGTGACCTACTCGCCCACCACCGACCAGAGCGTCCAGAACCTGAGCAACAACATCGCCAAGGACCTCTCCCACCTGCTGGCGCCGAATCAGCCCCTGGTCTGAACCCACCGCCTCCGGTCCACCCCCGCTGCGCTAGAGTCCGCACACGGACGAAGGGGGCGGGGGCCATGGCGGCACGGGGGCACGACGAGGCGGACGCCGCGCACTGGGCCGAGGTCTTCCTGCCGGAGCTGACCGCCGCTCAGCTCGCCTCGCTGCGACGGGCGGGGTTCGAACTGCCGAAGCTGCAGCACCTGGCCAGGACGAAGTACGGGCGTTCCCTCGTCGTCAGCGTGCTGGTCTGCTTCACCGACGCCTACCCGCAGGCCGCCGCCGCGGCGGACATCGCCCGCGCGGGCGAGGCGAACCGCATGATCACCTCGCGCAGTGCGGGCGAGTTCGAGAAAGCGCTGCAGGCCCACGGACTGAGCTCCGCGCCCGCCGGCGCGGTGCCCGCCCAGCGGGCCCCGCAGGCGTCGGAGCGGGGGCCGGGCGGGTACCCGACCACGGCCACCCGCTGGTGGCTGGGCTGGTTCCTGGTCGTCCTGCTCGCGCTCGCCTCCCTGACCCTGCTGGCCGGTGTGGACGTCGGCTTCGGCGTCGTGCTGGGCGCCGTCTGGCTGATCGCCGGCTACGCGCTCGTCGTGCGCCGCACGGTCTTCGGCCGGACGCCCGTTCCCGCGCGGGTGCGCCGGAGCTACCTCTGGGCCTCGGTCGCGCTGGTGATCGGCGCGGTCGGCGCGTCCAACGCGTGGCTGATCGCCCTGGGCAGCCAGGGCGTCGGCCGCGTCGACAGCGAGTCGCAGCTGACCGGCAGCCACGGGACGCGGTACAGCCAGTGCTCGGTGGTGCAGCCGGACGGGAACACCGTCGACCTGCGCGCGACCGGGGCCTGCCCGAAGCCGGACGGCGCTCCGGTGACGATGGTCTACGTGCCCGGCGACGCGGGCTCCGTCTGGCGTCCGGCGCTGGGCACGAAGGGGGATCTTGAGCCGCTGGCGGGCCTGTGGGGCGTCGGCACGCTGGTGGGCTGCGGCCTGCTGGTCAGGGCCGCGCGGCGGTAGCGACCGCCTCGGCCACCTGCTCCGGCGGGATCCGCACCGAGGCGGCCACCCGGCCGTTCGCCGCGCGGAAGGCCTCCGCCGCCTCCGCGGCCCAGAGGTGCTCGACGAGCAGGAGCAGCGCGCACGAGCCCGGTTCGAGCAGTTCGGCCGCCTCGGCCGCGTCCGCCTCGCCGATGAGTCCGGGCTCCGGGCGCGCCCCGGTGGAGCCCGCTGCTTCCGGCCGCTCGCGCGCCGCCGTTGCGGCGGAGCCGACCGTGCCGTCCTCGGCCTTGGTCACCAGCATCGAGTCGAGGAGCCTGACGCCGCCCGCGCGCCGCAGCGCGTCCAGGGGAGCCGCGAGGTCGGCGCCGGTCCGCTCGCCCGGGAAGGCGAGAACCAGGAATTCCACCGGTCCCACGTCCGTCTCCTCTCGGTTGTCCGTGTCAGCATAGGTGCGAAATGCGAATGAACAGGACATAAGGGATGAGTGCCCCCTGGTGGCGAGCTGAATGAACGGCTATCTTCAATCACGTCACTACTGAATGGATCCATCCAAGGGAGGACGGACACCATGGCGCAGCAGCAGAGCGGCCCGCGTACGGTCCGTGCCGCACGCGGCACGACGCTCAGCACCCAGGGCTGGCAGCAGGAGGCCGCCCTGCGCATGCTGAACAACAACCTCGACCCCGAGGTCGCCGAGCACCCCGAGAAGCTCGTCGTCTACGGCGGGACCGGCAAGGCCGCCCGCGACTGGCGCTCCTACGACGCCATGGTCCGCACCCTGCAGACGCTGAAGCAGGACGAGACCATGCTGGTCCAGTCCGGCCGTCCGGTCGGCGTGATGCAGACGCACGAGTGGGCCCCGCGCGTGCTCATCGCCAACTCCAACCTGGTCGGCGACTGGGCCAACTGGGAGGAGTTCCGCCGCCTGGAGAACCTGGGCCTCACCATGTACGGCCAGATGACGGCCGGCTCCTGGATCTACATCGGCACCCAGGGCATCCTCCAGGGCACCTACGAGACCTTCGCGGCCGTCGCCGCGAAGCGCTTCAACGGCACCCTGGCCGGGACGATCACCCTCACCGCCGGCCTCGGCGGCATGGGCGGCGCCCAGCCGCTGGCCGTGACGATGAACGACGGCGTCGCGATCTGCATCGACTGCGACCCGAGCCGCATCTCCCGCCGCATCGAGCACCGCTACCTGGACGTCGAGGCCAAGGACCTGAAGCACGCCCTGGAGCTGGCCGTCGAGGCCCGCGACGCGCGCAAGCCGCTCTCCATCGGCCTGCTGGGCAACGCCGCCGAGCTCGTCCCCGCGCTGCTGAAGATGGACGCGCCGATCGACATCGTCACCGACCAGACCAGCGCCCACGACCCGCTGGCCTACCTGCCCGTCGGCGTCGACTTCGACGACATGGCCGCCTACGCCGCCGAGAAGCCGGCCGAGTTCACCGAGCGCTCGCGCGAGGCGATGGCCAAGCACGTCGAGGCCATGGTCGGCTTCATGGACAAGGGCGCCGAGGTCTTCGACTACGGCAACTCGATCCGCGGCGAGGCCCAGCTCGCGGGCTACACCCGCGCGTTCGACTTCCCCGGCTTCGTCCCCGCCTACATCCGCCCGCTGTTCTGCGAGGGCAAGGGCCCGTTCCGCTGGGCGGCGCTCTCCGGCGAGGCCTCGGACATCGCCAAGACCGACAAGGCGATCCTGGAGCTCTTCCCGGAGAACGAGTCGCTGGCGCGCTGGATGAAGATGGCTGGCGAGCGGGTCCACTTCCAGGGCCTGCCCGCGCGCATCTGCTGGCTCGGCTACGGCGAGCGCGACAAGGCCGGTGAGCGCTTCAACGAGATGGTCGCCGACGGCACCCTGGCCGCGCCGATCGTCATCGGCCGCGACCACCTGGACTGCGGCTCCGTCGCCTCCCCCTACCGCGAGACCGAGGCCATGCTGGACGGCTCCGACGCGATCGCGGACTGGCCGCTGCTGAACGCCATGGTCAACGTCGCCTCCGGCGCCTCCTGGGTCTCCATCCACCACGGCGGCGGCGTCGGCATCGGCCGCTCGATCCACGCCGGCCAGGTCACGGTCGCCGACGGCACCAAGCTGGCGGGCGAGAAGATCCGCCGGGTGCTCACCAACGACCCGGGCATGGGCGTCATCCGCCATGTCGACTCCGGCTACGACATCGCCGCCGAGGTCGCCGACGAGCGCGGCGTTCGCGTCCCGATGCGCGAGGGTGAGTGACCCACCGATGACTGAGGCTTACGAGGAGGAGCTCGGCGACGCCGCGGACGGCTACCGCCGGATGTGGCACGAGCTCCTCCCCGTCGGCCGCTACCAGGCGTCCGGCGGCTACCGCCGGCACGCCTGGACCAGCGCCGACGCCGAGTGCCGTGCGTGGTTCGAGGAGCAGGCGGGCAAGCGCGGCCTCACCTACGAGGTGGACCGCAACGGCAACCAGTGGGCCTGGTACGGGGACCCCGAGGGCGAAGGGGCCGTCGTCACCGGCTCCCACCTCGACTCCGTCCCCGACGGGGGCGCCTACGACGGACCCCTGGGCGTCATCTCCTCCTTCTCCGCGCTCGACGCGCTGCTCGCCAGGGGCGTACGGCCCACGCGGCCGATCGCGCTGACCAACTTCGTCGACGAGGAGGGCGCGCGCTTCGGCGTCGCCTGCGTGGGCTCCCGTCTGACCGCCGGTGTGCTGACGCAGGACCAGGCCTACAAGCTGCGCGACGCGGACGGCGTCTGGCTGCCGGACGCGATGGAGGCCGCCGGGCAGGACCCGGCGGGCATCGGCCGGGACACGGCGCGCCTCGCGCGCGTCGGCGCCTACGTCGAGCTGCACGTGGAGCAGGGCCGGTTCCTGGCGGACACTCCGCACGCGGTCGGCGTGGCCTCCTCGATCTGGCCGCACGGGCGCTGGCGCTTCGACTTCCACGGCGAGGCGAACCATGCGGGCACCACGCGCCTGGAGGACCGGCGCGACCCGATGCTCACCTACGCCAACACGGTCCTCGCCGCCCGCAAGAAGGCCCGGCTGGCCGGTGCGCTGGCCACCTTCGGCAAGGTCAGCGTCGAGCCCAACGGCACCAACGCGATCGCCTCGCTGGTGCGCGGCTGGCTCGACTCCCGTGCGGCCGACGAGGCCACGCTGACGGCGCTGGTCGAGGAGATCGGCACGGCCGCCCGCGAGCGGGCGGAGCGCGACGGCGTGCGGGCCGAGATCGTCCGCGAGTCGTACACGCCGGTCGTCGACTTCGACGCCCCGCTGCGCGACGAACTGGTCGCCGTGCTCGGCCCGGACACCCCGGTCCTGCCGACCGGGGCGGGTCACGACGCCGGAATCCTCTCCTCGGCGATCCCGACTGCGATGCTGTTCGTGCGGAACCCCACCGGCATCTCGCACTCGCCGGACGAATCGGCCGAGGAGCTCGACTGCCTGGCCGGGGTCGCCGCGCTGGCCAAGGTACTGGAGGCACTGGCATGTCGTTGACGCCACCCGCGACGAGCGTCTTCTGGGCACCGCACGCGTGGCTGCGCCGCGAGGGCGGGGCGCTGCCCGCGGTCGAGGACGCGGTCCTCATCGAGGTCGACGCCACCGGACGGATCAGCTCGGTCACCCCGGACAGCGGCCCCGCGCCGGCCGGCGCGACCGTGCTCACCGGACTCACCCTGCCCGGCAACGCCAACGCCCACTCGCACGCCTTCCACCGCGCGCTGCGCGGCGCGGTACAGGTCGGCAGCGGCACCTTCTGGACCTGGCGCGACACCATGTACCGGGCCGCCGACGCGCTGACCCCGGACAACTACCTCGCGCTGGCGACGGCGGTCTACGCGGAGATGGCCCTCGCGGGCGTCACCGCGGTCGGCGAGTTCCACTACGTCCACCACCAGACGGGCGGCACCCCCTACGCCGACCCGAACGCGATGGGCGAGGCGCTGATCGAGGCGGCCGCGCGGGCCGGGATCCGGATCACGCTGCTGGACGCCTGCTACCTCTCCTCCGGCTTCGGCGAGCCGCCGAACCGGCACCAGGAGCGGTTCAGCGACGTCACGGCGGAAGCCTGGGCCTCGCGGGTCTCGCAGCTCAAGGACCGCGACCACGCGAAGATCGGCGCGGCGATCCACTCGGTGCGGGCGGTGCCCGCGGACGAGCTGGGCGTGGTGGCGGCCTGGGCGAAGGAGCGGCGCGCACCGCTGCACGTGCACCTGTCGGAGCAGGTCGCCGAGAACGAGGCGTGCCAGAACGCGCACGGCATGACGCCGACGCAGCTGCTCGCCCGCCACGGCGTGCTCGGGCCCCGCACCTCCGTGGTGCACGCGACGCACCTGACCGGCGAGGACCAGCGACTGCTGACGGACACCTCGACGGTGATCTGCATGTGCCCGACGACCGAGCGGGACCTGGCCGACGGCATCGGCCCGGCGCGGCAGCTGGCGAGCGCAGGCTGCCCGATCTCGCTGGGCTCGGACAGCCATGCGGTGATCGACCTCTTCGAGGAGGCGCGCGCCCTGGAGCTGAACGAGCGGCTGGCGACGCAGCGCCGTGGCCACTGGACGGCGGCGGCGCTGCTGCGCGCCGCGACGGAGGACGGCCACGCCAGCCTGGGCTGGGACGATGCCGGCCGTCTGGAGCGCGGAGCGCTCGCCGACTTCTGCTCCATCGCACTGGACACCCCCCGCACGGCCGGCCCTTCGGCCCGGCTGGGCGCGGAGACGGCGGTCTTCGCGGCGACGTCCGCGGACGTCCGCGACGTCGTCGTGGGAGGCCGCGTCATCGTCCGCGACGGCGTCCACGTCACCGTCCCGGAGACCGGCAAGGCCCTGCACGAAGCCATCGCGGCACTTCGCTGAGGGGCGCGAGGCTTTACTGACATGCGGCTCCGCCGCGTGGGCGCGAGCAGCTTGGCGCGCTTCGCGATGGCGGGGCAGTTGCAACAACTAGGGGCGCGAGGAACTGCGCGACAAGCCATCCACGCAGCTGGCCGGCCGAACGCACAGGGCCGTCCGCGCAGGGTGGTTGCTCGCGCAGTTCCTCGCGTCCCTGATGGCCCATCCGAAGGAGCGAAATGTCCACGCTGATCACCAATATCGGGTCACTCCTGACAAACGACCCCGAGCTCGGCACTCTGACCGACGCCGCGCTCGTCGTCGAGGGTGACCGCGTCGCGTGGGTCGGCGCGGCCGCTGCCGCGCCGGACGCCGACGACCGCGTGGACGCGGGCGGGCGGGCGGTGATTCCCGGGTTCGTCGACTCGCACTCACATCTCGTCTTCGCCGGGGACCGGACCGCCGAGTTCAACGCGCGGATGTCCGGGCAGAGCTACACCGCCGGAGGCATCCGCACCACCGTCGCCGCCACCCGTGCCGCCAGTGACGCGGAGCTGGACGGGAACGTCCGCCGCTTCGTGGCGGAGATGAGGCGGCAGGGCACCACCACCGTCGAGGTGAAGTCCGGCTACGGGCTGACCGTCGAGGACGAGGCCAGGGCGCTGCGGATCGCCGGCGCGCACACCGAGGAGACCACCTACCTCGGCGCCCACGTCGTCGCGCCGGAGTTCGCGGACGACCCGGCCGCCTACGTCGACCTCGTCACCGGGCCCATGCTCGACGCCTGCGCGCCGCACGCGCGCTGGGTCGACGTGTTCTGTGAGCGCGGGGCCTTCGACGGGGACCAGGCGCGGGCGATCCTCACCGCCGGGGCGGCCCGGGGGCTGACCCCCCGCGTGCACGCGAACCAGCTGACCGCGGGGCCGGGCGTCCAGCTCGCCGTCGAGCTCGGCGCGGCCTCCGCCGACCACTGCACGCACCTGACCGACGAGGACGTGAAGGCGCTCGCCGACGCGCACGCCACCACCGTCGCCACACTGCTGCCCGGCGCCGAGTTCTCCACCCGCGCCGTCTACCCGGACGCGCGTCGGCTCATCGACGCCGGCGTGAGCGTCGCGCTCTCGACCGACTGCAACCCCGGGTCCAGCTTCACCAGCTCCATGCCGTTCTGCATCGCGGTCGCGGTGCGGGAGATGGGCATGACGCCGGACGAGGCGGTCGTCGCCGCGACGCTCGGCGGGGCACGGGCGCTGCGCCGGTCCGACGTCGGGCGCCTCGGGATCGGCGCGCGCGCCGATCTCGCGCTGCTGGACGCGCCCTCGCACGTGCACCTCGCCTACCGGCCCGGTGTCCCCCTGGTCAGCGGTGTCTGGCAGGGGGGCGTGCGGGTCGTCTGACCGTCTCCGGCTGCGCTCGCGCACCACGACGCTCCCATTGCTCACTGAGAAGGTCGCTGCACGAGGGTTCCCCCTGCCGTGTGCCTGTCGTACCGTCAGCGAGAATCTGACGATGCGTCAGTAAGGTGCACGGCCCGGAGGAGGGCGAGCGTGAGCGGCAGCAGCAGAAAGATCACCAAGGGGGTCGCGGCGGGCCTGCTCGCCCTCGGTTGCGCAGGGCTGGCGGGCACACCCGCCCACGCCTCGACCGTCGCGGTCAACTACTCGTGCGCGTCGCCGATCGGTACCAAGTCGGCGACCTCGCAGGTCGACGTCGAGGCCACGCAGAGCGGGTCCCACTACGCGGTGACCGTCACCTTCACCAACGGGGTCTCGTCCAGTCCGGTGGCCCTGGGGGCCGGGGCTATGGTGCCCAGCGTGAAGGTGATGCTCGGCGGGGCGGACAGCGGCAGCTTCGTCGCGCAGGGCACCGGCAACTCGGCGACCATTCCGGCGAACACGCCCATCCGGCTGGGCAGCATGTCCGGCACCTACACGCCACGGAAGAACGGCTCGGTCACGCTGACCCCCGGGGTGCTGACGATCAAGGCGCTGGGTACCACCACCACCTGCACCGCGAGCGGGGTTCCCGTCGCGCTCACCCTCAATGTCACCAGCGCCTCGGGCAGTGGAACCACCACCACGACCGGTGGCACCGGCAGCACCGGCGGGTCCACCGGCGGCAGCGGCACGCTCCCCCAGACCGGACCGGCCGACGACGCCGTCGCCTTCGGTCTCTTCGGCGGCACCGTGCTGCTCGTGGGCGTGTCCGGCGCGCTGTGGCTCACCCGCCGCAACCGTCCGGGTCGCCCCAGTGTCCGTCAGTGACCGCAACGGCCTTGACTTCTAAATCTGACGGGTCGTCAATATTGGCCTGCAGGGGGGATGGGACTTCCCTGTGCACGAGGCCGACCACCCCGTCCACGGCAAGGGAATCAGGGCGGTCGGCCCGCACGGCACCGTAGCGCCGATCACAGGATAGTCCGGGGCCGCACCTCTCGGCCGGATCAGCCGCGGTGACCGTGACGGCGGGCACGCACTGGGCGCGCACGCCGTCCGACCACCGAAAGGAGCACCACCAACGTGTTCCAGCACCTCACGAGAACGCCCGCACGGCGCCTCGCGGCCTGGGGCGGAGCCGCCGCCCTCGTCGTCGGCGCGCCACTGGCACTGGCGGGGCCGGCCCACGCCGCCGCGTCCGCGGGGAACACCGTCTCGTACGCGACCACCTGTGTGCCGCCGGCCATCGCCGGTCTGCCCCCTCAGCACGGCACCACGCAGGCGAAGATCAGCCTCTCGGACACCACGCCCACGGCGGGGGAGACCGTGACGGTGACCTTCGACATCGTCCAGGCGGCCTCGGGCAACGTCTCCAGCTTCACGGTTCCGGCCGGCAGCGTGAGCGCGAGCGGTGACGTCCAGTTGAGCGGGGCCTCGACCGCGCAGGTCCAGGTCGCCGCCTCGACGGCGGACGTCAACAACCCGGCCATCCCGCCGGGCGGCGCGTTCCCCGAGATCAAGCTGACCGGCACCTTCGTCGCGCCGGCCACCGGCACGATCAACTTCGCGCCGGACGGGGACACCATCAGCGTGGCCGGGACCAACACGGTCTGCACCGTGGACACGCCGCCCGCGCCGACGTCCAACTCGCTGACCGTCACCATCCCGAACAACCGCACCGCCACCGACACGCCCCAGCAGGGTCCGGCGGGCACCGCGGTGAGCGTGACCGGCGCGGGCTTCACCCCGAGCACCACGGTCACCATCGCCGGCTTCGCCGGTACCTCCGGCACCGGTGACGTCACCCAGGTGACCTCCGACGCCACCGGTCACATCAACGGGACGCTGACCGTCAACGCCCCGACCACGACCGGCATCATCGCCTTCGAGGGTTCGACCTACGACCCGACCAAGGCCGCGGCTCCGATGCCCTTCACCGTCACCGCCACCGTCAAGCCCGGCGACCTGCAGCAGACGCTCAACTCGACCGTTCTGGCGGGGACCCTGAGCATGACGCAGACCGGTAGCACGGTGACGATGACCCCGGTCAACTTCGGCACCGGCGGCGCCTCGACCGGCGCCCTGAACACCGTCACCGTCCAGGACTACCGCGGTGGCACCACCGGGTGGACCCTGTCGGCCAGCAACACCCCCTTCACCGGCCCGGGTGCGAGCATCCCGGCCGCGGCGCTCAGTTGGACGCCGGCCTGCACCACCGCGGCCGGCAGCCCGAGCACCTGCGTCCCCGGCTCCGCCGGCGCCGTCGGTGCGACCGGCGCGACCCTGGCCAGTACGCCGGCCGGGACGCTGACCGGTGGCTCGTTCACCGTGGACGCGGGCCTGAGCCTCGCCGTCCCGACCTTCGCCGCCCCCGGCGGCTACAGCTCCACCCTGACGCTGACCCTGGCGTAAGGGGCACCGCGCGAGACGCACCACCGTACTTGTCCGAGGAGCCCGGGGGCGCACACCCCCGGGCTCCGCAAGGGGAGGCTGACCCATGCCGGTACCACCGCCCGCACCGACACGGCACGCGCGGCCGCCGCTCCGACCGTCCCTGCCCACAGCACTCTCCACCGCGCTCGCCGCGGCGCTCGCGGCGCTGCTGGCGTTCGGCGTGCTGCTGCTGGGCGGCGCGGGCGCCGCACACGCGGCGGACAACGGCAGTTGGGCCGTCTTCCCGACCCCGCCCGCCGGCACGGCGACACCCGGGCCGAGCGACCGGCAGTACTTCTACCTCGAATCCGCTCCCGGCCGGACCGTCAGCGACCACGTCTCCGTGGTCAACCTGACCGACAAGCCGATGACCTTCCAGCTGTACGGTGCGGACGCCTACAACACCCCCCGCGACGGCGGCTTCGCGCTGCGCACCGTGGACCAGACGATGACGGGCGTGGGCAAGTGGCTCACGCTGAACGCCACACGGCTGACCGTGCCGGCCCGGACCCGCGCCGACATCCCCTTCACGATCGCCATCCCCGTCACCGCCGAACCGGGCGACCACCCGGGCGCCGTCGTGGCGGTGGAGACCAGCGCGGAGTCCACCGCCACCAAGGGCGGGACCTCCGTCGCGATCAAGCGCGCCGTCGGCGCGCGGATCTACCTGCACGTCTCGGGCACCTCCGTGCCCTCGCTCAGTGTCGACTCCGTCAGCGTGCAGCGGACCGCTCCGCCGGTCCCGGGGTTCGGCGCGAACCGGGCCACGCTGCACTACACGCTGACCAACCACGGCAACGCGACGCTGCACCCGCGGGTCGAGATCAGCGAGACCGGCTGGTTCGGATCCGTCTACCACCGACCGCCGACGGCCACCGGGATCGAGCTGCTGCCGGGCCAGTCCGTGCAGCTGACCCTGGCGCTGCCGAGCCCGCCGCAGTTCGACGACGTGACGGTGACCGTCAAGGCGAGCGACGTCACGACGAGCGCGCAGGGCGGTTGCGACTATCTGGCGGTGCCCTGGCTCGTGGTGGCCGTGGTCGCCGTCCTGCTGGCCGGCGCGGGCTGGTGGCTCCGGTGGCGGTTGAAGCGCCGCAGGATCCACCGGGGCGGCGGCCGTCGCACCCGTGAGCCCGCGGAGGTCGCGGCGTGAGAGGCCCCCGGACGCTGCAGGTCACCGGAGCCGACCTGCTGAGGCGGTTGTTCCCGGCGCTGCTGCTGGCCCTGGCGGTCGTGGTGTTCCCGGCCGGCGCCGCCCGCGCGGCCGGCGGCCCGGTCGCCGCGCCGCTGCCGGACGCGGCCAAGCCCGGCACGACCACCACCGTCGCCGGGTCGGGCTGGCCCGCGCACGCGCTGCTCACCGTGCTGCTCTGCGGCCAGGACGCGGTCGCCGGCACCGACGACTGCGCCAACGCCTCAGGACGGGCGGTCACCACCGACGCGACCGGCCGCTTCGTGCAGAAGCTGGACGTGCGGACGCCGCCGCAGCCCTGCCCCTGCGTCATCCACGTCAGCACCGTCACCGGACCGCAGCAGAGCCTGAACACGCCGTTCGACGTCATCGGCGCACCGACCCGGCCGATCCCGCAGGACGCCGCCGGCAGCGGCCAACTCGTGCTGCTGAGTGCGGCGTTGAGCGGCGACAGCGGCTGGCTCAACACCTTCGGCGCGCCGCCGAGCCGCACCCTCAAGGCGATCGTCGCCAACATGGGCGGCAGCCCGCTGGTCAACCCGGAGTTCGAGCTCGGCACCTGGCACTCGGTCCTGGCCCCGGACTGGAGCGCCGCGCCCTGGCAGGGCGTCCTGCAGCCGGGCCAGAAGGTCGAGATCGACCTCCCGGTGCAGTTCGACTCCGGCGCCGACGGCCGCTACTTCGTGGCCCTCCGCTACCAGGGCAGGACCCTCGCCACCGAGAGCGAGGACCTGCCGGTGGCCTGGGGCGTGGACGTCTTCTGGGTGCTGCTCGGGATCGTCGTGGCGGTGGGTCTCTTCCGGATCGGCCTCGCGGTGCTGGACAGGGTCCGCCCCGAGGTGACCGACCGGCACCGGGAGCGCCGCCGCGCCCGTCTCGGACGCCGCCGCGCGGGAGACCCGCTGCCCGGCGCGGAAGGGACGGGCGCCGGTCCTGCGTCCGACGCCGGGTCCGACGCCGCGCCGACGCAGGTGCTGCCGCCGATGCCGGTCTACGCGCCGACGGTCGTCCCGCCGCCGCAGGCCTCCGAGCCCACCCTGCCCTGGTTCGCCCCCGGCACGGTGACCACGACCGCACCACCCCAGGCCCGCACCCCTGGTCCCACCACCCCAACCGGAAAGGCCCACTGACACGTGAACAGGATCCGGCTGGCCGGGGGCATCGTGATGGCCCTGGTCGGCGCCTCACTCCTGGCGGCCGCGCCGAGCGCGTCCGCCGCCGACCTCAGCTTCGCCACCACCTGCAATCCGCCGATCGGCAGTCAGGTGCACGGCACCACGACGGTCGAGATCACCAGCGACAATCCCAGCCCAGCCGTGGGCGACACGGTCACCATCACCTGGAAGACGGTCAAGGCGGCCTCCGACAACCCGGGTTACATCGACCTGGGCGCCAACTCCGTGCTGCCGACCGGCCATCTGGCGATGGGCGGCGCACAGACCGGCAGTCTGGCGGTCTCCGGGACCCGGACCAACCCGCCGATCCCGAAGAACTCGCCCATGGTCCTGTCGGACATGAAGGCCACCGTGAAGCTCACCGCGGCGGGCAGCGTGACCTTCACACCCACCGACTACAACGTCAACGTGATGTCCACGGACACCTCGTGCAAGCCGGACGCCACGCCGGCGCCCGGCCTCACGCTGACCGTCGCGTCGGGCGGAGGCGGGACGACCACGGGCGGGACGACGGGCGGCACGACGACGGGCGGTACGACGGGCGGTACGACGACGGGCGGGACGACGGGCGGCACCACCGGCGGGACGAACACCGGTGGCAGCACGACCGGTGGGACCACCGGCGGCGGTGGCGGCGGCGGGAACTTCCCCGGCACCCCGGTCGACGTCGTCTACAACTGCGTCACGCCGATCGGCAACAAGTCCGCCACGTCGAGCATCACCATCAGCGCGGTGCAGTCCGGTGACGCCTACGCCCTCACCGAGTCCTTCGCCGCCGGCGTCTCCTCCTCGCCCGTCGAGCTGCCGGCCGGATCGATGGTGCCCAGCACGAAGGTGACCCTCGGAGGTGCGGACTCGGGTTCGCTGACCCTGAACGGTCCCGGCAACCCGGATGCCATCCCGGCCAACACGCCCATCAAGCCCACCGACATGACCGGCACCTACACCCCGGCCCACGTCGGCACGGTCACCCTCGCCCCCGGGGTGCTGACGATCAAGGCCCTCGGCACGACCACCACCTGCACCCCGAGCGGGGCGTCCGGCGTCTCGCTCACCCTCCAGGTCGGCTCGTCCACCTCCGGCGAGACGACGACCACCGGCGGGACCACGACGGGCGGCACGACGACCGGCGGGGCCACGGGCGGCACCACGTCCGGCGGCAGCACGGGCGGTGGCGGCGGGGGCGGGAACTTCCCCGGCACGCCGGTCAGCGTCGACTACAACTGCGTCACGCCGATCGGCAACAGGTCCGCCACCTCCAGCATCACCATCAGCGCGGTGAAGTCCGGTGAGAAGTACACCCTCACCGAGTCCTTCGCCGGCGGCGTCTCCTCCTCCCCGGTCGCGATCCCGGCCGGGGCGATGGTGCCCAGCACCACGGTCGTCGTCGCCGGGGCGGACAACGGGACGCTCACCCTGAACGGCCAGGCCAACGCCGCGGCCATCCCGGCCAACACGCCCATCAAGCCGAGCGACATGTCGGGGACCTACACCCCCGCCCACACCGGCGAGGTGAAGTTCGCCCCCGGGGTGCTGACCATCAAGGCGCTGGGCACGACCACCACCTGCAAGTCCGCCGGCAAGCCCGGTGCCTCGCTCACCCTCCAGGTGACCGCGGCCGCCTCCAACGGCATCAACGGCGGCGGCAGCAGCGGCAACACCGACGGCGGGCTCGCCAACACCGGTGGCAGCAGCGCCCCCTACCGGGCGCTGGGCCTGGTCGGCGGAACCGTGCTGCTGCTCGGCGCCGCCGTGTTCGTGCTGACCCCGTGGCGTCGCCTGCGCAAGCAGGGCTGATCACCGTTCCGCGGTCCGAACGCGCCGGAGGGCGCCCCCGTCCGGGGGCGCCCTCCTCGCTCGTGACCGGTCGGGTCAG
This sequence comes from Streptacidiphilus rugosus AM-16, assembly GCF_000744655.1. NCBI lineage: Bacteria > Bacillati > Actinomycetota > Actinomycetes > Kitasatosporales > Streptomycetaceae > Streptacidiphilus > Streptacidiphilus rugosus. The sequence continues at coordinate 3,169,472 of NZ_JQMJ01000004.1, read as the reverse complement.
TGCACGTCGCCCATCAGGGCGCGGACCTTCCGCCGGTACATCCAGATGCCGACACCGGCCAGCGCGGCCGCGGCACCCTGGATCGCGAAGGACGCCGTGCTGAGGAAGGCGTCGCCCATCAACTGCTGCAGCACGGCGGCGACGCAGTCGCCCGCCGTGACCGCGAGGAACCAGATGCCCATCATCTGGCTGGCGTACTTCTTCGGCGCCAGCTTGGTGGTCACCGAGAGGCCGACGGGGGAGAGCGTCAGCTCGCCGACCGTCTGGATCAGGTAGACCAGTGCCAGCCAGAGCGGGGTGACCAGGACGCCGCCCGAGGCCGCGGCCATGGCCAGCATCATCACGCCGAAGGAGACGCCGATCAGCACCAGGCCGATGCCGAACTTCACGGCCGTGCTCGGGTTCTTGTCGCGGCGGTGCAGCCACACCCACAGCCAGGCGACGACCGGGGCCAGCGCCATGATGTAGAGCGGGTTCAGCGACTGGAACCAGCTGCTCGGGAAGTCGAAGCCGAACAGCTTGCTGGCCGTGTTGTTCTGGGCGAACAGGTTCAGCGTCGAGCCGGACTGGTCGTAGATCATCCAGAAGATCGCGGCGGCGACGAAGAACCAGATGTAGCCGGAGAGCTTGTTGCGCTCGTCGCCGGAGAGGTCCTTGTCCCGCTTGATCCGGGCGAAGACCACGATCGGGATGACCAGGCCCACCAGGGTGAGCGACCAGATGACCCACTGCATCGAGAAGTGCCCGGTCAGCGCCACGACGCCGTAGAAGGCGACGGCCAGGGCCAGCCAGAACAGGCCCTTGCGGACCAGCGGCGCGCGCTCGGCTGCGGGCAGCGGCGAGGTGACGACGGAGCTGGTGGGGCTGAGGTGGCGACCGCCGAAGATGTAGACCATCAGGCCCAGCGCCATGCCGACGCCGGCCAGGGCGAAGCCCAGGTGCCAGTCGACCTTCTGGCCCACGGTACCGATCACCAGCGGGGCCGCGAAGGCGCCGAGGTTGATGCCCATGTAGAAGATCGTGAAGCCGCCGTCCCGGCGCGGGTCGTTCTTGTCCGGGTAGAGGTGGCCGACCATCGTCGAGATGTTGGCCTTGAGCAGGCCGGAGCCGAGGGCGATGAAGCTCAGGCCGACGAAGAAGGACACCGAGGCGGGGACGGCCAGCAGGAAGTGGCCGATCATGATGACGATGCCGCCGATCATGACGGTCTTCCGCGCGCCCCAGAAGCGGTCGGAGATCCAGCCGCCGGGAAGGGCGAGCAGGTACACCATCGCGTTGTACACGCTGTAGATCGCGGCACCGGTGGCGGCGTTCAGGTGCATGCCGCCCTGGCTCGCCGGGGCGACCAGGTAGAGCACCAGCAGCGCGCGCATGCCGTAGAAGCTGAAGCGCTCCCACATCTCGGTCATGAAGAGCGTCGACAGTCCACGGGGGTGGCCCAGGAAGGTCTTCTGGCTCGGGACGTTCGTAGCGGTGGCGGTGGCCTCGGCGACGACGTCGACAGGTATCGGCGGCACGGCAGGTTCCTTGCAACGGGACTACGGGATTCGGAACACTGTAGGTCAGCTTTTGAGCGTGTTTGGCCATGATCAAGCTGATTGATCTCAATGCCCGTTTCGGAACTTACCCGCCCTTGACTGCAATTCCTCCGGTTCAGGCTGCCTCTGCCTGCGAATCCTATGCCATGGCCGGGTGTGTGCGCCTGATTCGACGGCACGCCGGTGGGCCCGTTCCGGTTCCCCGCTGTGAGATGGTTCTCAGCGCACCTCGCCCAGGTGCTGCCGGATCTTCCTCCGGTTCAGCAGGATCGCCACGCCCGCCAGCACCGCCAGCGCCACCTCCGCCGTGACGTAGGCCGTGCTGTTGAGATCGGCCCCGGCCGTGGTCGCCAGCGAGGTGGTGCAGTCCCCGGCGGTCACCGCGAGGAACCACACGCCCATCATCTGGCTCCCGTACTTCTCCGGGGCCAGCTTGGTCGTCACCGACAGGCCGACCGGCGAGAGGCACAGCTCGCCCACCGTCTGGATCAGGTAGACGACGCAGAGCCAGAGCGGGGTGACCTTGGTGCCGCCCGAGGACGCCGCCAGGGCCATCAGGAAGACCGCGAAGGAGGCGCCGACCAGGAACAGGCCGATGGAGAACTTCGTCGCCGTCTCCGGCTCCTTGTTCCTGGCCGCGAGCCACTGCCAGAGCCAGGCGAAGAAGGGGCCCAGGGCCATGATGTAGAGCGGGTTCAGCGACTGGAACCAGCTCGAGGGGAAGTGCACGCCGAGGAGGCTGTTGGCGGTGTTGTCCTGGGCGAAGATGTTGAGGGTCGAGCCGCCCTGGTCGTAGATCATCCAGAAGATGGCGGCGGCGACGAAGAACCAGATGTAGCCGGTCATCTTCGTGCTCTCCTCGGCGGAGAGGTCGCGGTCCCGCTTGATCCGGATCAGCGTCCAGGCCGGGAAGACCAGGCCGATGATCGTGAGCGGGATGGTCACCCAGTTCAGCGTGTAGTGGCCGGTGCCGCCGACGATGCCGTAGAAGACGGCGGCGACGGCCAGCCAGAACAGGCCCTTGCGCAGCACCGTGCGCCGCTCCGCGTGGCTGAGCGGCGTGGGCACGGCGTCGCTGTGGTGGCTCAGCGTCCGCATGCCGAAGAGGTAGATGGTCAGCCCGATGCCCATGCCGACCCCGGCCAGGGCGAAGCCGAGGTGCCAGTTGACCCGCTGGCCCACCGTGCCGATCACCAGCGGCGCGAAGAAGGCGCCGAGGTTGATGCCCATGTAGAAGATCGTGAAGCCGCCGTCGCGGCGCGGGTCGGTGGGGCCGTTGTAGAGGTGCCCGACCATCGTGGAGATGTTGGCCTTCAGCAGGCCGGAGCCGAGTGCGATGAGCACCAGGCCGACGAAGAACGCGCCGGAGGAGGGCACCGCCAGGGTGAAGTGGCCGGCCATGATGACGACGCCGGCGACGGCGACGGTCTTCTTCGGCCCCCAGACCCGGTCCGCGACCCAGCCTCCCGGCAGCGTCAGCAGGTAGACCATCGACACGTAGACGCTGTAGATCGCGGTGGCGGTGCTGGCCGAGTAGCCGAGCCCGCCCTCGGCGGGGGTGGCGGTCAGGTAGAGGACCAGCAGCGCCCGCATGCCGTAGTAGCTGAACCGCTCCCACATCTCCGTGGTGAAGAGGGTCGCCAGCCCCCAGGGATGCCCGAAGAAGGTGCGGTGCGGCCGCTCCGACAGGTCCGGCACCACATCCTGAGCCATCGCGCGATCCGCCTCTCGCCGGCCGTCCGACCCGCTGCCGTATTCAGGTGGTTCATACCTTTTGACGACGTTAGGGCAGGCAGGAGCGTTCAGCCCGGCAGGACGGGCCGTCATGCTCCGTTCGATGGAAGCGGAACGCCGGTGCCGGGGCGGACTACGATCGAGCCATGACGCGTGTACTGCTCGCCGAGGACGACATCGCCATCTCCGAGCCCCTCGCCCGCGCGCTGCGCCGCGAGGGCTACGAGGTGATCGTCCGCGAGGACGGGCCCTCCGCCCTGGAGACCGCGAGCACGGGCGGCAGCGTCGACCTGCTGGTGCTCGACCTCGGCCTTCCCGGCATGGACGGTCTCGAGGTCGCCCGTCGGCTGCGCGCCGAGGGCCACGGCTTCCCCGTGCTGGTGCTCACCGCCCGCGCGGACGAGGTCGACACCGTCGTCGGTCTCGACGCCGGCGCGGACGACTACGTCACCAAGCCGTTCCGCCTCGCCGAGCTCCTGGCCCGCGTCCGCGCGCTGCTCCGCCGCGGCACCGGGGACCTGACCACCGGCGCCCACGGCGTCAAGATCGACGTCGACTCGCACCGGGCCTGGCTCGGCGACGAGGAGATGCAGCTCTCCGCCAAGGAGTTCGAACTGCTCAGAGTCCTGGTCCGGGACGCCGGCCGGGTGGTCACCCGCGAGCAGATCATGCGCGAGGTCTGGGACACCACGTGGTGGACCTCGACCAAGACCCTGGACATGCACATCTCCTGGCTCCGCAAGAAGCTCGGCGACGATGCGGCCAGCCCCCGCTACATCACCACGGTGCGCGGCGTCGGCTTCCGCTTCGAAAAGGGCTAGGCGGGACCGGTCCGGTGAAACGCAGGCTGCTCAACTCCACGCTGGCCGTGGTGCTGGTGACGGTCGCCCTGTTCAGTGTGCCGCTGGCGCTCGTCGAGAAGCGCAGCATCGAGGGGGCGGCGCAGGACTCGGTGCGGACCGAGGCGCTGCATCTGCTCGGCGTGGTCGAGAACCGCTACGCGGCCAGGGAGCCGATCGACCCGGCGGCGCTGACCGGCCTGAACGACAAGGGCTCCGAGCGCTACGCCACGATCAGCATCCCGGGCCACGAGCCGATCACGCTCGGCAGCCCGCCGCGCGGCGGCAACCCGGTCACCGCGACCGAGACCGGCCCGCACGGCGAGACCGTCGTGGTCCAGGAGTCGCGCGAGCCGGTCGACGCCTCGGTGCTGCGGATGCTTCTGCTGCTCGTCGGCGTCGCCGCGCTGACGATCGCGGCGGCGATGGCGCTGGCCCTGTGGCAGGCCAAGCGGATCACCCGCCCGCTGCTCGACCTGGCGGAGACCGCGGAGCGCCTCGGCTCCGGCGACCCGCGTCCGCGGCAGCGCCGCTACGGCATGGCCGAGCTCGACCGCGTCGGCGAGGTCCTGGACCAGAGCGCGGAGCGGATCGGCCGGATGCTCACGGCGGAGCGCCGGCTGGCCGCCGACGCGTCCCATCAGCTGCGCACGCCGCTGACTGCGCTCTCGATGCGGCTGGAGGAGATCGTCGAGACGGACGACCTCGGCACCGTGAAGGAGGAGGCCGCGATCGCGCTGGGCCAGGTGGAACGCCTCACGGACGTGGTCCAGCGGCTGCTCACCAACAGCAGGGAGTCGCGGAACACGTCGGCTGTCGCCTTCGACGTGGACGAGGTCATCAAGCAGCAGGCCGAGGAGTGGCGCCCGGCGCTGCGGCGCTACGGGCGGAAGCTGTATCTGGAGGGCCCGCCGGGACTCTGGGCGGTGGGCACGCCGGGCGCGGTGGCCCAGGTGATCGCGGCGCTGGTGGAGAACTCGCTGATGCACGGTGATGGGTCCGTCACGCTGCGGACCAGGGTCCGTGACACCAAGGTCGTCATCGAGGTCCAGGATGAGGGCGCGGGCGTCCCCGACGAGTTGGGCGCGCGGGTCTTCGAGCGCGCGGTCAGCGGCCACAATTCGACTGGCATCGGCCTCGCCGTCGCCCGCGACCTCGCCGAGGCCGACGGCGGCCGCCTGGAGCTGCTCTCGCAGCGGCCCCCGGTCTTCGCGCTGTTCCTGGCGGGGCATTCAGACGACTGACTCGGACAGTTGCACTCCCCCGGGGCTCGGGGAACTGCGCGAGATTCCACCGGCATGCAGATGGTCCTCAACGCGCAGGGCCATCCGCACAGGGTGGTTTCTCGCGCAGTTCCTCGCGCCCCCGGGGAAGTGCAGCCGTCTCTCCGCTCAAGGGCTCGCGCCCGCGCGCCCCTGGGGTGGTGCGACTACCTCAGGAGCCGGAGCGGTACGCCGGTGCGCGGTGGACGTGTTCCGCGGCGAGGATCTGTTCCGCGGCTTCGATCGCCGCCTCGGCCTGCGGGACGCCGTTCTTGAAGACCCAGGTGCGGTAGGCCCAGAACCGGAAGAGCGTGGCCACGCCGATACCGACCATGCTGCAGATCATGTTCTCCAGCTTGGTGTGGAAGTCCAGGCCGTACGTCAGCGCGTAGAGCACGCCGTTCTGGATCACCAGGCCGACGCCGCTGAAGATCAGGAACAGCGTGATCTCCCGCGAGCGGGTCTTCTTGTCCGTGTCGCGGTAGACCCAGTAGCGGTAGCCGACGTAGTTGGTCGCGATCGCGATCAACGTCGCCACGATGTTCGCGCGGACCGTCTGCATGAAGTCCAGCAGGACCGCGAGGGCCATCAGCTGGATCACCACACCCGATATCCCGACGATGCCGAACTTCGCCACCTCGTTCAGCAGGCGGCGCAGCGTACCGGGCGTACGGTCGCCACCGAGGGGGGTTGCGGTCATGGCTGGGTCCGTCTCTGCTGTCGGAGCGCGTGGGGGTGTTCTCGACGACGATATAGCGCACTCCGGTGTGACAAATACTTCTCTTGTTAAATCTTCGCGGAAGCCTGTCCGATTCGCACCATCTGTGGCCTGCGCGGATCCGTTCATTCCGGGACCGATATCCTGGCCATGTGACTTTTCCCGTGGTTGGCATGATCGGTGGCGGGCAGCTTGCCCGAATGGCGCACGACGCGGCGATCCCGCTCGGCGTGCGGTTCAAGCTGCTGGCGGACACGCCGCAGGACTCGGCGTCCCTGGTCGTCGGTGACGTCGTGCTCGGCGACTACCGCGATCTCGACACGCTGCGCCGCTTCGCGGCGGGCTGTGACGTGATCACGTTCGACCACGAGCACGTGCCGACCGAGCACCTGCGCACGCTGCAGGCGGAAGGCGTCGTCTTCCGCCCCGGCCCCGACGCGCTGGTCTTCGCCCAGGACAAGGGCATGATGCGGGCCAGGCTCGACGCCATCGGCGCGCCCTGCCCCCGGCACCGCCTGGTCGCCGACCCCGCCGACGTGACGAAGTTCGCCCAGGAGGGTGAGGGCTACCCCGTCGTGCTGAAGACCACCCGCGGGGGGTACGACGGCAAGGGCGTCTGGGTCGTCGCGGACGAGACCGAGGCCGCCCAGCCGTTCCTGGCCGGGGTGCCGGTGCTCGCCGAGGAGAAGGTCGACTTCGTCAGGGAGCTCGCCGCCGATGTCGTGCGCTCCCCGCACGGGCAGGCCGTGGCGTACCCGGTCGTCGAGTCCGTGCAGGTCAACGGCATCTGCCACGAGGTCACCGCCCCGGCGCCCGAGCTGTCCGACGCGCTCGCCGCCGAGGCCCAGGCGCTGGCGCTGCGGATCGCGGGCGAGCTGGACATCACCGGCCACCTGGCCGTGGAGCTCTTCGAGACCCGCGACGGCCGGGTGCTCGTCAACGAGCTCGCCATGCGTCCGCACAACTCCGGCCACTGGAGCATCGACGGCGCGGTCACCTCGCAGTTCGAGAACCACGTCCGGGCCGTGCTCGACCTGCCGCTGGGCGACCCGCGGCCGCGGCAGCCCTGGACGGTCATGGTGAACGTGCTCGGCGGCGACTACCCGAACATGTACAGCGCGTACCTGCACTGCATGGCGCGCGACCCCGGGCTGCGCATCCACATGTACGGCAAGGACGTGAAGCCCGGCCGTAAGGTGGGCCACGTCACAGTCTTCGGCGACGATCTGGACGACGTGCGCGAACGCGCCCGTCACGCCGCCGCCTACCTCCGAGGGGACATCACAGAATGACCGAGAACGGGCGTCCGCTCGTCGGGATCGTCATGGGTTCGGACTCCGACTGGCCGGTCATGGAGGCCGCCGCGCAGGCGCTGGAGGAGTTCGAGGTCCCCTTCGAGGTGGACGTGGTCTCCGCGCACCGGATGCCGCGCGAGATGATCTCCTACGGCGAGCACGCCGCGGGCCGCGGCCTCAAGGCGGTCATCGCGGGCGCGGGCGGCGCGGCGCACCTGCCGGGCATGCTGGCCTCGGTCACCACGCTGCCGGTCATCGGCGTGCCGGTGCCGCTGAAGTACCTGGACGGCATGGACTCGCTGATGTCCATCGTGCAGATGCCGGCCGGGGTGCCGGTGGCCACCGTCTCCATCGGCGGCGCCCGCAACGCGGGCCTGCTGGCGGTCCGGCTGCTGGCGGCGTTCGACGCCGACCTGGCCCAGCGGATGGCCGACTTCCAGCAGGAGCTGAACGAGCAGGCCGCGGAGAAGGGCCGCAAGCTGCGGTCCAAGGTCGCGGGCGGCGGCGGCAGCTTCGGCTTCGGGGGCTGAGCACCGTGACGCAGTCGGCGGAGCTGCTGGAGCAGGCGCGGAGCCTGCTCGCCGAGTACCCGATCGTGGACGGCCACAACGACCTGCCGTGGAAGCTCCGCGAGCAGGTCGGCTACGACCTGACCCGGCGTGACATCAGCACCGACCAGCGCGCCCACCTGCACACCGACCTCGCCCGGCTGCGTGCCGGCGGGGTCGGTGCGCAGTTCTGGTCCGTCTACGTCCCCTCGAGCCTGGCCGGGGACGACGCGGTCAGCGCGACGCTGGAGCAGATCGACTGCGTCCACACGCTGGTCGACCGCTACCCGGACCGGCTGCGGCTGGCGCTGAGCGCGGACGACATGGAGCAGGCGCGGGCCAGGGGCCGGATCGCCTCGCTGCTGGGGGCCGAGGGCGGTCACTCCATCAACAACTCGCTGGCCACGCTGCGGGCGCTGCACACGCTGGGCGTGCGGTACATGACGCTCACCCACAACGACAACACCGCGTGGGCGGACTCGGCGACGGACGAACCGAAGGCCGGCGGCCTGACCCGCTTCGGCGAGGAGGTCGTCCGTGAGATGAACCGCCTCGGCATGCTGGTCGACCTCTCGCACGTGTCCGCGGAGACGATGCGGTCGGCGTTGCGGGTGACCCGGGCGCCGGTGATCTTCTCGCACTCCTCCGCGCGCGCGGTCTGCGACCACCCCCGCAACATCCCGGACGACGTCCTGGCGCAGCTGCAGGCGAACGGCGGCGTGGCGATGGCGACCTTCGTGCCGAAGTTCGTGCTGCCCGCGGCGGTCTCCTGGACGCAGGACGCGGACGCGAACATGGTCGAGCACGGCTTCCACCCGCTGGACCTCTCGCCGGCCGGGCTCGCGGTCCAGGCGGAGTTCGAGGCGGCGAACCCGCGCCCGGTCGCGACGGAGGCGACGGTCGCCGACCACCTCGATCACATGCGTGAGGTGGCCGGCGTCAACCACGTGGGCGTCGGCGGCGACTACGACGGCACGGCGTTCACCCCGCAGGGCCTGGACGACGTGGCGGGCTACCCGAACCTGATCGCCGAGCTGATGCGGCGCGGCTGGTCCCGCGCGGACCTCGCCAAGCTCACCTGGGGCAACGCGGTCCGCGTCCTCCGCGACGCGGAGGTCGTCGCCCGCGACCTGCGTGCGCAGACCCCTTCGATCGCGACGATCGAGCAGCTGGACGCCTGAACCGGCACGCTTCGCGACGGCGGGCTCGTGGCAACCTCAAGGGGCGCGGGGAACTGCGCGCCTCTGGCGCGCCGGCGCGGCGTCTTCGAGCAGAGGGCCAGTTGCACCACCTCAGGGGCGCGAGGCTCTGCTTGATCAACTGCGTGCGCGACAAGCCACCCGCATACGGATGGTCCTCAACGCGCAGGGCCATCCACCTCGGGTGGTTTCTCGCGCAGTTCCTCGCGCCCCTGAGCACCTGCCTGGTTCCTCGGGTGAGTGAGTCTCCCCGAGGGGGTGTCTGCGCAGGCCGGGGGATGGTTGCGGTTAGCATGTTGGGCGGTGACAACGCCGTTGACTGGGGGAGACCGCATGGCGAACGACATCGACATCCTCTTCGTGGGCGGCCCCGTTCTGACGATGGACGCCGCGCGGACCCGCGCGACCGCCGTCGCCGTCCGCAACGGGCGGGTTCTCGCCGTCGGCCACGACGACCTGCGGGAGCTCGCGGGCCCCGGCACCGAGATCGTCGACCTGCGCGGACGCGCCCTGCTGCCGGGTTTTCAGGACGCCCACGTGCACGCCGTGTACGCCGGCGTCGAGATGGGCGAGTGCGACCTGACCGGTGCCACCGACCTCGGTGAGTACCGGCGCCGCATCGCCGAGTACGCCGCCGCGCAGCCGACCCGGCCGTGGATCACCGGCGCCGGGTGGTCGATGGAGGCGTTCGACGGCGGGCTGCCCAGCCGGGCCCAGCTCGACGAGATCGTGCCCGACCGGCCGGTCTTCCTGCTCAACAGGGACCACCACGGCGCCTGGGCCAACACCCGCGCCCTCGAACTCGCCGGTCTGACCGCCGACACCCCCGACCCCGCCGACGGCCGGATCGAGCGCGAGCCCGACGGGACGCCCGGCGGCATGCTGCAGGAGGGGGCGACCGTGCTGGTCGCCCGGATGGTGCCGAAGGCGACGGTCGAGGACCGGGTCAAGGGGCTGCTGCGCGCGCAGGCGCACCTGCACTCGCTCGGCATCACCGCCTGGCAGGACGCCATCCTCGGCGTCTTCAACGGGCAGCCCGACGTCTCCGACGCCTACCTCGCCGCCGCGTCCGACGGCCGGCTGACCGCGCGCGTCAACGGCGCGCTCTGGTGGGACAGGGAGCGCGGCGCCGAGCAGATCCCCGAGCTGGTCGCGAGACGCGACAAGCTGACGGCGGGCCGGTTCCGCGCCGGGTCCGTCAAGATCATGCAGGACGGGATCGCCGAGAACTTCACCGCCGCGATGACCGTCCCCTACAAGGACGCCTGCGGCTGCACGACGAGCAACGCCGGTCTGAGCTTCGTGGACCCCGTCGCCCTGCGCTCGCACGTCACCGAGCTCGACGCGCTGGGCTTCCAGGTCCACTTCCACGCGCTGGGCGACCGCGCGGTGCGCGAGGCGCTCGACGCGGTCGAGGCCGCGATCGAGGCCAACGGGCACCGCGACAACCGGCACCACCTCGCCCATCTCCAGGTGGTCCACCCCGACGACGTCCCGCGCTTCGCGCGGCTCGGCGCGATCGCGAACCTGCAGCCGCTGTGGGCCGCCCACGAGCCGCAGATGGACGCCCTCTGCATCCCCTTCCTGGGCGGAGAGCTGGCCTCCTGGCAGTACCCGTTCGGCGACCTGCTGCGCGCCGGTGCGACGCTGGCGGCCGGCAGCGACTGGCCGGTCTCCTCGCCGAACCCGTGGGAGGGCATCCACGTCGCGGTGAACCGGGTCAACCACGGCGACGACCGTGAGGTCTTCCTGCCGGAGCAGCGTCTCGACCTGACCACCGCGATCGCCGCGTACACCGCGGGCAGCGCCCACGTGAACCACCTCGAAGACGCCGGTGTCATCCGCCCCGGCGCCTTCGCGGACCTGACCGTCGTCGACCGCGACCCGTTCGCCGTCCCGGCGAAGGAGATCGGCGCGACCCGCGTCGAGCAGACCTTCGTCGGCGGCGAGCGGGTCTTCTCGGCCGGTCGCTGACGCGGTCCGCGGGACCGGTCAGGGCTCCGCGTGGAGCCTGGCCGAGACGTCCTCGTGGGCGAGGCGGCGCAGGGAGAGCAGCACGGGCTCGTAGAGCATCGTGTAGGCGATCGTCGCCTCGATGGCCGCCTCCAGCACCGGGAACTCCTCGATGACCTGGTACTCGGCGTCCGCGATCGGGTGCAGCGCCTCGGCGTAGCGGCGGATCAGGTCCGCGCCGGCGCGGTAGCCGAGGGCGCGCAGGGTGCCGACGGCCTGGGTGAGGGTGTCCAGGGCGGGGGCGGCGTCGTGGATCCGCCAGCCGAGTTCCTGCTGGAGCAGCGTCAGCACCTCCGTCCGCAGTGCGGTCCAGGCGTCCCGCTCGGGGGCGTCCTCGGCCGGAGGCGTGACGTGCGGGGGGAGCATGTACTGGGCGACGCCCAGCCGGGTGTGCCGGCCGAAGGCCGGGTCCTCGGCGACGGCGAGCACGTCGCGCGCCTGCGCGACGGACATCCCGCCGACCGTCAGCATGGCTCTGACCAGGCGCAGCCGGCGCAGGTGCTCCTCGGTGTAGTCGGCCTTCCGCGCGCTGACGGGTGTGCCGGCGGGCAGCAGGCCCTCGCGCAGGTAGTACTTGACGCTGGCGACGGAGACCCCGCTGCGTTCGCTCAACTCCGAGAGCTGCACGGACAGATCTCCGTTCTGACGGGTCGACAGACGGCAAGGATAGTGCGACTATCCATGCATGGGTGGAAACGACATCGCCAACGGTATACGCCTGTTCGCCCGTCCCGAATGGACCCGTCCCGGCCCCCGAACGGCCGAGTACGGGCGCGGGCCGATGCGCGGCCGCTTCGTCGCCGTCAACGACGAACCGGTCGCGATCCTGCTGATCGGACTGCGGGTCAACCGCTGGCGCGCGGTGCGCTTCTGGTTCCCCGTGCTGATGGCGATGCCGCGCATGCTGCGCGAGCTCGCCGCCGACGCGGACAGCGGTCTGCTCGGCTACCGGCTGCTGCTGGGTCCCGCCCCCGGCCAGGCCACCGTGGTCCAGTACTGGCGTCGCGCGGGTGACATCCGCGCCTTCGCGCACGCCCCTGAGCGGGGTCACCGCCCGGCCCAGGACGCCTTCTGGAAGCGGTACTTCAGGAGCAACGGTGCCGTCGGCATCTGGCACGAGATGCTCTCGATCAGGGCCGGCGCCTACCAGTGCCTCTACGGCGACATGCCGGCGATGGGCCTGGGCGCGATCATGGGTCTGGACGCGGCCGTCGCGAGCGCCGACGGCCGGGGCTACGAGCGTGGCGAGGACCCGGTCTTCGCCGCGACGACCGAGGCCGAGGCCGACGCGGCCCTCGCCGCCGCGTTCGCCCGCCGGGACGCGGCAGCCGGTTAGGCCCGGCCGTGCCGTTCTCCGCGGCTGGTCCGGGCCGGTAGGCTGCGGACAGGACCGCGCGCGGGCGCGCGGCGCGCGGACGGCATGGGGGCGAGGGAAGCGATGGGCGGTTGGGTCTGGGTGCTCATTCCGCTGGTACTGGGTGGCGGCGGCTGGGTCGGCGACACGGTCCGGCGTTCGCAGAAGAACCGTCACGAACGCCAGCTGGCCCGGATCGAGGCCACCACGCGGAAGCAGGACGCACTGGAGGCGGCGGGCCGCCCGCCCGTGCCGATCTGCGGCTGCGAGCACCATCTCGCCAAGCACGACACCTCGGGCAAGTGCCACGAGGAGGTCCAGGCCCCCGCGGCCTGGGACGCCGACGGCAAGGTGCTGCGTTACGAGACGAAGCAGTGCAACTGCCAGCGTTACGTCGGGCCCGAGCCGCTGGGCACCGTCTTCGCCGCGGAGATCACCGACCTGGACCGCTGAGCCGGGAGCGCCTGCCGCTCAGACCGCGGTGGCCAGCTCGACCGCGGTCAGCAGCTCGGCGCGGCCGGGCGCGCCGGAGGAACGACGCACCAGGTGGCCGGCCCGGTCCAGGACCAGGACGGTGGGGGTGCGCATCACGTCCGCCCGGCGGACGAGATCCAGCCGGGACTCGGCGTCGATCTCGATCACCCGGACGCCCTCGGCCGTTCCGGCGACCTCGGCCAGCAGGCGACGGGTGCCCGGGCAGTTCGCGCAGAAGCTCGTCGAGAACTGCACGAGGGTGGCGCGTGCGCCCAGGTCGTCGCCGAGCTCGTCCGCGGAGAAGCGGAGAGCGGCGCTCCCGCTCGCGGCGCGGAGCCTGCCGTCGCGCCGGGCGCGCAGCAGGCCGAACACGGTGGCCGCGGCGAGCACGGCGAGGGCGACGGCCAGTCCGGTCGGGTCGATCATCGTCGTCCTCCCTGCTCAGACCTGGTGCCCGAGGCGGGCCCTGGCGCGGACGGCGGTCAGGTAGATCTCGCAGCCCAGGCAGTAGCCGAAGGCCGCGTTCAGGAACGCGGCGGCGAGAGCGGCCCCCGTCGCGGCGAGGCCCAGCCAGGTCGCGCCGGAGAGGTAGCCGACCGCCCCCACGGCTGCGAACCCGAAGCCGACGGCCTGCGCGAAGCGCGGCGGCCGCTCGTCCTCCCACACGCGGGGCGGCGCGAGCCGCGGCCGGAGCAGGCGTCGGTACAGCCAACCGTAGGGGGAGTAGCGCAGGCCCAGGCCCGCCCCGACGGCGAACACGACCGCCTGCGCGGCGAGCAGCGCGCCGCTGCCGGTGGCCAGCACGACGAGCAGGACCAGAGAGGTGAGCACGGCGGCGAAACGCGGCCCGCGCGGGTCGACACGAACGGGCGCGGGCGCGCCCGGGGCGCGGTCGGACATGGGAGGACTCCGGGACGGTGGGAGACGGACAGGCCGGTGGGCGGGCGCTGGATCAGCGACACGCGGCGGACCACACGCGACCGAAGTCGATGTGGGCCCTGATCACCAGGTGCGTCTCGGAGTGCATCCGGCCATTGTGCAGCAGCCCTCCCGGCCCGGGTCAATGCCCGCCCGCCTGCCGGACACCCCTGGTGCGGGCCCCGGTCGGGGAGGGGATGGTCGGTCGTGGGGGAAACCCTGGGTCAGGCGCCGGGCGGAGCCTCCTGCGGGCCGGCGGAGGACAGGGTGGTGGTCCCGGCGTGGTGGCAGTGGCCTGCGTGGGTCAGCGCTGTTTCGCCAGGCGGGCGGTGGTGAGGGCGATGGCGGCCAGAGGGGGGAGGGAGACGGCGAGGGTCCAGGAGGGGCCGAAGGCCTGGTTGATCAGCGCGCCGGCGAGGGCGCCGAGGAAGAGGCAGACGACGGAGAGGACGCGGCGCAGGCCGGCCGGGCGCCAGGGGTCGGCGGCGAGCCCGGCCAGGGTGCGGGTGACCACGGTCGTGGTCAGGTCGGGCACGGCCAGCCGGTGGACCACGCCGTTCTGCATCCCCATGCCCAGCGCCAGCGGCAGCAGCACCGCGTAGCGGCGGCCCGTCCCGGCCTGGCAGGCCAGCGCGACACCGACCAGCACCAACTGCACCCCCACCACCTGCGCCAGCAGCCCCGCCCCCTCGAACCGCTGCGGCCAGGCCCGTCCCACCACGGCGGAGCCCGCCATGAACGCCGCCAGCGCCGCGAGCGACGCCGTCGCGGACAGGGCCGTGAACCCGGCGAGCGCGAACCCGAGGAAGGCGACGTTGCCGGTCATGTTGGCCACGAAGACCCGGCCCAGGCTCAGGAAGCTCACCGCGTCGACCACTCCGCCGACGAACGTCAGCGCCAGCAGCAGCGGAGCCAACGACGCGTGCCGGTGCCCTTCGGGAAAGAGCCGCAGCGGGTGCGTCGATGACATGCCCTCAGTTCAGCAGCACCCGCGCGCCGCCGCGACCTCACGAACTGGTCAGAGCTTCGGGATCTCGATCGCGGGGCAGAGGTCCATCACCATGTCGAGGCCGGCCTCGTGCACACGGGCGTAGGCCTCGACGTCCACGACGTCGAGCTGGAACCAGACCGCCTTCGCGCCGACCGCCACGGCCTCGTCCGCGACGGCACCGGCCAGATCGCTGTTGACGAAGACGTCGACGACGTCGACGGGGAAGGGGATGTCGGCCAGTCGGGCGTACCCCTGCTCGCCGTGGACGGTCTCCGCCTTCGGGTGGACGGGCACGACGCGCTTGCCGTACCGCTGCAGCACCCTGGCCACGCCGTAGGCGGCACGGTGCTCGTTGGAGGAGAGCCCGACGACGGCCCAGGTGTCCCCGGACTCCGTCAGGATCTTCCGCACCGTCTCCGCGTCGCCGTACATTCCCGTCCTCCTGCCGTAGTGCCGCCTACCCCGACAAGAACGCGTCGCCGGAGGGCTGCATTCCCTTCACTCGCCCGGGCGGCCGAGCGCGCGGTAGGTCCAGCCCGCGGCGCGCCAGCGCTGGGGGTCGAGGACGTTGCGGCCGTCGAGGACGCGGGGTTCGGCGACGACCGCGGCGAGCTCGGCCGGGTCGAGGTCGCGGAACTCCTGCCACTCCGTCAGGTGCAGCACGACGTGCGCGCCGGCCGCGGCCTCGAACGCGGTGGGGGCGAAGGAGAGGCCGGGGAAGAGCTTGCGGGCGTTGTCCATCGCCTTGGGGTCGTAGACGGTGACCTGGCCGCCCTGGAGCTGGATCTGCGCGGCGACGTTCAGCGCGGGGGAGTCGCGGACGTCGTCCGAGTTCGGCTTGAAGGCCGCGCCGAGGACGGCGATCCGGCGGCCGAGGAAGCCGCCGTCGCACTGTTCGCGGGCCAGCTCGACCATGCGGGAGCGGCGCCGCATGTTGATCGAGTCGACCTCGCGGAGGAAGGTCAGCGCCTGGTCCGCGCCGAGCTCGCCGGCGCGGGCCATGAAGGCGCGGATGTCCTTCGGCAGGCACCCGCCGCCGAAGCCGAGACCGGCGTTGAGGAACTTGCCGCCGATCCGCTCGTCGAAGGCCAGCGCCGCCGACAGCTGGACCACGTCCGCCCCGGAGGCCTCGCAGACCTCGGCCATCGCGTTGATGAAGGAGATCTTGGTGGCCAGGAAGGAGTTCGCCGCCGTCTTCACCAGCTCGGCGGTGGCGAAGTCGGTCGCGAGGAAGGGGACGCCGGCCCCGGTCAGCGGTGCGTAGACCTCGCGCAGCACCGCCTCCGCGCGCTCGCTGCGGACGCCCACGACCAGGCGGTCCGGGCGCAGGGTGTCCTGCACCGCGTAGCCCTCGCGCAGGAACTCCGGGTTCCAGGCCAGCTCGACCGAGGCGGGCGCGACCGCGGCCAGCCGCTCGGCCAGCCGGGCCGCGCTGCCGACCGGGACGGTCGACTTGCCGACCACGACCGCGTCCTCGCGCAGGTGCGGGGCGAGCGCGTCGAACGCCGCCTCGACGTAGGACATGTCGGCCGCGAACTCGCCCTTGCGCTGCGGGGTGTTGGTGCAGACGAAGTGCACGTCGCCGAAGGCGCCGACCTCGGCCCAGTCGGTGGTGAAGCGCAGCCGGCCGCTGGAGACGTGGCGCTCCAGCAGATCTTCGAGGCCCGGCTCGTACATCGGGACGCGGCCCTGGGAGAGCGTGGCGATCTTCTCCGGGTCGATGTCCAGGCCCAGCACCTCGTAGCCGAGCTCGGCCATGCAGGCGGCGTGGGTCGCGCCCAGGTATCCGGTTCCGATGACGGTGATCCTCATGGCTCCGGAGCCTACCCCGTCGGGCTCAGCCGGTCGGGGTGCCCACCGGCTCGGGCGCGACCTCGGGAACCAGGGGGGCGGGGCGGCGGCCCAGCTGGTTGAAGAAGATGTTGAGATTGATGGCGACCAGGCAGCCGGCGCTGATGCCGGAGTCCATCACCGTCTGCACCAGCTGCGGGAAGTGCGCGTAGAAGCCCGGCGCGGCGATCGGCAGCACGCCGAAGCCGAGAGCCACCGCGACCGTCAGCAGGTTGCCGCTCTCCTCCAGCCGGGCCGCGGTGAGCGTCCGCACGCCGCTCGCCGTGACCGTGCCGAAGAGCGCCAGCCCGGCGCCGCCGAGGACCGGTTGCGGCACCACGCTGACCAGCGCGCCGGCCACCGGGAAGAGGCCGAGCAGGATGAGGATCACCCCGCTGGTCGCCACCACGTAGCGGCTGCGCACCTTGGTGAGCGCGATCAGGCCGATGTTCTGGGCGAAGGCGGTGGCGGCGAAGCCGTTCAGGACGGCCGCCAGCACGGTGGCCGCGCCGTCGGCGCGCAGGCCGCCCTCGATGACCCGCTCGTCGGCGGGACGCTCGACGATCTCGCCCAGGGCGAGCAGGTCCGCGGTGCTCTCGGTCATCGAGACCAGCATCACGATCAGCATCGAGATGATCGCGCCCAGCTGGAAGGTGGGCGCCCCGAAATGGAACGGCGAGGGCATCGAGAAGACCGGCACCCTGCCGAGCGCGCCGAAGTCGCTCTTGCCCAGCGGGATCGCCAGCAGCGTTCCCGCGGCCAGGCCGAGCAGGATCGAGATGCTGCCCAGGAAGCCGCGCAGGAAGCGGTTGAGGATCAGCACGACGGCGAGCGTCACGCCCGCGAGGGCGATGTTGGACGCCGAACCGAAGTCCGCGGCGGCGGGGTTCCCGCCCTGGGCCCAGCCGGCCGCGACCGGGAAGAGGGAGAGGCCGATCAGCGTGATCACGGTGCCGCTGACCACAGGCGGGAAGAAGCGGTTGAGGCGGCCGAACCAGGGAGCGGCCAGGAACGCGGCCGCGCCGGCGATCAGCAGCGCGCCGTAGATGGCGGGCAGGGCCTGACCGGGATGGGACTGCTTGACGATGGCGAGCATCGGTGCGACGCCGGCGAAGCTGATGCCGTTGACGAAGGGCAGCCGGGAGCCGATCCGCCAGACGCCGAGGGTCTGCAGCAGGGTGGCGAGGCCGGACGTCAGCAGTGCCGCGCCGATGAGCAGGGTGAGCTCACTGCCGCTCAGGCCGACGGCGGTGCCGATGATCAGGGGTGGGGCGACGACGCCGGCGTACATCGCGGCGATGTGCTGGAGGCCGTAGGCGATCAGCCTGGGCGCGGGCAGCAGCTCGTCGACGGGGTGGGTGGTGGCAGGAGAGGACGCGGGAGACGCAGGCACTCGGGGACCTCCGGGGGTGGGCCGGGAGAGGCAAAATTCCGCGATGTGGTATCCGCATTTCGATTGAAGGAAAACGTAGGTCTGCCCAAGATCCGCGTCAACAGAATGTGTAAGGCTTTGGAGGAAGATCCAAGGCCTTGCGGCGCACGTGACGGCGTGACGCCCGCTCAGACCTCGTGGCGCGGTGAGCGTTCCACCCGCCAGTACTCCACGGCGTTGAGCAGCAGCAACGCCCCGGCGAGCGCGCCGAGCGCGCCCAGAGCGGGAAGCCGCGCGCAGAGCGGCGCGACCAGCAGCACGGCTCCCGCGGATATCAGCCGCGGCCAGGCCATCTTCCTGAACATCCGCCAGCGGGTGTAGCCGAAGGTCGCCAGGAACAGGACGCAGCCCCCGAAGAGCAGGGCCAGCGCACCGGTCGGCAGCCGCTCGTCGGGGTGCGTCGCGGCGGCCGAGACCCCCGCCGCGAAGGCGATCACGCCGCCGACGAAGGCCAGGTGCCCGTACGAGAGCACCTGCCGCACGATGTCCGTCGGCACCCGGGAGGTGGTCATCGCGTGCCGCATCGCGTCGGCCGCGTAGCCGAAGTAGACCCACCACAACCCGCAGGCCGCGACGAAGCCGACCGCCACCGCCAGCACCTCGTCCGCCCGCAACGTCGGCCCGGCGGCGACCGGTCCGCCGATCGAGACGATCGCCTCGCCCAGGGCGATCAGGAGAAAGAGCGCGAAGCGCTCGGGCAGGTGGGTGGGGTGGAAGCGGACCGCCAGCAGTTGCCGCCTGGCCAGCACCGGAGTGAGCAGGTCCAGGCCGGCGGCCACGGCCCACAGCGTCAGCCGCGCATGGCCGTGGACGAAGCCGCCGGTCAGCATCAGCGGCCCGGTGACCAGCGCGCCCATCCCCATCGGGCCGACCAGCACGCCCCCGGCCGCCGCGATCTGGCCGCCCAGCAGCCAGCGCGCCGCCAGATAGGCGCCGCCGAACAGCAGCCCGCGCGGGCCGTACGCCTGCGGCAGGGCCAGTGCGAGAAAGAGTCCGCACAACCCGACGGCGAAGATGCCGATCCGGCCGCGCGGATTGTCCGTGTCCCTGGTGTTGGCCAGCACGCTCGTGCCGACCCAGCACCAGAACACGGGGATGAAGACGATGAGCGCGCGCCCGACCCCGGCCCAGTCGTGCTCCCCGTGCAGCAGGCCGGAGATCTGGGTGACGCACAGGACGAAGACGAGGTCGAAGAAGGCCTCCGCGTAGCTGACCCGCTTCTCGCCGAACTCCGTCGGCTCCTCGCCCGCCGCGCGCTCGTCCTCCGGCTCCGCCAGCCCCACCCCGTCCGTCATGCCGTCATGCTACGAGCCGGTCAGGAGTGCGCCGCGCCGCCGAGGTTGAGGGCGACGACGCCCGCGATGATCAGCGCGATGCCGAAGGCCTTCCACACGTTCACGCCCTCGCCGAGGAAGGCGAAGCCGATCGCGGCGACGACGGCGGTGCCGGCCCCCGACCAGATCGCGTAGGCGGTGCTGACCGGGATGTGCTTGAGCGCCTGGCTGAGCAGCGCGAAGGAGGCGACGTAGCCGATCACCACGATGACGCTCGGCAGCAGCCGGGTGAAGCCATGGCTGTACTTGAGCGAGATCGTGGCGCAGATCTCCGAGCTGATGGCGAGGGCGAGAAAGAGAGCAGGCATGATCGGCAACGCTACCCGGGCCGTTCCCGCGCTCACGCCGCCGCGGAGTCGAGCAGGCGCTGCAGCAGCGACAGGTCGACGTCCAGCAGGCTCCGCACGACCGCGCGGCCGGGAGCGGGCGCGATCGGCGTCATCGAGGGCACGGCGATGACCGCGACCCCCGCGGCCTCGGCGGAGGCGACGCCGGTCGGGGTGTCCTCGACGGCGACGCAGCTCTCCGGGGAGGCCCCGAGCGCGCGGACGGCGGCGAGGTACGGATCGGGTGCGGGCTTGGTCTGCGGCGTCTCCCCGGCGGCGAAGGACGTCGCGAAGCGACGCCGGCCGAGCGCGTCCAGGACCAGGTCGACGACGTGCCGCGGCGAGGCTGAGACCAGCGCGGTCCTGATCCCCGCGTCGGCGAGCCCGTCGAGCAGCTCCAGCGCGCCTGGCAGCGGGACGACCTGCTGCGACACCAGCTCGACGAAGCGGTGGTCCAGCGCGGCGGCGATGGACGCCTCACTGCGGCTGCCGTTCGAGACCCGGTGCAGGTGCGTCGCCGTGTGCTCGACGGCCCGGCCGAGCACCTCGGGGACGTCGTCCTCGCCCAGCGTGATCCCGAGCGTCCGCGCCTCCTCCTCCGCCGCTTGCCACCACAGTCCTTCGGTGTCGACGAGGGTGCCGTCCATGTCGAACAGGACCGCTTGCAGGGTGGTGCGGCTGGACACGCGGTATCGCCTTTCGTAGAAGTCAGAAGAGTCGGTTGCACTACCAGGGGCGCGGGGAACTGCGCGACAAGCCATCCACGACGGATGGTCCTCGATGCGCAGGGCCATCCGCACAGGGCGGTTTCTCGCGCAGTTCCCCGCGCCCCTTCAGGTGCAGCTAGCTGTCGCTGCGAGCGTCGACCAGGACCGGGCGGTCGGGGAGGGAGAGGGTGACGCCCGTGCCGGCGGGGAGCTCCGCCGCGTCGTGGGTGGAGAGGTCGGCCTTGACGACGGAGCCGTCGGGCAGCTGGACCGCCAGGCGGGTGACCGCACCGAGGAAGGTGGTGCCGGTCACCAGGGAGCCCTGGCCGCCGCCCGCCGTGACGAGGAGGTTCTCCGGGCGGACCAGGACGTCCGCCTCTCCGCGGACCGCGGTCGTCCCGTCGACCGCCAGGCTCCGGCCGAGGACCTCGACCACGTCGCCCGCCTCGGCCACGACGCCGGGGAGCCGGTTCATCGTGCCGACGAACTCCGCCACGAACGGCGTCGCCGGGCGCGCGTACAGCTCGGCCGGGGTGTCGCACTGCTCCAGGCGGCCCGCGTGCATGACCGCGACGCGGTCCGCCATCGACAGCGCCTCCTCCTGGTCGTGCGTCACGAACAGCGTGGTGATGCCGAGCTCCTGCTGCAGGCGGCGGATCTCCTCGCGGAGGTTGAGCCTGACCTTCGCGTCGAGCGCGGACAGCGGCTCGTCCAGCAGCAGCACCCGCGGCTGCAGGGCCAGGGCGCGGGCCAGCGCGATCCGCTGCTGCTGGCCGCCGGAGAGCTGGTGCGGGTAGCGGTCGCCGTGGGTCGGCAGACCCACCAGCTCCAGCAGCTCGTCCGCGCGGCGGCGGCGCTCCGCCGTCGCCACCTTGCGCATCTTCATGCCGAAGGCGACGTTGTCGCGCGCGTTCAGGTGCGGGAAGAGGCTGTAGGACTGGAACACCATGCCCGCGTCACGGCGATGCGCGGGAATGGAGGTGACGTCGACGCCGTCGACCAGCACCTGGCCCGAGTCGGGCGACTCGAAGCCGGCCAGCATCCGCAGCGCGGTCGTCTTGCCACAGCCGGAGGGGCCGAGCAGGGCCAGCAGCTCGCCGGGGCGGACCGTCAGGTCCAGGCCGTCCAGGGCGGTGGTCGCGCCGAAGGCGCGGCGCAGGCCGACGAACTCCACCGTCGCGCCGGTGGTCTCCCGAGAGCTGTCAGTGGTGGGTGCTGCAGTGGGTGCAACGGGTGCGTCCGTCGGCCCCGCAGGGGAGGGCACGGCGGCGACGGACGTCGCGGGCGCGGGGTCGGTGGTCATGGACACTCCTGGAGCTCCTCGGAGGTGATGCTTTGACGATGGTTCAGCTGCCGGCCGGTGCGCCGCCGCCGCGGCGCTGGCCGCCGGCGGAGAGCACGAGCAGGAGCAGCCAGGTGAGCAGCAGGCTGACGATCGAGACGGCCACGGTCACGGGTCCCTGTCCGGCGCTGTTGCCGTTGACGATCCAGACGGCGAAGGGCACGTAGCCGAGGATCGAGGCCACGGTGAACTCGCCCAGCACCAGGGCCAGGGTGAGGAACGCGGTGTTCAGCAGTGCCGTGCGCATGTTGGGCAGGATGACGGTGACGATGGCCCGGCCGCGGCTCGCGCCGTTGTTCTGCGCGGCCTCCAGCAGGGTGCGCACGTCGAGCGCGCGCATGCCCGCGTCGAGGGTGCGGAACGCCAGCGGCAGCGCCATGACGACGTAGGCCAGCAGCAGCACGACGGGGAAGGTGCCGTTCTGCGTGAGCAGGAAGGTCCGGTAGAACGGCGTCGGCGCCAGGTTGTCGTTGCACCAGCGCAGCACCGTCGAGATGCCGGCGGTCAGCGCGATCGAGGGGACGACCAGCGGCAGCGTGCAGGTCAGCTCGACCACGGTGCGCAGCCTCGGGCTGCCCAGGCGGACCGCGACCACGGTCGGGATCAGCAGCAGGAAGACCAGCGCGATGGTGCCCAGGGCCAGCAGCAGCGACAGCTGCAGCGCGGGCCAGAGCCCCGGCACGGTGAAGATCTGCCGGTAGGCGTCCAGGCTGAAGCCCGAGGGCGAGTTGTCCACCGTGAACCAGAGCGTGCTCAGCAGCGGCGTGACGAAGTACAGCCCCGCGATCAGCAGCACCGACGCCCGGCCGAAGCGGATCCGGCCCAGCCGGGCCAGCACGCCGCCGGCCGGGCGGCCGCCCGTGTTCGGGTCCGAGGCGGAGAGCTCGGGGATCGGGGCGGACGCGGTCAGACCAGCCATCGGGCGCTCCGGCGTTGCAGGGGGAGGTAGACGACCATGACCAGGGTGGCGATGACGACCATGTCCAGGCTCATGGCCAGGGCCACGTTGGTGGCGTCCGCGGACACGTTGCCGCTGAGCGCGGTGGCGATCTGCAGCGTGATCAGCGGGACGCTCGCGCCGACCATGGCCGCCGCGGTGGCGTAGGCGGCGAAGGCGGTGCCGAAGAGCAGCACGAAGCCGCCCAGCAGCGAGGGGGTGAGCACCGGCAGGGCCACGTGCCGCCAGTACTGCCAGGTGGTCGCGCCGTTGTTCTGGGCGGCCTCGCGCCACTGGCGGCGCAGGCCGTCCAGGGACGGGATGACGCTCAGCACCATCAGCGGGATCAGGAAGTACAGGTAGACCAGCGTGAGGCCGTCGAAGGAGTAGAGACTCCAGCCGTGCTGGTCCAGGTGCAGCCGGGTGGTCAGCATGCCGGCGTTGCCCAGGGTGGTGATGAAGGCGAAGGCCAGCGGCACGCCGCCGAAGTTGGCGAGCACGCCGGAGGCGCTGAGCACCGCGGTGCGCAGCATCTTGAAGCGGGAGGTCACCACGGCCTGCGCCAGCAGCAGCCCGGCCACCACGCCGATCAGCGCGGACAGCGCCGACAGCTTGACGCTGCCGAGCAGCGAGTCGAGGTAGCCGCCGTGCAGGGAGGCGGTGATGTTGCCCATCGTGTACTGACTGGGCTGACCGGGGTTGTACGTGGTGAAGGCGCCGAAGGCCATGGCCACGGCGGGCACGCCGAAGGCCAGGGCGACGAAGACCAGCAGCGGGGCGACGGCCAGCCGGCCCGCCGCCGCCTTGCGCAGGCGGCGGCGGGCGGGCGTCGCGCTCAGGGGAGCGGTGCTCACCCGGCGATGGCCTTCGCCCAGTTGGCGGAGACGGTCGCCTTGGCCTTGGTGATCTGGTCCTGCGTCGGGATCGGCGCGGTGCCGGTCACGGTCGGCAGCTTGGCGGCGGCGGCGCTGTCCAGGGTGCCGGCCGTCTTCAGCGAGTCCATCAGGACCGGGCGGGCGAAGCCCTGGAGGAAGCCGTTCTGGCCGTCGGCGGAGTAGAGGAACTCCTCCCACAGGCGGGCGGCGGCCGGGTGCGGCGCCCACTTGTTGATGGCCTGGTTGTAGTAGCCCGCGTACAGGCCGTCCGTCGGGACGTTGACCTGCCAGTTGATGCCCTTGGACTGGAACTCGGCGGCGTAGCCGGCGCTCAGGTAGTCCCAGTCGATGGTGATCGGGGTCTCGCCCGACTCGACGGTGGCCTGGGTGGCCTTGACCGGGTTGAAGTTGCCGGCCTTCTTGACCTTGGCGAAGAAGTCGATGCCCGCCTGGACGTTGTCCAGCGAACCGCCGTTGGCGAGCGCGGCGGCGTAGACGGCGGAGAAGGCGGCGTTGGCCTGCGTCGGGTCGCCGTTCAGGGCGACCATGCCCTTGTACTCGGGCTTGAGCAGGTCGGCGAAGGTCTTCGGGCACTCCTTGACCTTGCCGGAGTTGCAGCCGATGGAGATGTAGCCGCCGTAGTCGTTGAACCAGGTGCCGTCGGTGGCGGCGCGGCCGGCCGGGATCTCGGCGAAGTTGGCGACCTTGTAGGAGGCGAACAGGCCCTGCTGCTGGCCCTGGACCGCGAAGGCGCCGCCGACGTCGACGACGTCGGGCGCCCGGTCCTGGTTCTTGCGGGTCGTGATCGCGTTGATCTCGTCCTGGCTGGAGCCCTCGGGGTTCTCGTCGTTGATCTTGATCCCGTACTTGGCCGTGAAGGCGTCCATCAGCTTGCCGTAGTTGGCCCAGTCGCGGGGGAGGGTGATCGCGTTGAGCGTGCCCTCCTTCTTCGCCGCCGCGACGAGCGCGTCCATGCCGCCGAAGTCGGCGGCGGAGGTGGCGGTGGAGGCCTTGGCCGCGTCATTCGAACCGGCGCTGCCGCCCTTGACGGAGGCGGCGGAACCACAGGCGGTCAGAGCGAGAGCGGAGGCGACCAGTACACCGGTGAGTGCGGCGGCCCTGGCGGGGGAGGGGGTCACGATGGTCTCCTGAGGAGGCGTCAGTTGCGAATCACTTGTCCGAACAAGTCGATGACAGTACGCCCGAGCATGGTGTCCGGATGGTGAACGGCGCGTCAACAGCCGTATGCATTTCACTGTCGGGTTTCCCCACGCTGGACCGGCATTTCGCAGGTCGTGCACGTAACGGTACGATCACGCCGCTGCCGCGAAGGGCGTGGAGCGGTGGTTCGGGACCAGACGAGGAGCGCACTGTGGCCGCACGGCACGAGGAGATCGCCGAGGCGTTGCGCGAGGCCATCGACCGGGGCGAGTACCGGGTGGGCGGAACGCTGCCCACCGAGACCGAGCTCTCGGCCCGCTACTCCGTCTCGCGCGGCACGGTCCGCCAGGCCGTCGCGGCGCTGACCGCCGAGGGCCGGATCGGCTCCCGTCAGGGCGCCCGCCGGGTGGTGCTCGGCAGCCGCCGCAGCCAGAGCTTCGCGGAGCTCCGCAGCTTCGCCCAGTGGGCCCACGCGATGGGCCGTACCGCCACCGGCGAGGTGATCCAGCAGTTCCGCCGGCCGGCGACCGTCGAGGACGCCGAGCGCCTGCTGGTCCAGCCCGGCGACGAGGTGCTGCAGGTCCTGCGGGTGCGCGGACTTGACGGTGAGTCGGTGCTGCTGGAGCGCAACGTCTACGCGGACTGGATGGCGGACGCGGTGGAGCGGCTCCCGGCCGACTGCGAGTCCGTGGTCCAGGCGCTCTACGACGACATCGGCATGATCTTCGCCTACGGCGAGCACGTGATCGACGCCGTCGCGGCCGGTGCGGAGGATGCCCGTCTGCTCGGCATCCGCCGGGGCAGCCCGCTGCTGCGGATCCGCCGGGTCACCACGACCCCGGCGGGCCGCCCCATCGAGTGGTCGGACGACCGCTACGTCTCCGGCACGGTCAGCTTCGCGGTCGCCAACTCCATCGGCTCGAACCCCCTGGCCCGCCGGGCGGGCCAGGCCTGAGGCGCCTGCGCGCGTGTGACGCTCGCCGCAGTGGGGCAGGGTTTCTGGGGAAGAGTTGCTTAGGCTAACCTAACTCGCCGCAAGCATGTACTCCTGCCGTCGAGAGGCCTCCTGCCATGTCCTCGTCCGAGATCGCGCTGTTGGGCGCCATCGCCGGGTTCACCATCTTTCTGGGCCTCCCGGTCGGCCGCCTTCGCGCGCCTCTCCCGCGCACTCGGGCGCTGTTGAACGCGGTGGCGATCGGCATCCTGGTCTTCCTGCTGTGGGACGTGCTCGCGCACGCCTGGGAGCCGATCGACAACGCTCTCTCGAACCACCACTACGGCTCCGCGACCGGCAACGGCCTGGTCTTCTTCGGCTGCTTCGGTGTGGGCCTGATGGGCCTGGTCTACTTCGACCGGCTCATGGCCAGGAAGACCGCGGCGGCCGGCGAGCTGACGGGCGGTGGCCGCTCGCGCTTCGACACGCTGTCGATGATGATCGCGATCGGCATCGGCCTGCACAACTTCGCCGAGGGCCTGGCGATCGGCAACAGCGCGGCGTCGGGCGAGCTGCAGCTCGCGGTCCTGCTGATCATCGGCTTCGGCCTGCACAACGCGACGGAGGGCTTCGGCATCGTGGCCCCGCTGGCGGCGGAGGGCACCCGGCCGTCCTGGGGCCGTTTGGCGGTGCTGGGCCTCATCGGCGGCGGGCCGACCTTCCTGGGCACGGTCGTGGGGCAGTCCGTCACCAACGACACCCTGGCGATCGGCTTCCTGACGCTGGCGGCGGGGTCCATCCTCTACGTCGTCATCGAGCTGCTGGCGGTGGCCCGCAAGGTCGCCATGAAGGAACTGGTCACCTGGGGCATCCTGGCCGGCGTCGTGGCGGGCTTCCTCACCGACGCCATCGTGACGGCGGCCGGCGCGTAGGGCCCCACTCCGCCTGGATACTTCTCGGATGCTGCTGACATGGATCGCCGAGGTGGCGGACGAGCCGCTGATGCTGGAACCGGGTGACCGGCCGGTGGAGTGGGCGACCAACACCTGGTCGCTCGGCGCGGACGACGCCGACCGCCGGGCCCTGTCCGTACCCGAGGTCGTCGCCGCGTTCGAGCGCACCGCCGCAGCCATCCGGCTCCGCCTCCGCGAGACGGGCTTCACCGGGCCGGCGACCTTCTACGTCTGGCACGACCAGCAGGCCGGCCGGCTCCGGTGCTCCACCGGATCGGTACCCCCGGACCAGCTGCCCTTCGGCGGCGCGCACGTGCTCGCCGATGATCTCGGACCGGTCGTGGAAGGCTTCCTGAGGAACCACCAGCCCCCTCCCGGCCCTGCGCCCCTTCCCGTGTGGGCTCGGTCCGTCGGGGGCTGAGCCACCGAACGGGATGTCCTGCGTCCAGCTCCTCCCAGGTCGGCGCGTCCGGTTCGGGGTCCATGACCGGGCCTGGAAAGCAGTCGTGGACGGACTCCGCATTCGGCAAGATTCCGACATGGATCAGTTGTTCACGGTCGCGTGGCAGTACGTCGTCGGTATCGTCCGGTCCGAGGACCTACCGATGCAGGCCGCCCGGTTGCTGGCCGCGGGCATGGATTCGCCCGCTCTGCGCGACCTGGCCGGACGCGGCAGGCGCGAGGTCACCACCGAACTTGCGGCGTTGTTCCGGCAAGCCGTGCACGAGCTCGGCGGCTCCATGCCCGACCAGGAGACCGCCGAACGCTGCCTTCTTCACCACCTGGCCGGCCGACTCGCGGCAGGGGTGATGACCCCCGGCGAGGTGGCGGCGAAGGTCTGGCAGAGCCTGACGGCCGCGCGGACCGACGCGGAGCACGCGTTTCTTCAGGCCATAGGCGACGACTACTACCTCGACAACACTGCGGACGAGCAGCCGGAGGCCTTCCAAGCCTGGGAGGCCGAGCTCCGCTCCGCCGCCCGGCGGCTCAGCGGGACGACGGCCACGGAGTTGCGCGCATTGCGGGTGAAGGCCGAGTGGGACGGCCGGGCCGCAGGACACGACCGCTAAGGAAGTGCCCGGTCCCCCTGGATCGCCTGGAAGAGCTTGGTCGCGCTGGAGGACCAGAGGACGGCGGAGGCGCCCGACGGGGTGGTGTAGTTCTCCGATGCCAGCGGGACCGTGAGCGACCTGCCGGAGGAGCCCGCGACGGACTGCATCTGGAGGGCGAACTGGCCCAGCGTCCAGACGCTGCTCGCCCGGTCCACCGTGAGCGCGTCCAGGGACGCGCTCAGGAACGGGTAGAGGCGGAACGGGTTGAGCGTCGTTCCGGGGGAGAGCGCCTTCTCGCCGAGGGCCTTCAGGAAGGCCTGCTGGTTCTGGATCCGGCTGAGGTCCGAGTTCGGCAGGGAGTAGCGGGTGCGGACCAGTTCCAGGGACTGGACGCCGTTCAGGGTCTGGCAGCCCGCGGGGAGGTCCGCTCCGGAGCGGCTGTCCTTGATCGGCTGGTCCAGGCAGATCGGGACGCCGCCCAGCGCGTTCACCACGTCGACGATCCCGGTGAAGCCGACCTCCACGTAGTGGTCCATCCGGATGCCGGTGGTGGTCTCCACCGTTCGCACCAGGAGCGGAGCGCCGCCGCTCGCGTAGGCCGCGTTGATCTTGTCCTTGTGGGCGGCGTGCGTCACGCCCTTGCTGTCGGTCCAGGCCGGGATCGTCACGTACGAGTCGCGCGGGATGCTCATCAGGACGGGCCCGTGGGCCCCCTTGTGCAGCACGATGATCGTGTCCGTGTTGACTCCCGCGTCCGAACCGACGTGGAGGTCCTGCTGCTGGCGGCCGGTCAGTCCGGCCCGGCTGTCGGAGCCGACCAGCAGCCAGTTGGTGCCCGGCCCGTCGGCCGGGCGGCCGGCGTAGGGGGCGATCGCGGCGACCTTGTCCAGCCGTCCGTTCGCCCAGATGTACGTGCCGCCCAGCACCCCCGCTGCCAGCAGGAGCAGCACCAGCAGGCCGAGCAGCAGCAGCTTCAGGCAGCCGGGCCGCCGCCGGGCCCGCGCCGCCTCGGGGGCGGCCTGCGGGCCACGGGGGTTCAGCTCGGGCGGAAGCGGCGGCTCGGTCACGCATCCAAGACTGCGTCAGTTCGAGAAGCTCGGCACCTTGGTGTCGTTCTTGAAGGCGTCGAAGACCTGCTGGGCCTCCGTCATGTTCCACTTCACCGCGTCGCCGGCCGGGGTCGGGTAGTTCGCGTTCGCGATCGGCACGGTCATGGTCTTGCCGTCGCCGCTCTTGAGGCCCTTCATCGCGAAGAACATCGAGCCCAGGTCGGTCAGGCCGGTGCCGTTGTCGACGGAGAGCATGGAGAGCCCGCTGTCCATCGTCGGGTAGAGCGTGAAGGGGTTCAGCAGCGTGCCCATCGAGGTCGCCTTGTGGGCGAGCGCGTTCAGGAACTGCTGCTGGTGCTGCATCCGGGCGAGGTCCTGGGAGGCCTCCTGGTGCCGCTCGCGGACGAAGGCGAGCGCCTGGGTGCCGTTCAGGGTCTGGCAGCCCGCCTTGAGGTTCGCCCCCGAGGCCTTGTCGACGATCGGCTTGTCCAGGCACATGTCGACGCCGCCGAGGTCGTCCACGACGTTGACGAAGCCGGAGAAGCCGATCTCGGCGTAGTGGTCGATGTGGATGCCGGTGTTGTACTCGAGCGTCTTGACCAGCAGCGGGCCGTCGCCGTACGCGTAGGCAGCGTTGATCTTGTTCTTGGACGCGTGGTGCTGCACGCCCTTGCTGTCGGTCCAGGCCGGGATGGTGACGTAGGAGTCGCGCGGGATGCTCATCAGCGTGTTCCCGTTGG
Organism: Streptacidiphilus rugosus AM-16; assembly: GCF_000744655.1. Lineage (NCBI taxonomy): Bacteria > Bacillati > Actinomycetota > Actinomycetes > Kitasatosporales > Streptomycetaceae > Streptacidiphilus > Streptacidiphilus rugosus. The sequence continues at coordinate 3,139,917 of NZ_JQMJ01000004.1, read as the reverse complement.
ACCCGATGTGCAGCATCATCATCGAGTCGGTGCGCGCGCCGACGTCGTAGCCGGTGTGCAGCCGCTGCTGGTCCGCCGTGGACAGGCCCGCGCGGCTGTCCGAGCCGATGATCAGCCAGTTGGTGCCCTTGCCCGCCGCCGGGCGGCCCGCGTAGTCGGTGAGCACGTCGGTGTGGTTCAGCTTGGAGCTGGCCCAGGCGTAGCTGCCGCCGCCGACGACTATCAGGCCGACGACCAGGACGGTCGCGGTCAGCCGCAGCTTGCGCTTGCGCGACCACTTGCGCGGCCGGCCGGCCGTTCCCGTGCCGGGGAGGCCGGGGCCGGAACCGGAGGGGCCGCTGGGCGTGCCCGCGGCCGGGCCGCCGGTCGCGGCCGACGCGGAACCGCCCGGGCGCGGCACCGAGGGCGCTCCCTGGTGCAGCCGGGGGCGTGCCGGCGCACCGCCGCCACGCGGGTTGAGCTCGGGGGGCAGGGGCGGCTCACCGCTCGGGGTGCCGCCCACGGGGGAGGTGTGGGTCTCCCAGTTGTGGAAGCCGCCGGGGCCGGACTGATCGCTCATGCAGCCGAGCATGCCGGATGCGCGCAGGCCCGCGGAAGGACGAATGCCACATAAAGGAAAGCTGTAGCAAACCTGATGCGAACCTTCCACCGTCTCCTTACGCGCGTTGGAATCGGGCCGGATCCTCGCTGTACCGTGGCGGCACTATGGACGCCACGCCCCACCCCGCAGTCTCCGTGATCATGCCGGTGCTGAACGAGTCCCGGCACCTGCGCACCGCCGTCGAGCGCATCCTCGAGCAGGAGTACGACGGCGACATCGAGGTGGTGATCGCCCTCGGCCCCTCCGCGGACAACACCGACGAGATCGCCGCCCAGCTGGTCGCCGAGACCGCGGGCAGCCGACGCGAGGTGCACACCGTCCCGAACCCGTCCGGCCGCACGCCCGCCGCGCTCAACGCCGCGATCAAGGGCTCGCGCTTCCCGATCGTGGTCAGGGTCGACGGTCACGGCCTGCTCACCCCCGGCTACATCGCCACCGCCGTCGGCCTGCTCGACGAGAAGGGCGCGGCGAACGTCGGCGGCATCATGCACGCCGAGGGCGAGACCGAGTGGGAGAAGGCCGTCGCGGCGGCGATGACCTCGAAGATCGGCGTCGGCAACGCCGCCTTCCACACCGGCGGTGAGGCCGCCCCTGCGGACACGGTGTACCTGGGCGTCTTCCGGCGCGAGGTGCTGGAGCGGCAGGGCGGCTACAACGAGGAGTTCATCCGCGCCCAGGACTGGGAGCTGAACTACCGCATCCGCCAGGACGGCGGCCTGATCTGGTTCACCCCGGATCTGAAGGTCACCTACCGCCCCCGCCCGAGCGTCCGCGCGCTGGCCAAGCAGTACAAGGACTACGGCCGGTGGCGGCGCGTGGTCACCCGCTACCACCGCGGCTCGGTCAACCTGCGCTACCTCGCCCCGCCGGCCGCCCTGCTGGGCTGCGCGGTCGGACTCGTCGCGGGCGTGGCGCTGACGCCGGTCGCCTTCGTGCTGCCCGGCGGCTACGCGGCGGCGATCCTGCTCGGCTCCGCGAAGGAGGGCCGCGGCCTCTCGCCCGCCGCCCGCGCGCAGCTCCCGGTCGCGCTCGCGACCATGCACATGTCCTGGGGCTGGGGTTTCCTGACGAGCCCCAGGTCCCTGGCGAACCGGGTGATCGCGAGCACCCGCGGCACCGCGGACGCGCCCGCCTCCTGACGCGTCCGCCCGCTCCGACCCGCTACGGGGTCGTGTACTGCCGGTAGCCCGCAGGCTGCGGGACGACGGGCGGGGTGCTCGACGTCCAGGTGTGGCCTGGGGCGACCGGCATGCACGAGCCGGAGTCGTCCTGGGCGTTCTGGGCGTCGGTCCCGGTCGGCAGCGTGCCCTGCTTGGGCAGCGTGGACCGGTAGTCGTCGCCGTTGGGCCATTCCGTGCCGATCTTCAGTGTCAGTCCGGTGGCCGAGGCGGACGCCTTGAGCGTGCCCGGAGTGAGCCCGAGCGCGGCGGCGACGGCCTCGGCCTGCGCCTTGTCGGCGGTCGGGTAGGTCAGCTCGGTCGTCCCGGTGACGGGCTTGGTGCTGCGCTGCGCCTGGCTGAAGCCCAGTGAGACCAGGTGCTCGGCCATGGCCTTGCCGCGGCCGACGGTCGCGCTGGCGTTCTCCACCGTGAGGGCGATGCCCGCCTTGTCGACGGCGACCGGGGTCGCGGTCGGGCTGGGCGAGGCCGAGGCGGAGGGCGCGGCGCCGTTCTTGTCCAGCGGGATGTCGTTGGCGATCATCTGGAACAGCTGCTTGGTCTGGTCGTTGAAGATCGGCACCCAGTTGTTCGGGTTGGTGTAGCCGGGCTCCGTCATGTGGGAGAACGGGATCGTCGTCGTGGTCACCCGGTTGGACGGGACCTTGTTGAACTCCAGGGCGAGGCCGCTCATCGCCTCGATGCTGCCGAGGCCCGGCGAGGTCTTCACCGAGGTCGTCGCCGCCACGGCCAGCGAGTTGAGCTTCGCCGGGTTCAGCAGGGTGCCCGCCGACTTGAACTTCCTGATCATCGAGTTCAGGTACTGGTGCTGGGCGGCGGTGCGCCCGGGGTCGGTGCCGTCGCCGAAGGCGTGGCGGGTGCGCAGCCACTCCAGCGCCTGGATGCCGTAGATGGTGTGCGGGCCGCCGGGCAGTTCGAGGTGCGAGCCCTCCTCGTGCCGCACCCCCTGGGCGTCCCGGTAGACGTAGTAGTCGTAGACGTTCTTGCAGGCCCGGACCTGGACGCCGCCGATGGCGTCGGCCATCTTCACGACCCCGGAGAAGTCGAGCATCACCCAGTTGTCGATGTGGACCCCGGTGACGCTCTCCCAGGTGTCCAGCACGCAGCCGGGGCCGTGGGCGAGGGTGTCGGTGATCCGGTCGAACGGCAGCGTCTTGCCGCCGCAGGCGAAGCCGTGCACGAAGGTGTCACGCGGAATGCTGGTGATCGACGCGTTGGTGCGGTCGGCGGAGATGTGCACCAGCATCTCGACGTCGGCGTGCGGCGCCCCGCCGACCGAGGACTGGGAGCCGCCCAGCGACACGTCCTCGGCGTTGTTGCGCGAGTCCGAGCCGATGACCAGGACGTTGATCGGCAGCTGGCCGTTGGGGCCGGCGTGCTCGGCCACGGTATTCGGGCCCACGCCACCGGAATGCAGATCGCCGGTCTTGATATTGCTGTCGAGGATTTTCAGGTAGACATAGAAGCCGCCCGCGGTCACCAGCACCGCGGACGCCGTGCCGACCGCGGTCCATTTCAGTATTCGTTTTCCGCGGCTTGCTTTCTTGCGTCTTGTTTTGAGGGCCTTTCTGGCAGCTGCCCGACCGCCCTGTCGGGGTATTTCTGCCGGATTGTCCGTCACGGTGTCACCAAAACGGTCATCCTCGTACATCAGGGCTCAATCCCCCTCGGAACGTTCGGTTGCGGCCCGGCCCCCGCTCGCCGCACCCGAAGACTTTAACCATTCACTGCCTGGAGTTCACTGGGAGGAGTCGGGGAACGGCAAGAGAAACCCCTAGTTCCGGTGCGCTCGGTCACGCGCCGTGTGCAGGGAAATCCGCTGTGTTCACCCGCTGTTTTTCCTCCCTGCGCAGCACGGACGCAGGCGTTCCCGACGTGGTTCCTCAGCAGACGGAGAAAGTTTTCCCGACCCCGTGGAAGTCCGAGCCGAGGGTCAGCACCATCGGATCCCGCGCCCCTCGCGCGGTGCCGTCGCCGTGCAGCGCGGAGACGGGCAGGCCCAGGGCGGCGACGAGCGCGCGCGCCTGGTCGACGTGGTCGGGGGCGTAGACGAGGGTCGTCGTCGCCTGACGGTGGGCGGCCGGCCCGCCGTTGCTGGTGCGCAGGTACTTCTCGGTGTTCTGCATCCAGCTCAGCACCGTCTCGGCCTGCCCGAAGGTGCCGCTGCCGTTCAGCACCGTCACCCGGACGTTGATCGGCTTGGCCTTCGGCCCGGCGGCGGCGAACGCGGCGTCGGCGGGCCGCGCGGTGCAGTCAGGCGCGGCGGAGGCGGACGCCGCGGCGGACGACGACGCCGTCGGACTCGGGGTCAGGGCGTCGTGCGCGGACGCCGTGGGACTGCCGCCGCCGTGCAGCAGCAGGAAGCCGCCGACGCCGCTGAGGGCGAGGAACCCGGCCGCGCCCGCCAGCCACGGCCCGCTGTGGGAGCCCTGTGCCCGTCGCCTGCTCTTGCCGCGCGTGCCCACGTGCCGCTCCGTTCCGTGCCGATCGTGCGGCGCAAGCGTAGCGGGGCGTCCTGGGAGCCGGTGTCAGGGTGTGGAGCAGATGTCCTGCGCGCCGTTCCGCCCGGTGAAGGTCGGCGCAGGTGAGGCGGCTGCAACCCCCACGGAGAGCAGTCGGGTCAGGTCCGCGGACGCCGCCTTGACCGGGCCGGGTGAGGGGGACGCGCCGGGGGCGCCGGAGAGCGCCGCGGCGGCCGAGGCGCCGGCTGACGGAGAGGCGGATCCGGAGGCGGGGGTGGTGGCTGACGGGGACGGGGACGGCTGCGGGGGCGCGACGGTGACGGGCTCGTCGTTGCGCAGCTGCTGGAACAGCTGGTTGGCCTCCGGCTGCTGGAGCTGGTCGCGGTTGTGGTCGTAGGCGTAGGGCTCGCGCGGCGCGGTCAGGAACTCCGTGGCGCCGGAGGGCATGTGGGACAGGCTCGACGCGAGGTCGTACAGCTTGTTCAGGGTGTTCAGCCCCGGGTCGACCGTCAGCGCCGAGGTCGCGGCGTCCAGCAGCGGATAGAGCCGGGTCGGGTTGAGCAGCACGCCCGAGCTCTCCACCTTCTGCACCAGGGAGGAGAGGAAGTCCTGCTGACGGCCCATCCGCTCGGTGTCGCTGCCGTCGCCCAGCGCGTAGCGCACCCGGACGTAGCCGAGGGCCTGCTCGCCGTCGAGGTTCTGCCGCCCGGCCGGCAGGTCGAGTTGGGAGTCCTTGTCCACCACCGGCTTGGACAGGCAGACGTCGACGCCGCCGATCGCGTCGATCATCTTCTTGAAGCCGGTGAAGTCGACCACGACGAAGTGGTCGATCCTGATGTCCGTCATCTGCTCGACGGTGCGGATGGTGCAGGCGGTGCCGCCCTGCTCGAAGGCGGAGTTGAACATCCCGAGGTAGGGAGCGGTGACCCGGCCGTCCGGCAGGGTGCAGGCGGGTACGTCGACCATCGCGTCGCGCGGGATGCTCACCCCGACCGCGCGCCGGCGGTCGCGGGAGATGTGCAGCAGGATCGTGGTGTCCGAGCGGGCCCCGACCGCGGTGCCGTAGGCGGCGTTCGCCCCGGCGCGCGAGTCCGAGCCGATCAGCAGGATGTTCTCGCCGTTCACCTGCGTCGGCCGGGACGAGCTGGGGCCGAGCAGCCGGTCGGTGGTGGTGTCGGTGTGGATGTTGCCGTTGAGCTTGTTGTAGCCGAGCCACGCCGTGCCGGCGGCGACGACGAGCAGGAGGCCGAGCCCGACCGATATCCACAGCAGCACCCGGCGGCGGTGGCCGCCGGGCGTCTTGTCGCGGTCTCTTCGGCTGCGGCCCACGGAACCCCCGGTCGACGGAGGGCAGCCCCTTGCCGCCCTCCACTGATCATGACCGGGGTCCCGCCCGGGCACACGACGGGTTGACCCGTCCGGGGGAGGGTCCACCGGGCGGTCCTGGCCCTCCCGTCGGTCCGGGGCGGTCGGGGTCGGCCGGAGTCAGCCGAGTTGGCGGGTGACCCGCTCGTCGGCGATGCGGCGCGCCAGGGTCTCCGGGGCGAGCGACTCGCTGTTGCGGCAGAGCACGACGCTCGCACCGGCCGCCAGCGGGGCCAGCAGTCCGCCCGCGAGACCGTCCCAGTCGCCGTAGGTCAGCGTGGACAGGACCCGGTCCTCCGCGCCGATCCCCAGCTGGCGGGCGTGCTCGGCGGCCAGCGCGACCGTGTGCGAGCCGCTCAGCTGCTCGCCGTCGATCTCCAGCGCGGGCCGGTCGGGGTCGACCGGCGCGTAGGGGACGAACCGGTCCCCCTGCGCGGGGACCTCCACCGCGTAGTCCACGAAGCCGGCCGGCAGCTGCGGGAACCGCCCGCCGAGCGGCCGCAGCGCGAGGGCCACCCGTTCGCCCTCGCAGGCCAGCGCCTCCTCCAGGCTGTCGGGCCCGCTCACCACCAGCTGCGCCTTCGCCGGCTCCCCGCCGGGACAGGCCAGCACGCCGACCGACCAGCAGGCGAACAGCCAGATCGCGGTCTGCCAGTGCGCGGGCAGCAACAGCGCGGCGCGGTCGTCCGGAGCGGCGGCGAGATCGTCCTGCAGCAGGTTGGCCGTCTTGGCCACCCAGTTGTCGAACGTCTTCACCGACAGCTCGACCCGCTCGCCGGTCGCGTCGTCGTAGTACGTGATCAGCGGACGGGCGGGATCGGCGTCAAGGAGGGAGCGCAGCAGATCGGCGGGGGTCTCTGCGCCGCTGAGAGGTGTCTGGCTCATGGTGGTGCCCAGCCTACGGCGTGGAACCGGTGAACAGACCAGACCCCCGCCGCTAACTTTCCCAGCGAGTAGCCTGACTCGGGTGGACAGCGGGACAGGAGCGGTGGCGCGGGCGCGCGAGACGACGCGGATGTGGCGGCCGGACGGCCCGCTCGACCTCGCGCAGACCTTCGGCTTTCTGCGGCGCGGCCCCCTCGATCCGTCCTACCGCCGCGACCGCGACGGCGCGTTGTGGCGCGTCTCCCGCACCCCCGGCGGCGTCGGCACGCTGCGCCTGCGCACCCGCCCCGCGGAGGGCGCGGTGGAGGCGACGGCGTGGGGCGCAGGCGCGCCCTGGCTGCTGGACGCGGTCCCGCGGTGGCTCGGCGCGGAGGACGACCCGTCCGCGTTCGACCCGCGCGGCCAGCGCCTGCTGCGGGACGCGCACGCGCGCAATCCCGGGCTGCGGATCGGACGCACCGGGCTGGTGATGGAGTCGCTGGTCCCGGCGATCCTGGAACAGAAGGTCACCACCGGTGAGGCGTACGAGGCGTGGCGCACGCTGCTCCGCCAGTACGGCGAGCCGGCGCCCGGCGGTTCGGCGGTGCCCCCGTACATGTACGCGCCGCCCGCGGCGCGGGACTGGGCGATGATCCCCTCCTGGGCCTGGCACCGGGCCCGCGTCGACGGCAAGCGTGCGGCGACGGTCGTGCGGGCGGCGCGGCTCGCTCCGCGGCTGGAGGAGGCCTCGGCGATGTCCCCGGCGGACGCGGAGGCCCGGCTGACGACGGTCCCCGGCATCGGCGTCTGGACGGCGGCGGAGACGCTGCAGCGCAGCAACGGCGACGCGGACGCCGTGTCCGTCGGCGACCTGCACCTGCCGAACACGGTCGGCTGGGCCCTTGCCGGGCGGGAACGGAGCGACGACGCGGTGATGCTGGAACTCCTGGAGCCCTACCGCCCCCACCGCTACCGCGTCTGCCGCCTCCTCCGCACCCTGCACGTCGCCGCGCCCCGCCGCGCCCCGAAGTACAGCCCACTGGACTTCCGCGACATGTAGCTGCAACCCCCAGGGGGGCGGGGAACTGCGCGCCTCCGGGGCGCGGACGCGGCACCTCGCAGTCCAAGGGCCCGTTGCACTGTCCGGGGGCGCGGGGCTCTGCTTGATCAACTGCGTGCGAGAAACCACGCTGTGCGGATGGCCCCGCGCGTTGAGGACCATCCGCAGCGGGTGGCTTGCCGCGCAGTTCCTCGCACCCCCGGGGTGTTGCAACGAGCCCTTGGCCGGAAGCCTCGCGTCCGCGCGGCAGAGCCGCGCGGTTCCTCGCGCCCCTGACGAACTACCGCACTGTGCAGAAGGCTTCCGGGTCGCGGGGGGCGCGGTCGCGCGGGGGTTCGGCGGGGCGGCCGACGGCGATCGCGCCCATGGGGTCCCAGTCGGAGGGCAGGTCGAGGACGGAGCGGACGGTGTCGCGGCAGAACATCGTCGAGGAGACCCACGCCGAGCCGAGGCCCTCCCCCGAGAGGGTGACGAGCAGGTTCTCGACCGCCGCGCCCAGCGCCACCACGAACATCTCCCGCTCCGCGGCCTCGCGCCGGGCGTCGGGGTAGGGGTGGGAGCCGTCCATCACCATGCACGGGACGACCAGGTACGGCGCGTTCCGCAGGACGTCCCCGCGGCGGACCCGGCGGGCGACCCGTTCCTCGTCCCAGCCGTCGAGTTCGACCAGGTCGCGGTTCCACGCGGCCAGCATCGCGTCCAGCAGGCGCGTCCGCGCATCCGCGGATTCGAGGAGGACGAACCGCCACGGAGTGGTGTGGTGCGGGGCCGGGGCCGTGATCGCCGCCGCCACCGCGCGGCGGACCGCGCCGGCGTCGACCGGTTCGTCGGTGAACGCGCGGACCGTGCGCCTGCCGTGCACGGCCTCGCGGATCGCCTCCGAGGTGCCCAGCCGGAACAGGTCCTCGTCCGCAGGACGGATCAGCGGGCGGACGCCGTCGCCGTCCTCCTCCGTCACCACGTGCGCCAGGCCGCGCACGATCGCGAAGGGACGGCCCGAGGTCTTGCCCTTGACCAGGTCCGCCGCCGCGGCCAGCTCGTCCGCGAGCGCGGTGACGGTCAGGGCCAGCTCGTTGCCGTGGTTGTCCACCCGGCCGCGGTGGTCCTCCAGGACCGCGACGCCCGCCGCGCCGATGGCCACGTCGGTCAGCCCGTTGCGCCAGGGGCGCCCGAACGTGTCCGTGACGACCACGCCGACCCGCGCGCCCGTCAGCTCGTGCAGCCGCTTGCGCAGCGTCCGCGCCGAGGCGTCGGGGTCCTCGGGCAGCAGCAGCACCGTGCCTGACGGCGTGTTGGAGGCGTCGACGCCGGCCGCGGCCATCACCAGGCCCTGCCGGTTCTCGACGATCCTGGTCCGCCCGCGCCGGGCGACCACCCGGACCGCCTCCGCGTCGATCGCGGCCTCGCGGTCCGTCGCCCGGACCAGCCGGCCCTCGGCCTTGCTGACGATCTTCGAGGTCACCAGCAGGACGTCGCCGTCCTGCAGCGCCACGCCGGTGTCCACGAGCAGCCGGGCCAGGTCGGCGCCCTCGGCCACCTCGGGGACGCCGTCGACGCCCAGGATCCGCACCTCGCTCATCCGCGCACCTCCTCCGCCAGCTCCAGCGCCTGACGGGCCATCGCCGCGGTGGTCGCCGTGTCGGTCATCAGCAGCGGCACCGCGCGGCAGGTGATCCCCGCGGCCTCGACCTCGGCGATCGCCGCCTCGTCGGAGGTGTGCACCAGCCAGCCGTCGACCAGGCCGGGGCCGTAGTGCTTGGCCACGGCCGCCGCCGTGCTCTCCACGCCGACCGCCTCCAGGACCTTGTCGGCCATGCCGCGCACCGGTGCGCCGCCGACGATGGGGGAGAGTCCGACCACCGGGGCGTCCGCCGCGACGATCGACTCGCGGATGCCGGGCACCGCCAGGATCGTGCCGATGCTGACGACCGGGTTGGACGGCGGGAAGAGGATCACGTCCGCCTCGGCGATCGCCTCCAGCACGCCCGGCGCGGGCTTCGCGGTCTCCGCGCCGACCGGCAGGATCGCCTGTGCGGGGACGGAGGCGTGCAGCTTGACCCAGTACTCCTGGAAGTGGACCGCGCGGCGCTTGCCGTCCTGCTCGGGGTCCTCGATGACGACGTGGGTCTCGATCCGGTCGTCCGACATCGGCAGCAGCCGGACGCCCGGCTGCCAGCGGTCGCACAGCGCCTCGGTGACGGCGCTCAGCGGGTAGCCGGCGCCGAGCATCTGGGTGCGGACGATGTGGGTGGCGAAGTCCCGGTCGCCCAGGCCGAACCACGAGGGGCCGACGCCGTAGGCGGCCAGCTCGTTCTTGACCGACCAGGTCTCCTCCGCGCGCCCCCAGCCCTGCTCCTCGTTGATGCCGCCGCCGAGCGTGTACATCACGGTGTCCAGGTCCGGGCAGACCTTCAGCCCGAACAGGTGGATGTCGTCGCCCGTGTTGCCGATGACGGTGATGCTGTCCTGCTCACCGACCGCCGCCTTGAGTCCGCGCAGAAAGCGCGCTCCGCCGATTCCTCCGGCCAGTACCGTGATGCGCATGCCGCCTATCCTCGCAGGCGTCTTACGGAGTCATGACGCGCGGGCGCTGCCCGCTGCGCGGCGAGCCGGACGGCCCTAGCGTCGCAGGCATGAAGGTACTGCTCACCGGGGGAGCCGGTTTCATCGGAACGGCCGTGGCACGGACGCTGCTCGCGGCGGGGCACGAGGTGCGGGTGCTGGACAACCGGCCGGTGCCGGGCGGGATCGTGGGCGACGTGCGGGATCCCGCCGTGGTCGCGGACGCGCTGCGCGGCGTCGACGCGGTCTGCCACCAGGCGGCGAAGGTCGGCCTCGGCGTGGACCTGGACGACGCGCCGGACTACGTGGGCTGCAACGACCTGGGCACGGCCGTGCTGCTGGCCGCGATGGCGCGCGCGGGCGTGGGGCGGCTGGTGCTGGCCGGCTCGATGGTGGTCTACGGCGAGGGCCGGTACGACTGCGCCGAGCACGGCAGGGTCGGCGCGCCGCCGCGCCGGTACGCGGATCTGGAAGCCGGCTGCTTCGAGCCCTGCTGTCCGCGCTGCGGCGCGGAGCTGAAGCCGGGCCTGGTCGACGAGGACGCGGCGACCGATCCGCGGAACGTCTACGCGGCGAGCAAGCTGGTCCAGGAGCACCTGGCCTCCGCCTGGTCCCGCGCCTGCGGCGGTGCGGCGGTGGCGCTGCGCTACCACAACGTCTACGGCCCCGGCCTGCCCCGCGACACCCCCTACGCGGGCGTCGCCGCGCTCTTCCGCTCCGCCCTGGCCCGCGGCGAGTCGCCCCGCGTCTTCGAGGACGGCGCCCAGCGCCGCGACTTCGTCCACGTCTCCGACGTGGCCTCGGCGAACCTCGCGGCCCTCGCCTCCCTGGACAGCCGCGAGCCCGGCTTCTTCCGCGCCTACAACGTCGGCAGCGGCGAGACCCACACGGTGGGCGATCTGGCGGAAGCCCTGGCGGCCGCCTGCGGCGGCCCGGAGCCCGAGGTGACGGGCGAGTTCCGCCTGGGTGACGTGCGCCACATCACCGCCGACTCCCGCCGGCTCCGCCGGGAGCTGGGCTGGGCGCCGAAGGTCGCGTTCGCCCAGGGGATGGCGGAGTTCTCCCGGGCCGCCGACTGACTCCGTCGAGCTTTCCCCGTTCCAGGGCCGTGGGTGGTCGGGTTGACCCCGGCGCCCGCCGAGCGGCCGAGCGTGCGGTCGTCCAGCTCGGCCGGCATCGCGCGGCTCTCCGTGCGGCTCGTGTCGATGCCGTGCACGAGTGCGGAGGTCTGCCGCAGGGACGTCGCGCCGGGCGCCTTCCCGCGGGGAGAGCCAGGGCAGGCGGATCCTCTCGGATCGGCCCAGGGTCGTCCGGGGTGTCCGGCACGCGACCGCGAGGCGGCGGGACGCCCCCGGACCGGAAGGACGTGGGTGTCTCGCCGACGCGGCCGGCGTGTGTGCCAGGCAGGCCGGGCCCGGGAAGACCGTGGCGTACCCCCTGGACCCGGCCCTAGCCGAGGAAGCGGCGGAACAGGCCGAGGCGAGCGGGCGGCAGGTCGTGCTCCGTGGCGAACTCGTGGTCCGCGAAGTCGAAGCCCGGGGTGACCACCTCCGCCACCAGCGTGTAACGCGAGCCGGGTGGCAGCCTCGACGCCTTCCAGCGGCCGCCGGGCACGGTCAGCAACCGTCCGGGAGTGTCGGGGCCGAGCAGGTGGACGCGGTGGCGGCCCTCGGCGTCCAGCACGTGGTACTCGACCGGATCGCCTTCGAGGAAGAAGTGCAGGATGTCGCTGCGGTTGCGGTGCAGCCGACCGCACGGCCGGGCGTCGGTCATCAGGTAGTGGATCGAGGTCGCCGTCGGACGCTCGCCGCCGGGTGTGTGGTGCGCGTGCGGGCTGGTGTAGATCCGTCTGAAGAAGCCCCCTTCCGGATGCGGCTCGAGACCGAGGCTCTCGACCAGCTCCTGTGCGCGCATGCGGCCAGGCTACGTGCCCACCCCGGTCACCCGCTCGCCGACGGCAGGGCGATCTCGAAGCAGCAGCCGCCGAGGACGTTGTGGACGCTGGCGCGGCCCTCGTGGGCCTCGACGATGCCGCGGACGATGGCGAGGCCCAGGCCCGCGCCGGCCTCGCCCGCGGCGGGCGCTCGCGGGGTCCGCGCCGCGCCGCCGCGCCAGCCCGTCTCGAAGACGCGGGGCAGGTCCGCCTCGGGGATGCCGCCGCAGCTGTCGGTGACCGAGACCACCACCTCGCGCTCCGCGGCCCACGCCGCGACCGCCACCGTGCCGTCGACCGGAGTCGCGCGGATCGCGTTGACCAGCAGGTTGGCCAGGACCCTGGTCATCTCGCGCGAGTCCACCTGCACCGGCGCGGGCTCGATCCCGCCGCCGACCAGTCGCACCCCGCGCTCGCGAGCCAGCGGGTACGCACCCGCGATCGCGTCGCCGACCAGGTCGTAGACCGAGACGCGGGAGAGCGTCAGGGTGAGCGCGCCCGCCTGGATGCGGGAGAGCTCGAAGAGGTCGTCGACCATGCCGGTGAGCCGGTCCACCTCGAGGCGGATCCGCGCGTGGTAGCGGCGCGGGTCGTCCGCGACGCCGTCCTCCAGGGCCTCCGCCATCGCCCGCAGCCCCGCCAGCGGCGTGCGCAGGTCGTGCGAGATCCAGGCGATCAGCTCGCGCCGCGAGGACTCCAGCGCGCGCTCGCGCTGCCGCGACTCGGCCAGCCTGGCGCTCGTCGCGGCCAGCTCCGCGCCCAGCGCCGACAGCTCCGAGCTCAGCGGCACCTCCGGCGCCGCGAAGCCCGCGTCGCTGCCCACCGTCCGCGCGGCGCGGGTCAACTGCCGACTGGCGATCGCGACCTGACGTCCCAGCAGCCAGGCGACGAACAGCGCGACCAGCGAGCCCATGCAGAGCACCACGACCACGACCCCGTAGTCGTGGCGTGAGAGGAACATCGCCTGCGCCACCGCGATCGTGCCGGCCGCCACCGCGAGCACCGTCACCAGCGCCACCGTGAACAGCGACAACGACAGCGAGCGCCGCCGCAGCAGCCGCACCGCGGGCCAGCCCGCCAGCCCGGCCAGGCCCGCGCCCAGGGCCGCGTAGGCGGCCATCTCCAGCAGGTCATGCATCGGGCACCGCCGTCTCCTGGGCGCGGGACGGCCCGTCCGAGGGGTCGAAGCGGTAGCCCACGCCCCAGACCGTGGTGATCAGCTGCGGCGCCGCGGCGTCGTCCTCGACCTTCTCGCGCAGCCGCCGCACGTGCACCGTGACCGTCGACAGGTCGCCGAAGTCCCAGCCCCAGACCCGGTGCATCAGCTCGTCGCGGCCGAAGGCCGTGCCCGGGTGCGCCAGCAGGAACGCCAGCAGGTCGAACTCGCGCAGGGTCAGCGTCAGTTCGCGTCCCCCACGCCAGGCGCGGCGGGCTGCGGGGTCGAGCCGCAGGTCGCCGGAGACGAGCGGGCCCTCCTCCGCGGCAGGCGCGGGCAGCCCGGTGCTGCGACGCAGCACCGACTGGATCCGCAGCACCAGCTCCCGCGGGGAGAAGGGCTTGGTGACGTAGTCGTCCGCGCCGAGCTCCAGGCCGAGGATCCGGTCGTGCTCGTCGCCCTTGGCCGTCAGCATGACCACCGGCACGTGGCGCGTGGACGGCTCCGCGCGCAGGCGACGGCAGACCTCCAGACCGTCGAGCTCCGGCAGCATCAGGTCCAGCACGACCAGGTCGGGCCGGAACACCGCCGCCTCGGCCAGCGCGGTGCGGCCGTCGCCGGCCCGGTCCACGGTGTAGCCGGCCCGCATCAGGTAGCCGGCGACCACCTCGGCCACGGTGGGGTCGTCGTCAACGACGAGGATCCGGCGCGGCAGCGGGGCGAGTACCGCCGGGGCCGCGTCGTCGGGTGCTTCTGTCACCCCTCCACGGTAGAAGCCTTCCGCCTGCGATGATCCCCTTCGGAGCGCCGATGTTCGCGTTCCGTAAGGTGCCGTCGCCGCCTGCGGGACGGATCGCGCTCGTAGCGTGGGCCGCATGACGCCCCTGGAGCAGACGGCGATCGCAGCTGACGCCGTGGACCTGGTACTTCCCTGCCTGGACGAGGCCGCGGCGTTGCCGTGGGTGCTCGACCGGCTGCCGCCCGGAGTCCGCCCGATCGTGGTCGACAACGGTTCGACGGACGGGTCGGCCGCACTCGCCGCCCGCCTCGGTGCGACGGTCGTGCACGAGCCGCGGCGCGGTTTCGGCGCCGCCTGCCACGCCGGCCTGCTGGCCGCGCGGGCGCCGTGGGTGGCCTTCTGCGACTGCGACGCCTCGCTCGACCCGGCGGAGCTGCCCCGGCTGCTCGCACCGCTGACGGCGGGCCGGGCGGACCTCGTCCTCGGGCGCAGGGTCCCGGCCGGACGCGGCGCCTGGCCGGTGCACGCCCGGCTGGCCAACGCCGAGCTCGCCCGGCGGCTGCGGGCGCGCACGGGCGCCTCGCTGCACGATCTCGGGCCGATGCGGGCGGCCTCGCGCGAGCGGCTGCTGGCCCTGGGGCTGGGGGACCGGCGCTCCGGCTATCCGCTGGAGATGGTGCTGTCCGCCTGGGCGGCGGGCATGCGGCTGGCCGAGATCCCGGTCGCCTACCGGCCGCGCGAGGGCCGCTCCAAGGTGACCGGCACGCTGCGCGGCACCCGGCAGGCGGTGCGGGACATGGGCGCGATCCTGGCCGCGCCCGCACCGGTCCTGCTGGTGCTGGCCAAGGCGCCGGTCGCGGGCCGGGTCAAGACCCGGCTGATCGGCGAGGGACTCACGGCGGAGCACGCCGCCGGACTGGCCGAGGCGGCGCTCGCGGACACGCTGACGACGCTCGATCAGATCCCCGCCTCACGCCGGATCCTGGTCCTCGAGGGCGCGCCCGGGCGCTGGCTGCGGCCGGGCTGGGAGGTCGTCCCCCAGGTCGGCGGCGGCCTGGACCGGCGGCTGGCCGCGGCCTTCGCCGGGGTGGCCGGTCAGGTCCCCGCGCTGCTGGTGGGGATGGACACGCCGCAGCTCGCCGCGCGCACCCTGGCCGAGCCGTTGTCGGCGGCGGCGCGGGCCGGGGTGGACGCCTGGTTCGGCCCGGCCGCGGACGGCGGCTTCTGGGCGCTGGGCCTGGCCCGGCCCACGCCGGAGCTCGCGACGCGGCTGCTGGCCGGACTGCCGATCTCCACGCCCGTCACCGGCGCGGCGCTGCTGGCCAGACTCGCCGGCGCGGGACTGCGGGTGCGGGAGCTGCCGGAACTGACGGACGTGGACACCGCGGCCACGGCGGCGGAGGTCGCCGCGCTGGCCCCCGGCTCCCGCTTCGCCGCCGCCTGGCGGGCGCTGCGGGTCGCGGCGGTGCGCGGGTGACGGTGACGGCGACGGTCGCGTCGCCGGGCTGGGGCCGCGTCGACGACCCCTTCGCGGAGGCCATGCGGACCGGCCGCGGTCCCCTCTGGCTCCGTCGCGAGGACACCGGCGCACGCGTGCCGCTGCACGTCGAGCGCTGGTGCGGCGAGCCGGACGCGGCGGACGCCGGCCTGCTGACGCGGGCGCTGCGCCGCCGCCTTCCGGCGCTGGACATCGGCTGCGGCCCCGGCCGTCTGGTCACCGCCCTCCAGCGGGGCGGTCTGCCGGCCCTGGGCGTCGACATCACCCGTGCCGCCGTCGCCCGCACCGTCGGCCTGGGCGGCAGCGCGCTGTGCCGCTCGGTCTTCGACCGGCTGCCGGGCGAGGGCCGCTGGGGCACCGCCCTCCTCGCCGACGGCAACCTCGGCATCGGCGGTGATCCCCACGCGCTCCTCGCCCGCGCCGCCGAGCTCCTCGCCCCGGGCGGTCACCTGCTGGTCGAGGTGGAGCCCGCCGAGGTGGACGAGCGGCTGACGGTCCGTCTCGAATCCCCCGACACCGCCCCCGGCCCGGCCTTCCCCTGGGCCCGCCTCGGCCCCACCGCCACCCGCCGCGCCGCCGCGGCCGCCGGCCTCGGCATCACCGAGAGCTGGCACACCGACGGCCGCGCCTTCCTCGCGCTCGCGCGCTGACCCGGCCGGAGCCGGGGTCAGGAGCAGTCGAAGCTGGTGTCCTTCGCCTGGAAGAAGCTCAGCGGCGCGTTGCGGACCTTGCCCGTCGCCGGGCTGACGTCGGTTCCGGACGATTGGTGCGTGACGGTGAGCTGCCAGTCGCCTCGCTCCAGGGTGACGGCACCCGGGGCGGCACCGGGGTCCGGCTTCCAGCCCGCCGCCTTCATGGAGCCGGCCAGCGACGCGGAGACCTGGGCGGCCTTCGCCTCCGAGACCACCAGCAGGTAGCTGTTCAGGCAGTACTTGACTCCGGTCAGCGAGCCGGAGGGGTGCAGGTTCTCGGTGTTCGAGGCGTCGAAGCCCGCTGCCCGCATGGCCTGCGCCATCTCGGTCCGCAGCTTCGCGAACTCCGCACCCCGGGCGGCCGTGGCCGGGTCGACGGTGGACTTCGGGGCCGTGGGCGAGGCGGTGGCGCCCGCGCCCGCCGAGCCGGTGGGCGTCTGCGCGCCGCAGGCGGCGAGCGAGGCCGTGGCGAGCGCGGCGGCGAGCAGGCCGACGACGGGACGAGTACGACGGGGGTGGTGCATGAGCGTGGTTCCTTGCGGTGTTGCCGGTGCCGTGCGCGGCGGAGTCGCCGGGGCGGCCTCACTGTACGGGCAGGGCACGAGCCACCCGCCGACCAGGTCTTACGGAACGCGGACGAACGCCCGCCGGGCCTGCCCGGGGGCGGCTGCGGGTGCCACGGTGGTCGCATGGTCGTGAAGATCCGCACCGTCGGGTGCGCCATCGTGCTCGCCGGGCTCGCGTTCGCTCTCGTGCGGACGTTCACCGGGGGCGGGAATCTCGGGCGGCCGGAGCCGCTGCACGGGTGGTACCTGGCGGACGGTCTGCTCTTCGGGCTCGCGTTGCTGCTCGCCCGGGGCGTGCCCGACCGCGTCGGCCGCGCGCTGGTCCTGGCCGGCGGTGTCGCCGTCGCCGCGACCGGGCTGTTCGCCGCCCCGCGCACCAGCGACGACGTGTACCGCTACGTCTGGGACGGGCAGGTGCAGGCGGCCGGGATCTCGCCCTACGCCCACGCCCCCGCCGACCCCGCCCTCGCCGCGCTGCGCGCGCAGGCGCCCGCGCTCTTCCCACCGCACTCGGCCTGCCAGGGCTGGGACCTGCGGCAGGTCGCCGGGATCTGCACCCACATCAACCGGCCCACGGTGCACACGATCTATCCGCCCGTCGCCGAGGGCTGGTTCCTGCTGGGCCACGCACTCGGCGGCACGGTGCGGGTGATGCAGCTGCTGGGGCTGCTGCTCGCCGTCGCCGTCACCGTCGTCCTGCTGCGCATGCTCGGGGAGCGGCGCGCCCCGGCCTACTGGGCCGGACTGTGGGCGTGGTGCCCGGGTGTCGCGATCTGGTCGGTGAACGACGCGCACGTGGACACCCTCGGGGTGCTGCTGATGCTGCTCGGACTGGCGGTCGCGGCGACCGCGCGCCGTCCGCTGCTCGCCGGCGTCCTGCTGGGCGCGGCCGCGGCGGCGAAGCTGGTCCCCGCGCTGGCGCTGCCCGGTGCGCTCGCCGACCGGCGCGGACGGTGGCGGATCGCCCTCGGTGCGGGCGGGGCCTTCCTGCTCAGCTATCTGCCCTACGTGGTGCTGTCCGGCGTCGGCGTGATCGGCTACCTGCCCGGCTACCTCAGGGAGGAAGGCTACGACCAGGGCGGCCGCTTCGGCCTGCTGGCGTTGGCGCAGGTGCCGGAGTCCTGGCGTGGACCGGTCGCCGCGGTGGCGCTCGCCGGGCTCTCGCTGGCGGTGGCGCTGCGCGGGGATCCGTCGCGGCCGTGGCGCGGCGCGCTGACGGTGACGGGCACGGCCCTGCTGCTGGCGACGCCGAGTTACCCCTGGTACAGCCTGCTGCTCCTGGCGCTCGCCGCACTGGAGGGCCGGTGGGAGTGGCTGGGCGTGCCCGCGGCCGGGATGGCCGAGTACCTCCTCGGCGGGGGCGCGCAACAACCCGCCTACGCGGCGGCGCTGGCACTGGTGCTGGTGGGCACGGGCCTTCGGCGCGCGGCCGGTCGGCGCGCGGCTGTCCGGCCGGAGCCGGCCGGGGCGGTCAGCGGTGCGACAGGTCGGCGGGCCGGGCGTGCAGCGCACCCTGTCCCGCGACAGTCGGCCGGTGCAGGCTCGGCTTCGGGTACGGGGTCATCTCCGTCAGTCCGGGGAAGTACACGTGCACCGTGACCGCGGGCTCCAGTGAGTCGTTGACGACCTCGTGGACGTACCCCGGTGCGATGACCCGCTGCGTGCCCGTCGCGAGGGTGCGCGGATCGCGGTCCGGCGAACGTTCGGTCAGCTCGCCCTGGAGGACCGTCATCACGGCGGAGGACCGTCCGTGGTCGTGCGCGCCGCTGCCCTGGCCGGGCAGCCAGCTCAGCAGCCAGACCTCGTAGCCGGGCCCGGTCTCCAGCCGCGCGTACCAGCGGGTGAGGGCGTCGTACCTGACCAGCGGCTCCCAGCGGGCGCGGTCCGCGGCGACGCGGCGGGCGAGCGCGGCGAAGTCGCCGACGGTCGTCGGGTGCGCGAGCGGGGCGGGCGCCAGGTGGGGCCAGGCGAGCGGGTCGCCGGCGATGCTGACGTCGCTGAGGCCGTCGGGGTAGCGGGAGACGGATGCGGAAGCGGTGGGTGCGGGTACGGCGAAAGGCAGGGAACCGGAGGTCACGGCTGTGTCGTCCTTGTGGGCTGTGAGCAGACAGGGGGGAGATGGGGCCCTAGCTACAGCGACAACAACACAGCGCACTCGCGGCACGACGAAGCGAGCCATGGAGGCTGCTCGACGTGGGGCGGTGCGAAGACATGGAGCTAGCAGACATTGTCAAGAGCGCCCTTGTCAACTCCCCTCGACGGGACTTCTGGGACAGTGGGGGTTGGATCACCTGATCGGGGGATAAATCACCCACTGGGTTTGGAGTGGTCGGAGGGCGGGAACGCCGCCCTCGACGCGCTCGCTGTGAGCTTTCGTCAGGCGGTGGCCGCACCTCCGGTTTGTCCGGATTTGCACACTTATGGTGACGGCTTGGTTCCGGGGAGTGAATCCTGGACCCAATACCAGAGCTCGGCTTGACGGCAGTGAAAGAACGCACTTGTAATTTCACCCGTGTCCAAACGCCGCATCAGGTCACGGACGCATCACGGGGATGCAAGAAGCACGAGGGGTAGGAGGCGCGCGGATGAGCGAGCTCTTTGATCTGTTGGTCATCGGCGACGAGGCAGAGGCCGAGGAAGAGCTTGGCTGGCAGGAGCGCGCCCTGTGCGCCCAGACGGATCCGGAGTCCTTCTTCCCCGAGAAGGGCGGCTCGACGCGCGAGGCCAAGAAGGTCTGCCTCGCCTGTGAGGTCCGCAACGAGTGCCTGGAGTACGCCCTCGCCAACGACGAGCGCTTCGGCATCTGGGGCGGGCTCTCCGAGCGCGAGCGCCGGCGGCTGAAGAAGGCCGTCGTCTGACGGGACCTCAACAGGCAGTGCCCGATTCCTCCGCATATCGCACGCTCGATCGACCTTCGGTCGGGTGGTGCGAACGGAGGATCGGCGACGCTCCCGGAAGCAGAACCGTCAGCAGGACGACATCGCAGGTGAAGGCTTCCCTCGCGGCCCTCGTGCCCGACAGCCCTCACCGCACCCCACGGCTACCCGTTAGTGTGGTCCGCCAGCGGTGCGCCTGACGCGCGCCCGCGTCGTGCCACTCAGCGAACCGGGGTCCGCAAAAGCGATGTCTGCCTATACCCACCAGCCAGGGCAACCGGGCGCCGGACGACCGCCGGCCTACCCCCGGCACCTGGTGACCGCCGTGCTCGTCGCCCACGACGGTGCGCGCTGGCTGCCCCAGGCGCTCCGCGGCCTGCTCGAGCAGGACCGTCCGGTCCAGCGCATCGTCGCCGCCGACACCGGATCCACCGACGCCACGCCGCGTCTCCTCGCCGACGCCCTCGGCCAGGACGCCGTCCTCCAGTACGGACGCCGCACCGGCTTCGGCACCGCCGTCAACGAGAGCGTCCGCGGTCTGCCCCCGCTGTACGCGGAGAACCTGCCTTACTCGATCTCGAACGGCTACGACCCGCTCGACCCCGAGGAGGGCGGCGTCGACCAGTTCGGCGACCCGCTGGGCCACCACGACGAGCTCGCGGGCGAGCAGCTGCGCGGCGGCGGACGCACCGAGCCGGTCGAGTGGATCTGGCTGCTGCACGACGACTGCGAGCCGCACCCGGACGCGCTCCGCAAGCTCCTGCAGGTTGCCGAGACCACCCCCACCGCCGCCGTCATCGGCCCCAAGCTGCGCTCCTGGTACGACCGCCGGCAGCTGCTGGAGGTCGGCGTCAGCATCGCCCGCTCCGGCCGCCGTTGGACCGGCCTGGACCGACGCGAGCAGGACCAGGGCCAGCGCGACCAGGTCCGCCCGGTGCTCGCGGTCTCCACCGCCGGCATGCTGATCCGTCGCGACGTCTTCGAGCAGATCGGCGGCTTCGACAAGCAGCTGCCGCTGATGCGCGACGACGTCGACCTGTGCTGGCGCGTCGCCGCCGCCGGACACCGCGCGGTGGTGGCACCCGACGCGATCCTGCGCCACGCCGAGGCCGCCAGCCGCGAGCGCCGCCCCATCGACTGCGCCAGGCCCGACCGCCCGCACCGGATCGACAAGGCCGGCGCGGTCTACACCCTGCTGGCCAACTCCCGTGCGCTGCTGCTGCCCTACCTGCTGCTGCGGATCACCCTCTCCACGCTGCTGCGCGCCCTCGGCTACGTCCTGGCCAAGACGCCCGGCCTGGCCCTGGACGAGATCGGCGGCCTCGGCCACGTCCTGCTGCGCTTCGGCTCGCTGCTGGCCGGCCGCGCCAGGCGCCGCCGCACCCGCGCCTCCGACGCGCTCGACGACCGCTCGCTCTTCCCCGCGCCCGGCGCCACCACCCGCGCCGCGCTGGAGAACCTGATCGCCGAGTTCGGCGGCGGCCGGTCCGGCGAGGCCTTCTCCAGCCGGCACGGCTCGGTCGAGTCCGGGCCGGTGGACGACGACAACGACATCCTCGAAGTCGAGCAGTTCGCGCTGATCAAGCGCATCGCCAGGAAGCCCGCTCCGGTGCTCTTCGCCGGCCTGCTCGCGCTGACCCTGGTGGCCTGCCGCGGCCTGCTCGGCAGCGGAGCACTCTACGGCGGCTCGCTGCTGCCCACCCCCGGCGGCGCGAGCGACCTGTGGCAGCAGTACGCGGCGAGCTGGCAGCCGAACGGCGTCGGCACCGCCGCCGGAGCGCCGCCCTACCTCGGCGTGCTCGCCGCGCTGTCCAGCCTCACCTTCGGCAGCCCCGGCCTGGCCATGTCGGTCATCCTGCTGCTGACCGTGCCGCTGGCCGGCGTCTCCGCCTACCTGGTCTCCCGGCCGCTGATCGACTCCCGGCTGGTCCGCGCCTGGGCCAGCGCCACCTACGCGCTGCTGCCCGCCGCCACCGGCGCCATCGCGCAGGGCCGGATCGGCACCGCGGTACTGGCCGTGCTGCTGCCCCCGCTGGCCCGGGCCGCGGCCATCGGCGTCGGCCTCGGCATCCGCCGCGAGACCGCCGCCCGAGGCGGCCGCCCGGGCTGGCGCAGCGCCTGGGTCGCCGCGTTCACGCTGACCCTCTCCTCCGCCTTCGTTCCGCTGGCCTGGGTGCTCGGCCTCATGCTGGCCGGCGGCGCGCTGCTGGCCGCGTTCCTGCGCGGCGGCGCGTTCGGGCAGGGTGTCGACGCGCTGCGCGGCCTCGGGCCGCGTGTGCTCGTCATCATCGGCACCCCGCTGCTCGTGCTCGCCCCCTGGTCGCTGGGGCTCTTCCTGCACCCCGGCAGGTTCCTGCTGGAGGCCGGCATCCCCGGCCTGGTCGGCGCGCCCGCCACGCCGGTGGACCTGCTGACGCTCGACCCCGGCGGCAACGGCGCGGTCCCCGGTGTCCTGGTCGCCGGCGTCGTGCTGGCCGCGCTCGCCGCGCTGCTGCGCGCCGACCGCCGCCGCGCCGTCGTCGCCGCCTGGGGTGCGGCCGGCGTCGGCCTGATCGGCACCGCGCTGGTGGGCACCACCACCGTCGTGCCGGGACCGGGACAGACCCCCGTCCCCGCCTGGGCCGGCCCGACCACCCTGATCACCGGCGTCGCCCTGCTCGCGGCCGCCGCCATCGGCGCCGACCACGCGCGAGAGCGCGTCGCCGCCATCAACTTCGGCTGGCGGCAGCCGGTCGCCGCGCTCGTCGTGCTCGCCGCCGCGCTGGCACCGGTGGCGGCCGCCGGCTGGTGGCTGCTGCGCGGGGCCGACGGCCCGCTCAAGCGCGGCGACGGCCTCCTGGTCCCCGCCTTCATCGCCCAGCAGGCCCAGGGGCCCGACCAGAGCCGGTCGCTGGTGCTGCGCACCGGCGACCAGGGCCAGGTCATCTCCTACACGCTGGTCCGCGCCGGCGGTCCGACCGTCGGCAGCTCGGAGACCACGAACGCGGCCGCGCCCTCGGCGCAGCTGACGCAGCTGGTCGACGCCCTGGTCTCCGGCTCGGCCGGGAACCAGTCCACCGAGCTGGCGGACTTCGCGGTCCAGTACATCGAGGTCCTCGCGCCGGTCGACGGCAAGCTGGCCGCGACGCTGGACAGCACGGCCGGGCTCGCCCGCGTCAGCAGCCAGCAGCAGGCCAGCTACTGGCGCGTCCAGCAGCCCACCCCGCGGGTGCTGATCCGCACGCAGGGCAGCCCCGACGTCTCCGTGGCCGCCGGCCCGATCGACGTCAACGCCACCGTTCCGGCCGGTCAGGACGGGCGCGTGCTGCGCCTGGCCGACAGCGCGGACCCCGGCTGGACGGCGACCCTGGACGGGCAGCCGCTGAAGTCGCAGACGGTGGACGGCTGGGCCCAGGGCTTCCAGCTGCCCGCGAGCGGCGGCAAGCTCGCCGTCAGCTACCACGAGAGCACGCTGCGCCTGGGCTGGGTCGGCCTGCAGTGCTTCTTCGCCGCGGCGCTGGTGATCC
This sequence comes from Streptacidiphilus rugosus AM-16, assembly GCF_000744655.1. NCBI lineage: Bacteria > Bacillati > Actinomycetota > Actinomycetes > Kitasatosporales > Streptomycetaceae > Streptacidiphilus > Streptacidiphilus rugosus. Next base: position 3,116,859 of record NZ_JQMJ01000004.1, on the reverse strand, counting down.
TGGCGCTGCCGGGCCGTCGCCGGAACGTCGACGACGACCGCCCCGAGGACGGCGCTGCCGAGGAGCTGTCCCACGCCGCCGCGGCGGCGGCGCAGCCGGTGGTTCCCGGCTCCCGTCGGGCCCGCCGGATGGCGGCCGCCGGAGAGGGACCGGCCCAGGAGGCGGAGGAGGCCGCGGCCCAGGAGGGCGTCTACGCCGCCGTGGCCGCCGAGCAGTCGGCCGACCGGGCACACGAGCAGCCGGCCGGAGGCATGGGTCAGGGCACCGGCCAGGACCAGGGCTACTACGCGGACCCGGCCGGCTACGGCTACCCCGCGGAGCAGCCCGGCTACCCGCAGCCCGGCTACGAGCAGGGCGGCTACCCGCAGCCCGGCTACGAGTCGGGCGGCTTCGAACAGAACGGCTACGACCAGGGCGGCTTCGACCACCAGGGTTACCAGCAGCCCGGCCACGAGCAGCCCGGCCACGAGCAGGGCGGCTACCAGCAGGGCGGCTACGACCAGCAGGGCTACCCGCAGTCCGACTTCGGACCGCAGGGCTACGACCAGCAGGCCCAGGGCGGGCAGGGCGTTCCCGGCCAGTCCTACGGCTGGCACGACGCGACGTCGGGACAGGGCCAGTACGGCTCGCTGGAGCCCGACGACCCGTGGCTGAGCGGCCACAACGGCAGCGGTCACCAGGGCGGTGGCCACGGCCAGGAGCAGGGGAGCTGAGCACCAGATGATGAACCGGACCACCCAGTCCCTGCTGGGCGCGCTCGGGGTGCTGGCCCTCGCCCTCGGCATCGCGGAACTGCGGCCCCCGCAGGGCCAGGCCGCGGCCACCGGCGACAGCGTTCGCACCGCGGTCACGCAGACCTCGCTGCTCTGCCCGCCGCCGCTGCAGGGCGTCACCGGCAGCACCGTCTACAGCCTGGCCGTGCCCGGCCACGACTCCTCGACCGGCTCCGGCGGCGGCGCGTCGCTGACGCCGATCACCGGGGCGGTCGGCGGCGCGGCGAGCCCCGGCACGACGCCCTCGCCCTCCGGATCCCCGTCCGGCGCGGCCAAGCCTTCGCCCTCGGGCGCTCCCGCGGGCGCGGCCTCTCCCGCCCCGTTGGCGCAGCAGTCGCAGGTCGGCGGCTCGACCACGGGCAAGGCCGTCGCGGGCGCGAACGCGCCCGGCGTGGTGGCGGTCGCCAACGGATCCGTCGCCCCCGGGTTCACCGTCCAGCAGACGACCACGAGCAACAAGGGGCTCTCCGGGGCCGGCTGCACCAGGCCGGGCACGGACTTCTGGTTCGTCGGCGCCGACAGCGTCAAGACCAGCAGCGACTACCTGGAGCTGACCAACGCCTCGCCGAACAACTCGGACGTCGACGTCCAGATCTTCGGCACCGCCGGCGAGGTGGACACCAGCGCCGCGAGCAGCGTCAGCGTCCCCGCCAACGGGACCAGCTCGCTGCTGCTGTCCACACTGGTCCAGCCGGGCAACGACAACCAGACGCTGGCCGTCCACGTGCTCGTCCGCAGCGGCCAGATCGCCGCGGCGCTGCACGCCGCCACCGACGCGGGCGACGACTGGGTCCCCCCGACGACGATGGCGCCGACCGTCGCCGTCCCCGGCCTGCCGGGCGACGTCCACCAGTACAACCTGGCCGTCGCCGTGGCCAGTGGGGACTCGGACGCCGACCTCAAGGTCCAGCTGGCCTCGCAGAGCGGCTGGATCACCCCGGCCGGCCACGAGACCGTCCACGTCAAGGCCGGGATGCTGACCATGGTCAACCTCGGCGACGTCACCCACGGGCAGCCCGGTCTGCTGCGTCTGGTCCCGAGCGACCCGAAGCAGGCCACGCCCGTGGTCGCGGGCGTCGAGGCCACGTCGAGCAGCCGGAGCGACACCGCCTACCTGGCCTCCGTCGCGCCGATCACCCAGCGCGGCACCGTCGCCGGCAACACCGGCGGCGACGCGACCCTGCTGCTGACCGCTCCGAACGGGGCGGCGAGCGTCACCGTCGCCACGCTCGGCAACGGCGGCACGCCGACGACGAAGACCGTCCAGATCCCGGCGGGCTCGACCGTCGGCGTCCCGCTGACCGCGCCGTCGGGTGCGGCCACCTTCGCCGTCACGGTCACCCCGGCGAGCGGCGGACCGGTGTACGCGGCGCGTGAGCTCGCCCGCAAGTCGGGGCTGACGATCCAGCAGATCAGCGACGACGGCTCCACCGTCATGGTGCCCAGCGCGATCCAGAACCCGGCCATCCTGGTGCAGTAGGCAGGCCCGGACCGCCCGGACCGCCCGGACCGCGCGTCGGTCCGCCGGTCCGGCCCGGGACCGGAGCCCGGGGTGGTCAGTCCTCGCCGTAGCGGGGGTCGACCGCCTCGGGCTCGACCCCCAACAGCTCCGCGACCTGTTCGATCATCACGTCGTGGACCAGCGCGGCGCGTTCCTCGCGTCCCTTCGCCCGGATCTCCACCGGCCGCCGGTAGACCACGATCCTGGCCGGACGGCCCTTCGCCGCCGCCACCAGCCGCCCCAACGGCACCTCGTCGGCCCGGACGTCGTCGATGGGAGGCTCCGGCTCGCCGGGAAGCGGCGCGGGCACCTCCTGGACGGCGAACTCGACCTCCTCCAGCTGCGGCCAGCGCCGCTCCAGCCGCTCCACCGACTCGCGGACGTAGTCGTCGAAAAGCTCCGAGCGGCTCAGCGAGATCGGAACCTGCCGGGGTGCCAGGGGGCCGCGCAGGCCCCGGCCATGGCGGTCGCGACGCCGACGCGGCGCTCCTGCGGATACGGGTGGTCTCTCCATCACGACCAAGCGTATCCACTGCCACCGACGGCAACCCCCGCGCGGCCTCGGATTCCCCCTCCGGGAGGGCCCCCGGCGGTCCTGACGGCGACACGGGAGCCGATCCTGGGGGAGAGTCTTCGCGACCCGGTCAGGAGTGCGGTACCGTCCAACGTCGTGAGCCCTGTCCGTCGTTGTTCGCGCACCGCCTGCGGCCGCCCCGCGGTGGCGACTTTGACGTACGTCTACGCGGACTCCACCGCCGTCCTCGGCCCGCTCGCGACCTACGCCGAGCCGCACTGCTACGACCTCTGCGCCGAGCACTCCGAGCGGCTCACCGCCCCGCGCGGCTGGGAGGTCGTCCGGCTCAACGTCGACACCGGCCCGATCCGCCCCTCGGGCGACGACCTGGAGGCCCTGGCCAACGCGGTCCGCGAGGTCGCCCGCCCTCCGGCCCGCCGTCAGGACGGCGGCTCCGAGGCGGATCCCACGGAGGTCGGCCGCCGTGGCCACCTGCGCGTGCTGCGCCCGCCCGAGGAGTGAACCCGCGGCGCTCCGTCGCAGCTCGGACGTCTCCCGTCACGAGAAGCAAAACACCTGCTCATCCCCACCCGGTATGGTGCGGAGCGGATTGCCACAGGCAGTGTGACCGGTACCACAGAATGACGGAGAGCCACGGTGCGTGACCTCAAGCAGATCGTGAAGGCGTACGACGTCCGAGGCGTCGTGCCCGACCAGTGGGACACCGAGCTCTCCCGCGCCTTCGGCGCCGCGTTCGTGCAGGTCACGGGTGCGGACGCGATCGTCGTCGGTCACGACATGCGCCCCTCCTCGCCCTCGCTCGCCCGCGCCTTCGCCGAGGGCGCGGCCGCGCGCGGGGTGGACGTCGTCGAGATCGGTCTCTGCTCGACCGACCAGCTCTACTTCGCCAGCGGCAAGCTCGACCTGCCCGGCGCGATGTTCACCGCCAGCCACAATCCGGCCCAGTACAACGGCATCAAGATGTGCCGCAAGGGCGCGGCCCCGGTCGGCGAGGACACCGGCCTCGTCGAGATCCGTGAGCTGGTCCAGTCGTGGATCGGCGCGGACGACGCGGTGACCGTCCCCGCGGTGGACGTGACGCCGGGCACGCTGACCCAGCAGGACGAACTCCAGCCCTACGCCGACCACCTCCTCGGCCTGGTCGACCTGCGGTCGATCCGCCCGCTGAAGGTCGCCGTCGACGCGGGCAACGGCATGGGCGGCCACACCGTCCCGACCGTGCTGGGCGGCCTCCCGCTGGAGATCGTCCCGATGTACTTCGAGCTGGACGGCACCTTCCCGAACCACGAGGCCAACCCGCTGGACCCGAAGAACCTGGTCGACCTCCAGGCCAAGGTCCGCGAGGTGGGCGCCGACATCGGCCTCGCCTTCGACGGCGACGCCGACCGCTGCTTCGTCGTGGACCAGAACGGCGACCCGGTCAGCCCGAGCGCGATCACGGCGCTGGTCGCCGTCCGCGAGCTGGCCAAGGCGAAGGCGGCGGGCGAGACCGAACCGGTGATCATCCACAACCTGATCACCTCCTGGGCCGTCCCGGAGATCGTCGCCGAGAACGGCGGCCGCACGGTCCGCACCCGGGTCGGCCACTCGTTCATCAAGCAGGAGATGGCCACCAGCGGCGCGATCTTCGGCGGCGAGCACTCGGCGCACTACTACTTCCGCGACTTCTGGCGCGCCGACACCGGCATGCTGGCCGCTCTCCACGTGCTGGCCGCCCTGGGAGAGCAGCAGAAGCCGCTGTCCGAGCTGGTCTCGGCCTACAACCGCTACGTGGACTCCGGCGAGATCAACAGCACCGTCGCGGACCAGGCCGAGCGCGTCGCCGCGGTCCGCGCCGCGTTCGCGGACGAGCCGGGCGTCACCTTCGACGAGCTGGACGGCCTGACCGTCTCCGGCTCCGACTGGTGGTTCAACCTCCGCGCCTCCAACACCGAGCCCCTCCTTCGACTGAACGTCGAGGCCCGCGACGCCGCGACGATGGCGGCCCGCCGCGACGCGGTCCTGGCCATCGTCCGCGCCTAGTCCTTCGGACGAGAGGCCGATCGCACGTCGGTCGGTTGCGCCCGGGTGGCAGGCCGAACGGGCGGGGCCATCGGCACAGGGTGGTCTCCCGCGCACGCAGTTGATCAAGCAGGGCCCCGCCCCCGGAGGGCTCTGCGACCGGCTCGTCACCGCGGAGCGCGCCCCCGGGGGGAGTGCGGCGTCACCGCGCGTCCGAGAGTGCAAGTAATCTGCTTGCCGAAACACACCTCCATCGACTTCCGGAGCGCCAGCGACATGAGCATCGAACCCGCCCTGCTCGAGATCTTCGCCTGCCCGGCCTGCCACGCACCTCTGCGCGAGGACGCCGACGCGGCGGAACTGCTCTGCACCAGCAGCAGCTGCGGACTCGCCTACCCCGTGCGGGACGGCATCCCGGTCCTGCTCGTCGACGAGGCCCGACGGCCCGCATGATCGACGAGCGGCTGCTCGACGACACGGACGCGCTCGCGCGCGCCGACGCCCGCGGCGCCCTCCTGGCGCTCGCGTCCGCCGGCGCGCGCGTGCGGACCGGCCTGCGGCTCGCCGACGAGGCGGGCCTCGCGGCGCTGCGCCCCGAGGGGCGGCCCCGCGCCGTGCTCGTGGCCGCGCACGGCGCCGCCGCCCAGGCGGGGGACGTGCTCGCCGCGCTCGGCAACGGCGCCTGCCAGGTGACGGTGCTCCGGCCCGCCCCGGTGGTGCCGGACCCCGCGCTCGTGCACCAGGTGACCCGCAGCGACGTCTTCGCCCTCGGGCTCGACTGGACCCTGCCCGGCTGGGCGGGCCCCTCCGATCTGCTGGTCGTCGCGGCCACCGTCGGCAGCTGTCCAGGACTGATCACCCTCGTCGAGCGCGCGTACTCGCGCGGCTGCTCGATCGTGGCCGTGGCCCCGCCCGGATCCGGCCTCGCCGAGGCCGCCCTCCAGGCACGCGGACTCCCCCTGCCGTACACCCCCGGCGTGCCCGCCGCCCTGGACAGCCACGGCGACGGACCGGACGCAGACCTGCCCCGTGAGGACCCGTCGGACTTCTGGGGCGTCCTCGCCCCCCTGCTCGCACTCGCGCGGCGCCTTGGCGTCGTCGACGGTGAGCAAGCGGGCCTGCACTCCGCAGCCGACCGCCTCGACCAGGCCGCCGTCCGCTGCCGGCCCTCCGCCGACGCCTACGACAACCCCGCCAAGGCGCTCGCCGTCCAGCTCGACGCGGCGCTGCCGCTGCTGTGGAGCGACGATCCCTGCGCGTCCGCCGTCGCGGGCCGCTTCGCCGCGATGCTGGCCGACCACGCCGCCCGCCCGGCCCTCACCGGCCTGCTGCCCGAGGCGCTCAGCGTGCAGCGCGGCCTGTTCTCCGGCAACCTCGGGGCCGGCGGCGACCCGGACGACTTCTTCCGGGACCGGGTCGACGACGAGGGCGCCCTCAGGCTCCAGCTCGTCCTGCTCCGCCACACCCCGAGCAGCCGCGCCGACGACGCCGAGGAGCCTTCGGCCGACGAGATCAGGGAGGCGGGCGACGCGATGCGCTCCCGCCGGACCGTCGCACGCGCGCACCGCCTGGCCGCCGACCACCAGGTCGGCCTGCGGGAGCTGGCCTCGCTCCGCAGCGATCCGGTCGAGGCGCTGGCGGAGCTCGTCGCGCTCACCGACTTCGCAGCCGTCTATCTCGGCCTCGCCGCCGAGACCGGGGGGCGCTGACCGCATGGACCTGATGGAGAACAGCGTCCGGGGCTACGCCTGGGGCTCCCGCACGGCGATCCCCGGACTGCTGGGGGTGGAGCCGACCGGCGAGCCGCAGGCGGAGCTGTGGATGGGTGCGCACCCCGGCAGCCCGTCGGCGGTCGACCGCGGTCGTGGACCGCAGAGCCTGGACGGGCTGATCGCGGCCGACCCCGAGGCCGAGCTCGGCGCGGCGACGATCGCCCGCTTCGGGCCCACGCTGCCGTTCCTCTTCAAGGTCCTGGCGGCGGGCGAGCCGCTGTCCGTGCAGGTCCACCCCGACCTCGCCCAGGCACGGGCCGGCTTCGCGGCCGAGGAGGCCGCCGGCGTTCCCCTGGACGCGCGGGAGCGCAACTACAGGGACGCCAACCACAAGCCCGAAATGCTCTGCGCGCTGGACGAGTTCACCGGCGTCTGCGGCTTCCGCGCCCCGCAGGCGACGGCGCTGCTGCTGGAACGGCTCGCCGTCCCCGGCCTGGACTCCGTCATCGAGGTCCTGCGTGGGAAGCCCGAGCAGGAGGCCCTGCGGGAGGCGCTGACGCTCGTGCTGACGCTGGATCAGCCGACGGTGCTCCGGCTGGTCGCCGAGACCCGCCACGCGCTGCTGCGGGCCGCCTCGTCCGCCGACGCGGCGTCCTCGGCGGACGAGGCGGCGATGCTGCGGGACTACGCGATGCTGGCCGACCACTACCCGGCCGACCCCGGGCTGCTGTCCGCGCTGCTGCTCAACCATGTGACCCTGCGGCCCGGCGAGGCGTTCTACCTGGGCGCGGGGGTGCCGCACGCGTACTTCCGCGGCCTGGGCGTGGAGCTGATGGCCAACTCGGACAACGTCCTGCGGGCCGGGCTCACCCCGAAGCACATCGACGTGCCCGAGCTGCTGCGGGTCGTGGAGTTCCGGGCCAGGGAGCTGGAGGTCATCCACCCGCAGCCGGTCCCCGAGCACCCGGGGGAGGAGCTCTACCCCTGCCCGATCGACGAGTTCCGGCTCTCCCGCTACCGCCTGGGCTGCGAGGCCCCGCTGCCGACGGACACCCCGCAGATTCTCCTCTGCACGGAGGGCACGGCGACCCTGACCGACGCCACCGGCCGCCGCCTCACCCTGACCCGCGGCCAGTCCTGCTTCCTCCCCGCGGGCGCCCCGCCGGTCACCGCGTCCGGCACCGCCACGACCCTCTTCCGCACCACCGTCTCGCTCTGAGCCGGCTGCACTACCTCAGGGGCACGGGGAACTGCGCGAGTAACCACCCTGTGCGGATGGCCCTGAATCACGGAGGACCATCCGCAGCGGGTGGCTTGTCGCGCAGTTCCCCGCGCCCCCGAGGTGGTGCCACTAGAGGCCGAGGACGAGCTTCTCCAGTGCCGCGCGGGCGCGGGCGTCGGACTGGGCGCGAGCCGAGACCGCCGTCGCGAGTTCGTGGACCCACTCGTCCAGCGCGACCTGCTTGCGGGAGAGGACCACGCCGCGGACCACGGTGGCCACCTCACCCTGCGGTCGGCCGTGAGCCAGCAGCAGGATCAGGCGGCGGTCGTCCAGCGCGATCTCCAGCCGCTCGACCGTGCCGGCGCGGCCCGCCAGCCGGTCGGAGACGGACCGCTTCCGCGTGAACTCGACAGAGCCCGGCGGCAGCGCGTCCGCCAGTGAACCCGTCAGCACCTGGGCATACATGTCCAGATCCGCCGCGTCCCGGCGCAACGCCGCCGCCAGCAGCTCGATCTCGCTCATCCCGCTCGCTCTCCCTCTTCGCGTCAGCCGTCCAGGCTCAGGACCATCGTCGGCCGCTCGATCTCGTGGTCCGGGCGCAGCGGGCGGACCGCCGTGCCGATCGAGAAGAACTCCGTGGTGTGCCCGCCCCAGCGGTGGTTGTGGGCGTTCAGCTGAACCCCCACCACTCCCTCGGCGTGCAGCGCCTCGGCCTCGGCCTGCATCCGCGCCATCGCCAACTCGCGCGCGTCGTACAAGGCCTGGGTGAACTGCTCGATCTCCACATTCTTGCCGATGTTCGAGAACACCGCGCCCATCCGCTGGTGTGCGATGTGGTACACGCAGGTGCCCATCACCATGCCCAGCGGGGCGTAGCCCGCGCGGATCAGCGTCCAGAAGTCCTGGCCCGAGAGGTCCGAGGTGAACGGCTGGTTCTTGTTGTTGCGCCAGCTGCCGCCGCCGGGGGGCGCGTGGTCGGCCTTGACCGCCGTGCCGATGGCGATGAACTCCGCGATGTCGTTGCCGAACTCGCGCGCCTCCACCGAGAGCCGGACGCCCACGATGCCGTCCGCGCCCAGCTGGGCCGCCTCCGCCTCCATCCGCGTCATGGCCAGCTCGCGGGCGTGGTACATCGCCTGGCTCAGGGTCTCCAGCTCCTGGTTCTTGCCCCAGCGCCCGAACTGGATGCCCACGTGGTAGATCGAACTGCCCAGCACCAGGCCGATCGGCTTGAAGCCGGCCTCGCGGACGAGCAGGAACTCGTTGACCGACAGGTCGCTCGTGAAGATCGAGCCGGCCTTGCCTGGCTGCAGCTCGGCCAGCCGCCGCATCGCGTCGGCGGGCACGCCCTGGGCGGTCGGGTCCGTGGTGCTCATCGGGCAGCTCCCCGTCGTGTGTGGGTCAGGAAGGTCATGGCGGTGGTCGTGGACGTGGCCGTGGTCATCCCTGGTCTCCGAGGTCGCGGAGTTCGGTGGCCAGCCTGCGGTACTCGTTCGGGTCGCCGTAGGGGCTGGACGCGACGGCCTCCAGCCGCTTGCGCAGCCGGTCGCCGCGATTGCCGAGCGGCATCACGGAGAGCGTGCGCGGCGGCTGCTCCCGGGTGCGGAAGCGGGCGATGCTCGTGCCGACCATGGTGGCCTCGGCCACGTGGTCACGCTGCTCCGAGTTGTTCGTGTTCGCGGCGCGGATGCAGGACTCCTCCCAGACCCGGAGGTCCCCGCTGGCCAGCACCACGCCGTCGCCGCCGCGCTGCCCGGCCTGCCGCCGCAGCTGCTCCCTGGCGTCGGCGCGGATGTCGTGGATCAGCCGGCTCCAGCCGGTCATCTCCGTGTTCTGCCAGGAGTACTGCTGCGACCGGGTGCGGTAGTCGTCGTGGCGGACCCCGATCGACATGCCGACCAGCAGTTCCGACGGCACCCAACCCGCGCTTATCAGCTTGGCGAAGCCCTGCCCGTCCAGGTGACAGGTGAAGGGATGCTTGGGACGCACCGGCCCCTGCGCCCGGACCGCGGTGCCGATCACCTTGAACTCCAGGCAGGTGGGCGCGCTGGGGAAGGGCTGCATGGTGAGCTGCGCGGCCACCACCCCGTCGCCGCCGAGCGCGGAGCACTCCGCCCTCATCCGGCCCAGCGCCGTCCGCCGCGCCTGGTCGAAGACGCCGACCAACTGGCGCGAAGGGGCGCCCTGGCCGGAGAGGGCGACCGGCGCGTCCCCCCGGTTGCCGTAGCTGAAGCCGTAGCCGGCGCCGGTGTAGAGGCAGTCGTGGTAGCCCCAGTACCGGCCGCTCCGGGCGACCTGGAACACCGCCGAGCCCATCACCTGGCCGACCGGCTCGAAGCCGACCGCCTTCACGGAGGCGAACTCGCCGGTCGACAGCGCGGATGTCCACGTTCCGCTCCGGCTGACCTCCGCCATGCGCTCGGCGGCGGCGGGCGGCAGCCCACCTCCGCCCCATGGAACCGTCATCCCGTCCCACTCCCGTCCGGCTTCGCGAACACTTTTCTGCGCCCCTCGGAATGTACGCACGGTGTAGATTCGTCTCAAGAACCTTTACGTCGCTGCTGATGGCGGTCGGCGGGTTCCGGGCTCCAGGCTCGGGCACGCCGAGGGAGAGAGGGCCTCCGACGCACTGGTCCGGAACAATCGGTCATACGGTTGAGGTACGCGCAAGGGTTCCCGTAACCCGCGGCCTCTTCGGCGTGTCCGCGGCCGAGTGCCGATTCCGGGCCACCGCCGCCCGCAACCCTCGACGTGATGGAGACAAGCGTGACGTCCCTCAACGCCGGCGACTTCAAGGTCGCCGATCTTTCCCTGGCCGCGTTCGGCCGCAAGGAGATCACTCTCGCCGAGCACGAGATGCCCGGCCTGATGGCGATCCGCAACGAGTACGCCGCCGCCCAGCCGCTGGCCGGCGCCCGGATCACCGGTTCGCTGCACATGACCGTGCAGACCGCGGTGCTCATCGAGACCCTCGCCGCGCTCGGCGCGGACGTGCGCTGGTGCTCCTGCAACATCTTCTCCACGCAGGACCACGCGGCGGCCGCGATCGCGGTGGGCCCGAACGGCACGGTGGAGGACCCGCAGGGCATTCCCGTCTTCGCCTGGAAGGGCGAGACGCTGGAGGAGTACTGGTGGTGCACCGAGCAGGCGCTCACCTGGGAGGGCCACTCCGGCCCGAACATGATCCTGGACGACGGCGGCGACGCCACGCTGCTGGTCCACAAGGGTGTCGAGTTCGAGAAGGCAGGTGCCGCTCCGGACCCGTCCACCGCGGACAGCGACGAGTTCCGGATCATCCTGGAGCTGCTCAACCGCACCCTGCGTGAGTCGCCGAAGAAGTGGACGGAGGTCGCGTCCGAGATCAAGGGTGTGACCGAGGAGACCACGACCGGTGTCCACCGTCTGTACGAGATGCACCGTGACGGCACGCTGCTGTTCCCGGCGATCAACGTGAACGACGCGGTGACCAAGTCGAAGTTCGACAACAAGTACGGCTGCCGGCACTCGCTGGTCGACGGCATCAACCGGGCCACCGACGTGCTGATCGGCGGCAAGGTCGCGGTCGTGTTCGGCTACGGCGACGTGGGCAAGGGCTGCGCCGAGTCGCTGCGCGGCCAGGGTGCCCGCGTGGTGGTCACCGAGATCGACCCGATCTGCGCGCTGCAGGCGGCGATGGACGGCTACCAGGTCACCACCCTGGAGGAGGTCGTCGGCCTCGCGGACATCTTCATCACCACGACCGGCAACAAGGACATCATCATGGCCGCCGACATGGCCAAGATGAAGCACCAGGCCATCGTGGGCAACATCGGCCACTTCGACAACGAGATCGACATGGCCGGCCTGGCGAAGATCGAGGGCATCGTCAAGGACGAGGTCAAGCCGCAGGTCCACACCTGGACCTTCCCGGACGGCAAGAAGATCATCGTGCTGTCCGAGGGCCGCCTGCTGAACCTGGGCAACGCGACGGGCCACCCGTCCTTCGTGATGTCGAACTCCTTCGCGGACCAGACCCTGGCCCAGATCGAGCTGTTCACCAAGCCCGAGCAGTACCCCGTCGGCGTCTACACGCTGCCCAAGGAGCTGGACGAGAAGGTCGCCCGCCTCCACCTGGACGCCCTCGGCGTCAAGCTCACCACGCTGACCCAGTCCCAGGCCGACTACATCGGCGTCAAGGTCGAGGGCCCCTACAAGCCCGAGCAGTACCGCTACTGATCCCTGCCGGGACAGCCTGAGGATTCTCCGGCGGCCGCTGGCGCATAGGCTCCACCTATGCCCAGCGGCCGTTACTCGTTCCACGACACGCACGACGACACCCCCCTGGGTGAGGAACGCTTCAGCTGCGCGGCGGGGCCGTCCGGCTGGCGCTACACGTCACAGACCTTCGCGCCCGACGGACGGGCCGACGGCGCGGTCGACCTCACCCTCGACTCGCGCTTCCGCCCGGTCCGGCTCGAACTCCGTCGGGAAGGCTGGCAGGTGCGCGGCGGCACGCTCGCCGGACTCACCTGGGTGCGCACGCATGTCGAGGACGTGGATCTCAGCCACACCCGCGAGGGCCAGGAGAAGGCACACGCCTTCGCCGGCCGCTCGCCCGCGTTTCTCGTCGCCACCGCGCGGATGCTGGCCCTGAGCGAGGGCGCGTCCACCCGCGTACGGGTCGTCTCCTTCACCGAGCCCGTCCTGGCTCCCCGCACGCTGGACCAGGGCTGGACCCTCGAAGGGATCGAAACACACCCCACCGACAGCGGCCCGCTGACGGTCCGCCGGTTCCGCGTCGCGGACCTGGAGACGGGGGAGGAGGGGCTGGTGCATCTGGCCGGTGACGTGGTGCTTTCCGCCCCTGGGGTGGAGCTGGAGGACCTGGAGACGCCACCAGGTCCCTGGATTTGACTCTGCCCGGACGGCCACGTAATGTTCTTCGAGTTGCCCCGCTGAGCGGGGCGCCAAACCCCTCGGATAATCGGAGAAATTCGGTTGACGGGGACTGCGAAATCGGGACCGGAAAGTTCTGATAGAGTAGAAAACGAAGGAAGCGCCCGGAGCGGCCCGAAAGGGAAGCGAAGGAAGCGTCCGTTCCTTGAGAACTCAACAGCGTGCCAAAAGTCAACGCCAGTTACTTTTGAGATGTTTTAAAATCAGCGAGGACGCTGTGCACGAGTCCCCCTTATTCCGGTGGGATGTCGTGCCGCTCAACGCGAATGCCCGATTACGGGAATACATTCACGGAGAGTTTGATCCTGGCTCAGGACGAACGCTGGCGGCGTGCTTAACACATGCAAGTCGAACGGTGAAGCCCTTCGGGGTGGATCAGTGGCGAACGGGTGAGTAACACGTGGGCAATCTGCCCTGCACTCTGGGACAAGCCTTGGAAACGAGGTCTAATACCGGATACGACCCTGGAGCGCATGCTCCGGGGTGGAAAGCTCCGGCGGTGCAGGATGAGCCCGCGGCCTATCAGCTTGTTGGTGGGGTGATGGCCTACCAAGGCGACGACGGGTAGCCGGCCTGAGAGGGCGACCGGCCACACTGGGACTGAGACACGGCCCAGACTCCTACGGGAGGCAGCAGTGGGGAATATTGCACAATGGGCGCAAGCCTGATGCAGCGACGCCGCGTGAGGGATGAAGGCCTTCGGGTTGTAAACCTCTTTCAGCAGGGAAGAAGCGCAAGTGACGGTACCTGCAGAAGAAGCACCGGCTAACTACGTGCCAGCAGCCGCGGTAATACGTAGGGTGCGAGCGTTGTCCGGAATTATTGGGCGTAAAGAGCTCGTAGGCGGCTTGTCGCGTCGGATGTGAAAGCCCGGGGCTTAACCCCGGGTCTGCATTCGATACGGGCAGGCTAGAGTGTGGTAGGGGAGATCGGAATTCCTGGTGTAGCGGTGAAATGCGCAGATATCAGGAGGAACACCGGTGGCGAAGGCGGATCTCTGGGCCATTACTGACGCTGAGGAGCGAAAGCGTGGGGAGCGAACAGGATTAGATACCCTGGTAGTCCACGCCGTAAACGTTGGGCACTAGGTGTGGGTCACATTCCACGTGGTCCGCGCCGCAGCTAACGCATTAAGTGCCCCGCCTGGGGAGTACGGCCGCAAGGCTAAAACTCAAAGGAATTGACGGGGGCCCGCACAAGCAGCGGAGCATGTGGCTTAATTCGACGCAACGCGAAGAACCTTACCAAGGCTTGACATATACCGGAAACGTCCAGAGATGGGCGCCCCCTTGTGGTCGGTGTACAGGTGGTGCATGGTTGTCGTCAGCTCGTGTCGTGAGATGTTGGGTTAAGTCCCGCAACGAGCGCAACCCTCGTTCTGTGTTGCCAGCGGGTTATGCCGGGGACTCACAGGAGACTGCCGGGGTCAACTCGGAGGAAGGTGGGGATGACGTCAAATCATCATGCCCCTTATGTCTTGGGCTGCACACGTGCTACAATGGCCGGTACAAAGAGCTGCGATGCCGTGAGGCGGAGCGAATCTCAAAAAGCCGGTCTCAGTTCGGATTGGGGTCTGCAACTCGACCCCATGAAGTCGGAGTTGCTAGTAATCGCAGATCAGCATTGCTGCGGTGAATACGTTCCCGGGCCTTGTACACACCGCCCGTCACGTCACGAAAGTCGGTAACACCCGAAGCCGGTGGCCTAACCCCTTGTGGGAGGGAGCTGTCGAAGGTGGGACCAGCGATTGGGACGAAGTCGTAACAAGGTAGCCGTACCGGAAGGTGCGGCTGGATCACCTCCTTTCTAAGGAGCACATAGCCGCTTGCGAGCGCATGTCTCGCACGGTTGCTCATGGGTGGAACGTTGACTATTCGGCACGCAGAGACGATGAGAGAACCAGTACTGCTTCGGCGTGGAACGTTCTCCTCGGAGGATCTGCGGGTCGGGCACGTTGTTGGGTCCTGAGGGAACGGGCTGGTGAAACAGTCTGAACCTTCTGGTCGTTGTTTGAGAACTGCACAGTGGACGCGAGCATCTGTGGCCAAGTTTTTAAGGGCGCACGGTGGATGCCTTGGCACCAGGAACCGATGAAGGACGTGGGAGGCCGCGATAGGCCCCGGGGAGCTGTCAACCGAGCTTTGATCCGGGGGTGTCCGAATGGGGAAACCCGGCAGTCGTCATGGGCTGTCACCCATACCTGAACACATAGGGTATGTGGAGGGAACGCGGGGAAGTGAAACATCTCAGTACCCGCAGGAAGAGAAAACAACCGTGATTCCGGGAGTAGTGGCGAGCGAAACCGGATGAGGCTAAACCATGGTGGTGTGAGACCCGGCAGGGGTTGCCATCATGGGGTCGTGGGATTGTGTTTCAGTCGTCTGCCGGCGGCTGGGCGAGTCAGAAACCGAGAGTGTAGTCGAAGGACATGCGAAAGGTCCGGCGTAGAGGGTAAGACCCCCGTAGACGAAACGTTCTCGGCTCGCTTATGCAACTCCCAAGTAGCACGGGGCCCGAGAAATCCCGTGTGAATCTGGCGGGACCACCCGCTAAGCCTAAATATTCCCTGGTGACCGATAGCGGATAGTACCGTGAGGGAATGGTGAAAAGTACCGCGGGAGCGGAGTGAAATAGTACCTGAAACCGTGTGCCTACAAGCCGTGGGAGCACTTCGGTGTGACTGCGTGCCTTTTGAAGAATGAGCCTGCGAGTTTGCGGTGTGTGGCGAGGTTAACCCGTGTGGGGTAGCCGTAGCGAAAGCGAGTCCGAATAGGGCGAATGAGTCGCGCGCCCAAGACCCGAAGCGGAGTGATCTAGCCATGGGCAGGTTGAAGCGCGGGTAAGACCGTGTGGAGGACCGAACCCACCAGGGTTGAAAACCTGGGGGATGACCTGTGGTTAGGGGTGAAAGGCCAATCAAACTCCGTGATAGCTGGTTCTCCCCGAAATGCATTTAGGTGCAGCGTCGCGTGTTTCTTGCCGGAGGTAGAGCACTGGATAGGCGATGGGCCCCACCGGGTTACTGACCTTAGCCAAACTCCGAATGCCGGTAAGTGAGAGCGCGGCAGTGAGACTGTGGGGGATAAGCTCCATGGTCGAGAGGGAAACAGCCCAGAACACCGGCTAAGGCCCCTAAGCGTGTGCTAAGTGGGAAAGGATGTGGAGTCGCAGAGACAACCAGGAGGTTGGCTTAGAAGCAGCCACCCTTTAAAGAGTGCGTAATAGCTCACTGGTCAAGTGATTCCGCGCCGACAATGTAGCGGGGCTCAAGTACACCGCCGAAGCCGTGTCATTCATGCTATAGCCCCAACGGGTGCATGGATGGGTAGGGGAGCGTCGTGTGCCGGGTGAAGCCGCGGAGGAATCCAGTGGTGGACGGTTCACGAGTGAGAATGCAGGCATGAGTAGCGATACAAGAGTGGGAAACTCTTGCGCCGATTGACCAAGGGTTCCTGGGTCAAGCTGATCTGCCCAGGGTAAGTCGGGACCTAAGGCGAGGCCGACAGGCGTAGTCGATGGACAACGGGTTGATATTCCCGTACCCGCTTTGAAGCGCCAACGGCGAACCTCTGAATGCTAAGGCCGTGAAGCCGCCCCGGAGTCTTCGGACAAAGGGGAGTGGTGGAGCCGCCGGCCCAACAGGGTAGTAGCTGAGCGATGGGGTGACGCAGGAAGGTAGTCCAGCCCGGGCGGTGGTTGTCCCGGGGTAAGGGTGTAGGCCGTGTGGTAGGCAAATCCGCCACACAATAGGCTGAGACCTGATGCCGAGCCGATTGTGGTGAAGTGGATGATCCTATGCTGTCGAGAAAAGCCTCTAGCGAGTTTCATGGCGGCCCGTACCCCAAACCGACTCAGGTGGTCAGGTAGAGAATACCGAGGCGTTCGGGTGAACTATGGTTAAGGAACTCGGCAAAATGCCCCCGTAACTTCGGGAGAAGGGGGGCCACGCCTGGTGACGGCACTTGCTGCCAGAGCTGGGGGTGGCCGCAGAGACCAGCGAGAAGCGACTGTTTACTAAAAACACAGGTCCGTGCGAAGCCGTAAGGCGATGTATACGGACTGACGCCTGCCCGGTGCTGGAACGTTAAGGGGACCGGTTAGCTTGGATTCGTCCAGGCGAAGCTGAGAACTTAAGCGCCAGTAAACGGCGGTGGTAACTATAACCATCCTAAGGTAGCGAAATTCCTTGTCGGGTAAGTTCCGACCTGCACGAATGGCGTAACGACTTCTCGACTGTCTCAACCATAGGCCCGGTGAAATTGCATTACGAGTAAAGATGCTCGTTTCGCGCAGCAGGACGGAAAGACCCCGGGACCTTTACTATAGCTTGATATTGGTGTTCGGTTCGGCTTGTGTAGGATAGGTGGGAGACTTTGAAGCAGCAACGCCAGTTGTTGTGGAGTCGACGTTGAAATACCACTCTGGTCGTGCTGGATGTCTAACCTGGGTCCGTGATCCGGATCAGGGACAGTGTCTGGTGGGTAGTTTAACTGGGGCGGTTGCCTCCTAAAATGTAACGGAGGCGCCCAAAGGTTCCCTCAGCCTGGTTGGCAATCAGGTGTTGAGTGTAAGTGCACAAGGGAGCTTGACTGTGAGACCGACGGGTCGAGCAGGTGCGAAAGCAGGGACTAGTGATCCGGCGGTGGCTTGTGGAAGCGCCGTCGCTCAACGGATAAAAGGTACCCCGGGGATAACAGGCTGATCTTCCCCAAGAGTCCATATCGACGGGATGGTTTGGCACCTCGATGTCGGCTCGTCGCATCCTGGGGCTGGAGTAGGTCCCAAGGGTTGGGCTGTTCGCCCATTAAAGCGGTACGCGAGCTGGGTTTAGAACGTCGTGAGACAGTTCGGTCCCTATCCGCTGCGCGCGCAGGAGTATTGAGAAGGGCTGTCCCTAGTACGAGAGGACCGGGACGGACGAACCTCTGGTGTGCCAGTTGTCCTGCCAAGGGCATGGCTGGTTGGCTACGTTCGGGAGGGATAACCGCTGAAAGCATCTAAGCGGGAAGCCTGCTTCGAGATGAGTACTCCCACCCACTTGATGGGGTAAGGCTCCCAGTAGACGACTGGGTTGATAGGCCGGATGTGGAAGCCCTGTGAGGGGTGGAGCTGACCGGTACTAATAGGCCGAGGGCTTGTCCATAGTTGCTACGCGTCCACTGTGCTGTTCTGAGACAGCGATCACCGCTTGTTTCACCGTGTTTCGGTGGTCATAGCGTGAGGGAAACGCCCGGTTACATCCCGAACCCGGAAGCTAAGCCTCACAGCGCCGATGGTACTGCAGGGGGGACCCTGTGGGAGAGTAGGACGCCGCCGAACAACCTTTCCAGTGAAGCCCCCTGACCATAGGTCAGGGGGCTTCACTGCGTTCCGGACCCGTATGGTCCCTCCCTCTCGTCACTCCCGTCCCGGGCGTCCCGCTCGAACGAGTGGCGCAAGTCTCGTCGACTGTGCCCCAGGTCACGTTTGGGAGATGAGACCATGGAAGGTATGAAGGGACGCGTCCTGATCGTCGATGACGACACTGCTCTGGCCGAGATGCTTGGCATCGTGCTGCGCGGGGAGGGATTCGAGCCAAGCTTCGTTGCCGACGGTGACAAGGCATTGGCCGTCTTCCGTGAGGTCAAGCCCGACCTCGTGCTCTTGGATCTGATGCTCCCTGGCAGGGACGGCATCGACGTCTGCCGGCAGATTCGTGCCGAGTCCGGCGTGCCGATCGTCATGCTCACCGCCAAGACCGACACCGTCGACGTCGTCGTCGGCCTGGAGTCCGGTGCGGATGACTACATGACCAAGCCGTTCAAGCCGAAGGAACTGGTCGCCCGCGTGCGGGCCCGTCTGCGTCGGGCGGAGGAGCCGAGCCCGGAGCAGTTGGCCATCGGCGATCTGGTCATCGACGTGGCCGGCCACTCCGTCAAGCGTGACGGCCGCAGCATCCCGCTCACGCCGCTGGAGTTCGACCTGCTGGTCGCGCTCGCCAGGAAGCCCTGGCAGGTGTTCACCCGCGAGGTGCTGCTGGAGCAGGTCTGGGGCTACCGTCACGCGGCCGACACGCGGCTCGTCAATGTCCACGTGCAGCGGCTCCGGTCCAAGATCGAGCGGGATCCCGAGCGGCCCGAGATCGTGGTGACGGTGCGCGGAGTCGGCTACAAGGCGGGGCCGAACTGACATGAATGGTCTGGCGCCCGTCGTCGAGCCCGACACCGACGGCGGGCAGTCGACCGAAACGAAGACCGAGCGTTCCAAGCCGATATTCGCGGCGGTCCGCCGGCAGCTCCGTCGTCCCTTCCGCCGTGCCGTGCGGCTGTACCGGCGCTCCATCCAGCTGCGCGTCGTCGCGATGACGCTGGTGCTCTCGCTCGGCGTCGTGCTGCTGCTGGGCGTCGTGGTGATGAACCAGGTCCGGAACGGTCTGTTGCAGGCGAAGCTGCAGTCGGCCACGACGCAGGCGGACAGCGGCTTCGGCGCCGCCAAGGCGGCCGCGAGCAACCTCGGCAGTGCCTACAACGGGCACAAGACCACCCCGGCGGGGCAGTCGGGGTCCGGCGTCACGTCCATCAACGTGGGCGACGCCATGTCCGACGAGGTGCAGGCGCTCGCCACCAGCGGTGCCGGCTCGTCCGACATCGTCGGCATACTGCCTGACAACGGTCTCGACTCGGGCAGCAGCCCGACCTCGCGCGGGGTTTTCGTGACCGGCGGCGTGGATCCGAGTCTGACGATTCCCGCGGATCTCCAGCAGCGGGTCCAGGCCAACCCCGGCAGCCGCCAGGGCTCCTTCACCTCCGTGAGTTACCGAAACGGTTCTGCGTCCGAGCCGGGGATGGTCTTCGGCGAGCAGATCTCGCTTCCTGACGGCAGCCCGTACCAGCTCTACTACGTCTTCCCGTTCACGCAGGAGACCAAGACGCTGAGCCTGGTCACCGGGACACTGGCGACGGCCGGCGTGTTCGTGGTGATCCTGCTCGGCGCCATCTCCTGGCTGGTCGTGCGCCAGGTCGTCACGCCGATCCGGATGGCCGCCGAGATCTCCGAGCAGCTGGCCTCCGGCCGCCTCGAAGAACGGATGAAGGTCTCCGGGACCGACGACATCACCAGGCTCGGCGAGTCCTTCAACCGGATGGCCGGTGCGCTCCAGGCCCAGATCCGGCAGCTGGAGGAGCTCTCCCGGGTCCAGCGGCGCTTCGTCTCGGACGTCTCGCACGAGCTGCGGACGCCGCTCACGACCGTGCGGATGGCGGCCGACCTGCTCTACGAGTCCCGCGAGGACTTCAACGACCCCTCGGCCGAGCGTTCGGCCGAGCTGCTGCAGAACCAGCTGGACCGCTTCGAGTCGCTGCTCGCGGATCTGCTGGAGATCAGCCGCTTCGATGCGGGCGCGGCGATTCTCGACTCCGAGCCCGCCGACCTGCGCGACGTCGTGGGCCGGGTCATCGAGGCCGCCGGTCCGCTGGCCGAGCGCAAGGGCAGTGAGGTCCATGTCATCGGCGGCGGCGAGCCGGTCGTGGCCGAGGTTGACCCGCGCCGGATCGAGCGGATTCTGCGCAATCTGGTCGTCAACGCGCTGGAGCACGGCGAGGGCCGCGACATCGAGGTGCGGCTCGCGGCCGGCGACGGCGCGGTCGCGGTGGCCGTGCGGGACCACGGGATCGGCCTGAAGCCCGGCGAGGCGGCCCGCGTCTTCAACCGTTTCTGGCGGGCCGATCCGGCTCGTGCCCGGACCACGGGCGGCACGGGGCTGGGTCTCTCCATCGCCCTGGAGGACGCCGCGCTGCACGGAGGCTGGCTGCACGCCTGGGGTGAACCCGGCGGCGGCTCGCAGTTCCGGCTGACGATCCCCCGCAACGCGGGCCACGAGATCACGCGTTCGCCGATTCCGCTGGAGCCGGAGGACTCGCGCGGCAACCTGGGCCTGGACGTCTCCGGCAGCCCCTACCGTCGGGCCCGCCCGGCGGGGGCGACGGCCGTGCTGGCCACGGCGGGCGACGTGGAGCAGCAGCCGAGCCTGGGCCCGGGGCTGGGCGGCGTGCTCGGTTACGGCTCGGTGATTCCGGCGCTGCCGGGTCCTGGCCGGGGCCTGCCGGCCAGCAATCCCGCCGATCTCGGCCCGGTGTCCGGGCTGGGCGCGGGCTTCGGTACGGGGAACGCCCAGGTGGTCGTGGCCAAGGAGCCGCGGGGCGCCTGTGCGGCCGCGCCCGATTCCGCCGACCAGACCGACGACCGTGAGCTGCCCCGTGGAGAGTCCTGAGATGTCACGTCGAGACGGGCGTCGTGCGGCCGGTTCACGTCGGAACGTGGTGCGCGGCACCGCCCTGGCCGGGGGCGTGCTGGTGCTTGCCGGCTGCGCGACGATGCCCGACCGGGGTCCGATCCCGGCCGGTTCCGCCGAGGCGACGGGCAACACGCTGAACACCCGGGCGGAGCTGATCGCGGCCCCGCCGAAGGACGGCGAGGACCCGCAGGCGCTGGCCAAGGGTTTTCTGGACGGTCTGGCGAGCGACGAGGCGAACTACAGCGTCGCGCGCCGGTACCTGGCCGACGGCACGGCCTGGAATCCGCAGGCCAAGGTCACCGTCCTGGACTCGGTGCAGGTTCCCCCGCCCGACGTCCTCGCCGACGGCAAGACCGCCGACGTCACGGTCGAGGGCCGTGAGACGGCCACGTTGGACGTGCACGGCTCGTACACGCCCGGGTCCGGTCAGGTGGTCTCCCAGACCTTCGTCTTCGCGAAGAACGACAAGGGCCAGTGGCGGATCAAGTCGCTGCCGAACGGCATCCTGATCCGCCAGCAGGACTTCTCGCGGATATACGAGTCGGTGAACCTGTACTTTCCCGCCGCCAGGGGACTGAACGGCAACAGGGTGAGCCCGTTGGTCGCCGACCCGGTCTATCTGCGCAGCCGGATCGATCCGCTGACCACGGCGGCGCGGCAGTTGCTGGCGGGCCCCAGCGACTGGCTCTCCCCGGTCGTGTCCTCACCGTTCCCGGCCGGTTCCTCGGTGAATCTGGACACCAGCAGCGACCAGGCGAAGGTGTATCTGACGCTGGGGCGCGGCGGGGACTGGAACGCCAGCGACTGCCTGGCGATGGCAGCCCAGTTCTACGCCACGCTGACGCAGCTGGAGGTGCGGGTCCAGGGCGTCACCAAGCCCAAGTCGGTCGCGCTCTATCCGGGGCACGGCGGCGGGGCGGGGTGCACGGCGAACAGTGAGGGCAGCGCCAACCCGGTCACTCCGAACGGCGGGACCGCGTACTACCTCAACGCGGATCATCATCTGACGAGTGTCGTTCCCTCGGCCGGCAACGGGGGTGGCGCCTCGGTGGCGGGCGTCAACGGGCAGCTGGTTCCGGCCAACGTGACCATCGGCTCCTTCGCGGTGGCGCCGACCCTGCTGCAGCAGGTCGCGTCCGTGTCGCAGAACGGCCAGTCGCTGTACGTCAGTTCGCTGCACGCGACGACGGCGCCCGCCAAGTCGACGCTGCAGAGCGCGGCTCCCGGAGGGTTCTCCGCGCCGAGCTGGGACGGGACGAGCACGCTGTGGGTCGCGGATCTGGACCCGGGGAATCCCAGGCTCCGGGTCGTCATCAACGGTCGGGAGGCCCGGGTCAGGGTCCAGAACCTCCAGGGTGTGGTGCAGCAGGTGAGGGTCGCCCCCGACGGGGCGCGGGTGGCGCTGCTGGTCCAGGACGGGACGCAGACCAAGGTGCAGATCGGCCGGGTGCTGCGCACCGGGAGCGACAGTGCGCCGCAGATCGAGGTGGACGCGCTGCGCGACACGGCCAGGGACATCAGCTCCGTCAGCTCGTTGGCGTGGCAGGACGGCGACAGTCTGGTGGTCGTCGGTCAGCAGGCGGGGACCACCAGTGTGGTCTCCGTCGAGATGGACGGTTCGTCGCCGACGCCCGGCACCCTCCAGGCGCTCACCGACATCGCCGACATCACGGCCAACCCGGGGGAGCCGGACGAGCCGCTCTTCGCGACGACGGCCAAGGCCGGCCAGGTCTTCTTCCAGCAGGCGGTGGGGACCTGGGCGACGATCGGCTCCGAGCCCAAGGGGACTGCGGTCCGCTACCCCGGCTAGCAGCGACGGGCGCCGGCCCTTCGGCGCCGAGCCGGTGTCGCGTCAGAGCCGTGTGGGTGCGGCGACCACCGCGGCGGCCAGGACGTCCGCGCCGGCCTCGCTGAGGGCACGGGCCGCATCGGCGAGGCTCGCGCCGGTCGTGACCAGGTCGTCGACCACCAGAACATGGCCGGAGCGCAGCTCGCGGCAGGGCCGGTCCACGCGGAGCGCGCCGCGCAGGTTGCGTCGGCGTGCCGCCGCGTCGAGGCCGGCCTGGTCGGCGACGGCGCGGGCGTGTCGCAGCACGGGCAGTACACGGGCGGGGACATGGGAGCCGCGCAGCGTCCTGGCGGCCGCGCGGGCCAGGCGTGTCGTCGGGTCGTGGCCGCGGGCGCGGGTCGCCCTGGCGGTGGACGGCATCGGGACCAGCAGCAGCGGCGCCGCGTGACCGGGATCCAGCGGGACGGCGGCCCGGACGGCGCGCGCCAGAGCGTGGCCGAGGGCGGGAGCGAGCCGCAGGGCTCCCCGTTCCTTGTGGGCGAGCAGCGCCTGGCGGACCGTGCCGTCGTAGGGAAGCGCGGCGTAGACCTCGGGCAGCCCCGGCGGCGGCCGGAGAGGGCGCGCCAGATGCGGCTCGGCGCCCTCCAGGAGCGCCCGGCAGGGGCCGCAGAGCTGCGCGTGACCGAGACCGCAGCCGACGCAGCACGCGGGCAGCAGCAGGTCGAGGGCGGCGTCGAGCAACGAGACGGAGGGCCGCTCCACGGGAGCCTCCCGGCGCGGTCGGGGGTACGGTCGAGGTAGGTGTCGAAGCGGAGCCAAGAGTGCCCCGGGCACCCCGTTGACGTGGAGCATTTACGCGATGTTCATCCGAACGGGGGTAGGTACCGCGCGGGGGCTGTACAAGACCCCTCTGCGCCGCGAATTTGGGAGGTCAGGACATATGGCCCCCTCGGTCGGAAATTTCGGCCCGAGTCGGACAGGCGGATCCCGGGGAACCGTTGTTCCATGGGGTTCCCACCGTTCCGATTGGGGATGAAGGGGACTGAGGGGCGCACCGCCCGGCCCCGAGCGGGCGGCGCAGCGTACTCGATGGGCCCGAAGGACCTACGGGTCCGTGGGCATGAAGCGCGAAAGATCGGAGTTCTGCGTGGACATCGTCGTCAAGGGTCGCAAGACCGAGGTTCCGGAGCGGTTCCGCAGGCACGTCGCCGAGAAGCTCGAGCGGATCAACAAGCTCGACGGCAAGGTGATCAGCGTCGACGTGGAGCTCTCGAAGGAACACAACCCGCGCCAGTCCGACCACGCCGACCAGGTGGAGATCACGCTGCACAGTCGCGGCCCGGTCATCAGGGCGGAGGCGAGCTCCTCCGACCCGTACTCCGCGCTCGACCTGGCCTCGGCCAAGCTCGACGCGCAGTTGCGCAAGGCTGCGGACCGGCGGCGGATCAGCAAGGGACCGCGCGCGCCGATGAGCGTCGCCGAGGCGACCGCGTCCCTGTCGGACACTCCCGGGCAGGCTCCCGCCGAGGAGCTCAACCCGACGCCCAGGAAGACGATGCAGGGATCGGTGCAGGTGGAGGGCGACGGGCCGCTGGTGGTCCGCGAGAAGACCCACCCCGCCGAGCCGATGGCGCTGGACCAGGCGCTGTACGAGATGGAGCTGGTCGGCCACGACTTCTACCTGTTCGTGGATGCGGAGACCAAGCAGCCGAGCGTGGTCTACCGCCGGCACGCCTACGACTACGGTGTGATCCACCTGAAGGTCGAGGCGTAGTCTCTCCACGGCCGTCACCGCCGTGGTGACACAGGCCGTGACCGCGTAACGAAGCGACGACACAGCGTCGCGTTCGAGGGTTCCCCCGGCACACTTCCGGGGGAACCCTCTGTGGACGGGTGATCGCGACTCCCGCGAAGCGTGGAATCATGTCGCTGACAGCCGCCCACCGAGGGGGAGGACCGGATGGTGGAGCCGATCCGGGTACTGGTCGTGGACGACCACGCGCTCTTCCGGCGCGGACTGGAGATCGTCCTCGCCCAGGAGGAGGACATCGCCGTCGTCGGCGAGGCCGGAGACGGGGCCGAAGCGGTGGAGAAGGCGGCGGATCTGCTGCCGGACATCATCCTGATGGATGTGCGGATGCCGCGCCGCAGCGGCATCGAGGCGTGCACGGCCATCAAGGAGGTCGCGCCCAGCACGAAGATCATCATGCTGACCATCAGCGACGAGGAGGCGGACCTCTACGAGGCGATCAAGGCGGGCGCCACCGGATACCTGCTGAAGGAGATCTCCACGGACGAGGTGGCCACGGCCATCCGCGCGGTCGCCGACGGCCAGTCGCAGATCAGCCCCTCCATGGCGGCCAAGCTGCTGACCGAGTTCAAGTCGATGATCCAGAAGCGGACGGACCAGCAGGAGCTGCTGCCCGCACCACGGCTGACGGACCGCGAGATGGAGGTGCTGAAGCTCGTGGCGACGGGGCTGAACAACCGTGACATCGCCAAGCAGCTCTTCATCAGCGAGAACACCGTGAAGAACCACGTGCGCAACATCCTGGAGAAGCTGCAGCTGCACTCCCGGATGGAGGCCGTGGTCTACGCGATGCGGGAGAAGATCCTCGAAATAGGCTGACCGCCTCCCACCGCGCGCAGCCCGCCGCTGGACGGGGCTAGGCGTCGAGCCGCTTCTGCAGCGGGGCGCGCAGGGACTCGTCGTGCAGCTGCTCGACCCTGACCGCGTCGCAGCCGACCCAGCCGGCTGCCTCGCGCAGCGCCTCCGCCAGCGCGTCCAGGGCCTTGGGGGTGGTGAGCGAGACCTGACGGGCCACCAGCGTCCGGCCCTCGCGGGCGGGATCGACGCGGCCCACCAGACGGCCGCCGGCCAGCAGCGGCATGGTGAAGTAGCCGTGGACCCGCTTGTGCCGCGGCGTGTACGCCTCCAGGCGGTGGGTGAAGCCGAAGACCCGCTCGGTGCGGGCCCGGTCCCAGATCAGTGAGTCGAACGGCGAGAGCAGCGTCGTGCGGTGACGGCCGCGCGGCTCCTCAGCCAGGGCGGCCGGATCCGCCCAGGCCGTGACGCCGTCGCCGCCGCGCTTCGAGCCGTTCGCCCAGCCGTGGACCCTGACCGGCACCAGACCGGAACCCGGCAGGGCCGCGGCGACCTGGTCGATCCGCAGCCGGTGGTAGTCGGCCAGATCCTTCTCGGTGGCCACGCCGAGGGCGGTGCCGGACTGGGCGACCAACTGCCGCAGGCAGGCTGCGTCGTCGAGCTCGGTGTTCAACAGCTCGGCAGGGACGGCCTGTTCGGCCAGCGAGTAGACCCGGCGCCAGCCGCGGCGCTCCGAGCAGACCACCACGCCGGTGTCCAGCAGCCACTCGACGGCGATCTTCGACTCGGACCAGTCCCACCACTCGCCGCCCTTCTTGGCGCCGCCCAGGTCCGAGGTCAGCAGCGGGCCCTCGGCGCGGAGCTTCGCGACGATCTCGGCGCAGGAGCGCTCGGCGTCCTCCATCCGGTGCCAGCGGTGGCCGCGTTCCAGGAAGCGGCGGCGGCGGAACGCGAAGAGCGGCCACTCCTCGACCGGCAGCACACAGGCGGCGTGCGACCAGTACTCGAAGGACCGGCCGCCGCTCCAGTAGGCGGCCTCGACCGCGGGCCGCCCGACGGCCCCGAGCCTCGCGTAGGGGATCAGCTCGTGCGAGCGGGCCAGCACCGAGATCGTGTCCAGCTGGACCGAGCCGAGCCGCCGCAGCATCCCGCGCACGCCGGCCCGGCGGTCGGGCGCCCCGAGCAGGCCCTGCGCCCGCAGGGCGATCCGACGGGCCTGGTCGGCGGTGAGCTCGGGAAGCTGCGGCGAGGTGGTCATGCACCGCAGCCTAGGCCGCGCCACTGACAGTCCTCACCGTTGCGAGTGACGCTAATCAAACGACCGTCCACAAGCTCACGCCGACGAGTGGAGAAAGCCGATCGGAGTGGGTTTGCCGCCCCGGCTGCTCCTAGCCTGGCATTCGCAGCCGGAGAGCTGCCCGCGGGGGGCTGGGGGTTCTGCGGGTCTTCGGGACTGTTTCGGGGATTCCTTTCATTCTTTCTTCTTCGATTCTTTCGGCGTGCGCGAAATCTGTCCGTGCACGCCCCTGGGAGGGACGACATGGGTCGTAGGACCCGTTGGGCCGCCGCGTTCACCGCGGCGGGACTGCTGGCGCTCAGCGCGCCGGCCGTCGGGGCGAGCGCGGCGAACACCGCGCAGCGGATCGACCTCAGAGTCCTCGTCGTGGACGACGGCGGGCCCTCGGTGGCCGCCATCGTCAACGAGCTGGACCTCACCGGCACGCCCTACACCAGGGTGAGCCTCTCGGACGCGTCGCGGCCCACGATCAACGCCGCCTTCCTGAGCGGCACGGACTCCAGCGGCCGGGCCGAGGCGCGCTACCAGGCCGTGGTGCTGCCCAACAACGCGCCGTTCCCCGCCGGTTCGGCGGAGATGGCGGCGCTGGCGAGCTACGAGCAGACCTTCGGCGTCCGCCAGGTCGACGCGTACACCTACGCGCAGCCCGCCGTCGGGCTCAACTGGCCGGCCTCCCCCGGCTACATCGGCGCGCTGGACGGGATGCAGGGCGCGGTCACCACGGCCGGCCTCGGCGGCCCGTTCCGCTACCTCAAGGGCAGCGTGCCCTTCGAGGACAACGACCCGAGCGTGACCGAGAGCTACGGGTACCTGGCCACGCCGCTGGCCACGCAGGCCGCGGGCGCCTCGTTCACCCCGATGGTCACCATGCCGATCCCGAACGGCGGGGGCGCCCAGGGCGTGCTCGCCGGCGAGTACGACCACGGCGGCGTGTCGGAGCTGGTGCTCACCTTCGCCTACAACCAGTACCAGCAGCAGTACCGCCTGCTGGCGCGCGGCATCGTCGACTGGATGACGCAGGGCGTCCACATCGGCTACGACCGCAACTACTTCGCCATGCACATCGACGACGTCATGCTGCCGGACGACCGCTGGAGCAGCACGGCCAAGTGCACCCCCGGCGACGCCGCCTCGGCCTGCCAGGGCACGCCCGCCGAGTCGCAGATCCGGATGACCCCGGCGGACGTGACCTACGCCCAGCAGTGGGAGAAGACGAACAACTTCACCCTCGACTTCCTCTTCAACGCCGGCGGCAGCGACGACGCCACCCAGAACGGCACGGTCGACGACCCGCTGACCGACTCCCTGCTGCAGAACAAGGCCTCGTTCCGCTGGGTCGACCACACCTACAGCCACCCGTTCCTCGGCTGCGTGCAGAACACCACGACCGTCCCCTGGTCCTGCACCACGGACGCGAGCGGCGCCACGGTCTGGACGGACCAGAAGACGATCCAGGACGCGATCACCCAGAACGTCACCTGGGCCCGGCAGAAGGGCCTGTCCATCGACGCCACCGAGCTCGTCACCGGCGAGCACTCGGGCCTCAGGACGCTGCCGCAGCAGCCGGTGGACAACCCCAACCTGGCCCCCGCGCTGAACAGCGCGGGCATCAAGTGGACCGGCAGCGACCACTCCCGCGAGCCCGACCAGCGGGCCGTCGGCGGCGCGCTCACGGTGCCGCGCTTCCCGATGAACGTCTACTACAACGCCGGCCACGTGGCCGACGAGGTCGACGAGTACAACTGGCTCTACACGGCCTCGACCCAGGGCGGCAGCGGCATCTGCACCGCCAACCCGGCCACGACGACCTGCATGCCGGCCCCGCTCGACCTCTCCACCGGCTACAGCGACTACATCGTGCCGCTGGAGTCCAGGATCGACATGGGCCACATCCTCGGCGACAACCCGGACCCGCACTACGCGCACCAGTCCAACCTGGCCGAGGACCGGATCCTCTACCCGGTGCTCAACTCGCTGTTCGCCGACTACGCGAGCCTGATGGCGGCCAACACCCCGATCGTCAACCTGCGCGAATCCGCGATCGGCAAGGAGCTGCAGCAGCGGGCCGCCTGGCAGTCGGCGGTCGCGGCCAACCAGGTCACCGCCTACCGGGTCGGCAGCACGGTCACCCTCCAGGCCCCGGCCGGGGTGCAGGTTCCGGTCACCATGCCGACGGGCACGACGCAGACGCTGCTGCTCGGCCTCGGCTCCGGCCCGGTCGGCAGCGCCTACGCGGGCGAGCTCTCGGGCTGGATGAGCCCGGGCACGCTGCAGAGCTCGATCACGCTCAAGCTGACCGCGGCCGGCACCCCGGCCGCGCCCGCCGCTCCGGCCGCCACCTCCGGGGCGACCCCGGCCGCGCCCACCACCCAGCAGCCGCTCCAGCTCTCGACGGTGGCGAAGGCGGTCCCGCTCACGGTCACCGGCGTCGCCAAGCTGCTGCACGGGCAGAAGTAGCCCGGCCGTACCACCGGGGGCGTGCGGCCAGGCGGCCGCACGCCCCCGAACTCCGCACGAACGACAACTGCACGAGGGGGGCAAGCCCGCATGAACAGCCCGGGGCCGCTGGAGGTCACCCTGCTGACGGAGGGCACGTATCCGTACATCCACGGCGGTGTCAGCACCTGGTGCGACCAGTTGGTACGCGGCATGCCGGAGGTGCGATTCCACGTTCTGGGGATCACCGGCAGCGGCCAGGAGCCGGTGGTCTGGCCGTTGCCCGAGCAGGTCGCCTCGGTCAGCTCGGTGGCGATGTGGGGGCCGCCCGCTCCGGGCAGGGCCCCGCGCGGCCGGGCTCTGCGCCGCTTTCTCGCCGGCTACGAGCGTTTCCTGCTCTCCCTGCTCGACCCGGACTTCGAGCAGTACTTCGCCGACGAGCTCTACGAACTCTCCGAGTTCGCGCTCACCGGCGGCTCGTTGACCGCCGCCCTGCGCAGTGAGGGCGCGCTGCGCTCGCTCCAGGGCGTCTGGCGGCTGCCGTTCCTGCCCACCAGCCGCGACCAGCCGACCTTCCGCGACGCCTTGGAGGGAACGGACCTGCTGGAGCACGCGCTGCGGCCGCTCGCCGTGCAGCCGCCGGCCCGTGGGGTCGTGCACGTCGCGACCGGGGGTCTGGCCGCGCTGCCGGGGCTGACCGCGCGGCGCTTCCACGGTGTGCCGATGCTTCTCTCCGAGCACGGCATCTACCTGCGCGAACGCTTCCTGAGCTTCCGGGCGGCGCCCTTCTCCCGGCCGGTCAAGACGCTGTTGCTGGGCTTCTACCGGATGCTCGCCACGGAGAGTTACCGCAGTGCCGATATCGTGGCGCCCTGTAACCGTTACAACCGGCGGTGGGAGGAACGGGGCGGCTGCGACCCGCGCCGGATCCGCACCGTCTACAACGGCGTCGACCTGGAGCAGTTCCCGCAGGCCGGTGCCGAACCCGCCGAGTTGACGCTGAGCTGGGCCGGGCGGGTCGATCCGATCAAGGATCTGGAGACGCTGCTGCGGGCCTTCGCGCTGGTGCGGGCCGAGCTGCCGCAGGTGCGGCTGCGCCTCTTCGGCGGGGTTCCCGCCGGCGGTGAGGCGTACCGCGAGCGCCTGGACGCGCTGGCCGCCGAGCTGGGGGTGACGGACGCGATGGTCTTCGAAGGCCGCATCGACGCGGTCAAGGACGCGTACGCGGCCGGCTCGGTCGTGCTGCTCTCCAGCATCTCCGAGGGGTTCCCCTTCAGCCTGATCGAGGCCATGGCCTGCGGCCGGGCCACCGTCTCGACCGACGTCGGCGGCGTGCGGGAGGCGGTCGGCGACACCGGTCTGGTCGTGCCCCCGCGCGAGCCCGAGGCGCTGGCCGCCGCCACGCTGGCCCTGCTGCGCGATCCGGCGGAACGGGCCAGGCTGGGCGCCGCGGCCAGACGCCGGGTCGAGGCGGAGTTCACGGTCGAGCGGACCGTCGCGCAATTCCGTTCCCTCTACGGTGAGTTGTCGGGAGAGACGGTCTCCGCGTCGTCGCTGAGGGCGATGCTGCCGACGCAGCGGGTCGGCGGCGGCGCGAGGGCGAGGGTCGCGACGTGAGCGGGTTCGTGGAGCTGGTGCGCGGCCTGCGTCTGGAGTCGGCGCCCGAGCCGCTCCCGCACGCGGTGGCGGAGGATCCGGGCGAGGAGATCGCGGAGCGCTTCGCCGGGGTGGCCGCGAGCGCGGTCCACCCGCTCGAGGTCGTGGCGGCGATCGAGGCCGAGGGCCTCACCGACCGCCAGATCCAACAGCGCTACGGCCGACGCGATGCCTTCGAGCTCGGCGAGGAGCTGTTCCACCGCGCGCACACGGAGCCGCGGCCGTCGCGCAAGCGGGTGCCGAAGCGACTGCGTCAGCACGCGGCGTCGTCCGCCTGGGGCGTCCCCGCCTCGCGCTGCGCGCTGCGCGGACTGCTCTTCGCCCTGCCGGGCCTCGGCTACGTCCTCGGCGGACCGCCGCACGGCTCGCAGTGGAGCGTCGGCGCGGCACTGCTCTTCAGCTGGAGCTGGAGTCAGGGCGTCGCCCATCTCGCCTACGTCCGGCGGGGACGCGAGGACGTCACCGGCGCGGCCGCGGTGCTGGCGCGCGGCGGTGTGGCAGGCGCGGTGCTGGCGACGCTGCTCGCCGCGCTCGCGCCGGGCTCGTCGGCGCTCGCGGTGGTCTTCGCCACCGGGCAGGCCCTGTACTTCGCCTCGGCGACGGCGCTGCTGGTGCTGGGCCGCGAGCGCGCGCTGGTCGCGGCGCTGGCCCCGATGGCCACCGGCGCGCTGTGGATGCTCACTGCACGCCACGTGGGGGCGGGCGGCCCGCCGGACTGGCTCGGCGCGGTCCTGCTGCTGCTGTCGGTCGCCCTCGCGGTCCGGGCCGGCTGGCGCGAGACGGGCCGCCCGGCGACGGCGCGGCGCGGCGACTGGCTCCCCGAATGGCGCGACGCCCTCCAGGCCGGCTGCTTCGGCCTCGCCGTCGCCCTGCTGACCCTGGCGGACATCGGACCGGCCACCCTGGCGCTGACCCTCAGCATGGGCGGCGCGGAGTGGTTCCTCGCCCGCTGCCGCGGCGCGACGGAGCTGGCCCTGGGCCGGGCGGGCGCGACGAGGGAGTTCCAACGCCTGGTCCTCGCCGCGGTACTGCGGGGCCTGGGCGGCTACCTGCTGGTGGTCGCGGCGCTGACCTGGGCCGTGGGCCTCCTCTGGCCGAACGCGGGCGGCCCCGGCGTCGGCGGTCTGGTGGCCCTCGCGGCGGCGATCTGGACGGCCCAACTGCTCCAGTCCCTCGGCCTGCTGGGCCGGGCGACCGCCGCGGTCTGCGCGGGCGCGGCCGCGCTCGTCGCCGCCCGCGCGGCGGGCGTGCCTCCCGGCCCGGCGCAGACCTGCGTCAGCGCGGCGGCGGCCTGCGTGCTGCTCGCGGTCACCGCGCTGGCCGTCGGCGACGCGACGAGGCACCGATGAGCCCTTGGCAATGGTGGGTCAGGTGCACGCACCCAGGGGCGCGGGGAACTGCGCGAACACCCACCCGAAGTGGGTACCCCCGGCCGAAGGCTGGGGGAGGATGGCCCTGCGCGTTCGGGGTCCACCCGGGTGGGTGGCTTGTCGCCCGGTTCCTCGCGCCCCTGATGGTGCAGCTGGGCCCGCGCGGTAGGGGCCCGCGTGCGATTCGGGCGGGCCTCGCGTGTGCAGGGGTCGCGCTCACACTGGCCGCGTGTGCCGGAGGGGTTGCACCGGTGGAGGTCACGCCCACGTCCTTGCCGTCGGCGCGGAGCGCGCAGGCGCGGTGGGTGCCAGCGGTGGGGGAGAGCTGGCAGTGGCAGTTGACCACGCCCGTCGACACCACCGTCGCCGCGCAGGTCTACGACATCGACGCCGTCGACAACTCCGCCGCCGTCGTGGCGACCCTGCACGCCGCCGGACGGAGGGTCGTCTGTTACGTCAACGCCGGTGCGTGGGAGCCGTATCGGCCCGACGCCGGGCGGTATCCCCAGGCGCTGCTCGGAAAAGCGCTCGAAGGGTGGCCCGACGAGCGCTGGCTGGACGTGCGGCGGCTGGACCTGCTGGCGCCGCTCCTGGCGCAGCGCGTCGACGCATGTCGGGCCAAGGGGTTCGACGGGGTCGAGCCGGACCAGCTCGACGGCTACGCCAACGACACCGGCTTTCCCCTCACCGCCGCGGACCAGCTCGCCTTCGACCGGCTCGTCGCGCGCCTCGCGCACGCGCGCGGGCTCGCCGTCGGATTGAAGAACGACCTCGACCAGGTCGTCGCGCTCCAGCCGGACTTCGACTTCGCCGTCAACGAGCAGTGCGCCGAGTTCCAGGAGTGCGCCCTGCTCAGTCCCTTCGTCGCCGCGCACAAGCCCGTCTTCGAGGCCGAGTACCACCTGCCGGGGTCGGCTTTCTGTGCGGAATCCCGACGGCTCGGGCTGAGCGCGATCCGCAAGCACCTCAGTCTCGACGCATGGCGCGATCCGTGCTGAGCAGTCCGCCGATCCAGGCGTCGCTCCGGACGCCGTGCTGCAGCAGCCGGGAGCGAAGGGTGCCCTCGAAGCGGAAGCCGACCTTCTCGGCGACCGCGCGGGAGCCCTGGTTCCCGACCATGGCCAGCCACTCGATCCTGGCCACGCCGACCTCGTCGAAGGCCCAGTCGCACATCGCGGCCACCGCCTCCGCCGTGAAGCCCTGCCGACGCTGGGACGGCACGCTCCAGTAGCCGATCTCCAGCACGCCGTCGGTCCGGAACTGGCGGCCGTGGAAGCCGGTGGAGGCGACCAGTTCGCCGGTGTCCCTGCGGAAGCAGCCGAAGTTCAGCAGGGTCTCCTCCGCCCAGCCCTTGGGGCAGATCTCCCTGACGAAGCTCTCCGCGTGCTCACGCCGGTACGGCACCGGCACGCTGGTGAACCGCTGGGTGTCCGGGTCCTGGCAGGCGGCGTGGATGCCGTCGATGTCCGCGTCGGTGAACTGGCGGAGCGAGAGACGCGCGGTTTCCAAGATCACAGGGTCCATCGAAGAAGTATCCCGGAAGCCCCACCTTCGAACATCCGCATTTCCGCTGTCCGTTTTCGACCGCTGTCGCCGTAAAACGAATGCCACTCTCAAGGACGACATCATCCCTCGTGCTGACGGACCTCCCGGCTGGTGGGGCTCCTCGCATACGATGGGCTCGC
Source organism: Streptacidiphilus rugosus AM-16 (assembly GCF_000744655.1). Lineage (NCBI taxonomy): Bacteria > Bacillati > Actinomycetota > Actinomycetes > Kitasatosporales > Streptomycetaceae > Streptacidiphilus > Streptacidiphilus rugosus. The sequence continues at coordinate 3,083,070 of NZ_JQMJ01000004.1, read as the reverse complement.
GGTGGCCCAATCGTTACCGCGAGCAAGGTGCCAGAAACCAGCCGCCCGGTCCGCCCAGGCAAGGAGCCAGCCCACGTGTCCGTCTTCGACAAGATCCTGCGTGCAGGCGAAGGAAAGATCCTTCGCAAGCTCACCAAGATCGCAGAACAGGTCAACTCCATCGAAGAGGACTTCGTCAACCTGACGGACGCCGAGCTGCGTGCGCTCACCGAAGAGTTCCGTGAGCGCCTCGCGGACGGCCAGACGCTGGACGACATCCTCCCCGAGGCCTTCGCCACCGTGCGCGAGGCCGCCAAGCGCACCCTCGGTCAGCGTCACTACGACGTTCAGATCATGGGTGGCGCGGCGCTGCACTTCGGGTACGTCGCCGAGATGCGCACCGGTGAGGGCAAGACCCTCGTCGGCACGCTCCCGACCTACCTGAACGCGCTCGCCGGCAAGGGCGTGCACCTGATCACCACCAACGACTACCTCGCCGAGCGCGACTCGGAGTGGATGGGCCGGGTGCACCGCTTCCTCGGCCTCGAGGTCGGCTGCATCCTGGCGAACATGTCGCCCGCCGAGCGCCGGGCGCAGTACGCCTGCGACATCACCTACGGCACCAACAACGAGTTCGGCTTCGACTACCTGCGCGACAACATGGCGTGGTCGAAGGACGAGCTGGTGCAGCGCGGCCACAACTTCGCGGTCGTCGACGAGGTCGACTCGATCCTGATCGACGAGGCCCGTACCCCGCTGATCATCTCCGGACCGGCCGACGCCGCCACCAAGTGGTACGGCGACTTCGCCAAGATGGTGCAGCGCCTCAAGATCGACCGGGACTACGAGGTCGACGAGAAGAAGCGCACCGTCGGCATCCTGGAGGCGGGCGTCACCCGCGTCGAGGACTACCTCGGCATCGAGAACCTCTACGACGTCTCCAACACCCCGCTGGTGGGCTTCCTCAACAACGCCATCAAGGCGAAGGAGCTCTACAAGGCGGACAAGGACTACGTCGTCATGAACGGCGAAGTCATGATCGTCGACGAGCACACCGGCCGTATCCTCGCCGGCCGCCGCTACAACGAGGGCATGCACCAGGCGATCGAGGCCAAGGAGGGGGTGGAGGTCCAGAACGAGAACCAGACCCTGGCCACCATCACCCTGCAGAACTTCTTCCGCCTCTACACGAAGCTCTCCGGCATGACCGGTACCGCCTCGACCGAGGCGGCGGAGTTCCACCAGATCTACAAGCTCGGCGTCGTGCCGATCCCGACCAACAAGCCGCCGCTGCGCGTGGACCAGCCGGACCTGATCTACAAGTCCGAGCCGGCGAAGTTCGCCGCCGTGGTCGAGGACATCGTCGACAAGCACGAGAAGGGCCAGCCGGTCCTGGTCGGCACCACCTCGGTCGAGAAGTCCGAGTACCTCTCGCAGGAGCTGCGCAAGCGCGGGGTCCAGCACGAGGTGCTCAACGCGAAGAACCACGAGCGCGAGGCCCAGGTCGTGGCGCAGGCCGGCCGCAAGGGCTCGGTGACGGTGGCCACCAACATGGCCGGCCGTGGCACCGACATCATGCTCGGCGGCAACCCTGAGCACCTGGCCGCGGCCGAGCTGGCGCAGCGCGGGCTCTCCCCGGTCGAGACGCCGGACGAGTACGAGGCCGCGTGGGGCTCCGCCCTGGACAAGGCCAAGGAGGCCGTCAAGGCCGAGCAGGAGGAGGTCCAGGATCTGGGCGGCCTCTACGTGCTCGGCACCGAGCGGCACGAGTCCCGCCGTATCGACAACCAGCTGCGCGGTCGTTCCGGCCGTCAGGGCGACCCGGGCGAGTCCCGCTTCTACCTGTCGCTGGGCGACGACCTGATGCGCCTCTTCAAGGCCGGCATGGTCGAGCGCGTGCTCTCGATGGCGAACGTCCCCGAGGACGTGCCGATCGAGTCGAAGATGGTGACCCGCGCGATCGCGTCCGCGCAGACCCAGGTCGAGCAGCAGAACTTCGAGATCCGGAAGAACGTCCTCAAGTACGACGAGGTGCTCAACCGGCAGCGCGAGGTCATCTACGGCGAGCGCCGCCGCGTGCTCGAGGGCGAGGACCTGCACGAGCAGATCGACCACTTCATCGACGACACCGTCGACGCGTACGTGCGCGACGCCACGGCGGACGGCTTCGCGGAGGAGTGGGACTGGGACAAGCTCTGGGCCGCGCTGGCCCAGCTCTACCCGATCAGCCTCAAGGTCGAGGACCTGGAGGACGAGAACGGCGACCGTTCCGGCATCACCGCGGACATGCTGTCCGAGGCGGTCAAGGAGGACGTCCACGGCCGCTACGTCGACCGCGAGGACCAGCTGGGCGAGACGGTCATGCGCGAGCTGGAGCGCCGGGTCGTGCTGTCGGTCCTGGACCGCCGCTGGCGCGAGCACCTCTACGAGATGGACTACCTCCAGGAGGGCATCGGCATGCGCGCTCTCGCGCAGCGCGACCCGCTGGTGGAGTACCAGCGTGAGGGCTTCGACATGTTCAACGCGATGATGGACGGGATCAAGGAGGAGTCCGTCTCCTACCTGTTCAACCTGGAGGTCCAGGTCGAGCAGCAGGTGGAGGAGGTCCCGGTGGACGCGGCTCCGGTGGAGATCCGCGCGAAGGGGCTGGACGCCCCGCAGCGTCCGGACCGCCTGCACTACAAGGCGCCGACGATGGACACCGCCGACGGCGTGGTGGAGACCGACATCTCCATGGACGACGACTCCGAGGACGACGGCCTCACCCGCGCGGAGCGCCGCAAGGCCGCGAAGGGCGGCCGTCGCCGCAAGAAGTAGTCGCACTCTCCAGGGGCGCGAGTCTCTGCCGGGCCCGTTGCACCATCAGGGGCGCGGGGAACTGCGCGACAAGCCACCGTGAGTGGGGAGTCGCCGCACGAGCAGGGCCATCCGCACAGGGTGGTTGCTCGCGCAGTTCCTCGCGCCCCTTGGCGTTGCCACTGGCTCGCTTCTCACCAGCGGCTCTCCAGAGCCGTGAAGCGCCAGGTGGCCTGCTGGCTGCGGGTGAGGGCGCGGCATTCGAGGCGGAAGGCGAGGGTCTCGGTGCGGTCGCCCACGCGGACCAGGGCGGTGATCTCCAGGGCGTCGCGACGCGGCGCGGAGTCGAAGACGCGGTGCAGGACCGGGGCCGAGCCGTCGGCGCGGAGGCAGGCCAGGGCGCGGAGGGTGCGGACGCGGGAGTAGACGTCCTCCGTCGCGAAGGCGAGCAGCTGCTCCAGCGGCCGCAGGCCGGTCAGGACCTCCAGCAGGCGCTGGGCGTAGGCGCGGGCCAAGGCGTTGTGCGGGGTGGTGCCGGGGGCCTGGCGGCGCGTCGCGCCCAGGCTGTGGACGCGGCCGATCCGGACGTTGGCGGGGGCGGCCTGGCGCTGCGCGGTGCGGGTCGTCGTGTTCATGGGGCAGTGCTATCCGGCCCCGTGGGACGCGGCAAGCAGTCCCGTAGCCGGCCGGAGGCCGTCGGCAGAATCACTTATCCGAGTGAAAATGCCATGCTGACCTGCAAGGATGTACGAACCCCCGATGGCCCGACGGTTACCGGGAGCGACGGAAAGCCACTCGATCGGCTACGCTGCGCGACCGCCGTACCGGCGTCGGGTTGACCGCCTATCCTGGGCCCGGAAGCCCGACCACCCCTGCCGACCCTTCCCGACCGGAGCGCCAGCGATGCGCGTGTACGTGCCCCTCACCCTGACCGGTCTCGCGCAGGCCCACGCCGACGGAGCCGTCGCGCCCGCGCCGCTGCGCGCCTACGCGGTGACGCCGGCCCTGCGCGAGTGGTACCTGAGCGACGACATCGAGGAGCTGGAGTACGCGGCCCTGGTCCGCGCCGCCCAGGCGTCGCTGCGGCTGCTGGCCGCGGACGGGGACGCGCCGCGCCGCCGGGTCGTCGTCGCCGCGGACGTGCCGGACGCGACGGTCACGCTGCAGGTGAACGCCGAGCACGAGGACGCCGCCGCGCTCGGGGCCGTGCTGCTGGGCGAGTCGCTGCGGCTGGCCAAGGCCGCAGCCGTGCACGCGGACGCGGACGACGCGGAGGTGCTGGAGGACGTCGCCGCGGCCGCGCTCGCGCTGCCCGCCGCCGACGCGGGGGACGAGGACGCCCGCTTCACCGTCGACGGCGCCGAGGACCACGAGCTGCTCTGGTTCGCGACGCAGGAGATCCCCGGGCTGCTGCCGTGACCCTCTCACCCGCGCCGGCCGCGCTGTCGGACCGAGGAGATACCGTCGCCACCATGCGCGCACACATCGTCTGGGACTGGAACGGCACCCTCTTCGACGACATCGAGGCCGTGGTGGGGGCGAGCAACGCCGCCTTCGCGGAGCTCGGGCTGCCGTCGTTCAGCGTGGCCGAGTACCGCGAGTGGTACCGCGTGCCGGTGATCGACTGCTATGCCGACCGCCTGGGCCGGATGCCGTCCACCGAGGAGTGGCAGCGGATGGACGCCGTCTTCCACGAGCACTACACGGCCAGGCGTGACAGCTGCGGCCTCGCCGTGGGCGCGATGGAGATCCTGCGGGCCAGGGCCTCGCAGTCGCTGCTGTCCATGTACGGGCACGACGAACTGGTCCCGCTCGTGCGCAGCCTGGGGATCGAGAGCCACTTCCGCCGGGTCGACGGCCGGGACGGCACCTCCGGCATCTCCGGCAAGGGCCAGTACCTGATACGGCACCTCGCCCACCTCGGCGGCGAGGTCGACCCGGCCGTCGTCGTCCTGATCGGCGACGTCCCCGACGACGCCGCGGCCGCCGCCGAGGCGGGGGTGCGGTCGGTGCTGTACACCGGCGGGGCCGGATCGCGGCGCGAGCTGTCCCGCATCGGAGTGCCGGTGGCCGACACTCTGGCCGAGGCTGTCGCCTGCGCGGAGGCGCTCGTCGCATGATGACTGCATGTCAGATCTCGACGCGGTCACCCAGGTCCCGGCCCCGCTGAACGAGCCGGTCCACGGCTACGCTCCCGGCAGTCCCGAGCGGGCCAGACTGGAGGCGCGGCTGGCCGAGTTCGCCGCGGCGAGCGACACCCCGCTCACCATGACCGTCGGCGGCATGCAGCGTCTCGGCGGCGGCGAACGGATCGACGTGGCGCAGCCGCACCACCACTCCGCACGGCTGGGCGTGCTCGGGAACGCGACGGCCGAGGACGTGGGCCAGGCCGTCGACGCTGCTCTGGCCGCGGCGCCAGCCTGGCGGGAGCTGAGCTTCGACGACCGTGCGGCCGTGTTCCTGAAGGCCGCCGACCTGCTGGCGGGGCCCTACCGGGAGACCGTCGCCGCCGCCACCATGCTCGGCCAGTCCAAGACCGCGCAGCAGGCGGAGATCGACGCGCCCTGCGAGCTGGTCGACTTCTGGCGCTGGAACGTGCACTTCGCCCGCGAGCTGCTCGCCGACCAGCCGGTCAGCAGCCCCGGGGTGTGGAACCGGGCCGACCACCGGCCGCTGGAGGGCTTCGTCTGCGCCGTCACCCCGTTCAACTTCACCGCCATCGCCGGCAACCTCCCCACCGCTCCGGCGCTGATGGGCAACACCGTCGTCTGGAAGCCCTCGCCCACCCAGACGCTCTCCGCCCACGCCGTGATGCGGGTGCTGGAGGCGGCCGGGCTGCCGCCCGGCGTGATCAACATGGTGACCGGCGACGGCCGCGCGCTCTCCCAGGTCGCGCTGACCCACCCCGCACTCGCCGGGATCCACTTCACCGGCTCGACCGCCACCTTCCAGCACCTGTGGCAGACGGTCGGCGCGAACATCGGTTCCTACCGCTCCTATCCGCGCCTGGTCGGGGAGACCGGCGGCAAGGACTTCGTCCTGGCCCACCCGAGCGCCGACCCCGCCGTGCTGAAGACGGCGCTGATCCGTGGCGCCTTCGAGTACCAGGGCCAGAAGTGCTCGGCCGCCTCGCGCGCCTACATCCCCCGCAGCGTCTGGCGGGCGATCAAGGACGACTTCCTCGACGAGGTGCGCGGGCTGACCGCGGGCGACGTGGCCGATCTGTCCAACTTCATGGGCGCGCTGATCGACGACCGCGCCTACGCCAAGAACGCCGGCGCCATCGCCCGCGCCCGTGACGACCACAGCCTCGACATCGTCGCCGGGGGCCACTGCGACGACGCCATCGGCTGGTTCGTCGGCCCGACCGTGATCACCTCCACCGACCCACGCCACGAGATCTTCGCCACCGAGTACTTCGGCCCGATCCTGGCCGTGCACGTCTACGAGGACGCGCGCTGGGAACAGACGATGGACCTGGTCGATGCCGCCGCCCCCTATGCCCTGACCGGCGCGGTCATCGCCCAGGACCGGGCGGCGATCGCCCGCGCCACGGCCAGGCTCCGCTTCGCCGCGGGCAACTTCTACGTCAACGACAAGCCGACCGGCGCGGTCGTGGGGCAGCAGCCGTTCGGCGGCGGACGGGCTTCGGGGACCAACGACAAGGCGGGCGCGAAGCAGAACCTGCTGCGCTGGACGTCCACGCGTTCCATCAAGGAGACGTTCGTGCCGCCGACCGACCACCGCTATCCGCACATGGGGTGAGGGGCGCCGGAGGAGTGGCGAGGGGCTGGTGGGGCGTGTGAGGCCGAGGGGAGAGGCTCCCAGGTGAACAAGGTGGAAGGCCTCGTACGCATGCCCTTGGACAAGTCGTACAGCACGGCCCAAAGATCCTGACGCAGTGCACCGATCCGGCCCGGGACATGTACTCCTACCCCGGTTAGGCTCGACCGGAACCACCAAGGCTTGTCCGATCATCCCTCGCGATGGGGGAGGATAGGGACAGACCCGGTGGATCATGGGCAAACCGATGCCTACCGACGTAACCGTGCACCCACCGAGTCACGCAACGGCGCGCGACAGGAGCCAGGATCAGTCATGCAGACCCAGCTGGACGCAGCTAAGGCCGAACTGCTCAGCAAGGCAGCTCAGGGAGAGGCGCTCGGCAACGGCGCCCTTGCCTCCTACCTGAAGCACTACTACCTGCACACAGCCCCCGAGGACCTGCTCGACCGGGATCCGGTCGACGTCTACGGCGCGGCGGCCTCCCACCACCGGCTCGCGGCGAAGCGCCCGCAGGGCTCGGCCGAGGTCCGGGTGTACACCCCGACCGTCGAGGAGAACGGCTGGTCCTGCGGCCACACCGTGGTCGAGGTCGTCACCGACGACATGCCCTTCCTGGTCGACTCGGTCACCAACGAGCTGACCCGCCAGGACCGCGGCATCCACGTGGTGATCCACCCGCAGCTGCTGGTCCGCCGCGACATCACCGGCAAGCTTCTCGAGGTCCTCGACGCCGACGCCTGCGCCGCCGACCGCCCGGCCGACGCGCTGCTCGAGTCGTGGATGCACATCGAGATCGACCGCGAGACCGACCGTGACGACCTGCGCGCCATCGAGGTGGACCTGCGCCGCGTGCTGGGCGACGTCCGCGAGGTCGTCGAGGACTGGTCGAAGATGCGCGACTCCGCGCTCCGCCTCTCCGACGAGCTCCAGGCGACCCCGCCGGCCGGCCTGGCCGAGCAGGAGGTCGCCGAGACCTGGGACCTGCTCCGCTGGCTCGCCGACGACCACTTCACCTTCCTCGGCTACCGCGAGTACGACCTGGTGCAGACCGAGGACGGCGAGGACGCGCTGCACGCCGTGCCCGGCACCGGCCTCGGCATCCTGCGCTCCGACCCCAAGGCCAGCTCGTCCTCCTCCTTCGGCCGCCTGACCGCGCCGGCCCGCGCCAAGGCCCGCGAGCAGAAGCTGCTGGTGCTGACCAAGGCCAACAGCCGCGCCACCGTGCACCGCCCGTCCTACCTGGACTACGTCGGCGTCAAGAAGTTCGACGCCCAGGGCAACGTCATCGGCGAGCGCCGCTTCCTCGGCCTGCTCTCCGCCGCCGCCTACACCGAGTCGGTCAACCGCGTGCCGGTCGCCCGCCGCAAGGTGACCGAGGTGCTGGCCGAGTCCGGCTTCAGCGCCGAGAGCCACGACGGCCGCGACCTGGTCCAGATCCTGGAGACCTACCCGCGCGACGAGCTCTTCCAGACCCCGGTCGAGGAGCTGCTCTCCATCGCGCACTCCGTGCTCTACCTCCAGGAGCGCCGCAAGCTGCGCATGTTCCTGCGCCAGGACGAGTACGGCCGCTACTTCTCCGCGCTGGTCTACCTGCCGCGTGACCGCTACACCACCCGTGTCCGGCTCCGCCTGATGGACCTGCTGATGCAGGAGCTCGGCGGCGCCACGATCGACTACACCGCGTGGAACACCGAGTCGGTCCTGGCCCGTCTGCACTTCGTCATCCGGGTGCCCTCCGGCACCGAGCTGCCGCACCTGACCGAGTCGGACATCGACCGGCTGGAGGCCAAGCTCGCCGAGGCCGCCCGTTCCTGGGCCGACGGCTTCAACGAGGTGCTGGTCCGCGAGTGCGGCGAGGAGCGCGCCGCCGAGGCGGCCCGTCGCTACAACAACGCCTTCCCCGACGGCTACCGCGCCGACTTCACCCCCGCCACCGGCGTCGCCGACCTGCGGCAGCTGGAGGCGCTGAGCGGGGCCGGGGACTTCCGCCTCAACCTCTACCAGCCGGTCGACGCCGAGGGCGACGAGCGCCGCTTCAAGATCTATTGGGAGGGCGGCTCGGTCTCGCTCACCGAGGTGCTGCCGGTCCTCTCCCGCCTGGGCGTCGAGGTGCTCGACGAGCACCCCTACGAGCTGCGCCGCACCAACGACGCCGTGGCCTGGGTCTACGACTTCGGCCTCAAGCTGCGTCCGGAGATCGCCGACAGCATCACCGACGAGAGCCGCGAGCGCTTCCAGGAGGCCTTCGCCGCCGTCTGGACCGGCAAGGCGGAGAACGACGGCTTCAACTCCCTCGTCCTGCGCGCCGCGCTGAGCTGGCGTCAGGCCATGGTGCTCCGCGCCTACGCCAAGTACCTGCGCCAGGCGGGCGTCGCCTTCTCGCAGGACTACATGGAGGACGCGCTCCTCAACAACGTCCACGTGACCCGGCTGCTGGTGAACCTCTTCGAGGCCCGGCTCTCGCCCGCGCACACGCACAGCGCGGCCGAGCTGACCGAGGGCATCCTGGAGGAGCTCGACGGCGCCCTGGACCAGGTCGTCAGCCTCGACGAGGACCGCATCCTGCGCTCCTTCCTCTCGCTGATCCGGGCCACCCTGCGCACCAACTTCTTCCAGCGCGACGCGGCGGGCGAGCCGCACGCCTACGTGTCGATGAAGTTCGACCCGCAGGCCATCCCCGACCTGCCGGCCCCGCGTCCCGCCTTCGAGATCTGGGTCTACTCGCCCCAGGTCGAGGGCGTGCACCTGCGCTTCGGCAAGGTCGCCCGAGGCGGCCTGCGCTGGTCCGACCGCCGTGAGGACTTCCGCACCGAGATCCTCGGCCTGGTCAAGGCGCAGATGGTGAAGAACACCGTCATCGTGCCGGTCGGCTCCAAGGGCGGCTTCTTCGCCAAGCAGCTCCCCGACCCGGCGGCCGACCGCCAGGCCTGGATGGACGAGGGCATCTCCTCCTACCGGACCTTCATCTCGGGTCTGCTCGACATCACCGACAACCTGGTCGCCGGCGAGGTCGTGCCGCCCAAGGACGTGGTCCGCCACGACGCCGACGACACCTACCTGGTCGTCGCCGCCGACAAGGGCACCGCGACCTTCTCCGACATCGCCAACGGCGTGGCGGGCGAGTACGAGTTCTGGCTGGGCGACGCCTTCGCCTCGGGCGGCTCGGCCGGCTACGACCACAAGGGCATGGGCATCACCGCCCGCGGCGCCTGGGAGTCGGTCAAGCGCCACTTCCGCGAACTGGGCCACGACACCCAGGCGGAGGACTTCACCGTCGTCGGCATCGGCGACATGTCCGGTGACGTCTTCGGCAACGGCATGCTGCTCAGCGAGCACATCCGGCTGGTCGCGGCCTTCGACCACCGCCACATCTTCGTGGACCCGAACCCGGACTCCGCCGGCACCTTCGTCGAGCGCAAGCGCCTCTTCGACCTGCCGCGCAGCTCCTGGGAGGACTACGACGCCAAGCTGATCTCGGCGGGCGGCGGCATCTTCCCGCGCAGCGCCAAGGCGATCACCATCACCCCGCAGATGCGCGAGGCGCTGGGCATCGAGGCGGGCGTCTCCCGGATGACCCCGGCCGAGCTGATGAAGGCGATCCTGCTCGCCCCGGTCGACCTGCTGTGGAACGGCGGCATCGGCACCTACGTCAAGGCCTCGACCGAGAACAACGCCGAGGTCGGCGACAAGGCCAACGACGCGATCCGCGTCGACGGCGGCGCGCTGCGGGTCAAGGTCCTCGGCGAGGGCGGCAACCTGGGCGCGACCCAGCTGGGCCGGATCGAGTTCGCGACCCTCGGCAACGGCGGCGAGGGCGGCGCGGTCAACACCGACGCCATCGACAACTCGGCGGGCGTGGACACCTCGGACCACGAGGTGAACATCAAGATCCTGCTCAACCAGGTCGTCATGGACGGCGACATGACGACCAAGCAGCGCAACGCCCTGCTGGCCGAGATGACCGACGCCGTCGGCGAGCACGTGCTGCAGAACAACTACGCGCAGAACGTCGCCCTGGCCAACGCCCTCTCGCAGGCGCCGAGCATGCTCAACGTGCACCAGCGGATGATCCGCAGGCTGGTCGCGGACGGGCACCTCAACCGGGCCCTGGAGTTCCTGCCCAGCAACGCGCAGATCCGTGAGCGCGCGGCGGCCGGGCGCGGGCTGACCCAGCCCGAGCTGGCCGTGCTGCTGGCCTACACGAAGATCACCCTGGCCGACGAGATCCTCGCCTCGGACCTGCCGGACGACCCGTACCTCCAGGGCAAGCTGCACCGCTACTTCCCGCCGCAGCTGCAGACGCGCTTCGAGCAGCAGATCGACTCGCACGCACTGCGCCGCGAGATCATCACCACGGTCGTGGTCAACGAGACCATCAACCGCGGCGGCTGCACCTTCGCCTTCCGCCTCAAGGAGGAGACGGGCGCGACCTACGAGGAGATCGTCCGCTCGCACAGCGCGGCCCGCGCGATCTTCGACCTCAAGGGCCTGTGGCGGTCCGTCGAGGCGCTGGACAACGAGGTCCCGGCCGACGTGCAGACCAAGATGCGCCTGCACGCGCGTCGTCTGGTCGAGCGCGCCACCCGCTGGCTGCTCAACAACAGGCGCCAGCCGCTCGACATCGCCGAGACCATCGAGGTCTTCCGCGAGCGGGTCAACCTGGTCTGGGACAGGGTGCCCGAGCTGGTCCAGGGCTCGGACCTGGCCTGGTACGAGAGCGTCCGCGACGAGCTGCTGGAGGCCGGCGTCCCCGAGGAGCTGGCGATCAGGTTCGCCGGTCTCTCCTCGGCCTTCCCCTCGCTGGACATCATCGAGGTGGCGGACCGCAAGGGCGCCGACGTGATGGAGGTCGCCAAGGTCTACTACGACCTCGGTTCGCGCCTGCAGATCGCCGAGCTGCTGGACCGGATCATCGAGCTGCCGCGCACCGACCGCTGGCAGTCGATGGCCCGCGCGGCCATCCGCGAGGACCTCTTCGCGGCCCACGCCACGCTCACCGCGGACATGCTGGGCCACGGCGAGCCCGGCGCGACCCCGGAGGAGCGCTTCCAGGCCTGGTCCGAGACCAACGCCACGCTGGTCAACCGCGCCCGGACCACGCTCGACGACATAAGGACGTCGGAGTCGTACGACCTGGCCAACCTCAGCGTCGCGATGCGGGTCATCCGCACGCTGCTGCGGACCGGGTCGATGCGCTGAGCCGCAGGTGATCGACGGGGGCTTCCGGCTTGTGCCGGGAGCCCCCATCACGTTTTCATGACGTTCAAGATCTGAACGCGGCACGACCTCTTGGCCAGGACTTGGCCTCAGGTTATGGTCCTAACTCTCTGCTTGGCTCGCTGTTCGGCTCCACTGTTTGGCTCCCTGCACGGCGCGCACCAGCCACCCCTCTTGGAGGCTCGCAATGCACAGATCCACCAGCTCCGCACGCAGCGTGCTCGCGGTGGGGGCAGCCGCCGCGCTCGTGCTCCTCGCGGGCTGTTCCAACTCCTCCACCAGCACGGGCACGAAAGCCAGCGCGACGCCGACCCTGGCCGGCGACTGCGCGCCGTTCCAGGCCTACGCGGGGCACTCCGGCACCACGGTGACGATGTTCGCCTCGATCCTGAGCCCGGAGTCCGACTCGCTCCAGCAGTCCTGGGCGAAGTTCAGCTCCTGCACCGGCATCAAGATCTCGTATGTGGGCTCCAACGACTTCGAGTCCCAGCTCCCGGTGAGGGTCAGCGGCGGCAACGCCCCGGACCTGGCGATCATCCCGCAGCCGGGCCTGCTGCAGCAGATGGTGAAGACCGGCAAGGTGGTCAAGCCCCCGGCCGCGACCGTGGCGAACGAGGCCAAGTGGAGCGCCGTCTGGAAGACCTACGGGTCGGTCGACGGCACCTTCTACGCGGCGCCGATGAGCGCCAACATGAAGTCGCTGGTCTGGTACTCGCCCAAGGCCTTCGCCGCGGCCGGCTACACGGTCCCGACGACCTGGGCCGACCTGATGTCGCTGAGCGACAAGATCGCCAAGGCGGGCAAGAACAAGCCGTGGTGCGGCGGCATCGGCTCCGGCACGGCGACCGGCTGGCCCGCGACGGACTGGCTGGAGGAGGTCGTCCTCGGCAAGTACGGCGGCGACGTCTACGACAAGTGGGTCAGCCACCAGATCAAGTTCTCCGACCCGCAGATCATCGACGCGATGAACACGGTCCAGGGCTGGATGCACAACTCCGCCTGGGTCAACGGCGGCATCGGCAACGTGCAGTCGATCGCCTCGACGACCTTCCAGGACGCGGGCGCGCCGATCCTGACCGGCAAGTGCTCGATGCTGCAGCAGGCCTCCTTCTACGAGGCGCAGTGGCCCAAGGGCACCAAGATCGGCCCCGACGGCGACATCTGGGCGTTCCACCTCCCGGCGGCGAACCCGGCGATCACCACCCCGGTCGAGGGCGGCGGCGAGTTCGTGGCGGCCTTCAGCAGCAGGCCGGAGGTGCAGGCGGTGCAGAACTACCTGTCCACCTCGGACTGGGCGACCAGCCGCATCAAGGTGGCTCCCGGCTGGGTCTCGGCGAACCAGGGCGTCGACCCCTCGGTCTACACCGACCCGGTCGACCAGCTCTCGGCGAAGTACCTGACCGACCCGTCGGCGACCTTCCGCTTCGACGCCTCCGACCTGATGCCGGCCGCAGTGGGCGCGGGCCAGGAGTGGAAGTCCTTCACCGCCTGGTTCGCCCAGAACCAGTCGGTCACGAAGACCGCCTCCGACATCGACGCCGCCTGGCCCCAGTGAGGTAGCTGCACCTCCAGGGGCGCGGGGAACTGCGCGACAAGCCACCGAGTGTGGTGGGTCGCCGAACGAGCAGGGCCATCCGCACCGGGTGGGTTGCTCGCGCAGTTCCCCGCGCCCCTGAGGGCTGACCTAGGAGCGAAACGCTTATGTGGGCCGACGCATCGGTCAAGTTCGTCAACACCTTCGGCGCGCTCGCGGGCTTCGCGGGCGTGCTGCTGGTGTTGTTCTACTTCGGCGGGCGCGCCAAGGGGCGCATGTCGCGGCGGCTCGCCATCGTCATCCTGCTCGGGCCCGGCCTGCTGCTGCTCGTCGTCGGGCTGGCGGTGCCCGTCGTGCGGACGATCTACCTGAGCCTCTTCAACGACGACAGCAGCAAGTACCTTGGCGCCGGCAACTACACCTGGGCCCTCCAGAACGACGACATCCACCAGGTCCTGCTGAACACCCTGCTGTGGATCGTCGTCGCCCCGCTCGTCACCACCGGCCTCGGGCTCGGACTCGCGCTGCTGGTCGACCGGCTGCGCGGGCAGGCCGTCTACAAGTCGCTGATCTTCCTGCCGATGGCGATCTCCTTCGTCGGCGCGAGCATCATCTGGAAGTTCGTCTACGACTACCGCGATCCCGCGCAGCCGCAGATCGGCCTGCTCAGCCAGATCTGCATCTGGCTCGGCTGGTCCCATCCGCCGAACTGGATCCTGTCGCACCCGCTGAACAACTTCCTGCTGATGGTCGTCATGATCTGGGTGCAGACCGGTTTCGCCATGGTGGTCCTGTCCGCGGCGATCAAGGCCATCCCCGAGGACGTCACCGAGGCCGCCGTCCTGGACGGAGCCCGCGGCTGGCGGCTCTTCGCGCACGTGACCATCCCGATGATCCGCAGCACGGTGATCGTCGTGCTGACCACCGTCATGATCACCACGCTCAAGCTCTTCGACATCATCCGCACCATGACCGGCGGCAACTTCGGCACCCAGGTGCTGGCCAACGAGATGTACTCGCAGGCCTTCGTGGAGTTCAACGTGGGCCGCGGCAGCAGCCTCGCCGTGCTGCTCTTCCTCGCCGTGCTGCCGCTCGTCGCGTACAACATCATGCTGCTGCGGAAGGAACGGGAAGTCCGATGACGAGGCAGGGGACTCTCGCGCGGCCCACCGGCGTCCGCCGCGCCCTCAGCAGCCCGTTCGCGACGCTCGCGGTGCTGGTGATGACACTGCTGTGGACGCTGCCCACCTTCGGTCTGCTGGTCACCTCGCTGCGCCCGCAGAGCGACGTCGCACAGTCGGGGTGGTGGGAGGTCTTCGTCCACCCGCACTTCACCCTGTCCAACTATCACGACGTCCTGTTCAACGGCGGCTTCGGCGTCAGCGACGGCCTGATGCCCTACCTGGTCAACTCGCTGGCGATCACCATCCCGGCCACCGTCTTCCCGATCGCGCTGGCGTCGATGGCCGCGTACGTGCTCGCCTGGGTGCCGTTCAAGGGCAGCGACACCATCTTCTTCGTCTTCTTCGCGCTCCAGGTGGTGCCGTTGCAGATGGCCCTGGTGCCGCTGCTCCAGCTCTTCTCCGGCGGTGCGCACGTCGGCAGCGCGACGGTCTTCCCCGCGCTGGGTCTCGGTGGCACCTACGCGCCGGTCTGGCTGGCGCACACGATGTTCGCTCTGCCGCTGGCGGTCTTCCTGCTGCACAACTTCATCGCCCAGCTGCCGCGCGACCTGATCGAGGCGGCCAGGGTCGACGGGGCCAGCCACTTCCGCGTCTTCCGCTCCATCGTGCTGCCGCTGGCCACACCCGCGCTGGCCTCGTTCGCGATCTTCCAGTTCCTCTGGGTCTGGAACGACCTGCTGGTCGGCCTCACCTTCACCGGCGGCACGCCGGAGGTGGCCCCGATGACGGCACGGCTGGCCCAGCTCTCCGGCTCCTTCGGCGACCACTGGGAGATCCTCACGGCCGGCGCCTTCGTCTCCGTGATCATCCCGCTGATCGTCTTCTTCTCGCTCCAGCGCTACTTCGTGCGGGGTCTGCTGGCGGGCTCCGTCAAGGGCTGAGCAGAACGCGCAGAAAGGCTTTTACGCGGCCAACGGCCAACAACAAGGGAAACAGAGACGTAACAAGAGTCCCGCTCTAGCTTCTGAATACCTCGAACCGGGGTTTTGGAAGGAGCGGGACTCATGGCCGATACGAACAATGGCCGAATCGAGATTGAAGGCGTCACCAAGCGCTTTCTGACGCCTGGCGGCGAGATCTTCACCGCCATTCAGGACGTGTCGTTCACCGTCGAGCCGGGCCAGTTCTGCGCCGTCGTCGGGCCGACCGGCTGCGGGAAGTCCACCACGCTGGGCCTGGTCTCCGGTCTGGACAAGCCCAGCGAGGGCACCGTCAGGGTCGGCGGCAAGGTGGTCGACGGGATCACCGACGGCGTCAGCTTCATGTTCCAGGCGGACGCACTGCTGCCCTGGAAGACGGTGCTGGCGAACGTCGCTCTCGGGCCGGTCTTCAAGGGCGCCGGCAAGGCCGAGGCGCAGTCCCGCGCGCGGGACTGGCTGCGCCGGGTGGGTCTCGCCGGCTTCGAGGACCGCTATCCGCACCAGCTCTCCGGCGGTATGCGCAAGCGCGTGGCTATGGCCGCGGCGCTGATCAACGAGCCCAAGATCCTCATGATGGACGAGCCGTTCGGCGCCCTGGACGTGCAGACCAAGGCGATCATGTCGAACGAGCTGCTGGGCCTGTGGGAGCAGAGCCGTCCGGCGGTCCTCTTCATCACCCACGACCTGGACGAGGCCGTCGCCCTCGCGGACAAGGTCGTCGTGATGACCTCGAGCCCGGGCACGGTCAAGGCGGTCTACGACATCGACCTGCCCCGTCCCCGCGGCTCCGTCCAGGAGATCCGCTTCCAGCCGCGCTTCCTGGAACTGCAGCACCAGATCTGGGACACCCTCCGCGAGGAGGTCGAGCGCGCCTACGCGCACACCGCCGGGGGCCCCACGCAGGAAGGCAAGGCAGCATGAGCACCGCATCCACCTCCGCATCCGCCGCTCCGGTCGACGCCGCTCCCGTCGCCCAGGGACAGGCCGTCGCCCGCGCCGGGAGGCGGGCGGTCCAACGCCGGAAGGCGGCCGTCTGGGCGGCCAGGTTCGGCTTCGCCGTTCTGGTCCTGGGCGGTTGGGAGATCGCCGCCCGGACGAACGTGATCGACCCGTTCTTCTACGGGCAGCCCTCGGGCATCTGGAAGAGCCTGCTCAACCTGTTCCAGCACGGGACGGAGTTCGGCTCCATCTACGAGAACATCTGGGTCACCATCCAGGAGGCCCTGATCGGCTTCGCGGTCGGTGCGCTCGCCGGTGTCGTCGTCGGAGTGGCGCTGGGTCAGAGCCGCTTCCTCGCCGAGGTGCTGGGCCCCTACATCAAGATCGTCAACGCCATTCCGCGCATCGTCCTCGGCTCGATCTTCATCGTCGCCTTCGGCATCGGGACGCTGCCGAAGATCCTGCTCGCCGCGGTGCTGGTGTTCTTCGTGGTCTTCTTCAACGCCTTCCAGGGCGTGCGCGAGGTGGACCGCAACATCCTCGCCAACGCCAAGGTGCTCGGCGCCTCGCGGTTCCAGGTCACCAAGCACGTCATCGTCCCCTCCGCGCTGACCTGGATCATCGCCTCGCTGCACAGCGCCTTCGGGTTCGCCATCGTCGGCGCCCTGGTGGGCGAGGTGCTCGGGGCCCAGAAGGGCCTCGGCCTGGTCATCAAGACCGCGCAGAACCAGTTCGACCCGAACACGGTCTTCGCGGCCATGTTCCTGATCGCGGCCCTTGTCCTCGTCGCCGAGTGGCTGATCGGAAAGCTGGAGCACCGCCTGCTGTCCTGGCGGCCCGCCGCTCCCTCCGAGGCGTCCAACGCCATCTGACGCGTACGCACCCCCACCCTTGAAAGGTACGTGGCTCCTCATGTTCAAGCGCACCCTCGTCGCCTCCTGTCTCGCCCTGGCCACCCTCGGCGCGGCGACCGCCTGCTCCTCCTCCGGCTCCAGCACCAGCACCGACGCGAACGGCCACGCCGTGCCGACGGTGAGACTCATGGTCGGGGGCATCGACAAGCAGATCTACCTGCCCTACCAGCTGGCGCAGAACCTGGGCTTCTACAAGAAGTACGGCGTCAACGTCGTGCTCAGCACCGAGCAGGACGGCGGTGTCGGCGCCGAGGACGCGATGGCCTCCGGCCAGGTCGACATGTCCGGCGCCTGGTACAACCACACCATCGACTTCCAGATGAAGGGCAAGGCGGTCGAGGACATCATCCAGCTCTCCGGCGCCCCGGGCGAGCGCGTGATGTGCGCCAACGGCACCAACGTCCACTCCGCGGCCGACTTCAAGGGCAAGGTCATCGGCGTCACGGACATCGGGTCCGGCACGGACACCCTGATCAAGTTCCTCGCCGCGCAGAAGGGCTTGAAGACCAGCGACTTCAGCCGCCTCGGCGTCGGCGCGGGCTCGACCGTGGTCGCCGCCCTGCAGAACCACAAGGCCGCCTGCGCGATCACCACGCAGCCGACGGTCGCCGCGCTGGAGAAGAAGGGCATCGCCTACTCGGCGATCGACCTGGCCACCACGAGCGGCGCGACGGCCGCGCTGGGCGGCATGTGGCCCGCCGCCTCGGTGCTGGCCCGCACGGACTGGGTCAACTCCCACAAGGACGCGGCACAGAAGGTCGTCGACGCGCTGGTCGCGACCATGCACTGGATCAACACCCACACCGCGACGGACATCGCGAACAACCTGCCGAGCTCGTTCGTCTCCAACGCGCTGGTGACCAAGGACGACTACATCACCGCGCTGACCCAGGACAAGGGCCAGTTCCTGCCGGACGGCCTGATGCCGGCCGGCGGCCCGAAGACCTCGCTGGCGACGGAGGAGCTGGCCGGCAACGCGAACTCCTCGGCCGACCTCTCCACCACCTTCACCAACGACTTCGTGATCGCGGCGAACAAGCTGGAGGGCTTCACCACGACCACGACCCCGGCCGGCCCCAACGGCTGAGCCCGAACGACCCACGGCGTGAGCCGGCCGCCCCGGGGGGCGGCCGGCTCACGCGCGTGCCCGCACAACGGCGTACATCGCGGGGATGACGTCGCGTCGGCGTCGTTCCGGCGAGGGACGAAAGGTCGCTTCGACGGCCGACGTGCGGTGACCGGCCCCGACCGTAACTTCTGCTGTGTCAGCAGGAGATGAGGGAGGGACCACCGTGAGCAGCGTCATCGTCGAGGCACCCGCGCCCGTCGCGGCACCGCCGGTCGCGGCACGCAGGACCCGGTCGGAGCGGAGCGCGGTCTGGGCGGCCGGTTGGCTGGTCGCGGCAGGCTGGGCGGGATCGTTCCTGGTCATCTCGGACCAGGTCACGCACCGCACCTGGGGTGCCACGGCGGCGGTCGCGTATCTGGCGGCGGCGGGCGTGGCCGCGTTCGGGCGGCTTCGGTTGTCGGTGATCCTCGCGCTGGTCGGCGCGGTGGCGCTGCCGCTCACCTGGCTGGTGCTCACCGGGCAGGCGCAGGCGGAGGTCCGGGTCATGGAGCGCTCGATGGCACTGCTGCTGCACACCGGCAGCCCGTACGTGGCACGACCTGCCGGGCTGAACGACTACAACCCCTACCTGCCGGGCCAGTCGCTCTTCGGACTGCCGCACGCGCTGGGCGTGTTCGGCCCGCTGGGCGACGCGCGGCTGTGCTGCGCGGCGTTCCTGGCGCTGTGCCTGGCCGTCGGGCGAAGGGTGCTGCGCGGCTCGCCGCTGGGGTTCGGCTTCGGCGGCGACTACGGCAGGTCGGGGATCTCCTACGGCACGGCGGTCGGGGCGCTGGTGGCCTCGCCGTTCCTGGCGTTGCCGCTCTGCGTGAGCGGCGTCGACATCCCGCTGATCGGCGTCTGCTGTCTCGCTCCGGCGCTGGCCCTGCGGGGGCGGCCGGTGGCGGCGGGCCTGGTCCTGGCCTTCGCCTGCACCCTGAAGTGGACCGCGTGGCCGGTCGTCCCTGTGGTCCTGGCGGCGCTGTTCGCCCTCTACGGGCGGCGGGCCGCGCTGAGGTGCGCCGCGGTGACGGTGGCCGGCGCGGGGGCGGTCGTCCTGCCGTTCGCGCTGAGCGCGCCGAAGGCGCTGGTGGACCAGGTCTTCCTGTTCCCTACCGGCCACGGCGCGGTGGCCACCCCGGCGAAGAGCCCCCTGCCGGGCGTGCTGCTGGCCGGCCTGGGCGCGGGCGGCACGGCCCTCGCCCTCGGCCTGCTGGCACTGAGCGCGGTCCTGCTGGCGGTCTCCCTCGTCCGCCGCCCCCCGCGCAACGCCGTGGCCTGCGCCGACCGCCTCGCCCTCGGTCTCGCCCTCGCCTTCGCCCTCGCTCCCGCGAGCCGCTGGGGCTACTTCGCCCTCCCCGCCGTCCTCCTCTTCTGGACCCGCCTCGCCTCCCGCCTCCAGGACTGAAGCGGGCGGTCGGTTGCAACTCCCCAGGGGCGCGGGGCTCTGCTTGATCGACTGCGTGCGCGACAAGCCACCCGCGTGCGGATGGTCCTCATCGTGAGGGGCCAGCCACCCAGGGTGGTTTCTCGCGCACGGCAGTCGATCAAGCAGAGCCCCCGCCCCTCAGGTGAGCGCAACTGGGCCTCGAGTCGTTCGGTCAGAGCAGCGGCGCCGACGGGGGAGTGCCGAGGGTGTCGGTGGCGCGTTGGAGGGCGCTGGCGAGGAGGGCGAGGTCGGTGGGGCCGTTGCCGAGTTCGCGGATGGGGCGGGAGGACGGGGGTTCGCCGAGGGAGGACCAGTCCAAGGGGGTGACCGTCGGGCGGAGGGTCGCGGTACGCGGGATGCGGCCGGTGACCCGCGCCGTCTGGAGGGCGACGACGCCGCCGTCGGGGTGGCGGACCAGGCCGCGGCCGGGCTGGTCGTCGGCCAGGGACGCCGCGTCGTCGACGTGGATCAGCAGGGCCGAGGTGATCGGCGAGTCCACCCGCAGCGCGATCCGCAACTGTGCGGAGTCGTCGACGGCGGAGCCCGCCGTGCGCTCGGGCGCGGACGTCGTCACCGCCAGGCGGACGCCCAGCCGCGGGCCGCGCAGCGCCGCGTCCTCCAGGACGTGGGCCAGCGGGGAGCTCAGCAGCGCGTCCCAGTCGTCGACCGCCACGACCAGGTGCGGCAGCGGTTCCGGGTCGACGGCCAGCGAGCCCGAAGGCTGCGGCGGGTAGTCGTCCGCGGGGCGTCGCGGCGGCGCGAGGCTGGCGAGGGCCCGTTCCGCGTGCCACGCGGCGAAGGAGCGGCCCTGCAGCAGCGCCGCGCGGCGGTCCAGCTCGACGCTGAGCGCGTGCGCGGCCTCGCGCAGCGCGGGCCCGTCGGTGGTCGCCACGTGGCCGACGACGTGCGGGAGTTCGACGGCGGGGGAGAGGCCCCGCGTCGGCTCCTGCGGCGGGCGGCCCTCGATCAGCAGCAGGCCGAGCCGGTCCGGGCGTTCGGCGACCGCGAGCGAGGCGAGCAGTGAGCGCAGCAGCTCCGTGCGCCCGGAGCCGGGCGCGCCGCCGATCAGCAGATGGTCCGTCAGGTCGAGCGCGCAGCTGCCGTCCCGGCCGACGCCGACCGTGGCCGTCGGGACCTCGCCCGAGCTGAGCCGCAGTTCGGCCCAGCGGGCGGAGATCTTCGCGGGGGTGACCAGGTCGAGTCCGAGCAGGTCGAGCAGCCGGGCGGCCTCGGGGAGCGCGGACCTGCCGCCCTGACGCCTCGCCGTGTCGGGCTCCCGCAGCGGGGCGAGCGCGCGGGCCAGCCTCCCGGCCCAGGCCGCGCCGACCGCGTCGAGGGCGACGCCCGCGAGCAACTCCCGTTCCGGCGCCGCGCGATGCTGGCCCGCGGCGCGACCGGCTCCGGTGCCGTCGGCCGGACGCTCGATGTCGAGCAGCGTGCCGACCTCGCCGGTGATCGCCACCAGCGCCCCGCAGGCCTGCGGGAGCTCCTCGGGGTGCTCGGCCAGCTGCAGCACGTGGACGTCGCGCGCGCCGCCGTGCGCGATCAGCTCGGCGACGGCGGCGCGGGCCGCCTCGCTGCCCGGGTCGCCGTCCACGACCACGACCGTCGACCGTCCGCGGGAGGGGCCGTGGCCCTGGCGGGCCGTGACGCCGCTCTGCTGCGGGGGCGGACCCTCGGGGGCGTCCTCGCCCCAGCCGGGCGCGAGTTCGGCGAGGCGGGCCTGGGCCTGGCCGGCGTCGAAGGCGGTGAGCGCGCGGCACGGCTGACCGTGGGTGGGGCGCAGGTGGGGGAGCCAGGCGAGCCAGGACCAGCTGTCGGTCCGGTCGTCCAGCGGACGGGCGGGATCGGCCGCGATCAGGACCAGTTCCAGCATCGAGGGGGCGTGCAGCACGGCCAGCTGGGCCAGCAGGCCGCGGGTGAGACCGGCCAGCCGGGCGCGCGGCCCGGTCAGGCCGACGCTGCCGACCGCCCGCAGATCCAGCGTGACGGGCGCGTGCGCACGCGTGCCGAGACGGACGACGAGGGCGTCCTCGTGGTCGGGGTGGCGCTCCCAGAGCCGGGGACCGGGACCGAGCGCGGTCAGCAGCAGCTCCGCAGGATCGGGCCAGCGTCCCGACTCGCGCGGCGGGGACTGCGGCGGCACCACGGCGGAGGCCGCGGGCGCACTGCGGCGCAGCCCGAGCCGGAAGCCGCGGCCGTGCGTCGGCTGCGGGTGGTGCGGGGCGGCGGGTGAGTGCGCGGTGGGCAGCGAGCCGGTGCCGGAGGCGGTGCGCCCGCTCGGCCGGGACGGGACCGGCCCGCGCCCCGCGGCCCGCGTGGTGACCTGCACCGCGCCCTGGCCGTCGGGCACCAGCTCGGCCCGGCCCAGTTGCGCCGGGACCAGCCGCAGCGCGCTCTCGCCGAGCTCGATCAGCCCGCCGGGCGGGACCTGCCGCGGTTCCCCGCCGACGGGGGCGCCGTCCAGGGCCGTGCCGTTCGTCGAGCCGGTGTCCGCGACGCTGACCCGGCCGTCGGCGCCGACCTCCAGCGCGAGGTGGAAGCGGGAGACGTCGGGATCGTCCACAGGGACGTCCGCGTCGGCGGAGCGCCCGACCACGACCCGACCCGGATGGAGCAGGTGGATGCCGCCCGCGTCGGGGCCGCCGACCACGTGCAGCGCGGCCGAGGATCCGGCCGGCTCCACCGCGTCGTCGGGGTCCGGAGTGTCCAGGCGCAGCACCGCGCCGTCGACCAGGGGCGGATGCCCGAGCACGGAACGCTCGTCGAGCCTTCGGCCCTGGGCGAAGAGATGGATGTGCGTCGCCGCGCGCCCGGTGCGTCCGCCGGAACGGACCCCGACCGCGCCCGCGAGCGCCGCGGCCACCGCCCCCAGAGTCGTCCCGACGGGGGCGCTGACCAGCACGTCCGCGGCGGGCGCGGCGGCCTGCGCCGACGACGTCGAATGCGTCGTCGCAGACGCGGGACCGCCCTCACGCGGCCCGAGCACGGTCAGCCGGATCTGCATGCGCCCTTCCCCTTCCCGCCCCGCACGCGATGGTGGTCGCCACGGTGTCGCATGCATCCTCCCATCCGCCACCGTCAGTTCGCGCACGGCACCCAATCGGATGATCTTCGGAACGTATCGGCCGTCCCGACGCGTCTGCATCGGTGGATCGGGTGAGTGCCGGGCCAGTGTCGCGTGCACGGCACGCCGATCCGATCGAACGCCATTAGAGTGGCCGAAAACGCGAGCAGCCCGGCGGGGCCGGGGGGACCGGCCACCTACGGCGCGAGGCACGACGAGGAGCGCACGGTGCGGCCGGTTGGCAGTAAGTACCTGCTGGAGGAGCCGCTGGGACGCGGCGCCACCGGGACGGTCTGGCGTGCCCGGACCAGGGACGACGAGTCGGGCCTCGTGGCGATCAAGGTGCTCAAGGAGGAGCTCGCCACCGACCCCGACGTGGTGATGCGCTTCCTGCGCGAGCGCGCGGTGCTGGTGCGCCTGGTGCACCCCAACATCGTCAGAGTCCGCGACCTGGTCGTCGAGGGCGAGCTGCTGGCCCTGGTGATGGACCTGGTCGACGGCCCCGACCTGCACAAGTACCTGCGGGCCAACGGCCCGCTCTCGCCCGTCGCGGGCGCCCTGCTGATGGCCCAGATCGCCGACGCGCTCGCCACCAGCCATGCGGACGGCGTCGTGCACCGCGACCTGAAGCCGGCGAACGTGCTGCTGGCGACGGTGGACGGGCCCGGCGGTCCGGTCATGCACCCGCTGCTCACCGACTTCGGCATCGCCCGGCTGGCCGACTCCCCCGGACTGACCAGGACCGCCGAGTTCGTCGGCACCCCCGCCTACGTCGCCCCCGAGTCGGCGGAGGGGCGGCCGCAGACGTCCGCGGTCGACGTCTACGGCGCGGGCATCATGCTCTACGAGCTGCTCACCGGCCGACCGCCGTTCTCCGGCGACGGGCCGATCCAGATCCTTCAGGCGCACCTGTCCCAGCAGCCCGAGCGGCCGCGGAACCTGCCCGAGCCGCTGTGGACCGTGATCGAGCGCTGCCTGGAGAAGGAGCCGGCGCGGCGTCCGACCGCCGTCGCGCTGGCGACGGCGCTGCGCACGGTCGCGGCGGGCATCGGCGTGCATGCGACGGTCGCCGAGATCGAGGCCGCGAACGCGGTCGCGGTGCTGCTCGCACCGCCGCCCTACCTGCCGGGCGCGAGCTCCCCGAGCGAGGACCCCACCCTGCCCCACGGCGTCGCCACCGGCGGCGGCCCGCTGGTGCCGGGACCGGCTGACCCGACGCAGGTGCTGCCCCAGGGTGCGGCCGCCGCGGCCTCCTACGGCGCGGCCGACGCGACCCAGGTCCTGCCGCCGAACGCCTTCGCCGCCGGCCCGGGCGGCGCGCCCGATCCGCGGCAGGCGTTCACGCCCGGCGCGGCCGATCCGACCGCGGTACTGCCGCAGGGGACGAACCCGGCCGACCGCACGCGGGTGATGCCGACGGCCGCCGCCGGCGGTGCGAGCGCGCTGAGCGCCCAGCAGCCGGGGGCGGACCCGCAGGCCCCGCAGGGCCCGCACCCGTGGGAGTCGCAGCTGCGGGCGGCGCGGACCCGCAACGAGCAGACGCAGGTGGGTCCGATGGGCGGCTTCGCCGTCGACGACCCGTTCGCGCCGGCTCCCCAGGTGGCTCCGCAGGCCTACCAGCCGCCGCCCTACCGGGAGCCGGAGACCCCGCAGCGCCGACCGCAGGTCGCGCCGCGTCCGTACCAGGCGCAGCCCCAGGCCCAGGCACAGCCTCAGGCCCGGCCGCAGCCCCAGGCCCGGCCGGAGCCGGCCCCGCGCGCGGCCGCGCCCACGCGCCGCCCCGAGCCGCAGCGCCCCGCACCGCAGCGCGAGCGGGAGCGCCCGAGCGAGCGCGACTACGACCGTGAGCCCGACCGGTCCCGCGAGCGCGCGCCGCGCAGGCGGCGGCGCCTGCACATCCCGGGCATGGGCTGCCTGAAGGTCCTGCTCTTCATGATCGTCGTCGGGTTCCTGGTCTGGCGGTTCTCGCCGCTGCACGGCTGGATCGACCATGCCGTCAACGTCGTGCACGGCTGGTGGAACCAGGTCGTGGACTGGTACCACCAGATCACGAACACGGCGAACAAGGTCAAGCACGCCGTCCCGCCGACGGGCAACTGACCCCGAGTCGGCCGGACGCCGCGTCCTCCGCCCCCGGGCGGGCCGCAGGTTTGACGATTTGTCGACACCTGGCGGCTCGTCCACCCCCTGCTGTCCCCCAAACGGCTCCAAGCCGCGTACTTTGGTCGCTGACGCTCGACAGGCTGATGGCCCCATCGGCCCCAACATCGCGCACGGAGCAGCCTTGGCACGCAAGATCGGTAGCCGCTACACCGCGCACACGGTGATCGGCCGTGGCTCGGCCGGCACCGTCTGGCTCGGAGAGGGCCCGGAGGGGCCGGTCGCGATCAAGATCCTGCGTGAGGACCTCGCCTCCGACCAGGTCCTGGTAGGCCGCTTCGTGCAGGAACGCACCGCCCTGACCAGCCTCGACCACCCGCGCGTGGTCGGCATACACGACCTCGTCGTCGACGGCGACGACCTCGCGCTGGTGATGGAGCTGGTGCACGGCGCCGACCTGCGCTCGCGCCTGGACCGTGAGGGCCCGTTCACCCCGCAGGCCGCCGTCTCCGTCGCGGCCGACGTCGCCGAAGGGCTCGCCGCCGCGCACGCCGCGGGAATCATCCACCGGGACGTGAAGCCGGAGAACATCCTGCTCGACCAGGCCTCCAGCCCCGGACCTGGCGGTGCGCCGCGCGCCAAGCTCTCCGACTTCGGCTTCGCCAGGCTCGTCGACGCGCCGCGCAGGACCAGGGCCACCCGGATCATCGGCACGCCGGACTACCTCGCGCCCGAGATCATCGAGGGCCTGGAGCCGCGCGCCGCCGTCGACATCTACGCGCTGGCCACCGTCCTCTACGAACTGCTGGCCGGTTTCACGCCCTTCGGCGGCGGGCACACCGGCGCGGTGCTGCGCCGCCACGTCACCGAGACGGTGCCCCCGCTGCCCGGCCTGCCGGAGCCGCTGTGGAAGGTGCTGGCCCAGTGCCTCGCCAAGGCCCCCGCCTCCCGGCTGCGGGCCGCCGAGCTCGCGGCGGGCCTGCGCGAACTGCTCCCCGGTCTCGCGGGTCTGCCGGCCCTGCACATCGCCCACCCGGACGCCCCCGACGTCCCGCCGCTGCCCGGCTACGACCCGGCCGACCTGCTGGACGAGGAGGAGGACGAGGACGAGGCGGCGAACACCGCCCGTGCGCGCCGCCGCCGCGGCTCGGCCGTGCCCCTGGTGCCGGGCAGCCTCCCGGACTCCAACCGGGAGACCCACACCAACCTGCGCCGCCCCCGTCCCGAGGAGCTGGCCGGACTCGCCGAGGCCTCCCGCGCGCAGCGTGCGGGCGCGGCCGGCCGTCGCCCGGCCGGCGCGCAGCGCAGCGGAGCGGGCGGCGCCGCGGTGCGCCGACGGCGCCGGCTGTTCGCGGGCACGGCCGCGGTCGTCCTCGCGCTCACCGCCTTCGGCGGCTACGCCGCGTTCTCCGGCTCCGGCGGCACCCAGCGCCACGGCAACCCGGGGGACGCCGCCTGGCCGAGCCCGCACCCCGACCGCAGCGCGGGCCTGCCGAAGGCCCCCGTCGCCGGAGCCTCGGACGCCGCCGCGCCGGGCGGGGCGCCGCGGCTGCCCGCCTGGTCCGGCTGGGCCGACGCGCCCGCCCCGCCCGCACCGCTGGTCAGCGGGGTCCGCGCGGTCAAGGTCGGCGGCACGGCCTACGTCTTCGGCACCGACGCCTCCGGCGCGATCCGCTACCTCGCCCGGAGCGGATCCGCCTTCGCGCCCTGGGGCAAGCTCACCGGCATACACGTCAGCGGCGAGCCCGCGCCGGTGTCGCTGCCGGGCGGAAACCTGCGCCTCTTCGCCCGCGGCACCGACGGCCTGATCTACCAGCGCGACCTGGCCGGCGGGGTCTGGTCGCCCTGGAGCCAGTTGGACGGCCGCACCCACGTGGACGCCCCGCCCGCGGCGGTCGCCTCGGCTGCGGGCCGGATCGACCTGGTGGCGCGGATCGGCGGCGAGCTGGCGACGACCTCGTTCGTCGGCGGGGCCTGGACGGTCTGGGCCGCGGTCTCCACCGTCGGCCAGGTCGCCGGCGCCCCCGCGCTGATCGCCGAGAACGACGGGACCACCGACGCCTTCGTGGCGTCCCCCGCCGGCCAGATCCAGCACACCCACCTGGCCGACGGCCTGTGGCACTTCTCCCGTCCGGTGTCCGGCGCGACCGCCGGCGGGGCGGACGGACGCCCGGAGGCGGTGCAGGCGGCCTCCGGCGGGATCTACCTCTTCTCCACCGGGAGCGGCTACGCGGCCGCGAGCGCCTCGGCGGCGGCCTGGAGCGGCGGCACCCTGCCCGCGGCCCCCTCGTCCTCGTACGCGCCGGCCGCCTACGCGGACGGCGGCGGGATCACCCTGTTCCGGGTCACTCCGGGCGGCGGCCTGCAGTTCACCCACGGCCACTGAGGCGGAACGGCAACCAGCTTGCCGCTCTGCATTACGCTTGGCACGTGGCAGCCATTGATCCTTCCGAAGAACTCAAGTCCCTCGAATCGACCATGGGGTCGATCGAGGCAGTCGTCGACCTGGACAAGCTCCGCGCCGACATCGCGGTCTTCGAGGAGCAGGCCGCCGCACCGGACCTCTGGGACGACGTCGACCACGCCCAGAAGATCACCTCCAGGCTCTCCTACCTCCAGGGCGAGCTCCGCAAGATCGAGACCCTGCGCAGCAGGATCGAGGACCTCGGCGTCCTCTTCGAGCTCGCCGAGGCCGAGGGCGACGCCGACGCGCGCGCCGAGGCCGAGTCCGAGCTCGACTCGGTGCGCAAGTCCGTCCAGGAGATGGAGGTCCGCACCCTCCTCTCCGGCGAGTACGACGCCCGCGAGGCGCTGGTCAACATCCGCGCCGAGGCGGGCGGCATCGACGCCGCCGACTTCGCCGAGCAGCTGATGCGCATGTACCTGCGCTGGGCCGAGCGCCACGGCTACCCCACCGAGGTCTACGACACCTCCTACGCGGAGGAGGCCGGCATCAAGTCCGCGACCTTCTCCGTCAAGGCCCCCTACGCCTACGGCACCCTCTCCGTCGAGCAGGGCACGCACCGCCTGGTGCGCATCTCGCCCTTCGACAACCAGGGCCGTCGCCAGACCTCCTTCGCGGGCGTCGAGGTGCTGCCGGTCGTCGAGTCCAGCGACCACGTGGACATCGACGAGAAGGAGCTGCGCATCGACGTCTACCGCTCCTCCGGCCCCGGCGGCCAGGGCGTCAACACGACCGACTCCGCGGTGCGCATCACGCACCTGCCGACGGGCATCGTGGTCTCCTGCCAGAACGAGCGCTCGCAGATCCAGAACAAGGCCTCGGCGATGAACGTCCTCCAGGCCAAGCTGCTGGAGCGGCGCCGCCAGGAGGAGCGTGCCGCGATGGACGCGCTCAAGGACGGCGGGAGCTCCTGGGGCAACCAGATGCGCTCCTACGTGCTGCACCCGTACCAGATGGTCAAGGACCTGCGCACCGAGTACGAGGTGGGCAATCCGCAGGCGGTCCTGGACGGTGACCTGGACGGATTCATCGAGGCGGGCATCCGCTGGCGCAAGGAGCAGGAGAAGGCGGAGTAGTCCGCACACACTGCTTTCACGCCTCCTTCACGGAGTCAGCCGGGGCCCGGCGGTCGCAAGTTGACCGCCGGGCCCTCGTCGCACCATGCTGTCGCGCGGTATCGGCCTTAAGAGAGTCTTTTGCACAGCAAGGGCACATGGAAGGGGTGGGCGTGACACGCGGACACCGGAGGAAGAGCAGCGGCATACGCGTCGCTGGCGTCGCACTCGCGCTGGCCGGAGCGGGACTGACGATCGCGGGCGTGGCCAACGCGGCGACGGACAAGGTCGTCGACGGTCCGAACGACAACGTCACGGTCGTGCTCGGCAACGACAACGGGAACGGCGAAGGGAACGGCGGCGACACCGCCACGGCGACGGACACGCCGACCGACGCGGGCACCCCGACGGCGACGGACACCGGCACCGCCGCGGCCGCGCCCGCGGGCGGAAAGTCGACGGCCACGTCGACCGCCACCGCGACGGCCACGGACACCGGCGACAGCTCCGACGCGGGGGCGAACGCCACCGCCGGAGGCGAGGACTCGTCCACCGCCGCCGCGACGATGACGCAGGCTCCCGCGCGCACGCAGCTCGCCGAGACGGGCAGCAGCAGCGCCACCCCGATGATCCTCGCCGGCGGCTTCACCTTCGTGCTGGGCGGAGCGGTCTTCCGTTTCGGTCCGCGCGCGGCGGGCAGCCGCAGGCACTGACGGGCACGAGCGCCGACGGGCAAGGGAAAGGGCTCCGGAACCGAGGTTCCGGAGCCCTTTTCGGCTTCCTGGGGGCCGCGCGACCCTACGCGAACGCGTGGCGCGCTATCAGCACGCACGCGACCAGCGCCGTCACCAGCGCGATCAGTGCCATGGGGGACAGGGCGGCGAAGAATCCCTGTTGCTGCATCATGCGCGCACGGCTCGCCCGGCAGGTGGGGCAGCGGCCCTCACTGACGGGACCCGAGCAGTTGGCGCACACCAGGCGGTCGAGCGTCATCGCGATCTCCTCCTCTGATGTGCACAACGCAGAACCCTGTTCAGTGGGTTCCCTCCACTGTGCCACGTCACGCGCGATCCAGCTTGATTCCTCCGGTTCCGGTTGTTGCACTCTGTCACGCTCTGCCTACCGAGCCAAGAAAAGCCTGCCATTTTGTCCAACTTTGCCCGCTACTGTCCGTGAACTCTCCCACCTTTCCCGACACGAGCCTGCGAGCGCGCGTCCGCTTCGCGTAAGGTCGGCCAAGCCCTGTCCGCCTACACTGGCCCACCGTGATGCAGCCGTGAT
This sequence comes from Streptacidiphilus rugosus AM-16, assembly GCF_000744655.1. Taxonomy (NCBI): domain Bacteria; kingdom Bacillati; phylum Actinomycetota; class Actinomycetes; order Kitasatosporales; family Streptomycetaceae; genus Streptacidiphilus; species Streptacidiphilus rugosus. Next base: position 3,053,300 of record NZ_JQMJ01000004.1, on the reverse strand, counting down.
CAGATTCGACAACGTCTCCAAGACCTATCCGAAGCAGAACCGTCCGGCCCTGGACAACGTCTCGCTCGAGATCGAGAAGGGTGAGTTCGTCTTCCTGGTCGGCTCCTCCGGCTCGGGCAAGTCGACCTTCCTGCGCCTCATCCTGCGCGAGGAGCGGCCGAGCACCGGCGAGGTGCACGTGCTGGGCAAGGACCTGGCCAAAATGTCCAACTGGAAGGTCCCGCACATGCGGCGCCAGCTGGGCACGGTCTTCCAGGACTTCCGCCTTCTGCCCAACAAGACCGTCGGCCAGAACGTGGCCTTCGCCCTCGAGGTGATCGGCAAGCCGCGCGCCACGATCAACAAGGTCGTGCCCGAGGTCCTCGAACTCGTCGGCCTGGCCGGGAAGCAGGACCGGATGCCCGGTGAGCTCTCCGGTGGTGAGCAGCAGCGAGTCGCGATCGCGCGTGCGTTCGTGAACCGCCCGATGCTGCTGATCGCCGACGAGCCGACCGGAAACCTCGACCCCCAGAACTCCGTCGGCATCATGAAGCTGCTGGACCGCATCAACCGGACCGGCACCACGGTGCTGATGGCCACCCACGACCAGGCGATCGTCGACCAGATGCGCAAGCGCGTCATCGAGCTGGACCAGGGCCACCTGGTCCGCGACCAGTCCCGCGGCGTCTACGGCTACCAGCACTGAGTTAGGACATATCAATGCGAGCCCAATTCGTCATGTCGGAGATCTGGATCGGTCTCCGCCGCAATCTGACGATGACCGTCGCCGTGATCGTGAGTGTGGCCCTGTCCCTCTCCCTGGCCGGCGCGGCCATTCTGCTGCGTGTGCAGGTCGACCAGATGAAGGGGTACTGGGGCGACAAGGTCCAGGTGTCGATCTACTTCTGCAGCAAGTCCGACACCAAGCAGGCCGGCACCAACCCGGCGCTCAAGAACTGCGCCGCGGGCGTCGCCTCGCAGCAGCAGATCGACGACGCCCACGCGCAGTTGAACAAGAACTCGCTGGTCGAGACGGTCTACACGGAGAGCCCCGACCAGGCGGCGTCCCGCTTCAAGCAGGAGTTCCCCGACTCCCCGCTGCTCAGCTACGCCACCGCCGACTGGTTCGAGTCCTCGCTGCGGGTCAAGCTCAAGAACCCGCAGCAGTACCAGGTCGTGGCCGCCCAGATGGAGGGCCAGCCCGGCGTCGCCAAGGTCGACGACCAGAGCGCCGTGCTCAAGCCGCTGTTCAACCTGCTCAACGGCGCCCAGGTGACGGCCCTCGTCATCATGGGCATCATGCTCGGCGTCACGCTGCTGCTGATCGTCAACACCGTCCGCGTCTCGGCCTTCAGCCGCAAACGTGAAACGGGGATCATGCGGCTGGTCGGAGCGTCCAACTACTACGTGCAGATGCCGTTCATCGCGGAAGCCGCCTTCGCGGCCATCGTCGGCGCCGTGCTCGCCTCCGGTCTGCTGGCCGTCGGCAAGTACGTGATGATCGATCAGTTCCTGAAGAAGCAGATCACCCTGATCAACTTCATAGGCTGGGGCCCGGTCTTCCAGATCATGCCGCTGCTGCTGGTCATCGGTGTGGTGATGTCCGCCCTGGCGGCCTTCCTCACGCTGCGGAAGTACCTCCGCGTCTGACGAACTGCTCGTCAGTTCATGCGAACAAGCCCCGGATCGCGTACTGCGTCCGGGGCTTTTCGTCGGGTGTGCGCCCTCATACGGCTCGTTCGCCTCTAGACTCTTCGACCATGTCACCCACACGACGCGCACTCCGCCTCCAGCTCACGCTGGGGCTGGTGTTCACCGCGGTCTGCGGCGTGGGCGTCGCGACGGGCGCGTGGGGCAGCGAAGGCCATCCCGAGCCGACCGCCGCGTCGCGCACCGGAAGTGGGTCCAGCGCCGACGTCCTGGGCGCGGGAGGCGGCTCCGCCGCGGTCGGCGACCGCTGGGCGGCCGACTACACCCCTGAGGAGTTCGCCGCCTACTCCGAGGAGCTCGACGGCCACTACGTCGGCGTGGGCCTCTGGGTCGTCGGTTCGCCGCAGGGCCAGGTGCGGGTCAGCCGCGCCCTTCCCAAGGGACCGGCCGGGCTGGCGGACGTGCGCGCGGGGGACCGGCTGCTGGAGGTCGGCGGGGTACCGGTCACCGGGATGCCGGTCACCGAGGTCGTCGCCCTGCTGCGCGGCGGCGCCGCGGGCCGGGTGGGCTCGCCGGTGGCCCTGCTGCTCCAGCGCGGGTCGGAGGTCCGGCTGGTGGCGCTGCGGCGCGCCGTGCTCGACGAGGACGACGTACGGGTCGACCACCCGGAGAACGGGGTCACCCGGATCAGCATGGACGCCTTCACCGCCGGCGTCTCGGAGCAGGTGCAGGCCGCCGTGCACCAGGCGCAGTTGCATCCGGCCAAGGACGGCCGCGGCATCCTGCTGGACCTGCGCGGCAACTCCGGCGGCCTGGTCAGCGAGGCGGTCGCGACGGCCTCCGCCTTCCTCGACGGCGGCAAGGTCGCGCTCTACCAGCCCGAGGGCGGCGGACCCCGCCAGGTGCTCACGGCGGCGCGCGGCGGCGACACCGCCACGCCGTTGGTGGTGCTGGTCGACGGCGGCACGATGAGCGCGGCCGAACTCGTCACCGGTGCGCTGCGCGACCGTGGGCGCGCGGTCGTCGTCGGCCGCCCCACCTTCGGCAAGGGCGCGGTGCAGCAGCCGCAGACCCTCTCCGACGGCATGGTCCAGGAGCACACCGTCGGCAACTACCTGACGCCGTCCGGCGGCTCGCCCGACGGCCAGGGAGTCCAGCCGGACGTGCTGGTGCCGCCGGGGGCGAACCCGCAGGCGGCGGAGGACACGGCGCTGACGGTGCTGGACGACCTCTCCGGCGGGAACGGGCAGTAGCGTTCGCCGGTTCGCCGGACCCGTCGGGAAACGCCCGTGCCCGCGAGGCGTCCGAGGTGCGAGAATGGCCCGCACTATGGCGAAGAAGAAAGACGACCCGCGCAACAAGCTCATCGCCTCCAACAAGAAGGCGCGGCACGACTACAACATCATCGACGAGTACGAGTGCGGCATGGTGCTCACCGGCACCGAGGTGAAGTCGCTGCGACAGGGGCGTGCGTCCCTGATCGACGGCTTCGCCGACGTGGAGCAGGGGGAGGCCTGGCTCCACAACGTGCACATCATGGAGTACGCCCAGGGCACCTGGACCAACCACGCCGCGCGGCGCAAGCGCAAGCTGCTGCTGCACAAGTGGGAGATCGCCAAGCTCGACCAGAAGCTGAAGGAGACGGGCTACACGCTGGTCCCGCTCTCCCTCTACTTCAAGGACGGCCGGGCCAAGATCAACATCGCCCTGGCCCAGGGCAAGAAGCTGCACGACAAGCGGCAGACGTTGCGCGAGAAGCAGGACCGCCGCGAGACCGACCGCGCACTGTCGGCGGCCCGCCGGCGGCAGGGCTGAGCGGCGCACTTAATGAACTGGACCTTGCCACGGGGTGAGCCGTAGCATGGACAGCGTTCCGGACGGTCCCCCAGACCGCGAGGGCCGGCGGCGGAGAAATCCGGCGCCTTGAAAACTGAATAGCACCCTGCATGGGGGTGATCGGTTTCGACTGGGGATGTCGAGGCAGGAGAAGCGAGCCGAGAAACGCGGCAATGATCTCGTTAACCACGTGTCGCAAACTATAATCGCCAACAACAAGCGCGATTCCTTCACCCTCGCCGCCTGAGCGAGGCCTTGAAGGTGTCAGACCGGGCGCGTTCCCGTCCCGGACCCTGGCATAATCTAGGGAACTCCACCGTCCGCCCCGGTCACGGGGACGTACGGGAAATCAAACAGTGACTGAGCCCGTCGGCAGCTTGTCTGCGTGACTGCCGGGGCCGAGAAAAGCACAGCAGACTGCGCTCGGAGAAGCCCTGGTTCCGCACCACAGGACGCGGGTTCGATTCCCGCCACCTCCACCGAGAGAATCCCATGTAGCACGAGCCGTCCGGTCACACCGGGCGGCTCGTTGCGTTGTGGGCGGCGCGCGCCTCGGCGAGCCCGAGGGCCCAGTCGAAGCCGGGGGTCTCGTCCTGACCGGGCGCGGTCGCCGTCTCCGGCAGCAGCAGGCGACCGCCGGCCGCCTGCAGCGTCTCGACGGACCGGGCGAACTGCGGGTGCGCGGCGAGCGCGGCGTTGACGCAGGGCACCACGACGGTGGGTATGCCCCCGCCGAGCGCCTCAGCGGCGTAGCCGACGACGAAGGAGTCGGTCAGGCCGAGGGCGAGGCGGTTCACCGTGTTGAACGTGGCCGGCGCGAGCAGGACGACGTCGGCGGTCGGCCAGACGTCGTCCTGACCGGGCAGCTTGTAGTGCGAGCGCACGGGACTGCCGGTGAGCGCCTCCAGGCCGGGCAGATAGGGGTGCAGCCAACGTGCGGCGGTGGGGGTGAGCCCGAGGCACACCTGCCATCCGTCGACCTGGGCGCGCTCGACTGCGACGGCGATGTTGAGCACGGGTTGTGCTCCGGTGCCGAGCAGGTACAGGACGGGGTCTCCGGTCATGCACACACCCAACATGGCGACGGGTGGATCTTGCAAGTACGCCTCCGGCGGGGCGATAGGGCACGACGTCCGGTGGCAACCTCAGGGGCGCGGGGAACTGCGCGACAAGCCACTGACGAGCAGCTGGTCCTCACCGAACAGGGCCATCCGCACAGGGTGGATTTCTCGCGCGGTTCCCCGCGCCCCCGGCGGGGAACCGTAGGCTGAAATCATGGTCTTGGGATCACTGGACGATCGGGCGCTGAATCGCGCCTTGATGGCGCGTCAGTCGCTGCTCGCGCGGGGGGACCGTTCGCCGCTGGAGACGGTGCGGCATCTGGTCGGAATGCAGTCGCAGATTCCAGGGAACCCCTATACCGCGTTCTGGTCGCGGATCGCCGATTTCGATCCCGCCGAGGCGTCCCTGCTGCTGGCGAATCGCGAGACCGTGCGGATGTCGACCCTGCGCGGGACCGTGCACCTGCACGATGTCGAGGACGCGCTCACCCTGCGGGCCTTCACCCAGCCCGTGCACCAGGCCACCCCCTACGGCGAGCGCAGCGTCTTCCGGTCGCAGCTGGCCGGCGTCGAGCCGGACGCGCTGTGGGCCGTCGCGAGGGAGCTGCTCGACGCCGGGCCGCTGGCCACCGGCAGGCTCGGGCAGGCGCTCGCCGAGCGCTTTCCCGGGTACGAGCCCGCCGCGCTCGGCACCGCCGTGCGGTACAAGTTCGCCCTGGTCCAGGTGACGCCGCGCGGCGAGTGGGGGCGGAGCGGGGCGGCCACGCTCACCACCGTCGAGAGCTGGCTGGGCCGGCCGCAGCGCGAGCCCGACGTCGCTGCGGTCATGCTGCGCTACCTCGCCGCGTTCGGGCCGGCGAGCGTCCAGGACGCCCAGCACTGGTGCGGGGTGACCCGGCTCGGCGAGGTCTTCGAGAAGCTGAGGCCCCAGCTGGTGGTGTTCGCCGACGCCGGGACCGGCCGCGAGCTCTTCGACCTGCCGGACGCGCCGCGCCCCGATCCGGAGACGCCCGCGCCGGTGCGCTTCCTCCCGGACTACGACAACGTGCTCATCGGGCACGCCCGGCGGAGCCGGGTCATGGACGAGGCGGACCGGATCGGGCTCTTCTCGAACGGCAACGGCTACCGTCCCGGTCTGCTGGTCGACGGAAGGCTCGCCGGAGCGTGGGCGTACGCCAAGCCGAAGCGGAAGGGCGCACCCGCCGAGCTGACGGTCGAGCTGTTCGGGGACCGGCCCGCCGCCGTCAAGGAGGAGGTCGAGGCCGAGGCCACGGCCCTGCTGGCCTTCCTGGCCCCGAGCGCGGCGTCCCGGACGGTGCGCCTCCACCTGGGCGGCCCGAGGGCGTAGGATCAACAGTTCCCTTTTGCAGGGGACGCGCAGCAGCCCACGTTGGACCTCAGGGGATCTCTTGGCCTCGCCCACCCACCAGACCGCCGATCACACCGGCGCAGACCGCAGAGCTGTGGAAGGGACCACCGTCTTCGACCGTGAGGTCGCGGTCGAGCAGGCCCATCTCGACCAGGTGTACCACCGCCTCGGCGAGAAGCTCGCCGAGGCGGAGTTCCTGCTCGACGACGCCAACCGCAAGTCCCAGGCCGGCACCCCCGGCGCGCTGGCCGAGCGCGACGCGCAGAGCTACCAGGCCGGACGGCACCTCCAGCGGCTCACCAACCAGTTCGAGGACTTCCTCTTCGGCCGGATCGACCTGCAGCAGCCGGACCGTCCCGAGGAGGACGGCTTCCCCTCGCAGACGCCGCTCGACCCGGCCGACCCGGACATCGCCGAGACCCTGCACATCGGGCGGCTCGGCGTGCTCGACGCCGAGTACGGGCCGCTGGTGATCGACTGGCGCGCGCCCGCCGCCGCGCCGTTCTACCGGGCCACCCCGCGCCAGCCCGGACGCGTGCTGCGCCGCCGGGTGATCCGCTCGCGCGGCCGCAGGGTGCTGGGCGTCGAGGACGACCTGCTCCGCCCGGACCTGGAGCCGCGCCTGGACGGGCAGCCGGTCGCCGTGGTCGGCGACGGCGCGCTGATGGCCACGCTGGGCCGGGCGCGCGGCCACGCGATGCGGGACATCGTCTCCTCCATCCAGCAGGAGCAGGACGAGGTGATCCGGGCGCAGGCGGCCGGGGCCACCCTGGTCACCGGCGGCCCCGGCACCGGCAAGACCGCCGTCGCGCTGCACCGGGCCGCCTACCTGCTCTACCACGACCGCCGCCGCTACGCGGGCGGCATCCTCGTGGTCAGCCCGACCCCGCTGCTCGTCTCCTACACCGAGGGCGTGCTCCCGGCCCTGGGCGAGGAGGGGCAGGTCGCGATCCGCGCCATCGGCAGCCTGATCGAGGGCGAGGAGGCCGACCGCTACGACAGCCCCGAGGCGGCCAGGGTCAAGGGCTCCTCGCGGATGCTGCCGCTGCTGCGCCGCGCCGCCCGCGCCGCGCTCGACAGCAAGGACACCCCCGCCGAGCTGCGGATCGTCGCGATGGGCGAGGTGCTGCGGCTGGACGCGGAGACGCTGCGGCAGCTGCGCCGCAGCGTGCTGGGCGGCACGACCCCCGTCAACCTGCTGCGTCCGCGGGCCAGGCGGCTGCTGCTGGACGCGCTGTGGGCACAGCTCCAGCGCGGCCGGGCCAAGCCGGTGGACCGCTACGAGCGCGAGGAGCAGCAGCGCCAGCGGGAGAGCTTCGACGAGTACGTCGGCGACGAGGACGCGTTCCTCGACTTCCTGGAGGCCTGGTGGCCGGCGCTCACCCCGCGCCGGGTCCTGACCACGCTGGCCGACTCCCGTCGGCTGGCGGGCCAGGCGCGCGGCGTCCTCAGCCGGCAGGAGCTGCGGCTGCTCTCGGACTCCTGGCGCCATCTGGACCGGCAGGAGCGCGGCGGTGTCAGCGCCCACGACGTGGCACTGCTGGACGAGCTGCAGCTGCTGCTGGGCGAGCCGTACCGGCCGCGGGCGCGCGAGGTCGACCCGATGGACCTGCTCACCGGCCTGGACGAGGTCAGCGTGTACGGCGACCGCCAGCGCAGGGAGCAGGAGGCGCGCTCGGCCGCGGCCGCCGCCGAGCGCCGCGACTACGCGCACATCATCGTGGACGAGGCACAGGACCTCACCCCGATGCAATGGCGCATGGTCGGCCGCCGGGCCCGCAACGCGACCTGGACGATCGTCGGGGACCCGGCGCAGAGCAGCTGGATCGACCCGGCCGAGGCGCAGGCGGCGATGGACGAGACGCTGTCGGGAAAGCCGCGGCGCCGTTTCACGTTGACGACGAACTACCGCAATCCTGCGGAGATCGCCGACGTCGCCTCGCGGATCCTGGCCCAGGCCGCGCCGGGCACCGAGCCGCCGGTCGCGGTCCGCTCGACCGGCGTCGCGCCGCGCTTCGCCGCGGTCGCGCGCGAGGAGGCGCTGGGCGAGGCGGCCCGCGCCGAGGTGCGCCGGCTGCTGGAGGAGGTCGAGGGCACCGTCGGCATCGTGGTGCCGATGGACCGCCGCGAGGAGGCGCGCGGCTGGATCAAGGGCCTGGGCGACCGTGCCGTCGCCCTGGGCAGCCTGGAGGCGAAGGGCCTGGAGTACGACGCGACGGTCGTCGCCGACCCCTCGGGCATCGCCGGGGAGTCGGACGCGGGCCTGCGCGTCCTGTACGTCGCGCTGACCCGCGCGACCCAGCGGCTGACCGTGCTGAGCGGTCCGCTGGACCTGCCGGACGCGGCCGGCGTGCCCGCGCTGCTGCACGGTTGACGGGCGGCCGGGCTGTGACGGACGCGCGGTCGAGAGGCGGCTGAGGCGGGGTCAGCACGACGCGGGCCCCCTACCTGATCGGTAGGGGGCCCGCGCTGATTCTCCGTCTGGTACGACACCGACCCGCCATGCTCGCCTCGCGGCAAGTGGTCGCTCTAGGCGACTAAGGTTGGGCCCGGGGGCTTGGATCGAGCCGGTGTCGTACAGCCAGAGTAACAAAGCTCTTCGGAAACGCATTCCCCTCGCGGGAGAACGCCTGGGAAACATCCCGCCCCGTCTCACCCGCTGTCCGCGCTGCGGAACAATATTTCCGCCTACCGACGAGTAGGTGGGACGATCGTGACGACTCACCACAGCGGCAGTCGAAGCAGCGGGTACAGGAAGAAGGCAACGTCGATGGCGGCGGTTCCCAGTGTCTCCAACTCGATCACGGTGCGACTGGAGGTCCCGGCCCGCGGCAACGCGGTGAGCCAGATCACCACCTCCGTGGAGTCCTCCGGCGGGACCGTCACCGGCCTGGACGTGACCGCCTCCGGTCTGGAGTCGCTGCGCATCGACGTCACCATCGCCGCGGTCTCGGTCGCCCACGCCGACGAGATCGTCGAGAAGCTGCGGACCATCGAGGGCATCTCCATCGGCAAGGTCTCCGACCGCACCTTCCTGATGCACCTCGGTGGCAAGATCGAGATGTCGAGCAAGCTCCCGATCCGCAACCGTGACGACCTCTCGATGATCTACACGCCGGGCGTCGCCCGCGTCTGCATGGCCATCGCGGAGAACCCCGAGGACGCCCGCCGGCTCACCATCAAGCGCAACAGCGTCGCCGTGGTCACCGACGGCTCCGCGGTGCTGGGCCTGGGCAACATCGGCCCGAAGGCCGCGCTGCCGGTCATGGAGGGCAAGGCGGCCCTGTTCAAGCGCTTCGCCGGCATCGACGCGTGGCCGATCTGCCTGGACACCCAGGACAGCGACGAGATCGTGGCCATCGTCAAGGCGATCGCCCCCGGCTTCGCCGGCATCAACCTGGAGGACATCTCCGCCCCGCGCTGCTTCGAGATCGAGGCCCGCCTGCGCGAGGCCCTGGACATCCCGGTCTTCCACGACGACCAGCACGGCACCGCGATCGTGGTGCTCGCCGCGCTGACGAACGCGCTGCAGGTGGTCGGCAAGGAGATCGGCGACGTACGGGTGGTCATGTCGGGCGCGGGCGCGGCCGGCACGGCGATCCTGAAGCTGCTGATGGCGGCGGGCGTCGCGCACGCGACGGTGGCGGACGTGAAGGGCGTGGTCCACCTGGGCCGCGACGACCTCAACGACTCGCTGCGCTGGATCGCGGAGAACACCAACCGCAGCGGCCGCACGGGCTCGCTGAAGGAGGCCGTGCACGGCGCGGACGTCTTCATCGGCGTCTCGGCCCCGAACGTCCTGGACGGCGACGACATCGCCGCGATGGCGGACGACGCGATCGTCTTCGCCCTGGCCAACCCGGACCCGGAGATCGACCCGGCCGTGGCCCGTCAGACCGCGGCGGTGGTCGCCACGGGCCGCAGCGACTTCCCGAACCAGATCAACAACGTGCTGGTCTTCCCCGGCGTCTTCCGCGGCCTGCTGGACGCTCAGAGCCGCACGGTGAACACGGAGATGATGCTGGCCGCGGCGCGGGCGCTGGCCGCGACGGTGAGCGCGGAGGAGCGCAACGCGAACTACATCATCCCCAGCGTCTTCCACGCCGACGTGGCCAAGACGGTCGCCGCGGCCGTCCGCGAGGCGGCGGTCGCCGACGGCACCGCCCAGGCCCAGCTGTCCGAGACCGGCAGCATTCCCACCATCGGCTAGTCGCACCTCCGGGGGCGCGGGGCTCTGCTTGATCGCCTGCGTGCGCGACAAGCCACCCACGCAGGCGGAGGCCGGACGCGCGGGGCCATCCGCACAGGGTGGTGCCCCGCGCCGTTCCCCGCGCCCCCGGACGGCTCCTGTTTGGGGACTACGGAGCGCAACCGATACGGTGGACTCGGCGCGTCGTTTCCGACAGATGCGGAAACGTCGGCCTAAAGTGACCGGCGAGAGTCCGGGCGGAGCCGCTTGGCACCGTTCGTGTGACTCTCGCGGGTGCCGGATTCGCTTTACCGGCGGCAGTGGGGGCAGGATTCGTGCTCAGGCACACCCCATCGCCTGTCGGGACGCCACCACAGCCACGCTGAACGGTGGGTCGGCCCGGCAGCCGAGGCGGCGGTCCTCCGGGGCAGCCGAGGATCGCAACGCGACAGACCACAATGGAGTACACATGAACCGCAGTGAGCTGGTGGCCGCGCTCTCCGAGCGCGCCGAGGTGACCCGCAAGGACGCGGACGCCGTCCTCGCGGCTTTCGCCGAGGTCGTCGGCGACGTCGTCGCCAAGGGCGACGAGAAGGTCACCATCCCCGGCTTCCTGACCTTCGAGCGGACCCACCGTGCCGCTCGTACCGCCCGGAACCCGCAGACCGGCGACCCGATCAACATCCCGGCCGGCTTCAGCGTCAAGGTTTCCGCGGGCTCCAAGCTCAAGGAGGCCGCCAAGGGCAAGTGAGCCCTCGGCGTCTGACGCAGCGAGCCGGTCACCCCGCGTCAGCGGGGTGACCGGCTCGCTGCGTTGAGCCCGCGAACGCTACTTCGGCTCGCTCGGCAGCTCGATCTGCGCGCCGAGGGCCCTCAGCTTGTCCATGAAGTTCTCGTAGCCGCGGTTGATCAGCGCGATGCCGTGGACCTGCGAGGTCCCCTGCGCCGCCAGCGCCGCGATCAGGTACGAGAAGCCGCCGCGGAGGTCGGGGATGACCAGTTCGGCGCCCTGCAGCTTGGACGGGCCGGAGACGACGGCCGAGTGCAGGAAGTTGCGACGGCCGAAGCGGCACGGGGTGGCGCCCAGGCACTCGCGGTAGAGCTGGATGTGCGCGCCCATCAGGTTGAGCGCGGAGGTGAAGCCGAGCCGCGACTCGTACACCGTCTCGTGGACGATGGACAGGCCGGAGGCCTGCGTCAGCGCCACGACCAGCGGCTGCTGCCAGTCGGTCTGGAAGCCGGGGTGGACGTCCGTCTCCAGCGCGATGGCCTTGAGCTCGCCGCCAGGGTGCCAGAAGCGGATGCCCTCGTCGTCCACCGAGAAGGCGCCGCCGACCTTCCTGAAGGTGTTCAGGAAGGTCATCATCTCCAGCTGGCGCGCGCCGCGGACGTAGATGTCGCCCTGGGTGGCCAGCGCCGCGCACGCCCAGGAGGCCGCCTCCAGGCGGTCCGGCAGGGCGCGGTGGTTGTAGCCGCCGAGGCGGTCGACACCCGTGATCAGGATGGTGCGGTCGGTGCCCATCGAGATGATCGCGCCCATCTTCTGCAGCACGCAGATGAGGTCCACGATCTCCGGCTCGATGGCCGCGTTCGCCAGCTCGGTGACGCCCTCGGCCAGCACCGCCGTCAGCAGCACCTGCTCCGTCGCCCCGACCGAGGGGTACGGGAGCTCGATCTTGCAGCCGCGCAGCCGCTGCGGCGCGGTCAGCACCGTGCCCTGCGGGTGCTTCTCGATGACCGCGCCGAACTGCCGCAGCACGTCGAAGTGGAAGTCGACCGGGCGTCCGCCGATGTCGCAGCCGCCGAGGCCGGGGATGAACGCGTGGCCCAGCCGGTGCAGCAGCGGGCCGCAGAAGAGGATCGGGATGCGCGAGGAGCCCGCGTGCGCGTCGATGTCGGCGACGTTCGCGCTCTCGACGTAGGTCGGGTCGAGGACGAGCTCGCCCTCCTCGTCGCCGGCGCGGACGGTGACGCCGTGCAGCTGCAGCAGGCCGCGCACGACCTTCACGTCGCGGATGTCCGGCACGTTGCGGAGCCGGCTGGGCTCGTGGCCCAGGAGTGCGGCCACCATGGCCTTCGGCACGAGATTCTTCGCGCCGCGGACACGGATCTCGCCCTCGAGCGGCGTGCCGCCGTGGACGATCAGGACATCGTCGGTCATGTTCTCGCGATCCTGGGGTGGTCGGGGTGGCGGAGGTGGGACGGTCGAGCGGGTGTGCAAGGGTGTGCGCACCCTGAGAGATGGTAGTGGCCCGAACCGTGGTTCCTTACGGCCGCAAAAACGCTGCGCCCCTGGCGGGAGCGCGTATGGGCCCTGGGCGGCTGTGGGGAAGCTCTCATTCCGGCTGTCCCCGGCGCAAGAGCAGGTCCGGGACCCGCTGCGCGTTCTGGCGCGCGCACGGGCCGGTTGCGGGATCATGTCTGGCATGACGGAGCCCGTCTCGCTCACGGGCCGCCTGCTGGTGGCCACGCCCGCACTGACCGATCCGAACTTCGACCGCGCGGTCGTGCTGCTGCTCGACCACGACGTGGAGGGCAGCCTCGGCGTCGTGCTGAACCGCCCGACGCCGGTCGAGGTGGGCGCGGTGCTGGAGTCCTGGGCCGATCTGGCGGGGGACCCGGCCGTGGTCTTCCAGGGCGGTCCGGTGGGGCTCGACTCGGCGTTGGCGCTGGCCGTGGTGCCGGGGGAGCATCCCGGCGAGGAGGAGGTGCTCGGCTGGCGCCGGGTGCACGGGGCGATCGGCCTGGTGGACCTGGAGGCCCCGCCGGAGCTGCTCGCGGCGGAGCTCGGCGGGCTGCGCGTCTTCGCCGGCTACGCGGGCTGGGCCCCCGGCCAGCTGGAGGACGAGCTGCTGGAGGGCGCCTGGTACGTCGTGGACTCCGAGCCCGGCGACGTCTCCGCACCCGACCCCGAGCGCCTGTGGCGCGCGGTGCTGCGCCGCCAGCGCGGCGAGCTGGCGCTCGTGGCGACGTACCCGGACGATCCGAGCCTCAACTGACTCGGCGGCCCCGCGCCGACTCGTTCGGCGCGGTCGGAACTAGACTTGCCCGGCATGAGCACCCTTGAGCCCGAGCGCGTCACCGGAACCGGCACCGGCACGTTGATCGAGGAGGTCCCGCAGACCTCCCACGGCGACGGCGACCACGAGCGCTTCGCCCACTACGCGGACAAGAACAAGATCATGGAGAGCGCGCTCTCCGGCACGCCTGTGGTCGCGCTCTGCGGCAAGGTCTGGGTGCCGAGCCGCGACCCGAAGAAGTACCCCGTCTGTCCCCTCTGCAAGGAGATCTGGGAGGGCATGGGTCCCGGTGGCGACAAGGGCAAGGACAAGGGCGGCGACAAGCAGTAAAGGTCCCTGACGAAAAGGGCCTTTCGCCGGTGGTTCGGACGGCGGCGGCGCGGCAGGATGAGGCCATGCTGATTCCCGCGCCGCAGTCCTTCGCCGATCCCGCCGCGCCGGGCCGGTTCGCGCTCACCGAGACCACCCCGCTGGACGCCGCGCCGGGCACGGAGGGCGTCGCCGTCTGGCTCCGCGCCGAGCTCGGCGCGGCCGTCGGGCTGGCCTTGCCCCCGGGCGGTGGCGGCGTCCGGCTGGCCCTGGACCCGGCCCTGGGCGCGGAGGGCTACCGGCTGGTCGTGGACGCGGACGGCATCGGGCTCGTGGGCGGCAGCGCCGCCGGGGTGTTCTGGGCCGCGCAGACCCTGCGGCAGCTGCTGGGCCCGGACGCATTCCGGCGGGCGCAGGTCCGGCCCGGCCCCGACGGCTGGTCGCTGCCGCACCTCACCGTGCAGGACGCGCCACGGTTCGGCTGGCGGGGTGTACTGCTGGACGTCGCCCGGCACTTCCTGCCCAAGGCGGACGTGCTGCGTTACCTCGACCTGCTGGCCGCCCACAAGCTCAACGTGCTGCACCTGCACCTGACCGACGACCAGGGCTGGCGGGTCGAGATCGCGCGCTACCCCCGGCTGACCGAGGTCGGCGCCTCCCGCGACCGCTCGATGGTCGGCTTCCGCGACGGCAACCGCCGCGACGACCGCCCGCACGGCGGCTACTACACCCAGGACGACCTGCGCGAGATCGTGGCCTACGCCGCCGCCCGGCACATCACCGTGGTCCCCGAGATCGACATCCCCGGCCACTCGCAGGCCGCGATCGCCTCCTATCCCGAGCTCGGCAACCACGACGTCGTCGACACCGCGGCCCTGCGCACCTGGACGGACTGGGGCGTCAACCCGAACGTGCTCAACGTCGAGGACGCCACGCTGCGCTTCTACGAGAACGTCCTCACCGAGATCCTGGAGATCTTCCCGTCCGACTTCGTGCACCTCGGCGGCGACGAGTGCCCCAAGGAGCAGTGGCGCGCCAGTGCCGCCGCGCAGGCCAGGATCAAGCAGGAGGGGCTGGCCGGCGAGGACGAGCTGCAGAGCTGGTTCATCCGTCACTTCGACCGCTGGCTGGCCGACCGCGGGCGTCGGCTGATCGGCTGGGACGAGATCCTCGAAGGCGGTGGCCGAGCCGAAGGGAGCGTCGACGGCGGGTCAGGAGCGCCCGGAGGAGAGGTCACCAAGTTGGGCTTGGCCCCCGGGGCCGCCGTCTCCTCGTGGCGCGGCTACGAGGGCGGGATCGCCGCCGCGCGGGCGGGACATGACGTGGTGATGTGTCCCGAGCAGTACGTCTATCTGGACCACCGCCAGTCGGCTGACGCCGACGAACCGATTCCGGTGGGCTACGTGCGCACCCTGGAGGACGTCTACCGCTACGAGCCGGTGCCGCCGGAGCTCCGTCAGGACGGTGAGGCGGCCCGGCACGTGATCGGCACTCAGGCGAATCTGTGGACCGAGTTCATGGACGACGTCCGCGAGGTCGACTACCACGCGTTCCCGCGCCTCGCCGCCTTCGCCGAGGTCGCCTGGTCCGAGCTGCCGCGCGATCCCGAGGCCCGCGACTGGGACGGCTTCGCCGCCCGGATGGAGACGCACTACGCGAGGCTCGACGCGCTCGGCGTGGAGTACCGGCGACCCGAGGGGCCCCGCCCCTGGCAGCGCCGTCCGGGCGTGCTCGGCCGCCCGCTGTAGCCCCGGTCCGCGCGCGACCGCGACGGACGGGCACGCGGGAACCGGCGCGTGCGCTCGGCTCCGCCCGTTGGGGCCCGGTTCCCCGCGCCCCTGGGGGTAGTGCCCGCTTCCCCGCTTGCCCCGGTGTGCCACAGTGGTGCTTCCACGCCACCACAGGAGGGTGCGCAGCAGGTGCGTTTCCACGTACCGTACGGCCAGGAGGGTGGCGGCGTGAGCGGCCCGAGCACGGTGGGACACGAGTGAACCAGACGATCATGCTCCCGGCCTCGCTGGACGAGGCCGTCAGCGCATTGGCGGCGTCGCCGGGCGCGGTGCCGGTCGCGGGCGGGACCGACCTGATGGGCGCGGTCAACGCCGGGCTGCTG
The DNA here is from genome assembly GCF_000744655.1 of Streptacidiphilus rugosus AM-16. Classification (NCBI taxonomy): domain Bacteria; kingdom Bacillati; phylum Actinomycetota; class Actinomycetes; order Kitasatosporales; family Streptomycetaceae; genus Streptacidiphilus; species Streptacidiphilus rugosus. Next base: position 3,037,774 of record NZ_JQMJ01000004.1, on the reverse strand, counting down.
CGCCCCATGGCGCTGCTCGGGCTGGGGCGCGTCACCGAGCTCAGGGGCTGGCAGTACCAGGACGGCGCGGCGCTGCTCGGCGCCGGCCTGACCCACGCGCGCATGGCCCGCCCCGACTTCGCCGCGCTGATCCCGGCGCTCGCCGAGGCCGCGGGCACCGTCGGCCCGCCGCAGGTGCGCAACGTCGGCACGCTGGGCGGCAACATCGTCAGCGCGCATCCGGCCGGGGACACGCTGCCGGTGCTGTCCGCTCTCGAGGCGACGGTCACCCTGATCGGGCCCGAAGGTGGGCGAGAAGTGGCGGTCAGTCACCTTCTGACCGGTTTGGACCCCCTGCGTGCGGGCGAGTTGCTGGCTTTTGTCCGAGTTCCGCTGCTGCACGCCCCCCAGGTCTTCCTCAAGTCCGGCGGCCGGACCGGCCCCGCCCGCGCCGTGGCCTCGGTCGCCCTGGTGCTCGATCCGGCGCGGCGCGCCGTGCGCTGCGCCGTGGGCGCCGTCGCGCCGGTCCCGCTGCGCCCGCTGGAGGCCGAGCAGTGGGTGGCCGGCTGCATCGACTGGGACGGCGAACGGACCGTGGACCCGGCGGTGGCGCAGGCCTTCGGCGAGTACGTCGCCTCCGCCTGCGTCCCCGACGCCGCGGAGGAGTCCGGCGCCCAGGGAGCCGGGGCACTGCAGAACCCGGCGGCCGCCGCCCAACGGCTCAGGCGTACCGTCTCCGTACTGGCCCGCCGCGCACTCGGGAGGGCGCTGAAGTGACGGATTATCTGACCGCCTCGCTGGGGTTCGGCGCGGAGGACTCGCCGCGCGCCTCCTACACGCTCCGGGTCAACGGCCTGGAGCGCCCGGTCAACGACGCGTGGATCGGCGAGAGCCTGCTCTACGTGCTGCGGGAACGGCTCGGCCTCGCGGGCGCCAAGGGCGGCTGCGAACAGGGCGAGTGCGGCGCGTGCTCGGTGCAGGTCGACGGCCAGCTGACGTCCGCCTGCCTGGTGCCGGCGGCGCTCGCGGCCGGGGTCGAGATCCGCACGGTCGAGGGCCTGGCCGAGGAGGGCGTGCCCTCCGACGTGCAGCAGGCGCTGGCCGACAGCGGCGCGGTGCAGTGCGGCTACTGCGCGCCGGGCCTCGCCATGGCCGTGCACGACCTGCTGGAGCGCAACCACCACCCCAGCGAGCTCGAGGCCCGCCAGGCGCTCTGCGGCAACCTCTGCCGCTGCACCGGCTACCAGGGCGCGCTGGCCGCGGTCCAGGCGGTCGCGGAGGCGCGCACCGAGGCGGCGGAGGAGGACGGCGACAGCGCGGACTCCTCGCCGGCCGGAGCGGGCTACTTCGGCGAGGGTCCCGTCGACGGGCTGATCGAGGCGACCTCCCCGGTGGAGGAACTGGTCCCGCTGCCCATCCCGGTGCTGGACGAGTCGGGCTTCGACCCGCTGGACGACGACGGGGAGGACGAACTGCCGGTCTACGTCGACGTGCCCCCGCAGCACGGCGGCTACGGCTACGGCACGCCCCAGGACACCGGCTACGGCGACCAGGGCTACGGGGACCAGGGGTACGGCGGCCACGACGGTTCCGGCTACGGCCAGGGCCCCTATCCCGGCGGCCCGTTCGGCGGGCGGTTCCCCGGCCAGGCCGACGGCCCCGGCTCGCGCAGCGCGGCGGGATCGATCCAGTTCACGGAGACGGCCGAGGCCGTCGGCTCGCTGCTGGTCGACTCCCCGCCGACGGAGCAGCAGGCGCCCCCGCAGGAGTCCGCGGCCGAACGGAGCGGCGAGCTCCGCCTCGGCGCCGCGCTCGGCGCGGGACTGCGCGCGCAGTCAGTCGCCGCCCGGCTGCGCGCCGGCGCGGACGTCACGGCGGCCGCCGCGTCCCTGGAGTCGCTCGGGGCGGACGCCACGGGCTCGTTCCGGGTCGACGCGCTGCGGAACGAGCACGCCGCGGGCTTCCAGCCCGCCGCCGACGCGACGGCCTTCGGCGGCGCGGACTTCGGTGGCACGGAGACCACAGGCTCGTTCCGGATCGACGCGCTGCACGGCGAGGCTCAGCCGGCCGGCGGCCCTGCCGCCGAGGCGGAGGGCTATCACTACGGCGGACCCGTCCCCGGCTACGCCGATCCCGCGACGTCGCTCGATCCCACGACCGGCGTGTATGTCCTGCCCCACCAGCACGGCCAGGAGAACGGTTCGTGACCACCCCCTCCGCCCCCTCAGGGTCGTCCGGCGAGGACACGCTCACCAGCGCGACGACGGTGCGCGAGGGCGCGCCCGGCAGCGCCACCGGCGCCGCGCTCGGCGGGATCCTGCTCGGCGCGCCGGCGACGGCGAGCACCGCGACGCTGCCCGCGGGCGAGGTCACCGCGACCGCGCCCGTCCAGCGCCTCGCCGAGCACGGCCCGACCGGCGGGGGCATCGGCGCCTCCCCGCTGCGCGAGGACGCCGCCGCGAAGGCGATGGGGGTCTACCCCTACGCGGCCGACCTGTGGGCCGAGGGCCTCCTGTGGGGTGCGCTGGCCCGCTCGCCCTACGCGCACGCCCGTATCGTCAGCATCGACACCCGCCCGGCCCTGGCGGTGCCGGGCGTCTACGCCGTGCTCACCGCGGACGATCTTCCGGCCGGCCCCGACGGCACGCCCGGCGGTTCGCCCACCGGTCCCGTCGTCGCCGACCGGCCCGTGCTGGCGGCCGGGGTGGTGCGCCACCACGGCGAGCCCTTCGCCGCCGTGGCCGCCGACCACCCCGACACCGCACGGCTGGCCGCCGCCGCGATCATGGTCGAGTGGGAGCCGCTGCCGCCGCTGACCGACCCCGAGCAGGCCTTCCAGGCCCCGCCGCTGCACCCGGACGGCAACGTCTTCCGCCAGCTGCCGATCCGCTTCGGCGACCCCGAGGTCGTCGGCGAGGTGGTCGTCGAGGGCATGTACCAGGTGGGCCGTCAGGACCCGGCGCCGATCGGCGCCGAGGCCGGGCTCGCGGTCCCCCGCCCGGACGGCGGGGTCGAACTGCACGTCGCCTCCACCGACCCGCACGGCGACCGCGACCGTGCCGCCGCCTGCTTGGGCATCGAGCCCGACCGGGTCAGGCTCGTCGTCTCCGGCGTCCCCGGCGCCACCGCCGACCGGGACGACCTCGGCTTCCAGGCCACCCTCGCGCTGCTGGCGATCCGCACCGGCCATCCGGTCAAGATGTCGCTGACCCGTGAGGAGTCCTTCCTCACCCACGCCCACCGGCACCCCACGCTGCTGCGCTACCGCCACCACGCCGACGCCGAGGGCCGCCTGGTCAAGGTCGAGGCGCAGATCCTGCTGGACGGCGGCGCCTACGCGGACGTCTCCAGCGAGGTGCTGGCCGCCGCCGCGGCGATGGCCGCGGGACCGTACGTCGTCCCGCACGTCTTCGTCGACGCCTGGGCGGTGCGCACCAACAACCCGCCCGCCGGGCGGATGCGCGGCGAGGGCGCGCTGCAGGTCTGCTTCGCGTACGAGTCGCAGCTGGACCGGCTCGCCGCCGCGCTCGACCTCAGCGCCCTGGAGATCCGCCGCCGCAACGTGATGGCGACGGGCGACCTGCTGCCGACCGGACAGGCCGTCACCTGCCCGGCCCCCGTCCGCGAGCTGCTGGACGCGGTCGCGGACGAGCCGCTGCCGCCGCTGCCGGTCGACCGGCCGGACGCGGAGTGGCTGCTGCCCGAGGGCCCCGGCGGCGCGGGCGACCCCGCGGCGGTCCGGCGCGGGATCGGCTACGCGGTCGGCATGGTGCACATGCTCGGCATCGAGGGCACGGACGAGGTCGCCACGGCGTCGGTGCGGGTGACCGGCTCCCAGGCGTCGGTGATCTGCGCGGCGGTGGACCCCGGCACCGGCTTCGCCACGCTGGCCAAGCAGATCGTCCAGGAGATCCTGGGCGTGGACGAGGTCTACATCGCCCCGGTCGACACCGACCAACCCGCGGCGGGCCCGTCGGCCCGCGGCCGGCAGACGTGGGTGGCCGGCGGCGCGGTCGAGCGGGCGGCGCTGATGGTCCGCCAGCAGCTGCTGCAGCCGCTGGCGGCGCGGTTCGCGATGTCGCCGGAGCTGCTGAGCATCAAGGACGGTCGGATCACCTCCTACGACGGCGTGCTCGGCATGCCGGTGCTCGAAGCGCTGGAGGGCAAGGACCTCTGGGCGACGGCGCAGTGCCGGCCGCACCCGACCGAGCCGCTGGACCCGGAGACGGGCCAGGGCGACGCCTTCGTCAGCATCGGGTTCTGCGCGATGCGGGCGGTCGTGGACGTGGACATCGAGCTGGGCACGGTCCGGGTCGTCGAGGTCACGGCGGCGCAGGACGTCGGCCGCGCGCTGAACCCGCGGCAGATCGCGGCGCGGGTGGAGGCGGGCGTGACGCAGGGGCTCGGCCTGGCCCTGATGGAGGAACTGGCCGTCGGCGACGGCCGCCTGCTCGCCCCGAACTTCGTCGGCTACCGCCTGCCCACGTCCCTGGACGCCCCGGACATCCGCGTGGCGGCCCTCGTCGAGGACCGCGACGTGGTGGCCCCCTTCGGCGCGAAGGCCGTCGGCGCGGCGTCCGCGGCGGTGGCCCCGGCGGCCATCGCCTCCGCGGTCCGCGCCGCGACGGGCATGCCGGTCACCCGTCTCCCCATCCGCCCGGAAGACGCAGCGGTCTAGCCCCGCAGGGGCGCGGGGAACTGCGCGCCTTCGGCGCGTGGACGCGGGACTGCCAGCAAAGGGCGAGTTGCACCCCTGGAGGCTGCAACGCACTCTCTCATCGCAATCGGGACGGAACGTTTATCGGGCTCTCATCGCCGGTGGGAAGTGTGACTGTCGTAGGCGGAAGACGAACACGACGGGAGAACGACCATGATCCTGAACGCGGCATCCAAGCGCCCCGGCGAGGCTCCGCTGCGTCGGCTGAACCCCAGGAGCGGGACCGTCGTCGTCCCCCGCGCCGGGAAGAAGTGACACGCCGATGACCACCGTCGCGCCCGCGAAGCCCTGTGGCGTCACGGAGACCCTGCGCCTGCTGCGCGCGCAGGCCTGTGACTGCAGTGGGGATCTGCCCCGCATCGCCGACGCGCTCGCGGACCTGAGCCGGCCGGGGGCGTTCGACACCGTCGTGCGCTGGGCGACGCAGTCCCAGGCCCGGGGCCGCTGTCGGCACGCGGACGCCGCCGCGCGGCTGCTGATCGCCGCGATGGCGGCGTATCCCGGCGACTTCGAGGCCCACGCCGCGGGCACCGCGCGCGTCACCGGTCCGCTGTCGACCGGTGGCGTACGTAGCTGACGACGCCGGTCAGCAGATAGCTGGCGGACAACGTGGTCGAGCCGACGATCGGGTCGACGGTGGCGAGGCCGGTGCCGAGGATGACGGCCAGGTAGAGGACCATGCCGCCGGCGGGAAGCAGGGAGACCCAGGGCGCCGCGGGGCTGCCGTAGTCGCGGAACCAGGGCAGGTAGCCCAGGGCGGCCTCGTACCCGCTGATCTTCCGCCCCAGCCACCATCCGGTCAGCCCGAAACCGACGCCCAGCATGAGCAGCGTCATCCAATCCCCCATGGGGGGATTGCACCGCCGCCCCCGTGAGGGGTCAAGAGCCCATGACCGGATTCGAACCGGTGACTACCGCTTTGCAGGCGGTTCCCTTACCGCTCGGGTACACGGGCCAGTCGTTCTCGCGTTGTTCCTTGCTGCTGAGAAAGACCGTAGGGGAGTGCCCCCGGGGGCGGTCAACGCTTGCGGGCGAGGCTTCGTCGGGGGCCACGCGACCGTCATGAAGGGCAACAAAAGACAGGGGCGTTCTTCGCCACCACCCCTTACACTCGGTCAGTGACCACCCTCACCCGTCCCACCGACACCGACGCGTCCTCCGCCGGGATCCTCGACCGCCCGTTCCGCATGCTCACCGTCGGGATCGTGGCCTGCGTGCTGCTGATCGCCTTCGAGGCGATGGCGGTCAACACGGCCATGCCGGTCGCCGCCAAGGCGCTGCACGGGGTGGGGCTGTACGCCTTCGCGTTCACCGGGTTCTTCACCTCCAGCCTGCTGGCCATGGTGGTCTCGGGGGAGTGGTGCGACAAGCGCGGGCCGATGGTCCCGCTCGGGGTCGGGATCGCGGTGTTCGGGGCGGGGCTGGTGCTCGCCGGGACGGCGACGACGATGTGGACCTTCGTCGGCGGGCGGGTGACCCAGGGGTTCGGGGCCGGGTTGGTGATCGTCGCGCTGTACGTGGTCGTCGGGCTGCGCTACCCGGAGCGGCTGCGGCCCAAGGTGTTCGCGGCCTTCGCCGCCTCGTGGGTGCTGCCGTCGGTGATCGGTCCGCTGGTGGCCGGCACGGTGACGCAGCACGTGGGGTGGCGCTGGGTGTTCCTGTCGATACCGGTCCTGATCGTCGCGCCGCTGGTGCTGATGCTGCCGCAGCTGCGCGGACTGCGCGGCGGCGACGCGGTCGGGGAGCCGCTGGACCGTAGGCGGCTGTGGCTGGCGCTCGCGCTCTCCGTGGGGGCGGGGTTGCTGCAGTACGCCGGGCAGCGGCTGGACGTGTGGTCGCTGCCGCCTGCGGTCGTGGGCGCCGCGCTGCTGGTCCCGGCCGCGCTGCGGCTGCTGCCGCGCGGGACCTTCCGCGCCCGGCGCGGACTGCCGACCGTGATCCTGCTGCGCGGCGTCGCCGCGGGTGCGTTCATCTCCGCCGAGGCGTTCATCCCGCTGATGCTGGTCACCCAGCACGGCTACTCGCCCACCTTCGCCGGGCTCTCGCTCGCGGGAGGCGGCGTCTCCTGGGCGGGAGGCTCCTGGCTCCAGGGGCGGCCGTGGGCGGAGCCCCACCGGCTGCGGCTGGTCCAGGCGGGTCTGGCCGCCGCGGCGGTCTCGGTCGCGCTGGTCGCCCTCGCGTCGCAGCCGTCCGCCCCGGCGCCGCTGGTCGCGGCCGCCTGGGCGCTCGGCGGGGCCGGAATGGGGCTGGCGATCGCCAGCATCGGGGTGCTGATGTTCTCCCTGTCCGCTCCCGAGGAGACCGGGGCCAACTCGGCGTCGCTGCAGGTCAGCGACGCGCTGGGGAACATCGTCTGCACCGGCCTCGCGGGCGTGCTGTTCACCGTGCTGGGCACCGGCACGACCTCCGGTTTCACCGCGGTCTTCGTCGCGATGACGGCCTTCATGGTGGTCGGCGTCGCGGTCTGCGGCCGCGCCCGCTCCTGACGGGCGGCCGACGGGGTTAGCGTGGAGGCATGGCCATGAACGTCAGCCTCGACGAAGCACTCTCGGTCGCGCTGCTGGTCCAGGCGGAGTCCGAGGGAGTCGCCCCGCAGGCCCTCGCCACCCGCGTCCTGCGCGACTACCTGACCGCCGAGGGCCACCGTCTCGGCGTCGCCGTCACCGCCCGCGAGGAGGCCGCCCGCTGGCGCGACCTGCTGGAACGCCTCGGCGGGTGAGCCGGACGGCGATCCGGCCGCCCGACATCGCGCTCCGACCCCGCGTGCTCCACGAGACCGCGCCGCCGCGCCGGTAAGCTTGCCGGGTTGTCCGACCGAGGGCCCGCTCGGGTCCGGTGGGCAGCGTCCCTGACGTCGACCCCGCCGGAGACCGTGAGTACCGCCACCTCTTCCCACGCGTCGCACCACCTCTCACCCGCCTTCCCCGGCCGTGCGCCCTGGGGTACGGCCGGCAAGCTGCGTGCCTGGCAGCAGGCCGCGATGGAGAAGTACGTCGAGCAGCAGCCGCGTGACTTCCTCGCGGTCGCGACCCCCGGAGCGGGGAAGACCACCTTCGCCCTGACCTTGGCGTCGTACCTGCTGCACAGCCATGTCGTGCAGCAGGTCACCGTCGTCGCGCCGACCGAGCACCTGAAGAAGCAGTGGGCCGAGGCCGCCGCCCGGATAGGGATCAAGCTGGATCCGGCCTACAGCAGCGGCCCGCTGTCGCGGGACTACCACGGCGTCGTCGTCACCTACGCGGGCGTCGGCGTGAACCCGATGCTGCACCGCAACCGCGCCGAGAACCGCAAGACGCTGGTGATCCTGGACGAGATCCACCACGCGGGCGACTCCAAGTCCTGGGGCGAGGCCTGCCTGGAGGCGTTCGAGCCGGCCACCCGGCGGCTGGCGCTCACCGGTACGCCGTTCCGCTCCGACACCAACCCGATCCCCTTCGTGCAGTACGCGGCCGGGGGCGACGGCATCCGGCGCAGCATCGCCGACTACACCTACGGCTACGGCAACGCGCTCCAGGACCACGTGGTCCGCCCGGTGATCTTCCTTTCCTACAGCGGCAACATGCGCTGGCGCACCAAGGCGGGCGACGAGCTCGCCGCCCGGCTCGGCGAGCCGATGACCAAGGACGTCATCGCGCAGGCCTGGCGCACCGCGCTCGCGCCGCAGGGCGAGTGGATGCCCAACGTGCTGCGCGCGGCCGACGTGCGGCTGACCGAGGTGCGCAAGTCGATCCCCGACGCGGGCGCCCTCGTCATCGCCTCCGACCAGGAGTCGGCCCGCGCCTACGCCAAGATCATCAGGGAGATCACCGGCGAGGGCGCGACCCTGGTCCTCTCCGACGAGGCCGAGTCCTCCCAGCGCATCAGCGACTTCTCGGCCGGGACCTCGCGCTGGATGGTCGCGGTCCGCATGGTGTCCGAGGGCGTCGACGTGCCGCGGCTCGCCGTCGGCGTCTACGCCACCTCGATCTCCACACCGCTCTTCTTCGCCCAGGCCGTCGGCCGCTTCGTCCGCGCCCGCAAGCGCGGCGAGACCGCGTCCGTCTTCCTCCCCACCATCCCCACCCTGCTCTCCTTCGCCAACGAGATGGAGGTGCAGCGCGACCACATCCTCGACAAGCCGAAGAAGCAGGGCGAGGACGACCTCTTCTCGGAGGAGGACGCGCTGCTCGCCGAGGCCGAGAAGACCAAGGACGAGGCCGACGGCGGCATGGACGACATGCCGTGGGAGGCGCTGGAGTCCGACGCCGTCTTCGACCGGGTGCTCTACGACGGCAAGGAGTTCGGCATGCAGGCGCATGCCGGCTCCGAGGAGGAGTCCGACTACCTCGGCATCCCCGGCCTGCTCGAACCCGACCAGGTGCAGATGCTGCTGCAGCGCCGCCAGCACCGGCAGATCCAGCGCAGCAGGAGCAAGCCCGCCGAGGAGGCCGACCTGCTGGAGCTGGAGGCCGAGAAGCGCCCGGTGGTCACCCACAAGCAGCTGCAGGAGCTGCGCAAGGAGCTCAACGGCCTGGTCGGCGCCTGGCACCACCGCACCGGACAGCCGCACGGCACCATCCACAACGAGCTGCGCCGGATCTGCGGCGGCCCGCTGACCGCGCAGGCGACGGCCAACCAACTCCAGTCCAGGATCGGCAAGATCCGCGAGTGGGCCACCAGGATCGATTGAGTGCGAAGTAGGCTGTGCTCCCACGCGGGCATATGCCGAACAGGTACATCCGGACCAGCACATCCGGGCAGGGGCACCGAGCGGGACCGCGCGAGCTACGGAGGGGGAGAAGTGGCCGGCACGGTCCGCGACGTCCGCAGGGTCGGCGATCTGGTGCGCAGTGCCGGGCGGGATCTCGGCGCACCCGTGCACCTGGTCGTCCTCGGCCTGCTGCTGGTGGTCACCTTCCACGTGGTCGTCCTGGAGGGGCACCACCGCAGGGCGCCCCTGGTGCTGGCCCTGGTCGCCGGCTTCGCGGCGGTGTACCTGCTCGCGCCCGAGGTCTGCCGCCGGGCGGGCGCCGACGCGCCGCGCTGGTCGACGGCGAAGGCGGTGGCGCCCGAGGCGGTGCTCTGGCTGGTCGCGCTGACCTCGCTGTGGCTCTCGCTCACCGTGGTGGTGCTGGAGTTCGAGGTGCTGGTCGCCCCGCTCTACTTCGTCCACCTGCTGGTGCTGCCGGTCCGCCCCGGCTACGTGGTCGGCGGCCTGACCTTCGCCGCGCTGCTGCTGCGCGCCGTCGCCCACGGCGCCGAGGCCTCGCTCTCGGCCTTCGGCCTGCTCGTCGGCGCGGGCCTGGCACTGGGCCTGGCCCGGTGCCTGGTACTGATCGGCCGGCTCCGTAGCCGGGACCGTGCGCTGACGGAGGAGCTGCGCCGGGTCAGCGAGTCGACCATGCAGGAGGAGCGCGAGGCGGGCCGGGTCGAGGAGCGCGGCCGACTCGCCCAGGACGTGCACGACACCGTGGCCCAGGGGCTCACGGCGATGGCGATGCTGCTCCAGGCCGCCGCCGACTCGCTGCCCGGCGTCGCCCACCTCGACAAGGCCCGCACCCGGCTCAGGGCGGCGGCCGAGATCAACTCGGTGACGCTCGGTCAGGCGCGGGACATCGTCCACGGTATCGCCTTCTCCGAGCTGGGCGAGGGCGGGCTGCCACCGGCCGTGCGGCGCTACGTCACCCTGGTCCAGCGCGGCCTGGTCGCGCGGGAACAGGTGCGCGGCCAGGAGCAGGCGCTGGTCTTCACGCTGCACGGCGCGCCGTTCCGGCTGCCGCTGGCGACCGAGAGCGCGCTGCTGAGGGTGATCCAGGAAGCCGTCAACAACGCGCTGCGCCACGGCTGGGCCACCAGGGTCGAGGTGACCCTCGCCTATCTGACGGACCGGCTGACCGTGGAGGTCCGCGACAACGGCGTCGGCCTGCCGCCCGGCGTCGTCGCCGGTGCGGAGCGCCCGCCCGCGCAGGACGGACTGGGCCTGGGCGCGATGCGGACCCGGGTGGAACGCGTCGGAGGAGAGCTCGCGCTCTCCTCCCGGGTGGGCCGGGGCACCGTCGTCTCGGTCGACCTGCCGCTGCCGGGCCCCGCCCGGCTCAGCGCCTGACGCCGCGTCGGCGGCCGGGCCGGGCCGCGCTAGCGGCGGGACTCCGCGTCGGTGAGCAGGCGGGCGATGCCCTGGTCGAGCCACTCGTCGGAGAACTCCTCGCCGAACGGCACCAGCAGGTCCGTCCGGAGCAGGAACGCGTGCAACGCGGTGGCCGGGGCCACCAGTTCGGCCTCGCCCTCCGGGGAGCGCAGGGTGATGGCCACCAGCTCGCCGTCGTGCCACGCCAACGGACGCACCCGCACGTCGCCCTCGCCGGCGACGTCGCTCAGCCCGTCCAGCAGCAGCTCGCGCGAGACGTTCCACTGCACCGGTTCGTCGCCCGGCAGAAAGAAGGTCAGCTGGATCGACCAGGCTTTGATCCTGGTGAACGTCAGCCGGACCGGAATCTGGAAGCTGACTCCGGCGGGGGTGGCCAGCTCCATCAGGATCTGGCCACGCAGCGTGCTGTTCATCGTGTCTGTCCGTACCTTTCCGAGGATGTCCCCGATCCATGGACCGGGAAGGGTGCCGGACGGTATCCCCCCGTCGCGCAGCCCGTTGGTGTGATCATTTCTGATCGATCACGGTGGGTTCATCCCCGCTCGGTGGGGATCAAATCGGACTGAAAGGGTGCAGAAAAACCAGCCGATCGAACCTGGACAGACATCATCCCGAGCTGGTAAGTAGCGAAAGCCAACCATTCTCGTCCTGCCGGAGAGGGCTGCCCCCTAGACTTGTTCCGGAAACAGGGCGAGGAGTTGATGCGGCAGTGGCAGCGCACGGACCGGAAGCCGACGCCCGTGTGCGCGTTCTGGTCGTCGACGACCACCCTGCCATCCGCCTCGGCCTGCGCGTACTGATCGAGGATCAGCAGGATCTCCGGCTGGTGGCCGAGACCGGCGCCGTCGGCGAGGCGCTGCGACTCGTCCTGCGGGCGGAGCCGCAGGAGCGGCCCGACGTCGTCCTGCTCGATCTCGACCTCGGCCAGGGCACGGCCGGCGGCCTGGACCTGGTCCGACGCTTCGACGCGATGGACGAGCCGCCCGCGGTGCTGGTCTTCAGCGGCCACAACAGCGACGCCGACATCTTCGCCGCGATCGACGCGGGCGCGGTCGGCTTCCTCGGCAAGGAGACCGACCCCGACGCCCTCCTCTCCGGCATCCGCGCTGCCGCGCGCGGCGAGACGGTCCTGGGCGCGAGCGCGGTCCGCAGGGTCCTGCGGCGCGTGCGCGGCAGCGCGCCGGTGCTCTCCTCCCGCGAGGTCGAGGTCCTGCAGCTGCTCGGCGAGGGCCTGCCCAATCGCAAGATCGCTGCGCGCCTCTACATCAGCGAGGCGACGGCGAAGGGCCACCTCGCCAGCATCTACGCCAAACTCGGCGTCGACACCCGCGGCGCCGCCGTCGCCACCGCGGTCCGCGAGGGCCTCCTCCGCCTGGGCTGAGCCGCCTGCCTACGGCGGGTCGGTTCCAGCAGGGGGCCAGTGGCAACTCCTCGGGGGCGCGGGGAACTGCGCGACAAGCCACCCCGTGCGGATGGTCCCCAACGCGCAGGGCCATCTGCGCCGGGTGGTTCATCGCGCAGTTCCCCGCGCCCCTGGGGTGGTGCAACGTCCTGCGCAGTGAGGTGCCGCGTCCTCGCCCCCAACCGGCCCTCCGCTGTGGTCAGCGGGTGGGAGGGCCGGTGAGGTAGGCGCCGGAGGGGGTGTAGGGCCAGCCGTTGGGGACGCAGCCGTGGAGGCCCTTGATCTGCTGCATCATCACCGGGGCCGGTCGGCCGGGTCCGGGGCAGGAGACGTGGCCGTGGCCCAGCGAGTGGCCGACCTCGTGGTTGATCGCCAGGGCGTGGTAGAGGTCGGTCTGGCCGGTGTAGTAGCCGGTGAGGTTGATCCACCGGTTCATGTTCATCACGACGGTGTCGCCGTTGTTGCTGCAGTTGACCCCGCCGTACTCGTTCACGTGCAGGTGGATCAGGTTCCAGCACTTGGTGATCGCCGTCTGCGGCGAGACCAGGAAGACCGTGAAGGCCACCGGGCCCGAGGGGACCCGCTGGAAGGAGAACTGCCCCCCCGCGCTCCAGCCGCGCTGCGTGTTGTCCAGGATCGCGTCCACCTGGGCCGCGAACGTGGCCGGGCTGACGCCGATGCCGTTCTCGACCGCGACGCGGTAGCGGAAGAGCCGGCCGTGTCCGACGACGTCCGTCCCGCCCGAGGCGTAGCCGTACGTGCCGGCGCCGCGCTGCACGATCGCGGTCGCGCGCGGTGAGGGCGACACGCTCGGCTTCGGCGCGGCGGGCGCCGGGTCGCCCGCGGACGCCGTGGACGGGGAGGGCGCCGGGGAGCTCAGCGCTGCGGGTGCCGCGACCGCGGGGTTCGAACCGCCGCGCAGCACGCCCAGCAGGGCGTAGCCGCCGCCGAGCGCCAAGGCGACGAGCGCCAAGGTGAGCAGCGTTCTCGCGGATCTGCGGCGCGGACGTGGTTTGGCGCGGTGCATCTGAGCGGGGCCCCCGGGTCTGGGACGTACGACGGATTCGTACGACTGTCAACGACTGAAACACATACGCGATCAGCCTGGTTGCCGGTTCCACGAACTGATCCGGTTCATGCCCCGAACGCTCTGATTCGCCCATTTTCCAGGGGCTTCGCTCATAACGAATGGTGACCGAAATCTGGACAGGTACTTCCGCAGAGCGGTGCAACGTCATTACGTTCCTCGCACTCACCCCGGATTCACCGGAATCTCCCAGCATGCGGAAGGAGGCACGCGTCGTGACCGCAGAGACATCGCAGACGCTCGACCGCGGCGTGCGCGTTCTGAAGCTGCTCGCCGACTCCGAGGGCGGCCTGACCGTCACGGAACTGGCCATCCGACTGGCCGTCAACCGGACGGTGGTCTACCGGCTGCTGGCCACGCTGGAGCAGCACGGCCTGGTCCGCCGTGACATCGGCGGGCGCGCCAGGGTCGGGCTGGGCGTGCTGCGGCTGTCGCACCGGGTGCACCCGCTGCTGCGCGAGGCCGCCCTGCCGGCCCTGCGCGGGCTCGCGGAGGACCTGGGCGCGACGGCGCACCTGACGCTGGTCGACGGCAACGAGGCGCTGGTCGTCGCGGTCGTCGAGCCGAGCTGGACCGACTTCCACGTCGCGTACCGCACGGGCGTGCGGCACGCACTGGACGAGAACGCGGCGGGCCGCGCGATCCTGGCCGCCCGCGAGCTCCGTTACGGGCAGCAGCCCGAACCCGGCTGGGTGACCGCGACCGACGAGCGCTCGGGCGCGAGCGCCGCGGCCGCGCCGCTGCTGGGTCTGAGCGGGATCGAGGGGAGCGTCGGGGTGCTGATGCTGTCGGGGCTCACCCCGGAGCGGGTCGGCCCGCGCGTCTCAGAGGCGGCCACCGAGGTCTCCGAAGCACTGCGCTGACCCCGCGCCGCGATCGGCCGGGAGGGTTCGCCGGGATCCGCCCGACGGCCTCGCCCGGCGCCCGCCCGTGCCTCCTCCGAGACTCTCGCCCGGCCGCGAACCGCGTGAGCCCCGGTCGCCGCCTGCGGCCGTACGTCCGCCGGCCGTGGCCGCACAGCGAAGGTCGGGGGGCGCGGCACTAGAATTCGCCCGTGTCCCGTTACCTGTCCTGGCTCGCCCCGCGTCGCACCCGGCTGGCGCTGTGCGCCGTCGCCGTCGCGGCCCCGATCGCCGTGGCCGCGTCCGTGCCGCTGCCCTACACGGTGCTCACGCCGGGGATCTCGGTGAACACCCTGGGCAGCTACCAGGGCGTGGAGGTGATCACGATCACCGGCCATCCGACGAGGCAGCCCGAGGGCCAGCTCAGGATGACCACCATCGCCGCGAGCCTGCCGGACTACTCGCCCCGCATCGGGGAGATCGCCGAGGCCTGGTGGGACCCGAAGCGCGCGATCGTGCCGCGGAACTCGATCTATCCGGCCGGCCAGTCCGTCTCGCAGGTCAACGCGACCAACCAGCAGGCGATGAACGACTCCCAGCAGGCCGCCACCACCGCCGCGCTGGGCTATCTCGGGATTCCCGCCTCGCAGGTCACCGTGCAGCTCAAGCTGGCCGACGTGGGCGGACCGAGCGCGGGGCTGATGTTCACCCTGGGGATCATCGACGAGCTGAGCGGCAACGGCAGCGGCAAACCAGGTGCGGCGGGGGACCTGACCAACGGCAAGGTCGTCGCGGGCACGGGCGAGATCAGCGACAACGGCGACGTCGGCGCGGTGGGCGGCGTCGCGCTCAAGACGCAGGCCGCGGCCGCCGACGGGGCCACCGTCTTCCTGGTCCCCCGCAGCGAGTGCTCGGACGCCGAGGTGAACACCCCGAAGGGCCTGCGGCTGGTCCCGGTGGACACGCTGGACCAGGCGGTGAAGGCGCTCTCGGCGCTGCAGACCGGCGCCGCCGACGTCCCGCACTGCTGACTGGGCCGTCCGGAGGGGAGAATGGAGGGAAGTGAGCAGTCTGCGCAGCTGAGGCCCGCCCGAAGGGGGTGAGCTGTACAGCTTGCGCAGCGATGTGGGCCATGGTTGCGCAGCTCGTGGAACGGGGAGACGGTACGCGCATCGGCCCACCACGGAGGTGCACCACCATGAGCAGTCAGACCGACGTCTTCCCGGTCAAGGGCATGGACGCCATCGTCTTCGCCGTCGGCAACGCGAAGCAGGCCGCCCACTACTACTCCACCGCGTTCGGCATGCGCCTGGTCGCCTACGCGGGGCCGGAGACCGGCGAGCGCGAGACCGCGACCTACGTGCTGACCTCCGGCGGCGCCCGCTTCGTCCTCACCTCCGTGATCAAGCCGTCGACGGACCACGGCACCTTCCTCGCCCAGCACGTCGCGGCGCACGGCGACGGCGTGATCGACCTCGCCATCGAGGTCCCCGACGTCTGGCACGCCTACGAGCACGCGGTCGCCCACGGCGCGCAGGGCCTGGCCGAGCCGCACGAGCTCAAGGACGAGCACGGCACGGTGGTGCTGGCCACCATCGCGACCTACGGCGAGACCCGCCACACGCTGGTCGACCGCAGCGGCTACGCGGGCCCCTACCTGCCCGGCTTCGTCGCGCGCGAGCCCATGGTGGAGACCGGCAAGCGGCTGTTCCAGGCGGTCGACCACTGCGTCGGCAACGTCGAGCTCGGCAAGATGAACGAGTGGGTCGAGTTCTACAACCGGGTCATGGGCTTCACGAACATGAAGGAGTTCGTCGGCGACGACATCGCCACCGAGTACTCCGCGCTGATGTCCAAGGTCGTCGCCGACGGCACCCGCAAGGTCAAGTTCCCGCTGAACGAGCCGGCGATCGCGAAGAAGAAGTCGCAGATCGACGAGTACCTGGAGTTCTACGGCGGCCCCGGCGTCCAGCACATCGCGTTGGCGACCAACGACATCGTCGCCACGGTGCGTGCGATGCGCGCGGCCGGCGTCGAGTTCCTGGACACCCCCGACACGTACTACGACACCCTGGGGGAGTGGGTCGGCGACACCCGCGTCCCGCTGGAGGAGCTGCGCGAGCTGAAGATCCTCGCGGACCGGGACGAGGACGGGTACCTGCTGCAGATCTTCACCAAGCCGGTGCAGGACAAGCCGACCGTCTTCTTCGAGATGATCGAGCGCCACGGGTCGATGGGCTTCGGCAAGGGCAACTTCAAGGCGCTCTTCGAGGCGATCGAGCGCGAGCAGGACCGCCGCGGCAACCTGTAGTCGCAGCGGCGGGCAGCCGTCCGCTTCTGTGTGACCTCGGTCACCTTTTGGGCTACTTCCGCAGGCGACTGACGGTGCGTCGAAATTACGGTTGGTCAGGTGACGAACCGTCTGATTCTTGCCGCTGCCGCCACCCTCGCCTGCGGCGGGCTGCTCGGGGCAGCCACCCCTGTCTCGCCGACCCCCGCCGGTGCGGTCGGCGCGGCGGGGGTGGGCGATCCCTACCTGCCGCTCGCCGGGAACGGCGGCCTGCACGTGCGCCACTACGCGCTCACGCTCTCCTACCAGCCGAAGACCCGGCGCCTCGACGGCGGCGCCGTCCTCTCGGCCACCGCGACCGAGGATCTCTCCGGCTTCGACCTCGACCTGCTCGGCCTCGACGTCCACAAGATCACCGTGGACACGCAGCCGGTCAGCTGGAGCCGGGACGGTCAGGAGCTCCGGATCACCCTCGGCCGCACCGTCGCCAAGGGCGCCACCTTCGAGATCGCCGTCGACTACGGCGGCAAACCGCAGTCGGTCACCGACGCCGACGGCTCCGCCGACGGGTGGATCGCCCTGCCCGGCGACCAGGGAGCCTTCGTCGCGGGGGAGCCGCAGGGCGCGATGACCTGGTTCCCCTGCAACAACCACCCCGCCGACAAGTCCAGCTACGACGTCACCGTCACCGTTCCGGCCGGCTACACGGCCGTCTCCAACGGGGTGCTGCGCAGCCAGCGCACCATCAACGGCCGCAGCACCTTCGCCTGGCACGAGTCCGCGCCGATGGCCGCCTACCTGGCCACCGCCAGCGTCGGACGCTTCGACGTCCGCGAGTACTGGACGTCCGGCGGGCTGCCCGTCTACACCGCCGTCGACCCGGCCGAGGCCGCCGACGCCGATCCGGTGCTGGACCAGCTGCCCCAGGTGATCGCCTGGAGCGCGCAGAACTTCGGGCCCTACCCCTTCGACGCGGCCGGGGCGATCGTGGCCCACGCCAAGGACATCGGCTACGCGCTGGAGACGCAGACCCGCCCGCTCTACGACGAGGCGCCGGACGTGGACACCCTTGTGCACGAGACGGCGCACCAGTGGTTCGGGGACTCGGTCACGCTGACGCAGTGGAAGGACATCTGGCTCAACGAGGGCTTCGCCACCTACGCCGAGTGGCTCTGGGACGCCGCCCACGGAGGCAAGAGCACGCACGAGCGGCTCGCCGCGCTCTACGCGCTGCCGGCCACGGACCCGCTGTGGGCCAACCCGGCAGGCGACCCGGGCGGTCTGGCGCACCTGTTCGGGGAGCCCAGCTACGCACGCGGCGCGATGACGCTGCAGGAGCTGCGCGAGGCGGTGGGCGACGCCGACTTCTTCACCATCCTCAAGCGCTGGACCTCCGCGCACCGACACGCCCACGCCACCACGGCCGACTTCGAGGCCCTCAGCGCGAGCGTCTCCCACAAGAACCTGGACGCTCTCTTCGCGACCTGGCTGTACGGACCGGGCAAACCGGCGAAGATGTAGAGGTGGGGTCCGGAACGGGCCCCTGCCGAGGGGGCAGAGCCGAATGAGCGATCTGGTCGACCGGTTGCGCGAGGGGCTGCCCGAGGCTGCCGTCGTGCAGGATCCGGACGTCGCCGCCGCCTACCAGCAGGACATGGCGGGCTTCTGCGAGTCCGCCCTGCCCGCGGCGGTCGTCCTCCCCCGCACGGTCGAAGAGGTCCAGCACGTCATGCGGACCGCGACCGAGCTGCGGGTCCCCGTCGTGCCGCAGGGCGCGCGGACGGGGCTCTCCGGCGCGGCCAACGCCGTCGCGGGGTGCATCGCGCTGTCGCTGGTGAAGATGGACCGGATCCTGGAGCTCGATCCGGTCGACCGGATCGCGGTGGTCGAGCCCGGCGTCGTCAACGCCGATCTCTCCCGCGCCGCGGCCCGGCACGGGCTCAGCTACCCGCCGGACCCCTCCAGCTGGGAGTCGTGCACGGTCGGCGGCAACATCGGCACCGGAGCGGGCGGGCTCTGCTGTGTGAAGTACGGGGTCACCGCCGAGTACGTGCTCGGCCTGGACGTCGTGCTGCCGGACGGCCGGCTGCTGCGCACCGGGCGCCGGACCGCCAAGGGCGTGGCCGGCTACGACCTGACCCGGCTCTTCGTGGGAGCGGAGGGCACCCTCGGCGTGGTCGTCGGCGCCGTCGTGGCGCTGCGGCCCGCGCCCCCGCCGCAGCTGGTGCTGGCGGCGGAGTTCGCCTCCACCGACGAGGCCTGCGCGGCGGTCTGCGCGGTGATGGCGGCCGGGCACGTGCCCTCGCTGATGGAGCTGATGGACACCACCACCGTCCGCGCGGTCAACGCGATGGCGCAGATGGGGCTGCCGGACTCGACGGCCGCGCTGCTGCTGGTCGGCTTCGACAGCCTGGACCCGGCCTCCGACCTTGCCGCGGTCGGCGAGCTGTGCCGCCAGGCGGGCGCGACCGAGGTGGTCCCGGCCTCGGACAGCGGCGAGTCCGAACTCCTGCTCCAGGCGCGGCGGCTGGCTCTTCCGGCGCTGGACCGGCTGGGCACGACCATGATCGACGACGTGGCGGTGCCGCGCACCAGGCTCGGCGAGATGCTGGCCGGGGTCGCCAGGATCGGCCAGGAGTTCGACCTGACGATCGGCATGTGCGCGCACGCGGGCGACGGCAACACCCACCCGGTCGTGGTCTTCGACGCCCACGACGAGGCGGAGTCGGCCAGGGCCCGCGCCTCCTTCGACGCGATCATGTCCCTCGGCCTGGAGCTGGGCGGCACCATCACCGGTGAGCACGGGGTCGGCCTGCTCAAGAAGGAGTGGCTGGCCAGGGAGCTCGGCCCGGTCGGCCTTGAACTGCAGCGCCAGGTCAAGGCGGTCTTCGACCCGCTGGGCATCATGAACCCGGGCAAGCTGTTCTGACCGGGCCTCACCCGCGCGGGTCGCCCACGGCTACTGGGCCTGGGTGCCGATCCAGGTGGACACCATCGGCGGGTGGCCGTTCCAGGTGACGTAGAAGGCCGAGTCGACGGTGCCGGAGGTGAAGTCGACCCGGAGCCACTCGTCGCCGGACCAGACGTGCATGGACCAGCCGCTGTCCGGGGTCGCGGAGACCAGGCTCGCCGAGCTCGCCCCCATCGACACCGCGACGCGGCCGCCCTCGGGCGTGTAGCTGCTGACGTCGCCGGAGGCCGAGGCGGAGGCGTCGGCCGATGCCGAGGGCGTGCCGGACGTCGGCGCCGCGGAGGTCGGGGCCGCCCCGCCCGGATGCGAGCGGCCGGGCGACGGGCTCGGGCCGTGACGGGTCGCCGAGGGAGCAGGGACCTGGGTCGGGTCGCCGATGGCCGGCGGAGGCGGGGCCGGCGTGCGGGAGGAGCCCGAGCCGGCGACGGAGAGGGCCAGTGCGGTGGGCTGGTGGTATCCGTCGTCAGCCAGCACGCGGTGCACGCCGTACCAGGACACGCAGACGGCCGCCCCGGTGGCGGCGGCCCACGCGGCGCCCTGTACCAGCTCTCTTCGCACGGAGTCAGTATGCCGTCCCGGCAGTACTGGCCATTACCCCTTATGGCGTAGCGTCACGGCCATGGCAACAGTGCTGGTGGTCGAGGACGATCCGTTTGTTCGTTCTGCCCTGATTCGTCATCTGGCGGACGCCGGTCACGCGGTCCGCAGCGTCGGCACCGCCCTCGCGGCGCTGCGCGAGATCGCCCAGGTCGGCTGCGATCTGGTCATTCTCGACCTCGGTCTGCCCGACCTCGACGGCGGTGAGGCGCTGAAGATGATCCGCGGGCTGACCGACACCCCGGTCATCATCTCCACGGCCCGCGACGAGGAGACGGAGATCATCCGCCTGCTCAACGACGGCGCGGACGACTACCTGGTCAAGCCCTTCTCCGCGGAACACCTCACCGCCCGGATGGCGGCGGTGCTGCGCCGGGCCGGCGCGGGCGGCGGCGCCGGGCAGCTGCTGCAGGCCGGCGGCCTGCGGATCGACCTGCAGCGGCGCGAGGCGGTGCTGGACGGGCGGGAGCTGGATCTGACCCGCCGTGAGTTCGACCTGCTCGCCTACCTGGCCGGCCGCCCCGGCGTCGTCGTCTCGCGGCGCGAGCTGCTCGCGGAGGTCTGGCGGCAGCCGTACGGCACCGACCAGACCATCGACGTGCACCTGTCCTGGCTGCGCCGCAAGCTCGGCGAGACGGCGTCGCGTCCCCGCTATCTGCACACGGTGCGCGGCGTCGGGGTCCGGCTCGACGTCCCGGTGGACGCGCAGTGAGATGGGCCCTGTTCAAGGTCTGCGTCGCGGTCACCACGATGGTGGCGCTGGCCTTCCTGATCCCGCTGGGCCTGATGGTCCGTGACAGCGCGCGCGAACGCGCCTTCACCGCGGCCGAGCGGCAGGCGGCGACGGTCGGCCCGGCACTGGCGATCACCACCGACCAGAACGCGCTGCGGCGTGCGCTCGCCAGCACGCAGGACGGCGCGGCCGGGCTCATCGCCATCCACCTGCCCGGGGGCGGGGCGAGCGGAGGCACCGGATTCCTGACCGTCGGCACCGAGCGGGCCGGCGACGGCGCGGTCGTGGCGGCGGCGGCGAACGGGCGCAGCGGTACCGTCGGCGTGCGCGGCGGCTTCGCCTACCTGGAGCCGGTCGCGGTGAGCGACGGCCGGGTGGCCGTGGTCGAGGTCTACATCCCCGACGCGGAGCTGACCCGCGGGGTGACCACGGCCTGGTTGGTGCTCAGCGGCGTCGCGGTGGTGCTGGTGCTGATCTCGGTCGCGGTCGCCGACCGGCTCGGCACCCGCATCGTCGGCTCCGCCCGCCGGCTCGCCAACGCGGCCCGTGCGCTGGGCGGCGGCGACCTCGCCGTCCGGGTCCCGCAGGCCGACGACAACCCGCCGGAGCTGCGCGAGGCGGCCGAGGCGTTCAACACGATGGCGGACCGGGTCGTCCGCCTGCTGGCGGCGGAGCGGGAGCTCGCCGCGGACCTCTCGCACCGGCTGCGCACCCCCCTGACGGTGCTGCGGCTGAACGCGGCGTCGCTGGGCCAGGGCGTCGCGGCGGACGCCACCCGGCACGCGGTCGCGCAGCTGGAGCGCGAGGTCGACCAGATCATCCGCGCGGTGCGGGGCCGCGGTGTCGAGCAGGCGTCAGGTGCGACGGCGGAGCCGATGACCTGCGACGCGGCGGAGGTCATCCGCGACCGCGCCGAGTTCTGGTCCGCGCTGGCCGAGGACGAGGGACGGCCCTGGCAGCTTGCGGGCGCGGAGCGCCCGGTCCTGGTGCCGGTGGCCGCGGCCGAGCTGGGGGCGGCGCTGGACGCGATGCTGGGGAACGTCTTCCGGCACACGGAGCAGGGCACGGCCTTCGCGATCGACGTGCACGAGACGGGCGACGGCGTCATCGTCCTGGTCTCGGACGCGGGCCCGGGGATCGCCGACCCCGAGTCCGCGGTGCGCCGCGGCGTCGGTGCGGAACGCGAGGGCTCGACCGGCCTCGGCCTCGACATCGTCCGCAGGGTCGCCGAGGGCACCGGCGGCGACGTGGCCATCGGCCGGTCCGTCCTCGGCGGCACGGAACTCCGCGTCCGCCTCCTCCAGCGCCCCACCCCCCCACCCCGCCCCCGCCGCCGCGTCCGCGCCACGCGCTGACTTCCGTCTTCTGCACGCGAGAACCAGCCTCGCGCCCCTGGAAGTTGCCACGCAGCGTTCGCGCGTGGATGCGGAGCGAGTTCTTCCTTAAAGGGGGCCTAAGTCCGTACTACCTAGGCCTGAGCGGGACGGATACGGCCCCGGGAAGGGGCTAGCGTCGCGGACGACGGATCGCGTGGCGGTGGTGACCCGGCGTCAGGAATGTTGCCGTGGGACTTCCCTTCTTCCCCACAAAGACTGGGCACCGCCGCGCGATCTCTCACTTCCCCGACCGCACCGTGGAGGTAATCCCGCATGTCGAACCATCGTTCCCGCCGCCGTCCGCGCCGCCGCGCCGTCCTCGGGGCGTCCGCAGTCGCCGTCGTCCTCGCCGGCGGTGGTGCGGTCGCGCTCGCCGCAGGCGCGAACGCGGCGAGCGTGGGCGCGGTGTACTCGACCACCAGCGACTGGGGCACCGGCTACAGCGGTCAGTACGACGTGAGCAACCCGACCTCCGGCACCGTCAGCAACTGGACGCTGAGCTTCGACCTGCCGGCCGGCGCCCACATCAGCTCGCTCTGGAACGCCAGTTACACCGCCAGCGGCCAGCACGTGAAGGTCACCCCGGCCTCCTGGGACAGCACCCTCGCGTCCGACCAGCACGCCGTCGTCGGCTTCGTGGTCCAGGGCTCCGGCGCGCCGGTCAACTGCAGCATCAACGGCGCCGACTGCTCCACCGGCGCCGCGCCGACCCCGTCCGGTCAGCCGACGAGCAGTAAGCCGACGCCCGCGCCCACCCCGAGCAGGACCCCGAGCCCGACCCCCACCCCGAGCAAGACCCCGACGCCGACGCCCACGCCCACGCCCACGCCGACCAGCACCGGCAGCGCCTCGGGAGCCGGCTTCTCGCCCTACATCGACACCTCGCTCTACCCCGCCTACGACATGATCGCCACAGCCAAGGCGACGGGCGTGAAGAACTTCAACCTCGCCTTCATCGTCGACGGCGGCGGCTGCACACCCAAGTGGGGCGGCGTCACCGGTCTGACCAACGACGGGGTGCCCGGCCAGATCGGCGCGCTGCGCGCGATGGGCGGGGACGTCAGGGTCTCCTTCGGCGGCGCGAACGGCACCGAGCTCGCCGACTCCTGCACCAGCGTGAGCGCGCTGACGGCCGCGTACCAGCAGGCGATCGACGCCTACGGCCTGACGAAGATCGACTTCGACGTCGAGGGCGCGGCGACGAGCGACACCGCCGGCATCGCCCGCCGTGACCAGGCGATCGCCCAGCTCCAGGCCACCGCCCGCAGCAAGGGCAAGACGCTGGACGTCTCGTTCACCCTGCCGGTGCTGCCCTCCGGCCTGGTCCAGACGGGGACGGACCTGCTGCAGAACGCCAAGTCCGCCGGCGTCGCCGTCTCCGCCGTCAACGTGATGGCCATGGACTTCGGCGACGGCGCCGCCCCGAACCCGAGCGGCAAGATGGGCCAGTACGCGATCGACGCCGCGACGGCGACCCAGGCGCAGGTCAAGAGCATCTTCGGCTGGGACGACGCGACCGCGTGGAAGCACGTCGCGGTCACCCCGATGATCGGCGTGAACGACACCAGCACCGAGGTCTTCGGCGTCGCCGACGCCTCGCAGCTGGCGCAGTTCGCGTCCGGCAAGCACCTGGGCTGGCTGTCGATGTGGTCCGCGACGCGTGACGCCCAGTGCTCGGGCGGTGCGAAGAGCTACGCCGACGCGACCTGCAGCAGCATCGTCCAGTCGCCGCTGGCCTTCACCAAGGCCTTCGGGGCCTACGCGGGCTGAAAAGCCTGAACGGCCGGCGAACGCCGCGTCGCGAAGAAGGAAACCACAGGTCGGAGACGGTGTCCGGGCCGGGGGGAACCCCGCCGGGCACCGTTTTCGTCATGTCGGGGGGCGTGCTCTTGGGCTAGTGTCACGCAGGGTAGGAGACTGAGGAGTTTTGCGTGACCACCGACAAACGGGGATCGAGTCTCGTGCGCGAAGCGCGTTCCGTCCAGGACGCGCTGCGGCGGACCTTGCGTGAGGCGCCGCGCCGAACGACGGTCCTCGCGGGCGTCGCCTCGCTCCTCTCGCTGCTCGCGTACGTGCTGCTGCGCCACCTGGTCCACGTCTCGATGATCGACGCGCTGGTCTACCAGGCCGAGGGCTCGGCCGTGCTGCACGGACACGACCTCTACCAGCTGCGGGTCGTCGACGGCACCGCCTCGCTGCCCGCGACCTATCCGCCCTTCGCGGCGATGCTCTTCACCCCGGTCGCCCTGCTCTCGGTGGGCGCCCTGCGCGTCGTGGTGACCTCGGTGAACCTGCTGCAGCTCGTCGTCGTGGCGTACCTGTCCTGCAAGTTGGCCGACTGGCCGAGCCGGCCGCTGCGTCCGGCCGCGGTCATGCTGGTGACCGGCTTCTCGGTCTGGCTCGAACCGGTCTGGACGACGCTGCGCTACGGGCAGGTCAACCTGCTCATCCTGGGCCTGGTGCTCTACGACCTGACGCTGCCGGACAGCCGCCGCCGCAAGGGCATCGCGATCGGGATCGCCGCCGGACTGAAGGTGACGCCCGGCTTCTTCGTCGTCTACCTGCTGCTGACCCGCCGCTACCGCGCGGCCGCGGCGGCCGCGGCGGCCGGGGCGGGCACGGTGCTCCTCGGCATGCTCGCGCTGCCCGGCGCGACCTGGGACTTCTGGACCAAGGAGCTCTACGACACGACCAGGGTCGGCAAGGAGTTCATCGTCGACAACCAGTCCCTGCGCGGCATGGTCGACCGGATGCTGGGCACCACCCACAGCGGCGTGGCGGCCACCGCCCTGGTCGCCGTGGTCGTGGTGGCCGGGCTGGCGGCGGCCGTGCTGATCGAACGCCGGTGCGGCGGCATGCCGCGGGCGCGGGCCTGGTCGGTGGTGACCGTGGGCGTGACGATGGTGCTGGTCTCGCCGATCAGCTGGACGCATCACTGGGTGTGGTGCGTGCCGCTGCTGGTGCTGCTCGGCGCGGAGGTCTCCGCGGAGCGGCGGCGCGGGGTCGCCGGCTGGCGGGGCCGCCGGTGGCGGGCGCTGACGGCCGCCACGGGCGTGGTCTTCTGCTCCTTCGCGATGTGGATGGTCCCGCACCGGAGCTGGACCGTGGTGAACGTCGCCGCCTACCTGCAGCCGCTCGCCTCGGTGTACGGGCTGTTCGGGCTGGCGCTGCTCGGCTTCGTGCTGCTGCGGGTGCGGCGGTGGCAGCTGCGCAGCACGCCGGGCGGGATCCCGGCGCGCGAGCGGCCCCGCGTGGGGGCGCGGGGCTGAAGCGGGGGTCCGGGGGTACGGCGGTCGCTCAGGAGCTGCCCAGCAGGTAGGTCAGGGCCGCGTCCACGTCCAGGACGGAGGCCTCCGTGCCCGGCGGGACCAGTCGCAGCGTCCGCTCCAGCCAGCCGGCGACCGGCGCGGCCGGGGCTTCCAGCAGCGCGTCGCCCGCGGGCGAGCTGAGCGCGAAGCAGAGCAGCGACTGCCCGCCCGCACGGGTCGGCCAGATCCGCACGTCGCCGTTGCCGCAGGCGCGGAAGACGCCCTCGACCAGCAGTTCGCGCGCGAAGACCCAGGTGACCGGGGACTCCTGGCCCAGGTGGAAGGTCATGTGCACGGCGTAGGGGTCGTCCGCGCAGTACGCCAGCAGCGCCGGCACCGGCACGCCGCGCTCGGGGGAGAGCACCAGCTGCACGGTCAGCTCCTGCTCCACGCAGGTGTGGGCGGACGGCTCGTCGTGGTGCTCGTTGCGGTGGTCGGCGGCGGTCATGATCGGCACTCCCCTTCTCGGTCCCGGCTCGCGCGGTGCGGGCGCTTCACAGGGAGAGAGCGCGCTCGATCCCGCCTCTTACAGTGGTTTGCGATGTTTTT
Source organism: Streptacidiphilus rugosus AM-16 (assembly GCF_000744655.1). Lineage (NCBI taxonomy): Bacteria > Bacillati > Actinomycetota > Actinomycetes > Kitasatosporales > Streptomycetaceae > Streptacidiphilus > Streptacidiphilus rugosus. The sequence continues at coordinate 3,011,796 of NZ_JQMJ01000004.1, read as the reverse complement.
CGCGTCAGTTCCGGGGGTGCGGTACTACGCTTTGTGACGCGGTGAGGACGCGTCGTGTTCGGGCGGCGCACGGGCCCGGTCCGGCCCCGGCCCACCGCGCTCCCCCGACCGATGCAGCGACGAAGCGGGAACGCAATCAATGACGGTCCAGCCCCCCGCGGAGCGCCCCGCGCCCGGCTACTACCCCGACCCCTCGATCCCCGGCTTCATCCGCTACTGGGACGGCCACGTCTGGACGCCCGGCAGCGCCCGTCCCGCACCGGTGGACGGCGCGCCGATGCCGCCGCCGCCGAGGGCCGGGTCGCGGGGCGGCGTGCAGGTGGCCCCGCCGCCGCCTCCACGGCAGGAGGTGCGCGCGATGGAGGAGACGGGCCCGGTGTTCCTCGACGAGACGGGCGCGGCCGCGCTGCTGGTCCCCGAGGCCGGGACGGCGCAGGACGGAGGGGCCGCGCGGCAGCAGGAGCGCGCGCCGTCGGTCTGGGGCGCGTCGCCCGATTCCCAGCACGGGCTGCTGGAGACGGGCTCGGTGCCACGGCACGTCTCCTGGGGCGTCCCCGAACCCGAAGCGGCCGAGCCCGCCGGGCCCGTGGGGGTGGCAGAGCCCGCCGCGCGCGCCTCGGTGACGCCGGGGGCGTCGGAGGCCGACGCCGACGAGGAGCTCGCCTCCGCCCTGCGGTTGGCCCTCACGCAGACCCGCCGTGCGCAACTCCCGCCCGCCGCGCACTACGAGTCGCCCGCCTGGCCCGAACGGCACACTCCTGCCGCGTCCGGCCTCCCGGCCGCCCCCGCACCGGGGGTGCGGCCGGACCTCGACTGGGCGGCGGACGGCCCGGCGGTCGCCGAGGCCGCCCCGGCCGAGCCCCTTCCGGCGCCGGACACGCTCGGCGGCGGTCCGGCGGTCGGCTTGGCAGCCGGAGCGCCTCAGCAGTCCGGTGCGGGCTGGACCGTCCGCGGGCCGATGGCCGCGGCTCCGGCCCTGCGCGCGGCCGAACGCCAACTGCAGGGCCGCGCACCCGAGTCGGTCGCCGCCCCGGCGCCGAAGGCTGTCGCGGACGCGGGAGCACCGCAGTGGTCCGGCCTCGCCCCCGCGGTTGTCGCCCCGGCGGTGGCCGACGAGCGTTCGGCCGAGCGCCCGGCGCAGTCCGCCGTGCCGGGCTCGACCGCGGGCAGCGCCCCGGCGGCGGAGGCGTCGAGCGCCGCTCGACCGCGGCTGGAGCCCCACCCGGACTGGCCGCCCCGCGAGACCGTCGAGCCCGCACCCGTCCCCGCCCCCGTGCCGCCGAAGCCCGCTCCCGCCGCTCCCACCGGGGCGGTCGGCGGATCGGCGCACCGCACGGCGCCGGCGAAGCCCCCGGCCCCGGCCCCCGCCGCGCCCCTGTCCGCCGCCGGTCCGCGCCCAAGCGGCGTGCCGACGGCAGGGCTCTCCGCGTCGTCCACCGCTTCGGCGTCCACGGCCCCGACGCCGGGTCGCGGCGGGACCGCACCCGCGGCAGGGGCCTCCGCGCGGAGCGGCGCAGGAGCGCGACGGCAGCGCGCGCCGCGGCCCGCCCTGCTCGGGCCGCGGATCGGCGCGCGGCTGATCGACACCGTCGTCGCCTACGCGCTCGTCGGGGTCCTCGGCGTGGTGCTCGTGCAGCGCGTCGTGACGCATCTGCAGGGGCGGATCGACGCGGCCCGCGCCAGCGGTCTGCCGCAGACGGTCTGGCTGGTCGACTGGACCGTGCTCGCCGACGCGGGCATCCTGCTCGGCGCGCTGCTCGCCGTCGGCGTGATCTACGAGGCGATCCCGACCGCGGTCTGGGGGCGGACGCTGGGCAAGGCGAGTCTCGGGCTCGTCGTCCTCGACGCCAGGACCAGGTCGCGCCCCTCGCTCGGTCAGGCGCTGCTGCGCACCGCGCTGTGCCAGACCTTCGTCTTCCTGACCGTCGGCATCCTCGAACTGGTTCCGTGCGCCGCCGACCGTCGCCTGCGGCAGAGCTGGCACGACCGGCTCTCCCGCACCTTCGTGGCCAAGCGCTGACGCGCGGTCATCGGGCCTGTCGTGAGGAAACGCCCCAAGATCCGACAAACCGCGCAGGCGAAATGCTTCACTCCTGTCTATGACGACTCCTGAACCCCCGGACGAGCCGACGCCGCCCTCCTTCGACAAGGACCGGCCGGGCGCGGGCGGTTCGGCGCAGGGGGGCTCCCCGTACGACACCCCGTCCGCGGATCCCTACGCCAGTCCGTACGGCAGCCCGTACGCCGCGCCGGGCCCGGGCGGGGCCCAGCCTTACGGCGGCGTCCCGGGGCCCGCCGACACGATCGTCGGCATGCCGCCGCTCGCCGCTCTCGGCAAGCGGCTGGTGGCGCGCATCATCGACTGGCTGATCCTGCTGGTCATCGCGGTGCCGCTGGCGATCGTCGCGGCCGTGGCCAACGGCAACGACCACCAGGCCCTGAGCGTGGTGGCCCAGGTGGTCACGCTGTTCGCGGCCTTCCTCTACGAGGGACTGATGCTGACGCACGCCGGCGGCCAGACCGTGGGCAAGAAGGTGATGCGGATCCGCGTCGCCAACCTCGCCGACGGCTCGGCGCCCACCAACCAGAGCGGCTGGACGCGGGCCGCGGTCTGGGATCTTCCCGCCATCCTCTGCTGCGGCTGGCAGATCGTGGACGCGCTCTGGTGCACCTGGGACCAGCCCTACCGGCAGTGCATCCACGACAAGGCCGCCAAGACCGTCGTCGTCCAGGTGGTCTGACGCGGGGTCGCGGGCAAGGACGCGGCGCGGCGCCCCGGGCAGGGGGCGCCGCGCCGTTGTGGTCCGCGTCGACGGGCTGCGACGTGCGGCCCGGTTCGGGGATCCCGCGTCAGTGGTGGACCCGCTCGCGCTCGGGGACGGAGGCGACGGTTCCGGCGGCGGGGATCGACTCGACCGCGGGCGGGCTTCCCTGCGCGACCACGCGGGAGCCGGTGGCCGGCCGTCGCCTTCGCGTCGCGGCGAGGGTGCCGATGGCCAGGCAGACCACCACCAGCATGGTGATCGCGAGGACGCTCTGCGCGCCGGAGATGGCCAGCAGGGCGACCGTCGGGGCGACCACGGCGAGCGTGCCGAGGCCCAGCTGAGAGGGTGTCAGTCGTGGCATGGCTGTTCCGTCCTTCGCTTCGGGACTGCGGGCCACGGCACGGAACAATCGAGGCCCGCCGGGGGAGGGTCGAGCGGGGGACAAACGCTTTCGTACGGCAGATACCCGGTGCACGTGCCGGTCAGCCCAGCCTAACCTCGGCAGCCGGAGCACAGGGGGGCGCACGGGATCACGTACCCCGTCGAAATCCTCTCGGATCAGCCCGCCAGAACCACTGGAGTGCCGGTCAAGCCCACCCCGGCCGACTGGAGTTGGGTGAGTGCCGCCTCCGTCGTGGCCTTCGCCACACCAGCCGTCAGATCGAGCAGCACCCGTGTCGTGAACCCCTCGCGCACCGCGTCCAGAGCGGTCGCCTTCACGCAGTGGTCGGTCGCGATGCCGACCACGTCCACCTCGGTGACGGCGTGGGCGCGCAGCCAGTCGCCGAGCCCGACGCCGTTCTCGTTGCGGCCCTCGAAGCCGCTGTACGCGGCCGCCCGCGCGCCCTTGTCGAAGACGGCCTCGACCGCGCCCGAGGTGACGGAGGGGGCGAAGTTGGGATGGAAGCCGACGCCCTCGGTGCCCGCCACGCAGTGGACCGGCCAGCTGTCGCGGTAGTCCGGCTCGGGGGAGAAGTGCGGGCCGGGGTCGATGTGGTGGTCCCGGGTCGCGACGACGTGGTCGTAACCGCTGGTGGTCTCGGCCACCAGGTCGGTGATCGCGGCGGCCACCTCGGCGCCGCCGGCGACCGGCAGGCTGCCGCCCTCGCAGAAGTCGTTCTGCACGTCCACGATGATCAGAGCGCGGTGCATGGCGGTGAGTCTCCTCGACGCGATTCTTCGGGTGTCGCAGCTCAGCTGTCGCAGCCTGTTGAGAGCAGAGTAGGGAGGGGCGCGGTGTTGCGCGAGGGGTAGGGGGCGCGGCGGTGGCGGGAGGCGGACCCGCGCCGCCCTCAGCCCTCCGGGTACTCGGTCGGGATGACCGGGTCACCCTTCGACAACTGGGTTGCCGACAGCGGAAGTTGCGCCCGCGAGCGGAGGTGCCTTGCCCGCGCCTCGGCCAGCGGTTCGCGACCGACGACCTCTCCGGCCTTGACCAGTTCCCGATGGAGCAGGTTCTCCCGCAGCGTGCCGGGGAGCTCGCCGGTGCCGACGACCTCGGCCTCGGCCACGCCGTCCGCGTCCAGCCGCCTGGCGGCCCACTTGCGTCCGCCGCGGCTCGCCTTCGCGCCCGCCGAGCGCTTGGCGACCGGGACCAGCGGCGCCTCGGGATCGGCGGAGGCGCCGCGCGCGACCAGCTTGTAGACCATCGAACAGGTCGGCTGCCCGCTGCCGGTGACCAGCGAGGTGCCGACCCCGTAGGCGTCCACCGGGGCGATGGCCAGGGCGGCGATGGCGTACTCGTCCAGGTCGCTGGTGACCACGATCCGGGTCTTGGCCGCGCCGAGCTCGTCCAGCTGGCGGCGGACCCGGTGCGCCAGCAGCAGCAGGTCGCCCGAGTCGATCCTGACCGCGCCCAGGTCCGGTCCCGCCACGTCGATCGCGGTGCGGACGGCCTCGCCGAGGTCGTAGGTGTCGATGAGCAGGGTCGTGCCCCGGCCCATCGACTCGATCTGTGCCGTGAAGGCGTCCCGCTCGGTGTCGTGCAGCAGTGTGAAGGCGTGCGCGGCGGTGCCGCTGGTCGGGATCCCGTACTGGAAGCCCGCCTGCAGGTCGGAGGTGCTGCCGAAGCCCGCGACGTAGGCGGCCCGCGCGGCGGAGACGGCGGCGGCCTCGTGGGTGCGCCGGGCCCCCATCTCGATCAGCGGGCGGTCCCCGGCGGCGGCGGACATCCGTGAGGCGGCGGCCGCGACGGCCGAGTCGTGGTTGAGGATCGACAGGATCGTGGTCTCCAGGATCACCGCCTCGGCGAAGGTGCCCTCGACCACGAGCAGCGGTGAGCCGGGGAAGTAGCACTCGCCCTCGCCGTAGCCGCGGATGTCGCCGGTGAAGCGGTAGTCCGCGAGCCAGCGCAGGGTGTCCTCGTCGACGATGCGCTGGTCGGCCAGCCAGTCCAGCTGGGGCACGGTGAAGCGGAAGTTCTCGACCGCGTCCAGCACCCGGCCGATCCCGGCGGTCACGCCGTAGCGGCGTCCCTCGGGCAGTCGGCGGGTGAAGACCTCGAACACCGAGTGTCGCTGCGCCGCGCCGCTGCGCAGGGCGGCCTGCAGCATGGTGAGCTCGTAGCGGTCGGTCAGCAGGGCGGTCGACGCCTGTGCAGCATCCATGTGCATCATCGTATCGCAGTATTCGTCAGTTTGACGAATAGTCTCCGGCGATGATCACCCGGACGGCCCCCGGATCGCTTCGGGATCGCCCGGATGGCAGCATGGGGGGTGCCAGCTGTGCATCAGGTAGGACGCGAATGTGGACGGGGAGTGCCAAGCGTGAGCGTTGCGCCGGTGGAGATCGAGCGCACCGAGTCGGAATCGGCGCCCTTCGAGGTGCCCGACCCCGACGTCCCTTGGGTGACGATCGTCCACAACGACCCTGTTAACTTGATGTCCTACGTCGTCTACGTCTTCCAGGCGTACTTCGGCTACCCCAAGGAGAAGGCCCGTCAGCTGATGCTCGACGTGCATCACAAGGGGCGTGCCACGGTCTCCAGCGGTACCCGCGAGGAGATGGAACGGGACGTCCAGGCGATGCACGGCTACGGGCTGTGGGCCACGCTGCAGCACGACAAGTGACGGGCGATCGATGACCGGTCTGTTCAAGCGCGCCCACGGTGGCGGTGCGCAGCTCACCCTCGACCCGATCGAGGCCTCCATCCTGCGCAGTCTCGTCGTGCAGATGCTGGAGCTGATCGGTCCGGGTCCGGCGGGGGAGGAGTCCGACGCGGACTACGACCCCCTGGCGGCGCTGTTCGCCGAGGGCCCGAGCCAGGCCCCGACCGACCCGGCCCTGGCCCGTCTCTTCCCGAACGCGTACGCGGAGGGCCCCGACGCCGACGAGCAGTCGGCGGAGTTCCGTCGCTTCACCGAGAACGATCTGCGCAGCAGGAAGCGCGAGGACGCGTTCGCGTTGGTCCGCGCGCTGGACGGCGCGGAACTCGACCGGCGCGGACGGCCGGTGGTCAAACTCGACGCCGCCGGCTGCGGGCGGGCGCTGGGCGCGCTGAACGACCTGCGCCTCACGCTGGGCAGCCGCCTGGAGGTCAGCGAGGAGGACGACTCGCTGTACTCCCTGCCGGACGAGGACGAGCGCAAGCCCCTGGTCATGGCCTACCTCTGGCTCGGCGGCCTCCAGGAGAGTCTGCTCGACGTCCTGATGCGCTGAGCCCCTGCGCCGGGGCGGTACGGGTCAGAGCACGGCGAGGCGGTCCGTCAGCAGTTCCACCCTCCGTGCGGCGTCCTGCGGCAGCAGTCGGCCCGCCCGGGTCAGGGTGGCCAGACCGTGCAGGGAGGCCCAGAACACCTCGGTGAACAGCCCCGGTTCGACGCCGTCGCCGGCCACCTCGGAGAGGCTCTCCAGCAGCGCGGCGAAGGCGTCCTTCAGCGGCGCGGGCGTGTCCTCCTGCGCGTACGCCAGGCCGCCGTCCAGCTGGAACAGGGCGTCGTAGACCGCCGGGTTGCTCTCGGCGAAGTCGAGGTAGCCGTGGGCGAGGGCGGCCACCCGGGACCGCGGGCCGTCCGCGGCGGCGGTCGCGGCCCGCAGCGCCGCGGCCATCTCGGTGGCGCCTTCGAGGGCGACGGCGCCGATGATCTCGCGCTTGCCGCGGAAGTGGCTGTAGAGGACGGGCTGGCTGTACTCGATGCGCTCGGCCAGACGGCGGGTGGTGACCGCGTCCCAGCCCTGCTGCTCGGCGAGTTCGCGGGCCGTCGCCACGATGAGGCGCTCGCGCTCCGCCCGTTCGCGTTCCTTGCGTTCCTGTACCGACATGCGTTGATGCTAGCACTGCTAGACAACCGAGCGGCAGTAGTACTAGCGTTGCCTCATCAGCTAGCAATGCTAGATATCCGAAGGGGTCGTCATGCTCAACGCACTCGAGGTCTTCACCACCGTGGTCGTCGGCGTGATGGTGGGGGTGGAGTTCGCCGTCGCCTTCGTCATCAACCCCATCGTCAACGCCCTCCCCGACGACAGCACCGTGCAGGCCCGCGCCCACGGCGGCCGGATGCTCGGCGCGGTGATGCCGGTCTGGTACTTCTCCTCGCTCGCCCTCGTCGCGGTCTGCGCCTTCGTCGGCCGGCACCACCACGGAGCCGGTCTCGCCGTGGCCTCCGGCGGACTGCTGATCGTCAGCGTGGTCATGTCGGTGCTGCTGCTCGTGCCGATCAACAACCTGAGCAAGACCTGGACCGCGGAGAACCGGCCCGCCGACTGGAAGCAGCAGGCGAACCGCTGGGACCGCTACCACTACCTCCGCGTCGCCGTGCTCGTCGCCGCCTTCGCCCTGCTGGTCGCCGCCGTGGTGTGAGGCACGGGGGTGGCCGCCCGCCCGCCCACGCCTGCCTATTCTTAGGCCCATGCTGACCATCACCCGCGAACTGCACGACGCGATCGTCGCCCACGCCCGTGCCGATCATCCCGATGAGGCCTGCGGCGTGATCGCCGGACCCGCCGGCAGCGACCGGCCCGCGCGGTTCATCCCGATGCTCAACGCCGCGCGCTCGCCCACCTTCTACGAGTTCGACTCGGGTGACCTGCTCAAGCTCTACCGCGAGATGGACGACCGCGACGAGGAGCCCGTCGTGATCTACCACTCCCACACCGCCACCGAGGCGTACCCGTCCCGGACCGACGTCTCCTACGCGTCCGAGCCGAACGCCCACTACGTGCTCGTCTCCACCGCCGACTGCGGCAACGACGAGGGCCCTTTCCAGTTCCGTTCGTTCCGCATCGTGGACGGCGTGATCACAGAGGAAGATGTCGAGGTCCTCGGCGCCGACGTCTGACCCCGACCGGCCCGGCGCAGCGCGCCGGGCCGGCCGGCTTTTCGGCATGTGGGACGAAAACGTCCGCGAGATGGGACGGGGATCCCTTTCGGGGGTCGGGAATCTATACGATGACCCCATGCGTTCCGTCGACATGAGCACTCACGCGCCCGGCATCCGCCTCGTCGCGCGGCTGCACGTCGACCTGTGCCGCCTCGCCAGCGCCATCTGTCGCGCCGCCTGAGCCCGCCGCAGCCGCCGTCCCCGGTACGACTGCCCCCGAAGAACGCCAGCGCGCGACCGCGTCACGCGCCGCCCCCTCCTGCTTCACCCTCTCCCACGAGACCACCCTGGAGTGCAGCCATGGCCATCGAGGTCCGCATCCCCACCATCCTCCGCACCTACACCGACGGCGCCAAGGCCGTCGAGGGCAGCGGCGACACCCTGGACGCCCTCTTCAGCGACCTGGACGCGCGCCACCCCGGCCTGCGGGAGCGCCTGGTCGACGCCGGTGAGCTGCGCCGCTTCGTCAACGTCTACCTGAACGACGAGGACGTCCGGTTCCTGGCCGGCATCAACACCGCCCTCGCCGCCGGCGACAACGTGACGATCCTGCCCGCCGTGGCCGGCGGCGCGCGCTGAGATGAAGTACGACACCCCCCTCGAAGCCGTCGGCAACACCCCCCTCGTCGGTCTGCCGCGCCTGAGCGCGGCCGTGCCGGGCAACGAGGCGGGTGTCGTACGCCTGTGGGCCAAGCTCGAGGACCGCAACCCCACCGGCTCGATCAAGGACCGCCCCGCGCTGCACATGATCGAGCGCGCCGAGGCCGAAGGCCGGCTCGCCCCCGGCTGCACGATCCTGGAGCCGACCAGCGGCAACACCGGGATCTCGCTGGCCATGGCGGCCAAGCTCAAGGGCTACCGCATGGTCTGCGTGATGCCCGAGAACACCAGCGAGGAGCGGCGCGAGCTGCTGCGCATGTGGGGCGCCGAGGTCATCCCCTCCCCGGCGGCGGGCGGCTCCAACACCGCGGTCCGCGTCGCCAAGGAGCTGGCGGCGGAGCACCCGGACTGGGTGATGCTCTACCAGTACGGCAACCCCGACAACGCGGGCGCCCACTACGCCGGCACCGGCCCGGAGATCCTGGCCGACCTGCCGACCGTCACCCACTTCGTCGCCGGGCTCGGCACCACCGGCACCCTGATGGGCGTCGGCCGGTTCCTGCGTGAGAAGGTCCCCGGCGTGCAGATCGTCGCGGCCGAGCCGCGCTACGACGACCTGGTCTACGGGCTGCGCAACCTGGACGAGGGCTTCGTCCCCGAGCTCTACGACGCCGAGGTGCTGACCACGCGCTTCTCCGTCGGCTCGGCCGACGCCGTGCAACGCACCCGGGAGCTGCTGCAGCAGGAGGGCATCTTCGCGGGCGTCTCCACCGGCGCGATCCTGCACGCCGCCATCGGCGTCGCCCGGAAGGCCGCGAAGGCGGGGGAGCGGGCGGACATCGTCTTCGTGGTCGCCGACGGCGGCTGGAAGTACCTCTCCACCGGCATCTACACCGCCGAGACCACCGAGGACGCGGTCGAGGCGCTGCAAGGCCAGCTCTGGGCGTAGGTCCGGCAGGGCCGGCAGCAGCGGGCACAGCTCCCCCTTCCGGAGAGACGGCGCCGGACCGGGATTCTTTATCCGTTTCCTGCTACCGCATCGTCACAGAACGCCCACAGGCGCCAATGGCCGGACTTTCCTCTCGTTGGGCCGGAAAACGCTGGATTTCACTTCGATCCAGCGGATTCCGAGCCCGACGCAGGAGGCCCCCCATGAGCTCCGCCGATCTGTGGTCCTACCGCGAGATCGCCGCGCACATCGGCGTGAAGCCGGAGACCGTCAAGTCGTACCGCCGCCAGGGCATCCTCCCCGCGCCGGACCTGGTCACCGCCTTCGGTCAACCGCGCTGGCACGCGGACACGATCCGAGCATGGGTACGACGTCGCCCGCACAATCGCGACTGAGACGGCGCGCGGGCCCCTCGTCCTGGTGATTCCGAACACAACCGGCCCCGTGGGCGGGAGCGCGGGCCCGCCTCCGCTTTACTCTCGAAACTCATGAACTCACGACCTCACGGCAATGGAGCCGGGTGTGTGAAGTGAGCACGCGGAGGGCTGGCGGCATGGAACTGACGGTGGTGGGAAGCTCCGGGAGCTTTCCCTCGGCTGACTCGCCCTGCTCCTGCTACCTGGTCGAGGCGGACGGCTTCCGGCTCGTGATCGACCTGGGCAACGGCGCGCTCGGCGCGCTGCAGAAGTACACGGGCCTCTACGACGTCGACGCGGTGCTGCTGAGCCACCTGCACGCGGACCACTGCGTGGACATGTGCGCGTACTACGTCGCCCGCAACTACCGCGTCGAGGGCTGCCCCGACCCGGTCCCCGTCTTCGGCCCCGCCGGCACCGCCGAGCGGCTGGCCCGCGCGTACGACATGGACGAGCACCCGGGGATGAAGGAGGTCTTCGACTTCCACACCCTGCGCGAGGGCAGCTTCGACCTGGGCCCGCTGACGATCACCGCGACCCGCGTCGCGCACCCCGTCGAGGCCTTCGGCTTCCGGGTGGCGCACGGCGGGCGCTCCTTCGTCTACACCGGCGACACCGGCCCCTGCGAGCAGCTGGCCACCCTCGCCGAGGGCGCCGACCTGCTGCTCTCCGAGGCCGCGTACACGCACGGCAAGGAGGAGTACGTCGACGTCCACCTCAACGGCCGCCAGGCCGGCGAGCTGGCGGCGCAGGCCGGCGTGGGCCGCCTGGTGCTGACCCACATCCCCCCGTGGACGGACCCGGCCCAGAACGCCGCCGACGCGGCCGAGGTGTACAGCGGCCCGGTCGAGCTGGCTCGACCGGGCGCGGTGTACGAACTCTGACGAGGCGTTACGCCTTGGTCAGCTCCTCCAGTTCGGCAAGCTCCTCGTCCGTCTCGCGGCCGGGGGTCTTGATGTTGAACTTGGCGATGGCGACGCGGAAGACGGTGTAGTAGATCACCGCGAAGACCAGGCCGATCGGGATGATCAGCCAGGGCTTGTGGCCCATGTGGTAGTTCGCGACGTAGTCGATCAGGCCACCGGAGAAGTTGAAGCCCGCGTGCACCCCGAGCGCCCAGGTGACGGCCATGGACAGGCCGGTCAGCAGGGCGTGGATCACGTACAGGGCGGGCGCCAGGAACATGAAGGCGAACTCGATCGGCTCCGTCACGCCGGTGACGAAGGAGGTCAGGCCGACCGAGATCATCATGCCCATCACGGCCTTGCGGCGCTCGGGACGGGCCGAGTGCGCGATCGCCAGGGCGGCGGCGGGGAGACCGAACATCATGATCGGGAAGAAGCCGCTCATGAACTGGCCGGCCGTCGGGTCGCCGTGCATGAAGCGGACCAGGTCGCCCTGGTAGGTGGAGCCGCCGCTGGTGTAGGAGCCGGTCTGGAACCAGACGAAGGTGTTGACGAACTGGTGCATCCCGATCGGGACCAGCAGGCGGTTGGCGACGCCGAAGATGCCCGCGCCGAGGGCGCCGAGGCCGACCAGCCAGCTGCTGAAGCTGTTGAGCGCGTCACCGACCGGCTGCCAGGCGAGGCCGAAGACGATGCCGAGGGCCGTCCCGATGAAGGCCATCAGGATGGGGACCAGGCGGCGGCCGTTGAAGAAGCCGAGCCAGTCGACCAGCTTGGTCCGGTGGTAGCGCTGCCACACGACGGCGGTGATCAGGCCGATCAGGATGCCGCCCAGGACGCCGGGGTTCTGCGGCGTGCCGGCCGGGTCGAGGGTGGTGACCGAGCCGGCCACAGGGAAGGCGGCCAGCGTGCTGTGGTAGACCAGGAAGCCCGCCACCGCCGCCAGCGCGGTCGAGCCGTCGGCCTTCTTGGCGAAGCCGATGGCCACGCCGATGCAGAACAGCAGCGGCAGCCCGAGCTTCGGGTCGAGGATGCCTCCGCCCGCGCCGAGCAGCACCGCCGAGGTCTTGGTCCAGAAGGCGCCGTGGCCGTAGGTCGAGATGAGGTTCCCGAGGCTCATCAGCAGACCTGCCGCGGGCAGCACCGCGACCGGCAGCTGGAGGCTGCGGCCCACCTTCTGGAGGCCTGCGAAGAGTCCGGAGCCCCGCTTCTTCGCGGGGGCCACCGTGCCGGCGGCGGTGGTTGCGCTCATGGTGTTCCCTAACAACGACAAGAATGGTCCACCCACTAGTGGTTTAGACCACGTGGTGTAGACCATTCTTAGCACGGCTTTACGGACCCGCGTCCGTCCGTGTCGGAGTTGTGATGTTTGTGGAACGTTTGCTTCCGTTTATCTCCCCGCTCGAACCCGGCTCGGTCCGGCTCGGGCCCCGGCTCAGGCCTTGGTGAGGTCCTCGATCTCGCTCTCCGGCTCGCGGCCCGGCGTCGGCAGGTTGAACCGGACGATCGCGAAGCGGAACAGTCCGTAGTAGACGGCGGCGAAGACCAGGCCGATCGGGATGATCAGCCAGGGCTTGGTGGCCAGGCTCCAGTTCAGGGCGTAGTCGATCAGGCCCGCGGAGAAGGTGAACCCGTCATGGACGCCGAGGCCCCAGGTGAGCGCCATGGAGACGCCGGTCAGCAGGGCGTGGATGCCGTAGAGGACCGGGGCCAGGAACATGAAGGAGAACTCGATCGGCTCGGTCACGCCGGTGACGAACGCGGTGAGGCCGACGGAGATCATCATGCCGGTCACGGCCTTGCGGCGCCCGGGGCGGGCGCAGTGCGCGATGGCCAGCGCGGCGGCCGGGAGGGCGAACATCATGATCGGGAAGAAGCCCGTCATGAACTGGCCGGCCGTCGGGTCGCCGTGCATGAAGCGCGGGATCTCGCCGTGCCAGACCTGGCCGTGGGGGTCGGTGAAACTGCCCACCTGCTGCTGGAAGAAGGTGTTCAGGAACTGGTGCATGCCGACCGGGATCAGCAGCCGGTTGGCCACGCCGTAGATGCCCGCGCCGGTCGCGCCGAGCCCCGTCAGCCAGCTGCCGAAGTGCTCCAGGCCGGTGCCGATCGGGCCCCAGGCCAGACCGAAGACGACACCGAGGACGGTGCCGACGAAGGCCATGATGATCGGGACCAGACGGCGGCCGTTGAAGAAGCCGAGCCAGTCGACCAGCTTGGTGCGGTGGTACCGCTGCCACAGCACCGCGGCCAGCAGGCCCACCAGGATGCCGCCCAGCACGCCGGGATCCTGCGGCTTCCCGGCGGGCAGTGCCGCGGTCACCGACCCGGCGACCGGGAAGACGGTGAGCACCTGCTTGAAGACCAGGTAGCCGACGAGCGCGGCCAGGGCGGTCGAGCCGTCGGCCTTCTTGGCGAAGCCGATGGCGACGCCGACGCAGAAGAGCAGCGGCAGGTTGCTGAACAGCGCGCCGCCGGCCGCGTTGAAGACCGCGGCGACCTTGTCCCAGTGCAGGCCGCTGTTGCCGAACACGTCGTCCTGGCCCAGGCGCATCAGGATGCCCGCGGCGGGCAGCACGGCGACCGGGAGCTGGAGGCTGCGGCCGATCTTCTGCATGCCCTGGAGCAGGCCGGCGCCGGGCTTCGGCCTGGCGCTCATGGCTGGGGGTGCGGTTGTGGCGCTCATCGTTTCCCTCGCGTGCGGTCGGTCCGGGCCACGGCGATGTGGTCTAGACCTGTCCTATCAAGGGAGATGAGGAGGAAGTAGGGGAATCCGGCCCTCATCCGACCATCGTTATCGATTTCGGGTCGGGGGTCCGGGCAGCACGCGACAAGGGTCCTCGGGACGCGCGTCCCAAGGACCCTTGTGCGGGCGCCCGGCGATGTGCCGGGCTCAGTCCTTCGTGACGCCCACCTCGGTGTCCTCCGCCTCCGGCTCTCGGCCGGGCGTCTTGAGGTCGAACTTCGTGATGACGAATCGGAAGAGCGCGTAGTAGACGAACGCGAACACGACTCCGACCGGAATGATGATGAGCGGTTTGGTCGCCAGGTTGAAGTTGATCGCGTAGTCGAGCAGGCCCGCCGAGAAGCTGAAGCCGTCGTGGACGCCGAGAGCCCAGGTGATCGCCATGGAGCAGCCGGTCAGCAGTGCGTGGATGCCGTAGAGCGCGGGGGCGATGTAGGCGAAGGAGAACTCGATCGGTTCGGTGACGCCGGTGATCATCGAGGTCAGGCCGAGCGAGATCATCATGCCCATCACCTCCTTGCGGCGGTGCGGATTGGCGCAGTGGGCCATCGCCAGCGCCGCGGCGGGCAGCGCGAACATCATGATGGGGAAGAAGCCGGTCATGAAGATGCCGGCGCTGGGGTCGTGGTGCAGAAAGCGCGGGATGTCCCCCTGGTAGGTCTGGCCCTGGTAGTGCCAGGTGCCGTACTGGAACCAGACGTAGGTGTTGATCAGCTGGTGCATGCCGATGGGCAGCAGCAGACGGTTGGCGACACCGAACATCCCGGAGCCGAGCCAGCCCAGCTTGGTCAGCCAGTCGCTGAAGCTGTTCAGGCCGGTGCCGATCGGCGGCCAGAGGTTGATGAAGAGGACGCCGAGGACGAGGCCGACGCCCGACATGATGATGGGGACCAGGCGGCGGCCGTTGAAGAAGCCGAGCCAGTCCACCAGTTTGACGCGGTGGTAGCGCTGCCACAGGAAGGCGGTCAGCAGGCCCATCAGGATGCCGCCGAGGACGCCGGGGTTCTGGTAGGGGGCGATCGTCGACGTCTTCGCCGCGAAGTCGGCGCAGACTCCGTTGGTGAACTCGGACCTTCCGGGGCACTGGGCCGGGAACTGCTGCAGGATCGAGTAGTACACCAGGAAGCCGACGACGGCGGCGAGCGCGGTCGAGCCGTCGGCCTTCTTCGCCATGCCGATGGCGACCCCGATGCAGAAGAGCAGGGGGAGGCCGAGTGAGGCGTTGAGCAGTGCTCCGCCGGCGGCGGCGAACACCTTGGCGACGTTGTTCCAGCCGAGTCCGGTCTTGCCGAAGACGTCGTCCTGGCCGAGCCGGTTCATGATGCCGGCGGCCGGCAGGACCGCGACGGGGAGCTGCAGGCTCCGCCCCATCTTCTGCATGCCGCTGTAGAGCGACTGCCAGGGCGATGGGCCCGGAGTGGCCTGCACCGTCGTCATCTCGACTTCTCCCTCTGTCCCGTGGGCGGAGTCGGGTCCCCCTCCTGCACTCCGGCGTTTGGTCTCCTCCGTGGATTGGTGTAGACCAGTTAGGTGTGAGGCGTGCCCGTAGTGCACATCCTCGGGCCGCTGTTTGATCTTCGCTCGCGAAGTTGGGCCATTAGTGCGTTAACGTGACATCTCGGGACGACTGCCATAAGACTTGGTGTCCCGGCTAGAACAGGAGAACCAGATGGCCAGCAAGGCTGAGAAGATCGTCGCGGGACTCGGCGGCATCGACAACATCGAAGAGGTCGAAGGCTGCATCACCCGCCTGCGCACCGAGGTCAAGGACTCCTCCCTCGTCGATGAGGCCGCGCTCAAGGCCGCGGGGGCACACGGCGTCGTGAAGATGGGCACCGCGATCCAGGTCGTCATCGGCACCGACGCGGACCCGATCGCCGCCGACATCGAAGACATGATGGAGTGAAGGACCGGCCGTCCTGATCCATCGCACAGCCGCCCTTGCGAGGGGCACCACGGACGGCCCGCGCCACCCGGCTCGGGCCGTCCGTGGTGTGGTCTTTCGGTAGGGTCGAGAACATGACTCGCATCGACGGCCGCAGCCCCGAACAGCTCCGTCCCATCACCATCGAACGCGGATGGAGCAAGCACGCCGAGGGTTCTGTCCTCGTCTCCTTCGGCGACACCAAGGTGCTCTGCACCGCCAGCGTCACCGAGGGCGTGCCGCGCTGGCGGCGCGGCAGCGGCGAGGGGTGGGTCACCGCCGAGTACGCGATGCTGCCCCGCTCCACCAACACCCGCAGCGACCGCGAGTCCGTCCGCGGCAAGATCGGCGGCCGGACCCACGAGATCAGCCGGCTGATCGGCCGCTCGCTGCGCGGCGTCATCGACCTGCGCGCGCTGTCGGAGAACACCATCGCGCTCGACTGCGACGTGCTCCAGGCCGACGGCGGCACCCGCACCGCGGCGATCACCGGGGCCTACGTCGCCCTGGTGGACGCGGTGCGCTGGGCCCAGGAGAAGAAGATCACCCGCGCGAAGGCCGAGCCCATCGTCGGCTCGGTGGCGGCGGTCAGCGTCGGCATCATCGACGGCGTCCCGATGACGGACCTCTGCTACGAGGAGGACGTCCGCGCCGAGACCGACATGAACATCGTCTGCACCGGCGACGGCCGCTTCGTCGAGGTCCAGGGCACCGCGGAGGGCGCGCCCTTCGACCGCGACCTGCTCAACCAGCTGCTCGACCTCGGCCAGCTCGGCTGCGCGGAGCTGGACGCGCTGCAGCGCAAGGTCCTGGAGGGCTGATGCGCAAGCTCGTACTCGCCACCCGCAACGCCCACAAGGTGGGCGAGCTGCGCGCGATCCTCGGCGCGGCCGGCCTGGAGGTCGACCTCGTCGGCGCGGACGCGTTCCCCGAGATTCCGGACGTGGCCGAGACCGGGGTGACCTTCGCGGAGAACGCCCTGCTCAAGGCGCACGCGCTGGCGCGCGGCACGGGGCTGCCCGCGGTCGCGGACGACTCCGGCCTCTGCGTCGACGTGCTCGGCGGCGCCCCGGGCATCTTCTCCGCCCGCTGGTCAGGCCGCCACGGTGACGACCGGGCCAACCTGGACCTGCTGCTCGCCCAGCTCTCCGACATCGCCGCCCCCCACCGCGCCGCGCACTTCGCCTGCGCGGCGGCTCTGGCCCTCCCGGACGGCACCGAACGAGTCGTCGAGGGCCGCCTGCGCGGCACCCTCCGCTTCGAGCCGGTCGGCTCCGGCGGCTTCGGCTACGACCCGATCCTCCAGCCGGACGGCCACACCGTCACCTGCGCGGAACTGACACCGGACCAGAAGAACGCCATCAGCCACCGCGGCGAGGCGTTCCGCGGACTGGTTCCGGTGGTGCGGGAGCTGCTGGGCTGAGACGCCGGCTGAGAGCCACGACGGCCCGCTCCGATCACTCGGGGCGGGCCGTCGTTTCCAAGGCAGGGACCTGGTGCGGCTGAAGGGATTCGAACCCTCACGGTGTCTCCACCACCAGATCCTAAGTCTGGCGCGTATGCCTACTTCGCCACAGCCGCGTGCAGAGCCATCGTACTCAAGAGCGTGGCTGCTCGTCGCCAGGGTTGACGGGCCGCGGTGGCGCGGCGTCCCGCGCCCGGCCGCTGTCTTTCCGCCCCTTGTTCCGACCACAGTATGTGTCGGTGGTGGCATGGCAGTTCGGACAGAGGATGCGCAAGTTCTCGCGGCGGTTGTCGGACCAGTCGCCGTTGATGTGGTCGACCTCGAGGCTCAGCTCCCTGCCGTGCCAGCTCGGGCTCGTGCCGCAGCCCACGCAGACATCGGGCTCTTCCGAGTGCGCAGAGCGCCTGTCGCAGGCGCTTGCCGGGGACGCGCTTCGCATCCGCGGGCCGACTGGTCAGCACCTCCGCGGGGGCGAGTCTCGGACGTCGGGCGCCCTTGTTGTGCGCCTGCCCGGTGAAGTGGCTGGTGTCGATTCCGAAGGCCCTGATGCGCCGGGCGATGTGCGCGTGGGTGCCGCCCGCCAGGCGCACCCGCAGGTGCCGGACCACCCCCGCGTAGCTGACGGACGCGGCGACCGCCTCGGCGAGAACCTCGGGTGTGTAGACGGGGAGCTCCGCGGTTCGGGGATCGCCAGCCCGTGCGCGATGAGTCGTTGTCTGAGATACCGGCGGGTGTAGCGCGTGGGCTCGCGCCCGGCGCGCCGCAGCATGTCGTCCAGCGAGCCGCCCTCGGCGGCAAGCGCGGTCAGAAGTTCGCGTGTGTACGTCGGCTCGTTCGGCATGGCCCCCCATTCCGTTCTCGTACGGATCAACGAGGGCGGAGCGGATGTGTCACGTGCGGCCCAGTGTGGCCTGCGTCACATGTGGCGTCAAGGGTTCCGGATGCATGTGGTTGAGACCAATAGGACTAGGCCAGTATTGGCCACCATGCCTCCGAGCTGGCAGTTCGGTGAACCTTAAGCGCTCTTAAGTGACACGTTGCCAAATGGGGTCTTGACGCTGAGGGTTGGTCCAGGCCAATTTATGCCATGCGCAACCGTTACCCGGGAGTTCGTGTGGGGCCCGGGGAGGCGGGTGGCGTGGATCTGCACGGGTTATTGCCGGCGTACAACGATGACGTCCCTTCGCGGAGGCAGCAGGCATGGAAGACAGGAACCCCGCACGGGTGAAGGCACTGCTCGCGGTGTGTACCGCAGGGCTGTTGGGGGTCGGCGGGCTGGCGCTCGCCGGAGGCGCCGCCGAGGCGGCCAACGCGCAGTTGCTGGTGAACGGGGGCTTCGAGTCCGGCTCGCTGAGCAGCTGGAGCTGTTCCGCCGACGACAAGGTCGTGAGCAGCCCCGTCGCCGCAGGCTCGTACGCACTGTCGGGGACGCCCGCCGGCCAGGACTACGCGCAGTGCTCGCAGACGGTCGCCGTGCTGCCGAACTCCAGCTACACCCTCTCCGGCCAGGTCCAGGGCAACTACGTCTACCTCGGCGACACCGGCACCGGTACCACCGACACCTCCAACTGGACCCCCGGCGCCACCAGTTGGTCCTCCCTCTCGACGACGTTCACCACCGGCGCCAACACCACCTCGGTCACCGTCTGGGTCCACGGCTGGTACGGCCAGGGCACCTTCGGCGCGGATAGCCTGACGCTGACCGGCCCCGCGCCCGGCGGCGGGTCGCCGTCCCCGAGTGCCAGCGCCAGTGCCAGCGCGAGCCCGAGCAGCAGCCCGTCCCAGAGCGCGAGCCCCAGCCCCAGTGCCAGCGCGTCCAGCAGCCCGAGCCCGAGCAGCACGGTGACGCCGCCGGCCGACACGGGCTTCCACCACCCCGTCTACTTCATGCCGTTGGACAACTCGCCGCAGTCCGTCTCGGACATCATCGCGGGCTCCGGCGAGAACCAGTTCAACCTCGCCTTCGTACTCGACTCCGGCGGCTGCACCCCCGCCTGGGGCGGGAACGCGTCCACCCCGGTGTCCTCGGACACGGCCGTGCTGGGCATGGTCAACGCCGCCCGCGCCGCCGGCGGTGACGTCGCGATCTCCTTCGGCGGCTACAACGGCACCGAGCTCGGCTCGTCCTGCGGCAGCAGCTCCGCGCTGGCCGCCGCGTACCAGCAGGTCATCAACAAGTACAACCTCAAGCGGATCGACCTCGACTGGGAGAACACCGCTCTCGACTCCAACATGACCGTCCGCTGGGGCGCGATCAAGCAGCTGGAGGCGGCCAACCCGAACCTGCTGGTCACCCTCACCATCCCGGCCACCACCGTGGGCCTGCCGCTGACCGGCCGCGACGAGATCCAGCAGGCGATCAACAACGGCGCCAGGATCGACCGGGTCAACCTGATGGACTTCGACTTCGGCCTCAACAGCGGCACCATGACCGCCGCCGCCGAGACCGTCGCCGCCGACACCGTCCAGCAGCTGCAGACGCTCTACGGCTGGTCCGCCGCGACCGCCTGGTCGCACCTCTCGGTGCAGCTGATGAACGGTCACACCGACCAGCCCAGCGAGTTGTACACCCAGCAGACCTTCACCGACCTGCTCGGCTACGTCCAGGCCAACCACGCCGCGGCCTTCTCCTACTGGGACGTCAACCGCGACCGCGCCTGCGACCCGAGCGTCGTCCACAACTGGGCCGACGGGGCCTGCTCCAGCGTGACCCAGAACCCCTACGACTTCACGAAGATCCTCACCCAGTACAACGGCTGATCCTCCCTCAGCCGTAGAGACCCACCCGCGCCGGAAGGCCCCACACTCCGGCGCGGGTGGTCACCACCCCCTCAATCCCCCCACGGGATCGCAAGCTCCACCCCCACAACCCACGGAGTAGCACCATGCACCAGCGTGCCCTGCCCGTCTCGACGACGCCGGAGCGGAGGATGAAGCGCAGCACCGCCCTGGCCGCCGCCACGGCGCTGGTCGCCGGATCCCTCGCGCTCGCCGCCGGCATCACTGGGGCCGACGCGGCCTCCACCAACATTCTGACGAACGGCGACTTCGAGGCCGGGACGCTCAGCGGCTGGTCCTGTTCGACCCTCGACACGGTGGTCTCGACCCCGGTCCACGGCGGCAGCCACGCCCTCCAGGGGGCCGCCAGCGCCGGTGACGACGCCCAGTGCACGCAGACGGTCTCGGTGCTGCCGAACACCACCTACACGCTGGCCGGCTACGTCCAGGGCAACTACGTCTACATCGGCGCGACCGGCACCGGCGTCACCGCCAGCAACTGGACCCCGGGCGCGAGCAGCTACACCCAGCTGTCGACGACCTTCACCACCGGCGCGTCCACCACCTCCGTGCAGGTCTACACGCACGGCTGGTACGGCCAGGGCACCTACTACGCCGACGACGTCACGCTGACCGGCCCGGCGGGCGCGAGCTCCAGCCCGTCCGCGAGCGCGTCCTCGACCAGCGCCAGCCCGAGCGCCTCCGCCTCGGCGAGCAGCAGCCCCTCGGCCTCGGCGTCGTCCTCCCCGTCCCAGTCCGCGTCGGCGAGCCCGAGCCAGAGCGCCAGCGCGTCCGCGTCCGCCAGCCCCTCGGCGACGTCGACCAGCGGCGGCGGCACGGCCCCCGGTGGCGACGGCAAGGTCTCCACCCCGACCGGGATCACGGCCAAGGTCACCAACAACGCGGTCACCCTGTCCTGGGCGGCCTCCACCGACGGCTCGCAGACGGGCGACGTGCCCGGCTACTACGTCTACAACGGCGCCAACCTGGTCGCGACCTCGATGGGCACCAGTGTCACGGTCAGCTCGCTGCTGCCGAACACCGCCTACACCTTCACCGTCCAGGGCTACGACAAGGACGGCCACTCCTCCGCCCAGTCGGCCCCGGTCTCGGCGACCACCGGCGCGATGCCGTCCGGTGCGATGAAGTCGGCCTACTTCGACCAGTGGTCGATCTACGGCAACGCGTACTACCCGAAGAACGTGGGCACCTCCGGCGCGGCCGGGAACATGAAGGTGATCACCTACGCCTTCGAGAACATCGACCCGACCAACCTCACCTGCTTCGAGACCGTCAAGGCCTCGGACTCCACCAACGAGTCCGACCCGAACGCCGGTGACGGTGCGGGCGACGCGTTCGCCGACTACCAGAAGTCCTACACCGGCGACATCTCCGTCGACGGCTCCTCGGACAGCTGGTCGCAGCCGATCAAGGGCAACTTCAACCAGCTTCGTGAGCTGAAGGCGAAGTACCCGAACCTGCGGATCAACCTCTCCATCGGCGGCTGGACCTACTCGAAGTACTTCTCCGACGTGGCCGCCACGGACGCGTCCCGCAAGAAGTTCGTCTCCTCCTGCCTCGACATGTTCATCAAGGGCAACCTGCCGACGAACATCTCGGGCGACGCCTCGGGCGGCGCGGGCTCCGCGGCCGGCCTCTTCGACGGCATCGACATCGACTGGGAGTACCCGGCCTCGACGGGCGGCCACACCGGCAACCACACCTCGGCCGCCGACACCGCCAACTACACCGCGCTGCTGGGCGAGTTCCGCAGCGAGCTGGACGCCTACGGCGCGACCGTCGGCAAGCACTACCTGCTGACCGCGGCGCTGCCGTCCGGCCAGGACAAGATCTCGCTGATCCAGCCCGCCGCGATCTCGCAGTACCTGGACTACGGCGACCTGATGACCTACGACATGCACGGCGCGTGGGACTCGACCGGTCCGACCAACTTCCAGGACCCGCTGCACGACACCGCGTCCGACCCGAGCAAGGCGATCGCTCCGGGCACCGCGAAGTACAACATCGACGAGACCATCAAGGACTACACCACCGGCGACTCGTCCTACGGCATCACCGGCGGCTTCCCGGCGAACAAGCTGGTGCTGGGCGTCCCGTTCTACTTCCGGGGCTGGACCGGCGTGCCGGCGGGCAGCAACTACGGCCTCTACCAGTCGGCGACCGGCGGCAGCCCGGCGCAGACCTACACCCAGCAGGCGGGCATCGCCGACTGGAAGGAGCTGGTGGCGAAGGGCCTGACCACCGGTTCCACGGTCCACTGGGACCCGACCACGCAGAGCTCCTGGATCTACGACGGTTCGAACTTCTTCACCGGCGACACCCCGCAGGCGATCACCGCGCGCGGCCAGTACGCCACCACGAAGGGCCTGGGCGGCATCTTCGCCTTCTCCTTCGAGGGTGACGACTCCTCCGGCTCGCTGATCAACACCATGAACAGCTCGATGCAGTAGACACGTGAACGCGAGAGGGCCCCGGCAGCCGCCGGGGCCCTCTTCGCGTACCGGATCAGACGGTTCAGACGGATCAGATCTTCAGGTCCTTGATCAGCTTGGCGACGTGGCCGGTCGCCCGGACGTTGTAGAACGCGTGGGCGACCTTGCCCTGCTCGTCCACGACGAAGGTGGAGCGGATCACGCCGGTCACCGTCTTGCCGTACATGGTCTTCTCGCCGAAGGCCCCGTAGGCCTGCAGCACCTCCTTCTCCGGGTCCGCCACCAGGGTGACCTTGAGGTGCTCCTTCTCGCGGAACTTGCCGAGCTTCTCCGGCTTGTCGGGGGAGACGCCGATGACGTCGTAGCCCGCCTCGGCCAGCAGGTCGAGGTTGTCGGTGAAGTCGCAGGCCTGCTTGGTGCAGCCGGGGGTCAGTGCGGCGGGGTAGAAGTAGACGATGACCTTGCGGCCGAGGTGGTCGGCCAGGGAGACGGGCTTCCCGTCGGCGTCGGGCAGGGTGAAGGCGGGGGCGGCGTCGCCGGGCTCAAGTCGGGCACTCATGCTGCGACGGTACCGCTCCGGCCCGGCCCGGGTGGTGATCACGCGAGGTGCCGCTGCGGGGTGCCGCTGCGCAGAGCCGTGAACGACCTGACAGACTGTCCGGTAGAGGTAACAGTCGGCAGGCGAGCGAGAGAGGGTGTCCTCGTGGGCGAGGTCAGCACCAGGGACGAGAGCCGGGACAGGCGCAGCGCGGCCCAGATCGAGGCGGACATCGTCCGCACCCGCGCCCAGCTGGCGGCGACGCTCGACGAGCTGGCCGTCGCGGTGCACCCCTCGACGCTGGTCGGTCAGGCGAAGGCGCAGGCCAAGGCGGGTGTCGACCGCACGGTCGGCAAGGCCTTCGTGGCGGTGAACCGCGGCGTCGAGCAGGTCAGGGTCCAGTTCGTGAACGAGAAGGGCAGGCCGCGCCCGGAGCGGATCGTGCCGGTGGCGGCGGTCGCCGGCGCGGTGGTGGTCGGCCTGGTCCTGCTGCGGCGGCGGAAGTAGGGACGTTCTAAGCTTGAAATTTAACCTCGCAGGTCACCCGACCTGCTGGTTTGCGGTTCTTCCCGGGACAACGAGGGCGACCGTTCTCCACGCTTCGAGATGTCGAGTCATGAAGCACGAGAGAACGGCCGCCGCATATGAGTCTGCCCCTCGTTCCGTCCGCTGGTGACGCGTTGGGCCTGTTGTCCCGCTTTCGAGTTGAGTTCTACGACTGCTTGTACGCCCGTGCGGACTCGCTCTTCGAGCTCACCGACGCAGTGCTGTGCGTGGACAGTCCGGTGAAGACCCTGGTCGAGCTCAGCCTGGCGGTCGAGCACCGGCGCGGGCACGGCGCGTTGTACGCCGCGCTGGACCGGGGCTGGCTGGAGCCGACACGGCTGCGCCGCACCCTCGCGAACCTGCCGCTGCCGAGGGCGGCCGACGGGCGGATCGTGCTGGCTGTGGACGTGTCCAACTGGCTGCGGCCCGACGCCCCCACCAGCAGCGATCGGCTGTTCTGCCACTGCTACGGCCGGGGCGGCCGGGCCAGTGACCAGTTCGTGCCGGGCTGGCCCTACTCCTTCGTCGCAGCGGTGGAGCGCGGGCGGACCTCCTGGGTCGCCCTGCTGGACGCAGTGCGCCTGGGGCCTGCCGACGACGCCACCGCCGTCACTGCCACCCAACTACGCGACGTTGTCGAGCGGTTGATTGCCGCTGGCCACTGGAAGGAGACCGAAGGGGACATCTTGATCGTCATGGACGCCGGCTACGACGGCGCACGCCTGGCCCACGTGCTGGCGGATCTGCCGGTGGAGATCGTGGTGCGGCTGCGCTCGGACCGCGTCATGCTTCGCGATCCGGGCCCGCCCCGCTCCACCGCCCGCGGCGGGCGTCCGCGCCGCCACGGCGGCGTGCTCACCTTCGCCCGCCCCGAGACCTGGCACACTCCCGATGCCACCAGCCGGACCGAGACCACCCGCTACGGCAAGGCCGAGGCGCTGGCGTGGGATCACATGCACCCCCGGCTGCAGCGTCGCGGACCATGGTTGGAGTACACCGACGCCGAACTCCCCGTGCTGCACGGCACGTTGATCCGACTGCAGGTCGAGCGCCTGCCCGGTGAACGAGAGGCCAAGCCGCTGTGGCTGTGGTCCTCGGCAGCCGCCCTGACCAGCGCGGAGATGGATGTGCGGTGGCAGGCGTTCTTGCGCAGATTCGATCTTGAACACACCTTCCGCTTCCTGAAACAGACCTTGGGCTGGACCGCACCCAAGATCCGACACCCCGACGGCGCAGACCTGTGGACCTGGCTGGTCATCGTCGCCTACACCCAGCTCCGCCTGGCCCGCCCCCTCGCAGCCGACCTACGACGCCCCTGGGAGCGGCCGGCGCCGCCGAACAGGCTCACGCCAGCCCGGGTCCGACGCGGGTTCCGCCACATCCACGCGAAGACCGTCTCTCCGGCGGGTGTGCCGCAACCGACACGCCCCGGCCCGGGGCGCCCGCCGGGCTCAAAGAACCGCAGGCCAGCACCCCGCTACGACGTCGGGAAGACCGTAAAACGCGAACTCACGCTCGAGGCTCATCTCGCGAAACAAACGGCCGCCGGTTAAAGATCAAGCTAAGGTTTCTGCGTGAACGCGGACCAGACCAAGAAGCACGACTCCTTCGGCGAGAAGCTGCCCATCCGGATGCTCCACGACCGGGTCCTGGTGCGCACCGAGGGCCCGGAGGGCGACCGCCGCTCGACCGGCGGCATCCTCATCCCGGCCACGGCGGAGCTCTCCAAGAGATGCGCGTGGGCCGAGGCCGTGGCTGTCGGGCAGAACGTGCGCAGCATCGAGCCGGGGGACCGGGTCCTGTACGACCCGGAGGACCGCGCGGAGGTCGAGGTCCGCGGCATGATCTACGTCCTGCTGCGCGAACGCGACATCCACGCGGTCGCCTCCGAACGGGTGAGCGACGCGGACGGCACCAGCACGGGGCTCTACCTGTAACGAGCGGGCGTCGTCCTCCTGCCACGTGGGCGGTCCCGGAACTCATCGGGGCCACCCACTTCCTGGAGCTGTCACGTCATTTGCACGGATCGTCGTAGCGGTAGGTGACCTGCAGATGCCGATCGTCGTCCTGGAAGATCAGAGCGATCGGGCAGATGAACGGATCCGTGACGGTGATCGGTTCGGAGGTGTGCCCCGGGGCGATGGAGCCGTGGTCCGGATCGAACGTCGCACCTGACGGGTCGCTCATGCCACGCCGGTTGAAGGTGACCGTAGAGCTTGGGTCGTTCGTGATGGTCGGTCGGTGTCCGGCCGGTGTTCAGTGGTGCCGGAGGGTGAGTCTGCGGTGGGTGGGTGTCGTCGTCCGGGGCACCGGAGGTGCGGCGCCTTCGGGGGCGGTCTTCGTGGCCCGGTTGCCGAGCATGAAGCCGAGGACGGTCATCCAGACCGGCAGGGCCAGGAGCGCGATGAAGCCGAGCCCGCCGATGACCGGGAGCACACCGATGACGATCGAGACCCAGCCGAGCCAGGCGGGCAGGGACGCCTCGGTCAGGACGGCCGCGCCGGTGGCCAGTGCCAGCACGGAGATGCCGAGGAAGACCGCGATCTGGTTGTTCTGGTCGAGGAAGTTCAAGGTCCGCACCATGTCGGCGCGGCCGTTGTGGGCGGCCTGGATCAGGGCGTAGTGCAGGACCCCGTTGACGGCGAACGCGCCGATGAACAGGATGCCGCCCGCGAAGGCGGTGGTGGCCATCCAGTCGTGGCCGCCGCCGGTCCCGGTGAGGGCGATCCGCAGGGCGCTGACGAAGAAGGTCAGCAGGGCCAGCCCGACCCCGATGACGTAGATACTGGCGAGCGCCGCGGTCCCGTGGAGCTGGTAGTAGGCGATGACCGAGGCGGCCGAGGCGTTCTGGTTCGGCGGGCTGGGGGCGAAGACGAAGAAGCCCAGAACGATGGAGACCAGGAACGCGAGTGCGAGCGGACCCATCCAGCGCGCCATGCGTTCGTTGCTCATGGTGACCTCCCTTTCATGCTGCCGTAGGTCGTGACTCGCGGAGGCGTGCGGGGCCTCGGGCGGAGACGGCATGCGGTCTGGCACCTGCTGTGATAAGGACGGTATAAGCGTGACATTCCGGGTTACCCGCCGCCAGTCAGTCCGGGCGTTCCCGCCGTTCGGGTGTCCGGGGGCCGGGTTTGCGCTCGCCTCGGCGGGGCGGACCCTGGTGGTGACGCCCCGGGGTGAGAATGCGGCATGGCTGAGAGTGGCGGCGATGCGAAAGGCCGGTCGGCGACGGCCGGCGCTGCGAGGCTCGTCCTTCTGACGCTCGCATCCGGGCAGTTCCTGATGGCGCTCGACAGCTCCGTGATGAACGTGTCGATCGCGACGGTGGCGAAGGACGTCGGCACCTCGGTGACCGGCATCCAGGGAGCGATCACGGCGTACACGCTGGTGATGGCCGTGCTGATGATCCCCGGCGGCAAGGTCGGCGCCATCATCGGCCGCAGGCGGGCCTTCATGATCGGGTGCGTCGTCTACGGCTGCGGCTCGCTCACCACGGCGCTCGCGCCGAACCTGCCGGTGCTCCTGCTGGGCTGGTCGTTCCTGGAGGGAGTCGGCGCGGCCCTGATCCTGCCGGCGATCGTCGCCCTGGTCGCGGGCAACTTCGCGGAGCGACAGCGCCCGGCCGCATACGGGCTGGTCGCGGCCGCCGGAGCGGTCGCGATCGGGCTCGGGCCGCTCATCGGTGGGATCGCCACGACCTACTTCTCCTGGCGCTGGGTCTTCGCGGGAGAGGTCGTGATGGTTCTCGGCATCCTGGTGCTCGCGCGCCGGGTGGCCGACGCGGCGCCGGACCGGCGTCCTCGGGTCGATGTCGTGGGCGCCGTGCTGTCGGCGCTCGGTCTCGGCGGCTTCGTCTACGGCGTGCTCCGCTCGGACGAGTGGGGGTGGTTCGCTCCGAAGCCGGGCCGGCCCTCCTGGTTCGGCCTGTCACCGGTCGTCTGGCTGATGCTGGCCGGGCTGCTGGTGATGTGGCTGTTCTTCCGCTGGGAGGCCAGGCTGACGAAGCAGGGCCGGGAGCCCCTGGTGGACCTGGACATGCTGCACAACCGGCAGCTCTCGGGCGGCCTGACGATGTTCTTCTTCCAGTACCTGATCCAGATGGGCGTCTTCTTCGTCGTCCCGCTGTACCTGTCCGTCGCGCTCGGCCTCTCCGCGCTCGACACGGGCGTCCGGATCCTGCCGTTGTCGCTGACGTTGCTCGCGGCGGCGATCGGGATCCCGCGCCTGCTGCCGGACGTGTCCCCACGGGCCGTCGTGCGGCTCGGTC
The DNA here is from genome assembly GCF_000744655.1 of Streptacidiphilus rugosus AM-16. Taxonomy (NCBI): domain Bacteria; kingdom Bacillati; phylum Actinomycetota; class Actinomycetes; order Kitasatosporales; family Streptomycetaceae; genus Streptacidiphilus; species Streptacidiphilus rugosus. Next base: position 2,984,126 of record NZ_JQMJ01000004.1, on the reverse strand, counting down.
TGCTGGCGATGATCACCGGTGCCTTGGTCCTGATGGCGGCCCTGGACACCAGCTCGGGGGCGGAGGTCACCACGGTTCCGCTGCTGCTGATCGGCCTGGGCATGGGCGCGCTCGCGTCTCAGCTCGGCGCGGTGACGGTCTCGGCCGTCCCCGACGAGCAGAGCGCGGACGTCGGGGGCATCCAGAACACCGTCACCAACCTCGGCGCCTCCATCGGCACGGCGCTTGCAGGGTCGGTCATGATCGCGGTGCTGACCTCGTCGTTCCTGAGCAACGTGGAGCAGAGCCAGGCGATCCCCGCCGAGGTCAAGAGCCAGGCCAGCGTGCAGCTCTCCGCCGGCGTCCCGTTCGTCTCGGACGCCCAGCTCCAGGCCGCGCTCGACAAGTCCGGCGTGAACTCGGAGGTGAGTCAGGCGGCGCTGGACGCCAACGCCGACGCCCGCATCGACGGTCTCAAGGTCGCCCTCGCCATCCTCGCCCTGGCCGGGCTCGTCGGACTCTTCTTCCTCCAGCGCATTCCGGCGACGCAGCCCGGAACCGCGCGGCGCCCCGGCGACTGACGTCCGGGGAAAGTCGCCTGCAAGCATCCCGAGCGCCGCTGCGTGAGGCCGGGCGGGAAAGGAGGTGCTGCCGTGTCACGAGAAGACCATAACGCCGAGTTCGCGGGCCGCCTGGCTGCGCGCCTTCTGGCCGGGCCGCACCCGCTCGGGGCCGATCCGGCCGGGTGGACGAGGGACGTGCTGCGCCGAGCGAGGCCGAAGGCGTGGGAGTGGGCGTGGGAGTGGGCTTGGGAGTGGTCCAGGCAACACCCGGCAGGTCGGGTGGGGGGAGCGGGTTCGGCGTAGAGTCCGGGGCATGAGTGAGCACTTTGACGTGGTGGTGCTGGGGGCAGGCCCCGGCGGTTACGTGGCCGCGATCCGGTCCGCGCAGCTGGGCCTGACGACGGCGATCGTGGAGGAGAAGTACTGGGGCGGGGTGTGCCTCAACGTGGGCTGCATTCCCTCCAAGGCGCTGCTGCGCAACGCCGAGCTCGCGCACCTGTTCACCCAGGAGGCGGACACCTTCGGCATCCGGGTCGAGGGGCAGGTCACCTTCGACTACAAGGCGGCGTTCGAGCGCAGCCGTCAGGTCGCGGACGGCCGGGTCAAGGGCGTCCACTTCCTGATGAAGAAGAACAAGATCAGGCAGTTCCAGGGCCGGGGCCACTTCACCGACGCGAACACGCTGCAGGTGGCGCTGGTCGAGGGCGGCACCGAGACGATCACCTTCGACCACTGCATCATCGCCTCCGGCGCGACGACCCGTCTGCTGCCGGGAACACAGCTGAGCGACCGCGTGGTCACCTACGAGGAGCAGATCCTCGCCGACACGCTGCCGGAGAGCATCATCATCGCGGGCGCCGGCGCGATCGGCGTCGAGTTCGCCTACGTGCTGCACAACTACGGCGTGAAGGTCACCATCGTCGAGTTCCTCGACCGGATGGTGCCGCTGGAGGACGCCGAGGTCTCCGCCGAGCTCGCCAAGCGCTACCGCAAGCTGGGCGTGAACGTGCTGACCTCGACCCGGGTCGACTCGATCGACGACAGCGGCGCGAAGGTCCGCGTCACGGTCACCGGCAAGGACGGCGCGCAGCAGGTGCTGGAGGCCGACAAGGTGCTCCAGGCGATCGGCTTCGCGCCGCGCGTCACCGGCTACGGCCTGGAGAACACCGGCGTGCGGCTGACCGAGCGCGGCGCGATCGACGTCGACGCGCGCTGCCGCACCAGCGTCCCGCACATCTATGCGATCGGTGACGTCACGGCGAAGCTGATGCTCGCCCACGCCGCAGAGTCCATGGGCGTCATCGCCGCCGAGACCATCGCCGACGAGGAGACGATGGAGCTCGACTACGTGATGATCCCGCGGGCGACCTACTGCCAGCCGCAGATCGCCAGCTTCGGCTGGACCGAGGCGCAGGCCCGCGAGAAGGGCTTCGACGTCAAGGTCGCCAAGTTCCCCTTCACGGCCAACGGCAAGGCGCACGGCATCGGCGAGCCCGGCGGCTTCGTCAAGATCATCGCTGACGCGAAGTACGGCGAACTGCTCGGCGCCCACCTGATCGGCCCGGACGTCACCGAGCTGCTGCCGGAGCTGACCCTGGCTCAGCAGTGGGACCTGACGGTCACCGAGGTCGCCCGCAACGTGCACGCGCACCCGACGCTGGGCGAGGCGGTCAAGGAGGCCATCCACGGCCTGGCCGGGCACATGATCAACTTCTGAGCCGCGGTTCGGCGAGCGAGGGACCGGCGGGACAGAAGGCGGCGGGGCCCGGGGCAGCAGCCCCGGGCCCCGCCGCCTTCTGTCACTGCGGAAGCGTCACCGGTGGGGTGATCTGACGCGTCGGCGTCGGCCTGGTGGGCGTCGTCTGCGTCGGCGTCGGGTTGGTGGTGGTCTGCGTCGGCGTGGGCGTCGGCACCACCGGCGGGGTGTACGTCGGGGTCGGCTGCGTCTGCGTCGACGGGGTCGGGACCGGGGCCGTCGGGGTGGTGGTCGGCGAGTTCGAGGTGCTCGGCGTGGGGGTGGGGGTCGCCGGCGCGGCGGTGGTCCAGTCGCCCGTCTGCAGGTCGAAGCTCGCGTCCGGCTGGTTCGCGAGCGCCTGCGTCATGTAGTCGGTCCAGATCTGCGTCGGGAACGCGCCGCCGTTGATGCGGGTGAGCCCGGCGGCCGTGCCCAGGCTGACCCGGTTGTTCTTGGCGTCCTGGGCGAAGAGGCCGACCGCCGTGGACAGCTGCGGCGTGTAGCCGGCGAACCAGGCGGACTTGTTGCTGTCCGTGGTACCGGTCTTGCCCGCCGCGTCGCGGCCGAGGGCCTGGGCGTTGTAGCCGGTGCCGTTCTGGATGACGCCCTGCAGCACCTCGGTCACGGTGTCCGCGACGGCCCGGTCGAAGGCCTTGACCGCGTCGTGCTTCGGCAGTGTGCGGCTCTCGCCGTCGTGGGTGACCGACTGCACCGACCACGGGGTGATCTGCATGCCGTGGTTGGCGAAGGTCGCGTACGCACCCGCCAGCTGGATCGCGTTGGGCGTGGCGATGCCGAGCGCGAGGGCCGGGTTGCTCGCGCTCAGGTCCGGGGTGTCCGCGGGCAGCCCGGCCGCGAGCGCCGCCTGCCGCACCTTGTCCAGCCCGACGTCGGCGGCCATCTGCGCGAAGACGGAGTTGACCGACTTGGCCATGGCCCGGGTGACGCTGATCGACCCGTAGTTCATGTCGTCCTCGTTGGGAGGGTTGTACGAGGACACGTTGGAGGGCAGGCCGACGACCTGACGGCGGCTGGTGCCGTCGTAGAGCGTGTTCGGGGTGATCGGCGTGCCGTCCTGGGTCGTGGAGCCGTTCTGCAGCGCCGCCGCCAGGTCGATCGCCTTGAAGGTCGAGCCGATCTGGATGTCCCTGCGCAGCGCGTCGTTGTACTCCTGGGTGGCGTAGTCGGGACCGCCGTACGCGGCCACGACCTTGCCCGTCTTCGGGTCGACCGACGCCGCGGCGGCGCGGATCTGCTTGGCCGCCGCGGTGTTCGGCAGCTGGTCGTGCAGCTGGGTCTTCACCGAGTCGGCCAGCGCGTTCTGGTCGGTCCTGGAGAAGGTGGTGACGATCTTCCAGCCGCCCTGGGCCAGCTCGTCCCTGGTTACCACGTGATTGCTGACCAGGTAGTTCACCGCGATGTCGATCATGTAGCCGGCCTGCCCGTCCAGGCCCTTGACGTGCGCCTTCGGCTTCACCGTCGGGAACTTGGCCGCGGCCCGCTGCTCGGGGGTCAGGTAGCCGAGCTTGGCCATGCCGTCCAGCACGTAGTTCCAGCGGTCGGTCGCGGCCTGCTTGCCGGCGGCGGTCGCGGTGGCGACGTCGTAGGCGCTCGGGGCCTGCAGCAGCGCCGCCAGGTAGGCGCTCTGCTCGGCGTTGAGCTGCGCGGCGTTGATGCCGAAGTAGGCCTGTGCGGCCGCCTGGACGCCGTAGGCGTTGCGGCCGAAGTAGGAGGTGTTCAGGTAGCCGGCCAGGATGTCCGGCTTGCTCTCGGTCCGGTCCACCTTCAGCGCGATGAAGAACTCCTTGGCCTTACGCGTCACCGTCTGGTTCTGGTTCAGGTAGTAGTTCTTCACGTACTGCTGGGTGATCGTCGAGCCGCCCTGGACGCCGTTCCCGTTCAGGGTGTCCCAGCCGGCGCGGACCATGCCGGTGAGGCTGATCCCCTGGTTGGAGTAGAAGGTGCGGTCCTCGGCGGAGACCGCCGCGTGCTGCATGTCCAGGGAGATCTGGCTGATCGGGACGATGGTCCGGTTCATCGTGCCGGTCTGGCCGATCACCGTCTTGCCGTCGTCGTAGTAGTAGATGTTCGCCTGGGCGATCGCGGCGGCGTTGGCGTTCGGCGGCTCGACGTTCAGGTAGATGCCGACGAAGGCGGTCATGCCCAGCGCGACGACGGTGAGCAGCGTGCCGACGGTCATCCGCCAGGTCGGGATGATCCGGCGGTACCACGGCAGCGCCGCACGCCTCGCCGTGCGTGCCGCCTTCTTGGCCTGACGCCGATCGCGCCCGCTGGCGCCCATTCCGCCTCCTTCGGCCCGGTCCTCCGCCTCCAGCGTGGCGCGGTCCATGGGGTTGGCGAGGCTGTCGGGATCGTCCATGCCGCGCCCGCTGCTGCTCTTGCCCATGCCGGTGGTGCTCCGCCTTCTGTACCGCTGAACTGCTGGACCGAGGTCGTGTCCCGCCTCGTCTGCATGATCGTTAAACGCCCCAAACGGGGCATTCCCGTCTACTTTGCCGGAACGATAAGGCGCGGGCGAACAGACTGGGGGTCACGTCGCTCTTTTGTGGCGGGGCTGTGACACTGCAAGGAGCCGTTCGGCTACCCTGTGAGAGCAGTTCCACAGCTGGACCACAATCGAAGAGCGATGGCGAGAGCCCCTTCGCGACACCCCCCGGGTGTCGGCGGACGGGGCCTTTTCGGCGTTCCCGCACGGCGGTGGGCGCCCGTCGTCATGGCTGTCGACATGTCGACATTTGACGCCTTCGTGAGGTCTCGCACAGGAACGGCAGAGGAACGCGTCACTGGACCGCACAGAGAGGAGTGTGATGTACGCCGCAGTCTGTGCCCGCAGTTTCCGGCGCTACGCGACCTACCGCGCCGCCACCTGGGCCCGGGTCGTCACCAACACCGCCTTCGGCTTCATCATCGCCTACACCTACCAGGCGCTCTGGCAGGTCCGCCCGCACCTGGGCGGCTACGACCTGTCCGCCGCGCTCACCTACGTCTGGATCGGCCAGGCCATGTTCGCCTTCATCGCCGTGGGCGGTCAGGGCGCGCTGGACGACCTGCAGAACCGCATCACCAACGGCGACGTCGCCGTCGACCTGTTCCGGCCGGTCGACCTGCAGGGCTGGTGGCTCTCGGTCGACCTGGGCCGGGCCGGCTACCAGCTGTTCGCCAACGGCCTCGTGCCGATGCTGACCGGCGCGCTCTGCTTCCACCTCCGACTGCCGCAGGGAGGCGCGGTGCAGGAGGCCGGCGTCTGGGCGGCCTTCGCCCTCTCCCTGGCGCTGGCCGCCGTGGTCAGCTTCGCGCTGCGCTACCTGGTCGCGCTGACCGCGTTCTGGCTGCTCGACGTCCGCGGCGTGCAGTTGGTCTACTACCTGTTCTGCTCCTTCTTCGGCGGCTTCTTCCTGCCGATCACGCTCTTCCCGCCCCTGCTGGAGGGGCTCGCCGGGGTGCTGCCCTTCGTGGCGGTGTTCCAGGTGCCGGCCGACCTCTTCCTGCAGCGCTACGACGCCCCCGGCGCCCTCGCCGCGCTCGGGGTCCAGCTCGCCTGGGCCGTGGTGCTGCTCGGGGCCGGCCGGCTGGTGCAGGGGCGCGCGGTGCTCAAGGTGGTGGTCCAGGGTGGCTGACCCGGCCGGCTCCGCGACGGTGACCGTGCTGCGGTCGCTGCGCGCCTACGGACTGATCGTCCGGATGTGGACCAGGGCGGCGCTCGCCTATCCCGCCTCCTTCTGGATGACCACGTTCGGCAACATGGCCGCCTCGGTGATGGACTTCGTCGTCATCGCGGTGATCTTCCTGCACACCGGGGCGCTCGGCGGCTGGACGCTGCCGCAGGTCGCCTTCCTCTACGGCACCTCGGGGATCACCCTCGGGCTCGCCGACCTGCTGGTCGGCAGCATGGACCAGCTCGGCGTGCGGGTGCGCGACGGCTCGATCGACACCGTCCTGGTCCGCCCGGTCCCCGCGCTGGCCCAGCTCGCGGCCGACCGCTTCGCGCTGCGCAGGCTCGGCAGGGTCGTCCAGTCCGGCGCGGTGCTGGGCTGGTCGCTGGCGCACCTGGGGCTGGCGTGGACGCCGGAGAAGCTGCTGGTCATGGTCTCGCTGGTGCTCTGCGGGACGGTCATCTTCGGGGCGGTCTTCGTCGGCGGCTCGGCCTTCCAGTTCTTCGTCGCGGACGCGGCGGAGGTGCAGAACTCCTTCACCTACGGCGGGGCGACCATGCTCCAGTACCCGCCGACGGTCTTCGCCAAGGACATCGTCCGCGGCACCGTCTACGGCGTGCCGCTGGCCTTCGTCAACTGGCTGCCCGCGCTCTACGTGCTCGGCCGGTCCGACCCGCTCGGGCTCCCCGGCTGGTTCCGCTTCGCCGCGCCTCTGGCCGCGCTCGCCTGCGTGGCCGCGGCCGGGCTGCTCTGGCGGGCCGGCATCCGCTCCTACCGCAGTACCGGCAGTTGACCGTCCACCCGGCACGCACCGACACGCACCGACACGCACTGACACGCACTGACCGAAGGGGCAGATTCATGAGCGAGGCACTGATCGAGGTCGAGGGCGTCACCAAGAGCTTCGTCGTCCGCCGCCGCGCGGGCCGGCTGCGGCGGACGAGGGTTCGGGTGGACGCCGTCGCGGGCCTGGACTTCCGGGTGGACCGCGGCGAGATGGTCGGCTACATCGGGCCCAACGGGGCCGGCAAGTCGACGACCATCAAGATGCTCACCGGCATCCTGCTGCCGAGCAGTGGCCGACTGCGCGTCGCCGGCGCGGATCCGGTGCGCGAACGCGTGCGGCTGGCCCAGCGGATGGGCGTCGTCTTCGGGCAGCGCACCACCCTGTGGTGGGACCTGCCGCTGCGCGACTCCTACGAACTGGCCCGCCGCATCTACCGGATCCCCGACGCGGCCTACGCGCGCAATCTCGAGCGCTGCGTCGAACTGCTGGAGCTCGGCCCGCTGCTGGAGGTGCCGGTACGGCAGCTCTCGCTCGGCCAGCGGATGCGTGGGGACATCGCGGCGGCGCTGCTGCACGAACCCGAGGTGCTCTACCTGGACGAGCCGACCATCGGGCTGGACGTGGTCAGCAAGCGCCGGGTGCGCGAGTTCCTGGCCCAGGTCAACGCGGAGCAGGGCACGACGGTGCTGCTGACCACGCACGACCTGACCGACATCGAGCAGCTCTGCTCGCGGGTCATGGTCATCGACCACGGCCGTGTCGTCTACGACGGCGGTCTGGACGGACTGCACGACCACGGCCGCAGCGAGCGCACCCTCGTCGTGGACCTGGAGCTGGAGGCCCCGCCGATCGACCTGCCCGGCGCGCGGGTGGTGCGGGTGGAGGGAAGCCGGCAGTGGCTCGCCTTCCCCGCGGCGGCGAGCGCCGCGCCGCTGGTGGCCGCGGTCGCGAGCCGTTACGAGCTGCGGGATCTGTCGGTGCGTGAGCCGGAGATCGAGGACGTCATCGCCCGGATGTACGCGGAGACGTCCGCGGACGCGCCGAGGGAGGCGGCGGTCGGCGGCTGACGGGGCAGGGGGCGGTCTGCGGGGCGTGGTAAGGAACGGATAAGGTCCGCATGTTCGAGAGCGTCAGACATGTAGCGACATCCGTTCGATGGGGGACATCCTCTTGGCCACACCGCCGCAGCCGCCCGGTCCCGGCAACCCGTACGGGCAGCCGAACCCGTACCAGCCCGCCCAGCCCGGCCCGTACGGCCAGCCCGCGCCGGGCTACGGGCAGCCGGCGCCGAACCCCTACGCCGACCAGATGCCGCTGCAGGGCAACCCGTACGCGCAGCAGCCCTCCGCGCCGGTCGCGCCGCCCGTCCCGCCGCAGCCCGGGTACGGCTACCCGCAGGACCAGGCGCCGCCGCAGCAGGCGGGGTACGGCTTCCCGCAGCAGCCAGGCCCGCCGCAGCCGATGGCGCCGGCGGAGTGGAACATGCCCGCGCCCAACGGCGTCACCTGCCGTTTCTGCGGCGGCTTTCCTGCGGTCAACACGACCGTGCGGGCGCACCGCGGCCTGATCATCATGATGTACTTCCGGCGGCTGCCGGGCCCGTTCTGCAAGACCTGCGGCACCGCTGCGGTCCGCGACATGTCCGCACAGACGCTGGTGCAGGGGTGGTGGGGCTACGGCTCCTCGCTGATCACACCGATCACCCTGTTCATCAACCTCTTCGCCTTCAGCAAGATCAAGGCGCTGCCCGAGCCCGCGCCCAACCCGCCGGGCCCGCCGATGAACCCGGGCAAGCCGCTGCTGCAGCGCCCGCAGGCGCTGGGCTTCCTGCTCCCGGTCCTGGCCTTGGTGCTGCTCGTGGTCGCCATCGCCACCAGCTCCAACTCCAGCGACAACTCCGACCCGTACGGCGGCGGCACCTACCCGGTGGTGACCGACAGCCCGACCGACGGCACGACGCCCACGGACCCGGCGACGTCCGGCCCCAACTCCGGCGACAGTGCGGTCGTCGGCGACTGCGTCAAGAACTACGGCACCGACAGCCTGCCCGACCTGGAGATCGTCACCTGCGGGTCCGGCACCTACCAGGTGATGCAGAAGCTGACCGACACCACCTCGGACACGGGCTGCTCCTCGGACACGACGCAGAGCTTCACCCACACCGAGGTCGGCAACGACTTCGTGCTCTGCCTGAAGGAGTACGCCGGCTGATCGGGCCGATCGATTGAAATTGGTCCAGACCAAGTGCCAGCATGTCCCCATGACGGGGATCTTGGGGCGGGGGATCGGTCGCGCGTGTGTCGCGGCCGGGGTGCTGGCACTGGTCGCGACCGGATGCTCCTCGGGCGGGGGGAACGGCGCCGGGGACGGCCGCGGATCCGCGGCGTCGGCGCTGTCCGTCGTGCCCCGGCCGGTCGAGATGACGCCGGGCCGGGGCGCGGGCTTCGTGGTCACGGCGTCCACCCCGGTCCTCGCCGAGGGCGGCCCGGAGGCCGGGACGACCGCGAAGCTGATGGCCTGGGAGCTGCACCTGCCGACCGCGAGCCCCTCGGGCACGCCCGGCGCGGGCATCACGTTCCGGCTGGACCCTGCGGCCGGGACCGGGTCGGAGGGCTACCGGCTCACCTCCGGCCCCTCCGGCGTGGTGATCACGGCCGCGGACGGCGCCGGACTGTTCTACGGCGGCCAGACGCTGCGTCAGCTCCTCCCGGCGGCCGGCGCCGGCACGGTGCCGGCCGTGACCGTCAAGGACCGGCCGCGCTACGCCTACCGGGGCGGCGGCCTCGACGTGGCCCGGCACTTCTTCTCGGTGGCCTCCGTCGAGAGCTACGTCGACCTGCTGGCCATGTACAAGTTCAACCACTTGCACCTGCACCTGACGGACGACCAGGGCTGGCGCCTCGCGATCAGCAGCCGCCCGCAGCTGACCGCCGTCGGCGGTGCGACCGCGGTCGGCGGCGGCCAGGGCGGCTTCTACACCGCCGGCGACTACACGGCGATCGTGGACTACGCGGCGGCGCGCCACATCACCGTCGTCCCCGAGATCGACCTCCCCGGCCACAGCAACGCGGCGATCGACTCCTATCCCGAGCTGGCCTGCCCCGGTGACCCGGCGCCCGCGCCGTACACGGGCATCGACGTGGGCTTCAGTCGTGTCTGCACGACGAAGGAGTCGACGTACCGGTTCGTCGACGACGTCATCGGGGAGCTGGCGAAGCTGACCCCGGGGCCGGTCCTCCACATCGGCGGCGACGAGGCGAAGACGCTCTCCGAGAGCGAGTACCGCGCGTTCGTCACCCGGGCGATCGCGATCGGCCACGCGCACGGCAAGCAGGTCGAGGCCTGGGACGAGGCCGCCCCGACCGGCCCGGACGTGGTCCAGGTCTGGCATCCGCCGTTCCAGACGACCCCGCAGCTGCAGGCCGGCGTCGCGGCGGCGGCGGACCGCGGCGCGAAGGTCGTCATGTCGCCCGCCGAGCACGCCTACGTGGACCAGAAGTACGACGGGACGACGGCGCTGGGCCTGCACTGGGCCGGCTACGTGAGCGTCGAGCAGGCCTACGACTGGAACCCGGACGCGGTCGTGCCGGGCGTTCCCGCCGACGCGGTCGCCGGCGTCGAGGCGCTGCTGTGGACCGAGACGCTCTCCTCGGACTCCGACCTGCAGATCATGGAACTGCCGCGGATCCCCGCGCTGGCGGAGGTCGCCTGGACCCCGCAGGTGTCGCGGACCTGGTCCGACTTCCGGGTCCGGCTGGCCGCGCAGGCCCCGCTGTGGGCCGCGCAGGGCTGGACCTACACGCTCGCGTCCGGTGTTCCCTGGAAGCAGGGGTAGAACGGCGACGGGCCGGGCCGCTCCCGCTGTGGGGAGCGGCCCGGCCCGACGGCCCCGGTCCAGCGACCGAGGCCGGCACCCCCGTAGCCGACCTGCGCGACCGTGACGAGCTGCGACAACACGCCGAACCTGGCTGGACGTCGTCCCCGTTGGCGGCGCGTTTCCCCCGCCGGCTGCCGCGTCGACCGGTCGCGCGAAGCGGCAGGACCACCCTGCCACCGGCTGCCGTGCGACGTCGCGTTTCCCACACAAGCCCACACACCCGTTGCTCCTAGACTGATCCCTGTCAGGGGCACGACGACAGGGAACGGAACCGCCGTGGACGAGCAGCGAGCGACAGCGCCGGATCCTGGAGCGGCCACCGACATGGCCGCATTCGTCGCCCTGCTGGGCGAACTGCGCGCCTGGGCCGGCCTGCCCTCCTACCGGGCGCTGGCCAAGCGGGTCGGTCCGCTGATGCGGCCCGCGCGGGAGGTCTCGCCGTTCACGGTCGTCGACGCCTTCAAGGAGGGCCGACGGCGCCTGGACCTCGACCTGGTGCTGGCGATCGTCCGGGCGCTGGACGTGCCGGAGGCCGACGTTCCCCGCTGGCGCGAGGCCTGCGTCAGGGTCCACGGGCCGACGAGAACCGGAGGCTCCGCGGGGGTGCTGCGCCAGTTGCCGGCGGACCTGGCCACCTTCACCGGGCGCGAGGAGGAGCTGAAGCGGCTTCTGGAGGAGTGCGCGCCGGCCGGAGACGGGCCGGCGACCACCGTGGTCGTCTCCGCGATCGAGGGCATGGGCGGCGTCGGCAAGACCCAGTTGGCCGTCCACGCGGCCCACGCCCTGGTGCGGGCCGGCCGCTACCGCGAGATGCAGCTCTACGTGAACCTGCGCGGGTTCGACCCCGAGCACCCGCCCGCCGACCCCGCGGACGTGCTGGACGGCCTGCTGCGGCAGCTGGGTGTGCCGCCGCAGCAGGTCCCGCAGGGGCTGGACGAGCGGGCGGCGATGTTCCGCGACCGGATCCACGGCAGGGACGTGCTGCTGCTGCTCGACAACGCGGCCGGCGAGGAGCAGGTGCGCGACCTGATCCCGGCCACCCCCACCTGCCTGGTGCTGGTCACCAGCAGACGCAGCCTGGCCGCCCTGGACGGCGCGGCCCTGCACGTGCTGGACGTGTTCGCGCCGGGCGAGGCACTGGATCTGCTCTCCCGGATCGCCGGGGCCGACCGGGTCGGTGCGGAACCGGGCGCGGCGGCCGAGATCGCCGCCCTGTGCGGACAACTGCCGCTCGCGGTCTCGCTCGTCGCCGCCAGGCTGCGCTCCAGACCGACCTGGACCCTGGAGCACGTCGCCCGGCTGCTGCGCCAGGACGGCGCCCATTCGGTCGCACCCCGCAACCGCCATCTGTGGACGGCGTTCGACCTGTCCCACGACGGCCTTCCCGCCGACACCGCCCGCCTCTTCCGCCTGCTGGGCCTGCAGCCGGGCCACAGCTTCACCGCCCGAGCGGCGGCCGCCCTGGCCGGGGTCCCCGAGCCGGAGGCGGCGGCCGCACTGGAACTGCTCCTCGACGAGCACCTGGTCCAGGAGCTGGGCCAGGACAGCTACGCCCTGCACGACCTGCTGCGCGCCTACGCGGCCCGCCGCGCGGAGACCGACGAGCCCGGACGCGACCGGGAGGCGGCCCAGGACCGCCTGCTCGGCTGGTACCTGCACACGGCCGAGAGCGCCTCGCGGGCGGTCGAGCCGCGACCGCTGCCGCCGACCCTGCCGACGCTGCCGGGCGAGCCCGAGCCGCTGACCTTCGCCTCCGGCGCGGCCGCCCTGGAGTGGTACGACGGCCAGCGGGACAATCTGTCCGCCGTCGTCGACCGCGCCGCGGTCACGGCACGCCACGAGCTCTGCCTGAGGCTGTCCGTGGCACTGATGGGCTGTTACCGGCTGCGACGCGACTGGGAACCGTGGCAGGTCAGCGGCGAGGCGGGACTGGCCGCGGCGCGTGCGGTGGGCGACCTGGCCTGGACCGGACGGCTGCTCAACGGCCTGGGAACCCTCAGGGACGAGCGCGGGGCCTACGACGAGTCGAAGCCGCTCTACCTCGAAGCGGTCGAGCTGGGCCGCGAGCTCGACGATCCGGCGCTGGAGGCGATGTCGCTGAGCAACCTGGGGGTGGTCGGCAACTTCACCCGTGACTTCGCGCTGGCCGAGAGGTCGCTGAAGGCGAGTCTGGAGCTGAACCGGCGGCACGGCAACGTGCGCTCGATGACCATCACCCTGTGCAACCTCGGCATCATGCTGGAGGAGACCGGCCGCGACCTGGAGGCGCTGGACACCTACACCGAGGCCCTGACCCACGCCCGCACCCTTGACAGCCCGCTGTACGTGGGCGTCCTCCAGTCCAACGTCGGGGACACGAACATCCGGCTCGGCCGCTTCACGGAGGCGGCCGAGCATCTGACCGAGTCCCTGGCGCTGCTGCGCGAGGCCGGCTCCCGCCAGGACGAGGCCAACGCCCTGAGTTGGCTGGCCCGCGCCCACGAGGGCCTCGGCGACACCGGCGCGGCCAGGGAGGCCCTGGCCGACGCGCTGACGATCTACGAGGAGCTCGACGCACCCGAGGCCGCCGACGTGCGCGCCCGGCTGGGGAAGGGCTGACTACGAAGGGTCCTGGACCCGGACCAGGTGGACCAGGGTGCTGGCCCAGTCCGTGGGCGGAAGGGCGAGGTCGAGGCCACGTTCGGTGAGGTTGCGGGCGTGGTGGAGGGCGCCGGTGCGCAGGTCGCGGTAGCGGGACTCGGGGGGCAGGCCGGAGAGGCGGAGCGGGGCTGGGGGGAGGCCGAAGCGGGGCTGTGGGAGCCAGGCGAGGACGACCGACTCCGAGGCGTCCGGCGTGACGTACTGGACGGCGGACAGGGCCTGCAGATCGCCCGGCGGGCGCAGCCGGAAGAGCTCGCCGTGCTGGATCACGTGCCGCACGGCCTTGTACTCGGCGATCAGCTGCTCCGCCTCCTTCAGCTCCGCCGGCTGCCAGCGCGTCAGGTCGCCGCCGAGGCCGAGCACTCCGCTCATCGCGCTGTGGAAGCGGAACCGCAGCGGGATCGAGCGGCCCGTCTGCTGGTTGGGCACGTCGGTGACCCAGGCCGCCATCGTCCGGGCCGGGTAGATCTGCGTGTAGCCGTGCTGGATGACCAGCCGGTCCGCGGCGTCGGTGTTGTCGGAGATCCAGACCTGGTCGGTGCGGGCCAGCACCGCGGGGTCGACGCGGCCGCCACCGCCGCTGCAGGCCTCGATCCGCAGCCGCGGGTGGTCGGCCCGCAGCCGGTCCAGGACGGAGTGGTAGGAGCGGACGTGGTCGAACCAGAGCCGGTCGCTGCGGCCGCTCGGCTCGTCCGGCCAACCGGCCTCGGAGAACGGGCGGTTCATGTCCCACTTGAGGTAGTCGACGTCGTTCTCGGCGACCAGCCGGGTCAGCCAGCCGTGGGCCCACTCCGCGACGTCGGGGCGGGCGAAGTTGAGGACGAGCTGGTGACGCAGCTCGGTGCGGTCGCGGTGCGGGAAGTGCAGCACCCAGTCCGGTCGGGCCCGGTACAGCTCGCTGTCCGGGTTGACCATCTCCGGTTCCACCCACAACCCGAAGGCCATGCCGAGCCGGTGCACCTCGTCCGCCAGCGGGCGCAGGCCGTCGGGGAACGCGCCGGGGTGGGGGGTCCAGTCGCCGAGGCCCGCGTGGTCGTCGCGACGGCCGCCGAACCAGCCGTCGTCCATGACGAAGAGTTCGACGCCGAGCGCCGCCGCGTGGGCCGCGAGCCGGGACTGGTTCTCCAGGGTGACCGAGAAGCCGGTGGCCTCCCAGGAGTTGTAGAGCACCGGTCGGGTCTCCTCCGGGTGCGGCAGCACCGCCGTGCGCAGGTGCGCGTGCCAGGCGCGGCTGAGGCCGCCGAAGCCGCCGTCGGGGGTGTGCAGGGTGAGGAGGGACGGGGTGGTGTGGGTCTCGCCGGGGCGCAGGGCGACCGTGACCGCGTCGTGGCCCGCGCCCGCGTTGAGCGAGAGCCGGTTGTCGGGGGTGTGGTGCAGGGTCAGCTGCCAGGACCCGCTCCAGGCGAGGGCCGCGCTCCAGACCTGGCCGTGCGTCTCGTCGGCCCAGCCGCCGTCCGCGTCGCCCGCGTCGAGGATCACCCAGGGCTGGGCCTGGTGGCTGGTGGTGCCGGTGCGGCTGGTGAGCACGGTCTCGCCGAAGGGCAGCGGATCCCGCTTCAGCTGCGTTTCGGCGGCCCACAGGCCGACGGCGTGGCTGAGCCGGTAGTCGTCGCGCGGGGGCAGGGAGAGCGTCGCGGAGTCCGCGCGGACCAGGACGATCTCGTCGGCGGTGCCGGTGTGGGTGAGGGCGGTCCAGCGTTCGATCACGTCGGTCCCGGCGTGGACCCGGTAGCCGAGTGTGGTGCGCAGCGGGTAGTGCGAGTCGGTGAAGTGCAGCAGCAGGGTGGCCGGATCGGGCTGCTCGTGGCCGGCGGCCTGCCAGGTGAGCGCCCGGGTGCCGTCGGCGAAGCGGACCCGCAGGGCTGGGGGGCCGTAGCGGTTTCCGCCGTCGACGGTCAGCTCCTCGCCGATGCCGAAGCCCTCGAAGCTGCTGCGCGGGCCGACGCCGCTCGGCGGCAGCTCGACCGCCTGGGCGAGGGAGAGCGGGCCGCCCCAGTGGACGTGGAGCGGGACACCGTGCTCGGCGACGCGGAGGGCGTAGCAGGTCGCACGCGTCGTCAGGAGCCAGGTCCGGGTGGCGGGGTCGTGGGCTATGGCGGCAGAACCAGACATGGCCGTCCTCGCTGTGGGAAGTTGTTTGGCCGTGTTCGGTTCTGAGCGTAGGGCGGGCGTGCGCGATCGCCTAGGGGGCGGGACGCATCTGCGCCCGGAGGCCGTCGGACCGGAAGGCGGTCAGACCGGGAGGCAGGACAGCGCCCGGTGCACCAGGTCGACGGTGGCGAGGGTGGTCGACGCGTGCGCCGAGAGCCGCAGCTGGTCCGGGCGAGCCGTCGCGGTGACGCCGTGCTTCGCCAGGTGCTCGGCGACCACGGCCGGATCCGCGCGGGGCATCGTGAACGCGACGATGCCGGCCCGCTCCTGCTCCGCCTCCGGCGACAGGACCAGCCCGCCCACGCTGCGGACCGTGTCGATCAGCTGCGCGGTGCGCAGCGCGACGTGCGCCTGCACCCGGTCCACGCCGACCTGCAGCACCAGCTCCAGCGCCGCGGCGAAGCCGCCCGCCGCCACCGGGCTGAGGTTGGTCAGCGAGAAGCGCCCGGCGCCGGGCGCCGGGCGGTGCTCCCGGCCGTCGAACAGGCCCGCGTCCGCGACGCCGGTCCACCCGGTGAGGGTCGGTTCCAGGCGCTCCAGGGCCAGTGGTGAGGCGTAGAGGAAGCCGGTGGACCAGCCGCCGCGCAGCCACTTCTGACCGCCGGTCACCAGGAGGTCGGCGGCGGCCCAGGGCAGCTGCGTCACGCCCATCCCCTGGATCGCGTCCACGACGAGGAGCCGGTCCGGGCCGATCACCTCACGGATCGCGGCGAGATCGGCGCGGTAACCGGTGCGGAAGTCGACGGCGGAGAGCGCGACGGCCACGGTCTCGGTCGTCAGCGCCTGCCGGACCAGATCCGGCGTCACCCGGCCCAGCGCGTCGGGCTCCAGCGGCACCGGCCTGACCCGGCCCAGCTGCGCGGCGCGCAGCCACGGATAGGCGTTCGAGGGGAACTCCCCGGCCGGCACCAGCACGGTGCCCCGCGGCAGGCCGAAGGCGGCGTGGAAGAGGCCGGTGCTGGCGTTCGGCAGCAGCGCCACCGCGTCCACCGGCACGCCGCCCAGCAGTCGCGCGGCGGCCTGGCGGCCCCGGAGCTCCTGCCGCATCAGCTCGTCGACGGTGTCCGCCCCGGCGCGGGCGCTCTGCTCCTGCAGCCGGCGGGTCGTGTCGAGCACGTCGGTGGAGGGCGGGCCGAAGCGGGCGAAGTCCAGATAGCCGTCGGGCTCGACGAAGTGCTCGCCGTACCCGGACAGACCGCCGGACACGCTGTCCGACGGGGCGCCGGACGCGCCGCCCGACAGGCCCCCCGACAGCGGGGCGGAATGGGCGGCGGACCGGGCGGCGCTCGCGGGCCTGGACATGGATCTCCCCGAGATCTCTCCGACGGTTCGACCGTTTTGCCGACGGCCGGGTGACACTTGCTCCGTGGAAACGCTCCCGATGAAGCCGAAAGAAGCGTCCGACGCGCGGGGAAACCGTATGCCAGCCGGGGCGGGCGCGGTGCGCTACACCGCCTCCGACGAGGTGAAACGGCGTGGCGTGCGGCGTATGAAGACCATCGCGACCGGGTTCCTGGTCGCGGCGACCGTCGTCTACGTCCTGACCACCTGGGCGCAGCGCTCGGGGGCGGGCTCCTGGGCCGGGTACGTGCAGGCCGCGGCGGAGGCCGGCATGGTCGGCGCGCTGGCCGACTGGTTCGCGGTGACCGCGCTGTTCCGGCGTCCGCTCGGGCTGCCGATCCCGCACACGGCGATCATCCCCACCAAGAAGGACGCCTTCGGCGTCAGCCTCGGCACCTTCGTCGGCGAGAACTTCCTCTCGGTCGAGGTCGTCCGGGCCCGGCTCGCCGCGCTCGGCGTCGGGCGACGCGTCGGTCTGTGGCTCTCCGCGCCCGGCAGTGCGGAGAAGGTCACCAGGGAGGCCTCCGCCGCGCTCCGCGGCGCGCTGGCGGTGCTGCGCGACGAGGACGTCCAGGCCGTCGTCGGCGAGGCGGTCACCCGTCGGGCAGCGGCGCAGCCGATCGCCCAGCCGATAGGCCGGATGCTGGCCCGCATCGTCGACGAGGGCGGCCACCGCGGCGTGGTCGACCTGTGCGTGATCCGCGCCCACGACTGGCTGGTGGAGCATCGTGAGCAGGTCGTCCGGACGATCTCCGAGGAGGCGCCGGGCTGGACCCCCAGATTCATCGACAACCAGATCGGCGTGCGCGTCCACAAGGAACTGCTGCGCTTCGCGACCGAGGTCCGCGACGACCCCGGCCATGCGGCCCGCGGCGCGGTGGACAGCTTCCTCGCCGACTTCGCCACGGAGCTGCGCGACGACCCGGAGACCATCAGCCGCATCGAGCGGGCCAAGGCGGACCTGCTGGCCCGCTCCGAAGTCCAGGACCTGATCGCCTCGGCGTGGAGCGCGGTGCGCGCCATGGTCCTGGAGGCGGCGGAGGACGAGCAGAGCCAGCTGCGGGTCCGCATGCGCGACGGCGTCCGCAGCTTCGGCTCCCGCCTGGCCGAGGACCCGCGGATGCAGGCCAAGGTCGACGGCTGGCTGGAGGACGCGGCGGAGTACGTGGTCGACACCTACCGCGGCGAGATCACCTCGCTGATCTCGGAGACCGTGGCCGGCTGGGACGCCGACGACGCCTCCCGCAAGATCGAGGCGAACGTCGGCCGCGACCTCCAGTTCATCCGCATCAACGGCACCGTCGTCGGCGCGATCGCCGGCCTGCTGATCCACACGGTCTCCACACTGGTCTGAGCGCCGGGCACGGCGCCGGTGGGCGGTCGAGGCCGTCGGCGCAGCGGGAAGGCGGCGCGGGTGGTCCGGAGGGTCGGACGTGCCGCGTGAGAGGCTGGGGGGATGACTGCGAACGCTGTTGACGGATCCCTCCGGGCCTTCATCGCCGGCCTGCCCAAGGCCGAGCTGCACGTGCACCACGTCGGCTCGGCGTCGCCGCATGTGGTCGCCGGACTGGCGGCGCGGTACCAGGGGCACACGAACGTGCCCGCCGATCCGGCGGAGCTGGCGAAGTACTTCGAGTTCACCGACTTCGCCCACTTCATCGAGGTCTACCTGTCCGTCGTCGACCTGATCCGCGACGCGGAGGACGTCCGCGCGCTGACCTACGGCGTCGCCGAGGACATGGCCCGCCAGAACATCCGCTACGCGGAGCTGACGGTGACCCCGTACAGCTCGGTACGCCGGGGCATCCCCGGGGAGGCCTTCATGGAGGCCATCGAGGACGCGCGCCACGCCGCCGAGAAGGAGCTGGGCGTCACGCTGCGCTGGTGCTTCGACATCCCCGGTGAGGCCGGGCTCGAGTCCGCCGAGGTCACCGAGCGGCTCGCGCTCGGGCTGCGACCGGACGGCCTGGTCAGCTTCGGTCTCGGCGGTCCGGAGATCGGCGTGCCGCGGCCGCAGTTCCAGCCCTACTTCGACCGGGCCCGCGCCGCCGGACTGCACAGCGTCCCGCACGCGGGGGAGAGCACCGGGCCGGAGACGGTCTGGGACGCCCTGCGCCACCTGGGCGCGGAGCGGATCGGGCACGGGACGCAGGCGGTCAAGGATCCCGCGCTGGTCGACCACCTGGGCGAGCACCGCATCCCGCTGGAGGTCTGCCCGACCTCGAACATCGCGACCCGCGTGGTCGAGCGGATGGAGGAGCACCCGATCCGGCAGATGGTCGACGCCGGTCTGGTCGTCACGATCAACAGCGACGACCCGCCGATGTTCGGCACCGACCTGAACCAGGAGTACGAGGTCGCCGCCAGGCTGCTGGGCCTGGACGAGGCGGGCGTCGCGGAATTGGCGAAGCAGGCGGTCCGCTCCTCGTTCCAGGACGAGACGGGCAAGGCCGTGCTGCTCGGCGAGATCGACGCGCATCTGGCGGGGTGGCGCGCCGGAGCGTAATCTGACGCGGCGTCAGAGGATGTGACCGAGACGCCTGGGGGCAGGAATGGGACCGCGGTGGCTGTGGGGACTGCGCCGCGGTCTCATTCTCTTCGGCGAGCTGGCCGTCACCGTCGGCCTGGTCGTGGTGCTGCTGGCGGGCTACGAGCTGTGGTGGACCAATCGCGCCGCCGACGCCAACGCCACGCAGACCGTCGCGACGCTGGAGCGGCAGTGGGACGCCCAGGCCCGCGCCTCCGCCGGGGGCGCCCCCACGCCGGCCGACGGGGCTCCCGCCTCGCCGGGGGCGGCGGCCGCGGGCACGGGCCGAGGCGGCGGGGGGTCGGGCTGGAACTCCGGCGGGGGATCGGACGGGGGATCCGGCGGCGGGAGCGGCATCGACAGCATGGCCAGGGACCTGACCGCCTTCGCGGTGCTCAGGATCCCGAGCATCGGCGTGGTCTTCCCCGTCGCCGAGGGCGTCGACAAGTACGCGGTGCTCAACCACGGCTACATCGGTCACTATCCGGGCACCGCGATGCCGGGGCAGCAGGGGAACTTCGCCGTCGCGGGCCACCGGAACACCCACGGCGAGCCCTTCCGCCACCTGGACCGGCTCTCGGTGGGCGACGTCGTGATCGTCGAGGTCTCCGGCTGGGACTACGTCTACCGGATCGACTCGATCCTGCCGCAGACCGAGCCGACGGACGGCGCGGTGATCCTGCCCGAGCCCTACAGCGCGTTCCACTCCGAGGCCGCCTACGGTTACCGCGCACCCGGCAGCTACCTCACGCTGACCACCTGCACCCCGGCCTTCACCTCCCTGTACCGGATGGTGGCCTGGGGACATCTCGTCGGCGAGCAGCCGCGTCCGGCTACCGTGGGGGCGTGAGTCCACCACCTTCGCAGGCCCCGCGTCCGTCCCGCGCGTCGCACTCGCCCGGCGCGCCGGTCAGGGCGGGCATCCCCGAGCACGGCCGGATGCCGAAGTACTACCTGGCCAAAGCTCAGCTCGCGGAACTGCTCGACGAGTTGGGGGAGGGGGCGGTGCTTCCCGCCGAGCGTGAGCTGGCCGAGCGCTACGGCGTCGCCCGCGAGACGCTCCGACTGGCGCTGCGCGAGCTGCTGCTGGAGGGCCGGGTCCGCCGCCAGGGGCGCGGAACGGTCGTCGCCGGTCCCAAGATCGAGCAGCCGCTCTCGCTCGGCAGTTACACCGAGGGCGTCCGGCGGCGCGGCCATGTGCCGGGACGTCGGCTGATCGGCCTCGAACGCTTCGCCGCCGACGCCGCGGCGGCCGGCGAACTCGGCGTCGAGCGGGGGGACTTCGTCTGGCATCTGGAGCGCGTGCTGCTGGTCGACGACGAGCGGGTCGGCCTGGAGAGCACCTATGCGCCGACCGCGCTGCTGCCCAGGATGGACGAGGACTTCGACCCGGCGGGGTCGTTCTACGCCTACGCCCGCGAGGCCGGGGGTCTGGTCTCCGGCGGCGGCGAGGAGCGGATCGAGACCGTCCTGGCCACCCCGCGCGAGGCGCTGCTGATCGGCACGCCGCCGGCACTGCCCATGCTGCTGCTTCACCGCAGGAGCTGGGACGTGACCGGGCGGCCCTTCGAGCGGGTCCGGACGCTGTACCGGGGCGACCGCTTCAGCTTCTCGACCGAGCTCACCACCGGGGCGGCCGACTGAGGTCAGAGGGCCGACCCGTGGGCAATTCGATAACGGATCGGTAACGGGTCTAGTCCAAACATGCCGCCGCTGTTCATCCTGGATTCACCGGGAAGGTCCCGACGCGCAATCGAGGAGACCGAGGGTCGTCGGCGTGAAGGTCATCGTTGTGGGAGCAGGAGCGCTCGGAACCATGCATGCCTGGCATGCGGTCCAGCGCGGTCATGAGGTCGTCCACCTGGAGCGGGAGGAGCAGGCGCGCGGTGCGTCCGTGCGCAACTTCGGGCTCGTCTGGGTCGGCGGCCGGTCCGAGGGCGCCGAACTCGACACCGCGCTGCGGGCGCGCGAGCTGTGGGAGTCCATCGCGGCCGAGGTGCCCGAGGTCGGCTTCCGCGCCTCGGGTTCGCTCACCGTGGTGCGCACCGACGCCGAGCGCGAGGTCGCCGCCGAGGCCGCGGCGCGGCCGGACGCGGCCCGGCGCGGCTGGGAGCTGCTGGACGAGGACGCCGTCCGTGCCGCCAACCCGGCTCTGGGCGGCAAGCTGCTCGGCGCGCTGTGGAGCCCGCACGACGCCCAGGTGGAACCGCGGGTCACCCAGCGCGCGCTCCAGGCCCACCTGGCCCGCAGCGGCCGCTACAGCTTCCTCGGCGGCCGCGAGGTCCGCGAGGTCCTCGGCGAGCACGCGGTCCGCGACGACCGCGGCGAGCTGCACAGCGGCGACCGCGTCGTGCTCTGCACCGGCGCGTGGCTCGGCGGCCTGGTCCGCGAGCTGGCCCCGCAGCTGCCGGTGCGCAAGGTCCGGCTGCAGATGATGCAGACCGAGCCGCTGGACGTGCCGCTCACCACCTCGGTCGCCGACGGCGACAGCTTCCGCTACTACCCCGCCTACCAGGGCCCCGCCCTGGACCGGCTGAACGCCGGTCAGGCCCAGGACGAGGTCGCCGCCGAGCACCGGATGCAACTGCTGCTGGTCCAGCGCCGCGACGGCACTCTGACCGTCGGCGACACCCACGAGTACGACCAGCCCTTCGGCTTCGACGTCGTCGAGGAGCCCTACGCCTACCTGCGCGGCGTGGTCGAGGAGCTGCTGGGCCGGCCGATGCCGGCCGTCCGCCGCCGCTGGGCCGGCGTCTACGCCCAGTGCCTGGACACGACCCGGGTGGTGCACCGCGAGCGGGTGCGCGAGGGCGTGTGGCTGGTGACCGGCCCCGGAGGCCGTGGCATGACCTGCTCGCCGGCGATCGGCGAGGACACTGCGAACGAGATGGGGCTGTGATGGCTGCGGGAGTGCGGACGAAGCTGGTCGTCCTCGACATGGCGGGGACCACCGTCGCCGACGGGGGCCTGGTCGAGCTGGCCTTCGAGGCGGCGGCCCGCGAGCTCGGCGTGGAGCCGGGCGGCGAGCGTCACGACGCGATGCTCGCCGACGTGCGCGCCACCATGGGCGAGAGCAAGATCTCCGTCTTCCGCCGCCTCTTCGGCGACGAGGAGCTCGCCCAGCGCGCCAACGTCGCCTTCGAGGCCGCCTACGACCGGCTCGTCGGCGAGGGCCACTGCGCCCCGATCCCCGGCGCCGTCGAGGCGATCCGGCAACTGCGCGACGCGGGCCTGACCGTCGTCCTGACCACCGGCTTCTCCGGGCCGACCCAGCAGCGCATCCTCGACGCGCTCGGCTGGCAGGACCTGGTCGACCTGGTCCTCTGCCCGGCCGACGCGGGCGGCCGCGGCCGCCCCTACCCGGACCTGGCGCTCGCGGCGTTCCTGCGGACGCAGGCGGCGGACGACGTCGCCGAGATGGTCGTCGTCGGCGACACCGGCTACGACATGCAGTGCGGCGTCCGGGCCGGTGCGGGCCTGGTGGCGGGCGTGCTGACCGGCGCCCACGACGCGGACCGGCTGCTGGCCGACGGCGCGACCAAGGTCCTGGCGAGCGTGGCCGACCTGCCCGCGCTGGTGCTGTAGCGGAAGCGTCGTCAGCAGCGGCACAGGGGCCCTCCCGCGGTTGCGGGAGGGCCCCTGTGGTGTCCGGACGGCGATCGGCGGCGTCCGTCGGCTTCCGAGGGCGGTCAGACGAGGTCGACCAGGTCCGCGATCGAGTCCATCACCCTGGAGGGGCGGTAGGGGAAGCGCTCCAGGTCGGCGTCGGAGGTCAGGCCGGTGCGGACCAGGAACGTCGTCATGCCGGCCTCCAGGCCCGCGAGCACGTCGGTGTCCATCCGGTCGCCGATCATCGCGCTCGTCTCGGAGTGCGCGCCGATGTGGTTCAGCCCGGCGCGCATCATCAGCGGGTTGGGCTTGCCGACGAAGTACGGCTCCTTGCCGGTGGCCTTCGTGATCAGCGCCGCCACCGAGCCGGTCGCGGGCAGCGCACCCTCGGCGGACGGGCCGGTCTCGTCCGGGTTGGTCGCGATGAATCTCGCGCCGTTGTTGATCAGCCGCACGGCCTTCGTCATGGCCTCGAAGGAGTAGGTGCGCGTCTCGCCGAGGATGACGAAGTCGGGGTCCGCGTCGGTGAGGACGTAGCCGACGTCGTGCAGGGCGGTGGTCAGCCCGGCCTCGCCGATGACGTAGGCGGTGCTGCCGGGGCGCTGGTCGTCCAGGAACTTCGCGGTGGCCAGGGCCGAGGTCCAGATGTTCTCCACCGGCACGTCCAGGCCCATCCGGGACAGGCGGGCGTGCAGGTCGCGAGCGGTGTACATGGAGTTGTTGGTCAGTACCAGGAAAGGCTTGCCCGACTCGCGCAGGCGCTTGATGAAGGCGTCGGCGCCGGGGATTGGCACGCCCTCGTGAATGAGCACCCCGTCCATGTCGGTGAGCCAGGAATCGATGGGCTTGCGCTCTGCCATGGGGAGACTCTCCTGGGGGTCACGATGCCTGTGGGGTGGCTCAAGCCTAGCGATCTCGGGGTCGCCGACCCCGCGGTCGTCCGCGGTGTGGAATCGGCCCGCGAGCGGTCGGCTCACCCGCGTCCGTTCGGTCCGCACGATCGCCTGATCGAACGCCTCGGGCATCGGGCTGAGCCGATCGAGTGCCGCGCTTTCGCGGCGCTCACCCGTGCGGCCCAGCCGTCCGTTTGAGCATTGGGTCGATCGTCATATTTCTTACGGTCAGTCAGTCCGAACCTGACGGATCGAAGGGAAGACGGCGATGACGAAGCTGGGTGGGGCGATCGCGACCGTGCTCGCGTCCGGCGCGCTCCTGCTGGGGAGCGGCGCGGGTGTGGCGGTCGCCGCGGCTTCGGCGGGCGTGGCCGCGGCCGGGCAGCAGCCGGGAAGCAGCGACACCGGCGGCACCACCCTGGTCACGGTCGGCGACGCCCCGTTGAGCCTGCCCGCGACGGGCCGGCTGGGCGCGGTGCCGGCACAGCCGCCGGTGGTGCTGGAGACGCTGAACGTCGACCCCGCGGAGAGCCGCGCCGGCGGCTCGGTGGACCTGCGCACCTTCGCCGACTGCGGCGGCACCAGCACCGGCCAGGTCCGCTCGGCCGCGTTCGCGACCCCGGTCGGGCTGGCGCTGGCCGCGGACGGCGGCCTCTACGCGGCGGCACGGATCGCGCCGGACGCCAAGCCGGGCACCTACCTGGTCCACGAGTTCTGCGCGGGCCACCCGGTGGCCGCAGGCAAGATCACCATCGCCGAGCTCGGCGCCCCCGCCACGGGCGGCGGCTGGCGCGCCATCCGCCCGGGCGCGGCCGCGCCGGGCACGGTCTCCACGACCACCGCCGCGGCTGCGGCCCCGTCCCCGCTGCTGCGCGACGCCGCGGTCGCCCTCATCCTGGCCTCGGTCGTCGCCTACGCCGCGCTCGTCCTCCGCCGCCGCCCCGCCGCGGCTCCGGCGACGCAGGCCGCCGACGCGGATGCGTGACCCCGGCGGCCGCACGACAGCCACCAGGCGCGGCTCCGCATCCCCGGCTCGCGCCTCGGCGACGTCGCGGCAGAGCGGCAACGCGGCAGGGCGGCCGGTGTCCGGGGTGAGGACCACCGTGCCGGGCACGGCAGAGACCACCCCCGCACCCGCAGCACGCTCCGTGCGGCGGTCGGGTGGCGGTGGTGCGGTGGAGGCTGCGCGGGTGGGGGAGGCCGTGCGGCGGTCCTCGGGTGGGTTCGTGGAGCGGTCGGGTGGCCGTGGGGCGGGCGCTCTGGAGGGCGCTTCGGGTGGGGGCCGCCGCGGGGTCGGTGTCGGGGCGGGTGTGGGCAGGGGCGAGGACCGGGCCGGGGATGGGAGGGCGCGGGTGACGGGGCGTCTGGTGACAGTGCTGGGCGGGGTGTCGGCGGGGCTGCTCGTCGTCGCGTTCGGGGGAGTGCTCGGGGGGATCGGCGGGGTGTCCCTGCGGGGCGGTGCGGTGGTGGCGCGGGCGGGCGGGGCCCGGCCGCGCGGCCCGGGTCGGACGCCGTGACGCCGACGGGGCGGACGACGGGAGCCGGGACGGCCCTGGCGCAGCCGGCGAACCTGCCGAGATCGACGCCGCTCTCGCTCGCCATCCCGTCCGTGCGGTTGACCGCGCCGCTGCTCGGCCTCGGCATGGACGGCAAGGGCGCCGCCGAGCTGCCGCCGTTCTCGCTGCCGCGCACGGCGGGCTGGCTGCGCGACTCCGCCTCGCCGGGGGAGGCCGGCACCGCGGTGATCGTCGGGCATGTCGACACCGCCACCGGCCCCGCCGTCTTCTGGAACCTCGCCGCCGTCCGGCCCGGGGCCGAGGTGGACGTCGGCCGTCTCGACGGGCGCACCGCCGTCTTCACCGTGGACCAGGTGCGCTCCTATCCCAAGGCGGCCTTCCCAGCCGCGGAGGTCTACGGCCCGGGCCAGGGCCCCGGCGCGCAGCTCCGGGTGATCACCTGCGGTGGGAGCTTCGACCGGGCCAGGCACGAGTACACCGGCAACGTCGTCCTCTTCGCCCACCTGGCCGCCGTCCGCTGAACGCTGGTGCGTACAATGTACGCACCAGTCGTGGAGGAGGCCGCCTTGGCGGAAGCCCGTACCCCCGTGTGGGCCCGGACGCGCAGCGCCGGGCGGGGGCCCCAGCCGTCCCTGAGCGTCGAGGCGGTCGTGGACGCCGCCGTCGCCATCGCCGACGCCGAGGGCGTCGAGGCCGTGTCGATGCGCAGGATCGCCGCCGAGCTCGGGGTGGGGACCATGTCCCTGTACCGCTATGTCGAGACCAAGGACGACCTGCTCGACCTGATGACCGATCAGGTCATGGGCGGCGAGGGCGAGGAGCGCCCCGCGCCGCACCCCGACTGGCGCGCCGAACTGCGCGGCATCGCCGTCCGCTACCGGGCCCTGCTGCTGCGCCACCAGTGGGTGCTCGGCGTCTCCGGCTCCCGGCCGCCGCTCGGTCCCAACGTGCTCGACAACACCGAGCGGATGCTGGGCGCGATGGACGGACTCGGCCTCGACATCGAGGAGATGGCGCGCTTCGGCTGGACCGTGATGGCCTATGTGCGGGGCTATGTGATGAGCGAGCTCGCCGAGGCCGAGACGATCCGCCGCACCGGCGTCAGCGAGGACGACTACCGCAGCGCCGTCGGCCCCTACCTGAAGCGGGTCATGGCCGAGGGGCGGCACCCGCTGCTGGCCCGCTACGTCCGTGACGCCGACGACCACCCGGACCCCGACGTCGTGTTCGGGCGTGGCCTCGACCAGGTCCTCGACGGCATCGCCGTGACCCTGCAGCGTGCTGGCCACGTCACCCGGAACGCCGTGTCAGTCGCGGGCGATACCGTTTCCGGTACGACGACGAGCTAGGGACCGACCCTGGCCGGCTCCGGAGGTTCACGCATGTCCACTCCCGCCCTCACCGACGAGTTCGTGCTGCCCGAGTCCTGGCGCGACGCCCTGCAGGGCGAGATCGAGCAGCCGTACTTCGGCGAGCTCGCGGCGTTCGTCGCCGCCGAGCGCGAGGCCGGGCAGGTCTTCCCGCCCCGCGGCGAGGTCTTCGCCGCGCTGGAGTCGACGCCGCTGAGCGAGGTCAAGGTCCTGCTGCTGGGTCAGGACCCGTACCACGACGACAACCAGGCGCACGGCATGTGCTTCTCGGTCCGCCGCGGAGTCAAGGTCCCTCCGTCGCTGCGCAACATCTACAAGGAGCTCGCCTCCGACATCGAGGTCACCGCGCCCAAGCACGGCAACCTCCAGGAGTGGGCCGACCAGGGCGTGCTGCTGCTCAACGCGGTGCTCACGGTGCGCGCCCACGAGGCGGGCTCGCATGCGGGCAAGGGCTGGGAGAAGTTCACCGACGCGGTGATCAAGGCGGTCAGCGCCCGCCCCGAGCCGGTCGTCTTCGTGCTGTGGGGCGGCTACGCGAAGAAGAAGCTCCCGCTGATCGACACCTCCCGCCACGTCGTCGTCCAGAGCGGCCACCCCTCGCCGCTCTCCGCCCGCCACTTCCTGGGCACCAAGCCCTTCTCGCAGATCGACAAGGCGCTGGCCGACTTCGGCCAGAAGCCGATCAACTGGCAGCTCAGCGACTGAAGTCGAGCGCGGCGAGAGTGAGTCGCCCGGCGCTGTCCGGGGCGACCAGGGTGAGCCAGAGCGTGTGGACGCCCTTGGTCGGCACGTGCAGCGCCGCGGTGACCGTGCCCGTGCCGGCCGGCAGGTCGAGTGCCCCGATGGTCGGGCCGGCGGCGTCGTCGACGCGCAGCTCCAGCTTGACGGCCTCGGACGCCCGGTAGCGGACGGCGACGCGGGTGGCCGGGGTGATCGCGGAGCCGAAGTCGAAGTCCTGCAGCCGCGCCGTGGCCTTGTCGCCGGTGAGCGTCGGCAGCGCGGCGGACGTCGGGACGGGGCTCATGCTGCTGCCCGCGCGTTGCAGCACCGCGACGGAGTCGACGACCATCGGCACGCCCGGCTTCGTCCCCGCCGTCGGCGTACGGACCCCGGGCGCCAGCGCGTCGGGGAACTGGCCGCCGATCGCCAGGTTCAGCAGCAGGAAGTCGCCCGCGGTGGTGGCCGCCGTCCAGGCGTCGGGCGAGACGTCGGTGGCCTTGACCGTCCAGTAGCGGACGCCGTCCACGTACCAGCGCAGTTCCTCCACCGGCAGGCTGCGGTCCCACTCCACCGCGTAGGTGTGGAAGGCGGTCCGGCACGTGCCGCCGGGGCACGGGGTCGTGCCGCCGAGGCCCACCCGCTCGTTGCAGGGACCGCCCTGGCCCACTCCGCAGTGCATGGTGCCGCGCACCGTGTCGTCGCCGTTGACGTTCTCGACGACGTCGAACTCGCCGATGCGGGGCCAGGCGTTCGGATCGGTGCGCTCGCCGGAGCCCAGGGCCCAGAACGAGGGCCAGTAGCCCAGCGCCTGGGGGCCCGTCACGTCGGGGAGCCTGAGCCGTGCCTCCATCCGCAGGACCGAGCCCGCCGCCGGGCGGAAGTCCCTGCGCCGGGTCTCGATCCTGGCCGAGGTCCAACCGCCGGCGGCGTCGCGCAGGGGTGTGATCAGCAGATGGCCTTGGCCGTCCTGCCGGAGGTTGGCCGGGTCGGCGGTGTAGCGCTGGACCTCGTCCGTGCCCCAGTGCGGTGCGCCACCCGGATAGCCGGTGCCGGTGTCGACGATCCAGCCTCGCGGATCGGGACCGGCCCCGGCCGGGCCGTCGAAGTCGTCGCGCCAGACCGTCGACCAGCCGGCCGCCGATCCGTCGGCCGTGGAGTCGTCGGACTGTGCCCTCACGGCCTCCGGCGCCCCCGGAGCCGTAGGGGAGCCGCGCAGTACGGCGTATCCGACGACCCCGGCCGCCATCGCGGCCACCGCCAGGACCAGGGCCAGCAGCCGGCGGCTCACAGGACCTGCACCCACCGGGCTATGGACGGGACGCCCGCCCTGCTGACCGCGAAGAGCATGTACCAGCCCGGTGGCACCAGGCCGCTGCTCGTCGGCACCTTCACCCGCAGGCCGGAGCCGTCCGCGGTGCGGGTGAACGGCAGGGCGATGCTGCGCTGCTGCACATCGGTGGCGTGGGTGACGGAGGAGGGACGCATCAGCCGGACCGCGCCGATGTCGTCTGGCGAGGAGACGCCGAAGGCGGCGGTCTGCCCCCGGCGGAGCTGCTGCGGCCCCGAGCTCACGCTCGGCCGTGCGCCTCGCTGGTAGAGATAGGCGGGCGTGTAGATCTCGATGCGCTGCTCGAAGAACTGCGGCCCGACGTCCTGCTTGTTGCCGAAGAGCGGGTTGGACCCGAGGGTGACCACGCGCCCGTCGGGCAGCAGCAGCGCCTCGCTGTGGTAGTCGCGGCCGACCGTCGGGTCGGCGGCGGGGGTGAAGCTGTTGCTGTCCGGGTGGTAGATGTCGGCCTTGAGGATGTCGCTGCCGCGCTTGCCCCGGTAGTCGCTGGAGCCCCCGGTGGTGAGCACGGTGTCGTTCGGCAGGATCACGCTGTTGAGGTAGCGGGTGGGCCCGCCGGGCAGCTTGGGGCCCGCCACGTAGTGCGGGGCGGCCGCGGCGAGGTCGACGACGGCGGTGCGGTCGGTGGAGACGGCGGACTCGCCGGGGGCGCCGCCGCCGAGGAACATCACCTTCTGGCTCTGTGCGGGCGGCAGCAGCACCGAGGAGGAGGTCTCGGTCAGGTCGGGTCTGGCCAGGCCCGGCACGACCTGGAAGCTGTTGGTCGTCGGATCCCACAGGCCGGGTGTGCGGCCCTTCTTCGGGTTGCCGTAACCGGCGTTGGAGCCCGAGTAGAAGAGCTTGTCCTGCGCGGTCAGGAAGAGCGCGGGGTAGGTGGCGAAGTAGCGGGTGGGGCCGGGCGACCAGGACTTCGTCGCCGGGTCGAAGATCTCGTTCTGGCCGTTGAGCACCGTGCCGGTGTCGTCCAGGCCGGAGACGGCGAGGACCTTGCCGTCGGGCAGCGGGGCGAGGGTGGGGTACCAGCGGGCGTACTGCATCGGGTCGACCAGTTCGTACTGCTCGGTGTCAGGGTCGAACTCGTAGGCGGCCTTGATGCCCTGGAAGGCCTGGTCGCCGGTGTTGATGCTGTCGGCCATGCCGTACAGGGTGTTCGCGTCGTTGCCGCGCTGCCCGGAGACCGAGAACCTGGCCCTCGCCTTGACGATCTCGCTCGGGCCCGGCTTCTGCGCGATCACGAAGACCGCCCGCTGGCTGTGGCGCACCACCGTGCGGTAACCGCCGGGCGCCTTGGGCGCGCTCACCCGGACCTTGGCCGCCGGAGCGAGCACGAGATCGTCGTCGGAGAGGTAGCGGCGCCCGTCGGGGGCCGTGAAGACCGTGCCCTTGGGCACCGTACGGGCCTTGTTCGGATCCTCGTTGAAGACCTGCATGGTGCCGCCCGCCGTGGTGACGGCGCGGCCGAGCAGCTCGTACCTGAGCGTGCCGCCGGCGACGAGCAGGTTGCCGTCCGGCAGTTGGGCGTGGCCGCTGCAGAACATGTCGTCGGGGGTGGGGATCAGCTTGTAGGTCTCCTTCACCGGATCCCACAGCAGGGTCTTGAACCTCCCCGCCTTGAAGTTCTCGGTGTCGTTCCCCGAGCCCGCGACGATCAGCACCTTGCCGGTGCGCAGCAGGCTCGCGTGGATGGCGTTGACCCGGAACTGCCCCGGCAGCACGAGCGTGCTCCAGGAGCCGTAGGCGGCCTTGTACGCGGGCTGGGCGATCTCGTACGCGTGGTACTGCTGCTGGGCGAAGGAGACCGCGGCCGGGGCGTTCATGCCGAGCACGGTCAGCATCAGGCTGCTGCCCAGCGCGAGGCGCTTGGTGCGCAGGGAGAGGTGGGTGTCGGCAGCGCGGCGTCGGGCGCGCAGCTGGGAAAGGGTGGAGCTCACGAGGTCCTCCGCGCGCTGCGGGCCGCGTCGATGCGCCAGATGACGATCGGCAGCAGGCTGGTGAGCAGGGCTATGCCGGCCCAGATCCGCATCGCCAGATAGGTGTTGTGGGTGACGAAGGAGGCGGTGAGGGCGCCGCCGAAGAGCAGCGCCCAGAGCAGGTGGGTGGTGAAGGTCAGCACGCGGTCGCCGCTGACGGAGTCGCCCTTGGGCGTGACCCGGAAGCCGCTGGGCAGCCGGAGCAGCGCGGCGAGGAAGGAGGTGGCGTAGATGGGCGTGGCCAGCGCGCCGATCACCATGCCGCCGATGCCGGTGGAGCCGGGCTTCTCGTGCGGGCTGATGTTGTGGCGGCGGTTGACGGCGTAGAGCCCGATCTGCAGCAGCACCGCGTCGCTGTAGAGCATCATCCAGGTGGAGGTGGGCACGTCGACCCCGGACGCGCCGATCACCAGGTAGAGCACGCTGCTGAGGCCGCCGAGGATGCAGGAGATCGCCGACATCGGGTAGAAGGTCAGCATCAGCGTGTAGTTGACCATGCGCCCGGGGGAGAGCCGCCAGGCCCGCCACCAGAACTGCTTGAGCAGCGTCTCGTAGGTGCCCCGGCTCCAGCGCGACTGCTGGCGGAAGAAGTCCGTCCAGGACGACGGCCCCTCGCCGACGGCGAGCACGTCGGGCGTGTAGACCGAGCTCCAGCGGCGGCCCGTCTCCGGGTTGGCGCGGGTGTGCAGCATCAGGCCGGTGGCCATGTCCTCGGTGATGGAGTCGTGGTAGCCGCCGATCTGCCGCAGCGCGCCGATCCTGATCACGTTGTTGGTGCCCACCAGCATGGGCGCGCGGTAGCGGTTGCCGGCGCGCTGGACCACCGAGTGGAAGAGGAACTGCTGGCTCTCGGCGGCCTTGGTGATCAGCGTGTCGTAGTTGCCGTAGACCTGGGGGCCGACCACGAAGGCCACGTCGGGGTCGCGGAACCAGCCGAGGGTGCGCTCCAGATAGGAGGGGTGCGGCACGTGGTCGGGGTCGACGCCGGCGACGAAGTCGTAGTCCGAACCGTGGGCCTGCAGCCAGGCGTTGTGGTTGCCGTGCTTGGTGCGGGCACGGAAGCCGCCCTTGCGGGTGTTCCACGCGTCGACGCCGCGCCGTGAGAAGTGCCGCACGCCGAGCTCGGCGCAGAGCGCCTTCATCTCCTGGGCGTCGCCCTCGTCGAGCAGCCAGACGTGCAGGGTGCCGACATGACGGATCCGGACCGCCGCCTCCAGGGTGCGGCGCAGCATCTCGACCGGTTCGGAACCGGGCACGGCCGTGGTCACGAAGGCGACCCTGGTGCCGCTCTGCGCGCGGACCGGGACCGGGTCGCGGGCGAAGAGCGAGCCGTGCGCGTTCGACAGCACCTGGAGCAGGCGGAAGAGCTCGATCACGATGATGCAGCCGAGGACGACGCGGTCCAGCCCGGTCAGCCAGGCGCGTGGATCGTACGGTCTGGTCGTCCAGTTGCGCGGCAGCGACATCCAGACCAGCAGCGCCAGCTCCATCAGCGGGGCCAGCACCATCAGCGTGCGGACCTTGCGGCGGTTCCTCGCGTCGGCGTGCAGGCTGCGGTACTGCACCCGGTACGGCCCCGGCGGGGCGTCGACGACGGGCCCGGCGAGGCGGCTGAAGCGTTCGTAGTCGTAACCGGCGGCGGCCTCGGCGGACGCCCCCGTACCGGCCTCCGCCTGCGTCCTCCCGGCCTCTCCGGCCGCGCGCGGCGCAGCGGACAACTGAGTCATGTAACCCCCCTGAGGCCGCACCGCTGCCTCGCAGCTGTGCGGCCTGCCCCCGAGTGCGGTGCGAAGCACGCCGGCTCTCCCCTGAACCGGCGACTGTGCCCAGCCTGCTTCGGGTGACTACGCGTCGGCGTCGGATTGCGCCGGATTAACGCGAACGGGGGATGTCTCGAATCAGGATTCGAATTCAGCCTCCGTGGCGGCGCGCACCTGGTCCACCGTCACACCCGGTGCGGTCTCGACCAGGCGCAGGCCCGTGCCGTCCGGCAGCACGTCGAAGACGGCCAGGTCGGTGATGATCCGGTGGACCACGCGGCGTCCGGTAAGCGGCAGTGTGCAGCGCTCCAGCAGCTTCGGGCTGCCGTCCTTCGCGGTGTGCTCCATCACCACCACGACCCGGCGCGCCCCGTGGACCAGGTCCATCGCGCCGCCCATGCCCTTGACCATCTTCCCGGGGATCATCCAGTTCGCCAGGTCGCCCTCGGCGGACACCTGCATCGCGCCCAGGATCGTCACGTCCACGCGGCCCGAGCGGACCATGCCGAAGGAGGCGGCGGAGTCGAAGTACGCGGCGCCGTCCAGCACCGTGACGGTCTCCTTGCCCGCGTTGACCAGATCCGGGTGCTCGTCCCCGGCGTACGGGTAGGGGCCGGTGCCCAGGATGCCGTTCTCGGAGTGCAGCACCACCTCGACGCCGTGCGGCAGGTGGTTCGGCACCAGCGTGGGCAGCCCGATGCCCAGGTTGACGTACTGGCCGTCCCGCAGCTCGGCCGCGGCGCGCGCGGCCAGCGCGTCACGGGTGAGCGGGGTGGGCGGGGCCGGGGTGAGGGCGGTCGTGGCGGTGGCGGCCCCGGCGGCCTCGGTGTTCTGCGTGCTGGTCATGGCGGTCAGATCTCCAGGGAGGCGTGCGGGCGGGTGGTGCGGCGCTCGATCCGTTTGTCGTCCGGGTCGGCCCGCACGACGCGGTCCACGTGGATCCCGGGCAGGTGGACCGCGTCCGGCGGCAGTTCGCCCGCCTCGACGATGCGTTCGGCCTCGACCAGGGTGGTCCGCCCGGCCATCGCCGCCAGCGGGTTGAAGTTGCGGGCCGCGGCGTGGAAGCGCAGATTTCCGTGGCGGTCCGCGACCTCAGCCCTGACCAGGGCGAAGTCGGCGCTGATCGCCTCCTCCAGCAGGTAGGCGCGGCCTCCGAACTCGCGCACCTCCTTGGCGGGCGAGGCCACCCGCACCCCGCCCGCGGCGTCGTACCGCCACGGCAGACCGCCCTCGGCCACCTGGGTGCCGACGCCGGCCGGGGTGTAGAACGCCGGGATCCCGCAGCCGCCCGCGCGCAGCCGCTCGGCCAGCGTGCCCTGCGGGACCAGCTCCACCTCCAGCTCGCCGCTCAGGTACTGCCGGGCGAACTCCTTGTTCTCGCCGACGTACGAGGAGGTCATCCGGGCGATCCGGCCGGCCCTCAGCAGCAGCCCGAGCCCCCAGTCGTCGACGCCGCAGTTGTTGGACGCGACCCGCAGTCCGCCGGTGCCCGTGTCCACCAGCGCCGCGATCAGCGTCGAGGGGATGCCGCACAGGCCGAAGCCGCCCACGGCGAGCGTGGCTCCTTCCGGGATGTCCGCGACGGCCTCCGCGGCCGATCCGATCACTTTGTCCATGTCAGCTCCAGCTCCTGCGGCGGCGGTCCACCGCGGGGTGTTCTCGGGGGAGCCTTCACCTTCGCCAGCGCGCGCGGCGGGCGGCCATGTCGGTCGGCCACATGCTTCGCCCCCGCGATGCGGTGTCCGGTCACATGTCCCGTGCCGGGCGGGGCTCCTACCGTTCCGGCATCCACTCAGTGACGAACGCAGGGCCAGGGAGCCGCAGCCATGACCAACGCCGACCGCCACCACCTCGCCGACCGGCCCTCCCGCCGTAGAAGCGCCGTCGCCCTCGCCGCGGCGGCAGCCGCCACTGCGCTGCTCGCCGGCTGCGCCTCGGCCGGCACCGCCCAGTCGGGCGGCGGCTCGTCCGCCGCGCCGGTCAAGGTCGGGCTGCTCTTCTCCAAGACCGGGCTGCTGGCGGACTACGGCAAGCAGTACGAGCAGGGCTTCCAGGCCGGACTCGACTACGCCACCCACGGCACCGGCAAGGTGAACGGCCATCAGATCGTGCTGTCCGAGCAGGACGACACCGGTGACCCGGCCACCGCCGTCGCCGACGCCAAGGACCTGATCGGCAAGGGCGTCAAGATCATCGCCGGCACCGTCGACTCCGGCATCGGCCTCCAGCTCGCGCCGCTGGCCGCACAGAACCAGATCCTCTACATTTCCGGGCCGGCCGCCACCGACGCGCTGACCGGCGTCAACAAGTACACCTTCCGCTCCGGCCGCGAGAGCTACCAGGACATCGCCGCCGCGGGCTCCTTCGTCGGCGACCCGAAGGGGAAGAAGATCCTGGTGCTGGCCCAGGACAGCGCCTTCGGCCAGGCCAACGTCAAGGCCGTCACCGCCGTGCTCGGCGCCAAGGGCGCGCACGTCTCCTCGGTGCTCGCGCCACCGAGCGCGACCGACCTGACGCCCTTCGCCCGCCAGGTGCGGTCCGCCGGGGCCGACCTGGTCTACGTCGCCTGGGCCGGCTCTACCGCGCCCGCGCTGTGGACGGCGCTGAACCAGCAGGGCGTGCTGGGCTCCACCAAGGTCGTCACCGGCCTGGCCGGCAACACCTCCTACCCGATCTTCGGCGACGCCGGGACCAAGGTGTCCTTCCTGGCCCACTACTTCCCCGGCGCCGGCGGCGGCAACCCGGTCGAGACGGCGATGATCAACGGAATCAAGAAGTCCGGTGGCACCCCCGACCTCTTCTCGCCCGACGGCTTCACCGCCGCGATGATGGTCGTCCACGCGATCGAGGCCAGCGACAGCGACACCGGCGCGATGGTCAAGGCCCTGGAGGGCTGGAGCTTCGCCGGCCCCGAGGGTCAGGAGCAGGTCAGGGCCGCCGACCACGCGCTGCTGCAGCCCATGTTCCAGGCCACCCTGACCGGCACCGGGGCCGCCGCCGCGCCCAAGCTGCTGGCGACCCTGACGGCCGACCAGGTCGCGCCCCCGGCCAGGACGATGGCGGGCTGAGCCGGGTGACCACCGCACCGACGGCGCCGCCGGTGCTCTCCCTCACCGAGGTGGGGTGGAGCGTCGGCGGCGCGGTGATCCTGGACGACGTCTCGCTGGAGGTCCACGAGGGCGAGTTCCTCGCCTTCATCGGCCCCAACGGGGCGGGCAAGACCTCCCTGTTCAACCTGATCAGCGGCCTCAGCCCGGTCTCGCGCGGGAGCATCGCGCTGGACGGCGCGGACATCACCGGGCTCGCCCCGCACGCCCGCGCCCGCCGCGGGCTCGGCCGCACCTTCCAGACCTCCAGCCTCTGGCCGGGACTGACCGCCGCCGACCACGTCCGGCTGGCCGCGCAGGCCGCCCAGGGCGGCTCCTTCGCGCTCTGGCGGCGCGCCCGCCGCTACGACGCCGAGGTCACCGCGACGCTGGACCGCACCGGCCTCGCCGACCGCGCCGACGCCCTGGCCGGCTCCCTCTCGCACGGCGAGAAGCGGAAGCTGGAGCTGGCCGTGCTGCTCGTCGGCGACCCGAGGGTGATGTTGCTCGACGAGCCGATGGCCGGCGTCAGCGCCGAGGAGGTCCCCGCGCTGACCGAGCTGATCCGCTCGCTCCACCGCGACGAGGGCCGCACCGTGCTGATGGTGGAGCACCACATGGACGTGCTGCTCGGCCTCGCCGACCGCCTCGCCGTCATGCACCACGGCACGCTGCTCGCCCTGGACGTGCCGGACACGGTGATGGCCGACGAGACCGTGCAACTCGCCTACCTGGGGGAGAGCCTGTGACCGCGACCAGCGCGTCCGCCGCGACGCCCGCCCCGCTGCTGGCCGTGCGCGACCTCAAGGTCGTGATCGGCGGCCGCCACATCCTGCACGGCGTCGACCTCGACGTCGCCCCCAGCGGCGTCACCGCGCTGCTGGGACGCAACGGCGCGGGCAAGACCACCACCGTGCGCGGCGTCCTCGGCCTGCTGCCCCGCAGCGGCTCGGTGCGCTACGACGGCGTCGAGACCGTCGACCTGGCGACACATCAACTCGTGCGCCGGGGCATCGGCTACGTCCCCGAGGACCGCGGGATCTTCGCCGCGCTGACCGTCGCCGAGAACCTGCGACTGGCCGAGCGCGACCCCGATCCCGCCTACGACCTGGTCCACGAGCTGTTCCCCGAGCTCAGGCAGCGCGCCCGGCAGGCCGCGGGCACGCTGTCGGGCGGCCAGCAGCAGATGGTCGCCATCGGGCGGACCCTGCTCAACCGCGGCAACCGCCTGATCATCGCGGACGAGCCGACCAAGGGCCTCGCGCCGCGCATCGTCACCGAGGTCGCCGTCGCGCTGGAGCGCGCCGCGCAGGCCGTCCCGGTCCTGCTCGTCGAGCAGAACCTGGCGCTGGTACGTCGCCTGGCCCAGCACTGCGTCGTCCTGGCCGACGGTCGCACCGCCCACGCCGGCCCGGCCGCCGAACTGCTCGCGGACCCCGACGCCTCCCGCAGCCTCCTCGGCGTCGGCCGCCGGGTCCACACCCCCGCCACGGGAGGAGACCGCTGATGGCAACCGTCGTCCTGCTCACCATGACCGGCCTCGGCCTCGGAGCGCTCTACTTCCTGGTCGCGTCCGGGCTCTCGCTCATCTTCGGCCTGATGGACGTGCTCAACTTCGCCCACGGCGCGCTGCTCTCCATCGGCGCGTACGCCGCCTGGTGGGGTGCGAGCAACGGTTTCGGCTACCCGCTTGCGCTGCTCTTCGGCACCGGCGTCGGCACCCTCGCCTCCGTCGCGCTCGAACTCGGCCTGATCCGCCCGCTCTACCAGCGTCCGCGCGAGCAGGTGCTGGCCACGGTCGGGGTCGGGCTCGCGGTCCCCGCGCTGCTCTCCGCGATCTGGGGCGCCGACGCCCGCACCTTCCCGGTGCCGGGCGCGCTCGCGGGCACCTTCACCGTGCTCGGCGCGGCCGTTCCGGTCAACCGGCTGGTGCTCGTCGGCGCCGCGCTGCTGGTGCTGCTCGCCCTCAAGCTGTTCCTCGGCCGCACCCGGCACGGGCTCGTGGTCCGGGCCGGCGTCGAGGACCGGGCCATGGTGACCGCGCTCGGCATCGACGTGCGCAAGGCCTTCACCCTGGTCTTCGCCATCGGCGGCGCGGCCGCCTCCCTCGCCGGGGCGCTGGCCGGGCTCTACTTCGGTTCCGTCGACCCGACCCAGGGCAGCTCCCTGCTGATCTTCGGCTTCGTCGTCGTGGTGATGGGCGGCCTCGGCTCGGTCGGCGGCGCGGCGCTCGCCTGCGTCGTGGTCGGGCTGGTCCAGCAGTTCGCCAACTACTACACGACCTCCGGCCTGGGCGACCTGGCCGTGGTCGCCATGCTCGCCGCGCTGCTGCTGGTGCGGCCCAGCGGCCTGACCGGGAGGCTCGCGTGAACCCGCTCGTCAACGTCCTGCGCCGCTGGTGGCCTGCCCTCGGGCTGGTCGTCCTCGCGGTCGTCCCCTACAGCGCGCTGCCGCTGCCCGGCCTGCTCGACGGCCCGATCGGCAGTCCCGGCAGTCTGCAACTGCTGGCCCTCTGCCTGGTCTTCGGGGCCCTGGCCACCGGCTACGACCTGCTGCTGGGCCGCACCGGCCTGCTCTCCTTCGGCCACGCGCTCTACTTCGCCTCCGGCACCTACGCCACCGACCTGCTGCTGACCTCGGCCGGGCTCGGCTTCTGGACGGCGGCCGGACTCGGGCTGCTGGCGGGTGCGGCGCTCTCCGCGCTCCTCGGCGCGGTCAGCCTGCGGATGAGTGGAATCGGCTTCGCCATGGTCACCCTGGCCTTCGCCCAGGCCGGCTCGATCCTGGTCCAGCGCGATCCCGGCGGGGTCACCGGAGGCGAGGAGGGCCTGGCCGCGACCGGCCTGCCGGGCTGGCTGGTCGGCATCCAGCACACCGCGAACCTGTACTGGATCGCCCTGGCCTACCTGGTGCTGACGCTGGCCGCCGTGCAGTGGGCGGTCCGCTCGCCGATCGGCCGGGTCTGGGAGGGCATCAGGGAGAACGAACGCCGGGTCGAGGTGCTGGGGTTGCGCCCCTACGGCTTCAAGCTGGTCGCCTTCGTGCTGGCCGGCACGCTGGCCGCGCTCGGCGGCATCGTCTACCTGCTGCTGACCGGTGGCGCGACGCCGCAGGCGACGAGCTCGGATTTCACGCTGTCGCTGCTGGTGATGGTCATCCTGGGCGGCTCGGGCACGCGCTGGGGCCCGCTGGTCGGCGGCGTGCTCTACACCTGGGCGCAGCACCGGCTCGCGGGGCTCGCCGGCTCCGACACGATCGCCGGCCTGCCCTCGGCGCTGCGGGTTCCGCTGTCGCAGCCCCTGTTCCTGCTGGGGGTGCTGTTCGTGATCGTCGTCTACGCGTTGCCGGGCGGAGTGGCGGGTCTGCCCGCGCGGCTGAGGAGGGCTCGGGCATGAGTCACGAGGAGCTGACCGTCCCGGTGGAGGGCGGCGAGCTGGCGGTGCTGCGGTGGCGCGCGACCACGCCGGACGCGCCGGTCGTCCTCGCCCTGCACGGCATCACGGCCAACGGCCTGGCCTGGGGCGCGGTCGCCGAGGCGCTGGCGGGCCGGGCGACCCTCCTCGCACCGGACCTGCGCGGCCGCGCCCGCAGCGCGGGGGTGACCGGGCCCTGGGGCATCGCCGCGCACGCGGCGGACGCGGCGGCGGTCGTCGAGGCGCTGGCGGGCGGCGGCCCCGTGGCCCTGACGGGCCATTCGATGGGCGCGTTCGTGGCCGCGCTGGCGGCCGCGCGGCGCCCGAAGCTGTTCAGCTCGGTGCTGCTGGTCGACGGCGGCGTCGGCTTCCCGCCGCCGCCGGGTCTTTCCGGCGACGAGCTGCTGACGGCGGTGATCGGGCCGGCGATGACGCGGCTGTCGATGACCTTCGCGTCACGGGAGGCGTACCGCGCGTTCTGGCAGGCGCATCCCGCCGTGGGCGGCGGGTGGTCGGACCTGGTCGACGCGTACGTCCAACGCGACCTGACGGGGAAGGAGCCGACGCTGCGCTCCTCCTGCGTCCTCCCGGCGATCCGCGCCGACGGCGCGGGCCTCTTCGAGGACGAAGTCCTCGCCGCGGTCCACGACCTCGCCCCCAGGACCCGCCTGCTGCTGGCCGAACGCGGCCTCTTCGACGAACCCCAGGCCCTCCTCGACGCCCCCCGCGTGGCTGCCGCCGGCCTGGACACCGACCGCGTCCCCTTCGACGTGATCCCCGACACCAACCACTACACCGTCCTGACCGCACCCGCCCCGGCCCTCCGGATCGCCGAGGCCTTGCTCCAGGGCTGACGCCGTCGGGCGGGCGCGGGCTTTCGGGCGGACGGTGAGTTGCACTGGGCCAGGGGCGCGGGGAACTGCGCGGCCAAGCCGCGCGGACGCGGGCTTTACCGACAAGGGGCCGGTGGCACCACCAGGGGCGCGGGGAACTGCGCGCCTCCGTCGGGCGGGCGCGGGCTTTCGGGCGGAGGGTGAGTTGCACCACGTCAGGGGCGCGGGGAACTGCGCGGCCAAGCCGCGCGGACGCGGGCTTTACCGACAAGGGGCCGGTGGCACCACCAGGGGCGCGGGGAACTGCGCGCCTCCGTCGGGCGGGCGCGGGCTTTCGGGCAGCGGGTGAGTTGCACCACGTCAGGGGCGCGGGGAACTGCGCGGCCAAGCCGCGCGGACGCGGGCTTTACCGACAAGGGGCCAGTTGCACCACCAGGGGCGCGGGGAACTGCGCGCAAAGCCACCCGCATGCGGATGGTCCTCACCGTGCAGGGCCGTCCGCACGGGGTGGCTGCTCGCGCAGTTCCCCGCGCCCCTGGAGGTTGCAACGGGCTGCGTCGGAGAAGAGCCTGCGGCGGGGTGGCCTCGCGCGCCCCACAAGAAGGAAGCGGCTTACGCCGCTTCGGCGAGCTCCGCTCGCGTGCGGGCGCGGTGGCGCGCGACGCGGCGGGCGACGAGCGCGCTGATCGTGGTGGTCGCCGCGCAGGAGACCGCGAAGCTCAGCCAGAACGTGTTGAACGCGTGCTCGTTCAGCCACCCCATGCCGACGATGTACGTCGCCCAGATCGTCGCCGACACCGCGGACCACCGGATGAACCGTCGCGGGGGGCGTGCCGCCGTGCCGACCGCGAGGTCCAGCACCGAGCGGCCGCCAGGCACGAAGCGGGCCACGATGACCGTCCGCGCGGTCTTCCGCTCCAGCGCGCGCAGCACCGACGCCGCCGCGTCCGCCGTTCCGGCCCGCCGTTCGAGCCAGCGGCGTGCGCGGCCCGCGCCCCTGCGCGCGAGCCGCAGCAGGACCAGGTCCGCGGCGAAGGAGGCCAGCGCCACACCCCCGGCCAGCACCGGCAGCGGCGTGTGCGTCTCGCCGGACTCCAGCACGGCGGCGACCACCACCGTGCCGCTCGGCACGAACGGCACGAAGGCGTCGGAGAAGACGGCCAGCAGCGCGGCGAGGAGGAACCACGACGATCCCAGGAAGGCAAGCACCCCACTCACGCTTCCAGCTCCCTTGTCGTCGTCACTTGTGTCCCACTAAAGATCCGCTCGGTTCGCCCCCGGTACCGTGCCGCTTGTCGACGAACAACGCTAGCCGGTCACATGATCACACCCGAAGCCGCCCCTGGTGACCCAGATCACGGCCTTCTTACCTGGGTAAAGCCTGGGAGTTCGGCCGTCGGCGCCGGTTCCGGACCCTCCGCTGTCGCATCGTGACACCGCGTTCACCATTCGGCTGACTTCCCGTCAGCTCGGTGACGCACACGCTTCCTACCCTCGTCACCGTGACCGCCATTCTCCAGCCGCCCGCCGCGCCGTCGGCCACACCGCGGCCGGACCTGGACCCGCCGAGCGGGCCCACAGCCGGCAGACCAGGCATCAGGCTGCCGCGCTCCGGCGGGCCGGTCCTGCGACTGCGCGCCCAGGCGGCAGCGGCCATGCTGCTCGTCGCGGCGCTGCTCGCACTCGCCCTGGTGGGGTTCTCCGACACCTCCGCGCGCGTCCACGAACTCGTCGACGTCTCCGAGCCGCGCGCCGTCGCGGCCGCCCAGCTCATGCAGGCGCTGTCCGACCTGGACGCCCAGCGCGCCAAGTCGCTCGTCGTCGGCTACTCCGCCGTCCCCTCCGGGGACCCCGGCGCCGGGCCGGTCCTGGTCGACGACGGCGTCCTGGCCTCGCTGACCGCGCAGGCGGACCAGCGTGCCGCACACCGCGCGCTGGCCCGACTCGCGGCGTCCGCCGGGCCCGCGGGGCCGACCGACGTGCAGGGGCTGCTCGACTCGCTGGCCCTCTACGACGCCTGGACCGGCACCGAGGAGTACGCGGTCGGCACCCAGGCCCAGCCGGTCGTCGGGCATCCGCTGCCGGTGGCCGTCGACACCTACGCGCAGGCCGACAGCCTGCTCCAGAGCACGCTGCTGCCCCAGGTGAAGGCCCTGCTCGCGCAGGCGGACGAGCAGGTCGGCCACGACCGGGACGCCGCCCGCGGCGCGGCCCTGCGCTACGCGGCCCTCCTCGGCCTCGTCGGGGCCGCCGCGGTGCTCGTGCTGCTGTGGTGGCAGCGCGACCTGGCGGTGCGCCACCGACGCGTCCTCAACCTGCCGCTGCTCGCCGGGACCGCGGCCGTGCTGGCGCTGCTCGTGGGCACCACCTCGGCCATGGCCGGGTCCGGCGCCGCGGTCCAGGACGCGGTCACTCGCGGCTACACCCCCTACGCCGGGCTCGCCCAGGCCTCCGTCGCGGCGGCCGACGCGGAGGCGCGGCAGAGCCGCTGGGTCGTCGACGAGGACTACCGGCCGCTGCTGGGCGCCGCGTTCACCTCCGACGCGGACCAGGTGCGCCGGCTGCTCGCGGCGGACACCTCGCCGGGGTCGGACACGGTCCGGCAGCGCTTCGCCGCCTACCTGGCCGCCGACGGCACGCTGCGCTCGGTCGCCGGTGGCGGGGACGTCAACGAGGCCGCGCTCCGACTCACCGGCGTCGCCCGCGACGACGTCGCCTTCGCCTACTACGATTTCGCGCTCCACCTGGACCAGTCGGCGGCCGGCGACACCGCCGCGTTCTCCGCGCAC
The DNA here is from genome assembly GCF_000744655.1 of Streptacidiphilus rugosus AM-16. Taxonomy (NCBI): domain Bacteria; kingdom Bacillati; phylum Actinomycetota; class Actinomycetes; order Kitasatosporales; family Streptomycetaceae; genus Streptacidiphilus; species Streptacidiphilus rugosus. The sequence continues at coordinate 2,941,544 of NZ_JQMJ01000004.1, read as the reverse complement.
GCGGCGGCGGCCGAGGACGACCTCACGGCCTGGCCCGGCGTCGCGGCCGTGCTGCTCGGCAGTGCGCTGCTGCTGGTCCTGGCCGGGGTCGGACCCCGGCTGCGCGAGTACAGCTGAGCCGTCGAACAGGACCGCGGTCTAGCCGTGGGCCCGTCGGTAGAGGTAGTCGACGACCGGGACCGTGCCGGGTACGCCGTTGGCGGTCATGAACGGCGAGGTGCGGTAGGTCCCGCCGACGACGACGCTGGGCATCTCGTTCACCTGGTACTTGTCCCGCAGGGCGGGCGCGGCCCGGGTCTCGTCGGCGACCTGCTGCGACTCGTAGGCGTCCTTGACCGCGTTCGGGTCCAGCCCGTTGTCGGCCGCCCAGGACAGCACGGCCGTCTCGTTGGTCAGATCCATGCCCTGGTCCCGGACCGCGCGGAAGACCGGGATCGCCTCGCGCTGCGCGACGCCGAGCTTGTCCAGCGTGTAGTAGAGCTTGGCGTAGGCCATCATCACCGGCTTGTCCGGCCACGCGGCGGGGATCCGGCGCACGACGACGGGCGGGTTCTGCCGAGCCGCCCAGTCGTCGAGCGGCTGCTCCAGCTGGTAGGAGTGTGGGCAGTTGTACCAGAACACCTCGACGACCTCGCGCGGCGAGGTCTTGACCGGCTGGGCGAGCCGGACGTACTGCGCGCCCTCGGCCGGGGTCGCGGCGGCGGTCGACGTGTCGGAGCCCATCGAGGCGGGCGCGGGCGCGGGCGCGGGCGCCGCGGCGAGCAGCGAGGTGCAGGTGGCGGCGGCCAGGGCCAACCGGATCAGTACGCGCATTCCCGCACCATGGCAAGCCCGCCGCGCCCACGCCCCGCTGACACGGCGACGCCGACCCGCTTTCGCTCGAACGGGGCCGACTGTCGCCCCGTTCGGATGACGACCCCACCGCCCGGCTTACGGCCTCTCCCAGCCGGACCCACGCTCGATCCGCAGCCCGGGCCGCCCCGACCCGGACCTGACCCCGACCCGGCCCACTCCCGGCCCGAGACTCCGCTCGCGCCCGTCCTCGTCCGACCAACTGCGTGCTGCGCCGGGTCCGGGCGGGGCCGGAGACCGCCTGCGGCGGCTTGCCCCGCGGCTCGGTGCCTCATTCCGAGTCCAGCCAGCATCCCCGATCTCGCGCGACCAGCGCCGCGCCCGCGCCGTGCCCGCGCCGGGTCCGGGCCGCGCCCGCGGCCGGTCCAGGCCTGAGTCGGCGATCGCCCGTGGTGGCCTGACCCCGCGGCCGGGTGCCTCATTCCGAGTCCGGCCCGCGACCCCGCTCGCGCCCGACCGGCTCCGCGCCCGCGGCGCGCCCGCGCCGGCGCTCGCCCGTGGTGGCCCGCCCCGCGGCCCCGCTGCTTAATTCCGTTGCGGCCCCCTCCGCCCCCGTCTACCGTGGAACGCGTACTCATCGCCGCCCGACAGGAGTAGGCCGTTGCTTTGCTGAGCTCGGAGACACGTCCCGACCTCAGCCAGCCGTGCCGCGAACCCTGATCATCCGGGCGGCTTTCGCATGCCCGCGCGCCGCCGCCGTTCCTGGCCGGGTGCCGCCCCATGCGCCGGCGCCGTGCACCTCGTGCGCGTCGCGCCTGGTCGGATTCCCGTGTCTCCCACCGTGCCGCTGGACCACCCACCGACACCGGGAGCTGCCCGTATGCATCACACCGACCAACTCTCCACCCCCACCGCCTCGATCGTCTGCACCGGCCTGGAGTACTCCTGGCCCGACGGCGTCCCCCTGCTCAGCGGTCTCGACCTCGCCGTCGGCTCCGGCCGTACCGGCCTGGTCGGCCGGAACGGCAGCGGCAAGTCCACCCTGATCCGGCTGATCGCCGGGGACCTGCAGCCGGACTCCGGCCGCGTCCGCGTCCAGGGCACGCTCGGCTATCTGCCGCAGCACCTGCCGCTCGACGCGACGCTGCCCGTCGACGTCGCGCTCGGCATCGCCGAGACCCGCGGCGCGCTGCGGGCCATCGAGCGCGGGGAGGCGACGGAGGCCAACTACGAAGCCGTGGGCGAGGACTGGGACGTCGAGGAGCGCGCCCACGCCGAGCTCGACCGGCTCGGCCTCGGCCACCTCGGGCTGGACCGGCGGCTCGGCGAGCTGTCCGGCGGCGAGGCGGTGCTGCTCGGGCTCGCGGGGCAACTGCTGCGGCGCCCGAAGGTGTTGCTGCTCGACGAGCCCAGCAACAACCTCGACTCGCGGGCGCGCGAGCGGCTTTACGCGGCGGTCACCGGCTTCCGCGGCACGCTGGTCGTCGTCAGCCACGACCGCACGCTGCTGGACCTGGTGGACCGGGTCGCCGAACTGCGCGAGGGCGAGGTCACCTGGTTCGGCGGGAACTTCACCGCCTACGAGGAGGCCCTCGCCGTCACTCAGGAGGCGGCCGAGCGCACGGTCCGCGCCGCCGAGGGCGACCTGCGCCGTCAGCGTCGTGAACTGGAGGACACCCAGGTCAAGTTGGCGCGCCGCAAGCGCTTCGGCCAGAAGATGTACGAGACGAAGCGCGAGCCGAAGATCATCATGAACGACCGTCGGCGCACCGCCCAGGTCGCGGCCGGACGCCTGCGCAACGAACACGAGGAGAAGGTCGAGGCCGCCCGGGAGCGGCTGTCCGCCGCCGAGCTCGCGGTGCGGGACGACGACGAGATCCGCGTCGACCTGCCCGCGACCGAGGTCCCGGCCGGTCGCACGGTGCTCGCCCTGACCGGCCTGCGCCTCGCCCACGCCTCTCCGGCAGCGGGGGAGGAGGGAGGACCGCGGATCGACCTGGAGCTGCGTGGACCCGAGCGGCTCGCGCTGCTCGGCCCCAACGGCAGCGGCAAGACCACGCTGCTGCGCACCATCGTGGGCGAGCTCGCACCGCTCACCGGGGAGGTGCACGCCCCGGTCCCGCTGCGCTACCTGCCCCAGCGGCTGGACCTGCTCGACGACGAGCTGAGCGTCTTCGAGAACGCGGCCCGGTTCGCTCCGCAGGCGACCGAGAACGCGTTGCGCGCCCGACTGGCCCGGTTCCTCTTTCGGGCCGGGCGCGCGGACCAGCAGGTGGGCACCCTCTCCGGGGGCGAACGCTTCCGCGCCACGCTGGCGGCGCTGCTGCTGGCCGAGCCCGCTCCGCAGCTCCTGCTGCTGGACGAGCCGACCAACAACCTCGACCTGGCCGGAGTGCGGCAGCTCGCCACGGCGCTGGCGGGCTACCGGGGCGCGCTGATCGTGGTCAGCCACGACCCGCGTTTCCTGGACGAGCTCGGCATCGACCGGACCCTCCGGCTGGAGCGCACCGCCGAGCCCGCGGGCTGATCCGAGAGGCGGGGCACGCAAACGCATCGGCCTGCTCCCCGACCGTCGTCGGTCGGGGAGCAGGCCGGTCGCGTCGGCTCGGGGCAGGGTCGAGCCGGTGGAGGAGTACGGGAGCGGTCCCGGGGTCAGCCCGTGGTGCCGGTGGCGGCCGGGGCCTTCAGCTGCGGCATGAACCAGTCGAAGTAGATCGCGCCGGAGATGAACAGGCCGACCAGGCCGAGCACGATGCCCGCCCAGGCCACCGCGCGGACCCAGCCGGGGACCTGCTTGGAGGAGAGGAAGGTGGCGCCGAAGACGGTGACCGCGCCGACGAGGACCGCGACGAGCGCGAAAAGCCCGTTCCACTCGGCCATCCGGTGCCAGGCCGTGTTGTAGGAGGCCTTCAAGACGTCGGCCGTCGTCTTTCCGGCGAGCTGGCCTATGACGCCCTGGCGCTGCTGGATGACCGTGCTCAGGAAGGTGCCGCTGATCGAGACCAGGCCGAGCGCCGCGGAGACCACCGCGGCCGCGCCGCCGAGGACGCCGGTGGAGACGCTCTGCTCGGTCAGGGCCTCGAGCTCATCGTCGGTGAGCTCGTCCAGCTCCTTCTGCTCGGGGCTGAGCACCTCGTTGGGCCGCGGTGACCAGGCCTTCTTCTGACCGACGGCGAGCGAGACCGTCTCGGTGCCGGCGGTCACAGTGGGCTCGTCCGTGGGCTCGACGGAAGAGACCCCGCCGATGCCGGCGATGCCACTGGGACTGTTCGGGGTGGTGGGACCAGGAGTCGTCATGCGCGGAACCTTAGGGGTTCTTTGTGAGGAACGGATGAATTCTTGACCCCTTCATGGGATTGCGGCCCAACGGAGACCTTGCCGCTCCGCAGGTGACCGGGGAGCACTCCTGTGCACCCCCACCAGGAACAGGGCTCAGGTCTTGTACAGAGTCGCACCCCTGTATCGCTCGCTCCCCCTCGTAGGGTCGTAGAGGAGAGCTGGTTCGCCTTCGCAGCGGTGGACCGTTCCGCAATGACCTTGGAGTGTTCTGGATGACCGTCCTGCGTGAGGCCCCCGTGGCCGCGAGTGACTCGAAGGGTCGCGTCGTCGAGCTGGCCGCGATCCGTGAGCAGGTGCTCGCGGGCCCGAGCCAGGCGGCGACCGAGGCGCAGCACGCGAAGGGCAAGCTGACCGCGCGCGAGCGGATCGCCCTGCTGCTCGACGAGGGTTCGTTCAGCGAGGTCGAGCCGCTGCGCCGGCACCGGGCCGTCGGGTTCGGCCTGGAGGCGAAGAAGCCCTACACCGACGGTGTGATCACCGGATGGGGCACCGTCCACGGCCGCACCGTGTTCGTCTACGCGCACGACTTCCGGATCTTCGGCGGCGCGCTGGGCGAGGCCCACGCGCAGAAGATCCACAAGATCATGGACATGGCCATCGCGGCCGGCGCCCCGCTGGTCTCGCTGAACGACGGCGCGGGCGCGCGTATCCAGGAGGGCGTCACCGCGCTCGCCGGCTACGGCGGCATCTTCCAGCGCAACACGCGGGCCTCGGGCGTGATCCCGCAGATCAGCGTGATGCTGGGCCCGTGCGCGGGCGGCGCGGCGTACTCGCCGGCGCTGACCGACTTCGTGTTCATGGTCCGCGAGACCTCGCAGATGTTCATCACCGGCCCGGACGTGGTCCAGGCGGTGACCGGCGAGAAGATCTCCCAGAACGGGCTCGGCGGTGCGGACGTGCACTCGGAGGTATCCGGGGTCTCGCACTTCGCCTACGACGACGAGCGCACCTGCCTGGAGGAGGTCCGCTTCCTGCTGTCGCTGCTGCCGCAGAACAACCGGGAGACCCCGCCGGTCGAGCCGACCGAGGACCCGTTCGACCGGCGTTGCGAGGCGCTGCTGGACCTGGTCCCGGCCGACGGCAACCGCCCGTACGACATGCGCAAGGTCATCGCCGAGATCGCCGACGAGGGCCAGTTCATGGAGGTCCACGAGCGCTGGGCCACCAACGTGATCTGCGCGCTGACCCGGCTCGACGGCCAGGTCGTCGGCATCGTGGCGAACCAGCCGCAGTCGCTGGCGGGGGTGCTGGACATCCACGCGAGCGAGAAGGCCGCGCGCTTCGTGCAGATGTGCGACGCGTTCAACATCCCGCTGGTGACCCTGCTGGACGTGCCCGGCTTCCTTCCGGGCGTCGACCAGGAGCACGGCGGCATCATCCGCCACGGCGCGAAGCTGCTGTACGCGTACTGCAACGCGACGGTGCCGCGGATCTCGCTGGTGCTGCGCAAGGCGTACGGCGGCGCGTACATCGTGATGGACTCGCGGTCGGTCGGCGCGGACCTGGCGTTCGCGTGGCCGACGAACGAGATCGCGGTGATGGGCGCCGAAGGCGCAGCGAACGTCATCTTCCGCCGCGACATCGCCGCCGCGGACGACCCGGAGGCGAAGCGGGTCGAGATGGTGCAGCAGTACAAGGACGAACTGATGCACCCCTACTACGCCGCCGAGCGCGGTCTGGTCGACGACGTGATCGACCCGGCCGCCACCCGCGAGGTGCTCATCCGCTCCCTGCAGATGCTCCGCACCAAGCACGCCGATCTCCCTGCCCGCAAGCACGGCAACCCCCCGCAGTAGGAAGGCAACGATGACCTCCGTCAGCACCTCTCCGATGGTCCAGATCGTCAAGGGCGAACTGGCCGACGACGAGCTCGCCGCGCTCACCGCCGTCCTCATGGCCCGCGCGGCGGCCGCGGCCCGTCTCCCCGAGCCGCGCTTCGCCCACGGCAACCGCCACCCCCAGGCCCGCTGGCGCCGCCTCGAGCGCGTCACCAACTACCGCAACCCCGTCAGCTGGCGCTGACGGAAAGCCCGTCCCCGGGGGCGCGAGAAACCGCGCGCCTCCGGCGCGCGGGCGCGGGACCTCCCAACTGAGGGCTGGCTGCACTATCAGGGGCGCGAGGAACCGCGCGCCTCTGGCGCGCGTGCGCGGGACCTCCCAACTGAGGGCTGGCTGCACTATCAGGGGCGCGGGGAACTGCGCGACAAGCCACTGGCATGCTGATGGTCCTCAACGCGCAGGGCCATCCGCGCAGGGTGGTCGCTCGCGCAGTTCCCCGCGCCCCTGAGGCAGTGCAACTGCACGCTCGCGCGCCATGAGTCCGTCAACGCGCCCGCCGTCAGTCCAGCCACCGCAGGAGCCGGCGCATGCACGTCTCCGCCAGGGCTGCCGGGCCGTCAGGCCCGAGCGCCGGGGCGGTGGTCTCGGCCCACGCTTCCAGTGCCAGGCGGATCGCGTCCGTCGCCCCCGCCGCGATCATCCTCAGTTCCAGCGCACCCCGATCCGCGAATCCCGCGAGCACGGGGGTGAGCTGTTCCTCGGACTCCTGGTTCACCCGGTACCAGACCGCCCGCAGCCCCGCGTCCCGCGCCGCCGCCCGCAGCAGACCCCGCGTGCCCTCCAGCGCGTCCGCGCCCGCCGCGTCCGTCGGCGTCAGCGACAGCCGCGCCGCGTGCGCCAGCGCGTCCCGCAGGTCCGTGCCCGGCGGCTCCGCCGCCAACCTCGCGCGCCAGTCCGCGCCGCCGGCGCTCAGCAGGGGCGAGACCGCGTCCTCCTTGTTTCGGAAGTAGCGGTAGAACGTGCGCAGCGCGATCCCCGCCCGCTGTGCGATCTCCTCCGCCGTGGTGCCGTCCGGCCCCGCTCGGCGAACAGCTCGGCCGCCGCGCGGGCGATGTCGAGCTGGGTCGCGGCCTTGCGGCGCTCGGTCAGGGACGGCTGCTGTTGCTGGGCACTGCTGCTCACGGGACCACCCTATGCCGTCGACTGCGACCAGTGACGCGCCTGCATACTCTGTCTTGATGGCAAAACGTGCCATCAAGGCGTACCGTGACTGTTGACGCCGAGAAGTTCGACGTCGAGACACCAAGGCACGGGAGCTGCACATGAACCGCTACGAAGGTCGTCGAGTACTGATCACCGGCGGTGGCTCCGGTATCGGACAGGCCACCGTCCTGCGCGTGCTGGCGGAAGGCGGTCACGTGGTCGCCGCCGACGTCGACGGGGCCGGACTCGCCGCCACCGTCGAGCTCGCCACCGCCGCGGGCACCGCGTCGCGGCTGCACACCGCGCTGGTGGACATCGCCGACGAGGCGTCCGTCCGCGAGGCCGTCGCCACCGCGCTCGCCGCCCTCGGCGGGCTGGACGTGCTGGTCAACGCCGCCGGCATCCTGCGCTCCTCGCACACCCACCGGACCGGCCTGGATCTCTTCAACAAGGTCATCGCCGTCAACCTGACCGGCACCTTCCTGATGATCCGCGAGAGCATCCCGGCGCTGCTCCAGGGTGACGCGCCCGTCGTGGTGAACTTCAGCTCCACCTCCGCCAGCTTCGCCCACCCCTACATGGCGGCCTACGCGGCGAGCAAGGGCGGCATCCAGTCCATGACGCACGCGCTCGCGGCCGAGTACGCCAAGCAGGGCCTGCGCTTCGTCGCCGTCGCGCCCGGCTCGATCTCCAGCGGCATGACCGACGGCAGCGGCTCCAGCAGGGAGAACGTCGGCCCCGGCCTGCCGGACGACGCGGACCTCTCCCTCTTCATGAAGCTCGCCCCCGCGCTCGGCCAGGGCTTCGCCGGGCCCGAGGCGGTCGCCGGCGTCGTGGCGATGCTCGGCTCGGTGGACGGCTCCTTCATCACCGGCACCGAGATCCGCATCGACGGCGGCACGCACTTCTGAGCCCCGCCTCTCGGGGCCCGCCTCTCTGAGCCCCGCCTCCAGGGTCCGCCCCGCGAGAACACGAGGAGGGGGCGGCCCAACGGGCCGCCCCCTCCCCTCATCCTGTCCGAACTACGGGACTAGCAGGCCCCGTTGTCCGTCCAGACACCCGCCGCGCCACCGGGGGTGTCGCCGTAGGTCCACCACTTTGCGGTCCACTTGTGGCCGCCGTAGCTCACCACCGCGCCGCCGTTGTAGGCGGTCGTCGCGCTCCACGCGGCGACGGAGCAGCTGCCGCCGCCACCGCTGCTCGACGAGGGCGACGGCGAAGCGGACGCCGAAGCCGACTGCGAGGGCGAGGCGGACGCGCTCGGCGTGCCGGTGGGCGGCGTCGCGCCCGCGAACTGGACGTCGTACTTGGTGAAGTCCCAGGAGCCCTGCGGCACGCTGCTGCAGACGCCCGACGTCTGGCCGTTGTTGTCGGCCGGGGTGCACTGCCGGTCGCGGTTGATCGACCAGAAGGTGTACCGCGCCATGTGGTTGGACTCGGCGAAGTTCAGCACCGTCTGGAAGTCGGACTGGTAGAAGTACTCGCCGCTGTCGCTGCGGCCGTTCATCATCGAGATGCCCTCGTGCGCGTACGCGGTCGCACTGCTCCAGCCGAAGGTGTTCATCAGGAGCGTGTTGAACGACTGCAGTGCCGAGATCTGGCTCGACGCGCCGTTGAAGCCGCCGTCGAACGGCATGATGGAGAAGTTGTTCGGCGTGAAGCCGTCCGACTTCGCCTGGTTGAGCATCTGCTGGCCGAACCAGCCCGTGCCGGACGTGGTGCCGGGGGTCGTCACCGAGATGTAGAGACCCGGGTTGTTCTGCTGCAGGATCTGCGCGGCGCCGATCTCGTTCGCGACGGCCTGGGTGTTCTCGTACTCGGGCTCTTCGAGGTCGAAGTCCATCGCGTGCAGGCCGTACTTGTCGATCACCTGCTGGTACGCGGCGGCGGTCGCGGCCGGCGTCGAGCAGGTCTGGCCGAGCTTGGTGCCGCCGTAGCCGCCGATGGAGACCGAGACGTCACCGCCCGCGGCGCGGATCGAGGCGATGGTGGAGGCGACGGACGTGTCGCTGGAGACCGCCGCGGTGCCGCCCCAGGTGGGGGTGCAGCCGCCGCCGTTGGGAGCCAGGATGAAGGCGAGTTGGAAGGCCTTCAGGCCGGTGGCCGCCATGACGTCGGTCGGGTTCGGCGGGTTGTTGTCCAGCGGCATCAGATACGGCGCGGCGGCATACCAGTTGTTGCCGAGGGCGGCCGTGGTACTGGCCTGGGCGCTGGCGCCCATGGACGCGATCAGGCCGCCGGCCGCGAGGGCGGCCGCGCCGACCGTCGCGACCACGCGGTTGGGGGTGAAGCGGAACACCTGGAACTCCTTGTGGGGAGGAGGACGAGGACATGACGAGCACGTGTGGGGGTGTGCTCCGCTCCAGAGTGGTCGACGTGTTGATGGCGCGTCAAGGGAATGGACTAGACCTAGGGCTAGACCATTGGCGTCACTGCTGTCCCTTCCGTCACCCGGCGACGACCACCGCCACCGTCGTCCCCGGACCGAACTCCGGCCCGCCCAGCCCCGCGAACAGCGCAAACAGCGCCTTCGCCTCATAGCTCGGGTCCAGGGCGAGACCGTGGCGCGCCTCGAAGTCGGCCCGGAACGCGTCCAGCTCCGGCGTGCGCCTGCCGTAGCCGCCGAACACGTGCGAGACGTCGATCCGCCAGTCGCCGCGCCGACCCCCGAAGGCCTGCCGTTGCAGGGCCAGGGTCTCCGCCTCCAGATCGGCGTGGTCGAGCGCCGCGAAGCCGATCACCCTTGTGTCGGGGGCGCCGGCGGCCAGCCCGGCCAGCATCCCGCCCGTCCCCACCGAGCAGCAGACCACGTCCAGGTCCACGTCCATGCCCGACCCGGCCAGCTCCTCGCCCAGGCCGACACAGCCGCGCACCCCCTCCGCGTTGCTGCCGCCCTCAGGCACCACCCACGCCGGACCATGGCGTTCCAGCAGCGCGTCCAGCGACGCCGGCTCCATCCGCGTCCGCCAGGCGGCACGGCTGACGAAGTCCAACTCCATGCCGTCCGCCACCGCCTGACGCAGCACCGGATTCAACTCCCGGCCGCGCAGCTCGTCCCCGCGCACCACACCGACCGTCCGCAGACCCGCCTCCCGCCCGGCGGCCGCCGCCGCGCGAAGGTGGTTGGAGTAGGCGCCGCCGAAGGTCAGCAGCGTGTCGTGGCCCAGCGCGCGAGCCCGCTCCAGATTCGGACGCAGCTTCCGCCACTTGGTGCCGGAGACCGGCGGATGCAGCAGGTCGTCACGCTTCAGCAGGATCCGCACCCCCGCGCGCTCCGCCCGCTCGTCCCGCAGCGGCCACAGGGGAGACGCGCCGGTCACTCCTCGGACCCCGGCCCGTCGGACTCCGGCGCCTTGGATCCCGACTCCTCGGACCCCGGGAGTCCCCAGGCCTGCGCCACCAGCTCGTACGAACGGCGGCGCGCCTCGTGGCCGTGGATGTTGCTGGTCACCATCAGCTCGTCCGCGCCGGTGCGCTTGCGCAGCGCCTCCAGATCCTCGCGGACCTGGTCCGGCGTGCCGACGACGACATTGGCCAGCCACGAGTCGAGGAACTCGCGCTCCAGCGGGGAGTAGGGGTACGCCTCGGCCTCCTCCGGCGTCGGCACCAGCCCGGGCCGCCCCGTGCGCAGGCGCAGCATCGCCAGCGCCCCGGACCCGGCCAGGCGCCGCGCCTGCCGCTCCTCGTCCGCGGCGACCACGCCCACCCCTATCAGCGCGTACGGCTCGGCGAGCGCCTCGGAGGGACGGAACGACTCCCGGTACAGGTCCAGCGCGGGCACGGTGTTCTGCGCGCTGAAGTGGTGCGCGAACGCGAACGGCAGCCCCAGCCGCCCGGCCAGCTCCGCGCTGAACCCCGACGACCCGAGCAGCCACACCGGCGGCCGCCCGCTCCCCGGCGCACTCGCCTGCCCCGGCACGGCCCGCAGCCGCTCGTACGGGTGACCGGCAGGGAAGTCCGCGTCGAGAAAGTGCAGCAGCTCGCTCAGCTGCTGCGGAAACTCGTCCGCCGCGTCCAGCCCCGCTCCGCGGCGCAGCGCCCGCGCGGTCGCCTGGTCCGTCCCCGGCGCGCGGCCCAGCCCGAGGTCGATCCGGCCCGGATGCAGCGCGTGGAGCAACCCGAACTGCTCGGCGACGACGAGCGGCGCGTGGTTCGGCAGCATCACGCCGCCGGAGCCGAGCCGGATGCGTGTCGTGTTCGCCCCGAGGTGCGCCATCAGCACGGCGGGGGAGGAGCTGGCGACGCCCGGCATCCCGTGGTGCTCGGCGACCCAGAAGCGGTGATAGCCCCACTCCTCCGCGCGCTGCGCGAGCACGGTCGTGGCGGCGAGCGCCTGGGTCGGCGTATAACCGTCGCCGACGGTCGCCAGGTCCAGGATCGACAACGGCGCTTCGGGGACGGTCGGGCTCATCGTGCGGCTCCACGGGGTACGGGCGATGTCTACCCCAAGGGCAACCGCGACCCCACCCGGCCTGTTCCCGCCCCTTCGGGAACCACCGGCCCACCCCGAACGTGACACCCCTCACACGGCCCGTACTTCCCCTTTTCGGAATTCGGAAGGAACCCCGAAGTGTTCGACGACTTCAAGCACGTCGCGGACGTCACGACCTTCCTCCCCGAGGACCTGCTCCTCCTCTGTGCCTCCCCGGAACACGAGGGGCGCATCCGGACACCGACCTACCTCGCCTACGCGCTCGGCGGCGCGGTCCTGGCGGAGCTGGTGCTCGCCGGAGCGGTCGGGATCGACGGCAAGCGCGCCCACCTGGTCCAGCCCGGCATGGCCTTCCGCCACCCGGCCCTCACGGCCGCCCTCGCCTCGCTGCCGCCGGCCGCGCCGAAGCCGCGCGGTGCCTCGCTCTCCAGCTGCGTGTCCGCCCTCCGGCACCGCGTCGCCGGGCCCTACCTCGACTCCCTCACGGCCTACGGCCTCCTCCGCGCCGACCAGGTCCGCGTCCTTGGGATCTTCCCCCGCACCCGCCACACGCTCACCGACCCCTCGGCCCGCGCCTCCCGCGTCGCCCGCATCGACTCCGTCCTCGCCTCCCCGTCCGCCGCCTCGCCCCGTGACCGCTACCTCACCACCCTCGCCGCCACGGCCGGCCTGACCAACCACCTCCGCCCCACCCGCCCCGACCGCCCCACCCGCCGCCTCCTCACCGACCTCACCCGCGCCGACCCCCTCTCCTCCGCCGTCGCCTCGGCGATCTCCGCGGCGCAGAGCTCGTCCTCCTGACGGCCGGCGGGCCGGGGTGGTCACGAGCACCCTCGCAGGTCAGGTAGTATTTCTGTCGTGCCGAGGCGCGGGAAACCGCGAACGGAGCACACCGGCGCCGCTAGCTCAGTTGGTTAGAGCAGCTGACTCTTAATCAGCGGGTCCGGGGTTCGAGTCCCTGGCGGCGCACCACCAAGGTGGTATCTGACCTGCGGCTTCATGATTGATCATGGAGCCGCAGGTCTTTTTGTGCCCGTGGTGGGAGCGGGGTGGGAGCACCGGGCGCGAGGCCGTCGCGAAACGCTGCTGATGAGCCTCTATTTTTCGAGCTTGGTGGTGGGAACACGCTGCTCAGGCCAAGCAAAGGCCGTGGGCATGCGTTCGACGGTTGCAACTCTCTGCCTGCTTGTTTGCTTGCTCGGGTCGCGGGGGTGGGGGATGCCCGCGGGCGCGCCCGACGCTGGCGCGCGACCGCGCACACGGTCAGATGTAGGCGCGCGCTCCCGGCGCGCGCTCACTGCAGGGCTGCACCGGACGGGCCGAGAAATGCTCTGGCCCGTGAGGCGTTGTTCGCGTGCGCTCCGGTTAAGATCCTTTGTGGTAGCGGAAGTTGACGCCATGGGGGGCGACGGTGGGACAGAAACTTCCTGAGCCGCTGCGGGATCTGATTGCAGCCGTTCACTCCGAGATCGCCGCGAGTCGCCGGGACTCGGGTGACGGTGCCGAAAAGGTGGTGCTTCAGGGGGGTCGCCGCGTGAGTGGCGGCGAGCGCTCCGAGTACCTGTTCAGTTGTCGTTCCTGGCGGGACTCCCTCAATGGGAGGCCGGTTCTGGTGCGCCTGGAGCGAAGCCAGCAGCCATGGGTGACTGCTGACGCCACACGGCTCCCGGACGGCAGCATCCGGGTCACGACGTCGGCCGATCTCGGGCCGAACCCGGGTTCGGTGCTGCTGCGCGAGGACGATGCCTCGAACTGGATGGTGCTGGCCGAGCGTTTGGAGGCGGCAGGCCAGACGGGCAGCCCGGTGGACCCGGCGAAGAGCGGGCAGGTGCTGGGTCTGAACACGCCGACGCTTTCCCGGGTGCCGGATCCGTCCCGCTTGGTGGGTAACTGGCCCACGCTGCAACTGAACCCGGCGCAGCGAGCCGCGGTGGAGCAAGCTCTCGGCAGCAGCGTCCTGTTCCTTTGGGGTCCGCCTGGCACAGGTAAGACCGATGTGGTCTCCCACATCGCGGAGGGCTGTTACCGGCAAGGGCTGAACCTGCTCTTCCTGGCACCGACCAACGTGGCTGTGGACCAGGCCCTGGAGCGGATGTGTGATCTGCTTCAACGAGAGGCCGGTTTCGAGGACGGGCTGGTGCAGCGCGCGGGAGAGATCTCGGTCGCAAGCTTGGAACAGAGCTACGGCGAGTTCGTCGACCCGGTGCGCATCGCGGGCAGGGTGGGGACGCAGATCGATGCGGCGCTCGCGGTGGCGCAGTCCCAGCTGACCACGGTCCGCGCGGAGCTCGAGACGCATGACCAGGCCATCGAACTTACCGGGTCGCTCTCAGTGGCGTCGAAGCGCAACTCCGCCGCCATCGCCACATTGGAGCAGGCAACCCAAGCAGCGCTGAGGCTTGATGCCGAGGGTGCTGCCCTCCGTCTGAAGATCTCCGAGATCGGAGTGCCGTCGGGCCTGATGGCCAGTCGGAAAGCGGCACGTCTCCAGGAACTCCATGGGCGATTGCGCGCCATCGACCAGGCGCTGTCCGACAACTGGCACCAGCGGAACTGGGCCGAGCAGGAGGAGAGCACCACCAGCGCCTTGATCGCCGACCTTGGCCCGCGCTTGGCCGCGTTGCAGCCGAGCTTGGCGGGACTGTCGGCGCGTCCCCGCCTCGTTGAACGAGCTGAGGTGCTGCAGCGGGAGCTGGAGGAGCTGGACCGGCAGAGGCGCGGCCTGGCTGAGGCGGTACGGTCGCGCTGCCGCGTCATGGGCACCACGGTCGCGAAGGCCGTGCAGTCCCGGAAGCTGTTGGAGCGCGTCGACGTCGTCATCTTGGACGAGGCCGGGATGGTCGATCTCCCCTCGGCGTGGTACGTCGCAGGGCTGGCCGACAAGCGTGTGATCCTGGCGGGTGACTTCCGCCAGCTCCCCGCGATCACCAAGGGCGGCCAGGACCGCAAGGCCACCGAACCCGAGCGCGAGCATTCGCGCCAGTGGGCCGAACGCGACGCGTTCCATGCCGCTGGACTCGTCACGGCCAGCGGTTCCGCGCGCATCGGTGACCCCCGGATGGTGGCGCTCAACACTCAGTACCGCATGCACTCAGCGATCTGCGGTCTCGTCAACGCTGTTGCCTACCCCGACTCGCCCTTGCGTACCGGACGGCCCGACGGCTCGCGACTGCCCCCCTCGCCGCTCTTGGAGGGCCCACTGGTGTTGGTGGATACGTCCGGGCGACGTATCCCGGGCCGTGACCACAAGTCCAACGTCGTGCACGAAGCTGTGATTCACCAGTTGGTGCGGGGGCTCCAGTACGACGGCGTGCTGCCGGGGCGCAACTGGGCTGATGTGCCGCCTGGAGAGCGGGCGGCCGATCGGATGGCGGTCATCGCCCCCTACAAGGATCAGGTCAAGGCGCTCAACAGCAGCCTCGCCCAGCGCTTTGGCGAGCAGTACGAGGGCCTGGTCGACACCGTCCACCGCTTCCAGGGCAGCCAGCGTCCACTGATCGTCATCGACACCGTCGCGGGAGCCGGCCAGTCACCTGGGTACTTCTACTCCGGTACCGGCCTCTCGTCGCAGACCTGCCGCCTGCTCAACGTCGCGCTCAGCCGGGCCCAGGACCACCTGGTCGTGGTCGCCGACACCGAGCACCTGCGCCAACACCTGGCTCCGCACAGCGAAGTCCTGCGCATGCTCGAGCACCTCGAACAGCACGCCACCCGGCTGTCCGTGGACGACCTCGTGCCCATCCGCGCGGCTTCCGACCTGGGCGGGCTTTCGGAAGACGAGTTGGCGCGCCCCGCCTTCTTCCCCTCCGACGAGGTCCAGCGCGCGGTCGCCTGGGACCTGCGCCAGGCACGCAAGTCCATCGAGGTCTACTGCGCCTTCCTGGACCCGCAACCAGTGCGGTACTGGAGCAGGGCATTCCGCGACCTCGTCTCCCGCGGCGTGCAGGTCACCGTGTTCACTCGCGACCACTCCGCAAAGCCCCAGAAGGCGGCACTGGTCGAGGAACTGCGCGCGGCCGGCTGTCGCGTCGAGCAGCGCGAAAGGATGCACGAGAAGGTACTCATCGTCGACGAGACCGTTCTCTGGCACGGCTCGCTGAACCTCTTGTGCGGTACCGGACCGACCGACCTCATGATGCGCATCACTGAAGGGGCCGCCTGCCAGCGCGTCCGCCGCATCATCGACCGCGCCCGCCCCGAACGTCGAACCAACGCCTCTGGACGCGAGGACCATCGTGGAGCTGCCGATCAGCCGACTGCCGCCAACGCACCGACCGGCGGCTCAGGCAGCAACAGCGTCCCGCCGGCAGGCGACGGCCCGGCGCCCGGAGTTGAGGTAGGCGGACGGCTGTACCTCAACGTTCCCTTCGCTGACAAGGATCAAGCCAAGAACGGTCTCGGTGCCCGATGGGACCCCACTGCCAAGCTCTGGTGGGTGACCCCGGACAAGCGCGCCGCCGCCCAACGCTGGCTTCCCTGCCAGTAGTAGCGGCGGTGACGACCTCGCACAGCGTGCTCCACCTGTGCCGAGGCCCGTCACTCCGCTTTCAACATGCCAGGGACATTGCGGGCAACTCGGCATGCGGTGGCTGCATCGTCGCTGGGGAAGCCGTGCGACCTTGCAAAGGTGGTCGGCTCACGAGATGCCCGGCCTTGGGCACCCGTTCCGGGTCACTTTCGATGCGGCCCGTGTGGACTCCAACTTCCGAGATACGGGCGCAGGTCGTCGGAAGTGATCGCTGGCTCCTCGACGAGGTCTGACAGGTGCTGGAGAGGGTCGATGCTGTCTGCGTGTTCTCGGGCCCATTCGATCCACTCACTGATCGCGGTGGCAGGTGAGTCAGTTGGCTTTGCCCGAACGCGTTGCTCAAGGGCATTGCAGTAGTCCCGGATGCCGGCCGCGAGCCGCCAGGACTCCGTTTGTTCTCGGATGGCTTTCGCTCGATGGGCGTCGCGGGCTTTCCGGTGGGCTCGCTCCATGGCGGCTTGCCAAGCCTGCTGGGTCCGCTGTGCTTCAAGGGTTGCGTCCTGGGAAATGGTGTACGGGTTTCCACCTGATCCGGGGGTTTGCTCCTGAATCGGTTGGGTGCCCGCATAGTTGAACGGCCATCGGCTGATCTTCGAGGTGTCTAAGCCCGAAGGAGACCAGCACGATGACCGCACCTGACAGTCTGCCCCTGCACGCCACGATTGAGGCGAACTTGGCCTCGGCGAGTCCCGATCTGCTGCGCGCGATGGTCAAGACGTTCGCCGACGCGCTCATGTCCGCGGAGGCCGACGCTCTCTGCAACGCCGAATACGGGCAGGTCAGCGACGAACGCGTCAACCACCGCAACGGCTACCGCCCGCGCGAGTGGGACACCCGCGCCGGCACCGTCGAGCTGGCCATCCCCAAACTGCGGTCGGGCTCCTACTTCCCCACCTGGCTGCTGGAACGCCGACGCCGGGCCGAGCAGGCCCTGATCTCGGTCGTCGCCACCGCCTACCTGCTCGGCGTCTCCACCCGCCGTGTCGAGAAGCTCGCCGAGACCCTGGGCGTCACCCAGCTGTCGAAGTCCCAGGTCAGCGAGATGGCCAAGCACCTGGACGGGCGGGTCGCGGAGTTCCGCAACCGCCCCCTGGACCAGGGGCCCTACACCTTCGTCTGGCTCGACGCGCTGACCCAGAAGGTCCGCGAGGGCGGCCGCGTGGTCAACATCGCATGCCTGGTCGCCGTCGGCGTCAACAACGAGGGCCAGCGCGAAGTCCTGGGCCTGGACGTCGCCACCGTCGAGGACGGAGCCGGCTGGACCGCATTCCTGCGGTCCCTGGTCGCCCGCGGCCTGGCCGGGGTGAAGCTGGTTGTCTCCGACGCCCACACAGGCCTGGTCGACGCCGTCGCCGGGGTCCTGCCCGGCGCGAGCTGGCAGCGCTGCCGCACCCACTACGCCCGCAACCTCCTGACTCAGGTCCCCAAATCGGCCCAGCCGTGGGTCGCCACACTGCTGCGGACCGTGTTCGAGCAGCCCGACGCCGACGCGGTCCATCAGCAGATGGGTCAGGTGATCGGCTCGCTGCACGAGAAGTTCCCCGCCGCGGCCGAGCACCTGGAGAACGCCCGCGAGGACCTGCTGGCGTTCGCCGCCTTCCCACGCACGGTCTGGAAGAGCATCTGGAGCAACAACCCGCAGGAACGGCTGAACAAGGAGATCCGCCGCCGCACCGACGTCGTCGGGATCTTCCCCGACCGAGCCTCCGTCATCAGGCTGGTCGGCGCTGTCCTGGCCGAGCAGAGCGACGAATGGGCCGAGCAACGGCGCTACATCGGGTCCGAGATCCTCGGCCGCTGCCGCCTCCACCCGATCGAGGGAGAACCCACCGACGACACCAACCCGACCGCCCTCACCGCCTAATCTGCAAAGAGATCACCGACTGGCCGTCGATACACCACGCCAGCGGACGTGACCGCTTCAAGTTCGCGCTGATGTTGCCGCTCGATCTCGGCATCGGCAGCGCCGACATCCACGAAGAAGCCGGTTTGGGTCTTCGCGAAGGCTCGCATGAGCACGACATCCTCGGCGTTGCCCGCGTAAGAGATTATTCGGAAATCAGGCGGTCCGTAGCGCGTCACACCGTCCCCCTTGTGAAGGTCAATCCGTCCGATCCAAGGAGCGCAGCACCGTCAGCAGCCCTTCGAGGGGAGCGAGCTCCGTTTCGTCCTCAGCGTCGAGGTCGGGGTTTAGGTGCATGAGATTATTGCGAAATGTGGAAGCAGCCTTGAGTCCCTGCGCGAAGAGCGAGCCATCGATGCGCCAGCCCAGAGCCATCCAGACCGAGGAGTCCTGGAAGATCAACCGATACTGCCCCATCGTCAGGTCCTTGGCCGCCATGACGCTGGAGGCCCGGGGGCCGAGGATGCACCGGATCTGTTCTATCGTCACCACGTGGTCCGACAGAGCCGCGTCGACGATCCGCCGCAGCCGGCGCTCGATCTCGGCCACGAGGAGGAACGGTTTCAGCTGGCTGCCGAGCTGGCGCGTGAGATCCGCAGCGGTGACCATGCCGGTGATCGCGCGGTCCTCGTTGCGAACGAATACGTAGCCCCTGTCGTAGATCTCGGGGATCCAGTTGAGCAGCTCTTCGTCGCCGGAGACCTCCCGGGCGCGCCTGTCGATGGTGTCAGCGAGGGTGAGGCTCGTAGCGCCCCGCAGGCCGGCTCGACCGATGCTCTCCCAGCTCACGACCCCGACAAGACGCCGGTCGGCGTCCAACACGGGAAGTTGCGAGAAGTTGCGCGTGGCCATGTACAGCATGGCGGTGCTCAAATCGTCGTCGGGCGTCAGAGACGTCAGCGCGTCGCCGAGGTCCGATGACGCGACCTGTCCGATGCGCACGGTGACGGGCCTGTCGTCGAACCGCGCAGCGACCGGCAGTTCAGCAGCAGTGGGCACATGAGTGCCTGGCTCCGGTTCGGCGCCCACCGGAATCACAGTCACGCGCCTGTTGAGGTTCAGCGCGTAGTCGGCGAATGACGGCTGGGTGGTCAGGCCGAATGCCTCCAGATCCGCCTCGATCTCCTCCACGACCGAGGGCCAACGGTGGACGTGTCCCCATATCCCGATGAACTCCCGGATGGTCATGCTCACCGGTTCGTCCTCAGCGGTGGCGTTTCTGACGTACTCCCGGAGGCGCTCAGGGGAGGAACCGAGGCTCGCGAGAGCGGGCGAGGCGTGGGAGGGACCCGGGTCCGTGCCGGTGCCGGCGAGATGGCCCATGCGCCGGGCGGCTTCGTGCCGGCGAAGCTCGAAGACCGTGAGCAGCGAGCCCAGGCTGTCGCGCAGGTCTGGCTGGACAACGTGGCGGTCGAGGTCCTTGTAAGTCCACTTCACACTGCGGACGTGCCGAAACTCGGGCTCCTGCTCTTCCCGGTACCGATACGGGCCGTCGAGGTAGGAGCAATGCTCAGGACTTGTGGATCAGCCCCGGGCGGGACGCGGAAGGCGTACCTTCCCGAATGATCCGTAAGGTCTCCGAGTAGGCCCGCGTTGCAGCGCGGGTCGGGAAGGCACGCCCGTGCTCAGCGTAGTCACCGACGACGGCTCCACACAGTCCGGCTCCCTGATCGACGAAATCGTCCGCGAGGGCGCCCGCCGGATGCTTGCCGCCGCGCTGGAAGCCGAAGTCAACCAGTACATAGCCGAATTGGCGTCCGAGACCGACGAGCAGGGGCGACGCCTGGTGGTCCGCAACGGTCGCCACAACGCGAGGACCGTGGTCACCGCGGCCGGGCCGGTCGAGGTCAGCGCACCTCGGGTGAACGACCGGCGCATCGACGAGGAGACCGGCGAGCGGAAGCGGTTCTCCTCCAAGATCCTTCCTCCGTGGTGCCGCAAGTCCCCGAAGGTCGCCGAGGTCCTGCCGCTGCTCTACCTGCACGGACTGTCCTCCGGGGACTTCGTGCCCGCGCTGGAGCAGTTCCTCGGCGGGACGGCCGGCCTGTCGCCGGCCACCATCACCCGGCTGACGAAGCAGTGGGGCGACGACCACGCTGCCTTCCAGGCCCGCGACCTGTCTGACCGGGACTTCGTCTACGTTTGGGCGGACGGCGTGCACCCGAAGGTGCGGCTCGGCCAGGCGCACTCGTGCGTCCTGGTCCTGCTCGGCGTCCGGTTGGACGGCACGAAGGAACTTATCGCCCTGGCCGAGGGTCTGCGCGAGTCGACCGAGTCGTGGGCCGATCTGCTGCGTGACTGTCGCCGACGCGGCATGCGCGACCCCGAGCTGGTCATCGGCGACGGCGCGATGGGCCTTTGGCGGGCGCTCGCCGAGGTCTTCCCCGCCGCCCGGCACCAGCGCTGCTGGGTCCACAAGGCTCGCAACGTCGCGAACTGCCTGCCGAAGTCCGCGCAACCGGGTGCGACGAAGGCCATGCAGGAGATCTACAACGCCGAGGACCGGGCCCACGCCGAGAAGGCGATCGAGGAATTCGCCCGCGCCTACGGCACGAAGTGGCCGAAGGCCGTCGCGAAGATCACCGAGGACCGGGACGAACTACTCGCGTTCTACGATTTCCCGGCCGAGCACTGGGTTCACCTGCGGACCACGAATCCGATCGAGTCGACGTTCTCGACGGTCAAGCTCCGCACGAAGGTCACCCGCGGCGCTGGCAGCCCGGCTGCGGCCCTCGCGATGGTCTTCAAGCTCCTCGAGTCAGCCCAGTCTCGCTGGCGGGCGATCACGGGAGCCCACCTGGTCCCTCTCGTCCGCGCGGGCGCCCGTTTCGAGAGCGGCCATCTGGTCGAGCGCACCGAGAACCACGCGGCCTGAGGGGAATGCCACGATGACTGTCACCGACACTTACGGCACCAGCACCTACACGGCCCAGCAGCTGGCCGGCCTTCTCGCCGAGCGACTGCCGGCGACCTTCGTCGAGCGCGAGAGCGACTACTTCGGCGTCTACTTCCTCGCCACCCTCGCAGACGCGTCCCGCATCAAGGTCCAGCCGAACGCTGTCCCTGGAGACGATGGCGAAGACGACCTTCTTGAGGACGACCACCCCGACGTGTCTGTTCTCCTCATCGTCACTGCGCCAGCCGAAGCCCAGCCCCTGGACTCGGAGCTTGCAGCAGTGGACGGGCTCACCCTGCTCCGATCCTCTCGACGCTGAGAAGCCACCGATCCACAGGTATTGACGATTGCTCGGGCGATTGTGCCGCTGATCATTCGCTGCGCAGTTCTGACGACGGTGGGCAGATCGCTCTCGCGCTGCGCGAAGCAGCGCACGTGCCAGGTGTCGCGAGCGTTCCACCAGGTGTCGAGTTCGAGGTGGATGGCGATGCCGTCCGCCGTCCACCACCGGTCGGCTGGTCCGGTCGCTTCTGTATCGGGGGTGGCGATGTCGAGGCTGGCGACCTCCGGATCCGCATGGCGCTCTGTGGTGGTGCGGAGGGTGACGTGTGGCCAGGACCGGACGAGCACGAGCTGGGCGTGGGCTTCGAGTCGCTGAGCAACGCTGCTGTTGATGATCCGAGGCTTTTCCGCCAGGGTCATCACCGTGCGGCCGTCCAGCAGGACGTCCAGCGGCCAGGTGTGGTCGCCGTCGATGATGCCGCTACGGATGGTCCAGCCGTGTGTCCCGGCTTCGACGATGGGTTCGCCCTGGAGTCCGTGCTCCATCCCGTTGGATCCGATGACTGGGTACCACAGTCCGCCGTACCGCTCCTCGAACCGGGGCATGGCTTCCAGCGCCAGCGCCGATGCCGGTTCTGCCCTCCCCTGGGCATTGACCGCGCCAGCCTGCTCCTTGATCAACGCGGAGTCCATCATCGGGTAGCGACGGGCTCGGGAGAGCAGCGCTCGGACACGAGCAGAGCGATCCGGATCGTCGAGGATATGCACGGGGCTACCGTACTGAGCCCTCTCGTGCAGCATGTTGTCAGCAGAGAGAACGGCGGGTGGGGGTCCTGTGGCAACCGGTGCGGTCCGCTGGCTTCCACAGCGGCACTGGTGCGCCCACACCGGGGCGCTCGATGGCCGGGTTTGCGGGGTGTCTAAGGTCGCGTCCATGACGAGGACCACGCCCCCGCGCCCGTTCGATGTCGAGCAGTTCTTCCCGGAACTGGCCGCCTATCGGGGCACGACGACGCGCCTCCATCCGCGGCCGGGGAGCCCCGAAGTGTCGGCCAGCTCGGTAGGCGGCCCGATGCTGTGGCCTGCGGACGAACCGTGGCCAGTGTGCAGCGAGGCACACGGCCACCGGCGCGGTCTGCGCCCGGTTGACATCCACCGGTGGCGGCAGGTCCTTTCTGTCGCATGGGCCCGGGAGCAGAATCCGGGCCCCACGGCTGAGGAACGAAAGCTCCTGGGGGCGCTACGCCTGGAGCACCGGCTTCCAGAAGTATCGGAAACAGACCCCCTGCCGCTGATCGGCCTCGCGCAGCTGTACCGGCGGGACGTTCCCGATCTGCCGGCCGGGCCGGGCGACTGTGATCTGCTCCAGGTGTTCTGGTGCCCCTTCGACGCGCACGGCCCCAGCCGGTACGCCCTCGAGTTGCACCTGCGCTGGCGGCGGTCGTGGGAGGTCGGCGAGGTGCTGGCCGTGCCACCACAGCCGCTGGTCGTCGGATCCGCCGGGTTCGTACCCGAGCCGTGTGTGCTGCACCCGGAGCAGGTGGTCACGTACCCGTTCGCGGGTCTCCTGCCCGAGGAGCTGTGTGCCCAGCTCGACGCCTGGGACGAAGCCCAGGAACAGGAGGCCGACCAGTCGGCGGATGAGAACGCGGCAGATCCGGCCGGCTACCAGTACGACCTGTCCGTCCCGCCCGGCTGGCGTGTCGGCGGTTTCGCGTCTTGGCACGCCACTGACCCGTACCCCATGGACTGCGAGACCTGCAGGACGCCGATGGACCTCCTGCTGACCATCGACAGCTCGGAGTGGGACGGTGGCAGCGGTAGGTGGAAGCCGCTGGAGGACCGAGACCTTCCCACCCATCGGTCCGCCACTCCCACCGAAGTCACCGTGGGCAGATTCGGCGAGCTCAACGTCTTCGCCTGCCCCACCGACCCCGACCATCCGCACCGGTGGAGTATCCAGTAGCTCGTCAGCCCGGGGCGGCTGCTTGCTCTGCCGCTGGGTTGTCGGTCCGGCCGGATATTCTCCGCGAGGCTCTGCAGGCGGGACGAGGAGGAAGCGTCCGTGGGTGCCAAGTCGGCGATGTTGGTCTTCTCCGAGGGGCGTGCCGCTGACCCCCTTCGCGTGGCGCGTGAATCGGACGAGGCGGCCGCTGCCGCGTTGGTCGCGCGGGTCCACCCGGGGTCCACGGTGGAGCCAGCGCCCGGGGAGTCGCTTTGGGATGGCACCTATCCGCCGGACGGAGCCTGTTATGCGGCGAGCTTCGAAGGCGTGGAGATCGTCTGCGATCGGCGGCTCATGGAGCACAGGCCGAGCCGGATGCCTCCGCACCTCCTCGCGGCCGCGCGCAGGGACCGCGTGTTCTTCCATGTGATGCACAGCGTCTCGGACGCTCTCACCTTCGCGGTCTGGGAGGGCGGTGTGCTGGTGCGCTCGCTCAGCCTGTCCCCGGACAGCGGGATCGTCGAGAACATCGGTGCCCCGTACGAGTTCGAGGCGCCGTTCTGGGCGGGTGCACGGCCGGTCAAGCCCGATCCGTGGTGGGGCGAAGACCAGCCGCCGTACCCGCTCGCGTTCCATCCCCTCGAACTGGGCGAGGAGGCGTTGCGGGCGTTCGCCGGATTCGTGCTGGAGGGCCGTCTGCACCCGGATGACGTGGACGCCGACGCTGTTCCGCTGCACGGCTTCCGCGTGACCGACCCGAACGGCCCCGACCCCGCCCAGGTCTGGGCGGAGCTCGAACAGCGCGTCGCCGCCATGCGCCTACGCAGCCACACGACCATCCAGTTCGGCGCGAACCGCGGCCAGGACGGTGCGTGATCGCGTGAGGCGGAGAGTGGAGAGGAGAAGGCCGTGAGCGTCACCGGATTCTGGGTGGTCGGAGTCGTGCCGGACGGCGGCATTGCCCGCCTCCAGGCGGAGCTTCCCGGCGCTGATTCCTACGGGCTCCGTGATCCTGAGCGCAACGGCGACCTGGAGTGGTGGAGCGAGGAGAGCGACCCGGCGTCGTTCTTCGATTCCGGACCGTACGGGCCTGTGCCCACGGAGCTGGCATTGCGGCTGCAGGACGCCCTCGCCGCACTGGGCTCCGTGGACAAGCGGCATGAGGCGGTCAAGGAGGAACTTCTGCAACTCGTCCCCCAGCGCGAGGGCGTCGACCTGTTCTGCGTGTCGACGCGCAAGGGAGACCCCGTTGCTGCACTCCATTACGGCCTCGGCCCCGCAGCGGTGTCCCAGCTCCCCGGCTGGCACGGCGACTTCCTGCTCGATGCGGCCGGTGTCCGTGCAGCCCTTCCGGCAGTGGAGGCCGCCCTCGACCTCGCACCGGGACGCCGCAGCGCCGTCGAGGAGCGCATCCGGGACTGGCTTGCCGGGATGGCCGACGGAAGCGACCACGACCTGGACGATCTGGTTGGCGGCCCCCTGAGGGTGCTGCGTCACGCCGCCCGGCACGGTCTCGGCGCTGCCGGAATGACGCTCTGGTACTGACCTGACCAGGCCGGACCTGCTTGCCGATCATTCGGATTATCGCCGCCAGAACGACGGTCGCCACCAGTAGAGATCTGGCTGGTAGTCGGGCCAGGGCGCTGGATCGTCGGCGTCCTCGAAGGAGTCCTGCTGAGGGTCGATCGGCCGCCAGAGCGGGTCGAGCGGCTCGTCCGGGAGGGGACGGCGGGTGAAGCGCAGGCCGCGCCGATCGCAGGCCCCGAAGCGCTGCACGTTGCCCTGCGCCTCGATCAAGGAGACGCGGTTGGCCCCGGTCGTGGTCGGCCAGCGCAGTTGGGACAGGTCGTCCTCCCAGAAGCACACCGGGCAGATGCCGTACGAGCCGCGCGGTTCGTCGTGGACGAGGTGTCCGCAGCAAGGGCAGGGGTGGCGGTCGGCAATCGTGGTGGTGTGGGCGGTGTCCCAGGTGCCGTGGCCGTGCAGCCAGGCGGGCAGGGTCTCGGTGCGTTCGCGCCAGACGGCGGGGATGCCCTCGGTGCCGACACGGGAGGCGACGATGCCGCCGACGATCGCGCACGTGGTGTCGACGTCGCCGCCGGCCGAGGCGGTGGCCCACAGAGCGGCTTCGTAGCTGGTCAAGTGCTGTGCGGCGCACCAGAGCGTGAAGGGGACGGTGTCCACCGCGCTGACCTGGCGTCCGTTGCCGAGCCGGTGGGCGGCGAGCTCCACGTGGGGCTGGTCCAGGAGCGTGCGCGCCTCCGCGATGCCCTCTCGGACGCGGCTGGGCGGGGTCAGGTCCAGAACAGTGGTGAGCAGGTCGGCACCCGTCACGGGTTCGGCTCGGCCCTGCGCGGCGCGGCTGGCGGCGACGGCGACCGCGACGGCCCCGGCGATGGCCTCGGGGTGGGTGTGGGTCACCTCGGCGGACAGGGTGGCTTGCCGGGCTGCTCGTTCCGCGTCGTCTGGGTAGCGGGCGCCGAGAGGGGCGACGCGCATCGCGGCGCCGTTGCCCCAGGAGCCCTGCCCGTCGAACAGGCCGGTTGCGAGTTCGCGCCAGTCGCTGCCCTGGCGGACCAGGCGCAGCAGGCGGTTCATCGCGGGGCCGTAGCCGCGGTCGAAGTCGTGGCGTTCGGCGAACGAGTTCGCGAGTTCGTCCTGGTCCACCATGCCTCGGTGCATGACGAGTTGGTGGATGGAGCAGGCCATCTCGGTGTCGTCGGTCCACGGCCATGGCGCCTCGGGTAGCCGCTGGTCGCGCAGGGCGGGGAGGTTGTCGGGGACGAAGAACTGGGCGCCGAAGGCGTCGCCGACGGCCAGGCCGTTCAAAGCGTCGCGCGCGGTGGCGGTGGGATCGGTCGGAAGACTGTCGAAGGAGTACGAGTGGAAGGCCATCGCCGCGCATCCTGCCAACCTTGGCCCACATCGACCAACGGGTTTGTCTGCTCGTTGGTCATGTCCGCTGGCTCAGCCTCCGCAGCCCGACACCCTAAACGGAATCAGATCACGGCAATTCGGGCCGCCTCCTTGCACCGAATCTGCGACGGGGTGCCTAGAAGCGGAACGTCACAGGTTGGCCCGCGAAACGTCTGTCAGGGGTGGCGGCTAGGGTGGCGCCCACTGATCACCGGTTGAGTCCTGCACCCGGTGTTTTGCCACGGCGTGGAGGAGGAGCTGTGCGGCGCTGGGAGCTTGTCGGGGGCGGGTCGTCGAAGTTCTGGGAGGCGGCGGTCGACGGCGCCTCTGTGACGGTGTGTTACGGACGGATCGGCACCGAAGGGCGGACGCAGATCAAGGCGTTGGCGTCGGCTGAAGCGGCTGGAGCCCAGTTCGACAAGCTGGTCGCGGAGAAGGTGAAGAAGGGATACCTCGAGGTCGTCCCGTCGGCTGTTCGGCCTGGCGGGACCGTGATCGACCCGATGAGCGGACCTCTGCCACGGGCGGAGAGCTCGGAGGCACCGGAGGCCGCGCTGCCCGATGAGGACACCTTCCAGATGCCGAGCGCCTGGCGGCGGCTGCTGCACCCGCGGCGTGGCGGCGTGGTGCGCAATGTCGCGGGGGTGCGTGCGGAAGTCGTCGCCCGGGCGGTGGAGCGGATCAGCTCCGAGCAGGAGTGGATCGAGCAGACGCTGACCGCCCCGCACTCCCACCCCGTGCTCGTGCGCGCAGCCCGTGCCTATATGGAGGGGGAGGCTGACCCGCTCGGGGCCGCCGCGGTGGCGAGCATGCTGCCGCCGGCGTGGACGTCGCGGGGAGGCTGGGAGGAATCCCCGTTCGTCGACGCGTGGATCGAGCGGCACGGGCTCGTGTTCGCGGCCGTGGCGGCGGTCGAGACGTTTGAGGTCGAGACGGGCTGGCAGCAGCGCGGGTCCGTCCGCACGGATCCTGCTCTGCGGTTCCAGGGAACCGGTTCCCGGCACACCGCCCCCTACATGGTCCGTCCGCAGCTGGACCGGGTGCGTGCGCTGGTCGCCTGCGCGAACGAGGAGGCCTACGCCCAGGTGGTCGCGGCACTGGAGAAGTGCCGGACCACCGCGCGTCGGCGGGCTCTCACGTCCTATCTCGCACCCGATGTGCCCGGGTGGGTCGAGGAGTGCCTCGACGAGGAGCCGGAATACGGGAACGAGGCCTTCGACCTGCGCGGGCTGCTGCTCTGCGCGCTGGGAGATTCCGCGCAGGTCGAGCGCATCGGCCCGGCGCCCAAGCTGACCTGGAACGGCTGGTCGGTGGCGCTCATCGCGACTCTCGCCGACGGTCTGGGCACCGCGTGCGTGCCGTTCCTGAACGAGGCGCTGGACCGGGCCTACGGCTCCGACCAGCTGCGCACCACCGCGTCAGCGGTGGCTCAGTTCCCCCACGACGACGCGTTCCGGCTGCTGATCGCGCGGCTCGACGACAAGCAGGTCCGGCCCGCGCTCCAGGAGGCGATGCAGCGGTACCCGGTGCGGGCCGTTCGCTTGCTCGCCTCGGCATCGTTGACGAACGGCAAGAACGCCCCGGCGGCGCGCCAGCTCCTCAACACGCATGTGGTGCTGAACAGCGGTCTGCTCCCGGCGATTCTGCCGCAGCTCGACGCGACGACGGCCGAGCTGGTGCGCTCGCTAGACGGTGCTCGTGAGCGCGTGGCCGAGGCCGCTCCGGAGTCGCTGCCCGACCTCCTGGTGTCCCCGCCGTGGACGCGCGCGCGGACCCAGCGGAAGGCGCGCGTCCTCCTCGGCCTGGAGCCGGACAGCACCTCGGCCCTGGTGTGGCGCGAGGGTGAGCGTGAACGCTGGTCGCACGTGGACTATCTCGGGTGGGAGTACCCGGAGGGGACGAACTGGGGTCAGGAGGCCGCCAAGCACCTAGGCTCTCGTAGCAACCTCTGGTACGCGCACCGTCTGCTGCTCCAGGGGCCGGCTGACGTGCTGCTGCCCTGGGTGGAGAAGTGGCGGCCCGAGGAGCTCTGGGGTGGCAGCGACTGGCTGCCCGCCGTGCTTGCCAAGTACGACGTGGCCGCCGTGCCGATGGCGGTGTGGGCCGCTGAGCGCCAGCCCGCCGCTCTCGCCCGCCTGCTGTTGCCGGTTCTCGACCTCGGTGCGGCGCGGGTGCTGGCCGACGGCATGGTGCGACTCAAGTCCGTTCAGATCACCGCACGTTCCTGGTTCGCCCGGCACGGCATCGCCGCCGGCCTGCTGCTCGTTCCGGACGCGGTCGGTCAGACGGGTGCCGCACGCCGGGCCGCCGAGCAGGCCCTGCGTCTGGTGGCAGCCGACGACGGCACGGACGCTGTGCTGGCGGCTGTAACCGAGCGCTACGGCGCCGAGGCGGCGGAGATCGTCGCTGAGGGTCTGGCCACGGATCCGTTGGAGAACACGCTTCCGGCGCGGATGCCGGTGCTGCCCGCCTGGGTGCAGCCCGCGGTCCTGCCGCAGATCCTGCTGACGTCCGGCGAGGCGCTGCCGGAGGACGCGGTCCGCCATGTGCTGACGATGCTCGCGCTGTCCAAGCCGGGCGATCCGTACGCCGGCCTGGCCGTCGTCACCGACAACTGCCGCGCCGACTCGCTGTCGGCGTTCGCCTGGGCCCTGTTCGAGGAGTGGCGCCAGGCGGCCATGCCGGCCAAGGAGAGCTGGATCCTGCACAGCCTCGGGGTGCTCGGCGACGATGAGACGGTGCGCCGACTGACGCCGATCCTGCGTGACTGGCCTGGCCAGGGAGCGCACCACCGGGCGGTCGAGGGGCTGAACGTGCTGGCCGAGATCGGCAGCGACGTGGCCCTGCTGCACCTGCACGGCATCGCGCAGCGGGTGAAGTTCAAGGCGCTCAAGGCGCGCGCGCAGGAGAAGATCACCGAGGTGGCCGAGGGTCTCGGGCTCACAGGTGACCAGTTGTCGGACCGTCTGGTTCCTGATCTGGGCCTGGAGCCGGACGGTACGACGGTCATCGACTACGGGTCGCGCCGCTTCACCGTGGGCTTCGACGAGCAGTTGCGCCCATTCGTGCTGGACGCCGACGGCAAGCGTCGCAAGGACCTGCCTGTCCCGGGTGTCAAAGATGACCAGGAGCTCGCTCCGGCTGAGCGCAAGCGCTTCATGGGCTTGAAGAAGGACGTCCGTACCATCGCGTCCGACCAGATCCGCCGTCTGGAAGCAGCGATGGTCGCGCAGCGGAGCTGGACGGCCGGGGAATTCCGCGAGCTGTTCGTGCAGCACCCGCTGGTCTGGCACCTGGTGCGCCGTCTGGTCTGGCTCGCCGGAGTCGATTCCGGCACTGGCACCGGCGCTGGCGAGGGCGCGGAGGTCACCGCGTTCAGGATCGCTGAAGACCGCAGCTTCGCCGACGTGAACGACGACGAGTTCACTCTCGCCGAGGACGCCACCGTCCGGCTGGCCCACCCGCTTCACCTGGGCGACACCCTTGCGGCCTGGTCCGAGCTGTTCGCCGACTACGAGATCCTGCAGCCCTTCAACCAGCTGGGCCGGGCGGTGCGGAGTCTGACGCCGGAGGAGGCGGCGGCCAACCGCCTGCACCGGTTCGAGGGATGCACTGTCCCGGTGGGGCGGCTGCTCGGTCTGACCAAGCGCGGGTGGGAGCGCGGAGAGCCGCAGGACGCGGGCGTCGAGCGCTGGTTCTCCAAGAAGATCACCGAGGGTTGCCACCTGGTCATCGAACTGAACATGGGCATAGCCGTCGGTGTGGTCGACATGTTCCCCGACCAGACCTTCGACACCGTCTGGCTGGCGGGCGCACCGGGCGACTACCGGCCCATGTGGAACTACACCCACGTGTTCGGCGACCTCGACCCCGTCGCCGCGTCCGAGCTCCTGGCCGACCTGGAGGAGGTGGCCCCGTGACCGCCGTCGAGATCGATGTCGCCCAGAATGCTCCAGGTCCGGACGAGCAGGCGGGCCTGCAGCGCCCGCCGGCCGAGGTCCGCTACGCCGAGGAGCTGGCGGCTCTGCGCGACGGCGATCGCGACCCGCGTCCGCCGGGCTGGCAGCTCAGCCTGCGTGCCGCGCGCCGGTTCATCGTCGGGGACGAGGAGGAGGGGATCAGCCGCAAGTTCGTCGGTAACGCCTCTCTGGTCGAGCGGGCGTTGGTGACGTTGGCGACGAGCCGGGGGCTGATGCTGGTCGGCGAGCCGGGCACGGCCAAGTCGCTGCTCTCGGAGCTGATCGCGGCCGCGGTCAGCGGCACCTCGACGCTGACCGTCCAGGGAGGCGCGGCCACCACCGAGGACCAGATCAAGTACTCCTGGAACTACGCATTGCTGGTCTCTGAGGGCCCGTCACCGCGCTCGCTCGTTCCGGCGCCGATGCTCCGCGGTATGGCGGAGGGACGGATCGTCCGGTTCGAGGAGATCACGCGCTGCCCGCTGGAGGTGCAGGACTGCCTGCTCTCGCTGCTGTCCGAGCGGGTGCTGGCGGTGCCGGAGCTGGAGGGGCCGGATGCGATGGTCTTCGCCCGGGCCGGCTTCAACGTCATCGCCACCGCCAACACCCGCGACCGCGGCGTCAACGAGATGAGTGCCGCGCTCAAGCGGCGCTTCAACTTCGAGACGGTCTTCCCCATCGCGGACTTCGCGACCGAGCTCGCGCTCGTCGAGGCCGAGGCGGGCGCTCTGTTGCGCCGCTCCGGGGTCGAGGCTGCGCCGAACCGTGACGTGCTGGAGGTGCTGGTCGGAACGTTTCGCGAGCTGCGCGGCCACCAGGCCTCCGGGGAGCGGCTCTCGGCCGTGATGAGCACTGCGGAGGCGGTGTCGGTTGCCCATGCGGTGGGCGTGCGTGGCTGGTTTCTGCGGGGTGAGGCCGGCAACGCGGCCGACGTGGTCACCTGCCTGGCTGGTACGGCGGCCAAGGACAGCCCGGAGGACCTCGCCCGGCTGCGCCGCTTCCTGGAGCAGCAGGCTTCACGCCGGCGCGGGCCCCAGTGGCAGGCCCTTCACGAGGCACGACACCTGCTGGCCGAGTGATGTCCGTCCACTTCATCGGCGTCCGCCACCACTCGCCGGCCTGCGCCCGGCTGGTCGCCCGCACCATCGCGGCGCTGCAACCCGCGTACGTGCTCGTGGAGGGGCCGGTCGACATGAACGCGCGGCTGGCCGAGCTGATACTCGGCCACGAGCTGCCGGTTGCCGTGTTCAGCCACTACCGCGACGAGGAGCGGACGGCGACGTCCTGGACGCCGCTGTGCGACTACTCGCCCGAGTGGGTTGCCCTGCACGCCGGTCTCGATGCCGGGGCGCAGGTGCGCTTCATTGATCTGCCGGCCTGGCATCCGGCGTTCGTCGAGCGGGCCGAGCCGCTGGCCAACCGCTTCGCCGATGCCGAGGCGCGCTACGCCGAGGCGACGCGGCGGCTGTGCGAACGGTTCAGCGTGGACTCTGTCGACGCGCTCTGGGACCGGCTGTTCGAACTCGCTGGCCCGGAGGACACGGACGGGCTGCAACAGCTTCTCGATGCCTACTTCGAGCTGGTCCGCGGCGACGCGCAGGCAGAGCCGGGCGACCGGGCACGTGAGGAGTACATGGCCTCCTGGATCCGGGCTGCCGTCGCGCACGCGGGGGAGCGGCCCGTGCTCGTGGTGACCGGCGGGTTCCACACACCGGCGCTTCGGGCACTGACTGCGACTGCAGCCGAAAAGGGGCGCTCGCCGTCAGGCGAGAGGGACAGCGCTTGGCCCGAGGTCCCGGAACCTGCGGCCGGGGCGCTGGGCGGCAGCTTCCTCGTGCCGTACTCCTTTCGCCAGCTCGACGCCTTCGCCGGCTACCAGTCCGGCATGCCGTCCCCCGGCTACTACCAACTCCTGTGGGACCACGGCCCGGCCGCCGCGGCCGACCGGTTGACGGAGCAGGTCGTCACACGGCTTCGGAAGGAGCGCCTGCCGGTCTCGACGGCCGACCTCATCGCGGCCCGCACTCTCGCCTCCGGTCTCGCGGCGATGCGCGGCCACCAGGCATCGGCACGGACGGACGTCCTCGACGGGCTGGCAGGCGCCCTGCTCAACGAGGCGCTGGAACAGCCGCTCCCGTGGACAGGGCACGGTGTCCTGATGCCCGGCACCGACCCGGCCGTGGTCGCCATGGTCGCCGCGAGCACCGGCGAGCGGACCGGCCGGTTGCACCCGGACACGCCCGCCCCGCCGCTGGTGCACGACGTGGCGACCCAGATGCAGGCGTGCGGGGTCGTCCTCGGCGAGCCGGTGAGCAACGACCTGACCGAGCCGACCGGATTGCGGCGAAGCCAGCTGCTGCACCAGCTGCGCGTCCTGGGGATTCCGGGCCATACCCGCACGGCTGGGCCGACCGGCGGAGCGGACCCGGTCTTCACCGAGCGGTGGGATCCAAGTCCGGCGCAGGGTCGTGAGGCGGCGCTGATCGAGGCGGGCGCCTACGGTGCCAGCCTGGCGCAGGCGGCCTCGGTGGCGCTGGCCGAGCGCGCTCGGGCCGGTGTGAGCGCGGCAACGGCTTCGGATGCGGCGGTCGCCGCACTGTCGGTCGTGCTCTTCGACGCGGTGCTGTGTGGAGCGGACACCCTCTCCGCCGAGTTGCTGGACTCCCTGGCGACGCGGGTCGGCGCGGTCGCCGAACTCGGTCCCGCCGGTGAGGTGCTGGCCACAGCGCTGCACCTGTGGCGGCACGACCGCGTGTACGGCACCGCGGGCGATCCGCTGTTCGGCCGCGTCGTCGACGAGGCTGTCGGGCGGGTGTTCTGGCTGGCCGAAGGTCTCCACGGAACCGGAGGGGTCGACTTCCCCCGGCTTCGCGCCCTTGCCGCCGCCCGGGACGCACTGCGCCACGCCGAGCATCTGCTGACCCTCACTCGCGCGACGGCGATGGCCACGGCCACGCGGATCGCCGCCGACACCGCCGCACCTGCGGACCTGCGCGGCGCCGCCTTGGGACTGCTCTGGTCCCTCGGGCTCTCCGACAGCGATGTGCCGTCGGGCCACGAAGGCCGCTCGCACGCCGAGGCTGCACAGCAAGCCCGCTCGCTCGCCGCAGCCGCCCCCGAGACGCTCGGCGACTGGCTGGCCGGCCTGTTCGCCCTGGCCCGTGACGAGGTGACCGGCCGAGGGACGGCGTCGGAATCCGGTGACCGCCCGTCCCTGCTCGACGCACTCGACGAGATCGTGACCGCCCTCACCGGCGACGACTTCCTCATCGGCCTGCCCGCCCTGCGCCAGGCCTTCGCCTTCTTCCCACCCCGCGAACGCGAACGCATCGCCGAGCGGCTGCTGGCGCGACGCGGCCGGATCGGCTCGGCGCGCTCCCTGCTACGGACCTCCGCAGACCCGCTGGTCCTCGCACGCGCCCGAACCCTGGAGGAGAACGTGCAGCGGCTGCTCGACCGGCATGGCCTGCTCGACCGACACGAGCTGCCCGTTCAGGGGGCTGACTGATGAGCACGCCCCACGCCGGCGCCGGAGCCGGAGCGCCCGCCCCCACCGACGAAGGCCTGGAGCGCTGGCGGCTCATCCTCGGCCAAGCCGCCGAGCGCTGCACCGGACCGCTCGGCCCGCAGGCCGCCGCCCGCGACGCGGCACTCGAGTGGCTCTACGGCCGCGACACGGACCTGGAGCAGCGCGGCGAGCGACGCGCCACGCCGGCTGGTCGCACCGGCGGCGACGGCCCGTCTCAGATCACCGCAGTGGACTGGCTCGACGACATCTACCGGCTCTTCCCCAAGGAGACCATCGAACGGCTCGAACGCGACGCCGTCGAGCAGTACGAGATCCACGAGATCGTCACCGACCCCGACGTGCTCGCACGAGTCGAACCCAACCCCACCCTGCTCCGAGCTGTCCTGCGCACGAAACACCTGATGAACCCGCAAGTTCTGGGCATGGCACGGCGCATCGTCGAGGCCGTGGTCCGCGATCTGCTGGAACGGCTGCGGCCGGAGGTGCGCCGGGCCTTCACCGGTTCCCGCTCACGGCGCCCGAGCCGACTCCCGCTGGCCCGCGACTTCGACTTCCAGGGCACGATCCGTGCCAACCTGGCGCATTACCAGCCGGAGCAGCGCCGCGTTCTTATCGAGCGGCCCCGCTTCCACTCCCGGACCCGAAAGCACCTGGAGCAGTGGCAGCTGATCCTGCTGGTCGACCAGTCCGGGTCGATGGTGAACTCGGTGATCCACTCTGCCGTCACCGCCGCCTGCCTGTGGAGCCTCCCGGGCCTGCGTACCCACCTCGTCGCCTTCGACACCGAGGTCGTCGACCTCACCTCGGACGTCACCGACCCGGTCGAGCTTCTGATGGGGGTCCAGCTCGGGGGTGGCACGAACATCGCCCGAGCCGCGGATTACGCCGCCGGTCTGGTGGACAACCCGCGTCGCAGCATCGTCGCGATCGTCTCCGACTTCTACGAAGGCGGCGATCCCTACCGACTGGTCCGCACTGTCCGTGCACTCGTCGAACAAGGCGCCACCGTGCTGGGTCTCGCCGCGCTGGACGAGGAGGCCGACCCGGTCTACGACCGAGACCTGGCAGGACGCCTGGCCGAAGCGGGAGCCCACGTGGGCGCGATGACGCCGGGACAGCTGGCCGAGTTCGTTGCAGAGAAGGTGGGCCGATGACCACGAGCACGCCACTGCGTGAAGACCTCCTCGCCCTGACCGCAGAGACCCTCGCCTCGCTCGCCAACCGGGGGCTGGTCAAGCGAGCGGCCAAGGACCTGGACGCCGACGCCGGGCCGCAGGTCAGCAGCGAACAGGACGGGACCGTCGTCGGCGTCCATCCCGACGGCACTCGTACCCGCCTGCCAGTCGGCGTCGGCCTGGATGGTGCCCAATGCGACTGCCCAGCGAGCGGCGTCTGCCGGCACCGGATCGGTCTGGTGCTTGCCTACCAGCGTCTCCAGGCCCTCGACAAGGCGAAGCAGCCGCAGGACCCGCCCGTGACCGTATGGTCGCCCGCCGAGTTCGACGACGAGACGCTCGAAGCGGTCCTCGGTCGGCCGGCAGTCGCGGCCGCCCGCCGCGCCGTCGAGCGCGGCTACTCCGCGACCGTGCACCGAGCCGAGGAGGCGCAGCCCGCACCGTGGGTCGAGCTGCCGACCTGCACGGTGCGCTTCCCCGTTCCGCACGAGCTCGGCTACGCCCTGACCGACGCCGCAGCACTCCAGCGCGGTGAGGTGATCGCCCTGGCGGTCTGGGCGTTCCGGGCAGCCGACGAGGCACCGAATGACAACACCGCGCTGACCCGGGACACCCCGCCGGTCAGCGCGGAGACCATGGTCTCTGTCGGAGGACGCCCACCCACGCCGGCAGACGCCGTGGGCAGGGACAGCGGCCTGGAGCGGCTCGACGAAGCCGTGGCCCTGGCAGACGAGTTGCTGCTGGATGGAGTCGCCCACACGAGCCCAGTGTTCGCCGCCCAACTGGAGCGCATGGGCGCGGCGCTGACCCGCGCTTCCCTCCACTGGCCCGCTTCAACCCTCGCGGACCTGCGCAGGCAGATCCAGGCCTACGCTGCCCGCGACGCGTCCTACGAACCCATCCAGGCCGCGCGCCTCTTGGCCGAACTGCACGCCCGCCGCCGCGCCGGCAGATCCGACCGGGTGAGCGTGCTCGGCACCCAGGAACCGTCCGAGACCCCACTGCGCCGGGTCCGGCTTGTCGCCCTAGGCTGCCGGATCACCGGCCGGACACCCAACCGGCGTTCCGCAGAGGTCTACTTCGCCCACCCCGACGCGGGAATCGCCCTCGTCCTCCGCAAGCACTGGGAAATCCCGGACGACCGGGCGCTCACCGGCCACGAGCTCGCGTCCCGTCGCCTGCTCGGATCCGCACTGCGGGACCTGGCCGGATCCAACGTCGTCAGCGAGAGCATCTCCCGCAGCCCCAGCCGGTCCGTGACCATCGGACGCGGTCGCATCGCGGCCACAAGCATCATCCCCGTCGGCTCGGCATGGGCCGACCTCCCGGAACCGCTGCTGATCCGCGACCTGTCGACCCAGATGCGCGCCTGGGACGGTCGGCCACCGCGGTTGATCAGGCCGAGGGTGGAGGCGGACACGGCCCGGGTGCTCGCCGTCGCCGATGTCGGGCCGGTCGGGTACGACCCTGCCCAGCAGCGCTTGGAGGCGGTCGTCCGCGATCCGTCAGGTAACGAGGCGGTGATTCGCGCCGACTACAACCCGGCCTGCCCTGGCGGCCTCGACGCGCTGTCGGACGCCTTGAGCCGATCGCGGGTCCGGTTCGTCAGCGGCTTGCTGCGCCGTGATGGTGGTCTCCCTCTGCTCGACCCCCTGGCTCTGTTGAGCGACGAGGGCCTCACCATCCCCGACTTGGCTGCCGGCGATGGCAAGGTCGCGCTCGGGATCGGCACACCCCGAAGTAGTGACCCGATCACCCAAGCCATCAAGTCCGCGCTCGATATGCTCGCCGACATCGCGCACGCTGGTCTTCGCGGCTTCGGAGAAGCCACCCGCGACGGGCTCGCCACCGCAGCCAGGGAGCTCCGGCGAACCGGACTTCACGCAGGGGCAGCGCTCCTCGATTCGATCTCCACGACGATGGACGCGAAAGGTGTTGAGGCTACGGGGGTAGCCTGGGCAAACGCGGCAATCCACCTGCTCGTGAGTCTCGAACTGCACGAAGAAGCTCGCGCATCCTGAGGAGCGCGACGCGAGGACGTGCCGGCCGGGCGGTGGGAGCGGCCGCGCCGGTCTTGGGCGCCACGCGAGAACGCGATGCGCACCGATCCCCGTGGTCCGCCGTCTCGGTGACCTCGGTGTCGCTGACCGGAAACCTGCTGACCTGCTCGCCGACGCGTGGTTTCCCGGTCCGGACGTGGGTGCAATGGCTGGCTGGCGCGAACCCGCGGCTGGGGAGCTGGGAACTGCCGGGCGGTGCATCGAGGCACCTCACCGTAGCCCCCGCCGACCCGCCCCTGCGCTGATCAGGTTGTTGTGTTTGGCTGCCGGTCTTTGGCCCTGTCTTGGCTCCGCGGTCTGGGCGCTGCGTACCGCTGACTCCTTCGAGCAAGCGGTTCGTGTGGCTCTTGATCTCGGAGGCGACACGGGCGCCGTCACTCACGTCACCGATCGTCGGGGAGTAGACGGAAGCCGTATTTCCCGGTCAGCGGCATG
The DNA here is from genome assembly GCF_000744655.1 of Streptacidiphilus rugosus AM-16. NCBI lineage: Bacteria > Bacillati > Actinomycetota > Actinomycetes > Kitasatosporales > Streptomycetaceae > Streptacidiphilus > Streptacidiphilus rugosus. Next base: position 2,904,371 of record NZ_JQMJ01000004.1, on the reverse strand, counting down.
AGGGCGCGGAAGTCTCGGCGGTCCAGGGTGAGGATGGACTCGGTGTCGAATTGTTCGGCGAGGACGACGTTGACGGCGTCGGTCAGGTCCAGCCGCAGGCCTGCGTAGCGGTCCTGCACTTTGTGGGCCTTGCGCAGGGCGTCGGCGGACAGGCCGGGAACGGCCACCCGGCCCGTCTGTGCCTGGCTGAGCAGCCAGTTGTTGACCGAGAGGGCGGCCTGGCGGCTGACGTTGCGCGTGGTGATGTGCTCGATCTCCAGGAGAACGAGTGGGGAGACCACGGTGAGGGCGGCTTCGCGCAGAGCGGTCCGAGCAGCCTCGTGTTCGGGGTCGGCGACGTTCAGCGCTGCGACCAGGCCGGAGGTGTCGCCGATGACGATCACTTGTGGTCCGACACTGCGTCGGACACGGTCTCGTGGATTTCCTCTGCGCTTACGGGGTGGCCGAAGTCGAGACGGGGGATGTCCCAGTCCTCGTCCCAGCGCTGGGTGCGGAGTGCGGCGAGGTGGAAGGCCTCGCGGAAGTACTCCGATTCGGGGCGGCCCTCACGCTCTGCTGCCGCTTTGATCAGCGCCAGATCCTGTTCGTCCACCATGACGGTGGTCTTCTTCAGTGCCATAGGGTTATGGTACCTCCACCATATGCGTGCGGCTGGCTCTCATGCGTTGCCCGGCTTCGACGCGGCCAGACGGCTCGCCGCCGCGCCCCACCGCCCCCTCGGCCCACACGTCACGTCGAACGGACGGCGTCGGACGCAGTCGTTGGGATACTGGTCGTCGGCGGTGCCGGGAGGGCGAATCCGCTGATGGTTGCTGTGGAGCGTGAGGCTGATGTCCATGAGTGGGGTGGGCTTCTCGGAGGCGCAGCTGCGGGATGCAGCGGGGGTCCGGTCCTTCGAGCGGGGCCTGGAGTACACGGGTGCCGTCTCAGGGTTGGAGGTGCTGGAGGCCGGGGCCACGGCTACCGTCCACGGCGGCAGTGCCTACCGGGTCGAACTGGGTACCGGTCGGGGCGGCGGATTGAGGGGTGAGTGCAGTTGCCCGTACGGTCGCGAGGGCCATTTCTGCAAGCACTGTGTCGCGGTGGGGCTGGTGCTGCTGAGTCGGGCCGCCGCCGTTCCGGGGCAGCGGGCTGAGGCGGAGCGCGGCCGTCGAGATCTGGACGAGTGGCTGGAGGCCCGCAGCCAAGGAGAACTGCTGGCACTGGTCCGGGAACAGGTTGCCCAGGACCGGGCGCTACGCCGTCGGCTGGAGTTGCGTGCGGCTGCGGACAGCGCCGACGTAGACGCGATGCGTGTGCGCATTCGTGCGCTGTTGGACGCCTCTCCGTTCAGCCAGTACGGCTTCGTGGAGTACGCGGATGCGGACGCCTACGCCGAGCAGGTCGCGGAAGCGGTCCGGGCGATCGGCTCATTGCTGGAAACCGACTACGTCGAGCAGGCGGTGGAGGTGGCCCGCGAAGCGCTCCGAAGCCTCGCCTCCACCTACGAGAGCGTGGACGACTCCTCGGGGCAGCTGGGCAGCGTGGTCGAGGAGTTGGGCCAGGTTCATCTCGACGCCTGCCGGGCGGCGCAGGCCGCTCCGGAGGAGACCGCGGAGTGGCTTTTCGCGCACCTGACCGGTCCCGGCGGTGACCTGCTCGACATTGACGTCACCGACTACTTCGACGTGCTCGGTGCGGCGGGCAAGGCGCGACTGGACGCCCTGGTGACGGAGGCGTGGCACCGTCACCCGTCCGACTGGACGCTCAAGCACCTCAAGCAGCAGCTGGCGCGCTTGGAAGACGACGTCGACGCGGTCGTGGCCGTGTACGCGGCCGATCTGGCCCCCACGGGTGCCACCCATCTGCAGGTCGCGCGGGAACTCGACGCTGCCGGCCGATCCGGGGAGGCGCTGGAGTGGGCGACCCGAGGCCTCGAGGTCGCCTCCTCCGCCGCACCCGCCGGGAGGGTGGACTCGGGCCTGGTCGACTACCTGTGTGACCGCTACCAGGCCGCAGGCAGGGCAGAGCTCGCGGTGGAAATCCGCCGTGACCGGTTGCGTGCGGAGCTGAGTCTGGCCGCCTACCAGCGCTTGCGCCGGGCGGCGCAGGCCGATGGTTGCTGGCCGGCCGAGCGTGGCCCGGCGCTGGAGGTGCTGCGTGCCGAGGCGCTCAAGCAGGCGGAGAGGCCGTGGCGGTCGCCCGCCGCGTGGATCGACGCGCTGGTGGACGACGGGGATCTCGAGGAAGCCTGGGTTGCTGCGACCGGGGTGGCCACGGATCAACAGTGGCTCACCTTGGCCGACCTGGTGTCGGCCCAGCGCCCGGGTGAGGCACTCAAGGTCTATCTGCGCGCGGTCGAGCCGCTGACGGCCGTAACGGGCGAGGCGGCGTACCGGCAGATTCTTCGTTTGCTGGTCAGCGCCCGCGCCTGTCATGAAGCCCTCGGCACACTGGGGGAGTTCGACGTATACGTGGCCGCGCTGCGTGCCGGGCAGAAGCGCAAGCGGAACTTGATGCGGCTGCTCGATCAGCACGGCCTGTGACCCGTTGGATGGCCTCCCGTGCCGGCAGTGGCGAGCGAGGGCCAGGACTGTCTCGGCTCGGGCTGAAGTGTCTTGGGGCTTGTGATGCCAGGCTCCGGTAGCCGTGACCGCGCGTCCGGGTGGTGGGAGCGTGGTGGGAGCGGCGGCGCCGATCACGATTGATACCCGTTGGCAGCGTCGGGACTTGCGGGCACCTCGAAGTCGGACAGATCGGCCTAGATTAGTGCACTCCGTAGTGTGTTGGTACTACCGGGAAATGATCTAGAGCGGCTCTTAATCAGCGGGTCCGGGGTTCGAGTCCCTGGCGGCGCACATCCGGCCTGCGGCTCCATGAGTGATCATGGAGCCGCAGGTCTTTTGTGCGTTCGACGGGAGCGCGGGCGCTGATCAGGCGCGAATCACCAGAGGATGGGGCTCCCTGTTGATGCGACGGCCTAACGTCGGCTGCGTCCGGCGGGTGGCGCGGCACAGGCCGCTCGCGAGGTCTGGTCGACCGCGGCAAGGGCAGCGGAGGTCACGAGCCGGCGTCCGGCACGGATACCCGGGCGCTCCGATGGGACCGGACCCGAACGATCAACCGCTGGGCCACCAGCAGGTTGATCAGCCAGGAGAGCCATGCCCCGCTCATGTACGCCGTGGGGAAGGAAAGGCCGGCGCTGGAGAAGAGCGTCAGCCAGACGCGGAAAGTGACAGCGGCGAAGATGAGGGAGTAGGACCGGATCATCCAGATCTGATGCTCCGTGATCGACCGGCGCCGGATCGTGGCGTAGGCCATGCCGGACGCGAGCAGCAACGCCGTGGCGAGCCCGGCGAACCCGAGGGGGGCGACCGGCCAGTAGAGCCCCTTCGGGACCAGCAGGAGGGCTCCGAGCCCGGCTGCCAGGGCGCTGAGCAGATAGATCCGCCCGATCGCCCGGTGCGCCATCGGATGCCGCGCTCTGATCCGGGGTACGAACTGCCAGGGGCCGAGTGCGAGGGCCAGGATGCCGCCGCCCACATGGAGGAGCAGCGGGACGAGGTTCGCGACGTAGACGGCGCGCTGCTGTGCGAGGAACAGCCTGGGGTCGAGGGTGAAGTAGCGCGCGGAGAAGGCCGCAGTCAGCGTGGCCAGAACCGTCATGCTGATCCAGCCGCTCCTGATCCGGAACCGGCGTGGGGTCTTCTTCCGTGTGGTTCCGCCGTCCCGGTCGGCTTTGGCGTGAGCGGATGGGCTGCTGGTGGGTACGGGAGCGGTCATGGCGGGAAAGTTACGGTCCGGTCCTGGCGCACCGCGTCCACCTGTCGGGGGCGGCCCCGGTACCTCGGTCGGGGTATCGGTGGGAGCCGGCTGTCGCGGCGGAGCCGAGCAGGCGGGCAGCCGGGAACCCGACGGACGGGCGCTCAAATACCCCACCAGGGGTACGACTTGCCTACCCTCTCAGGGCAAGGTGGAGTGGGCCGTCGGTCGCTAGGCTCGGCTCGATCAAGTCGCCGCGCAGCGATGACGCCCCACCCATGGAGCTGTGATGAGTCGGCCGAACCCGGCCAGCGGCCTTGCCCTCGGGCGACTTCGGCCACCGTCGGCCCAACTGGTCATCCGAGGTCGAGCGCGCCTCGGTCCCGTGGTGCTCGACGTTGCGCCGGCCGCCGCGTTCCTGGCCGCGATGGTGGCCGAGCGGCTCGGTGCGGCGACCCGGATCGGTGACCGGATGCCCGAGGCACTCGCGCTGAGCGGGTTGATCGCCGCCGCGCTCGCCGTCCGCCGGACGTTTCCGCTCGCCGCGTACCTGGTCGGGACTGCGGCTCTGTCCGCCGAGGCGTTGTTCGTCCTGCCGAGCCCGGTCTCGCCGTACGCGAACCTGCTCGGCCTGTACTCGCTCGGCCTGCGCGGCACGCGGGCCTGGGCCAGGCTGGGACCGGTCATCGCGCTGCTCGGTATGGTCGCGTACTTCTCCGGAGTCGCGCGCACCTACCAGTTGATGCCGGCCGCGGTCCTGTTCGTCTGGTTGCTCGTCTGGGCGCTCGGATACGGCTCGGCCCGCAAGCAGGAGGAACAGGCGGCGGCGCGCCGAGCACTGCGCGACCAGGTGGTCGCCGAGGAGCGGGTGCGCATCGCCAGGGAGCTGCACGACCTGGTCGGGCACACCCTCAACGTGCTGCTCGTGCAGGCGGGTGCCGCCCGCCGGCTGCTCGACCGGGACCCGGAGCAGACCCGGGGCCTGCTGAGCACGATGGAGCACACCGGTCGTCAGGCCCTGGAGGAGCTGGACCGGGTGCTCGGTCTGTTGCGTCAGGAGGAGCCGGGAACGCTGCCGGGGTTGGCGCACCTGGCATCGCTGACCGAGCGGATGGAGCTGGCGGGGATCCGGGTGACCGCACGGGTCGACCCCGACGTGCACCAGGCACCCCGCCCGCTCGACCTGTCGGCCTATCGGATCGTCCAGGAGGCCCTGACCAACACGGTCAAACACGGACGCGCCTCCCGAGCCGAGGTCTCGGTCCGGTGCGACGGAGCGGCGGTCCACGTGGAGGTCCAGGACGACGGGGTCGGCGTGGGCGGTGGCTACGTCCCTGGACGTGGCCTGCGCGGCATTGCGGAGCGGGTCCGCGAGCTCGGCGGCAGCGTGGAACACGGCGCCGGCGAGTGGGGCGGTTTCCGGTTGCACGCCGTTCTCCCGATCCGCGTCCCGGGCAGCCCGATCCTCGGCAGTCCGGCGGCGGTGGCCCCGTGACCGTCCGAGTCGTGGTCGCCGATGACGACGCCCTGCTGCGCGCCGGGGTGGCTCTGGTCCTGGGCAGTGAGGACGGCATCGAGGTGGTCGGCGAGGCCGCCGACGGGCTGCAGGCCGTGGAGCTGTGCCGGGCGACGACGCCGGACGTGGTCCTGATGGACGTACGGATGCCCGGCATCGACGGGGTCGAGGCGACCCGCCGGATCGTGGCGGAGCGGCGGGCCACCCGAGTGCTGGTCCTGACCACGTTCCACCACGACGACTACGTGTGGGGCGCCCTGCGGGCAGGGGCCGCCGGCTTCCTGCTCAAGCGGGCCTCCCCGGAGCGTCTCATCGACGCCGTGCAGACCCTCGCCGCCGGGGAGTCGGTGTTGGACCCCGCGGTGACCCGTGACCTGGTGGGCCAGATCGTGGCCGCCGGCCCGGGGCGGGACCGGCCGGGGCCGACCGATCCGCGCCTGGCCCGGCTGACGGCGCGGGAGCGGGAGGTGCTCCGGCAGGTGGCCGAGGGCCACTCGAACGCGCAGATCGCCGGGCAGTTCCTGCTCGCCGAGTCCACCGTGAAGACCCACGTGAAGCGGATCCTCGCGAAGATCGACGCGCGCGACCGCGCCCAGGCGGTCGCGATCGCCTATCAGAGCGGCCTGATGGCGTCCGAGGGCGACGCCTTCGGGGCAGGGGACTGAGCGCTCGAGTCGTCGATCGGCTCGTCAGCTCCGCTCCCGGAGCTGCGATGCGCGGCTCAGGCGATCCGGCGCGGCGCCAGCCGCCGGACCGGTTCGACCTCGGTCGGGATCGGCGCGTCGCCCGGGCCCGGCACGTGGAGCAGGGCGAGATACCGCTCGCGTGGGAGCAGGGCCGCGCCCAGGGCGCGGACGTGGGGGCTGTCCCACTGGGCGTCGAGGAGGGTCCCGCCCGCCTGACGGAACCGCTGCGCGAGGTCGGCCACGGCGACCTGGCCCGCGCCCGGCAGTGAGCTGAACATCGAGTCCATGCTGAACACCGGTCCGATCCGGACGCCGAACACGCCGCCGACGAGGTCGCCCTCCTCGTCCCACACCTCGACGCTGTGCGCCGCGCCCGAATCGTGCAGCAGGACCAGGCTCTTGATGAGTTCGTCGGTCAGCCACAGCGGCTCGCGCCGCGCCCGGCAGGCGCGGACGACGCGTTCGAAGGCGTGGTCGGCGGTAGTCGTCCACGGCAGGCGGTGGCGCAGTCGGCGGGCGAGGCCGTGGCTGAGGTGCACGTCGGTGGGGTCGAGGACCGGGCGGGGGTCGGGGGACCACCAGGCCACGGACCAGGGGTCGCCGGCGTCGGCGGGTCCCAGCAGCGGGATGCCGCCCGCGGCCGCCTCGGGGGCGTTGGCGCGCTGGACCGCGGCGCGGGCGGACGGGTCGGGGAGGGGGATCGGGTAGGCGCCGGCGCGGTAGCCGGCCAGCAGGCTCTCGGGGCCGAGGTCGGCGCCGAAGGCGACCGGGCCGGTCGTGGGGGCATGGGAGAGGTCGAGGTCGGGCCAGGAGACGGGGTCGGCGACGCGGCCGGGCCCGTCGCTGCGTCCCTGCGGCGGCTGCAGGTAGCCCTCCGCGAGCAGGAAGTCCACGTAGCGGTCCAGCATCGGCAGGTCCACCGGCGGGATCCGCAGCCCGCTGTCGGCCAGGGCGTGCTCGGTGTTGGTCCGGGTGAAGGCGGGGAACACGTCGTACAGGTACATCTCGCTGACCGTGAGGTCGGCCCTGGCGCAGCGGTCCACGAAGAGCGGGACGAAGGGCGTCACCGGGTGGGCCGGATGCGCGGCCGCGAACTCGACGAGGGCGGTCACCCAGGTGCGGTACGGCACGGTCTCGACCTTGTAGCCCTGTCCGCGCAGGCACTCGCCCAGTGAACTCATCAGCGCCGGCTCGGGGTTGGTGAGGTGGTACACCTGCCCCCTGGCGGGCCGGGTCGTGGAGATGTGTCGGACCGCGCCCGCGAAGCAGTCGGCGGGCAGGAGGTCCAGGGGAAACTCCTGGTCGGGGCTCATGCCGGTGTCCGCGATGAACCGGATCAGCGCGCAGATCTCCGTGGTGGTGTTGACCGCGCCCGTGCCGACCGGCCCCGTGACGTCGTGGAGCCGGTAGAGCGCCATGGGGACTCCCGCCTGGGCGGCTTCGTTGAGCATCGCCTCGGCGACCCACTTGGTCTCGACGTATCCCACCGTCAGGTAGTCGGCGTAGTCCAGCGGGGTCTCCTCGGTCACCTCGCGCCGGCCGACCGGTCCGAAGCCGGCGAGCACGGCCATGGTGGACGTGAAGTGGAGCGGGATCCGCCGCGGAGCGGCGAGGCGGACCATCTCGCGCACGGACTCCACGTTGACGGCCCGGAGGTTCTGGTAGGGGAAGATGAAGTTGACCTGGCCGCCGAAGTGGTAGATCAGGTCGACGGTGTCCCCGAGCTCCGCGAAGCGGTCGGCCGGGAGCCCGAACCGGGGGCGGCCGAGGTCGCCCACGACGGGCAGGATCCGCTCGCCGCGCAGCTCGGCGGGCAGGTCGTCGAGGTGGTAGCGCTGGTGGCAGGCGCGGATCCGCTCCCAGGCCTGGTCGGCGTCGGCCGCGCGGACCAGGCAGTGGATCCGGGCGTCGGTGTGCCGGACCAGGTCGTGCAGCATGTGGATGCCGCACAGACCGGTGGCTCCGGTGAGCAGGACGTCGCCCGGCTGCTGCCACACCGGCGGGCGGCCCGTGCCCGGGTGCAGCGCGAGGCACAGCTGCGATTCGGCGGCGAAGTCCACCTCGGTGCGCTCGGCGTCGTTGAGAGTTCCGGCGCGGGCCTGGCGCAGCCGTTCGCTGAAGGCGGCGAGGGTGGAGTGGCGCAGCAGTGAGCTGGTGAGCTCGCGGATCTGGTCGACGTCGATCCCGAACATGACCCGGGCCCGGGCGAGCATCTCCATGGCGAGCAGCGAGTTGCCGCCGAGTTCGAAGAAGTCGTCGCCGGCGTCCACGTGCGGAAGGCCGAGGATCAGGGCCCACAGGTGGGCCAGGCTGTGGTGGAGCGTCGCGGTCGGCGTGTCGACGGGCCTGGCGCCGGCCGAAGGGGTGGGCAGCAGCGGGCCGCTCCGCGGCAGGGCCTTGCGGTCGACCTTGCCGTTGGGCGTCAGCGGCATCTGCGGCAGCGCGACGAACGAGGTCGGGACCATGTAGCCGGGCAGTGCCTCGGCCAGGGCGCCGCGCAGCCGGTCCCCGTCGGCCCGGGCGTGGCTGCCCGGGGTGTCGGTGAGCGTGTAGTAGGCGGCGAGTTCGGGGTCGCCGCGATCCTGGCGGACCGTCACCACCGCGTGGCGCACGCCCGGCTGGGCGCGCAGCACGGACTCGATCTCACCCGGGTCGATCCGGTACCCGCGGATCTTGACCTGCTCGTCGATGCGCCCGAGGATCTCCAGGTTGCCGTCGGGCCGCCAGCGGCCGGTGTCGCCGGTCCGGTACATGCGGGCGCCGGGGGTGTGCGCGAAGGGGTCGGGCAGGAACTGCAGGGCGGTGAGGTCGGGCCGCCGCCACACGCCTTCCGCCAGATGGCTGCCGCCGATGTAGACCTCGCCGCGTTCGCCGGGCGCGACGGGCCGGAACTGGTGGTCGAGAACGTGCACGTCGCCTCCGGGCAGGGCGCGCCCGACCGGGGCGGGCGCGCCGGTGGGGGTGGCGAGCAGCTCGTAGGTGAGGTCGCAGGTGGTGGAGGTGATCGTGGTCTCGGTCAGCCCGTAGGCGTTGACCAGCCTGATGCCGGGGAAGTGGCGCAGGAACGCGTGGCAGTCGCCGGTGTGGATGATCTCCCCGCCGAGGATGACCAGCCGCACGCTCGCGAGGTGCTCCTGGCCGGGGCCGAGGATGTCGAGCAGGCGCCGCCAGTAGGCGGGGGTCATGTCGAGGACGGTGATGCCGTGTTCGGGGACGCCGCGGAGCAGGTCGGTGGGGGCCCACGGACGGGATTCGGTGAGCACGACCGTGGCCCCGCTGGTGAGCGGCGCGAAGATCTGTTCCAGTGAGGTGTCGAAGCCGACGGCGGCCAGATGGAGCACCCGGTCTCCCGGCCCGAGGCCGTAGTAGTCGGCGCTGGCGGCCAGCGAGCCGGACAGGGACCGGTGGGTGACGGCGACCCCCTTCGGCGGACCGCTGGAGCCGGAGGTGTAGATCACGTAGGCGAGGTCGTCCGGGTCCGGGTCCTCCGGGGGCGGGCGGTCCGGACGGTCGGGCAGCGCGACGAGATCCTCGACGGTGCGGACCTGGCCGGAGCGTGCCCCGGACAGTCCGGCCGCATGGTGACGATCAGTCAGGATGAGTGCTGCGCCCGCGTCGGCGGTCAGTTGCACCAGCCGCCGGCTGGGCGCGCCGGGGTCGAGGGGGAGGAAGGCGGCCCCGGCCCGCTGCACCGCGAGCATCGCGACGACCAGTCCCGCGGTCCGGTCGAGGCACAGCGCGACGACGTCCCCGCGGCCGATTCCCGCCTCGTCCTGCAGCCGGGCGGCCAGCCGGTCGGCGTCGTGGTCGAGCGTGCGGTAGTCGAGTTCGCCCCCGTCCCAGCGCAGTGCGGAGGCGTGCGGCGCGGCGAACGCCCGCGCGCGGACACGGGCCGAGACGGTGGCGACGCCGGAGGCGGTGCCCACTGCCGGAGAGGTCGTGGAGGCCGTAGATGTCGCCCCGGTCGCAGTGGTCGCAGTGGTCGCACTGGTCGCAGCGGTCACAGCTGTGCCGGCGGTCGCGGCGGGTGCCGCCTGCGGCCGGTCCTGCGTCGGTGCCGGCCCCTCGGCATCCGCCGCGGGCGCGGCGTCCGCCGCAAGCACCCCGGGCGGGTGGTCCCCGGCCGCGAGCGCCGCGGCGCATTCGGCGGCGGTGCGCGGAACCGGGTCGACGACCCGCCAGCCGTCGGGGACAGGGAGGTGCGCGGGCCACACGGCGCGGTGCCGACCGTTGTCGCACAGCACGTGGTGCGGCTCCTGGACCTCCTCTGGGCCGGCGTGTTCGGTCGTCACGTGAGGGCTCCGCGCTGGTTGCTAGCTGACCTGCTTGGGGGCGATGCCGGCAGCCTCGTCGAGCACGAGCGACTGCGCGGATTCGGCGTCCATCGGGCGTGCGAACAGGTAACCCTGCCCGAGCGGGCAGCCCATCGAGATGAGCAGTTCCTGCTGGACGGAGTTCTCGACGCCTTCGGCGATGACCTCCATGCCGAGGGTGTCCGCGAGGTGGGTGATGCCTTCGACGAGTGCGAACTGCTGTGGCGAGCGCCCGAGTTCGTCGGTGAAGGACTTGTCGATCTTGAGAATGGAGATCGGGAACTCCCGCAGGTAGCTGAGTGAGGAGTAGCCGGTGCCGAAGTCGTCGATGGCGATGCGGATGCCCATGTCGGTCAGGGCGTGCATGTCGGCGGTGATCCGTTCGTCGCGGCGGATCAGCAGCGTCTCGGTCAGCTCCAGCACCAGGAACCGCGGATCGACGCCGGAGCGGTCCAGGACCCACTGCATCACGTCCAGGAAGCTGCGGTCGCGGAACTGGCGCGGGGAGACGTTGACGCTGACGTACGGCGGTGCGACCGGCTGTCCCGGATGGGCGCCCTCGGCGGCGAGCGCATGCCAGTTGACGGCCTCCTTGGCCGCCTGGACCAGCACCCAGCTGCCGAGCGGGACGATCTGCCCGCTCTCCTCGGCGAGGTTGATGAACTCCTCCGGCATCACCATGCCGCGGGTGGCGTGGGGCCAGCGCAGCAGCGCCTCGAAGCCGGTCATCCGTCCCGACCTCAGCTCCACGATGGGCTGGTAGTAGACCTGGAAGGACTCGACCTCGGCCCGGTCGAGGCTCTCCTGCAGCGCATGGCGTTCGACCATGCCCGTCTGCAGCGAGGGGTGGTAGCGGTGCCACTGCCGCTTGCCCGCGGTCTTCGCCTCGTAGAGCGCGAGGTCCGCGTGGCCGAGCAGTTCCGTGGGGTCGAAGCTGTCCTCGGTGGTGGCGATCCCGATGCTCGCGTAGACGCTGACGGGCCCGACGCTGAGCCGGAAGGGCTCCGCGAACACCTCAAGGACGTGGTCCGCGAAGGCTTCCACGTCCTCGGGGGTCATGGGGTTCTCGATCAGCAGGGCGAACTCGTCGCCGCCGATGCGCGCCGCGGTGTCGGACGCGCGCATCGCGGTCGACAGCCGCAGCGACAGGGCGACCAGGAGCTCGTCGCCCACCGGGTGGCCCATCACGTCGTTGATGACCTTGAAGTCGTCGACGTCGACCAGGAGCACGCCCACGACGGTCCCCTCGCGGCCGCTCTGGGTCAGCGCGTGGGAGACCCGCTCCTGGAACAGGACCCGGTTGGCCAGCCCGGTGAGCGGGTCGTGGAAGGCCCGGTGCGTCAGTTCCCGCTCCAGCTTGCGCTGTTCGGTGACGTCACGCAGGGTCAGCACGAGGCCGCCGACGGTGGGGTCGTCCCGCAGGTCGCTGCAGCGCGCCTCCACCTCGATGACGGCCTGGTCCGCGCGCAGCATCCGCCAGTGCTCACGGCGGCCGCGGTAGTCGTTGTTCCGCATCTGCTGCAGGGTCCGCAGCACGGTGTGGGTCTCCTGTCCCGGCACCAGGTCGGTGAGCCGGCAGCCGACCAGTTCGGGCATGCCGAGCAGTTGGCCCGCGGAGGGGCTGGCATACCGGATCTGGTCCCCGTCGAGGATGAGGATCAGGTCGGACGCGTTCTGCACCAGGGTCCTGAAGTAGGCCTCGCTGTTGCGTTTGCTGACCTCGCGGCTGAGGAGGATCCGCTGCAGCGCCTGCGCCGCCTGGGTCATCAGGGTGACCAGACTGTCGTGCAGCATGACCAGGTCCCGCTCGTCCCCGGCGACGACGAGGCCGCCGACGAGCAGGTCCGGCAGGCCGGGCTCGGTGAGGTTGAGCGGACAGATCAACGCGCTGTGCAGGCCGCCCAGTCGCTCGCGCAGCTCCGGCGGCAGGTTGGCCAGCGGGAGTTGGTGGGCCCGTCCGTCGGGCGCGAGGGCGCGCACGCTCTCGCCGATCAGCGGCTGTCCGGTTTCGATCCGTCCGTCCGCGGCGGAGGTGAGCCAGACCCCGCCGTCGTCCTTGAGGGCGAACAGGGCCTGTTGGCCGGGGTGGTTGGCGAGCAGCGCGGCCGTGGCCGAATCGACCGCGACCGCCACGTCGTGGCCGGAGGTGGTCTGGCCGAGGGCGCCGACGGCGACACGGAGCGCCTGCTCCCGGGTGACGGCCTGACGGTGCGTGGCCGCCACGCCGGAGAGGCGGTACAGCACGAGCAGGAACAGGACGGCGGAGAACGCGCCGATGACGCCGGCGTTGCGGGTGTCGCCCCGGGCCGCCGCCAACAGCAGCATGCACGGCGCGATCAGGGAGGCCAGGGTCAGCAGGCCGAGGCGTCCGCGTGCGGTCTCCGGCGGCGACGGCGCGACCGGCGCCGTGAGCGTGGTCATCGAGGGGTGCAGCGCCGCCGCGCCCCAGGCCCCGTAGAAGACCGCCCAGCCCAGGTCGACGACGGTGCCGGTGTGCCAGGTGCCGTTGAGTTGGATGAGCGCGTAGGCGACGTCGGACGCGAGCAGGCCCACGGTGCCGCCGGTGAGCAGCAGCAGCGACACGCTCCGGCCGCCACGGAGCGCGAGCAGGCGCAGCAGCATGGCCAGCACGAGGATGTCGCCGAGCGGATAGGCGATCGAGATCGCCTTCTGGATCCAGGACAGGCCCGGTGTCTGGGCGTAGGGGACGATCACGTAGATCCAGATCAGCAGGGCGAGGCCGGCGGTGAGGGTCAGCGCGTCGATGAGCCCGGCCTGGTCCCGACGGGAGGTGCGCCAGCGGATGAACCCCAACAGCCCGGCGGCGTACAGCCCGTAGGTGGCCAGATAGAACGCGTCGGCGAGCGAGGGGAACGGGTCCTCGTGCAGGAACTGGATGAGCACGATCTGGGTGACCTGGCCGGCGGCGAAGCTGAGGTTCGCTGCCGCGAGCAGGACCCAGGGCATGCGCCCCGCGGGGCGGTTGACCATGACGCCGATGCCGATCGCGGCCACGCCGCTGAGCCCGATGGCGACGAATATCAGTCGCTGACTGGACACCGCGTAGTACACACCCGTGAGGATGGCGACCCACACGGTGAAACCGGCCAACAGAAGATTTCGCGTTCGTCGCGGAGTTTCCACCACTGCCACCTCACGCGCCTGATCGGCGGGACTGAGGAATGACGGACGCATCCGCGTCGTGGCAAGCGCCTGTGTCGGCCGGCCGTACGCGAGTGGGCGACTTCCGTGGCCCCTCGCGGTCCTCCTCAACGCCCTGAGCAGTTTGGCCCCACTTGTCCCACCACGTTAACCCGGGGGTTCTCTTTCCGCACGTGGGGACGGGTGCAGGGACGGCCCGCCCGTCCTGCACCCGCCCCGCCACCGCTGCCTACGGCCGCACCGGGCGCGGTCCCGCCGTTCCCGCCCCCGCGGGTCAGAAGCCGACCCAGAGGCCGTTGCCGGGGAGCATCTGGGTGCCGCCACTGAGGTGGCCGGTGCCGTCGCCGGGGTAGAACTTGAGGTTGTCGTCGGCGTCGATTCCGGCGACTCCGAGTTTTCCCGCGGCGGTGAAGTCGCCCGCCATCACGGCGTGGAAGCCCGTCCACAGGCCGGTGGTGCCGAGCATGGCGGTGCCGCTGCCGAGGTGGCCGGTGCCGTCGCCCGGGTAGAACTTGAGGTTGTTGTCGGCGTCGATGCCCGCGATGCCGAGGTGGCCGGTGCCGGTGAAGTCTCCGGCGGTGACGGCCTTGAAGCCCGTCCACAGGCCGGTGGTGCCGAGCATGGCGGTGCCGCTGCCGAGGTGGCCGGTGCCGTCACCGGGATAGAACATCATGTTGTTGTTGGCGTCGATGCCCGCGATGCCGAGGTGACCGGTGCCGGTGAAGTCTCCGGCGGTGACGGCCTTGAAGTTGACCCAGAGCCCGTTGGTGCCCGGCATCATGTTCGTGCCGCCGGTCAGGTGGCCGTCGCCGTCGCCCGTGTAGAGCATCATGTTGTTGTTGGCGTCGATCCCGGCGACGTCCGTCCTGCCGTCACCGTTGAAGTCACCGGCGGCGATGGCCTTGAAGTTGGCCCACAGACCGGTGGTTCCCAGCATCGCGGTGCCGGGACCGCTGACGGCACCGGCGCCGTTGCCCGGGTAGAACTGCATGTTGTTGTTCGCGTCGATGCCGACCACGTCCAGCTTGCCGTCACCGTTGAAGTCACCGGCCGCCACCCGGGCGGGCCGGGCGGGCGTCGGCGTCTCGTACGGGGTGGGCGGGCCGCCGACCACCCAGCCCTTGGTGAAGGCCTGGTCGAGCGGGGTGTAGAAGGCCTGGGCCATCCGGCTGTAGCCCGCGTCGTCCGGGTGCAGGCCGTCGGCGAACTGGGACGGGGTCAGGGCGGGGGCGTCGACGAAGGTGAAGTGCCTGCCCGCCTGCACCTCGCCGGGGGCCCAGGCGCGGAGTTGGTCGTTGTAGGTGTTGATCAGGCCCGGCAGGGCCGGGTTGGCCGGGACGCCCGCGGTCGTGGGGATCAGGCCCTGCATGATGACCGTGACGCCCGGCTGGTCGGTGAAGATCCGGTCGATCAGGGTCTCGGCCCGGGTGGCCGCGGTCGCGTGGTCGTCGTCACTGTTGTTGAGGTCGTTGACGCCGATGTGCAGCAGCACCGCGTCGGGGTGATTGGCCGCCAGGTAGCCGTCGACGTTGTCGAGGATGCCCTGGATCTCGTAGCCGCTGTGACCCTCGTTCGCGTTGTCGGCCATGGTGCCGCTGAACTGGGTGCCGACGAAGTTCACGGTGTACCGGGTCTGTTGCCCGACCAGCTGCATGAGCGGGCCGCGGTAGCCGTTCCAGGTGGAGCTCTGGTAGCCGGCCGTGATCGAGTCGCCGAGCGGCAGGATCTTCAACTGCGGTGGGGTTGCGGAGGTCGGCGTCGCCGCGGGCGCGACCGGGGCGGACGCGACCGGGGCGGAGGCGTCGGCGGGCGCGAGCGGCAGTGCCAGCAGGCCGGCGACGGCCAGGGCGGTGAGGGTGACGAGTCGCTTCATGGGTGGTCCCAGGAGTGAGGAGAGGTGAGATTCCGTGGCCGGCCGGTGTTTCCAGACTCGTCGCGACCCGGGACCGGTGGAAGGCGTATCCACGGGACTGAACCGGCCCTGGCCCGTTCAGTCCATCCGGGGCGGGCGAAGCTGTCAGTGGGCTATGTGTTCTGTAGTCGATTGATCACGGCTGGTGCACGAAAGTGACACGAGCTCCTCCGTTCTCCGGGATCTCGTGGAGGATTTGTGAAGTTCGGCAAGCTCGCACCGGGGGGATCCGGGCAGCGGCACGCACCACTCGCTCGGAGTTCCTTTGTCTCTCCTCGCGCCACCGCACGACACGTCCGTGCCCGGTGGGCGGCATGCCCGGCGTCCCGCCCACGCCGCACCGGGGGAGGAGGAGACTCCCGCCCGGCTGATCGCGCTGATACCCGCGCACAACGAGCAGGACCGCATCGCCGCCGCCATCGACGGCCTGTGGCAGCAGCACCGCGCTCCCGACGCCATCGTCGTCGTGACGGACAACTGCACCGACGAGACCGCCGCCGTGGCGACGGCCCACGGCGCGCAGGTCTTCGCCACCATGGGTAACCGCGACAAGAAGGCCGGTGCCCTCAACCAGGCGTTGGCCTGGGCGCTGCCCGCCCTCGACGACCGGGACCTGGTGCTGGTGCAGGACGCCGACACCGTGCTCGCGCCCGAGTTCCTGGAGACCGCGCTCGGCGCGTTCAACCGCAAGGTCGGCGCCGTGGGCGGCGTCTTCTACGGTGAGTCGGGCGGCGGGTTCCTCGGGCTGCTCCAGCGGATGGAGTTCGAGCGGTACTCCTGGGAGGTCGCCCGACGGGGCAACCGGGCCCAGGTGCTCACCGGGACCGGCACGGTGTTCCGCGCCCGGGTGCTGCGCGAGGTCAGGGCCGCGCGCCGCAGCGGCAGGATCGGCGGCGGCACCGAGTTCTACAGCCTGGCCTCGCTGACCGAGGACGACGAGATCACCAAGGCGGTGAAGACGCTCGGCTACCGGGCGATGTCCCCGGCGGCCTGTGCCGTGGTCACCGAGGTGATGCCGTCCCTCTCCAAGCTCTGGCACCAGCGCCTGCGCTGGCAGCGCGGCGCCCTGGAGAACCTGCGCGACTACGGCTGGACCCGGGTCACCGCCCCGTACTTCGTGCAGCAGTTCATGCTGGGCTTCGGCGCCCTGAGCTTCATGGCCTACCTGGTCCTGATCGCCCTGCAGTTGACCGTCTACGGGCTGCCCGGGCTGTCCCCGTTCTGGACCGCGATCGGCATCGTCTTCGTCCTGGAGAAGGTCGTCTCGGTGCGGCGCGGCGGTCCGCTGCAGATGCTCGTGGCGGTGGTGCTGGTGCCGGAGATGTTCTACGACCTGTTCCAGCACGCGGTGTTCTTCTCCTCGCTGTGGGGGCTGATCCGCCGCAAGGAGGAGCGCTGGGTGGCCACCTGACCACACGCTCCGGTGAACGACCTTCTCTCCCGCTGTCCCCGTCCCCCTGCCAGCTCGATCCGAGGAGAACCCATGTACACCCGTCCCGTTGGCATCGGCACCGCCGGCGCCGGAGGCGCGACCCTGGCCGCGACCGGCTTCGGCTACCACTCACTGGCCATGTTCGTCGCCGCCACCACCCTCATCGCCGCCGGACTGGCCCTCTACAAGCTGGCTCCGCGCCGACGCTGACGGCCGGTCGGCCCTGGCTGCCGCTCTCCTTCGAGGTGACCGCCGCCTGCCCGCGACGCGCGGGCAGGCGGCGGTGCCGCTGTCAGGAGAACCAGCGGCGCGGGTGGCGGGTGAGCGTGAAGCCGAGGACGCCTGCGAGGGCGGCCGCGACCGCGCCTCCTCCGGTCCACCACCAGCGGGCGTTCCCACCGGAGAACAGACCGGAGAAGAAGCCCGACGACGAGCCGGTGGCGGCCGGTGCGGCCGAGGCGGACGCGCTCTGCGCCGGGCTTCCGTCCGTCGCCGCCGGCGTGGCGCTCGGGCCCGCGGTCGGCAGGGACAGCGGCGTGGAGAGCGAACCGCCGGCGGCGGCGTCGGAGTCCGACGGTGCGGCCAGGCTCAGCTGTGCGCCGACCGGCAGTCCCAGATCCTGCTCCGCGAGGTCGCCGACGGTCAGCCGGACGTAGTACGTGCCCGGCAGCGGGTCGTCGGACCAGGTCTCGGCCGAGCTGCGGACGGTCGGCAGCGTGCAGCTGAGCTGCACCGAGTCGGAGCCGCCGCCGGCCTGCGCCTGCGGAGAGCCGTCGACGCAGGGTTGGGCGCGGCGGAGGCCGTCGTAGAGGTCGAGACGCCAGGTCTCCGCGCCCTGGCGCTTGGCGGCGGGCGGCAGTTGGACCGTGGCTGTCACGTTCGGGCGCTGACCCGCCTTCGCCTGGAAGGACCAGTAGAAGTAGTCGCCCACCGCCCCCGACGCCTGGGCGGTCTGGCCGGGGGTCAGTGCGCCGGCGGTGCGGAACGAGGTTCCGGCCGGCGCGGAAGCGGCGCTCGTCGACGCCGCGGGGGACGGTGAGTCCGACCCCGACGGCGCGGCGGTGTCCGCGTGCGCGACGCCCCCGAGGAACGGGAGCGCGAGCAGGCTCAACGTCCCGGCCGTGCGCAGAATTCGGAGCTTGGTCACTGTACCCTCCACACGGCCACACGCCAGCGGGCGAGCCAGCCGAAGATCAGACCGCTGACGAGACCGATGAGCGCGAGCAGCCCGACCAGCGCCCAGCCGGAGCCGAGCCACGGGGCGCCGCCCGTCGCGGACGCGCCGGGGACGACGTCGATGGTGAGCTCGACGGGGAAGCCGGGCTGGTGGCCCGTGCCGGCCGTCGGCACGCTGAAGGCGTTGGCGACGGACAGGCAGATCGTGCCGTCCGTCATGGTGGCTGCCGCGCCGTCGGTCGTGGTGGTCGTGGTGGTCGCGGAGGTGTCCGAGGGCGTGGGTGCGCCCGCGTCGGCCGGAGTCGGTGGCGCCGCGTCAGAAGTCGTGCCGTCGGCCGTCGCGGACGCCGCGTTCGGGTCCGTGGGGGGAGCCTGGGCACGCAGACCGGTGGAGACGACGTCGTTGCGCCCGCTCTCCGCGCCCGCGCCGCGGGCCAGTTCCCGGCCGTCGGCGGTGGTGGCGCGCATGGTGATGTCGTAGTGCGGCTGCACCGCGCGGTCGATGGCTATCGACGCGGAGGCGCGCAGCTCCTGACCGGCGGGCACGGCCACGCGGTACCAGTGCTCCTGCTGCGGGCTCTGCCGGTCGGTCCAGACTCCGGGCGTCAGCAGCGGTGCGGTGGCGCACGAGGACGCGCCGGTCGTCGGGGCCGGGGGAGCGGCGGTCTGGGTCGCGCCGGAGGCGACGAGCTGGGTGAGCCGCGTGCTGAGTTCGCCCTCGGTCTGGACCTCGGTGTAGGTGCCGCCGGTGGCCTGGGCGATGCAGGTCAGTTGCCGACGGACCTTGTCGTCCTCGGTGAGGCCGAGGGTGTCGACGGTGAGGTGCGTGCCGTCGGCGGCGAGGGCGCGCGCCACGTCGCAGGGGTCCGGCGGAGCGCAGTCGTCCTGGCCGTCGGTGACCAGCACGATGTGGCGGCTGGAGCTGTCGACGCCCAGGTCCTTGGCGGCCGCGCGGAGCGCCAGGCCGATCGGCGTCCAGCCGACCGGGCGCAGCGTCGCGACGTCGGTCTTCATCTCGACCCGGTTCAACGGGCCGATGGGCACGGCCAGCTGGGAGTCCTTGCAGCCGACGGCCTTGTCGTTGCCGGGGTACGTGGCCCCGATGGTGCGCAGGCCCACCTGGGCCTGGTCGGGCAGGGCGTCGACGACCTCGTCGAGGGCGTGCTGCGCGGCCGAGATGCGGCTCATGCCGCCGATGTCGGCGGTGCGCATCGAGCCGCTGGCGTCGAGGATCAGCTCGACCTTGGGGGGCGGTTGGGCGGAGGTGTCGGTGCTGTCTGCGTGGGCGGTCGTGGGGAGACCGCCGAGCAGGGCCAGTGCGGCGAGCCAGGCTGCGGTCCCGGCTGCCGCCCTTCTGAGGATGATCACCGGGTGATCGTACTGATCTTCGTGGGGCGTCCTGATCACGAGTGGAGGCGGCGCCGCCGGTTCCGCGAGTGGCCGTGCGGACCGCGAACGATCAGGCTGACGTGACGTCATGCGGGGGACAGGGAGTGGGAACCATGGTGGACACGACGCCGCGCGGCCGCGCCGACCTGCCGGCACGGCATCCCGGGCTGGCCGACTACGCGCGCCCGGCCCTGCGCCTGCACCCGCGGCGCGGCGCGCCCGGCGTGGGCGACAGCTCCGTCGGCGGCCCGCTGCTGTGGCCCGTCGACGAGCCGTGGCCCACCTGCGCGGACGACCACGAGCTGGACGGGGGCGAACCCGTGTCCCAGGAAGCCGCCCTGGCGGACATGCGTCGGATCCTGCGCGGTCAGGCGCTCGAGGGCGGGACCGATGTGGGCAGGCTGGACCCCGGCGTCGCGGCGGGGCTGACCTGTGTCCTGCACGGGCTCGACACGCTGCCGGTCGCTCCGCCGGCGTCCGACCCGCCGCGGGTGATCCCGGCGGAGCCGGTGGTGATGGCCTCCGTGCTGCAGCTGTACCGACGCGACCTGCCCGCAGGGCCACTGCCGTTGCCGGAGTGGATGTTCCCTGGCGGCACCGACGTGCTGCAGGTGGTGTGGTGCCCCAATCCGCACGAGGACACCTACGAACCGCGCGTGCGCCTGTACTGGCGCACCGAAGCGGAGCTCGGTTCCGTGCGGGACGCCGATCCGGACCTGAACCTCTTCACCCGCGACGAGGACGTCGACTTCACCCCACGGCCCTGCGTCCTGCACCCCGAGTCGGTCGAGGAGCATCCGCCGATCACCCTCAGCGAACCCGGGGGCGACGACTTCGAGAGCGCCATGCTCGGGATCCTCCCGCCCGCGCTGGAGCGTGCCTGCGCGGCATGGACCGCCGACGGGGAGCCCCGGGCCGAGTTCGATCGGCAGGACTACTCCGACCACGCGGGCGTGCCCGGCTGGAAGCTCGGCGGCTGGCTGCCGCATCTGGGCTTCTTCCCCCTCCCCGACGACCACTGCGTCTGCGGGGCGCCCACCTTCCTGCTGCTCGGCGCGACCTTCGAGGCACTGGTGGGTCCGTGGTTGCCGACCATGGATCCCGGCTTCCCGTGGACCGACCCGGAGGAGTGGGACGCCGGTGGTCCCACCGGCGTGTGGTGCGGCCGCAACGGTCGGCTGTGGCTGCTCGGCTGCACCGCGGACCCGGCCCACCCCGTCCTCACGTACAGCGAGTGAACCCGCTCCAGCGTCCGCGATCCTGGTGGCGTGGCCGGGCTCCGCGCCGACGACGCCCGGTCTGTCCCGGTCGTCCCTGACGCGGTGCCATCCTGCGTGCCGTGCGCGCCCTGGAGGAAAACATCTCAAATCCCCTAAAATCGACTATTTGGCCAAAGTAGACGCGGCTCGATGTGTGACCACCTCGACCTTCCGTACAGGACCCGTATGACCGGGCTCACTTGTGCCCGACGTCACAGTCTCGGGGAAGGCGCGCGCGAAAAACCGCTGTCACCAGGCAACTTGTGCAACCTGTCACCACCGGGAACCGCCAGTGTTCGTGGCCGAAGGATCGTCCGGAGGTTGCGTCGGCCGCGACTTCTCACGCAGGCTCCACGTGCATCGGGTCCACCAGTCCGCACCTGTCAGCGGCCGGCCCGACACGTCGGGGGGGACACGAAAGGTTTCTCCCACGTATGCGCAATCAAGCGAAACACCGCCTCCGTCCGGCCAAGGGGAGGAGGCTGGCCGCCACCGGGCTGGCCATTGCCGCAGTGTCCGCGGTCGCCGTCAGCGGCGCCAGCGCCGCCCGGTCGCACGGCGCGGGCAGCCGGGTCGTCGTCGACGCCCTCTCCCTCTCCCCGTCCTCCCCGTCGGCGGGCGCCTCGGTCACCGCCACGGCCAGGTTGCACGCCACCACGAACCTCCCGGTGCAGGCGCTCACGATCGCGGTGCGGTCCGCGAGCGGTGGCCACTACGACTTCCCGGCCACCGGGCCCACCACGCTCACCACCTCCGAGCGCACCTTCACCCCGCCCAGCCGCACCTTCGCGGCCGGCGCGTACAGCTACTTCGTCTCGTACGAGAGCAACGGCGCCTGGCACCGGCTCACCCCGACCGGCACGTTCACCTCCAACGGCGCGACCGTCACCCCGACGTCCACGCCGACGCCCACCCCGAGCTCCACGTCGTCCTCGTCGCCGAGCTCCGCGGCGTCTGCGACGCCGACCCTGACGCCGTCCGCGAGCGCGTCCGCGTCCGCCTCGGCGTCGCAGACACCGGCCGGTGCCGCCACGAGCGTGCCGACCACGTCCGCTCCCACCTCCGCGGCCGCCGCGCCGTCCCAGACGGCGAGCTCGCCCGCGTCCTCGGCCACGCCGTCGTCCACCGCCACCTCGTCCACGGGGGCTCCCGCCCCGCTGGGCATCCCCGGCTCCTGGCGCGAGTCGTTCGCGGACGAGTTCAACGGGACCGGACTCGACACCTCGAAGTGGACGCCGAACTGGCTCGGCTGTGCGACCTGCACCACCCCTCCGGTCAACACCGCGGAGGAGGCCGCGTACGCGCCCTCCCAGGTCTCCGTGAGCGGCGGCTCGCTCCACCTCACGACCGCCCAGCAGTCCACCACCGTGGGCAGCAAGACGTACCCGTACCGCTCCGGCCTGGTCGAGTCCAACGGCAAGGCCCAGTTCACCTACGGCGCCTTCGAGGCGCGCATCTACCTCCCGGCCGGCAACACCGGGATCGCCAACTGGCCCGCCTTCTGGACGGACGGTCAGAGCTGGCCGACCGACGGTGAGATGGACGTGATGGAGGGCCTGGAGGGCGAGGCCTGCTACCACTTCCACTCCCCGGCAGGCGGCCCCGGCAGTTGCGCCAGCGGCGACTACAGCGGTTGGCACACCTACGGCGCCGACTGGGAGCCCGGTTCGGTCACCTACTACTACGACGGCAAGGAAGTCGGGAAGATCACCACCGGCATCACCTCCGCCCCGCAGTACCTGATCCTCAACAACGCCGTCACCGCCACCGGCGGCCAGGTGGTGGCCCCGGCCGACATGCAGGTCGACTACGTGCGCGTCTGGCAGCACTGACCCCGGCCGACGCGACCGCCCCGGCCCGGACTGTCCGCAGTCCGGCCCGGGGCGGTCGCGCTTCCCGCCCCGCGCCGTACTCCTCCGCGGACGCGAGGAAGAGCGTCCGCCGTGCCGTCCGGGAGCCTCGGCGGCGGGGTGGTCGAGGCCGCCGCAGTAATGCGCGGTCGCGTCCGCCCACGGCGATCCACCCGGCTCCGCCGAGAGGCGATCCGCTCGGCCGGCCTACGGGCATCCACCCGGCTCGCTCCCTGGGATGCCCGGCCCACGTCGGCTCCGAGCCGGGAAGCCGGCCGTCGCGGTCGTGCTCGCGGTGCCGCACGCGGGCGGCGCGTTCGGGGGTGGCGGGTACGCCGTCGCCGGCGGAGAGCGCGCGGCAGGGCCGACCGGTCAGCGGCCGCCCGGGGGCCGCCGGGGCGGCGGGCGAGGCGGCCGGGGGTGAGCCCACGACCCCGGGGGGCGGGTGCGCTCGCCAGGCCGAGCGTGAGGGTCAGGCAGGCGCCGCCCAGTTCGCCGCGGGTGATCCGTAGGTCGCCGCGGGTGGCGATGGCGGCCCGCAGGGCGATGTCGAGGCCCAGACCGGTGGAGCCGGCGCTGCTGCCGCGCGCGAGCGCCGCCGCGGGGTCGTCGATGCCGGGCCCCGCGTCCTCGACCGTCAGCCGGACCGCGAGCGCGGTGCGGGCGAGCTCGATGGTGAAGGCCGTGCCCGGGGGCGTGTGCCGGAACACGTTGCCCACCAGCGCGTCCACGACGGCGCCGAGGTCGTCCGCGGGCAGGTGGACCGGCGTCGGCTCGGTGGTGACCCGCACCTGGCAGTCGCGGTCCTGGTGCGCGGCGAGCGTCGCCCAGAAGCCGGCCCGGCGCTCGACCGTCGTGCTCGCCTCGCAGAGCGGGAGCGCGGCCTCCTCGTGCCCGGGAGGCCGGGTCCTCGCGCCTCGGCCGAGCCCTCGTCTCGACGGGCCGGCGCCGCCCGAAGGCCCGTTCGGTGCGGGGTCCGGCGTCCGCAGGGCACGCCCCATCGGGCCGGTCGCCAGCGGGGTGCGGGCGGCGGCGATGATGGCCCGGAGCTCGGACTCCAGCTGGTCGATCGCGGCGGTGACGCGCTGCGCGTCCGGAGTGGGGCCCATCCGCTCGGCGGCCAGATGGAGCGCGGTCAGCGGGGTGCGCAGCCGGTGCGACAGGTCGGCCACCAGCTCCCGCTCCACCGCCAGCAGCTGCACGACCCGGTCGGCCATCGCGTTGAACGCGGCGCCCACGCGCTGCAGCTCGGGCGGGCCCGATGGGTCGACGCGGCTGTCCAGGTCGCCCGCGCCGATCCGGTGGGCCGCCCGGGACAGTCCGCGCGAGGAGCGCACCACCTGGGCGCCGAGCCGGTCCGCGACGAACACCGAGCCGACCACCAGGCACACCGTCAGCAGGGACATCACGCCCCAGGAGGAGGCGACGCCGTCCGTCAGCCGCGCGGAGGGGACGTACTCCTCGATGACCGCCACCCGGCCCTGCGGCAGCACGACGGGCTGCAGGTAGAGCCAGCCGCCGGGAACGTCCTGGGTCGTGGACTCGCGCTCTGCGGCAGCCCTGGCCAACAGCTGCGGCGGGGCGTGGTCGCTGCCCAGTTGCGCGCCGTCGGGAAGCCGGACGCCGAGGCCGTCGTCGGACGGATCGAGGCTGGAGATGGCCGCGTTCAGCTGGTCGGTGTCGGTCGTCAGCGCCAGCACCGGCGCCAGCGCGCCCGCCCGCTGTTCGGCGGCGGCGATGTGCTGTCCGCGCGCCTGGGAGCGGACCAGCACGCCGAGCGGCAGCAGGAACGAGAGCGACACCATCAGGGTGACCGCGAGCGCCACTCCCGCCAGGGAGCGTCTCACGCCGGCGTCACCATCTTGATGCCCACCCCGCGCACCGTCCACAGGTAGCGGGGCCGCGCACCCTGCTCGCCCAACTTGCGCCGCAGCGCCGAGAGGTGGACGTCGACGGTCTGGTCGTCCACGTACGAGTCCCGCCACACCTCGGCCAGGATGTGCCGCTTGGACACCACCTGGTTGACGTGGTGGGCCAGGAAGGCCAGCAGGTCGAACTCCCTGCGGGTCAGTTGCAGTTCCCGGCCGTCCAGGCGCACCGTCCGGGCGGAGGGGTCGATCCGCAGCCCGCCGACGACCACCGCCTCGGCGGACACCAGCGGACCCTCGTGCAGCACCAGGCTCGAGGCCTCCGGGGCGAGACTGCCGGCGGCGCGCCGCAGCAGCGCGCCCACCCGGGCGGCCAACTGGCCCCCCGAGAAGGGCTTGACCAGGTAGTCGTCGGCGCCCGCGTCGAGAATTCGGATGATCTCCGCGTCGTCGTCCCTGGCCGTCGCCACGATCACCGGCACCCGGGAGAGCCCGCGGATCATCCGCAGCGCGTCGCTGCCGTCCAGGTCCGGCAGGCCGAGGTCGAGGACGACCACGTCGACGGGCGCCTGCGTGATCTCGCGCAGCGCCCCGAATCCGTCGCCCACGCTGCGCACAGCGTGGCCGTGCTCGGAGAGCACCTCGATCAGGGAGGCGCGTATCGCGGGGTCGTCTTCCACGACGAGGACGCTCGGCATGCGGCACACCGTAGTGGATGCGAGAAGATGCGCGAGTGCCCCGCCTTCTTCGCTACGGCCTGATCTGGCTGATATGTACGACCTGCACCGTGACGGTCGGTTTCCTCGCCGTCGGCTTCGTGATGGACTCCGCCGCGGGAACGCCGCCGACCGTCCAGGCCGACGCCGCGACGGGCGCCGACCCCAGCGCCTCCACCTCGCCCACCGCGGTGGCGTCGCTCGCACCCCCGGCCTCCCCGGCCGCCGCCTCCGCCTCGGCCGGCCGCACGCACGGCGCGTCGACGGCCGGCTACCGGGCCTCCGCGTCGCCCGGCACGCACGGCACCGGCGTCTCCTGCCAGGGCGGCGTCGGCGCGCACACCGTCCACTCCCAGGGCGGCCAGGCGTCCGTGCGATTCGGCAGCGGCGCCGTCTGCCTGATCTCGGCGGTACCGGCTCCCGGCTTCACCGAGCAGACGCAGCAGCTGGATCCGGGGACCCTGGTGATCACCTTCTGCGGCAGCACCCACCGCTCGCAGATCACCGCTCACATCGCTCCGGACCCGGGGTCGGAGATCCGCGAGACCTCGTGGCAGGTCCCTTCGACGTCGATGTGCTGAGGTCGACGTCGTGGTTGACCGCCGCCGCTGTCGGCCGCCGCTGTCTGCTGCGGCTGTCTGCCGCGCCGACGGCGGTGCGGGCGGAGGCGGGGCCGGGCGCGGCCGGGGGAACGTGCGGGGCAGGTGAGCGCTCCCTTACGGCTGTCTGAAGAACCGGCTCAACAGGCCTCCGAGCTGCGGGAACGTGCCTATCGTGGCGGCGCGTCCCGTCCCTTCACGCCTCGGAGGTTCCCGTCCCATGAGCACGCAGCGCCCTCAGCACCCGCAGCGACAGAGCGACGTGACCGCACGGTCCCGTCACCGCGGCCGCCCGCGCTGGTTCGTGCCGCGCAGGATCGCGGCGCCTGCTCTGGTCGCCTGCGCGGTCGGCGGGGTCGCCGTCGCGGTCTGTCTGCAGCCGTCTGCGGCCCCGCGACCGGTGCGACCCGCCGCCGCGGCGGCCGGGGCGGTCAGCGCCGCCACCGCCTCGGCGGGGCCGGGCGCCGGTCCGGCCGCTGCCGTGCCCTCGACGTCCCCGACCGTCGCCGCCACCGGAACGAAGACCGCGAAGCCGGCTGTCGCCGCGCACAGCTCCTCCGGATCCGGAGCCGCGCGCTCGCACGGCGGCGGATCCGGCTCGGGCGGCTCGGGCGCCTCCGGCTCGGGTACGGGCTCCGGCGGCGGGTCCGGTTCCGACGCCGCGGTGCAGGCGGTGCTCAGCGCGGTCAACAAGGCCCGCGCCGCCCAGGGCCTGCCCGCCTACACCCTCACCAACGGGCTCGACGCCAGTGCCACCACGCACGACCGGACCATGGCGGGCGGCTGCGGTCTGTCCCATGTCTGCCCCGGCGAGGCCTCGCTCGGGCAGCGGGAGTCGGCCGCGGGCGTGCACTGGAGCGCGGCGGGCGAGAACATCGGCGAGGGCGGCGGGGTCGCCGCCTCCGCCTCCGCCGAGGCGGCCATGGCGGTGAACCTCACCCAGCAGATGCTGGCCGAGCGGCCGCCCAACGACGGGCACCGCCGCAACATCCTCAGCTCGTCCTTCACCCACATCGGCATAGCGGTCATCCGTGACAGCTCGGGGACGGTCTGGATGACGCAGGACTTCTCCGACTGAGCCGCGCGGACCTGGCAGATCACCTTGTCTTAAGGTTCGGCGCAGCCTGCGCTCACCGGCCCACTGTGAGACTCGGCTGCATGAAACGCCGTCCTCACCTGCTCCCGGGCGTCGCAGCCATGCTCACGCTGCTCCTCAGCGCCTGCTCCCAGTCCTCCCCGGCCGACGGAGCGTCAGGCTCCGCCGGTTCCGGTCGAAGCGGCGTCGGCACGACCGGGACCGCGGCGACGAGCACCGTCGCCGTCGCGGACCGCAGCGCCCCGCTGGGGCTCGCCGGCCGGGGACTCGACGGACGGGCGGTGAGCCTGGCGTCGTACCGGGGCAAGGTGGTGGTCCTCAACGTCTGGGGATCCTGGTGCGGTCCGTGCCGGGCCGAGGCCAAGGGCCTGGAGAGGGTCTTCGAGGCGGATCGCACCGAGGGCGTCCAGTTCCTGGGCCTGGACACCCGCGACCTGGACCCGGCCCCCGCCCGTGCCTTCGTGCGGACGGCCGGACTCAGCTACCCCGACCTCTACGACCCCGACGGCTCGCTCCTGTTGAGCCTGCCGCCGGGGACGGTCAACCCCCAGACCATCCCCTCCACGCTGATCCTCGACCGGCGCGGCCGGATCGCCGTCCGAGCTCTGCAGCCCCTGACCGCAGCCCAGTTGGAGGCCCTGCTGGCACCGGTCGTGGAGGAGGCGGCATGAACGGCACCGTACAGAACGGCGCGCTGATCCTGGCGGTGCCGGTGGCCCTGCTCGGCGGGCTCGTCTCCTTCTTCTCTCCCTGTGTGCTGCCGCTGGTCCCCGGCTATCTCTCCTATGTCACCGGCTTCTCCGCGGTCGACCTGGCCGCGGCCGAGGGCCGCCGGCGCGGACGGCTGCTCGCGGGCGCCTCGCTGTTCGTGCTGGGCTTCACGGCGGTCTTCGCCTCGGAGGGCGCGCTCTTCGGCTACTTCGGCGAACGGCTGCTCGCCCACCAGCGCGTCATCGACATCGCGACCGGCGTGCTGACGGTGCTGCTCGGGCTCGCCTTCATGGGCTTCCTGCCCGGCTTCACCAGCCGTGAACTGCGCAGCCACCGCAAGCCCGCCGTCGGACTACTGGGCGCGCCGCTGCTCGGCGCCGTTTTCGGCGTCGGTTGGACCCCGTGCATCGGGCCCACCCTGGCCTCGGTGAACTTCCTCGCCAGCCAGGAGGCCAGCGCAGGACGCGGGGCGCTGCTGACGGTCTGCTACTGCCTGGGGTTGGGCGTGCCGTTCCTCGTGGTGGCGCTCGCCTTCCGCCGGATGCTGGGCGCGTTCGCCTGGGTCAAGCGCCACTACCCGCTGGTGATGCGCCTCGGCGGCGGCATGCTCGTGCTCGTCGGCCTCCTGCTGGCCACGGGCGCGTGGGCGCACCTGGTCTACCAACTCCAGGTGTGGACGTCGGGGTTCTCCTCCGACGTCTGATCCGCCCCTTCTCTCCTGCCTTCCCGATTTTCCTCCCTTCCCCTCCCTCACCGAATCACACGATTGACGAGGCGTCATGACACTTCGCAGGAACTTCGAGACCGCCGGCCGTCTCCCGCAGGGGCGTCCGCTGCTGCTCTGGGCAGCGGCGATGACCGCGGCCGCCACCGTGACCCTCTCGGGCTGCGGCCCGACCAGCCCGGCCGCCGAAGGACCCACGACTCCGGCGGTCGGCGCGGTCGCCGCGGTCTCACCCACGGCCGAGGCGTCCTCGCCCAGCGCCGCCGCGGTGACGCCCACCCCGACCACCGCCACCAGCTCCAAGGCCGCCGCCGGCGTCAAGCCGGCCAAGGCCAAGGCGAAGGCGCACACCTCCGGCGGCTCCAGCAGCAAGGGATCGGGTTCCGGTGCCACCGTCCCCGTGTCGGCCGACGCGCCGCAGGCGGTCAAGGCGGCGTTCCAGCAGGCGCGCGCGGACGGCAGGAACGTCCTGCTCGACTTCGGCTCCACCACCTGTTTCGCCTGCCGTACGGTGCACGCGCTCTACTCGGACCCTTCCATCAAGGCCGAGATCAACGCCCACTACCACCTCGTCGAGATCGACATCGACAGCAACATGTCCCTGCTGCAGAAGTACGACAACAGCGGCAGCTACGGGCTGCCGGTCCTGCTCGTGGTCAGCCCGTCCGGAACGATAAAGGTGGACACCAACAAGACCGGGCACCCGCAGCTCAACAAGAGTGGCTTCCTCAACTGGCTGACGCAGTGGGCGAAGTGACCACGGGAGGGCGGGCCGCGGCGGCCGTCGTCGCCACCGCGGCCCTCGCGCTGACGGGTTGTGCGGGCGGCGTCGGCACGGCGGCGCAGCCGGACCGGCCCGTGTCGTCGTCTTCCTCCTCTGCCCCCGCATCCTCCTCGTCTGCGCGCTTCAGCGCCGGTGGGATGGACGTGACGCTGACGGTCGCGGCGTGGAACGGCCGGAGCGGCACGCTCGCGCTGCGCTTCACGCCGTTGCGGCCGACGTACCACCTCTACAGCGTGACCCTCCCGGCCGACGGCGTGGACGGCGTGGGCAGGCCCACCGCGGCGGTCGTACGGGGAGCGGTGGCCTCGACGGGCCGCCTGACCACCACCGCGCCGCTGCACCCGCTGACCCTCCAGGGCGTCGCCGAGCCGTTGGAGGTGTATCCGGACGCGCCGCTGACGGCGACGCTGCCGATCCGGCGCAGTGCCGACGGCGTGGCGGCCACGGTGCTGGTCAGCTATGCCGCCTGCAGCGAGACGTACGGCTGCCAGATCCCGGTCTCCGGTCACCCGGTCGCGGTGAGGGTGAGCGGTTCGTCGCTCTCCCTCGGCCCGTCGAGCTGATGGTGCACGTCAGGGGCCGGTCCTTCGCGGACCGGCCCCTGACCGTCGTCCTCGATCAGGATGGCGTCAGGACGGGACCGGGGCGAGGGCCGCGGGCTGCCCGGTCAGCAGCGTGAAGGCGGAGTCCAGGAGGGCGACGGCCCGTGCCGGGTCCGGGTCGACCTTGCGGACGATCTGCGCGCCCTGGACCAGGGTGATCAGGAGACGCGCGCCCTCGGCCGGCGTGATGGCGGGGGAGAGCTCGCCGTCCCTGGCGGCCCGTTCCAGCTGCCGGGTGAAGGCCTCCTCGGCGATCCGCAGGCTCCGCTGGGCGAGCCGGGCGACGTCCTCGTCGTGGGGGAGGAGCTCGGCGATGCTGTTGACGCTGAAGCACCCCGCGTTGGTGCAGGTGGTGTCCGCGGCGAGCAGCCGTCCGAGGACGTCGCGCAGCTGCGCGACGGCCGGTCCCTCGGCGTCGAGCGCGGTGGTGAGCAGGTTGTTCTGGAAGTCCAGGTAGCGGGTCAGCGCCCGCACGAACAGCTGGTGCTTGTCGCCGAACGCCGCGTAGATCGAGCCGCGGCCCAGACCCAGCTCCTCGACGAGGTCGCTCATGGCGGTGGCCTCGTAGCCCTTGCGCCAGAACAGCAGCATCGCGCGGTCGAGGATCGCGTCTTCGTCGAACGTGCGTGGTCTGGCCATGCATCCACGGTAGCGAACCGCGCGGGCGAAAGCAGCATTTATTTGACCGTTCGTTCCAGAATGCGTATGGTTCTGGAACGAGCGGTCCTGAACTGCTGGGGCGATGCGCCGAGCAGCGCCGTCCGGATCGGGACCAGGACCAAGGCAGCACAGCACCGACACGATCAAGGAGCTCCACCATGAAGGCAGCGGTCATCCACCAGTACGGCCAGGTCGGCGACGTCGTCACGGTCACCGAGACGCCCACCCCGGCCGTCGGCCCGCGCGACGTGCTGATCGAGGCCCGCGCGGCCGGCGTCAACCCGGTGGACCACCTGATCGTCAAGGGCTTCCTGCGCGGCGGGGAGCTCGCGCAGCCGCTGGCCATCGGCAGCGAGGTGGCGGGCGTGGTCGCCGCGGTGGGCGCCGAGGTCACCGACCTGGCCGCCGGTGACGAGGTCTTCGCCCGGGTCGACCCGCGGGTCGGCGGGGCCTTCGCCGAGTACGTGGCGGTGGACCGGTCCCTGGTCGCGGTGAAGCCGGAGGCACTGTCCTTCGTGGAGGCCGCCTCGCTGCCGCTGGTCGGCCTCACCGCCTGGCAGGCGCTCACCGAGCAGTCCCAGGTCGGACCGGGCACCCGTGTGCTGATCCACGGCGGCGCGGGCGGCGTCGGCTCGGTCGCCGTCCAGCTCGCCAAGCACCTGGGCGCCGAGGTCGTGGCCACCGCGAGCGCCGACAGTGTCGAACTCGTCCGCAAGCTGGGCGCCGACCGGGTCGTCGACTACCGCGCCGAGCAGTTCGACGAGGTCGTCTCCGACGTCGACGTCGTCCTCGACACCATCGGCGGCGCGACCCAGGACCGCTCCTTCCGCGTCCTCAAGCCGGGCGGCACGCTGGTCTCGATCGTCCCGATCGCCGACGCCGAGGCCAAGAAGGCCGAATGGAACGTCGACGCCCGCGCGTTCATGATGCGCCCGCACGGCGAGCAGCTCACCCGCCTCGCCGAGCTCGTCGCCTCCGGCGAACTCCAGCCGCTCCTGGACACCACCTTCCCGCTCGCCCAGGCGGCGGACGCCCTGCAGAAGGTCGAGCGCGGCGGCGCCCGCGGCAAGACCGTCCTCACGATCCCGGCCTGAGGCCGCAGGCCCTGAACGGGCCGGTGCCCGCCCCCGGCCCCGGCCGGGGGCCGCCCCGGTCCTGCCGGAGAGAGGGGTGCGGATCAGACGCGCCGCAGCGCCTCGGCGAGGTCGGTGCCGAGCCGCTCCCGGAGGACGACCTCCCCTGTGCCCTCCACGAGGTGTCCGGCGTACCAGCGTCCGTCGGATGCCGAGCGGACGTAGCAGTGAACGCCGTGGGGGCGAGGCCTCCGAGTGAGGCTCAGTCCATGCCCTCGGTGACGTAGCGCAGCACCATCTGCCAGGTCGAGTCGGGACGGGCCAGGGCCAACGGATCGACGCGTTCGATCGCGGCGCGGAGGCGGGCCTCGGGGGTGGGGCCCATCTGCTCGCGCGGCATTCCGTAGAGCCTTTCGAGGCGGGCCTCGACCTGGGCGCGGACCGTCCCGTCGGCCAGGGTCTGCTCCGCGGTGCCGCTGTAGAAGGGAAGCTCGGCCTCGGCCACGCAGAGCAGGTAGGCGAAGGCCCCCAGACCGGAGTTGAGCGGATAGGGCTCGCCGCCGTCGGCCGGGGTGGCGTGGACGACACCGGTCGACGCGTCCACGTCGACGCAGTCGTAGGGGATCTCTCCGAGGGAGATCCACTGGTCGGGGCCGCGATCGCCGACCTCCTCCGACAGATCCAGCACACGGTGGAACCAGCCCTGCGTGTCCGCCTGGTCCGGCAGCCCGACCTCGACGAGGAAGGTGCGGGTGGCCGCGTGCGGGATCCCCGCCGCCACGTCCGGCGGAACCGTCTCGAGGTCGTCCTCGCCGAAGATGTCGGCCATCGTCGCGCGGCCGACGTGGGGCGGGGCGGAGGAGTGAGTCACGGTCGCCGACTGTAGCGGTGTCGGTAGCCTGCGGGGATGGATCGTGGGGCGCGGGTCGCGGGAGCAGTGGTCGGATCGGCCGTGGGGGACGCGCTGGGGGCGCCGTTCGAGTTCAGCCGGGAGGGGACGTTCTCGGCCCGATTCCCCGGGACGAGCGCCGACGACACCCGCGCGCGGGAGATGTGCGGCGGCGGTGGCTGGGATCCCGGCGAGGCCACCGACGACACGCAGATGGCGGTCCACCTCGCCGAATCGCTGCTGGAGCGCGGACTGGAGCTTCCCGACATCTTCGCCCGCTTCCAGCGCTGGGCGGCCGACGACCCGAAGGACATCGGCCTGCAGACCGAGGACGTGCTCGGCAACGGCCTGCCCTGGGACCTGGCCGCGGTCATCCACTTCCAGACCACCCACCGTGCCGCGGGCAACGGGTCGTTGATGCGGGCCGCCACCTCCGCCGTCTACTTCGCCCGCGCCGGACAGCAGTTGACGATGGACGCGGCCCGCCGCATCGCGGCGCTCACGCACGGCGACGCGGCGGCCTGGGAGGGCACCGCGATCTACCACGAGTTGATCAGAGTCGCCCTGGACGGCGGCGACCCCCTCGCAGCCCTTCCGGCCGCGCTCGACCGGACCGCCCCCGAACAGCGCGCCCGCTACGCCGTCGTCCTGGCCCCCGACTGGCATCCCGACCAGGCCACCGAGTTCAACGGCGCGGTGTGGCCCTGCCTCGGCTCCGCCGTGTGGGCGCTGCGTACGACGGACTCCTTCGAGCGGGCGATCCGTGCCGCCGTGGACCTGGGCGGCGACACCGACACGGTCGCCGCCGTCACGGGCGGCCTGGCGGGCGCCCGCTACGGGCTGGACGCGATCCCGGTCGGGTGGACCGGGCCACTGCACGTCCCGCTGCCCGGCTCGGGCGGGCGGACCCTGCGGCTGCCGGAGCTGCTCGACCTCGCGGCGCGGCTGGACGCGGCGCGGGTCTGAGGCGCACGGATCGGCGCCGCTGCCGGGGCGGAAAACGTTGGCCGATGAGCACGGCCCACGGTTACGGTGCGGGTCGCCGAGGGTCGGCGAGTGGGTTGCCGGGGATCCGGGGGTGCCGATGACAGCCGAGAGCAGTGACAGGTCGATGACGCCGCGCGCGGAGGTGTTGGCCGCGATCGCTCACCTGTGGAGCGCCCAGGCGGACACCGCTGTCCTGACGCGAGCTCTGGAGCGGTTCGCCGACAGCGGCGAGGAAGGCGCCGTCGGGACCGCCTGGTGGAGCGCCTTCGATGAGCGCACCCGGTGCCTCTACGGGTGGCCGGCAGCCCGCCGCGAGTTGCCCGACTTCTGGCAGTGGGCACTGTCCGTCTGCGCCGGCGACGGACGCGTTCGGGAAGCCGCGCTCGCGCCGGGCGCCGTTCCGCTTGCCGCAGGGCGGCGCGGGGTGGCTGCGTTGCTGGCCGTGCGCTGCGCGGACTGGGTCGAGCCGATCCGTGCCGCCGCACGGGCGGCGTTCGCGCAGATGGTTGCCGCAGCCGATGACGCCGGGCTGGCCTGGGCGGCGGCCTCCGCCTGGGCCTGTGAGGGCCGTGAGCGAGGCGCCGAGGCCGTCGAGATCGTGGCCGTGCGGCTCGCCGACGCGTCACCGACCGTATGGGACCACCTCTTCGCCTTCCCTGACCACCGGGTGCGTCGGCGTGCACTGGCGCAGGCGGCTGCGGCGGGGCGCCTGGACGCCGCGCGCCTGTCCGCGCTCGCCGTCGGCGACTCGGACCCACTGGTGGCGCAGCACGCCGCCGAGACCCTGCTGGCCCTCGCGGTTCCGGCCGGCGAGGACTCCCGGCTCGACGCCCCCGGCGTGGAACTCGTCGGGCGACTGCTCGGTGCGAGGCTGCCGACCGTGCGGGCCGCCGTCGTCACCGTGCTCCGGCGCGCCCAACGGCCGGACCTGGCCCGGCCGTTCACCGCGGACCGGTCCGCGTCCGTGCGCCAGGTCGCCCGCTGGGTGCTGCGCAGCTGCGGTGAGGATCCGGCGGGCTTCTGCCGGGCGCTCCTCGCCCGTCCGGCCCGGGAGATCACCCCGGGTGCGGTCAGCGGGCTGGCCGAGTGCGGCGAGAGCGACGACGCCGCCGGGTACGCGGCCGACACCGCGCTGCTGCGTGCGCAGGCGACGCACCCGCGGTCCAAGGTGCGCGCTGCCGCCCTGCACGCCCTCGGCACGAGGAAACCGTCGGCAGTGACCCCAGAGGTGCTCGCGGCCGTCCTGGACGAGGACCCCGCGCCCTCCGTGCTGCGCACCGCCGCGCGACTGCTGGAGCCGGACGCCGCGATGCTCACGCGGGACCGACTCGACGGCTGGCTGGCTCCCGGACGGCCGAGCACGCTGCGCCGGCATGCGGCGCGGCTGGCACGAGCCGCGGGCGGATGGAACCGGCTGGAGGCGAACCTGCGACTGCTGCACGACCCGGACCCGGTGATCGCCCGCGACGCGCGCCGGTCCACCCTGGTCTGCGCGTACTCGGCAACGGCGTCCTACCGACCTCTGGCCGACGGCCGGCGTGACGTGCTGACGGCGCTTCTGGAGCAGGCGGGCGAGGCGCTCGACGCGCGCACGGTCGATCGGCTCCGCTTCGGGCTGACCGTCCGGTCGTAGCAGATGCCGGGCTGCCTGCGGACAGCAGACGTCCCGCCCGCACGGACCTGAGTCGCGTGTGCGGGCGGGACGTCTGAGGGGTCAGTCCCGGACGGCGGCGACGGCCGCGCCGAGCGCCTCCTTGATACGGGGCCCGAGGCGGGAGAACCCGAACTCCTTCATGGCGGCGCGCAGCAGCTCCTCGTTCGTGCGCTCCACGGAGTCGCTGTCGATCCACCGCACGACGGCTTCCAGCTGCTCCGCGGAGTACGCGGTGACCGGCTGCCCCGGCGTGAACGCCGGCTTCCGCGGCCGACGAGCCGCGCGCGCGGCCGGCGCCGCCTCGGCGGGCCCGGCCTCGGCCTGAGGCTCGGCGTCGACCGCGGCGGACGCCGCCTCCGACTCCGCCGGGGTCTCTGCCTCCGGCGTGGCCTCGATCAGGGCCTCGGCAACGGGGTCTGCCTCAGGCTCGGCCGGGGTCTCAACCCCGGCTGCCGGCTCAGCCGCGGCGTCAGCTTCGACCTCGGCCTCCGGCGTGGTCTCGGCCGCGGCCTCAACCTCGGCCTCGACCTCAACCTCGGCCTCCGACTCGACCGTGATCTCTGCTTCGGGCTCCGCCGGGGTCTCGGCCTCCGGCGTGGCCTCGATCAGGGCCTCAGCTTCAACCTCGGCCTCGGCGATGACCTCAGCCTCGGCCACGGCCGCAGACTCCGCCACGGCCTCGATCTCAGCCTCCGCCACGGCCGCCGACTCCGACTCCGGCTCGGTCGGCGCGGGGGTCGTGGGCTGGGGTTCGGAGGAGGGCTGGGGGACGGTGGCGCGGGCCAGGAGCGCGGTGGTTTCGGTGACGCCCGCCTCCTGGGCGGTGAGCTCGGCGAGGAGTGCGTCCAGGTCGTGGGCGAGCAGGCCGTCGCGGAGGGCCCGCAGGCGCGGCAGGCGGTACAGCGTGCCCTCGTCGGCGGCGAGCTGGTCGAGGAGGGTCGTCAGGTCGGCCAGGGGCAGGTCCTCCAGGGCGTGCTCCGGCCGGATCAGGTCTGCGAGCAGGCGCAGACCGGGAACCGCGCTCTCGGCCGCCTGACCGGCGCCCTCGGGGAGCTCCAGGCCGGAGGGGAGGGCCGGACGGCCTCCGTCGGCGGCGAGCGTGGCCCAGTCCGCGCGCTCGGACGCGGCCGCCGCCAGCGCGCCGTGCAGCGCGTCGCGGCGGGTTCGGCGGGTCACGGCGAGCACGCGGGCCTGGCGGGTGAGCGCCCGGCGCTGCAGCCAGGACTGCTTCACCCCGTTCTGCGAGCGCCACGCGCTGCTCGCCGTCGCGGCGATCATCGCGTCGAGCGCGTCGGGCGCGCCCTCGTAGACCGGGGCGTGCAGTACGGCGAGCGTGCCGCGCACGCGCAGTACGAGGGCGACCAGGGCGGCCGTCTCGGCGACCGTGGTCGGCGCGTCGAAGCCGGACACGGCGCTCAGCTGCTCGGCGGCCTGCTGGAGAAGCGGCAGGTCACGGCCCCGGAGCTCGGCCAGGACGGTGGAGGCGGCGCGGGCCTCCTCCACGTCGGCGACCGAGTCCAGGGCGGCGAACCAGGGGTTCGTCCCGGTCCGGAGGGTGAAGCCGCCCGCCTCCGCGTACCGGCACAGGTCTTCCCGGACATCGGACGGCAGGAGCGGCGAGGGAATGGTGGTGCTGGACTTGACGGAGGTGGAGGTGGCGGTCATGTGCAGTGGGTTCCCCGGCTGAGTCGGTGGACGGAGGGCAGTGGTCGGTGGACGGTGACGGTGGAGGTCCACGATAGGGGTACCGCCGCGCGGGTCAGCTGCGGCGGGGCGGTAACCGTGCACGAACGTCGCGCGGAAGACCCACCCGTTGCCCCGACCGGCGGCGTTCGGGGCGGCCACGCGGGTGAAGGCGCCGCGGTCGGCGACGTTGAACCGGGGCGGCAACTGCCTGGTGGGAAAGCCATGTTGATCGTCAAAGGTGCTTGTCGTACGTAGTCGTCCCAGCTGCGCGCCGAGCTGGCGGCGGACATCTAACGGTCCATTAACCACCCCGACAACCCGCGCGACGGCCGGGTGCGGTGTCGACTACGGTCGCCAGGAGCGGGCGTGCCGCCTGCGCGGACGGAGGGGTGATGACGACGGAGACGAGGACGGAGACGGCGGCGGAGCTGGAGCGGCGGGACCGGGTGCGCGGGTGTCTGGTCGGGGGTGCGATCGGTGACGCGCTGGGGTGGCCGGTCGAGTTCCAGCATCTGGAGCGGATCCTGGACGGCTTCGGCTCGCAGGGGGTCACCTCCCTACGGCGGCCGCGCGGGAAGCTCGCCGAGGTCACCGATGACACCCAGATGACCCTCTTCACGGCGGAAGGCCTGCTGCTCGCGGGGGCGGGCACGCCGAGGGAGGGCACGCCCGAGGCGGTGCTCGGCTCCGTGCACGCGGCGTACCTCCGCTGGCTGCGCACGCAGCGCCTGGCCGGACCGCAGGGCGAGGGGCACCTCGGCCTCGCGGCCGAGGCCTGGCTCTACGCCTCCCGCGCGCCGGGGAACGCGTGCATGTCCGGTCTGTCGGACCATCCGCGGCTCCCGTCGGGCGTTCCGGTGGCCGACGGGCGGCACGGGCCGGTGAACCGTGACTCCAAGGGGTGCGGCACGGTCATGCGCTCCGCGCCCTTCGGACTGCTCGGGCTGGGGTCCGAGCAGGCCTTTCGGCTCGCTTCCGATTGCGCGCAGCTGACCCACGGCCATCCGACCGGCTACCTGGCGGCCGGCGCCTTCGCCGCACTGGTGGACCGGTTGGTGGCCGGCGCGGCCCCGACGCGGCCGTCGCCGGGACCCTCGCGCAGACGGCGGCCCACGCCGCGAGCGAGGAGACCGTGGCCGCGCTGGACCGCGCGGTCCGCCTGGCGGCGGAGGCGCAGGCCGGCTTCGACACCGTGGAGCGGGTCGGCCTCGGCTGGATCGCGGAGGAGTGCCTGGCCATCGCCGTGTACTGCCTGCTCGTCTCCGGTGGCGACACCCGCCGCGCGCTGACCCTCTCGGT
Organism: Streptacidiphilus rugosus AM-16; assembly: GCF_000744655.1. NCBI lineage: Bacteria > Bacillati > Actinomycetota > Actinomycetes > Kitasatosporales > Streptomycetaceae > Streptacidiphilus > Streptacidiphilus rugosus. The sequence goes on along the minus strand of NZ_JQMJ01000004.1, from coordinate 2,866,587 downwards.
CACCCACTCCGGCGACAGCGACTCCACCGGCGCCGTCTGCGGCAACCTCCTCGGCGCGGCCTACGGGGAGTCCTCCCTCCCCGCAGACTGGGCCGACCAGATCGAGGGCCGTCCCACCCTCCTCCGCGTCGCCGACGCTCTCGCTGCGCGCGGTGGCAGGTCCGCGGACGAGGCGTAGAACCTCTGCGAGACCGGTGTCAGCCGGGTGAAACCCTTCGAGGCCCGACGCCCGGTGCGGGCGGCGCTCAGTCCGTCGTCGGGGCCGGGCGGGGGGAGGGGAGGGGAGTGCCCGGGTGCTCGATCTCCCAGGCGAGCTGGGCCAGGGCCTGCATCTGCAGCAGCATCGGCGCCTCGGGGGCGGCGTCGAGGTGGCGGTACTGCAGGGCGACGGTGATCGCGAGGCGCTCGGGCAGGTGGAGGTCCGGGTAGCGGGCCTCGGCGACGAGGCGGCGGGCGGCGTCGGCGGCGGGGACCCCGGCCGCGTGCAGGCGCTGCACGCTCTCCGCCAGGTAGCAGAGGTAGTCCCGGTGGGCGAGGACGCCGTCGCGGTCCAGGACCGGGCCGTGACCCGGCACGATCGTCGTCGCGCCGGTCGCCAGGACCCGGTCGCAGCCGGCGATCACGTTCTCGAGCGGCCCGGCCCAGTGCACCGGGTGGTCCCCGGGTTCGTCGGCGGTCGCGGCGAAGACGATGTCGCCCGCGAAGCAGACCTGCTGGCGCGGCAGATAGGCGATCAGGTCGCCGCGGGTGTGCGCGGGCGCGAGCTGGGTGAGCTCGACCGGGATGTCGCCGACGGCGATCTCGACCTCGCCCGAGAAGGTCAGGGCGGGCTGCGGCAGCTCCGTCTCCGGCCAGCGGTAGCGGCCGAAGTGACGGTTCAGGTACCAGCCGACGACGGTGTCGGTGTCGGCGTTGTGGACCAGTCCGTGCAGGTCGCAGGGGTCAGGTTCGTGGGCGATGTGACCGGCGGTGGCCCGGGTGTAGACGACGCGGGCGTCCGGCACCGCCTGCCAGCCCCACAGGTGGTCGCCGTTGCCGTGGGTGACGAAGAGCCAGTCCACCTCCGCCCCCTCCGCGAGCAGCGGCCGGCAGCGGGCCAGGAACTCGTCGGCGAGGGTGCGGTCGTAGGGCGAGTCGATCCACGCGGCGGTGGCGCCCGAGACCAGCAGTCCGCAGTTGGCCAGCCCCCAGCCGACGCCGGGCCGTGGCCTCCAGACGTGGACTCCGTCGGCTATCGGCAGCAGCTCGGCCGAGACGGGGGCATGGGCGTGGAGGGAGACCGTTGCACTCATGGTGGCCGATTCTCTGATGAACTGACTTCGGGCGCGACCACTGTCCACGGTGAGGCGGCGCGTGTCCAGGGATTCGCGCGCGACACTGGGGTGGACGATCGTTCCACCCCGGCGAAGAGGACGTACCAGATGGCGGGGACTTCCCCAGGAGACGGTTCCGGTTCGGCGCTGCTGACGCTCGACGAGGTCGAGGCCATCGCCCGCGCGGCCCACGCAGGTCAGGTCGACAAGGCCGGCCGGCCCTACGCCGAGCACCTGGCGGCGGTCGCGGAGGGCGCCGCGCGTCTCGGCGGGGACACGGCACAGGTCGCGGCGGGGTGGTTGCACGACGCCGTCGAGGACGACGTGCTCAGCGTCGAGTGGCTCGACGCGGCGGCGCTGCCGCAGCGGACCAAGGACATCGTGCTGGCGCTGACGAAACGCGCCGATGAGTCGCTCGTGGACTACGCGGCCAGGGTCCTGGCCACGCCGGGCGCGGTCACCGTCAAGGACGCGGACCTCGCCAGCAACTCCGCGCCGGACCGCCTCGCGCTCCTCCCCGACGCCGCGCTGCGGGCCAGGCTGACGGCCAAGTACGAGCTGACCGCCCGGCTGATCCATCCGGAGCGCCGCTTCGAGCCTCCGGCGGGCGGCGGGGCCGACGGCGATCCGGACGACGCGGCGCTGCTGGCCGGCCTCGACCGCGACTCGGCCGCGGCGTCGGCCGCGTGGGAACGGCTGGGAGACTTCGCGGGCGGCTGGCGCGTACTGCCGGGCGACGCGGAGTGGGAAGGGGGCCACCCCGTCTACGGCTCGCGGGTGACCGCGGTGACGACGGCGCTGGCCACGGTCGGCGCGGTCACCCCGGTGTTCCACTGGGTCGACCACACGTTGCCGCCGCTGACGTCGGAAGGCGGCCTCTCCGCGGCGGACGCGGTCCGCACGGCGACTGCCGTCATCCGGGGCGAGCGCTTCTCCGACGGCGTGATCGGCGTCGCCTGGAAGGATGGCCGCCTCTTCGCCGTCGTCCGCGCCCTCTACGCCTGGCACGCCACCCCCGAGGGCGCGTAGGCGCACTTGGCGGCGGCGGGTCAGTTGCACCCTCCAGGGGCGCGGGGAACTGCGCGAGCAACCACCCGCGTGCGGATGGCCCTGTTCGGTGAGGACCATCCGCTTGTCGGTGGCTTGTCGCGCCCGCGCGCCGGAGGCGCAGATCGGCAGAGCCCCGCGCCCCTGGAGGGTGCAACTCGCTCGCCGTCGGGGGGTGACCCTTTCGGGCCGGAGGCCTACTGCGGGGGTGCTTCGGCGAGTTCCTCGGCGAGGGAGCGCTGGAACGCGGTGACCAGGGCCTGGACGACCATCGGCTCGATGTGGGTGGCCAGTTCCTTCATCCGCTCCAGGCCCTCCGGGCTCGGGTCCGACGCGCGGAACGGGCGCCAGACCGTGTCGCGGAAGAGGCGGTGCAGGTCGTGCGCCGTCGCGCGGCTGTGGAGGCGGACGACGGCGCGGGCCGCGACGAGGGTTTCCAGCGGGATCGGGACGTCCAGCACCCTGACCCCGAGCGGCAGCAGGCCGGGGTCGACGGAGAAGCACTCGGCGCCGTCCGGCGCGGACGCCGCGTCGGACGCCGCGCCCGGCTGGGGGATGATCGCGCCCATCGCGGCCAGCCGGTCCAGGTCGGCGTCGCTGAGCGCGCGGCCCGCGCGGCGCTCCAGCTGTTCGCGGCTGACGCGTTCCGCCGCCTCGGGCTGCCAGGAGGCGACCAGCGCCCGGTGGACCGCCAGGTCCAGCGAGCCGACGTCCTCGGGGAGCTGGGCGAGGTAGCGCTCGATCGCGGCCAGGGTCAGGCCCTGGCGCTGCAACTCCTCGATCAGTTCCAGGCGGCCCAGGTGCTCGGGGCCGTAGCGGCCGACCCTGCGCGGGCCGATCTCGGGCGGTGGGAGCAGGCCTTTCGCCGCGTAGAAGCGGAGCGTGCGAACGGTGATCCCGGCGCGCGCCGCCAACTCGTCGACCGTCAACGCGCCTCCCCTTGACCCGTGCATGCCTCGCCGAAACCGTCGGCCTTAACAGTAGCGCTGTCACACCCGGCCGAACGGGCGGGAATGCGAGCGGTCGCGTGACCGTTGTGAGGCATGGTTGAATATTCAACAATAAGGATCGCGAGAAGACAGGTGAGCACGATGCAGTTCGGAATCTTCACCGTCGGAGACCTCACGCCCGACCCCACCACCGGCCGGACCCCGACCGAGCACGAGCGCATCAAGGCCATGCTCGCCATCGCGGAGAAGGCGGAGGAGGTCGGCCTGGACGTCTTCGCCACCGGCGAGCACCACAACCCGCCCTTCGTGCCCTCCTCGCCGACGACCATGCTGGGCTGGATCGCCGCCCGGACCGAACGGATCATCCTCTCCACCTCCACCACGCTGATCACCACCAACGACCCGGTGAAGATCGCCGAGGACTTCGCGATGCTCCAGCACGTCGCAGAGGGCCGCGTGGACGTGATGATGGGCCGCGGCAACACCGGCCCCGTCTACCCGTGGTTCGGCAAGGACATCCGGCAGGGCATCGAGCTGGCCGTCGAGAACTACGCGCTGCTGCACCGGCTCTGGCGCGAGGACGTGGTCGACTGGGAGGGACGCTTCCGCACCCCGCTGCAGTCCTTCACCTCGACGCCGCGCCCGCTCGACGGCGTTCCGCCGTTCGTCTGGCACGGCTCGATCCGCTCCCCGGAGATCGCCGAGCAGGCCGCCTTCTACGGTGACGGCTTCTTCCACAACAACATCTTCTGGCCCAAGGACCACACCCGGCGCATGGTCGAGCTCTACCGCGAGCGCTACGCGCACTACGGCCACGGCACGCCCGAGCAGGCGATCGTCGGACTCGGCGGGCAGGTCTTCATGCGCCGCACCTCGCAGGACGCGGTGCGCGAGTTCCGTCCCTACTTCGACAACGCGCCCGTCTACGGGCACGGTCCCTCGCTGGAGGACTTCACCGCGCAGACACCGCTGACCGTCGGCACGCCCGAGCAGGTCATCGAGAAGACGCTGTCCTTCCGCGACTACGCCGGCGACTACCAGCGCCAGCTCTTCCTGGTCGACCACGCCGGACTGCCGCTGAAGACCGTGCTGGAGCAGATCGACCTGCTCGGCGAGGAGGTCGTGCCGGTGCTCCGCGAGGAGTTCGCCAAGCGCCGCCCGGCCGGCGTCCCCGACGCGCCGAACCACGCCTCGCTGCTGGCCGTGGCGCAGGCCGCCCCGCACGAGGCCCCGCAGTCCGACACCGCCGCCGTCCGAACCGTCTGAACCGTCCGAGCCGGAGGAGAACCACCACGATGGAAACCGTCACGCTGGCCGTCGTCTCGGCCGGGCTCAGCCAGCCCTCCTCGACGCGACTGCTCGCCGACCGCCTCACCGAGGCCGTCCGCGCCGAACTCGCCTCCGCGGGACGCGACGTCGTGGTCGAGCTCGTGGAACTCCGCGAGCTCGCCCACCCGATTGCCGACAACCTGGTCACCGGCTTCCCCGGCGAGCCACTGCGCCAGGCCATCGACGCGGTCACCGGCGCGGACGCGGTGATCGCGGTGACGCCGATCTTCTCCGCCTCCTACAGCGGGCTGTTCAAGTCCTTCTTCGACGTGCTGGAGCAGGGTGCGCTGGCCGGTCGGCCGGCCCTGCTCGGCGCGACCGGCGGCACCGCGCGCCACTCGCTCGCCCTCGACCACGCGCTGCGCCCGCTCTTCGCGTACCTGCGCGCGGCCGTGGTGCCGACGGCCGTCTACGCCGCCTCCGAGGACTGGGGCGGCGCGGACGAGAACGGCCTGCGGCAGCACATCGAGCGCGCCGCGGGCGAGCTGGCCGCCGTCCTGCTGCGGCAGCCCACCCAGGCGCGGCGCACGGATCCCTTCCGCGACGTCGTCCCCTTCGCGGAGCAACTCGCCGCGCTCAAGCCCCGCTGACGAGCGCGGTATCCGGGCTCAGACCGGCGGCAGGGCGTAGACCCGGCTGCCGTGGGCGGCGAAGAGCACCGTGCCGTCGGTGGAGAGCCACCAGTCGTCGCCACTCCCGTCCTGGAACGTCCACAACCGCTGCCCGTTGTGGCGGTTCAGGGCCAGGAGGGAGACGCTGTCGCCGCTGTCGTCCAGCGTGGGACAGAACAGGGTGTCGCCGACCACCAGCATCGGGCCGCCGGTCAGCGGCGCGACCATCGGCGCGCTCCACTGGACCGCGCCGTTGTGCGCGTCCAGGGCGACCACGGTGTCGTTGCCGCGGGTCGAGTAGACCACTCCGTCCGCGTAGGCGAGGAACTCGTACGCGACGTTCTTCACCTTGGACGTCTGGAGCCGCTGGTCGCCCTTGTCCAGGCCGAAGCCGAGCAGCTGAGGCCCCGGCAGGTAGAGGGCGTCCCCGCCGAGCAGCGGCATCTCGGTGCTCGTGAAGGTGGGGTCGCCGTAGTCCTTGGACCAGATCTGGTTGCCCGTCGCGGTGTCCCTGACCACGACGTTGTTGGCCGAGTTGGTGTAGACGAGGTACTTCGAGGTGGCGAATCCCTGGACGTCCCAGTTGGCCGAGGTGTTGCGGTGCTGGGTCCAGTGGGCGGTGCTCTGGCTCTTGGGGTCGAGAGCCATGACCACCGCCGTGCTGGTGTCGCCGAAGGTGATGATCGGCTTGCCGCTGCCGTCGAGCTTGTACTGGCTGCCGATGATGAAGACGTAGTCGTCGTTCGCGCCGAGCACGGAGTCGAAGCCGTACTTCGTCGGCTCGGGGAAGGTCCAGCGGCGTGCGCCGGTGGCCGGGTCGTAGCCGGCCAGCATCTTGTCGCCGTCGTTCGGCAGGGTCACCACCAGTCCGGCGCTCAGGGCGACCGGGCTCTGGATCCCGGCGGCGATCTGCGGTCCGGTCCACTTGACGGCGCCGGACCGGGCGTCCAGGCCCATCAGCTTCTGGTCCGGCACCAGCAGGACGCCGCCGACGGCGACGGCCGGACTCTCGATCTTCTGGCTAGCCGGGTAGGTCCACAGCGGCTGCGGCGGCACGCCGGCCGCGCGGCTGGGGAACGTGGTGGGACGCACGGACGGGCCGGCGCTGCCGCTGCCGCTCGGGGAGGGGGTCGGCTTCCGGCCGCCGCCCGAGGAGAGCGCGGCCGCGGTGCCACCGGCCGCGAGGACCGCGACCCCGACCACGCCGTACAGGACCTTGCGCCGCGAGGGCACCGAGGCAGCCGGGGACGCGGGCGCGGGCGCGGTCGTCGGCGGGACCGGGGGAGTCGGGGCGCCGGCGTCGGGCGTGCCGCCGAGCACGAAGGTGCCGTGATCCGGCCGGTCCGCCGGGCCCGCGGTGCGCGGGTCCGCGCCGAGCAGGCGCCGCGGGTCCTGTTGGTCCTGCTGTTCACGCGTTTCACGCGGCAGCGGCGTCTCCAGCTCCATGACGCGGGCGGCGTGCTGGGCGATGCCGGAGGCGACCTCGGCCGGCAGCCAGGAGCCGCGCAGCAGCGCGGCCGCGCCGTCGGGCGCGAGCATGGTGAGGAGTTGTTCGGGCGAGGGACGGTCCGCGGGCGCCTTGGCCAGGCAGGCGCCGACGGCCTCGCGCAGCCCCGGCGGAACCGCGTCGAGATCGGGCGTGTCGTGGACGACCCGGTACAGGAGCGAAGCGACGGAGTCCTGCCCGAACGGGCCGTGGCCGGTGGCGGCGAACGCGAGCACGGAGCCCAGGGAGAAGACGTCGCCCTCGGGTCCGACCGGCCGCCCCGAGGCCTGCTCCGGTGACATGAAGCCGGGCGAGCCGACGACCACACCGGTGCCGGTGAGCTCACCGCCGTCCAACGCGCGGGCGATGCCGAAGTCGATGACGCGCGGCCCGTCTGCCGCCAGCAGCACGTTCGACGGCTTCAGGTCCCGGTGGATCAGCCCCGCGCCGTGAATGGACCGGAGCGCCTCCGCGAGCACCGCGCCGAGCGCGCGCACGCTGTGCTCGGGCAGTGGACCGTGCGCTGCGACAGCCTCGTTGAGGGAGGGGCCGAGCACGTAGGAGGTCGCGAGCCACGGCGTGGCCGAGTCCCGGTCCGCGTCCACGACGCGCGCGGTGTAGGCGGCGTCCACGGCCTGCGCGGCGGCGACCTCCCGCCGGAACCTGGCCCGGAAGTCGGCGCTGTCGGCGAGCTCGGCGCGCACGACCTTCACCGCGACGGTCCGCCCGCCGGCACTCCGCGCGAGGTACACCCGTCCCATCCCACCCGCGCCGAGTCTGGCGACGAGCCGGTAGGGACCTATCGATGATGGATCGTCATTTTCCAGCGGTTGCATCGTGCTCCCCCGTCAGCCCTGCCAATCCGGTCGGCGCAGATTCTATGCGGGCCCGCCGTGGCACCCCCCTGGGGGCGCGGAACTCCGAGTGCCGGGCCAGTTGCACCACCTCAGGGGCGCGGGGAACCGCGCGCCTCCGGCGCGCCCGGCGGAACCCCACAGCAGAGGGCGAGTTGCCCTACCTCCAGGGGCGCGGGGAACTGCGCGAAAAGCCACCGCCATGCGGAATCTCACTGCTGAGAGTGAGGTGCGCCATCTCAGGGGCGCGGGGAACCGCGCGAAAAACCACCGCCATGCAGATGGTCCTCACCGAACAGGGCCATCCGCAGAGGGTGGTTGCTCGCGCCCCCGGATGTAGTGCAACGTACCCGCTGCCTAGGGCCTCTGCCGTTCGCGGAACGCCTGGGCCCCCGGGAGGCCTTCGGCCTCGATCGTGGTGAGGCCGTGGCGGAACTCGTTCGCCAGCGCGGCTTCTTCTTCCAGGCCCTCGGCCTCCCGCGCCGACAGGCGGTCGCTGCGCAGGCAGGCCTGCGGGAGCGTGGCGATCTCGTGGGCCAGGGCCTCCGCCGCGGCGCGTTCCGTCCCGGCGGGGACCACCCGGTCCGCCAGCCCGATCGCCAGCGCCTCCGGCGCGAGGACCTCGCGGCCGGTGAGGATCAGGTCCATCGCCCGGCCCGCGCCGATCAGGCGCGGCAGCCGGACCGTGCCGCCGTCGATCAGCGGGACGCCCCAGCGGCGGCAGAAGACGCCGAAGACCGCGTCCTCCGCGGCCACCCGCAGGTCGCACCAGATCGCCAACTCCAGCCCGCCGGCCACCGCGTGGCCGGCGACCGCCGCGATGACCGGCTTGCCCAGGCGCATCCGGCTCGGGCCCATCGGGCCCGGTCCTTCGACGGTGAGGCCGTTGCCGCGCGGACCGCCGACCTCCTTCAGGTCGGCGCCCGCGCAGAACGTGCCGCCCTCCCCCCACAGGACGGCGACCGCGGCCGTCGGGTCGGCGTCGAACTCCGCGAACGCGCGGAACAGCGCGTCGGCCGTCGGTCCGTCCACGGCGTTGCGCCGCTCCGGGCGGGCGAGGACGACCGTCCACACCGCCCCGTCGCGGTCCACGCGTACGCCGGTCATCCGCGCCTCACCCGCATGTCACCCGCACCGCCGTCCCTGAGGAAGAGGAGATCAGGGCAGCAGCGTATCCAGGAAGGAGTTGGAGTAGATCCTTCCCGGGTCGTAGCGGTCCAGGACGGCGAGCGCCGTGTCCCAGTTGGCCGTGCCGGGCTGGCCGGCTCGGAAGGAGGCCGGGATGGTGCTGCCCAGCACGGTCGGGTCGGCCCAGGCAGCGCTGCCGGAGTAGGCCCAGCCCTTCGACCACTCCGCCCGTACCGCCGCGTAGCTGCCGGTGTAGTTGGACAGCGCCCACTGCTCGGTCTCGCGGTAGAACTTCTGCGACTGCGGCGTGCCGGGAATGGTGAGCAGGTCCATCCAGACCGCGGTGTCCCACTGCGGCTGGTCCGGCCGCGGCCGGATCGCGCTGAGCAGTGGTTCGACCGCGCCGGGGACGCCGCAGTCGGCGGCGTGGTCCAGGCCGGTGACCCGGACCTCCCAGGGGCCGTTCATCGGGTACTGGCCCGCCGCCTTGTACGTGGCCAACTGCCCGCTCAGGTAGGAGTAGAACTCGCTCACCACGCGCTGCAGGTCGCTGCGGGCGCAGAGCATCGCGTAGCCGTTCGCGGTCACCTGGAGCGTGGTCGGCTTGACGTACAGCTGGGTGTTCTTGGCCCAGCCCCAGATGTCCCAGGTGCCGGTGGTGATCAGCCCGGAGCCGACGATGCTCATCTCCAGGTTCTCGAAGGTCGGCGTCACCGAGACGTTGCCCGCCACGATGTCGGAGATGTACTGCGACTCCTGGCTGCTGACCGAGTCCGAGAAGCTGTAGTTGAAGGGGCTGTCCACCTCCCTCGACAGCCACGACTTGCTCGGCGCGACCGACCAGACCTTCAGCCATGGCACGGTGGTGAAGGGGAACCAGATCGTCTCCACCCGGCCGCTCTGCTTGACCAGTGAGGCGAAGGAGTTGGAGCCGGCCGAGGCGGGCGGCGCGAACAGGTCGGTGACCTGGGTGGTGTACGTCGACTGGCAGCGCAGCCGAACGTTCGCGCCCACGCGCAGGGTGGCCTCGGTGACGAAGGCGCGGCCGAGGTTGACCAGGAAGGCGCCGATGTCGGGGTCGCTGCGCTGGAAGGTCTTCAGCACGTAGGCGCTGCTGCCCGAGTCCCACACCACGGCCGTCAGCGAGGTGACCAGGTTGCTGACCGAGCCGAAGGTGTGTCCGGCGACCTGCGACTCGCCCTGCGCCGGCACGGACGTGCCGTGGCCGTCGATGGCCAGCACGCCGCCCAGCGTGAGGTCGCCGGGGGCCGGGGTGTTGGTCAGACCGTAGCCCGAACCCTCCAGCGCGGTCAGCAGGTTGAGCATGGTGATGCCGCACTGGGCGGTCACGCTCGCCGGTGAGCCGGAGTTCACCGTGACGGCGGTCAGGTGCTGGGTGGTGTCGACCAGCACGATGTTGCCCGACGCGCCGCTCGGTTCGAGCAGCGGGGACCAGCCGTGTCCCATGCCTCTGGGGCGAAGTCTCCAGCCTTTGGCGTAGGCCCAGTTGGCGAGGGTGACCACGTCGTTCGGGCTGCTGGGGGCACAGGTCCAGGTGGGGTCCAGCACGATCTCGCCGGACCAGTTCCGGAAGGCCTGCTGGTAGACGGAGATGGAGCCGGGGAAGTTCGGCGGTGCCGTGGTGGCCGCTTCGGCCGGTGTGACCCTGAAGGCGGGCGTCCACGGGGAGATCCCGAGGGCGGCGCCCGCCGCGGTCGCGCCGAGAAAGGCGCGGCGTGACAGGCGCGCGCGTTCGTGCTGGTCCATGACTGTCCTCCGGTCGGCTCAGGTGGGAGCGCGGCCGTGCGCCGGACAGGCCGGGGCCCGGTGACACCCGGGCGCGGGCAGGCCGACGAACGGCGGTGAAGGGTGCAGAGATGCGCCGGGCGGTGCGGTCCCGCGCGGGGAGTCGTCGCTCAGTGCCCGGCGGGGCGGTGCGGCGGCCGGCCGGGGGTGCGGGGCTGGGCGGGACAGTCCGGTGGTGGTGGGTGATGGAGAGAGTCGGGCGGCGCACGAAAGAAGTCAATGCAGATGCGCAGAAAGCGCTCCCTCATCGGTCTACTGGACAGTAGCTATCGCAAGATGCTTGCGGAATCGGCCGGAATACCCGGCACCGGCCACGGAATCCGAAGAAGCCGCCCCGAACGGCATCGCTCGACGTGCAGTCCGTGCGCGAAGGGGGAGGATTGGGTCTAACATCCGCGCATCAGCTGGCTCGGCCCCACTTCCGCGTGGAGGGTCCTCATGAGCACCTCTGCACAGTCGCCCGACGCGTCCACCGTCGCCCCGGGATCAGGCTCCGGAGAGAAGGGGCTGAAGGGCAACGCGCTCGGCCTCTTCTCCTCCGTCGCCATCGGTCTCGCCTCCACCGCGCCCGCCTACAGCCTGGCGGCGACACTCGGCCTGATCGTCGTGGGAGTGGGCCTCCAGGCGCCGATCATCACCATTCTGGCGTTCATCCCGATGCTGTTGATCGCCTACGCCTACAAGGAGATGAACGCGGTCGACCCCGACTGCGGCACCACCTTCACCTGGGCGGCCCGCGCTTTCGGCCCGCGCACCGGGTGGATGGGCGGCTGGGGCATCATCATCGCCGACATCATCGTGATGGCGAACCTGGCCCAGATCGCCGGCTCCTACGGTTTCCAGCTCATCGGTCATCCCGGGCTGGCGGCCAGCACGCTGTGGACGACCGTCGCCGGCGTCGTGTGGATCGCGGTGATGACGTTCATCTGCTACATCGGCATCGAGATCTCCGCGGCGCTGCAGCGCGTGCTGCTCTGCCTGGAGGTCGCGATGCTGGCGGTCTTCTCGATCACCGCACTGGTCAAGGCCTACGGCAGCAACGCGCCCGCGACGGCGATCCACGTCCAGCTCGCCTGGTTCAACCCGTTCCACGTGGCCTCCGCGAGCGCGCTGACGGCCGGCATCCTCTCGGCCGTCTTCATCTACTGGGGCTGGGACACCGCCGTCTCCGTCAACGAGGAGACCGCCGACAAGACCAGAACCCCGGGCCGCGCGGCGGTGATCTCCACCGTCCTGCTGCTGCTGATCTACGCCCTGGTCTCCACCTCGGCGCAGAGCTTCGCAGGCGTCGGCGAGAAGGGCATCGGGCTGGCCAACCCCGACAACTCCGGCGACGTGCTCTCCGGCCTCGGCAACGCGGTCTTCGGAAGCACCGGCTTCGGGTGGTTCCTCTCCAAGCTGCTGATTTTCATGGTGCTGACCTCGGCGGCGGCTTCCACCCAGACCACGATCCTGCCGACCGCACGCACCAGCTTCTCGATGGCCCTGCACAAGGCCATCCCCTCGCACTTCGGCCGGGTGCACCCGCGCTTCCAGACGCCGACCTGGTCCACGGTGGCGATGGGCGGCATCTCGATCGCCTTCTACGTGCTGCTGACCCGGATCAGCACCAACGTGCTCACCGACTCGGTCTCATCGGTCGGCCTGGGCATCGCCTTCTACTACGGGCTCACCGGCTTCGCCTGCTTCTGGTACTTCAGGAAAGTGCTCACCCGCAGCGTCAAGGACTTCGTGTTCAAGGGCCTCCTGCCGCTGCTCGGCGGCCTGATGCTGCTCTACTTCTTCTGCTACGCCGCCTTCGACGTCTACGCCGACCCGAGCTACGGCAACACCACCGTCAACCTGCCGTTCTTCGGCGAGACCGGCGGCGTGACCGTGATCGGCGTCGGCGCGATCGCGCTGGGCCTGGTGCTGATGCTCATCCAGTGGGCGGTCCAGGGCTCCTGGTTCCGCCACCCCGACGTCCCGGTCGGCGCGGCCACGCGGGACGAGGAAGCGGAGCCGACGGGCCGCGTGGTCCAGTAGCCGGGAGCGGCCGGTCGGGAGCCGACGGTCGGAGCAGGCGGTCGGGGGCCGACGGTCAGGAGCGGCCCGGCAGCTTGGTGCGGGTGACGGCGGGCATCGGGGTCGGGTGCCCGCCGGGCCCTGCGGGAAGGGGCGCCGGCGTGGTGCACGGGTTGCCGTCCCTGCGGCGGTGGCAGCTGGGGGAGGGTGTGGGGGCCGGCACCGGGCCGTGGGCCGGCGGGGCCGAGGCCGAGGGCGGGCCGGACGGCGACGGGGACAGCGACGGCGAGTGCGAGGGAGCGGGGCTCGGGCTCGGGGACGGTGGCAGGCTCTGGCCGGGGCTCGGCGACGGACTCGGGCCGGTGCTCGGCGTCGGGCTGGGCGAGACGCTCCCCGTGGGACTCGCGCCGGGGCTCGTACTGAGGGAGGGCGAGGGGGAGGGCAGCGGGGCGGGCTGCTGCGACATCATCGCCTGGTAGACCTCGCTCGACTGAGGGTTCGCGTCGCAGTTCAGCACGCCGTGCGGGCAGTAGTCGGTGATGGTCTGGTACAGCGTGTCGTGGGTCTCGATCCAGTTGATCATCTGACGCATGAACGTCGGGTCGTCGCCGTGCCGGAACATGCCCCATTCCGGGTAGGAGACCGGCTTGTGGTGCTGCGCGGCGAAGCGCACCTGGTCCAGCAGCCCGTACTGCTCGGTCACGTAGTCGGCGAAGGTGTCGCCCGGGCCCTGGTCGTAGTTGTCGGTGCCGATGACGTCGGTGACGTCGTCGCCGGGATAGCAGTCCGTCCAGGGGTGCGCGTCCGGGCCGCGGTTGGGCGTGAAGTCGAAGCGGAACGCCTGGCCGGGGACGCTGCGCATGACGTGGACGATGCGCCGCCAGTACGTGCGCCAGTCCTCGGGGTCCGGTCCGCAGCGGCTGGTGTAGGTGACGCCGTTCATCTCCCAGCCGAGCGTGATCACCGTGTCCGGCACGCCGAGGGCCACCAGGCGGCGGGCCAGGGTCAGGAAGTGCGCGTCGTTGGCCCCGGCCGCGGACTGCTGGAGCAGCGAGGCCACCTCGTCGTCGCTGAGGTTGTCCTCGTTCTGCTGCTGCATCGGCACGGCCAGCACGAAGAGCCGGTCGGGGCGCGACAGCCGCCACTGGGCCCAGGGGCCCAGCAGCGACGGGCTGCCCTCGATGTCCTGCCAGGTGCCGCCCGGCAGGTAGGTGTGGCCGACCTGCAGATCCGCGTTGTGCAGCCAGATCGAGAGCCTGGTCTGCCGGTCGTCGGCGAAGTCGGAGCCGACGAACGCCCCGAAGGGGACCGCGTGCGCGGGCAGCACGGTCGGGTCCGACCAGAGCTGCCGCTCGGGCCCGGCGGGCGTCGCCGGTGCGGAGAGCATCGCGTCGCCGCTGTGGGTGCGCCCGGACGACGACGGCTGCGGCTGCGCGAGCAGCCGGGCTCCGGTCGCGAAGGCGAGCAGCAGCGCGGTCATGGCGAAGGCCAGGACGGCGAGCAGGCGACGCTGTGGCATGACGCTCAGACTATGGACTGATGAACCGTCATGATCCAGGGCGCGCTGAACGGTGGGCGTGCCTCACTCCTTCGGGGGAAATGCGGCGTGGCGGGCTGACGTGCACGTTCGTCGCCCACCCGGGTCGGAGCCGGGGCCTTGGACCGGGCGGGGGGTCGAGCGCGCAGCGAGGGCGGCCGACAGGGGCGCGACCGCCGCCGCCTGCGCCGCTCCGTGCGGGACGGGGTCCGCTTCGAGGAGCTTCGAGGAGGGCAGGCGATCCGCGCCCGCAGCGGGGAGTCGCCGCTGGGCTGCGCCATGGCTTTGCGTGCGGGACCGGGTTCGCTTCGGGGAGGGCAGGCGATATCCGCCCGCAATGGGGAGTCGCCGCTGGGCTGCGCCATGGTTTCGTGCGCTGGAGCGGGGCCGCTTGGAGGAGCTTCGGGGAGGGCCGGCGACATCCGTCCGAAGTGGGCAATCGCGGCTCGTCCGCGCCATGGTTTCGTGCGCTGGCCTGGGTTCGCTTGGAGGAGCTTCGGGGACGGCAGGCGATCGCCGCGGCAGCGGGGAGTCGCCGCCCGGCCGCGACGCGGGTTCGCGCGCCGCACCCGGCCGGCCCTGCGGGTCTTCGGTCGCGCTCGCGGGAGCGACGGCGCGCGGCTCAGGAGCCCAGCATCCTGTCGATCTCCTCCGGTGCCACGGCGCGGCCGAAGTGCCAGCCCTGGGCGGTGTCGCAGCCGGTGTCGCGCAGGCGGTCGGCCTGGGCGGCGCTCTCTACGCCCTCGGCCGTCACCGTGAGGCCGAGCACGTGCGAGAGCCCGACCAGCGCGGCGACGATCTTCTCGTCCGCGGCCGCGCGGGGCGCCGGCCCGCCCGCGTGCGTTCGCGGGGCTGCCCCGGCGCCCGGCCGTGGGCCCGCCTGCGGGCGCGGCTCGCGGAAGCCTTCGAGGAAGGAGCCCGCCAGCTTGAGCACGTGGACCGGGAGCCGGCTGAGGTAGGCGAGGTTGGAGTACCCCGTGCCGAAGTCGTCGATGGCGATCCTGACGCCCATCGCGGCAAGCGCGTGCAACGCCTCGACCGGGCGTCCGGCCGGGCCCATCACCGCGCTCTCCGTCAGCTCCAACTGGAGCAGTCGCGCGGGCAGACGGGTGCTGCCGAGGATCTCCGCCACATCCGCCACCACGTCCGAATCCCAGAACTGACGTGCGGCCAGATTCACGCTGACGAACAGCTGTGCGTCCGGGTAGCGGTCGAGCCAGCTCCGTGCCTGCCGACACGCCGTCTCCAGCACCCAGCGTCCCAGCGGGACGATGGCGCCCGTCTCCTCCGCGATCTGGATGAAACGATCCGGCGCGAGGCGGCCGAAGTCCGGATGCCGCCAGCGCACCAGCGCCTCGACTCCGCGCAGCCGGCCGTCGCCGAGGTCGACCAGCGGCTGGTACTCCAGAAGGAACTCGTCCCGCTCCAGGGCGGGCCGCATCGTCGTGGCCAGCACCTGCCGGGTCATCTGATGCGCGATCCGCTCGGGATCGTAGAAGGCCCAGCGGGAACGGCCGTCGGTCTTCGCCCAGCAGAGCGTCGCGTCCGCGTCCTTGACCAGCTCGGTCGGCGTCGTGCCCGGCACCGGGCGCTCCACCACCCCCACGCTCGCCGTCGCCACGACGCGCTGGCCGCTCAGGTCGTACGGCGCGCCCAGCAGCTCGACGACCTCGGCCGCCAGCGCCGTCAACTCCTTCGCGTCGGCGCTGCGCGGTACCAGCACGGCGAACTCGTCCCCGCCCATCCGGGCGACCAGATGGCCACGCGGCGCGAAGCGCTGCTCCAGCCGCCGGGCGACGGCGACCAGCAGCTCGTCGCCCACGTGGTGACCGAGCGTGTCGTTGATCGCCTGGAAGCCGTCGAGGTCGAGGTAGCAGAGGCCGATCCGCTGGTCCGCCTCGGCGAAGGCGCCCGCCAGCCGCTCGAAGAAGAGCGAACGGTTCGGCAGCTGGGTCAGCGGGTCGTGCATGGCCTGGTAGTGCAGCCGGTCGCCCAGGCGGCGGGCGTCGGAGACGTCCTCCACCATGGCGAGGGTGTACAGCGGCTCGCCGGAGGAGTCGCGGATCAGCGAGACCGTGATGTTCGTCCACACGGCGTGCCCTTGGCGGTGCCGCAGCCGCTTCTCCAGCCGGAAGCGGTCGCGCTCGCCGCGCACCAGCTGCCGGTGGACGCGCCGGGCCCGTTCCTCGACGTCCATCAGCTCGCGGATGTGCAGCCGGATCAGCTCGGGGACGGTGTGCCCGAGCATCTCGGCCAGGGCCGGGTTCGCCTCGATGATCAGATCGTCCTGGTCGACCAGGGCCATACCGATGCCCGCGTCGACGAAGGCCGCCCGGAAGCGGTTCTCGCTGGCCCGCAGCGCGTCCTCGAGACGGCGCCGGTCGACCGGGCTCTCCTCTCCCGCGCGGGCGCCGCCGTTGCCCGGCTCCAGGGGCCTCCTGGACGGCTCGGGATCCCCGTAGCGCTCGGGGTGAGGACCGGACCTCCCGGACTCCCTCGACTCCCCGGGCTCGCCGGGGACGCCGACCGTGCCGACCGGGTCTGCGGCACTGAGGGCGTCGAGGGCGTTGGCCCCCTCGGGAAGACCTGGGGGACCGGGCTGGCCGCTACGCACGGTAGTGATCTTAGGAGTCGGCCCCGGGCGCATGCCAGCGATCCGGGGCCGATTCACTCCCTGGTGGGGGTTGCACGCGGGCGGCGTGCGCCCCCTTTCACTCGTTCTCGCGACGCCCGCCGGGTTTCGGACCGGCGGTCCGCCGTTACGCCAGGGAGGCGGAGAGCGTGATCGTCGTGCCGGTCAGCGCCTGGCTCACCGGGCAGTTGGCCTTCGCGTCCTCGGCCGCCTTGACGAAGCCCGCCTCGTCCAGGCCCGGCACGGTGCCGACCACGGAGAGGTGGATGCCGGTGATGCCGGTGCCGGGCTGGAAGGTGACCTCGGCCTGCGTCTCCAGCTTGGTGGGCGGCGTGCCGGCCCCGGCCAGACCGTGCGAGAGGGCCATCGAGAAGCAACTGCTGTGGGCCGCGGCGATCAGCTCCTCGGGGCTGGTCTTGCCGTTGGCCTGCTCGGCCCGGGAAGGCCAGGACACCGGGTACTCGCCGATCCCGGACGAGAGCATGGCGACGACGCCCTTGCCCTCCATCAGGTTGCCTTCCCAGGTCGTGCGCGCGGTGCGGGTGGTTGCCACGAGGGCACCTCCGATCGATGGTCCGTTGACACGTCGTCATCCATCGTAGGAGCCGCGAAGCGCGGGAACCGGGCACGGCGTGCCCGGTTCCCGCGCTTCGTGTGGTCGACCTCCCGCCTTCACCCCGGTGTCGGGTGGGCGTCAGGCCGTCACTGTGCCGGCGTCGTCACCGCGCGAGCGTCATCACCGTGAAGGCGGCGCCGGACGGGTCGCGCACCACGCACAGTCGCCCGTAGGGCGAGTCGAACGGCCCGTGCAGCACCGAGCCGCCGACCGCGGCGATCTGCTTGGCCGTCTCGTCGACGTCCGCCACCGCGAAGTACACCGCCCAGAACGGCGAACCGCCGCCCGCCGCCAGCTCGTTGGCCGGGTCGGTGGACCGCAGCCTGCCGCAGACCTCGCGCTCCGCGCCCTCCGGCGTCCACACGGTGTAGTCGAAGTCCCCGCCCCCGCCGATCTGACGCTGCTGGTAGGGGAAGAGCCCGGCGTAGAACGCGTCCGCCGCCCCGCCCGCCGTCGTGTAGACCTCGTTCCAGCACATCGCGCCCGGCTCGCCGTACAGCTGCGCGCCCTCGTGCCCGCCCGGCTGCCACAACCCGAAGGAGGCGCCCTGCGGGTCGAAGGCGAACGCCAGCCGTCCGGCGCCCGGCACGTCGTGCGGGCCCATGGCGATCTTGCCGCCGCCCGCCTCGACCTTGGCGATGGTCGCGTCGACGTCGCCGGTCCTCAGGTAGACGTTCCACGCCGGGGCCAGCCCTTCCGCGCCGGGCGGCGGCGGCATCAGCGCGGCGACCGGCTTCCCCTTCCACAGGCACATCGTGTAGTGCCCGTACTCCGGGCCGTTGTCCTGGAACTCCCATCCCAGCACCGCGCCGTAGAAGCGGCGGGAGGATTCGAGATCGGGGGCGTTCAGGTCGGCCCAGCAGGGCGCGCCGTCGGGGAACGAGCTGACGTCGGGCATGCGGCCCTCCGGGGTCGGATCGGATCTGGGGGTCGGATCGACTGCCACGATTCCCCCGCCGTGCGCACAGCGCAACCGCTCGCGTCCGTACGGTGACGACGGGGGTGGTGTGGTGGCCGGGCTCACGTGGGAAGAGGCGGCGGGCTTGGATCGTTTAGCGTTAAGATGTCCAAAGATCTACCGAGACCAGCTACATCTGCCTGATGCAGAGTCGGCTAGACCGC
Source organism: Streptacidiphilus rugosus AM-16 (assembly GCF_000744655.1). NCBI lineage: Bacteria > Bacillati > Actinomycetota > Actinomycetes > Kitasatosporales > Streptomycetaceae > Streptacidiphilus > Streptacidiphilus rugosus. Next base: position 2,848,152 of record NZ_JQMJ01000004.1, on the reverse strand, counting down.
TCGGCGGCCGTCGGCCCCCGCCCTCCCCGGCGGAGGCGCGCGGTATCTACCCCGGTCAGCACCAGAGGACGACCCTCGGCGCGCGGGGCCCACCCACATCCCTGTGCGCTACCAGGCGGCAGAGAGACCTCCCCTCATGGCCCGCTCGTTCGGCTACGGTGCGCTGCTACGCACCCCCGGCGCCTGGACCTTCCTGCTTCCCGCCTTCGTGGCGCGGCTCCCCTACGCGATGCTCGGGCTGGGCACCGTCCTGCTCGTGCTCGACACCACGCACTCCTACACCACGGCGGGCGCGGTCGCCGCGGTCGCCTCGATCACCCAGGTCGTCGGCGCGCCGCTGACCGGCCGACTGGCCGACCGCGTCGGCCAGGCCCCGGTGCTGCTGCCCTGCCTCGCGATCCACGGCGGCTCCGTCGTCGGCCTCATCGCCCTCGCACTGGCGGGCGCCCCGGTGTGGACGCTCTTCGCCGCGGCCGGCCTGGCCGGCGCGTCGCTGCCGCAGATCGGCGCGATGGTCCGCGCCCGCTGGCTGCACGCGCTGGACGGCCGCCCCGAGGCGCTGAGCTCGGCCTTCGCCTTCGAATCCGTGACGGACGAGCTGACCTTCGTGCTCGGCCCGGTGCTCGCCACCACCCTCTGCACCGCCGTCGCCCCGGCGGCCGGCCTGGGCGCGGAGGCGGTCCTCACCGTCCTCGGCGGCCTGGCGTTCGCGGCCCAGCGCCGTACCGCCCCGCCGGTCCGGACGGCGGCCGCCGCGCACGGCGGCTCCGCGCTGGCGCAGCCGGGCGTCCGGCTGCTGGTCGGCGGCCTGCTGGGCGTCGGCACGGTCTTCGGCGCGCTCCAGGTCTCGATCACCGCGGCGAGCGAGGCGGCGGGCAAGGCCGGTCTGAGCGGTGTCGTCTACGGCCTGTTCGCGGCCGGCAGCGTGATCGCCGGTACGGCGTTCGGCGCGGTCCGGTGGAAGCGCTCGCCGCGGTTCCGCCTGCTGGCCGCGTACGCGGCACTGGTCGTCGGCGCGTCCACGCTGTGGGCGATGCCGAACCTGTACACGCTGGCAGCGGCGGCCTTCTGCTGCGGCCTGGCCATCGCCCCGACGCTGATCTCCGCGTACACGCTGGTCGAGACGTTGGTCGACTCCGGCGCGAAGACCGAGGCCTTCACCTGGCTGACCGGCTCGATCGGCCTGGGCCTGGCCCTGGGCTCCACGATCGCCGGCCGCCTCATCGACGCCCACGGTCCCACCGCGGGCTTCCTCGTCCCGGCCTTCGGCGCGGCCCTCGGCTTCGCCGGGCTCGTCGCCCTCCGCGCGCACCTCACCCCCACCCGCCCCCTCTCCCGCACCCTCACCCCCACCCGCCCCGAACCCACCCCAGCCTCCGCCTGACCCCTCCGCCGCGGCGCTGCCTCTGCAGGCGGGCTGGTTGCACTGTCCAGGGGCGCGGGGAACTGCGCGCCTTCGGCGCGTGGCGCGGTGTTGTCCGGCAAACGGGTCGGTTGCACTGTCCGGGGGGTGCGAGGAACTGCGCGCCAAGCCACCGGCGTGCGGATGGTCCTCGTCGAGCAGGGCCATCCGCACACGGTGGTTTCTCGCGCAGTTCCTCGCGCCCCAGGACGGCTACGCCGTCCGGCGGCGGCCGATGACGACCGTGGACCAGTACTCGTCCGACGTCGCGAGCTCGGCGACCAAACCGCCGGAGGCGAACGCCGCGAGCGCCGCGTCCCGCTGGTGTTCGCTCGTTTCGACAAGCATCGCGCCGCCCGGGGCCAGCCACGTCGCCGCCTCCGCGGTCACCCGCCGGAGAACGGCCAGGCCGTCCGCGCCGCCGTCCAAGGCGACCAGGGCCTCGTGCTCGCGGGCCTCCGCCGGAAGCAACGGGAGGTCGTCCGTCGGGACATACGGCACGTTGGCGAGCAGTACGTCGATCCGCCCCTGGAGCGACGCCGCAGGCGGCAACGCGGTGAAGAGGTCGCCCTCGTACGCCTGCCCGCCCAGCGGAGCGACGTTGCGGCGGGCGCAGGCGACCGCCGCGGGGTCGATGTCCGCCGCGTGCAGTTCCACCGGCCGTTCCGGCGCGCCGAGTCGGCGCGCAAGCGCCACGCCCAGCGCGCCGGAGCCGCAGCAGAGATCCACCACCACCGCGCCCGGCGGGGCCAGCGCCGCGGCCTGCTGCACCAGGAACTCCGTGCGCGGACGCGGGACGAAGACGCCGGGATCCACGGCGATCCGCAGGCCGCAGAAACGGGCCCAGCCCAGTACGTGTTCGAGCGGCAGGCCGCCCACCCGACGCGCGACCATCGCGTCGAGATCCTCGCGGGACGCCGCCGCGTCCAGCAGCAGCCGCGCCTCGTCCTCCGCGAAGACGCAACCGGCGGCGCGCAGCCGCTCCACCACGGAGGGGAAGGCGGTGGAGGTGAGGAAGACAGGAGAGTCAGACATGGAGAAGTCCGTAAGCCCTTCGGGGAAGACCGACAGCGGGCTCCCCGGGCCGTGCCGTACGCCTAACGGCCGCCGTGGGAGGGGAGCGCACACACCTTGCTGGCGTTGATGGGACCCACCTCCTCGATCGTGTCGGACGAGCAGGCTCGACCCTACCGCCTCGCCCCGGAACGCCGAAGGGCTCTCCCGTCCGTGGACGGGAGAGCCCTTCGAGCTGTCTGTGCGCCGCCAGGGACTCGAACCCCGGACCCGCTGATTAAGAGTCAGCTGCTCTAACCAACTGAGCTAGCGGCGCCTGCTGACGTGGAAGACATTACATGACCGTTCGGCGAAATGCCGAATCGGTATTCTTGGGCCCGGGCGGGGCCAGGGAGTGGCCGCCCGGCCCGACCGGAGGAACCGGCCCGGGCAACCAGCAGCCAGGCCGACAGGGGAGCGCATGTCCGACAGCCACGCCGAGGTCGACCCGCACGCGAAGGCGGAGCTTGAGCGCCTGCGCGGCAGCATCGACAACATCGACGCCGCGATCGTGCACATGCTGGCCGAGCGCTTCAAGTGCACGCAGGAGGTCGGCCGCCTCAAGGCCGAGTACCGCCTGCCGCCGGCCGACCCCGGGCGCGAGCGGGAGCAGATCGCCCGGCTGCGCGACCTGGCCCTGGCGGCGAGGCTCGATCCGGCGTTCGCGGAGAAGTTCCTGAACTTCATCATCGCCGAGGTCATCCGGCATCACGAGAGCATCGCCGCCGAGGAGTGAGCGCGGCGAGCCCGCCGGCGGTTCGATCTTGGGCGTAGGGTCGGGATCGGTCGGAGCAGGGCCCGCGAGCGGGCTCTGCTCGTGGGGCGGAGGGTGAGGGTGACATGGGTGACACGTTCGAACTCGGCACGGACGGACCGTCGGTGATCGTCGTCGGCATCGACGGCTCCGACTCCTCGATGCGGGCCGCCGCCTACGCGTCCGGTCTCGCACGGCGGCAGGGCGCGAAGCTCGCGCTCGCCTACGTGCAGCCGATCACCGCCGTGGGCGGGGCGGAGGTCGGCGCGGCCGTGATCCAGGCCGAGCAGGACGTCGCCGAGCACCTGCTCGCCGAGATCCGCGACGCGGTCGAGCGGATTCCCGAGGGCGAGCGCATCCGCTGGGAGTTCTACTCCACGCCCGGCGACCCGTACCAGGGCATCGTGGACCTGGCCGACCAGCTCAAGGCGGACGCCGTGGTGATCGGCGCGTCCCAGAAGGCGGGCCACCGCCTGGTGGGCTCGGTCGGCGTCCGCCTGGTCAAGTCCGGCCGCTGGCCGGTCACGGTGGTGCCCTAGTACCCGGTTCGGGTCCGTGGACTACGGTGGTGCTCTTTCAGGTAAGAACGAGGCGGGAGATTCCTACCTATGAGCTCGTCCGGAGGCACGAAGGCCGTTGTCGCGGCTCTTGGAGCCAACCTCGCGATCGCGGTGTCGAAGTTCGTCGCCTTCGCCTTCAGCGGCTCCTCCTCCATGCTCGCGGAGGGCGTGCACTCGCTCGCCGACTCGGGCAACCAGGTGCTGCTGCTGGTGGGCGGCCGCAAGGCGCGCCGCCAGGCGGACGAGTCGCACCCCTTCGGCTACGGGCGTGAGCGCTACGTCTACGGCTTCCTCGTCTCCATCGTGCTCTTCACCATCGGCGGGGTCTTCGCGCTGTACGAGGGCGTGGAGAAGGTCAGGCACCCGCACGCCATCGACCACTGGTACTGGCCCGTGGGGGTCCTGCTCTTCGCGATCGTGGCGGAGGGCTTCTCGTTCCGCACGGCGATCGCGGAGGCGCGACCGCTGAAGGGGCGTCAGTCCTGGGGCCGCTTCATCCGTACGGCGAAGGCGCCGGAACTGCCGGTCGTCCTGCTGGAGGACTTCGGCGCGCTGATCGGTCTGGTGCTGGCGCTCGGCGGCGTCGGCCTCGCGGTGCTGACCGGCGACGGCGTCTGGGACGGTGTGGGCACGCTCTGCATCGGCACCCTGCTGGTCGTCATCGCGTTCGTCCTGGCGGTGGAGACGAAGTCGCTGCTGCTGGGCGAGGGCGCGGGCGCCGAGGCGGTCGCCAGGATCCGCGCGGCGATGCTGGCCGGCCACGACGTCGAGCAGATCATCCACATGCGGACCCTGCATCTGGGCCCCGAGGAACTGCTGGTCGCCGCGAAGATCGCCGTCCGCCCGGACGCGGACGCGCGCGCGATCGCCGCGACGATCAACGCGGCGGAGGAGCGGGTCCGCGCCGAGGAGCCGATGGCCCGCGTCATCTACCTCGAACCCGACCTCTACGACGAGGCCGAAGCCGCCGCCGGCCCCGACCCCGCCGCCACCCCCGGCGGCCGCTGACCCCTCACCACAGAGGGCCAGTTGCACTGCCTCAACCGGGGCGCGGCGAACTGCGCGGCTCCGGCGCGCGGACGTGAGCCTCGAGCGCCGAGCGGGTTGCACTGTCCGGGGGCGCGAGGCTCTGCTGTTCCGCGCCTCCGGCGCGTGGGCGCGACAATCCCCCAGCCCTCGGCCGGGAGGCACCCACCCCCTCCGGCGACCGGATGGTCCTCAACAATCGGCCGAGTTGCACCATCCAGGGGCGGCCGTGCTGATGTGCGGCTCCTCCGCCGGGACGTGCCCCTTGCGTGGGCGCGACACTCCCCAGTCTTCGGCCGGGAGGTGCCCCCCCCTGAGTGGGTGCGACACTCCCCAGTCTTCGGCCGGGAGGTGCCCCCCCCCCTGAGTGGGTGCGACGCTCCCCAGTCTTCGGCTGGGAGGCACCCCCTCTGACGAGCAGATGGTCCTCAACGTGCAGGGTCGCCCACCCCCAGCCTTCGGCCGGGGTGCCCCCTCAGGGTGGTTGCTCGCGGGCTCGGGGGTGTTGCACCTGGCCGCTTGCGCGATGGTCACATCGCCGGCGCGGCGAAGCCGAGGGCGAAGAGGAGGAGCCAGGCGATCTCGAAGGCGATCATCGGGGCGTCACGGATCAGCAGATCCTCGATGTGGTTGGTCGTGCCGCGCGACGTCAGTCCGTCGAAGCGGATCAGCGCCGCGCTCAGCGGTATCACGGTTGCCACGTGCCACCCCCGCGTCCGCGGGTCCGCCTCGAGCAGCGCCCACGCGAGGTACGCCGCCACCATCGCCAGGGCGATGACGCGTTGCGCGAGCCTCAGGCCGGAGGCCGTGTAGTGCTGGAGGGAGGGCCGGTGCGCCGCCGCGGGATCGCCGAGGCCGGCCAACTCGGTATGGCGCTTCGCCGTGGCGACCAGCAGCGCGCCCAGACTGCAGACCAGCACGAACCAGCCCGACGGCGGCACCTGCGAGGACGCCGCGCCGCCCAGCGCCCTGAGCACGAAGCCCGAGGCGACCAGCGTGAGCTCCAGCACCGCCAGGTGCTTCAGCCCGAGGCTGTACAGGAACGACGTCACCAGGTAGGCCGAGACCGCGATGGTCAGCCCGAAGCCGGGAGCGGTCAGGCTCACCGCCAGGGCCGCGGCCACGCAGGTCGCGGCGACGGCCATCGCCGCCGTCTCGCTCAGCTCGCCGGAGGCGATCGGCCGCAGGCACTTGCGCGGGTGCTGCCGGTCGCGCTCCGCATCCACCGCGTCGTTGACGAAGTAGACCGAGCAGGAGGCCAGCGTGAAGACCACGAAGGCCAGGGCCGCCCCGCCCAGCGCGCTGCCGCCACGGGCCTCGAACTGGCGTGCCGTCAGTTCCGAGCCGGTCAGCGGAGCCGCGAAGACCAGCAGGTTCTTCACCCACTGCCGCGGCCGCGCGGTGCGCAGCACCGCGGAGGGGAACCGGACCCACCCGGTGCGGCGCCCGACGAACGGCGTCGTCGGCTGCACCGGGCGGACGGGCTGAGGCGCGCTCATCGCGCGTACACCGCGGTGAAGTCGCGGCTGGTCGACTCGTAGTAGCGGTTCGCCGGGCGCTCCTGGTCCGGCAGCAGCTTGACCGGCGTCGGGTCGGCCGGGTCGGTCTTCGGCTCGTAGTACTGGAACGACATCCAGGCCGGGTTGATGTCCAGCTGCATCGCGCGGACCGCGCCCGCGTTCGCCAGCAGGTCGGCGAGGGTCCGTACCGAGAGTGCGGGGCCGTAGGCGAAGACCATGCGGCCGTCGTTGGTGATGCCGATGCCGGAGCGCCAGACGAAGTACTTGCCGGCGATGGTGAGGCCCCAGCCGCTCTCGACGTTGGTGTCGACGCTGTCCGGAACCTTGCCGTGATCCACGATCAGCTTCAGGTTCTGCCGGACGCCGGTCACGTTGGGCGTGAGCGTCGCGTCACGGCCCCAGTCGGCGACCGTGGCCTTGCCGTCCTTGGTGAAGACCAGGGAGGCTGCGCCGTCGGTGAGCGTGCCGCGGGTGGTGCCGTTGAGGTAGAAGCCGCCTTGGGCCTCGTTGTCGGAGATCTTGAAGCCGCCGTTGAAGGTCGCCAGCAGGCCCGTGCGCTGACCGGCGGGCACGGACGGCGGAACGCCCCACTTTCCCGGCCCCGGGTCCAACTCGCCGGGGTGCAGCGAGAAGCGGAGCAGGCGCTGGTCCATCGACGCGACCGCGGCGACGTACGAGGTGTGCTCGTTGTCCGGCCGCAGGAACGCCCCGAGCAGCGCGGGGGTGCCGTTGACGCTGCCCAGCGTGTGCCAAGTGCCCTCGTTCGGGAGCGGGGGACCGGCGGGGGAGACCAGGCGAGCAGGGGTGATCGGCTTCATCGTGGGCTTGGTGCCGCTCTGGACGGGCGTGCCGTCGGGCGCGAGCGCGATCGTCGGCCTCCCGCCGATCTTCGGCGGGTTGGCCTTGTACTGCTGGTCCTCCAGGAAGGTCACCACCGGACCGAGGTGGTGGTCGCGGGCCCACTCGGCGACCCGGGCGACGACGCTGTCGTCCCCGGGCGCGGCGAGCGCGGAGCCTATGGACCAGCAGAGCCAGACGAAGAACACCGCGAACAGCGCCAGGATCGCCCGGACGGTGCGCAGGCTGAGCAGATGCCGTATTCGCCGGAACCGCTTCTTGCGCGGCTGAGTCGTGCCCGCCTGTGGCGGCTCCTCGGCCGGATCCTCCGAAACGGACTCGGGCGGCGCTGGTATACCCACGCGGACCTCTTCCAGCCGGGCGCGCCTGGGCGCGCGGAGCAAGGGAAAGACGGCCAGCCCGTAGGCACGGAGGGTGATCGCAAATCACGTCTGGTCGCCCGGACTTTCACGCTAGGTAAGCGGAACCGGAGCCGCCTCTTCAGCTAGGCAGTCCGGGTTACGGCAACGCGTCCACCTGCGGTGCGGGAGGGAGGGTTCGGCGGCGGGGTGTGACGGACGCGCCGAGGGCGGGCCCATGGGCTCGGGCGCGGGGGCGCGTGGGCGTGGGTGAGGGGGCGTGCGTGAGCGGGCACCGACCACGCCCAGCCCGGCGTCGGCGAGGCGGCCCGCGACGTCCTCACCCCGGGACCCCGTCGGTGACCGGCTGACCTGCGTCTCCGTCGACCGCGGTCTGATGACCCTCCTCCTCTGGGGAGAGCGGGACGCGCGCTCGCCGCTGACGGTCGCACGGCAGTTCCACGAGGTGATGCGCAGGTGTGACCGAGCGCGTCGACAGGAGGCAGGAGGCAGGGGGTGCGAGGGTTTGTCGGTCGCGGGTGCCTCGTCAGGGGTTGGTCAGGTCTTCAGCTTCACGCCGGTCCGAGATCGCATGGCGCGCTCCGTCTCGGCCTCGGGCCGGGAGCGCCGCCCGCCGCCAGGTCGCGGGGCCCGAATGCGCCCTGGTGCCCAAGCTGTCCTCCGTCGTGCCGCCTACCGGCACGGGACAGCCCGGGTAGGTCAGGCGCCGGTGCCAGGACGGCCCCGGGCGAGTGGCCGCTTTGGCGCACCGGCGGTGGCCCGGGCATCGGCGTGCTGTTCCGGTGGGCGTTCGCGGGCGCGCATCGCGCCGGCGGACGTGGCCGGGGGACGCTACCCGGGGTGGGTCAGCGCACGTCGAGGGTGATCACGCGCACGTCGGCCGAGACGTGGGTGTTGACCAGTGCCCCGTTGGGGTGGTCGTTGCCGTCGACCCAGGCGCGGGCCGCGATCGGGTCCAGGCCGCCCGCCTGCTGGCGGGCCAGCAGGCGGGTGTCACGGACGGAGTCCGGTGTCGCGAGGAACCAGATCGCGTCCAGCGCGTCGCGGACCTCCGCCCAGCCGGGGCCGCCCGCCGCGCCGGTGGCGAGATAGTTGCCCTCGGTCACGACCAGGCGGGTCGTGGGGGCCACCAGGTGGCGGGCCGCCACGGGTTCGTGCAGCTCGCGGTCGTAGTCGGGGACGTAGACCGGTTCGGTCGGGCGCTGCTCCCGCAGGCGCCGCAGCAGCGCGAGGTAGCCCCAGACGTCGAAGCTGGGCGCCGAGCCCTTCCGGTCGGTCAGGCCCAGCCGCGCGAGCTGCACGTTGGAGAGGTGGAAGCCGTCCATCGGGACGTAGGCCGCCGTGTCGGGGCCGAGGTGGTCCCGTAGTCGTGACACGAGCAGGCGGGCCAGGGTGGACTTGCCCGCGCCCGGCGCGCCCGCGATGCCGAGCAGGAAGCGGCCGCCGGGAGCGGGGACCAGCGCCGCTGCCGCCTCGACCAGCTCCTGTGCGTCCATGACCCGAACCTCCTGGAACGCCGAAGGGCTCCCTCGTCCGTGGACGAGGGAGCCCTTCGAGCTGTCTGTGCGCCGCCAGGGACTCGAACCCCGGACCCGCTGATTAAGAGTCAGCTGCTCTAACCAACTGAGCTAGCGGCGCCTGCTGACGTGGAAGACATTACATGACCGGACCCCCGATTGCCGAATCCGGTCCCTGCAGGCGGCCGGGCCCGGCGTGCCGAATCAGTTGATCTTGGCGAACCGCCGTGCCAGCGTGGAGGCATGACGACTTCCAGCGGCTTCCCCACGTCCGAGGTCCTGCGTTACACGGCCTTCTCGGCCGATCCGGCCGGCGGCAACCCCGCCGGGATCGTTCTCGACGCGCGCGCGATGAGCGACGCGGAGATGCTGGCGGTGGCGGCCGAGGTCGGCTACTCGGAGAGCGCTTTCGTCACCGAGCAGGACCGGGAGGGCCGCCGCTTCCGGCTGCGCTACTTCAGCCCGCTCGCCGAGGTCGACTTCTGCGGCCACGCGACCGTGGCGACGGCCGTCGCGCTGGCCGAGCGCCTGGGCGACGGGCCGCTGCTCTTCGTGACGAACGCGGGCGAGATCACGCTGGACACCGGGAAGGACGTCTCCGGCACGGTCCGCGCCACCCTGACGAGCGTGCCGACCCGTACCCGTCCCGCCACGGAGGCCGAGCTGGACGCGACGCTCGCCGCGCTGCGCTGGTCCCGCGAGGAGCTCGATCCGGCGTTCCCTCCGCACGTCGCCTTCGGCGGTGTCGAGCACCTGGTCCTGGCCGTCGGCACGCGTGCGCGACTGGCCGCGCTCGACTACGACTTCGACGCGCTGGCCGCGGTGATGACCCGTCATGCCTGGACCACCGTGCAGCTGGTCTGGCGCGAGAGCGAGGAGCTGTTCCACGCGCGGGACCCGTTCCCCGTCGGCGGTGTGGTCGAGGACGCGGCCACCGGCGCCGCGGCGGCCGCGTTCGGCGGTTACCTGCGCGCCCTCGGCAAGCTGCCGGAGTCTGGCGCCTTCACCATCCTCCAGGGCGAGGACATGGGCCGACCGAGCGTGCTGACGGTCTCCGCCGTGCCGGGCGGCGAACGGATCCGGGTCTCGGGAACGGCCGTCGTGATCTGAGCCGACGGGCTCCGGCCCACGTCGGCCCCGGGTGTGTCGACCCCGGCCCGCCCGGGCGACGTCGGCTGACGTACCCGGAGCCCCTGCCGCCCGAGGGCCCGTTGCCCGCTCCGGCCGTGGTTCGTGCCGCCTGCCGCCTGCCGCCTGCTCGGCTGGGTGCCCGTGCAGGCCGGCGCCTGATCAGCCGGCCGGCAGCACGTCGGGGTCGTGGTCGGGGGCCTCCTGTTCCACGCGCTGCGGCGCGGCGGGCAGGTCCCGGGCGGCCCGGACGCAGGCCCAGAGCAGGGTCGACGCGCCGGGCAGCCACGGTTCGGGGCCGTCGGGCCCCACGATCCAGCGGCCCTGGGTCTCCGGCGCGTCCAGCGGGCGCTGCAGCGGAGGGACCGTGATCGCGTCGCCGGGACCGTGGCAGAGCAGCGGCGGGACGTCGCGGGCCCACTCCTCCCAGACCAGCAGCGGCCGCAGTCGGGCGGCCGTGCCGGGCTCGGCGAAGATCAGGATCCGACCGCGGAACGTCGCCACCGGCCCGCAGCCGGGGCCCGAGGCCCACAGCTCGTCGAGGACCCGGCGGCCGAAGAGCCCGGGGAGGTTGATCACGTCGAAGACCCGCCCGCAGGGCAGCACGGTGGCCGCCCAGGGGCGGGCCTCCCACAGCGCGCGCATGCTCCGCGGGTACTCGCTGGCCGAGGCGAGCCATGACTCACCGGCGACGGTCACGTACTCGACGGAGTCGTACGTCCACATGTCCACGGTCCAGCTGTACCGAGGTCGACGATTCACCCGGACCGGAACCTCGGAATCCCTGACACGGACGGACGAGGAGGGGTACTATCCGCTGCCCTTGGCATATGCCAAAGGGAAGTCGGCCGTCCGGCTCAGGCCAGCGGTCTGCGGCGCTGCAGGCCGCGCCCGTGTTCGACCATCTTCGCGGCATAGTCCGGGGTCCAGTCCGCGGCCTCGGCGATCTCCTCCAGGCTGAGACTGTCGAAGCGCCGCGTGTCGGCGAGCTGCGCCGCCGCTATCGCCTGGAACTCGCCGGCCCGTTCGGCGGCCGCGCGGAAGGCGAGGGTCAGCTCGGTCGCGCGGGCCAGCAGCTCGCGTGAGTCCTCGATGGACTCCAGGTCGAAGAAGTGCTCCGCCTCCGGCTCCGCGATGCCGGGCTCGAAGAGCAGTGGGGCAGGGCGGAGCCTCCTCTGCGACGAGCGGTCGGCGGGGGAGTCGGACATCGGGCACCTCCAGGGGCGGGCGAAAAGCCGGCGAAAGCATGCGAAAACGGCAGCACGGATCAGCGGCCGCGGTGGACCGCCGCATTCCATTGTCGACGCGGGCAGCCGGGTTAGGAACAGGGCCTCCGTGCGCCCTTATTCCCGGGCCTCATGTGCGATTTCGGCGTTCGGGCGGTGGCGGTGGGTGGTGGTGGACGGCCCCGCGAGGGCCCGGGACGGGACGGGTCGGCGTCACGGCGTCGCCGTGACCCGGTGGGCCCGCAGGTGCTCCAGCACCGCCTGGTTCGCCTCCCAGCCGTCGGGGAACTTCGAGGTCACCCCCAGCAACACCGGTTCCGCCGACGGATGGGCGTCGAGCAGCTCGGGAATGCCCGCCCGCGTCACGACGATGCAGGCCTGCCGATGGCGGGAGGCCAGCACGCACAGCCGGCCGGTCTCCAGATGGAAGGCGGTGGCGTCGGGGCGGCCCGAGAGCGGGTGGAGCACCACCGTCACGTCGTACTCCCGGCCCTGCAGGCGGTTGGCCGTGTCGACGGTCACGCCCTCGACGCCCAGCGCGGCGAGCGCGGCGCGGACCGCCGCCGCCTGGTCCCTGTGAGCGGTGCCGACCGCGACGCGGTCGGCGGTGAGCGGTGTCTCCTCCTCGTCGGACCAGGCCGAGCCGCCGCGGGCCAGCAGCCGGGCGACCACGGCCGCGACCGCGGCGACCGCCTCGGGGTCGGTGCGGATCGTGCGCCGGGCCGGCAGCTCCAGCAGCCCCCACCCCGACCCTGCGGCGGTGTCGAGCACCTCGTCGGCGGCGTCGGCCAGCCCGCGCGCGATCCGGCCGTCCGGCGCGGGGGCCGCGCCGAGCACCAGCCGCCGCGCGCCCGGCCCGGTGCCCGCACGGAACGGGGCGAGCGGGTAGAACGCGTCCGAGACCAGCGGCGCCGCCGAGGACGGCAGCCGCCAGGAGACGGGCAGCCGATGCGGCACGATGCCGGGGTTGTGCGCGAGCAGGGTGACGACGGCGCTCTGCGAGGGGTCGTAGCTGAGCCCGGCCCAGGCCTCCGTGCCGACGATGCTGAACGGGTCCAACTGCCCGGGATCGCCGACGAACAGGGCCCTCTCGAAGAGCCGCGCCACGGCGAGCAGCGCGTCCGAGCGCATCTGGTACGCCTCGTCCACGATCGCGTGACGCCACGGATCGACGTCCTTGACCCACTGCCATTTCGCCGCCGTCGCCACGACCACCGGCAGCTCGCGCAGCTCCGCGGCCTTCGTCGAGGCCACGACGCCGGGGTGCTGCAAGGCGGTGTGCGAGGGGGCGGCGTCGCTGCCGTGCAGACGCCCGATCGCCAGCTCTCCGTCGGCCCGCGCCAGCCGGTCGACCAGGTCGTCCACCTGGCTGTTGGTCTGCGCGACGATCATGAGCCGCTCGCCGGTGCCGACCAGCTCGCGCGCCGCCTTCACCACCAGCGTCGACTTGCCGGCCCCCGGAGGGGAGTCGACCACGGTGCCGCGTTCGCCGCCGCGCAGCGCCGATTCGAGGATGGCGGCCACGGCGGCGTTCGCCTGCTCGGCGGGGGAGGGCTCGGGAGCCGGGAGGGGGAGAGCGGGGGTCACTGCGGCGGGCCTCCGTGGGTCCAGGGGGTGTCCTCGGGCTCCGGAAGGGGCGCCGACTGGCGTGCCGAGAGCTCGAAGAGCGTGAAGCAGACCTGGTCGCCCGGCTCGGGAACGCTGCCCGGCTCCGGCTCCTTCTTCCGGCCCATCCCGCTCAGCAGGCGCACCGTCAGCAGCCCTTCCCCGGCGTCGACGGAGTCCAGTTCGGCCTTCTGCGCCGACGGACCGCCGGCCCGGTGCAGCTCGCCGCCGGGCTCCGCGTGCGGGCGGTCGTCCGTGCGGATCGTGACCAGCGGCCGGGGCTTCGGGGTGCGCCCGCTCGTGTCGTACGCGGCCTCGACCGCGACCACCTCGCCGGCGAAGGCCTGGCCGGCCAGTCGGTGCTCGGCCATGGCGAGCGGATCGTCCAGTGCCTCCTGCAGATCCAGCCGGGTCTGCTCCCGCTCGCGCTGGGCCAGTTTGCGGGCCGCCGTGACGGCGTCGTCCCTGATCGGCTGCGGAGGTTCGCCGGCCGCGAGGCGGTCGCGGTGGGCGGTGTAGGACCAGCGGTCACCCTCCCAGCGCTCGGCCACGTGCGCGCCGGGCGGCAGCGTGCGCAGCAGGTCGATGCCCTGCCACACCTGCTCCCAGACCGGGAGCAGCACCGACTCCAGCAGCGCGTCGAGCTCCGCCGTCCGTGCCTTGACCAGCCGTTCGTCGCCGGTGGCGCGCGCGGCGTCGTAGCGGGTGACGGCCGGGCCGAGCAGCGCGCTGTCGAAGGCCGGATCGGTGGCCGGGCCCGCGGGCGGGCAGAGCAGCTGACCGCGGGCGTTCCTGCCGGTCTCGGCGCGGAGCGCCACCTGCTCGCCGCGTTCGCCCTCGGGCGGTGCGATCCACCCGAGCAGCGCGCCGAGATGGGCGTCCTCCAACGAACTCTGGCCGGTGGCCCAGTGTCGGGAGAGGACGCTCGTCAGCGGCAGCAGCAGCGACGACCCGGGAATCTGCGCCCGGTCGGAGAGGTGCGTCAGCCAGCGTCCCAGCAGCGGCACCCGCGCCGGCGCGGGGTAGGGTCCGGGATCCGGGTCGTCAGCGGTGCGGCGGAAGCGCATGGAACGGCCCAGCAGCCGGAGCAGCTCGACACCGCCCTCGTTGGGCACGACCAGCTGCGGCGCGTCCGCGCAGAGCTCCCGTACCTCGATCTTCTTCTCGCCGGACTCCTCGTCCTTGACGGAGCGTTCGAGCAGCTCGACGTCCTCGCCGAAGCCCTCCAGGTAGGGCAGGAGTTCGTCGGCCAGCCGGGCGAGGAAGGCGAAGCGGAGATCGCGGTCCAGCGGCTGCGGGACCGTCAGCAGCGTCGGCCGACCCCGCTCCCGCCCGAACAGCGCCGCCAGCGGCGCCCCCGCCTCACCCGCGGCGGCCAACGGCACCAGCACGAACGGCTCGTCGGCCAGATGCCGATGGCACACGGTGGCCAGGGGCTGCGCCACCCCGTCCCGCACGGCCTCCAGCCGGGCCAGCGTCGTCAGCAGGCTCATCGCAGGCACCCCTCGCCCGACGCGGTCCGGGCGCCGGCCGCCGTCAGCGCCTCGTGGCGCAGTTGGGCGGCGCGGGCGAGGGAACCGCCTGGGGTGGTCGCGGTGAGGGCGGCGGAGACGGTGGTGAGGCTGCCGAGCTCGCCGCGCACGCCCCGGCCGAGGGTCTCCACCGCGCCCGCCTCGCGGGCCTGGGCGCGGCAGTGGAAGGCGAGCTCGCAGGCGGCGAGGCAGTCCGGGCTGTAGGCGTGCGCCAGCGCATCGACCGCGGTCGGCTCCTCGTCCAGCCGTGCACCGGCCGGCAGGGTGGCCAGCAACTGCTCGACCCGTGTCAGACGTGCGAGCTGACGTTGCGTCACCGCGAGCTGCTTGCGCAGATCGACCGGCGCGGCCACCGGCACGTTCGAGAAGTCCCGCGGGCAGACCAGCAGCCCCGTCGTGGTCGGTGCGGCGGCCAGGCCTTCCGGTTCGGCGTAGGGGGACGTGGGCAGGGTGACGCCGTCGAGCGCGGCCGCCGTCGCCCGCAGCGCCAGCACGTAGACCGCGGCCTGCCGGGCGGCGGCGCCGACCTTGGCCGGATCGGCGCCGCCGTCCAGGATCGGGAAGGACTTGATCTCCACCACCGTCCACCGCCCGTCCGGCCGGACCACGACGGCGTCGGGCTCCAGGGACACCGTGGACCCGGCCACCTCCAGCCGGAGCAGCGGATGGTCGAGCAGCGTCCACGCCCCGTCGTGCTCCGCCGACTTCGTCGCGTCCGCCAGCGCCGCGCGGGTGCGCGCCGCGCGCACCGCGAGCCCCTCGCCGACCAGCAGATCCGGCACCTCGACCGGAGCCTGCTCGGACGCCTCAGGCAGCAGCCGGGCGCGGAGCAGGGCGACCAGTTCGGCGCAGTGGTCCGCGCGCAGGCGCCGTTCGAAGGCGAGCCCACGGGTGATCGCGAACGGCGACTGCCCGAACGCCACGGGGCTGCCCAGACGCGTGGCCAGCGCCGCCTTGTCCACCCCGGCGGCGTCCAGTACGGCCCGTCGGCCGCAGCCGGGATTCGCCGCGAGTGCGGCCAGCGCCCGCGCGTCCATGCTCCGCGCGGCGGCGTCCCCGCGGAGCGCGGCGAGGCGCGATTCGAGCGGGGTGAGGTGCGGGTCGACCCGCGTGTGCGTCGAGTGGTTCATGGTGCCCGCCAGTGTTGCACCTGTCGCTGACAACGGTGTGCGGTCGGCGCGTCCGCGCAGGTGGACGGCCCCGGTGGAGGGCCCGCGGGATCGCGCCGGTGCACGGCGACGCTGCGGTCACTTCCGCACGAGGTAGACGTCGACGGTCCCGAATCCCAGAGAACCCTCGTGCGACCACTGGCAGGTGATGTTCGCGTCGTTGGAGACACACGAGTCCACGGTGCCCCGGCCGAACATGTTGGTCCGCATGGCGATGGCGATGTCACCGTGGGAGTGTCCTGTCGGGTCGGTCAGCGCGTAGGTCACGGTCGCCGTGCTGTCACCCCACAGGGGCTGGTAGGCCATGTCCCAGACATGGGTGCCCGGGGCGGTGGGGCTGAGCTGGTCGCCGACCTTGGGGGTCGGCGGGAGCCAGCCGTTGGTCGGGTTGCCGGCATCGACGAGCGTCGCGGTGAGGTCCTGCGTCGTGTCCTTGACCTTGAAGGTCTCGCTGCAGGTGCCCGAGCATCCGGTGACCTTCCCCTGCGGGAGCGGCTCGGCGGCGTTGGCCTGGGGAGCGGCGAGAGCGAGTCCGGTCGCGAGGACGCCGACACCGGCCAGTCCGGCGATCAGCGTGCGGCCACGCTTGCCGGGACGGAAACGGTTCGGGCTTGAGGTGGCCTTGTTGTCCTTCACGGCAGTGACCCTTCGAGGCAGGAGCGGTGGGGGAGAGCCCGGCTGGAGGCGACCGGGCTACACGTCCAGACTCCGGCGCGCCGGCCGTCGGCGGCATCCACCGATCAGTCGGTACGGCGGACCAGTCGCCTTCCCCCGGGGCGCTCGGGGCGTGGCGACGAAGGCGCGGCGACCGCATCGGCTGCCTGCCGTGGTGCGTACCGTCGAGATCCCGATGCCGGTCGACACGCCTCATCGTTGGCCACGGTTGGTGGCGGGCCGGGCCGGCGCGCCTGGTCGCGACCGTTCAGCGCGAGGGCGACGGCCGTGCGGTGCGACCGCGCCTCCGGGCGGTGACGCGGTTCCAGGCGCGCAGGGCGGGGCCGACCAGCAGGCGGCCGACGACCACCACGCCCGCGCCGGCCAGGACGTCCAGCAGGTAGTGGTTGGCCGTTCCCATCACCACCAGGGCGATGACGACGGGATAGAGCAGGCCCAGCGTCCTCACGGTGCGGTCCTTGGCGTGGGCGAAGAGCATCAGGCCGCACCAGAGCGCCCAGCCGACATGCAGGCTGGGCATGGCGGCGAACTCGTTCGTCAGGGAGCCCAGCCCGGCGGGCGCGCTCGCGCTCTGGCCCCACCAGCCGACGGCCGCGTGCTGGGCCATCGTGTCGGTGAACCCGAACCAGGCGGGCAGCAGCCTGGGCGGTGCGGCCGGGAAGAGCACGAAGCCGACCAGAGCCAGCACCGTGGAGATCCCCAACCAGGTCCGCGCGCGTCGGTAGACCGCCCGGTGACTGCGCCAGAGCCAGATCAGGACGGCCGGGGTCACCGCGTAGTGCAGCGTCGCGTAGGCGAAGTCGGCGGGTATGCCCAGCCACTGGTGGCTGCTGAAGTCGGCGTTCAGCCAGCGCTCGGGGTCCAGATGCAGCCACTGCTCCACGTCGAGCAGCCGGGTGGCGTCGCGCTGCGCCCGCTCCAGCCCGTTGCGGACCAGGAGCCGGCTGCCGTCGTAGGCGAAGTAGACGCCGGCGACCAGGAGCAGCTCGCGCAGCCAGCCGCTGCGGGCCACCCCGGGGGAGGGGGTGGGAGAGTCCTCCGCCCGAGGGGCGGTCGTGGTGGCGGTGGACATCTGCGGGCTCCGTGCGACGTGGGCGGTTGAACGTGTGCGGGACGTGTGGTGACCGTGTGCGGCGAGGTACGGCCGGGACGGTCGGGTGAAAACGTACGCCCTACCGTACGCTGTACGTTAGAGCGGTCGACCACCGCCCCGAAGAGCGTTGGCGGGAGCCCGCAAGGTGGCGTTTACCAGGCATGTGTACGCTCCAGACATGCCCTCCGAGCAGTCCGTCGCCACCGTCGCGCCGCCCAGGCCCGCGCGTCGGTCGCGTGCGCCACGGGGTTCGCTGAGCGCCGAGCTGATCATCGATCACGCCCTGCGGCTGATGGACGAGAAGGGCCTGGAGGCCTTCTCGATGCGTGCCCTGGCCGAGGACCTCGGCGTCGGCACCATGGCTCTGTACACCTACTTCCGCGGCAAGGACGAGCTCTTCCGCGCGGCGCGCGACCGCGTCCTGGCGGCCTACACGCCGCCGAGCACCGAGGGCAGCTGGGACCAGCAGCTCCGCGCCGCCTGCCTCGCCGTGCACGACCTGTTCACCGGCCGCCCCGCGGTCCTGAGGCTGCTGGCCGAGTCCACCGCGCAGGACGACTTCGTCGACGTGGCGACCGCCTCGATGGACCGGATGCTCGGCCTGCTGTGCGAGGGCGGTCTGAACCGCGAGGACGCGGCCCGCGCGTACGGCACGCTCTCGCGCTTCACCATCGGCTCGGCCCTCCGCGAGATCCGGGTCTGCTCCCGCCCGGAGGCGGTGGAGATGTTCCGCAGCCGTATCGCGGCGCTGCCGCCGGAGCACTACCCGCACCTCGCCGATCTCGCCCCGGAGATCCTGGCCACGACGGAGGACGGCCCGGGCCAGTACGAGTATGGCCTCGACCTGATCCTCGCCGGACTCCGCCACCTCCCCTCCCGCTGCACCTGAGCCCACGCCCGAACCGACACCCGGCGCGCGTCGCCGCCCGTCGGGGCGCGTCGGGATCCAGGCCTTGGGCGCCCTGGGGACCCGAGCGGCGGTGGGGCCGTGGCCGACGAGCGGCCCTGGTCGGCGCAGCGTGTGACTTCGAGCGGTGTCCAGGTCGCGCGGGCCGGGCTGTCCCGGTGGCTGTGCCGGCCGGTGCCGGCCGCAGCACGTGTCGCGGCCGGGCCGCCGGGCGATCGTGACTGTTCCGGCTCCGGAAGCCGACGGCATCTGGGGCCGTCGCCTGCCCTGACGGCACGCTCTCCCGCCCGAGGGCGTCGGCATCCGGGTTTCTCGGGCGTGATCGGGACCCGAGCGGGGGTGGGCCGGCACCGACGAGCGGTCACGGGCGGCGGCAGCGTGTGACTTCGAGCGGTGTCCAGGTCGCGCGGGCCGGGCTGTCCCGGTGGCTGTGCCGGCCGGTGACGGCCGGGCCGGGGGCACCGGAAGCGGTCGTGGCTGTTCCCGCCCAGCGAGCCGACGGCGTCCGGGCCGTCTCCCGTCCGGCGGCTGCGCAGGCCGCAGGCGCTCAGCCCCGCCGGCAGGGGGCCGGGTGGCGGCGGGGGCTCGGTGGGTCGGGGATCATGGAGGTGACCGGGGGCGTTGCCATGATGTTTGGAGGACTCTCATGCCCGCGCGGATTCTGCTGGTCCGGCACGGTGAGACCGCGTGGTCGGCCACTGGGCGGCACACCGGGCGCACCGACGTCCCGCTGACGGACGAGGGGCGTGAGATGGGTCGCCGACTCGGCGCGCGGCTGTCGGCCGAGCCGTGGGGAGGGCTGCCGCAGGCCGAGGTGGTCAGCAGCCCGCTGTCCCGGGCCCGCGAGACCGCCGAGCTGGCCGGCTTCGGTGACCGGCTCCGTACCGACGAGCGCCTGCTGGAGTGGGACTACGGCCAGTACGAGGGCCTGACCGGCCCCGCGATCCGAGCAGAGACGCAGCCCGGCTGGCTGATCTGGCGCGACGGAGTCCCCGGCGGCGAGAAGCTCGCGGAGGTCTGCGGACGCGTGGACGACTTCCTCGCCGACGTCGACGCCCGCGCGGGTGTGCCGGACCCGGACACCACGGTGATGCACCCGGCCGACCGCGACCTCGTCGTCTTCGCCCACGGCCACCTGCTGCGCATCCTCACCGCGCGCTGGCTCGGGCTGCCTCCCGAGTACGCCCAGCGCTTCAAGCTCGGACCGGCCACCCTCTCCGTCCTGACCTGGGAGTACGGTGCCCGCGCCGTCGAACGCTGGAACGACGCCGCCCACCTCGACTGAGCCGCGCCGCGCGGCAGCCGGGTCGGCGCTCGGCCCGGACGTGAGGCCGCCGACCGCCCCGGGCCTGCGCCTCCGTCCCGAGGCGCAGGCGTTAGGCGCGTCGGTCAGCCCTCCAGGAACTTCTCCAGGGCTTCGACCACGAGCTTGTGGTCGGCCAGCTGCCGCAGCCCGGAGACCGCGACCGTGCCCACCAGGCCCGCGTCGACGACCACGACGGGGAACGCACCGCCGTGGGCGGCATAGCGGTCGGGGTCCAGCCGGGACTTCTCCTCGAAGCTGCTGCCCTGCTCCCTGAAGCGCTGCCCGACCAGGTACGAACTCGCGCCGTAGCGCCGGACGACCCTGATCTTCCGTTCGATCCAGGCGTCGTTGTCGGCGCAGGTGCCCGGCATCGCGCAGTGGAAGAGCTGCTGGTCACCGCGACGGATGTCGATCGTCACGGGGAGCTCGCGTTCCCTGGCCATGTCGACGAGCAGGCAGCCGAGCCTCCAGGCGTCCTCGTTGCTGAAGCGGGCGAACTGCAGGCGGCTCTCCTGCTCGACCAGCTCGGCGGTGGTGGTCACAGCGTCACCGTCCGGCCCTCGGCGGCGGAGCGGCGGGCCGCCTCCAGCACGATGAGCGCGGCCACCGCGTCCCGCGGCTCGACCGGCGCCGCCGCACGTCCGTGCAGCGCCTCGACGACGCCCGCGTAGTACTCCTGGTACGCGCCGGGCAGGGTCGGGTGGGCGACGGAGTCGTCGACCGTGCCGAGGCGGCCGAAGAGCCCGGCCGGTGTCTCGCCCCAGCCCGCGTCCGCGGGCGTCCGGCCCTCGCGGAGGGCGTCCTCCTGGCCGTCGAGACCGTAGCTGACGTAGCCGGCCTCGCTGCCCAGGACCCGGAAGCGTGGGCCGAGTTCGGCGGCGGTCGCGCTCATCCACAGGTGGGAGCGGGTGCCGTCGGCGTGGGTGAGGGCGACGAAGGAGTCGTCGTCGGCCTGGGCGCCCTCGCGACGCACGTCCAGCTCGGCGTAGACGCTCGCGGCCGGGCCGAAGAGCGTGAGCGCCTGGTCGACCAGGTGGCTGCCGAGGTCGTAGAGGAGGCCGCCCGCCTCCGCAGGGTCGCCAAGCTCGCGCCAGCCGCCCTTCAGCTTCGGCCGCCAGCGCTCGAAGCGGGACTCGAAGCGGTGCACCCGGCCCAGCCCGCCCGACCGCACCAGCTCGGCGACGGTAAGGAAGTCGCCGTCCCAGCGCCGGTTCTGAAAGACGCTCAGCATGAGCCCGCGTGCCTCGGCGAGGTCGGCGAGCGCCGCGCCCTCGGCCGCGGTGGCGGCGAGCGGCTTGTCGACGACCACCGGCATGCCGGCGGTGAGCGCGGCGGTGGCCAGCGGGATGTGGGTGCGGTTCGGCGAGGCGACGACGACCAGATCCACGCCGAGCGGCCACAGCTCGTCGGCGCTGGAGAGCAGGCGCGCCTGCGGATGCCGGGCTGCGGCCTGGGCCCGCCGCTCGGGGTTCGCCGTGACGACGGCCGTCAGCTCCAGGCCGGGTGTCGTCGCGATCAGGGGTGCGTGGAACACCGCGCCCGCGATGCCGTAGCCGATGAGGCCTACGCGCAGCGGTGCGGGGCTGCTCTGTGTGCTGTTCGCCATGCTCCCAGTTAAACAACACTGTGGATTAAGTGGCAAGCAACCCGCATAATCGATCTGTGCCCCCTCCTTCCACACCCGCAGGCCGGGCAATCCCGGAAGGCCCCGCGATCCTCGAGGGCCCTGCGTCCCAGGTGAGCCCAGTCGGCGCGAACCTCACCTCGCTGCGGGATCACAACGCGGCGGCCGTGCTGTCCCTGATTCGGGCCGCAGGGGCGGAGGGGGTGAGCCGGGTCGAGCTCGCCCGCGCTTCGGGCCTCACCGCCCAGGCGATCAGCAAGATCGTCCATCGGCTCGCCCAGGACGGCTTGCTGGCGGAGGCCGGGAGAGGAGCCTCCACCGGAGGCAAGCCGCGCACCATGCTCACCCTGGTTCCCGAGGCCCGCTGGGCCGTCGGCGCCCAGCTCGGCCGGGACACGCTGACCGTCCTCCGGGCCGACCTGGCCGGCGGCGTCGCCGGCAGCCGACGCGCCCCGGTCGACCTTGCGGGCTGGGGGCCGCAGCGGGTGCTCGACCTGCTCGCGCACGAGGTCACCGAGCTGCTGGCGGACCTGCCCCGCGCACGCGTTCTCGGCATCGGCGTCGCCTCACCCGGACCGCTCGACCAGCGGGCGGGCCAGTTGCACCAGGTGACCGGCGCCCCTGCGTGGGACGGGCTGCGGCTGCGCGACGAGGTCGCCACGCGCCTCGGACTGCCCGCCCTGATCGAGAAGGACAGCACGGCAGGCGTGCTGGGCGCACTCGGCTCGCCCAACCGCGCCTTCATCCATCTCGACCACGGCCTCGGAGCCGGCCTGGTGCTCGGCGGCGCGGTCCAACGCGGCGCCCGCACCAACGCCGGGGAGTTCGGTCACCAGACCCTCGACCCGGCGGGCCCCCTCTGCCGCTGCGGCAACCGGGGCTGCGTCGAGGCGATCTGGGCGGCGGCTCCGACTCGCGAGGCCGCGGCCCGCGTGTTGGGTGAGGGAGTCGCGAACCTGGTCATGCTGCTGGACCTGGACGAGATCGTGCTCGGCGGCCGCGAGATCGTGGCGGCCCCGGAGCTCTACCTTCGTGCCGTCCGTGAGGCGATCGCCGACCGGCTGCCCGACCCCGAGTGGCAGCCGGTCGGGGTCTCAGTGGCCCCTTCGGGGCCGGATGCGGTCGCCCTGGGCGCGGCCGGTCTCGTCCTGGCCCGCCTGTTCGGCTGACCCGGCCCACGGCGGCGGCGTCGACCAGGGATTCCCGGGCCCGCCCCGGTCCCGAAGCCGGGAGCCGTTGCGACCGCGGGCGCAAAGCCATGCCGCCATGGATCCCGTGTTCGGAGGAGCGTCAACTCGCCAGGGCCAACTGGTACTTCTCCAGGAAGTCGGCGACCTCGGGCACCGCGCTCAGCGGACGCATCTGTTCGGCCGTCGCCGACACCATGCCGCGGATCCGCGTCGAACGGACCTGAGCCAGCAGCCCCACCGCGGTCGAGCCGGTCTCGGCGGCCTCGATCACCGCGCCGCGGCCCAGCTGATCATGGGCCAACTCCGCGGTGTAGAGCGCGCGGTTGCGCACGAAGTGGGCCGGCTGGAGTGCTATGGCCTGCCGCGCCCAGTCCGTCGCGGGCTCGAACTCGCCCAACGCGGCCCAGCACTGGGCGGTGAGACCGGCCAACTCCGCCTCGTTGAAGAAGGACATCCACTCGGGATCCTCCTCGCAGACGCCGCTCTCGAAGGCCGTCCGTGCCTCGCCGAGCGCCCGGACACAGGCACTGCGATCACGCAGCAGCGCCCAGCCGCCCGCCTCGCGCAGCGCCAGCAGCGAGAGCAGGCGCGCGGAGCCGAGGCCTTTCGCGGCGCTCCGCGCGGCCTGAGCGGCGCGGACCGCCTCGCGCGGGCGGCCGGCGTCCCGGGCGAGGAAGGCGGTGTTGCAGAAGGCATGCGCCTCCAGTGCCGCGTCCCCGGCCATGCGGGCGGTGGCCAGCGCCTCGGCGTAGAGGGAGCGGGCCTCGGCGAGCCGGCCGGAGTCGTGGGCGAGCCAGCCGACGGAGATGGCCAACTCGCCCGCCCAGGCCTGCAGTCGCTGCTCGACGGCGGCCGTGTAGGTGCCGCAGTTGAGCAGCTGGTAGGTGGAGCGCAGGGTGTGGCCCGCCCGCTCGAACAGCGTGTCCGCGCCGTGGACGTCGTCCAGGATCCGGATCTGCCGGACCGCGGACTCGACCTCCCTGACCTCGCGGGCGCCGACCTTGGCGCCCGCCATCGGGGCCGGGAGGGCGAATCCGACCGCCGGAGGGGCCGCACTGGGGCCGCCCGTCCGGGCCGCCCCACTGACGGCAGCGACCGCGAGCGGGGTGTCGGACTCCTGTGCTGCTGCGGGGGGACCCCAGCTCAGGGCGGTGACCACGGCGAGTGGGCCGCCGGCTAGGAACGTGCGTCGCTGCACGTCGTCGTTCTCCTCATCGCGTGGCGCCGGGAGCACGGCCGCACGCCGGGACTCCCTTCGGGCGGTGAAGCCCAGATCGGCCAGGCTCGTGCCGGGGAACATGTGGCGGAAGACGCGTTCGTAGGCGTAGTTGGGACACCGGATCTCACCAGACTCGACCCGGCCGACATAGCGGGCGTCGCAGGAGACGTGCTCCCCGATCTCGCGGGCCGCGCGTCGGACCGACGCGGCGAACTCGCGCGGGGAGAGGCTCCCGCGGCGTTCGCGCATCCGCAGGTTGGGAGAGGCGGGCGAAGGGAGAGAGACGTGAGCCATACGGCACCCCCTGGTACGGAATTGCAGAAGAGACACTACTCTGCGCGAGAATTCGAACACTCTCAGTTCTCCGACAAGTCTGACAATTCGGGCATGACTGCAGCGATCTGCCATGAAATGCCATGGCTTGCCGGGCGTAACCGCCGTGGCCACAACCCGCGCCGAGCGTTGTTAGGAGTACAGCGGAAGCAGAGGGAGCGGTCGGCGGAGGACGCCGCGGTGCGGCTCCCGGGGCCAAGGAGGCGGCTGTGCAGGTGGAGGTAGGACGACAGGGGCGACCGACCGAGCCGCGACGAGCCGGCCGCGCCCAGTGCGACGTGGTCACGGTGCCCGAGCGTCAGGGCCTGGAGACGGTGGACATCCTCCGGCTGCGCGGCGGCTGCGGCGCGGTGCTCCACGAGGACGCCGAATCCACGCTCTCCTTCCTGGTCCCGTTCGGCACGGCGGACGGCTGGCAACTGCCCGGCAGTTCCTGTCGTCACGTGCCGGTCCCCGGGCCGGAGCACGACTGGCTGCTGCCGCCCCGTGGGGGAGCCGGTGCGGCCCTGACCGACCCGGCCCAACTGCGGGCCGCGCTGGGCGAGGCCGCCAGGACACTCGCCGCCAGCGACGGCTTCTGACCCGCTGAGCTGCGCTCACGCCCGATCCGCCGGGGTGGCCGCCGCCCGCCGTCACCGATACTGGACCGGTGGCGAGGAAGCGACGAGCGATACAGGACGGGCGGCCGGGCGAGGCCGCGGGGCGCGGCAGCGGAGCCGGCGCGCGGCTCGGGATCACCGAGCCGGTCGGCACCGGTACGGCCGAACTGCTCCCTGACCGGGACCGGCCGCAGGCCTGGACGGTGTTCGTCGACGGCGCGCCACAGTCGCACGTCGATCTTGCCGATCCGAGCCGGTTGACCTTCGAGTACCAGCGACGGCTCGGCCGGATCGCCGACCTCGCCGCTCCGCCGGGCCGGCCGATCAGCGCGCTGCATCTCGGCGGTGGGGGCCTGACCCTGCCCCGCTATGTCGCGGCCACCCGACCGCGCTCCCGGCAGCAGGTCGCCGAGATCGACACCGCGCTGACCGAGCTCGTGCGACGTGAACTGCCGCTGGACCGGAGCTGGCAGATCCGCGTACGCGGCGGCGACGCCCGCGAGGTGCTCGATCGGACCCCCGAGGGCTGGGCGGACCTGGTGATCGCCGACATCTTCAGTGGGGCACGCGTGCCCGCCCACTGCGCCACCGTGGAGTTCGCCGAGGCGGCGGCCAGGGCACTCGCCCCTTCCGGCCTCTACGCGGCGAACATCGCCGACGGCGGACGGTTGCCCTTCGCCCGTCGCCAGGTCGCCACCCTGCGGGCGGTCTTCCCCGAGGTCGCACTCGTCGCGGACCCGGCCGTGCTGCGCGGCAAGCGCTTCGGGAACCTGATCCTGCTCGCCGGCTCCGCCCCGTTGCCGCTGGCCGACCTCGGTCGGTCCATGGCCGCCGACCCGGTTCTGGGCCGGATCGAGCAGGGCGTCGACCTCGTGGACTTCCAGGCGGGCGCTCTGCCGCTCCGCGACAGCGACGCGGAGGCCTCTCCGGCGCCCCCGGCCGATGTCTTCCGTGGCTAGGGCCGGTCGCGCCTGCCGCCGGGGTGGGCGCTCAATGGCCCCCCGGCAGGCCCCGGTGCTTGTAGCAGGCGACAGCCGTCAGCAGCAGACCGAGCACGATGGGTAGGAGCCAGGCCATGGTCCCGACATGCGTGTCGGGGGCCGGAGTCGGTACCGAAACGGGTGCCGGCCGAGGTGCGGTGACGAACAGAGCGGCGAACACGTGCACGCCTGGTCCAACGATCGGGGGATACGGAGCGTTACTGTCCATCGGAAAACTCTCCGATGAGAGAATGGGAGCGCTCCCATCTCTGCTGTCAGTAATATTCGCTCCTTCTCGTCGCCCGCGCAAGAGTCTCTCTGAACGTTTCACTCGATAGGCTGGGAGCGCTCCCAATTCGGGCGGTCCAGGCGCTAGGGTGGTCCCGCACGCCAGTGCGCCAAGCGGTCGCGAAGGGAGCGCCATGAGCAGCAGGTCCGTCGGCCGCGGCGAGGGTCGTCCCACCCTCGAGGAGGTCGCCGCGCGCGCCGGTGTCGGCCGCGGCACGGTGTCCCGTGTGGTCAACGGCGCGGCCGGAGTGAGCCAGCAGGCCCGGACGGCCGTGGAGCAGGCGATCGCCGAGCTGGGCTACGTGCCGAACCGGGCCGCCCGTTCGCTCGCCACCAGCAGGGCGGACGCCATCGCCCTGGTCATCCCCGAGACCGAGACGCGGCTGGCCTCCGAGCCCTTCTTCGCCTCGATCATCCGCGGCGTGGCCAGCGAACTCTCGGACACCGAGCTCCAGTTGCTGCTGATACTGGTGAGCACCGAACGGGAGCGGCGGCGGCTGGCCGGCTTCCTCGACGGGCGCAGGGTCGACGGCGTGCTCATGGTCTCGGTCCATGCCGACGACCCGGTGGTCGAGCTCCTGGAGAGCACCGGCCTGCCGACGGTGCTCGGCGGACGCCGGTCCGAACTGGAGCCGATCAGCTACGTCAATCCGGACAACCTCGGGGGCGCCTGGTCCGCGGTGAAGCACCTGCTGGGCCTGGGCTGCCGTCGGATCGCGACGATCACCGGCCCGCTCGACATGGAGGCGGCCGTCGTCCGTCTGGACGGTTACCGGCGGGCCCTGGTCGAGGCCGGTCTGGGCGAGGAGGCGAGCCTGGTCGCCCACGGCGACTTCACCGAGGAGTCCGGCGAGCGGGCCATGGCCGAGCTCCTGGAGCGTGAGCCCCGGCTGGACGCCGTGTTCGCCGCGTCCGACCTGATGGCGGCCGGCGCGATGCGCGCCCTGCGGCGGGCCGGGCGGCGCATCCCTGCCGACGTCGCGGTCGTCGGTTTCGACGACTCTCCGGTGGCCCGGCACACCGAGCCGCCCATGACCACGGTCCGCCAGCCCAGTGAGGAGATGGGGCGGGCCATGGCCCGGCTGCTGCTGGAGGAGATCGCCGCGCCCACCCGCAGCCACCGGCAGGTCATTCTCTCCACCGAACTGGTGGTCCGGGAGTCCGCGTAGGCCGCGGGGCGGGCCCGAGCCTGCCCGTGTGCTCTCCGGTCCTGCCGTCGCGACACCGTCCTGTGCTGATCGCGAGCTCCGCACAGGCGTTCCTTCCGGGCCGTGCACACGAGTAGCGTGGAGTACGACGGGGCCGGTTCCGCGTGCCCTTCGGCGAGAGTCGGGTGATGGCGATGCTGGCTGTTGATGTCGTCCTGGCGGTGCTCGGCGCGGGAGCGCTGTGGGTGGCCACCGGCGTGCGGGTGGTCCAGCAGTTCGAGCGCGGCGTGGTGTTCCGCTTCGGGCGCGTCCGCAGCGGGATCAAGCAGCCCGGTCTGACCCTGCTGCTCCCGGTCGCTGACCGGTTGCGCAAGGTGAACGTCCAGATCGTCACGATGCCGGTGCCGGCCCAGGAGGGCATCACCAGGGACAACGTCACGGTGCGGGTGGACGCTGTGGTCTACTTCCGCGTCGAGGACCCGGTTCTCGCGACCGTGAACGTGCAGAACTACACCTTCGCCATGTCCCAGGTGGCGCAGACCTCCCTCCGGTCGATCATCGGCAAGAGCGAACTCGACGACCTGCTCACCAACCGCGAGCCGCTGAACCAGGGCCTGGAGCTGATGCTCGACAGCCCGTCCATCGGCTGGGGCATCCACATCGACCGGGTGGAGATCAAGGACGTCGCGCTGCCGGAGTCGATGAAGCGCTCGATGTCCCGGCAGGCGGAGGCGGAGCGTGAGCGCCGCGCCAGGATCATCACGGCGGACGGTGAGTTCCAGGCATCCAGGAAGCTGTCCGAGGCGGCGACGATCATGTCCGGCACGCCGGCGGCCCTGCAGCTCCGACTGCTGCAGACGGTCGTCGAGGTGGCGGCCGAGAAAAACTCGACCCTGGTGCTGCCGTTCCCGGTCGAGCTGCTCCGCTTCCTCGACGGGATGACGCCCAAGCCCGACGGTGAGGCGAAGCCGGAGGCGCCGACCGCGGCCGCGGTCAGCCTGCCCGAGCTGGAGGAGGAGGCGGACGCGGAGCTCGAAGCCGGTGGTCTGGTCATTCCCGAGATCGAGGGTCTGCCGGCGTCCGAGCTGGAGGCCCAGCTCAAGGAGGCCGAGGAGACGGACGCCCGGCGGAAGCCCGAAGAGGCCTGAATCGGACGGGGTTTCACCCCACCGACCCTCAGGAACGACTCAGGGCCCGACCGTTCACACGGTCGGGCCCTGAGCTGATGGGGTGAGTGACGGGGCTCGAACCCGCGACACCTGGGATCACAACCCAGTGCTCTACCAGCTGAGCTACACCCACCATCCGTCCGGCGCACTCTCGCGCGCTGACGGAGATAACTCTACAGGATGCTGCGGGGTGCTCACGACCAGGTTTACCGGCTGGTCAGACAGCCGCCGTCGCCGGCTCAGGCCGGGGGCAGTTCGTACCGGGAGGCGATCGCGCGGGCCGCGTCGGTGTCCGGTCCCGGGGCGGGCACGAACACGGCTTCGCGGTAGTACTTCAACTCCGCGATGCTCTCCCGGATGTCGGCGAGCGCCCGGTGGTTCCCCTGCTTCTTCGGGCTGTTGTAGTACGCCCGCGGGTACCAGCGGCGGGCCAGCTCCTTGATCGAGGACACGTCGACGATCCGGTAGTGGAGGTGCGACTCCAGGGCCGGCATGTCCCGCGCGAGGAAGCCGCGGTCGGTGGCCACGGAGTTCCCGCAGAGGGGCGCCTTGCCGGCCTCGGGCACGTGCGCGCGGATGTAGGCGAGCACCATGGCCTCGGCCTCGGCGAGCGTGGTGCCGCCCTCGAGTTCCTCCAGCAGGCCGGAGGAGGTGTGCATCTCGCGGACGATCTCGGGCATCTGCTCGACCGCCTCGGCGGGCGGTCGCACCACGATGTCGACGCCTTCACCCAGGATGTTCAGCTCGGAGTCGGTCACCAGGGCGGCGACCTCCACCAGAGCGTCTCTTCCCAGGTCGAGTCCCGTCATCTCGCAGTCGATCCACACCATGCGATCGTTCATCCGGCTCACCGTCCCAGGGCTTGTGCACGCGTTCTGCTGTCGGTGTCAACCGGGGGCCGCGCAGCAGACTCGTGTGGGCGACCGGTTGACCCGTCATGGTCGATCATCGCCCTCCGCGCACGCAAGTCGACACGGCCGGGCAGGACCGGTCGTGCCCGACCTGATCGGGCCCGGGGTTCCGTGCGGCCTTCGCGTTCTCGGAGCCGAAGGACCGGCTCCGAGAACGCTACCGCTGCTCGGAGCTGCGGCCGCGGAGCGCGGCTGTCGCGCCGTCCGGGTGGCTCAGCGCCTGGCCCGGTCCCACTCGACCGTCCTCCGCGGGGGAGGAGTGGTCGGCGGGTGCCGCCTGACGACCGGCGCCCTGGCGGGTGCGCGCACCGACGCGTCCCGGAGCGCGGGCAGGGCCGCCCTGCGGCGGCACCGTCGGCAGGGTCGGGCCGAACTGATCGGCGGGCCCGCTCGTCGTGGCGGCTCCCGTGGCCGCGGCGACCGGGGTGGACTGCATGCCCGCCGTGCCGCCCGTCGGTGTGGACTCCGGTCGACGGGCGCGGAAGGTGCTGCGGTACACCGCGGGAGAGACGCCGAGCTGACGACGGAAGTGCCCGCGCAGTGCGACCGGCGAGCGGAAGCCGCAGCGGCGCGCGACCTCGTCCACCGACAGTTCGGTGGTCTCCAGCAGTCGCTGAGCCTGCAGCACCCGCTGCGAGATCAGCCACTGCAGTGGAGCACTGCCGGTGAGCGCGCGGAAGCGCCGGTCGAAGGTGCGCCGGCTCATGTAGGCGCGAGCCGCCAGCACCTCCACGTCGAACTGCTTGGAAAGGTTGTCGAGGGCCCAGGTGACCACTTCGGCCAGCGGGTCGTTGCCGATTTCCTCCGGTAAAGACCGGTCGACGTAGGGGGCCTGTCCGCCCGTGCGGCGCAGCGGGACGACCAGGCGGCGGGCCAGTGCGGCGGCGGCCTCCGCGCCGTGGTCGGCGCGGACCACGTGCAGGCAGAGGTCGATACCGGCCGCGGTGCCGGCGCTGGTGAGCACGTCGCCCTCGTCGATGAAGAGTTCCCGGGGGTCGACCTGGACCTGCGGGTACCGCTTGGCCAGGGTCGGCGCGTACATCCAGTGGGTGGTCGCGGGGCGGCCGTCGAGGAGGCCGGCGGCGGCGAGCACGAAAGCTCCGGTGCACAGGCCGATGATCCGGGCCCCTTCGGCGTGGGCCTTGCGGAGCGCGGCGAGCGCCTCGGCCGGGGGCGTCTGGGCGGCGGAGCGCCAGGCGGGCACCACGACCGTTCCGGCGCGGGCGAGCCCTTCGAGGCCGTGCGGCGCCGTCATGGTGAGCCCGCCGGTCGTCGCGAGCGGACCGCTCTCCCCGGCGCAGACCAGCAGGCGGTAGTGCGGCAGCCCGGAATCCTGGCGGTCGATCCCGAAAACGGAGAGCGGGATCGAGCTCTCGAAGATCGGACCGCCGCTGAAAAGCAGTACGGCCACGATCTCCGGACGGCGGCGCCCCGAGAGCTTGCGGGTGACAGCGGCGAGGTTGGCGGAACCGGTGGCGCCGACCGGGACGGCTGCCGTCGCTTCGTCCCCGGTGGCGGTTATCCTGCTGACCCTGCTCAAGGCGCTCCGGCCCCCCTCGCTGTCATGGTCGTCCCGGTGGTGTGGTCCCCACGGTGTCGTCTGCACCGCTCCTGCGATGGCGCCTGTCGAGCCCCCGCCCCTCTTTGCTCCCATCAAGATCGAATCTACTGGCTCGGATGATGGTGGTGCGACTAGTTCACCATCAGACGCTATATCGACATGGCAATTTGGCGTGAAGCATTCGATCACGAAGACTGGCACCCATCCACCCTTCAGGGAAGGGGGCATGCGGGCCGGTGGCCAGTTGTCGCACGGCTGCAAGGCACTTGACGGCCCCGCAGCAGCTCAGCCGGTGGGCCTGGGCTGCGGGTACGGCCAACGTCGGGCATGTGTATCCAAGTTGACCGAAAAGAGGCGCTCGGGAGTGCGCGGGGGCGCATACACCGCGCGCGCGAGAGTCGTTCCCTGCCTCAGAGCGCCCTCCGGCCCCTGTGGCAGGGCGGTTGCGACGCACCGGAAATGGCTGAGCAGTTCCCGGGCGGAGCCTAGGGTGAGCGGATGGGATTCGAACTCGCGGTCGCCAATGCGGCAGGTCACTGGCAGGCCATGGCCGGAGCGCGGGGTTGGGAGTGCGTCATTCGACCGGAGTTCACGGCAGTCCGGGGGCAGGACGGGGCGCGGGTCCTGCTGACGGCACCGCCCGATGACCCGGACGCGCTGACCGTCCGCCTGCTGACGCTGCTTCACGAGTGGGATCCACGCCAGATGTGCTTGGAGGATCCTTATCTGGCGCTCGATCTGTCCGCGTGGGGCCGCGAGGCCGCCCTGACCATGCCGGTCATGGTTCGGGATGCGGCGCCCACGCCGGCGTCCGCCGGCCCGGCCGGCCCCGGCCCGGTCGGCCGCGCCGAGGCGGCGGACGCAGCCGGGCCCGTCCTCGCAGCGGAGGCCCTGACCCGGCCTGACCGCGACGACGTCGAACGCGTGGTGGTCGAGGGGTTCCCGATCGCGCAGCAGTTGCCCTGGCGTCGTGGCGGCCAGTTCCCCGAGGCCTACGCGAGACTGCCCGGTCGCCGGAGCTGGCTGGCGAGGGTGGACGGCCGCCCTGCGGCGGCGTGCGTCACCTGGGACGACGGCACCGCGGTCGGCTTCTACTGGGTCGCCACTCTCCCTGCGGAGCGCTCCCGCGGTGCGGCCCGCGCGCTCATGCGGGCCGCCCTGGCCGCCCACCCGGACCGCGTGGCGACCCTGACGGCGACGTTGCTGGGTGAACCTCTCTACCGCCACCTCGGCTTCACCGAACGCGGCCTCTCCCGCTGGTGGCGATAGAGCCCGTCGTCCGACCCGTGCGGGACCGGTGCGGGGTGTCGGGCCCGCTCAGGCGCAAGGCGGAGTATCAGCCGCGTACGCGACCGCACATGAGCGGTTCGGCGATTCGGCCATGCGGGAGTGGCCATGCGGAGCGGGGCGGCGGAGTGAGGGGCAAGGGGGCGT
The DNA here is from genome assembly GCF_000744655.1 of Streptacidiphilus rugosus AM-16. Classification (NCBI taxonomy): domain Bacteria; kingdom Bacillati; phylum Actinomycetota; class Actinomycetes; order Kitasatosporales; family Streptomycetaceae; genus Streptacidiphilus; species Streptacidiphilus rugosus. The sequence continues at coordinate 2,816,006 of NZ_JQMJ01000004.1, read as the reverse complement.
GGGCAAGGGGGTGCGGGCCGTGCAGCGCGGGGCAGCGGAGCGGGGGAGTTCCCGGCCGCAGGCCCGCCGGAGGACCGTGCGCAGTGGAACGGGCAGGTCGTGGACGGTCGGCGGTGCGGACCGGGCCCCTTTCCCGTTCGCTCCGGCGCCGCGCCCGCTGCCCGGATCCAGCCTGTTCCTCTGCTCCGGCGTCCCCGGACAGGCCCGGCCGCGCGGGCGGCGGGCGGTCAGCCGCAGGCGGTCGGTCGTCAGCGGTTCGGCGACGACAACGAGGGTGTGCACGGTCCTCCGGGCGGGAACGGCACCGCAAGCCACTCCGGCACTGGTCGCCGAACGGGCAGGGCGATCTGCACCCGTCGGCGGGCCGCGGGCCCGCTGGGGCCCGCTGGGGCCCGGTGCACCGCGCCGGTGCCCGATTGCCGCACCTGCCCCCTTCCTGGGGGGCGGGTAACGCCGCTCAGGCGTGCAGAGGAGCGTCCAGGACGCCTGTGACGGCCTCGGGGATGCCGCTCGCTGTCAGGGTGGGGCGGTAGCCCAGTTCCGGCCACGGGCGGCCGTGGTCGAGCCAGACGCTGCGCAGACCGGCCACCTCCGCGCCGGCGATGTCCGCGGGTGCGTGGTCGCCGACCATCCATGTGGTGCTGGTCCACGCGCCTTCGTCCCCGGTGACGCGGGTCGGCAGACCGCAGCGGTCGGCGGCGAGACGGAAGATCCGGGGATCCGGCTTCTCGCAGGCGACCTCCTCGGAGATGACCCAGCCGTCGACCAATCCGGCCAGACCGGTTCTCTCGATCTTGGCCTGCTGCTGGGCCGTCTGTCCGTTGCTGACGATCCCGAGCGTCCACCCCGCGCTCCGCGCCCTGCGCAGGGCCTCCTGGTGCGGTTCCGGGCAGCTGATCAGCTCGATCATCGTGTCCGCGTAGTCCCGCAGCAACGCCTCCAGGGAGACGTGCAGTCCGTAGCGGGCCACGGTGGCCCGCATGAGCGATTCGCGGGGGAAGTAGCCGCCGCAGTCGAGGGTCGACAGCCAGCCGAGATCCTCGTCGGGCAGTGCCCAGTCGTGCAGGAAACGCTGTGCCCAGCCGCGGAAGGCCAGATTCCGATCGATGAGGGTGTTGTCGAGATCGAAGAGCAGCAGAGGCGGCATGGCCGCATCGTTCCAGTCTTCTGGCATATGCGGCAGCCGCACCGGCGGCTTTTGTCCGAAAATCAGTGTGTCATCGCCGTGGTTCGAACCCGCTCAGACCGTTGCACAAGCGGCGGCGCTGGGGCATGCTCCATGCACGCCCCGGGCGCACGCGTCCTCCGTTCGCGGGAACTGCGGCCGCGGTGCACACTCTGCATCTGTGCGGAGACTGATTGTCGCCGTACCCTGGAAGGAAGAGGAAAACCGGCCGCCTGTCGGCCCACCTCCCAAGACCCCAGCACGTTCTCCTCGTTCTCCCGTGCACCACCCTCGGATCCCACCTCGCGAAACGTCCAGAAGCCATGGCCGGTTACGAGCATCCAGAGCCCCGCGAACACAAGCAGCCGACGGGACCCCAACTGCCGATGCCAAGTTTTGAAGTCCAGTCACAGCAGGCACGCCCGTGCGACCCGGCGTTCCTCCACGGTGTCGTGGTGGGGTTCGACGGTTCGATCTCCAGCGAGCGAGCACTGGCCTACGCCGTGGGCATGGCGCGGCGCTCGGGATCCGGGCTGGTGCTGGTCCACGTCGCGAACCGCCTTCCGGCCACGGTGTGGGCCGGCTGTGAGCCGCCGGTCTTCGTGGACGTGCCGGACCACCGCACCGAGGTGCTCGGGCTCGAGCTGGCCTGTGCGGAGTTCCTGAGCGACGTTCCCTGGCTGCTGGTGGAGCGGGGCGGGGACATCTGCCACGAGCTCGAGGAGGTCGCGCGGGAGTACGCCGCGGACGCGATCGTCGTGGGCGGTACGCACGGGCTGCTGGGGCGGCTCTTCGGCTCGGTGGCCGGCCGGCTGGCCCGCCGCGCCAACCGCCCCGTCGTCGTCATTCCCTGAGCCGCGGCAAGCCGCAGGTCACTGCTCGCCACTCCGCCGGACGCAACTGCCCGGCGTGGCGGCGCAGGCCGTTGCGCACCGCGTGTCATCTCCGCGGCGGCGACCCAGGGCCCGGCCCGGACTCCCGTCCGGCCCGGGCCGCACTGCCACGGGTCCTGGTCCTTGGCGGGCCGTGCTCCTTGCCGCGCACCGCCCGCCTTGAACCGTGCGCGGGGCGGCGTGCGGCTCGGTCGCGCCCGTCGTCAGTACTGCATGCCGAGTTCGCGCGAGATCAGCATCCGCTGCACCTCGGACGTGCCCTCGCCGATCTCCAGGATCTTGCTGTCGCGCCAGAAGCGGGCCACCGGGAACTCGTTCATGAAGCCGTAGCCGCCGTGGATCTGCGTGGCCTCACGCGCGTTGGTCACCGCCGACTCGGAGGAGTACAGCTTGGCGATCGCCGCCTCCTTCTTGAAGGACTCGCCCGCCAGCATCCGGCTCGCCGCGTTGTACCAGGCCAGCCGGGACGTGTGCGCCCGCATCTCCATGTCGGCGATCTTGAACTGGATCGCCTGGTTGGCGCCGATCGCGCGGCCGAAGGCGCGCCGCTCGCCGGCGTAGCGCAGCGACTCGTCGACGCAGCCCTGAGCCAGGCCGGTGGCCAGGGCCGCGATCGCGATCCGCCCCTCGTCGAGGATGCGCAGGAACTGCGCGTAGCCGCGGCCCGGTTCGCCGAGCAGGTTGGCCGCCGGCACGCGGCAGTCGGAGAAGGACAGCTCACGGGTGTCGGAGGCGTTCCAGCCGACCTTGGAGTACTTCTTGGAGACCCTGAAGCCCGGCGTCCCGGTGGGCACGATGATGGTCGAGATGGACCGGGTCGGGGAGGAACCCTCCGCGTCTTCGCTCGAAGGAGTGAGCGCGGCCACGGTCACGAGCCCGGTGATGTCGGTGCCCGCGTTGGTGATGAAGCACTTCGAGCCGTTGATCACCCACTCGTCGGTGGCCTTGTCGTAGTGGGCGGTGGTCCGCGTCGCACCGGCGTCGGAGCCGCCCTCGGGCTCGGTCAGGCCGAAGGCGCCCAGCATCTCGCCGGAGCAGAGCTTCGGCAGCCAGGTGCGCTTCTGCTCCTCGGTGCCGAAGCGGTGGATCGGCATCGCGCCGAGGGAGACGGCGGCCTCCAGGGTGATCGCCACCGAGGAGTCGACCCGGGCGAGCTCCTCCAGCGCCAGGCAGAGGGCGAAGTAGTCGCCGCCCATCCCGCCGTACTCCTCGGGGAAGGGCAGCCCGAAGAGCCCCATCCGGCCCATCTCGCGGACGATCTCGTAGGGGAACTCGTTCTGCTCGTAGTAGTCGCCGATCTTGGGGGCGACCACGTCCTGTGCGAACTCACGGACGGTGCGCCGCAGTTCTTCGTGCTCGGAGTCGAGGCGGTGGTCCAGCATGGTGACGGTCTCCTGAGGGTGGGGAGGCGTGGGAGGTCTGTGGGCGCCGCGGGCGGTCGGGTCGACCGCCCGCGGCAGGGGCCGGCCCGGCCCGGCCGGATCAGCCGGAGCCGACCAGCGCGCGGACGGCGCGGGACGGGCTGGGACGGCCCATGTGGCCGGCCAGCCAGTGGCTGGTGCCGGCGAGCGCGGCCAGGTCGACGCCGGTCTCGATGCCGAGGCCCTGCAGCATCCAGAGCAGGTCCTCGGTGGCGAGGTTGCCGGTGGCGCTCTTGGCGTAGGGGCAGCCGCCCAGTCCGCCCGCCGAGGAGTCCACGACGGTGACTCCGCAGCGCAGCGCGGCCAGGGTGTTCGCCAGTGCCTGCCCGTAGGTGTCGTGGAAGTGCACGGCCAGCCGCTCGGGGCCGACGCCCGCGTCGCCGAAGGCGGCGAGCAGGGCTTCGACCTGGCCGGGGGTGCCCGTTCCGATGGTGTCGCCGAGGCTCAGCTCGGTGCACCCCTGTTCGAGCAGCGCCGTGCCCACGGCCACCACCTGGGCGGTGGCGACGGGGCCCTCCCACGGGTCGCCGAAGCACATGGAGAGGTAGCCGCGCACGCTGACGCCGGACTCGGTGGCCCGGCGCACGACCGGTGCGAACATCTCCAGGGACTCGGCCACCGAGCGGTTCAGGTTCCGCCGCGCGAAGGTCTCGGTGGCGCTGGCGAAGACCGCGATGTCGGCGGCGCCCAGGGCCAGCGCGCGGTCCAGGCCGCGTTCGTTGGGCACCAGCACCGGCAGCCGCAGTCCCGGGTACCGCCCGGGCAGCTCGGCCAGGCTCGGGAAGAGCTCCTCGGCGTCGGCGAGTTGGGGCACCCACTTGGGGTGGACGAAACTCGTCGCCTCGACGGTGCGCAGCCCTGCCGCGGCGAGCCGGGCGATGAACTCGGCCTTCACCTCGACCGGCAGGGCCACGGACTCGTTCTGCAGCCCGTCGCGCGGTCCCACCTCGTGGATCCGCACCCGCGCCGGGAGGCCGTCGGAGCGCACCGGAGCCGGCAGGCCGAGCTCCAGGACGGTGGGTTCGTGATCGGTCATCGCCACTCCTCAGGATTCCGTGGTCTCGGCGAGCGGCGCGATCACGGCGAGCAGCTCGTCCATGGCGACGGTGACGCCGGGCACGACCTTGAGCTGCTGCACGGTGCCGTCGTGGGGCGCGGTGATGACGTGCTCCATCTTCATCGCCTCCAGCACCAGCACGGCCTGACCGCGCTTCACCTGGTCGCCGACGGAGGCCTTGACGAGGGTGACCGTCCCCGGCATCGGCGCGGTGAGCGTGCCCCCGTGCGCGCCCGCCGCGCCGAAGGCGAGGTCGGCGAGCGGGTCGTGGACATGGCAGGCCCAGCTGTCGCCGTCGCGGGACAGCCAGACGGTGCCCTCGTCGTGCCGGGAGCCCTCCACGCCGCAGGCGAAGGCCCGGGTGACGCCGTCCAGGGTGACCGACAACCGGCCGGCGCCGTGCGCCAGTTCGGCGTGGGCCTGGGCCCGGACGAGCGGACCGTCGCCGACGCGGACCTCGAAGCCGCCGTCGCGGTGCGGCCGCACCAGGACCAGGACCGGATCGGCGCCGGGCAGACGCAGGTGGTGCCGGGACCAGGCGGGGGTCCCGCCGATGCGCCAGCCCGTCGGCCGGTCGAAGGGATCGACCCAGCCCGCTCCGGCCGCAGCCGCGGCGGGCGCCAGCGCGAGCTGCCTGAGCAGGGCGGCGGCGAGCAGCGGAAAGTTGTCCACAGGCTGGACCGGATCGGCTTGGCCTCCGTCGGCGGACGGGGATAGCGTCAGCTCCGGGTGGCGCTCGACGAGACCGGTGTCGAGACGCCCCGCGACGACGTCGGGATGAGCGAGCAGTCGGCGCAGGTAGCCGGCATTGGTGACGACCCCGAGCACGACCGTCTCCGCAAGGGCGGCGCGCAGCCTGCGCAGGGCGGTGGCCCGGTCGGGACCGTAGGAGATGACCTTGGACAGCATCGGGTCGTAGCTGCTGCCGACGACGAGGCCGGGGACCAGTCCGGAGTCGACCCGGACCCCTTCCCCCTCGGGCTCGTTCAGCAGCAGCACCTGCCCTCCCGAGGGCAGGAAGCCACGGCCGGGGTCCTCGGCGCAGATGCGCGCCTCGATGGCGTGCCCGGTGAGTGTGACGTCGTGCTGGGCGAAGGCGAGCGCTTCGCCCGCCGCAACGCGGAGCTGCCACTCCACCAGGTCCAGGCCGGTGACGAGTTCGGTCACCGGGTGTTCCACCTGGAGCCTGGTGTTCATCTCCATGAAGAAGTGGGAGGAGGGATCGCCGCTGGGGACGATGAACTCGACGGTGCCTGCGCCCGTGTAGCCGCAGGACTTCGCCGCACGCACGGCCGCAGCACCCATCTGGGCGCGGGTGGCCTCGTCGAGGAGCACGGAAGGGGCTTCCTCGATCAGCTTCTGGTGGCGCCGCTGGAGGCTGCACTCACGCTCGCCCAGGTGGACGACGTTGCCGTGCGCGTCGGCGAGGATCTGGATCTCGATGTGTCGGGGGCGGTCGATCCACCGCTCCAGCAGCAGGGTGTCGTCGCCGAACGAGGTGCGGGCCTCGCGCCTCGCGGCGGCGATCTCCTCGGGCAGCCGTGCCGCGTCGTGGACCAGGCGCATGCCCTTGCCGCCGCCACCGGCGGACGGCTTGAGCAGCACCGGCAGGCCGATCTCCGCTGCGGCCGCGAGCAGCGCGGCGTCGTCCAGCTCGTCTCCGCTGCTGCCGGGGACGACGGGCACGCCTGCGGCCTGGACGGCCTCCTTGGCGTGGATCTTGTCGCCCATCAACTCGATCGCGTCGGCGGGCGGGCCGATGAAGACCAGGCCGCCCTCGGCGCAGGCGCGGGCGAAGGCCGCGTTCTCGGCGAGGAAGCCGTAGCCGGGGTGCACGGCCTCGGCGCCGGCGCGCTTCGCGGCGGCGACCAACTCGGCGCCGTCGAGGTAGCTGTCGATCAGTACGGCGGTGTCGGCCGCCCGGACGTGGGGAGCCCCGGCGTCGGCGGCGCTGTGCACGGCGACGGAACGCACGCCCAGGCGCCGCAGCGTGCGGATGACCCGAACCGCGATCTCGCCGCGGTTGGCCACCAGAACACTCTCGAACATAGGCACAGGAGGTGACCTCTCGTCATGTCACATGCGGAAGACGCCGTAGGGGCGCGGCTCGGGCAGGGGGGCGTTGGCGCAGGCGCTCAGCGCGAGGCCGAGCACGGTCCGGGTGTCCATCGGGTCGATCACGCCGTCGTCCCAGAGCCGGGCCGTGGCGTAGTAGGCGTTGCCCTGGCGCTCGTACTGCTCGCGCACCGGGCGGCGGAACTCCTCCTCCGCCTCGGCGGCCCAGTCCTCGCCGCGCGCCTGGTACTGGTCGCGACGCACGGTGGCCAGCACGGAGGCCGCCTGCTCGCCGCCCATGACGGAGATCTTGGCGCCGGGCCACATCCACAGGAAGCGCGGGGAGTAGGCCCGCCCGCACATCGAGTAGTTGCCCGCGCCGTACGAGCCGCCGACCACGACGGTCAGCTTGGGCACGCGGGTGGTGGCCACGGCGGTGACCATCTTTGCCCCGTGCTTGGCGATGCCGCCCGCCTCGTACTTCTGGCCGACCATGAAGCCGGAGATGTTCTGCAGGAAGAGCAGCGGGATGCCGCGCTGGTCGCACAGTTCGATGAAGTGGGCGCCCTTGAGCGCCGACTCGGCGAAGAGGATGCCGTTGTTGGCGACGATCCCCACCGGGTGGCCGTGGATCCGGGCGAAGCCGGTGACCAGGGTCGGGCCGTACTCGGCCTTGAACTCGGCGAAGCGGCTGCCGTCGACGACGCGGGCGATGACCTCGCGCACGTCGTACGGGGTGCGCGGGTCTACGGGCACGGCGCCGTAGAGGCCGGCCGGGTCGACGGTCGGCTCCTCGATCGGCTCGACCTCCCAGGGCCTGGCGGCGCGCGGGCCGAGCCCGGCCACGGCGGTGCGCAGGATCGCCAGGGCGTGGGTGTCGTTCTCGGCGAGGTGGTCCGTCACGCCGGAGGTGCGGGAGTGCAGCTCGCCGCCGCCCAGCTCCTCGGCGGTGACGACCTCACCGGTCGCGGCCTTCACCAGCGGCGGCCCGCCGAGGAAGATCGTGCCCTGGTTGCGCACGATGACGGCCTGGTCGCTCATGGCGGGGACGTAGGCGCCGCCCGCGGTGCAGGAGCCCATCACGGCGGCCAGCTGGGGGATGCCGGCGGCGGAGAGACGGGCCTGGTTGTAGAAGATCCGCCCGAAGTGGTCACGGTCCGGGAAGACCTCGTCCTGCATCGGCAGGAAGGCGCCGCCGGAGTCCACCAGGTAGACGCAGGGAAGCCGGTTGTCGAGCGCGACCTCCTGCGCCCGCAGGTGCTTCTTGACGGTCATCGGATAGTAGGTGCCACCCTTGACGGTGGCGTCGTTCGCCACCACGACGACCTCGCGTCCGGCCACCCGCCCGATCCCGGCGATCACTCCGGCAGCGGGGGCGTCCCCGTTGTAGAGGCCGTCGGCGGCGAGCGGTGACAGTTCCAGGAAGGGCGAACCCGCGTCCAGGAGCGTGTCGACCCGGTCGCGCGGCAGCAGCTTGCCGCGGGAGGTGTGCCGCTCGCGTGCGCGCGCGCCACCGCCCTCGGCGGCCGCGGCGAGCTTGGTCCGCAGCTCGTCGGTCAGCGCCTGGTGGGCCTCGACGTTGGCCCGATAGGTCGCCGAGGTGGGATCCGCCGCGCTCTCCAGCCGGGGTGCGGCCGCGCGGGCCTGCGGGCCCGGCGGGAAACCGGTGGGGAGGGGAGCAGCTGCCATCGCCAAGAGCTCCTTTGCTCCGATTCGCTCCAGTGAACGAGCGTTAACATATCTCCCTCAGGTTAACGCTGCCTAACACCCATGTCTACGATGTCCCAATGGCGAAGCCCTCGAGTCCGACCAGCACTCCAGTCGAGAACCCGCGTCGCGCCCAGATCCGACGCGAAGCCGCGCGGCTCTTCGCCGAGCGTGGCTTCCTCGGCGTGGGCGTGGACGAGATCGGGCGCGCCGTCGGCATCTCCGGGCCCGGCCTGTACCGGCACTTCGCCGGCAAGGACGCGATGCTGGCCGACCTGCTGGTCGGCATCAGCGAGCGGCTGCTGGGGGAGGGTCGCAGCCGGGTGGAGGCCGCGGCCGGACCGCGTGAGGCGCTGGAGTCGCTGCTCCAGTGCCATATCGACTTCGCCCTGGACGAGAGCGCGCTGATCACGCTGCACGACCGGGAGCTGCTGAACCTGCCGGATCCGGAGCGTCGCAGGGTCCGGAGCCTGCAGCGCCAGTACGTCGAGCTCTGGGTGGACGTCGCCGGCCAGGTCTTTCCCGGCCTCGGGGCGGAGGCCCGCCCCGCCGTCCATGCGGTGTTCGGCCTGCTGAACTCCACTCCGCACTCCACGCCCTTCGCCTCCGCGTCTGCCGGGGTCGGCGGTGTGGTCGAGGCTGGACAGCCGCCGCAGGCCCATCCCGACGGTCGCGCCGCGATGGCGTCCCTGCTGCACCGGCTGGCCCTGGGGGCGCTGGCGGCGGCGGCCACGGCCGAGTGACGGCCTCGGGTCGAGGGCGCCCGCCCGGGCGGCTGCCGGGCCGCCGGGTCCCGGTCTGCCAGGTCCCCCGCTGCCGGGCCTCGGGCTGACGGCGTCGGGTCGGTGCCGACCCGACGGGTCCGGACGGACGGGCATGCGACCGGGCTCGGTCGCTCGTCCTACGACCAAGGCCGGGTCCCCTCCGGGGCCCGCGCCCGGTGCGTCCGGGAACAGTGCGCGTCACTCTGGTGCTGACCCAGGTGGCATCCGGCGCACGGGAGGACGCACGATGACAGACACGGCGAACCAGGCGGAGAGCGCGGAGAGCGCGGAGAAGGCAGAGAAGGCGGAGGGGGTCCGGAAGGACCTCGCCGACCTGGTCGCGGGCTCGCGCCAGGGAGCTGTGGTCACCCTCAAGCGGGACGGGCGCCCGCAGCTCTCCAATGTGAGCTTCGACTTCGACCCCGAGGCCGGGGCGAGCGGGGTGATCCGCTTCTCCACGACCGCCGACCGGGCCAAGGTCGCCAACCTCCGCCGGGACCCTCGGGTCAGCATGTACGTGACCCGCCCCGACTTCGGCGCCTACGCCGTGGTCGAGGGGACGGCCGAACTGACACCCGTCTCGGCCTCGCCCGGCGACGCGACGGTGGACGAACTGGTCGAGGTCTACCGCCGGATCGTCGGGGAGCACCCGGACTGGGACGAGTACCGCGCCGCCATGGTCGCCGATCGACGGCTGGTCGTCCGGATCGCCGTCGAGCGCGGTTACGGCTGGGGTGGCTGGTGAGAGCGGCAGGCCCCCGCCGGGCCCCGATGTAAGCACCGACCCAGCCATGGACAGCTGACCGATAGAAAGTTACGCTCGCTAATTATGTCTCAGGCTCATAAGTCTCAGGGGGAAGCCGCCACCCCGTCCGCCGGGCCCCGGTCCGGATGGCTGCGTCGGCTGAGCGGGTACGCCTGGCGCTACCGCGCGAACGTGCTGCTGTCCTTCGGCGCCTCGCTGCTCGGCATGGCCATCACCGCGCTGGTGCCGCTGGTGCCCCGCCACATCATCGACGACGTCATCACCACCCACAGCAGCCCGCTCGCGCCGTGGGCCATCGCCCTCGTCGCGGCGGCCGTCGTGGTCTTCCTGCTGACCCTGGTGCGCCGCTACTGGGGCGGTCGGCTGGCCATGGACGTCCAGCACGACATGCGCCAGGACCTCTTCGACTCGCTGACCCGGCTCGACGGCGCCAAGCAGGACAGCCTGGACACCGGACAGGTCGTCGGTCGTGCCACCTCCGACCTGCAGATGATCGTCGGGATCCTCTCGATGCTGCCGATGATGACCGGCAACGTCCTGATGTTCCTGCTCTCCCTCGTGGTGATGTTCTTCCTGTCGCCGACGCTGACCCTGATCGCGCTGGCGATGGCCCCCGCGCTGTGGTGGTTCGCCCAGCTCAGTCGCAAGCGGCTCTTCCCGGCCACCTGGTCCGCCCAGCAGGAGGCCGGCCGGGTCGCCGGCGTGGTCGACGGAGCAGTCTCCGGCGTCCGTGTCGTCAAGGGCTTCGGCCAGGAGGAGCAGGAGCTCGGGCGGCTGGAGTCCACCAGCCGCCGCCTGTACGCCAGGCGGCTGCGGGGCATCAGGCTCAACGCCCGCTACGGCCCCGCCATGCAGGCCATCCCCGCCCTCGGCCAGGTGGCCGTGCTGGCGCTCGGCGGCTGGCTGGCGGTCCAGGGCGAGGTCTCCCTGGGCACCTTCGTCGCCTTCTCCACCTACCTCGCGCAGATGACCGGCCCGGTCCGGATGCTCACCATGCTGCTCACCGTGGGCCAGCAGGCCCGCGCCAGCGTCGAGCGGGTGCTCCAGCTGATCGACGAGCGCCCGGTGATCGAGGAGCGCGCCTCCGCGATCGATCTGGAGATCGACGAGCTGGACGGGCTGGCGGGGCTGGACGACCTCGACGGGCTCGACGAGATGGCCGAGCTCGACGCTGCGGACCGCGACGCGGACGCCCCCGACGGCACGGTGGGAGAGAACCCGTCCCACGCAGCCGGGTCCGCCGCCTCCCGGAACCCCGCGGTCTCCTTCGAGGACGTGGACTTCGGCTACGCCTCCTCCGCCGAGCCCGTGCTGCGCGGACTCAACCTCAGCCTGCGCGCCGGGGAGACGGTCGCGCTGGTCGGCGCCTCGGGCTCCGGCAAGTCGACGGTCGGCATGCTCGTCCCGCGCTTCTACGACGCCACCGCCGGCACGGTCCGCGTGCACGGCCACGACGTCCGCGACCTCACCCTGCGCTCGCTGCGCGCCGCCATCGGCATCGTGCCGGAGGACAGCTTCCTCTTCTCCGAGTCGGTGCGGACCAACATCTCCTACGGCCGACCCGACGCCACCGAGGACGAGGTGGTGGCCGCCGCACGCGCGGCCCAGGCCCACGGCTTCATCTCCGAGCTGCCCGCGGGCTACGACACGGTCGTCGGCGAGCAGGGTCTCACCCTCTCCGGCGGCCAGCGCCAGCGCGTGGCCCTCGCCCGCGCGATCCTGGCCGACCCGCACATCCTGCTGCTCGACGACGCCACCTCGGCCGTCGACGCCCAGGTCGAGGCGGAGATCCACGAGGCACTGCGCACGGTCATGGCCGGCCGCACCACCCTGCTGATCGCCCACCGCCGCTCCACCCTCCAGCTCGCCGACCGGATCGGCGTGCTGGAGCGCGGCCGGCTCGTCGACATCGGCACGCACGCCGAGCTGGAAGCCCGCTGCCCGCTCTACCGCTCCCTGCTCACCGACCCCGACGCCATGGCCGGGGACATCCGGCAGGCCGACCCGGCTGCCCAGCTGCTGACGGACTCCGTCCTCGCGGCGGAGCTCGAGGACGCCGAGCGCCGCGTCGCCGAGCTGGACGCCGAGGCCGCGGCCGACGCCGCGCCGCGTCCGGACGGAGTCACGCCCGAGCTCTGGGACCGCGAACGGTTCCCCGAACTGGACCCTGACGCTCCGGCCCCGACCGGCCGGGCCGGCGCGGCGGCCGGCGGTCACGGCGGCGGTCCGGGCGGCATGCACTCCGCGATGGGCAGCATGGCCGCCACACCGGAGCTGCTGGCCAAGGTGGCCGCGCTGCCGCCCGCCGACGAGACCCCGGCGATCCCGCTGGAGGAGGCGCGCAGGGCCGATCCCGGCTTCAACCTGCGCCGGATGCTGGCGCCGTTCAAGGCTCCGCTGTTGCTGGCCCTGCTGCTGGTGGCCCTGGACGCGGGCGCCTCGCTGGCCCTGCCGATCCTGATCCGGCACGGCATCGACGACGGCGTGACGAAGGCGGCGGGCGGAGCGGTCGCCGCGGTCTCATTGGTCGCGCTGCTGATCGTGCTGGCCGACTGGGGTGTCCAGACGGTCGAGACCCAGGTCAGCGGCCGCACCGGCGAGCGCGTGCTCTACAGCCTGCGCGTCAAGATCTTCGCCCATCTGCAGCGGCTCGGCCTCGACTACTACGAGCGCGAGCTCGGCGGCCGGATCATGACCCGGATGACCACCGACGTCGACGCGCTGAGCTCCTTCCTGCAGACCGGCGTCGTCACGGCGGTGGTCAGCCTGCTCACCTTCGGCGGCATCTTCGTCGTGCTGCTGGTGCTCGACGCGGGCCTCGCGCTCTACGTCTTCGCGGTGCTGCCGGTGCTGATCGCGGCGACGCTGCTCTTCCGTGCCAAGTCCTCCAAGGTCTACCGGCTGAGCCGGGAGAGGGTCAGCACGGTCAACGCCGACCTTCAGGAGAACGTCGCGGGCATGCGCATCGTGCAGGCCTTCCTGCGCGAGGAGCACAACCGCGACCGCTTCGCCGAGCGCAGCGACGCGTACCGGCGCACCAGGGTCAGGGCGCAGCTGTACATATCGCTCTACTTCCCCTTCGTGCAGCTGCTCTCCAGCATCGCCGCCGCGCTGGTGCTGATCGTCGGCGCGAACCGGGTCAACGCCGGGACGCTCACCACCGGCGCCCTGGTGGCCTACCTGCTCTACATCGACCTGTTCTTCTCCCCGGTGCAGCAGCTCTCGCAGGTCTTCGACGGCTACCAGCAGGCGGCCGTCGGCCTCACCCGCATCCGTGAGCTGCTGCGCACCCCGACCTCCACGCCGCTGGCCGCACGCCCGGCCGAGGTCGGCAGGCTTCGCGGTGAGGTCCACTTCGACGACGTCCGCTTCGCCTACAACGCGGCGCTCGTGGCCACGCCGGATCCGGACGACGACGGGCCGGGCGCCGCGGACGCCGGAGCCGTCCGGGCCGCACCCGCCCGCAAGCCCGAGGCGATCACCGGCGTGGAGCTGCGCATACCCGCCGGTCAGACCGTCGCACTGGTGGGCGAGACCGGCGCGGGTAAGTCCACGCTGGTCAAGCTGCTGGCCAGGTTCTACGACGTGACGGGCGGCGCGGTCCGCGTCGACGGCCGCGACGTGCGCGAGCTGGACCTGGCCGGCTACCGGCACCGGCTCGGCGTGGTGCCGCAGGAGGCGTACCTCTTCGCGGGCACCATTCGCGACGCCATCGCCTACGGCCGACCGGACGCCGCGGACGCCGAGGTCGAGGCCGCCGCGCGCGCGGTCGGCGCGCACGAGATGATCGCGCGGCTGGACGGCGGCTATCTCCACCGGGTCAGCGAGCGCGGCCGGAACCTGTCGGCCGGGCAGCGCCAGCTGATCGCCCTGGCCCGCGCCGAACTGGTCGACCCGGACCTGCTGCTGCTGGACGAGGCGACCGCGGCGCTGGACCTGGCCACCGAGGCGGCCGTCAACCGCGCCGCCGACCGACTGGCCAGGCACGGCGGCAAGCGCCGCACCACCGTGGTGATCGCGCACCGGCTCAGCACGGCGGCCCGTGCGGACCGGGTGGTCGTCATGGACCACGGCCGGATCGTGGAGGACGGCACCCACGCCGAACTGCTGCAGGCCGACGGCGCCTACGCGCGGCTGTGGCGGGCGTTCGTCGGCGAGGAGGAGGCCACGGCGGCGGTGCGCTGAGCGCTGCGCGCCACAGGTCGGGCCGGGGGCGGTGCGTCGTCGACGCCGCCCCCGGCCCGACGAATAGCAGCTTTCATCCATATGTCGACGTAGTGTCAACCGGACAACAGGGCAAACAGGTGGCTCAAGGCCATCTGTTGGATCACCTTCCGCTTTGATAGACATTCCCTGCGCACCGCTCGACGGCACCACGGCACGGGGGTAGGGCGCGCCGCACCACCGCCCTGGTCCGCCCCCGCTTCCTCCGAGGCCGCCGTGCTCGCGCTTGTCGCCCTGTTCTGTGCCGGGTACCTCGCCCCGTACCTGCTGCCGACCCTGGTCGGCCGGCTCGGCACGGACTTCGGGCTCAGCCCGACCGAGGCGGGCGGGGTGGGCAGCGGGCTGCTGCTCGCCTCCGCGCTCGCCGGCATCGTGCTGACCGGCAGGGTCTCCCGACTCGGTCCGGCCCGGGTGGCCAGGACCGCGCTGGTCATGGTGGCCGCGGGCTTCGGTCTGGCCGCGCTGACCCACGCCCTGCCGCTGCTCCTGCTCGGCTGCGTGCTCGGCGGGGCAGGCTCCGGCGCGGCGACGGCGGTCGCCGCCTCGGTCCTGGCCCGGCGCGGCGACCCGCACCGGGTCTCCGTGATCGGCCTGCTGGTGACCTCCGGTCTGGCGAGTGCGATCTTCCTGACCCTGCCTCATCTCGGCAGCGGCCACGGCCTCGCCTTCGGCTCCATCGCCGTGACCGGCGCGCTCGCGCTGCCCGCGATGCGCGGCCTGCCGGGCGCTCGCGCGTCCGGCGCGGGCACGAGCGGACGACGGTCACCGGGTGGGCGAACCCCGCTGCCGATGCCGCGCATGCGCTCGGGCATCACCCTGGCCGTCTGCCTGATGCTCTGGTCACTGACGCAGAACGCCCTGTGGGGGGTGAGCGGCCGGATCGGCCTGGACCGGGCGGGGCTCACCGAGGCGGTCCTCGGCGCGGTGTTCGCGGCGGCGCTCGGGGCGGGCCTGATCGGCACGCTCGGCGCGGGGGTGGTCGGCTCCCGCTTCGGGCCCGCCCTGCCGATCGGCGCCGGCACGCTTGCGATCGCCGGCTGCGTCCTGGTGACCGGCAGCGCGCACCGCGCCGCGCCCTTCGCGGTCGGCGAGATCGCCTGGAACGCCGTCTACCCCTTCGTCCTGAGCTACCTCCTCGGCCTGGCCGCTTCCCTGGACCGGGAGGGCCGCTGGGGTGTCCTGGCCGGCTCCGCCTCCTCGATCGGCGTGGCCTGCGGCCCGCTCGCCGGCACCCTGCTGGCGACCGACGCCGGCTACCCCGGCATGGGCGCGACCCTCGCCCTGGTCCTCCTCGCCGTCACCGGCCCCCTCGTCCTCGTCGCCCGCGCGGGCTCCACCGCGGCCCCGGAGTGGCCCGAACTCGCTCTGCCGACTCAAGCTCACGCGGACTCCGCCGCGCAGGAGGCCGTTCCTGGCGCCTCCAACGCGGCAGCGGCGTAGCGCGGTCCGCTGCGCCGCGCGCGGCGCGCCTGCGGCCCGGTCCGTCGCGGGGTGGTGAGCGCGGTCGGGATCCGGTGCCCCTGCGTGGTCGGCCCCGGAATCGGAATGGCCCGCTGAACTCGCTCTGCCGACTCAAGCTCACGCGGACTCCGCCGCGCAGGAGGCCGTTCCTGGCGCCTCCAACGCGGCAGCGGCGTAGCGCGGTCCGCTGCGCGCGGCGCGCCTGCGGCCCGGTCCGTCGCGGGGTGGTGAGCGCGGTCGGGATCCGCTGCCCCTGCGTGGTCGGCCCCGGAATCGGAATGGCCCGCTGAACTCGCTCTGCCGACTCAAGCTCACGCGGACTCCGCCGCGCAGGAGGCCGTCCCTGGCGCCTCCAACGCGGCAGCGGCGTAGCGCGGTCCGCTGCGCGCGGCGCGCCCTGTGGTCGGGTCCGGCGTGGAGCGGGGGCGGGGCCGGCGTCCGGGGGCGGTCGGCCATCGAGTCGGGGTGGAACTCGCGTTGCCGATCTCGTCCGTGGCAGCCGCCCGCGCCGGATGTGCGCGCGGGCTTGTCCGCAGGTGGCAGTACGCCGCAGCCGAGTTGAATGCGTCAGGCTCTGCCGCCGGGGGACCAGCCAGGTGCTCGGCCGCGCAGGCGGAGGAACCACTCTCCGCTTCGCGTGGGCGGCGGCCCGCACGACGCCCGCACCAGGGCGTCCAATGTCGCCGTGGCGCAGCAGCTTGGCTCGCCGTCGCCGCTCGGATGGTGTGCCGGGCCCGTTGCCGGGTCGGTGTCCGCGGGCATCGCGGCGGAGCTGGGGTGACGCGAACCCATCCTTCCCACCCAGGTCCACGCGACCGCCCCGCGCCCGCGCCCGAGCGCGGAGCGGGATGCGATCGGCGGGGCTACTCCGGCAGTTGGAGGACCTCGATGCGGCGGCGGCCGGGGGAGGGGGGTGGGGGGCCGGTGAAGGCGTCGGACGGGGAGCGGGGTGGGACGACCTTCTCCGAGGCGTCCACGCGGGCGGTGACCGCGCGCCACCACAGGGCGAAGGGGACACCGCCGTTGTCCGCCTCGACCCGGAGACGGGCCGCCTCGGCCCAGACGATCCGGCGGACCGTCCACTTCGCCCGGAGCCTCAGCAGTTCGCGGTCCAGTTCCTGCGCGCCGAAGCGGTCGGGGGAGACGAAGTCGGCCGGGGCCGCCGTGGTCTCGCCGTCCCAGCGGAAGACGGTCAGTTCGACCAGGCCCGGCTGTCGTTCCGGTTCGAGCTCGCGCAGCGACCAGCCCCAGACCTGTTCGGTGCCCTGCCCGGCGAACCGGCTCCGGATCTCCAGCCAGCGCAGGGCCGCGGCCCGTGACTCGAGCCTGCGCTCGATCTCGCAGTGGATCGGCCAGTAGGCCGTCGTGGCGACGCGGACGGCGTCGGCGTAGTCGGCTGCGGCGGCGGCGTACTCGGCCTCGGCCGCGTGCGCCGCCCGGCGTCTCGCGCCGGTCAGCAGTCGGCCCGCCGCGCGCTGGGCCCGACGCTCCGCGACGTCGAGCACGCCGGCCGCGCTGAGGACCATCACGAGGTAGCGGTCCGCGGCCGTGCGCCAGGCCTCCCATTCGACCGGGTCCACCGGGATCAGCCCGTCCACCTGGTGTGCCTCGCCGTCGTAGGCGACGAGTGTGAGCATCGCGGGCTCGTCGACGGCGACGCCGTCCCGCGCGGGATGCTCCAGGCGCATCGCCAGTGCCCACATGTCGCCGATCATCCAGCCACCACCCCGAGCCGTGTCCCCTGCGGTAGCAACTACCCATCCACGCCGCCTCGTAGGCAATCCGCCCGCACGCCGTCGGCGTCGTTCGACCTCGTTCGGCGCCGACCCCCGCATCGCGGTCGCCCACGGTCGGGGAGCGGGGGCTCAGCCGCGGTCGGCGGGCCAGTTCGCGGTGCGGAGGCCGCGCTGGGCGGTGGCCCAGGCCGCGCCGGCGGCCAGCGCGGCGGCCAGGACCAGGACCGCGCGGGTGCCGCCCAGCAACTGCAGCAGCAGGCCGGCCGCGCCGGTGCCGAGCGGGATGCCGAGGCCCACCACCGTCATGGTCGCCGTGATGGCGCGTCCCCGCTGCGCGTCCGGGACCTGGCGGAAGATCAGGACGTCCAGCAGCACGCTCAGGGTCGGGACGCCCAGCATGCCGACGGCCAGCAGCGCGCCGACGGCCCACGGCCCGTGGACGAAGCCCAGCGCGGCGAAGACCGGGACCTCGACGGCGACGACGCCGATCAGCAGGGTGCCCGGACGGAAGTGGCGGTGCAGGAAGCCGACCAGGCCGGCTCCGGCCAGAGCGCCGACCGCGGTGCCGGTCAGCGCCGCTCCGATGGCCCAGGACGCGGTGTGCTGCTCGCGCAGCCGGTAGATGACCGCCAGGGTCAGTGGCGCGCCGCAGGCGTTCAGGACCGTGACCAGCAGCAGCGCGGTCCGCAGGGCGGGCTCGCGCCACAGCGCCCGGATGCCGTCGAAGACGGTGCCGAATCCGGCGGAGGCGTCGGTCGGGGCGGGCTGCTGCGGACGCACGATCAGTGCGCAGAGGAGCGACACCGCGAAGCCGAGCGCGCTGAAGAGGAAGGGCAGGGCGCGGCCGAGCCCGTAGAGCAGGCCGCCCAGGGGCGGGCCCGCGAGTTCCGCGATCCCGACGCGCAGCTCGTCCTGGGTGAGCGCCGCGGTCAGCTGTTCGGGCGCGACCACGGCACGGACCAGCAGCATGCGGGCGGCGCCGCCGAGAGGCTGCGCGGCGCCCAGGACGACGGCGACGAGCAGCAGTTGGGTGAGCGTCAGGCGGTGGAGCACGAAGGCGGCCGCGACCGAGACGGTGGCCGCCACCCGCATCGACTCGGTGACCAGCAGCACGCGGCGCCGGTCGTGGCGGTCGAGCAGGACACCGGCGGGCAGCCCGCAGAGCACGGTCGCCGTGGCCTGCAGCAGGCCGAAGAGGCCGGCCCAGGCGGGCGAGCCGGTGAGCGCCAGGATCGTCAACGGGTAGGCGACGTCGGCGGCGCCGATCCCGGTGAGCGACGCCGCCGAGCCGGCCCACAGGAGCTGGAAGCGCCAGTTCCGGCGGAGCGGGGGCAGCGGCGTGGTGTTGTCCTCGGTCCCTGCGGCGTGTTCGACCACGGTCATGGCAGGCTCCCCCAATGCGTAAACGTTCTCGAAAGAATTGACATTCACTGCTACGTGAATGATTGCGCACTGGTGAGCGCCTGGCAAGATGGGGGCATGGACGAGGTGAAGGACGCAGCCATGGACGCGGGCGCGCAGATCGACGATGTGCGCAGGGTCGACGACGTGGAGACGCTCAAGGCGCTCTCCGACCCGCTCCGGCTGAGCATCCTGCGGGTGATGATGGACTCGGTGGGCGAGCCGCGCGCGTGGACCGCCAAGGAGCTGGCCGGCGCACTGGCCGAGCCGCAGACCAAGCTCTACCGCCACCTCAAACACCTCGAGGAGGCTCGGCTGATCAAGGTCGCCGAGACCAGGGTGGTCTCCGGGATCGTCGAGCAGCGCTACGTCAGCGCGCAGCGCACCGTCGAGCTGAGTCGCGACTTCCTCGCCACCACGCCCGGGGGCGAGCAGGGCGACGACCAGCGCAACGCCGTCGTCGGCGTGGTGGGTTCCGCGGTGACCGGCTTCGTGCGGGGCTTCGAAGTGGCCCTGCGCTCGGGCGCGGTGGATTTGGCCGCCACCGACCCCGAGCGCCGTCCGGCGGTGATGGTCGGCGACCTGCGGATGCCCGCGGAGCGTGCGGCGGTCTTCCATGCGCGGTTCAAGCAGCTCATCGACGAGGTCAACGCCGAGCCCGCCGACCCCGAGGGCGTTCCGGTGCACGTGATGGTGGCGCTGTACAGCCCCGAGGAGTGACGCCGGGGCCGGGGAGAACCCGGCAGGCCGGACGCAGAACTCCGGGAAGCACGGCGGAACTCCGGGAAGCACGGCGGAACTCCGGGAAGCGGGGCGGAACCTCGGGACGCGGCGCGGAAGCACGGTGAACGTTCCCTGGCGCACCCGTTCCGGCTGATTGTGCAGATGGACGCGCTGGCTGATGAGATGCTTGGCCCCTTGTGGCGCGAGCGGCATGGCGGAGGGGAAAGCGAAGTGACGGGGCGTCGGCGGGCGATTCTGGCGCAGCAGTACACCGAGGTGGCCGAGAGCGCGGAGCGTCGCCTGGACGAGTTGCTGGCCTTGGCCGCGGAGCCCTCCCCGGCCGTCGACTTCGACGCGCTGCGCCGTGAGTACGTGCCGCGCCCGCTGCCTCCGGCGGCGGTCTCCGAGCCGCCGCGCTGGACGGACTACGCGCCCGACCCGGGGCAGGCGCTGCCCGGCCGTTCCACGAACCCGCTCCTCGACGCCGGCTACCAGCAGCGTCTCGCCTCGGCCAGGCTCGACCACCAGCGGGCGCTGCGGGAGTACCGCGAGCAGGAGCGGGTGCTGCGCGACCGGGCGGAGGAGGTCAGGCTCGACTACGAGCGCGAGGAGCAGGAGCGGGCGCAGGCCGTCCGGGCCTACAACGAGCGGCTGGTCGACTACCGGCGCGCCTACGAGGAGGGCGAGCCGGTCGCCGTCGAGTCGGTGCTGGAGCGCGCGCTGGCCGCGGCAGGAAGGCTGCCGGGCCTCGAAGTGCCCGCGCGGGTGGCCTACCGGCCGCTGACCCGCACCGCCGTCGTCGACCTGGTGCTCCCAGGCGTCGGCGTCGTCCCCCCGGCGCTGGCCTTCCGTGTCGCGGCGGAGGAGTCGCAGGGGGGCGTCGAGCCCGTTCCGCGCCCGCGCGAGGACTGCGTCGCGCGCTACCTGCTGCTCGTCGCGCGCCTGGCCCTGCGCGCGCTGGACGCGCTGCTCGCCGCGGACACCGAGTCGCATCTCGACGGCGTGGTCCTGAACGGGCGCGTCGTCACCGCCGAGGAGGGGGAGTCCGCACTGCTCAGCGTCGATGCGCGCCGGGCGGACCTGTACGCGCGCACCCTGCTGCCGACGGACCATCAGGATGCCGTCGCTCGGCTGCGTGAGCTGCCCTGCCGGATCACCGCGGACCCCTACGGCCCGGCGCCGGTGACGCCCTTCGCGGTGGGCGGCGCGATGGCCCCGATGCCGGAGGAGCTCTCGCCCGGTGAGTTCGCCGACCTGGCGTCGGAGCTCTTCGCGGCGATGGGTCTGCCGGACTGGGACGCGAGGCTGCTCGGGCGCGACGGCCTGCTCGCGGTCGCCCACGGCGACGGAGACCTCTTCGCCGAGGAGCCGCACGTGGTCTGTGTGGCCCGCCGCCCCGCGGTGGTGAGCGCGGAGGCGGTGCAGAACGTCGCCGAGGTGATGGCGGAGGAGACGGCGGCCGCCGCGATCTGGGCCACGACCGGCAGCTTCCACCCGGAAGCCGTGATCGCCGCCGCGGAACGCCCCGGCCTGCGGCTGATCGACGGCGGCGAACTGCGCGCGCTGATCCGGGAACACCTGGGTGCGGAGCTGGGCGGCTAGGGCCCTGGCCCGGCGGCGGGGCAGGGGTCTGCGACGCGTCGTGCCGAAGGGTAGAACATGACTTGCCGCCACGCGATTGGGTGTCACCCTTGACCCATGGGGTTCCCTTTCATGGATCGGTGGCGGCCGCGGCAGGATGCCGCGCAGGCGAAGGCGGCGCTCTACCCGGGGGGCGTGGACGACCCCGGCAGCCTCGCGGAGATGCTCGGCGAGTGCGCGTTGCTGCGGGGCCGTGCGGCCGACGCGGGCCTGGAGCTGGACGACACGCCGGAGTCGCTCGCGGCGCTCGACCAACTCCCCCCGGTCTGGCGGGAGGAGGACCCGCAGGAGGCGACCGAACTCGGTCACGACGTCGGGCTCTACCTCGGCACGGTGATCCTCTCCTCCCTCCCCGGCGCGGGCTGGGAGCTGCTCTCCGACGGCCGCCCGTACGTCCGCCTCGCCACGGGCAGGGAACTGGACGTGACCGCGGTCGGCCTCGCCTGGGCGACGGACGGCGCGCCCTCCCTCTGGCAGGTCTACTCCGAGACCGCCGAACGCTGAGCCCCGTCCCGTTCCGCAGCCGTCCGCGCCGACGGACGCGCCTGCGCGCTGGACCCACCACCCAGGGCGGCTCGCCCCGCCTGCGGGCCACCCTCGCGCGCCCGACGGGGCGCGGCTGACCCACGGTCGACCCGCGTCGGACCGGACCAGGCTCGGGCCTGCGAGCGCTGCCACGGGGCCACGCGGGTCGGGATGCTCCAGTGCCGGTGGGGCGGGCGCGCGCCGATGCCGACCGGGCTCGGTGGCGGGCGGGCGCGACGGCCTTCGCGGCGCCGGTGCGGCTCCGGGTGTGCGGGGTCAGTCGGGCGTGCCGGTCGTCGGGACGAGGCAGCCGAACTGGGTGGGGTGGCCGGGGTTGTGGAGTTGGATCGTCGCCTGGGTGGTCGGTGGGCAGGCGGAGGGGGAGGAGGCCAGGGCGGTGATCCGGAAGCGTGGGCGGTGGTCGGCGGTGCCGTCGGTGGTGCACGGGGTGGCGTGCAGCAGGCCGCCGGTGGCCTCGACGAGGCAGTCGCCCGGTAGCAGCCAGTCGCCCGCGCCGCCGCCGGGGTCGCCGGGGTGCGGGGCGTGGAGGCGGCGCAGGCAGGCCTTGCCGGAGGGTTGGTCGGTCGGGCTTCCCGCGCTGCGCACGCTGACGGCGAGGCTGAAGTCCGTGCCGGGAGGGCAGGCCGCCGCTGCGCCCGTCGCGGCCGCCGTCCGGCGCGCGATCACGCGTGCGAGCGCGTTCGCGGCGGAGCACGAGACCCCGGGGTAGTGCTGGGCCGCCGGTCCGACGCAGGAACCGACCGGGAGCGGGACTCTCGACGGGGCGGATCTCGGAGCGGCGGCGTGACTCGATGCCGGCCCACCGGTCGTGGCCGTGGCCGCCGGAGTGCCGGGATTCGGGCTCGTCGTGGCGGATGGAGTGGCGGGGATCACCGTGACGGTGCCGGCGCCCGACCCGCGGCCACCGGCGTGATCCGCGGACACCGCCACATGGCAGCCGGCGAGGCCCGGCAGCAGGGAGACCGCGAGGACCGCGCTGGCCGCGCCCATGACAAGAGCTCTTCGGCCTGGGCTCACCTGCTCTGCGCGGACCCCTCCAAGGACGAGCATCGCAGCCCCCATCCCCCAATGCGGCGCTTGCTGCGGCACAGCCTACGCAGCCCGCAGGCGAGCGGTAAGGGTGTGTTGGGGGCGTGCGTGATTCCTGCGCGCGCCGGGTCTGTGCCCACCCTGTGCCCACCCGTGCGGCGCAGTCGGCGTGCAGTCGGCGCGCGGTCGGACGAGGCGTCAGGGAGGATGGAGCACAGGGCGCCGAGGGTGGGCCCGCAACGAGAGCGGCGGCGACTGGGCAGGGCGCCGCCGCTCTCGGCCTTTCCGGCGGGGGACGGATACGAACCCGTCCCGGCGCTGCTCAGCGCCCTCGACCGAGGGCATGTCGGCGCGATTATCGGCAAGCATTATCATTACCGCCTGGTGGTTGCGATGAGAATGCGAGTGCGTTGATGCCGGTACTGGTGGCCGCTGGGGCCTTCGTGATGACCCTGCTCGGCGGACTGGCCGCCGGAAAGTTCGGCGATCGCAGGCATCTCCTGCTCGGGCTGGCCGCAGGGCTGATGCTCGGTGTCGTCGCCTTCGACCTGCTGCCTGAGGCCGTCGACGCCGCAGGTCAGAAGCTCTGGGGAGTGCCGCAGGCGCTGCTGATGTTCGTGGTCGGCTTCCTGGTGCTGCACATCGCCGAGCGCTCCGTCGCGATCCACCGGGCCCACGAGGGTGAGTACGCCGCGCACGAGCACGGCGCCGGCCACTCGCACGGGGCGGCCGCGGCGCTCCAGGCCAACGGGCGGAGCCAGAAGCTCGGCATCGCCGCCGCGTCCGGTCTGTGCGTGCACAGCGTGATGGACGGTTTCGCGATCGGCGCGGCCTTCCAGGTCGGCAACACCTTCGGTGCGGTGATCGCGGTCGCGGTGCTCGCGCACGACTTCGCCGACGGCTACAACACCTACACGATCACCCGCCTGTACGGGAACGACCGCCGACGGGCCCTGACGCTGCTGGCGCTCGACGCGATCGCCCCGGTGGCCGGTGCCGCGATCACCCTGCTGTTCACCATCCCGGAGCACGTGGTCGGGCTCTACCTGGGATTCTTCGGCGGTTTCCTGATGTACCTGGCGACCTCCGACATCCTGCCGGAGGCGCACAGCCCGCACCCCTCCCGCTCGACGCTGCTCTGCACCGTCGCGGGAACGGCCTTCATGTGGCTGGTCATCGGGCTGGCCAACGGCTGACGACCGCGCCGGTCGACCCGTCGACCGGTCGGCCTACGCGCGCTGCGCGACGATCGTCGGCTCCGGCGCGGCGGACCGCTCGGGCCAGTGGCGCCGCAGCGCCTCCAGCGCGGCGGCGATCGCGGGCCGGCGCGAGGCCTGCTCGCG
Source organism: Streptacidiphilus rugosus AM-16 (assembly GCF_000744655.1). Classification (NCBI taxonomy): domain Bacteria; kingdom Bacillati; phylum Actinomycetota; class Actinomycetes; order Kitasatosporales; family Streptomycetaceae; genus Streptacidiphilus; species Streptacidiphilus rugosus. The sequence goes on along the minus strand of NZ_JQMJ01000004.1, from coordinate 2,792,074 downwards.
CCAGAGCACCGAGACGCGGCGCGTCGGCTCCGGGGTGATCGGCCGGGCGACGACGCCGGGCGACAGCGGCGCCCGGCCGAGCCGGGGCACCAGGCCGATGCAGAGTCCGGCCCCGATCAGTGCGATCTGGGTGTCGAACTCGGTCGCCTGGAAGCGGATGTCCGGCTCCTCGCCGGCCTCGCGCAGGGTCTGGATCAGCCAGTCGTGGCAGATGGTCCCCGGCGGGGTGTTGACCCACTGCTGCCCGCGCAGGTCCTCGACGCTCAGCAGCTCGCGCCCGGCAAGGGGATGGTCTGCCGGGAGCACGGCGTCGACGGCGTCCACGCCGAGCGGTCGGCGGGTGACGCCCTCGGGGGTGGGAAGCCGGGTGTTCGACCAGTCCTGCACGACCGCGAGATCGACCTCGCCGCGGCTGACGAGCTCGGCCATCAGATAGGGATCGCTCTCCAGCACCCGCAGTTCGAGCTCCGGGTAGCGGCCGGCGAGGTCGGCGAGGACGGGCGGGAGCAGCCCGCGGGCGGCGGTCGCGAAGGCCGCGAGGAAGAGCCGCCCCGACACCTGCCCCCGTCGGGCCTCCAGGCCGACCTCCGCCTGCTCGACCAGCGTGAGCACCGCCTGGGCGGTCTCCACCAGCTCCCGGGCGGCGTCGGTGAGCACGACGCCTCGGCCGCGCTTCTCCAGGAGCGCCGTTCTGGTCTCCCGTTCCAGCTTGCTGATCTGCTGGGAGACGGCGGACGGCGTGTAGCCGAGCGCCGCGGCCGCCCGACCGACGGAGCCGTGCACGGCGACGGCGTGCAGCGCGCGGAGTCGTCCCAGATCCATCATGCGAGGCAGCTTAGGCCTCTCCGGACGCCCCGGGCCGGAGGCCGGGGCGTCCGGATGAAGGCCCCGTTCCGCCGCCCCGCTGCGGAGCCCCACCACGGGGACCTGCCACGAGGACTCGCCGCGGAGCCCCGGCGCTCAGCCGTGGGCCAGGGCGGCGCGGTAGACGGCGGCGATGGCGGGGCCGAAGTAGGAGGTGTAGGAGACGTCGTCCGTGTCGCCGCCCCCCTCGTAGCCGCCGATGACGCCCACGACCGCGCCGCGGCCGCGAGCCGCGGCGTCCACACCGGCCAGCATCGGGCCACCGCTGGTGCCGCCGGGCAGTCCGGGGCAGTCGAACTCCAGTTGGTGGGCCCGGAAGGCGCGCAGTGTGGACGCGCAGAACACCGGTCGTTCGGTGCGGCTCGGATAGCCGACGGTGACAGCCCGGGTGCCCGTGGCCGGATTGAAGGCGAGCGCCTCCGCGCCCGTGGCGTCCTGGATCCGGTGACCGGCGGCGTCGGGCCGCAGGATCAGGAAGGCGACGTCGTCGTCGGTGCTGCCCCGCGTCGTCCACGCCGCGCCGGCGACCACGGTCGCCACCGACCAGGTGCCGAAGGGGCGCAGGCCGTCGTGGTAGCCGGGGACGAAGGTCAGGCCGCCGCGGGCCCGGCCGGTGCCGGGGCCGATGACGCAGTGGGCGGCGGTGACGACGATGTCGTGGCTGGGGCTGTCGACGACGGCGCCGCTGCAGAAGTGGTGGTCCGGTCGGCCTGCCGAGGCGCCGAAGATGGCGCCGATCCGGGACGCGCCGCCGAACGGGGTCGACTCCGGCGCTCCGGCCGCCGCGACCCGGCTCTGGGGGGTTGCGGCGAGTATGCAGGCCAGCAGCGCACCGAGCGCAGTCAACGAACGAAGCGTCATGAACCGTATCTTTTGCGACATCAGGGGCGGATGCCAGCCCGGTCGGCAAGTGGGTGACGGCCCGTCGGGGCCTACGATTCAGCACTGCTGAAGTGATCCATCAAGAACTATTTGCTAGTGCTGAACAGACGGCGGCGGCGATTCTCGGGGCATGACCTCCACGCACCCCACGCCCTTCACGGCCTCGACGGGTTCCATGAGCTCGACGGGCTCGACGTCCGCGGGCCTCGGTGCTCGCCACGTCTGCCTCGCCGTTCTCGTCGCCGCGATCTGGGGCGTGAACTTTGTCGCGATCGACGCGGGCCTGGCGCACTGCCCGCCGCTGCTCTTCACGGCGCTGCGCTTCGCCGTGGCGGCGGTGCCCGCGGTGTTCCTGGTCGGCCGTCCGGGGGTGCCGTGGCGGTATGTACTGGCCGGTGGTCTGGTGCTCGGGGCGCTGCAGTTCGGCCTGCTCTTCGAGGGCATGCGGGCGGGCATGCCGGCGGGGCTGAGCTCACTCGTGCAGCAGGGACAGGCGGTCTTCACGGCCGGCTTCGCCGCGGTGCTGCTGCGCGAGCGGATCACCGGGCGACGTCTGGGCGGGCTCGGGATCGCCGTTGCGGGCATCGCGGTGGCTGCCCTGGATCAGGCCTCGCGCGGCGGCTCGACGTCGCTCGGCGCGTTCGCCCTCGTCGTCGGCGCCGCCGCGGCCTTCGGGCTGTCGAACATCATCACCCGGAGGGCCGCGCCGCCGGACGCGCTGCGCTGGATGGTCTGGGTGAGCGTGGTGCCGCCGCTGCCGCTGGCGGCGCTCTCGCTGCTGGTCGAGGGGGAGCGGACGGACCTGCGCGCCCTCGGCGGATTCGGCCTCTCCGCCACGGCCTCGCTGCTCTACGTGGCCTGGGGGGCGACCCTCGTCGGCTTCGGGCTCTGGGGGCATCTGCTGCGCCATCACGACGCCTCGGTGGTCGCCCCGTTCTCCCTGCTGGTGCCGGTGTTCGGGATGTCGTCCGCGTGGCTGCTGCGGGGCGAGGCGCTGACGCCGCTCTCGCTCTGCGCGGCGCTGCTGGTGATCGCGGGGGTCGCGCTGGCCTCGCTCAGGGGGCCGTTGCGGAGGGGGCGTCGGCAGGCGCCGGCCCAGGGAGGTGCCGCGGGTGCGGATGCGGGGTGGATCCGTGCGGGCCGTGGTGGGGGTGGGCCTGCTCGTACGACTCCTCCGCCAGCCGCAGCAGGTGCAGCAGCGTCACCCGGTCCCCGGCGCTGACCGGTCCGAAGTACTCCTCGGCCACCTCGCGCCGGACCGTGGCGATCCTGGCCACGGCGGCGTCGCCGGCCTCTGTCAGCTGAAGCAGGGTCGCCCGGCGGTCGTCCGGATCGGGGGAGCGGGTGACCAGTCCGGCGGCTTCCAGCGCGTCGACCACCGTGGTCGTGGAGCGGGGGGCGATCCGGAGCCGCTCGGCCAGCTGGTTGAGCCGGATCCCGCGGCCGCCGCTCCAGGACAGCATGTCCAGCGCGCGCCCCTGGGACGGGGTGAGCCCGTGCGGGGCCAAGCGGTGGAAGGTGGCCTTCCGCATCCGCTTGCTGGCGCGCATCATCGCGTCGGCAAGCTCGACCTCGGTGGGGATCGGCTCGGGCGCGGATGCGGGCTGGGCGGCGGCGGTCACGGATGGGCTCCTGCGTCGGGGGAGGCCAGGATATCGACAGAGGCCTGGCCGGAGCTGCGGTCGATTGCGGGACGGATGGCGGAAATAAATAGAGAGTTAGACTCATTATGCTTTAGGCTCGCCTAAGTCGGAAGCCGACCGGCCTCCGGCTCTTGCTCCCATTCCTCTGGAGATACCCATGGCCCGCTCCCAGGCCCGTGTCGTCACCGACCGCCCGCACCGCTATGCCAAGCAGCTCGCCGCCCACCTCGGCCGGAAGGTCGAGACCAACTGGGATTCCGAGACCGGTCTCGGCTCCCTGACCTTCGGCGCCGGCACCGGCGCGATGACGGCCACGGACGGCGCCCTGCTGCTCGTCGTCGAGGGCGACGCCGAGAACCTCGACCGGCTGGAGGACGTCGTCGGCCGTCATCTCGTCCGCTTCGGCGCCAAGGACGAGCTCGTGGTCGAGTGGCACCGCGGCGACGGCACCCGCGGCACCGTCCAGCGCAACGAGGAGGACGCGCCCGCCGAGCACGCCGCGCAGCACACCGAGGCGGCCGACCACTCCTGAGCGGGCCCGCCCCGGTCAGGTCAGCGGGAGCTTGAAACCGATGTGCGAGCCGGTGAAGCCGAGGCGCTCGTAGAAGCGGTGCGCGTCGACGCGCGAGCCGTCGCTGGTCAGCTGGACCAGGCTCGCGCCCAGTCGGCGTGACTCGGCCACGGCGTGTTCCATCAGTGCCGTCCCGAGACCGCTGCCACGCTGGTCCGCGCGGACCCTGACCGCCTCGACGACAGTCCGGGTGATCCCCTGCCGCGAGATCCCGGGGATGACCGACAACTGCAGTGTGCCCACGACCTCGCCGCCGCGATCGGCCACGATCAGATGCTGGTTCGCGTCCGCACTGACCCGGTCGAAGGCCGCCAGATAGGGCGTCAGGTCGTCCGGACTCTCCCGCCCCGCGCCCATCGAGTCGGCGGCGAGCATGGCGACGATGGCGGGAAGATCCTCGCGGGTGGCCCGCCGGAAGGTGAGATCGCTCATGATCGTCACCCTAGTCCGGCGGCACCCGCCCCCCGCGGTCGATCCGCCTCAGGCGGGGAGCAGCGACTCGATCGCCGAGACCAGCTCGGTGGCCTCGGGCTCGGTGCGCGGCCGGAAGCGGCCGGCCACCTCGCCCTTGGGGGAGATGAGGAACTTCTCGAAGTTCCAGGTGATGTCCCCGGCCTCGCCCGCGGCGTCCGGAACGGCGGTCAGCTCGGTGTAGAGCGGGTGCCGGGCGGGGCCGTTCACGTCCGCCTTCTCCAGCAGCGGGAAGGAGACGCCGTAGGTGGTGGAGCAGAACGTCTGGATCTCCTCCGCCGAACCGGGCTCCTGGCCGGCGAACTGGTTGCAGGGCACCCCGAGCACGGTGAACCCGCGCTCGCCGTACTGCTGCTGCAGTCGCTCCAGGCCCGCGTACTGCGGCGTGAGTCCGCACTTGGAGGCGACGTTGACCAGCAGCACGGCCTTGCCCTCGTAGGCGGCGAGGCTGGTGGGCTCGCCCGTGAGGGTGTTCAGCGGGATGTCGTACAGGCTCATCGATGATCCTTCGTCGGGGCGGGGTGAGACTCCTTCGCTCAGCCTCAACCGCGCCCCCGCCCCGCTTCTTCCCTGGCTGCCCCCCGTGATCTCCGGAGGCGGGTCAGCTCGGCTGCTCGCTGGTGATGACGGAGAAGACCGAACCGTGGATGTCCCTGATCGCCGCCATCCGGCCGACGCCGGCGAGGGTGTCGGGACCCATGAAGACCGTGCCGCCCAGGCCGGCGACCTTGGCGACGGTGGCGTCGCAGTCCGCGACCTCGAAGTAGGGCAACCAGTACGTCGCCGTCTCGCCGGGCATGTGTCCCATCAGGCCGCCGAAGGAGGTCTCCTCGGTGCCCATCGAGGCGACGGTGTAGGTGAAGTCGCCCATGTTCTGGTCGTTGAGCGACCAGCCGAAGACGGAGGTGTAGAAGGCGCGCGCCGCCTCCGGGTCGCTGGTGTGCAGCTCGGCCCAGGCGAGCGAACCGGGGACGTTGACCGCGTGGAAGCCGGGGTTGGACCGGGGCTGCCAGACGGCGAACTCGCCGCCCTGGCCGTCGGAGAGCTGGGCCATCCGGCCGAAGTCCATCACGTCCATGGCGGGCGCGCGGACCGTGCCGCCCGCCTGCTCGACGGACTTGGCCGTGGCCTCGGCGTCGTCGGTGCCGAAGTAGATCGTCCAGGAGGGGGAGGCGTTCGGGTCCATCAGCGGGCCGAAGCCGCCGAGCATCCTGCCGTCCAGGTTGAAGAAGCCGTAACCGCCGGTGTCGGGGCCCGCGTCCTCCGTCGTCCAGCCGAAGAGGCCGGTGTAGAACGCGGCCGTCGCCGCCGTGTCCGGGCTGCCGAGGTCGATCCAACGAGGGGTGCCGGGGGTGTAGTCAAGGCTCAGCATGCTGTGCTCCTGAGGTACGGGGCTCCCGAGCGGTCGGGACCCCTGGGGTGAGCGCGTCCGACCGACGCGGTCGAACGCCCTTGGTGGACCGCTTCACAGTCTTCCGCGCCCCACTGACAATTCGGGGTCTCCGGGACGGCCTGGTCGCAAAGAATTTTTAACGGTCGCTTTCGAGCATGTTCGAACAGAAATGACCGGCCCGCAGGCTGTCAGTCGCACCCGCTAGCGTGCTCCCATGAACCAACTGGCGGTCGTCGAGGGGGTGCTGGAGCGCATCACCTTCGCGAGCGAGGAGACGGGCTGGACGGTGGCCCGGGTCGACACCGGTCGCGGCGGAGGCGAGCTGCTCACGGTCGTCGGCGCGCTGCTCGGCGCCCAGCCTGGGGAGAGCCTGCGGATGCACGGCCGCTGGGGCAGCCACCCCAGGTTCGGCCGTCAGTTCACCGTCGAGAACTACACCACCGTGCTGCCCGCCACCGTCCAGGGCATCCAGCGCTACCTCGGCTCCGGGCTGATCAAGGGCATCGGCCCCCGGCTGGCCGAGCGGATCGTCGGCCACTTCGGCGTCGAGACCCTCGACGTCATCGAGCAGCAGCCGGCCCGTCTCATCGAGGTGCCCAAGCTCGGCCCCAAGCGGACGAAGATGATCGCCGCCGCCTGGGAGGAGCAGAAGGCGATCAAGGAGGTGATGGTCTTCCTCCAGGGCGTCGGCGTCTCCACCTCGCTCGCGGTCCGGATCTACAAGAGCTACCAGGACGCCTCGATCTCCGTCGTCAGGAACGAGCCCTACCGCCTGGCCGCCGACGTCTGGGGCATCGGCTTCCTCACCGCCGACCGGATCGCCCAGGCCGTCGGCATCCCCCAGGACAGCCCGCAGCGGGTGAAGGCGGGCCTCCAGTACGCCCTGTCGCAGAGCTCCGACCAGGGTCACTGCTTCCTGCCCGAGGAGCAGCTGATCTCCGACGCGGTCAAGCTGCTCGCCGTCGACACCGGCCTGGTCATCGAGTGCCTGGCCGAGCTGGTGGCGGAGGAGGGCGTGGTCCGCGAGGCGGTGCCCGGGGAGGCGCACGCCGAGGACGGCGGGGCGGAGCAGCTCAGTGCGATCTACCTGGTGCCCTTCCATCGCGCGGAGGTCTCCCTGGCCGCCCAGCTGATGCGCCTGCTCCGGGCCCCCGACGACCGCCTCGGCGGCTTCGCCGAGGTGGACTGGCCCCGCGCGCTCGCCTGGCTCCGCACCCAGACCGGGGCCGAGCTGGCCCCCGAGCAGGAACAGTCGGTCAGGCTCGCGCTCACCCGGAAGGTCGCCGTGCTCACCGGCGGCCCCGGCTGCGGCAAGTCCTTCACGGTCCGCTCGATCGTGACGCTGGCGCTGGCCCGCAAGGCCAAGGTCGTACTCGCCGCGCCCACCGGGCGGGCGGCCAAGCGGCTGGCCGAGCTGACCGGCTGCGAGGCCGCCACGGTCCACCGGCTGCTGGAGCTGAAGCCCGGCGGCGACGCCGCCTACGACCGCGACCGTCCGCTGGACGCCGACCTGGTCGTGGTCGACGAGGCCTCCATGCTCGACCTGCTGCTGGCCAACAAGCTGGCCAAGGCCGTCCCGCCCGGCGCCCATCTGCTGCTGGTGGGCGACGTGGACCAACTGCCCTCGGTGGGCGCCGGCGAGGTGCTGCGGGATCTCCTGGCGCCCGGCAGTCCGGTCCCTGCCGTCCGGCTCACCCGGATCTTCCGGCAGGCCCAGCAGTCGGGCGTGGTCACCAACGCGCACCGGATCAACGAGGGCGTCCCGCCGATCACCGAGGGCCTGGCGGACTTCTTCCTCTTCGCCGAGGAGGACACCGAGCGCACGGCCGATCTGGTCGTCGACGTGGTGGCCCGGCGGATCCCGGCCCGCTTCGGCCTCGACCCGGGCCGGGACGTGCAGGTGCTCACGCCGATGCACCGGGGCCCGGCCGGGGCGGGAAACCTCAACACGCTGCTCCAGGCCGCCATCACGCCGGCCGGCCAGGACCGCCCCGAGCGCCGTTTCGGGGGCCGCACCTTCCGGGTGGGCGACAAGGTCACCCAGATCCGCAACAACTACGACAAGGGGCGCAACGGCGTCTTCAACGGCACGGTCGGCGTAGTCACCTCGGTCAATCCCGAGGAGCAGCGGCTGACGGTCCGCACCGACGAGGACGAGGACGTCGGCTACGACTTCGACGAGCTGGACGAGCTCGCCCACGCCTACGCGGTGACGATCCATCGTTCGCAGGGCAGCGAGTACCCCTGCGTTGTGATCCCGCTCACCACCAGCGCCTGGATGATGCTCCAGCGGAACCTCCTCTACACGGCCGTCACCCGGGCAAGGAAGCTGGTGGTGCTCGTGGGGTCACGGCGCGCGCTCGGTCAGGCGGTACGGGCGGTTTCCGCAGGTCGCCGACACACGGCTTTGGACCATAGGCTGACTCGGGGGTAGGTTCCGCTGTCAGAACTTGAATGCGATTGGCCTGTTTCTTTGTGACCTTCGGCTCTTTTGGGCCACCCCGCCTGCACAGGTGTAACCCGCCTGGGGGAAGGTAGGAGGGAGTCAGGGCACCCCTTGAACCCTTGAACAGGTTCATTCCGCTGGTGATGAGGGAAGACGTGAGCGACAACTCTGTAGTACTCCGCTACCAGGGCGGCGAGTACGAGTACCCGGTGATCGACGCCACCGTGGGCAACGCCGGCTTCGACATTACGAAGCTTCTGGGCCAGACCGGCCTGACCACCCTGGACAACGGCTTCGGCAACACCGCCGCCTGCAAGTCCGCGATCACCTACATCGACGGCGACCAGGGCATCCTCCGCTACCGCGGCTACCCGATCGAGCAGCTGGCCGAGCAGGGCACCTTTCTGGAGTCCGCCTACCTGCTGATCAACGGAGAGCTGCCGAACGCGGAGCAGCTCCGGGTCTTCCAGCACGACATCTCTCAGCACACGCTGCTGCACGAGGACGTCAAGCGCTTCTTCCAGGGCTTCCCGCGGGACGCCCACCCGATGGCCATGCTCTCCTCCGTGGTGAGCGCGCTGTCGACGTTCTACCAGGACAGCCACAACCCGTTCGACCCCGAGCAGCGCTACATCTCCGCGGTGCGCCTGCTGGCCAAGCTGCCGACCATAGCGGCCTACGCCTTCAAGAAGGCCCAGGGCCACCCGTTCGTCTACCCGCGGAACGACCTCGGCTACGTCGAGAACTTCCTGCGGATGACCTTCGCGGTGCCGGCCGAGGAGTACGAGCTCAACCCGGTCGTGGTCAACGCGCTGGAGAAGCTGCTGATCCTGCACGCGGACCACGAGCAGAACTGCTCGACCTCCACGGTCCGCCTGGTCGGCTCCTCGCACGCGAACCTCTTCGCCTCGATCTCGGCGGGCATCAACGCCCTCTGGGGGCCCCTGCACGGCGGCGCCAACCAGGCCGTGCTGGAGATGCTCGAAGGCATCAAGAACGACGGCGGCGACGTGGACTCCTTCATCCGCAAGGTGAAGAACAAGGAGGACGGCGTCCGGCTGATGGGCTTCGGCCACCGGGTCTACAAGAGCTTCGACCCGCGCGCCCAGATCATCAAGGCCGCGGCGCACGACGTCCTGGCCCAGCTGGGCAAGGCCGACGAGCTGCTCGACATCGCCCTCAAGCTGGAGCAGCACGCGCTGACGGACGACTACTTCGTCTCGCGCAAGCTCTACCCGAACGTCGACTTCTACACCGGCCTGATCTACCGGGCCATGGGCTTCCCGACCAGCATGTTCACCGTGCTGTTCGCGATGGGCCGGCTGCCCGGCTGGATCGCCCACTGGCAGGAGATGATCACGGATCCGTCGAACAAGATCGGCCGTCCGCGCCAGATCTACACCGGCCCGGTGATCCGGGACTACGTCCCGATCGACGCCCGCTGATCAGAAGACCAAGGGCCTGATTGCTCCGAACGGGTCCGTACGGCCGCCACGGCGGCTGTACGGGCCCTTCGGCGTTTCCGGGACGGGGGAAAGGCGGCACGCACGGCGGGGCGTGGGGGAGGCCGCTCAACCACCCTGATCACGCCCGCGCCGTGCGCTGTCGGCCGCCCAGCGACGGCGGCCGTTCCACCGGGATCCGCCGGAACCCCGGCTCACGAGTTCTAACACAAAGTTGGGCTCGCGAAGTTACGGTCGGCGTATGTGACCCCCCTCTCATCGCAGTTCGTGGCCGTGTGTGCGCCCGCTGTCCACTCACGCGACGGTGCGGGTCGGGGCGACCCGGTGCGAAGCGGACGAAAGGGCGCGTGGTAGGAATCACGTGAGTCCGGGGGGACCGGAGCGGTGGACCGAGGGGGATCAATGGGCCGGAACGTTGTCGTGACGGGCGGGGGCACCGGAATCGGACTCGCCGTCTCGCGCCGCTTCGCCGAGAACGGCGACGAGGTCACCATCGTGGGGCGCCGTCGGGGCGTGCTGGAGGAGGCGGCGAAGCAGCTCGGGCCTCGGGTGCGCCCGATCGCCTGCGACCTCGCCGACGCCGATGCGGTGGAGGGCCTGGTGCGTGAACTGCCGCAGCGCATCGACGTGTTGGTCAACAACGCGGGTAGCCGCGAGGCCCGGGCCGGGGCCGGACCGCACGCCGTCCTGGCCCGCTGGCGCGGGGACTTCGAGCGCAACGTGCTGACCGCGGTCCTGCTGACCGAGTCGGTGCGGGACCGGCTGACGCCGTGCGAGGCAAGGGTGGTGACGGTCAGTTCGATCGCGGCGGTGCGCGGCGCCGGCTCCTACGGCGCGTCGAAGGCGGCGCTGCACGCGTGGAATCACTTCCTGGCAGCGCAGTTGGGGCCGTCCGGCATCACGGCCAACGTCGTGGCGCCGGGAACGGTGGCGGGCACGGAGTTCTTCGGCGACCGCCTCAACGAGGTCGAACTCGTCCGCAGGGCCGGCCGCACGCTGGTGGGCCGGGTGGGCGAGCCGGACGACGTGGCCGCAGCGGTCTTCTTCCTCGCGAGCGCGGAGGCCGGCTACATCACCGGCGAGATCCTCCACTGCAACGGCGGCGAACTCCTCGGCCGGTGACGCGCGGAGCGCTCCGCGGGTGCCCCGCAAGGCCGGGGGCCGGTGGGAGCCGGGGGCGGCACAGCGGCTCGTACGGGCGGGTGGGCCCGAGGGGACCGGCTCCCATCCGCCCGCGTGTGCTGCGCGAGCATCGAGCCGGGTCCCAGGGGGCGAATACCGGGCCGGGGGCGGCACAGCGGTTCGTACGGCCGGGCGGGCCCGCGGTGGCCGGCTCCCATCGGCCCCGCGTGTGCTGGACCCGGCACGGCGCTGCGTGCGTGCTCCGCCGGGTGGGGCCGGTCCTGGGGGCGAATACCGGGGCGGGACAGGGGCCCCGCGCTTTCCCCCGACGTCGGGGGCGACATCGCGGGGCGGGACGGCGAGCCGGGTCGTGGACACCGCCGGGCGGACCGTGGTCGGCTCCGCGCCGGTCGGCCGTCGCCCGTTTGACGTCGACGTTTCCTCGGGCGGGAGCCGCAGGGGCGCCCAAGGGGCTGCAGAGCGGCCTGTACGGACCGGGTGGGCCCGGGGCGGGCTCGTTCGACCCCGGGGCGTGCCTGAGCCGGTACGGCGCGCGTGCTCCCCGGGCGGGAGCGCGCGGGCGGCTCAGGCGGTGGTGGGCGTCGGGTCGAGGACCGTGTCGATCTCGGCGAGTTCCTCGGCGGTCGGGACCCACTGCCCGGCGGCGGCGTTGGCGCGGACCTGTTCGGCGGTGGTCGCCCCGGCGATGACCGAGCCGCAGCCGGGCCGTGCGGCGAGTGCGCCCACGCCGATCTCGAGGATGCTCCGGCCGTGGGCCTCGCCCCAGGCGGCCAGCCGCTCGACCGTGTCGAGCCCCGCCTCGGTCACCCGCTCGGGCCGCGACGCCAGGCGCGAGCCCGCGGGCACGCCCGTGGCGCGGCGGACCTTGCCGGTCAGCATGCCGTTGGCGAGCGGGAAGAACGGCAGCACGCCGAGGCCGTAGTGCAGCGCCGCGGGCACCACCTCGCGCTCGGCCCCGCGCTCCAGCAGCGACCACTCGTTCTGCGCCGAGACGAACGGGACCGCCCCGATCTCCCGCGCGACGTGCGCGGCCTCGGCGATCTGCCAGCCGGCGAAGTTGGAGTGCCCGACGTAGCGCACCTTGCCCTCGCGGACGAGCTCGCTGAGCGCGCTCAGGGTCTCGGCGATCGGCGTGGCGGGGTCGGGGCTGTGCAACTGGTACAGGTCGATGTGGTCGGTCTGCAGGCGTCGCAGCGACGCCTCCACCGCCCGGCGGATGTAGGCCCGCCCGCCCTTCGCCCCGGCGGCCGGCCCGTAGCCCATGTCGGCCCGCTGGAAGCCGAACTTGGTCGCCAGGACGACCTCGTCCCGCCTGCCCTTCAGCGCCTCGCCGAGCAGGGTCTCCGAGCCGCCGCCACCGCCGTACATGTCGGCGGTGTCGAGGAGCGTCACCCCGGCGTCGAGCGCGGCGTCGACGACGGCGCGCGTCTGCGTCGCGTCCAGGCGTCCGCCGAAGTTGTTGCAGCCGAGTCCGACCACGGAGACGAGGAGCCCGCTGGTGCCGAGGGTGCGATATTCCATGCGGTCACTGTAGATCTGACGCGATGCCACAACGGCGCAGGGGGCGCGGTGGAACGGCGGCGGGCTGGTCCGCTGCTGGGACGCCCTGTACGGACCGCTGCGCCGCGCGCTCGACGCCGCGCTGCCCTTCCCACCAGAACTGGTCCCCGCCGCCCCCTGCCCGGGCAATCCACCCTGTGCGGACCCCCGATGGACGAACGCCTCGCCGCCCAGCTCCAGGCGGCGCGGGAGGCGATGGTCACCGGCCGCGCCGGTGGCGGCGACATGCCCGCCGAGCACGCAGCCGGGCCCCAGGGCGTAGCCCATGGTGGACGGCCAGGGGGCGCCTCCCGGCCGAAGGCTGGGGGAGGAGCCGCTCATCAGCAGAGTCCCGTGCCCTTGGACAGTGCATCTGGCGCTCTGATCACAGGTCCCCGTCCGCGCGCCGGAGGCGCGCAGTTCCTCGCGCCCCCGGGGGTGCAACTGGACCTCTGCCGAGAGGCGCCGCGCTCAGGCGGCGCGGAAGCGGCGGAGGCGGAGGCTGTTGGTGACGACGAAGACCGAGGAGAAGGCCATCGCCGCGCCCGCGATCATCGGGTTGAGCATGCCGAGCGCCGCCAGCGGGAGTGCGGCGACGTTGTAGCCGAAGGCCCAGAAGAGGTTGCCCTTGATCGTGGCCAGGGTACGCCGGGAGAGGCGGATCGCGTCGGCCGCCGCCCGCAGGTCCCCGCGGACCAGGGTGAGGTCCGCCGCCTCGATCGCCGCGTCCGTGCCCGTGCCCATGGCCAGGCCCAGGTCCGCCTGGGCCAGCGCCGCGGCGTCGTTCACGCCGTCGCCGACCATGGCGACCGTCCGGCCCTCCGCCTGCAGCCGGGCCACGACCGCGGCCTTGTCCTCCGGCAGGACCTCCGCGATCACCTGGTCCCTCTCGATGCCGACCTCCGCGGCCACCGAGCGGGCCACCGCGGCGTTGTCGCCGGTCAGCAGGACGGGGGTGAGACCGAGGACGCGCAGCCTGGCGATCGCCTCCGCGCTGGTCGGCTTCGGGGTGTCCGCGACCTCCAGCACCGCGCGGGCCGCGCCGTCCCAGCCGACCAGGACCGCCGTGCGGCCCGCCGACTCCGCCGCCGCCTTCGCGGCGGTGAGCTCCGGCGGCAGGTGCATCGCCCAGTCGTCCAGCAGCCGCTCGCGGCCCGCCACGACCGCGTGGCCGTCGACGACCCCCTGGACGCCCAGTCCGGGCACGTTCCTGAAGTCCTCGACCGGCAGCAGTTCGGGGGCCGCCGCCGCGATCGCCGCGGCGATCGGGTGCTCGGAGGCGTGTTCCACCGACGCGGCCAGGCGCAGCGCCCGGGCCTCGTCCTCGCCGGCCGCCACGCGGACGGCGACCAGGGCCATCCGGCCGGTGGTGACCGTGCCGGTCTTGTCCAGCACGACCGTGTCGACCCGGCGGGTGCTCTCCAGCACCTCGGGGCCCTTGATCAGGATGCCCAGCTGCGCGCCGCGCCCGGTGCCCACCATGAGCGCCGTCGGGGTCGCCAGTCCCAGCGCGCAGGGACAGGCGATGATCAGGACCGCCACGGCTGCCGTGAACGCCTCCGTGGCACTGCCGCTGACGGTGAGCCAGACGCCCAGGGTGCCCAGCGCCAGGAGCAGGACCACGGGGACGAAGACCGCGGAGATCCGGTCGGCGAGCCGCTGCGCCGCGGCCTTGCCGGTCTGGGCCTGCTCGACCAGCGCCGCCATCCGCGCCAGCTGGGTGTCGGCGCCGACCCCGGTCGCCTCGACGACCAGGCGGCCGCCGGCGTTCACCGTCGCGCCGGTGACCGCGTCCCCCGGGCCGACCTCCACCGGCACGGACTCGCCGGTCAGCATCGACGCGTCGACGGCCGAGTTCCCCTCGACGACCTGCCCGTCCGTGGCGACCTTCTCGCCGGGACGGACCACGAAGCGGTCGCCGACCACCAGCTGCGCGACCGGGATGCGCTGCTCGCGCCCGTCGCGCAGCACGGCGACGTCCTTGGCGCCGAGCTCCAGCAGGGCCCGCAGCGCGGAGCCCGCCCGCCGCTTGGCGCGCGCCTCCAGGTAGCGGCCCAGCAGGATGAAGGCGGTGACGCCGGCCGCGGTCTCCAGATAGAGCGTCGAGGAGGCGTCACCGGCGGAGAGCGAGAAGTCGAAGCCGTGCTTCATGCCGGGCATCCCGGCGTTCCCGAAGAAGAGCGCCCACAGCGACCAGCCGAAGGCGGCGAGGGTGCCGACCGAGACGAGGGTGTCCATGGTGGCCGCGCCGTGCCGCAGGTTGGTCCAGGCGGCCCGGTGGAAGGGCAGGCCGCCCCAGACCACGACGGGTGCGGCCAGGGTCAGCGAGAGCCACTGCCAGTTGCGGAACTGCAGTGCGGGGACCATGGCGAGGACGACGACCGGGATACTGAGTGCCACGGTGACCAGCAGGCGTTGCCGCAGGCGTGCGGTCTCCTCGTCCTGCGGGGCGGCGCCTTCCCGGCCCGGCTCGCCCCCGGCCGGCTCCGGCAGGGCCGGGGGCGGGGGGACCTCGGCGGTGTAGCCGGTCTTCTCGACCACGGCGATCAGCTCGTCGACGGCCACGCCGGACGTGTACTCGACGCTGGCCTTCTCGGTGGCGAAGTTGACGGTGGCGGCGACGCCGTCCATCCGGTTCAGCTTCTTCTCGATCCTGGCCGCGCAGGAGGCGCAGGTCATTCCGCCGATGACGAGCTCGACCCTGTTGACGGCCGGGTCCGTGCCCGGCGTGGCCGTGGTCATGCTGGTTCCCTCCTCAGGGGTGCGCGCTGCGCGCCCGCGCCGGGCGGGCGCCGGGTCAGGCGTTGCGGCCGGTCAGCTCGTAGCCCGCCTCGTCGACGGCGGCGCGGACCGCGGCGTCGTCCAGCGGCTGCTCGGATTGGACGGTGACCAGGCCGGACTTGGCGTCGGCGGAGACCTCGGTGACGCCGGGCAGTGCGCCGACCTCCTCCGACACCGACTTCTCGCAGTGGCCGCAGGTCATGCCGGAAACGGTGAAGACGGCGGTGGTCATGTCTGCCTCCTGAGGCGCTTCTCTGATGCGTTCGGTCTGTTCAGCTTGCACAACAGCATACCCCCCTGGGGTATTTCTGCGCAGAGTGGAGCCTGCAGAAATTTCCCACGAGAACCGAGAGTAGTCAGAAGTCACACGGGGTAGCAGAAGGGCCCGCCGCCCACACCCGAAGGGCGTGGGGGCGGGCCCCGTGGGCCGGCGCGCTACAGCAGTTCCAGCTCCGGGCGCTTGGCCTCGACGTGGTCGCCGGAGGACTCGCCGCGCAGGCGGCGGCTCACCCAGGGGAGCAGGTACTCGCGCGCCCACTGCAGGTTCTCCCGGCGTGCGTCGGCCGCGGTGTGCGCGGGCGTCGGCGGCCAGGTGGCGTCGGGGTCACCGGCGGCCACGCCCAGGGCGCGGGCGGCCAGCAGGGCGACGCGCTCGTGGCCCTCGGGCGAGAGGTGCAGGCGGTCCTCGCTCCAGGCGCGGCGGTCGCGGACCGCCCGCAGCGCCCAGACGTCGGCGACGGCAAGGTCGTGCCGGTCGGCGATGGCCCGCAGATGGGCGTTGTAGGTGGCGATCTTGCCGCGCAGGTGCTTGAGCACCGGGGTGTCCCTGGTGTCGAAGCCCGTGAAGATCAGCACCTGTCCGGCGTGCGGGGCCAGCCGCTCGACGGCGCGCTCGAAGCGCTCGGCGACGTCGTCGGGGTCGCTGCCCGGCCGCAGGATGTCGTTCCCGCCGGCGCAGAGGCTGACCAGGTCCGGTCGCATCTGCTCGATCTGCGGCACCTGCTCGGCGGCGATCTGGTCCAGCAGGCGTCCGCGCACGGCGAGGTTCGCGTAGCGGAAGTCGTAGCGGCCGTCGTCCGTCACGGGCCGGCGCTCGGCCAGCAGGCGGGCGAGCCGGTCGGCCCAGCCGGCGAAGCCGCCGTCGGGGCCGGGGTCGTTCAGGCCTTCGGTGAAGCTGTCCCCGAGAGCCGCGTAGGAGGTGATCTGTGAGGACTCCTGGGGTGATCGCTGTGTGGGCATACGGAAGATACTTCACTGCATGAAGTGACCTACGCCACCGTAGGTAACCCTTGACGAGGGTGAGATGAACCACTTTCAGCTGCGGGAATACGCCCGCGGCCGTCACACGGCCGTCAGGTGGGCGGCTGGTACCAGCGCTGGTGCGGGTGCAGTTCGGGTCGCGGCTTCTGCCGCCGCCGCGGCGGCGGCAGCTGGCCGTCCCTGCGGGCCTGCTGCACCAGCAGCCAGAGCCAGCCCAGGCCTACGGCGGCCACCAGGACCAGGCCCGTCGTCGAGAAGACGGCGAAGAGCACGACCTGGTTGTGGGTCGGTCTGGGGAGGTAGCCGAAGTCGAAGATCCGCTTCTGCCAGTTGCTCTCGGTGATGCGGCCGACGACCCAGGCGGCGATCCCGTGCGAGCTGTCCCAGAGCGCGTGCAGCGCGGAGACGCCGAGGAAGGTCCCGATCACGTGCCAGTTGAGCACGAAGCGGTCACCGCGCCGTTCGCGGAAGAGCACCGCGCCCAGGATCGCCGTCCACAGGCCGTGCCCGACCGGGGCCAGCACGCCGCGCAGGATCTCGGTGGAGACCAGGTCCCGCAGGGAGATCCCGTGCACCGTCAGCACCGCGTTGAACGCGTAGCCCGCGCTCTCGAACGCGGCGAAGCCGAAGCCCACGGTCGCGCCCAGGACCAGGCCGTGCCGCACGCCCGCGTGCGGGATCCTGCGGGTCAGCAGGATCAGCGCCCAGGCCTTGACCGCCTCCTCGATCAGGCCGACGCCGACGTAGATCCAGATGGAGGAGTCGAGCAGGAAGTACTCCAGCAGCGAGGCCCCCAGCACCCCGATGATGCCGCCGACGGCGAAGCAGGCCACGATCCGGTCGGTGCCGAGATCCTGGCCGTAGCGCTCGTGGGCCCAGACGACGAAGCTGCCGGGCACCAGGAAGCTGCCGAGCAGCACGATCGTCGGCACCAGGTTGGAGTTGTTCGTCCAGTAGGTCACCAGCACGGCCGCGATCCAGAGCGCGAGGCCGCCGAAGAAGCAGGTGCGCCATCGGTGGGTGAGCGGGGCCCGGCCGCCGCCCCGCCCGGCGGGCGGGGGTGAGGCGGCCGTTGCGGACATGGTGGGACCTCTCGCCGGACGTGCGTCCCACCCTTTTTGTCATACTTTCCCGGCCTCTGCAGAGCAGCTCCAGACGTGTCCCTTACCTGGGGTTCGGCTAGATTCGGGACTGTGACGAGCACCCGGCCGGCGGAGGACCCGGGAGCTTCCGCGCCCTCGGTGGGCCGGCCGCTCGACGACGGTGCGGCGCTGCTCCGGGCCCCGTTGTGGCAGCGACTGCTGCCGATCGGCGCCGCGATGATCGTGGTCTGCCTGGCGGACATGGTCGCGGGTCGGGACACCTATCTGGGTGCGCTGATGTCGGTGGTCCCGCCGCTGGCGGCGCTGATGCTCTTTCCGCTGGAGGTGATCATCAGCAGCTCCGTCGGCCTGGTGCTGATGGTGCTGCTCACCCGCTGGGACGGGCTGGGCGACCTGCAGTCGCACCGGCTCTTCCAGGGCACCCTGATCGCCTACGGGGCGCTGACCCTGGCGGCGGTCCTCATCTCCCATTTCCGGATCCTGCGCACCCGGCACCTGGTGGCGGTGCGGACGGTCGCCGAGGCCGCGCAGCTCGCGCTGCTGCCGCCCCCGGAGCCGCAGGTCGGACCGGTCCGGCTGGCCGCGCGCTACGTCTCCGCCGCCGACCTGGCCCAGATCGGCGGTGACCTCTACGCCGTGCTGGACACCCC
Organism: Streptacidiphilus rugosus AM-16; assembly: GCF_000744655.1. Taxonomy (NCBI): domain Bacteria; kingdom Bacillati; phylum Actinomycetota; class Actinomycetes; order Kitasatosporales; family Streptomycetaceae; genus Streptacidiphilus; species Streptacidiphilus rugosus. The sequence continues at coordinate 2,773,865 of NZ_JQMJ01000004.1, read as the reverse complement.
GTTCGGCGTCAGGGCGCTCATCGGCGACGTGCGCGGCAAAGGCCTCCCGGCCGTGCGGACCGCCGCGCTGGTGCTCGGCGCGTACCGCGAGGCGGCCTACGACGAGCCGGAGCTCACCGGCGTCGCGGCACGACTGGAACGCAGCGTCGCCCGGCACGCGGCGTCGGGCGAGTTCACCACGGCGCTGCTGGTGCAGTTCGGCGCGGCGGAGGAGACGATCGAGCTGGTCCACTGCGGCCACGTCCCGCCGCTGCTCGTGCCGTCGGTCGGCGAGGCGGCGACGCTGGACCCGCCGGACCCCTGGGTTCCGCTGGGTCTCGCCCACTTGGCGGCCGGCGGCCCGCAGTCCTGGACGGTCGGCTTCACGGCGGGGGACGTGCTGCTGCTCTGCACCGACGGCGTCATCGAGGCCCGCGGACCCGAGGGTGACTTCTACCCCTTGGCGCAGCGGGCCCCCGGGCTGCTGCGCGCGGCGGACGGTGACCTCGACGTCGGTCTCGCCGCGCTCCACGCCGACCTCACGAGCCACGCGGGCGGCACCCTCCGCGACGACGTGGCCATGATGCTGCTGGCCTGGGACCGCCCCCCGCCGCTCGAAGCCGCGGCCCCGGCCGAGGCGTCGCGGGCCGACGCGCGGGCCGTGACGGACCGTCGCTCCTGAGCGGGGGCGTCGCAGCACGTTGCCATCAGGCCCCGCAGGAACGGGCGGAGCCCGGACCGGGATCGGTCCGGGCTCCGCCGTCGGGCGCCGTGCGCTCGTGGCGCGGCCTTGGGTCCTGCGGGTCTGCTGGGTCAGCGGACCGGGAGGACCTGGGTGCCCTCCTTGTGGACGGCGGTCAGGTCGGCCGGGTCGAGGCCGAGCAGGGCCAGGATGGTCGGCGCGATCTGCTTGGTCTGCACCGGCGCGTTGTCGATGACCTGGTCCGGCACGTTGGCGCCGCTGATGACCAGCGGGACGTTCAGGTCGTCCGCGTGGCCGCCGCCGTGCTCGGCGACCTTGCCGGTGCCGCCCGTGTAGACGACGCCGTACTGGGCGACGCCGAAGACGTCGGGCACGCGGGCGTCACCCTTCTTGACGCCGAAGAACTGGGCCGCCTCGGCGCCCGCGTAGACCTTCGTCAGGCCGGAGTGGGTGAACGGCTTGGCGGCCTTGTCGATGTCCGTGCCGGTGCCGCTCTGCGCGAGCAGGTAGTTCTTGGCGAAGTCCGCCGCCGCCTGCGAGTGGTCGTTCAGCCAGAGCAGCACCGCGTCGTCGTCCACGGCGTGCGCGACCAGCGCGCCCGCGCCCGGGTGGGCCTTGGCCCAGGCGGCGTTGAGGCCGTCCAGCAGCGGGCCGTCGTCGATCCGGTTGAGCGCCTTCGGGTCGCTGGGCGACTGGCCGTGCTTGGCGGACAGGATGATGGTGGTCGACCTGTCCAGGTGACGCTCGCGCAGCTCCGCCGTGAGCCGGCCGAGCTGTGCGTCGACGAAGTCCAGGTTCTTGGCGAGCAGCGGGCCGGGCACGTTCTTGGAGACGTAGCCGCCCTGCAGGCCGTCGGAGGACGGCAGCTTCTCGGCGGTGGAGACCGCCTGGAAGTTCATGCCGAAGATCGCCGGCGTGCCGACCCTGTCGGTGCGCTGGTGGTTGTAGCCGTCGATCTCGTTGAGGACGGCCTGCACCTTGTAGGTGTCGTACTGCTCGGTGGCCTTGTTGTCCTTGGTCCAGTCGTCGCCCGCCGCGTAGCCGAGCGCGTCGGAGTTGATCTCCGGCGTGAACAGGTCGTCGATGCCGGTGCCGCTCGGGCCGTTGAGGATGTCGTACGCGGCGTGCTTGTCCGACCAGGCGGTGCGCAGACCGGCCTTCTTGGCCACCTCGAAGATGGTGTTCGTCTGCAGGTAGGAGTGCGGGTAGACCGGCTTGCAGGTCTGCGGGTCGACCGGCAGCTTGGCCGGGTTGAGCAGCTTCTGCGGCGCGCCGGTCATCTGCAGGATCGAGCCCGGCAGGTTCTTCAGGCCCTGGCCGGCGTCGATGCTGGCCTGGTTCTTGTCCAGGTCCTCGGTGAAGTCGATCTCCACGCCGGGCTTGGCGCCCTTGCAGTTCGTGGTGCCGGCCGGCAGCAGCTTGTCGTTCCAGGTGTCGTCGTAGTAGACGCCGGTGGTGCCCGGGCCGCCACCGGTGACCTGGGCGACCATGCCGGGGAAGCTGTCCGAGGGGTTGGTGGTGCTCGCGTGGGTGTACTCGGCGCCGCCGTGCACGAGCTGGGCCAGCGTCGACTTCGGGTGCTGGGCGACGTACCACTCCAGGTCGGTCTGGTGCAGACCGTCGACGGAGATCAGCAGCACGTGGCGCTGGTCGTGCGCGGGGGAGGCCTTGAGGGGAGAAGCCGCGGCCTGGGCGAAGAACGCCCCGCCGATCAGTCCTGTGGAGCCGAGCAGAGCGGCCAGGCGAAGGGTGCGTCGGGTCACGGTTTTCTCCTCGTTGCGAGCTGATGCGTGGTCGGTGCAGCAGTGCCCGCGACATGAGTAGTGGTCCTGGGTGACACCCGTACGGCCGGAGGTTGAACGTGCGGCGACGACGGACTTCTCTTACCAGCCGCCTACCGAGGGCAATTCGGGACGATGGTGGTCCACACCACCCGTTCGGCCCCGCCGACGTGCGGGGCCGCCATGACCGGCCGATTCTGGGGCCACGCCGCACGGCCTGACGCAAGGCCCGTCAGACGGCCCGGCACGCGCGGCCCAGGGAGGCAGGGATGTTCCAAATCATCTGGATCGTGATCGTCGGTGCGGTGCTCGGCGTCCTGGCCAAGATGCTGCTGCCCGGCAAGCAGGCGATCCCCTTCTGGTTGACCGTCCTCCTGGGCATGGGCGGCGCCTGGCTGGGCAACGCCGTGGCCGGCTGGATCGGCGTCCGGCACACCAGCGGCATCGACTGGATCCGCCACCTGCTGCAGCTGGCCGGGGCTCTGGTGCTCGTCGGCGGCGGTGCGTCGTTCTGGGCGGGCGTGCGCCACAAGGACTGAACGCACGTCATACCCGCCGTGACCGGGCCGGGGTCGGCGCGAGCGGCTGTGACGCCCCGACGACGGCTGATGTTCCCGGCCCGCCTATGCTGACGCGATGGCAGCCCTCGATCCGTATCCCGCCCACCCCCTGGGGCGCAGCACAGCGCGCGACGCGTGGCTGTGCGGCATGCTGCTGCTGACGCTCGGTTCGCTGGTCGGGGCGGTGGCCGTGGCACCGGCGGCGGGCTCGCGCGCGGGCGCCGGGCTGGGCGCGCTGCTGTTCGTCGGCTCCTCCGTGCACGTCGCCAGCAGCGCCTGGTTCTGCACGGTCCCCGAGGTGCGCCGCTTCATGGCGGCCCGGTGCGGACGCTACGTCGTGGCGCCGCTCGCGCTGGTCGTGGGGATGGCGGTGCTCGGCGCCCTGGTTCCGGCGAAGCCGTTCACCCTGCTGCTGCTCGCGTTCTTCGCCTGGCAGTTCTTCCACTTCCAGAAGCAGAACCTGGGCCTGGCCGCCCTCGCCTCCGCCGCGTACGGCGCGGGCTCGCTGCGGCGCGGCGAGCGGGCGGCGATCATCGCGGCGGGCCTGTCGGGCACGGCCGGGCTGCTCTGCCGTCCCGCCCTGCTCCAGCTCTCCGGCCCCGTCCCGCACCTGGGCGGGCTCTTCCCCGTGGCGGCTGCCCTCTTCGCGCTCGCCGTCGGCTTCGGAGCCACGCAGTTGCTCCGGCGACCGGGCGCCGAGCGCCCCTGGCAGGTGGCGACACTGTACGGCGCGGCGCTCGGGTTCTTCCTGCCGGTCTTCCTCTTCGACTCGCCCTACGCGGCGGTGGCGGGACTGACCATGGCTCACGGCCTGCAGTACCTGCTGATGATGGGCATGGTCGCGGGCGGCGGCGCGGGGGCGCGGATGCCGCGGTTCATCTCGCTGGCGCTGCTGCTCAACATCGCCCTGCTGTTGGGTCTGGTGCTGAACCTGGCCTCCCACCTGCACGACGGAGGCCCCGCGGAGCGGTCGCTCTACGGGGCCTATCTCGGCGCGGTGATGGCGCACTTCGTCGTCGACGCCGGACTGTGGCGGCTGCGGGACGAGTTCCCCCGCGGCTTCCTGCGCGAGCGCCTGCCGTACCTGTTGCGGTGAGGCCTCAGCCGCCGCCGCAGCCGCCGACGGCACTGGCGGACGCGCCGAGGAACAGCACGAGCCCGACCGCGAGTCCGGCGAGCATCAGCAGGGACAGCAGCACCGCGAGGGCTGTCCGGTTGACCCGCTTGGGCGGCCGTCCGCCGGTCACGGGCGGCGCCGGCGGCCAGGGCGGCGGCGGTGGGGCCTGGTCGGTCCAGTACGCGTCGGTGGTCATACCCCTTCGACGTGGCTGACGCCCCGTCGGTTCCTTCCGTCGCAGGCGGCAGCCGCCCGCCGGCAGGCGTCAGTAGCGGTCGCCGGTGGGGGCCGGGAGGGCGTCGAGGTCGGCGAGGTCCGCGGTGGTGAGGGTCAGGGCGGCGGCTCCCGCGTTGTCGGCCAGGTACTTCGGGGTCTTGGTGCCGGGGATCGGGACGACGTAGCGGCCCTGGGCCAGCACCCAGGCGAGGGCGACCTGGGCCGGGGTGGCGCCGTGGCGGTCGGCGACGGTCCGGACGGTGTCCACGAGCGCCTGGTTCGCGGCCAGCGCGTCCGCCTGGAAGCGCGGGAGCGTCGAACGCCAGTCGTCGGCGGGCAGGTCGGCGGCGTTCGCGAAGCGGCCGGCGAGGAAGCCGCGGCCGAGCGGGGAGAAGGGGAGGAAGGCGATGCCCTGGCTCTCGCAGTAGGGGAGGACCTCGGCCAGGGCGTCGCGGGTCCAGAGCGAGAGCTCGGACTGGACCGAGGCGACCGGGTGCACCGCCTGGGCGCGCTTGATCTCGTCGACGCCCACCTCGGACAGGCCGATGCGGAGCGCCTTCCCGGCGGCGACCGCCTCCGCGAGCGCGCCCCAGGTCTCCTCGATCGGCACCTCGGGGTCCACCCGGTGCAACTGGTACAGGTCCACGCGGTCGGTGTCGAGGCGGCGCAGGCTGGCGTCGATCGCGGCGCGGACGTGCTCGGGGCGACCGTTGCGCAGCAGCCCTGAGGCGCCCGCCCCGAGGCCGGTCTCCGGCAGTTGCAGGCCGACCTTGGTGGCCAGCACGGCCCGCTCGCGGTGGCCGCCCGCGAGGGCCCGGCCGACCAGCTCCTCGTTGACGAACGGGCCGTAGACGTCAGCGGTGTCGATGAGGGTGACCCCGAGGTCCAGGGCCTGCCGGATCACCGCGACGGAGGCGTCGTCGTCGCGCGCGGCCGGGTCGTAGGCGTGGGACATCCCCATGCAGCCCAGGCCGACGACGCCCACGGCGGGACCGTCGGTGCCGAGTGTGGTGGTGCGCATGCTCATCGTGGTGCGTCCCCTCGTCTGCTGCCGTTGCCACCGTGCGGTGCTTGATGATCAAGGATAGTTGAGCTGCTCAAGTTGCGGGCCGTAAACTCGGGTCATGAGCACCAGCAAGTCGGCGTTGATGGACGTGATCGCGGCGGTCGGCGGCGCGTACTACCAGGACTTCGCCGCCGTCGCGGCCCGGCACGGGCTGACTCCCGTCCAGGCCAAGGTGCTGGGCGCCGTCGTCCGCGCGCCGCAGCCGATGCGGGCGCTGGCCGAGCAGCTGGTCTGCGACGCCTCCAACGTGACCGGCATCGTGGACCGACTGGAGGCGCGCGAGCTGGTCCGCAGGGAGCCGGGGCCGCAGGACCGTCGGATCAAGATCGTCACGGCTACCGAGCAGGGTCGGTCCGCGATCGCCGCGGTCCGCGAGGACATGCAGACCGTCCATGACGCACTGGACCGGCTCGACGAGGACGAGCGGGACCGGCTGCACGACATCCTGCAGAAGCTGCTTCCCGAGCTGAGCCGGGCGGGCGTTCGGGCCTGACCGGCTGGAGCCCGGGCGCGGTCAGCGGGCCGGGAACGGGGGCAGTTGCGTGTCGTGGAGCCAGGCCTGGAACAGCCGGTCCAGCGGGACGAGTGCATAGCGGTTGACGTGCGCGACGAAGGCGTCGGTGCTGACCACGCCGTGGCGGTTCAGCCGGGTCCAGTCGCGCAGCATCCGGAAGAAGGTCTCGTCGCCCAGCGCCACCCGCAGGCTGTGCACCGTGACGCCGCCGCGCTGGTAGAGGCGGTCGTCGAACATCAGCCGACGACCGGGGTCCGCCAGCCGCAGATCCTGCGGGAGCGCGGAGAGCAGCTGGTACGACTTGGCCGCCCGCTCGGCGGCGGTGGCCCCGCCGGAACGCTCCGACCAGAGCCACTCCGCGTACTTCGCGAAGCCCTCGTTCAGCCAGATCTGCCGCCAGTCCGCCACGGTGAGGCTGTTGCCGAACCACTGGTGCGCCAGCTCGTGGGCGATCATCCGCTCGGAGTCCCAGCCCGAGACCAGGTGGTTGGTGCCGAAGGTGGCCATCGCCTGCGCCTCGACCGGCACGTCCAGCTCCTCGTCGACGACGACCGCGGTGTACTCGTCGAAGGGGTAGGGCCCGAAGAGCTCCTGGAACACGCGCATGATCTCCGGCTGTCTCGCGAAGGCAGCCTCGAAGGCGGGCATGAGCCGGGGCGGCGCCCAGCCGGTCTGCGGCACCCCCTCCGTCGCGGGGTCGTCCAGCCGGACGTCCTGGAGCGGGCCCACCGCCAGGCCGACCAGGTAGCTGGAGGTCGGTGCGGCCTGCTCGTAGACCCAGGTCGTGCTGCTCGACCGCACGGTGCGGGTGAGCAGGCGGCCCCCGAGGACCACCGCGTAGGAGGAGGGCGTGGTCAGCGAGACCTGGTAGGCCGCCTTGTCCGACGGGCGGTCGTTGCAGGGATACCAGGACGGCGCCCCGACCGGCTGGCTGGCGACCAGCGCGCCGTCGGTCAGCTCTTCCCAGCCCAGGCCGCCCCACGGGCTGCGCACCGGCTTCGGGTTGCCGGTCCAGTGCACCTCGACGGTGAACGCGGCGCCGGGCGCGAGCGCCTTCGCCGGGCGGACGCGCAGCTTGCCGGCCCGGTGGGCGTAGTGCGGGGCGCGGCCGTCGACCAGCACCCGTCCGATGCGGAAGGGCGCGGCCAGGTCCAGTGTGAACTCGGTGAGCGGGGCGCCGCCTGCGGTCACTATGGCGCTGATCCTGGCCGTGCCCGCCAGCCGGTTCGGGCCTGGGCGGTAGTCGAGTGCGAGCTCGTAGCGGTGGACGTGATGGCGCGGGTCGCCACTGGTGGGGAAGTACGGGTCGGGGGCGGGCAGCGCGCCGGCGCCGGTGACGGTCCGTCGCTGCGGGGCCTGCTGGGGACTCACCGGTGTTCCGCTCCCTGCGCCGTGCGTGCTTCTGTGCCTGCCGTGCGGTGCCGCCTCGGGCCGGACCGCGTCCGGCCCGGCCGGGCTCGGCGCAGGCCGGACGTCGACGTCAGTCCTGCCATGCCTCGATCGGGTTGCCGAGCCAGCGGGTGTCCGCCGGAACGGTCTCGCCGCCCATGACCAGCGAAGCCGGTCCGAGCGTCGTGCGCGCGCCGACCCGGCTGCCGGGGAGCACGATGCCACCCGGGCCGAGGGTGGCACCCTCGTCGAGAGTCACAGTATCCATGCGCATGATCCGGTCGTGGAAGAGGTGCGTCTGCAACACACAGCCCCGGTTCACGCTGACGCCGTCACCCAGGGTGACCAGGTCGGACTCGGGGAGCCAGTAGCTCTCGCACCACACACCACGGCCGACCCGCACGCCCAGGCCGCGCAGCCACAGGTTCTGCACCGGCGTGCCGGGGACCGAGCCGACCAGCCACGGCACGGCCAGCACCTCGACGAAGGTGTCGGCCAGCTCGTTGCGCCACACGAAGCCGCTCCACAGCGGGTGGTCCACCGCGCGGAAGCGGCCGACCAGCAGCCATTTGGCGGCCACGGCCAGCAGCGCCGCGACCGTGCCGGCGCCGAGCAGCACCAGGCCGGACAGCCAGACCGCGCCCGCCTCCCAGAGCGCGCACAGCGCCGCGCCGGTGAGGGCGGCGAGTGCGGCGGAGCAGAAGACCGGCACGAGTCGGCAGAGCTCAACCAGGCCGCGCGCCCACAGCAGGCGGGCCGGCGGGTCGTAGGTGAGACCCTCGTCGCCCTTCTCGGCCGCGCGGGGCAGCTTCACCGGGGGCAGACCGAGGTAGGAGGAGCCCTTCTTGGCCTTCTTCGGCGTCGCCGACAGCACTCCGACCAGGCCGCCCTCCGGCACCGAACGGCCGGGACCGGTCATGCCCGAGTTGCCGAGGAAGGCGCGGCGGCCGATCTCGGCGCGGCCGATGCGGAGCCAGCCGCCGCCCAGCTCGTAGGGGGCGGTCAGGGTGTCGTCGGCCAGGAAGGCGCCCTCGCCCACGGTGGTCAGGCTCGGCAGGGCCAGGACGGTGGAGACCTCCGCGCCGCGGCCCACCTTCATGCCCAGCAGTCGCAGCCAGACCGGGGTGACCAGACCGGCGTACAGCGGGAAGAGGGTCTCCCTGGCCGCGTCCATCAGCTGGCTGACGGTCCACGCCTGCCAGCCGATCCTGCTGTGCACGGGGTGGAAGCCGGTGCGCAGGCCGATGCTGAGCAGCCGCACCGAGGCCAGCACCAGCAGCGCGTAGGCCGCGCCGTAGGCGAGCGAGGCGGGGACGACGGCGATCAGCACGCCGCGCAGTGCCGTGGCCAGGTCCGCGGTCGGCGGCACGAACTGTGACGCGACCAGCACCGCGGGCACGGCGGCCAGCAGCGGGAGCAGGGTCAGGAACCCGCCGCTCGTGCCGTAGGCGGCGGCCCAGCGCAGGTGCCGCCGCGGCCGCTGCTTGGGCCAGGCGCGGTCGGCTTTGCCGATCTTGACGGCGGGGACGCCGCCCCAGCGCTGGCCGGTCGGGATCAGCCCGGCGACGCCGGAGCCCGGGACCACCTCCGCCCGCTTGCCGACCCGGGAGCCCGGGAAGAGCACCGTGCGGGTGCCCACCACGGCCTGCGAGCCGACCTTGATCGCGCCGATCTCCAGCCGGTCCCCGTCCAGCCACCAGCCGGAGAGGTCGACCTCGGACTCGACGGCGCAGCCGCGCCCGAGCTTGAGCAGCCCGGTGACCGGCGGCAGCGAGTGCAGGTCCACCTCGGACGCGATCCGCGCGCCGAGCGCCCGGCCGTAGCGGACCAGCCAGGAGCCGGTCAGCGAGCTCGCGCCGCTCAGCTCGGCCAGCCGTTCGGCCGTCCACAGCCGCAGGTGCACGCTGCCGCCGCGCGGGTAGCGGCCGGGCCCCACGCCGCGCAGCAGCAACCGGGCTCCACCGGCCGCGATCGCGATGCGTCCGGGCGGGCTGAACAGCACCAGCGCGACCGCGCCGATCAGCCACCAGGACGCCGTCGGCGCCCAGGGATAGGCCCCGAACCAGCGCAGCACGTTGCCGAGCGCCAGCAGGCCGACCGTCCACCGCAGCCCGACCAGCGTGAACAGCGGAACCAGCAGCGTTGTCTGGATCGTCTGGGCGCGCCGCGGCGTCGGGGCGATCTCCCGCCGCCTGCCGCCGACCTGCGCCGAGCGGTCGAGCAGCTTGGCCTGCTTGCGCAGCGTCGGGTACGCGTAGACGTCGAGCACGGCGACGGAGGGGTAGCGCTCGCGCAGCAGCGTCGCCAGTCGGGCGGCGGCGAGACTGCCGCCGCCGATGGCGAAGAAGTCGTCCTGCGAGTCGGTCACCGGCACGCCGAGGATCTCGGTCCACCGCTCGGCCAGCCACGCCTCGGTGCCCTCGAAGCGGGGGGCGGCCTCGTCCGGCTCGCTGTTCGGCAGCGGCCAGGGCAGCGCGTTGCGGTCGACCTTGCCGGAGGTGCGCGTCGGCAGGTCGTCCACGACGGCGAGGACCGGCACCAGCGCGGCCGGCAGCTCCTTGCGGAGCCGCTCGACGGCGTCGCCCCGGTCCCAGTCGGGTCCGACGACCAGATAGCCGACCAGCAGCTGGTTGCCTCCCGGCGCGGTGCGCACGGCGGCGGCCGCACCGGCGACGCCGGGCAGTGCCTGCAGCGCGGCGTCGACCTCGCCCAGCTCGATGCGGCGGCCGCCCAGCTTGACCTGCTCGTCGGCACGGCCGAGGAAGACCAGCCCCTCCGCGTCGGCCCGGACCAGGTCGCCGCTGCGGTAGGCGCGCTCCCAGCCCAGGGACGGCAGCGGGGCGTACTTCTCCGCGTCCTTGGCCGGGTCCAGGTAACGGGCCAGGCCGAGGCCGCCGATGACCAGCTGTCCGCTGCCGCCCAGTGCCACCGGCTGCTCGGCGTCGTCGACGACGGCGAGCTCCCAGCCGTTCAGCGGCAGCCCGATCCTGACCGGCTGCGAGCCGTCCATCAGCGCGGCGCAGGCGACGACGGTGGCCTCGGTCGGACCGTAGGTGTTCCACACCTCGCGGCCCTCGGTCACCAGCCGCTGCGCCAGCTCGGGCGGGCAGGCCTCGCCGCCGAAGATCAGCAGGCGCACCTCGCTCAGCGCGTCGGCGGGCCAGAGCGAGGCCAGCGTCGGCACCGTGGAGACGACCGTGATCTCCTGGTCCACCAGCCACGGGCCGAGGTCCGCGCCGCTGCGCACCTGGGAGCGCGGGACCGGGACCAGGCAGGCGCCGTGCCGCCAGGCCAGCCACATCTCCTCGCAGGAGGCGTCGAAGGCGACGGAGAGCCCGGCCATGACCCGGTCGCCGGGGCCGATCGGTTCCTCCTGGAGGAAGAGCGCGGCCTCGGCGTCCACGAAGGCCGCGGCGCTGCGGTGGGTGACCGCGACGCCCTTGGGCTTGCCGGTGGAGCCGGAGGTGAAGATGATCCAGGCGTCGTGCTCGGGCGTGGGACGCGTGCCCACCCCGCCCGTCTGGGCCGCGCCGGATCCGGCCGCCCTGGGCGGGGACTTGAGCGGCGACCTGGGCGGCGTGGTCGGCAGGGCCGACTGGGGGAAGGCGGGCGCGGGCGGGGTGGAACCGGCGACCGTCGACACGGCGGCCATCCGCACTGTGGCCGACGGACCGTCAGCCGACGACATCTCCGCCGCCGACCCCTTCGCCGCCGACACCTTCCCCGGCGACACCTCCGCCGCCGAGACGGTGGCGGACGCGACGGGGTGACGCGGCGTCAGCGCCAGACCGGCGCCCAGGACGGCCCGGACGCTCGCCTCGCCGAAGACCAACTCGGCACGCTCGTCCGGATCCTCCGCGTCGACCGGGACGTAGGCGGCGCCGGCGGCGAGCACGGCGAGGATGCCGACGTAGAGCTCGTTCGTCCCCGAGGGGACACGCACCCCCACCCGGTCGCCCGGTCGGACGCCCGCTGCGGCCAGTCGTCGCCGCTGCGCCTCCACGGCGGCTGCCAGCGCGCGGTAGCTCAGCTGGGTGCGGCCGTCGTCCAGCGCGGGCTCGTTCGGGTGCGCCCGAACGGTGGCGTCCAGCAGGTCCACCAGCGTGCGCGGCGGCGCGCCCGTGCCCGCGGTGAACAGCGCGGGCCCCTCACCGGGTGCGGGCTGAGCGGGCTGAGCGGTGGTGGCGATGGTCATCGGCCCTCGTCCCTTGTCGACAAGGGGATCCAGTTTACCGAACGAAGGTTCCGATACCCGGCAACCGCGACGATTGCCCCAGCGCCGCGCTGCCCGTCGCCGAGCCCCGGCCTACTGCAGCAGCGCCTCGATCGCCCGCAGGATCCGCTGCTCGGAGATCGAGTACGGGGTGCCCAGGGGCTGCGCCCAGAGGCTGACCCGCAGCTCCTCGATCATCCATCGGATCTGCTGCACGCCCTCCTCGTCCCTGCGCTCGGGCGGTAGCTCGGCGAGGAGCTCGGCCCTGGCGTCCTGCATCCGGATGATCGCGCTGGTGCGGTCCCGGTCGCGGATCGGGTCGTCCTGCAGCTTGACCAGACGGCGCTCGACCGCCTTGAGGTAGCGCTGCAGGTCGGGCAGGCGACGCACTCCCGTCTCCGTCACGAAGCCCGGATGCACCAGCTCCTTGAGCTGGGCTCGGACGTCGGTCAGGCCGGTCAGCAGGGCGAGGCTGTTGCCGATGCCCTTGAGCCGCTCCTGTACCCGGTGGTGCACGGCCAGCACGTTCGCGGTCCGGATCACCGCCTCCGCGGTCGTGTCGTACAGCTCCCCGCGGACGTGGTCGCGCAGCTTCGCGTAGTCCTCGCCGTCCCAGGCCGGGCCGCCCGCGTCCGCGATCAGCTTGTCCGCGGCGGCCGTGAGACAGTCGGCGAAGAGCGCCTCCGTGCTGCCGTGCGGGTTGGCGGCCAGCGCCAGCTTCGCGCCGTTGCCGAGCCGCGACTGGATCGAGTTGACCGGCGAGTTGACGCCGAGCAGCAGCAGTCGCCGCGTGCCCGCCGCCATCGCGCGCTGCTGCTCGTGCGGGGTGTCGAGCAACTGCACCGAGACCGAGTCGCCGTCGTCGACCAGCGCCGGGTAGCCCTTGACGGTCTGCGCGCCGCGCTTCTGCTCGAAGGTGTGCGGCAGCTCGCCGATGGTCCAGTCCGTGAGGCCGCGCTTCTCCAGCCCGCCGGCCGCCTTGGCGATGGCCTGCTGGGTGCGGGACTTCAGCTCCAGCTTGAGCCGGTCCAGGTTCTTCGCCTCGGCCAGCTTGCGGCCGCGCTCGTCCTCGACCCTGAAGGTGATTCGCAGATGGTCGGGGACCGCGTCGGGGTTCCAGTTGTCGCGGGGGACCGGGATGCCGCGCAGGTGGTGCAGCTGCCACTCCAGGATCTCGACCAGTGGCTTGTCGTCGGCCTCGGGATCCCGCTTGGCCAGCGTGTGCATCAGCCGCCTGGCGTAGTCGGGAGCCGGCACGAAGTTGCGGCGCAGCGCCTTGGGCAGCGAGCGGATCAGGGCGGTGACCAGCTCTTCGCGCAGCCCGGGGATCTGCCAGTCGAAGCCGGCCGGGCGTACCTGGTTGAGCAGGGTGAGCGGAATGTGGACGGTGACGCCGTCCTGCTCGGTCCCCGGCTCGAACTGGTAGGTCAGCGGCAGTTCGAGATCGCCCTGACGCCAGACGGAGGGGTAGTCCCGCTCGGTGACCGCCTCGGCCCCGTCGTTGACCAGCAGCTCCGGGGTGAAGGTGAGCAGCTCGGGCCTGGCCCGGTGGGTCTTCTTCCACCAGCTGTCGAAGTGTGCGCCGGAGACGACCTCTTGCCCTACCCGCTGGTCGTAGAAGTCGAAGAGGGTCTCCTCGTCCACCAGGATGTCCCGGCGGCGGGCGCGGTTCTCCAGCTCCTCGACCTCGTCGAGGAGCTTGCGGTTGTCGTGGAAGAAGCGGTGGTGCGTACGCCACTCGCCCTCGACCAGCGCGCGCCGGATGAACAGCTCACGGGAGAGCTCGGGGTCGATGGAGCCGTAGCCGACCTTGCGTCCGGCGACGAGCGTCAGCCCGTAGAGGGTGACCCGTTCGAAGGCCACGACCTGGCCCCGGTCCTTCTCCCAGTGCGGCTCGCTGTAGGTGCGTTTGACCAGGTGGGACGCCAGCTGCTCGATCCACTGCGGTTCGACCTTGGCGGCGATCCTGGCCCAGAGCCTGGAGGTCTCCACCAGCTCGGCCGCCATCACCCAGGCGGGCGTCTTCTTGAACAGCGCGGAGCCGGGGAACACGGCGAACTTGGCGCCGCGCGCACCGAAGTACTCCTGCTTCTCGGCGTCCTTGGAGCCCACGTGCGAGAGCAGCCCGGCCAGCAGCGAGCGGTGCACCGCGTCGCCGTCGACCTCGTCGGGCATGTGCGGCTCGCCCAGGTTCACGTCGAGCGACTTGGCGACCTGCCGCAGCTGCGCGTCGATGTCCTGCCATTCGCGGATGCGCAGGTAGTTCAGGAACTCGGCCTTGCAGGTGCGTCGGAACTGGCTGCTGCTGAGCGCCTTCTGCTGCTGCTTCAGATAGCGCCAGAGGTTGAGGTAGGTGAGGAAGTCCGAGGTCGGGTCGGTGAAGCGGGCGTGCAGCTGGTCCGCGTGGGCGCGCTTCTCGACCGGCCGCTCGCGCGGGTCCTGGATGGAGAGCGCGGCGGCGATGACCATGACCTCGCGGATGACGCCGTGCTGCTCGGCCTCCAGCACCATCCGGGCGAGCCGAGGGTCGACCGGCAACTGGGCGAGCTTGCGGCCTATCGGCGTCAGCCGCATCTGCCGTCCCTGGGCGGGGGCGCCGGCCTCCAGCGCGTGCAGCTCCTGGAGCAGGTCGACGCCGTCCTTGATGTTGCGGCGGTCCGGCGGCTCAAGGAACGGGAAGGCGGTGATGTCGCCGAGCCCGGCGGCCGTCATCTGCAGGATGACCGAGGCGAGATTGGTGCGCAGGATCTCCGGGTCGGTGAACTCCGGGCGGCCGAGGAAGTCATCCTCGGAGTAGAGCCGGATGCAGATGCCGTCGCTGGTGCGGCCGCAACGGCCCTTGCGCTGGTTGGCGCTGGCCTGCGAGACCGCCTCGATGGGCAGGCGCTGGACCTTCGTGCGATGGCTGTAGCGGGAGATGCGCGCGGTGCCGGGATCGATGACGTACCGGATGCCGGGGACGGTGAGGGAGGTCTCGGCGACGTTGGTGGCCAGCACGATCCGGCGGCCGGAGTGCGGCTGGAAGACGCGGTGCTGCTCGGCGGAGGAGAGCCGGGCGTAGAGCGGGACGACCTCGGTGAACTTCAGCTTCTGCTTCTCGAGCGCCTCGGCGGTGTCGCGGATCTCGCGCTCCCCGGAGAGGAAGACGAGGATGTCGCCCTGCCCCTCCCGGCCGAGCTCGTCCACGGCGTCGCAGATCGCCTGTACCTGGTCGCGGTCCCGGTCGATGTCCGCGCCGGGATCGTCCTCGTCGCCGTCCTCGATGATGGGGCGGTAGCGGACCTCGACGGGGTAGGTCCGGCCGGAGACCTCGATGATCGGCGCGTTCTCACCGGACGTCGGATCGGCGAAGTGATGGGCGAAGCGCTCGGGGTCGATGGTCGCGGAGGTGATCACGACCTTGAGGTCGGGGCGCTTGGGCAGCAGCTGCTTCAGGTAGCCGAGGATGAAGTCGATGTTGAGGCTGCGCTCGTGGGCCTCGTCGATGATCAGCGTGTCGTACTGGCGGAGCAGCCGGTCGTTCTGGATCTCGGCGAGCAGGATGCCGTCGGTCATCACCTTCACGGCGGTCCGCTCGCTCACCTGGTCGGTGAAGCGGACCTTCCAGCCGACGGTGTCGCCGAGCTCGGTGCCGAGCTCCTCCGCGACGCGTTCGGCGACGGTGCGGGCGGCGATCCTGCGGGGCTGGGTGTGCCCGATCAGGCCGCGGACGCCGCGCCCGAGCTCCAGGCACATCTTGGGAATCTGCGTGGTCTTGCCGGAGCCGGTCTCACCGGCGATGATCACGACCTGGTGGTCCCTGATCGCCGCGAGGATGTCGTCCTTGCGGGCGCTGACCGGCAGCCCCTCGGGATACACCGGGGTCGGCACCGACGCCCGCCGGTCCTCCAGCCGCAGCTCGGCGGCCTCGACCTCGGCGGTGATCGCGGCGAGCGCGCGTTCGCGCTTCTCCGGCTCACGCACCTTCCGCAGGCCTTCGAGTCTGCGCCCGAGGCGCTCCTCGTCACGGAGCGAGAGCGCACTCAGCCGTGCGGCGAGTGCCCCGACGGGCCCGGAGGCGACGGCGCGGGGCGCGGAGCGCGGACGGCGAGAGGTGGCGGTGTTCTGCGGCTGGGTTCCCATTGCGCAGACAAGCGTACGCAAGAGGGGACCTGCCTTGTCGAACCGTTATCCGGGACGGACACCCGAGGCGGCGCGGGGGCGATGCCGGGGCGGCGGCGGACGGGCGCCCGGGAGGCCCGGGGGCGGTGCCGGGGCGGCCTGGGCCGGACCGCCGGACCGGCGCGGGGAGGTGCCGGGGCGAAGGGGAGACGGACGCCTGGGAGGCCCGGGAGAGGTGCCGGGGCGGCCCGGGACGGACCTCCGGACCGGCGCGGGGGAGGTGCCGGGGCGGTGGGGCGGCCGGTGCGACCGGGCGGGGCGGCCGTCGGCGCGCCGGGGGCGGCTCGCGAGCCCGCGCCTTTCCAGCGCGCTCCGCGCTCAGGGACCGGACCGTTGTGCCCGGATTCTCGCGGGGCCCACACCGGTCGGGTCGGTGGGAGGACCGGGCGACCCGCCCGCGCGGCTGCGGGGTCCACCGGCGGGGATGACGCGGCCGCCGTTCTCGTCGGCGGCGCGGTCAGCCGAGGGCGCGGGTCAGGCGGAAGTGGGTCATGCCGTCCGGGGGCGGGACCGGTACACGGGTGAAGCCGCAGCGGAGGAGGACCGCCTGGGAGGCGGTGTTGTCGCGGATGGTGCGGGCGGTCACCGCGCGGACGTCGGGGGAGTCCAGGGCGAGGGCGGCGAGGGCGCGGACCGCCTCCGTGGCGTAGCCCGCCCCGCGTGCGGCGGGTGCGAGTTCGTAGCCGAGCTCGACCTCCCCGGCCGGTCCAGGGGGCCCGTGGAAGCCGATGCCGCCGAGGGCCCGCTCGTCCGCCGTACGGACGATCACGTACAGGCCCCAGGGCGGCTGGTACCACTCCACCTCCGCCGCGCGGGCGGCGATGCCGGCGAGCTCCCAGACGCCGGGCCCCGGCGCGTCCGTGATCCAGTCGAACGCGGAGGGGTCGAACGGCGGAGCGGCGAGGCAGAGCCGCAGGCGGGGTGTGGTGAGGAGCACGCGCCGACTATGCCACCGAGTGGGCCCGCCCGCCGCTCAGCCCGCCCGCCGCCGGGCCGGAGAGGAGCCTCAGTCGACCCGCAGCAGCAGCTTGCCGGTGCTGGACCGGCTCTCCAGCAGCTCGTGCGCCTTCCCGGCCTCCTCCAGCGGGAACTCCGCCGTGATCGGCACGGTGATCCCGGCGCGCTCGGCCTCCTGGAAGGCCCGCTCGGTCAGCGCGCGCAGCCCGGCTGGGTCGGTGGCGCCCAGACCGAGGATGCTGAAGCCGGAGACGGAGAGCCCGCGCACGGCCAGGTCGCCGAACCCGATCTGCCAGGGCGCGGCCTCGCTGGCGTTGCCGAAGGCGACCGCCCGGCCGTACCGGGCCAGTGAGGCGACGCTCCGGCGCCAGCTCTCGCCGCCCACCGGATCGAGCGCGACGTCGACGCCGCGACCGCCGGTAGCCCGCAGCACCTGCTCGTCGAAGTCCTCGCCGACGAAGACCTCGTCGTATCCGAAGTCCTTCGCATAGGCGGCCTTCTCGGCCTTGGAGACGACGCCGAAGACCTGTCCGGCGCCCGCCGCGCGGGCCAGCTGTCCGGTCACCGTTCCCACGCCGCCGGCGGCGCCCTGGACCAGCACGCTCTCCCCCTCGCGCAGCCGGGCCACATCGTGGATCAGCGCGTAGCCGGTGGCCAGGACGGTGGTCAGGGCGGCGGCGTCCCTGAGATCGAGCGCGGCGGGCAGGGCGAAGGTCGTCTCGGCGGGGACCAGCACGGTCTCCGCGTAGCCGCCGCCGTTCAGCATCGCCGCCACGTGCTGTCCCACGGTCAGCCCGGTGACTCCGGTCCCCACCGCGCGGACGGTGCCGGAGACCTCAAGGCCCGGCCGGAAGGGGAAGGACTCGACCCGGTAGCCGACCGAGCGGGCCTTGGCGTCGGCGAAGTTGACGCCGGACCAGGCCACGTCCACGGCGACCTGCCCGGGCCCCGGCTCCGGTGTCGGCGCCTCGACGACGCGCAGCACCTCGGGGCCGCCCAGGTTTTCGAACTCGACAGCACGCATGGCAGACATCCCCCAGCGGTAGAGTGTTCGGTGAAGGTCGAACACCATGAGTGTATGACTTTCATCGAACACTTCAAGTCCCCTGGCCCGAAAGGTGGCAGTCCATGGCCGGCCATCGCCCCGCACCCCAGCACCGCCATCCTTCGGAGGTCGCGGTGGAGACGGTCTTCGCCGCGCTCGCCGACCCGGTGCGGCTGGAGATCGTCCGCCAGCTCTGGGAGAGCGAGGACTGGTCGCGCGGCTGCGGCACGTTCGACGTGCCGGTCGGCAAGGCCGGGCTCAGCCACCACTTCGCCGTCCTGCGCGACGCCGGGCTCATCGAGCAGCGCGACGAGGGGGCCCGCCGGGTCAACCGGGTCAGACGCGCCGAGGTGGACGCCGCCTTCCCCGGCCTTTGGCGGCTCGTAGGCCGCCCGGGGCAGTAGGCGACGCGACCGCGCGAGGTCACGGCGCCCGGCGGACCGCTCGCACCCGGTCCTGCCCGTCCCCCGTGCTCCTCGTCCTCAGTACTCCTCGTCCAGTTCCGTGTCGGCGTCCGCACGGTCGCCGTCCTTGGCGTCGGCGTAGCGCTCCACGATGTGCGTGTCCATCGGGAAGTGCACCGGGGTGTCGCCGAAGACCAGCCGCCGCGCCTCCTCGGCCGAGGCGGTCACCGCCGCCGCGACCGCCTCGGCAAGCGGAGCGGGACTGTGCACCACGATCTCGTCGTGCTGGAAGAAGACCAGACGAGGCCGTCCGCCCTCCCCGGCCGCCGGGATCTCGGCGAGCCGTCGGCGCAGCGCGGCGATCAGGGCGAGAGCCCAGTCCGCGGCGCTGGCCTGGATGACGAAGTTGCGGGTGAACCGGCCGCGGGACCGCGCCGCCGATCCGGCCCGGTCCTCGCCCTCCTCGCCGGGCGCCGCGGTGACGTCCTGCCAGGAGGCGGACGGCGGCGGACATACCCGCCCCAGCCGGGACTGGACCACGCCACCCGACTCGCCGGTCCGGGCGGCGGCCTCCACCAGCCCCATGGCCTGGGGAAAGCGCCGACGCAGCACCGCGAGCAGCGGACCCACCTCGCCGCTGGTCTGTCCGTACATCGCGCCGAGCAGGCCGAGCTTCGCCCGCGCCCGGTCGCCGCCGAACGCGTCGGCCGCGAGCCCGGCGTACAGGTCGCCCGCCGCGCCGGCGCGGATGAGGCCCGGGTCGCCCGACAGGGCCGCGAGCACCCGCGGCTCCAGCTGGCCGGCGTCGGCCACCACGAGCCGCCAGCCCGGATCGGCCACGA
The DNA here is from genome assembly GCF_000744655.1 of Streptacidiphilus rugosus AM-16. Classification (NCBI taxonomy): domain Bacteria; kingdom Bacillati; phylum Actinomycetota; class Actinomycetes; order Kitasatosporales; family Streptomycetaceae; genus Streptacidiphilus; species Streptacidiphilus rugosus. The sequence goes on along the minus strand of NZ_JQMJ01000004.1, from coordinate 2,754,918 downwards.
CCGCTCCGCGCAGGATGCGCGGGATCTGCAGCGCACCGCCACCGCGGCTGGCCCAGCGGCCGGACACGACGCCGCCGACCACGTACTCCGGGCGGAACCTGCCCGAGCGCACCCACGCGTCGCGCCAGGCCCAGGCGTGCGCGGCGTAGATGCGGGACAGCTCCTTGTAGCGCAGCAGCAGCGGCGCGGCCGGGTGGTCGACCTGGCGCAGCAGGTAGTTCCTGGTCGAGGGCAGACTCACGCCCTGCTCGGCGAAGGCCCGCAGCACCTGACCGGGGGAGTCGGGATTGATCTGCCGCCCGCCCAGGGCCTCCTGCAGCTCGACGGCCAGCGCCGCCAGCTTGGGCGGCCGCGCCCCGCTGGCGGCCTGGGCCGCCGTCGGGCGGGCGCCGAGCAGCTCCGCGAGCAGGGCGTCGTGGACCGCCGTGCTCCAGGGCAGCCCGTCGTAGCCCATCTCGGCGGCCACCAGACCACCGGCGGACTCGGCCGCGCAGAGCAGGCGCAGGCCCGGCCCGACCTTCTCGGGCAGTGCGGCCAGACGCCGCAGTTGCTCGGCGTGTACGGCGACCAGTGCGGTCATCGGATCGACGCCGGGCCCGAGCCGACTGCGGTCCGGGGCGAAGAGGGCGTCCTGCGCGTGGGCGTCGGTCTCCGCCTCGGCCAGGCCGAGCCGGAGGTCGTCAGGGACCGGCAGGCCGTTCAGGCGTGCCCAGGCCGCCCCGAGGGAGCGCGGATCGCCGTAGCGGTCCTCGTGGGCCAGCAGCAGCGGCTCGACCAGCTTGACGTCATGGCAGCGGCCGAGCCGGCTCTCCGCGAGCCGGGGGAGGAGGCGCGGATAGATCTCGTCCGTGGCGGCCCAGACCCAGCGCGGGCGTTCCGCCGCCTCTCGGGCGGCCATCGCCGCGGCGAGATCCCGCACCCGCTCGACCGGGCCGATCGGCCGACCGGCCTCACCCAGTGGCTGAAGCCGTCCGCCCGGACCGTCCTGGTCCGCGTCGACCGCGATGCGCAGCTCAGCCACTCTCGTCCCCGTTGTCGTTCTCTCGTTCGTCCCTCTCGCGAACGTAGCACCGGGCGCCGACAGTCGCGGGACCGGCGCACCTGGGGCGCGGCCCACGCGGCCGGTCATGAAACCGGGTATTCCTGGCGAATGATGCATAAGGTGCATCTGCAGGTGGGGGGCCGGCCTCGCTCGCCCGTTCGCGGGCCGGGTACGACATCGAACTCGACCTGCTCGCCGAGGCGGAGCGGGTCGCCGGCCAAGCCTTCGCGGGCTATCTCCAGGAGAACTACGTCCCCACCGAGCCGCTCTTCCGGTTGGCCGAGCAGACCGGGGTGGTGCTGCTCAACGGCCGTGGTTTCGAGGGGCCGGAGTGGTCGGTGCGGATCTCGCTCGCCAATCTGGACGACCTCGACTACCTGAAGATCGGGCACCACCTGAAGGAGATCTTCGCCGACTACCGGCGCGAGTGGGAGCAGTCCAGGTAGGCCGGCTCGCACCACTCCTGGAACTCTGTCCGAAGCCTCGCCCCGAACCTCGCCTCGGACCGCGTCCAACCGGCCTCGAACGCACCGCCGCTGCGTGCCGGAGGCCCCGACCGGGTCAGCCGGCGCGCTGCGGCATGAAGAGATAGCGGTAGGAGTCGTCCGGCTGCTCCGTGTCCTCGCGGCCGGTGAGGACGGCGGGCTTGGTGGGCGTGGTGTAACGCAGTTCGACGAAGCGGGCGCCGATCGCGGAGAGCCCGTCCACCAGATAGCCCGCATTGGCGGCGAGCATGATCGGCTCCTGCTCCGCGTCGAAGCGCGCGTCCAGCGCCTGCCGCCCCCGCGCCTCGCTGCTGCCACCTGCGTTCACGACGACCAGGCCGGGGGAGAAGGAGAGCCGGAGCGGCTGGTGGCGTTCGGTCACCAGGGCCATCCGCTTGACCGCGTCGAGCAGCGGGGCGCGCTCGATCAGGGCGCTGCCGGTGTAGGAGCTCGGGAAGATCGACTGATAGCGGATGAAGTCCGCGCCGAGCAGGCGCGTCGTCGCCTCCCGGGAACCGGCGGCGAAGCCGATGAGCCCTCCGAGGACGTTGCTGCCGGGCTCCTCCGGAGCCGGAGAAATCGCTATCCGCTCGCCCTTGGTGAGCGAGCGGGCGATCTCGTGCAGGCTGCGGGCCGGCACCAGGGCGACGACCGGCTCCTCGCCGGAGACCGACGCGGACGTGGCCGCCGGCGTCCAGGGAAGCTCGCGGACCGCGAGCCGGTAGCGGTCGGTGGCCACCAGGCGCAGGATCTCGGCGTGGAACTCCATCCGGATCCCGGTCAGGACGGGCAGCGACTCGTCCCGCCCGGCCACGACCGCGACCTGCGCGACCGCCTCGGCGAAGAGCGCACCGTCCACGGTGCCGCGCGGGGCCGGGACGGAGGGCAGCCGAGGGTAGTCCTCCAACGGAATCACCGGCAGCTCGAACTGCACCGGGCCGCAGACGAGCGCGACATCCGAGCCGATCGACGACAGTTCGACCTCGTGGCCGCCGGAGGGCAGGACCCGGGCGAGATCGGCGAGCAGACGACCAGGCACCAGGGCCGCACCGGGCTCCAGCACCTCCGCCCGAGCCTGGAACCTCGCGGACACCTCGTAGTCGAAGCCGGACACCGTCAAGGTGCCGCCGTCGTGCTGAGCGGCCGTCAGCAACAGCCCGGACAGGGCGGGAGCGGTCGACCGTGCGGGAAGGGCGTGTGCCGCCCACGCGACGGCCTCGGCCAGGGCTTCACGGGCGAGTCGGAGTTTCAACCGGTCCTGCTCCTCGTGCGGGGGACATGATGCGCTGTCCCTCGCATCGTGCACCCCGGCACTGACAGGCCGGGTGGACCTGAGCCTCTCCTCGCCCCCTGGCCCTCAGCGGGTGGGCGTGAGGCCGAGGCCCGCGCCGGGGGCGGAGGCGCGACGCATCACCACGGAGCCGCGCGGGGCCGTCAGCCGGAGCCAGGCCGAGTGGCGGTGCAGAGTGACCCGCGGGGTCTGCTGGAGCAGCCCGGTCAGGTGGGCGGCATGGAGCGCCCGCAGGGTGAGCCCGGCCGGGTGGACCTGGCGGGACCAGATGGCCTCGGCCAGCGCGTCCCCGCCCGACGGCGCCGTCGCGGCCTTGCGGAACTCGGTGACCGCGGCGGCGACCGCTGCGGCTAGCGGAGCCGTGTCCAGATCCTCGACGCGCTCCCACCCGACGCGCGGCGGCAGCAGACCGGCCCACGCCGGGCCGGTGATGGCCGGAGGGAGCACCAGCCCGTCGTGTCCGGCGTCCTGGGCGCGGCCCAGCTCCTCGAGCCACTGACCGGCCGAGACCGTGACGTCCAACGGCTGGGCCCCGTCCAGCAGGGCGGTGCGGATCACCAGCGGCCCCGACTGGCCGAGGGGGATCCTGGCGAAGACGGCCAGCGTCTCACCGGCCGTCTGCAACCGGACCGCGGCCGCGCGGTCGTAACGGAGCAGGCGTCCGAGGAAGTCCGCGAGGAGCGGGATCTCCCTGGGCTCCGCGAGCAGGAGCGGTCGGAGCGGTTCCACGGCCGTGCTCATGCCTGTTCCTTCCGCGCTTCGCTTCCGTTCCGCGCCGACTGCGCGCTCATGCGGCGACCGGTTCGGCTTCCAGGTAGTCCGCGAGGAAGGCCCGCTCGGTCGGAGTGAGCCGTCGCGGACGCGCCGCGGCCAGGTCGTAGGGGACGACGACGGTGCTGGCGCGGACGTAGACGCGGTCCTTGCCGTCCACCCCGGCGCCCACGTCCTTGATCTCGTAGGTGACCGTGAAGGAGGCCCGGCCCAGCTTGGTCAGCCAGGTCTCGATGACGATCGGCTCGGGGCGGTAGACCAGCGGCAGCAGGTAGTCCACCTCGTGGCGGGCCACCACCGAGCCCTCGGAGAAGGCCTTCTCGCCGGCCTCGCCGGCGTTGGTGAAGGTGAAGTCGATCCGGGCCTCCTCCAGGTAGCGGAGGAAGTTCACATTGTTGACGTGCCCGAACGCGTCCATGTCGGACCATCGCAGCGGGCAGGCGTATATGTGGCGGGCCACGGAATCTCCGTCGGTAGGCAGGGTGCCGGGGCAGGCAGGACTCTTGCATCCATCCTGCCCCGGCGATGTTGCACGGCGATGACCTGCGGCGTTTCAGTGACGCAGATCTCTCGCCGGGGCGCGCTCGGGCGGCGCGCCCTCGATCAGTCGCGGGTCAGCTTCTTGTAGGTGGCCCGGTGCGGGCGGGCGGCGTCCGCGCCCAGCCGCTCGATCTTGTTCTTCTCGTAGGACTCGAAGTTGCCCTCGAACCAGAACCACTTCGAGTTGCCCTCGTAGGCGAGGATGTGCGTCGCCACCCGGTCCAGGAACCAGCGGTCGTGGGAGATGACCACGGCGCAGCCGGGGAACTCCAGCAGGGCGTTCTCCAGCGAGCTCAGCGTCTCGACGTCCAGGTCGTTGGTGGGCTCGTCGAGGAGGAGCAGGTTGCCGCCCTCCTTGAGGGTCAGCGCCAGGTTGAGGCGGTTGCGCTCACCGCCGGAGAGCACGCCGGCCGGCTTCTGCTGGTCCGGGCCCTTGAACCCGAACGCGGAGACGTAGGCGCGGGACGGCATCTCGACCTGGCCGACCTGGATCCAGTCCAGGCCGTCGGAGACGACCTCCCAGAGCGTCTTGTTCGGGTCGATGTTGGCCCGGCTCTGGTCCACGTAGGAGACCTTGACCGTCTCGCCGACCTTGACGTTGCCGGAGTCGGTGGACTCCAGGCCGAGCATCATCTTGAAGAGCGTCGTCTTGCCGGCGCCGTTCGGGCCGATCACGCCGACGATTCCGTTGCGCGGCAGCGTGAAGCTGAGGTCGTCGACCAGGACCTTGTCACCGAAGGCCTTGGCAAGGTGCTCCGCCTCGACGACGATCGAGCCCAGGCGCGGGCCCGGCGGGATCTGGATCTCCTCGAAGTCCAGCTTCCGCATCTTGTCGGCCTCGGCCGCCATCTCCTCGTAGCGGGCGAGACGGGCCTTGGACTTGGCCTGACGGCCCTTGGCGTTGGAGCGGACCCACTCCAACTCCTCCTTGAGGCGCTTGGCGCGCTTCGCGTCCTTCTGGCCCTCGATCTTGAGGCGGGACTGCTTGGTCTCCAGGTACGTGGAGTAGTTGCCCTCGTAGGGGTAGGCGCGCCCGCGGTCCAGCTCCAGGATCCACTGGGCGACGTTGTCGAGGAAGTACCGGTCGTGGGTCACGGCCACGACGGTGCCCGCGTACTTCTCCAGGTGCTGCTCCAGCCACTGGACCGACTCGGCGTCCAGGTGGTTGGTGGGCTCGTCCAGGAGCAGCAGGTCGGGCGCCTCCAGCAGCAGCTTGCAGAGCGCGACACGGCGCTTCTCGCCACCGGAGAGGTTGCCGACCGGCCAGTCGCCGGGCGGGCAGCCCAGAGCGTCCATGGCCTGCTCGAGCTGGGCGTCGAGGTCCCAGGCGTTGGCGTGGTCCAGGTCCTCCTGGAGCTTGCCCATCTCGTCGAGGAGGGCGTCGGAGTAGTCCGTCGCCATGAGCTCGGCGATCTCGTTGAAGCGGTCCAGCTTCTTCTTGATCTCGGCGACGCCGTCCTGGACGTTCTCGAGGACTGTCTTGGTCTCGTCGAGCGGGGGCTCCTGCAGGAGCATGCCGACCGTGTAACCGGGCGAGAGGAAGGCGTCGCCGTTGGACGGCTGCTCCAGGCCGGCCATGATCTTCAGCACGGTGGACTTACCGGCGCCGTTGGGCCCCACGACGCCGATCTTCGCTCCAGGCAGGAAGCTGAGCGTCACGTCGTCAAGGATGACCTTGTCGCCGTGCGCCTTTCGCGTCTTGCGCATGGTGTAGATGAACTCAGCCAAGGTGAACCGTCCGGCGTCGTTGGGGTGTGGCTACAGCCTTCCATTGTGCCGCACCCGACGGGACCACCCGAACGCCCGTCGATCAGAGCGCGCACCGGCGCTCGCCCACCTCGCCCGCCTCACCGGCCGGGCCGCTCGCGCCCGCCTCACCGTGGCCGACCACGAGAGCCAGGACCTTCCCCTCCGAAGGCGACGCGTCCTCCCGACGCTCGCCGCCCGATCCGTCCGCGGGCCGCCCGCTCTGCCTCGGCCCGCTCGGAGCTCGCCCGCTCTCGGGGCGTCGGTCCCTGGGACACGGCAGCTCCGCCACCGTGGGGGCCTCCGACTGCGGGGCGGCGGCATCCGACCGCTGCGCAGCCGTCTGCTGCCCCTCCCTGCGCGGGTCCTCGCGCCGCAGCGGGGAACGCCGCTCGCCGATCCGGGCGCGCTCGGAGATGGAGGCCACCAGCTCGGGCCGCCCCCGCACCGTTTTGCGGAACACCGTGGTGCCCCTGGCCAGGTCGTGGCCGAGCGCCGTCGCCTCGATCTCCGCGGAGACGCCCTTGGGCTGGCCGTCCGGCCGCTCCCACTCGCGGATCCGCATCCGCCCGGTGACCAGGACGGGATCGCCGCAGCCGATCGAGGTCAGCGCGTTCTCGGCCAGGCTCCGCCAGGCCCACACCGTGAAGAAGCTGGTGTCTCCCTCGATCCAGACCTGGCGTGGCCGGTCGAACCGCCGCTCCGTCGCCGCCAGCCGGAAGTGCGCAACGGGCACACCGCCGACGGTCGTCGAATACCGCACCTGGCTCACCGAGATGCCGACGAGCGTGACCATCGTGCCGTTCATCATCGTGCAGCCCCCATCGCTCCGGCTCCGGCCCTGTCGGGCCGCCTGGGGACCACACTGCCGCTCCCCGGTCCCACCTGCGCCCACCAGTCACGTAGCCTGTGGACAACTGGGACATGTGGAAAACCCGGCCACCCGAACGGGTGCACTTTGCCTGAGGGCACGCCCCCTCGTCCGGCCGTGCGACTGCATAACGGCTGAGGCAGCAGCGCCGTAACGACTGAACAACAGCCGCGCCCCATTCTTCCGCGACCGCTGCGCGCGAGGCACCTCACCTGCGATTATCAGACCGCTTCACGGCAGGATTCGCCCGAACGACCCGGCCGTAGGCAACCGGCACGAAGCCTGGCGCTGCTTATCCTGTCCCACGGCAGGACCCGGCCGACCTGCCAGGCCGCATGTCAGGCCCCCATAGCTCAGCGGATAGAGCAGGTGCCTTCTAAGCACTTGGCCGCAGGTTCGAGTCCTGCTGGGGGCACGTTGTTGGAACCCCTGATTCCTCGGGGTGCGCTGCGGTGTCTCCGCAGGTCAGAGGCTTGACGCTTTATGGCGTGTACATTACCAGTCCACTGTCACCAGCACCAGGGGCAGTCTGCGGCACCCGCTCGGGCCTGTGTCGCCGGAGAGCTGCACCGAGCTCCTGTGAGACGTTGAGGGACGACCCGCTGTGTGGTCTCCCGAAGGAGCGATGGACGATGGCCGCCAGGGAACCCGTCGAGACGACGAACCTCGACCGCTACGGAGACCCGGCGCTGTTGTGGAGCAGAGCCGACGAGGCGCTGGGCGCCTCGATGCCGAGCCCGGCCGTCACCTCCTTCCTCGGAACGGTCCGTCCGGACGGGCGGCCGTGCTCGGCGGGAGTCGGGGCGGTGTGGCTCGACGGCGACCTGTACTTCACCAGCAGCCCCGAGGCGCGCAAGGCGCGCAACCTCGCGGCGAATCCCGCCTGCACGTTCTCGGCGAGGCTGGAGGGCATCGACATCGTGGCCGAAGGCGAGGCCGCCCGCGTCACCGAGGTGCAGACCCTGGAGCGGATCGCCGCCGTCTACCGGGGGCCGGCTGGCCCGCCGAGGTCGCGGGGGACGCCTACACCGCGCCCTTCAACGCCCCCAGTGCCGGCCCGCCGCCGTGGCACCTCTACCGGATGCGGATCGACACCGTCTTCGGTGTCGCCACCCGCGAGCCCTACGGCGCGACCCGTTGGCGGTTCGAGGACTGACGGCCGCCACCGGCGACGTCGGGACCCCTTACTGTGCGAGGCGGGCCACGAACGCGGTGAGCCCGCTCAGCAGAGCGCCGCCGAGTGCGACGCCGCCCACGGTCAGGGCGCACCTGAGCAGACGATGTTCCCTCGTGCCCTTCGTGGGCTCTCCGAAGTGCCCCCGCGAGGAGTCCCGAGCCTGGATGGCCGTCGCGCCCACGACGCTGACGCTCAGGGCGAGGACGCCGAGGAAGATCACGGCAGTCCAGCCGGCGGAGGGCACGACGCCGACCTCCGCCAGGGTTCCGTCGGAGGCGCGCTGGACCGGTCTGGTGGCATTCGGCGGCAGCTTGGCGTCGATCGAGGCCTGCGGGTCGACGATGGCGCCGTTGTCCGACCGGAAGCTGCCGTAGCAGACCGTGTGCGCGCTCTTGCCCACCCCGAAGGTCGCGCAGGTGCTGACCGTCAGCCTTCCCGGAGTGCCGACCAGCTGCAGTGACGAGGCCAGGGCCGGACCCGCGTGGGCGAGTGCCGCGATGCCCAGGGCCAGTGAGACCAGCGTCGTCATCAAGAGCGGTACCGAACGTCTCGGATCGACCGCCTTGCGTCCGGCTCCTCGGCCCAGCATGCCAACTCCGCTTCTCGGTCGGGAACTGCCCGGTCGGCACGGAAGCGTACGCAGGTCCCCCTGGTCCGGCCGGGGCACCCCCATGGCCGTGGTCCCGGCACGGTGACCTGGCAGGATGCGGTGGCATGGCTGACCTTGCATTCGATGCGGTGCTCTGTGATCTCGACGGCGTGGTCCGGTTCTACCGGGATGAGGAGATCGCCCGCCTGGAGCGCGAGGCCGGGATCGAGCCGGGCGCCACGGCCCGGATCGCGTTCGCGCCGGAGCAGGACCTGCCCTTGCTCCTGGGGCGGATCAGCCGCGAGGAGTGGGCAGACTCCATCGCGGCCGTGCTCCGGGAACGGATGACGGGGCCGGAGAGCGGGCGACCGGCGCGGGAGTTGGCGCGCGCTTTCGCGTATGCGCCGTCCTGGGCCGACGCGGAGGCTGTCGCGCTGCTGCGGCGGGCGCGAGAGCGCGTGCCCGTGCTACTGGTCACCAACGCGACCGTCTGGCTGGACGAGGATCTGGCGTGCCTGGGCCTCGACGATCTGGCCGACCACGTCGTCAACAGCTCGGTCGTCGGCGTCGCCAAGCCTGACGAGGCCATCTACCGCCTCGCCGCCCGCCGGGCCGGGGCGGCACCCGAACGCTGCCTGTTCGTGGACGACTCCGAGGTGAACGTAGAGGCGGCGAGGACGCTCGGGATGACGGCGGTGCTGCACCGCGAGACCGCGGACCTGCGGCGCGCGCTCGAGCCGATCCTCCGAGCTGCGGATCGCGCCGATCGGCCCGGCCGCTGAACGGCTGAACCGCCGAGCGGCTGAACGCCGAACCGCCGAACCCCGGGCGGCCGACGAGCTGCCAGAGGCCAGAGAAGGCCGCGTCCACCTCGGCGCGCCCGACCCGGTCGGGCCGCCGGGCCACCGAGCCGCCGGGTTCGCCGGCCGGCGCGGGGGCACGGCTCGATCGCGCGCCTGTGAGGTCTTGTGAGGTCTGTGGTCCGCTGCTAATTTGAACGTTCAAATGAGCATTCGCGCGTACCTCACCCAGTTTCATGAGCCGCCCGGCTACCTCGACTTCGGGCGGTACGGACCGGTCTCCGACGACGTCGCCGACGCCCTGCACCGGGCGGCCGAGCGCATGCGGTGCGAGGGGCCGGCCGGGGGCGGGGCGCTCGCCGCGTTGGAGGCAGAGACGGCCCGGACGACCGCAGCCGCGGCGCGGCTGCTCGGTGCGGCCGAGCACGAGATCGCGTTCAACGCGTCCACCTCGCACGGGATGTTCGCCGCGGCCTACGCCTTCGAGGGCCCCGGCGCCGTGCTGGTCGGGCGCAGGGACTTCCCGGCCGCCGTCTATCCGTGGCTGCGCGCCGAGGGCTACGGCGGGTTGAAGGTCCGCTTCGTGGACGGGCCGATGACGGTCGACGCCGTGCGGGCCCGACTCGACGACGAGGTACGGGCCGTGTGCGTCTGCGCGGCGGACAGCATGACCGGGTTCCTGGCGCCGCTCGCCGGGCTCAAGGAGTTGATCGGGCCGCGCCGGGTGCTGGTCGTGGACGCGATCCAGGCGCTGGGGGCCGTGCCGGTGGCGACGGACGCGGCCGACGTGCTGGCCGGCGGCGGGCAGAAGTGGCTCAGGTCGGGCTGGGGTACGGCGATGCTGCTGGTCAGGGACCGTGTCGCGGACCAGCTCAGGCCCGGCCTCGGGGGTTGGGCCGGGGTGCGGGATCCGTTCGCCGGGGCCGACCATCCGCACGCACCGCTGCCCGGCGCCCAGGCGCAGCTCATCAGCAACCCCGACTGCATGGGGCTGGCCGCGCTGGGCGCGGGGCTGCGCCTGTTGCTGGACGCCGGGGTGGACCGGATCGGCGCGCTGGTCCGGCAGGCGGTCGGCGAGCTGGTCGAGGCGGCGCTCACCTGCGGCCTGGAGACCGACTGGGCCCCAACCGGCGAGGGCTCCGGCGGGCCGATCGCCCGCGTGCGGCTGCCGGGGGCGGCCGCCTCGGAGCTCCATGCCGCGCTGGCCCGGCAGGGGTTGACCACGACTCTGCGCGGCGACTGGGTCCGTCTCTCGCCGCACGCCTCGACGCTCACCCGCGACCCCGACGTGGGGTCGCGCCTGGTTGACGCGGTGCGCGGACTGCGCGCCGCCGTGCGATGAGAGCCGGGCGGGGGATGCCGCCGAGAAGACGGACATCAGCCGGGGGAGAAGCGAAGTGACGGTCACTCATGCCGTGTGGGAGCCCTACGCCGGGACGGCGGGGCACGCGGATGCGCCACGCCCGGTGCGGGCGGGCGCCGTGGAGCTGCTGGTCACCGGCGAGTGCCGGTCGCGGGAGCTCGGCCCGGGCGTGGTCGAGCTCGAACTGACCCGACCGGCCTCCGGCGGGGGTGTTCTGCGGGCCGAGTGGCGGGTGCCCTGCGTCGAGGCGACCGCCTACTGGACGCCCACCGCGACGGACGGCCTGAGCTGGCTGCCGGCCGCGTGGTCGGCGCCGCGACAGGTGTCGCCGGCGTACGGTGCGCCGGTCGGCGCGCTGGTCGGCGTCGGTGACGTGGGGCTCTGTACCTTCGCCGCGCAGACCGGCCCGGCGGAGGGCCGGGAGGTCTCGATCGGCGCCGGTGTGGTCGAGGAGACGGGGGAGTTCCGCTGCTGGGTGCAGACCGAGGCGGTCGCGTCGGGCGAGGGGGCGTTGGGGCGGCTCACCGTCCGGATCGACACTTCGCGCCGCCACTTCGGCGACTGCCTCGCCGAGGTGGCCGGCTGGTGGCGCGAGTCCGTCGAGCGGACCGCAGAGGTCCGGGTCCCCGACGAGGCCCGTCGGCCCGCCTACTCCACCTGGTACGCGATGCACCAGCACGTCACCCCGGAGGCGATCGAGCTCCAGGCGGCGCTCGGAAGGGAGTTGGGCCTCGACACGGTCATCGTGGACGACGGCTGGATGACCGGCGACCGGGGGCGCGGCTACGGCCAGTGCGGGGACTGGGACCCGGTCTCCCTTCCCGGCACCGCCGCCCACGTCCGCCGTGTCCACGAGCTGGGTGCGCGCTACCTGCTCTGGTTCGCGTTGCCCTTCGTCGGCGCGGAGAGCTCGGTGTGGGAGGAGTTCCGGCCCTACGCCCTGGCCCGGGTCGACGCACTGGACGCGATCGTGGTCGATCCGCGGTACCCCGTGGTCCGCGCCCACCTGGCGGACCGGCTCGCGCGGCCGGTCGAGGAGTGGGGGATGGACGGCCTGAAGCTCGACTTCATCGACCGGTTCCATGTCGCCGACCCGCCCGAGCCCGGCCCCGACGCGGACTGTGCGAGCGTCGCCGAGGGCGTGGAGCGGCTGCTCGGCGAGATCCGTCGGCGGATCTCCGCCGTGGCGCCGCACGCCATGATCGAGACCCGGCAGCCCTACGTCTCACCGGCGCTGTGGCCCCACGCGACGATGATCCGTGCGGTCGACTGCCCGCTGGGCCCGGCCGAGAACCGACGCAGGACCGTCGACGCGCGCCTGGTCGCTGGCCCCCTCGCCGTCCATGCGGACATGCTGATGTGGCACCCGCGCGAGAGCGTCGAGCAGTTGGCCTGCCACCTCGTGAACGTCCTGTTCGCCGTCCCGCAGATCTCCGTGGATCTGGCCGCGCTCGGCGAGGAGCACCGCGAGACGCTGGCCTTCTGGCTCGGTGTCTTCCGCGCCCGCGCCGACCTGCTGCAGCGCGGCGTGTTCCGGCCCTCGCGTCCGGATCTCGGCTACCCGATGGTGCGGTCCGCGACGGCCGACGCCGTCGCCGTCGCCCGCTACGCGGCCCTGCCCGTCGACGCGTCCGGGGCGTGGCGGGAACTGCTGATCGCCAATGCCGACACGGACCCGCTGGTCCACCTGACGGGCGGCGCGGGAGACGTGCACGCGGTCGTCCGCGACGCGCGGGGGCGGACGGTCGGCGAGGCGGACCTGGACCTGGCGGCTCCCGGCGGGGCGCGGCTGTCGGTCCCCCGGGGCGGACTGGCTACGCTGATCCGGAGCGCGACGGTGGACGCCGCAGCGCGCTGAGCGCTGACCAGGGAGCGACGGAACCGCGCATGAGCGAAGCGACACCGGGCCGCGCCGCCGGCACCTCCCGGAGCCGGCGGGGCGGGGCGACCATCGAGCAGGTGGCGCGCGCGGCCGGAGTGTCCCGGCAGACCGTCTCCAACACGCTCAACTTCCCCGAGCGGGTCCGGCCCGACACGCTGGCGCGGGTTCACGCCGCGATCGAGGAACTCGGTTACCGCCCCGACGAGTCGGCCAGGGCGCTGCGCACCGGCGAGCGCCGCACCTTCGCCTACCTGGCGCCGGTCGACGACCCGCACGACCCCAACCCGTTGATGGGCGGCTTTCTCGAGGCCCTGGTCGACGCCGCGGGGGCGGAGGGCTACCGGGTGCTGCTGTTCCGTCCGCCGCCGGGGACGACGGACCCCCGGAGCGCCGTCGACGACCTGATCGCCGCACGGCAGGTCGACGGGTTCGTGATCGCGGACGTGCTGGCGGACGACGTCAGGGTGCGCCATCTGGCGCAGGCAGGGGTCCCTTTCGTCTCCTTCGGCCGGACCGGCGCCGACGAACCGCAGAACTGGGTCGACATCGACAACGCCGCGGCGATGGGAACGGTGGCCGCGCATCTCGCCGAACGCGGGCACCGACGCGTGGGCTATCTCGGCCCGGCAGAGACCGGCCCCACCGCCGGAACCCCCGCGACGGCCCGGACGGCCCCGGCGGAGGGTGCCGCCGAACTGCCGTGGCTGACCGCGAGGCGCCGGGGGCTCAGCGACGCCGCGACCGCCCTCGGCCTGGAGCTGACGACGGCGCTCGCCACCGTCGCGCCGGTCGACGCGGCAAGGGCGCTGCTCAGCGGCCGTCGCCGGGCCACCGCGCTGGTCGCCGCCTCCGACCTGCTGGCCCTGGCCGCCTACGAGGCGGTCTGGGCGGAGGGGTTGACGGTGGGTCGGGATGTCGCCGTCGTCGGCTTCCACGACCTGCCGTTCGGCCGGGTGCTGCAGCCGCCGCTCAGCTCCGTTCGGCTGCCGCTGCGGGGTATCGCGAGCGCGCTGGTGCGGGGGCTGCTGGCCCAGGTGCGTGGCGGGGAGCCGTCCGGGGGAGTGCTGCTCCCGGCCGAGCTGCTGATCCGGGCGAGCTCCGGGGGCTGAGCGCCGCGCGGCGGTCAACCCCCGGATCCTTCAGGTCACCTGCTCGGTACGGCCAGCAGCAGGGCGAATCGGTTCTCCTCGTCCGTCCACCAGTGGCGCACGGTGAAGCCGGCCCGGCCCAGCTCCTCGGTCAGGGAGTCCCTGCGGAACTTGACCGAGATCTCCGTGCGCATCCGTTCGCCCTCCTCGAAGTCGACCGACAGTCCGAGCGCGGGAAGTTTCACGGACTGTGCCGTCCGGGAGCGCAGATGCATCTCGATGCGCTCGTCCTCCTCGTTCCAGAGCGCCACGTGTTCGAAGGCGTCGGGGTCGAAGTCCGCGTCGAGTTCCCGGTTCAGCACGTTGAGCACGTTGCGGTTGAACTCCGCCGTCACGCCCTGGCTGTCGTCGTAGGCGCGGACCAGCACCTCGCGGTCCTTGACCAGGTCGGCGCCGAGCAGCAGCACGTCGTCGGCGCTGAGGGTGTGCCGCAGCGCCGTGAAGAAGGAGTGCCGCTGCTCCGCGTCGAAGTTCCCGATGGTGCTGCCGAGGAAGGCGACCAGCCGCGGCCCGGGAGCCCGGGGCGGCAGCGAGAGGTCGCCCTCGAAGTCGGTGACGGTGGCCGCGACGCGCAGGCCGGGGTAGTCGCGGATCAGTGCCGCGCCCGCCTGCTCCAGCGCGCTGGGGCTGACGTCGAGCGGTGCGTAGCAGGCCAGCGTCCCCGCGGCGGTGAGCGCGTCGAGCAGCAGCCGGGTCTTGCGGGAGGAGCCTGAACCGAGCTCGAAGAGCGTCATCGCGCGGGTGAGCGCGGCGATCTCGGGGGCGCGGCGGGTGAGGATCTGCTGTTCGGCCCGGGTCGGGTAGTACTCGGGCAGGAGGGTGATCTCCTCGAAGAGCTCACTGCCCCGCGCGTCGTAGAACCACTTGGGCGGAAGGGACTTCGGACTCGCGGTCAACCCTTCGACGACGTCGCTGCGCAGCGCGTTGGCGAGATGGTCGGCCGGGAGCCGGTCGTCCAGGGTGAAGCGGTGGCCGTCGGCGTGAGCGCCGAAGTCGGCGTTCGCCGCGCCTGCCTGACGTGCCATGGGTGCGGTGCTGTCGGTGCTCATGTGGTGCATCTCCGGTTCGTTGCCGCCGTCGGCGGACAGGAGCGGGGGTCTGCGGGACGAGGGGAGCACAGGGGGGACGGGTGGTCGAAGGGCGAGGATGCGGACGCGTCCCCGGGTGGCCAGCAGGAGGGAGTGGTCGGGGACCTCGCGCCAGATCCCGTCCGCGTCGGAGCTCCGGCCCATGTCCGCCTCCGCGTCGGCGGTCCGCGCACAGTCGTCGGGCTCGGAGGCGACCAGGACGCCGCCGGCCGTCCGCCGGTACCAGAGCGTGTCGCCGAAGCGGGTCGCGGCGATCGCCGTGCCGTCGGTCAGCAGCAGGTTGAGCCGCGCGTCCGGCCGGACCGAGGCCACCTGGCGGACCAGCGCGGCCAGCGCTCCGCCGGCGGGTTCGCCTCGGCGCAGCCGGCTCACGAGCATCGCCCAGAGCAGCGCCGAGTCGCTGCGGGCCTCGGCCGTCAACAGGTCGACCGCGCCCAGGGCGGAGCCGGCGCCCGGCCCGGCTCCGACGGCGACCGCCGCCGGGAGTCTGGCCCAGTCCCGGACGGCGCCGTTGTGGCTGAACAGATAGCGCCCGTCACGGAAGGGCGCGGCGGCGGACTCGTCCTGGGTGGTCGCCGCGGTCGCCGAGCGCACGGCGGCCAGCACGGCCCCGCTGCGGACGGTCCCGGCGAGCTCGGGGAAGTTCGGGTCGGCCCAGATCGGCACCGCCCGCCGGTAGCGCGCGGGCGCCGCCGCCTCCCGCGCGTCGGCGGCGGCCACGCCGGGGCCGGTGCCGGAGGCGGTGGCACTGGAGGCGGCGGGGTCGGGGTCGGGCGGTACCGGGTACCAGCCGATGCCGAAGCCGTCCGCGTTGACCTTGCCCTGGCGCTGCCGGCGAGGGGCCCAGGACTGCTCGTAGAGCCCGTGCGGCGGCTGCGTGATCAGCTCGGCCAGGGTGACCGGCGCTCCCAGATAGGCGAGATGACGGCACATCAGGCGATCGTCCCCCCGCCCGGCGAGCGAGTGGGGCGCGTCGGCCGTGCCCGCCCGACCGGATCCGCGGAACCGCCGGGGCGGTCGGCCGTCTCGCCGGGGGAGGCGTCGCGCGCGGTGCGGAAGCCGCAGAAGATCTGGCGGCGGATCGGGTAGTCCCAGTTGCGGAAGGTGCCGCGGCAGGCGACCTGGTCGACGCCGAAGGCTCCCCCGCGCAGCACCTTGTAGTCGGGGCCGAAGAAGACCTCCGAGTACTCCTTGTAGGGGAAGGCCGTGAAACCCGGGTGCGGGGCGAAGTCACTGGAGGTCCACTCCCAGACGTCCCCGATCAACTGGCGTACCCCGTCCGGGGAGGCGCCGGCGGGGAAGCTGCCGGCCGGGGCGGGCTGGAGGTGGCGTTGGCCGAGGTTGGCCAGCTCGGGGGTCGGATCGGCGTCGCCCCAGGGGTAGCGGCGGGACCGGCCGCCGGCCGGGTCGTGGCGGGCGGCCTTCTCCCACTCCGCCTCCGTCGGCAGTCGCCGGCCCGCCCAGCGGGCGAAGGCGTCGGCCTCGTACCAGCACACGTGCAGGACAGGCTCGTCCAGCGGCACCGGCTCGGTGACCCCGAAGCGCCGACGCAGCCAGCCGCCGGGGACCTCGCCACCGGCGTCGGCCCCCTCGACGCCCTCCGGGCCGCCGCCACCGGCGCGGATCCAGAACAGCGGTGCGCTCAGGCCGGCTTGGAGCCGGTGCGCCCAGCCTGCCGCGGACCACCAGCGGGCGTCATGGTAGCCGCCGTCGGCCATGAAGGCCTGGTAGGCGGCGTTGGTCACGGGAACGGTGTCCAGCCAGAAGCCGGGGACGTCGACCAGGTGGGCGGGGCGTTCGTTGTCGAGGGCCCAGGGCTCGTCCCCGCCGTCGGTGCCCATGGTGAACGGGCCGCCGGGTATCCACACCTCGGTCGGCAGGGTCGCCGCGTCGGCGGGGGCCGGTGCGGGTTTCGGCGCGTGCAGGACGGCGGGACCACGCCGCAGCTGGTGCGTGGCGAGCATCGTCTCGTCGTGCTGCTGCTCGTGCTGGGCGATCATCCCGAAGACGAATCCCTGCGCCAGCAGGGGGTCCTCGTCCGGGCCGAGCGGGGCGGTGTCGAGCACCTCGAACGCCCGCTCGCGTACGGCGGCGATGTAGCGCCGGGCGGGTTCGGGCGGGAGCAGTGGAAGTGTGGGGCGCTGGTCGCGGGGATGCTGGAAGGCGTCGTAGAGCGGATCGAGATCGGGACGCAGGGCGGGAGCCCCACCACCCTCGCGCACCAGCCAGATCTCCTCCTGGTTGCCGATGTGGGCCAGGTCCCAGACCAGGGGCGACATCAGGGGGGAGTGCTGGGCGCCGAGCTCGTCCTCGTCCAGACAGTCGGTGAGCGCGCGGGTGCGCACCCGCGCCCGTTCCAGTGCGGCGCGGGCCCGGGCGCGCAGGGCTTCGGGATCTGCCGGGGCGGTCGTGCCCGTGCCGCGTGATCCGTCGTCGGTGGGCGCCTCGGACGACGAGGGGACCGAGGGGGTCGACGGCAGGGTCGCGGTCGGGTCGGCGGGGGCCGCGGGGTCGGTCATCGGGAGGTTCCTTCCAGACGGTCGGGCCGGCAGGCGCCGTCGCGGTCGTCCAACAGGTCGTCGGCGGGACATCGCCCGCGTTCGGTGTAGCGCTCGGCGAAGGACGAGACGGCGCGGCGCATCGGCGCGGGCACGTCGGGGCCGGAGAGCGCCGTGTCCGCGGCGGCGAAGCAGTCGAGTGCGGCCTTGGCGAGCTCGGGGGCGCCAGGTCCGAGCCTGGCGGCGCGGCTCCAGACCGCCTGCGGCGGGTAGGGCGAGCCGTTGGGGCAGAGCGGCTCCGTCGCCGCCCAGGCGGCCTCGGCCGCGCGGGGATCGTCCATCAGCACGGTGGCCAGCAGCGCGGGCACCATCCATCCGTCGCCGGGCTGCGCGTCTATCATGCGCATTTCAAGCCAACCGCGTGGCCGCACCGGGGGGAAGAGCGTGCTGAGGTGGTAGTCGAGGTCGCCGATGGTGGGCCGGCGCTCGGTGACGCCGCCGTCCAGCCAGGACGCGAAGCTGTGTCCGGGCGGGGCGGTCCAGTCGGCGGGAGGGTTGCGCCGCAGGCACAGCAGACCCGCTCCCAGGGCGGATCTGGCGAAGGCCGCCGCCGGGTCGCCGTTGGCCTCCCTGCCCTGCGGCGGACGCGTGCGGCTGGGGTCGAGGCGTTCCCAGACGGCCTGGCGGGTGGACCGCCAGCCGGTGGGTCTGCCCTGCCAGAGCGGCGAGTTCGCGAAGGCCGCGACGAGCACCGGACCGAGCCGGTGGACCAGCTGCCAGCGCGCCCGGTAGCCGTCGATGCCGTCGCCGTCGGTCCCGGCGTCCAGGTTGACCTGGACGGCTGCCGTGGCACGCATCATCATCCGGCCCCAGGGGCCGATCCGGTCGAGATAGGCCTCCATCGCCGCGTAGCGGGGATGGTCCAGGACCCTGGGCGGGTCGCGGAACGGCTCCAGGCCGTAGCCGAGCAGATGGAGACCGTCCTCGTGCAGCGTCCTGCGGACCACTTCGAGGTCGGTCGCCGCGCCCGCGACGCAGGCGACCGCTCCCGCGGCAGGAGGCGTGCTGAGCTCCAGCTGACCGCCGGGCTCGCGGGTGAGCACCGTGCCGCAGGGGAGCCCGCTGCCGGGCCTGCCGCCGTTCCGGGCGGCGTGCCCGGTGAGCGGTTCGAGAACGGCGTCGAGCCGCTCCATTGGGACCGGTCTCCGCGGCTCCGCGCGGTCCATGACCAGCCATTCGAGTTCGACGCCTGCGCTTCCGGGCGGACCCGTCTTGAAGCACACGCCGTGGATGTGGCCTTCGGCCTGGTCCTGCGATATCGCAGTTCCGGGCTCCGCACCGGACTCAGTACCCACGGTTCACTCCTCCTCCCATCCCTCCACCTAACCCCCAGGCGGCCCATGCGGCACGCCGAGCGCGTCCATCCTCCGCGCGCGGCGCGGGGCCACGACAGCAGGGCGTGAGCCTTTCGTCGGGTGCCCGCGGCTCCGGCGCCGAGCGGGTCGTCGGCCCGCTCGCACTGACGTGCGGGGGATCGCCCGTGTACGGATCGATCGGCCCGGGGTTGGCTGGAAAGCATCGCTCCGCGGGACCCCGGAAGAGCGCCCCGGCGGCCGCCGAAGCGCGCCCGGGGAGCTTCACGAGACCGCTACTCGCGAGTAGAGTGCGGCGTCCGCCCGACATGTCGAGCCCCTGCCCCAGTCCTGGAAGCGGAACCACGACGGAGCGCCCCGGCACGATCGGGAACGGGCCCCGCACCGCCCGACCCCACTCCGCGCCACCCGACAGCACCCCGCACCGACGCGCACCACCCGAGAACCGCCCCCGGCCGTCCGGGGCCGCCCGAGAACTGGATCCGCCCATGCACGCCTGGACCCGACCTGCCCTGTGGTGGCGTCTCGCCATCGTCCTCTCCGCAGGCCTGGGCCTGATCACCGGCGCGGGCTCGTTGATCTACTTCACCGTCGAGAGCAACGTGATCGTCCTCGGCTACTTCGCCGCCGCGCTGTACTGGATGGTCAGGCGCGACACCGCCGACGCCCCCGCCCCCCGCCTGCGCGGCGCGGCGACGCTCTACATCCTGATCACCGGCCTGGTCGCGCACGTGGTGCTCAACCACGGCGCGAGCCCGCTGCCCGGCCTGAGCCACGGCACCGGCGCGGACCGGCTGCAGAGCTGGTCCCTGCTGTTCCTGCACTACACGACGCCGATCATGGTCGTGCTCGACTGGCTCTGCCTCGGCCCCCGCAACGCCTCGCGCTGGCGCGACCTGCCCCTCTGGCTCTCCTTCCCGCTCGGATACGCGGGCCTGACCCTGCTGCGGGCGGCGCTCTTCCCCTTCTTCCCGAACCGCTACCCCTACTTCTTCCTCGACCCGACGGAGCACGGCTACGGCTGGGTCGGGCTGCAGATCGCCGAGTTGACGGTCGAGTTCGTCGTCCTGGCCGCCGTCGTGGTCGGCCTCGACCGCCTCGGCACCGCAGCGCGTGCCGCGCTCGCCGGACGGCGGGTCGCCGCCGAGGCGGAGGGCCGGGCGGCCGGCTGAGCCGGGGGTTGTCAGACCCCCCTCCTACTGTGGCGACCATGGGGTGACGCCGCGTCGCCGCGCAGGTCGTGACGGAGGTGGGTCGATGTATCGCCAGGGAGACGTCCTGCTCGTCCCGGTGGCCGAGGTGGCCGTTCCGGCGGCGGTGGCGTCGATGACGGCGCAGGAGCGGGACGCCCGCGGGCGCCTGGTGCTGGCGCGCGGAGAGGCGTCGGGGCACGCGCACGCCGTCGTGGGTGCGGGCCGGCTGCTGCGGGTCGGCGGCCAGTTCGGCGAGTCGTGGCTGCAGCTGACCGAGGGCGGGCGCGTCGTCCACGAGGAGCACGCCGCGATCGCCCTGCCCCGAGGCTGGTACCGGGTGGTCAGGCAGCGCGAGTACACGCCCGGGGCCGTCCGCGTCGTCGCGGACTGAGCGGCCCGACCGACCGGGTCCGAGCGAGCGGACCGGACCGGCAGGGTAGCGGGGCCGACCGCGTGGAACGGGTCGAGCGAGGCGCGTCGAACGACAGAAGGGGGAGCGGCGGATGACGAACGGGGAGCGGGACGACTGGGGGCGGATCGGCCTGGGCGTCGGTCCGGCGGACCGGGCCCGCGCCGAGGCGGGCGTCCGGGCCGCGTACTGGCAGGCGGGCCTGCCCGCGCCGGGGACGGTGGTCTGGTTCGCCTCACCGGTGACCGCGGCGGCCGCGGCGCTGCTGCTGACCGGCGGCGCGGCGCAGGTCTTCGCCGACGGGCTCGAGCGCGAGACGGAGCAGTTCTTCGAGGCGGCGCGCTCCGCGCTCGCCGCCCAGGGGCTGCGCGCGCCCGGTGCGGACGAGTGCCCGGGTGTGCGGGAGGCGGTGTGGACCGCGCCGTGGGAGGCCGCACGCGGTCGGCTGCAGGCCGAACTGGGGCAGGCGGCCTGGTCCGAGCGGTGGACGCTCACCTCGGGCGCGCTCTGGCCCCGCCTGCACGGCCTCGCGCAGCGGCTGCAGCAGGCCGTCGTCGACGCCCTGGGCGGGCCCGAGGACGCCGAGCGGCCCGCGGAGCGGGTCCACGCCCGTGCCGCCGTCCGTCGCGCCCTGCGCGAGGCGGTGCTCGGGCAGCACGACGCGGCCTGGCTGGCGGCGCTGGCCGAGGATCCGCTGCTGGACGGCCTGGCGTCCGTCGCATGCAGCGCCGGCTGGTGGTGGCCCTTCGCGGACGTGGTGCTGCTGACGGAACGTCCGGTGCTGCTGCGTCAGGACGAAGCCGGGCGACTCCACAGCGGCGAGGGTGCGGCGGTGGCCTTCGGGGATGGCTTCGCGCTGCACGCCTGGCGTGGGATGCCGGTGCCCGCGGAGTTGTTCCGACGCCTGGGCGAGGTGACGGCGGAGCAGATACGCGAGCAGCCCAACGCCGAACTGCGCCGGGTGATGCTGGAGTTCTACGGCTACGAGCGCTTCCTCGCCGAGTCCGGCGCGGAGCCGGTGCACAGGGACGACTCGGGCGCGCTGTGGCGGATCGAACTGGAGCAGGACGAGCCGGTGGTGATGGTCGAGGTGGTCAACGCCACGCCCGAGCCGGACGGCACCCACCGGGTCTACTGGCTCCGGGTCCCTCCGTCC
Source organism: Streptacidiphilus rugosus AM-16 (assembly GCF_000744655.1). Taxonomy (NCBI): domain Bacteria; kingdom Bacillati; phylum Actinomycetota; class Actinomycetes; order Kitasatosporales; family Streptomycetaceae; genus Streptacidiphilus; species Streptacidiphilus rugosus. Next base: position 2,733,496 of record NZ_JQMJ01000004.1, on the reverse strand, counting down.
ACGCGGACCGCCCGCGAGGGCGTCGCCTGGACCTTCGGCCTGCCCGCCCAGGCGTACCAGCCCCTGCGCCAGACCTGAACCGGCCACGGCTGCGGTCGGGGTCGGACTGCCGGGACCGGGCACGCCTCTCCGCGCCCGGACGAGCGGCGGGAACCGGGACGCCTCGGAGACCGGAGGTGCGGAGCACTCCCCCCGCAGGACCTGAGGGGTGACGCCCGGTGCGTCACACCGGGATCGGGCGACAGGCCGGGACGTGCGAAGACACGTGGGAACGGGTTACCCCCGAGGTCCGGGCGCAGGGCCACGCCGGACCTCGGGGGCGCTGGGGGAGTCAGCCGGATGCGGCTGCTCTCGCTGCCCGGCCGGTCAGGAGACGAGGCTCCAGGACTGGCCGGGGGCCGACGCGTCGGCGGTGTTGGTCACCGCCGTGCTGCCGGTGCTCGTGCCGGTCGTGTCCAGGACGAGTCCGGTGGCCACATTGGTGATCTTCAGCGCGCCGGTGCCGGTGTTCTGCACGACCCGCCACTCCTGCCACGGGTTGCCGGGCGAGTAGCCGAGCAGGTAGGCGCTGTTGCCGGGGGAGGTACCGGCCGCGAGCACGGTGTGGACCTGGGTCGCGGTGTCGCAGTCGTCGCTGATCCGCACCGTGCCGTCGGGGTTGGCGGTGAAGGTCCACATCTCGGAGGTGTGCGTCGGCCACCAGGTGTTGACGTCCGCCGCGACGCCCGTCGGCGCGCTGCAGGTGCCGGAGACCTCCAACACCAGGCCGCCGGTGCCGCCCGCCGCGAGGGTGTGGTACCTGCCGTCCCCGACGACCGCCGCGGGGACGGTCGTCGGCAGCGGGGTGAGCCGGTACAACGCCACGCCGTGGGGGGCCACCGAGGCGCTGATCGCGCCCGCGCCGGTGAACTCGCCGGTCGCGCCGGTCCACAGCTCCTTGTAGGAGTAGCCGGGACCGGTCAGGCCGACAGCGGAGAGGCTGGTGCTGACGGTCCGGGTGCTGTTCGGATCCTGGTTGACCAGCAGCACCGCGGTGTCGCCGTTCTCCAGGGTGCGCCGGAGCACCACGGGCGCGGTGGCGGAGCTCGGCGTCGCGCCCACCAGGGTGGCCGGTTCGGCCAGCGTGTCCTGGTCCACGGCGATCACGTCGCGGTTCTTGTAGAGGGCGAGGGCCGAGGCGGGGATGCCGCTGGACCAGGTGGCGGTGCCGTCGTCGTGGACGGAGTCCGCCGCGCTGCGCAGGTCCGCGCCGGTGATGAGCGGGGCGGCCATCATCGAGAGGATGGAGATCTCGGTCTGCGACTCGGTGTCCGTGAACGGCTTGTGGCAACTGCAGGTGTCGTCGACACCGTAGGAGCCGTAGACGTCCTGCCAGCCCGCGAACATCATGTCCATGTCGTTCCAGCTGCCGGGCCGCACGTTGCCGCTGTACTGCAGCGCGGTCTGCAACTGGCCCTGGTAGAGCACGCCGTCCAACTCGCTGTCGCGGTCCCCGCCGATCCGGCACAGGTTGGCGACCTGCCCGCACCAGACGCCGGTCGGCGCGTAGCCCGGGGACTGGTACGCGGGCGTGCCGGCGGCCGCGATCACCGGGTCGGTCCGGGCCGGGTCGTTCGGGTCGAGCAGGTAGGGCACGCCGGTGTGCACGGGCTGGGCCGACACGCTGAGGGTGACCCGCGGCCGTCCCTGCGCGGCGGAGGCCGCGTCCAGCGCGCGCTGGAAGGTCTGCACCCGCGCGTACATGGACTCGGTGAGCTCCTTGCCCTCGCCCTGGGTCCAGTAGTCGTGGCCGTCGGGGCCGATGATCGGGGGGCCGTACGGGCAGTCGTCGTACTTGACGTAGTCGACGTCCCAGGAGACGAAGTCGGTGGCGTCGGTGGTCTCGTGGCCCAGGCTGCCGGGATGGCTCTGGCAGGTGGTGTAGGTGTCGGTGGCGTAGAGGCCGAACTTCATGCCCTTGCTGTGCGCGTACCAGGCCAGGTACTGGATGCCGTTGACGCTCCGGCCGTCGACCGTCCGGGCGGGGAAGTCGGCCGGATCGGGGACCAGGTGCCCCGAGGTCGGGTCGATGCCGGTGCCGTCGGTGCCGCTGACCGGGTTGCCGGCGGCGTCGTAGAGCTGCATGGCGTTGTCGGCGGTCTTCACCAGGTCGGTGGTCTGGCCACTGCGGTGCCGGAGCGACCAGCCGTCGTCGATGGTGACGGTGTCGTAGCCCGCGGCGACCAGGCCGTTGGCCGACATGAAGTCGATGGTCTGCTCGACCTGTTGCTCGGTCACGCCGGTGCCGAGGCTGTTCCACGAGTTCCAGCCCATGGGCGGGGTGAGCGCGGTGCCGTTGTCGAGCGCGGCGGCGGGGGCGGCGGTGGCCACGGCCGTGGCCGCGACGCCGACGGCGAGCGCCGGGGCGGTCAGGGCCAGGGCCAGCAGCGCGCGGGTCATTCGTTCGAGTGGTGCTCGCATGATTGCGGCTCCGTGTGGGCGCGGGTGTGGTTGGGTGAGTGGTGCGCCGAGCGGGTGGTGAGATGTCGGCACCGTCCCTGGTGCCGGTCCGGTTCTGCGGGTTATGCCGGTCCTGCGGGTCGTGTCTGTCCTGCGCGTGCTGGTCCTGCGGCAGCGTCAGCCCTTGTTCGCGCCGAGGGTGAGCCCGGAGACGAACTGCTTCTGCAGGGCGAAGAAGACGACGAGCGTCGGCACGGCGACGATCAGGGCCGCCGCCGAGATCAGGTTGTTGTTGACGAAGAACTCGCCGGTCAGGTTGTTGAGCGCGGCCGTGATCGGCCGCTTGGAGCCGGTCTGCATCAGCACCGTGGCCCAGAAGAAGTCGTTGTAGATCCAGGTGAACTCGAGCGTGGCCAGTGCCGCGAGCACCGGTCGACAGAGCGGCATGATGATCTGCCAGTACTGACGCCACGCGGAGGCCCCGTCCATCAGTGCTGCCTCGCCCAGCTCGCCGGGGATGGTCTTCATGTAGTTCGACAGCACGAAGGCGCAGAAGCCGGTCTGGAAGGCCACGTGCACCAGCACCAGACCCAGGAAGGAGTCGTCCAGCTTGCCCGAGTCGGAGAGCCAGAGCGGCAGCGGCACCAGTTGGTAGAGCTTGTACAGCGGGGTGATCAGGGCCTGCTGCGGCAGCAGGTTGCCCGCCGTGAACACCATCAGCAACGCGACGTTGATCCTGAACGTGTAGCGGGACACCACGAAGGCGACCATGCCGGCCAGCAGCAGCGTCAGCACCAGCGCCGGCACGGTGATCAGTACCGAGTTGAGGAAGTACTGCGGCAGTTGGGCCTGGCTCCAGGCGTCGGTGAAGTTGCCCAGGCCGTAGTGGCCGCCGACGGAGACGTAGCCGAGCCGCTGGGTGTCCTGGTACGGACGCAGCGCCGTGTAGAAGGCGTAGAGCAGCGGCGCGATCCACACCAGACAGGTCAGCCCGAGGAACACGTGCAGGGCGATCCTTCGGGCGGTGAGGGTGCCGCTCATCCGCGCTCCTCCTTCCGGAAGGTGCTGAAGAGATACGGGATGACGAAGGCCATCGAGATCACGAGCAGGATGGTCGCCAGCGCGGAGCCGAAGCCGATGCGGCTGGCCTCGCCGACGATGTTGTCGGTGACCAGGACGGAGAGCAGCTCCAGACCGTTGGTGCCGCGGTTGATGACGTAGACGATGTCGAACGCGCGCAGCGACTCGATCACGGTGATCACGAGCACCACGACGTTGATCGGCCGCAGCGCGGGCCAGACCACGTGGCGGAAGGTCTGCCGCCCGCCGGCGCCGTCCAGGGCGGCCGCCTCCTTCAGCGAGGGGTCCACCGACTTGAGCCCGGCGAGATACATGATCATGACGTAGCCGGTCTGCCGCCAGCAGGCCATCAGCAGCACCGCCCAGATGTTCAGGTGCGGATCACCCAGCCAGTCCACCACCGACGAGCCTCTGGCGTGGCCGGTCAGGTTGTTGAGCAGGCCCTGGGTGGGCGAGAAGATCAGCTCGGTCATGAAGCCGATCAGTGCCAGTGACAGCACCACGGGCAGGAAGAGCACGCTCTGGTAGAGGCGCGAGCCCCGCATCTGCTTGTCCAACTGCGTCGCCAGGAAGAGCCCGACGGGAGCCGGCACGCAGAAGAAGACCACCAGCCAGATCAGGTTGTGCTCGACGGCCGGCTGGAAGGGCGGATAGATGGTGAGGATGTTCCGGTAGTTCTGCAGCCCGACCCAGTGGATGTTCTCCACCCCGCCGATGCCGGGCCAGCTGGCGAAGGAGAGCACGACCGAGAGCAGCGCGGGCAGCCAGACCAGGGCGGTGGTCAGCAGCAGCGGCACGCCGGCCATGAGACCCAGGGTGATCCGGTCCCGTACGGAGAGGCGGCGTGTCATCCGTTGCCGGCCCAGATCGAGGTGGCCTGCTTGTCGATGCTCGCGATGATCGACGCCGCGTCCTTGGGATGGTTCAGGAACTGCTGGATCGCCGGCAGCATCACCGGGTCGGCGAAGTCCGGGCGGGTGTCGCGGTCCATGAACTGCGAGATGTGGGCGGCCTTCTGGATCAGCTTCACCGAGTCGGCCTGGGCCTGGGTGTACTTGCTCGCGTCCACCCCGTCGGCGGTGGCGATGTCCGCAGGGTTGGAGCCGAGCCAGGTCTGCTGGGCCCGGGCGGTGCCGAGGTACTGCAGCAGCCTGACCGCGCCGTCGTGGTTCCTGGGGGAGTGGGACATCATGAAGCCGTCGATCGGCGCCTCGACCGCGTCCTGGCCGTACTTCGGGTTGATCTCAGGGAAGGCGAAGAAGCCGAGGTCGGCGGCCTTGTCGCCGGTGAAGACGGTGCCGATCTGGTCGAGTCCGAGCACCATCATCCCCGCCTGCTTGTTCAGGATCTGCTGTGCGCCCTCCTGCCAGGTCAGACCCATGAAGCCGGGGGAGTAGAAGGGGATCAGCTGCGCCCACTGGTCGAAGACCGCCTTGACCTGGGGCGAGTTCCACCGGTCGCCCTTGCGCATCAGCTCGACGTGGAAGTCGAAGCCGTTGATGCGCATGTTGAGGTAGTCGAAGGTGCCCATCGCGGGCCAGCCGTCCTTGTCGGTGAAGGCGATCGGGATCAGCCCGTCGCGCTTCATCCTCCTGGCCAGTGCGATGTACTCGTCCCAGGTGGTGGGCTCGGTGTACCCCTTCGCCTGCCACAGGCTCCTGCTGTAGTAGACGGCCCAGGGGTAGTAGTCGAAGGGCACGAAGTAGTAGTGACCGTCAGGGCCCTTGCTCTGGGCCTTCATCGCCTCGGTGTAGTTGCCGCCGATGCCGGCCCAGACCTCGTCGACGTCGTGCAGCAGCCCCTGGCCGGCGAAGAACTCCATGCGCTCGCCGGCGAACCAGTTGAACACGTCCTGCGGGTTGCCCTGCAGGTAGGTGGTGATGTTCTGCTGGAAGGTGTTGTGGTCCACCCAGTTGACGTCGACCGTCAGCCCGGTCTCCCGCTGTGCCTGGGCGAAGAGCGACTGGTAGGCCCCCTTCGGCTGCGGCACTGCGGCGTTGGAGCCGAAACTGACCGTCTTGCCGGCGGCGCCACCGGCGGAACCGCCGCTCCCACTGCTGCTCCCACACGCCGTCAGCGCGCTGGGCAGCGCGATCGCGCCCGCTCCGAGCAGTGCCCCGCGCAGCAGTCCGCGTCGTGTGACCGACATGTCCCCTCCGAGTCTCAAACAAAAATGCACAAACAAACGTTGGCCTGCAGATATTAGAACGATCAAAATTTGTGTCAAGTACGTTGACACAAGGGCTGGTTCCGGGTGCGTGGCAGTGTCGCCCTGGACTCCGCAAGGAGAGTCGGGCTTGAGCTGCTGCTTTGCTGCGGCGTGAGTGTAATGGCACATGCCACACTGCGCCAGAGGTTGAACGCGGCTGTGTTTGTTATTGACGGATGCTGTTGACTTTGCTTCGCTTGGCGGGCCGTGAACCACCCCTGACGGACCCCTACGGATCCTGGAGCAGGCATGCGCAAGACGTGGGCCGCGCTGGTCGCGACCGCACTCTCCGCGGCGTCACTCGCCGCCGTTCCCCTGGCCGCCACCCCGGCGGTCGCGCTCGACAACGGGCTGGCGCTCACCCCGCCCATGGGCTGGAACGACTGGAACGCCTTCGGCTGCGACGTCAGCGAGAAACTGGTCGAGCAGACCGCCGACAAGATCGTCGCAAGCGGTCTCAAGGACGCCGGCTACACCTACGTCAACATCGACGACTGCTGGCTGACGCACAGTCGGGACGCGAACGGGGCGCTGGTTCCCGACCCCGTCAAGTTCCCCGACGGGATCAAGGGCGTCGCGGACTACGTCCACGCGAAGGGCCTCAAGCTCGGCATCTACGAGAGCGCGGGCACGCTCACCTGCGCCGGCTATCCGGGCAGCCTCGGCCACGAGCAGCAGGACGCGGCGAGCTTCGCCTCCTGGGGCGTCGACTACCTCAAGTACGACAACTGCTACAACCAGGGCGTCCCCTCGCTCCAGCGCTACACCGCCATGCGCGACGCCCTGGCCGCCACCGGCCGGCCCATCGTCTACAGCCTGTGCAACTGGGGCAACGAGAACGTCGCCTCCTGGGGTTCCGGCGTCGGCAACCTCTGGCGCACCACCGGGGACATCGACCCCTCCTTCGGCGACATGCTCTGGAACTTCCACCAGAACGTGCAGCTGGCCGCCGGGGCCGGGCCGGGGGCGTGGAACGACCCGGACATGCTGGAGGTCGGTAACGGGATGACCGCGGCCGAGGACCGCAGCGAGTTCTCCCTCTGGGCCGAGATGGCCGCCCCGTTGATCTCCGGGGCCGATCTGCGCACCGCCGGTGCGGACACCCTGTCGATCTACGCCAACCGCGAGGTCATCGCCGTCGACCAGGACCGGCTCGGCCGGCAGGGTACCCCGGTCACCCTCGCGGGCGGCCACGACGTCCTGGCCAAGCCGTTGGCCGACGGCAGCGTCGCCGTGACGCTGTTCAACGAGAACGCGGGCCGGGCGACCATCGCGACCAGCGCCGCGGCCGTGGGCCTGCCCGCGGCCAAGGGGTATGTGCTGCGGGATCTCTGGGCGCACAGCAGCACCTCGGCGGGCGCCGCCGGAACCATCGCCGCTTCGGTGCCCGGCCACGGAACGGTCATGTACCGGGTGACGCCCACGGACCGACCCGGCGCCCTCGCACCCGCCTCCGTGCTGGAGACGACCGCACCGGAGTTCACCAGCGGCAGCTCCGCCACGGTCACCTCGACCTACACCGACGACGGCGCCGCCGCCGTCACCGACCTGCGGCTCGGCATCACGGCTCCCACCGGATGGACCGTCAAGCCGCTCACGGCGGTGCACTTCGCCAGGGTGGGCGGCGGCCGGATGGCGATCGCCGCCTTCAGGGTCACCGCGCCGGCGATCCCGAGCGCGCCGATAGCGAAGGTCACCCTGACCGGCACGGCCCGTGCCCACTGGCCCGGCGGGACGGAGCAGCTCGGCTCGCCCAACCTCGCCGAGGTCCCCTCCACGGTGCAGGCGCCGTTCCGGACCTTCACCGACACCACCGCCGTCTTCGGCCAGTTGGGCGGCGACCTCGCGATCGACGGCGCGGGCGCCGACCTCTACGGCAGCACCGACCAGTACAGCGCGGTCTACCGGCCGGGCGCCGAGCACGACGGCTCGACGACGGTCGTCGAGCTGACCGCCCAGGCCGCGACGAGCGACTGGGCCAAGGCGGGCATCATGGTGCGCAACGACATCACCGCGGCGGACAGTTCGCCCGGCTACCTGATCCTGGCCGAGGCCCCCGGCAAGGGCTACGTCCTGCAGTGGGACAGCGACGGCGACGGACAGCTCGACTCGAACAGCGCGCCGGCCGACCAGGGCAGCGGCAGCGCGGTCTACCCGTCCTGGCTCAAGCTGGTCCGGAACGGGCCCGTCTTCACCGGCTTCTACTCGACGGACGACAGCAGCTGGACCCAGGTCGGTCAGGTGACCGTTCCCGGCACCGCCGCGACGCAGGACGTCGGAGTGTTCACCAGCTCGCACAGCGACGGCACCCGTGGCGAGTCCGACTTCTCCGGCTTCGCCCAGAGTTGATGATCCAGACCTGATCCGAGGGTTCGCCTGCGTGTGGGGCGTGGCGCGAACGGGTGGGGCCCGCCGGCGGGAACCGGCGGGCCCCATCGCAGGTCACGGAGCATCTGGAAATCGATTCGCGGGGGCGCGACCGGACCCGTAGCGTCACGTTCCATGAAGCTGCTCTCCGTCAACGTCGGCCGACCCCGCCCCAACCCGTGGAAGGGGCTGGAGGCGACGGGCATCGACAAGCGGCCCGTCGAGGGGCCGGTCGCCGTCTGCACGCCGGGCCCGAAGGGGACCGGCGCGGTCGGGCTCGCGGGTGACCGGGTGTACGACGTCAAGCACCACGGCGGCGACGACCAGGCGGTCTACGCCTACGCCCGCGAGCACCTCGACGGCTGGGAGCCGGAGCTGGGCCGTCCGTTGCGCAACGGCGAGTTCGGGGAGAACCTCACCACCGCGGGGCTGGACGTCAACGAGGCGCTGATCGGCGAGCGTTGGCGGATCGGGTCGGACGTCGTGCTGGAGGTGTCCTGTCCGCGGATCCCGTGTGCGACCTTCCAGGGCCGGCTGCGCCGTGAGGGCTGGATCAGGCGGTTCACCGAGGCCGCCAGGCCGGGCGCCTACCTGCGGGTGCTCCAGCCGGGCGAGATCCGCGCGGGCGACAGCGTGGAGGTCCTGCAGCGGCCCGACCACGACGTCACGATCGCGCTCTCCTTCCGGGCGTTGACGCTTGAGCCGGACCTGCTGCCGCGTCTGCTCGTCGCCGAGGCGTTCCCGGCGAGGGAGCTGGAACGTGTCCGCAGGCGCCTGGCCTGAGCCGGCTCCCGCCTCAGCGCAGCGAGCTGTGCAGGGTGATCTCCACGGCGGCGGCGCGGACCGCGAGGGCGGCGGCGTGGGCTGGTCCGGCCGGAACCGTGGCGAGAGCCCAACCCGCAGGCAGAGAGGCTGGTTCGGCCTCGCCGGTGTAGTCCTCGGAGGGGTCGCGACCCAGTCCGGTCCCGAGGCCCTTCAGGTAGGCCTCCTTCCGCGTCCAGATGCGCGCGAACGCCTCGGGGTCGGGAGTCCGGTCGGCGGCGTCCGCCCGCCCCGCGCCGAGCTCGTCCTGCTCCCAGGGGTGCAGCAGGTGCGTGAGTTCGAGCGTCACCTCGGGTGAAGGGAGCGGCTCGACGTCTACGCCGATCGGTGTGGCGCTCCGGGCCAGGCCGATCATCACCAGATCGCCGCCGTGCGAGAGCGAGAACTGCGGCCCGTCCGGGCTCTCTAGGCGCGGGCGGCCGTGCGGCTCACCGCAACAGGGACACGGCTCGCGCGAGAAGCGAAGACCGGACCCGGCCAGTCCGGTCCGGGTCGCGAGCACCGTGCGCAGGGCCGCGTGGGCGACGCGGTAGAGCACGCGGTCGCTCTCGCGGACGAACGCGGCCGCGCGTGACCGCTCCTGCGTGTCGAGCAGGGTGTCGATCGCCTCGGCATCCAGGCCCGGCACCGGTCGGCGCGCGTCCAGCAGCCAGACCTCGACCGGCGTGCCGGTGGCGGCTCCGGTGACGGCCCCGGTGACAGCTCCGGTCACGGCAGCAGCGCCGCGAGGTGCCGGGCGTAGCGGGCCGTCGCGCCGTCCGCGTAGGGGAGGAACAGCTCTGGTTCGATGAGTTCCAGCTCCATCACGGCCGGTCCCTCCGAGAGCTCGACCAGATCGACCCGCCCGTAGGCGGTCCGCGCCGGAGCCGACGCCAACGCGAGCCGGGCGGCGGCGAGTTCGGCCTCCGTGGGGGCGTGCGGCTGCACGCTGCCGCCGTGGTGCTCGTGGATGCGGTACTCACCACCGGCCGGCACCTTGCGGACGGCGTGGCTGAACTCCTGACCGAAGAAGACCAGCGAGGTCTCGCCCCGGGTCAGCACGGACTCGGCGAGCGGCTGCAGCAGGGCGTCGCCCTTCGCGACGAGCTCCCGCAGGTGCGCGGCGGCCTCGGGGTGGTCGGCGCGGGTGCGCAGGGCGCCGCGCGCGCCGGCCGAGACGGCGGGCTTGGCGACGAGCTCGACGCCGCCGTGCCGCTCGTCGAACTCGGCCAGGGCAGTGGCGATCTCCGCTGCGCCCGAACCCGCGCGGAGCAGTCGCGTGGGTATCACCGGGACGCCCGACTCGCCCAGTCCGACGAGGTAGCCCTTGTGGTGGTTCCAGACGATGACCTCGGCGGGGTTGTGCAGCGTCGTCTGCTTCCGGGTCCGCTCGGCCCACGCGAGGAACTCGTCGAGCCGGTCCCAGTAGTCCCAGGTGGTGCGGACGACGGCGATACCGTGCTCGCTCCAGTCCAGCGGCTCGTCCCAGGGCTGGATCTCCGCCCTGACGCCGAGGGTCCGCAACTCGTCTGCCAGCAGGTCGTTCTCGGAGACCTCGCGGGGCATGGTGCGGCCGGTGAGCAGGACGATGTCGGACATGGACGCGCTTCCCTCTCCGTTGCGTACGGCCTCGCGGCCTTGTTTCGGAGCCTATCCCGTCGGCGGATCAGGGCGGATCAGGGCGGATCAGCGCGGACCGGCGCGGACCGGCGCGGAACTTTACGGATCTTCGCGGATCTTGACGGACATCTTGACGCGCTCAGGACGGGGCGGGAGACTCACCGGCATCTCAGTTAGGAAAGTTTCCTAACCCAATTGAGGCTTCAACTTCCCTTGCGAGGAGTGTCGATGGTCCGTACTCCGCAACGCGTCCTGGCGGGAGTGGCCGCAGCGGCCGCCATCGCCGCCGGGTTCGCCGTGGCGGGCGGCAGCGCCCACGCCGCCGCGACGCCGGCGATGCCGTTCCCGCAGCACCAGACCTACAAGGTGGGCGTGATGCCCTCCGCCTCCCAGGCGAGCCGCGACGCCGCGGTCGAGAAGCAGTACAACTCCTGGAAGAGCAGCTATCTCGTCCACGGCTGTGCCTCGAACGAGTACTACGTCTCGACCAAGGGCGACGGCGACGCCACCAACAACGGCACGGTGTCCGAAGCCCAGGGCTACGGCATGAACATCGTGCCGCTGATGGCCGGTTACGACGCCGACGCGCAGACCGAGTTCAACGGCCTCTGGCAGCTGGTCAAGGACCACAAGGACCAGTGGGGCCTGATGCAGTGGCAGCTGGACGGCAAGAGCTGCAAGTACTACAGCTCCGGCACCCCGGACGCCGCCACCGACGGCGACCTCGACATCGGCTACGGCCTGATCCTCGCGGACAGGCAGTGGGGTGGCTACACCGCCGACGCGAAGGCCTGGCTGGCGAGCGTCTACGCCCACGACGTGACCTCCGACGGCCACCTCAAGTGCGAGGACGACGGCCCGTCCACCGACACCCGTCCGTCCGACAACATGCTGGACCACCTGCGCGCCTTCGCCGCCTACGACACCGCGCACGACTGGACCAAGGTCGTCGACCGGATGCAGGCGATCGTCACCGAGTTCACCGGCGCCTACTCCTCCAGCGCCGGACTGATGTCCGACTTCGTGGTCAACGCCAACACCACCTCGCCCTCCCCGGCGCCCGCCAACTACCAGGAGGACCAGCCGGACAACATCGTCGGCTACAACTCCATCCGCGTCCCGTGGCACCTGGGCACCGACGCGCTGCTCAACGGCTCCACCACGGCGGCGGTCTCCTACGCCGACGCGAAGAAGTGGTCGGCCTGCACCAAGGGACTGGCGGGCGGCAACCCGGCCAAGGTCCAGCCGCACATCAAGCTGAACTGCGCCAACGGAAACGTCTCCGGAGACACGACGGCCGAGGAGGCGGGAGACTCGATCGGCCCCGCCGCCATGGCCGCCGGCGACCAGGCCTGGACCGACGCCATCTGGAGCCAGCTCGGGAGCAACCCCTTCGGTGACTCCTACTACGGCGAGACCATCAAGATGCTGGTCTACCTGGTGATGGCCGGGGACTACTGGAGCCCGACCGCAGGCGCCGCCGGCCCCTCGTCCAGCCCCTCGGCGTCGCCCACCCAGACCCCCGCGCTCTACGAGGCGGAGGCCTCCGCGAACACGCTCGCCGGCGGAGCCAAGGCCGTCGCCTGCGCGTCGGGCTGCTCCGGCGGCTCGCGTGTCGGCTACATCGGATACAGCACCTCGGCCACCGGAACCCTGACCATCAACGGGGTCAAGGCGGTCGCCGCAGGCAGCTACCCGCTGGCCATCAGCTTCGTCAACGGGGCCACCAGCGCCCGCACGGCGACGGTGACGGTCGACGGCGTCGCCCACACCGTCAGCGTGCCGCCGCTCGGGACCTTCAGCGCTCCGCAGCCGCAGACCATCACCATCGACGTCCAGCTCAACGCCGGCAGCGGCAACACGATCGCGTTCACCAACGCCTCGTCCCGCGCCCCCGACGTGGACAGCGTCCGGGTCTGACGAGCCGACGCGACGCCCGCCGCCTCCCACCAGGACGCGGCGGGCGTCGCGTGCGCTCGGAAGCGCGCGTTCGGAAGCGTCCGTTCGGAAGCGGCGTTCAGACGTCCCCGTCGGTCGCCCTCGTTCAGACGCGTTCGAGCGGCTGGTGCGGGCCGTCCGGCAGCTCGACGGTGATGGCGTCGCCCGGGCGGACCTCGCCGCTCGCCAGGACCACGGCCATGATCCCCGCCTTGCGCACGATCTCGCCCAGCTCGTTCCTGCCGACGACCTTCTTGAGCAGGCCGCGCTGGAAGTTCTCGATCTGCGGGCAGGGATTGCGCAGGCCGGTGATCTCGATCTCGGCCTCCGCGCCCAGCCGCAGGCGTGCGCCGCGGGGCAGGCCGAGCAGGTCGATCCCCCGCGTCGTGATGTTCTCGCCCATGGCGCCGGGGATGACCTCGTGACCCGCCTCGCGCAGTTCGTCGTGCAGCTCGGCGTGGATCAGGTGGACCTGGCGGAGGTTGGGCTGGGTCGGGTCGGCCGCGACGCGCGAGAGGTGCTGCACGGTGACGCCCAGATGAGCGTCACCGTCGACCCCCAGGCCCTCCAGCAGCCGGATGCCGGCCACGTTCGGCTTGCTGAAGTTGTGCGTCGCGTCACGGCTGACGGCGGTCACCGTCGCGCCGACCGATATGTCGCCCATGTGCTGCGGCACCTCTCTCGCCGGTGGTCAGCTTGCGACCCATTCTCTCAGCCGGGCCGTGCGGGGCTGCGTCGGGCCCCGCGCGAGGTCCGCCGGACGCGCACCGCCTGCCGGGCCCGCCGCAGTCGGCCCAGCGCGGGCGGAACCCTGGGCGCGACCGCCCGGCCGACCGCGATCGCCCCGACCACCACCGCGACCGCCGCCAGCGACAGCAGCAGGTTCCGCAGATAGGGCAGCGGCAGCAGGCTCGCGTTGCCGTGGTCGACCCCGGCGCGCAGCACGGCCGGCAGCCCCACGGCGGTCAGCGCGGCGGCGACGACCAGCCCGGCGCGCAGCAGCGGGCGGCGGACCAGGGCGGTGCCGGCGAGCAGGACCAGCGGCAGCCACAGCCCGTCGTGCAGGACGAGCCCGCCGACGCCCCAGAACAGCACCGACAAGGGGTCCCCGATGTAGGGGTCGTGGAGCAGGCCGTAGATCCCGTAGCTGATCACGCCGGCCCCGGCCGCACCGGTCAGCACCCTCACCGCCCGCGCAGCCCGGACCGACCGGGCCTTCCGCGGTGCCTGCGTCGCCCCCGCCGTCCGCCCCGTCCGCCCCGTCCGCGCCATCAGAGCACCTCCAGCCGGGAGACCCACTTGGTCTGCAGCACGCCGGGCCGGTTCGGCGCGATGATCCGGGCCGGGTAGCCGTGGTCCGGGTGCAGCGGGAGGCCGTTGACGCGCAGGGCCAGCAGCGTCAGCGGGTCGCGGGCGTAGGTGTGCGGCATCTCCATGACGGCGTACGGACCGTCGGCCTCCAGCGAGGTCACCCGGATCAGCGCTCCGGGCGGTGCACCGGCCCGGTCCAGCAGGTCGCGCAGCCGGACGCCGCCCCAGCGGGCGGAGGCGCTCCACCCCTCCACGCAGGCGATCGGCAGCTCGGCCTCCGCCTGGGGCAGGGCCAGTAGTTCGGCCATGGTGAGGGTGTAGGGGCGCGGGCCGTCCACCCGCAGCCGCCAGTCGGCCGGCGTCCGGACGGTACCCGCCTGGGCGGCGGTCCGGTTGACCGGCAGCCCCTGCGGGCCGAGGTCGGGTCGGCGCGGGGCCAGCAGGTCGAGGGAGCGCAGCCACGGCACGGTCTGACCGGCCGTCACCAGGGTGACCGCGCCGACCGCGGCCGCCACCGTGCCCAGCATCGCCCGCCGTCCGGCGAGCGCGGGCCTGCTGCGACGCCAGTGCTCGGCGATCTCCGGCCCCTTCGCGGAGATGTGCAGCAACAGGCCGCCGACCGCGATCCAGGCGAGCCAGAAGTGCGTCTGCCGGAACGGGAACGGCCACGGGTACCACTGCAGCGTGTTGAGCAGCCCGGTGAACAGTTCCAACACCATCGAGCCGACCAGCAGCGCGACGCCCAGCCGCTCCAGTGCGTGCCGGACGCTGCGCGCCGGCGGCCAGGCGAACAGCCTGGGGTAGACGGTCCACAGCTTCGCGCCCAGCAGCGGGATCGCGGCGATGCCGCTGATCACGTGAAGGCCCTGGGTGATCCGGTAGCCCTGCACCGGGCGGCTCGGCAGGTGGTCCCTGAGCCAGCCCGGCGGCTGCTGCAGCTCGTGACTGATCAGACCGGTCACGAAACAGGTCAGCACGGCCAGGCCGAGCCATCGCCCGATCACGACCGCGGTCCGCGGCTCGTGCAGCCGGGAGCGGAACGCGCCCTCGCGCAGCGGCCCGCGCCGCAGGGCCTCGGGGGGCGTCGGCAGGGGCAGGTCCAGCGGGCGCCGCCGGGACGGCGGGGTCGGCGGAGTGGTGCGCGGTCTCATGTCTCCATGAGACCGCTGCTCAGCAGGGTTGCGGTGGTTCGCCCCGGCTACGGAAGTCTTACGTCGGGGCGGGAGCGCGTCAGCGCATCATGCCGCCGAGGAGGCCGCCCATGCCGGCCGCTTCCGCGTTCTCGGCCCCGTTGCCCGGCATGTACGGGGCGAGGGAGTGGGCGAGGTTGGGCAGCGGCATGCTCTGCAGCCAGATCTGGCCCGGGCCGGTGAGCGCGACGAGGTGGAAGCCGTCGCCACCGAAGATCTTGTTGGCGATGCCGGGGACCCGGGTGATGGTGAACTGGACCTGGAGGTCGAACATGCCGACGTGGCCCGGGTGCACCAGCATGGTCTGGCCGGGGCCGAGCGTGTAGGTGGTCAGCTCGCCGGAGAGCTCGATCCAGGCGCGCCCCTGGCCCTCCAGCTTCTGCATGACGAAGCCGTCGCCGCCCCAGAGGCCGCCGCGGAACGACTGCTGCAGGCCGACCGACGGGGTGATCCCCGGGGTCCCGCACAGCCATCCGTGCCGGTGCACCATGAAGGCGCGGCCCGGGGTGATGTCGACCGGCACGATGTGACCGGGGACCTTGGACGCGAAGGCGACCAGTCCGGCCGTGCCCTGCGCCTGGTACTGGGTCAGGAAGAGGCTGCCGCCGCCCAGGACGCGCTTCATGGCGCCCATGAACCCGCCGCCGCCACCACCCTGGCCCTGGTTGCCCGTCGACATCGTCTGCGACATCTGCATGTTGGCCGACATCCACGACAGTTCGCCGTGCGGGGTCACCACGCTCTCGCCCGGCGCCAACTGCACCTCGAGCACCGGCATGGTGCTGCCCTTGATCTCAGCCTGCATGGCGGCTGTCCTCCCGTTTCCTGGTCGCTGCCCCCGCACGTTATCGTCCGCGGCGCGCAGCGCACAGCGTCACCCCCGGACTGTTGCCGGACCGGGACGGTACGGGGACGGAAGGGACAGAAGAGGACAGGGTCGAGAGCTTTTCACGCGGGTTCAGGCCAGCGCGCGCACCAGGCCGTGGAGCCAGTCGGCGTACCGGGGCGTGCCCCGCAGGTGCTCGGGGATCAGGAAGGCCCGGCCGCCGACGCTGCGGATCCGGTCGTCGAGGACCGGGATGACGGTGAGTGAGACCGAGAAGGGCTCCGCGCGCCGCCCGAGCTGCGCCTCGACCGCCCGGACGACCTCGCCCTCGGGCTGCCGGGCGCCGTCCGCGATCATGGCCTGGACGCCCGCGCGCTTGCGGGCGTTGTGCCACTTCATCGCCTCCGCCCAGCGCCGTTGCGCCGCCTCCCGCAGCGGGCCCGGCGCGACGCTCTCGAAGCCGGGCGGGCCGAAGCGGGCCCGGATGGCGGTGTCACGGGCGAAGTCCCCGGTCGGCTTGCCGAAGGCCTGCGCCACCGACGCCTGCCACCAGGCCCGCCAGGCCTCGGCGAGGGCCGGCTCGGCGGCGAGCCCTGCTTCCAACGAGGGGGCGGGCAGCGGGTCGATCGCCAGAGCGCCGGGCACCAGGCCCTCGGGCGCGACCTCGATGCGCTCCGCCGCGCGCAGCCACAGGGGGGACTCGAGCAACGAGCTCCACTCGTCCACCACGATCGTCCATGACGCCGCCCCCGCGACCTTCATCCGACGCCCCTCCGGCTCGCGCGCGGGATCTGTTGGAGCACTGACGGTACGCCGCCCACGTCACCCGTACCCGGGAAACCGTCGGATTGCGAACGAGGCCGGTGACCGCCTTACACCTTGCCGGTGGTGGGAAGGCCGCCCCTTTGGCAGCCTGGCGCTCGCCCGTGTCCGCACGCCCCACACACGCCGGAGCACGCCCCACCGAGGCCTGCTCCGCACCCCTGACCGAAGCACCGCCGACGCCGCCCCAGGAGCATCCGACCATGGCCATCGTCCTCCGCCACGCCGACCAGGCCGAGCTCGGCGCCTTCGCGCCCAAGCCGACCAGCACCAGCCAGGGGCAGCAGGAGGCGGCGCTGACCGTCTGGACCGCGCCGGAAGGTGTGGAGGCGGGGATCTGGGAGGCGACGCCGGGCCGCTTCACGGCCACACGCGAGGGCTACCACGAGATCTGCCAGATCCTGGCCGGCCGGGCGACGCTCACCCCGGACGGCGGCGCGCCCGTCGAGATCGGCCCCGGCGACACCCTGGTGACCCCGGCCGGCTGGAGCGGCGTCTGGGAGATCCACGAGACGCTGCGCAAGACCTACATCACGATCGACCTCTGAGGCGCGACCCCGCGCGCCTTCCCTCACTCCCCGTCGCGCTCACGCCGTCGTGTGCCGGGCCAGTCCAGGAGCAGTTGCTGCCTGCGCGGCAGTGAGGAGACGACCAGGTCGTAGGAGTCCTCGATCATCTCGTGGACCAGCCGTTCCGGCAGCGAGCCGTCCAGCAGCACGCTGTTCCAGTGGCGCTTGTTCAGGTGCCACCCGCCGGTGATCGCCGGGTGTTCCTCCCTCAGTCGGACGGCGAGTTCGGGATCGCACTTGAGGCTCACAGTGAGTGGCGGCGCACCGTCCAACTCGACGAGCGCGAACATCTTTCCACCCACCTTGAAGACGGAAGTCTCGGGATTGAAGGGGAAAGTTTCTTCAGATCCGTTGAATTCAAGGCAATAGGAACGAAGTTGACCGGGCGTGAAAGATCCGTGATGCATGCTGCCAGTCTCTCGTGCCACAGTTAGCATGGTGGGGATTTACGGGGAGGCGAAATGTCACCCCGGTCCGGGGTGTGGTGTTCTCGCGTGCGGGAACAGCTGGGGAGGTGTCCGCGGTGGACGAGAGCTGGGACTGGGCCACGGGTGAGGACGGCGGGGACGCCGCGCGCCACACGGAGCTGCGCACCGACATCCCGCACCCGGCGCGGATGTACGACTACTACCTCGGCGGCAAGGACAACTTCCCCGCCGACCGGGTCGCCGCCGAGCAGGTCGTCAAACTGCTGCCGACCGCACCGGCCGGCGCGCGGGCCAACCGGCGCTTCCTCGGCCGCGCGGTGCGCTACGCGGGCTCCCTGGGGATCCGTCAGTTCCTCGACATCGGCACCGGGATCCCGACGGCGAACAACACCCACGAGGTCGCGCAGCTGCTCGCGCCCGACGCGCGGGTGGTCTACGTGGACAACGACCCGATGGTGCTGACCCACGCCCGCGCACTGCTCAGCAGCACGCCCGAGGGCCGTACCGCCTACGTCGACGCGGACTTCCACGACCCGGCGTCGATCCTCAACGCCCCGGCGACGAAGGAACTGCTGGACTTCGACGAGCCGGTGGCCCTGCTCGTGGTGGCGCTGCTGCACTTCCTGCCCGACGGCGACGACCCGTACGGCCTGCTCGACCGGTACAAGCAGATGCTTCCGGCCGGCAGCGCGCTGATCCTCTCCCACGGCAGCGGCGACTTCCTCTCGCCCGAGGTGGCCGAGGCGGTGACCCGCGTCTACAGCGGTTCGGGCCTGCACATCGCCTCGCGCTCGCACGACGAGATCCTGCGCTTCGCCTCCGGCCACGGCTGGGAGCCGGTCGCTCCCGGGGTGGTCCCGGTCAACGAGTGGCACGCGGGCGCGGAGGACGTCAGCGACGACGACCGTGCCCTGACCGCGGAGGACGTCGCCGGCTACGGCGTGGTCTCGGTCAAGCGGGCCTGAGCCCGGGCCCGCCTCAGAGCCCCTTGAGCCGGTCCGTCTCGCGCCGTTCGCGCTTGGTGGGCCGGCCCGCGCCGCGGTCGCGGACCGGCAGCGCGGCGAGCAGCTCGCGGGGCGGGGGCGGCGGGCTCTTGTCGATCAGGCACTCGGCGGCGACCGGCGCGCCGACCCGCTTGACGACGGTCCGCTGGACGATCACGATGCGCTCCCGGCCCTCCTGCCGCAGCCGCACCTCGTCGCCGGGCTTCACCGGCTGCGCGGGCTTGGCCCGCTCGCCGTTCACCCGGACGTGCCCGGCCCGGCAGGCGGCCCCGGCCGCGGACCGGGTCTTGGCGAGCCGCACCGACCAGATCCAGGCGTCGACCCGCACCGGCGCGGTGGGAAGCTCCTGAGTCATGCAGCCACCATAGGCCCTGCCGGGCCGGGCCCGAGGCCGACCCGGAGTGCTCGGCGACGCCCGGCCGGCCGCGACGGTGTGGGCGTCGTCCCGGTGGGTCAGCCGTCCGTCGGGTCGCCGAGGCGGCCGAGTTGCAGCTGGAACCAGTCCAGGCGGGCCTGGAGCAGTGCGGCCTCGGCGGCGAGCTGGGGGACCAGGCCGTCGGCGCCGCCGGCCTGGTCGAGCGAGAGGGTGAGGTCGGCGGCGATCGGGGCGCGCGGCGCCGGGGGAGCGAGACGTTCGTCGCAGGCCGCGGTGACGCCGGGACCGCCCAGCCCCGCGTACGCGTCGAAGCGGAGCAGCGGCCGGTGCCCGGCGCAGACGGCGCAGCTGCCGGTGAGCGCGCGCCAGCCGAGGATTCCCTCGCCCGTGTCGAGCACGCCCTCGGACCGGCGGCCGCAGGCACAGCGAGGCCACAGGATCCGGCGGACCCGCTGCCGCTCGAAGCGCATGCCGCGTTCGTGGCGCAGGTAGACGCCCAGGACCGCGACCTCGAGCAGCACCGTGTCGCGGTACTCCGTCGCACAGCCGAGCTCGATCGCCGCGGCCGCGTCGTGCAGGCAGTAGAAGCCGCAGGCGCACCACCGCGACGGCGGCCGGTGCCGCCGCTCGTAACCGCAACGGGCGTCGTCGAGCGGCCCGTAGACGATGTCCCCGCCGAGCGACACCCCGCGGAAGCCCAGGCGGGCGCCGTCCGCGGAGAGCATCGGGCGGGCGATCTTGTACCCGACCGGCGGCCGGTCCGGACGCTCCCTGGGGGCGCGCCGGAAGGGTGTCACCGCTCCGCGCTCGAACCCGCCTGCGCGGGGGCGGGCGCGTCGACCGCCGGGTCGGCGGCGGTGGTCTCACTGGTGACGGTGGGGAGGGACTCCTCGACGGACGCGTCCACGACGTCCTCGGCGATGCCCGTGGCGACGATCTTGCCCAACCTCATGACAACCCCTTGCTCGGTGGTGTCGCTCCTGCTGGTGACTGTTCGCGACACCATGGTGACGCAGCGACGGCGGCGGCGGAAGAGGCCGTGCGTCCGATGACCGGAGGGCCCGCCCGGGTCGGCGCCGCGGAAGCGGCTCATGGACCGTCAGGTTACTTCTGTGTGACGCGCGTAGTTTCTGGCCGAGGTTCGCTGACCGGCGGCCCCGGCTTCGGCTACGGTGGCCGCACTCGTGGCACGCGGCGGCACAGGGCGGTGCCCCTGCGGCGACGAGTCCGGCCTCCCACCCGAGGAGCAGCGTCCGATGAGACTCACCCCGCACGAGCAGGAACGACTGCTCATCCATGTGGCCGCCGACGTCGCCTCCGCCCGCAGAGCGCGCGGGCTGAGGCTCAACCATCCCGAGGCGCTCGCGATCCTGACCGTCCATGTGCTGGAGGGCGCCCGCGACGGGCGGACCGTCGCCGAACTGATGGAGTCGGGGCGTTCGGTGCTGGGCCGCGCGGACGTGATGGAGGGCGTGCCGGAGATGATCCCCG
Organism: Streptacidiphilus rugosus AM-16; assembly: GCF_000744655.1. NCBI lineage: Bacteria > Bacillati > Actinomycetota > Actinomycetes > Kitasatosporales > Streptomycetaceae > Streptacidiphilus > Streptacidiphilus rugosus. The sequence goes on along the minus strand of NZ_JQMJ01000004.1, from coordinate 2,713,025 downwards.
ACGTCCAGGTCGAGGCGACCTTCCCCGACGGCACCAAGCTCGTCACCCTGCACGAGCCCATCCACTGACACGGCCCGACCGGAGGGGAAGCTGCGGAGATGTCCCTGATCCCAGGTGAACTGCTGCTCGGCGAGGGCGATGTCGCGCTCAACGTCGGGCGGGCGGTGACCGTGCTCACCGTCCTCAACACCGCCGACCGCCCGGTGCAGGTCGGCTCGCACTACCACTTCGCCGAGGCCAATCCGGGCCTCGACTTCGACCGCGCCGCCGCGCGCGGGCTCAGACTCAACATCCCCGCAGGGACCGCGGTCCGCTTCGAACCCGGCATCCCGGCCCGGGTGGAGCTGGTGCCGCTGGGCGGCCGCCGCGAGGTGCTGGGTCTGCGCGGCGGGACGGCCGGTCCCCTGGACGGGCCGGAGGAGGCGCGATGAGCGGGAATCCGGAAGCCGAAGGACCGCGCGCGGCGGCCCTGACGGTGACTCGGCGGCGCTACGCCGACCTCTACGGGCCGACCGTCGGGGACCGGATCCGGCTCGCCGACACCGACCTGCTGATCGAGGTCGAGGAGGACCGCTGCGGCGGCGGCGACGAGGCCGTCTTCGGCGGCGGCAAGGTGATCCGCGAGTCCATGGGGCAGAGTCGCGTCTCCCGGGCCGAGGGCGCGCCGGACACGGTCGTCACCGGCGCTGTCGTGCTGGACCACTGGGGCGTCGTCAAGGCCGACGTCGGCATCCGCGACGGCCGGATCACCGCCCTGGGCAAGGCCGGCAACCCCGAGACGATGGACGGCGTCCATCCGGACCTGGTGATCGGCCCAGAGACGGAGGTGATCGCCGGAAACGGCCGGATCCTCACCGCGGGGGCCGTGGACGCGCACGTGCACTTCATCTGCCCGCAGCTCTTCGAGGAGGCGCTCGCCTCCGGGGTGACCACCCTGGTCGGCGGCGGGACCGGCCCGGCCGAGGGCTCGAAGGCGACGACGATCACGCCAGGTTCCTGGCACCTGGCCCGGATGTTCGCGGCGGCGGAGCAGTACCCGGTCAACCTCGGACTGCTCGGCAAGGGCAACACGGTCTCCAGGGAGGCGATGCACGCGCAACTGCGCGGTGGCGCCGTCGGGTTCAAGATCCACGAGGACTGGGGTGCGACGCCCGCCGCGATCGACGCGTGCCTGCGCGTCTGCGAGGAGAGCGGCGCACAGCTGGCGCTGCACACGGACACGCTGAACGAGGCCGGATTCGTCCAGGACACCCTGGCCGCGATCGCCGGACGCGGGGTCCACGCCTACCACGCGGAGGGCGCGGGCGGCGGGCACGCGCCGGACATCATCACCGTCGTCTCCGAGCCGAACATCCTGCCCAGCTCCACCAATCCGACCCGCCCGCACACCCACAACACGGTGGCGGAGCACCTCGACATGCTGATGGTCTGCCACCATCTGAGCGCGAACGTGCCGGAGGACCTGGCCTTCGCCGAGTCGAGGATCCGGCCGACCACGATCGCGGCGGAGGACGTGCTGCACGACCTGGGCGCGATCTCGATCATCAGCTCGGACTCGCAGGCCATGGGCCGGATCGGCGAGGTGGTGCTGCGCACCTGGCAGACAGCGCACGTGATGAAGCGACGCCGCGGCGCGCTGCCCGGCGACGGGCGCGCGGACAACCGGCGTGCGCGCCGCTACGTGGCCAAGTACACGATCAATCCCGCGCTGGCCCAGGGCATGGCCGAGGAGATCGGCTCGGTGGAGCCGGGGAAGCTCGCCGACCTGGTGCTGTGGACGCCGGCCTTCTTCGGGGTGAAGCCCGATCTGGTGCTCAAGGGAGGGCAGATCGCCTGGGCCCAGATGGGGGACGCGAACGCCTCCATCCCGACCCCGCAGCCGGTGTTCCCCCGTCCCATGTTCGGCGGCATCGGGCGCGCTCCCTCGGCCAACTCGCTGAACTTCACCACCCGGTGGGCGCTCGACGACGGCCTGCCCGAGCGGCTCGCGGAGCGGCTCGGTGTGGCCAAGGCCTTCACGGCGATCACCGACACCCGGGCCGTGACCAAGAGCACGATGCGCGAGAACAGCGCCCTGCCCGGGGTCACCGTCGATCCTGACACCTTCACCGTGCGGATCGACGGCGACGTGGTCGAACCGCACCCGGCCGAGGAACTGCCCATGGCCCAGCGGTACTTCCTGTTCTGACCGCTTCGACCGTCCTGACCGGTCGCAATCCTGAGACGCCCCCGCCCGCGTGAAGAGGTCGTGACGATGGCAGTGCATCCGGCCCTCCTGGTCCTCGCCGACGGGCGTTTCCCCGCCGGGGGGCACGCGCACTCCGGCGGCGTCGAGGCGGCGGTCCGGGCCGGCCGGGTGCACGACGCGGTGAGTCTGGAGGCGTTCTGCACCGGACGGCTGCGCACGGTCGGGCTCACCTCGGCCGCGCTGGCGGCGGCCGCCGCCTCGGGCCTCGACCTGCTCGCCCTGGACGAGGCGGCCGAGGCGCGGACGCCCTCCCCGGCGCTGCGCGCCGTGTCCCGGCGGCTCGGCCGGCAACTGCTGCGCGCGGCGCGTGCGGCCTGGCCGGACCCCTCCCTGGACGCCCTCGCGCGCGAACTGCCGGGCGGCGGACACCAGGCGGTCGTCCTCGGGCTGGTCGCCGCGGTGGCCGGACTCCTGCCGGAGGACGCCGCGACGGCGGTGGCCTACGAGTCGGTCTCCGGGCCGGTCACCGCCTGCGTGCGACTGATCGGCCTGGATCCCTTCCGGGCGACCGCCGTCCTGGCCACGCTCGCCGAGCCGATCGGCGAAGTCGGCCGGACCGCCGTCGCAGCCGCTGCCGAGGCGTCCAGAACCGGCGACCTCGACCTCCTGCCGACGGCCGGGGCGCCCCTCCTCGACCTCCACGCCGAACAGCACGCAGCCTGGCCCGTCCGGCTCTTCGCGTCCTGACCGTCGCACGCCCGCCCCACGATCGGAGCCACCCATGCACCTCGACCCCGACCTCCCCGTCCACGACCACCACACCGCCCCGCCGCTCCCGGCGATCGGCGGACGCCGGGCGCTGCGGATCGGCCTCGGCGGCCCGGTCGGCTCGGGGAAGACCGCCACCGTCGCGGCGCTCTGCCGTGCGCTGCGCGACGAACTCTCGCTCGCCGTCGTCACCAACGACATCTACACCACCGAGGACGCCGAGTTCCTGCTGCGGAACGCCGTCCTGCCGCCCGAGCGGATCTCCGCCGTGGAGACCGGCTGCTGTCCCCACACCGCGATCCGCGACGACATCAGCGCCAACCTGGAAGCCGTCGAGGAGCTGGAGGCCGGGGTCGGCCCGCTCGACCTGGTGCTGGTCGAGAGCGGCGGCGACAACCTGACGGCCACCTTCAGCCGGGGTCTCGTCGACCACCAGATCTTCGTCATCGACGTCTCCGGGGGGGACAAGATCCCGCGCAAGGGCGGCCCCGGCGTCACCACGTCCGACCTGCTCGTCGTCAACAAGACCGATCTCGCCCCGCTCGTCGGCGCCGACCTCTCCGTCATGGCCAGGGACGCCGCCGCGCAGCGCGGCGACCTGCCCGTCGTCTTCTGTTCGCTCGCGCGGCCGGACGGCGTCGCGCCGATCGCGGCGTGGGTGCGCGAGCGGCTCGCCGAGTGGCAGCCGGTGTGAGCGGGGCCGGCCGCGTCACCGCGCTCGCCCGGATCGTCGCGGCCCCGGACGGGCGGGGCGGAACCGCGCTGCCGGTGCTGGCCGGTGACGGGCCGCTCGCGCTGCGCCGCAGTCGGCATCCGGAGCGCGAGGCCGCCGCCCATGTGGTCGTGGTGGGCGCGATGGCCGCCCCGCTCGGAGGGGACCGGCTGCGGATCGAGGTCGTGGTGGAGCCGGGGGCGCGGCTGCGTGTGTCCGCCGCGGCCGCCACCGTCAGCCTGCCCGGGCGCGAACCCGTCCCGGCCCACTACGAGCTCGATCTCACCGTCGGAGCGGAGGCCGAACTCGAGTGGCTCCCCGAACCGGTGATCGCCGCCTCGGGGAGCGAGCTGCGGCTGTGGACGCGGATCCGCCTCGACAGGACCGCCCGGTTGCTGTTGCGCGAGGAACAGGTGCTCGGCCGGCACGGCGAACCGCCGGGAAGGCTCGCGGCCCGACTGACGGTCCGCCGGGGCGACCGGCTGGTCCTCGACCAGTCGACCGACCTCGGCGGCACGGCCGGAGGCGCGCCGGGCTGGGACGGCCCCGCCGTGCTCGCCGATCACCGGGCGCTCGGCCAACTGCTCAGCACCGGACCGCTTCCGCCGTGGCCCGACCTCCCCTGCGGCGTCGAGGCCGCGCTCTTCGCGCTCGGGGACGGACTGACGCTGCTCAGCGCGCTGGCCCCCGACGCGCTCGTACTGCGCACCGCCCTCGCGCGGTGCGCAGCCCTACCCGGCGGACCCGGCCCGCAGGCCGCGGCCGCTCATGTCTGCCCGGCCCGCCGCCGCAGCCAGGACGCCGCGCCCGCCAGCGCCGACTCGGCCTCCGGCAACGCGCCCAGTACGCCGAGGAAGCCGTGGAACACGCCCGGGTGCAGCTGCACCTCCGCCGGGACGCCCGCCGCCGCCAGCCGGCGTGCGTAGGCGAGGGCCTGGTCCCGCAGGGTGTCGCAGTCGGCGACGACCAGCAGGGCCGGCGGCAGCCCGGCGAGATCGGCGGCGAGCACGGGGGAGGCCCGGGGGTCGTACGGGTCCCCGGACGGGCCCAGGTACTGGCGGGAGAACCACCGGATGTGGTCGATCGTCATGAAGTACCCCTGGGCGAACTCCTCCGCCGAGCCGCCCGCCACGTCCTGCTGGACGGAGGGGTAGATCAGCAGTTGCCCCGCGAGCGCCGGACCTCCCGCGTCCCGCAGCCCGAGCGCCGCGCCGACGGCGAGGTTCCCGCCGGCCGAGTCGCCGCCGACGAAGACGCGTGCCGGATCGCAGCCCAGCTCCGCCGCGTGGGCGACCGCCCAGGACAGGGCGGCGAGGGCGTCCTCCGCCGCCGCGGGGAAGGGATGCTCCGGTGCGAGCCGGTAGTCGACGGAGAGGACCGCCGCGCCGGTGCGGTGGGCGAGCTCCCTGGCGGTGCGGTCGTGGGTGTCCAGATCGCAGATCACGAAGCCGCCGCCGTGCAGGAAGACCAGCAGCGGTCGGCCGGCCGCGGTGTCCGGCCGGTAGAGCCGCATCGGCACCGGCACGGACCCGCCCGCGCCGAGGTCGCGCACCTCGGCGAGCACCGGCCCGCTCGGCCTGCCGTCCGTCGGGACGCCCGCCCTGGCCGCGGCCCGCATCGAGGCGACGGTGAGCGGCTCGCGCGCCGGATCGGGAAAGGCCGACGCCAGCAGGTCGCACAGCGCGCGAGCGGCCGGCGAGAGCCGGTCCGAAGCCTCTGGCGGAGTCTCGGACGTGGTCATGCGGTGGTCATCCCTCCGTCGACGGTGAACTCGGCGCCGGTGATGTAGGACGCGGCGTCGGACAGCAGGAAGCGGACGAGCCCGGCCACCTCCTCCGGCTGTCCGATCCGGCCCAGCGCGAGATGCGACCAGTCGCGGCCGGGCGTGGCCGCCCCGACCATCGGCGTCTCGATCGCGCCGGGGTGCACCGAGTTGACCCGGATCCGGTCCGGACCGAGATCCAGCGCGCTGGAGCGGGTCAGCCCGCGCAGGGCGAACTTCGTGGATCCGTAGGCCGCGTGACGGGGTATGCCGACCAGGCCCGCCGTCGAGGAGATGTTGACGATCGAGCCGCCGCCCGCGCGGCGGAGCTCCGGCAGCACCGCCTGGATCCCGAGGAACGGTCCGATCAGGTTGACCTGGAGCAGCGACTCGAAGCTCTCCCGCGTCTCCGCCTCGATCGTGGCGGTACGCCACACGGCCGCGTTGTTGACCAGGCCGTCGAGGCGGCCGAAGGCCGAGACCGCCGCGTCGGCCACGGCCGACCACTGCTTCGCGTCCGTGACGTCGTGCGGCACGAAGAGGGCGGCGGCTCCCAGAGCCCGGGCCGTGGCCCGGCCCTGTTCCTCCAGCACGTCCGTGAGCACGACGCGGGCCCCGGCCTCCGCGCACAGCCGGGCCTCGACCGCGCCCTGACCACGCGCCGCGCCGGTGATGACGACGACCTTCCCGTCGAGCGACGACGGATCCATGCGGCGACCCCCACCCGATGACGACCGAGCTCGAGTGATCGGACCTAACAAGTGTTTGGTAGGTTAGTCGAGCCGGGGGCGAGCGTCGAGTCGTCCACAGGCACCGGTCGGGTGAACCGCGGTGACGTCGGCAGGGACAATGGACGGGTGCCGAGTACGCAGAAGAGCAAGAGCCAGGCCGCGAGCCCGGCGCAGGGATCCGCGGCCCCCGCGCGGCGCCAGGAGATCCTGGACACCGCCGCCGAGGTCTTCGCCGAGCAGGGCTACAACGCCACGACGGTCCGCAAGATCGCCGACCAGGCCGGCATGCTGGCCGGCAGCCTCTACTACCACTTCGACTCCAAGGAGTCGATGCTGGAGGAGATCCTGAGCCGCTTCCTCGGCGAGCTCTGGACCGGCTACGACGCCGTGCTCGACGCGGATCTCGGCCCGCGGCAGACGCTGGAGGCCCTGGTCGTCGAGTCGTTCAGGGAGATCGACCGGCACCGCGCGGCGGTCGCGATCTACCAGAAGGAGTCCAAGCAGCTCGCACCCCAGCCGCGCTTCGCCTTCCTGGCCGAGTCGCAGCAGAAGTTCGAGAAGGCCTGGCTGCGCACCCTCGAACGCGGCGTCGCCGACGGCGTCTTCCGCGCCGACCTGGACATCCGGCTGACCTACCGCTTCGTCCGCGACACGGTCTGGGTCGCCGCCTCCTGGTACCGCCCGGGCGGACGCCACAGCCCGGAGGAGATCGCCCGCCAGTACCTGACCATGGTGCTGGACGGCATCGCCGAGCGGGCCTGAGCCCGCTCGGCGACCGGCCGTCGGTGACCTCCGTCAGGGGTGGCCGGCCGCGGTCTCCAGCTCTGCGCGGCCCGCGGGCGAACCCGTGTCGCGCCGCCCGAAGCGGAGGTAGAGCGAGGGCACCACGAAGAGCGTCAGCAGCGTGGAGCTCGCCAGTCCGCCCAGGATCACGATGGCCAGCGGGTACTCGATCTCCCGGCCCGGCTGGTCGCCGGCGATCACCAGCGGCACCAGCGCCAGCGCCGTCGCCAGCGAGGTCATCAGGATCGGCGCGAGCCGCTCGCTGGCGCCCCTGACCACGAGGTCGGGACCGAAGGGCATGTCCTCCTCGCGTTCCAGATGCTGGCAGTGATTGATCATCAGGATGCCGTTGCGCGCGGCGATCCCGAAGACCGTGAAGAAGCCGACCAGCGCCCCGATCGTCACCTCCGCGCCGCCGAGCCAGATCGCGATCAGGCCGCCCACCAGCGCCATCGGCAGCGTGATGAAGAGCAGCGCGGCCAGTCGCCAGGAGCCGAAGGCGAGCTGGAGCAGCAGCATGATCGCCACCCCGGCCAGCAGTGCCGTGGTCAGCAGGCTGTTCTGCGCCTGCTGCCGCTCCTGGTACTCGCCGAGCAGCGAGTAGTGGGAGCCGCGCGGCACCTGGACGGTCTTCAGCTTGTTCTGGATGTCCGAGACCACCGCCGACAGGTCGCGTCCCTGCACGTTCGCGCCGACGTCGATGTAGCGGGAGTTGTCCTCACGGGTGATCAGGTACGGGTCCGGCGCGAGCTGCACCGTCGCCAGATCGCCCAGCCGCACGTGGCCGCCGGCCGGGGTGTCCAGCTGGAGGTTGCTGATCGCGCCCGCGTTGTTCCTCGCGGACGGGACGCTCCACACGTAGACGCCGTAGACCTGGTTGTTCTCGAAGACGTTGCCCATCTCCTGCCCGGCCACGACGGTCGCGGCCTGACGCCGGACGTCGCCGGGCTTCAGCCCGTACTTCGCGGCCTTCGCCAGATCGACGTTCACCTGGATCTGCGGCGTGTCCACCGAGAGGTCCATGTGCGGGTCGACCACGCCCTGCACCGAGGCGACCTGGTTGAGCACCGACTGCGCGGTGTTCCGCATCGCGCCCAGGTCCTGGCCGTAGACGCGGACCGTGACGGCCTGCTTCGAGCCGCTCAGCACCTCCTCGATGCGCTCGTTCAGGTAGGTCTCGACGTCCCGGTAGAGGCCCGGATAGCTGTCGACGACGGCGCGCACCTTGTCGACCGTCCTGTCGTAGTCGACCTTCGGCGAGATGTGGATCCACACCTCGGCCGCGTTGATGCCGACGATCTCCTCGCCCTGCGGCGCCCGGCCGATGTGCGCGCCGAAGTCCTCCACCCCGGGGATCGCCTTCAGCTCCGCGTTCAGCTGCGTGGTGGTGCGCAGCACCTCGTCGTCGGAGGTGCCGGGGATGGCGTCCCAGTGGATCAGCAGGTCACGCTGCTGGAAGCTGGGGAAGAGCGACTGCCCGAGCTGCGGCGCGATCAGGGCCCCGCACAGCACGATGGCCGCGAAGACGCCGTAGGCCGCGAAGGGCCGCGCCACGATCCGGTCCAGCATCCGGGAGTACCAGCGCCGCAGCACCCGCACCAGCGGGGACTGGAAGCGCTTGAGCTTGGCCCGGCGCAGCAGGATCAGGGTCAGGGCCGGGGTGACGGTCAGCGCGACGGCCATCGAGGCCAGGATGGCGAGTGTGTAGGCGAAGGCGAGCGGCCGGAAGAAGGCGGCGGTCAGGCCGTGCAGCATGAACACCGGGATCGCGGCGGCCACGATGATCAGCGTGGCGTAGACGATCGGGCTGCGGACCTCCAGCGAGGCGCCGAGGATGATCCGGGCGGTGGACCGCTGTCCGCCGCCCTCGTCGGTGCCGGTTCTGCGGGCGATTCTCAGACGTCTCAGGATGTTCTCGACGTCGATGATCGCGTCGTCGACCACCGCGCCCAGCGCGATGATCAGTCCCGCCAGCACCATGGTGTTGACGGTCGCCCCCACCAGCCGCAGCACCAGCACGGCCGCCGTCAGCGACAGCGGGATGCTGACCAGGCTGATCAGCGCGACCCGCCACTCGAAGAGGAAGAGCACCAGGATCACCACGACCAGCAGGAAGCCGAGCAGCAGCGAGTCCAGCAGGTTGTGCACGGAGTCGTCGATGAAGTCGGCCGGCCGGAAGATGTGGTTGTCGAAGGCGACCCCCTGCAGGCCCGGCTGCATGGCCTTCAGCGCGTCGTCGACCCCGGAGGTGATCTTGAGAGTGTTGCCCCAGGGCAGCTTCTCGACCACCAGCAGGATGCCGGGCTTGCCGTTGATCACGGCGTCCCCGATCAGCGGCTGGTAGCCCTGCACGACCGTGCCGATCTGGCCGAGCGTCACCGTCCTGCCGTTGGCGGCCTGGTCCTCCAGCGGAACCTTGGCCAGGTCGGCCGGGGTCTGGATGGAGAGCTGGTGCGCGATCGGCAGCCGCTGGTCGGGCAGGCCCGGCGTGCCGTCCAGGAAGCCGCCGGCGCCGACCACGGAGCCGGTGGAGAACTGCAGCGCGCCGGAGTCGAGCGCGTCGGAGGTGGTCCGCTCGACGTCGTCGAGGGTCACCTTCTGCGCGGTCATCCTGGCCGGGTCCACCTGGACCTGGAACGCCTCAGGGCGCTGGTTCCAGATTGAGACGTCGGCGACGCCGTCGACGTGCAGCAGCCGGGGCTTGATGGTCCAGTAGGCGAGCTGGGAGAGCTGCATCGGGGTCATCGGCTTGCCGTCGGGGCCGTTGCCGCTGGCGGTCATGCCGATCTGCAGGACACGGGCGGTGGCCGAGACGGGCGCGAGCATCACCGGCGGGCTGGCCCAGCGCGGCAGCGTGGGCCTGACCGTCGCCAGCCGCTCCTGCACCAGCTGGCGCGCGTGCAGCAGGTCCGTGCTCGGCGAGAAGACCATGACGATGGACGAGAGCTGCGGAACGGACGTGGAACGCATCTGGGTCAGGCCCGGCATGCCGTTCATGGCCAGTTCGAGCGGGACGGTGACGAGCTTCTCGACGTCGGAGGTGGACAGGCCGAGGCTCTCGGTCTGGATCTCCACCTGCGGCGGCGCGAACTCGGGGAACACGTCGACGGGCGTGCTGCCCACGCTGGCGATGCCGACGGTCATCAGTGCGACGGCGGCGGCGACGACCAGGAACCGGAAATTGAGGCTCCAGGCGACGATGGCGCGCATCACCCCGCCCCGCGCCCCCTCGCGGCGCTTGCTCTCCCCCCGTGGTGCGGTCACGGCTGCCCCTCCCGTCGTGCTCCGCTCGTTCCTCGCTGCGAAGGCCCCCCACCTTCGCTGCACCTCAGCTGCGCCACGACTGCCCCTTCCGTCGTGCTCCGCTTCGGTTCCGCTGCGGCGGGGTGCCTGCTCCGCTCGTTCCTCGCTGCGAAGGCCCCCCACCTTCGCTGCACCTCAGCTGCGCCACGACTGCCCCTTCCGTCGTGCTCCGCTTCGGTTCCGCTGCGGCGGGGTGCCTGCTCCGCTCGTTCCTCGCTGCGAAGGCCCCCCACCTTCGCTGCACCTCAGCTGCGCCACGACTGCCCCTTCCGTCGTGCTCCGCTTCGGTTCCGCTGCGGCGGGGTGCCTGCTCCGCTCGTTCCTCGCTGCGAAGGCCCCCCACCTTCGCTGCACCTCAGCTGCGCCACGACTATTCCTCCCCGACTCCGTACTCGGTGCCGAGAAGCTCGGCGGCGGCGACCACGACGACCGGCGTGCCCGCGGAGGGACCGCGGCTGAGGACGACCTTGTCGCCCTCGTAGCGCTGGATGGTGATGGCCTGTCGCTGGTAGGTGCGGGTCCCGACGGGCACGTAGACCCAGGGGACTCCGTTCGGGTCGTAGATCACCGCGGTGATCGGCACGAGCTCCTGGCCGGCGCCGACGCGCTGGGCGGGGACCGTGCGGATGCCCAGGCGCTGGAAGGCCAGCGGCGTGAGCGCGACCCGGTGCACCGCCCCGTACCCGGACTCCGCCGGCGCGGGTGCGCCGTTGGCCGCGCCGGTCGGGCCGCCTCCGCCGCTCCCCGGGACCGGAAGCAGCGTGGCCGGGGCCGGATCGTGCGGCGTCTCGCTCCTGGGCCCGCAGCCGGTGACGGTGAGGGTGAGCGTCACCACGCACGCCAGCCCGGCGAGCGCGGTGCGCGCCCCTCGCTGACGTGGTGTCATCGGCTGGCGCCTTCCTCTGCCTCGGCGGACTCCGACTCCCTGTCGGCCTCGGCGGGAGCGGACGCCTCGCCGCCGTTCGCCGTGCCGTCGCCGTTCCGGCCGTTGTGGCCGTTCGGACCGCCGCTGCCGTTCCGGCCGACACCGCCGTCCGGATCGCGCGCCTCGGCCGGGGAATCCGACGCGTCGGCCGAGCCCGCCTCCTCCGAGCCACCCGCCGTCGCCGCGTCGTTCGAGCGCGCGGAGCCGCCGGAGCCGGAGGAGCCTCCGGATCCCGAGGAGCTGCCGGGGCCCGACGGGCCGCCGATCGCTCCGCCCGCGCTCGCGCCCGACAGAGCCGGTGTGAGGCCGCTCGCGTCGAAGCCGGAGTCCGGGGTGCGGAAGAGGCCCTCGTCGCTGCCCTCGCCCCCGCCGCCCCGGCCCGCGAAGGCGGGAAGGAGGAGCAGGGTGACCAGGGTGCTGGAGACCGCGCCGCCGATCAGGACCAGGGAGAGCGGACGGACCAGCTCCAGCCCGGGGACGTCGCCGCGCACCGTGAACGGCAGGACCAGCAGCACCAGGCCCACCGCCGAGGTGGTCACCGGGAACGCCGCCTCCCTGGCCGCGCGCAGCGCCGCGTCGTGGCGGCCGTCGCGCTCCAGGTCCTGGGCCCGGCGCAGCACGAGCAGCCCGCCGCGGACGGCCAGGGCCAGCACGCCGAGGAAGCCGATCAGCTCGCCGGCGGACAGGTCCCGCCCGGCGATCAGCGCCGTCAGTACGCCGCCCGCCAGCGAGAGCGGCAGCGACAGCAGTAGCACCAGCGCCCGCGACCAGCTCCGGAACGCCGCCTGGAAGAGCAGCAGCACGCCCAGCGCGCAGCCGATCGCGACCAGGATCAGCCGCAGCGCGTCGCTCTGCTGCTCCTGCAGACCGCTGGTGACCTCCGCGTGATAGCCGAGCGGCAGGCTCACCCCGAGCACCGCCGTCTTCACCCGCGACACCGCGGTGTCCAGGTCCGTGCCGCGCACGTTCGCGGTGATGTCGAGGTAGCGCGAGGCCTGGTCGTGGTCGATCTCGGTCGGGGCGGGCGTGATGCTGACGCTCGCCACGTCCTTCAGCGCGACCTGGCCGCCGCTCGGGGTGTCCAGCAGCAGGTTCTGGACGTCGGCGAGGCTCGACCTGACGGCCGGGACGCTCCACACCGCGACGTCGAAGATCTGCTGCTGCTGGTAGTAGCTGCCGACCGGGATGCCGGAGATCAGCACGGCCGTCGCGCGCCGCACGTCGCCGGGCTTGAGACCGTACCTCGCGGCCTTGTCCACGTCCGTGTCGATGGTGATCGACGGCTCCTGCGTCGGCTCGTGCACCGTCGCGCCGCTCACACCGGAGACGCCGTCGACGACCGAGCGCAGACGGTCCGCCTGTGCCGTCAGCGCCGCCCAGTCCGTTCCGTAGAGACGGACGGTCAGCGGCGCGGTGCCGCCGGGCCCGGTGTCCGACCGGGGAGCCTCGGCCAGCGCGGTCTGCGCGTACGTCAGGAGCTGGTGGCGCAGGGCCGGGTAGTGCGACAGGACGGTCGCGATCGCGTCCTTGGTGCGGCCGTAGTCCGCGCTCTTGGAGACGGAGATCCAGGTCTGCGCCGAGTCGACGCTGACGATCTGGTCGCCCAGCAGCGCCTGCCCGATGTCGCTGGCGACGTTGGTGACCCCGGCGACGCCGCGCAGCTCGGCGCCGGCCGCCTCGGTGGTCTGCCGCATCGCCGGCAGCGAGGTGCCGGGTGCGGCGCTCCACTGCACCAGCAGGTCGCGGTCCTGCGGGACGGGCAGCAGCCCGCCGTGGCCGAACTGCGGGATGATCGCCAGCGCGGCCAGCCCCAGCACCGCGGTCAGCGCGACCGCTCCGGCGCGCCGCCGGGCGAGGGCCGGACCGATCCGGTCGTAGGCGGCCTCCATCCAGCGCGCGACCGGCGGCGCGGCCCGCCGCTCGGGCGCGCGGCGGAGCAGCAGCAGCGCTAGCGCCGGGGTGACGGTCAGGGCGACGGCGGTGGCCGCCACGACCGTGAGCAGGTAGGTGAAGAGCATCGGCCGGGTCAGCTGGCCGTTGCTGCCGGGGATCACCAGCAGCGGGACGGCCGCGAGGAGCACCACCGCGAGCGCGTAGCCCAGCGGACGGCGCACGCCGAGCAGCGCCTCGGTGATCGCCGCGCCGCGGGACTCGCGGGAGCCGGCCGTGGCGCCGTCGGGATCGGGCACGTCCAGGCCGCGCCGGAGCGCCGCCATCGCGGAGACGGCGTCGTCGACCACGATCGCCAGGGCGACGGCCAGCCCGGCCAGGGTCAGCGTGGTGAAGGTCGAGCCGCGCAGCTCCAGCACCCAGCCCGCGGTGATCAGCGGCAGCGCGACCGCGACGAGGCCGAGCAGGGCGACCCGCCAGGACCGCCAGGCCAGCCCGAACCAGGCCACCAGCAGCACCAGCCCGGCCAGCGCGGCCCAGCCGAGGTTGGCCAGGGCGGAGTCGATGTAGGAGGCGGGGGTGAAGACCTGCGTGTCGATGGTCACCCCGGACAGGCCGGGCTGCAGTTCGGCCATCGCCTGCCGGACGCCCTTGTCCACGGCCAGGGTGTTGGCGCCGGGGAACTTCTCCACCACCAGCAGGAAGCCGGTGCCGTCGGGGGACTGCGAGGTCAGCACGGCGTCGCCGCGCAGGGCGGGGTGGTCCTCGACGACCGTGGAGACGTCGCCGAGCTTGAGCTTGCTCACGCCGACGTCGGCTTCGATCGGGACCTTGGCCAGGTCCGCGGGGGTGGAGATGGGCAGCAGGTGCTGCACCGAGAGACGCTGGTTGGGGGTGTCGATGAAGCCGTCCGCGCCGGGGGAGGACGCCTCGACGAAGGTCAGCGGCGAGGTCCACATCGCGTCGCCCGCGGTGTTGATGACCTGGGACAGCGTCACGCCCTTGGCGTGCAGCCTCGCCGGGTCGACCAGCACCTGGAGCTGCTGGTCACGCTGCCCCCAGATGGTGACGTTGGCGACGCCGGGAACGGCCAGCAGCCGAGGCCTGATCCGCCAGCGCGCCAGCGTGGACAGGTCGATCGGGCTGACCGTGGACGAGGACAGGCCGATCATCATGGCTCTGGACTCGGCGGAGAGCGGCTGGATCATCACCGGCGGGGTGCCGATGTTGACCACGGCGGGGCCCTGCGCGACGCGCTCGTGCGTGAGCTGACGAGCCTGGTAGATGTCGGTGCCCGGCTTGAAGGTCAGCTCGATGGCGGACAGGCCGGGCAGCGACTGGGAGCGCAGATGGTCGAGGAAGGGGAGCCCGTTGAGCTCGTCCTCCATCGGCACGGTGATCAGCTGCTCCACCTCGTTGGCGGACAGCCCCAGCGCCTCCGTCTGCACCTGGATCTGGGGCGGCAGGAACTCAGGCAGCGTGTCGACGGCGGCGTGACGCAGGGAGTTCACGCCGAGCCCCATCACCACCAGCGCCGCCACCACGACTGCGGCGGCCAGCCGCAGACTCGACGAGATCAGCCAACGCACGAACGTCCCCCGTTCATTCATCCCCCTGCGGGCAATGCCTGCTGACGTCTGGCATCGACTGACGTCGACTCACATCACGGTCGGGCGGCCTGGGCCGAGCACGCGCGAGGATTCGAGACGCTGAGGCGGTTGACTTCCGACATGTGTCCCCGGGCGTGGTGTGTGTCACACGCAACTACCCACGTTCGGCCCAGTGCGGACGGTTCCCATTCCGTCGCGGAGGCCGTTCCCCCATTTTGCAGTTCGTGAAGATAACGTGAAGTGAGTGTGGCACTACTTTGCGTGTGCTGCCAAGAAGTCGGGGCATACCGAGAAGGACACGATCGTTGCAGCAGGACATGAGTCAGCAGCCTCTGCCCACGCGCCCGTCCGTGCTGATCAGCGCGGCCATGTCAATCGACGGGCATATCGACGACGCATCGCCCGAAAGGCTCCTGCTCTCCTCGTCCGAGGACTTCGACCGGGTGGACCGTCTGCGCTCCGAGAGCGACGCCGTCCTGGTCGGCGCGGGCACGTTGCGGGCCGACGACCCGCGGCTCGAGGTCCGTGACCCGGCCCGCCGCGCCGCGCGCGAGGCGCGCGGCCTGCCCGCCCACCCGCTCAAGGTCGCGCTCGCCGGCAGCGGCGGTCTCTCCGCGGACCTGCGCCTGTGGCAGAGCGGCGGCGCGAAGCTGGTCCTCGCGCCGGACGAGGCGGTCGGTGGACTGCGCGCGGAACTGGGCGCGGCGGCGGAGGTCGTGGGCACCGGACCGTCGTTGGACCCCGCGCGGGTCCTGGACGAGCTGGCGGCGCGGGGAGTACGCCGGCTGATGATCGAGGGCGGCGGCGCGATCCAGACGCTCTTCCTGACGGCGGGTCTGGTGGACGAGATCCAGCTCGCGGTCGCCCCCTTCTTCGTCGGCGACGCCGCCGCCCCGCGGTTCGCCCCGCCGGGAGTCTCGCCGTTCCCGCAGGACGCGCTGCACCGGATGACGCTGCTGGGCGCGGACGTGCTGGGGGATCTGACGGTCCTGCGGTACGCGGCGCGGCGCTCGGACGCGGCGCGGGTGACCGAGGCGGACATGGACTGGATGCGGGTCGCGATCGCGCTGTCGCGGGAGTGCCCGCGGTCGGAGACGGCGTACTCGGTCGGCGCGGTGATCGTCGCCGCGGACGGCGCGGAGCTGGCTCGCGGCCACAGCCGCGAGGGCGGCGACGACAAGGTCCACGCGGAGGAGGCGGCGCTGGCCAAGCTCGACCTCACCGATCCCCGCCTGCGCACGGCGACGATCTACTCCACGCTGGAACCCTGCTCGGTCCGCGCCTCCCGCCCGTCCCCCTGCGCCGAGCTCGTCCGCGCCGCGGGCGTCGGCCGCGTCGTCCTCGCGTGGCGCGAGCCCGCGCTCTTCGTCGCGGACTGCCAGGGCGTCGAACTCCTGGAGGCCTCCGGCGCGACGGTCCTCGAACTCCCCGCCCTCGCCGCCGAGGCCCGCGCGGTCAACGCCCACCTCGTGCGGTAGTTGCACTGTCGGGGCGGGGAACTGCGCGACAAGCCACTGACGAGCCGGTGGTCCTCCATGTTCAGGGCCATCCGCGCAGGGTGGTTCCTCGCGCAGTTCCTCGCGCCCCCGGGGCAGTGCCACGCGCCCGCCGTCGCGTGGTGCGGCTCAGGACTCGGCGCGGTGTTCCGGCCAGAGTTTGACGTGGTCGGGGTCGAGGGTGAGTTCGACCCGGTGTTCCATGCCGAGGGCTTCCATGAAGGCGCGCGGCAGCTGGACGCGGCCCGCGCGGTCCAGCATCGCGTACTCGCGTTCGATGATCGACTCCGTGCCGTCCGCGTCCGTGGACGTCCGGCGCAGGACCTCCATCGCGGCGCGGCCGTCGCGGACCGCGACCGTGCGGCGGACCTCGCCGGCGACGAGCGGGTCGTGGGTGACGATCACCACGGTCGAGCTCAGCTCGGCATTCACCCGGCGGAAGGCCTCGAAGATCTGCGCGCCCGTCTCCGAGTCCAGCTCGCCCGTCGGCTCGTCCGCGAGCAGCACCTCGGGCCGGTTCGCCAGCGCCACCGCGATCGCGACCCGCTGCTGCTGCCCGCCGGACAGCTGGTCGGGCCGGCGGTCGCGGCAGTCGCCGACGCCCAGCAGTTCCAGCAGCTCCAGCGCCCGCGTCCGCCCGGCCCGGCGGGAGGCCCCCCGCGCCGCGCGGGTCAGCCGCATCGGGAGCTGGACGTTCTGGCGGGCCGTCAGGAACGGCAGCAGGTTGCGCGCGGTCTGCTGCCAGACGAAGCCGACGACCTCGCGGCGGTACCGCAGCCGCGCCTTCGCGTCCATCGCCAGCAGATCGCTGTCGCCGACCCGCGCCTTGCCCGCCGTCGGGACGTCCAGACCGGCCAGGATCTGCAGCAGCGTCGACTTGCCGCTGCCGGAGGCCCCGACCAGGGCCATCAGCTCGCCCTTGGCCACCGTGAGGTCGAGGCCCTGGAGAGCCTGCACCTCGACGCCCTCGGTCCGGTAGATCCGGACCAGCCGCTCGCAGACGATCAGCGCGTCGTGGCCGTACTGCGGACGCTCCCGGTCCGTCGCGACCCGGGCCCGCAGCTCGTCCAGCGTGACCTCGTGCCGGCTGTCCTGCGCGGTCGAACTCATGCCCTGTCACCTGCCCTCAACTGGGCGCCGATCTGGCGCCTTCCGATCAGCGCGGCCTCGACCGCCACCACCGCCACCGCCAGGACCAGCAGCACCCCGGCGGGCAGGAACACGTCCGCCCACCGCACGGCCGGAGCCGCGTGGGCGATGTTGATCAGCGGGCCGTCGAGCGAGCCCGACAGGGTGCCCAGATCCACGCCCGAGCCCAGCAGCGGGACCGCCGCCGCGCCCAGCGCCGAGCCCGCCACGCCCGACAGCAGCACCATCGGCAGCGTCTCCGTCAGGATCAGGGCGTAGCCCTGCCGCGGACGCAGGCCCATCGTGCGCAGCCGCGCCAGCAGCGCGGCCCGGGCCGGCGCGGCCTGGAGCAGCGAGAGGACGACGGCCAGCAGGGCCAGGAGCGTCGTGGCCACCACGGCCGAGCGGAACACCGTGGACGCGCCCGCGGGCAGCGGCGCCGCGTCGAGCTGGGCCCGCAGCTCCGAGCGCAGGCCCACCGCGAGCAGCGCCTGCTGTGCGGACGCGTTCGTCAGCCGGTGCACGGCGGCCGCGTCGACGGGACCGGCGAGCAGCACCACGTTCGGGGTCGATCGCACGTGGAAGGCCGCCTGCTGCAGAGCCAGGACCGGCTCGGCCGGGGCGATCATGAAGTCGCCCTGGGGCGCCGCCGGCGTGCTCGGGATCACGGCCGCGATCCGCACGGTCAGGCCGCCGAAGGAGGAGTCGAGCTCCTGCGTGCCCCGGCCCAGGGTGACGGCCGCGCCGGGTGAGGCGAGCAGCGGGATCGGCTGCCCGCTCCCGGTGCCGCCGGCGAGCAGCTTCGGG
This sequence comes from Streptacidiphilus rugosus AM-16, assembly GCF_000744655.1. Taxonomy (NCBI): domain Bacteria; kingdom Bacillati; phylum Actinomycetota; class Actinomycetes; order Kitasatosporales; family Streptomycetaceae; genus Streptacidiphilus; species Streptacidiphilus rugosus. Next base: position 2,694,922 of record NZ_JQMJ01000004.1, on the reverse strand, counting down.
TCGAACGGGCCCAGACCGGTGGCCCGGGCCATGCGGGCGTAGGAAACCGGGTCGACCAGTACCAGCGTCGCGGCGGCCAGGCCTGAGGTGTTCGCGGAGGCCTGGGCGTCCGTCACCACTCCGGTGGCGAGCCGCACCCCGGGCGCGGTGCGCAGCGCCGCGACGAGGGAGGGGTCGAGGCCGACGTTCGCGGTCGCGACCCGCGCGTCCGCGCCGAGCGCGTTCAGGGTGGTGAGGTCGCGCGCTGCGGCGACCCCGCTGAGCACGGTCTCGCCGAAGACCGTCGTCGTCAGCGCCAGCAGCAGGGCCAGCAGCGGCAGCAGGGTGCCCGCGGCGGGGGCGCGGCCGGACCGGGCCAGGCCGAGGAAGCCGACCGCGCCGCGTCGGCGGGCGACGGGGCGGGCCGCGAGCCGCAGCGGCAGCGGGAAGGCGCGGACCAGCACCACCGCGCCCGCGGTGGCCAGCAACAGCGGGGCTGCCGCGGTCAGCGGATCCAGACCCGTGCCGCCGGTGGGAGCCAGGCCGCGTCGGTGCAGCGCCACCACGGCGGCCACGGTCAGCACCAGCACCAGGAGTTCCAGCACGGCCCGTCGGCGCGAGGTCCGGCGCAGCGTCAGGTCCGAGCGTGTCGCCTGGAGCCGGCGGTGTCGGGCCAGGATCAGCACCGGGCCGGCCAGGGTGGCCACCAACCAGACCGCTGCTCCGCAGACGAGCGCGGCGGAGCGTGTCCGACCGGGCAGCAGGACCAGTGCCAGCGCGATGCCGAGCAGCGCGGCGGGCACCGTGCACGCCGCCGCCTCGGCGATCAGCCGGAGCAGCAGGAAGGGGAGCCCCGCCCCTCGCGCCCGCAGCAGCGCCAACTCCTCGGCGCGCCGCTCGCCCGCCCAGCCGAAGACCATCAGCAGGACCGCGACCGCGGTCCCGGCCGTGCCGGCGACCCCGACGGTGACCAGCGGCGTGAGGGCGTCACGCTGCCGGCCGAAGGTGTCCAGCACCCGTCCGAAGCCGCTCTGGACGACGACGCCGCCGGGAAGCTGCCGGAACTGGCTCAGTTGCTGCGCCCGGTCGCCGTTGACCAGCGAGTCCAGCATCGCCTTGGCGGCCGGGATCTGTGCGTTGTCGAGCCGGGTCCCGTCGAACGGGAGCCACCAGTACGCCTGCGAACCGCCGAACTCCGACAGGGCGGGCACCGCGCCCGGGGCGACCAGGGCCTCCACGTGCCAGTACTCGAAGCGGTCCGTGCGCGTCGAGTAGACGGCCAGTTCGGGCGTGCCGAGCCGGGGCTCGCCCGCCCAGTAGGCGGCACCGGCCTGCTGTGCGGTGGGATCGCGGTAGACCCCGACCACCTCGGCGGACACCGCACCGGCGTGCGCGTTCCTGCCCAGGGAGACCGAGATCCGGCTGCCGACCGACCAGTGCATCGCCGCGGCCGTGCTGTGACTGACGGCCAGCTCCAGCACCCCGGCCACGGTCGGCAGCCCGTCGGCTCCGGCGTTCATCCGGGGCGCGCCGGGCAGCCGGCCGGAGAGCAGCGCCAGACGCTGCGCCGGCTGCCAGCCGACGGTCAGGTGCGGAGCGATCCCGTTCGGCGCGGGGAGTTGCGGCGCGCCGGGGGCGTTCTGCACCGGCAGACCGTGGAAGTGTCCGTCCTCGGCGGTCGAGTGCACGCCGTAGGAGACGTCCGCGTCCTGGACCGTCAACGGGGCGCCGATCTGCGAGCGGATCTCTGCGGTCACCTGCGCCATCTCGGCGGTGACCGCGGCGGCGTCGCTCTGCGGCGACAGGCCGGTCAGCGGCGGCACGTGGGTTGCCGACGTGTCCGTGGCGCTGCCGTCGGGGTCTCCGGCGAACGCGGGCGCGGCCTGCAGCGAGCGGTTCTCGAGCGGCGCGTGGGCCACCGTCGTGTGCAGCGCCGAGCTCTGGTAGCGGTTCAGACCCAGCGGCAGGGCCGCCGCGAGGAAGGTGCAGGCCAGCACCAGCAGCCCGAGCCCGAAGGCGAAGGCCGGGCCGTGCCGCAGTCGGGTGGACACCCACGGCACCCCCTCGGAGGAGCGGGAGCCGGGGCGGGAGCCGTGGCGCGTCGGGAGGGGAAGGCGCATCAGGACTCCTCGGGCTGCCGCAGTCGGCGGGCGGTGTCGCCGCCCCGGAACCCGGCGAAGGCCGCCACCAGCACGGGCACCGCCGCGATCCCGGCGAGCAGGAGCAGCAGCGTGCCGACGGGTATGTCGACCTGCACCGGCGGAGTGGGCCGGTCCGCCTCGGAGGTCAGCACCAGCAGCGGGACGATCAGCCGGGTCAGCACCTCGCCCAGCGCGACCCCGACGCCGAGCCCGAGCACCACCGGGATGACCAGCTCCACCGCGGTCGAGCGGGCGAGCCGGCGGCGACGGAGCCCGAGGGCGGAGAGCACCGCGAACTCCCCGGCCCGCTGCCGGATCGCGCCCGCGGCGTCGGTGCCGAAGCCGATGGCGGACAGTGCCACGGCCAGTGCGACCGCCGCGAACATGGCCGCCAGGGGTCCGCTGCCCAGCGGGTCCTGGCGCAGCGAGTCGGCGGTCTCGGTGCGGCCGAAGACCAGGCCGATGTCCGGTCGCGCCCGCAGGACGGCCGCCGCCTGCCGCTCCGTGCCCGGCGCGGTGGTGAGCCACCACTCGTTGGGTCGCGGGGGATCCGTCCGGTCGCCGGCCGCGTTGCCGGTGAAGTACCAGGCGTAGGAGGGCAGGTCGATCAGGATCGCGCCGCCGTAGTCGGTCGGGTTCGACCCGCCGAAGGCGGTGCCCGAGTCCAGGGTGGATCCGTTGAGCCCCTGCTCGGCCTCGGCGCCGACGCCGGGCAGCACCGAGACCACTCCGACGATCCGGATCCGCAGGCCCGAGAGGGAGGCCTGCGGATTCAGCACCGAGCCGACTCTGCTCCGTGTCGCGTCAAGGAAACGCTGGTCCACCACGGCGGGCAGCGGCTCGGCGACCGAGCGGGTGGTCGACGGGGTCACCAGGAGCAGGACGGTGAGCGGGGCGCCCGAGGGGTTGGTCCGACCGGCGCCGCAGACCCCGGTGGTGAGGGTGACGTCGAGCGGGGCGGTCCCGGAGGCCCGGCCGTCCGCGGTGGTGCCCTGGGTGCAGGCGGGTGGCCCGCCGTCCGGGGCGTCGGTCGTCGCGGCGCTCCAGTCGGCGACGCTGTGCCAGCCGAGCCCGGCCGGCGTTGTCGTGGCGACGCCGTCGGCGGTGACCGCGACCACGGACGCGTCGACCGCACGGCCGGCCGGGTTCGGATCCGTCCCGGTCGCCTGGGTGTAGGGGACGACGAAGCCGAAGCCGCTGAGGGTCAGCGGGTAGGCCGGGGAGCCGCTCCCTGCGGCGGCCGCCAGGTCCAGGGTGAGCGTGTGCACGGCTCCGTCCTCGGGCAGCGAGCCGACGGGGAAGGGCCACACCTGGCCCTGGCTGTCCGTCAGCTGGACGCTGAAGTCGTCCGAGACGTCCTGGCCCGACGGCGCGGCGGGGACGCCGCCCTGCGGGACTGCCGCCCTGGTCCGCACGGAGAAGGAGAGGATCCGGGGGCGGCCGGGCAGCGCGATGCCGGCCTGCGCGGGCGGGACGGGCTCGGACGCCAGGGGGGCGAGCAGGGCCTCCGGCGTGGCCTTGGCCGGGCTGACCGTCAGGTCGCCGCGGAGCGGGAGCTCGTGGGACAGCGCCCCCGTGTCGAGGGCGATCATCTCGCCGAGCATGCCGTTGTTCAGCACCAGCGTCTCGCGGTGCACCGGCACGGCCCTGGTCACCCCCGGCACGGAGGCGAGCGCGCCGCCCTGGCCGAAGGCGGTGGTGTGCAGTGCGGTCAGTCGCAGGTCGGCTCCGGTCCGGTAGTCGGCCTGCTCGTCCTGCGATCGGAGCCAGGTCGCACTCTGTCCGATCGCGAGCGTGCCGATCGCGGCGGCGAGGGCGAGCGCCAGCACCGGACCCGCGCCGCGCTGCGGGCGTCGGGCCAGCTGCCAGCCGGTGAGCGCGGCGGGCAGCCCCCGGCCGCGCGTCGCCAGCCGCTCGCCGATCCGGCTCAGCGGCGGCAGAAGTCGCAGCGTCAGCACCGCGCCCGCCGCCAGCGCCAGCGTCGGGGCGGCGACCAGCAGGGGATCGATGCCCGGGGTGCCCGAGGCGTTGTCGGTGATCACGCCCGAGCCCGAACTGCTGTCGGCGTAGTGCCGCAACTGCAGGTAGCCCAGGACGGCCAGGGCGAGCAGGGCCAGGTCCGCCCCGCCGCGCAGCAGCTCGGGGCGGGCGCCGCGGCGCCCGCGCCGGGCGCGCGCCTCGGTGAAGGTCCGGTAGCGGGCCAGCGTGGGGGCGGTGACCAGCAGGGCGCAGACCAGGGCGGCGACCGCGGCGGCGGCCCAGGAGGTCGCCGTCGGGCCGGTGTCGAGGCTGAGCCCGGCCCGGTGCAGCGGGCCGAAGGAACCCAGCAGCCGCAGCAGCGGTCCGGACAGCAGGGGCGCCAGCGCGGCGCCGGGCAGGGCCAGCAGCAGCCCCTCGGTGGCGGCGAGCCTGATGATCCGTCGGGGCGTGGCGCCGCGCGCCCGCAGCAGCATGTTCTCCGCGTCCCGCTCCTCGGCCAGGAGCCTGGCGGCCAGCAGCAGCGTCATGGCGGCCAGCAGGACGAGCTGGAGTCCGACGACGAGCAGCGTCGACCTGGCCACCAGCATCGAGCGCTGCAGGGTGGAGATCAGGCCCTGTAGCTGGCTCTGTGCCGAGAACGGGCCCACGTGCCCCGGCGAGGGCCCGACGCCGACGACGCCGCGGGTCGCCCGGGCGAGGGCGTCGAGCTGGTCGGCCCGGATGTGGCGGAAGTCGGCGAGAGCGGCGTAGGCGACGGAGCTCTGGGCGACCGACTGCGCGGAGAAGGCCCGGTCGTCGACGAGCAGCGGCCCGTAGACGGCGCTGACGTACGCGGTGCCCGCCTGCCGCCCGTGCCCGCCGAGGGGGTCCAGCCGCCAGTAGGGGTCGGTGATGTCCGTCGGGGTGTAGACGCCGACGATGTGGAGGGTGAGCGCTCCGTGGGTGAAGCGGTCGGTGACGTGGACCCGGGTCCCGACGGCGGCCGCGGCCGCGGACTGGTTCGCGGCTTCGAAGCGTGCGGCGGCTGTGACGGGGACGGCGGCGTCGAGGACCCCGTCGACCGCGCTGCCGCTCGGCCACTGACCGGCGATCAGCCGCAGCCGGGAGCGGTCCAGGTCGGCCACCGTGACCAGGTCGGCGTTGTCCGCCGCCTGGCCGGGCCGGAGCGGCAGGCCGAGCGAGTCCGAACGCGAGAGCGTGTCGAGGCTGACCGGGAGCCCGGGAAAGGCACGGTGGGCCGCGGACAGCGCGGTGGTCCTGCCGTTGTCCTGGGTGCGCGGGGCGAACTCGCTCAGCAGCAGCGGCGTGGCCGACCGGTCCGCCACCTGCAGCGCGTGTCTGATGCCCGCGTCGTCGACCGCGTTGCCGTAGCCGGCCAGCGCGGTGAGCGCGGCGGTGGTGAGCACCATGGTGCAGACGGCTGCCAGCACCAGCAGCCGGTGGGCGCGCAGCCGCAGCAGAACAAAGCCACCCACCCGCGGACCCCCGACCCCCGTCGCCCATGCCGTTCGCGGACGATGCTGTCATCCGCGCGAGTGGTGACGGAAGAGGGTGAAGGAAATGGCCCCGTGCTTGTTACCGACGGCTGCCCGAAGTGCGGTCCTACGCCCCTATCCGGGCGAATTGATCATCGACTCGGCGGCGTAGACGAGGTAGTCCCAGAGCTGCCGCTCGTGCTCCTCGCCCAGCTCGAGCTCGGTGACGGCGGTCCGCATGTGCCGCAGCCAGGCGTCGTGCGCGGCGCGGTCGACGACGAACGGCGCGTGCCGCATCCGCAGCCGCGGATGGCCGCGCTCGTCACTGTACGTGCGCGGGCCGCCCCAGTACTGCATCAGGAAGAGGACCAGCCGCTCCTCGGCGGGCCCGAGGTCCTGCTCCGGGTACATCGGGCGCAGCAGCGGGTCCTCGGCGACGCCCGCGTAGAAGCGGTGGACCAGGCGTCGGAAGGTCGGCTCGCCGCCGACCTGCTCGTAGAAGGTCTCGGTCTGCAAGGTTCCTCGCCTGATCTGGTCCACGCGACCATCCTCTCAGACCGGCGGGCGCGGCCGTCGGGAGATCCCGTGGTCCGACGCCCGCCGGTGCGGCCCGAGGTCAGGCGCAGTGGACGGTGATCGTGGTCCAGGCTCCGACGTGGATCCGGTCGCCGTCCTTCAGCTCCACCGGGACGAACTTCGGCAGCGGGTCCTCCGCGCCGTTGAGCGTCGTGCCGTTGGTGGAGTCCTGGTCGATGACCACCCAGCTGCCGTCCGGCTGCTCCTGGAGCAGCGCGTGGTTGTGCGAGGCGCCGGGATCCTCGGGGGCGATGGACAGGTCGATCTCGGGGACGGTGCCGCGCTGGTGGCTGCGGCGGCCGATTCTGAGCTGGCCCTGCCCGGTCATCGGCACCCGCCGCTCCGGGGAGTACGGCGGGAAGTAGAGGCCCGCGGCCTCCGGTCCGCTGCGGGTCATCATGTCCTGGAAGTACGTGCGGTCGGCGCTGACCACCGCGATCCAGGTGCCGCGGTACGCCGGGGCGGGCGGCTGCGGCTGCTGGCCGTACGGCTGCTGGCCGAAGGGCTGCTGCCCGTACGGATCCGGCTGCGCGTATCCGCCGCCCATGCCCTGGTGGCCCATGCCCTGCTGCTGGAACGGGTCGGGGTCCATGCCGACGTTCGACCCGGGCAGCGGGCTGGGCGGAGCGATCATGTACTCGGTGTTGCCGCCGTTGGTGTCGCCCGTCACATAGCCCGAGTAGCCGCCCGCCGACGGGGGCGGTGACATCGGCGACATCGGCGGCGCCATGGGCTGGGACAGCGGCTGCGGCGTCGGCTGCGGTGGAGCGGCCGCGTGGGGCTGCTGCGGGGCGAGCTCCCAGTCGTAGCCGCACTCCTCGCAGTAGCGGCCGGTGCGCGGCGTCGCGCAGATCGGACAGACCGGCAGCCCCGTCGTCGCCATGGACTGGGCCGGCTGCCCGCCGTGCATCGGCTGCGGCGGCATGGCCGGCTGACCGGTGATCGGCGTGCCGCAGTAGTCGCAGTAGTCGGTCGTCTGCGAGTTGTGTCCGTGCGGGCAGATCGGCATTGTGGAGCCCCCCTCTGGTGGTGCTCGGCGGCGGTCGCGGTCGGGCGAAGACGCCGCTACTTCTTCACCCTGACGGTCTTGGTCGATCGGGTCTCGAGTGTCATCGAGTCCTCTTCGGACACATTCTTGCGGAAGCGAACCGTACCTTCCCGCGCGTCCACCACGTCGACCACCTTCGAGAGCAGCCTGAAGGTGTCCTCGTTGCCCGACGCGGCGGCCAGCTGGACCGCCTTGCCGAGCTTGGCGGTGGCATTGTCCAGGTCCCCGCGTCGGTGCGCGTCCAACCCCTCCTGGATCGCGCCGGCCAGTTCCGCCTGGCCGGTGTAGTGCGCGACCTGGGGGTTGATCTTCGTGGAGGCGTTCAGGTCGTCCGTCCAGACCGCCTTGACCAGGCCTTGCGAGAGTACCTCGCTGCTGCCGTCGGGCTGCGGGACGACCAGGCTGATCCGGCCGGCCAGCATCTCGTCGCCGACGCCGGCCGGGGGCACCTCGATGCAGACGTGGTAGTCCCGGCTCTCCTCGCCCCAGGAGCCGGTCGGGTAGTCGCCGGCCCGCGGTCCCGAGTCCTTGCGGCGGGCGGTGAGGTCCTCGACGGCCGGCGCGACCTGCTTGACGAACTTCACCCGGGCGTTGGCCGGGGTCCAGACCCGCAGGGCGACGTCGGCGACCTCCTTGCCCATCGCGTTCTCCATCATGGCCCGGAAGTCGTCGGCGAGACCGGAGGGGTCGGCGACGATGTCGACGGTGCCGAGCAGGACCGAGGAGATCCGGCGCAGCTCGGCGACCTCCCAGTCGGTCCCGACGCCGCGGCAGTCCGCGGTGAAGCGGCCCTGCACGTGGTCGAGGGTGCGCTGCAGCTGCTCCGGCTTCTCGTGCTCGTTGCGGCCGTCGGTGAGCAGGATCGCGTGACGGATGGTGATGTCCGGCCGGGTCGAGAAGACCTGGTCGGCCTTGGTCAGCCAGGTGCCGATCGCGGTGCCGCCGCCCGGGGTGAGCCGACGCAGCGACTGCTTGGCCTCCTCGCGGGTCCCGGGGCCGGAGACGGCCAGCTGCCCGCCGCCGGGGTAGACCTCCTTGGCCTCGTGCGTGCCGGCGACGACGGCGAAGGCCACGCCGTCGCGCACCGAGTCGATGGCGACGGCGGTGGCCTCGCGGGCGTTGCGGATCTTGGTGGGCGGGTAGTCCATCGAGCCGGAGCAGTCGACCGCGATGACCACGGCGGCGTCCGGGCCGTCGGCGAGGCCGAAGCCGGCGGGGCTGCCGGCGGCCGAGACCGAGGCGCCGGTGCCGCCGCCGGTCGAGGTGACCGTCACGATCGCGTTGACCTCGCTCGCCCCCTGGGCGAGGTACGCGTTCTGGAAGATGTCGACCGAGAACTGCGGGAAGTTGGACTTGGTGAGCCTGGCCATGGTGTCAGCTCTCCCCCTCGCGTAGCTGAATGGTGGGTGAATCGAGCGTCCCGACCGCCAGGGTCGCCGGGTGGTCCGGCTCCGAGGCGTCGACGCCTTCGACGCGGTCGATGGGCAGCAGGGCGACGGTGATGTTGTCGTGGCCGCCGCGGTCGCAGGCGTAGCGCACCAGCGTCTGCGCCGCCTGCAGCGGACGGGTGCGGGCGTCGGCCGGCACGACGGCGGCGAGGTCGGCGGCGGCCTCCAGGTAGTTCCACAGACCGTCGGTGCAGATCAGGACGGCGCCGGTGCTCTCGGGCACGAAGCTGACGGTGTGCGGCTCGACCTCGATCGCGTCGGCGCCGAGCCAGCCGGTGATCGCGTGGGCGCGGGGGTCGGCGAAGGCCTCGGCCTCCGACATCAGTCCGGCCTCGACCATCCTGGTCGCCCAGGAGTCGTCGACGGTCAGCCGGGTCGCGCCGCTGCGGTCGTCGGGCATCCAGTAGGCCCGGCTGTCGCCGACCCAGCCGACGGTGACCCGGCCCTCGGCGACGACGGCGCTGACGATGGTGCAGGCGGGGGAGTTGCGGCTGGGCTCGCGCTCGAACTCGTCCGCGAGCGCGTCGACGCGGGCGGCGGCGGCGAGGATGGCCTTCTCCATGGCCGTCTCCAGCGCCTCGCCCGACTCCAACTGCTCAAGCAGCGACTCGCTGGCGGAGTCGGCGGCGGCCTGGGAGGCCTCGTCGGGGCGGGTGGCGGAGGAGACGCCGTCGCAGACGACCGCGACGACGGCGGGCGCGCCGCCGGGCCGCGAGGTCGCGGCGACGGCGAAGGCGTCCTCGTTCCTGTGGTGCCGGTGCCCGCGGTCGCTCACCCCGCAGACGCCCGCGAGCGCCCGCTCCTGATGGTCCCTCGGCCGCGGCTGTGCTCGGCCGCAGACCTCGCAGTACCCGTCGGTGTCGATCCGCTGGGCCCCGCACCCGACACAGCGCGGCCCCTCCTCCGCGCCCTCGTCCTCACTGACGAGCACCGGCGCCGCCAACACGAAGTCCCCGGTCATCCCGGACCCCGCCGCAGCCCCCGCCGTGTCGCCACTCGGCCACCCACCCCCGCCGAGCGGATGCGCGGCGGTGGGCGCCGCCTGGCCGCCGGCATCGCCCGCGCCCAAGGCCACCCCGCCGGTCCGGCTCGCGTCCCCCGCCTGCCCGCCGTGCGCGCCTTCGCCACCGGGCCACTCAGCCGCGGCAGCGCCGCCGAGCGGGTGCCTGCCTGAGGACGCAGCCGGGATGCCGGCCTCGGCCACGACCGGCCGTCCGGTTCCGGCCTCGCCTTCGGCGAAGGCCACCCCGCCGGTCCGGCTCGCGTCCCCGGGCCACTCAGCCGCGGCAGCGCCGCCGAGCGGGTGTCCGCCCGCGGGCGCCGCCGGGCTCCCGCCCTCGGCCGCGCTCGTGCGGGCTGCCCCCGCGGGGGTGGCGGTGGCGGCCGGCCAGCCGGTGCCGCCGGCGTTCTCGGCGAAGCCCGTGGGTTCCGGTTCGGCCGGGCGGGTGGCCGGGATCGGGGGGAGGCCGGCGCGGGGGTCGGGGGTGGCGGCGCGGGCGGCGGCGAGGTCGATGCCGCATTCCTCGCAGTAACGGTCCGCCTCTGCGACCGGCTGGGCGCAGTTGGGGCAGGAAAGGGTCAGTTGGTCCATGCTCTCGATCACACCCAGGTCTTGGGGCGCGTGCGGTTGGCCCGCTCGACCCATGCGATTCGCTGTTCGGTACTGTCCGCCAGTCGCGCGAGCACGCGGTAGGACGCCTCAAGGGCGAACCGCAGGTCGCGCTCCTCCGCCGAGTGACCCAGCAGGGTCAGCGGCGCTCCCGCCGGCGCCGTGACGTCCGGGCGGCCGGCGAGGACCCAGCCGAGGGCCTTGCCGAGGACCTCGACCGAGAGCTCCTCCCGGCGTCGCGCGTCCAGGCCGAGGCCGTCCAGCTGGCGTGAGGACGCGTCGAGGTCCGCGCGGAGCGGCTCCTGCGCGGCGCGTTCGCGCAGCCGCGCGCGGACCGCCGCGACCCGCGCCGCGACGTAGTGCGTCGAGGCCTCGGGCACGGACTCCAGCGCCGCCACCGCGCCCGGCCGGTCGCCTGAGGCGAGCAGCACCCGGGCCAGCCCGAACGCCGCGCTCACGTAGGCCCGGTCCGTCGTCCAGACCAGCCGGTAGAACTCGGCCGCGTCCTCCCGCTCGCCCAGCGCCTCCGCGCAGACCCCGAGGGCCAGCTTCGGGGCCGCCTCGCCGGGGAACGCGTCGTAGACCGCGTCGAAGGCCTCGGCCGCGGCGGACAGCGCCGCCCGCGCCTCGGGGCCGCCTGGCTGCGCCGAGGCGACCAGCGCCGCCAGGCCGCGGTACCAGACCACCCGCCAGTCGTCGGGGAAGTCCGCGCTCAGCTCGTTCAGCGCCGCCTGCACCGCCGTCAGTCCGCCCTGCTCGATCACCGCGCGCAGGCCGCGCAGCCGCAGCTCGACGGAGTTGACCGGCGCGGTCTGCAGCGCCGTCAGCACCTCCTCGGGCGCCGTCGCCATCAGCGAGGCGAGGAAGCCGGCGTTCGGGTCGCCCGGGTCGATCCGCGGGACCGGCAGGGCCAGCGCCGCCGCCCTGGTGTCCAGCGGCAGCACCCTCGGCGCGGCGACCAGCCCGGCCGCGAGCGTCTGCGGCGGGCCCGCGACCGGCACGGCGACGGGAACGGCGGGCTGCGCCCTACGACCGCGCACGGACGCGGGCGGCTCCTCCAGCTCGGCGTGGACCAGATCGGTGTCCACGACCCGCAGTTCGGGCCCGAACAGGGTCGACAGCGCGGGGCGCGGGCGCTGGTCCTGAAGGGCCAGCACCTCCCGCAGCACGCCGGTCAGCTGTTCCGCCATCTCCTGCGCGGAGGCGAAGCGGCGTCCGGGGTCGGCGTCCGTCGCCCGCACCAGCAGCCGGTAGAAGGACTCGTAGCGGTCGAAGACCTCGACCTCCTCCGGGCCGGGCAGCGTGTCCCGGTAGACCGTGGAGAAGCCCTGGAAGTCGAAGCTCATCACCGCGAGCGCCCGTGCGACCGTGTAGAGGTCGGAGGCGGGGGAGACGCCGTCGGTGGCGATCTCGGGGGCCTGGTAGCCGATGGTGCCGTAGATCGCGCCGTCGTCGTCCTGGCGGCGCACCGCGCCCATGTCGATGATCTTCAGCTGGTCCTCGGACTGGATCACGTTGTCCAGCTTGAAGTCGCAGTAGATCAGGCCTCTGCTGTGCAGGTAGCCGAGGGCGGGGAGGGCCTCCAGCGCGTAGGCGATGGCCTGCTCGACCGGCAGCGGGTCGCGACGGCCGTCGGGTGTGCGCCGGGCGTCGGCGATGTCCTTGAGGGACTTGCCGCCCACGTAGTCCATGACGATGTAGCCGTCACGGGTGCCCTTGCGCGCGTCGGGGTGCTCGACGAAGTTGATGATGCGGACGATGTTGGGGTGGTCGACCTCGGCCAGGTAGCGGCGCTCGGCGATGGCGACCGCAAGCGCCTCCTCGTCACCGGTGTCCAGCAGGCCCTTCAGCACGACCCACTTGTCGTTGACACGCCGGTCGATGCCCAGGTAGATCCAGCCCAGACCGCCGTGGGCGAGGCAGCCGACCACCTCGTACTGGCCGCCGACCACATCGCCGGGGAAGAGCTTGGGGGTGAAGGAGTACTCGGTGCCGCACTTGCTGCAGAAGCCCTCGGTGCGCCCGGGCGCACCGTTGCGGGAACGCCCGACGGGCGACTCGCACTTGCTGCAGAAGCGCTTGCGCTCGGGCACCTCGGGGTTGGCCAGCACCGCCGCGCGCGGGTCGGGCCGCGGGATCGGCGGCACGGTGACCAGTCCGGCGCCGAGCTGGCCGCGGGTGCCCTGGCTGCTGGTGCGGGTGCTGCGCACCGAGACGGAGGTGCTGCGCCCGGTCCGCCCGGTCCGCGAACGGCCGGACAGCGAACGGGAACTGCGCGAGCTGCGGGAGGTCGAGCTGCTGCGGGTCACTCCCGAGGACTGCGCGGGGATGGAGGAGGCCGCGGTCGCCGGGAGCGGGGCGAGCCCGCACTCGGTGCAGTAGCCGTCGGCGTCGATGACGCCCGTCCCGGTGCAGTCGGGGCGGACGCAGGGCGCGCCCGGCCCCGTCGGAACCGCCGCCGGGGTCGCCACGGCCGGAGCGGATGCCCCGCCGCGCGCGCCGACCCCGGTCGCGACCGGGAGCGGGGCGAGCCCGCACTCGGTGCAGTAGCCGTCCTCGTCGATCACTCCCGTGCCGGTGCAGTCCGGCCGTGTGCACGGTACCGCGTTCATCCCCGCCATCCCCCTGCGGCCGGTGCCGCAAAAGTCGTCTGCCCGAGCTGCTTCGCTCGCCTGCTCTGTCCGGTCTGCCTGAGCTGTCCGTCTGTCATGATGCTTCCCCCAGTTGGCCGTCAGGCACCGTAGGGCCGTCCGTCACGTGGCCCGGGCGGGGCCGCGTGCTGTTGAACGGCGCGGAGCCCCTGCTGGTAGCGCTGGACCGCGTAGTCGGCGGCGCGCAGGTCGCAGGGGGCGCTCCAGAGCATCCGCCGGGCCTGGTCGTAGCGTTCGATCAGTTCCGGGTCCTCGGCGACGCCGAGTCGCGCCGCCATCGCCTTGTACGCGTCCAGCCGCCCGCGCAGTTCCGCGCGGACCGCGAGCGGCGCGGTGACCGCGGTCAGCGACTCCCTGGCCCGCTCCAGCTCGCGCAGCGAGGCCGCCTCCAGGGTGTCCAGCAGCGGAGCCAGCCGGTGCCACTGGCCGTGGGCCCGCAACTGGTCCGCCTGGGCCAGCCGTTCGCGCATGGCGCTGGCCGGGCCCGGCACGGTCGGCACCTCGGTCGCGGCGATCTTCGCCAGCACCTCGCCGCGCGCCCGGCGCGCCTCGGCCAGGGTGGCGTCCGCGCGGGCCAGCGTCTCGCCGACGCGCTCCAGCCGCTCGTCGGCGTCGTCGCGCAGCCGCAGCAGGTCGGTGAGCTCCAGCCGGATGTCGTCGACCGTCCTGGCGGCCCGGTCGTAGCGGCCGGTCTCGACCGTGCCGCCGACCGGGGCGCGGCCGTGGGGCGCGGCGCCGGCCGGGCGCGGGGTCCAGAAGGCGAGCGGATCGGAGACGACCTCGCTGCGCAGCGAGGCGAGTTCCTTGCCCATCTCCTGCAGCGCGTCGCCCGCCGGATGCTCGCCCGGGTGGACGCCGACCGAGCGGGCCAGCGCGTGGACCCGGCCGAGCTCGGCCAGCAGCAGGTCGATCCTGGCCGGCAGCGCGGACCAGACCGCGTCGGCGGCCGAGGCGATCTCGATGATCCGGCTGTACCAGTCGTTCATCCGCTCGACCAGCTCGGTCAGGCTGAACTGCTGGCTGAGCCGGGCGCCGCCGGTCAGCGAGTGGGAGGCCTCGGGGAGTTGGCTGCCGGAGATGGTGACCCCGCTGCCCCGCAGCAGCTCGGTCAGCTCGATCAGCTCGGACTGGCTGGGCCGGCTGCGCCGGGAACGCACCGCGCGGGCGGCGGCCAGCGCCTCCGCGTAGGTGTCGAACAGCGTCCAGAGCAGCTGGAGGCCGGGCTCGGCCGCGGACCAGCGCTCGCGGGTGCGGCCGGTCAGCTCCGCGCCCTCCAGCAGGCGTCGGCCGGGGTGGTCCTGCAACGCCAGCAGGGAGGCTTCGACGGCCTCGCGCTCGGTGCCGAGGCGGGCGAGTGCGCGGTCCACCTCCTCGCGGGTCATCACGGGACCGCCGGGTCCGGTCAACGCCATGCTTGCTTGTCTCCCTGAAGGTCGTGCCGTGGTCAGATTGTCAGATCCCGATCGCTCCGGGGGGATGCGGGGCCACACCTTGTCGGTTCCCTGACGGGGTCCGACCGGCGTGCTCGGTGTCAGGCCGTGTAGTGCGCCGACGGCGGGCTGCCGGCCCGCTTGGTGACGCCGTAGATCCAGGTCTGGTAGCTGGACTGCCAGCCGCCGTCGCTCTCGTAGCGCTGCAGCACGGCGTTGATCCGCGCGACCAGGTCGCGCGAGCCGAGCTTGACCGCGATGCCGTAGTACTCGCTGTCCAGCTCGGGACCGACCAGCTTGACGGACTCGTCCTGTGCCTTCTGGCCCGCGGCCAGCGCGCCGTCGGTGATGGTGGCGTCGACCTGTCCCAGCTGCATCAGCACCAGGCAGTCCAGCTGGTTGGCGACCGCGACCTCCTGGGACTTGTAGGGGCTGCCCTGCAACTGCTCCTCGGCGGTCGACCCCTTGGCGGTGCAGATCCGCCTGCCCTTGATCGTGTCGTTCAGGCCGGTGACCTCGGAGTTGCCGGGGACCAGCACCTGCTGGCCCGTCGTGTAGTACGGGGCCGAGAACGAGACGGACTTCTCCCGGTCGCAGGTGATGGTGAAGGTGCGCACCACCACGTCGACCAGGCCGCTCTGCAGGGCGGGGATCCGCTGGTCGGTCGGCACCGCGAGGAACTCGACGTCGTCGCGGCTGCCCAGGATGGACTGTGCGAGCGCGCGCACCAGATCGATGTCGAAGCCCTGCAGCTCGCCGGTGTTGGGGTCACGGAAGCCCCACTGGTAGCTGTTGGTGTCGATGCCCGCGATCAGCTTGCCGCGGCTCCTGATCCGCTGGACGTCCACCCCGCTGTCGTCGGTGCTGGGCGGCACGGTCGCCTGCTTGTCGCAGTTCGAGTCGCCGGGGGCGAGCTTGATCTGCAGCGGCGCGTCCGCGGTCACCCGCCCGGTCCCGGTCTCGGCCGCCGAACTGCCGGCGAACGCGAACCCGCCCAGCAGCAGCGCGGCCGTCACGGCCCAGACGCCCGGGCGGCGCAGCCAGTTGCCTGTCGTCATCTCTGCTCTCCCCCTTACCGGTACTCGGCCACGCGTCGGTTGATGCCGACCACGGCGCCCGCCGCGGCGAGCACGGCCAGCAGGCCCGCGCCCGGCGCCAGCAGCGAGGTCGCGCCGCGACCGCTGTCGGCGAGGCTGCGGAACTGCGCCTGCTCGTGGACGGCCGCGGCGTTGAGGCTGGTCTCGAGCGTGGTGAAGGCGGCGTTGATGGTGCTCCCGCCGCTGCCGATGGTGTCGTTCAGGGCGGTCTGGTAGTCGCCGCCCTGGTTGGCGCCACGGGCGGTGTCGTGCCTGGACTGCCAGTCGTGCCAGGAGGTGAGCGCCGCGCCGATCGCGCGCTGCGCGGTGGCGTCGTCCGAGGTCATGTGCTGCGCCTGGGGCAGGTAGCCGGACGTGCCGGCCAGCACCGCGCTCTCGGCGTCCCAGTTCTGTTCGTAGGTGGTGGTCGAACCGCGCGCGACCAGGTTGAGGTTCTCCGCGGCGCGGCACTTCAGCGCCTCGATGCCGGCCTGGTTGAGCACCTGCAGCGGGGTGGCCCCGCGCGTGTCGCTGTCCGACAGGTAGGAGGCGGCGACGCTCTGGCCGACCGCCAGCCACAGCAGCGCGACCGTCGCGCAGACGGTGGCGAGGACCAGGCCCGGGTTGAACACCCGGTTGGTCCTCCTGAACAGCCGCAGCTGCATCCGGACCAGCGCGGCCAGCAGCACCAGCCCGAGCCCGAGCGCGGCCCAGGGCAGCGAGCCTGCGGCGGCGTAGTCGTCGTGCAGGCGCTTGGTCTCCGCCTGGTAGAGGCTCTGCGCCTCGGTCAGCATCTGGTTCTGCAGCTGCCCGGAGGCGTACCGCAGGTAGGCGCCGCCGAGCGGCAGTCGCTGCCGGTCGTCGGCCTTGGCGGTCTCCACCAGCCCCGCGTAGACCGGGAGCTGGCTGTTGAGCAGCTGGATCGAGGCCTGGCCGGGGTCGCCGGGACCGGTCTGCGCGGCGGCCTGGGCCAGCAGCCGGGAGGCGGTGGCGATGTCGTTCGCGTACTGGGCGCGGACCGCGGCGGTCTCGTTGCCGGCCTGGAGGAATCCGGTGGCGGCGGTGGTGTCCGCGTCGGCGAGGGAACGGAAGATCTGGGCCGCGTCGTCGCTCAGCGGTTGACTGTGGTTGACCACGTTGTCGGCCGCCGTCGACCGCGAGCTCACCTGCCAGGCCGTCAACGCCCCGAACAGCAGGGCCAGCAGCGCCAGCAGCGTCGCCCCGGTCCGCAGTCTGCGCGGTGGAGTGCCCGCCAACGCGGCGACTGCCCGCTCTCTGGCCGGCCGTGCTCCCTTCGGACGCTCCTGTAGCGATGTCGCCACGCCGCGCGCCCCCTTCCCCCTCGAGTTTTCGTCGCAAGCAGTATGGCCGCCCGCCCGGACAGGCACACCATAGTTGCGGCGATCTTGAGGATTCGCGGCAGAGCTGTGACACAGCGGAAGGCTGAGGTCACAGCAGGTTCCGATCGATCGTCAACGGAGTTGACATGCCATCCGCGTGTACACAACTTCCTGACACCTCGGACGCTCTGCGTTCACCGTGTCCATGTCCGGCGTTCCCTGGCCCGTGTCTGTGAATCCGCCTGGAAGCCGGACCGTCTCCCTCGGCCGAACGCGGCCAGTGCGGGAGGAGGGGCACGGTGGGCAGAGCCAGATTCCTCATCGTCACCGGGACGGACCGGGACGGTGGCGGGGAGTCCGCGTGGTTCGGCTGGCGCCTGGTCGGCGCGAACAACCGCGAACTCGGCCGCAGCGCCGGGTTCTTCCCGCACCGGGAGGCCTGCGAGCAGGCCGTCGCCCGGCTGGGCGACAACCTCGAACGCGCGGTCCCCGTGGTCTACGCGGTCCGCCAGGACGCGCTCTGGCGCTGGCGGCTCGACCTCGACGGAGCGGAGGCGGCCAGGTCCGGCCGGGCGTACCACCGCCTCCGCGAGTGCCGCTACAACCTGGCCCACTTCCTCGCGGGCGTGCCGGCCGCCGGCGCGCGCCCCGGCGAACTGCCGGAACAGCGGCGGTCCGTGCGCCACGGTGGCCGGCCGCCGGGCGACCTGGCCCGACCGGCGGTGAACCGATGAGCGGCGACATGCGACCCACGAGCCCCGGCCCGGCCGGGAACCCGCAGCGACCGGTGCGACCCCCGGCCGGGACGGGCCTGTCCGACCGGCTCTTCCGCGGCGGCCTCCGCACCTCGGGCGCGCTGGTGCTCGCGGTGATGCTGGCCATCGGCACCTTCCTCGCGTACCAGGCCGCGCACGCGCTCAGGGTGGGCGGCTTCGCCTTCCTGACGACGCAGAACTGGGAGCCGGACGCCGGCCGCGGCCACTTCGGCATCGCGGCCGTGCTGGTCGGCACGATCCTGGTCGGCGTGCTGGCGGTCTCGCTGGCCCTGCCGATGGCCCTCTGTGCCGCGCTGTACATCTCCGAGTACGCGCCGAGGGGACTGCGGCAGTGGCTGATCACCGCCGTGGACCTGATGGCCGCGGTGCCCAGCGTGGTCTACGGCCTCTGGGGCTTCTTCTTCCTGGAGCAGCGGATGACCGGTCTGGCCCGGTGGATCTCCACCTACCTGGGCTGGATCCCGCTCTTCAAGGTCGACGGCGTCGACCCGCACGACCCGCTCGCCCCGGTCGCGGCGTACACCTCCTCGACCTTCATCGCGGGCACCGTGGTCGGCTTCATGATCACGCCGATCATGTGCTCGGTGATGCGCGAGGTCTTCGGCCAGGCGCCGCAGGGGGAGCGTGAGGGCGCCTACGC
Source organism: Streptacidiphilus rugosus AM-16 (assembly GCF_000744655.1). NCBI lineage: Bacteria > Bacillati > Actinomycetota > Actinomycetes > Kitasatosporales > Streptomycetaceae > Streptacidiphilus > Streptacidiphilus rugosus. The sequence continues at coordinate 2,676,753 of NZ_JQMJ01000004.1, read as the reverse complement.
GCTCGGCGCGACCCGCTGGGGAGTGATCAGGTCGGTCGTGCTGCCGTACGGGCGCGGCGGAATCATCGGCGGCACGATGCTCGGCCTGGGCCGGGCGCTCGGCGAGACCATCACCGTCTACATGATCATCTCGATGGTCTTCGCCATCCAGCCGCATGTGCTGCAGAGCGGCGCGAGCACCGTCTCCGCACTGATCGCCCTGCACTACGGGGACTCCTCGCCGTTCGGCATCTCCGCCCTGATGGCCGCGGGGCTGGCCCTCTTCCTGATGACCCTGGTGGTCAACTTCGCCGCGTCCGCCGTGGTCGCCCGCAGTCGCTCCGGAGCCGCCTCGTGACCACCTCCGCCACGCCCGCCCCGCTGCCCGGCGCGCCCTCGCCCGACCCGGGCCCGCCGCGCCGACGGCGACCGCCGAACCCGGCACCACCGTGGTCGTCCGGGCCCCGCTTCCGCCCGGCGTCGCCCAGCAGCGCCGCAACCCCGGCGCCCTGAAGCCGCGCGACCTGTACGCCGTGGCCGGAGCGCTGGCGGGCGCGTTCGGGCTGACCACGCTGCTCTTCCGCTACCTGCTGCCGTTCAACGGCGCACTCGGCTTCGCCGTCACCGTCTGGCTCTGCTTCCTGGGCCTGTACGCGCTGCTGGTGGCCCAGGACGAGAACGGGCTGGCGGTCCGCGACCGGCTCGCGGCCGCCGTGGTGCACAGCGTGGCCGCACTGGTGCTGGTGGCGCTCGCGCTGATCATCGGCTACACCGCCTTCCGCAGCGCCGGGGCGCTGAGGCACGCCAACTTCTACACCCAGGACATGTCCTCGGCCGACTCGCTCACCCCGCTGACCACGGGAGGCGCGCTGCACGCCGTCGTCGGCTCGCTGGAGCAGATCGGCATCGCGCTGGTCATCACGGTCCCGCTCGGCATCGCCACGGCCGTCTTCCTGCTGGAGGTGCCGGGGGCGTTCGCCCGCTTCGTGCGCACCCTGGTCGAGGCGATGACGGCGCTGCCCTCGGTGCTGGCCGGACTCTTCATCTACGCGGTCTTCGTGCTGGTGCTCGGCTGGGGGCGCAGCGGCTTCGCAGCGGGCTGCGCGCTGTCGGTGATGATGCTGCCGATCATCATCCGGGCCGCGGACGTGGTCCTGCGGCTGGTGCCCGCCTCGCTCAAGGAGGCCTCCTACGCGCTGGGCGCGAGCCGCATCCGCACCACCTTGCGGGTGGTGCTGCCGACCGCCCGCTCGGGCCTGATGACCGCGGTGATCCTGGGCACCGCCCGGGGGATCGGCGAGACCTCGCCGGTGCTGCTGACCGCCGGATACAACAAGGCCTTCAACGCGAACCCCTTCGAGGGGCCGCAGGTGTCGCTGCCGCTGCTGGTCTTCACCCTGGTGCGGCTTCCCTCCAAGGCGCAGATCACCCGCGGGTTCGGCGCGGCGGCGGTGCTGCTGGTCGTCGTGGTCCTGCTCTTCCTCCTGGCCCGCATCGTCGGCGGCCGACCGGCCGGCGTGCTGACCGCAGGTCAGCAGCGCCGCAGGATCGCCGCCTCCGCCCGCCTGGCCGCCCGCTTCGCCCGGCTGGGCCCCCCACCCGTACCCGACAGGAAGGACCGCGGCGTGCGACGCCGACTCCTCGCCCGCCTGCGCCAGGGCGCCGCCCCCGCCGCGACGCTCACCGTGCTCGCGCTGCTGATGCTCGTCGTCGCCGCGCCGAAGGCCCTGGCCAGCAGCTTCGTGCCGATCTCCGGCGCCGGCTCCACCTGGAGCAGCAATGCCATGGACGCCTGGGCCACCAACGTCAAGCAGTACGGCATGCAGATCAACTTCGACGCCACCGGCTCCTCCGACGGCCGCTCCAAGTTCAAGAACGGAGCCGTCGACTTCGCGGTCTCCGAGATCCCGTACGGGGTGACCGACCAGGGCGTCTACGAGGCCCCGCCGTCGCGCAGGTTCGCCTACATGCCCATCGTCGCGGGCGGCACCGCGTTCATGTACAACCTGAAGATCAACGGGCATCGGGTGAACGACCTGCGGCTCTCCGGCGACACCATCGCCGGGATCTTCACGGGCACCATCACCCACTGGAACGACCCGGCGATCGCCGTCGACAATCCGGGGCTGAACCTGCCCGCCCGTCAGATCGTGCCGGTGGTCCGCTCCGACGGCTCGGGCACCACCGCCCAGCTCTCCACCTGGCTGAGCCAGCGCGAGCAGAGCAAGTGGGACGCCTACTGCGTCAAGGCGGGCCGCAGCGCGCCGTGCGGGATCACCTCCTTCTTCCCGGTCGTGAACGGCTCGGGCTTCATCGCACTGAGCGGCTCCCAGGGCGTCTCCGGCTTCGTCGCCCAGGACCAGAACGAGGGCTCGATCACCTACGTCGAGTACTCCTACGCGCTCAACACCGGGTTCCCGGTGGCCAAGATGCTCAACGCCGCGCACTACTACGTCGAACCGACCGCGGCCGCGGTCGCGGTCGGGCTGACCTCGGCGCAGATCAACGGCGACCTGACGCAGAAGCTCACCGGCGTCTACGACAGCACCGACCCGCGCACCTACCCGCTCTCCAGCTACAGCTACATGATCCTGCCGACCGCCCTGGAGAACGGCTTCAACCAGGACAAGGGCCGCACGCTGGGCGCCTTCGCCTACTACTTCCTGTGCCAGGGGCAGCAGCAGGCGCCCGCGCTGGGCTACTCGCCGCTGCCGATCAACCTGGTGCAGGCGGGCCTGACCCAGATCCGCCGGGTGCCGGGCGTGCAGGCGCAGAACATCACCATCAAGGACTGCAACAACCCGACCTTCTCCTCCAACGGCACCAACACCCTGGCCAAGACCGCACCGTATCCGCCCGCCTGCGACAAGCAGGGGAACACCGGCCAGTGCACCACCGGCACCGGCGGGGCCGGCGGCAACGGGGGTGCGGGTTCCGGGGGTTCGGGCGGGGGCGGCGCTGCGGGCGGCTCGGGTACCGGCGGGGCCGGCGGCAGCAGCGGGTCCGGTGGCACGAGCGGGGCCACTGCCGGAACCGGCGGGGGCGGGACGGCAGGGACCGGCGGCAACGGCGGCGCGGCCGCCTCCGGCGATCCGGGTCTCGTCGGCGGGTCGAGCGGGGGCTCGGGCTCCGGCGGCGGGGTGCAGGTCAACGCCGATCCGGTCGCCATCAGCGCCGCCTCCGGCAGCGCCTTCCAGGACACGCTGATGGCCCTGGCCGCGGCTCTTCTGGCCGGCGTGGTCGTGCTTCCCCCGCTCATCGCGCGTGGGCTCTACCGCCGCAGGGAGGACCAGCGATGATCCGTATCCGACGTGGCGCCGACACCGCCGCCCGCACCACAGCCCGCACCGCCGTGCCGACCGAGGTGCGGCCGCGGGCCAGGACCGCGGCGCGGGCGCTGCGGATCGGTCTGGTCGGCGCCGTGCTCGCCGCCGTCGCCGCCGGCGTGGTCACCTCGGGACCGTCCGGCGGGGCGGGCAGCGCCTCGGTCTCCCTGCCGGCTTCCGGCCCCTCGGTACGGGTCGACCCGGTCACCGGGCAGCCGGTGCCGCTCGACCCCGGCGGCGCGGCGTCCGGCTCGGCCGGCGGCGTAACGGGCGGTGGGGCCGACGCCGCCGGCCCGCTCACCACCGTGGGCAGCAGCGACGCACGGCTGCCGGGCAAGCCGACCCTGGTCAGCCCGGCCGCCTCCGGCTCGGCGGTCACCGTGCACGGCACCGGCCCGTTCGCCGGACTGTCGCTGACGGTCGCCCAGACCACGGACCTGGTCGACCAGGTGGTCAAGGTCAGCTGGACCGGCGGCAAGCCGACCCTGCCCAATCCGTCCAGCTTCGCGCAGGACTACCTGGAGCTGATGCAGTGCTGGGGGGACGCCGCCACCGGCCCCGACCGCACCCAGTGCCAGTACGGCGCCGACCGCGGCGACAGCCGGGGCGGCGCGTGGGTCCCCTCCCGCCAGCTCAACTACGGCGCCAACCTGGTGGACCAGCGCGAGCCGATCAAGCAGACCAAGCCCAACGTCAACGTCTACGTCCCCTTCCACGCCGTCAACGGCGTGACCGAGGACGGCTCGGTCAGCCAGTTCTTCGACCTGGGCTCCACCAACGAGGTGCCCTACGCGCCCACGCGCGCCGACGGTACCGGCCAGGTCTACTTCGAGACCGAGACCGGCATGGAGGCCCCCGGCCTCGGCTGCGGTCAGACGCCCGACAACCTCAAGGTGCCCCCGAAGGAGGGCCGCCGCTGCTGGCTGGTGGCGGTTCCGCGCGGCGAGCTGGACGTGGACGACAAGCCGCCGACCTCCAACTCCGGGCAGCTGCAGTCCTCCCCGCTGTCGACGAGCAACTGGCGTTACCGCATGGTGGTGCCGCTGCACTTCGCCCCGCTCGGCCTCAACTGCCCCATCGGCAGCGCCGAGCGGCTGACCTACGGCACCGAGATGGTGCAGGAGGCGGTCACCCGCTGGCAGCCGGTGCTCTGCCAGAAGACCGGTTCCATCTTCGGCTACACCAAGATCGACGACGATCTGGCCCGCGGCAAGCTGGTCAACGACGCCGACCCCGGCCTGGTCTACGTCGCGGACCCGGTCCCCGCCGACCAGCTGCCGGCCGGTCGCACGCCGGTCTACGCGCCGGTCGCCCTGTCCGGGGTGGCCATCGCCTTCGACGTGCAGAGCCAGTCCTACGCCAGCGCACCCCCCGAGGTGCGCAAACGCGAGGGCCAGCGCATCCCGAAGATCAACCTGACGCCGCGGCTGGTGGCCAAGCTGCTCACCCAGTCCTACCGGTACGCGGTCGGTTACGGCGCCGCCGACGTCCAGAACAACGCGCTCGACCTCACCACCGATCCGGACTTCCTCGCGCTCAATCCGGACTTCACGCCGCTGGCCTTCACCTCCAGGATCGCCGACATGCTGGTGCCGCTCGGCCAGTCCGACGCGGCCAGGCACCTGTGGGCCTGGGTCGCCGCGGACCCGGACGCGAAGGCGTTCCTGTCCGGCGCCAAGGACCCGTGGGGGATGACCGTCAACCCCAACTACACCGCGGGCACCCTCAACCTGCCGCGCGACGACTTCCCCAAGAGCGACCCCTACTGCCAGACCTTCCCCAACGACCCGAACAACCGCCCGCCGTGGTGCACGCTCGACGCGCACCCCTACGCCAACGACATGCACGACGCGGCCCGCTCGGCGGCGCGCGGCGACACCCTGTCCCGCTCCATCTGGGACGCCACCGCCACCCCGCCGCAGCTGAAGAAGGCCCCGCCGCAGCCGCAGGGACAGATCGGCATCCTCTCCGTCACCGACACCGCCACGGCGGCCCGCTACGGCCTGGACACCGCCGATCTGCGCAACGGGGCAGGCCAGTTCGTCGCACCCACGGCGGCGGCCATGCAGGCCGCCGAGTCGGCGATGACCCCGGTCGGCGCCACGGGGGTGCGGCTGCTGCCGCCCGCCGACAAGACCGCCGGCGCCTATCCGCTCACGATGGTCAGCTACGCGGCCACCGTGCCCTCGCTGCTCAGCGCCACGGAGCGCGGCGCTTTCGCCGGCCTGCTCCGCTACTCCGCCGGGCAGGGCCAGACGCCCGGCGTGCAGGCGGGCCAACTCGGGGACGGATACGTCCCCTTGCCGCAGACCCTGCGCGCCCAGGCCCTGACGGCGGCGCAGGCGATCGCCACCGGCGCGGGCGGGCGGGGAGCGGCGGGCGGCACCGGCGCCACGGCCGGCGCCGGAGGCTCCCACGGTACGGGGGGCGCCACGGGCTCGGCCGGCTCCGGCATCTCCGGAGGCGCTGCGGGCGGCGGGATCGGCGGCTCGTCCGGCGACACCTCCGGAGGGACGTCCGGCGGCTCCGCGGGCGGCTCCGGGGCGTCGCCCGGCACGAAGGTGGTGACCCTCGCGCCGAGCTCGCCCGCCGTCCAGAACGCGGCACGCACCGCGCGCACCTCCGTCGGCGCCTTCCAGTACCTCCTCCTGGTCCTGCTGCTGGTGGGACTCCTCGCCGCCGCCACCGGACCGGCCCTGTCGCGCTACCTGCCCGAGCGCCGTCGCTGACCACGTTCCGACCGCACCACCGCCGGACCCGCACCACCGCCGGACCCCGCACCTGCACCGCCGACGGCCGGAGTCCCCGGCCGTCCCTCTCCGCACCACCGTCGAAAGGGAACCTCCTCATGAGTGCCAAGCTCAGGCTCCTCGCCGCCGCCACCGGCGCCGCGCTCCTCGCCGTCGGCGCGGGCACCGCGCACGCGGACCCGGTCGGCGCGCCCACCTACCGTCAGCTCGCGGGCGTGGGCTCCGACACCACCCAGGGCGTCATGGACGCCATGGGCAACGCGATCACGATCAACGGCACCAAGGTCATCGGCTCCTACGACGCCGTCGGGTCGACCACCATCTCCACCCAGGCCGCCGCCGCGTGCCAGAACGTGGCGCGCCCGAACGGTTCCGGCGCCGGTCGCACCGCGCTGCTCAACTCGCTCGGCGCGGCCAACGGCTGCCTGCAGTTCTCCCGTTCCTCCAGCCTGAACCTGGCCGCGTCCAGCCCCGGCCTCACCTACGTGCCCTTCGCCGTCGACGCGGTCACCTACGCGATCACGCCGGGCAGCGTCCTGCCGCGCACGCTCACCCTGACCGACCTGCACGGCATCTACACCTGCGACCCCAACTACGTCGGCACCGCGCCGAACTACAGCGTCCACCCGCTGCTGCCGCAGGCCGGCTCCGGCACCCGCTCCTTCTGGGAGACCACGGTCGGCATCGCCGACGCGGACGTGGTGGCCGGCAAGTACCCGTGCGTCAGCGACACCAAGAACGGCAAGCCGATCGAGGAGCACGACGGCCGCGTCCTCGACGACAGCTCCATCGCGCCCTTCTCCATCGCCCAGTTCATCGCCCAGGGCGCGGGCACCATCGCCGACCTGCGCGGCTCCGCCGTGCTGGGCAGCATCAACGGCACCCCGTCGCTGCTGCTCAACACCGGCTCCGCGGCCACCCGCGAGGTCTACAACGTGATCCCGACCCAGAGCGTCGGCACCGCGCCGTGGAGCACCGTCTTCGCCGGTCCGAGCGCGCTGATCTGCCAGCAGCAGTCGATCATCCGCAGCTACGGCTTCGGCATCGACCCGAGCTGCGGCGACACCTCGAAGACCAGCTGATCCGACTGACGCCGCCGCACCGCCGCTTCCCCGTCTCCGCACGCCCGCTTCCCCAGACGACCGCAGACGAACGACGTCCTACGAAGGCGAGTACTCCTGTGTCGACCTCTCCGATCTCCCGGCGCATCGCGCTGGTCACGGCTACCGTGCTGGCCTCCGGCACCGGCATGCTGTTCGCCGCCGGCGCCGCGCACGCCGACACCGTCCTCGGCGGCATGACGGCCACCCCGGCCTCCGGCGCCGACACCGACGGCATGAGCTTCACCACCGACGGCGCCTGCCCCGGCGGCACCAACCTGCTGATGTCCGTCACCGGCCAGGGCTTCCCCGCCACCGGCACCAACGTCGTCGGCAACTCCCCGCTGTCGATCTACCAGCAGACCGCCTCCGGCGGCTACGTGGTGCCGCTGAACAACACCATGAACTTCTTCGCCAAGCAGGCCGGCATCACCGCCCTGTCCGGCGAGTACGACTTCACCCTCAGCTGCCGCAACGCCTTCGGCGCCACGACCTTCGGCAGCTACGTGGGCAAGATCTGGTTCACCAGCCCCACCACGTACACCTCCACCAACCCGACCCAGGCCGCCACCACGACGACGCTCTCGGTCACCCCGGCCAGCCCGTCCACCGCGGGCTCGGCGGTCACCCTGACCGCGCAGGTCTCCCCGACCGCCGCGGGCAACGTCCAGTTCTACGACGGCACCACGGCGCTGGGCAGCCCGGTGGCGGTCGCCGCCGGCTCCGCGACGCTCACCACCTCGGCGCTCAGCGTCGGCGCCCACCAGCTGACCGCAGCGTTCACCTCCACGGACGCGGCGTTCGGCAACTCCACCTCCACCGTCACCGACTACACGGTGAGCCCGGTCGGCGCGAAGGCCACCACGACCGCGCTGGCCATCACCCAGGGCTCCTCGGCCCCGGCCGGCTCCCCGGTCACGCTGAACGCGACGGTCACCCCGACCACCGCCGCCGGCACCGTCACCTTCACCGACACCACCACCGGCACCGCGATCGGCAGCGCCCCGCTCAACGGCGGCTCCGCCACGCTGACCACCAGCACGCTGCCGCAGGGCGACCACTCGATCACGGCCGCCTTCGTGCCCACCGACGCCACCGCCTACGCGGCCTCCACCTCGGCGGCCGTCCCGTTCACCGTCAGCGCGCCCGGCGGCAACGGCGGCGGCGGTGCGGGCACCGGCACCGAGAACATCACCACCACCGTCGCCCCCGGCGCGCTGGTGCTGAGCGTGGCGGGCAGCAACGTCGCGCTGCCGCCGCTGGCGCTCAACTCGGCCAGCACGCTGTTCGCCACGGCGGGCCCGATCCAGACCGTCACGGTCACCGACACCCGCGCGGGCGCGCCCGGCTGGGCGCTCAGCGGCCAGGTGGCGGACTTCTCCAACGGCACCGACTCGATCAACGGCGAGAACCTCGGTTGGGCTCCGCACCTGGTGAACAAGGTCGACGGCCTCAACGTCACCCTCGGCGGCGCGGTGGCCCCGGCCAACGCCGTCGCCGCGGGCGACACCGGCGCGCTCGGCCTGAAGTCCTCCCGGACGCTGGCCTCCGCGACCGGCCTGGGCACCGCCCAGCTCGGCGCCGACCTCTCCCTGGTCGCGCCGACCTCCACCAAGGCGGGCACCTACACCGGGGTCCTCACGCTGACCGTGATGTGACGTTCCGCCACTCGCACCACGCTCCCCTCCGACCGTGATGTGACGTCCTCTCAGCGAAGTCACTGAAGGCCGCCATTGATGGCCGTCCCGTCGCACCGCCCCGCCGGGGTGCGGCGGGACAGCCTGCCCAGTCACCCGCCAGTGTGAAGGATCCGCCCGCGATGACACGCCCCCCGACGAGGCCGCTGAGAGCGCTGCTCGCGCTGACGGCCCTGCTCACCACCGTGCTGACCGCTCTCGGTGCGACGGCCGCTGCCGCGCCCGCCGCCGCCCCGGCCGCCCAGCAGCAGACCTTCGGCATCCAGCCGGCCTCCGCCGGCGCGCCCGACCAGCGGGCCGCCTTCACCTACGCGGCGACCCCCGGCGCGCAGCTCAAGGACCACATCGCGGTCTTCAACTACGGCGACGAGCCGCTGACGCTGACCCTCTACGCGGCCGACGCCTTCAACACCTCGACCGGCGGCTACGACGTGCTGCCCGCAGGAAGGACCTCGGTAGACATCGGCTCCTGGGTCCACCTCGCCACCGGCACCGTGGTGCTGCCGCCGCGCACCCGTCAGATCGTCCCGTTCACCCTCGCCGTCCCGGCGACCGCCGGACCGGGCGACCACTCCGGCGGCATCGTGCTCGCGCTGCGGCGCCACTCCGTCGACGCCAAGGGCAACGCCGTCGCGGTCGACCAGCGCGTCGGCACCAGGATCCACCTCCGGGTTCCCGGGGCGCTGCGCCCGCGGTTGGTCGTCGAGTCGGTGAGCGTGCACTACCGCGGCACGCTCAACCCCTTCGGCACCGGCAGCACGACCGTCAGCTACACCGTGCGCAACGCCGGCAACATCCGCCTGGGCGGACAGCAGGCCGTCCGGGTCCGCGACGCCCTGGGCCTGGTCGCCACGGCGCGCGGCACCGCGGCACTGACCGAACTGCTGCCGGGCAACACGGAGACCTACACGGTGCGGGTGCCGGGCGTCTTTCCGACACTCTGGTCCACCGCCTCGATCACCGTCGATCCGCTGGCCGTCCCCGGCGACGCGGATCCTGCGCTGCCCTCCGCCGTCAGCAACCGCGACTACGCGACCGTGCCGTGGACGCTGATCGCCCTGCTGCTGCCGGTCCTGGCGCTGATCGCCCGTGCGCTGCTGCGCCTGCGCCGACGTCGCCGCGGCGGCCCGAGCGGTTCCGGTACCCCCGGTGTCCCTGCGCCGCCCACCGCGCCGGCCCGGCCCACCTCACCCGCCCCGCCGATCGAGCCCACGGCGCCCACCGGCCTTCCGGCTCCCAACGCGCCCCAGGCTCCGGTTCCCGCCGTCCCCGGCGCCGGGCCCGGCAAGGCTCTGCGCTCACTCGCCGTCCTCGGGCTGGCGCTGGGAACCGCGCTGACCGCTGCGCTGGGCGGCCCGGCCGCCGCGTTCGCCGACGGGACCTCGCCCTCGCCGACCGCGGTCGCGGGCGGGGCCGCCGGTGTGCTGTTCTTCGGCTACCCGAACGGGCACGACGACGACCCGATCAACGTGGCCACCTCCGGCCGCTGCCCCGAGCCCGGCCAGTGGCTCTCGGCCTCCGTCTCCGGTCCGGGGCTCCCCGCGGGCGGCGTCTCCGACCTGGGCGTCTCCGCCGCGTCGATCTATCCGGCCGCCTCGACCGGCGGCTACACGGTCCCGCTGGTGCAGACCCTGCGCGCCGTCGCGCGTCAGAACGGCGTGGTCAGCCTGCACGGCCGCTACCGGGTCGACGTCTACTGCCGGCCCCGCTTCGGGACCACGCACCTGCGCGACTTCGTCGGCACGCTGACCTTCGCCACGCCAGGCGCCTGGACCGCGGACCGGACCGTCCCGGTCACCATGCCGCAGAGCAGCGAGCCGCCGCCCACGACCGCCGCATCGGCGAAGGCGCCGCTCCCGGCGGCCCGACCCCGGCCGGGCGGCACCCCGGTCGCGTCCTGGCTGGCCATGGCCGCCGGAGCCGCGCTGCTGACCGGCCTCGGTGTCGCGGCCCTGCGCCGACGGCGCGCCCAGGTGGTGCGGGCCAAGGCGGCGACGGCCGCCGCGGCCCGTCGCAAGGACACGGCGGTTCCGGCGAAGGCGGTGCAGCGATGACCGTGGTCACCCCTCCCTGGCCGCCTCCGCCGCCGCCCGCCCCCTCGGTTCCCCCGGCCGGGCCGTCGCTGCTGAAGCCCCCGCCCGCGCCGGCCGCCCCGGCGCCGAAGCGGCGGCGTCTCGACGCCGCATGCGTGTACGGCGCGGTCCTGGTGATCATCTCCGCGCTCATCTTCGGCCTGCTGCTCGACATCGGCCCGGTCGGGGACGTGCGCCACGCCCGGGACCGTGAGACCGCCTACGCGGACCTGCGGTCGGCCCTCGCCCAGGGCACCGTGCCGGTCGGGCAGACGGGACCGGACGGCAGACTGCTCCCGCTCGGCGTGCCGGTCGCCCTGCTCACCGTCCCGGAGCTGGGGCTGCGTGAGGTCGTGCGCGAGGGCACGACCTCCGGGGTGCTGGAGAACGGGCCCGGCCACCGCCGGGACACGCCCATGCCGGGACAGGCAGGGACGAGTGTGGTGATGGCGCGGGAGTCCGGCTTCGGCGGCCCCTTCGGGACGCTCGACCAGCTCCGGCCGGACGAGACCTTCACCCTGATCACCGGTCAGGGCACCCAGGTCTTCCGGGTGCTGGACGTGCGCCGCGCCGGCGATCCGGTGCCGTCGCCGCTCGCCGCGGGCAAGGCCCGCCTGGTACTGGTCACCGCCGACGGTCCCGCGTTCGCGCCGGACGGGGTGCTCCAGGTCGACGCGGACCTGGTCGGCGCGGTCCGTCCGGCGCCCGCCAGGCCCCTGGTCGCCTCCCAGCTGGACCAGTCCGAACTGCCGATGCACGGCGACGTCTCCGCCTGGGTGCCGCTCGTGCTGTGGGGCGAGGCGCTGCTGCTGGCCGCCGTCGCGCTGACCCTGGCCCGGGTCCGCTGGGGCCGCTGGCAGGCGTGGACGCCGGGCGTACCGGTCCTCGGGGCGCTGGGGCTGATCGTCGCCGACCAGGTCGTCAGGCTGCTGCCCAACCTCATCTGAGCCCCGCGCGTTCCACCCCGCGCACTCCCCGCTCGCACGACAAGAAAGGCACCCTCGATGACTGCCCCCGCGCAACCGGAGCAGACCCTGATCCTGCCCGCGCCACGCCCGGCGGCGCGCCCCGGAGGCCTGGAGGCCCGTGAGGTCTCGGCCTGGTTCGGCCGGCACCAGGTGCTCGACCGGGTGTCACTGGCCATGCCGGCCGGCCGGGTCACCGCCCTCATCGGTCCTTCGGGCTGCGGCAAGTCGACGTTCCTGCGCATCCTGAACCGCATGCACGAGCTGGTCCCCGACGCCGCCCTGGCCGGGGAGGTGCTCCTGGACGGCGCCGACATCTACCGACCCGACCTGCGGCTCACCGACGCGCGGCGCCGGATCGGGATGGTCTTCCAGAAGCCGAACCCCTTCCCGGCCATGTCCGTCTACGACAACGTCGTGGCCGGACTGAAGCTCACCGGGATCAGGGCCGGCCGTGCCGAGCGGGACCATCTGGTCCAGGAGTGCCTGACCAGGGCCGGACTGTGGGCGGAGGTCCGCGACCGGCTGCGCCAGCCGGGCGGCGCGCTCTCCGGAGGGCAGCAGCAGCGTCTGTGCATCGCCCGCTCGCTGGCGGTCAGGCCCGAGGTGCTGCTCATGGACGAGCCGTGCTCGGCCCTGGACCCGGGCTCCACCCGCCGGATCGAGGAGACGATCCGCGAGCTGGTCCATGAGGTGACCATCGTGATCGTCACCCACAACATGCAGCAGGCCGCGCGCGTCTCGGACCAGTGCGCCTTCTTCCTGGCCAGTCAGGGCGTGCCCGGTGGGATCGTGGAGCACGGCCCCACCCGGGCCATGTTCGACGCGCCGCGCGACCCCCGGACGGCGGACTACGTCGAGGGGCGATTCGGCTGACGTGCCGTCGGTTCAGTCCCAGTCCTGCAGCTGCTGGAGCAGGTCGGCGTCGCCCTCCAGCCGCAGCGAGGCGTTCGGGATGCGCATGTACATGAGCAGGGCCATCTCGCTCGCGGTGCCGTGGACGGCGGCGGTGGGCTTGCTCCCGGCGGCCTCCGCCGCGGTGAGCCGGGCGTAGCGGGAGCCGGCGGCGTCCACCGTCTGGCGCCAGGAGCCGGCCCCGGCCGCGTGGTAGTCCATGGTGGCGGGCTCGTGCGGCCACAGGGCCGTGTTGGTGCAGACGGTGGCGAGGAACTCCTCGATGGCGCCGACCGCCTCGGTCCTCGGCAGCTCCTGCGGGTCACCGGCGGCCAGCTGGGCGTCGTAGGTGTGGATCATCGACTCCGGGACCCGGCGGCGGGCCACGGCGGCCACGGTGTGCGGCGAGGCCAGCGGCTCCCACCAGGCCCAGCAGCCCCGGTCCGGGCCGGCCTCGCGCAGAGCGGCGAGCAGCTGCTCCGTCGAGTCGGCCAGCCAGGCGATGAGGGCCTCGCGCTCCCTGGGGGCCGCCTGCCCGTCCTTGCTCGGACGCTCGTCGCCCGGCACGGTGTTCAGCACGATGTGGGCCCAGAAGCGGTCCCCCTCGCTGAGGTGGTTCGCCAGGTCGTACAGCGTCCAGCCCGGGCAGGTCGGGACGTCGGCGTCGAGGCTGGGGGCCGCGGCGACGGCGGCGCGGAACGCGGCGGACCGCTCGTCGATCATCCGCAGCAGGGTGGGGAAGTGGAGATGCTCAGTCACGCAGACCTTGTACCACCCGGGCCTGGACTGTCGCACTCGATTAACTGATCGTTTCAGACTGCGCCGAGCGCTGGGCCGGTCTCACCATGCGGGCCGGATCGGCCCCTTGGGTCGGAGCGCGGCGAGGTCGCGGACCAGGGCGGCGAACCGCTCCGGCCCCAGCGTGGCGCGCCACGGCTCGACCGCGGCGACGGCGGCGGCGTCCGCCGCCCGCGTGCAGGCCCAGCCGCGCTCGGTGAGACGCAGCAGCCTGGCCCGCGCGTCGGTGGGATGCGGTGTGCGCTCGACGTAGCCCTTGCGGACCAGCTCGTCGACGAGCTGGGCGGCGGCCTGCTTGGTCACCCCCAGGTGCTCGGCGAGGTCGGCGGTGGTGGCCCCGCCGTGGGAGATCCGCACGAAGGCGAAGCCGTGGGTCGGTCGCAGGTCGTCGAAGCCGGCGTCCACCACGCGCTGGTGGATGCCCTGGACGAGCTCGCCCGCGAGGGCGAGGACGAGGGCGGAGAAGGCGAGGGCGTCGGCATCGGCATCGGGCATGGGTTGACCCTACCCCAATAGACAAGTAGCTTGTCCATATAGACAAGATGCTTGTCCATCTCTCGAAAGGCCGCATCTGCCATGCCCTTCATCCGCAGCACCGAGGCCCAGGTCCACGAGATCCACGGCGTCCGTTTCCACGGCTATGCGAACCCCGCCACCGGCAGCAAGGAGATCTGCGCCTGGCGCGGCGAGATCCCGGCCGGCACCGCGGGCCAGGCCCACACGATCACCAAGGAGGAGATCCTCTACGTGCTCGAGGGCCGCCTGCTCTTCACCCTCGACGGCGAGCGCGCCGAACTCCGTCCCGGCGACGTCCTGCTGGCCAACCCGGGCAGCACCCTCCGCGTCGACAACGAGAGCGGAGCCCCGGCGACCATCTGGACCACCACCTCGATCGGCCTCGAAGCGGTGATGGCCGACGGCTCCCGACTCGCCCCGCCGTGGGCGAACTGAGCTGCGCCCGGCTCTCGGGTCAGTCGCCGCCGTACCCCAGCAGGATGGAGTCGCGCAGGTGCGGCAGTCCGCGGGCGATGTCGGCCGCGGCGGACAGACAGCCGAGCCGGTCGGCCCCGGTTGCGGGTGGGGTGGCGCAGCCCAGCCGCTGGTAGGCGGTCGCCGCACTCACCAGGGCGCGGGCGGTGGTCCTGAGGCTCCCGAAGCCCTTGCGTCCCGCGACGGCGGCGACGGCGCCGCGGGCGACCAGTCCGGTCTCCGCGGCAGCGCGGCCGCAGGCGGACGTGAAGACCCGGCCCGACGAGGGTGAGCACGGCGAGTGCGTGCCGGTGCCGTAGCGGCGTTCGTCCTCGAGGACGCGTTCGCCCACCGCCTGCTGCACCTCCGTGACCGCGAGCGCCTGCGCGTAACGGGCGTAGGGCGGGGCCGGGCGAACGGCGGCAACAGGCGAGACGGAGTGCGGGCGTGCGGCCGTGGCGCCGCAGCCGGCCAGCAGCGGGCCGGTGAGTATCGCCAGGGCGAGCAGGGACAGGCGGCCACGTGCGGCCGGACGTGCGAGATTCATGCGCGGAGTATGCCAGCGCGGGGTCACGGCCCCCCGGGGCGGGTGGGCCGCCCGCGGCTGCCGCCTCCGCCGGCCTTCGGCCGTGCGCGTCACGGGGTGTGGCAGCGCGCCACCGGGCCCCACAGCTCCGGTGCCGCGCTGCCACGTCGACGAGTCGGCGCCCCTACGCCGTCACGCCGAAGGCCGCGCGCAGACGTTGTTGGGCGGCAGGGCCGCCGCCCAGTTCCGCCGCGGCCAGGTGGTCGAGGCCCAGCAGGGCCGCGCCCACGACCGGTGGGGTGGTGACGACCTGGGGGGTCGCCAGCGGGGCCGAGCGGGCGAGCCGGCCCAGCACTGCGTCCATCAGCAGGGGCTGACGTGCCGCCAGGACTCCGCCGCCCAGGACCACGTCGGCGGGGGCGTCCAGCAGGTCCAGCCGGCGCAGGGCCACCGTGGCGAGGGTGGCGATCTCCTCCGCCTGGCGTTCCACCAGCTCCACCGCCAGACGGTCGCCCTCCTCCGCGCAGCGGAACAGGACCGGCACGAGCTCGTGCAGCCGACCGTCGGCGATCTCGCCCAGGTGCACCGCCTCCGCCACCGCGCTCGCGCTGACCAGGCCGAAGTGCTCGGCGACCGCGACCGCCAGCGCGGTGGGCGCGCCGCGGCCGTCCTCCGCACGGGTGGAGGCCCACATGACCTCCAGTGAGATGCCCCCGCCGCCGCCCCAGTCGCCGGTGATCTGGCCGAGCGCGGGGAACCGCGCGGTGCGGCCGTCCGGCAGCAGCCCGACGCAGTTGATCCCCGCGCCGCAGACCACGGCGACGCCGCGCGGGGCGTCCGTTCCGGCGCGCAGCAGGGCGAAGGTGTCGTTGGCGACGACGGTCGTGCGCGACCAGCCGCGCGCGGCGATCGCCTGTTGCAGGATGCGCTCCTCGACCGGCAGGTCCGCGTTGGCCAGGCACGCGGAGACGTGCGTCACCAACGGTCCCTGGCCGCCGCGGATGTCCAGCCCGGCCTCCGCCGCGGCCGCCGCGACCAGCTGGGCCAGCTGGTCGATCGAGGCGTCCACGCTGACCTCGTAGGGCCGGAAGCCACCGCCGCGCGCGCGGCCGAGCACGGACCCGGTCGCGGTCACCAGGGCCACGTCCGTCTTGCTGTTGCCCGCGTCGATCGCCAGCACCCCGGCGACCAGCTCGGCGCCCACGGCTCCGACGGTGCCGGCGCCGATGGGATTGCCCACCTCCTCGTCCTGACCGGGATCGGGATCGGACTGTCCTGCGGTCATGAAGGTCGTCACGCCCATGCCAGGTGCTCGCGGTTGTGCGCGATCAGACGGTCCGTCAGCCTGTCCGCCAGGTCGATCTGGCCGACCAGCGGATGGGCCAGCAGCGCCTGGAAGACGCGGTCGCGTCCGCCGCGCAGCGCGGCGTCCAGGGCCAGCTGCTCGTAGCCGGTGACGTTGGCGATCAGCCCGGCGTACAGCGGCTCCACCGTCGGCACCGGCAGCGGGCGCGCGCCCGTCGCGTCGACCAGGGCGGGGACCTCGACCACCGCGTCGTCGGGGAGGAACGGCAGGGTGCCGCGGTTCAGCACGTTGACCACCTGCTCGCTCGGCTCGCCGCCCTGGGTGCCCAGCAGCGAGGCGACCAGTTGCACCGCAGCCTCCGAGTAGAACGCGCCGCCTCGCTGCCCGAGCAGCTCCGGCTTCTCGTCCAGCTCCGGGTCCGCGTACATCTCCAGCAGCTCGCGCTCGATCGCGGCCACCTGAGAGGCCCGCGAGCCCTGCACCTTCAGCTCCGCCACGACCTCGTCGTGCTGGTAGAAGTAGCGCAGGTAGTACGAGGGCACCACGCCCAACTGCCGTACCAGCGACAGCGGCAGGTGCAGGTCCTCGGCGATGGCGGTGCCGTGCGCCGCGATCAGGTCGGGCAGCACGTCCTTGCCGTCCAGGCGGACGCCGCGCTCCCAGGTGAGGTGGTTCAGGCCCACATGGTCCAGCTGCACCCGCTCCGGCGCGACGCCGAGCAGCCCGGCGAACTTGCGCTGGAAGCCGATCGCGACGTTGCACAGCCCGACGGCCTTGTGTCCTGCGGTGAGCAGCGCGCGGGTGACGATGCCGACCGGGTTGGTGAAGTCGACGATCCAGGCGTCGGGGTTGGCCCGGCGCACCCGCTCGGCGATGTCCAGCACGACAGGGACGGTCCGCAGCGCCTTGGCGAGCCCGCCCGCGCCGGTGGTCTCCTGGCCGACGCAGCCGCACTCCAGCGGCCAGGTCTCGTCCTGGTCCCTGGCGGCCTGACCGCCGACCCGCAACTGCAGCAGCACGGCGTCCGCGCCCTGGACCGAGGCGTCCAGATCGGTGGAGGTGGTGACCGTGCCCGGATGGCCCTGCCTGGCGAAGATCCGCCGGGCCAGCCCGCCGACCAGCTCCAGCCGCTCCGCGGCGGGGTCCACCAGGACCAGCTCGCCGATCGGCAGGCTGTCGCGGAGTCTGGCGAAGCCGTCGATCAGCTCCGGCGTGTACGTCGAGCCGCCCCCGACGACGACCAGCTTGAGGCTCATCAGCCCTTGACTCCTGTCAGTGTGACGCCCTCGATGAAGGCCTTCTGGGCGAAGAAGAACACGATGATCACGGGCGCCATCACCAGCAGGGTGGCGGCCATGGTCAGGTTCCAGTTGGTGTGGTGCGCGCCGTGGAAGGACTGCAGTCCGTAGGAGAGGGTCCAGGCGGCGGGGTTGTCCGAGGCGTAGATCTGCGGGCCGAAGTAGTCGTTCCAGCAGTAGAAGAACTGGAACAGGGCGACGGCGGAGATGGCCGGCTTGGCCATCGGCAGCACGACCTTGATCAGCGTGCGCAGCTCTCCGCAGCCGTCGACCTTGGCCGCGTCGAGGTACTCCTTGGGGATGGTCAGCAGGAACTGGCGCAGCAGGAAGATGGAGAAGGCGTCGCCGAAGGCCATCGGGATGATCAGCGGCCAGAGCGTGCCGTCCATGTTCATCTGCTTGGCCCAGAAGAGGTACATCGGAATGATGATCACCTGCGGCGGCAGCATCATCATCGAGATGACCAGCATCATCGCCAGCCGGCGACCGGGGAAGCGGAACTTGGCCAGCGCGTAGGCGACCGGGACGGAGGAGACGACCGTCAGCAGCGTGCCCAGCACGGCGTACTCGACGGTGTTCTTCCACCAGGTGCCGAAGCCGGGGACGTCGAAGATCGCCCGGTAGTTGCTCCAGACCCAGTGCGTGGGCCAGTAGTTGCTGCTGAGCGCCTGGTCGTCGGTCATCACCGAGGTGAGGAAGAGGAAGACGAACGGGAGGATGAAGACCAGCGCGACGGCGAGGCCGACCGAGTGGACCGCGATCCACTCCAGCGTCCTGCGCCGCTTGGCCTTGCGGAAGGCGATCGCCGAGCTGTTCGGCACGCCCTTGTTGGCGCGGGCCGGCTTGCTGGTGAGGCCGCTGTCAGCGCTGTCGGGGGTTGTGGCGACGTTGCTCATGGGTGGGATTCCTTCCTAGTCCTCAGCCATGAGGCCGGAGCGGCGGCGCATCAGCAGCGAGGTGCACGCCATGGCGATCAGGAACAGCAGGATCGAGACGACGCAGGCCGCGCCGTAGTCGAAGCGCTGGAAGCCGATGTTGTAGACGAGCTGGGGCAGGGTCCAGGTCGAGCCGTTCGGGTAGCCGGGCTCGAACTGCTGGCCGGAGCCGCCGATCTGACCGGAGGCCACCTGCCCGGCCACGATGGCCTGGGTGTAGTACTGCAGCGTCTGGATCACGCCCGTGATCACCGCGAACATGATGATCGGCATGATGTTGGGGAGCGTGACGTAGCGCCAGCGGTGCCAGGAGTTGGCGCCGTCCAGCGACGCGGCCTCGTACTGCTCGGCGGGCACGTCCAGCAGGGCGGCCATGAAGATGACCATCAGGTCGCCGATGCCCCACAGCGAGAGCAGCACCAGCGAGGGCTTGGACCAGTTCGGGTCGTTGAACCAGCCAGGGGGGTGGGCGATGCCCAGGTCCGCCAGGTAGTGGTTGACCGGCCCGGTGCCCGGGTTGAAGAGGAAGGCGAAGGCGATCGTGGCCGCCACCGGCGGGGCCAGGTAGGGCAGGTAGAAGGCGGTGCGGAAGAAGCCGCCGCCGGTCTTGATCTTCGTGATCAGCATGCCGATGCCCATGCCGAAGATCGTCCGCAGTGTCACCATCACCACGACCAGCCAGGCGGTGTTGCGCACCGACTGCCAGAAGAAGGGGAACTTCGTGATGACGTAGTCGTAGTTCTTGAAGCCGACGAAGGACGGCGGGTTGAAGCCGTCGTAGTGCGTGAGCGAGAAGTAGACGGTGGCGATGAGCGGGTAGGCGAAGAAGACGCCGAAGCCGATCAGCCAGGGGGAGAGGAAGCCGGCGGCGGTCGCCAGCTCCTTGCGCCGCTTGCGACGCAGCGCGGGTGCGAGAGACATGTCGGTCACCGCCAGGGGGAGTGGGGGGAGCGGGCCGGGTCCGGCCGTGGCGGCCGGACCCGGGTGGGGCTTACTGCGCCTGCGCGAGGTCCGCGTCGATCTGTGCGGCGGTGGTCTTCAGCGCCGTGTTCAGGTCGGTCACCTGGCCGGACTCGTACTTGTAGCCGAGGTTCTGGAAGGTCACCAGGTACGCCCCGCCGTTCGGCGTGGCCGGGGTGGTGTTGCTGTTCGGGTTCGCGGCCACGTCCAGGAAGGTCTGGAAGGCCGGGCTGTGGTCGAGCGACGGGTCCTTGAGCGCGGCCAGCGTGCTCGGCACGTTGGAGATCGCGTTGGCGAAGGAGACCAGCGCCTTGGTGTCCGTGGTGAGGAACTTCAGGAACTCCCAGGCGGCCGCCTGCTTCTTGCTGCTGGCCGCCATGCCGATGATGGTGCCGGTCTGGTAGCCCTTGCCGTAGGTCGAGAGCTGGTTGTCCGGCACCGGCAGCGGCGCGGTGGCGTAGTCGAGCTTCACGCCGTCGCCCTTGATGCTGGCCACGCGCCACTCGCCGTCCATCGACATGGCCACCTGGCCGGTCTCGAACGGGTTCTTGGCGCTGAACTCGTCACCGAAGGTGGTGCGGAACTTGTCGAGCTGCTTGTAGCCGCCGAGCAGGTCGGTGAGCTTCTTCTGCTCGTTCAGCGCGCCGGCGAAGGCCGGGTCGGTGGCGATGGACGACTTGCCGTCCGAGCCGAACCAGCCGGTCGGGCCGAACTGCGCCGCGTAGTGCTCGGTGGTGGTCTCGTAACCGTGGTACAGCGGCATGAACCCGAGCTGGGAGTAGGTCCCGCCACTGGACTTGGTGAGCTTGACGGCGTCCTGCTCGAACTCGGTCCAGGTCTTCGGCGGGCTGGCGATCCCGGCCGCCTTGAACATGTCGGTGTTGTAGTAGAGCCCGTACGCGTCGCCCAGCAGCGGCAGGGCGCACTGGTTGCCCTTGTAGTTGGTGTAGTCGAGCATCGCCTTGGAGAAGGTCGTGGCCTTGTCGATGCCGTCCTTCTGCAGCAGCGGGTCGAGGTCCACCCACTCGTGGCTGTTGCAGAACTGGCCGACGTTGTTCGTGGTGAACGAGGAGACCACGTCGGGGGCGTTGTCGCCGCCGGCCCGCAGCGCCTGGTTGATCTTGTCGTCGGTCACGTTGGAGACGGCGTGGACCTTGATGTTCGGGTGCGTGGCCTCGAACGCCGCGATGTTGGCGTTGATCGCCTTCAGCTCGTTCGGCTGGCTCCAGCCGTGCCAGAAGGTGATGGTGACGGGCGCGCTGCTGCTGCCGGTGCTGCCCTGGCCGCCGCTGCTCTGGCCGGTGCAGGCGGCCGCGGTCAGCGTGAGCGAGGCGGCGACGGCGAGGGCGGCGGCGGTGCGACGGCCTCTGCGGTGCGTGGACGGAACGGTCGACACGGGTTCTCCAGTGGGGTTCGGACCGGTTTCGATGGGCGCTGTCGGGGTGCACTGAGCTACGGGCGCGGCGCAGTGCTTGCCGGTCCGTTGCGGTGGGTGGGGGTGCGATCGGGTCGAGCGGTGGGTCGAGCTACGGGTCGAACGGGGTGGAGCGGGTGGATCGGGGGTGTGGGTCAGTGGGTCGAGAAGACCTGTTCCCTGGCGGTGGTCAGGGCCGTCTGCAGGGCGCCGATGACGACGGGCGAGCCCTCCAGCGCGCTCAGCAGCAGGCGTGGTCGGGGGACCGCCAGCCCCGTCAGCTCCTCCTGCACCAGCGCCCGCAGCTGTTCGCCGCCGCCGCGCGGCACCGCGCCGCTGAGCAGGACCAGCTCCGGGTCGACGACCGCGACGACCGCGGCCAGGCCGGTGGCCATCCGTTCGGCCAGCGTGCGCAGGAAGGCGTCGGCGCCGCGTTCGACCGCTTCGGCGACGACCAGCTTCGCGTTCTCCCCGGTCAGGCCGTGCTCGCGGGCCAGGGCCAGCACGGCGGGTGCGCCGGCCAGTTCCTGGAAGCCCCCGGAGTTCTCGACCTCCAGGTGCACGTTCTTGATCAGCGGCGCGCCCGGCATCGGCATGTAGCCGACCTCGCCCGCGCCTCCGGTGTGGCCGCGGTGCATCCGGCCGCCGAGGACCAGCGCGGCGCCGATGCCCTCCTCGACCCAGAGCAGCACGAAGTCCTGCACGCCCTGTGCGAGCCCGACCCGCTGCTCGGCGACGGCCGCCAGATTGACGTCGTTCTCCATGGCCACCGGAACGCCCAGGGCCGACGACAGCTCGTCGACGAGCCGGGGCGTGTGCCAGCCGAGCAGGTGGGCGGCGTAGCGCAGCTCTCCGGTCGCCGGGTCGAGCGCGCCCGGGGTGCCGATGACGACCTGCCGCAGCGCGCCCCGGTCGAGGCCTGCGGCGGCGGTCGCCGTGTCGAGCGCCATGGTGATCTGGGCCAGCGCCTGACCGGGGTCGCCGGCCGGCAGCGGAAGGCGGTGCTCGGTGACCACGGCGCCGGTGATGTCCGCGATCGCGACCCGGATCCGGGTCGGGTTCACGTCCAGGCCGGCGACGTACCCGGCGCGGGGGTTGATCTCGTAGAGCTGCGCGCCGGGGCCGGGCCGCCCGGCGGTCGTCCCGACGGGTACGACCAGTCCCGCCGACTCCAGGCGTGCCAGCAACTGCGATGCGGTCGGCTTCGACAGCCCGGTGAGCGTGCCGAGCTGGCTCCGCGAGAGCGGCCCCTGCTCCAGCAGCAGCTCCAGCGCCGCCCGGTCGTTGATCGCGCGCAGCAGGCTCGGAGTGCCGGGCTGCGAGGGGTTGCCGGTGCCGGTCGACATGGCGTTCAATCACTCTCCTCGCGTGGGTGCCCAGCACCTTAGTGGGTGGGGCTGCGTCGATGGGCCTGCGCTGAACTATTAGGAAACTTTCCTATCGGTTGGCAGGAACGTACGGCCGCACCCGAGGAGATGTCAATGCCCCGGGAACACCCCGATCTCCTTGGAGACCGAAGCGTTATCCGGGGCAGTGGGGAAGCGGCGAGGAACGCGCTCCGCCGAGGCGGAGCGGCCGGGGGGTCAGCGCTGCGCGGGGTCGTCCAGACCGGGGATCGGCGCGGTGGCGCGGGACTGCGCGCTGTTGGGGTCGCCGAGGGCCGAGGGCGCGGACATGTCCGGTCCCGAAGGCCCACTGCGGGGGGAGGGGACGTCCGCGACCTGCGGGGTCACCCCGAGGTGGACGCCCGACTCCTCCAGCGACACCTTGATACGGCGCCGCAGCTCACGGGCGACGCCCAGCGCCTTGCCCGGCATCACCTTCGCCGAGACGTGCAGGATCAGCGCCTCGGCGGCCAGCGAGTCCACGCCGAGGACCTTGACCGGCTCGGCCGGCTCCCACAACTGCTCGGCCCAGCGCTCCTCCTTGGCCATCTCCTCCGCTGCCGCGAGGATCACCTGCTCGACCTGGTCGATGTTCTCGTGGTAGCCGAGCGGGATCTCCACGTTCGCCGTCGCCCAGCCCTGGCTCAGGTTGGCGATCCGCTTCACCTCGCCGTTGCGGATGTACCAGATCTCGCCGCCCGCGCCGCGCAGCTTGGTCACCCGCAGGCCGACCTCCAGCACCGTCCCCGTGGCCACGCCGGTGTCGATCTGGTCGCCGACGCCGTACTGGTCCTCGATGATCATGAAGACGCCGGAGAGGAAGTCCGTCACCAGGTTCCGCGCGCCGAAACCGATCGCCACACCGGCCACGCCCGCGCTCGCCAGCAGCGGGGCCAGGTTGATCCCGAGGACCGGCAGGATCGTGATCGCCGCGGTGCCCAGGATCACGAAGGACGCGACGCTGCGCAGCACGGAACCCATCGCCTGGGACCGCTGCCGCCGCCGCTCCGCGTTGGCCAGCAGGCCCGTGAGCAGGGCGTTGTGCGCCATGCTCTGGTGCACGTGCGACATCCGGGCGACCAGCTTGTCGATCAGCCGCACCACGACCGCGCGCACCACCAGTGCGATCACCGCGATGAAGAGGATGCGGACCCCGCTGGTCACCCAACCCTGCCAGTGCGCGCTCACGTAGCCCACGGCCTGACTCGCCTCGTGGATCGTCGTGCTGGGGGCGCCGCCCGCGGAGCTCGCGGGGGCGGGGGTGCTGGGGGTCTGGCTGGCCATCGCCCCAGACTACCGAGAGCGGCGGCGGCGACCGCAAACCGCGAGGCCGGACGAGAGGCGCCGCTGACCGTCCGTTACCGGGCTTGACCTGCGGTGACCGTGGGCATGATGGCGGTGTGGGCTTCCGGTGTGGGGGAGCACACACCCGGTCGGACCTCAGGTCATGCTGGCGCCCCGGCACCTTCGGCGGCGACACTGTCAGGAGATCACCCCGCCCGGGTGATCGGTCGTCCCGGCGCGAGCCACGCGTCGTAGGCGGAAAGGGAGGCCCTCGTGCCGCATGTTCTGGTCCTGAACGCGTCCTACGAGCCACTGGGCGTCGTGTCACTACGACGCGCCCTGGTCCTCGTCCTCGACAAGAAGGCTGTGAGCCTTGAGGAGACCGGGGTTCTACTGCACAGCGCGACCAGCGCCATATCGGCGCCGTCCGTCGTCCGACTGACCCGATTCGTTCGGGTCCCCTTTCGCGGGCCCGTCCCGCTCACCCGACGGGCGCTCTTCGCCCGCGACGGCGGGCGATGCGTGTACTGCGGTGGCGTCGCAACCAGCGTCGACCACGTGGTGCCGCGCAGCCGCGGCGGCCAGCACGCGTGGGACAACGTGGTGGCAGCCTGCCGCCGCTGCAACCACGTGAAGGCGGACCGGCACCTGTCCGAGATCGGTTGGCGCATGAAGCGGACACCGGCCCCGCCCACCGGGCTGGCCTGGCGCATCATCGGCACGGGCCACCGCGACCCGCGGTGGCGCCCTTACCTGGAGCCGTACGGCACGGCGGAGGAGCTCTCGCACCTCGCGCCATTCCCTCATGCCGGGCCAACGGCCCCGGCGGAGCTCAGCGCGTAGTTGCGCGAAGCTCGCCGGGGCTTTTTGTTTGGGCAGACGGGCGCTCCGCGACGGCCGGCCGGTTGTACCACCCGGGGGCGCGGGGAACTGCGCGAGACACCGCCCTGTGCGGATGGCCCTGTTCGATGAGGACCATCCGCGTGTCGGTGGCTTGTCGCGCAGTTCCTCGCGCCCCTGGGTGGTGCAACGGGCCCTTCGCGGTGAGGCGTCGCGCCCACGCGCCGGAGGCGCAGATCGGCAGAGCCTCGCGCCCCTGGGTGGTGCAACGGGCCCTTCGCGGTGAGGCGTCGCGCCCACGAGGCTCAGGGGGTCGCCGTCGGGGACGGGGTCGCCGGGGGAGAGGGCGGGGTGACCGGGGGAGGATCGGCGGGGTCGGGGTGGGGTGGGGAGCGGCGTCGGGGGTGGGGGCGGGGTGGTGACCCCGTACAGCTCCAGGCCGAAGAGGGAGTAGCCGAACCGGGTCGCCCGTGCGACCCCCTGCATCCGGACGTACTGCGCGTCCACCGCGCCGAAGCGGACCGTCTCGTCGCCGCCGCGACCGCCGTCCACCGTCGCCGCCGTGGTCCAGGTCTGACCGTCCATCGAGGTCTCGATCCGGTAGCGCGCCGCGTACGCGTCCTGCCAGTGCAGCACGACCTCGCCCAGCGTCGTCGGCGCCGCCAGCTTCAGCTGGACCCATGCGTCGTCCTGGGCCGGGGAGGACCACCGCGTCGTCGGATCGCCGTCGTTGACGTTCGAGGCGGGGAAGTCCGAGGTCTCGTCGCCCGAGGAGCTCGCCGTCGCGTCGAGTGCCAGGTCGGGGCCGCCGGTGCGCGGGTAGACATGCACCGTGACGTCCTGCGTCGCGACCCGGCCGCCGACCGTGAAGACGACGTGCGCGGAGTAGACGCCCGTCGGGGTGTTCGCCGCCGCCGCGAACGAGAGCGGGACGCCCGCCTGACCGCCGCGCGGCACCGCGACCGCGCCGGTGCCGGAGACCGTGACGCCCTTCGCCGCCGGCGGCAGCTGCGCGGTGACCGTGCCCGTGGCGCCGCCCACGCCCTGGGCCTGGAGCTCGCCCGGCAGGGCCACGGGATCGCCGCCGGCCTGGAGGTCGATGCTCTGCCGACCCAGCTGCAGCGTCGCCGGTGGGGTGTCCGCGAACCAGGGGATGATCTGGTAGACCACCGGCGGTTGCGCGCCGTCCGCCCAGACCAGCCGGATCCGGTCCACCCTCAGCTTCGGGTCGGTCGCCAGCTCGGTGTAGCCGCCGGAGGCCAGCGCGCCCGCGCTGGTCCAGCCCTTGTCCGTGCTGTGCACCTCGACCCGGCCCGGTGCGCGCACCTGCCCGTCGGTCAGCACCACGATCCGGTTGAGCGGGCGGGTCTGTCCCAGCGACACGGTCAACGCGTCGCCCGGCTGCGGCGCGGCCGCGGCGCGGTAGGGGGAGTCCAGGGAGCCGTCGACGACGTTCGAGGCCGGCGCGCCGTCCTGCGCGGCCGGGCCGGTCGCGGTCATCGCGTTGGCGTCGGGCGCGGTCACCGTGAAGGAGCGGACGGCGACGGCGCTGTCCTGGGTGCTCGTCGCGCGCAGCCGCAGGTAGCGGGCGACGGTCCCGGCCGGGAGGGTCGCGTCGATCTCGCGCCGGTCGTGGTAGCTCGCGACCTGCTGCCAGCCGCCGTCGTCGGTCGCGTACTCCAGGACCGCGTCGTGCAGGTAGTCGCCCTCGGCCATGTCCCCGGCCGGGCCGCCCATGACGATGTGGACCTGCCGGACCGGCGTCGCGCTGCCGAGGTCGACGCCGACGCTGTCGCCCGCCTGGGGCGGGGCGCTGGACCAGTAGTAGCTGTCAGGGTCGGCGTCGACCATCAGCGCAGGGTCGTGGTCCTGGGCGGTGCCCATGGTGCTGGTGGCCGTCAGCTGGTCCCCGTCGACGCCCGCCCAGGAGTCGGAGGCCTTGAGCGCGCGCTGGAGGAAGGGGTCGAGCACGCCCGCCCCGATGGTCACGCCGGAGTCGGCCAGGCCGTCCAGCTGCTGACGCAGTGCCACCCGCTGGTCCCAGGCGGCCGCGCCGTTCCCGGCGCGCTGCGCCGCGAGCATGTCGACGGCGGCCTGGCCCGCCCGGCCGTAGCGGGCGAGCTGGTCCACCCAGGACTGGTCCTCGGCCACCAGCTGTCCGCCGTCGACGCCGGCGAGCCTGTCGGCGGCCTGTGCCATCGTGGTGAACGCGGCACGCAGCCGCGCGGCGGCCTGGGCACGGGCGGCCGTCGCTGCCTGGTCGGTGGCGGCCGGCCGGGGGGACGTCGGTTCGAACGCGGCCCAGAAGGCGGCGAGCAGCGGCCGCAGATACGCGGACTCCTGCTGGCCGAGCGGCGAGGAGGCGCTGTTGCCCGCCAGGGCGGCCAGCGCTGCGGTGGCACTCTGCGCGTCCGGTGCGCTGCCGGCCAGGTCGGCGACGGCGGCCCGCCAGGAGTCCTGCGGCTGGTAGGCGGTGGGGTTCCAGGCGAAGTCGGCCGCGGTGAACAGCGGGATGCGCGAGGCCACGGGCTGCTGCATCGCGTTGACCAGCAGACCGGCCGCGTCGGTGGTCAGCGAGGCGTCGCGGCCCTGGTAGGCGCCGAGGTAGAGCCGGTCCTGCGCGGAGTCGTTGACGGGGTAGTTGTCCTGGGTCACCAGCTGGTGACCCAGGACCTGCTGGGCCGCCGTCAGGTCCGCCCCCGTGATGGTCGCCGGCTGCACGCCCACGCCGGTCCAGGCGATCCGCACCTGCGGGTTCAACGCCTTGGCCAGGGCGGTGCGGTAGGGCGTCGCGCCGCTGCGGTAGTACTCGCTGGGCAGCACCGTCAAAGCGTCCGCGTCCGGGTGCCTGGAGAGGAACCGACGCAGCACGACGTCGACGAGGTCGGCCTGCGCGTGGGCCGCGGCGGCCGGGCCGTGGCCGTAGGCGTTCGCGTCACCCGAGCAGTGCCAGTGGGAGAAGGTGCTCTCGGAGAAGTCCAGCTGGAACGAGCGGAAGCCGAGCCCCCACAGCTGCTCCGCCTTGGCGACGAGCGCGTCCTGGTCCTTGCCGGAGGTGAAGCAGAGCGAGTCGCCGACGGACAGCGAGTAGCCCAGCGTGACGTGCTCCGACGCGGCGCGCCGTCCGAGTGCGGCCAGCTCCGCCTGCTGGTCGGCGGGATAGGGCTCGCGCCACTGGATGCCCCGGTAGGGGTCGTCGCCCGGCGCGTAGAGGAAGTAGTTCTGCTTGGTCCGGCCGAGGAAGTCGACCATGTCGAGAGTCTGCTGCCCGGTCCAGGGCGTGCCGTAGAACCCCTCGGTGACGCCGCGCCGGGGAGTCGTCGGCCAGTCCTGGACGACGACGCCGGGCAGCGCCCCACCGGTCCCGAGCAGCTGCCGGAAGGACTGCACCGCGTTGTACGTTCCGTCCGCGTCCACCCCGGCGAGCACGGCGATCCCGGCCTTGGCGCTCCCGCCGGCGGGGACGGTCCCGGTGGCCAGCACGTAGCCCCCGGCGGGCAGGCCGGTGGGGGAAGGGGTGGGCGACGCGGCGGTGCCCAGCGAACGCAGCGCCCGGTCGGTCCCGCCTCCCGCGCCCTCGGCGAGGCCGCCCAGGTACACGGTGAGCACATCCGGCTGCGGATCGGCGTCCGGCGCGACGGTGTCCACCCGCTGCACGCCGACGGAGGCGAGGGCGTTCTGCAGCGCGGCGAGCGCGCCGGGGTCGGCCTGCGGGGCGACGGCCAGCGCCACCCGCGACGGCCTCGGGACGGTCGAGCCCTGGGCCCGTTCACGCTGCGGCCGGGGGTAGATCGCGGGACCGGAGGACTCGGGGAGGGTGGTCGTCGTGGGGCCGCCCGGCACGCTCTCGCCGTCGGCCAGCACGCGCGAGACGGCGAAGGGGGCACGGGCGTTCGCGTCGGCCGGCGCGGCTCCCGCGGCCAGGCCGCTCCCGACGACGGCGGCGACGGTGAACGCCGCGCTCGCCCGCAGGGCCGCGCTCCTGGTGCGGACCTGGGCGGTCAGTGCGAGCAGCGGTGGGGTGCCCTTGAGCTGGGCGATCAGCCGGTCCGCCGTCTCCGGGGCGAGCCGCCGCGCGGTCCGCGCCGCGTTCCGGCGCGCCGACAGTGCGGGCCCTGAGGCGAGCAGTTGGCGCAGCGTCCGGTGCTCCGCCACGGTCCGACGCAGACTGCTGCCGAGCGCCGCGACGATGCCGTCGGGGGCCGGTGCGGGCCGGTGGTCCACGGGGACTCCTGATGCCTGGTCGGATACGAACGTCTTGCGGCGGGGCGTCGCCTGCGCACCTCCCACGGGTCAGGATCCACGCGCGCCCGAACAAACGACGAAGGCGTGGGGAACCGCACGACACAGCACCGTGAACAGTGCTCTCTCGTGCGGTCCCCACGCCCCCGACGTGCCCGGCGGAGTGCAGGTCCTGCGCCCGCCGAACGGCCCCAAGCCCACCATCCCCGCCCTTGGCATGTCAATGCACGCGCGTGTCCCGCACCACACCCGAGGGCGTCCGCGACCACCCCGTTGGCCGGTGTCGGAGCCCCCGCCGGATGGGTAGGTGGATAGGGGCCGCCCAGCCGATCCTCCCGGCCCGCGAAGACTGGCACGGCGCGTCGCCGCATCGCCGAATCGCCTGCGCACGGTCCCGTACGAGGCCGGTTCGGGGGAGCCTTGCGACGTACCGCACCAGCCTTGGCGGGGTGTTCGGGAAGGACCGGCCGGGGAGCCCCTGCCGCCTGCCCCCGCCCGCGAGGAGATTCC
Source organism: Streptacidiphilus rugosus AM-16 (assembly GCF_000744655.1). Classification (NCBI taxonomy): domain Bacteria; kingdom Bacillati; phylum Actinomycetota; class Actinomycetes; order Kitasatosporales; family Streptomycetaceae; genus Streptacidiphilus; species Streptacidiphilus rugosus. The sequence goes on along the minus strand of NZ_JQMJ01000004.1, from coordinate 2,647,503 downwards.
GTGGCCGCCGCCGCTCATCGTCCGTCCCCCTCCGGAGCGGGGGCGTTGCAGACGCTCGCCCACGCCTGCGGCGTGGACACCGAGTTCGAGGGGCGCGAGGTCGCGCCGGACACGCTCGTCGCCGTGCTCGCCGCGATGGGCGTGGACGCCGCGAGCGACGCGGCGGCCGAGGAGGCGCTGGCACAGCTGCATGCCCGGCGCGCGCAGCGACTGCTGCCGCGTGCGCTCGTGTTCCGCGCCGGCAGCCACCACGAGGTGCTGCTGCCGGGGGCCGCCGAGGCGTGGGTGGAGCTGGAGGACGGCGGCAGCGTCACCGTCGGCACGCCCTTCCCGCGCGGCGCGCACCTGAGCGAGGCCGGCGAGACCCGGCCGCTGCCCACGGACCTGCCGGTCGGCCGGCACACCCTCTGCGCGCGGCTCGGCGACCGGGTCTCCACCGCCGCGCCGCTGCTCGTCGCACCCGACCGGCTGGCCGGACCGGCCGGACGCAGCTGGGGCTTCCTGGTCCAGCTCTACTCGCTGCTGGGCGAACACTCCTGGGGCATGGGCGACCTCGGCGACCTGGCCGAGCTCGCCCTCTGGTCGGGCAGCACACTCGGCGCGGGCTTCGTCCAGGTCAACCCGCTGCACGCGGGCATGCCCCCAGGCCCGGACGGCACCTCGGACCCCTCCCCCTACCGGCCCTCCTCGCGTCGCTTCGCCGATCCGGTCCATCTGCGGGTCGAGGCCGTCCCCGAGTACCCCTACCTCACCCCCGAGGCCCGCGAGCGGGTCCAGGAGGCCGCCGGGCGCGGGGCCAGACTGCGCGAGGGCGTGCTGATCGACGAGGCGCTGATCGACCGGGACGCGGTCTGGGCCGCGAAGCGCGCGGCGCTGGAGGTGCTGTACGCGGTTCCGCGCGGCGTCGGGCGGGAGGCCGCCTACCGGGCTTTCCTGCGGCGCGAGGGCGTCGGCCTGCTCCAGTACGCGACCTGGTGCGCACTCGCCGAGGTCCACGGCGCGGCCTGGCGCGCCTGGCCGGGCGGCCTGCGCGACCCGGGCAGCGCGGCGGTCCTGCGCGCCCGTCAGGAGTTGGCCGACCGGGTCGACTTCCACTGCTGGCTGGCCTGGCTCGTCGACGAGCAGCTCGGCGCCGCCCAGCAGGCGGCCCGCGCGGCCGGCATGCCGCTGGGACTGGTCCACGACCTCGCCGTCGGCGTCCACCCGGACGGCGCGGACGCCTGGGCGCTGCAGCACTGTCTCGCCGAGGGCATGAGCGCGGGCGCGCCACCGGACGCCTTCAACGCCCATGGCCAGAATTGGGCCCTCCCGCCCTGGCGTCCCGACGCCCTCGCCGACGCCGGTTACGCGCCCTACGCGGACCTGTTGCGGGCGAACATGCGGCACGCGGGCGCCCTGCGCGTCGACCACGTGATGGGCCTGTTCCGGCTCTGGTGGGTGCCGGAGGGCCGGCCGCCGACGGAGGGCGCCTACGTCCGCTACGACCACGAGGCGATGCTGGGCGTCCTCGCCCTGGAGGCGCAGCGTGCGGGCGCGGTGGTGATCGGCGAGGACCTCGGCACGGTCGAGCCGGGCGTGCGCGAGGAGCTGGCCTCACGCGGCGTGCTCGGCACCTCGGTGCTCTGGTTCGAGCGCGACTGGTCCGAGCAGGGCGGCGGCTCGCCGCTCCCGCCCGAGCGCTGGCGCGAGGACTGCCTGGCCACGCTGACCACGCATGATCTGCCGAGCACGGCGGCCCGCCTCAGCGGCGAGCACGTCGAGCTGCGGCACCGCCTCGGCCTGCTGGACCGACCGCTGGCCGAGGAGCAGGCCGAGGACGAGGCCGAACGCGAGGAGTGGCTCGGCGAGTTGGCCCGCGAGGGCCTGATGACCGTGCCCCCCTACGGCGAAGGCCCCGCCGCCGACCTGCTGGAACCCCAGAACGGCCGCCACCTCCCCGAAGCGGTCGCCGCCCTGCATGCCTACCTGCTGCGCACCCCGGCCCAGCTGGTCGGCGTCTGGCTCCCCGACGCGCTGGGCGACCCCCGCCCGCAGAACCTCCCCGGCACCTCGCACGAGTACCCCAACTGGCGTCTCCCGATCGCGGACGCGGAAGGCAAGCCCGCCACCCTGGAACGCCTCGCCGCGGCGGAACGCACGGCCGAACTTGGGTCCGTCCTGCGTCTGGACTGACCCTCCGCCGAACGGAGCGACCGCCCGTCAGCCGCGGCCGGTCAGCACCATCGGCCGCGGCAGCGACTCCCCGGCCAGGTCCAGCGCGCCGATGACGGTGACCAGCCCGTGGTAGTAGCCGACCGCCCAGGGGCCGTACTCGGTGGCGGAGGTGTTGGCGGGCAACCCCAGGGAGGCGACCCTTCCGTTCTCGACCCGCAGCCCGTAGGCGTCGCCGGCGTCGTCGTCGGAACTGCCGACGGCGACGATCCCGCCGGGCGCGGCCGCGACTCCGGTCAGGTTTCCCGCGTCGGCGGGAGCGGTGATCCTGGTCCAGCGGCGGCCGTCCCAGTGCTCGACCAGGGCCGACGTGCTGTGGGTGCCGGGAGCGCGGAAGCCGCCGACGGCCCAGACGTCGTTGCGGCCGTGTGCGGCGACGCCGGCCAGGCCGCCGCTGCCGCTGAACCCCGCGAAGGCCGCGTCGCGCTGCACGCTCCAGGAGCGCCCGTCGTAGTGCAGTGCGAGGGGGATGCTCCGGTCGCCCTGGGCGCCCACGCCCACGGCCCAGACGTCGTCGGGCGAGAGGGCGGTGATCGAGCTGAGGCTCCAGTCCGCGTTGACGTGCGGAAGTGTGACGCGCTGCCAGGCCTTCCCGGTCCAGTGCGCGACGAGGCCCTCGTCGTGCGAGGTCTGCGGCTTCCCCGGCACCGAGGGATCCGCCAGCTGCACCCAGCCCACCGCCCAGGCGTTCGACCGGTTGACGGCCGACACGCTCAGCAGGCCCGCGCTCTGCGTCGCGGACGGCAAGGCCAGCTGCTGGACCGACCAGGTGCGGCCGTTCCAGTGTTCGGTGTAGACGCCGCCCACGCCCGCACCCGCGGCGTCGGCGCCCTGGTCGCCGACAAGCCAGCCGTCCCGGTCCGACACGGCCGCGACCGCGTTCATCCGCACCGGGACGCCCTTCGCGGTCGGCACGGTCTTCCAGCTTCCAAGTCCGGGGCGGGTGTCCTTCGCGTACAGGACGGGTGAGAACCCCGGCGTCCGGCCGGGTCCCCGGTCGACCAGCGTGGCGCCGACGGCCCACACCGTGTGCGCGTCCGGTGCCGCGGAGCCCAGCAGCGTCGCATGTCCGGTGGGCAGCTCGGCCTGGGTCCATCGCGACCCGGCCGTGCCCGTGCCCGGGGCCGCGAGGGCCGTTCCGGCCGTCCCCGCGGCGAGCAGGGCGGCGGCTCCGGTGACGGCGGCGGCCCGAAGAGTCGACTTGATCATTCTCACTCCTTGTCGGGGCCCGCGCCCCGTCACCCGCTATGACCTCCTGACGCACGATCCTGTTACATCCCAGTCGCTGACGCGACGTCACATACGCAGCCGCCGTCGGCCCCTGACGTGCTTCGGCCCCCGCCGCCTCGTGATCGGGGCGGCGGGGGCCGACGTGGGAACTGCTCGGAGCCGGAGGCTACTTCGCGCCCGCCGCGCGGTCCGCGGCCTGGGCGCGCAGGGCGCGCTCGACGCCGGAACGGGACTCCACGACCATGCGGCGCAGCGCCGGGGCCGGGTCGTTCGCCGCGAGCCAGGCGTCCGTCAGGTCCAGCGTCTCCTGGGAGACCTGGATCGCCGGGTACAGGCCCACGATGATCTGCTGGCCCATCTCGTGCGAGCGCTGCTCGAAGATGCCCTTGATCGCGGCGAAGTACTTCTCCGTCCAGGGCGCCAGCAGCTCCTGCTGGTCGGTCTGGACGAAGCCCGCGATCACGGCCTCCTGCACGGTGTTGGTCAGCGTCTCGGCCTCCACCACGGAGGCCCAGGCGGCGGCCTTGGCCTCCGTCGTCGGGCGGGCCGCGCGGCAGGTCGCCGCGTGCGCCTCGCCCGCGGCGGTCGCGTCACGGCCCAGCTCGTCCACGACGGCCGTCTCGTCCGCGACGCCCCTCGCCGACAGGCGCTCCAGCAGGGCCCAGCGCAGCTCCGTGTCGACGGCCAGGCCCTCGATCTCGGCCGAGCCGTCCAGCAGCCCGGAGAGCAGCGCCAGGTGCTCCTCGCTCGACGCGGAGGCGGCGAACGCGCGCGCCCAGGCGAGCTGGTGGTCGCTGCCCGGCGCCGAGGCGCGCAGCAGCTCCTCGGCCGCGGCGGCGAGCCTGGCACGGCCGGTGACCCGCCACTCGGGCGCGCCGTACAGCTCGATGGCCAGCTTCACCTGACGCTGCAGCGACTGCACCACGCCGATGTCCGACTCCCGGCCGACGCCGTGCAGCACCAGCTCCAGGTAGTCGCGGGTGGCCATCTCGCCGTCGCGGGTCATGTCCCAGGCCGCCGCCCAGCACAGCGCGCGCGGCAGCGACTCGGTGAAGTCCGCGATGTGTGCGGTGACGTTGGCCAGCGAGACCTCGTCCAGGCGGATCTTCGCGTAGGAGAGGTCGTCGTCGTTGAGCAGCACCACGGCCGGACGGTCGCGGCCGGCCAGCTGCGGCACCTCGGTCAGCTCGGCCGCGGCGATGTCCAGCTCGATCCGCTCGACGCGGGTCAGCGCGCCGCCCTCGACCTCGTACAGGCCGATCGCGATGCGGTGCGGACGCAGCACGGCCTCGCCGCGCGCGCCGGCGGGCAGGGCCGGGGCCTCCTGGCGGACCGCGAAGGAGGTGATCACGCCGTCGGCGTCGACCTCGATCTCCGGGCGCAGGATGTTGATGCCGGCCGTCTCCAGCCACGCCTTGGACCACGTCTTCAGGTCACGCCCTGAGGTCTCCTCCAGCGCGCTCAGCAGGTCGGACAGGCGGGTGTTGCCCCACGCGTGGCGCTTGAAGTAGGCGCGCACACCGTCGAAGAAGGCGTCCTGGCCGACATAGGCGACCAGCTGCTTGAGCACCGAGGCGCCCTTGGCGTAGGTGATGCCGTCGAAGTTGACCTGGACGTCCTCCAGGTCGTTGATCTCCGCCATGATCGGGTGCGTGGACGGCAGCTGGTCCTGGCGGTAGGCCCAGGTCTTCATCTGGTTGGCGAAGGTCGTCCAGATGTGCGGCCAGCGGGTGCCGACGGCCTCGGCCTGGCAGACGGTCTCGGCGAAGGTCGCGAAGGACTCGTTCAGCCAGAGGTCGTTCCACCACTCCATGGTGACCAGATCGCCGAACCACATGTGCGCGAGCTCGTGCAGGATGGTCGTGGCGCGGCCCTCGTAGGCCGCGTCGGTGACCTTGGAGCGGAAGACGTACTGGTCACGGATGGTGACCGCGCCCGCGTTCTCCATCGCGCCGGCGTTGAACTCCGGCACGAAGAGCTGGTCGTACTTGCTGAACGGGTAGGGGAAGTCGAACTTCTCCTGGAAGTAGTCGAAGCCCTGCCGCGTCACGTCGAAGATGTGGTCCGCGTCCAGGAACTCCGCCAGCGACGGGCGGCAGTACACCCCGAGCGGCACGCGCTGCTCGCCGTCGGCGCTGACGTACTCGTCGAAGACGCCGTGGTACGGGCCCGCGATCAGCGCCGTGATGTAGGTGGAGATGCGCGGCGTGGCCGGGAAGCGGTGGAGCTCGGTGCCCTCGACGGAACCCTTCTCGGGCTCGGGGGAGACCTCGTTGCTGATGACCTTCCAGCCGGTCGGCGCGGTCACCTCGAACCGGAACGTGGCCTTCAGGTCCGGCTGCTCGAAGGAGGCGAAGACGCGGCGCGCGTCCGGGACCTCGAACTGCGTGTAGAGGTAGGTCTGCTGGTCGACCGGGTCGACGAAGCGGTGCAGGCCCTCACCGGAGCTGCTGTAGGCGCAGTCGGCGACGACACGGAGTTCGTTGTCGGCGGCGAGCGAGGGGAGCGAGATCCTGCTGTCGGCGAACACCTCCGCCGGGTCGAGCACGGCCCCGTTCAGCGTCACCTCGTGCACGGTCGGTGCCACGAGGTCGATGAAGCTGGATGCTCCCGGCGTGTTGGCCGTGAAGCGGACCACGGTGGTGGACCGGAAGGTCCCCCCCGACGGAGCGGCGCTCAGGTCGAGCTCGATCTCGTAGGCGTCCACGTGGAGGAGTGCGGCCCGGGTACGGGCCTCCTCACGGGTCAGGTTGGTGCCAGGCACGCTGCGTGACTCCTTTGTCGACTCTGTCTTCCTCGGCATCTTTGCACGTCCGGAGGGGACGGCCGGGCCCATTACGCGGAGGGCGATGGAGGGGCAGGTCACCGCGCGGCTAGGGTGTCCGCTCGGGCGGTGGGGCGGTGTGTGGCCGGAGGGGGACAGCATGACCGTGGGTGAGAAGGCGCTGCAGGAGCTCGACCGCTTCGACGTCGCCGTGGACTACGGTCGCAAGGAGACGACCTTCTGGCTCAGACGCCCTGGTGAGGAGGTCCCGGTGGCGCGGATGCACAAGGCCAGGCCCTACGACTCCGACATCGACCCCTACCGCGTCCACGCGGCGGTCGACCCCGACGCCGTGGCCGGCTTCGTCCGCTTCAGGAAGGCCTGGACGGCCGACCGGACGCTGATCGGCGAGGTCGGCAGGATCGTCGGGTTCACCGACCGGGAGACCGACCCGGTCGTCCAGCACGACCTGGGCGAGCTGCGCCCGACCGTCACCGGCCTGGCCGGGGGAGTCCGCAGGGTGGACGCGGCGCTCGACCGGGCGTCCAGGAAGCACCGCCTGCTGCCGATCCCGAACGGCATCCCCTTCGTGGACCCCCGTGTGGTCGACGCCTTCACCTCGGTCACCATCGCCTTCGCGGGCCCGGACTCGGCCGGCTTCGAGGTGACGCGCCCGGCGGGAGTGACCGCCGCGTACGAGGTCGCCGTCCATGATCCGCGGGTGTCCCGGGTGCTGGTCCTCGCCTACGTCGAGCGCCTCAGCCGGAAGACCTTCGACCCGCGCCGCACCGCGGTCGACCTCACCACCAACCCGTTCGCCGACCTCGCCGACATGCGCCGGCAGCGGAAGCGCGGGACGGAGCGGGACAGGCCGTAGCCTCGGTCCATGGCCAGCACCTCGCACGACACGCACGACACGGAAGCGGTTCCGACCGAGCACGGCGACGCCCGGATCACCTGGCACGGCCGCGACCGCGCCGCCCGCGGCGTCCTGCTGCTGGGCCACGGAGCGGGCGGCGGCATCGAGGCCCCGGACCTGCAGGCGCTGGCGGCCGGCATCGACTCCTTCGCGGTCGCGCTCGTCGAGCAGCCCTGGCGCGTCGCGGGCAAGCGCCTCGCGCCCGCGCCGAGGACGCTGGACGCCGGATGGGCCCCGGTCATGACACGGGTGCGCGCGGCCGTGGGGGAGGGCGTGCCGATCCTCGTCGGTGGGCGCAGCGCGGGCGCGCGGGTCGCCTGCCGCACGGGCGCGGCGACCGGCGCGGCCGGCGTCCTGGCCCTCGCCTTCCCGCTGCATCCGCCGGGCAAGCCGGAACGCTCCCGCGCGGAGGAGTTGCTCGCCACCGCGCTGCCGACACTGGTCGTCCAGGGCGCACGTGATCCCTTCGGCGCACCCGAGGAGTTCCCCCCGCTGCCGAAGCGGACGCACCGTCTGGTCGGCCTGGACGCGGGCAATCACGCGTTCGCCGTGCGCAAGAGCGAGGCCGAGGTGCTGCCCGAGCTCGTCGCGGCGGTCGCGACATGGGTGGAGACGGTGGAGAGGGCGGTCCGCTAGCGACCTTGTCCGTGTCCGTCCCTATGATGTGACCGGGCCGATTGCGGACGAACGGGGAGGCGGGTCATGAGTGGTGACGGATATCAGGTAGATCTGAGCTACCTGAACGCGACGGTCCTGAAACTTCAGGGCGTCGCCCAGCAGATGGACCACCCCATCGGGGTGGCCACGTACCAGACGAATCTGAGCCGCAGTCAGATCGGCGGCGAGACCTTCATCGAGGCCGGGAACCTCTTCGCGGCGCACGAGCACATGAAGGCCGAACTGGCGTCGATGATCGCCACGCTGCAGTCGATGATCCAGGAGTTCAAGGACAAGACCGGTCACGCGCACGACCAGTACGCGAACCAGGAGACGACGACCGGCACGACGATGAAGCGGGGGATGGTCTGATGCCGGACGGACCGGGTATGGCGGCGGCGCAGGCCGCAGCGGCGCGCAAGCGCGCGGAGGAGCAGAAGAAGGCCGACCAGCAGTGGAAGACGGTGCTGGACAAGAACAAGGGCGGCCAGAGCGGTCGTGACGGCTTCACGACCGACTTCGAGAGCGCCGGCGGCTTCAAGGGCCTCCAGTCGATGATCAAGGACACCGATCCGGCCGCGATGATGACCGTCGCGGGCCACTGGGCCAACATCGCCAAGACGCTGGACGAGACGGCGTCGGAACTGGTCACCCACGTCAACACGATGCTGGAGCACTGGACCGGCGCGAGCGCCGAGGCCTTCCGCACCAACGCGGGCACGCTCCACACCAGCCTCACCAACGGCTCGCAGTACGCGACGATCACGCACGACGCGATGCACGACGCGAGCGTGGCCCTCTCCGCCGCGAAGCAGAACTTCCCGCACGCGCCGAGCGAGATGGACCAGATAGGCAGCGCGCTCGGCGGTTCGAGCGACATCCAGTTCAAGCAGGACGCGGCGAAGTACGGCCTGGCCGAGGCCGTGAAGCGGGACGGCGGAGACCTGAGCGCCTGGGAGCAGGTGCACCAGGAGGCCGTCGTGGTGATGGAGACCCTGGGGACGCAGTACAACTCGTCCTCCGCGGCAATGGTGGCTCCGCCGAAAAGTCGGGCCGGTGTCACGGTCTGGCCACCCGCTCCTTCTTCGCCCTCTCCCGTCGTCGGCGGAACGGGGCCGACTCCCGGCGGACCAGGCCACGCGGGCCAGGTGGGCCTCAACCCGATCACCGGTGGGAACGGCGGCGGACACGACACGTTCGTTCCCGGCCAGTCCAACGGGTTCGGCACCGACCCGGGCAGCGGCGGTCTGCACGGTGTCCACGGCGGACAGCCGGGTGGGAATCCGGTCGGGGTCGGCGGCACGCTGGACGGCGGCCTCGGCGGCCCGCGCAGCGGGACGGGCGTGGGCGGCGGTCTGACCGGTGGCCCGGCCCTCGGCGGCGTGGGTGGCCTCGGCTCCGGCGGTGGCAGCGGCCACGGCGGCATGTTCGGTGGCGGCGGCGTCGGCATGGGCGGTCTCGGCGGCGGTCTTGGCGCGGGTGGGGGCATGGCCGCTGCCGAGGGAGAGCGCGGGATGACGGCAGCCGAGAAGGCTGCGCTGGCGGCCGAGGGCGAAGGTGTCAGCGGCGGAGCCAACGGCGAGGCCGGCATGGGCATGGGCGGCGCCGGTGGCCTCGGAGGTCGCGGCGGCAACAAGAAGAAGCGCAAGGCTCGCGCCGACTACCTCGTCGAGGACGAGGAGACCTGGGACGTCGACGGTGACGCCAACCCAGGCGTGATTACGTTCTGATGTTCAAGTAGTGTCCATGGCGACATTGGAACGTATGCGAGCGGGGTGACGGAATGGGCTTCAGGCGAGCACTGCACACTGTCGGGGGAGCAGTGCTCACTGGAGCCCTGGTCATGGGCACCACGCCAGTCGCCCACGCCGATGAAGCACGTTCCGCTCAGTGGGCGCTCTCTGCCTACGACGCCACCAAGTCGGTGTGGAACCACTCGAAGGGCAAGGGCATCACCGTTGCTGTCATCGACTCAGGTGTCCGCGCGAGCCACATCGACCTGAGCGGCCAGGTGCTGGCAGGCAAGGACTTCGCGTTCGGCGGTGACGGGCAGACAGACCATTCTCCAGAGGGCCACGGCACCTGCATCGCAAGCGTGATTGCGGCGCATGGTCATGGAAGCAACGGTGCACGGGGAATCATGGGGCTCGCCCCCGAGGCCAAGATCCTGCCGATCGGTGTTGGGGACGGGGTTACCGGCAGCCTGGGGAGCGACTATCTCGCTCCGGCAATCCACTACGCCGTGGACCATCACGCCCAGGTCATCAACATCTCGTTGGGCAGCGCGGACCCGAGCGCGGCGGACGAGGCAGCGGTTGCCTACGCCGAGCAGCACAACGTCGTCGTCGTGACTTCGTCCGGCAACAGCGGTACGAGTGACAAGGAGTATCCAGGCTCCTATCCCGGCGTCATCAAGGTGGGTGCCGTCGACCAGAGCGGAAAGCTCTGGAGTCAGTCGAACACCGGTGGTGTGACCGTCGCCGCGCCGGGGGTCGGCATCGTCTGCGACAACGACGGCAACGACACGCAGATGGGCAAGGGCGACGGAACGAGCCTGGCCGCTGCCTACGTCTCCGCCATCGCGGCCCTCTTCCGCTCCGCGCACCCGGAGCTGACGCAGGGGCAGATCGTCAACTACATCATCAAGACCGCGGACCTCCCGAAGGGGCACACCGCGCCCGACCCCGGGTTCGGCTACGGCATCGCGTGGCCGTACTTCGACATGAAGGTCGATCCCGGGCCGGCGGCCGGGCCGCTGCCGCAGGCGTCCGCGGCTTCGAGCGGTGACTCCGGCAGCAGTTCCGCACCCGTCGCCGCCGCGCCGGGCGGATCCTCCGGGGGTGGCGGCTCGACCGGGCTGATCCTCGGCGGCGTCGGTGGCCTCGTCGTCCTCGGCCTCGTCGTCGCCCTGATCGCTCGTGCGCGTCGCCGCCCGAGCGCCGCGGGGATGCCGCCGGGCGGGCCGGCGCCCGCGCAGCCTTACCAGCCGCCCTACCAGCCGCCGACGGGGCAGTACCAGCAGCAGCCGTACCAGAGCCTGCCGAACTACACCTACCCGCCGCAGCAGCAGGGCGGCCACCAGGAGCAGCCGCCCCGCTGATCTGCGCCGCTACTTGAAGGTCTGAATCGCCGTCGTCGAACTGTCGCCGCTGACGAAGAGGACCTTCGGGTCCGGCAGGACGAAGACCGAGCCGTTGAGGAACATCGTCTCGCTGTCCTGCTGGGGCAGTTTGGCGACGACCGTCGACTTGCCCGTGGTCGGATCCAGCGAGACGAGCAGCGGGCTGGCGCCGTAGTCGGCCAGCGAGATCGCGTAGAGCTTGCCGCTGCCGTCCTGGAGCGAGGTGGCCGGTGTCGCGCCCTTGTGGGTCTCGCCGTCGTAGGCCCACGCGACCGAACCCGTCGTCAGGTTGAACGCGGTCATCGTGTAGACCGGGGCTTCGGTGCGGGTCTCCAGCAGCAGGGTCGAGCTGTTCAGCATCCGGGTGACCATGCCGTCCGACACGATCTCGTCGGCACTGCTGAGCGTGCGCGGCGTGCCGGTCGCGTCGTAGATCGACGTCGAGGACGAGCTGCTGTTCAGCAGCTTGGCGACGACGGGGCTGGGACCGGCCAGGACCGACTCGACGTCGACGTGGTCGGTGTCCTGCTTGCGCCAGACCCGGGCGCCCGTCGCCGCGTCGACGGCGGTCAGCGTGTAGGTGGGGCTGGCGTCGGCGCAGTAGTCGTCGACCAGGACCACGCCCGCACCGCCGTAGGGGTACTCGTTGCAGTACTGGCCACGTGGCTGGTAGCCCCATACGGGCTTGCCGTTCGAGAGATCGACACCGCCTATGACGTTGTCGTTGACGATCACGCCGACGTTGCCGGAGACGAAGGTCGAGGTCGAACTCGGTGCGGTGTGGTCCTTGTTCGTCAGCGGGGTGGAGAAGAGCGACTGTCCGGTGCGGGTGTCCACGCCGACGAGCGTGGAGCAGTGGTCCGCGTCCGGGCCGAAGCCGATCATGCCGATACCGGCCGGTGAGACGGTCGGCGACATCGCGCAGGGGACGCCGGGGCCGGAGAGCGGCTTCGCGGTCCAGGCCGTGCTGCCGTCGGCGACCCGGTAGGCGATCACCCCGCCGTCCGTGCCCCTGATCAGGTACTGGCTCGTGAGCCACGCGCCGAGCGCGTGGTCGGTGCTGCCGCTGCCGGCGGCGGTCCAACCGGCCGCCAGCGCGCGCGGGCCGCCGCCGCCCTGACCGCCTCCGCCGCCGCCACCCTTGTCGGTGAGGACCACGGCGGCCGTGGCGATCCCGGCGAGGACGACGACGCCCGCGATGATGCCGCCGATCGCGCCCCCGCTCAGGCCCGACCTGGGCGGCGTCCCCATCGGCGGCATGCCCGGAGCGCCGGGGTACCCGTAGCCGGGCTGCTGCTGCATCGGCGGCTGACCGGCCGGCGGCTGGGGGTAGCCGTAGCCGTATCCGTCGCCCATCGGCGCCATCGGCTGCTGCTGCGGCGGTTGCTGGACACCGGGGACGCCGGGGTAGCCGTATCCCTGGGCCGGCGGCGCGGGCGGGAAGCCCTGCTGCGGCGCCTGCTGCGGCGGCTGACCGTAGCCTCCGCCCTGCGCCGGGTACGGCTGTCCCGGGTACTGCGGCTGCTGCATCGGTGGCTGCGCCTGCTGCGGCACCTGTGCCTGCATCGGGGCCTGCTGCATCGGCGGTTGCGCCTGGTGCGGCACCTGCGGTGTCGCCGCCTCGGTCGGGGCGTAGGACCAGCCGGGCTGTCCCGACTGCTGAGGTGGCGGGGCGTCCTGCGGAGCGGGCCGGCCGCCTGCCAGGTGGTAGTCGTCCTCGTCCTGGTCGGGCCCCTGCGGTGCCCCTCCGAATCCAGGGGTCTGGTCTGTCATGCCGCGCGCCTCCCCACGTCCGTCGACTGACGGTCAGTCAACGCGGGGGCGATAGCGCCACGCCCCCGTCCGGCCATCGTAGAGGGCCGGACGGGGGCGGGTGGGACGCGTGGTGCGTACCTGGGCGTCCGTCAGACCGCGTCGCGTCGCTGCGCGCGCAGCGCGCGGGCGAGGTCGTCGCGGCACTCGCGCACCAGGCGGCGCAGCGCAGGGGCCGCGTCCTCGTGCTCGGCCAGCCACAGGTCGGTCCGCTCCAGCGTCGCCGTCGTGCCGACCAGACGCGGGAACAGGCCGTTGACGATGCGCAGCGCGATCTCGATCGAGCGCTCGGCCCAGACCTTCTCCAGCACCTCGAAGTACGGCTCCGCGTACGGCGCGACCAGCTCCCGCTGCGACGCCTGCTGGAAGCCGGCGATCTCCGCCTCGATCAGCGCGTTCGGCAGCTCGTCCGTCTCCACGACCCGGTGCCAGGTCCGCGCCTTCGCCTCGGCCGTCGGCGCGGAGGCCCGGCACGCGGTCTCCAGTCGCCTGCCGCTGGCGGTGTTGTCCCGCTCCAGCTCGGCCGTCAGCTCGGCGTCGCCCGCCGCGCCGCCGGAGACGAGGGACTGGAGCAGCGTCCAGCGCAGCTCCTGGTCCACGTCGAGCCCGTCGATCCGCGCGGTGCCGTCCAGCAGCCCGGAGACGAGTCGCAGCTCGCTCTCGCCGCCCGCCGTCTGGGCGAAGAAGCGCCCCCAGGCCAGCTGGTGGTCACCACCGGGCACGGCCACGCGCAGCTCCGTGAGGGCACCCTCGGCCAGGGCCCGGGCGGCCGCCTCGCGGCCCTCGGGGGCCACGTACTGCTCCAGCGTCAGCTTCGACTGGGCGTGCAGCTGCTGCAGCACGCCGATGTCGGTCTCGCGGCCGGCGAAGCGCAGCACCAGGTCCAGGAAGTCCCTGGCCGGCATCAGACCGTCGCGGGTCAGGTTCCACACCGCCGACCAGCACAGGGCGCGGGCCAGCGGGTCCTGGACGTCGCCGAGGGAGGTGCGCAACGTGGCCAGCGAGGTCTCGTCGAAGCGGATCTTGCAGTACGTCAGGTCGTCGTCGTTGACCAGGACCAGCGCCGGACGGGCCAGGCCGACCAGCTCGGGGACCGGCGTCCGCGCGTCCGCGCGCACGTCGATCTCGACGCGGTGGGTGCGGACCAGCCGGCCGTCCTCGGCCAGGTCGTAGCAGCCGACCGCGATGCGGTGCGGGCGCAGCGTGGGCTGCTCGTCGGCGGCGCCCTGGAGCACGGCGAAGTCGGTGATCCGGCCCTCGGCGTCGACGGTGAGCTCCGGCGTCAGCACGTTCACGCCCGCGGTCTGCAGCCACGCGCGGGACCATTCGGCCATCGCCTCGGAACCGCGCCCGCTGGTCTCGGCGAGCACGGCGAGGAGGTCCTCCAGGGTGGTGTTGCCGAAGGCGTGGCGCTTGAAGTAGCGGCGTGCGCCCTCCATGAAGGCCTCACGCCCCACGTAGGCCACCAACTGCTTGAGCACCGAGGCGCCCTTGGCGTAGGTGATGCCGTCGAAGTTGAGCTTGGCGTCCTCGAGGTCGCGGATGTCCGCGGTGATCGGGTGCGTGGTCGGCAGCTGGTCCTGACGGTAGGCCCAGGCCTTGCGGCGGTTGGCGAAGGTGATCCAGCCGGCCTGGTACTTCGTCGCCTCGACCTGCGAGAACGCGCCCATGAAGTCGGCGAACGACTCCTTCAGCCACAGGTCGTCCCACCACTGCATGGTGACCAGGTCGCCGAACCACATGTGGGCCATCTCGTGCAGGATGACGTTGGCGCGGCCCTCGTAGGCGGCCTCGGTCACCTTGGAGCGGTAGATGAACTCCTCGCGGAAGGTCACGCAGCCGGGGTTCTCCATCGCGCCGATGTTGTACTCGGGCACGAAGGCCTGGTCGTACTTGCCGAACGGGTACGGGTAGTCGAACTCGTCGTGGAAGAAGTCCAGGCCCTGCTTGGTGACCGTGAAGATCTCGTCCGAGTCGAAGTACTGGGCCAGCGACTTCCGGCAGAGCGCGCCCAGCGGGATCTCCAGGGTGCGGCCGTCGGGCAGTGCGCGGCTGTAGCTGTCGCGGTCCACGTGGTACGGACCGGCGACGACGGCGGTGATGTAGGTGGAGATGCGCGGCGTCGGAGCGAAGCTCCAGGTCAGCGACCCGTCCTCGTTGCGGACCGCGTCGCCGCCGGTCGGGGAGTTGGAGAACGCCTCCCAGTGCCCGGGCGCGGTGACCGTGAAGGTGAAGGGCGCCTTCAGATCCGGCTGCTCGAAGTTGGCGAACACCCGGCGCGCGTCGGCCGGCTCGTACTGGGTGTAGAGGTACACCTCGCCGTCGACCGGGTCGACGAAGCGGTGCAGGCCCTCGCCGGTGTGGCTGTAGGCGCAGTCGGCGTCCACGACGAGCTCGTTCTCGTCGGCCAGGCCGGGAAGCGCGATCCGCGAGCCGTCGAAGACCTCGGCCGGGTCCAGGGAGCGCCCGTTCAGTGTGACGCTGTGCACGGTGCGCGCGAGCAGATCGGCGAAGGAGTCCGCGCCCGGGACGGCGCAGCGGAACCTCAGCGTCGTCCGGGAGCGGAAGACGCCGGTCTCCCCGAGTGCGCTGCGAAGGTCGAGTTCGACGGTGTAGCCGTCGACGTCGAGGATGCGCGCCCGCTCGTGCGCCTCGTCGCGGGTCAGATTCGTGCCGGGCACGTCGGTACTCCCTCGTGCGTTTCGGGCGCGTGGGGTGGCCGCGCCGCTGAACCCAGGAACTCGTGTCTGTGCTGGCATCTTGCCACGTGCGGCGCGCCCCCGGTCGGTGACGCCGGGGCTCCCTGGGGCGCGTGCGGGGGAATGGCGGGGCGCGGACGCGCGTTGGGCGGACGAGAAGTTCCCTCTCCCAAGGAGCCCCTGTATGTCTGTCGACGTCTCCGCTGCGCCGCCCGTCCCGGCGGACTTCTGGTTCGACCCGCTGTGTCCGTGGGCGTGGATGGCCTCCCGCTGGATGCTGGAGGTCGAGAAGGAGCGCCCGGTCGCGGTGAAGTGGCACGTGATGAGCCTCGCGGTGCTGAACGAGGGGAAGGACCTGCCCGAGCAGTACGCGAAGTTCCTGGAGGAGGCCTGGGGCCCCGTCCGCGTCTGCATAGCCGCGGCGAAGGACCACGGCGACGAGGTGCTGGGCGGCCTGTACACGGCGCTCGGGACCCGTTTCCACAACCAGGGTCTGCCGCGCGACCGGGCGACGGTCGAGTCGGCGCTGGAGGAGGTCGGCCTGCCCCTGTCCCTGGCCGACGCGATGGACTCCGCCGACCACGACACCGCGCTGCGCGCCTCGCACGCCGAGGGCATCGGCCTGGTCGGCGAGGACGTCGGCACCCCGGTGATCGCGGTCCCCGGCCCGACGGGCGAGCGAGTCGCCTTCTTCGGCCCCGTCGTCACCCCGACCCCGCGCGGCGAGGCGGCGGGCCGCCTCTGGGACGGCACGCTGCTGGTCGCCGCCACCCGGGCTTCTACGAGCTCAAGCGCACGCGGACCGCCGGCCCGAACTTCGAGTGACCTCCTGAAGTTCTTCGAGCACGGGGCCCGTTGCACCATCCGGGGGCGCGAGGAACTGCGCGCCCCCGGCGCGCGGGCGTGCACCTGTGCGCCGTGGGGCTGGTTGCTCTGTCAGGGGTGCGAGGCTCTGCTTGATTCACTGCGTGCGCGACAAGCCACCCCGTGCGCCCTCAATGAGCAGGGCCATCCGCGCGGGGTGGTTGCTCGCGCCCACGCAGGGGGCGCCTCCCGGCCGAAGGCCGGGGGAGGAGCCGCATATCAGCAGAGCCTCGCGCCCCTCAAGCGCTCCCGCGCCTCCGCCGTTGCCGGACGAGGCCCGCGGCCGAGAGCGCCAGGGCGAAGCCCAGCGTGCAGGCCAGTTGGACGCGGTTGTCGTGGCTCGTCGTCATCAGGGCCAGGACGCCGACGACGCCCGCCAGCGTCGCCCAGGTCAGATACGGGAAGCCCCACATCCGGACGGAGATCCGCTCCGGCGCCTCGCGCTCCAGCCGCCGCCGCATCCGCAGCTGCGCGACGCAGACGAACGCCCAGACCACCAGGACCGCCGCGCCCGTCGCGTTCAGCAGCCACTGGAACACCGTCGTCGGCCACCAGAAGTTCAGCAGCACCGCGAAGAACCCGAACGCCGAGGACGCCAGCACCGCGACCCGCGGCACGCCGCCGCTCACCCGGGCGACCGCCTTCGGGCCGAGACCGCGCCGGACCAGCGAGTACGCCATCCGCGAGGAACCGTAGATGTTCGCGTTCATGGCGCTCAGCAGCGCGATCAGCACGACCACGTTCATGACCTGTGCCGCCGCAGGGACGCCGATGAGGTTCAGCACCTCAACGTAGGGACCGTTCCTGGTCACCTTCGGGTCGTTCCAGGGCAGCAGCGTGACGATGACGGCCATCGACCCGACGTAGAAGAGCGCGATCCGCCACATCGCCGTGCGCACCGCGCGACCGACGCTGCGCACCGGGTCCGCGGACTCGGCCGCGGCGATGGTGACCGTCTCCAGCCCGCCGTAGGCGAAGACCGAGGCCAGCAGGCCCGTGACCAGGCCGGACGCGCCGTTCGGCAGGAAGCCGCCGTGGCCGGTGAGATTGGCGAAGCCGGGCGCGCCGCTGCCGACGACCCCGAGGACGGCCAGCACGGCCAGCACCAGGAAGCCGACGATCGCGGCCACCTTGATCGCAGCGAACCAGAACTCGAACTCGCCGAAGTTCTTCACCGCGGCGAGATTGCTGCCGCAGAAGAAGGCCATGAAGAGGGCGACCCAGAGCCAGGTCGGGGTTCCCGGAAGCCAGTTGGTCATGATCCCGGCCGCGCCGGTGGCTTCCACCGAGACGCCGACGCAGAGCAGCAGCCAGAACATCCAGCCGGAGGCGAAGCCGGCCCAGACGCCGATCTCCTTCTCCGCGTGCACCGAGAACGAGCCGGACGCGGGCCGTGCCGCGGACATCTCGCCGAGCATCCGCATGATCAGCATGACCAGCACGCCGGAGACGGCGAAGGCCAGCACGATCGCGGGCCCGGCGGCGGCGATGCCCGCCCCGGAGCCGACGAAGAGGCCGGCGCCGATGACGCCGCCGAGGGCGATCATCGAGAGGTGGCGCGGCTCGAGGCCCTGGGTGAGGCCCTGCTGCTCCGCCTGCGCGGGCGACTTCGGTTCGGTACCTGGGGGTGCGGCGACGCTCATGGTGCGATGTCCTGGTGGGGTGGATGAGTCCGAATAGCGGACAGGCCTGATCAGTATCCGGGCAATACTGGCCCGGCGGTCAGGGGCGAGGCCCTGTTGATCACCATCCGGAAGCCGTGATCGCCATGGGTGACGGTCCCGCTGCGCATCGTGGTCGCGCTGTCGTCCCGCCCAAGCGGCGACCTGCGGTTTTGTAAGAACCCCCTCAGGCGCCCCTCTCGCTCCGCCCGATAGGTTCACGAGCGTTCACTGCGATCTTTGTTCGATCCCTCCCGGTCGACTCGATCGTCCCCAGCAAGCCCAGGAGTACCGCGTGAGTCTCGCCGCCCCGATCGTGCGCCCCGGCGCCGTCCTCGCCGACCTGCTGCCCGCCGCCGACCGCGGACGCACGCTGGTCCGCGACGCCGCGCTCGTCCTCGGCGGCGCCGCGTTCACCGGGTTGGCCGCGCAGCTCTCCGTCCCCGTGCCCGGCTCGCCGGTGCCGGTGACCGGCCAGACGCTCGCCGCGCTGCTGGTCGGCACGGCCCTCGGCACCCGTCGCGGGGCCGCCTCGATGGGCCTCTACCTGCTGGCCGGGCTCGCCGGTCTGCCCTGGTTCGCGGGCGGCGCCTCCGGCACCGGGGTGACCATCGGCTACGTCGTCGGCTTCGTGCTGGCCGGCGCGCTGGTCGGCGCGCTCGCCCGCCGTGGTGCGGACCGCAGCCCGCTGCGCACCGCCGGTGCGATGGTGCTGGGCAACCTCGCCATCTACGCCGTCGGCGTCCCGTGGCTGGCGGTCGCCGCCCACCTGCCGCTGGCCGAGGCCGCCTCGCTCGGCCTCTACCCCTTCCTGCTCGGCGACGCACTCAAGGTCGCCCTGGCGACGGGCCTGCTCCCGGCGGCGTGGAAGCTCGTCGGGCGTAAGGGCTGAGCGGGCTGACATAATCCCTCCCATGCGCGTCTACCTGGGATCCGACCACGCCGGCTACGAGCTCAAGCAGCACTTCGTGAAGTGGCTCACCGAGGCCGGCCACGAGCCGATCGACTGCGGTCCGCACATCTACGACGCCGTCGACGACTACCCCCCGTTCTGCCTGCGCGCCGCCGAGCGCACCGCGGCGGACCCGGAGGCGCTCGGCGTCGTCATCGGCGGCAGCGGCAACGGCGAGGCCATCGCCGCCAACAAGGTCAAGGGCGTCCGCGCCGCGCTGGCCTGGAGTGTGGAGACCGCCCAGCTGGGCCGGGAGCACAACAACGCCAACGTGATCAGCATCGGCGGCCGCATGCACAGCGAGGAGGAGGCGACCTCCTTCCTGGAGACCTTCCTCAACACGCCGTTCTCGGCCGAGGAGCGTCACATCCGCCGCATCGACATGCTGACGGACTACGAGACCACCGGCGAGCTGCCGCCCGTCCCGGCCCACCACCCGCAGGGCTGACCGGGTCGCCCCACCGTGCCCGAGGGTCACACCATCCACCGACTGGCCGCCGAATACCACCGGGTGTTCGGCGGCCAGGCCGTTGCCGTCTCCAGCCCCCAGGGGCCCTTCGCCCCCGCCGCGGCGAAGCTGGACGGCCGCACCCTGACCGACACCGACGCCAAGGGCAAGCACCTGTTCCTCGGCTTCGGCGAGGCCGGCTGGGTGCACATCCATCTCGGCCTCTACGGCAAGGTCTTCTGGGGCCACGGCCCCACCCCCGCCCCCGTCGGGCAGGTCCGGCTGCGGATCGCCACGGAGGCCCGCGGCGGCGCCCACGCCGACCTGCGCGGGCCCACCAAGTGCCGACTGATCAGCCCCTTCGAGAAGGCCGACGCCGAGCGGCTGCTCGGCCCCGACCCGCTGCGTCCCGAGGACACCGGCGAGGCGGCCTGGAAGCGGATCAGCGGCAGCCGCACCACCATCGCCGCCCTGCTGATGGACCAGAAGGTCCTCAGCGGGGTCGGGAACGTCTACCGCGCCGAGGTCCTCTTCCGACAGGGCGTCGATCCCCACCGCGAGGGCCGGAGCCTGGACCGCGCCGAGTGGGACGCGATCTGGGCGGACCTGCGCCCGCTGATGGCCGAGGGCGTCCGGCTCGGCCGGATCGACACCGTCCGCCCCGAGCACACCCCCGAGGCCATGGGCCGGCCTCCCCGCCGGGACGACCACGGCGGCGAGGTCTACGTCTACCGCCGCACCGGCCAGGCCTGCCTCGTCTGCGGCACCCCCGTCCGCACCGAGGAGCACGCGGCCCGCAACCTCTTCTGGTGCCCCCGCTGCCAGGCCGCCTGAGCAGCGGGGCGCCGCGTCGTGCGTGAGGCCCGCCCGGCCGTCGGCGTCGTCGCGTCCGACGCCGGGCCGGCCGGACCGGGTCCCGCCCGGTGGTCAGGCCGCTGGACTCAGAACCCGCGCGGCAGCCACGGCGCGAGGTCCGTCGCGAACGCCGCAGACGCCGCCGCGAGGGCGCCCGCGCGCAGTTCGCGGACCCGGCCCGCGGTGGCGAGCGAGCGCAGCGTCACGCCGCCCAGATAGGCGGCGCCCAGCTCACGCACCGTCAGGGCGAGGTCCGCCGGATCCGTGGTGCGCTCGCACACGGCCCCCTTCCCGTCGGCGGACAGGCGCCAACGACCGGTGTTCCAGGGGCAGAACGCGTCCTCCACCTCCAACACCAGGTCCACGGGCCGGTAGTAGCCCCGCGCACCGAGCGCCGCGCCCACCTCCACCGGTCGGAGGTAGATCCCGTCGCCGACCACGGGCCCGCAGCGGCGGGGGTCGTCGACCAGGCTCAGCAGCGCGTCGTCCACCGGACGGCCGGCCGAGGTCACCGTGTCGGTGAGGTCGACGTCCAGCAGGTAGCGCCACAGCGCCGCCGTCGCCTCGGGGGAGGCCGCGTACAGTTCGCGGACCCGGACGGAGCCGTTCGGGCCCGACCGGTCCCAGCTCGGCTTGACGGCGTAGCGGGCGTAGCCGCCCAGGCCGCCGGTGACCGGATCCTCCACCAGCACGCAGAAGAGCGGGGAGTGGCCGTCCCGGTCCGAGGACGGGTCGAGCACCGCGACCTTCTCCCAGCCGGCCGGTCGCCGCAGCCACCCCGCGCGCGTCGGCCCCACCCGCGCGTACAGCTCCTCGCAGACGGCCAGCGACTCGACCGGATCCGCCTGGGACAGCCGCAGTTCGCGCCCGAGACCGGGGTCGGCGATCCGCACCCGGTGCCGGTCCATCGTCACGCTCACCCGCAACGAGGCCAGGCCGTAGCCGAAGCGGCCGTAGATGGCCGGTTCGGAGGCCGTGAGCACCGCCACCGGTTCGCCGCGCCCGCGCACGTCGTCCAACTGGCTGCGCATCATCGCCGACAGCAGCCCGCGTCGCCGATGGGTCGACCGCACCCCGACCATGGTCACCCCGGCCGCCGGGACCAGCGGCCGCTCGGCCGTCTCCGCCCCGCCCGGCACGGCCAGCCCGAAGCTGAACGCCCCGGCCGACCCGACCACCGTCTTCGCGTCGAATGCGCCGATCGAGCGATCCAGCTCGGTAAGCTCTTGCCACAGTGCCGCCTCCTCGGGAGCTTCGGGCACTCCGCCGAAGGCGTCCACCAGGGACGCGTACCAGGCTTCGAAGTCGTCGGCGTTGATGATCCGCAGCTCGGGGGAGGCGGTGGGTGAGGCGTTCCACGGCAGGTTCGATGCGTCCATACGACCTGCCTAGCAGCGAGCAGGACGAAGCGCGACCAGATTTGGCCCCTGTCGGTTGCATCCCGCATCCGAAACGCATCGACGTGCCCCGGCCGCGCTCGATAGGGTCTCCCGGAATGGCACGTCGCGAGTCCGGGGGGCACCCCGACGACACCCTGACGGCCCGGCTGCGCAGGGCGCACCGCCGGGCCTGGCGTCGGGTGCGCCGTGCCGCCGTCGACTACTTCCGCGGCGAGGGCGCCGACTGGCTCGCCTTCGCCGTCCTGTTCGCGGTCGTCCCGCTGTTGACCGTCGCCACCGTGCTGGCCCCGACCTGGTGTCCGCCCACCGCGCTGGTGCTGCCGGTGATCTCCGGCGCACTGCTGCTGCGGCCCAGCAGCCTGGTGCTGCTCTACGCCGCCGCGGCCGCCGCGTTGGCGATCGAGTCCGTGCTGCTCGGCGCCTACGCTCCGGGGGCCCCCGGCCATGTGACCCCCGGCTGCGTGCTGGTGGTCGGCGCGGTGGGCGCGGTCGGGCTGGCGCTGGCGCAGTTCCGCAACCGGGTCGGGGTGCCCTGGCGGCGCGGCGGCTCGATGCTCTTCGACCTGCGCGAGCGGCTCAAGGTGCAGAGCAGGATCCCCGCGCTGCCCAGCGGTTGGCACGCGGAGATGGCGCTGCGCCCGGCCGGCGGCCAGTCGTTCTCCGGCGACTTCGTCGTCGCCGCCCGCACCGGCGGCGGCAAGCGGGTGCTGGAGGCCGTCCTCGCCGACGTCTCCGGCAAGGGAATGGACGCCGGCTCGCGCGCCCTGCTGCTCTCCGGCGCGTTCGGCGGCCTGCTCGGCTCGCTCCCGCCGCACGACTTCCTCCCCGCGGCCAACGGCTATCTGCTGCGCCAGGGTTGGGAGGAGGGCTTCGCCAGTGCCGTGCATCTGGTGCTGGATCTGGACACGGGGGAGTACGAGTTGCTCTCGGCCGGCCATCTGCCCGGTATGCAGCGGTCCAACGGCACGGGACGCTGGGAGACGAAGGAGGCCGAGGGCCCGCTGCTCGGCATCTACGACGGCGCGAAGTTCGAGGGCGTGCGCGGGGTGCTGGCCCGCGGCGACGTGCTGATGCTCTGCACCGACGGCATGGTCGAGGCCCCGGGGCGTGATCTGACCGAGGGCATGGACCGGCTGATGGGGGCGGCGGACCGGTTGATGGGCACGGCCTTCGCCGGATCGGCCTGGCGGCTCATCGAGACGGTCGCGAAGGACCGGAGCGACGATCGCGCCCTCCTGCTGCTCTGGCGCGAATAGCCTTATCACCGGCAGCACTTGTACCATCCGTCACACGATCTTCGGACAATCTCGGCTGATTGTGCACCCACGGGGTGGGTGTGAGCCGGAAGTGCTTTACGGAGCGGCTTGATCCGGAGAGACTGAATATGCGGGCGAGCGTGGGCTGGGGGTGGTGCCGTGTTCACGGTGCGTGTTCTCGGCTGCCGGGCGTCCCTCAGACGTAGACGTACCCGTCGTCACGCTCGATCGAGGAAGTGGGGCCCGTGACAACCTTTTCCATCTCCGCTGTTGTCCTGTTGGGGATCCTGCTCGTCGTCTTCATCCGCAACAAGAGCATGAAGCTCGGATACACGGTGCTGGCGGTCCTGTTCGGGTTCTTCCTGGCCAAGACCTCGGCGGCGGCGCCGATCCAGACCTTCCTGACCCAGATCGCGAACACGGTCAACCAGATCACCCACTGACAGATCGGCGGGTCCGGCCGCCGTGGCGGCCCGGACCGGTCAGGGGTTGAGCAGTTTGCGCAACAGCCCGCCGGGTGCGACGGGCTGACCCGGCGACGAACCGCGTCCCGCGTCGCCGCCGCGCCCGCCCCCTCCACCGCCCCCGCCTCCCGGGCGGCCCCGCGGACCGTCCCCCGGGGTCTCGGCGTCCCGTAGCGCGTCGGGGTCGCGCGTCAGCAGCAGGAAGCAGCGGGCCCAGGCCAGATGCTCGCCGCGCGGCCAGGCCGTCGCCCGCAGCGCCTCCGACGCGGCCGGCAGCGGTTCGCCGTTCAACCGCACCTCGGCCACCTCGTCGTCCGCCCGCCCGCCGAAGAAGAACCGCACGCCGTGCAGCGCCCTGCCGTCCAGCCGGGGCAGCACGTGCCCGGCGACGGCGGGCAGCAGATGGTGGTCCGCGACCCACTCGCTGAGCGGGCCGTTGCGGAAACCGAAGACACAGGCGGGCCCTTGCACCGTGTGCCAGCCCGGCACCCCGACGGCCCGTCCGGGAGGTTTCGGGGGCACCGCCTCGGGCGGGTAGACGTCGCCGTGCAGTCCGCGCTGCTCCAGCAGTTCGACCACGGCCGAGGCCGTCGTCGTGCGCCACATCCGGACGCCGTTCTCCAGCCGCTGTTCCTCGGTCCGGCCCAGCCCGCTCACGCAGTCCCAGACCACCGGACCCTCGCCGTCGCCCAGGCGGAGCGCGTAGCCGAGGTCCAGATGCGGCGCGGCGCCCGGATAGCCCCCGGTGTCGCGGTGCTCGCGAACGGCGACCGCCGTCCGGCCCGGGCCCCTGACCACCTGGTCCTCGATGTGGAACTCACGGCCCAACGCGGCCATCTCCCGCACCACGCTGCGCCGTATGACGTCCAGCCGCTGATCCGGTTGCACCAGTGCCCCGCCTCTGTCGTGCCTCGGGCCCGCCGTGGCCCGCACACACCAGTGCAGCCGCGCCGAGAGTACCGCGCTTCCGTGCGCCCGCTGCGCGCGCCCACCCCACCCCACGAGGCCTAACCTCGAAGAAGGAGCGCGGCGCTAGCCTCCTTCGAGGAGGCCGGAGCGCCATCCGGAATCGAAGCCCACGAGGAGGACCTGATGACCGTCGTCATGTCGATGCGTTGGCCCGGAGTCACCCAGGACCAGTACGACGCCGTCCGCGACCGCGTCCGCTGGGAGGAGCTGGCCCCGGCCGGCGGTCAGATCCATGTCGCCTGGTTCGACGGCGACGCGCTGCACGTCACGGACGTGTGGGAGTCGGCCGACCACTTCGGCCGGTTCAGCGAGAGCCAGCTGATGCCGGCCGTGAAGGAGGCGGGCATCGACGGGGAACCCGAGGTCGCCTTCAGCCCGCTGCACCGCCGCTTCATCGCCCCCGGGGTCTCCGGCGCCTCGAGCTGAGGTCGACGCAGGGTCGACTCAGCGCAGGGCCTCAGGGGTGCGGCGCAGGATCAGCGTCACGAACCCCCAGCAGTCCCGGTACAGGCGCGTCCAGTCCCGGTAGCGCTGGGACGAGAGCGCCAGCACCTCCGCCGCCTCCGGGTCCTCCGGGTGGTCCAGCGCCCAGCTCGCGAGGGAGCCCCAGCAGGCCCACTCGTAGCCGTCGAGCTCGGCGCGCGAGCTGACGTGCCCGTGGACCGTCGTCCAGCCGGCCTCGGCGAGCAGTTCCAGCGTCCCCGCGAGATCGGCGGAGTCCCCCATCATCTCGACGACCTCCTCGGTGGGAGGTGACTGCCAGAAGCCGTCCCCGACGAGAATCCGGCCGCCGGGCGCGAGATGCCGTCCGGCGGCCTCCACGGTCGCGAGCAGCCCGCCGAAGGCGTGCACCGCGCCGACGCTCAGCACCACGTCGAAGCCGTGCCCGGCGGCGAAGTCGGCGGCCGGGACCTGGTGCAGTTCGAGCCGGTCCGCGACGCCACGCCGCGCGGCACGCTCGCGCGCCTCGGCGAGCGCGGTCGTGGAGATGTCCACCCCGACCGCCCGCGCGTCCGGGTGTCCCTCCAGGGCCCGCAGCAACCACTCGGCGCTGCCGCAGCCGAGGTCGAGCAGCCGCTCGTCCCCGCGCGGCAGCGCGCGGGCGAGCAGCGCGCGGACGGAGTCGTCGTGGAGGGGCGCCTTGATCGGGTGATCGGCGTGGCTGATGGCGGAGATCTCTTCGCGGTTCATTGGGCGCAGCTTCGCACCGGGTTCGCGCGGGCGCACCCGCTTTTCCGGCTGCGCCACGGCGTCCTTCGCCCTAGGGTCCGGCCATGACCACACCCGACGACGTCACGGCCCTGCCCCGGGCGACCTTCGCCTTTCCCGGACCGCTGCGCGACCGTCTGGTCGCCGCGATCCTTGACGGCACCAAGACCAGCACCACCGGCCTCGTCGCCGACTACGCCCACGAGAACGAGGCCCTCCCGGTCCCCGGCCTGCGGCTGGCGCTGGTCGACTCCGACGACCGGCCCGTCGGCGTCATCGAGGTCACCGAGGTCCGCGTCGTCCCACTGGCCGAGGTCGACCTCGCCCACGCCGTCGACGAGGGCGAGGGCCACACCACATTGGCCGCCTGGCGCGCCGACCACGAGTCCTACTGGCACGGCCCCGACGTCCGCGCCGCTCTCGACGACCCGGCCTTCACCGTCGACGACGCCACCCCCGTGGTCCTGGAACGCTTCCGCCTGGTCGACGATCTGCGCCCCCGGCGCTGAATCGCGGGCCTGCTGACGGTGCGTCGGCGGCACCACCCCGCTGACCTGGGGCTTCGCCGGTCGACGCCGGGACGGAACGGGCTATGATCCCCTCCGCTGTGATCCAACTCGGAGGGTGTCGTGCTCAAGCGCCGCATATCGGTGTCCCTGTCGGTGGCCGTTTCGGTGTCGGGCGTGCTGGCGCTGGCGGTCGCCTGCTCGGGAAGCCCCGCTCCCGGGGCTGACGACGTCCGGTCCAGCACGACCCTCGCCCAGGCCGACGCCGCGCTGCACACCCTGATGGCCAAGGCGGTCGACGGCGCCTCGCACGACCCCGCGGGCGTAGTGGTCGCCGGCGTGATCCCCCCGCCCGGCTCCCACCCGGCCTGCACGGCCTCCGGCACCGCCCGGCACGAGGTCAACGTGTCCCGCCTGCCGCACCTCGGCTCCCCTGACACCGGCCCCGCGGTCCGCACCGCCCTCGCCTCCGAGGGCTGGACCTTCGATCCCTGGCAGAGCGAGTCCCAGCCCCGCCCGGACTACATCTACGTCTCGACGGGAACCCTGGGCGACTACGCCATCAAGATCTCCTACCGCAAGGGCACCGGCGAGACCGACGTCTTCGCCCTGACCCCCTGCCTCCCCGGAACCCCGACCACCCAGCCGTCGATGTTCCCCTGACCGCCCCGGGCCCCGGCGGTCCCGCCTCCCGCCGGACGATCTATGCTCCCGCGCATGTGGACAGCTCTGGCATGCGTCGCGGGCCTCGGCGCCCTGGTCAATCTCCTCCAGGTGTTCCTCGGCCGCCAGCTGATCCGCCCCTCCGCGAGCAGGCGGTCCGCGCGGCAGTTGCGACGCGAGTCGGCCGCCGCCGTCGCGATCTGGTCGGGTGCGGCGCTCCAGGCCCTGCACGTCTGGGCCGGCTTCCCCCTCATGGCCCTGGGCTACCTGGCCCTCGTCCAGGTCCGGCGTTCCGCGGTCGCCCGCGTCGGGCGCGCCGACGGCCTCGAACCCTGACCCCTGCTCCCGGGCAACGGGCGCGTCAGCGCCCCTGGAACGCGAAAGGCCCAGGCTGGGGATCATGTCCCTGGCCTGGGCCTTCGGCGTACGAGCGGGCGACGGGAATCGAACCCGCGTAGCTAGTTTGGAAGACTAGGGCTCTACCATTGAGCTACGCCCGCAGGGGGTGTTCGGGGATCAGGGTAGCGGACGCGGGGGCGTGTGCGCACACCGCTTGAGCTGCGGGTGTCCGGTGGTGTCGGTCGGCGGAATTCGCTCGGGCGGGCCTGGGGGAGCATGTACGCTACGTCTCGCCAGACGAACGGGGTGTGGCGCAGTTTGGTAGCGCGTCCGCTTTGGGAGCGGAAGGTCGTCGGTTCGAATCCGGTCACCCCGACCAGCCAAGCGCGACCGTGGCGCGATCATGCGCGAGCAGTGCCGTTCTGACCTGCACGGACGCCGTGTCCGCCCGACGGGGCGAAGGCAGATTGTGGTACCGGTAGGATGGGTCGCTGGTGGCGTCTGCGCACGTGCCTCCCGCAGCGCACGCAAGTGTGATCGCGGGGGCGGCCAAGGCCCCACCTGCCCGGCGGGCGATAGTCACTCAGGACGCATCACCCGTCTCGCCGCGTGCCCGAAGACCGGGCTCGTGGCGGACAACCGACCGTAAAGCCCCCAAGGAGACCCAACCGTGAAGAGCGCCGTGGAGACTCTGAACCCGACCCGGGTTCGACTCACCGTCGAGGTGCCCTTCGAGGAGCTCAAGCCCAGCCTCGACGCGGCGTACAAGAAGATCAACCAGCAGGTCACGGTTCCGGGTTTCCGCAAGGGCAAGATCCCGGCTCGCGTCATCGACCAGCGTTTCGGCCGCGGCGCCGTGCTGGAGGAGGCCGTCAACGACGCGCTGCCGCGCTTCTACGGCCAGGCCGTGGAAGAGGGCAAGATCGACGTCCTCGGCCAGCCGGAGATCACCGAGATCGAGGGCGTCGAGACGCTCGTCGACGGCGGCGACCTGAAGTTCACCGCCGAGGTGGACATCCGTCCGGAGATCACCCTCCCCGACTTCGCCGCCATCGAGGTGACCGTCGACCCGATCGAGGTCACCGACGAGGACGTCGAGAAGAGCCTGGAGCAGCTGCGCGAGCGCTTCGCCTCGGTGAACGCCGTCGAGCGTGCCGCGGCCGCCGGCGACATCGTCGTGGTGGACCTCGAGGCCAAGGTCGACGGTGAGGTCCCCGAGGACGGCACCGCCACCGGCGTCACCTACGAGATCGGCTCCGGCCGTCTGCTCGACGGCATCGACGACGCCGTCATCGGCCTGGAGGCCGGCGGCAGCGCCACCTTCACCACCGAGCTCAAGGGCGGCAGCGCCGCGGGCAAGGACTCCGAGGTCACCGTCACGGTCACCGCGGTGCAGGAGAAGGAGCTCCCGACCCTGGACGACGAGTTCGCCCAGATGGCGAGCGAGTTCGACACCCTGGACGAGCTGAAGGACGACTCCCGCAAGCGGCTCGCCCGCATGAAGGAGTTCGACCAGGCCACCCAGGCCCAGGAGAAGGTCCTCGACGCGCTCCTCGAGCAGGTCGACATGCCGTACCCGGAGAAGCTGCTCGCGGACGAGGTCCAGACCCGCAAGCACAACCTCGAGCACCACCAGCTCCCGCAGATGGGCCTGGACCTCGACGGCTGGCTGAAGCTGCAGGACAAGACCGCCGAGTCCTTCGACGCCGAGCTCGACGAGCAGGCCAAGAAGGGCATCAAGACCCAGTTCGTGCTGGACGCCATTGCGGCCAAGGAGGAGCTGGGCGTCTCCCAGGAGGAGCTCACCGAGCACCTGCTGCGCCGCGCCGCCGGTTCCGGCATGACGCCGGACCAGTTCGCCCAGCAGGTCGTCGAGGGCGGCCAGGTGCCGCTGCTCGTCGGTGAGGTCGTCCGCGGAAAGGCGCTCGCGGCCGTCGTCGAGGCCGCCAAGGTCGTCGACACCGAGGGCAACGTCGTGGACTTCTCCGACGACGAGGACGAGGACGAGACCACCGAGTCCGCCGAGGCCACCGAGACGGTCGAGGCCGTCGAGGAGACCACGGAGGCCTGAGCCTCCCGCGTCCCCACGGGTGCGCAGTTCTGAACGGTGCAGGGCCCGGACCGCTTCACGCGGTCCGGGCCCTGCGGCGTCGCTCCGCCGTGACCGCCGTGATTCCCGCGAAGATCGCCCACCGTCCGTGCACGTGACGCTCAAAGCGAACAGGTCGGTGTGAGGGATGGCCTGGCCAGGCCCGCGCGTTAGGGTCGGTGGAAACGCTGTGACGGCGGCCTTCGACGACCAGCCGTCGTGTCAACAACGAGCAGGTGGATACGTGACGATTCCGCAGATCTCGATGCCCGGTCTTGTGACTCCCCGTGCCGCCGGCGAAATCGGTGGCGGCGGTCTGGGAGACCAGGTCTACAACCGTCTGCTCAACGAGCGCATCATCTTCCTCGGCCAGCAGGTCGACGACGACATCGCCAACCGGATCACCGCGCAGCTGCTGCTGCTCGCGGCCGACCCGGAAAAGGACATCTTCCTCTACATCAACTCCCCTGGCGGCTCGGTCACCGCCGGCATGGCGATCTACGACACCATGCAGTACATCAAGAACGACGTGGTCACCATCGCGATGGGCATGGCGGCCTCGATGGGCCAGTTCCTGCTCACCGCCGGCGCGAAGGGCAAGCGCTTCGCGCTGCCGAACGCCGAGATCCTGATGCACCAGCCCTCGGCCGGTCTCGGCGGCTCCGCCACCGACATCCGGATCCAGGCCCAGCAGCTGGTGCGGCTCAAGCACCGCATGGCCGAACTCATCGGCCAGCACAGCGGCCAGACGACGGAGCAGATCACCGCGGACTCCGACCGTGACCGCTGGTTCACGCCGCAGGAGGCCAAGGAGTACGGCCTCATCGACAACATCATGCACAGCGCCGCGGACGTCCCCGGCGGCGGCGGCACGGGCGCCTGAGCGGCAGCACGAGCCCGCTCACGTCGCGAGCACCGACCACACCCACGTTCGTTCGTTCCGGAGGACGGAAGATCCCGATGAACATCCCCAGCCTGTCCAGCGCGCAGGGGCGCCTGGAGAACATGCGCGCCGAGGGCCGCTACATCCTGCCCACCTTCGTGGAGCGCACCTCCCAGGGCTTCCGTGAGTACAACCCGTACGCGAAGCTCTTCGAGGAGCGCATCATCTTCCTGGGCACCCAGGTCGACGACGCCTCCGCGAACGACATCATGGCGCAGCTGATCTGCCTGGAGTCGATGGACCCCGACCGGGACATCTCCATGTACATCAACTCGCCCGGCGGCTCCTTCACCGCGCTCACGGCGATCTACGACACCATGCAGTTCGTCAAGCCCGACATCCAGACGGTCTGCATGGGCCAGGCGGCCTCCGCCGCCGCCGTGCTGCTGGCCGCCGGCACGCCGGGCAAGCGCATGGCGCTGCCGAACGCCCGCGTGCTGATCCACCAGCCCTACACCGAGACGGGCCGCGGCCAGGTCTCCGACCTGGAGATCCAGGCGCACGAGATCCAGCGCATGCGCGAACTGCTGGAGGAGCTGCTCTCCAAGCACTCCCACAAGAGCCAGCAGGAGATCAGCGAGGACATCGAGCGCGACAAGATCCTCACGGCCGAGGAGGCGCTGAACTACGGCTTCATCGACCAGATCATCTCCACCCGCAAGACCTCGCAGCTGGACTGAGCGGTCCGGGCGGGACCGTCCCGTGAGGGCGGCGCGCCCGCGCTGCTGAGACCAGCACCACGCAGTCAGAACGCCCCCGGCTCTTGGAGCCGGGGGCGACGCCTGGCACCATCGTCAGTACCGACGTATCGTTCCGGCCGATTCGGATTCGCATATTCGCCCAGGGCGGAAGCGGGAAGACCGCCGAACACGGCGAATCGGGAGTCCTGACGGAGTACCGTCGGATACCAAGCACCAGGCTCCACCCCCCAAGGGAGCCTTTGGCGAAGGGGAAGCACCTCGTGGCACGCATCGGTGACGGTGGCGACCTGCTCAAGTGCTCGTTCTGCGGCAAGAGCCAGAAGCAGGTGAAGAAGCTCATTGCCGGGCCCGGCGTGTACATCTGCGACGAGTGCATCGACCTGTGCAACGAGATCATCGAAGAGGAACTGGCGGAGACCTCGGAGGTTCGCTTCGAGGAGCTGCCCAAGCCCCGCGAGATCTACGAGTTCCTCGACGGCTACGTGGTCGGCCAGGAGACCGCCAAGAAGGCGCTGTCCGTGGCGGTCTACAACCACTACAAGCGCGTCCAGGCCGGCGAGAACGGCAAGCACGGCCGTGACGAGGGCATCGAGCTCGCCAAGTCCAACATCCTGCTGCTGGGCCCCACGGGCTCCGGCAAGACGCTGCTGGCGCAGACCCTGGCCCGGATGCTGAACGTGCCGTTCGCCATCGCGGACGCCACGGCGCTGACCGAGGCCGGTTACGTCGGCGAGGACGTCGAGAACATCCTGCTCAAGCTGATCCAGGCGGCGGACTACGACGTCAAGAAGGCCGAGACCGGGATCATCTACATCGACGAGATCGACAAGGTCGCCCGCAAGAGCGAGAACCCGTCGATCACGCGTGACGTCTCCGGCGAGGGCGTGCAGCAGGCGCTGCTGAAGATCCTGGAGGGCACCACCGCCTCGGTGCCACCGCAGGGCGGGCGCAAGCACCCGCACCAGGAGTTCATCCAGATCGACACGACGAACGTGCTGTTCATCGTGGGCGGTGCCTTCTCCGGCCTGGAGCGCATCATCGAGGGTCGCGCGGGCAAGAAGGGCATCGGCTTCGGCGCCCAGATCCGCTCCAAGCACGAGATCGACTCCAGCGACATGTTCCGCGAGGTCATGCCGGAGGACCTGGTCAAGTTCGGCATGATCCCCGAGTTCATCGGCCGTCTGCCGGTGATCACCTCCGTCCACAACCTGGACCGGGACGCGCTGCTGCAGATCCTCACCGAGCCGAAGAACGCGCTGGTCAAGCAGTACCGGCGGCTGTTCGAGCTGGACGGTGTGGAGCTGGAGTTCACCGCCGAGGCGCTCGACGCCATCGCCGACCAGGCGATCAAGCGCTCCACCGGCGCCCGCGGTCTGCGCGCGATCATGGAGGAGGTGCTGATGTCCGTGATGTACGAGGTTCCCTCGCGCAAGGACGTCGCCCGCGTGGTCGTCGACGAGAACGTGGTCCTGGAGCACGTCAACCCGACCCTGGTCCCGCGCGACATCCGCGGCCAGCGTGAGCGCAGGGACAAGAGCGCGTAGGGCGCAGAGCCCCTGGTGAAGGAACGCCGGAGGGGGTGCGGGGCCTCGGCCCCGCACCCCCTCTTTCTCATTCCTTGGTCACCGGAACCGAGTTGATCACGACGTTGTCGTTGGGCTTGCCGTCGCCGGTGCCGTTGGAGCTGTCGTCGCCGTCCGCGGCGATGTGCTCCAGGATGTCCAGGCCCGAGGTGATCTTCCCGAAGGGCGTGTAGTTCGGCGAGAGCCGGCTGTCCTTGTAGACCAGGAAGAACTGTGAACCGTTGGTGTTCGGGCCGGAGTTGGCCATCGCCACGGTGCCCGCCGGGTAGACCCCGGTCTTGATCGCCGGGTCGTTCAGGTACTCGTCGTCGAACTTGTAGCCGGGGCCGCCGCTGCCGGTCGCCGTCGGGTCGCCGCACTGCAGCACGTAGATGCCGGAGGTGGTCAGCCGGTGGCACTTGGTGTGGTCGAAGTAGTTCTGCTGCGCCAGGAAGACGAAGTTGTTGACCGTCTTCGGCGCGTTCTTGGCGTCCAGCGCGATGCCGATGTCACCGCAGGAGGTCTTCAGCGTCGCGGAGTACTTCGCCGCGGGGTCGATGGTCATCGCCGGCGGGCCCGCCCACTGCTTGTTGTTGGGGCTTCCGGAGGCCACGTTCCCGCAGAACGCCCCGGACGCCGACGACCCGCTCGACGAGTTGCCCAGCGTCGCCCACAGCACCGCGCCGACGACCAGGGCGAGCACCAGCACGCCGCCGCCCCAGGCCAGCAACTTCCGTTTCCGCGCCTTGGCCGCCTCCTGGGCGCGCAGCGCCTCGATCCGCGCCCGCCGCGCCGCGCCCGGGTCCTCGCTCACCCTTTGCTCCTCATGCACTCGTGCCCCGTTGCCTACCGCTGTCAGCACACAAGTGTGACCGGTGGGGCGACGGGGCACGTGGCAGGCGCGGCGGGCGGACCCGGCCGGTGCTACTTCTTGACCTCCATCTGCGACCTCAACTGCAGCGTCGTGGCCGCGAGCGCGTTCAGGTCGCCGGTGCTGCTGGTCATGTGCGTGGTGTCCATGATGATCGCCATGGTGCTGTTGTCCGCCCAGGCGCAGGTCGGGAAGTACGCACCGCTCTCGTCGACCATCGCGCACTGCATCGAGCCGCCGAGGGCCCCGGCGTTCTCGTCGGTCTTCTCGGTGACCGTGTTGCCGCCGGTGGCGATCGACTTCCAGCCCTCGTCGAGCTGGATGCTCGGCGCGAGCAGGTTGCCGTAGGCGCCGACGACCAGCATCTTCGGCAGCTTGTCGCCGACCGCGGTGGAGTAGGCGGTGATGACCGGCGTCGCGCCGGCCGCGCCGAGCCCGGACGAGCCCTTGCTCTGCATGGACTGGACGACCGTGCTGCTGTCGTCCTTGACCAGCCCGTTGAAGGTGGTGGGCGCGTCGAGCTTGTAGACGCCCATCTTCGAGGTCTGGTCGTAGACGAAGTAGCCCACGACCCCGCCGACGACCAGGACGAAGGCGCCGATCGAGATCAGCGCGATCTTCAGCCCGTTGCGCTTGCGGGGAGGTTGCGGGGCGTAGCCCCAGGCCGCCTCCGCGGGCTGCTGCGGGCCGGGCTGCTGGTACTCCGGCTGGTAGCCGGGCTGCTGGTACTCGGGCTGCGGCTGCTGCGGATAGCCCTGCGGATACCCCTGTGCGGGCACGTTCGGCTGCTGGTAACCCTGCTGCGGGTGGCCCGGCTGCGACTGCTCGGGCTGCGGATACCCCTGCTGCGGGTAGCCTCCCGGAGGCGGATTGATCGACATGGCGATTATCAGACCAGTCCGCTGGTTGCGTTGTCCATGTGATTGACGGGGCCTCCGGTCCGTGAAAGCCGTTCGTGACCATGGACCGCGGGCCTCTAAACTTGCCGTCGTGACCGACATGAACCAGCGCCCCGCCCAGACCGGGGACGAAAGCGCCCTCGAAACGTTGCCGACGCAGTACACGCCGGCGCAGGTAGAGGGGCCGCTGTACGACCGCTGGGTAGAGCGCGGTTACTTCACGGCGGACGCGAAGAGCGAGAAGCCGCCGTACACCATCGTCATCCCGCCCCCCAACGTCACCGGCTCGCTGCACCTGGGCCACGCCTTCCAGCACACGCTGATGGACGCCCTCGTCCGCCGCAAGCGCATGCAGGGCTACGAGGCGCTGTGGCTGCCCGGCATGGACCACGCCGGCATCGCCACCCAGAACAAGGTCGAGCAGCAGCTCGCCGAGGAGGGCCTGTCCCGCCACGACATCGGCCGCGAGGCCTTCGTCGAGCGCACCTGGCAGTGGAAGCAGGAGTACGGCGGCCGCATCCTCGGCCAGATGAAGCGCCTGGGCGACGGCGTCGACTGGTCCCGTGAGCGCTTCACCATGGACGAGGGGCTCTCCGCGGCCGTCCTCACCATCTTCAAGCAGCTCTTCGAGGACGGGCTGATCTACCGCGCCGAGCGCATCATCAACTGGTGCCCGCGCTGCCTGACCGCGCTGTCCGACATCGAGGTCGAGCACGAGGACCGCGACGGCGAGCTCGTCTCCATCCGCTACGGCGAGGGCGACGACAGCATCATCGTGGCCACCACCCGCGCGGAGACGATGCTCGGCGACACCGCCGTGGCCGTCCACCCGGAGGACGGGCGCTACGCCCACCTGATCGGCCGCCGGATCAAGCTGCCGCTCACCGACCGGACCATCCCGGTCGTCGCGGACGAGCACGTCGACCCGGAGTTCGGCACCGGAGCGGTCAAGGTGACCCCCGCCCACGACCCGAACGACTTCGAGATCGGCCGCCGCCACGACCTGCCGAACCTGACCGTCATGGACGAGCGCGGTGTGATCACCGTGCACGGCCCCTTCCTCGGCCTGGACCGCTTCGAGGCGCGCTCGGCCGTCGTCGGCGCACTGCGCGAGCAGGGCAGGATCGTCGCCGAGAAGCGGCCCTACGTCCACGCGGTCGGCCACTGCTCGCGCTGCCACACGGTGGTCGAGCCCCGGCTGTCCATGCAGTGGTGGGTCAAGGTCGCCCCGCTGGCCCAGGCGGCCGGCGACGCGGTGCGCGACGGGCGGGTCCAGATCCACCCGAAGGAGCTGGAGCGCCGCTACTTCGACTGGGTCGACAACATGCACGACTGGTGCATCTCGCGCCAGCTGTGGTGGGGCCACCGCATCCCGATCTGGTACGGCCCGGACGGCGAGGTCGTCTGCGTCGGCCCCGACGAGCAGCCGCCGACCGGCGAGGGCTGGCGTCAGGACGAGGACGTCCTCGACACCTGGTTCTCCTCCGGTCTGTGGCCGTTCTCCACGCTGGGCTGGCCGGAGCAGACCCCGGACCTGGAGAAGTTCTACCCGACCGACGTCCTGCTGACCGGCCACGACATCATCTTCTTCTGGGTCGCCCGGATGATGATGTTCGGCCTGTACGCGATGGACGGGCGGGCGCCGTTCCACACCATCGCGCTGACCGGTCTGGTGCGCGACGAGTTCGGCAAGAAGATGTCGAAGTCCAACCCGAACGCGGTCGACCCGCTGACCTGGATGGACGCCTACGGCGCGGACGCGGTGCGCTACACCCTCGCCAAGGGCGCCAACCCGGGTGCGGACGTGCCGATCGGCGAGGACTGGGTCCAGGGCTCGCGCAACTTCTGCAACAAGGTCTGGAACGCCACCCGCTTCGCACTGATGAACGGCGCGACGGTGGCCGGCCCGCTCCCGGCCGAGAGCGAGCTGGGCGCGGCGGACCGCTGGATCCTGTCGCGGCTCAACGCGACCGTCGCCGAGGTGGACGCCCTCTACGACGACTACCAGTTCGCCAAGCTGACGGACACGCTGTTCCACTTCGCCTGGGACGAGGTCTTCGACTGGTACGTCGAGCTGACCAAGTCCACGCTGGCCGAGGGCGGCGCGGCGGCGGACGTCACGCGGCGGGTCCTCGGCGAGGTGCTCGACGTGACGCTGCGTCTGCTCCACCCGATCACACCGTTCGTGACCGAGGCGCTGTGGACGACGCTGACCGGCGGGGAGTCCGTGGTCGTGGCGGAGTGGCCCGCCGACAGCGGGTTCCGCGACGCGGACGCCGAGCGCGAGATCGAGCTGCTGCAGCAGGTCATCACCGAGGTCCGCCGCTTCCGTGCGGAGCAGGGGCTCAAGCCCGGCCAGAAGGTCGCGGCCCGCCTGACGCTCGACGGCACGCCGCTGGTCGCCCACGAGGGCGCGCTGCGGTCGCTGGCACGGCTCCAGCCGGCCGGCGAGGGCTTCCACGCGACGGCGACCCTGCCGGTCGCGGGCGCGACGGTGGCGCTGGACCTCTCCGGCGCGATCGACGTCGAGGCGGAGCGCAAGCGCCTGGCGAAGGATCTCGCGGCCGCGGAGAAGGAGCTGGCGCAGGCGACGGCGAAGCTGGGCAACGAGGCGTTCCTGGCGAAGGCGGCCCCGGCGGCGATCGACAAGATCCGTGGCCGGCTCACCAAGGCCGAGGACGACATCCAGCGCCTGACCGCCCAGCTGAGTGCGCTGCCCGCGGCGTAGCCGCCGAAAGGGGCGCGGGGTTCTGAGCAGAACCCCGCGCCCCTGAGGAGTTGCAGCGGGCCCTTCGCCGTCGGGTGTCGCGCCGTTGCATCCGTACACTTGCGCCGTGAGTGACATCGAGCTGACCGCCGTCACGGCGGAACTGGCCGCCAAGTGGCCGGAGACCAAACTTGACCCCTCCCTGGAGCGGATCAAGGCACTGATGGACATCCTGGGCCAGCCGCAGCGGTCCTATCCGACCATCCACATCACCGGCACCAACGGCAAGACCAGTACGGCTCGCATGATCGAGCAGCTGCTGCGCACCTTCGAGCTGCGCACCGGCCGCTACACCAGCCCGCACGTCGAGTCGATCACCGAGCGGATCAGCCTCGACGGCGAAGCCATCAGCCCCGAGCTGTTCGTGCGGACCTACGAGGACATCAAGCCCTACGTCGCCATGGTCGACGCCCAGCAGCAGTTCCCGATGTCCTTCTTCGAGGTCGTCACCGCGATGGCGTACGCCTGCTTCGCGGACGCCCCCGTCGACGTCGCCGTGGTCGAGGTCGGGATAGGGGGTACCTGGGACGCGACCAACGTCATCGACGCCGGCGTCTCCGTGATCACCCCGATCTCGCTGGACCACATGGACCGGCTCGGTGACACCACCGCCGCGATCGCGGGGGAGAAGTCCGGGATCATCAAGAAGGGCGGCCTCGCCGTCGTCTCGCAGCAGCCGCTGGACGCCGCCGAGGTGATCCTGCGTCGCGCCGTGGAGGTCGACGCGACCGTGGCCCGCGAGGGCATGGAGTTCGGCGTCCTGCACCGCGACATCGCGGTCGGCGGCCAGCTGGTCACCCTGCGCGGGATCGGCGGGCACGAGTACCCGGAGGTCTTCCTCCCGCTGCACGGCGCGCACCAGGCGCAGAACGCCTCGCTCGCGCTGGCCGCGGTCGAGGGTTTCTTCGGCGTCGGCACCGCGCACGACCAGCCGCTGGACATCGACCGGGTGCGCCAGGCCTTCGCGGGCGTCAGCTCGCCCGGCCGGCTCGAGGTCGTCCGGCGGAGTCCGACGATCGTGCTGGACGCCGCGCACAACCCGGGCGGCGCCCGGGTGACGGCGGACGCGATCAGCGAGTCCTTCGGTTTCACCCGTCTGATCGGCGTCTTCTCGCCGAGTGGCGACAAGGACGTCGTCGGCGTCCTGGAGGCGCTGGAGCCGGTCCTCGCCGAGATCGTGGTCACCCAGAACTCGACGCAGCGCGCCCTGGACGTCGACCGGCTGGCGCAGGTCGCCGCGGAGGTCTTCGGTCAGGACCGGGTGCACGTCGAGCCCCGCCTGGACGACGCCATCGACGCGGCGGTCACCCTGGCCGAGGAGGAGGGCGACCTCGGCGGCGCGGGCGTGCTGATCACCGGGTCCATCATCACGATCGGCGAGGCCAGGCTGCTGCTCGGCAAGCGCTGACCCTGCCGGGGGAGGGCCGCGCACGGCGGACTAGACTGACCGCCGTGCGTACCCTCTGCTCCTCCACGCTGATCAGCGAAGCCATGGTCATCGGCTTCGCCGCGCTCGTCGCGATGCGGCTCTCGCACGTGTCCGGCACGACGCTCTGGTCGGTGTCGGGGGCGGCGATGCTGCTCTGCGTGCTGCTCTGCGGAGTGCTGGGGCGCAAGGGCGCGGTCGCGATCGGGTGGGGGTTGCAGCTCGCCCTCATCGCGAGCGGTGCGGTCGTGTCGATGATGTACGGCCTGGGCGTCATCTTCGCCGGGCTGTGGTGGGCCTCGGTGCACTACGGCCGCAAGATCGACGCGATCAAGGCCGCCAGGCTCGCCGAGGCCTGAGCCGGCTCCGGCACACGCGGGTCCGCGCCGGGCGGAGTCACCTCGACGACGCCGTCCGGTGGAGTGAATCCGGCCGGACCGGTCTCCCCGCGGCACCGCGGAACAGCCCCTTCCGGTCGTTACTGTGAGCGAATTCCCCGCCCGGATCGGGGTAGTGGCTCAGGCAGTACCCTCTGCGTCCGCGCTGCGGGCGCTCGGGTAGTCTCGTGTCGATCATCACATCGCGTAGCATCACGGTGAGCGTCCTCGCCACCTCGAAATCCCCGGGAGCCGTCCCCTATGTCCTCGACCCAGCGCACCCTGGTCCTGCTCAAGCCCGACGCCGTCGCCCGCGGTCTGATCGGCGAGATCGTCTCCCGGATCGAGCGGAAGGCCGACTGGCGGATCGCCGCGCTGGAGCTGCGCACCCTGGACGCCGCGACGCTGGAGCAGCAC
This sequence comes from Streptacidiphilus rugosus AM-16, assembly GCF_000744655.1. Lineage (NCBI taxonomy): Bacteria > Bacillati > Actinomycetota > Actinomycetes > Kitasatosporales > Streptomycetaceae > Streptacidiphilus > Streptacidiphilus rugosus. The sequence goes on along the minus strand of NZ_JQMJ01000004.1, from coordinate 2,608,452 downwards.
TACGCCGAGCACGTCGGCAAGCCGTTCTACGAGCCGCTGATGGGCTTCATGTCCTCCGGTCCGTCCGTCGCGATGATCGTCGAGGGCGAGAGCGTGATCGAGGGCATCCGGCTGCTCGCAGGAAAGACCAACCCGCTCGAGGCGGGCCCCGGCACCATTCGCGGGGATTTCGCGACCATCACCCGTGAGAACCTCATCCACGCCTCCGACTCGGAGACCTCCGCCGAGCGCGAGATCAAGATTTTCTTCCCCGGTCGCGCCTGATCAAGGCCGGTCGCGGGCAGCCGCACCTTTTCTTCACCGGATTCCCACGGCATCAATCTCGGCCATACGGAACCCAACCCTCGACACACGGCGTCCCAATGGCGGGATATCCGATCGTCTGCACGGACAATGGCGACGAAGGTCCCGTCGCTACCATGGTGACTGCCGGGCGGCAGCATCGTTCATGGTCGCAGTAGCTGACGGCCAGTGAGTCGGCGTATCCGCCTACCCATCCGCCGCCGTCGCCCCCCTCATCCGCGAGCTCCGGGAAGGCCCCGCATCCCCATGGCGAACAACATGTCGTTCATCGGTCGTGACATGGCTGTCGACCTCGGCACCGCCAACACGCTGGTGTACGTCAGGGGCCGAGGGATCGTGCTCAACGAACCGTCGGTCGTCGCGGTGAACACCAACACCGGCGGCATCCTGGCGGTCGGCTCCGAGGCCAAGAAGATGATCGGGCGCACGCCCGGCAACATCGTGGCCATCCGCCCGCTCAAGGACGGCGTGATCGCCGACTTCGAGATCACCGAGCGGATGCTGCGCTACTTCATCCTCAAGATCCACCGCCGCCGCTACCTGGCCCGTCCGCGGGTCGTGGTCTGCGTGCCCAGCGGCATCACCGGGGTCGAGCGCCGCGCCGTGATCGAGGCGTCGGCCCAGGCCGGCGCGCGCCAGGTGCACATCATCGAGGAGCCGATGGCCGCCGCGATCGGCGCCGGCCTCCCGGTCCACGAGGCGACCGGCAACATGGTCGTCGACATCGGCGGCGGCACCACCGAGGTCGCGGTGATCTCGCTCGGCGGCATCGTCACCGCCCAGTCCATCCGGGTGGCCGGCGACGAGCTGGACAACGCGATCATCCAGCACATCAAGAAGGAGTACTCGCTGCTGCTCGGCGAGCGCTCCGCCGAATCGATCAAGATGACCATCGGCTCCGCCCACCCCGTCGACGGGGACAAGGAGGAGCACAGCGAGATCCGCGGCCGCGACCTGGTCAGCGGTCTCCCCAAGACCGTGGTGATCTCCGCCGCCGAGGTGCGCGAGGCCATCGAGGAGCCGGTCAACAGCATCATCGACGCCGTCAAGACGACCCTGGACCAGTGCCCGCCGGAACTCGCCGGTGACATCATGGACCGCGGCATCGTTCTCACCGGGGGCGGTGCGCTGCTGCGCGGCCTGGACGAGCGGCTGCGCCGCGAGACCGGGATGCCGGTGCACATCGCCGAGAACCCGCTGGACTCGGTCGCGCTCGGCTCCGGCAAGTGCGTGGAGGAGTTCGAGGCCCTCCAGCAGGTCCTGGACGCCCAGCCGCGCCGCTGACCGCCGTTCCCACGTTCGTTGACTGCTCGTTGACCGCACGCTGACTGAAGGGCTCTGCCGAGAATCGTGAGGGACACACGAGAGAGCCGGCTCCTGCTGATCCTCCTGGTGGCGGTCGCGTTCGCGCTGATCACCGTGGACATCCGCGGCGGCGACGACTCGCCGATGAACGGCCCGCGCACCGCCGCCGCGTCGGTCTTCGGCCCGGTCGAGAACGGCGTCTCAGGGATGGTCAAGCCGCTCGCGGACGGCCTGCACTCGCTGCGCGACTCCGGCAGCCAGGGCGACCGGATCAGGACGCTGGAGCAGCAGAACGAACTGCTCAAGCAGCAGCTCTCCTCCTCCGACCTGGTCAAGGGCCGCGACACCGAGCTGGCCAAGCTGCTGGGCGAGGCCGGAGCCGGCCAGTACACCATCAAGGCCGCCCAGGTGACCGCCATAGGGGCCAGCCAGAACTTCTCCTGGACCATCACCATCGACGTCGGCGGCAACGACGGCATCCAGCGCGACATGACGGTGATCAACGGCGAGGGACTCGTCGGCCGGGTCACCACGGTCGCGCCGACCAGCTCCACCGTGCTGCTGGCGGTCGACCCGCGCTTCACCGTCGGCACCCGGATGGAGGGCAGCGGTGAGATCGGCTTCGGCACCGGCGAGGGCGACGCCCCGATGCGGGTCGAGCTGCTCAACGGCCAGGCCGGCGTCAAGGTCGGCGACCGGCTGGTCACCTTCGGCTCGCAGAACGACAAGCCGTTCGTGCCCGGCGTCCCGGTCGGCACCATCACCCAGATCGTCAACACCCCCGGCGAGCTGACCAGGACCGTGCTGGTCCAGCCCTTCGTCAGCTTCACCAAGCTGGACCTGGTCGGCGTCGTCGTCCAGCCGCCGGCCACCGACCCGCGCTACGCGGTGCTGCCGCCGAAGCCGGCGCCGACCCCCACGAACAACCCGTCGCCGTCCACCCCGCCGGCGACTCCGTCCGCCCATGTGAAGAAGAAGGGCTGACGCCATGTGGATCAATCGCGTCCTGCTCTCCGCGGCGCTCGTCGTCTTCGCGATGGTCGTCCAGGTCAGCATCCTGGCCCGGCTCGGCCTGCCCGGCGCCGTCCCCGACCTGCTGCTGCTCGTCGTGATCGGCCTCGCCCTGGTCTACGGGCACGTGACCGGCTGCCTGATCGGCTTCTTCGCCGGTCTCTTCGCCGACCTCGCGCCGCCGTCCGACCACGCGGTGGGCCGCTACGCGCTGGTGCTCTGCCTGGTCGGCTACGTGGCGGGCCTGCTGCGCCCGGAGAACGGCCACCTGCGCTCGGTGACCACGCCGCTGATGGTGGTGGCGGGCGCCGCCCTCGGCGCGACGACGCTCTACGCGGGCGTCGGCGCCCTGGTCGGCGACACCGCCGCCCGGCACGTCGGCCTGACCGGGCTGCTCATCTCCTCCGTCGTCTACGACGTGCTGCTCGCGCCCTTCGTGGTCCCGGTGGTGATGGCCCTGGCCAGACGTACCGTCACCGACCCCGCGGGCGGCGCCGGACAGGGCAGCACGCCGAGCAAGCCGCGCCGCACCGGTCTCAACCGTCGCGGCGCCTTCTTCGGCGACCGCGGCACCCGCACCGGCGGCGCGGCCGGTCTCGGCACCGTCCCCGGCTTCGGCGGGAGCGCCGCGGGCAAGAGCGGCGGCAAGACCGGAAGCAGGCTGGGCATGACGGCCAGGCTCAGCAAGGCCGCCAAGCGCTGACGCGCGGAACGCGGACACCACAGCACTGACGCAGTAGCGAAGCGAGAGCACGAGGAGGGGCACCCCGTGGGCAACATCCCGGAGACGGGCCGGACCCGGCGGATCACCGGTCGGCTGCTGGTCCTCCAGGTGCTGGTGCTCTCACTGCTCGGCACGCTGGGCGGCAGACTCTGGTACCTGCAGATCCGCTCGGGCGCGTCCTACGCGCAGCAGGCCTCGTCGAACCACATCCGCACCGTCGTGGTGCCGGCCGTGCGCGGCGAGATCCTCGACTCCAACGGCGTGCCGCTGGCCGACAACACCACCAAGCTCGTCGTCTCGGTCTCGCGCACCGCTCTGCTGCAGCAGAAGGACGGCGGCAAGGCGGTGCTGACCAGGCTCGGCCAGGTCCTCGGCATGACCTACGAGGACATGCACGACAAGGTCAGGCTCTGCGACGCGAAGACCCCGCGCCCCTGCTGGAACGGCTCGCCCTACCAGCCGATCCCGGTCACCCAGACGGCCAACACCCAGCAGGCCATGCAGATCATGGAGCGCCAGGAGGACTTCCCCGGCGTCACCGCCAGCCCCAGCGCGGTCCGGCTCTACCCGGCGCCGTCGGGAGCCAACGCGGCGCAGATACTGGGTTATCTCTCCCCGGTCACCCAGGACGAGATCACCGCGGCGACCGACGCCAACGGCAAGTCCTCGCTGGCCCCCTCCGACCAGGTCGGCCGGGCGGGCCTGGAGTACCAGTACGACAAGGCGCTGCGCGGCGTCAACGGCACCACCAACCTGGAGGTCGACAACCTCGGCCGGGTCATCGGCACCGCGGGCGGCAACGCCTCGGTGCCCGGCTCGGACGTGGTCACCAGCATCGACGCGCGGATCCAGGCCCTGGCCGAGCAGCAGCTCAACGACGCCATGGTGACCCTGCGGAAGACCTACGACACGGTCACCCACGAGAACTTCAAGGCCGACTCCGGCGCGGTCGTGGTCATGGACGTGCACACCGGCCGGATCATCGCGATGGCCAGCGCGCCGACGTACAACCCGAACATCTGGAGCGGCGGCATCTCCGCCAAGGACTACGCGGCGCTGAACAGCCAGAACTCCGACTACCCGATGCTGAACCGGGCGATCCAGGGACAGAGCGCGCCGGGTTCGACCTTCAAGGTCGTCAGCACGACGGCCGCGCTCAACGCCGGCTACACCTACGACTCGACCTTCCCCTGCACCTCGTCGATGACCATCGGCGGCCGGGTCTTCAAGAACTTCGAGGGCGAGAACTTCGGCGCGATCAACCTCTCCAAGGCGCTGGAGGTCTCCTGCGACACGGTCTTCTACAACATCGCCTACCAGCAGTGGCTCAGCGACGGCGGCACCAAGCCGAAGCACCCGCAGGACTGGCTGTACAAGACCGCGCACCAGTTCGGCCTCGGCGCCGACACCGGTATCGACCTGCCCGGAGAGGTCAAGGGCCGGGTCCCCGACCGCCAGTGGCACCAGGACTACTACAACGAGATGAAGGACACCTGGTGCCGGCAGGCCAAGACGGAGACCGACCCGTACCTGCGCGCCATCGCCAGCGAGGACTGCGTCGACTTCGCGACGCTGCGCGCCGGTGACGAGGTCAACTACGCGATCGGCCAGGGTGACACCCTGGTGACCCCGATCCAGATGGCCCGCATCTACTCGGCGCTGGCCAACGGCGGCACGCTCTACCAGCCGCAGCTCGCCAAGGCCGTGGTCAGCCCCGGCGGCCGGACCGTGCAGCAGATCAAGCCGGTCGTCCAGGGCCACCTGCCCACGACGCCGCACATGATCAACTACATCGACCAGGCCACCGCGAACGTCATCACCAGCGGTACCGCCGCCTGGAAGTTCCAGGGCTGGCCCCAGGACAAGGTGCAGCTGCACGCCAAGACCGGTACGGCCGAGGTCGTCGGCAAGCAGACGACCTCCTGGTTCGACACGTACACCAAGGACTACGCGATCGTCATGACGATCTCCCAGGGTGGCACCGGCTCCGGCGGTTCCGGCCCGGCCGTCCGCAACATCTACAACGCGCTCTACGGCATCCAGGCCGACGGCAAGATCGACCCGAGCAAGGCGATCCGCCCGGCGGCCCAGACCTCGCTGCCCAGCTTCCACCCGGACGGCACGGTGACCCAGCCGGTCTCCTGGACCGCCCCGCAGACGTACCCCGCCGACTCGGGCACCCCGTTGCTCGCCGCCCTCGACATCGCGGCGCTGGCGCCGGAGCGGAGGGGTGACGCGTGAGCGGGCGAAGCGAGGTCGCCATGAAGAGGTGCGCGTTCCGCGAAGCGGCTGCCGAGCGAAGCGAGGTGGGCGCATGAGCGGCCTGAGCACGAGCTATTCGACGCCTCGGTACACCCCGCGCAAGGGCGGGATGGGGCGGCTGCTGGAGCGGGACTCGCCGCTGCGGCGGATGGACTGGCCGCTGGTGCTGGCCGCCCTCGCGCTCTCCGGGATCGGCTCGCTGCTGGTCTGGTCCGCGACCCGCTCCCGCGTCGAGATCAACCACGGCGACCCGCAGTACTTCCTGGTCCGCCACCTGGTCAACCTCGCCATCGGCATCGGCCTGTGCACCGGCGTGGTGCTGCTCGGCCACCACCGGCTGCGCACGGCCGTGCCGTTCATCTACGGCCTGTCGATCCTCGGCGTCCTCGCCGTGCTGAGCCCGCTCGGATCGACCGTCAACGGCGCGCACTCGTGGATCGTGCTCGGCGGCGGCTTCTCCATGCAGCCGTCGGAGTTCTGCAAGATCTCCATCATCCTGATCTGCGCGACGATACTGTCCGCACGGGTCGACGCGGGCGAGATGCAGCAGCCCAACGGCCGCTCGATCCTCCAGGCCCTGATGCTGGCCGGCGTCCCTATAGGGATCGTCCTGATGATGCCCGACCTGGGCTCCACCATGGTCATGGTCGTGATCATCCTCGGCGTGCTGCTCGCCTCCGGCGCCCCCGGCCGCTGGATCGGCGGACTCACCCTGGTCGGCGTGATCGGCGCGGCCGCGGTCGTCCAGCTGCACCTGCTCAAGCAGTACCAGATCGCCCGCTTCGCGGCCTTCGCCAACCCGGCGCTCGACCCGGCCGGCGTCGGCTACAACACGGCCCAGGCCCGCATCGCCATCGGCTCGGGCGGCCTGTCGGGCAAGGGCCTCTTCCACGGCACCCAGACCACCGGCCAGTTCGTCCCCGAGCAGCAGACCGACTTCGTCTTCACCGTGGCCGGCGAGGAGCTCGGCTTCATCGGCGGCATGGTCATCATCGGCCTGCTCGGCATCATCCTCTGGCGCGCCTGCCGCATCGCCCGCGAGGCCTCCGACCTCTACAGCACCGTGCTGGCGGCCGGCGTGGTGACCTGGTTCGCCTTCCAGGGCTTCGAGAACATCGGCATGACGCTCGGCATCATGCCGGTGGCCGGCATCCCGCTGCCCTTCGTCAGCTACGGAGGATCGTCGATGTTCGCGATCTGGATCGGCATCGGGCTGTTGCAGTCGGTGAAGATGCAACGCTCCATGGCAGGCTGACGCGACGGCGTCCCTCGCCTCCCGGATAGGGTGCCGGACATGATCAAAGCGGTGATGTTCGACTTCTCCGGCACCCTCTTCCGGATCGAACCGGTCGGGGAATGGTGGCAGGCCACCGTCGACGCGCTGGGCCTCGACGTGCCCGAGGCGGAGGCCGCCGCGTGCGTGGACCGGCTGTCCGCACTCGGCGCGCTGCCCGGCAGCCCCTACGGCGTCGTCCCGCAGGAGCTCGCCGGGCTCTGGCGGGAGCGCGACCTCGACATGGTCCGCCACCGCGCCGCCTACACCGGCCTCACCCGGGCCGCGGAGCTCCCCGACCCGCGCCTCGTCGACGCCCTCTACGAACGCCATCTGGCCCCCGCCGCCTGGCGCCCCTACCCGGACACCGCCGCCACCCTCGCCGAACTCCGCCGCCGCGGCCTGCCGGTGGCCGTCGTCAGCAACATCGGCTGGGACCTGCGCCCGGTCTTCCGCCACCACGGCGTCGACGAACTCGTCGACGCCTACGTCCTCTCCTTCGAGCAGGGCGTGCAGAAGCCGGACGCCGCCATCTTCGAGACGGCCTGCCGCGAACTGGGCCACCACCCCTCCGACGTCCTCATGGTCGGCGACGACCTCACCGCCGACGCCGGCGCGACGGCGCTCGGCTGCGCCTTCCATCCCGTCGACCACCGGCCGGTCGACGAGCGACCGGCCGGGCTCACACCGCTGCTGGACCTGCTGGACTGACGGCCTCGGGTGCTACGCGAAGCGGTGGGCGTCGACCTCGGCGATCAGCGCCGCCCGCCGCTCCTCGTCGTCCTCCAGGAACGACGCCTCGAACGAGTTGCGTGCCAGCAGCCGCAGTTGATCGTCCGTCAGACCCAGAGCACGGCGCACCCCGACGAAGTTCTCCTCCACGTACCCGCCGAAGTACGCGGGGTCGTCCGAGTTCACCGTCGCCACCAGGCCCGCCTCCAGCATCGCCGCCAGCGGGTGGTCCGCCAGCGTGTCGACGCAGCGCAGCCGGACGTTCGAGAAGGGGCAGACCGTCAGCGGGATCCGCTCCGCCACGAGGCGCTTCACCAGGTCCGCGTCCTCCAGGGCGCGGATCCCGTGGTCGATCCGTTCGACCTCCAGCAGGTCCAGCGCCTCGCGCACGTAGTCGGGACCGCCCTCCTCGCCCGCATGGGCGACCCGCCGCAGGCCGGCCTCCTTCGCGCGGCGGTAGACCGTCGCGAACTTCGCCGGACGGTGGCCCACCTCCGCCGAGTCCAGGCCGATCCCCGCGATCACATCGCCGAAGTACGGGCGGCACGCGTCGAACGTCGCCAGCGCGGAGGCCTCCGGAAGGTCCCGCAGGAAGCACATGATCAGCTTCGTGCTGACCCCGTGCCGCTCCAGAGAGCTGGACAGCGCCCGGTCCAGCCCCCGCACCACCGCGTCCAGCTCCACCCCGCGCGAGGTGTGCGCCTGCGGATCGAAGAAGATCTCCGCATGCCGGACCCCGTCCCGCGCCGCCCGCGCCAGATACGCGTCGGCGAGCTCGGTGAAGTCCTGCTCCGTCCGCAGCACGTCCATCAGCTGGTAGTAGAGGTCCAGGAAGGACTGCAGGTCGGAGAAGGCGTACGCGGCCCGCAGCTGGTCGGGGTCGGCGTAGGGGAGGTCGACGCCGTTGCGGTGGGCCAGGACAAAGGCGAGCTCGGGCTCGAGCGTCCCCTCGATGTGCAGGTGCAGTTCCGCCTTGGGGATGGGCACGAGAGGTCCTTGCGTCGAGCGGTCCGGACCCTGCGCGGGCCGGCAAATCGGTCAAACCAGCAACCTTAGCCCCTGCGGTAACCTTGAGGGTCAGCCCCGCGTCCACACGAAAGTCCCTGCCTCTATGTCTGTCGAGTCGGTCTTCCCGCGCCTGGAGGCCCTCCTCCCGCACGTCCAGAAGCCGATCCAGTACGTCGGCGGTGAGCTCAACTCCACCGTCAAGGACTGGGACGCCTGCGATGTCCGCTGGGCCCTCATGTACCCCGACGCCTACGAGGTCGGGCTGCCCAACCAGGGCGTCATGATCCTCTACGAGGTCCTCAACGAGCGCGAGGGCGTCCTGGCCGAGCGCACCTACAGCGTCTGGCCGGACCTGGAAGCGCTCATGCGCGAGCACCAGGTGCCGCAGTTCACCGTCGACGCCCACCGTCCGGTGAAGGCCTTCGACGTCTTCGGCCTGAGCTTCTCCACCGAGCTCGGCTACACCAACATGCTCACCGCGCTCGACCTGGCCGGCATCCCGCTGCTCGCCGCGGACCGCACCGACGAGGACCCGATCGTGCTCGCGGGCGGCCACGCCGCATTCAACCCCGAGCCGATCGCGGACTTCCTCGACGCCGCCGTCGTCGGCGACGGCGAGCAGGCCGTCCTCGACATGACGGAGATCATCCGCACCTGGAAGGCCGAGGGGAAGCCCGGCGGCCGCGACGAGGTGCTGCTGCGCCTGGCCCGCACCGGCGGCTTCTACATCCCGAAGTTCTACGACGTCGAGTACCTGCCGGACGGCCGCATCGCCCGCGTGGTGCCGAACGCCTCCGGCGTGCCGTGGCGCGTCTCCAAGCACACGGTGATGGACCTCGACGAGTGGCCCTACCCGAAGCAGCCGCTGGTGCCGCTCGCGGAGACGGTCCACGAGCGGATGTCCGTGGAGATCTTCCGCGGCTGCACCCGTGGCTGCCGCTTCTGCCAGGCGGGCATGATCACCCGTCCGGTCCGCGAGCGCTCCATCACCGGCATCGGCGAGATGGTCGAGCGGGGCCTGAAGGCCACCGGCTTCGAGGAGGTCGGCCTGCTCTCGCTCTCCTCGGCCGACCACACCGAGATCGCCGAGGTCGCCAAGGGCCTGGCCGACCGCTACGAGGACGACAAGGTCGGCCTTTCGCTGCCGTCGACCCGCGTGGACGCCTTCAACATCGACCTGGCCAACGAGCTCAGCCGCAACGGCCGCCGCTCCGGTCTGACCTTCGCCCCCGAGGGCGGCAGCGAGCGGCTGCGCAAGGTGATCAACAAGATGGTGTCCGAGGAGGACCTCATCCGCACGGTCGCCACCGCGTACGGCAACGGCTGGCGCCAGGTGAAGCTCTACTTCATGGCCGGCCTGCCGACCGAGACCGACGAAGACGTCATGCAGATCGCCGAGATGGCGAAGAACGTCATCGCCAAGGGCCGCGAGGTCACCGGCACCAACGACATCCGCTGCACCGTCTCCATCGGCGGCTTCGTGCCCAAGCCGCACACACCGTTCCAGTGGGCCCCGCAGCTGGGCGTCGAGGAGACAGACGCCCGCCTGCTCAAGCTCCGCGACGCCATCCGCGGCGACCGCAAGTACGGCCGCAACATCGGCTACCGCTACCACGACGGCAAGCCCGGCCTGATCGAGGGCCTCCTCTCCCGCGGCGACCGCCGCGTCGGCGCGGTCATCCGCGCGGTCTACGAGGACGGCGGCCGCTTCGACGGCTGGCGCGAGCACTTCTCCTACGAGCGCTGGATCCGCTGCGCCGAGTCGGCCTTCGCGGGCACCGGCGTCGACGTCGCCTGGTACACCACCCGCGAGCGCCAGTACGAGGAGGTCCTGCCCTGGGACCACCTGGACTCGGGCCTGGACAAGGACTGGCTCTGGGAGGACTGGCAGGACGCCCTGGAGGAGGTCGAGGTCGACGACTGCCGTTGGACCCCGTGCTTCGACTGCGGTGTCTGTCCTCAGCTCGACACCCATATCCAGATCGGCCCCACCGGCAAGAAGCTGCTGCCGCTGACCGTGGTCGGCACGTAGTCGCGCAGGACGGCACAAGAAGGGCGGCCCGGTCGATCGACCGGGCCGCCCTTCGTCGTCGCGGCGGAGTGGGCGGAACCGGCCGGAGTCGAACCGGCGTCCTCGCGGTTTTGGAGACCGCGCGCGACCACCTCTGCGCTACGGTTCCGCCCGGCCCGACAGCCTAGCGGCGGAGGCTCACGGGAGTGCGGTCAGCGTCATGCCGGACGCGTCACGCCCCGGGGTGTTGTCGCAGGCGAAGTCGCCGGTGGGCTGGGCGTAGATGAGGCTGAGGCACTGGCCGAGGGCACGCTGGCCGTAGGCGTTGGGGTGGAAGGACTCCTGCATGGTGCCCTGGGTCGCGCCGGTGGTGAGGAAGCGGGCCCATTCGCTGGCGACCGGGGAGGGCGGCTGCGAGGAGGTCGCCAACTGGGCGGAGGCGGCGCACACTTCGTGGCCCTGGAAGGCGTCCTGGAGGTCGAGGAACTGGACGCCCTTGGTCTGCGCCTCGGTGCGCAGCGCGGAGGAGATCTCCGGGATGAGGGTGTCGCGGGCCCAGTCGGAGTCGCCGTTCCAGAAGGGGCAGCCGCCGCTGTCGGTGCGGCTCCAGCCGCTCTCGGGGTAGCGGTTCTCGGCGCTGCGGGGGATGGGGGAGGGGTAGGACTGCAGGATGATCCGGTAGCTGCCGGCCGTGTAGCCGTCGGCGGTCATCGCGGCGTTGATCGAGTCGATCGCCCTGCCGACGTTCGCCATCGCGCCGGGGAGCGCGGCGGCGATGTTCTGCTGCTGGGTGCCGTGGCAGTAGCTGTACCAGACCTCGTAGTCCTCCACGCAGGCGGTGATCACGCTGGAGAAGCCGAGGTCGTTGCCGCCGATGGACAGCACGACCGTCCTGACGGCGTTGTTCGCGGCGATCTGTGCGAGCTGGTCGGCCTGCGGGGCCTCGCCCTTGTAGCTCTGGCCGCCGTCGGCCGCGCGCAGCACGTTCGTCGTGGTGGCGCCGGAGCAGGCGATGTTGAAGCGGGCTCCGGGGAGTCCGGCGGCGCTGGCGACCTCGGCCGTGTCCGAGCGGTCGCACCCGCTGGAGTAGGTCGGGCCGTAGACGACGGTGGGGTCGTAGCCGCCGTTGACGTAGGCGCGGTCGGTGCCGCTGCGACTGCCGGAGACGGTGTCGCTGTTGCCCTGCCAGCGACCGGCTTCTCCGGAGATGTAGCTGTCGCCCATGGAGACGACGGCGCCTCCTGAGGCGGCGTGTGCGGCGCCCGTGCCGCTGCCGAATCCGAGAACGGCGAAAAGCGTGGTCAGCGCGGCGACGGCGAGCCGCAGCGGTCTGTTCCGTCGAACGGGTGTGGCGGATCCAATCATGGGTGAACTCCAGGTGAGGGGTGGGGTTCACCGGCCGGTGCGCAGAATCTGACACACGGCTGATTGCTACCGCAAGGTAACTACAGCGTTTATTTCTTGAGGGAATGTCCGGAAAGGGGCGGGTCCTATTTACGCCCCTTTCCGGAGCGAAATGCGTCTCAGCAGGCGCAGAGGCAGAACGGGTGGCCGGCCGGGTCGGCGAAGACCCGCCAGGACTTCTGTCCCTCCCAGTCCTCCAGCAGGGTCGCGCCCAGTGCGAGGACCTGCGTCTGGGCGGCGTCGAGGTCGGTGACGCCGATGTCGATGTGGCCCTGCTGCGGCCCGTCCTGGCTCGGCCACTGGGGCGCGCGGTAGTCGGCGACCCGCTGGAAGGAGAGCGTGGTGCCGAAGTCGCCGACGAGTTCGACCCACTCGCCGCCGTCGTCCTCGACCTTGCCGCCGACGAGTTCGGCGTAGAAGGCGGCGAGTGCGCCGGGGTCGGGACAGTCGAGGGCGTAGGTCTGCAGAGTGCCGATCATGTCGTTCTTCTCCGTTACCTGTGGATGGCTTCAAGGGGTAACCACTGCCGTTACTGGATGCTGCCGCACTATCGGTAACATCGCAAGCATGGGAGACGCCCCGGAGTCGCTGCGGCTCGTGCAGGAGCTCGTCAACACGCTCGACGTCGAGAGCGGGGTGGACGGGCTGGAGGCCTTCGTGGGGGCCGGTGTCGACGTCGAGCGGGTGCGCGGGTTCCGCGAGCTGCTGCGCGAGGCGGGGATGGCGCACGCCGGTCTGGACGTCGCGGACGTGTCGCTCGATCTGCTCAACCGGCAGCTGGCGTGCGCTCCGCTGGTGCTCTCCGCCCACGCCGACGGACGCGTCGAGCTGGTACCCGCGCCGGGCCTGAACTCCACGGAGCTGTTGCTGGCCAGTGTGGCGGCGTCCATTGCCGCGGCGGGCGGCGACTGGCTGCGGCTGAAGGCCTGCGCGGCGGAGGACTGCCGCTGGCTCTACTACGACCGTTCGCCCGCCGGACGCGGCCGCTGGTGCAGCATGGCCGTCTGCGGAAGTCGCGCGAAGATGCGCGCCTATCGGGCACGGGGAAATGTTTCTGCGGTCACCCCGACCGAATATGATCGGTAACGGACTCCGCCTGTTTCGCCGACCGGCCCGCGGAGTCCGGATTCACCCGGTGGCGCGCCCGCGTACCCTTGGAGGCGCACAACCACCCCTACTGCCGAAGGACTGAGCGCACTGGCACGCCGCACGCCCGACGGTCCGCCGCCCGCACCCGCGGTCCAGCGGATCCGTCTCCGCTACACCAAGCGTGGTCGCCTCCGCTTCACCAGCCACCGCGACTTCCAGCGGGCCCTTGAGCGCGCCCTGCGCCGATCCGCCGTACCGATGGCGTACTCCGCCGGCTTCACCCCCCACCCCAAGATCAGCTTCATGAACGCCGCGCCCACCGGCGCCGCGAGTGAGGCCGAGTACGTGGAGCTGGCCCTCGCCGAGCGGCGCGAGCCCGAGCTGCTGCGCAAACAGCTCGACGAGTCGCTGCCGCCCGGCCTCGACGTGATCGACGCGGTCGAGGCCGTCGGCAAGGACTTCATGGAGCGGCTGCAGGCGTCCGTCTGGCTGCTCCGTCTGGACGGCGTCGAGTCCGACGCGGCCCGCAACGCCGTCGCGGCCTTCCTCGCAGCCGACGAGGTCGAGGTCTCGCGGCAGACCAAGAACGGTCTGCGCACGTTCGACGCGCGCGGCGCCGTGATCTCTCTCGAGGTCGTGGATCCGCAGGTGGACGCGGGTGTCCTCGGCCTACCGGAAAGTACGACCGATATCCCCGCAGGCCGCGCCTGTGCGATACTGCGGCTGGTTGTTCGGCACGCCACACCCGCCGTCCGACCCGACGACGTCCTCTCCGGTCTTCGTGCGACGGCCGACCTCGCGCTGCCGGTCCCCGCTGGGGTGACCAGGCTGGCGCAGGGGCCGCTCGACGAGGAGACCGGTGCGGTGACCGACCCGTTCGCGTCCGACCGCGACGCGGCCACGGCCCTCCCATCCGAGGCGGCCGAGCCGCAGAACGCGTAGCGGCGACCGGTCGGCAACGCAGCGCCGTCGGCGCCCGACCAGGGTCCTGGGAGCCACCCGGGGCCCGGTCACCAGGGGCGTGGCCTTGAAGCTTCGGCGCGCTCGCGAGCCTCGCGGGGGCGCCACCCAAAGACATACGCGAGCCCCCGTGCGGCGCCCGCCCAAGAGGCGCGGCGCCCGGGGGCGTGACGGGAGAACCGCCCGCATGCCCGAGATCACCAATGACAACAACGAACAGAGCGAACAGAGCGAAGCACAGGCGGCGGCCCCCAAGGCCGCGCCGCGTCGCCGTCGCGCCGCCAGCCGTCCGGCCGGTCCGCCGGTGAACGAGGCGGCCGAGCCCGCCGCCGGGACGCCTGCCGCTGCCGAAGCCGCTCCCGCCGCCGAGGCCCCTGCCGCCGAGCCGGTCAAGCGTGTCCGGCGCACCCGGAAGAAGGCCGAGGTCGCTCCGGAGGAGCCGGCCGCCGTCGAGACCCCCGCCGCCGAGGAGCCGGTCGCCGAGCCCGCCGCGGAGGCCGCCGAGCCGACCGAGGCGGTCGAGCCGCGCAAGCGTGCCCGCCGTACCCGCAAGAAGGCCGAGCCCGTGGTCGAGACGGCCGCGGAGGAGCCCGCCACCGACAGCCTCGCGCTGCTCGGCGAACTGGACCAGGTCGAGCAGCGGGTCGAGTCCGGCCTGCTGGTCGCCGGAACGGAGCTGGAGGCGCTCGTCGCCGACCTGGTCGCCCGCGTCAGCGGCGCGCTCACGGTCGAGGCCGGCAGCCAGCTCGAGCAGCGCCTCGCCGCGCTCCAGCAGCGCGCCGTGCAGCCCGCCCCCGCGCCCGTCGTGGAGACGCCCGCCGCTGCCGCCGTCGAGACCCCCGCCGAGACGCCCGCCGCGTCCGAGGAGCCCGCTCCGCGCGGCCGCCGCCGCGCCGTGCGCCCGGCGACCGCCGTCTTCCAGGCGCCGGTGTTCCAGGCCCCGCAGCCGGTCGAGTCCGCGCCCGCCGCCGAGCGTCGCGCGCCCGCGCCTGCCGCCGCCTTCGCGGCCCCCGACGAGAGCGCCGCCGAGGCGGCCCCGGCCGCGGGGCGCCGTCGTCGCCGCGCCGAGGCCCCGGTCACCGCTGCCGCCGCCCCCGAGGCCGTCGCCGAGCAGGCCGTGGAGGAGGCCGCCGAGGAGCAGACGGCCGGCCGCCGCCGCACCCGCCGTCGTGCCGCCGCTCCGGCGGCGCCGACCGAGCCCGCCGTCTTCGAGCAGGTCTCGGGCCGCGAGCCGCTTCCGGCCGAGGACGAGCCGGCCGAGGACGAGGCCGCCGAGCCCGCCTACGGCCGCCGTCGTCGCCGTCGGGCCACCTCGCCCGCCTTCGTGATCGCCGAGGGCGCCGAGCCCGTCGACGTCGAGGCGGAGGCCGAGGACGAGGACGCGGTCGAGGCGGAGGCCGAGGAGCAGCCCGCCGAGGAGGGCCGTCCCTCCCGCCGTCGTCGCCGTGGCGGTCGTCGCCGCCGTCGTGGCGAGGGCGAGGACCACGAGGCCGCGGGTTCCGCCGAGGAGGCGGAGGGCGAGGAGTCCGAGGCCGAGGACGAGGAGGAGAGCGACGCCCTGGGCGACGCGCTGTCCGCGTCCAGCCGTCGGCGCCGTCGCCGTCGTCGCCGCAGCGGTGACGCGGGCGGCGAGGTGGAGGGCGGCGAGGGCGACCCGGAGCGCACGGTCGTCAAGGTGCGCGAGCCGCGCCATCGCACCCACGAGGCTCCGTTCGACCCGGACGAGGTCCAGTCGATCAAGGGCTCGACCCGTCTCGAGGCGAAGAAGCAGCGTCGCCGCGAGGGCCGTGAGCAGGGTCGCCGCCGCGTCCCGATCATCACCGAGGCCGAGTTCCTGGCGCGCCGCGAGGCCGTCGAGCGGGTCATGGTGGTCCGTCAGACCGGCGAGCGCACCCAGATCGGCGTGCTGGAGGACGGCGTCCTCGTCGAGCACTACGTCAACAAGGAGCAGGCCAGCTCCTACGTCGGCAACGTGTACCTGGGCAAGGTGCAGAACGTGCTGCCGTCGATGGAGGCCGCCTTCGTCGACATCGGCAAGGGCCGCAACGCGGTGCTCTACGCCGGTGAGGTCAACTTCTCCGGTCTCGGCCTGAAGAACGGTCCGCGCCGGATCGAGTCGGTGCTGAAGTCCGGGCAGTCGGTGCTGGTCCAGGTCTCCAAGGACCCGATCGGCCACAAGGGCGCCCGCCTCACCAGCCAGATCTCGCTGCCCGGCCGCTACCTGGTCTACGTGCCCGAGGGCTCGATGACCGGTATCAGCCGCAAGCTGCCCGACACCGAGCGGGCCCGCCTGAAGAACATCCTCAAGAAGATCGTCCCCGACGACGCGGGCGTCATCGTGCGCACCGCGGCCGAGGGGGCGTCCGAGGAGGAGCTGACCCGCGACGTCCAGCGACTGCAGCAGCAGTGGGAGGACATCCAGAAGAAGGCCAGCAGCGGCAACGCGCCGACCCTCCTGTACGGCGAGCCGGACATGACCGTCAGGGTCGTCCGCGACATCTTCAACGAGGACTTCACCAAGGTCATCGTCTCCGGCGAGAACGCCTGGTCGACGATCCACGAGTACGTCTCCTCGGTCGCCCCCGACCTGACGCCGCGGCTGCAGAAGTGGACCTCCGAGGTCGACGTCTTCGCCACCTACCGGGTCGACGAGCAGCTGATGAAGGCGCTGGACCGCAAGGTCTGGCTGCCCAGCGGCGGCTCGCTGGTGATCGACAAGACCGAGGCGATGGTCGTCGTCGACGTCAACACCGGCAAGTTCACCGGTCAGGGCGGCAACCTCGAGGAGACCGTCACCCGCAACAACATCGAGGCGGCGGAGGAGATCGTCCGTCAGCTGCGGCTGCGGGACCTCGGTGGCATCATCGTGATCGACTTCATCGACATGGTCCTGGAGTCCAACCGCGACCTGGTGCTGCGCCGCCTGCTGGAGTGCCTGGGCCGGGACCGGACCAAGCACCAGGTGGCCGAGGTGACCTCGCTGGGCCTGGTGCAGATGACCCGCAAGCGGGTCGGCCAGGGTCTGCTGGAGTCCTTCTCCGAGACCTGCGTCCACTGCAACGGCCGCGGCGTCATCGTGCACATGGAGCAGACGGCGCCCGCGCCGAAGGGCTTCGCCGGCCCCAAGCCGGGTGTCGGCGGCGGCCAGGCGCAGCAGGGCCAGCCGGCCGAGGAGGGCGGCAGCAAGCGCCGTCGTCGCGGTCGCGGCGGTGACGCCCAGGCGGAGACGCACGAGACCCACGAGGCGCACGAGCACGAGCACGAGGAGATCGAGCTGGTCTCCCGCGAGCCCGAGGCCGTCGCGGCGGACGACGCGGCCGCGGCCGCTCCTTCGGCGCCGGTCGAGACCGCGGAGTCGGTGGCGGCCCCGGTGGTCGACGCCGCGGCGCAGGCCGAGGCCGAGGCCATGGTCGAGTCGATGATCGAGGCCCCGGCCACGCGCGGCCGCACCCGCCGCCGCGCGGTGCGCAAGGCCACGACGACGGTCGGCCAGGAGCCCGCCGTGGTCGTCATCGCGAGCGAGACCCCGGCCGAGGCCGCCGTCGAGGTCGCGGAGGCCGTCGCCGAGCCGGTGCAGACCGCGCTCCCGGTGGCCGAGGCAGAGCCCGTCGAGGCTGAGTCCGTCGAGTCCGGAGCGGCCGAGGCGGAGGCCGAGGCTCCCGCCCCGGCGCGCAAGCGGGCTCCGCGCAAGACGGCCGCCAAGAAGGTCGCCGCGAAGAAGACCGCCGCCAAGAAGACGACGGCCAAGCGGGCGACCAAGAAGACGGCCGCCAGCGAGGCCGCGACCGAGACCGCCGCGGAGTAACGCGGCACGGCAGTCACCGGAACGGGGCCGGTCCGCGATCTGCGGACCGGCCCCGAGCTGCGCAGACGTCCCGGCGTTCGCCCGGATGGGCTGGTTTGACCCTGGGTCCTGGCTTCCGTAGTCTTGACCCTCGGCGTGCTTTGCATTCTGCGAGCCGCGCCCGCTTCTGAGCAAACACCTCCCAGGCGCCCGGCGCTCGGGGGAGGCCCCCGGCCGATCGGTGCCGGTGCGGCTGGCGTCAGGGGTTCCGACCGAATCGAGAAGGGTTCAACGTGTACGCGATCGTGCGTAGCGGCGGACGGCAGCACAAGGTTGCCGTCGGCGATGTTTTTGAGGCTGACAAGGTCGACGCCAAGGTCGGCGAGACCGTTGAGCTCTCGACGATCCTGGTCGTCGACGGTGACGCCATCACCAGCGACCCGTGGGTCCTGGCGGGTGTGAAGGTCCGCGCCGAGGTGGTCGACCACCACAAGGGCGAGAAGATCCGCATCCAGAAGTACAAGAACAAGACCGGCTACAAGAAGCGTATGGGCCACCGTCAGCGCCACACCGCGCTTCGCGTGACCAGCATCGACTCGGCGAAGTAAGGGGCGAGGGGAACCATGGCTCACAAGAAGGGCGCAAGCTCTACCCGTAACGGTCGTGACTCGAACGCTCAGCGCCTGGGCGTGAAGCGTTACGGCGGCCAGGTCGTCAACGCCGGCGAGATCATCGTCCGCCAGCGCGGCACCCACTTCCACCCGGGTGCGGGCGTCGGCCGTGGCGGCGACGACACGCTGTTCGCGCTGGAGGCCGGTGCGGTGCAGTTCGGCACCCGTCGCGGTCGCCGCGTCATCAACATCGTCCCGGTCGCCTGAGTCCTCTCGGCCGACACGTAGGACGTAGCAGTACCTCGCTGAGGGTGGATCGGAACATTCCGGTCCACCCTTGGTGTTTGAAGAAGAGTTGTTCGTTTTAGCCGTTCCCGCCGACCGAGAGGCGCCCGCATCATGACCACCTTCGTTGACCGCGTCGAACTGCATGTCGCCGCGGGTAACGGGGGCCACGGCTGCGCCTCCGTGCACCGCGAGAAGTTCAAGCCGCTGGGCGGCCCGGACGGCGGCAACGGCGGACGCGGCGGTGACGTGACCCTCGTCGTCGATCCCCAGGTCACCACCCTGATCGACTACCACCACCACCCCCACCGCAAGGCCACCAACGGCAAGCCGGGCGCGGGCGGCCACCGCACCGGCGCCGAGGGCACCGACCTGATCCTGTCAGTCCCCGACGGCACGGTCGTGCTCGACAAGCAGGGCAACGTGCTGGCCGACCTGGTCGGCAACGGCACCACCTACGTCGCCGCCGCCGGCGGCCGCGGCGGCCTCGGCAACGCGGCGCTGGCCTCGGCCCGCCGCAAGGCGCCCGGCTTCGCGCTGCTGGGCGAGCCCGGCGACGACGCGGACATCGTGCTGGAGCTGAAGTCGGTCGCCGACGTCGCGCTGGTCGGCTACCCGAGCGCGGGCAAGTCCTCGCTGATCTCGGTGCTCTCCGCGGCCAAGCCGAAGATCGCCGACTACCCGTTCACCACCCTGATCCCGAACCTGGGCGTGGTGACCGCCGGCGAGACCACGTACACCATGGCCGACGTGCCGGGTCTGATCCCCGGCGCGAGCCAGGGCCGCGGCCTGGGCCTGGAGTTCCTGCGCCACGTCGAGCGCTGCTCGGTGCTGGTGCACGTGCTGGACTGCGCGACGCTGGAGTCCGACCGCGACCCGATCACCGACCTCGACGTCATCGAGGACGAACTCAAGCAGTACGGCGGTCTCGAGGACCGCCCGCGCGTGGTGGCGCTCAACAAGATCGACGTGCCCGACGGCCAGGACCTGGCGGACCTGGTCCGCGCCGGTCTCGAGGAGCGCGGCTACCAGGTCTTCGAGGTCTCCGCGGTCGCCCACAAGGGCCTGCGCGAGCTGAGCTTCGCGCTGGCCAGGATCGTCGCCGAGGCTCGCGCCGCGAAGCCGGTCGACGAGGCCACCCGTATCGTGCTCCGCCCGAAGGCCGTCGACGACGCGGGCTTCTCCGTCGTCTACGACGAGGCGGAGGACCTCTACCGCGTCACCGGCTCCAAGCCGGAGCGCTGGGTCAAGCAGACCGACTTCAACAACGACGAGGCCGTCGGCTATCTCGCGGACCGCCTCAACCGCCTCGGCATCGAGGACGCGCTGATGAAGCAGGGTGCCCGCGAGGGCGACACCGTCGTCATCGGCGCCACCGAGAACGCCGTCGTCTTCGACTGGGAGCCCTCGATGGCCGCCGGCGCGGAGATGCTCGGCCGTCGCGGCGAGGACCACCGCTTCGAGGCTCCGCGCGACGCGGTCAGCCGCCGCCGCGAGCGGGAGCGGATGCGCGCCGACTCGGCCTCGGAGGAATTCGACGCCTTCGACCCGATGCGCCGCAACGCGATCGAGAGCGACGAGGACTACTGACCCTTCCGGTCACCGGTTCTGACGGGACGTCGGCCGCAGCCAGGCTGTCGGCCGACGTCCCGAGGGCTGAAACCCGGGTGAGTCGCCCGGTCCGCTTCGCGTAGATTGCTGATCGCAAGGTGGACGGATCTTCGGGCAACGGGGTACAGGAGCACGGCGTGACAGGCACCAACCTCCGGGAGGACGTGCTGCGGGCGCGGCGGATCGTGGTGAAGGTGGGCTCCTCGTCGCTCACCACCGCGTCGGGCGGCCTGGACGCCGACCGCGTGGACGCGCTCGTCGACGTGCTCGCCAAGGCCCGCGAGCGGGGCACGGAGGCGGAGCCGGTCGAGATCGTGCTGGTCTCCTCCGGTGCGATCGCGGCCGGGCTGGCCCCGCTGGGCCTGGAGAAGCGCCCCTCGGACCTGGCCCGGCAGCAGGCCGCCGCCAGCGTCGGCCAAGGGCTGCTGGTGGCCCGCTACACCGCCTCCTTCGCCCGCTACGGACTGCGCGTCGGCCAGGTCCTGCTGACCGCGGACGACGCCAGCCGCCGCGCGCACTACCGCAACGCGTATCGCACGCTTGAGCAATTGCTGGCCATGGGTGCGGTTCCCGTCGTCAACGAGAACGACACCGTGGCCACCGCGGAGATCCGGTTCGGCGACAACGACCGCCTGGCGGCGCTGGTCGCCCATCTGGTCCGCGCCGACCTGCTGGTGCTGCTCTCCGACGTCGACGGCCTCTACGACGGCGACCCCGGCAAGCCGGGGACCAGCAGGATCGCCGAGGTGCGCGGCCCGGAGGACCTGAAGGGCATCGAGATCGGGAGCGCGGGCAAGGCCGGTGTCGGCACCGGCGGCATGGTCACCAAGGTCGAGGCGGCCAGGATCGCCACCGGCGCGGGCATCCCCGTCGTGCTCACCGCGGCCCGCCACGCCGCCGACGCGCTGACGGGCCGGGACACCGGAACCCTCTTCCACCGCACCGGCCGCCGGGCGGCCGACCGGCTGCTCTGGCTGGAGCACGCCAGTTCGCCCCGGGGCGCGGTCACCCTCGACGCGGGTGCCGTCGCGGCGGTCGTGGAACGCCGAACTTCGCTGCTCCCCGCCGGTGTGACCGGAGTTGAGGGAGATTTCGCTGCGGGCGATCCGGTGGACCTTCTTGACGAAAACGGCCACATCGTCGCGCGCGGACTGGTCAACTTTGATGCAAGGGAGCTTCCCCGGCTACTCGGCCGGTCGACGCGGGATCTGGCCAAGGAGCTGGGCCCCGCGTACGAGCGGGAGGTCGTGCACCGTGACGACCTCGTCGTGCTGTCCGGCTGAGGGACGGCGGCGGCTGCCCGGACCGCGGGGACCAATCGCCGACAGGAGGCCGCCGGTGGGACGCAGGCGCCAAGGTGCGGGGCCCGTGGGCAGTGACAACGACGGACGCGGCAGGGAGCGCTCCGGGGTGGTGCTGACGAGTATCCAGGGCGGCGCAGCGGCGCCCCCTCCACCCGCGTCGGCCGGGCACGAGGGCCCGACGGAACGGGTCGCGCCGAGTTCGAGCGCGGCGGAGATCGGGCAGCGCGCCCGGATATGGCACGTCGTGCTGAACGTGGCGGGCCGGGTGACGCCGCTGCCGCAGCTGAAGCAGGGGCTCGAACAGCTGGCCCACGAGCATCCGCCCTTCCTGACCGCGCGCTATGCGGCGGACCACGCCGAGATCCGCTACTGGGAACAGGCGGACGATCTCCAGGACGCGGCGGCGATGGCACTGCGGCTCTGGGGCGAACACCGCGTCACGGCGGCGCTGCCGCCGTGGGAGGTGGTCGGTCTGGAAGTCGTGGACCGCCCGACCTACCACAAGCGCATCGCCGAGGGTTACGGCGAACCTCCTGCCTTCCTGGGCGGCGTCCACCCGTACTGACGGGCCCATGACGGCGACGCGCAGAAGTTGCACCATCCAGGGGCGCGAGGAACTGCGCGAGCAACCACCCTGTGCGGACGGCCCTGCTCGGTGAGGGCCGTCCGCTCGTCAGTGGCTTGTCGCGCAGTTCCTCGCGCCCCTGGGGCGCGTCGTGCGTCTCACACGGCGGAAACGGATCCGGGGGGTCGAGTGGGAGGGCTTACGCTGTGCGTATGAGCAGCCACTCCGCCGAGTTCCCCTCGCCCGACCTGCCGTCGCCGCTGCCGAAGTCGGCCGTCCTGCAGGCCGCCTACCGGGCCAAGGCCGCCGCCGCGACGCTCGCGCCGCTGCCGCGGACGCCGAAGGACGACGCGCTGCTCGCCATCGCGGACGCGCTGCAGGTGCGGACCAGGGAGATCGTCGAGGCCAACGCCGAGGACGTCGCGCGGGCGCGCGAGGCCGGGACGGACGAGGCCGTGATCGACCGGCTGACGCTGACCAGGGAGCGGGTCGCGGCCATCGCCGACGACGTGCGCCGGGTCGCCGGGCTGCCGGACCCGGTGGGGGAGGTCGTGCGCGGCTACACCCTCCCGAACGGGCTCGACGTGCGGCAGGTCAGGGTGCCGCTCGGGGTGATCGGCATCATCTACGAGGCTCGGCCCAACGTCACCGTCGACGCCGCCGCGCTCTGCCTCAAGTCCGGCAACGCCGTCCTGTTGCGCGGCTCCTCCTCCGCCATCGCGTCCAACCGCAAGCTGGTCGAGGTGATCCGCGACGCGGTCGGCGGCGCAGGCCTGCCCGCGGACGCGGTCCAGCTGGTGCCGGGGGAGAGCCGGGACTCGGTCCAGGAGCTGATGCGGGCCAGGGGCATGGTCGACGTGCTGATCCCGCGCGGCGGCGCCTCGCTGATCCGCACCGTGGTCGAGCAGTCCACCGTCCCCGTCATCGAGACCGGGACCGGCAACTGCCACGTCTACGTGGACGCCGAGACCGACCTGGCCATGGCCGTGGAGATCCTGATCAACTCCAAGGCCCAGCGCGTCAGCGTCTGCAACAGCGCCGAGACGCTGCTGGTCCACCGCGACATCGCGGACGCCTTCCTCCCGCTGGCCCTCGCCGCGCTCGCCGAGGCCGGGGTGACCGTGCACGCGGACCCGCGGGTGCAGGAGGTCGCCGAGCGCGAGGGCAGCAAGGCCGTGGTCGTGCCGGCGACGCCGGAGGACTGGGAGACCGAGTACCTCTCGTACGACATCGCCGCGGGCGTCGTGGACTCGCTGGAGGACGCGGTGGCCCACATCCGGCTCTGGTCCTCCGGCCACACCGAGGCGATCGTGACGACCTCTCAGGCGACGGCCCGCCGTTTCACCCAGCTGGTCGACGCGACGACGGTGGCGGTCAACGCCTCCACCCGGTTCACCGACGGCGGGCAGTTCGGCTTCGGCGCGGAGATCGGCATCTCCACCCAGAAGCTCCACGCCCGCGGCCCCATGGGTCTGCCGGAGCTGACCTCGACGAAGTACATCGTCACAGGGGACGGCCACATCCGCCGCTGACGCGCCGAACCCCGCAGAACCCGCAGACAAAGCGGGCACGCTGCCCTACGCTGATGCTGTGTCCGACGGTCCCGACCGCGGCTTCGACAGGGTCGAAGGCGCGGACGACGACGACCACGACCCGGCGAACGAGGAGTTCGCGGCCGTGGTGTTCGACGAGGCGTTCGTCCGCTCGGCACTGGTGCACGAGCCCTCGGCGCACGAGCGCGCCCTGGCCGGCGGTCCGACGCGGACGCCGCGCTTCGACTACGCCATGGTCGCGGACGACGAGGACGATCCGGACGGGCTGCCGCTGGAGCTCAAGCCGCTGCCCTACGAGCCGAGCCGTACCGGTGGCTGGCAGCGGATGCTGGCGCGGGTGATGCTCGTGATCATAGGGATCGTCGCCGTCCTGGGCGCCGCCGCGGCGGTGTACCGGGCGTCGGGCGGTTCGGCCCCGGGCACCACGCACGCGCCCGGCCCGTCGGCGCCGGCACCCTCGGCCCTCGTGCACAGCTGACAGCAAGCCATCGCACATGTGTGCCAGCATTTCGGGGCGAATGTGGCGTATGTCCCTTTTGTCTGTCGGCTGACGGACAATCAAGGTCAATTCTGAAACAGAACTTGTCGGGGCCGGGCCTCTCCACTGCCGCCGACGCGATTTACCCTTGAGACATGGGTGGCCGGGCAGAGCCCCCCGAGGGCGAGCCGGAGGGCGGCGCCGGGGGCGAGGACGAGTTCCGACCCGTCGTGTTCGACGAGTCGTTCATTCGGGCTGCGCGGATCCAGGAGCTCTCGGCGAGCGAGCGCCTCTCCGGCGCGCATCGCTCCGTCCGACGCCGCGGCTCGCGCGGGGGTCTGCCCCGCCAGGCGCTGGCGCTGATGCTGCTGATCGGATTCGCCTTCGCCACCGCCGTCTACATGGGGGTACGCCACCCGTACCCGACCCCGGTCTCCGGCGTCGCCGCCAACCTCAGCGTCCAGATCATCCCGCTGCAGCCCGGCCCCTCGGGCATCCCCACCGGCCGCAGCAGCGCGGCCACCGGCAGCCCGAAGCCGTCCGGCTCCGGCGCGTCGGCGGGCACGGCCTCAGGGTCCCCCGCGGCGGGCGCCGGATCGGGCGCGAGCGCCGGACCGACCTCGCCCTCGGGCTCCGCCTCGCCGACCGGCTCCTCCACGCCGAGCCTCGACCCCGCCTACGCCGGCCTGCCCAACGGCGAGTTCCTCGCCGTCGGCGACACCGGGTTCAACCTGCCGAACGTCCGGCACACCGAGCACTTCAACCACGACCAGGTGTTCTCCGCCCTGCAGACCGTCCAGGGCTACCTGAGGGCCTCCTCGCTCGACCACGACGTCCTGGTGGGGCACAGCACCGATCCGGTCAGGGACTGGATCTCCCCGGGCCAGTACCCGCAGTTCGACACCAGCGTGAACCACCCGGCCAACGACCAGCTGCACGAGGCCACCGGATGGATGGTCCGCTTCGATCCCGACAAGGTGCAGCTCGCCACCGACCAGGTGCTGGTGGCGCCCGGCAAGATCTCCTACCAGGAGCTGGACAGCACCACCCTCCAGGTGACCAGCGACTACACCTTCCTCTACGCCCTCAGCCCCAAGCAGGCGGCCTCGCCCACCGCGCAGCCCTCCGCCTCGGCCACGGCGACGCCCGGCGCGGGATCCGCCTCCGGCGCCCCGACGGCGACCCAGGCCGCTCCGGTCCCGATCGTCTACTTCGCCGTCCGCCGCTCGCTCACCTACTGGCTGACGCCGGACGACATCGCGGGGCGGCACGTCCAGCTCGTCGACTCGGTGGTGCAGGCGGGTGCGACCAGTTGCGACGCGGACAACAGCGCCTATCTGCAGCCGCTCTTCCCGGTGCAGCAGCACGCGGCGGCCAAGCCGAACGCGACCTCCGGCGCGACCGCCCGGCCCGGCGCGAGCCCGGGCGCCACGGCACCGGTCACGCCCAACGGGATCGACCCCTTCGACCACAACCGCAGCGCCTGGACGGTCTGCGGCCAGCTCACCCGCAGCCTGTAGCCGGAGCCGGAGCCGGAGCCGGAGCCGGAGCCGGAGCCGGAGCCCAAGGCCTGGGCCCGCCGCCCGCCGGAACATGCGAGAGGGCCCTCCAGCGCCGCTGGAGGGCCCTCTCGGCGGATCGGGCGCGCCGGTCCGTCAGGGACGGTCAGGACGCGCTGCCGCCGCCGTTCTCGCCGTCGGCCGGGGGCTGCTGCTCGGAGCCGGCGGTGCCGCGTCCGGCGAAGACGTCGCGCAGCTTGCCGCCGAGGTCCGCGGTGCCGCCCGCGACGTCGCGGATCAGGACCATCAGCGGGTCCTTCGTGTCCTTGAAGGACTGCGCGTACGAGTCCGCCGCCGCCTTGGCCTGCTCGCGGACCGAGGTGTTCTGGTCGTCCTCGCGGCGCGGGTAGGCGCCCGCCATGATCGAGCTGAACTCGTCGCTCTCGGCCCACTGCTTGATCTTCGCGACCCGGACCGCCGCGAACGGGTGCGACTGCGGCAGCACCTGCATCAGCTTGATCACGCCGTCGCGCAGGTCTCCCGCCCGGTCGTACTCCTCCGCCTGCTCGAGGAAGGCGTCGGTGTTCATCTCGTGCAGGTGGTGGCCGCCGGCCAGCTTCATCAGGCCGCGCATCGAGGCCTGCAGGTCCTGGCCGACCAGCAGACCCGCGCGGTCGCAGGAGAGCTCGGCCTTGCGGAACCACTCGTTGAGCGCGGTGATCAGCGCCATGATGGCCAGCCCGCCCAGAGGGATGAAGGAGATCCGCTGCGCGATGTTGGTCAGGATGATGAGCATGGTGCGGTAGACCGCGTGGCCGGACATCGCGTGCGCCACCTCGTGGCCGATGACCGCCCGCATCTCCTCCTCGTCGAGCAGGTCGACGAGCGAGGTGGTCACCACGATCACCGGGTTGTCCATGCCGATGCACATGGCGTTCGGCATCGGGTCCTGGGTGACGTAGAGCGGCGGCACCTTCTCCAGGTCGAGGATGTAGGCCGCGTCCCTGACCATCTCGTGCAGGTGCGGGAACTGGCGCTCGGAGGCGCGGACCGCGGAGGCCAGGAACATCAGCCGCACCGCGCGCTCGGAGACCAGGCCGCCGAGCTTCTTCAGGATGTCGTCGAAACCGCTGAGCTTGCGCAGCGCGACGAGCGCCGAACGGTCGGCCGGGTGCTCCCACGCCCGGGTGGAGATCCCGGGGAAACGCTTGCGGGTGCGGCTGGGCACGCTGCTGCTGTCGTTGGGCTGGGTCATCTGCTGCTTCCTCCCGGGACACAGCGGACCCGGCGCCTGCCACCGACCCCCGCTGTCCTGTGGACTGGACTGAAAGTCACTCCGTCACGCTGTTGCTCGTCCCCTCACGGGGGAGACGTTCCGGGCCGGTGTGAGGTTCCCGTAGGGACGGGGCTAGTCTCGATACGCGCCACCTCTCCGTTCGAAGGGCTTTCCCCATGCACACCACCGACGCGCTGCTTCAGCTCGCGGCCATCTCCGACGGCAGTGGACCGGGGTCGTTCCTGCGCTGGATCGTCATCGCCGCCATCGTCGGAGTGGTGCTCCTGGGGTGGCTGCTGCTGCGCGGCTACCGCGACTGACCGGAGTGCGTAGCATGAGCACCACCTGCCACATCTGCCACCGAGTCAGAAAGTCCGACCACTGATGACCTCTCCTGCCGCCACCGTCGCCCAGCTCGCCGAGGGCAACGGCCTGCACGACTCGCTCCAGCCGTGGCTCACCGGTGGTGGCGCCCTGCTGATCCTGATCCTGCTCCTGGTCGTCACCGTGAGCTTCAACAAGGACCGTTAGTCCCCGGTCCGTCACGGTCGGCAGTCGGGTCACGAGCGGACGGTCGTGGCCCGGCCGGATCGCGTAGGGTGACCGCCTATGAGAGAGCACGCCGAGTCTCCGGCCGGTGCCGAGCCCCAGAAGAAGCGGCTCGGGGTGATGGGTGGCACGTTCGACCCCATCCACCACGGCCACCTGGTCGCGGCCAGCGAGGTCGCCAGCCTGTTCCACCTCGACGAGGTGGTCTTCGTGCCGACCGGCGAGCCGTGGCAGAAGAGCGGCCGGCGGCCCGTCTCGCCCGCCGAGGACCGGTACCTGATGACGGTCATCGCCACCGCCTCGAACCCGCAGTTCTCGGTCAGCCGCATCGACGTGGACCGCAAAGGCCCGACGTACACCATCGACACGTTGCGTGACCTGCAGGCCCTGCACCCGGACGCGGACCTCTTCTTCATCACCGGGGCCGACGCCCTGGAGCAGATCTTCTCCTGGCGCAACGCGCAGGAGCTCTTCGACCTGGCGCACTTCATCGGGGTCACCCGGCCAGGTCACACGTTGACGGACCCCGGCCTGCCCGAGGGCGGCGTGTCGCTGATGGAGGTCCCGGCGCTCGCCATCTCCTCCACCGACTGCCGCGAGCGGGTCGCCCGGGGCGAACCGGTCTGGTACCTGGTTCCGGACGGCGTGGTGCGCTACATCGACAAGCGTCGCCTCTACGCCGAGACCGAGCCGGCCGACCGGAGCGGGCCGACCGAGGCGACTGGGATAGGGGCGGCGTGACCGGAACCGCAGACCGCAGGGGACCGGGGGGCCAGGAGTACCAGGAGTACTACGGCCAGGTGCCGCCGCAGCCCTCCTACCAGCAGGCGTACCAGGACCCTTACACGGGCGAGTGGGTCTTCCCCGAGCAGCCGCAGCAGGTCCCGCAGCAGCAGCCTGCCTACGACCCGTACGAGCAGCAGCAGGCGCAGCCCTCGCAGCAGCACGCGCACTACGGCGAGCAGGACCTGGGCTACGGCCAGGGCGGGTACCAGCAGCAGGGCTACGCCCAGCCGTCCTACGGTCAGCAGCCGTACGGCGGGCAGGAGTACGACCAGCAGGGCTACGCGCAGCCCGGCTACGGCCAGGAGCAGGGCTACTACGAGCCGGAGGCGTACCAGCAGCCGGAGCAGTACCGGCAGACGCCCGCCTACCAGCCGCAGCCGTCCCCGCAGGCACAGCAGCAGGCGCAGCGGCCCGCGCAGCGCCAGGCGCCGCAG
Organism: Streptacidiphilus rugosus AM-16; assembly: GCF_000744655.1. Taxonomy (NCBI): domain Bacteria; kingdom Bacillati; phylum Actinomycetota; class Actinomycetes; order Kitasatosporales; family Streptomycetaceae; genus Streptacidiphilus; species Streptacidiphilus rugosus. The sequence continues at coordinate 2,579,635 of NZ_JQMJ01000004.1, read as the reverse complement.
CAGCCGTCCGCCGAGCCCGCCGCGGCCGCGCCCGGACCGGGCGCCCCCGGCAAGGGACCCGCCTACGCCACGGAGTCCTTCACCTTCGTCGACGACGAGGAGGAGTCCGAGGACGTCATCGACTGGGTCAAGTTCTCCGAGACCCGTGGCGAGCGCCGCGACGAGCGCCGCCGCAAGCTGCGCAGCCGGGCCGTCGCGGGCCTGGTCGCCCTCGCGCTGGTGGCGGTCGGCTCGGTCGGCTACCTCTGGGCCACCGGCAAGATCTTCGGCTCCCACCCGACCACGGTGGCCGCCAGCACCAAGCGCGAGGTCGTCGCGGTGCATCTGCACGACCTCAACCACAACATCTACAGCGCGCTGCTGGTCTCCGAGCCCTCGCCCGCCAAGGGCGTCACCCTGCTGCTCCCCGGCGACCTGGGCATCCCCTCGGACGGCTCCGGCGGACTGGTCACCCTCTCCTCCGCGGTGACCAACCAGGGCACCTTCGGCACGCGTACCGGGATCAACACGCTGCTCGGCACCGACATCTCGGCCACCTGGGACATCCAGACCCCGTTCCTGCAGAACCTGGTCGACCTGGTGAGCGGCGTCCAGATCGACTCGGACGTGGCGATCACGGTCAACGGCAAGCAGTTGGTCTCCCCGGGCCAGGCCACCCTGAACGGCGCCGCGGCGATGGCCTTCGCCACCTACAAGGCCAAGGGCGAGAGCGACGCGGTCCAGATGAAGCGTTTCGGCATCATGCTGCAGGCCCTGGTGAAGGCCATGCCGACGGATCCGACGTCCGCCGCCGCCCAGATCGACCACATGGGCGCGGTGGCCGACCCCTCGCTCTCCGACGCGGCGCTCGGCGCGCTGCTGGCCAAGCTCTCCACCGACGCCCGGGCCGGCGCGTACGCGACGGAGTCGCTGCCGGTGCAGTCGAACGGCACCCTCGGCAGCGGCGCCACCGCCATGGTCTCGGGGCTGCTGGACGGCAAGGTCAACAGCCAGAACGGCCAGCAGACGGCGGCCAGGGTCCAGCTCGTCGACGCCACGGGCAACAGCAAGGCCTCGGACTTCGCCCAGGCGGCGGTCACCAACGCGGGCTTCACGCTCGTCCCCGGCGTCACCAAGGCCGCGACCCGCGGCACCAGCGAGATCACCTACACCGACCCGACCCGCAAGGCCGACGCCCTCGGGGTGGCCACCAGCCTCGGGCTGCCGGCCACGGCGGTGCGGCAGGGCGCCGCAGGACAGTCGGTCGACGTGCTGGTCACCCTCGGAAAGGACTACAAGCCGAACGGCTGACCAGCAGGGACGCGTTCACGACGGCCCGCGGAGCAAACGGCTTCGCGGGCCGTCGGCGATTCATGAGATCCTGGAGGCATCTACCCCTTGACGGAAAGCATGCTGTGACCGCAACTGACCGGGCCCTCGAACTCGTCTCCACGGCCGCCCAGGCCGCCGCTGACAAGCTGGCCCACAACATCATCGCCTTCGACGTCAGTGAGGTCCTCGCCATCACCGACGCCTTCGTTCTCGCCTCGGCGCCCAACGACCGCCAGGTCAAGGCCATCGCGGACGAGATCGAGGAGAAGCTCGCCAAGGAGCACCAGGTCAAGCCCGTTCGCCGGGAAGGCGAGCGCGAGGGCCGCTGGATCCTGCTCGACTACCTGGACATCGTCGTCCACGTCCAGCACTCCGAGGAGCGCGCCTACTACAGCCTGGAGCGGCTGTGGAAGGACTGCCCCGAGCTGGAGCTGCCGGAGGACGCCAAGGCCAGCCGCCAGCGGGCCGCCGAGTCCGACGAGGCGCCGGTCGAGCAGCCGAGTGAGTTCGCGCACGTGGAGGCGGTCCTCGCCGCCGAAGCCGCGACGAAGGCGCGGCGCTGAGCGGCCGGGCCGGCGGGCGGCGCGTCGTCTTCTGGCGCCACGGCCAGACGTCCTGGAACCTCGAAGGACGGTTCCAGGGCAGCACCGACATCCCGCTGACGGAGACGGGCCTCGCCCAGGCGCGCCGTGCGGCGCGCCTGCTGGCGGCCCTGAACCCGGACGCCATCGTCGCCTCCGACCTGCAGCGGGCGTCCGCGACCGCGCAGCAGCTCGCCGAGGTCACCGGTCTGGAGGTCAAGCACGACCCCGGGCTGCGGGAGACCTACGCCGGCAGCTGGCAGGGCCTGACCAACGACGAGATCCGGGCGCAGTACGCCGAGGAGTACCGCCTCTGGAAGCTCGGCGAGCCGGTCCGCCGGGGCGGCGGGGAACTGCACACGGAGGTCGCCGACCGGGCGGTCCCCGTGGTGCAGGACGCCGTCGACCGGCTGCCCGACGAGGGCACCCTCGTCGTGGTCAGCCACGGTGGCACCATCAGGATGGCGATCGGTCGCCTTATCGGCCTGGAGCCGCACAGCTGGGAGGCGCTCGGCGGCCTCTCCAACTGCTGCTGGTCGGTCCTGGGCGAGGGCTACCGCGGCTGGCGCCTGGAGGAGCACAACGCGGGGACGCTGCCGGAGCCGGTGATCGGCGACGACACGTGAGCCCCTGGTCCGAGGGGGAGGGGCCGGATTTCGCAGTTCGGCCTCCCAACCGCTAAAGTCTTCCCTGTTCGCAGGTGCTCGCAGCGCGGGACGGACGCGGAACATGGGGCTGTAGCTCAGTTGGTAGAGCGCTTGCATGGCATGCAAGAGGTCCGGGGTTCAATTCCCCGTAGCTCCACGCAGAACAAGAGCAGAACAAAAGAAGAGCAGCAACATGGGGCTGTAGCTCAGTTGGTAGAGCGCTTGCATGGCATGCAAGAGGTCCGGGGTTCAATTCCCCGTAGCTCCACATCATCGAGAACCGCTCCCGGCCCGCGCCGGGGGCGGTTCTCGCTTTCCTCCCGTTCCTCGCCCTGCTCCCCGCGGGGCGTCAATGCGTGTGGTCGGTCACCGGCAGACCGGGATGGGCCCGCAGGTGTTCGATGCGGAGCCGGCTCTCCTCGTCGTTGGGCGTGTAGACGACCATCCGGGCCGTGGGCATACCCACCACCTGCAGGTTGGTCGCGGTCATCCGCAGCTCGCCCACCGCGCCGTGCCGGAAGACCTTCAGCCGCGAGGACTGCAGCGCGACGTCCTGCTGCGCCCAGATCCTGGCGAAGTCCTCGCTGGCGTCGACGAGATCGGCGATGAACCCCTCCCAGGCGGGATCGCCGACGTGGTCGCCGTAGTTGGAGCGCAGCACGGCGATCATCCGGGGCAGCTCCTCGTCCCGGTTGACGAAGGCGCTGCAGCAGTCGGGCACGACGGCGGCCGCCCACAGGGAGTTGCGCCGGTAGGCGTCCGAGAGCGTCGCCCCGGGGAAGATCGACTCGTAGGCGGCGTTCCAGCGCAGGATGTCGTAGCGGGCGGTGCTGATCGCCGCCGGCAGCGGATCCAGCGCGTCCAGGATCGTCTGGACCTGCGGCTGGGTGGCGCACTCGGAGGACTCGGGCGCGGCGGGCCGGAGCCCGGCCAGACGGAACAGGTGCGCCTGCTCGGCGAGATCGAGGTCGAGCGTCCTGGCGATCGACGCCAGCACCTGCTCGCTGGCGTTGATCGGACGGCCCTGCTCCAGCCACGTGTACCAGGTCACCCCCACGCCGGCGAGCTGCGCGACCTCCTCCCGCCGCAGGCCCGGCGTCCGCCGGCGCAGCCCCGGGGCCATGCCGACCTGCTCCGGAGTGACCCGTGCCCGGCGCGCCCTGAGGAAGGCGGCGAGCTGGCTGCGGCGATCGGTGGCGTCGGTCGTCATGGCCCCATCGTGCCGGACGTGACCGACACCGGGAGCGGCTGTGCTCGGCGGCCGAACTGATTGGTGGGCGGCCTCCGCCAGCGTGTACAGTAGGCACATCGCCGCGAGGCGTGCGGGGCTGTAGCTCAGTTGGTAGAGCGCTTGCATGGCATGCAAGAGGTCCGGGGTTCAATTCCCCGTAGCTCCACAGAATGGCGAGAGGGCCGGAATCCTGAACGGATTCCGGCCCTCTGCGGTTTTCGGTGGGTGCGCGAATTCCCGTGGGTCCGTGGGGATCGCGGTCTCCACGCGCGCGCCCGGCACGCCTGGGCCCACCGGACCGCCTCGCCGCCGCGCCACGGCCCCGGGGCAGTGCTCTCCGGACCACCGCTCCCGCGGCCTCACCGGGACGCCCCGGTCCGACCCGGCGGGCAGGGGCGAGCAGCTCTTCCGCGGCGGAGCCGGTGCGTCCGTCCCGGGTGGCCGACCGCCGCAGCTGCGCCGCCCGCTCCGTGACCGTCGCGATCCCGCGCCCGGCGCTACCCGCCGAGGCGCAGGGCCAGCGCCGGGCACTGGGCGACCGCGCGGTCGGCCTGGTGCCGCTGCCAGGGGGCCAGCGGCCCCTCGTCGCGGAAGACGGGGAAGCCGTGCGCGTCCAGGGCGATGAGGTCCGGCGCGAGGGAGGCGCAGAGGCCGTGACCCGAGCAGCGGGCCCAGTCGACCGCGAGCCGCTCGCCCGCGGGGTGCGGCAGCGGCAGCGTCGCGGACGTCTGCGGACGGCCGCAGCTCCCGGTCGACTCGTGGGCGGCGACCTCCTGGGCGAAGACGGTGAGCGCGGTGAGCACGAAGCGGGCCACGCCGTCCGGGTGGGCGCACGCGCCGCGTCCGCGGCCGATCGCCGCCGCGCGGCGGACCGCGTCGGCGGAGCCGATGCCGCGGGTCAGGTCGCGCAGCGCCTCCGCCGTCTCCGGCAGGCCACGGCGGCAGGGGCCGCACTGGCCGGCGGACTCGGCGGCCAGCCAGGCCGCGACGGCGGTGACCTCCGCGAGGGCGCAGGCCCGGTTCGGCATGGTGACGATGCTCGCGGCCCCGAGCGCGCCTCCGGCAGCGCTGAGCCCCGCCCGGGAGAGAGGGGTCCGGGTGGCCGTGTCGGGCGCCAGCCACGCGCCGTGGTACCCGCCGACCAGGACGCCCGCGCCGGGGTCGACGCCGCAGGCGTCGAGCAGGACGCCGAGCGAGGCCCCGGCCGGGACCTCCACGACGAGCGGCTGACTGGGGGCGCGGTTCATCGTCACCAGCAGCGTGCCCGGCTCGTCCGGCGTGCCGACGACGGCGTAGCCGTCGGGGCCGAGCCGTGCGGCGAGCGCGAGTTGGGCCCAGGTCTCGGCGTTGCTCAGCAGGGTGGGACGGCCGGCGACACCGCCGGGACCGCCCTCCGCGGCCCGGGCGGGCCGGGTGAGCGGGAGCGCGGCCTCCCCGTTGACGGCGCGGATCACCGCGCTGGACTCGCCGGAGACGAAGCGCTCGGGCAGGCAGAGCGTGCGCGTCGGTGCGGGCATCGACAGCGGGGGCAGCCGCTCGTCGATCGCCGCCGGGACCGACACCTCCGCCGCGCTGCCGCTCGCGACCGCGATCACGACCTCCACCGCGTTGAACGCGGCCGCGGCCAGGGCGACCCCGTCGAGCACCAGATGCGGTGCGCGGGCCAGCAGTGTCGCGTCCTTGACGCTCGGCGGCTCTCCCTCGGTGCCGTTCACGACGAGCACCGGAGCGCGCCCGCTGCGCCCCGCCGCGGCGAGCGCGGCGCGGGCCTTGCGGGCGAAGGGGAAGCCCGCCCCGCCGCGCCCGCGCAGATCGACGCGGTCGGCGAGGGCGAGCAGTTCGGCGCGGTCGAGGCCCGGCAGCGGTCCGTGGGTCCGCCGGTGCGCGGCGAGGTCCAGGCGGTCCCAGCGGTCCATACCGGCCGTCAGCCGGGCGGGCCCGAGGCGGCGAACCTCGGGCACGGTCAGCGCGTCGGTCACCGGCCCACCCACGCGTGCCAGTCCGGCACCCCGTCCGGACCGACGCCCTGAGCCATTCCCTGAGCCATGCCCTGACCCATTCCCTGACCCATTCCCTGGACCGGGAGCTGTCCCAGGAGCTGATCCATGTCCGGGCCCATCATCTGGCCCATGCCCTGGCCCATCCCCTGCACCGGCATCTGGGCCGTCGCGTAGGCGGGGAACTCGCCGCTGGGCCAGCCGGAGGACTGGTCCTGGTAGGGGGCGGCGGCCATCGTCGGCAAGGGCCGGCCGAAGGCGTCGGCGCCGGGGGACGCGGCCGCCGTCCAGTCGGCCGGCACCCCGGCGTAGGGCCAGGCCGGCATGGGGATGCCGTGCGGCGGGGTCTCGGCCAGGACGGGATGCTCGCGCGCGTCGGGCCACGGGGCGGAGAAGGAGGAAGTGAAGGGCTCCGCGGCCGCGGCCTGAGCCACCACCGGCTGCACCGGCTGCTCCAGAGGCTGCGGCGCCGGCTGCTCGGCGGGCTCCTCGGCGGCCCGCGCCGCGTAGGGGACCGGCTCGTGCTCGACCGAGAGCGAGCGGAGCGCGTTGAGGGCGGCCCGCGACGGGGCGGCGGGCGCGTGGGCGTGCAGGATGTTGCGCCGGCCACGACCGGTGCGGCGGTCGGTCGCGCCGAGCGCGCGCACCAGCAGGGCCAGGGCGACCATCGCCGCGCAGACCCCGTAGCTCCAGAGCACCCAGACCGCCGCGGCGCGTCCCGCGGTCAACCCGTGGGCGAGCGCCAGCGGCCAGCACACGTAGGCGGAGGCGTGCAGCACCCGCCAGAGCCAGGGCCGACGCGAGCCGGCGAAGCGCCCGCGAACCGCGCCCGTCGCCGCCGCCAGGACGAGCAGGTCGGCCGCCAGCGTGCCGAGGCCCACCGCGAAGGTCGCGCCTCCGCCGAACGGCAGCAGCGCGGCGAGCGGGGAGGCGTCGTTCTCGGCGACCTTGACGGCGATGTGCGTCACCAGGAACCCGACCGCGGCGACCGAGGTGGCGCGGTGCACCGACTGCGCCGCGACGCGCAGCCGCGGGGTGAGGACCAGCCGGTCCGTCGCCGCCAGTCCGCAGACCACCGCCGCCGTCAGCGACAACAGCGTGAAGACGCCGGCGAAGTAGTCCAGGAAGGCCATCAGCCGCTCGGCGGTGCCGGCCACCGCCGCCCCCGCGCCGCCCCCGCCGGCCGTCAGCGCCCGGACGGAGGTCGCGCCCACCGTCACGGCGGCGCAGACCGCGAGCAGGAACACCGGGAACGGCAACCCCCCGCTCCGCTGCTGCTTCTTCCTCAGCCTGTTCGTCATCTCCGGGGCCTCCGATCACTCGCGGACCGTGATGTCCGTGATGTCGTGGTGTCGTGATGTGCCCGTGATGCTAGCGAGACCTCTCCCCGCGAAACGACTGTCTGATGATTCGTTCGAAATCTGCACACTTTCGCCCTGTGGTGTGCACCATTTGCGCACACGCGCTCGAATCAGGCCAACATCAACCCGAACTGATGAATAATCAGGCCATCCCCGGCGCGATCAGCCGCACGCCTGCTGCGGGGCCCCTCCGTCGGCGCATCCTCCAGTGGATCGCGTACCGACAAGAGAGGTGTCCCTTCCATGCGTCGCTCCAGGCTCCTGGCCCTGGCGGCCGCCCTGCTCTCGGCAGGCGTCACGGCCGCGACCGCACTCCCCACCGCGGCCGGCGCCGCCGAAGCACGGCCTGAGCGGATCCCGCTGCCCGGCTCGGCGCCCGTCTGGACCGCACCCCAGGCCGACCAGGGCAGTGTGCCCGACAGCGCGGCCGTCAGTGCCCGCGTCTACCTGGCGGGCCGCGAGCGCGGTGCTCTCGCGGCCGCCGCGCACGCCGTCTCCGACCCCCGGTCGGTGTCCTATCGGCACTATCTGACGCCGCAGCAGGTGCAGGACCGCTTCGCCCCGAGCCGTGCGCAGCTCGACACGGTCAGCGCCTGGCTGGTGGGCGCGGGGTTCCGGATCACCGAGAGCAACGCGCACTACCTCGCCGTGCAGGGCGACGCCGCGGGCGCGGCACGGGCGTTCGGCGCCCACCTGCACGCCTACCGAAAGAACGGCCACGTCTACACCGCGCCCGACGGCCTGACCACCGTTCCCGCCTCGGTCGCCGACGCGGTCCTCGCGGTCACCGGCCTGGACACCTCCCCGCACATGGCCCACCACGGTCGCCGCGACAACCTCCCCGGACCGACCACCGCCTTCGTCAACGCCGGGCCGATGTCCGACTACTACGGTCAGCGGCTCGCCGACACCCTCCCCAAGGCGTACGGGCGGACCCTGCCCTACGTGGTCAAGGGCTACACCGGCACGCAGCTGCGCGCGGCCTACGGCGCGACCGCCTCGGGCCTGACCGGGGCGGGCGTCCGGGTCGCGGTCGTCGACGCCTACGACTCGCCGACGCTGGTCTCCGACACCGCCCAGTACGCCGCCGCCCACGGCGACGCGGCCTACACGACCGGCCAGCTCACCCGTCAGGACGCCACGAGCTGGACCCACACCGCCCCCTTCGGCCCGAGCGCGCCCGACGGCTGCGGCGCCTCCGGCTGGTACGGCGAGCAGACCCTCGACGTCGAAGCCGTCCACGCCATGGCCCCGGCCGCGTCCGTCACCTACGTCGGCGCCGCCTCCTGCATGGACGCCGACCTGGTCGACGCGCTGAACAAGATCACCGACAGTCGGCTCGCCGACATCGTCAGCGACTCCTGGGGCGAGCCGGAGAACGCCGGCGACCCGTCGATGGACGCGGTCTACGACAAGATCTTCATGACCGGCGCACTGGAGGGCATCGGCTTCTACTTCTCCAGCGGTGACGGCGGCGACGAGAAGGCCGCGACCGGAGCCAAGCAGACCGACATGCCCGCCTCGCTGCCCTGGGTCACCGCGGTCGGCGGCACCTCGCTCGGCGTCGGCGCGAACGGCGACTACCAGTTCGAGACCGGCTGGGGAACGGACAAGGCGCTGCTCTCGTCCTCGGGCACGGCCTGGGACGCGGTGCCCGGCAGCTTCGTCGCCGGTGCGGGCGGCGGCACGAGTGGACGCGTGGCCGAGCCCGACTACCAGCAACCGGTCGTTCCGTCCGCGCTGGCGCTGGTGGCGGGCGCGCGGCACCGGGTGGTCCCCGACATCGCCGCCGTGGCGGACTCGAGCACCGGCTTCCTGGTCGGCCAGACCCAGGCCTTCCCCGACGGCACGTCCCGCTACGGCGAGTACCGCATCGGCGGCACCAGCCTCGCGGCCCCGGTCATCGCCGGCCTCCAGGCGCTGGCGCAGCAGCGTGCGGGCGCGCCGCTGGGCTTCGCCAACCCGGCCATCTACGAGCGCTTCGGCACGCAGGCGCTGCACGACGTGACGGACACCCCGTTCGGCGCGAAGGTCCAGCTGGCCGTGGTCCGGCTGGACTACGTGAACGGCGTCGACGCGAGCGGCGGCACGGTCACCTCGCTGCGCACCCTCGGCCGCGACTCCTCCCTCCAGGCGGTCCCCGGCTACGACGACGTCACCGGTGTCGGCTCGCCCTCTGCCGGCTATCTCCCCTCCTTCGGCCCCCAGGGCGGCGCGCCGGCGCTGCGCTGACGCCCGGCTCTGCTGGTGCCTCCGGCGCGTGGGCGCGGCAGGCCACCCGAGGTGGTCCGTCGCCGAACGGGCATGGCCGTCCGCGGCCGGTGGCCGCTCGCGCGGTTCCCCGCGCCCCCGGAGGTGTCGGGCCTTGCGGTACCCTGTGGCCATGCGAACCGCGTGCCTGCTCCTTAGCCGGCCGCGCTGACAAGGACCGGCCGGAACGAAGAGTTCGCCGGAGTCAGCGTGGCGCCCCCTCCTGCACGAGGGGTTTTTTCATTTCCGCGATCACGCTGAACGGTCGACCCTTTCCGAGCCGGCACCCCTGGAGTCTGAGGACGATGAGCGAGAGCACCCCCGAGGCGGCTGCGGCCGCTCCGTACCGGTACACCCCCGCGCTGGCCGCGCAGATCGAAGCCCGCTGGCAGGACCGCTGGGAGAAGGACGGCGTCTTCGCCGCGCCCAACCCGGTCGGCAGCCTGGCCGAGCCCGGCGACGACACCGCCGAGCGGCCGCACGCGTTCATCATGGACATGTTCCCGTATCCCTCGGGGGCGGGCCTGCACGTGGGCCACCCGCTGGGTTACATCGCCACCGACGTGTACGCCCGCCACCTGCGGATGACCGGCCACAACGTGCTGCACACCATGGGCTTCGACGCCTTCGGCCTGCCGGCCGAGCAGTACGCCGTGCAGACCGGCACGCACCCGCGGGTGACCACCGAGGCGAACATCGTCGAGTTCCGCCGACAGCTGCGCAGCCTGGGCCTGGGCCACGACCTGCGCCGCTCGATCGCCACGATCGACCCGTCGTACTACAAGTGGACCCAGTGGATCTTCCTGCAGATCTTCAACTCCTGGTACGACCCCGAGGCCGGTAAGGCCCGTCCGATCGCCGAGCTGGTCGCCGCCTTCGCCTCCGGCGAGAAGGCCACCCCGGACCGGCGCGCCTGGTCCGCGCTGACCCCCGCCGAGCGTGACGAGGTGCTGGGCGAGTACCGCCTGGCCTACATCAAGCAGGCTCCGGTCAACTGGTGTCCCGGGCTGGGCACCGTGCTGGCCAACGAGGAGGTCACCGCGGACGGCCGCTCCGAGCGCGGCAACTTCCCGGTGTTCAAGGCCAACCTGCGCCAGTGGATGATGCGGATCACCGCCTACGCGGACCGCCTGATCGACGACCTGGACATGCTGGACTGGCCCGACGCGATCAAGCTGCAGCAGCGCAACTGGATCGGCCGCTCCGAGGGCGCCAAGGTCGACTTCGCCGTGCACGGCGCCGAGGGCGACGCGGCGATCACCGTCTTCACCACCCGCCCGGACACCCTGTTCGGCGCGACCTACATGGTGCTGGCCCCCGAGCACGAGCTGGTCGACTCGATCGTCCCCGGCGCCTGGCCGCAGGCCGAGGGCGGGCTGCCCGCCGAGTGGACCGGCGGCTACGCCACGCCCGGCGAGGCCGTCGACGCCTACCGCCGCACCGCCGCCGCCAAGTCGGACGTGGAGCGCCAGGCCGACGCCAAGGTGAAGACGGGCGTCTTCACCGGCGCCTACGCCGTCAACCCGGTCAGCGGGGAGCAGGTCCCCGTCTTCATCGCCGACTACGTGCTGATGGGCTACGGCACCGGCGCGATCATGGCCGTCCCGGCGCACGACGTCCGCGACTTCGCCTTCGCGCGCGCGTTCCAGCTGCCCATGCGCTGCGTGGTCCAGCCGAGCGACGACCGCGGCACCGACCCGTCGACCTGGGACGACGCCTTCGTCTCCTACGACGCGGCCATCGTGAACTCGGCGAACGACTTCGTCAGCCTGGACAGCCTGGGCGTCGTCGACGCCAAGAAGGCCATCACCGACTGGCTGACCCGGCAGGGCATCGGCGCCGGCACCGTCAACTTCAAGCTGCGCGACTGGCTGTTCAGCCGACAGCGCTACTGGGGCGAGCCCTTCCCGATCGTCTACGACGAGGACGGCGTCGCGCACCCGCTGCCCGAGTCGATGCTGCCGGTCGAGCTGCCCGAGATCGACGACTACTCGCCGCGCACCTTCGACCCGGACGACGCCAACACCTCGCCCGAGACGCCGCTGTCGCGCGCCGAGGAGTGGGTCGAGGTCAAGCTGGACCTGGGCAACGGTGAGGGCGTCAAGTCCTACCGCCGCGAGACCAACACCATGCCCAACTGGGCCGGCTCCTGCTGGTACGAGCTGCGCTACGTCGACCCCGACAACGACGCCGAGGTGGTCGACCCGGCCAACGAGGCCTACTGGATGGGCCCGACCGACGCCAAGAAGTCCGGCGGCGCCGACCTGTACGTCGGCGGCGCGGAGCACGCCGTGCTGCACCTGCTGTACGCGCGCTTCTGGCACAAGGTGCTGTTCGACCTGGGCCACGTCTCCTCGCCGGAGCCGTTCCACAAGCTGTTCAACCAGGGCATGATCCAGGCCTACGTCTACCGCGACGAGCGCGGCTTCCCGGTCGCGGCCGCCGAGGTCGAGGAGCGGGACGGCGTCTGGTACCACGGCGACGAGGTGGTCAGCCGGGAGATCGGCAAGATCGGCAAGTCGCTGAAGAACGTCGTCGCGCCGGAGGAGGTCACCTCCGAGTACAGCGTCGACACGCTGCGTCTGTACGAGATGGCGATGGGCCCGCTGGACGTCTCCCGCCCGTGGGACACCCGCGCCGTCGTCGGCTCCTACCGCTTCCTGCAGCGGCTGTGGCGCACCGTCGTCGACGAGGAGACCGGCGCGGTCGTCGTCACCGACGAGACGCCGGACGAGGAGACGCTGCGCGCGCTGAACAAGGCGATCGACGGCATCCGCACGGACATGGCCAACCTGCGCTTCAACACGGCGGTCGCGAAGGCCACCGAGCTGAACAACTTCCTGGTCAAGCGCGGCAGCACGCCGCGCGCGGTGGCCGAACAGGCGGTGCTGCTGGTGGCCCCGCTGGCCCCGCACATCGCCGAGGAGCTGTGGCAGAAGCTGGGCCACGACACCTCGCTGGTGCACGCGCAGCTGCCCGAGGCGGACCCGGTCTACCTGGTCGAGGACTCGGTGACCTGCGTGGTCCAGATCAAGGGCAAGGTCAAGGCCCGCCTGGAGGTGCCGCCGGCCATCGGCGACGCCGAGCTGGAGGCGCTGGCGCTGGCCGATCCGGCCGTCGTGACGGCGCTGGGCGGCGCGGAGGTGCGCAAGGTGATCGTCCGCGCGCCGAAGCTGGTCAACGTCGTCGTCTGACGACGCGTCGGACGGTCGGACGCGCCCGGCGCGTCCGGCAAGCCGGCACTCATCATCCGGAAGGGACGGGTCCGCCTGTCCCTTCCGGTGCATCGGCAGGTAACCTCCAGGCCATGTCAGTCGCCATCCTCACCGACTCCACCGCGTACCTTCCGGCGGAGGCGGTGATCCGCTACGGGATCTCGGTGGTCCCGCTGAGCGTGGTGATCGGCGACGAGGTCCTGGCCGAGGGGACCGAGATCTCGCCGGGCGACGTCGCCGCGGCGCTGCTGCGCAAGGCCAGGGTCACCACCTCCCGCCCCAATCCGGACGCCTTCGCCGCCGCCTACCGGACCGCCGCGGAGGCGGGCGCGACCGAGGTCGTCTCGCTGCACCTCTCCGCCGAGTTCTCCGGCACCTACGAGGCCGCCCTGCTGGCGGCCGAGGAGGCCCCGCTGCCGGTGCGGGTGGTCGACACCCGCATGGTGGCCATGGCCCTGGGCTACTGCGTGCTCGCGGCGGCCGAGGTCGCGCGGTCCGGCGGCACCGCCGACCAGGCCGTCGCGGCGGCCCAGGCGCGCGCCAAGGGCACGGCGGGCCTCTTCTACGTCGACACCCTGGAGTACCTCCGCCGCGGCGGCAGGATCGGCGCGGCGCGCGCGATGCTCGGCTCGGCGCTCGCGGTCAAGCCGCTGCTGCACCTGGCCGACGGGCGGATCCAGCCGTTGGAGAAGGTCCGCACCGCAGGCAGGGCGATCGCCCGCCTGGAGGAGCTCGCCCTCGCGCACGCGGGCGTCGCGGAGGTGGACCTGGCGGTCCATCACCTCGCGGCGGCGGAACGTGCCGAGGCGCTGGCGGAGCGGCTGCGGGAGCAGGTGCCCAACCTGGGGGAGCTGCAGGTCTCCGAGGTCGGCGCGGTCATCGGCGCGCACGCGGGCCCCGGCCTGCTCGCCGTGGTCGTCTCGCCCCGCTGAGCGCCCCGCCCACCGCCCTGCCCACCGTCCCGCTGAACGCCCGGACTGAGCACCGGGCCCGCACCCGTGCCGTATGGCCCGAAGTCGCGCCGGCAGGGCCCGCGATCGGCGGCGGCGCCGCCTGCGGTGTGCCCGGCCCGGTCCGCTGAGCCGCGCGCCGCTCCGATCGTCCGACCTGGTCACGGACGCCGCTTCCGCGAATGCGTCCGCGCCCGGCTGGGCAGCCTCCCCGCAGGAGGGAGGAGGAACCATGGCCTTCGCCTGCCCCAGCTGCGGGCTGTCCGGACAGGTCTTCAAGCTCGACGCGTTCTGGAGGTCGCTGGCCCAGGACGCCGAACTCAAGTCGGCGCTCGCGCCGCCACCGAGCGGGGCGGTGGGCTGGACCGGTCCGGTCGGTGTGGCCCTCCTCGGCCTGCTCGCCCTCGCGGCCGGCAACCAGGTGCTGGGGATGATGCTGCTGCTCACCGCCGCCGTGGTGGCCTTCGCGGTGGCCAGAGCCGTCGACGGCGCCCGCAGGAGCCGCGCGGACTGGGAACGGAGGCTCTACTGCCGCCACTGCGCCTGCCAGTTCCTGCCGGAGGAGGCGACCCTGTGAGCTCGGCTCGTCGCTCGCGCGGGTGAACGGGTTTTCCACAGGGGCCGGTTGTCCACAGGGTGCGAGCCGGGCCGGGGCGGCTGTGCGTCGCGGGTCCTAGCGTCTGTCGCATGCGAACCGCCTTCGGTCTCACCCCCGCCTCCCGTGCCCGCCGTGAAGCCACGACCGCGCTGGTCCGTCATCGGATGGACACGCTGTTCGGCCCACAGGACCCGTTCCTCCCCCTGGCCTCCGCTCCCGTCCCGCCGCCTCCGCCGCTGCCCACGCCGCTCCCGCTCCCGTTGCCCCCGGAGACCCTCGCGGCGGCCTCTCGGTCGGCCGCCTCGCCGGATCCGCCGCCGCCCCGGTTCCGGCTGCCCTTCGCCCTCGCGCTGAAGGAGCGCTGGGACCTGGACCGGCGCGCCCTGCTCGGTCTCGCCGTGCTGCTCGTGCTGGCCCTCGGCTACGGCGTCCAGCACTTCTGGGCCGGTCGCCCCGAGTCGGTCCCCGTCCCCGCCCCGGCCGTGGAGGGGACGGCCGCGGTGGATCCCTCGTCCTCGCCGTCGCCCGGCGCGGCCACGACGTCGATCGCCGGCCTGGTGGTCGACGTCTCCGGGAGGGTCCGCGCCCCGGGCCTGCGCACCCTCCCGCCGGGCTCCCGGGTCCAGGACGCCGTCACCGCGGCCGGCGGCGCGCTCCCCGGCACCGATCTCACCGGTCTCAACCTCGCCCGCAAGCTCAACGACGGCGAGGAGATCATCGTCGGCGCCCACGCCTCGGGCTCCGGCGGCGGTGCGGGTCCCGGCGCCGGGCCGCTCAGCCTGAGCTCCGCCACCGAGGCGCAGCTGGACGCCCTGCCGGGCGTGGGGCCGGTGCTGGCCAAGCGCATCATCCAGTTCCGGGAGCAGCACGGCGGATTCCGCTCGGTGGACCAGCTCCGCCAGGTGCCGGGCTTCGGCGAGCGCCGTCTGGCGGATCTCCGCGCCCAGCTCCGGCCATGACCGGCGATCACGGCCGGAACAGCCCCGAACCCACCCCGCCCGACCTGCGGCTGGTCGGCCCCGCCGTGACGGTCTGGGGCGTGAGCGCGCTGCTGCTCGGGCTGCGGGGCACGCACACCGCCTGGGTGCTCGGGTCCGCACTGGCCCTGGGGGTGGTGGCTGCGGTACTGCTGCGGCGCGGTAGCGGTCGGGTCCTGGCTGCGCTGCTCCTCAGCGCCGCCGCGGCGGCGTTCAGCACCGGGCTGGCCGGGGCCGCCCTGGTCGAAGGACCGGTGCCGGCGCTCGCCCGCGCCGGACACCCGGCCGAGGTGCGGCTCACGGTGGAGACCGACCCGAAGACCCGCGCCACCGACGGCGCCACCACACTCCAGGCGGTCGTCGACGGCGTCGGCGGGGTGGGCGGGGTGGACGGTGTCGCAGGCACCGGGGGCCGGGGCGGCGGAACGGCCGGCATGGTGGCGGCCAGGACACCGGTCGCGCTCGTCGTCAGGGGGCGCGCCGCGGCGGCCTGGCTCGGGCTGCTCCCCTCGACCCGGGTCGCCCTCACCGCCCGCGCCCGGCTGCCAGGACCCGAGGCCCGCTCCGACATCGCGGCCGTCCTGCTGACGGCGGATCAGCCCCGGGTGCTCGCGCCGCCCGACCCGGTCCAGCGGGCCGCCGGGTCGCTCCGCTCCGGGCTGCTGCGGGCGGTCGCACCGTTGCCCGTCGACGAGCGCGCCCTGCTGCCCGGCCTCGTCGACGGCGACACCAGCGCGATGACGCCCGAGTTGGACGAGGTCTTCTCCGCGACCGACCTCACCCACCTCACCGCCGTGAGCGGCGCGAATCTGTCGATCATCCTGGTGCTGCTGATCGGCCGGGCCTCCCGGGCCCGCACCCCCGAACGCGGCGGGCTGGCCGCACGGCTCGGGTTGCCGCTCAGGGCCACGGCACTCGGCGGCGCGCTGCTCTCGGTCGGCTTCGTAGTGCTGTGCCGACCGGAGCCGAGCGTGCTCCGCGCCGCCGCCACCGGGCTGATCATGCTGCTCGGGTTGGCGACCGGCCGCGGGGGCTCGCCACTCTCCGCCCTGGCCGGGGCGACGCTGCTGCTGGTCCTGGGCGATCCTGCGCTGGCCCGCTCCTACGGGTTCGCCCTCTCGGCCCTGGCCACGGCCGGAATCGTGACCACCGGCCCCCGCTGGGCCGAGGCGCTGCGCGCGCACCGCTGCCCGCACCGGCTCGCCGAGCCGCTCGCCGCCGCGGCGGCCGCCCAGGCCTGGTGCGGCCCGCTCCTCGTGCTGCGGGCGGCGCGGATCAGCCTGGTCGCCATCCCCTGCAACCTGCTCGCGGAGCTCACCGTCGCGCCCGCCACCGTGCTCGGGTTCGCCGCCCTCGCGGCAGCGCCGCTCTCCCTCACCCTCGCCCGCTGGGCCGCCCGCCTCGCCGCCGTGCCCGTCACCCTGCTCATCGCCCTGGCCCGGTTCGGGGCCGAGCTGCCCGGCGCCGAGGTCGACTGGCCGGGCGGCTGGCCGGGTGCGGCGCTGCTGATCACCGTGACCTGCGCCCTCGTGGCCGCGGCGGCGTTCCTGCGCCGACCGCCGGCGGCCGCGCTGCTCGCCCTCTGCCTGGTGCTGACCCTGCTCCGCCCCGCGCCGCTGGCCCGCTTCGCCACCGGCTGGCCGCCGGACGGCTGGCGCGTGGTCGCCTGCGACGTGGGCCAGGGCGACGCACTGGTCCTCTCACCCGGAGGCGCCCCCGACACGGCGCTCCTGGTCGACGCGGGCCCCGACCCGCACGCGGTCGACGTCTGCCTGCGCGCGCTGGGCATCACGGTGGTCCCCCTGGTGATCCTCACCCACGACCACGCCGACCACGTCGAGGGTCTGCCGGGAGTGCTCCGGGGCCGCCGCGTCGGGGCGATCGAGACCACCACGGTCGACGAGCCCGCCGCCGAGTACGCCAGGGTCCGCCGCTGGGCCGCCGAGGCCGGGGTCCCGCTGCTGCGGGCGGCCCGCGGCGAGCGCCGCAGGCTGGGGCGGCTCAGCTGGCAGGTCCTCTGGCCGGACGCCGACGACCCTGGCGCGCCGCGCGGGCCCAACAACGCCTCGGTCGTGCTGCTGGTCACCACCCCGGACGGGCTGCGCGTCGCCCTCCTCGGCGATCTGGAACCGCCCGCCCAGCAGCGCCTGCTGGCCGACCTCCCCGCCTACCCGGCGCTGCGCGGCGTCGACGTGCTGAAGGTCGCCCACCACGGCTCGGCCGGCCAGGACCAGGCGTTGCTCGCGGCGCTGCGGCCCCGCCTGACCCTGGTCTCCGTCGGTCAGGGCAACCGCTACGGCCACCCGGCCCCGGTCACGCTGCGCCTGCTGCGCGCCCTGGGCGCCACCGTGGTCCGCACCGACCAACAGGGCGATCTGGCCGTCACCGACGCCGACGGCCACGTCGCCGTCGCCACACGGCGCCGGTAGCACCGGCGGCGTCGGATAATGTCCCGGTGACCGACCACTACGTCCTCGTCCTGCCCGACCGCGACGCCGCCGAGGCGCTGGCCGAGCAGCTCTCCGCCAGCCACCCCGCGCTGCCCGAACCGGAGCTGCACCGGGAGGCGCTCGCGGGGGAGGACGACGCCGAGGACGCCCAGTGGCTGGTGGTGCTGGAGCCGCCGCTGCCCGCCACCCTCACCCCCGCGGAGCTCGGCGAGCTCGCCGCCGCCTACGAGGGTTGGCTCGAGGACGCGTAGGTCCCGTCCGGCGGCGGAGTCGGCGCGGGCTGTCGGTGCGCGCGGATAGGGTGAGAGGCGATGGCCAGGAAACCCTCTGAAGACCTGCTCTCCCCGCTGACGCTGATCGTCGGTCAGGAGGAGCTGCTGCTCGACCGCTCCGTGGCGCAGATCGTCGCCGCCGCGCGGGCCGCCGACGCGGACACGGACGTCCGCGACCTGCAGCCCGGCATGCTCCAGTCCGGCATGCTCAGCGAGCTGACCAGCCCCTCGCTCTTCTCCGAGCGCAAGGTGATCGTGGTCCGCGCCGCCCAGGACACCGGCGCGGACGTGGTCAAGGAGATCAAGGCCTACGTCGAGGACCCGGCCCCCGACGTGATGCTGGTGCTGGTCCACGCCGGGGGCGTCAAGGGCAAGGCGCTGCTCGACGCGGGCAAGAAGGCGGGGGCCCGCGAGGTGGCCTGCCCGAAGCTGACCAAGCCCGCCGACAAGCTCGCCTTCGTCCGCGCCGAGTTCCGCTCCTCCGGGCGCTCCGCCAGTGAGGACGCGTGCCGCGCGCTGCTCGACTCCGTCGGTGGCGACCTGCGGGAGCTCGCCTCCGCGTGCAGCCAGCTCGCCGCCGACACCGAGGGCACGATCGACGAGACGGTCGTCGCCCGCTACTACACCGGCCGGGCCGAGTCGACCGGCTTCCAGGTGGCCGACCTGGCCGTGGCGGGCCGGGCCGCCGACGCTCTGGGGCAGCTGCGTTGGGCGCTCGCGGTGGGGGAGAAGCCGACCGGCATCGTCTTCGCCCTGGCCTCCGGTGTGCGCGCCATCGGCCGGGTCGCCACCGCCGACCGCTCGCTGCGCCCGGCCGACCTGGCCCGTGAGCTGGGCATGCCGCCGTGGAAGGTGGACCGCGTCCGCCAGCAGGTCCGCGGCTGGACGGGCGACGGCGTGGCCGCCGCCCTGCGCGCCATCGCCGAGGCCGACGCCGCCGTCAAGGGCGGCTCGGGCGATCCCGCCTACGCGCTGGAGCAGTGCGTGGTGGCCGTCGCCAGGGCCGCCCGCTCGCAGAACCAGCGCTGAACCAGACACCAGCGCTGAACCGGCACCGGCGCAGAACCAGAAGGGCCCCGTGATCCCAGGGGGATCACGGGGCCCTTCCGTCAGCTTCAGCTACCGCAGCCCACCCGCGTGGCGAACGCAGGCCGCGTGGGCTGCCAGGTTGTGCGACTCGTCCGGGGCGCTTGAGAGGGAGCGCGTCCGGTCGAGTATGGGATCAAGGAAAATCAGGCCTTGGGGCCGGCAGCCTTGACGGCAAGCGCGGACTTCTTGTTGGCGGCCTGGTTCTTGTGGATGACGCCCTTGCTGACAGCCTTGTCCAGCTCCTTGGACGCCTCACGGGCCAGCACGCCGGCCTTCTCGAAGTCGCCCGCCTCCACAGCCTCACGGGTCTTGCGGATGGCGGTCTTCAGGGAGGACTTGACAGCCTTGTTGCGCTGACGAGCCTTCTCGTTGGTCTTGATGCGCTTGATCTGGGACTTGATGTTCGCCACGAATGAGCCTCAGTCTGAGTTGATTCTTCTGGGACCGTGCCTGCGCCGGGCCAGGTTAGAGGGCATGGCACAGCACAAACACAATGGCCCACGATATCAGACCAGCGACTCGCCAAAGTGTTCGACCAGCGGGAAGGGGTCGTAGAAGTGGTGGAGCAGCTCCCGCCACCTCGCGTACTCGGCCGACCTGCGGAAGCCCTCGGTGTGGTCCTCCAGGCGTTCCCACTCGACCAGCAGCAGGAACCGCGACCGGTTCCCCTCGTCCAGCCCGCGCCGCAGCGCCACCGAACGGAAGCCGGGCTGGGCGGCGATCAGCGGACGGGCCTCGGCGAAGGCGGCGAGAAAGGCGTCCTCCCGGCCCGGTCGGACGTCGAGCAGTGCGGATTCCATGATCATGCCCCAGGATTCTGCACCAGCGCCGGGCCATGGGACCATGGGACGGATTGACGACGTCAGGCCCCAGGCATCAGGCCCGATACTTGACGTGAACGACCCGACCCCGACCTCACCGCGACCGAGTCCCCCGGCCGATCAGAAGAACTGGATCCTGCGTGTCCGCCATCCCCGTCAACGTTCCGGAGCCCAGCAGCACCGACCCGGCGCTGATTCGCAACTTCTGCATCATCGCCCACATCGACCACGGCAAGTCCACGCTTGCCGACCGGATGCTCCAGATTACCGGCGTGGTCGACCCCCGGCAGATGCGTGCGCAGTACCTGGACCGGATGGACATCGAGCGCGAGCGCGGGATCACCATCAAGTCGCAGGCCGTGCGCCTGCCCTGGGCCCCGCTCAGCGGCGCCGAGGCCGGCACCACGCACATCCTGAACATGATCGACACGCCGGGTCACGTCGACTTCACCTACGAGGTCTCCCGTTCCCTCGCCGCGTGCGAGGGCACCCTGCTGATCGTCGACGCCGCCCAGGGCATCGAGGCGCAGACCCTCGCCAACCTCTACCTGGCGCTGGAGAACGACCTCACGATCATCCCGGTGCTCAACAAGATCGACCTCCCGGCCGCCCAGCCGGAGAAGTACGCCGACGAGATCGCCCACATCATCGGCTGCGACCCGAGCGAGGTGCTCCGCGCCAGCGCCAAGACCGGGCTCGGCGTCGAGGCCATCCTGGACGCGGTCGTCGAGCGCATCCCGGCCCCGGTCGGCGTCAAGGACGCGCCCGCCCGCGCGATGATCTTCGACTCGGTCTACGACGCCTACCGCGGCGTGGTCACCTACGTCCGGGTCGTCGACGGACAGCTCAACAAGCGCGAGCGCATCCAGATGATGTCGACCGGCGCCACCCACGAGCTGCTGGAGATCGGCGTCATCTCGCCCGAGCCGAAGCCGTCCCAGGGCCTGGGCGTCGGCGAGGTCGGCTACCTGATCACCGGCGTCAAGGACGTCCGCCAGTCCCGCGTCGGTGACACCATCACCTCGATGCACAAGGGCGCCACCGAGGCCCTCGGCGGCTACAAGGACCCGAAGCCGATGGTCTTCTCGGGCCTCTACCCGCTCGACGGCTCGGACTACCCGCTGCTGCGCGACGCCCTGGACAAGCTGCGCCTCAACGACGCCGCCCTGGTCTACGAGCCCGAGACGTCCGTCGCGCTCGGCTTCGGCTACCGCTGCGGCTTCCTCGGCCTGCTGCACCTGGAGATCATCCGGGAGCGCCTGGAGCGCGAGTTCAACCTCGACCTGATCTCCACCGCCCCCAACGTGGTCTACCGCGTGGTCATGGAGGACGGCACCGAGCACATCGTCACCAACCCGAGCGAGTTCCCCAGCGGCAAGATCGCCGAGGTGCACGAGCCCATCGTGCGCGGCACGATCCTGGCCCCGAACGAGTTCGTCGGCGCCATCATGGAGCTCTGCCAGTCCCGCCGTGGCGTGCTCCAGGGCATGGACTACCTCTCCGAGGACCGCGTCGAGATCCGCTACAACCTGCCGCTCGCCGAGATCGTCTTCGACTTCTTCGACCAGCTGAAGTCAAAGACCCGCGGCTACGCCTCGCTCGACTACGAGCCCATCGGCGAGCAGAGCGCGAACCTGGTCCGCGTCGACATCCTCCTCCAGGGCGAGCAGGTCGACGCGTTCTCGGCGATCGTGCACCGCGACAAGGCCTACAACTACGGCGTGATGATGGCTGGGAAGCTGCAGAAGCTGATCCCGCGCCAGCAGTTCGAGGTGCCGATCCAGGCCGCTATCGGCTCGCGCGTCATCGCCCGCGAGACGGTCCGCGCGATCCGCAAGGACGTCCTCGCCAAGTGCTACGGCGGTGACATCTCCCGTAAGCGGAAGCTGCTGGAGAAGCAGAAGGAAGGCAAGAAGCGGATGAAGATGGTCGGTCGTGTGGAGGTCCCGCAGGAGGCCTTCATCGCCGCGCTGTCCACCGACGCCGAGGGCCCGGCGGGCGAGAAGAAGAAGTAGCCGCCCGCACCACAGGCCACCTGAGACCCCTGCACGGAAGGACGTGCGGGGGTCTCGCGCGTGTTCGGGCTCATGGGGACTGCGGTAATCTCCCGTTGCCAATGTGACCAGTTGTGACCGCTTTGCCATATCGGGGGCCCCGCATCATGTCCGAGCCGAACGGCGCTTTCGCCGGACCCAGTTCCTTCGGTGACCCCAGAGTCTTCGACTCCGTGGGCCTGGACCGCCTCGGCGCGAAGCCGCTGCGCGCCATGGACCCGCGCCGCGTGGGCCCTTACGCCGTCATCGCGCTGCTGGGGGGCGGCGGGATGGGCAGGATCTACCTCGGCCGTCCGGTTGACGGAAGCTCAGGGCTGGCCGCGGTCAAGGTGATCCGCCCCGAGTACGCGGAGGACGAGGGCTTCCGCCGTCGCTTCGAACGCGAGTCCGCCGCACTCGCGCGGGTGCGCGGCGAGCAGGCCGCGGTGCTGCTCGGCAGCGGCTACGACGGCGACCTGCTCTGGATGGCCACCGAGTACATACCCGGGCCCAGCCTCTCCGAGGCGGTGGCGACCGCCGGCCCGACCGGCCCGACGGCGGCCTGGCGGATCGCCCTCGAACTCGCCCAGGCGGTCTCGGCGATGGAGCGGGTCGGCGTGGTCCACCGCGACATCAAACCCTCCAACGTCATTCTGGGACCGGCCGGTTGCCGGGTCATCGACTTCGGCATCTCCCAGGCCGCCGACACCAGCTCCATCACCACCACCGGCCAGCAGGTGGGCACCCCCGCCTACATGTCCCCGGAGCAGGTGCGCGGACAGGCCGTTGCCAGCTCGTCCGACCTCTTCGCGCTCGGTTCGGTCATCGCCTTCGCGCTCACCGGCCACGGTCCCTTCGGCGACGGGACCACCGTCGACGTGCTGCACCGGGTCGCCTTCGAGGAGCCCAAGGAGGAGGTGCTGGGCGAGGTCGAGGCCATCGACCCCACCCTGGCCGCCCTGGTCCGTTCCTGCCTGGACAAGAACCCCGACGCCCGTCCCTCCGCGGAGGACGTGGTGGAGCAGGCGGCCTCTCACCAGGTCGCCGCGCCCTGGTCGGCGGAGCTCAGCGCGGCGATCATGAGCCGCGTCGAGGTCGCCGCCGCCGTGCAACTGCTTCCGCTCCCGGCGGCCGACGCCCCCGTGGCCGACGACGGCACCATGCTGCTCGGGCGCGGCACCGGAACGCCCGTGGCGCCGGCTCCGCACACGCCCCCCACCGCTCCGGCTCCGGCTCAGGGCCCGGCCTTGAACCTGGCCCCGAGCGCGGGCCCGAGCCCGACGCCGGTGCGGCAGACACCGCCGACCGTCCCGGTCATGGGCGATCCAGGAACCCCGGGGCCCTACCAGGGGCCGTACCAGGGTGCGCAGCACCAGGCGGCGGTGCCGCAGGTGCTGCCCGCCTACGTCTCCGTTGGTTCCCCCGCAGCTCCCGGTGCGGCCGAGGAGCCGCGGCGAGGTCGTCGCGGCGTGCTGCTCGCCGTCGCCGCGGTGCTGGCGGTGGCCGCGCTGACCGGAACCGCGGTCGCCCTGACCGGCGGCGGATCCGGCACGCACACCGCCGCCTCCCAGCAGGGCGACGGCAGTGTGGACGGAGTCGTGGTCTCCCCTTCGGGAGACGCGTCGGCGACGATCACGGCCACGACTTCGGGTGCGCCGTCCGCCGCCGCGTCGGCCACCGGCTCCGCCGCTCCGTCGTCCGCTGGGCACACGGCGTCCGCCGGCGCCCAGCCCGGTGGCGGCGCGGGCGCCCCCGCCACGTCCGGCACCACCGCCACGTCCGGCACCACCCCGGCGCCCGGCGGCGGCACGACCGGCAACCAGCCGACCACCCCCGCCCCGTCGAAGAGCACCCCGTCCGCTCCGCACACCACGCCCGCGGCCCCGCCGCCCCCGAGCCAGCCGATCTGGGACCAGAACTGCACGTACTACTCGGGCAGCGCCGAGACCGACCCCGGCATGACCGGGGCTGCGGTCAAGGAGGTCCAGTGCCTGCTGACCTACCGCGGCTACAGCGTCGGATCGTCCGGGATCGACGGCCAGTTCGGGCCGGACACGAAGGCGGCCGTGATCGCGTTCCAGCGCCACATGGGCCTCAGCGCGGACGGCGGCGTCGGCCCGCAGACCTGGCCGGCGCTACGGAGCAGCCGCACCTGATCCGGCTGGTGCGGGCCGTCGGGAGACGGGCTCAGGGCTTCCGGCCGGACAGCGCCAGCGCGCGCTCGAAGGCCGGGGCGTCCGCAGGGAGGGTGAGGGCCGCGGCGAAGCCGTCGTACTGGCGGAACATCTCGCCGTACTCCTCCACCAGCGCGAGCAGCGTCGCGGACGTCGCCTCGTCCAGCGTGTACTGCTGGCCGGAGCCCTGGGCCGCCTCCCAGCCGTGCAGGGCGAACTCCATCAGGATCATGCCCGCGATCGCCGTCGCGGGGACGGCGGAGTCGCCCATCGGCATCTCCCGCTCCCAGACGGAGGGTTCGGACCAGGCGGCCAGCGCCTTGTCGACCTGCACCGCGTAGGCCTCGGCCCAGCCCGGCTCGGCGGTGAAGTCGCGCTCGTACCACTCGGCGGGCACGGACCCGCCCTCGGCGCGCAGCGCGAAGTTGTGCGCGGTCCAGAGGATCAGGTGGTTCACGACCGCGCGCAGGTCCCACTCCGCCGAGGGGGTCGCCGCGTCCAGAGCGGACGGGTCGATGCCGCGCACCACCCTGACGGTCTCGGCGGCGGCGTTGGTCAGTCGTTCGTGCAGTTCGGGCAGCTTGTTCATGGGGCCGACGGTAGGCCGTGAGGTCGCTCCGGGGCTTGAAGAAACGCGACAGTTAGGCTGCGGGCATGGAACGTGCGGGAGGCGCCGAGGGGCGCCGCGGCGTGCTGCGCCCCGAGCAGGGGGCGGGCCGCTTCACGGTGACCACGCTTCCCCCGGGCCCGGCGCTCGCACCCTGGGTCGACTACCACTGGATCGTCCGCTGGGACGTGACCGGTCGGCCGCCCTACGAGCAGCAGGTGCTCTCCCACCCGAACGTCCACCTGGTCCTCGAGGAGCAGGGGCCGCTCGTCTACGGCGTGAACCGCGGCGTCTTCACGCGCAGGCTGGTCGACGCGGGACAGGTGCACGGGGTCAGGTTCCTGCCCGGCGGCTTCCGCGCCTTCGCACCCGGCCCCGTCCAGGAGCTCACCGACCGCGTCCTGCCGGCCTCGCGGTTCTTCGGCCCTGAGGTCGACGCGCTCGGCCCCGAGGTGCTGGCCTGCACCGAGGCGGACGACATGGTCCGGCGGGTGGAGGCGTTCCTGCGGAGGCCGGAGGCCGACCCGACGGCCGCACAGATCGCCGGGATCGTGGCCGTCATGACGGAGGATCACGCGCTGCTCCGGGTCGAGCAGGTCGCCGCCCGCTTCGACCTCTCTGCGCGCACCCTGCAACGGCTCTTCGCGGAGTACGTCGGCGTCTCCCCGAAGTGGGTGCTGCGCCGTTCACGCCTGCAGGAGGCGGCGCAGCGCGCGGACAGCGGTGCGGTCGACTGGGCCGCCCTGGCCGCGGATCTGGGCTACGCGGACCAGGCCCACCTCACCCGCGACTTCACGGCGGTCGTGGGCGTTCCGCCGACCCGTTACGTCCGGGGCGACTGAGGGCTAGCCTGGCCGGATGGCGGCGAAGGGCAGCGCGGCGAAGGGCGGCGCGGCGAAGGGCGGCGCGGCGAAGGGCGGCGGCGAGCCCGGGGGCGGCGGGCACAGCGCGGGGCGCGGTGTCGGGCACGACGCGGCGGACCATGGAGGCCGCGCCGAGCCACGCAATCCGCTGCTCGACCCCAGGCTCGCCGGAGCGGGCGGCCTGCTGATCGCGGGAGCGGCCGTCGCCTGGATGGTCACCCAGGGCACCCATCACGACCCTGCGCCCACTCCGCCGAGCCCGAGCCCGGTCGTCAGCGTGCGGTAGCGGGTAGCAGTTTGCAGTAGCCGGTGGCGGACGCCGATGGGGTTGTTCATTCGGAGCGACGGCGGGGGCGCATACGGGAGGGGTGGGCGCTTCCGTGAAGCGCCCACCCCTCCTGCTCTGCGGCTCTGCCGACCCGTCGGGCCTCAGTCCACCTCGGCGACCGCCTGGGCGAACTGCGCCTGGTAGAGCCGCGCGTAGGCGCCGCCCTGGTCCAGCAGCGAGGCGTGGTCGCCCTGCTCGACGATCGCGCCGTCCTCCATGACCAGGATGGTGTCCGCGTCACGGATCGTGGAGAGCCGGTGGGCGATCACGAAGGCCGTGCGGCCGGAGCGCAGCTTGGCCATCGCCCGCTGGATCAGCACCTCGGTGCGGGTGTCGACCGAGCTCGTCGCTTCGTCCAGCACCAGGATCGACGGCTCGGCGAGGAACGCCCGGGCGATGGTGATCAGCTGCTTCTCGCCCGCGCTGACGCCGGTGCCCTCGTCGTCGATCACCGTGTCGTAGCCGTCCGGCAGCGTCCGAACGAAGCGGTCGACGTGGGCCGCCTTCGCGGCCGCGACGATCTGCTCGCGGGAGGCCCCGGCCGAACCGTAGGCGATGTTCTCCGCGATGGTGCCGCCGAAGAGCCAGGTGTCCTGGAGCACCATGCCGATGTGGGCGCGCAGCTCCTCCCGGTTCATCGCCGCGACGTTCACGCCGTCCAGCGTGATCCGGCCGGACGTCGGCTCGTAGAACCGCATCAGCAGGTTGACCAGGGTGGTCTTGCCCGCACCCGTCGGGCCGACGATGGCGACGGTGTGGCCGGGCTCCGCCGTCAGCGAGAGGTCCTCGATGAGCGGCTTCTCCGGGTCGTAGCGGAAGGCCACGTGCTCGAAGGCGACCCGGCCCTGGACGATCTCCGGACGCGCCGGGTGCTCCGGCTCCTCCGACTGCTCGGGCGCGTCCAGCAGTTCGAAGACCCGCTCGGCGGAGGCCACGCCGGACTGCACCAGGTTGGCCATCGAGGCGACCTGGGTCAGCGGCTGGCTGAACTGCCGCGAGTACTGGATGAACGCCTGCACGTCACCGATGGACAGCGCGCCGGACGCCACCCGCAGACCGCCGACCACGGCCACCAGCACGTAGTTGAGGTTCCCGATGAACATCATGCACGGCTGGATCAGGCCAGAGATGAACTGCGCCTTGAAGCTGCTGGCGTAGAGCTTCTCGTTCTCGGCGTGGAACTGCTCCGCGGCCTCCTGCTGCCGGCCGAACACCTTGACCAGCGAGTGTCCGCTGTACATCTCCTCGATGTGGGCGTTCAGCTTGCCGGTGGACCGCCACTGCTGCACGAACTGCGGCTGCGCCCGCTTGCCGACCTTGGCCGCGATCACGGCCGAGGCGGGGATCGAGATCAGCGCGATCAGCGCCAGCAGCCAGGAGATGTAGAACATCATCGTCAGCACGCCGACCACGGTCAGCAGCGAGGTGATGATCTGCGACATCGTCTGCTGCAGCGTCTGGGCGATGTTGTCGATGTCGTTGGTGACCCGGCTCAGCACCTCGCCGCGCGGCTGCTTGTCGTAGTAGCTCAGCGGCAGCCTGGCCAGCTTGTCCTCGACGTCGCCGCGCAGCCGGTTGGCCGCGCGCTGCACCGCGATGTTCGCCAGCCGCGCCTGGATCACGCCGCAGAGCCCGGCGAAGGCGTAGATCACCGCGACCCAGAGCAGGACGGTGCCGACCGCGTTGAAGTCGATGCCCTTGCCGGGGGTGAAGTGGATCGACGACAGCATCTGCTGCTGGCTGTGGTTGAGCCCGAGCTTGCTCGGGTCCGTGCCGACGGGGATCTTCTTGCCGAAGACGCCGCCGAGGATCAGGTCCGTCGCGTGGCCGAGCACCTTCGGGCCGATGACGGAGAGCGCGACGCTGACCGTGGCCAGTGCCAGCACCCCCGCGATCAACGGACGTTCGGGCCGGAGCCGGCCGAGCAGGCGCTTGCCGGACTCCTTGAAGTTCATCGACTTCTCGGCGGGCTGTGCGCCCATCCAGCGGGCCGGTCCGACCGCCGCGCCGGGACGGCGGCTCGCTGCCGCCTTCGCTTCGTCGCCGCCGGAGCTCATGCCGCCTCCTCCTCAGTGAGCTGGGAGAGCACGATCTCCCTGTAGGTCTGGTTCTCGTCCATCAGTTCGCGGTGCGTGCCCTCGCCGACGACCTCGCCCTCGTCCAGCACGATGATCCGGTCCGCGTCGCGGATGGTGCTGACGCGCTGGGCCACGATGACGACCGTGGAGTCCGCGGTCTCCTGAGCCAGCGCCGCGCGCAGCCGCGCGTCCGTGGCGTAGTCGAGCGCGGAGAAGGAGTCGTCGAAGAGGTAGATCTCCGGCTTCCTGACCAGCGCGCGGGCGATCGCCAGACGCTGCCGCTGACCGCCGGACACGTTGGTGCCGCCCTGGGCGATCGGCGCGTCCAGGCCCTCGGCCAGCTCGCTGACGAAGTCCCTGGCCTGCGCGGTCTCCAGCGCCTGCCAGAGCTCCTCGTCGGTGGCGTCGGGGTTGCCGTAGCGCAGGTTGGACGCCACGGTGCCGGAGAAGAGGTACGGCTTCTGCGGCACCAGGCCGACCGTCCTGGCCAGCAGCGCCGGATCGAGTTCGCGGACGTCGACGCCGTCGACCAGGACCGCGCCGTCGGTCGCGTCCGAGAGCCGCGGGATCAGGCTGAGCAGGGTGGTCTTGCCGGACCCCGTCGAGCCGATGATGGCCGTGGTCTCGCCGGGCCTGGCGGTGAAGCTGACGTCGCGCAGCACGGACGCCTCGGCGCCCGGGTAGCGGAAGTCGGCGCCGCGCAGTTCGAGGAACCCGCGGCGGGAGAGCGCGCGCACGGGGGAGGACGGCGGGACGACGGTGGTGTCGGTGTCCAGCACCTCCTGGATGCGCTCGGCGCAGACCTCGGCGCGCGGCACCATCATGAACATGAAGGTGGCCATCATGACCGACATCAGGATCTGCATCAGGTAGGACAGGAACGCGGTCAGCGCGCCGATCTGCATGCCGCCGGCGTCGATCCGCTTCGCGCCGAACCACATGACGGCGACGCTGGAGAGGTTCACCACCATCATCACCAGCGGGAACATCAGCGCCATCAGCCGGCCGACGCGCAGGCCGACGTCGGTCAGCTGGTCGTTGGCGACGCCGAAGCGCTTGCGCTCGTGGGTGTCCTTGACGAACGCCCGGATCACCCGCAGGCCGCTGATCTGCTCGCGCAGCACCCGGTTGACGGTGTCGATCCGCTCCTGCATGGAGCGGAACAGCGGGCGCATCTTCGTCACGATGATGCCGATGAGGACGCCCAGGATCGGCACGATGGCGATCAGCAGGGTGGAGAGCTGCACGTCCTGGTTGAGCGCCATGATGATGCCGCCGACGCACATGATCGGCGCGGAGACCATCAGGGTGAACGTCATCAGCACCAGCATCTGGACCTGCTGGACGTCGTTGGTGCTGCGGGTGATCAGCGAGGGTGCGCCGAACTGCCCCACCTCCCGGGCGGAGAAGGACTGCACCTGATTGAAGACGGAGGCGCGCATGTCGCGGCCGAGCGCCATCGCCGTCCGTGCACCGAAGTAGACGGCTCCGATCGAGCAGACGACCTGGGCGACGGTGACCCCGATCATGATGCCGCCGGTCTGCAGGATGTAGCCGGTGTCGCCCTTGACCACGCCGTTGTCGATGATGTCGGCGTTGAGGGTGGGAAGGTAGAGCGTCGCGATCGTCTGGATCAGCTGGAGCAGGACCAGCAGGGTGATCGGCCTGGAGTAGGGCCCCAGGTGGGCGCGCAGAAGTCGGATCAGCACAACGGGTCTCTCAGGATGGCTCGTCGGGTGGGTGCGGAAGGAGCGGTGGTGCTGTCTGCGGTGGTGCTGTCTGCGGTGGTGCTGTCTGCGGTGGTGCTGTCTGCGGTGGTGCGGTGTGCGGTGCTGTTCGCGGTGCTGTGGTGTGCGGTGAGGCCGCGCTTTTCTATCATCTGCGTACACCGTACCCGGTTGGCTGGCGCGGGGGTCAACTCTTTATTAGGTGCGCCATCCTAGATAGCTTACTTGCCGACCGGCAAGTAGCGTGACCCGCGTCACATTCTCCCCCTTACTTCCGAGGCAATAACGTCCTACGCTGATCGTTGCCCGCCAGTTACTCGCGAGTTAAGAAGTGCTCCACCACCTGCGCGCCCCCTTGCCTGAACGTCCTTTTGCTTGAACGCCCCGCCGTCCGCACTGCATTCGCCCGCCGACCGTCCCACACCGGTCGCGCGGGTCCCGGAGGTAGCCGTGAGCTTGAAGCCGCTCGTCGCAGCACCGCTGCTGGACAACCGCCCTGATTCTGTGGCCCAGCTGTTCCTGGCCCGGGTGGCGGCCACCCCGGACCGGGTGGCCTACCGCTATCCCGTGCCCGTCGACGAGCACGCGGCGGACAGCACACCCGGTGCCGAGCAGTGGCGGCCGATGACCTGGGGTCAGGCGGCGGAGCGCGTCCAGGACATCGCGGCCGGACTGATGGCCCTCGGGATCGAGCCCGAGCAGCGCGTCGGCATCTCCTGTTCCACCCGGATCGAGTGGATCCTCGCCGACCTCGGCATCATGTGCGCGGGCGCGGCCGTCACCGCCGTCTACCCGAGCACCAACGCCGACGAGACGGCCTACATCCTCTCCGACTCGGGCAGTCGGGCGATCATCGTCGAGGACGCGAAGCAGCTCGCGAAGATGCTCGACGCCTCTCCCCAGACGCCCGAGCTCAAGGTGATCGTCACGATCGACGGCAGCAAGCCCGAGGGCGACGCGGTCGGCGCGGCCGAGGCGGCCGGCATCGAGGTGCTGTCCCTGGCCGAGCTGGAGGAGCGCGGCGTCGCGTACCTCAAGGAGCGCCCGGACTCGGTCGCGAAGGCGGTCGCCGAAATCAAGCGCGAGCAGCTGGCCACCCTGATCTACACCTCCGGCACGACCGGCCGCCCCAAGGGCGTCCGTCTGGTCCACGACTGCTGGGCCTACCAGGCGGCGGCGCAGAGCTCCCTCGGCCTGACCGGCGAGGACGACGTCCAGTACCTGTGGCTGCCGCTCTCGCATGTTTTCGGCAAGACGCTCACCTCGGGCCACATCCAGCAGGGCTCCGTGATCGCGGTGGACGGCCGGATCGACAAGATCATCACCAACCTGCCGGTGGTCCAGCCGACCTACATGGCCGCCGCGCCGCGCATCTTCGAGAAGGTCTACAACGGCATCGCCAGCAAGGCCCGGGCCGAGGGCGGCGCCAAGTACAAGATCTTCATGTGGGCGGCGGGCGTGGCGCGCGAGTATGCCGAGACCGCTCAGAAGAACGAGATCGCGACCGGTTCGCGGACCGTCCCCTTCGGTCTCCAGCTCAAGCACGCGGTGGCGGACAAGCTCGTCTTCGCCAAGATCCGCGCCGCCTTCGGCGGTCGGCTGCGCGCCTGCGTCTCCGGTTCGGCGGCCCTGGCGCCCGACATCAACTACTTCTTCTCCGGCGCCGGCGTCCACATCCTCGAGGGCTACGGCCTGAGCGAGACCAGCGCGGGCTCGACGGTCAACCCGGGCGAGAGCTACCGCGTGGGCACGGTCGGTCGCCCGATGCCCGGCACCGAGGTCCGGATCGCGGAGGACGGCGAGATCCTGCTGCGCGGCCCCGGCGTCATGCGCGGCTACCACAACCAGCCCGAGAAGACCGCCGAGGTGCTGGAGGCGGACGGCTGGTTCCACACCGGCGACATCGGCGAGCTGGACAAGGACGGCTTCCTGCGGATCACCGACCGCAAGAAGGACATGTTCAAGACCTCGGGCGGCAAGTACGTCGCCCCGAGCGAGGTCGAGGGCCGCTTCAAGGCCGTCTGTCCGTTCGTCAGCAACATCCTGGTCATCGGCAACGGTCGCAACTTCTGCACCGCGCTGATCACGCTGGACGAGCCGGCCATCATGCAGTGGGCGGCGGGCCACGGTCAGTCTGGCCGCAGCTACGCCGAGGTCTGCACGTCGCCCGAGGTCCACAGCCTGATCGGCGGCTTCGTGGACCAGCTGAACGCACAGCTGCAGCGCTGGCAGACGGTCAAGAAGTTCACCGTCCTTCCGCGCGACCTGGACGTGGAGCACGGCGAGCTGACCCCGAGCCTGAAGGTCAAGCGCCCGGTCGTGGAGCGCGAGAACGCGGAGCTGATCGAGGCGATGTACGCGGGTGCCAGGGAGGCGTGACAAGGGCCCCTGAAGGGGAGTCAGAGCGGCGCTGAGCTGCGGGTTTTCACTCTTGTGGGTGACGGCTCGGGCTTGGCGCTGCTCTGTTTGGGGTGTCATAATTGTTCTATGGACGCCTCGATGTTCGGGGGCGGGTGTGAAGACGGAGATGCGTCCATGGGTGAGGTGTTTTCTGCCTCGCTGGGGGACGTGTTCCGTGCGGATCCCCTGACTCCCTCAAGCTCCCGCCAGGTCCGTGCTGCGAGCACGGAGCCGCTGCGGACCCTGCCCTCTTCTTCTCTGACGTTCTTGGCCGCGTTGGCGGCGGAGGACGACGACGCCCTGTGTGCGGCCGGTGCCTCGTTCCAGGCCGAGCAGCTCCTGGCCCTGGTGCGGTTCGAGGAGATGGTGGGGGCGGAGCTGGCGCGTCGGGTGGCGGTGTTCGACCGCACGGGTGCGGTGGCGGCGACGCGTTCGCGGACGGCGAAGGGGTTCCTGCAGACGCATGGGCAGTTGAGTGACCGGGTGGCGAAGCAGCTCGTCGACCGGGCCCGCCGCCTGGACACCCTGCGCACCGTCCGCACCGCCCTCGCCGAGGGCGGACTCTCGGCCAGCCAGGCGGAGGTCATCGCCCACGAGATCACCGACGTGGAAGACCCGCAGGCCCGCGCCCAGGCCGAAGATCTCCTGGTCGAGCAGGCCAAGACCCTGCACCTGGGGCAGCTGAAGCAGGCCGCCCGGCAGGTCCGCGCCCACCTGGTCGAGGAGCAGGAGCCGCAGGCGAAGGATGCCCCGGCGCTGTTCCGTTCCACGGCGAGGCTGTCGCAGACCGGCACCAGCGATGACCCGTTCTGGGTGCTGACCGCGGAGCTGTCGGCGGTGGCGGGGGAGAAGCTGCGTGTGGCGCTGGAGGCGGCGATGGGCACCCCTGTCGAGGGGGAGACCCGGACGCATCCGGAGCGGATGGGCGACGCCCTCGAGGCGGTCGCCGACCTCGCGCTCGGGTGCGACAAGCTGCCCACCACCGGTGGTCAGCGCCCCCACTTCACGGTCATCGCGGACCTGGACGCGCTGCGGGAGGAGTGCCCCGCCCACCCCACCTTCACCGACGACGACCCCGAAGGGTCCCCGGCCGACGACGATGTGTCGGGGTTGCTGCACCCCGTCGGTGTCGCCACGTCCACGCGGGGGTTCCGGTTGCCGCGGTGGCAGGCCCGCAAGGAGTCCTGCGACTGCCGGCTCCGCGTCATCCTCACCAAGGGCCAGGGCAAGCCGGTCTCCATCGGCCGCGCCACCCGCACCGTCCCCGCGCACCTGCGGGACGCGGTCATCGCCCGGGACCGGCACTGCGTCTGGCCCGGCTGCACAAGGCCGCCCACCTGGTGCGAGGCCCACCACCTGACCCACTGGGCCGACGGCGGCCACACCAGCCTGAACAACCTCGCCCTGCTCTGCGGAGAACACCACACCGACCTCCACCACACCGGCTGGGAACTCGAAATGAGTGGTGGCGGGCCCAGAGCGGTGCCACCACCCGACACACCCCCACCCCCAACACCCGCTACCCCCGCTGAACAACCCCACAACGTGCCGATGAGCCGCCCACCCGGCGGCCCATCGGCACGCCTACATGTCCGCATGCCGGAGAATGGACCACATGCCCTCCGCACTGCCCGACGGCGAAGCCGTCCCGGCCGACGGCTCGCTCCCCGAGACCGCCCTCGCCGGGCTCGGTACGCGACCGTTCGGTTTCTACGTCCACGTGCCGTACTGCGCGACCCGCTGCGGGTACTGCGACTTCAACACCTACACCGCCACAGAGCTGCGCTCGTCCGGCACGGTCGCCTCGCAGGAGACGTACGCGGACCACCTGATCGGCGAGATCCGGCTGGCCCGGAAGGTGCTGGGCGACGCTGACGTCCCCGTCGAGACGGTCTTCCTGGGCGGTGGGACGCCGACGCTGTTGCCCGCGCGGGATCTGGTCCGGATGCTGGGGGCGATCCGGGACGAGTTCGGGCTTGCGCCGGGGGCCGAGGTCACGACGGAGGCGAACCCGGAGTCGGTCGGCCCCGCCTATCTCGCCGAGCTTCGTGAGGGCGGCTTCACCCGACTGAGCTTCGGCATGCAGAGTGTCCGCCCGCACGTGCTGCAGCTGCTCGACCGCCATCACACGCCGGGTCGGCCCCAGGCCTGTGTCGCGGAGGCGCGCGACGCAGGTTTCGAGCACGTCAACCTCGACCTGATCTACGGCACCCCGGGGGAGTCGCCGGAGGACTGGCGGGCCTCCCTGGAGGCAGCGCTGTCGGCGGAGCCGGACCACATCTCCGCGTACGCGCTGATCGTCGAGGAGGGGACCAAGCTGGCGTCCCGTATCCGGCGCGGGGAGATCCCGATGACGGACGACGACGTCCACGCCGACCGGTACCTAATGGCGGAGGAGCTGCTGGGCGCCGCCGGCATGGAGTGGTACGAGGTCTCCAACTGGGCCACGGCGGGCTCGGCGTCCGCCCGCTGCCGCCACAACGAGCTGTACTGGACGGGTGCCGACTGGTGGGGCGCGGGCCCCGGTGCCCACAGCCATGTGGGCGGAGTGCGGTGGTGGAACCGGAAGCACCCTGCCGCCTACGCCCAGGCACTGGAGGCGGGGGAGACTCCGGCCCAAGGCCGCGAGCGGTTGGAGGACGAGGACCGCAGGGTCGAGCGGATCCTGCTGGAGCTCAGGCTTTCCGCCGGCTGCCCGCTGGACCTCCTGCGCCCGGAAGGCCGGAAGGCGGCGGACCGCGCTCTGGGCGAGGGACTGCTCGAACCGGGGCCGTTCGCCGAGGGC
Organism: Streptacidiphilus rugosus AM-16; assembly: GCF_000744655.1. Taxonomy (NCBI): domain Bacteria; kingdom Bacillati; phylum Actinomycetota; class Actinomycetes; order Kitasatosporales; family Streptomycetaceae; genus Streptacidiphilus; species Streptacidiphilus rugosus. The sequence continues at coordinate 2,544,890 of NZ_JQMJ01000004.1, read as the reverse complement.
CGGGCTGTCCTCACCCTGCGTGGGCGACTGCTCGCGGACGCGGTGGTCCGGGACCTGGTGGACTGAGGCGATCCCCTGGTCCCGTCCGTCGTCCGTCGTCCGCCGTCGGCCTCCGCCCTCAGGGGTTGAGCGCGTCGCGAAGCGCTCGGAGCCAGTGGGCGCTCGTGGTGCGGGCGAGGGTCGACTCGGGGGCGAAGGCCTCGAAGAGGTGCCAGGCGCCGGGAACGTCCCTCGTCTCGACCGGGACGTTCGCCTCGGCCAGGCGGCGGGCGTAGTCGAGCCCTTCGTCGCGGAGCGGATCGAGGCCGCAGGTGAGGATGTACGCCGGGGGCAGGCCGGCGAGGTCGTCCGCGCGTGCCGGGGCGGCGTAGGCCGGGGCGTCCCCGCGGTCCGGGCCCAGGTAGGTGTCCCAGGTGTGCCTGATGCCGGGGCCGTTGGTGAAGCGGCGGTCGGTCACCCGGCGGTGCGAGGCTGAGTCCGCGCGGTCGTCCAGGAGCGGGATCAGCAGACACTGGAACGCCACGGCCGGACCGCCCCGGTCCCGGGCCATCAGGCACAGGGCAGCACTCAGTGCCCCGCCCGCCGAGGCCCCGGCGACGGCGATGCGGGCTGGGTCGATGCCGAGCTCTTCGGCGTTCGCGGCCATCCACTGCAGGGCGGCGTAGCAGTCCTCCACCCCGGCGGGGTAGCGGTGCTCGGGCGCGAGCCGGTAGTGGACGTTGACGATGACGGCCCCGGTGGTCAGGCAGGCGTTGATCGCCATCGGGCTCGGTCCGTCCAGCTCCCCGTACACGAAACCGCCGCCGTGGATGTAGAGGACTCCCGGCAGGACTGCGCCCACCCCCGTGGGGCGCAGGATCTGCACGTCGATCAGGTTGCCGTCAGGTCCGGTCAACGTGGCCTCGGTGATCGTGAGTTCGGCGCGCTGGACCGCCTCGGCCGTGATGGCCGCGAGCGGGGCCATCAACGCCTTGAAGCTGTCCCGCAGACCTTGGACGTCGGCGTAGGGGTTGGCGGGACGCTCGGGCATGGTCGCCAGCACGGAGGCGAGTTCGGGATGGACGTAGTCGGTGGAGATCGCTGCGGACGTCGTCATGGGACCTTCTCTCGCTCAGCAATAGTCTCATTGATACGGTCTCGATGAGATGGACACTATGCTCTCATTGATACGGTGTCAAGGAGAGCAAGGCCTCACGGCCGGCGACGGGAAGACGAGGAGGCGCGCGCGGCATGGCGGCAGAGCAGGCAGAACAGGCGGAACCGAAGGAATCAGGCTCGGCGCAGGCGGCAGAGGGCGGGGGGGACGGCGGGTGCAGCCCGTCCGGCTACGTCGTCCTGGGGCTCATCGCGCGGCATGGGGCGATGACGCCCTACGAGCTCAAGGCGCGCGTGGAGGAGAGCGTTCAGTACTTCTGGCCGATCCCGCATGCGCAGCTGTACCGGATTCCGCCCCGGCTGGCGGAGCTCGGGCTGCTCCGTGAGGAGACGGAGACCGAGGGCCGCCGTCGACGGGTCTTCCACCTCACCGGGGCGGGGCGCGCGGCGCTCGAACGCTGGCTGGGCGATCCGCAGGCCCCGGAGCCGGAGACCCGCGATCCGGCGCAGCTCAAACTGTTCTTCGCCGACCTGGGCGACCCGGCCGACGTGGTCGCGTTGGCGAAGGCGCGGGCCGCGCAGCATCGCAGGTGGCTGGAGCTCTACCAGTCGTTCCGTGCGGACATCGATCCGACCGACGAGGCGCGCCGGCTCTCCCGCGCGCGCATCCTCCGGTTGGCGGTTGCCCATGAGCAGGCCTACGTCGACTACTGGGAGTCCCTCGCGGCCGATCCCGAGTCGCTCTGACGCGCCGAGCACGTTCAGCCGCCCGTCCCGGCACGTCGACATGCCGCCAGCGCCGTTGCGGTCAGGTTGCATTGGTAGGCTCGCGGCTTCCATGGCGGTCGGACGGCATCCGTCCGGCGGACGGGCTCGGGGGAGGGTTCGGGTGGTTCTGCGGGACGGCGCGGCCGAGAGCGCGTACCAGGCCTTCTTTGAGCGGCATCACGCCGAGCTCTCGCGCCTTGCCTACCTGCTCACCGGTGAGCCCGACGCGGCGGACGACCTCGCCGCCGACGCGCTGCTGGAGGTCTGGCGTCACTGGGACCGGGTCTGCGCCGCCGACTCCCCGGCGGCCTACGCGCGCGGTGTGCTCGCGAACCTCTGCCGGAACCGGGCGCGCCGTCTGGGGCGGGAGCGCAATGGCCTGCGCGGCTGGAGCACGCTGTGGCGTGAGAACGCTCACACGACCGACATACCCGCCGTCGTGGACGTCCGCAGCGCACTGCGGAGGCTCCCGCACCGCCGTCGGGCCTGCGTCGTCCTACGCTTTGCCTTCGACCTTTCCGAACGGGAGACCGCGCAGGCCCTGGGGATCAGCGTGGGCACCGTGAAGAGCCAGACGTCGCGCGGAGCGGCGCAGCTCGCGGAGCTCCTCGGCGGACGCCGTCCGGAGGCGTGGTTGGTGTCGGCGCGTCAGGCGGGGGAGGGACGTTGATGGAACACGGACGCGAGGCCCGGCGCGACGACCGGACGCGGTACCAGGGGACCCCGCACGATGAAACCCCGCACCACGGGACCCCGCCCCACGAAACCCCGCATCACGAGACCCTGCACCACGAAACCCTCGGCGACGAAGGCCGACTCCGCGACGCCCTGCACGAGGAGGCGGCACGGCACCGCCCCGACCGGGAGGCGATGCTGGTCAGGATCGCCGCCCGGCGAGACGCCGAACGTGCCGTCGAGCACGGGCGCGTGCGGGCCGTACGACCCGCGCGGGCCGCGCGGGCCGCACGGGCCGCACGTCCGGCGCGTCGCCTGGTGCGGGTGGCGGGGCTCGGGGTCGTCTCGGTGCTGCTTCTGGCGGCCAGTGTGGCGGGCACGTGGGCGGCCGTAGGCCGGTACGTCGGCCCCGGTCCCGCCTCGCGGACCGAACCCGGCGGTTCGACCGACATCGGCTCCGCGACCAGCGTGCCCCGCCCTACGGCCTCGTCGACCGTTCCGTCCGGGCCGGGCGGTACCGCGGGCGGGGGCGCAGCGCCGGTCCGTCGGCCGCGGCCTCGGGGAGCACCGTGGCGGGCGGAGCGGGTGCCCCGTCCCCTACGGGTTCCGCGCCGGCCGCCTCGCCGGCCGGCGCCTCGCCAACAGGAACCAGGGTCCAGCAGGGCTTCCTCTGGTCGGACGGCTCCGTCGACCCGAACAGCAACACGAATTGGGCCCAGAGCGACGTGACTCTGAAGAGCGCGTTCAGCCTCGGTGCGCTCGACGTCCGCCTGCGCGTCGCGCTGACACCGGGGGTGGAGAGCACCGGGACGTGGTCCACCGTGTCTTCGCCGAGCCTGGTCGTCACCGTGACCCGCCAGGGTGGGTTCCTGGTCTACGAATGGACCCTCAGGTCCGGGGTCACCCTCGCGCCGGGGACCTACACCTTCGCCGGCCAGTACGACCACGCCGCCGGAGGCCGCGACGCCGGACAGGACGACTACCGGGCCACCGCGACCGGCCACGGCGACCAGGCGCTCGTCTACGGGAACTTCTACCCCGTGGCGGCGAGGTAGCAGAACCAGCGGGAGCGGACGCCGACCGCGGGCGGCCGACCTCCGGAAAAGTTCTCTCCGCACGGGCAACCTTTCCCGTCTCCCGGACCACTCAGAGGGGAAACCGTCCGAGAAGCACCACCGGAAGCAGAGGACTGACCGCGTGTCACCGACCCCTCCACTCCCCACCCATCGCCGTTCCCGCCTCGCGCGGCGCGTCCCCGCCGTCGTCGCGGCCGTGGCCATCGCAGGCGGCGGCCTGGCGGCGATACCGCTGCTCGCCTCCGCCAGCAGCACGTCCGACGCGGCCACCCACGGCACCCACGGCACCCACGGCGCCCGCAGCGCGCGCACGCTGACGGTCGCGGCGGGCGGGGGCGCCCAGTTCCGCACCGTGCAGGCGGCGGTGGACGCCGCCGCAGCGGGCGACACGATCGTCGTCGCGAAGGGGACTTACCACGAGACGGTCTCCGTTCCGGCGACCAGGACCGGGCTGAGTCTGGTGGGCGCGACCGGCAACCCGGCCGACGTCGTGATCACCTACGGCAACGCCGCCGGACTGAGCAGGCCGGACGGCTCCCCCTACGGCACCATGGGCAGCGCGACCGCGACCTTTGCCGCGGCCGGGATGACGGTGAAGAACCTCACCATTGTCAACTCCTTCTCCAAGGCCTCACATCCGGGCGTCAAGGGCGGTCAGGCGGTGGCTCTGAACGCGGAGGGCGACCGGCAGGTCTACCTGAACGACCGGTTCCTCGGCCACCAGGACACGCTGCTCGCCTGGTCCCCCACGCCGACCGCGCAGACCCGGCAGTACTTCCGCTCGGTCTTGGTGAGCGGCGACGTCGACTTCCTCTTCGGCAACGCCACCGCGGTCTTCGACCACGCGACGATCGACGCGCTGGACGACGGCGCGCCGGCGGACGGCCTGAACGGCTTCCTGACCGCGGCCAACACCGAGGCGAGCAGGGCGTACGGCTTCCTGATCACGGACAGCACCGTGACCAGCTCGGCGAAGGCCCGGACCTACTACCTCGGCCGTCCCTGGCACCCGACCTCGACCGCGGTCGCCCAGGTGGTGGTGCGGAACACCGTCCTCCCGGCTGCGGTCAAGGGTGCGACGCCGTGGACCGCCATGGGCGGATACCCGTGGCAGTCGGCGCGCTTCGACTCCTATGCGAACACCGGGACGGGCGCGAAGCTCAGTGCCGCCAACGGTGGTGTGAGCGCTAACAGTCCCCAGTTGAGCGCGGCCCGGGCGGCGAAGTACACCGCCAGGACCTACCTCGCGGGCACCGACGGCTGGAACCCCACCTCGGTCGGTGCCACGACGTCCGGCACCACGACAGCCCCCGTCGGCAGCGCAACGGGTGACGCGCGCAAGGTCTCCGAGCCTGTCGTGCCCGCCACCGTCTGTGCGACCGTCCCGGCCCAGCTCGCCATGCCCGGGCGCACGGCAGGCTCCGCCGCCGAGAGCAGCCCGCCGGACACGGCCCGCCTGCAGCGGGCCCTGGACGCGTGCACCCAGTCCGGTTCGGCCACCGTGGCAGTCCGGCTCTCCGCCGCGGACGCCGCTCACAACGCCTTCCTCAGCGGTCCGTTGACCGTGCACCGGGGCGAGGTGCTGCTGCTCGACTCGGGCGTCACCCTTTTCGCCTCCCGCAACCCGGTGAACTACCAGGTGAGCGGCAAGCCGACCTGCGGCACGCTCAGCTCGCACGAGGGCGGCTGCAAGCCCCTGATCACCGTGGCCGGGGCCGACGCGGGCATCGAGTCGGTGCGCGCCGCCTCCGGTGCGCAGGGCAGGATCGACGGGCGTGGCGACCAGACGATCCTCGGCGGCGGCACCACCTGGTGGGGGTTGGCCACCGCGGCCCAGAAGGCGGGCGAGAACCAGAACAACCCGCGGCTGATCCAGGCCGTCGACTCCGACAACTTCACCCTCTACCACCTGGACATGCTCAACTCGCCGAACTTCCACGTGGTCTACCAGGGCGGCACCGGCTTCACCGCCTGGGGCGTGCGCATCAAGACCCCGGACACCGCCCGCAACACCGACGGCATCGACCCGGGCGGCGCGACGAACGTCACCGTCAACGACAGCTACATCATGACCGGCGACGACGGCATCGCCGTCAAGGGCGGTGCCGCGACCCGCGACATCACCGTCGAGAACAGCCACTTCTACGGCACCCACGGCATCTCCATCGGAAGCGAGACCAACGGCGGCGTCAGCAACGTCCTGGTCAGGAACAACACTGTCACCGGCGTCGACAGCCTCGGCAACGTCAGCGGCAGCAGCACCGGGATCCGGATCAAGTCCTCGCCGGCCAACGGCGGCACGGTCAGCGACGTGACCTACCTGAACACCTGCGTCACCGCCGTCCGCGCGCCGATGGTGTTCGACACCCACTACTCGAACGGCAGCGGCTCCGGCGTCCCGTTCTTCACCCGGATCATCGTCGACGGCTTCCGGGCGACGGCGTCGCAGAGCGGGGCCAAGTCGACCTTCGTCGGACTGAACGCGAGCCACCCGCTGGGGCTGGCGCTCTGGAACGTCTCGGTGGACGCCACCGCCGACACCGCCGCCTACGCGGCGATCACCCGCTACGCCGACAACCTCGTGCCCGCGGGCACGGGTGTCGGCGTCACGTCGGTGAACGGCACCCCGGACACGTTCAGCTGCTCGTTCCCGGCCTACCCCGCGCTGTGACCCACCCGCTGCGTCCCGGGGCGACGAGTCTCAGGGCGACGAGTCCCAGGGCAGTACGTCTCAGGGTGGTGCGTCTCACGGTGCGGTGACGAAGTCGATCAGTTCCTCGACCCGGCCGAGCAGGGCCGGGTCGAGGTCCTTGTAGGAGCGGACCGAGCCGCGGATGCGGCGCCACGCCTCCGGGGTGTCCAGCGGCCATCCCAGGCGGGCGCAGACGCCCGTCTTCCAGTCCTCGCCGCGCGGCACGTCCGGCCAGGCCGGGATGCCCACGGCGGCGGGTTTGACGGCCGCCCAGATGTCGATGAACGGGTGGCCGACGACCAGCACGTGCGCGCCGGTGACCTGTGCCGCGATGCGGGACTCCTTCGAGCCGGGCACCAGGTGGTCCACCAGCACGCCGAGCCGACGTCCGGGTTCCGGCCCGAACTCGGCCACGATCGCCGGGAGGTCGTCGATGCCCTCCAGGTACTCGACGACCACGCCCTCGATCCGCAGGTCGTCGCCCCAGACCCGTTCGACCAGTTCGGCGTCGTGGCGGCCCTCGACGTAGATCCGGCTCGGCAGTGCGACGCGCGCCTTCGTGCCGGCCACCGCCACGGAGCCGGAGGCCGTCCGGGAGGGGCCCTGCGGCCTCGACGGGCCGCCCGGCTGCGGGCGCACCAGGGTCACCGGCCGACCGTCGACCAGGAAGCCGCGCGGGACGAGCGGGAAGACCCGGAGCTTGCCGTGCCGGTCCTCCAGCGTGACGGTGAAGCCCTCGGCGGTCTTCTCGCAGCGGATCACCGCGCCGCAGAAGCCGGTCGACGCCTCCTCGACCACCAGGTCCCGCTCGGCGGGCAGTTCGGGCACCGTGGAGGGCTGCTTCCACGGCGGCGTCAGGTCGGTCAGTCCACGGGGGTCGTATCGGCTCACCGACCGATCATTACAGACCGGGCGCGCCCCAGACCGGGAACCAGCGGGTCAGATCCTGCTCCAGTCGCAGGTCGTTGCCGAGCATCGCCTTGATCTGCAGCTCCAGCGGGTTGTCCCGCTTCTCGCCCGGCAGCGGGGCGAAGGGGTAGAAGGAGCCCCGCTTGTAGAGGTAGACCAGGGCGAACCTGCGGCCCTGCGCGTCGGCGAAGTTGACCAGCGAGCAGAGCAGTTGCGGGCCGAAGCCCTGGGACTCCAGGGCGGAGTTGACCGCGTGGACGTCGTTGACCAGGGAGACGATGTCCTCCGGGTCCTGACGCGAGGTGAGCCAGGTGTAGCCGTACGCGTCGCGCGGGGTCAGCTCGACCGGTTGGCCGCCGCGTCCGGTGTCGGCGTCCAGGAGCGCCTGGACGTCCTGCTGGACCGTGGCGAACGCACCGCCCTCGGCCGCGGCGAAGCAGACCGAGCCGACGCCGGTGGGCTTGAAGCCCGCGGCGGCCTCCAGGGTGATGGCGGCCGAGGGGAGGCCGAAGAGCTGGTCCAGATCGGGCTTGACCGGCTTGGTCCGGCCCAGAAGGGCGTCCAGGAAACCCATCGGAGTCTCTGTCCTCTCGGCGGCGGTGCAGGTAGTGGGCGGTGCGGGTATTGGGCGGTGCAGGTCATGGGTGGTGCAGGTCATAGGTGGTGCAGGTGGCCAGGCGGTGCAGGTGGCAGGCGGTGCAGCGCGGTCGGTGTCAGCCGCGGCCGAGTTCGGTGGAGATCCTGCCGAGCTGCTCCAGGCGCTGCTGGAGCGACGGGTGGGTGGAGAAGGCGTTGCTGGCGACCGCGCGCGCGGACAGGGCCGGGGCGAAGTAGAAGGCGTTGAACGGCTGGGCCTGGCGCAGGTCCTGCGTCGGGATCGCGCCGATGTCGCCGGTGACCTTGGTGAGCGCCGAGGCGAGCGCCGAGGGCTTGCCGGTCAGCAGCGCGGCCGAGCGGTCGGCGGACAGCTCGCGGTAGCGGGAGAGCAGGCGGGTCAGCAGGAAGCTGATGGCGTAGACGACGGCGCTGATCGCGATGACGGCGAGCATCGCGATCGCGGTGTTGTCGTTGTCGCGGCTGTCGCGACGGTCGAAGCCGCCGAACATGCCGAACTGGAGGCCGACGCGGGTGATGATGCCGGCCAGCACGCCGAGGAAGCCGGCGATGGTCATCACCGCGACGTCGCGGTGGGCGACGTGCGAGAGCTCGTGGGCCAGCACGCCCTCCAGCTCCTCCGGCTCGAGGCGGCGCAGCAGACCGGTGGTGACGCAGACGACGGCGTTCTTCTCGTTCCGGCCGGTCGCGAACGCGTTCGGGATGTCACTCTGCGCGACGGCGACCTTCGGCTTGGACATGTCCGCGAGCGCGCACAGGCGGTCGATGGCGCCGTGCAGCTCCGGGTAGTCCTGGGGGGTGACCTCGCGGGCGCCCATGCTGAAGGCGGCGATCTTGTCGCTGAACCAGAACTGGGCGATGAAGAGTCCGCCCGCGATGATGACGACCAGGGGCCACATCCCGCGCAGGGCCACCAGCAGCACGCCGACGAAGGCCACGAACAGCAGGCCGATCATGAACATCGTGATCAGCATGCGCGTGGTCAGCCCGCGGTCCGGTGCGAAACGAGTCCTGGACATGGTGTCCCTCCTGGGCGGTGAACTGCGGGTGCAATTCTGCCGTGGCGCCCTCGCTATGTGGTACGTCTGACGAGGTCCAGACGTTCCGGTCGCGGACCCTCGCGCTTACACTGGCACACGACGAATGCTGGCACTCGTATGTCAAGAGTGCCAGGACAGGTGTAGTGACGGGATCAAGGCGCCCGGCCCCCGACCGCCGGGGCGTCGGACCTGCTGGACCGCCCGACCGGACCGGACGACCGCCGGGCCGGACGACTGCTGGACCGGACGACTGGAGGTGCGTGCCCGTGCGCGAGGAGCGTCGGCTCGACGACCGCAAGCTCGCGGTGCTGCGCGCCATCGTGCAGGACTACGTGGGCACCGAGGAGCCGGTCGGCTCCAAGGCGCTGGTCGAACGCCACAACCTCGGTGTCTCCTCGGCTACCGTCCGTAACGACATGGCCGTCCTCGAGGAGGAGGGCTACATCCACCAGCCGCACACCAGTGCCGGACGGGTGCCCACCGACAAGGGATACCGGCTCTTCGTCGACCGGCTGACGGAGGTCAAGCCGCTGTCGACGGCCGAGCGCCGGGCGATCACCAGCTTCCTCGACCACGCGGTGGACCTCGACGACGTCGTCGCCCGCACGGTGCGGCTGCTGGCGCAGCTGACCAGACAGGTGGCGGTGGTCCAGTACCCCTCGCTCACCCGTTCCACGGTCCGGCACGTCGAGCTGGTCGCGCTGACGCCGACCCGGGTGATGCTGGTGCTGATCACCGACACCGGACGGGTCGAGCAGCGGCTGGTCGACTGCCCGAGCCAGGTCGGCGAGGCGATGCTGGGGGACCTGCGCAGCAGGCTCAACGCGCGGGCGGCCGGTCGCCGCTTCGCCGAGGTGCCGACGCTGCTGCAGGATCTCCCTGAGAGCTTCCCGCACCAGGACCGGGCCGCGGTCACGACCGTGCTGTCCACTCTGTACGAGGCGCTGGTCGAGCAGACCGAGGAGCGCGTCGTCCTGGGCGGCACCGCGAACCTGACCCGCTTCCCGCACGACTTCCCCCTCACCATCGCCCCCGTCCTGGAGGCGCTGGAAGAACAGGTGGTGCTGCTTCGGCTGCTGGGTGAGACCGGAGACCCGGGAGTGATGGTCAGGATCGGTCACGAGAACGCCTATGAGGGACTGAATTCCACCTCGGTCGTCTCGGTGGGCTACGGTTCGGGCGATGAGACCGTCGCCAAACTCGGGGTGGTCGGGCCGACGCGGATGGACTACCCGGGAACCATGGGTGCTGTCCGAGCGGTTGCACGGTATGTCGGTCAGATCCTGGCCGCGTCCTAGTCCACCCAGGACTCACCCGGGTCCGACCCGGTCCTGACAGACCACGACACGACATGGCACGAGCCTCACACGGAGACTAGCGGAGCATTTTGGTGGCCACGGACTACTACGCGGTACTCGGCGTCCGACGGGACGCGAGTCAGGACGAGATCAAGAAGGCTTTCCGCCGGCTGGCGCGTGAGCTGCATCCTGACGTCAACCCGGACCCGAAGACCCAGGAGCGGTTCAAGGAGATCAACGCCGCCTACGAGGTGCTCTCGGACCCGAACAAGCGCCAGGTCTACGACCTCGGCGGCGACCCGCTCTCCGCCACCGGCGGCGCGGGCGGGGCCGGCGGCTTCGGCACGGGCGCGGGCTTCGGCTTCAGCGACATCATGGACGCCTTCTTCGGCGCGGCCGGCGGCCAGCGCGGCCCGCGTTCGCGGACCCGGCGCGGCCAGGACGCCATGATCCGGATCGACATCGATCTGGAGGAGGCGGCCTTCGGCACCACAAAGGACATCCAGGTCGACACCGCCGTCGTCTGCACCACCTGCAACGGCGAGGGCGCGGCCCCCGGCACCTCGGCGCAGACCTGCGACATGTGTCGCGGCCGCGGTGAGGTGTCCCAGGTGACCCGGTCCTTCCTCGGCCAGGTCATGACCTCGCGTCCCTGCCCCCAGTGCCAGGGCTTCGGCACGGTCGTGCCGACCCCCTGCCCCGAGTGCGCCGGCGACGGCCGGGTGCGCGCGCGGCGGACGCTGACCGTCAAGATCCCCGCGGGCGTCGACAACGGCACCCGGATCCAGCTGGCCGGCGAGGGCGAGGTCGGCCCCGGCGGCGGTCCGGCCGGCGACCTGTACGTGGAGATCTCCGAGAACGCGCACGAGATCTTCCAGCGGCGCGGAGACGACCTGCACTGCACGGTGACCCTGCCGATGACGGCGGCCTCGCTGGGCACGAAGGTCCCGCTGGACACCCTGGACGGCGTGGCCGAGATCGACATCCGGCCCGGCACCCAGTCGGGGCAGTCCATCCCGCTGCACGGCCGGGGCATCACGCACCTGCGCGGCGGCGGGCGTGGCGACCTGATAGTGCATGTCGAGGTCCTGACGCCGAGCAAGCTCGACGCGGAGCAGGAGGAGCTGCTGCGGCGGCTCGCCAAGCTGCGCGGCGAGGAGCGGCCCTCCGGTCAGTTCGCGCCGGGACAGCAGGGTCTCTTCTCCCGTCTCAAGGACGCCTTCAACGGCCGCTGATCCCTCCCGGCCGCCCAGCCCCCTTCTCCCGGAGAACCGAGCAGCACGTGACCGCCCCTGTCTTCCTGCTGGACACCGACCGCCTCGCCCCCGTGGGCGGGCTGATCCGCCTGGACGGTGCGGAGGGGCGGCATGCGGTCGCCGTCAAGCGGCTGACCGTCGGTGAGGAGCTGGTCCTCACCGACGGGGCGGGCGCGGGCGTCCGGGGCACCGTCGCGGCGCTGGAGGGCAAGGACGCGCTCGACGTCCGCGTGACCGCGGTGCTGACCGAGCCCGAGCCGCCGCTGCGGATCACCGTGGTCCAGGCGCTGCCCAAGGGCGACCGCGGCGAGCTCGCGGTCGAGTTGATGACCGAGGTCGGCGTGGACGAGATCGTCCCGTGGTCCGCCTCGCGCTGCATCACCCAGTGGAAGGGCGAACGGGGCGCCAAGTCGCTGGCCAAGTGGCGGGCGACCGCCCGGGAGGCGGGCAAGCAGTCGCGTCGGCTGCGCTTCCCCGTCGTCCAGGACCTCATGACGACCCGCCAGGTCGCCGGACTGCTGGCCTCGGCGACGCTGCCGGCCGTGCTGCACGAGGAGGGCGCGTCGCCGCTGGCCGCCGCCGACCTTCCGCAGGCCGGCTCGGTCGTGCTGGTCGTCGGCCCCGAGGGCGGTGTCTCCCCGGACGAGCTGGGCGCCTTCGCCACGGCCGGGGCGGGCGCCTACCTGCTGGGCCCCTCCGTGCTCCGCACCTCCACCGCCGGCGTCGCGGCCGGTGCGCTGCTGCTCGGCCGCAGCGGCCGCTGGGGCTAGTCCCAAAAACCACCCCAGCGGTTCGCCGCACCTGTTCCCGTTCCCGTTCGGCTCGGTCCGGCTCAGTCGAGTTCCGTTCAGTCCTTCCCGTCCAGGAACCGCACGTCGTAGGAGGCGAGCAGTTCGGGCTCGGCGTGGACGTCGATCGCGGTGATCCGGTCGTCCTCGATGGTGAACTCGAGGACGATGCGCGGCCGCCCGCCCTCCGCCCAGACACCGGCCATGAAGTCGTCCACCAGGGCGGGCCGGACGGCCTGGGCCTTGCCGAGGTAGAAGCCGGCGACCGCCTTGGCCCCGCGGGTCTCGCCCGTCGAGCCCATGCGCATGGCCATGGCGTCGGCGCGGAACACCACGTCGGGGTCGAGCACCGACAGCAGCGCCTCGAAGTCGCCGCCGCGTGCGGCCGAGAGGAAGGCGTCGACGACCTCCTTCTGCCGGCGCAGATCCGCCTCGGGGTCCGGCTCGACGCCCTGGACCCGGCGGCGCGCCCGGCTGGCCAGCTGCCGGGCCGCGGCGGTCGAGCGGCCGACGATCGGGGCGATCTCGTCGAAGGGGACGGCGAACATGTCGTGCAGCACGAACGCGAGGCGCTCGGCGGGGTCCAGCGTGTCCAGCACGACCAGCAGCGCCAGTCCGATCGAGTCGGCCAGCAGCGCCTCGTCCTCCGGGTTGGCCCGGTCGACGGAGCCGCGACCGCCCGGCCCCTCCGGACCGCCGAAGGCCTCGATGCCCTCGATCGTGTCGGGGACGTGCACCTCCCACGACTCCTCGCGCCGGGAACCGCGCGAGCGCAGCATGTCCAGGCAGACCCGGCCGACCACGGTGGTCAGCCAGCCGCTGAGGTTGTCGATCTCGGCGGCGTCGGAGCGGCTCAGCCGCAGCCAGGCCTCCTGCACCGCGTCCTCGGCCTCGTCGGTGGAACCGAGCATGCGGTAGGCCACGGACCGGAGCCGGGCGCGGTTCTGCTCGAATCGATCGGCCAGACCGTCGTTGACGTAGTCGTTCACGGGTCCTGTCACATTCTCTCGTCGGGCGTCCTCACCACTGTGACGAATCGGACGCCGTGGATGCGACAAGGACGCCGGGATTGGTGCGCGCGCCGCGAAGGGAAAGCCCGCAGGGAACGGGTAGAAGCGTCCTCATGACAGCGGACGAAGGAGCAGGGCACGAAGGAGCGGCGCACGAAGGAGCAGGGCGGGACGGGGCCGAGGTCGTCGCCTTCGTGGACGCGGCCGCTTTCGAGGACTGGCTGGCCGAGCACCACACCCGCCAGGAGGGCGTCTGGATCAGGGTGGCGAGGAAGGGCTCGGGCCTCCCGAGCGTCACCGAGGACGAGATGGTCGACGCCGGGCTCTGCTTCGGTTGGGTCTCCGGGCAGCGCCGCGCCCTGGACGAGCGGCACTACCTGCAGAAGTACGTGCCGCGTCGGCGGCGCAGTCTGTGGTCGCAGGTCAACGTCGACCGGGTCGCCGCGCTGACCGCGGCCGGGCGGATGCGCGAGCCGGGGCTGGCCGAGGTCCGCCGGGCCAAGGCGGACGGGCGGTGGGCCGCGGCCTACCAGCCGCAGCGGACCGCGACGGTGCCGGACGACCTGGCCGCGCTCCTCGACGCGGAGCCGAAGGCCCGTGCGGCCTTCGAGGCGCTCGACAGGTCCGGGCGCTACCAGCTGATCCTGCCGCTGCTGCAGGCGCTGACGCCGGAGACCAGGCAGGCCCGGCTCGCCAGGGTCCGGCGTTCGCTCCTCGGCGGCGGCGCGACGGAGTGACGAACGCTGGGCGACTGAAGCGGAACGTCGAACCCCGTTCGTCGGCAGGAGTGTTGGACCGGGCCGAGGAGGGGAAAGGGGGTGCTGATCCAACTCGGACTCGGTTAGCGTGCCGATGTGACGCATACGAGCGATGGCTACTTCAGGTATCCCGACATCCACGGCGACCTCGTCGCCTTCGTCGCCGAGGACGACGTCTGGCTCGCCCCCGTGACGGGCGGGCGCGCGTGGCGGGTGAGCGCGGACCACGCGCCCGCGACCCGTCCCAGGTTCTCGGCGGACGGGACCCTGCTGGCCTGGGCGTCCACCAGGGACGGCGCGCCGGAGGTGCACGTCGCCCCGGTCGAGGGCGGTCCGGCGCGACGGCTGACCCACTGGGGCAGCGCGCAGACCACCGTGCTGGGCTGGACCGAGGACGGCGAGGTGATCGCCGGCAGCACCCAGGGGCGGCGGTCCCGGGCCCACTCCTGGGCGCACGCCGTGCCGCTCGACGGCGGCCCGGCGCGGACCCTGCCCTTCGGCAGGCTCAGCAGCATCGCGTTCCGGCCGGGCGGCGATCAGGTGCTGCTCACCTCGGCGAGCACCGGCCGGGAGGCCGCCCACTGGAAGGGCTACCGGGGCGGCCAGGCCGGCCGGCTCTGGATCGGCAGCGAGGGCGGTGAGTTCACCCGCCTGCACGCGGACCTCGACGGCAACATCGACTCGCCGATGTGGGTGGGCGAGCGCGTCGCCTTCCTCTCCGACCACTCCCTCGACGACGGCGCGCCGCTGGGCCGGCTCTGGTCGAGCCTGCCCGACGGCTCCGATCTGCGCGGCCACGGCGAGCACGGCTTCTACGCCCGCAACGCCGCCACCGACGGCAGCCGGGTCGTCCACCACGCGGGCGGCGACCTCTGGTTGGTGGAGAGCCTGGCCGACGGCACGCGGCCCAGGCTGCTGGAGATCCGCCTCGGCGGGCCGCGCAGCGAGCGCCGGCCGTTCCCGGTCGAGGCCGGGCGGCACCTGGGCGCGGTCGCGCCCGACGTCGACGGCCGTTCCAGCGTCGTCGAGGTCCGCGGCACCGTGCACCGGGTCACCCACAGGGACGGTCCGGTCCGCGCGCTGGCGGTGACGCCGGGTGTGCGGAACCGCCTGCCGCAGGCACTGCCCGACGGCGCGTCGGTCTGGGTCACCGACGCCGAGGGCGAGGACGCGCTGGAGTTCTCCGACGGACGGCGGGTGCTCGCAGGGCGGTTGGGCCGCGTGGAGGCACTGGCGGCCTCCCCCGACGGCACCCTGGTCGCCGTCGCCGACCGGGTCGGCCGCGTGCTGCTGCTGCCCGTGGCCGACCCGGAGGCGCCGGGCGCCCTGCGCGAACTGGACCGGAGCCCGCACGCGATGGCGGCGGACCTCTCCTTCTCGCCGGACTCCGGCTGGCTGGCCTGGACGCACTCGATCTCGCTGGAGTCGGCGCTGAGTCAGATCAAGCTGGCCCGGACCGCCACCGGAGAACTGGTCGAGGCCACGCCTCCGCGTTTCCGCGACTACGCGCCGGTCTTCACCGGCGACGGCAAGCACCTGGCGTTCCTCTCCGCGCGCGACTTCGACCCGGTCTACGACGAGCACGTCTTCGACCTGTCCTTCCCGGCCGCCTCCCGGCCCTATCTGCTGACGCTGGCCGCGGAGACGCTCTCGCCCTTCGGCCCCCTGCTCGACGGCCGCGCCCCCGGCAAGGGCGGAGGCGCCGGAACGGGCGGTGCGGGGTCGGGCGGCGCGGGAGCGGCCGCTGCGGACCAACCGGAGGCCGGGGCCACGACCGTGGACCTGGACGGCCTGGACGCGCGGGTCATCGCGTTCCCGGTGCCGGCCGGACGGTACGGCGGGCTGCGGGCGGTCAAGGGCGGTGTGGCGTGGCTGCGCCATCCGGTGGCCGGGGTGCTCGGCAGCGGCCGGGCCACGCCGGAGGCGGACGCCGAGCGGAGCGTGCTGGAGCGCTTCGACTTCGCCACCCGCCGCGCCGAGGTGCTGGTCGAGGAGCTGGACGGCTTCGACGTCTCCGGCGACGGCAGCAGGCTCGTGGTCCGCGATCACGGGTCGGTGACCGTCCTGCCCTCCGACCGCAAGGTGGAGCGTGAGGACCGCGACGAACGCGTCTCCGTCGACCTCTCGCGGGTCAGGGTCACCGTGGACCCGACCGCCGAGTGGCGGCAGATGTTCGACGAGACCGCCCGGTTGATGCGCGACAACTTCTGGCGCGCGGACCTCGGCGGGATGGACTGGGACGCGGTCCAGGCGCGCTACCGGCCGCTGGTGGAGCGGCTCGGCAGCCACGGTGACCTGGTGGACCTGCTCTGGGAGCTCCAGGGCGAGCCGCGCACCTCGCACGCCTACGTGATGCCGGCCCCCCGCGACCCGGGCGAGAACCGCCGCCAGGGCCTCCTCGGCGCGGACCTCGCCCGCGACGAGTCGGGCGAGTGGCGGGTGGTGACGGTGCTTCCCTCGGAGTCCTCGGACCCGTTCGCCCGCTCGCCGCTGGCCGCGCCGGGGGTGGGCGTACGGCCGGGCGCGGTGCTGCTGAGCGTCGACGGCCGTCCGGTGGACCCGGTGACGGGCCCGGGACCGCTGCTGGTCGGTACGGCGGGCAAGCCGGTCGAGCTCACGGTCCGCCAGGACGGCGCCGAGCGCGCCGTGGTGGTGGTCCCGCTGGCCGACGAGGAGGCGTTGCGCTACCACGCGTGGGTGTCCGGCCGCCGGGCCCACGTCCACGCCGCCTCCGGCGGCCGGCTGGGCTATCTGCACGTGCCGGACATGGTGGGGAAGGGCTGGGCGCAGCTCCACCGCGACCTGCACACCGAGATGGTACGCGACGGCCTGGTCGTGGACGTCCGCGAGAACCGCGGCGGCCACACCTCGCAGCTGGTCATCGAGAAGCTGAACCGTCGTGTCGTCGGCTGGGACGTGCCGCGCGACAGCGTTCCCTCGACGTACCCCTTCGACGCGCCGCGCGGCCCGCTGGTCGCGGTGACGGACGAGTTCGCGGGCTCCGACGGCGACATCGTCGGCGGAGCGTTCCAGGCGCTGCGGCTGGGCCCCGTCGTGGGGGTGCGGAGCTGGGGCGGGGTGATCGGCATCGACGGCCACTACCGCCTGGTCGACGGGACGGGTGTCACCCAACCGCGTTACGCGACCTGGCTGCAGGGCTACGGCTGGGGCCTGGAGAACCACGGCGTCGACCCCGACGTCGAGGTCCGCATGACCCCGTCGGACTGGGTCTCCGGCCGCGACCCGCAGCTCGACAGGGCGATCGAACTGGCCCTGGCCGCGCTGGCGGAGACGCCGGCGGTCCAGCCCCCGACGCTGCCCGAACTGTAGGCACAGGCGGAGCTTGCACCGTCAGGGGCGCGAGGGTGGTTCCCGCGCAGTTCCCCGCGCCCCTGACGGGCCGCCCGGCTGGCGTAAGCTGCAGCGCAAACGACCGTAGGACCGAGGGAGCGTGCGGGATGGCCGGCGAGGCCCAGGCGGACTGCCTGTTCTGCAAGATCGTGGCGGGCGAGATCCCGTCCACGAAGGTGCGCGAGACCGAGCACACGCTCGCGTTCCGCGACATCAACCCGCAGATGCCGACGCACGTGCTCGTCGTGCCCAAGGCGCACTACCCGAACGCCGCCGCCCTCGCCGACGCGGACCCGACCCTCGCCGGCGCCGTGCTGGCCGAGGCCGGTCGCGTCGCCGAGGAGGAGAAGGTCGTCGACAGCGGATACCGGCTGATCTTCAACACCGGCAGCGGCGCGGGGCAGACCGTCTTCCACGCCCACGTGCACGTGCTCGGCGGCAACGCCGGCCTGCGCGAGCGGCTGGTCTGAGCACGGTGTCGGCGCGCGAGCTGGTCGTGCTGGGCACGGCCAGTCAGGTGCCCACGCGGCACCGGAACCACAACGGCTACCTGCTGCGCTGGGACGGCGAGGGCCTGCTCTTCGATCCCGGCGAGGGCACCCAGCGGCAGATGCTGCACGCCGGGGTCAGCGCCCACGACATCACCAGGATCTGCGTCACGCACTTCCACGGCGACCACTGCCTCGGCCTGCCCGGCGTGATCCAGCGGATCAACCTGGACCGGGTACCGCATCCGGTCACCGCCTACTTCCCGGCGTCCGGCGCGCACTGGTTCGAGCGGCTGAGGAGCGCCAGCGCCTTCTACGAGACGGTCGAGCTGCAGGCGCAGCCCGTCGCGGGCGAGGGCGGCCCGTTGAAGGCGCCCGGGCGGGAGGGAGCGCCGTTCGCGCTGGAGGCGGCGCGGCTGTCGCATCCCGTCGAGTCCTACGGCTACCGCCTGGTCGAGCCCGACGGACGCCGGATCCTGCCGGAGCGGCTGCGCGCCCTCGGCATCGGCGGCCCCGAGGTCGGGGTGCTGCAGCGGGACGGGCGGCTGGTCCGCGAGGGGCGGCCGGAGGTCACCCTGGGCGAGGTCAGCGAGACGCGGCGTGGGCAGCGGGCGGCGTTCGTCATGGACACCCGCCTGTGCGACGGCGTCCACGCGCTGGCCGAGGGGGCCGATCTGCTGGTCATCGAGGCGACCTTCCTGGACGCCGACGCCCACCTCGCCGAGGAGCACGGCCACCTCACCGCCGGTCAGGCGGCCAGGGTCGCGGCGGAGGCGGGCGTCCGCACGCTCGTGCTGACGCACTTCTCCCAGCGCTACCCGGACCTGGAGGGGCACCTGGCGGAGGCCGGGCGGAACTTCGACGGCGAGATCGTCGTCGCCACGGACCTGATGCGGGTCGCGGTGCCGTCACGCGTCTGAACGCGCATAAAACACTGGCGGATCTCCGCTGAGCAGCGCAGCATCATTGTTCCCGGCCGTTCCGTCCGTCGTACCCTTTTCCTATCCGGCACGATGGACCCGACAGTGAAATGGGATGAGGCAGGCCTCAGCGCCGACCTATGACTTCTCACACACAGGCGCCCTCCGACACGCAGCCCGCGCAGGCGCGGCAGGCCCGGACCCAGGCGCGCATCGTCATCCCGGAGAAGCACCCGATGGTGACGGTGCTGGGTACCGGCGACTCACTCCTCCGCGTGATCGAGAACGCTTTCCCCACCGTCGACATCCATGCCCGCGGCAACGAGGTCACCGCCACCGGCGACCCGGTCGAGACCGCTCTGGTGCAACGCGTGTTCGACGAGATGATGCTGGTGCTCCGCACCGGCCAGCCCCTGACCGAAGACACCGTGGAGCGTTCGATCGCCATGCTGCGCAAGGCCGCCGAGGACCCCTCCAGCCCTGAGGCGCACGAGAGCCCCTCGTCCGTCTTCACCGCCAACATCCTGTCCAACCGGGGCCGGTCCATCCGCCCCAAGACGCTGAACCAGCAGGGCTACGTCGACGCGATCGACCGCCACACCATCGTCTTCGGCATCGGCCCGGCCGGTACCGGCAAGACGTACCTGGCCATGGCCAAGGCGGTGCAGGCGCTGCAGGCCAAGCAGGTCAACCGGATCATCCTGACCCGGCCCGCCGTCGAGGCGGGCGAGCGGCTCGGCTTCCTGCCGGGCACGCTCTACGAGAAGATCGACCCCTACCTGCGCCCGCTCTACGACGCGCTGCACGACATGATCGACCCGGACTCGATCCCGCGGCTGATGGCGGCGGGGACGATCGAGGTCGCGCCGCTCGCGTACATGCGCGGCCGTACCCTCAACGACGCGTTCATCATCCTCGACGAGGCGCAGAACACCAGCGCCGAGCAGATGAAGATGTTCCTGACCCGTCTCGGCTTCAACTCGAAGATCGTGGTCACCGGCGACATCACGCAGATCGACCTGCCCGGCGGCACGGTCAGCGGCCTGCGCGTGGTCCAGGACATCCTCGGCGATGTGGAGGACATCCACTTCACCCGTCTGACCAGCGCGGACGTCGTGCGGCACAAGCTGGTGGGGCGCATCGTCGACGCCTACAGCCGGTTCGACGCCCACAGCGCCGCGCCGCGCCAGCACCGCCACTCCGAGTAACCCCTTCACCCCCTCCCTCCCACCGAGTCAGCAGAAAGCCGAGACCCGCACCCGCCATGGCGATCGACATCAACAACGAATCCGGCACGGAGGTCGACGAGGAGGCGCTCCTCGACGTCGCCCGCTTCGCGCTGGACCGGATGCGCATCCACCCGCTGTCCGAGCTCTCCGTCATCGTCATCGACGAGGAGGCCATGGCGGCCCTGCACGTGCAGTGGATGGACGAGCCGGGCGCCACGGACGTGATGTCCTTCCCGATGGACGAGCTGCGTCCGGGCAAGGAGGACGAGGAGCTGCCGCAGGGTCTGCTCGGCGACATCGTGCTCTGCCCGGAGGTCGCCACCAAGCAGGGCGCGGCCAACGGCCACTCCATGGACGCCGAGCTCCAGCTGCTCACCGTCCACGGCGTGCTGCACGTCCTCGGCTACGACCACGAGGATCCCGAGGAGGAGCGTGAGATGTTCGGGCTGCAGAAGCGCATCCTGGACGACTGGCGCGCCTCACGGGGCGAGACAGGTCCCTCGCCGGCCCCGACCACCCGATAAGGCGGGTACCGGGGATGAGCGGCAGTAGTACCAGCTTCCTCGTCGGGGCGGTGCTGCTCGTCATCTGCGCGTGGCTCGCCGCCTGCGCCGAGGCGGGCATCTCGCGCGTTTCGCGCTTCCGCGCCGAGGAGGCGGTCCGGGCCGGCCGTCGCGGCTCCGAGCGGCTGCTCGCCATGGCGAGCGACCCGATCACCTACCTGAACCTGGCGACCCTGATCCGGGTCACCTGTGAGATGGCGGCGGCGGTGCTGGTCACCGTGGTCTGCGTGCGCAGCTTCCACGAGACCTGGCAGGCGGTGCTGGTCGCGATCGGGGCGATGGTGCTGGTCTCCTTCGTCGCGGTCGGCGTCTCGCCGCGCACGATCGGGCGGCAGCACCCGCTGAACTCGGCCACGGCCGGCTCCTTCGTGCTGCTGCCGCTGGCCAGGGTGATGGGGCCGATCCCGCGCCTGCTGATCCTGCTCGGCAACGCGCTGACGCCGGGCAAGGGCTTCCGTGAGGGCCCCTTCGCCTCGGAGGCGGAGCTGCGGGCGCTGGTGGACCTGGCCGAGAAGGACGACCTGATCGAGGACGAGGAGCGCCGGATGGTGCACTCGGTCTTCGAGCTGGGCGACACCATCGTGCGCGAGGTGATGGTGCCGCGCACCGACCTGGTGATGATCGAGCGCGGCAAGACCGTGCGGCAGACGCTGACCCTGGCGCTGCGGAGCGGTTTCTCCCGGATCCCGGTGGTGGGCGAGAACGAGGACGACGTCGTCGGCATCGCCTACCTGAAGGACCTGGTCCGTCGGACCCACGCGAACCGTGACGCGGAGAGCGAGCCGGTCGGCCAGGTGATGCGGGCGGCGACCTTCGTCCCCGACAGCAAGCCCGTGGCCGACCTGCTGCGGGAGATGCAGCGGGACCGGATCCACGTCGCGGTCGTGATCGACGAGTACGGCGGCACGGCGGGCCTGGTGACCATCGAGGACATCCTGGAGGAGATCGTCGGCGAGATCACCGACGAGTACGACCGCGAGACGCCGCCGGTGGAACCGCTGGCGGACGGCTCGTACCGGATCACGGCGCGGCTTCCGGTGGAGGAGCTGGGCGAGCTCTTCGGCATAGAACTGGAGGACGAAGACGTCGAGACGGTCGGCGGCCTGCTGGCCAAGGCGCTCGGCCGCGTCCCGATCCCCGGATCCGACGCCGAGGTCCCGGTCCCCGAGGACGACGAACTCCCCATCGCGGCGATCCGCCTGACGGCCGAGAGCACAGCCGGCCGCCGCAACCGCATCGGGACGCTGCTCGCCTCCGCGGTCCCGCGGAGCTCGCGCCACGACGAGCCCGACGAGTCGGAGCTGCGGCCCGAGTCGGACTAGGGACGGGTACACCCGGGCGCGGCTGATCCGTGCGCGCGGCGGCGTGGGGCGGTCGATCCGTGCGTCGGCGCGACAGCGCCCGTCCGGCGTCCGACGATGGGGCACCATCCCTGGTCCCCTGAGGAGACGCCGATGTCGCCCACCCTTGCCGAGTCCGCCGCGCTGCTCCGGCCGGAGCTGGCCGCCCTGCGACGAGAGCTGCACCGGGAGCCGGAGATCGGTCTGGATCTGCCGTTGACGCAGGCGCGGGTGGTGGCGGCGCTGGACGGTCTGGGTCTCGAGGTGGCGCTGGGGGAGAAGCTGAGCAGTGTCGTCGCTGTGTTGCGGGGTGGGCGGCCCGGTCCTGCGGTGCTGTTGCGTGGCGACATGGACGCGTTGCCGGTGCAGGAGACGAGCGGGTTGCCGTTCGCGTCGGGCATCGACGGGGCGATGCACGCCTGTGGGCACGACCTGCATGTGGCGGGTCTGGTCGGCGCGGCGAAGCTGCTGGCGGAGCGGCGGGAGGAGCTGGCCGGGTCGGTCGTCTTCATGTTCCAGCCCGGCGAGGAGGGCTCCGGCGGCGCCCAGATCATGATCGACGAAGGGGTGCTGGACGCGGCGGGTGAGCGTGTGGTCGCCGCGTACGCCCTGCACGTCGCGTCGGCGCTGCTGCCGCAGGGCTGGGTCGCCGGGCGCCCCGGCCCGATCATGGCCGCCTCGGACACCCTGCGGGTGACCCTGCGGGGGCGCGGCGGCCACGGTTCCAGCCCGCACATCGCCCTCGACCCGGTGCCGGCGGCCTGCGAGGCGGTGCTCGCCCTGCAGACGATGGTGACCCGCCGCTTCGACGCCTTCGACCCGGTCGTGCTGACGGTCGGCACCTTCCACGCGGGCACCGTGGAGAACGTCATCCCGGAGACGGCGAGCTTCGCCGCCACCATCCGGTCCTTCTCCGAGGAGGCGCGCGCCCGCGTCGCGGAGGAGACGCTGCGCGTCGTGCACGGCGTCGGGGCGGCGCACGGGCTCACCGTCGAGGCGGAGCTGGAGAGCGGGTACCCGGTCACCGTCAACGACCACGCCGAGGCGGCGTTCGCCGCCCGCACGGTCGCGGAGGTGCTGGGGGAGGGGCGTTATGTCGAGATGCCGCACGCGGTCGCGGGCTCGGAGGACTTCGGCGTGGTCGGCGCGCTGGTGCCCTCGGCGTACGTGATGCTCGGCGCCTGCCCGGCGGACCGCGATCCGTTCACCGCGCCCTACAACCACGCCCCCGAGGCGGCGTTCGACGACGCGGTCGTGGCCGACGGCGCGGCGCTGCTGGCCGGGCTGGCGCTGGGGCGGCTCGCGCGGGGCTGAGCGGTTCAGGCCTGGCCGGTCTGCCAGGGGTCGATCGGGACGTAGCCGTTCGCGCGGCCGTCAGGGTCGAGCAGCCGGCCGACCAGTTTCACCGTGCGCAGCGTGACCTGACGCCCCACCACCCGGGCGGCGGGGAAGCGCTGCGCCATTGCGGCCTCGATCCGCCGGGCGTCCCCGACCTGGTGGGTCATCACATAGGCGGCCACGTTCGCCGTCGAGCCCGCCACCAGGCCGCACATCCTGGTGGCGGGCAGCTCGCCCAGCCAGCCCGTCGCGGCGTCCAGCTCACGCGCCGGGACGTCCAGCCAGAGCATCGTGCCGACCACGTGCCCGCCGAGCCGCGGGCTCGCGTCGCAGCGCAGCACCAGACGTCCGGACTCGCGCAGCTCGCCGAGCCTGCGGCGCACGGTGGTGGCGGGCAGGCCGGTGCGTTCGGCGAGTCCGGCGAAGGACATCCGGCCGTCCGCGCCCAGCGCCTGCATCAGTGTGCGGTCGGCGAGCGCGCGCCGGGCCAGGGTGGCCCGCAGGGCCTGCTCCGCCGGTGCCGCCTGCACGGTGGCACCGGCGCCGCCGATCGCCTCGCGCTGCGCCGGGTCCAGCGCGCCCTCGCGCCAACGACTGCCCTCGCGCAGGGTGCGCTCCACGAAGGCGGTGCGGGTGCGCAGCACGCCGGGCACCCGGCCGACCCGGTCCAGCACGTAGCCGGTGATCTGCTCGGGCTCCAGCGCGGCGACCGTCAGCATCAGGTCCGCCTCGCCGCTGATCACCTCGACCGTCGGGGTCTGCGGGTCCTCGGCCAGCGTCGCCGCGACCGAGGGGACGGAGTCGGCCCGACACTCGACCAGGACCAGGGCGGTCAGCCCGATCCCCATCCGCTCGGCCGAGGGGTAGCAGGTCACCCAGGCGTCTCCGTCGCCGGAGAGCCGGGCCCAGCGCCGGGACAGGGTGGCGGGATCGACGCCGAGCGGTCCGGCCAGCCGGGACCAGGACGCCCGCGGGTCGACGCGCAGCGCGTCGACGAGGGAGAGGTCGAGTTCGTCGATCATGGCGGAATGGCTGATCCTTGCGCGCGGGGGCAGCCGGCTGCCGATTCGTGCGGCGGCGGCTCCGGGCCACCCAGATTAGCCATCCTTTCGCCCACCCGACGCCCCGCGCCGCTTCGCGCGCCGACATCCGGATGTGCCCATGCCTCGCCTTTCCCGCGCACCACTCATCGGGCTGCTCGTGCTGGTGGAGTTCTTCAGCGGGGCGCTCCAGGGCGCCTTCCCGATCCTGCTGCCCGACCTGGCCAGGTCCCTCGGCTTCGGCGCCGGCGACCAAGCCCTGGTGCTCGGGGTGAACTTCCTGGTCGCGGGGGTGACGGTGCCGCTCAGCTCCCGGCTCGGCGACCTCTTCGGCCATCGCAGGCTGCTGCTGGCGACTCTGGCGCTGACCTGCGTCGGCTACGTGCTCTCCGCCGCCGCCACCGGCCTGGCGCTGCTGCTGGTCGGGCAGGCGCTCGCGGGCCTGCTCAGCTGCTGGCTGCCGCTGGAGTTCGCGCTGCTGCGCGACCGGCTCGGCGAGGAGCGCGGAGGCCGCGCCGTCGGGCTGCTGGTCGGCTCGCTCACGCTGGGCACGATCGTCGGCGCGGTCACCCGTCCGGGTCTCTGGGTGATGGCGGCGCTTCCCGCCGTGTCGCTGGTCGTCGTGCTGCTGTGGGTGCCGGAGTCGGCGACCCGCGCCGTCGGGCGGATGGACTGGCTCGGCGCGCTGCTGCTCTTCGTCGGGCTCGGGCTGCTCTTCGGCAGCTTCAGCAGTGTCGGCAAGTCGACCGGAGTGCTGCTGACGGGGGGTCTGCTGCTGGGCGCGGCGGCGCTGCTGGTCCTCTTCGTCCGCAGGCAGCTGCGCGTTCCCGCCCCGACCGTGGACGTGCGGATGCTCGCCCGGCGGGCGACGGCGCCGGTCTTCGGGCTCAGCTTCCTGCTCGGCTGCGCCCTCTACGGCGCCCAGTCGCCGACCCTGTCCTTCCAGGCGGCCGACCCCGTGAAGACCGGTTACGGCCTCGGCGCGGACTCGCAGCTTCTCGGACTGCTCTCGCTCCCCGCGGTGCTCGGCGCGCTGACGGGCGCGCTGGTCGCCGACCGGCTCGGACGCCGTTTCGGCGCGCGCGCCGTGCTGGCCTGCGGCTTCGCGCTGAGCGCGGTCGGCTATGCGGTGATCGCGCTGAACCACGGCAGCGCCGCCGCCTTCGTCGCGCCCAGCGCCTTCGCCGGCTTCGGCGCGGGCCTCGGACTCAGCCTGCTGCCCGGCCTGTTGATGCGCCGTCTGCCCGCCGACCAGACCGGCATCGGCACGGGCGTCTACAACACCCTCAAGACGCTGGCCGGCGCGGCGGCGGGCGCGGGCGGGGCGGCCGTGCTGGACACGCTGCTGCTGCGTCCCGGCGTGTCGAGCCAGGGAGCCTATGTCGCGATCTGGGCGGCCTGCGCGCTGCTCTGCGCGCTCGGGGTGCCGGTGGCGCTGGCGCTGCGCGGGGCCTCTGCCGCGGCGGCCTCCGGGCGGCTAGCCTCGGAGCAACCAGTGTGATCAACACGTCGGGGAGGACCGTCCATGACCACACCCACGCTGCTGGAATCCGCCGCGCTGCTCCGGCCGGAGCTGGCCGCCCTGCGACGAGAGCTGCACCGGGAGCCGGAGATCGGTCTGGATCTGCCGTTGACGCAGGCGCGGGTGGTGGCGGCGCTGGACGGTCTGGGTCTCGAGGTGGCGCTGGGGGAGAAGCTGAGCAGTGTCGTCGCTGTGTTGCGGGGTGGGCGGCCCGGTCCTGCGGTGCTGTTGCGTGGCGACATGGACGCGTTGCCGGTGCAGGAGACGAGCGGGTTGCCGTTCGCGTCGGGCATCGACGGGGCGATGCACGCCTGTGGGCACGACCTGCATGTGGCGGGTCTGGTCGGCGCGGCGAAGCTGCTGGCGGAGCGGCGGGAGGAGCTGGCCGGGTCGGTCGTCTTCATGTTCCAGCCCGGCGAGGAGGGCCGCGGCGGCGCGAAGATCATGCTGGACGAGGGCCTGCTGGACGCCGCGGGTGCGCAGGTGGTCGCGGCGTACGGACTGCACGTCGTGGCCGGACTGCTGCCCGGCGGCGTGGTCTCCGGCCGTCCGGGCGCGGCGATGGCGGCGGCGGACACCCTCTACGTCACCATGCGCGGACGCGGCGGCCACGGCTCCGCGCCGCACGCCGCGCTCGATCCGATCCCCGCGCTCTGCGAGGCGGTGACGGCGCTGCAGACGATGGTGACCCGCCGCTTCGACGCCTTCGACCCGGTCGTGCTGACGGTGGGCCACCTGCACGGCGGCACCATCAACAACGTGATCCCCGACGACGCCTGCTTCGAGGCGACCGTCCGCACCTTCTCGCCCGAGGCGCGGGCGCGCGCCGAGGAGGAGACGCTGCGGGTCGTCCACGGAGTCGCCGCCGCGCACGGTCTGGAGGTCGACGCCCGCTACGAGCGGCTCTACCCGGTGACGGTCAACGACGCGACGGAGGCGGAGTTCGCCGCACGGACCGTCCGCGAGCTGCTGGGCGAGGACCGGTTCCGCCCGATGGAGCAGCCGCTCACCGGTGCGGAGGACTTCTCCTACGTCTGCGAGCAGGTGCCCTCCGCCTACTTCTTCCTCGGCGCCTGCCCGCCCGACCGGGACCACACCACCGCCGCCTACAACCACTCCCCTGAGGCCTTCTTCGACGACTCCGTGCTCGCGGACGGCGCGGCCCTGCTGGCCCGACTGGCGATCGCCCGGCTGGAGCGGGAGGCCACCGCCTAGCCGGCCCGCCTGGCCGAGAGGACGGCCTCGACCTGCGCGAGCGGGTCGGGGCCGCACGGACGCAGGACGACGGTCCCCGCCCCGGCCGCGGCCAGCGCGTCGACGGACGCCGAGGCCTCGGCGGCGGAGCCGGAGACGGAGAAGGTGTCCTTGTGGCACCGGCCGAGCCAGTCGGCGTGGCCGGCGACGGCCTCGCGCAGTGCGGGCGCTGCGGCCTCGCCGACGCCGAGGAAGGCGAAGACGGTGAGCGCGTGGTCGGAGGCCGCGCCGCCGCGCTCCGCCGCCGCGCGGACGTTCCGCAGGTCGTCCGGGCCGTGGCCCTCGGCGACGAGGGTGCCCTGTGCCGCGCGTCCGGCCAGCTCCAGCGATTTCGGCGAGACCACGCCCGCGATCACCGGCGGCACCGCCTCCGGCGCGGGCGGGTGCACCAGCCGCACGCCGTCCAGGCGCAGCTCGCGCCCGTCCAGACTCACCTCCTCGCCGCGCAGCAGCGCCCGCACTGCGGTCAAGGTCTCCTCCAGGAGCGCCAGCGGCGAACGCGGCGCGACGCCGAGCTGCTGCATCCACTCCCGCACCCCGTGCCCGATCCCGGCCACGAAGCGCCCGGGGTGGACCCGCGCCAGAGTGGCGACCTCCATCGCCAGCAGCGCCGGACTGCGCAGCGGCGCGGGCGCGATGCCGAGACCCACCCGGAGCCGTTCGGTCGCCCCGAGGGCGACCGCCGCGGCCGAGATCCCGCCGTTCCAGCCCAGGTCCTCGACCACCCAGAGGTCGTCCGCCCCGAGCCGCTCCGTCTCCCGCGCGAAGGCGGGCAACCCGGCCGGGTCCCAGGAGCGGTCGAACATCACGCCGATACGAGGATCAGTCATGGCGGCGAAGCTATCTGATCACGTGGGCTCAGGAGACCGTATTCTCTTGCCATGAGCGAGCAGCAGTCCGTCGAGCTTGACGCGGAAGACCAGAAGATCATCACCTTGGCCCGTTCGGTCCGCGCGCGCAACGGCGTCGCCGAGGGCGCGGCGGTGCGGGACGAGACCGGTCGCACCTACGTCGCCGGCACGGTGTCCCTGCCGTCCCTCCACCTCAGCGCCCTGCAGACGGCCGTCGCCATGGCCGTCGCCAGCGGCGCCAAGGGCCTGGAGGCGGCCGCGGTGGTCGGCGACGCCAACCACCTGGTGGACGCGGACCTCGACGCGGCCCGTGACCTGGGCGGCGCCGGCACCTCCGTTTTCCTGGCCGGCACCGACGCGGTCGTCCGCCAGACGGTCGTCCTGGACTGACCCGTCGGCCGTCTTGCCAACCGCCCCGTGACCGCTATCGTCGGGGCGGTGCCCGTCGGTGAGGCGCCGTGGGGCGGGGGTGGGGGATGAAGGGCATCGCGTTCATCGCGGGCGTGCTGTTCGTGCTCATGGGCATGGGCCACTGGCAGCAGGACCAGAACCCGGGCTGGCTGGCCGCCTCCATCATCGTGGCGCTGTTCACCGTCATCGGTGGCCTGGGGTCGCTCTTCAAGCGCGGGAAGTAACCGCGCGGCGCGTGCGTCGGCTGGGCGCTCCCACGTTCGGGTGAGTGATCAGCGAAAGCCTCTGGGTACGCTGGTCAGGACGACGAGGATCTCGCCCATGGGAGCAACGAGGACCGTCGCACCGACGAACACCCCGACGTGGCCTGTACCGCCACCGGGTGGCTGGACCTCGGCCGACCTCGACCGGCTCCCCGACCTGCCTCCGCACACGGAGCTTCTCGACGGGAACCTCGTCTTCAGGAGTCCGCAGCGAAACTTCCACAACTACGCGATCAATTTGCTGCAGTGCGGCCTGCTCGCAACACGACCCGTGGATCTCGCTGTCATCGGGGAAATGACCGTCACGCTGGGCAAGCGTGACCGGCCGGAGCCGGATCTCATGGTCGTGCCCAGAGCTGCCGTCATCGATGATCAGCAGTCCGACTACCAGCCGAAGGACGTCCTCCTCGCTGTGGAGGTTGTCTCCCCGGACTCGGTGGAGCGCGACCGCGAGGTGAAGCCGCGCAAGTACGCGGGTGCGGGCGTCCGGCACTACTGGCGGGTCGAGAACGAGAAGGGCGAGCTCGCGGTCTACGTCTACGAACGCGACGTGGCCACCGGCGCCTACCAGCCCGCGGGGATCCACCGCGGTCGGCTGACCCTCGACCTGCCGTTCCCGATCGACATCGATCTCGGCGACCCACAGCGCTGGCTCTGACCTCGCGCGCTCCCCGGGTAAGGGAGAATGGCGGCATGAGTTCCCGCCCCGCCCAGCAGCACCGCTCGGGTTTCGCCTGTTTCGTCGGGCGCCCCAACGCCGGCAAGTCCACGCTCACCAACGCGCTCGTCGGCACCAAGGTTGCGATCACCTCCGACCGTCCGCAGACCACGCGGCACACCGTGCGCGGCATCGTGCACCGCCCCGAGGCACAGCTCGTGCTCGTCGACACGCCCGGTCTCCACAAGCCCCGCACGCTCCTCGGCGAGCGGCTCAACGACGTCGTGCGCACGACCTGGGCCGAGGTGGACGTCATCGGCTTCTGCCTGCCCGCCGACCAGAAGATCGGCCCCGGCGACAAGTTCATCGCCAAGGAGATCGCCGGGATCAAGCGCCGCCCGAAGGTCGCGATCGTCACCAAGACCGACCTGGTCGACTCCAAGCGCCTGGCCGAGCAACTGCTCGACGTCGCCAAGATGGGCGCGGAGCTGGGGATCGAGTGGGCCGAGATCATTCCGGTCTCCGCCAAGGAGGGCAAGCAGGTCGACCTGCTGGTGGACCTGCTGGTGCCGCTGCTGCCCGAGGGCCCGCAGCTCTACCCCGAGGGCGACCTCACCGACGAGCCCGAGCAGATCATGATCGCCGAGCTGATCCGCGAGGCCGCGCTGGAGGGCGTCCGCGACGAGCTGCCGCACTCGCTGGCCGTCGTCGTCGAGGAGATGCTGCCGCGCGAGGGCCGCCCGGCCGACCGGCCGCTGCTCGACATCCACGCCAACGTCTACATCGAGCGGCAGAGCCAGAAGGCGATCGTCATCGGTGCCAAGGGCTCCCGCCTCAAGCACGTCGGCACCGTCGCCCGCAAGCAGATCGAGGCCCTGCTCGGCACGCCCGTCTACCTCGACCTGCACGTCAAGGTCGCCAAGGACTGGCAGCGCGACCCCAAGCAGCTGCGCAAGCTCGGGTTCTGACCCGGGCGGGAGGCGGGCTCAGCCGCTGTCGCGGGGGACGATGCGGCTGCTGCCGAGCTGGTGCGTCTCCACCGGGCTGTCGGGCTCGCGGATCAGACGGTCGATCAGATCTGCGAGCACCTGCCCGGTCGGCAGTGCTACCTGGACCGAGGTGAGCCGCGGGCGCAGCACCCTGGCCAGCATGGTGTCGTCGGAGCCGACGACCGCCGCCTCGGCGGGGACGGCGATGCCCGCGTCCTGGAAGGCGGCCAGGACCAGGGCCGCGTACTCGTCGTTGTAGCCGTAGAGCGCCGTGAGCCCGAGCGACCGCCAGCGGGCCGCGAGGGCGGCGGCGGCCTCCTCGGTGTAGTCCAGCGGCAGCGGCTCCACGCGTACACGCCCGGGGTTCACCGAGGCGGCCGCCGCCGCGCGGACGCCCGCCAGGCGCGGCTCGGTGAACGGGAGCAGGGTCCGGTCCGTGGGCATCAGCACGCCGATCGCCTCGTGGCCGCCCGCCAGCAGGTGCGTGCCGGCGCTCACGCCGATCTCTCGCTGGTCCAGCACCAGCGCGTGCGCGCCGGGGATCGGACGGGCGCCGAGTGTCAGCACGGCCCGGGTGCCGGAGCGCTTGAGGATCTCGACGCCTTCGGGGGTCAGCTCGTCGCCGGCCCCGGCCAGCACGGCCGTGGGCCGCAGCTCCGCCCAGGCCCGGGCGATGTCGCGTTCGCCGAGGTCGGAGCGGTTGCCGTAGAGGACGGCGGTGTAGCCGTGGTCGCGCAGGCCGGCCCGGAGCTCGGTGAAGAACTCGTTGAAGAGCGGTCCGAAGGTGATCTCGGGCGTCGCCAGCAGCACCAGGCCGGAGTGGCCCGCCCGCAGCGAGCGGGCGGCGGCGTGCGGGACATAGCCGAGCTCGTCGGCGGCGGCGCGGACCCGGAGCCTGGTCTGCTCGCTGACGCGCCCGCCGACGGTGTCGTTGAGCACATAGGAGACCGTGGCGCGCGAGACGCCGGCCAGGCGCGCGACATCGGCGCTGGTGGGAGCGCTGCCGGTGGCTGCGCTGCTGGTGGGCGCGGCGGAGGCTGCCGTGGGTGATGGCTGAGTCATTGCCCTCCACATCTTTCCAGAAGCGGGGGCTGGTGCGTCGGTGGAACGGGTGCTAAACATGTGGTTACACGAGTCATCATGACACGTGTCACCATACACCAGCACGAGTAGCGGCGCGGGGTTGCGAGACCCCGGCCCCTGCGGGTCCCCTCACCCGCCGGGGCGCTCCCACCTACTTCAGCGCCACCTCACGAAACAGGAGGGCGACGTGGCCCTTTCCGAATCGACCCCCGCCCCGGTCCCCACCCCGGTCCCCGCCCCGGTCCCCGCTCCGCCCGCTGCCCCTGCGGCGCCCGCGCAGGCGTCCAGAGGCCTGCTGCCGCTGCTGTTCACCGGCAACGCGGCCATGTACGCGCTCTATGTCGGCGTCGGGGCCATCCTGCTGCCGCTCCAGGTCGAGCACATCGCGCCGCACGACAAGGTCGCCATGCTGGGCCTGGTGTCCGGGATCAGCGCGATCTTCGCCGCCGTCTTCAACCCGGTCGCCGGCGCGCTGTCGGACCGGTCCGGCCGCCGCAATCCCTGGATCCTGGCCGGCGGCCTGCTCGCGGTGCCCGCCATGGTGCTGCTGGGCGCGGTGAACTCGATCCTGCTGGTCGCCCTCGCCTGGTGTCTGGGCCAGGCCGTCATGAACGTCTACCAGGCCGCGATCACCTCGATCGTCCCCGACCGCGTCCCCGAGGCGAAGCGCGGCACCGCCTCCGCCGCCGTCGGCCTCGGCCTGCCGATCGGCAGCGTGATCGGCGTCCTCGTCGGCAACGGCTTCTCCGGCGGCTTCCGCACCGGCTACCTGGTCCTCGGCGTCCTCGTCGCCGTCGCCGCGCTGCTGGTCTCCGGGATCGGCAAGGAGCAGCGCCGGCCCGCCAAGGCGCCCGCCTCCCTCGGCGAGCAGGCGCGGGTCTTCGCGGACAGCCTGCGGACCCACGACTTCCGCTGGGCCTTCATCGGCCGGGCCCTGCTGGTGCTGGGCTACTTCGCGATCAGCGGCTACCAGCTCTACGTCCTCCAGGACCACATCGCGCTGCCGCACGGGATGAGCGCCACCGCGGCCGCCGCCGTGCTGACGCCGGTCTCCAGCCTCGCCATGGTCGTCTCGATCGCGGTCTGCGGCCCGCTCTCGGACCGGATGGACGCCCGCAAGCGCTTCGTCGGCCTGTCGGCCGCGGCCTCCGGCGCCTGCGCGCTGATTCCCGTGGTGGCGCCCACCTTCGCCGGAATGCTGGTCTTCTCCGTGGTCAACGGTCTCGCCTTCGGCTGCTTCATGGCCGTCGACACCGCCCTGGTCACCCTGGTGCTGCCCAGGGCCGAGGACGCCGCCCGCGACATGGGCGTGCTGAACATCGCCAACGCCGGGCCGCAGATCGTGGCGCCCTTCATCGCCTCCGTCGTGGTCGGCCTGGCCGGCTACGACCTCCTCTTCCTGCTCGGCGGT
Organism: Streptacidiphilus rugosus AM-16; assembly: GCF_000744655.1. Taxonomy (NCBI): domain Bacteria; kingdom Bacillati; phylum Actinomycetota; class Actinomycetes; order Kitasatosporales; family Streptomycetaceae; genus Streptacidiphilus; species Streptacidiphilus rugosus. The sequence goes on along the minus strand of NZ_JQMJ01000004.1, from coordinate 2,512,199 downwards.
CTGCTCAGCGTGCTCGGCGCGCTGGCCGTCCGGCCGATCCGTTCCGTCCGGTAGAAATCCGGGAAGCCTGAAAGGCACAGCACATGAGGCTCAACACCCGCGAGTGGGGCAGCGGCGACAAGGTCGCCCTGCTGGTCCACGGGATCATGTCCGACTCGCGCACCTGGCGGCTGGTCGGCCCGGCGCTCGCCGAGCGCGGCTACCGCGTCATCGCCGTCGACCAGCGCGGCCACGGCGCCTCGGGGCGCGGCGAGTACACCCCGGAGAACTACGCGGACGACCTGGTCGAGACGCTTCCCGGTGGGGCGGCCCTCGCCATCGGCCACTCGCTGGGCGGTCTGACGCTCTCGCTGGCCGTGGACCGGCTGAAGCCGGAGCGGGCCGTCTTCTCCGACCCGGCCTGGCGCCTCGTCCAGCCCGAGCAGGGCTTCGACCCGGCCATGTTCGTCGAGTTCGCGGCCCACGCCACGCGCGAGTCGATCGCGGCGACGAACCCGCGCTGGGCCGAGGAGGACGTCCAGGTCGAGCTGGAGACCCTCGCCGTCTGGGACGGCGCCACCGCGCTGGCGCTGTCCTCGCTGACCGAGGCGGCCGTGCTGCCGCAGAAGCCCGTCGTGCCGTCGCTGGTGCAGGTGGCGGACCCGAGCTTCCTGCTCTCGGCGGAGGACAAGGAGACGCTCCGTGGGCGGGGCTTCGAGGTGCGTACCGTCGAAGGCGCGGGGCACACGATCCATCGGGACGACTTCGCCGGCTTCATGGCCTCGCTCGACGGCTGGATCTGATCCGCCCGGCCCGGCACCGGAACTGACGCACATTCGGCAATCAGGCGGGGGAGTGGAAAGGACGTTGGAGAGATGACACCCGATCAGCAGCGGGAGACCGCCGTCGAGGCGGCGCTCGGCAAGCTCGACCTGGCCGCGAAGGTGGCCCTGCTCGCCGGAGCGGACATGTGGTCGCTGCCCGCGAACCAGGAGATCGGCCTCGGACGGCTGGTGATGTCGGACGGACCGGCCGGAGTGCGCGGCGAGCACTGGACGGCGGACGACCCGTCCGTCTCCGTGCCCTCGCCCACCGCGCTGGCCGCCGCCTGGAGCCGGGAGCTGGCCCACCGCACCGGGCAGTTGCTGGCCCAGGAGGCCCGCCGCAAGGGCGCGCACGTGGTGCTCGCCCCGACCGTCAACCTGCACCGCAGCCCGCGCGGCGGCCGCCACTTCGAGGCCTACTCCGAGGACCCGCTGCTCTCCGGCGAGATCGGCGCGGCCTTCGTCTCCGGCGTCCAGTCCGGCGGTGTCGCGACCACGCCGAAGCACTGGGTCGCCAACGACTCGGAGACCGAGCGCTACACCGTCGACGTCAGGGTCGACGAGCGGACCCTGCGTGAGCTCTACCTGGCGCCCTTCGAGGCGATCGTGCGCAAGGCCACGCCGTGGGGCCTGATGGCCTCCTACAACCAGGTCAACGGCGTCAGCATGAGCGCGAACCAGGAGCTCAACAACGGCGTGCTGCGCGAGGAGTGGGGCTTCGACGGGATCCTGGTCTCGGACTGGACCGGCGCCCGCGACACCGTCCGCGACGCGCTGGCCGGGCTGGACATCGCCATGCCGGGCCCGGTCACGGTCTACGGCGAGCACCTGGTCAAGGCCGTCCGCGAAGGGCTGGTGCCCGAGGAGACCGTCGACGAGCTGGCCCGCCGGGTGCTGCGGCTGGCCGCCCGCGTCGGCCTGCTGGCCGACGCCCCGGCCGCCGTGCCGGCCGAGGAGCTGCCGGCGGCGATCGACGGCGAGGCGTTGGCGCGCGAGGTCGCGGCCGCCGGCATGACGCTCGTCTCCAACGACGGCGTGCTGCCCCTCTCCGACTCCCTGGGCTCGGTCGCACTGATCGGCGCGGCCGCCGTCGAGGCGCGGATCGGCGGCGGCGGGTCGGCGCAGGTCTTCCCGACCCGCGTGATCGCCCCGCTGGAGGGCCTGCGGACCGCACTGCCGCAGGAGACCGCGATCGGCTTCGCCGTCGGCGCGGACCCGAACGTCGATCTGCGTCCGCTGGCCGCCAGGACCGAGGCGCGCTTCCTCGGCCGTGACGGCTCCGAGCTGGGCCGCGTCGCGCTGCCCGACGGCACCGCGCGCTGGATCGGGCAGCTGCCCGCCGGCATCTCCTTCGCCGACCTGGCCGAGGTCGAGCTCACCGGCGTCCTCGCCGCCCGGAGCGAGGGCCTGCACCGCGTCGGCATCCGCGGCGTGGGCAGGTTCGTGCTGGAGGCGGACGGCGCGGTCCTCTTCGACGACGTCGTGGTGCCCGTGGGCACCGATCCCGCCGCGGCCTTCCTCAACCCGCCGGAGCAGGTCTTCGAGCTGGAGCTCGACGGGGCGCGGACGGTGGCGCTGAAGCTGCGCCACGTGCTTCCCGAGAACAGCGGCTTCGCCGGATTCGGCCTGGTGTCCTTCGTCCTCGGGCACGGGGAGCCCACCGGCACGGCGGACGAACTGCTCGACGAGGCCGTGGCCGTGGCGGCCGCCGCCGACGTCGCGGTCGTGGTCGTCGGCACCACCGAGGAGGTCGAGAGCGAGGGCGTCGACCGTGCCTCGCTGGCCCTGCCCGGACGCCAGGACGAGCTGGTGGCGCGGGTCGCGGCGGTCAACCCCCGCACCGTGGTCGTCGTCAACGCGGGCGCGCCGGTGCTGATGCCGTGGCGCGACGACGTCGCCGCGGTGCTCCTGGCCTGGTTCCCCGGCCAGGAGGCGGGCGCGGCCCTGGCCGACGTGCTCACCGGCGCGGTCGAGCCGGGCGGGCGGCTGCCCACCACCTGGCCGGCCACCGAGGCGGACGTGCCGGTCTGGGAGGTCGAGACGACGGACGGCCGACTGGAGTACCGCGAGGGCCTGTTCGTCGGCTACCGGGCCTGGCAGCGCAGGGACGGCGCGGCGCCCGCCTACTGGTTCGGGCACGGGCTGGGCTACACCGACTGGTCCTACGAGGGGCTGGAGCTGCGCCTGCTCACGCCGGAGACCGGCGGCGCCGACCCGTACGCGCCGGTGGCCGAGGCCGTGGTCCGGGTGCGCAACACCGGCGCGCGGGCCGGGCGCGAGGTCGTCCAGGTGTACCTGTGCCCGGACCGGGCCGACGCCGCCACGCCCGGCAGTGCGCTGGCCGGCTTCGCGGCGGTCACCGCGGCGCCCGGCGAGCTGGCCGAGGCGCGGATCGGGCTGCCGCTGCGCGCCTTCCAGCGTTGGGGCGCGGAGGGCTGGACCGGTCGCGAGGGCGACCACCAGGTACGGGCGGGCCGCAGTGCTGCGGACCTGCCGTTGAGCGTCGCGCTCGAGGTGCCTCTCCCGCGCTGACGCCCGTTCTGCCCCGGACCGTGCCTGGTCCGGGGCAGCGCGCCGTCAGACGGTGCCCGCGTGGCTGAGCACGAGGGCGATCACCGAGCGCTGGCTCGCGGTCAGTTGCGGATCCGCGCAGTAGCCCGTCGGCCGTCCGTCCACGGTGATCGAGTAGTGGAAGCCCTCGGCCACGCCGAGCGAGGGGCTGCGCCCGCAGGCGCCCAGGGCCTCGCGCACCATGGCATGGATGTGGGGGGCGTCCGGACGTCCCTCGGTGTCCAGCACGGCCCGGTCCTCGATCGCGGTGAACCCGCCCGTACGGGTGACCATGATGCGCATAGTAATCAGTGTGCTCCGAGGAGCGACGAAAGAGGAGGGCCTGAGGGTCTTGACTCTGGGCGCGCGACAGGCCCGGCTGTGAAGTGGCTCTCAGCGCCCGGGGCGGAGCCGGTGGCCGTCTCACAGAGCGGAACGCCTGTGGGATCCGCTTAGTCCTCGCGGACGGTTGGGTTACTCTGGGCAGCATCATGCGTTACGGGCTGCTTCTTCTTAGCTGCCGCGGCGAGGGCCCGAGTTAATCGAGGCCGACTCCCTCGCCGCGGGGGTGGGTGCTGCGTGCGTTTCATGAATCCGCATGATTTCCGCAGCCGTCGGCCGCCTCTCGGAGCGACGACTCGCAGGAGACATACCCACCATGAGCCAGCAGCCCTTCATCGAGCGCCCCACCCCGATCACCGCGGCGAGCGTGCGCCAACAGCCTTCGGGCATGCCGTTCCAGCGCTACGTACCCTTCGGCGCCGTCGACCTGCCTGATCGCACCTGGCCGAGCAAGGTCATCAGCAAGGCCCCGCGCTGGCTGTCCACGGACCTGCGCGACGGCAACCAGGCCCTGATCGACCCGATGTCGCCGGCCCGCAAGCGCGCCATGTTCGACCTGCTGGTCAAGCTGGGCTACAAGGAGATCGAGGTCGGCTTCCCCTCCTCCGGCGCGACCGACTTCGACTTCGTGCGCTCCATCATCGAAGAGGGCGCGATCCCCGAGGACGTCACCATCTCGGTGCTGACCCAGGCGCGCGAGGAGCTGATCGAGCGCACCGTGGAGTCCCTGCGCGGCGCCCCGCGCGCGACGGTCCACCTGTACAACGCGACCGCGCCGCTGTTCCGCCGGGTGGTGTTCCACGCCTCCAAGGACGAGATCAAGCAGATCGCGGTCGACGGCACCCGCCTGGTGATGGAGTACGCCGAGAAGATCCTGGGCGAGGACACCGTCTTCGGCTACCAGTACTCGCCCGAGGTCTTCATCGACACCGAGCTGGACTACGCCCTGGAGGTCTGCGAGGCCGTCATGGACGTCTGGCAGCCGGGCGAGGGCCGCGAGATCATCCTGAACCTGCCGACCACGGTCGAGCGCTCCACGCCGAACGTCTACGCCGACAAGATCGAGTGGATGTCGCGGAACCTGTCCCGCCGCGAGTTCGTGGCGCTGTCCACGCACCCGCACAACGACCGCGGCACCGGCGTGGCCTCGGCCGAGCTGGCCGTGATGGCGGGCGCGGACCGCGTCGAGGGCTGCCTGTTCGGGCAGGGCGAGCGGACCGGCAACCTGGACCTGGTCAACGTCGCGCTGAACCTGTTCTCGCAGGGCGTCGACCCCGAGGTCGACCTGTCCAACATCGACGAGATCCGGCGCACCTGGGAGTACTGCAACCAGATGACGATCCCGGAGCGCCACCCCTACGTGGGCGACCTGGTCTACACGTCGTTCTCCGGCTCGCACCAGGACGCGATCAAGAAGGGCTTCGACGCTCTGGAGGCCGACGCGAAGGCGGCGGGCATCCCCGTCGGCGAGCAGACCTGGGGCGTCCCCTACCTGCCGATCGACCCGAAGGACGTGGGCCGCTCGTACGAGGCGGTCATCCGGGTCAACAGCCAGTCGGGCAAGGGCGGCGTCTCCTACGTCCTGAAGAACGACCACAACCTGGACCTGCCGCGCCGGATGCAGATCGAGTTCTCCCGGACCATCCAGGCCAAGACGGACGCGGAGGGCGGCGAGGTCACGCCCAAGCAGATCTGGGCGGTCTTCGAGGACGAGTACCTGCCGACGCCGGACGCCCCCTGGGGCCGCGTGCAGCTGCGTTCGCACCAGGCGTCCTCCACGGCGGACGGCACCGACACGATCACGGTCGACGCGACGGTGGACGGCGCGGACGTCACCCTGCGCGGCACCGGCAACGGCCCGGCCGACGCGTTCGTCGCGGCGCTGGCGCAGATCGACGTGGACGTACGGGTGCTGGACTACGCGGAGCACACGCTGAGCCAGGGCTCGGCCGCGCAGGCGGCGGCGTACTGGGAGTGCGCGGTGGACGGCAAGGTCGTCTGGGGGGTCGGCATCGACACGAGCATCGTTCGCGCCTCGATCAAGGCCATCGTCTCCGCCGTCAACCGCGCGCAGCGGTAGTAGCCCCGTAAGGGGCGCGAGGAACTGCTCGAGCGACCACCCGGTGCGGACGGCCCTGTTCAGTGAGGACCACCCGCACGCCGGTGGCTTGTCGCGCAGTTCCTCGCGCCCCTGGGCCGTGCGGCTTCCCTCGTCCCGCACGGCAACGGCCCGTCGGGGGTGCTGACACGACGTCATCTGCGTGGCAGCATCGTTGCCAGCCGGCAGCAGCGACGGGGCCGCTCCGGCCGACGCAGTCGGGAGCGCGCCGTGACGCACGTGGTCGCTGTCTCAGCCCGGTGGCACACCGAGCTGCTTGGGGAGTTCTACTGCCTCGCCTGCGGCGGCGACCGCAACTACCGCAGACAGCGCGGCCGCAACTGGCTCCGCCTGGCGGCGATCCCGCTGCTGCCGCTGCGGCGCACCGCGGCCACCCTGCAGTGCACCTCCTGCCGGGCCCGCTACGGGATGGACGCGCTCGCGCATCCGACCTCCAGCCAGCTGCTGGCCATGCTGCGCAACGCGCACCACGCCATCGCGCTCGCCGTTCTCGCGGCGAGCGGCGGTCCGTCGGCAGGGCCCGCCGTGCGGGACTCGGCGGTGAGCGTGCTGCGCGAGGCCGGCTACGGCGATCTCGACGCGTCCGCGCTGCTGGCCGAGCTCGCCGCGGTCGGTGTGGGCGAGGACGAGCCGGACGATCAGGGGAGTCCCGAGGGCGCGCACGCCGACATCTGCGGCTGCGGGGCCGCGCTCGTGGTCGAGCTGCACACGGCCATCGAACCGCTCGCGCCGCACCTGCTGGGCCCGGGGCTCGGCCGGCTGCTGACCCAGGGCGCGCTGATCGCCCTCGCCGACGGGCCCTACCGGCCGGCCGAGCGGTCGGTGCTGCGCGTCGTCGGACAGTGCCTGGGGCTGAGTCGTGAGGAGACGGACGCCACACTGGCGGCCGCGGCCCGCACCCCCAGGTCCTGAGCGCGGCCGTCCGCCGTCCGCTCGCCCGGCCGCTCGTTTGCCCCGCTGCTCGTTTGCCCCGCCGTCCCTGCCCGGCTCGCCGAGGGGGGACAATGGGCGCATGAGTCTGATCCGCGATGACGGCGTGGTGCTGCGCACCCAGAAGCTGGGGGAGGCGGATCGGATCATCACCATCCTCACCCGGGAGCACGGCCGGGTCAGGGCTGTGGCGCGCGGGGTGCGCAAGACGAAGTCCAAGTTCGGCGCGCGGCTGGAGCCGTGCAGCCACGTCGACGTGCAGTTCTTCTGCCGGGGCGACGAGCTGGTCGGGCGGCATCTGGCGCTCTGCACGCAGGTCGAGACGATCGCCCCGTACGGCAGCCGGATGGCGAACGACTACGACCGCTACACCGCCGCCACGGCGATGCTGGAGACCGCCGAGCGTTTCACCGACAACGAGGGCGAGCCGGCCGTCCAGCAGTACCTGCTGCTGATCGGCGCGCTGCGGACGCTGGCCGGCGCGGAGCACGAACCGCATCTGGTCCTGGACGCCTTCCTGCTGCGCTCGCTCGCGGTCAACGGCTACGCGCCCTCCTTCGACGCCTGCGCCAAATGCGGTCTTCCCGGGCCGAATCGGTTCTTCTCGGTGCAGACCGGTGGATCCCTGTGCAGCGACTGCCGGGTGCCGGGGAGTGTCGTACCCTCCCCTGAGACACTGGAGCTGCTGGGCGCGCTGTTGTCCGGCGACTGGGAGACCGCGGACGCCTGCGAGCCCCGGCACCGCCGGGAGGGGAGCGGCCTGGTCGCCGCCTACGTCCAGTGGCACCTGGAGCGGGGGCTGCGTTCCCTCAAGTACGTCGCACACTGATCGAGAGAAGAAGCAGAGGCACATGGCTACGGCACGGCGCGGACTCTTCGGCAGCAGGCGGAGCAGGGAGTACCTCCCGCCCACCCCGCACCCGAGCGGCGCGCAGCCGCCCAAGATCCCGGGCGAGCTGGTCCCCGAGCACGTCGCCATCGTCATGGACGGCAACGGCCGCTGGGCGAAGGAGCGGGGGCTGCCGCGCACGGAGGGCCACAAGGTCGGCGAGGGCGTCGTCCTCGACGTGCTCAAGGGCTGCATCGAGCTGGGCGTGAAGAACCTCTCGCTCTACGCCTTCTCGACCGAGAACTGGAAGCGCTCGCCCGACGAGGTCCGCTTCCTGATGAACTTCAACCGTGACGTCATCCACCGCCGCCGCGACGAGATGAACGACATGGGCATCCGGATCCGCTGGGCCGGCCGCATGCCCAAGCTGTGGAAGTCCGTCGTGCAGGAGCTCCAGGTCGCGGAGGAGATGACCCGCGACAACGACGCGATGACCCTCTACATGTGCGTCAACTACGGCGGGCGCGCCGAGATCGCCGACGCGGCGGCGGCGCTCGCCAAGGACGTCGCCGAGGGCAGGCTCGACCCTGGCAAGGTCAACGAGAAGACCTTCGCGAAGTACATGTACCACCGCGACATGCCGGACGTGGACCTGTTCATCCGCCCGAGCGGTGAGCAGCGCACGTCCAACTTCCTGCTGTGGCAGTCCGCCTACGCCGAGATGGTGTTCCAGGACGTGCTCTGGCCGGACTTCGACCGCCGCGACCTGTGGCGGGCGTGCGAGGAGTTCGCGATGCGCGACCGCCGCTACGGCGGGGCGCTGCCGAACGAGGCGACGGTCCCCGCGCAGCTCGGCGAGTCCGAGGAGAGCTGAGCGGGTTACTCGGCCTGCGCCGCCGGGGCCGCCTGGGCGGCCGCGCAGACGGCGCAGGTGCCGAAGATCTCCAGGGTGTGCGCGACGTCGACGAAGCCGTGCTCGCGTGCCACGCCGTCGGCCCAGCGCTCCACGGCCGGACCTTCCACCTCGACGGTCCGGCCGCAGGAGCGGCAGACCAGGTGGTGGTGGTGTCCGCTGCTGCAGCGTCGGTAGACGGCCTCGCCGTCGTCGGTGCGCAGCACGTCGATCTCACCCGCGTCGGCGAGCGACTGCAGCGTGCGGTAGACCGTGGTCAGGCCCACCGAGTCGCCCCGGTGCTTGAGCAGGTCGTGCAGCTCCTGCGCGCTGCGGAAGTCGTCCACCTCCGCGAGCAGCGAGGCGACGGCGGTGCGCTGACGGGTCGACCTGGCGGGGGACGACTGGTTCGCGGGGGTCACCGGCTCTCCTGCGGCTCTCGGGCTGACGGTTCGAGGTCTTCTCGGTCTTCGAGGTCCTCGCGGTGTTCGAACTCGCCGAACGCGTACTCAGACGACTCTTCAGCCGCCATTGTGCCAGTTCGAGACCGACCGGACGCCGATTGGGCGGATGCGGGGCGGCCGAGGATCCCTCCGGCCGCTCCGGCGGCGGCCAGAACCGCGAACACCGCCATCGCCCGCGCCACGATCGCACCCCTTCGCTCCTCCTCGGCGCCGGGGTCCTCGAGCGCGCGTTCATGGAAATCATGTTCACTTTATATGAAAACGATTGTCAAATCATCTCGCTGCGGGCCATGGATTTGAAACGCCCCCCGCGCTGCCCGGTAGCCTGTGATATCCGCGTGCATGGAAATCCATCCTTGACCGCCTTCGTCGTACCTGAAGAGAGCACTGTGGCCGCCGACAAGATCGACACCATCGTCAGCCTGAGCAAGCGCCGTGGCTTCGTGTACCCGTGCAGTGAGATCTACGGCGGCCAGCGTGCCGCCTGGGACTACGGGCCGCTGGGCGTGGAGCTGAAGGAGAACATCAAGCGCCAGTGGTGGCGGGCGATGGTCACCGGGCGCGAGGACGTGGTGGGTCTCGACTCCTCGGTGATCCTGGCCCGTGAGGTCTGGGAGGCCTCCGGCCACGTCGCCACCTTCAACGACCCGCTCACCGAGTGCACCTCCTGCCACAAGCGCTACCGCGCCGACCACCTGGAGGAGGCGTACGAGGCCAAGCACCACAAGCTCCCCGCGAACGGCCTCGCCGACGTCAACTGCCCCAACTGCGGCACCAAGGGCCAGTTCACCGAGCCCAAGCAGTTCTCCGGCATGCTGAAGACCCACCTCGGCGTGACCGAGGACGCCTCCGGCCTGGCCTACCTGCGCCCGGAGACCGCCCAGGGCATCTTCATCAACTTCGCCGCGGTGCAGACCACCTCGCGCAAGAAGCCGCCGTTCGGCATCGCCCAGACCGGCAAGAGCTTCCGCAACGAGATCACGCCCGGCAACTTCATCTTCCGCACCCGCGAGTTCGAGCAGATGGAGATGGAGTTCTTCGTCAAGCCGGGCGAGGACGAGAAGTGGCACGAGTACTGGCTGCAGGAGCGCTGGGACTGGTACACGAACCTCGGCATCCGCGAGGAGAACATCCGCTTCTACGAGCACGCGAAGGAGAAGCTCTCCCACTACGCCAAGCGCACCGTGGACATCGAGTACCGCTTCAACTTCGGCGGCAACGAGTTCGGTGAGCTGGAGGGCATCGCCAACCGCACCGACTACGACCTGCGCTCGCACAGCGAGGCGTCCGGCGTGGACCTCAAGTACTTCGACCAGGAGTCCAACGAGCGCTGGTACCCCTACGTCATCGAGCCGGCGGCCGGCGTCAACCGCGCCATGCTCGCCTTCATGATCGACGCCTACCGCGAGGACGAGGCGCCGAACGCCAAGGGTGTCATGGAGAAGCGCGTCGTGATGCGTCTCGACCCGCGTCTCGCGCCGGTCAAGGTCGCGGTGCTGCCGCTGTCGCGCAACGCCGACCTCTCCCCGAAGGCCCGCGGCCTGGCCGCGGACCTGCGCAAGAACTGGAACGTCGAGTTCGACGACGCCGGGGCGATCGGCCGTCGCTACCGTCGCCAGGACGAGATCGGCACGCCGTTCTGCATCACGGTCGACTTCGACACCCTGGACGACAACGCGGTGACGATCCGCGAGCGCGACACCATGCAGCAGACCCGCGTCTCGCTGGACCAGGTCCAGAACTTCCTGGCCCCGAAGCTGCTCGGCTGCTAGGAGCTCCGCTCCGGGCAGGTGAGCGCGCTGCACGACCAGGGGCGCGGGGAACTGCGCGAGCGACCGTCCACCTCGGACGGCCCGCTCGTTCGGCGACACACCACTTCGGTGGCTTGTCGCGCAGTTCCCCGCGCCCCTTGGTGTGCTGCAACCGGCTGTCAGCGCGACCAGCCGGCGCGGACGCGCAGGTGCTCGGCCGCGCCGTCCGCGCCGTGTGCGGTGACCCGGTCCGCGTCGCCCTCCGCCAGCGCCAGCCAGAAGCCGCCCGCCGCGGCGATCGCCTCGACCTCCGTGCCCGTCCGGCCGAGGAAGACCCTGGGTGGCGCCTCGGCCAGCGGGACATGGCCCCAGGCGAGCACGGAGTGGCGTCCCTCCCGTGAGCCGCGGCGCGCACCGCGCAGCAGATGGGGGGCGAGGGTGGACTCCACCATCACGTCGAGCAGCAGGCCGTTGTTGTAGATCTCCAGGGCCCGGCGGCCGCGGGTTCCCTGCGCGAAGCGGACCGACCAGGGCGAGTCCAGCAGCGGAAGGCCACGGAACTCCAGGTCAAGCGTGCTGAGTTCGGTGTCGCTCATGATGCCCTCCCGGCGTTCGGTTCGTCTGCCCGGTACAGACTTCCCCACTTCTCTGTGAATTTCAGTGGTCTCCGACGCCGTTCTCGGGGTGGTGCCAGGTACACCCTTAAGGGGGCTCAGGGTTCAGCGACGCGGGTGATCATCAGCGTCTAGCCTGGGCGCATGCCAATAGTCAGGGCGATCCGCCGGGTTCTGGCGCCGTACGGGCGTCAGGGTCTGCGCGACGTCGCCTTCCTCGCCACGGCGGTGCCGCCCGCCCTGCTGCCGGCGATCGTCTTCGTCAGCTCGCCGAGCGCGGTCAGCCTCTCCCTCGTGCCGCTGCTCACGCTTCTGCTGCTGCCGTTGCTGACGCGCATCCAGCGCAGCCGTTTCCTCACGCAGTTGGGTCTGGATATTCCCGCCGTGCCCAGTCCCGGCCCGCCGTGGCGGCTGCTGACGACGGAGGCGACCTGGCGGCAGTACCTCTACCACCTGCTGGTCAACGCGGCGGTGGCGCTCTACGGCGCCGGCGTGCTCTTCGTGATGGCGGCCGGGGTGGTGCTGGCCAGCCTGCCGTCCTGGTACTTCGCGCTGCCCGACTCCGCCGACGTGCGGGTCAACCACCACAGCCTGATGTGGATGACCACGCTCGGCGCGGTCCTGCTGGTGGCGGCCCCGTGGCTGGCGTGGCTCGGGCGGTGGCTGGACACCCGCGCCGCGGCCGGCCTGCTCGGGCCGAGCCGCACGCGTGAACTCGTCCGCAGGGTCGAGAACCTGGCGGAGAGCCGGGCCGAGGTCGTCGACGCCGCGGACGCGGAGCGCCGCCGGATCGAGCGCGACCTGCACGACGGCGCCCAGCAGCGGCTGGTCTCGCTGGCGATGAACCTGGGCCTGGCCCGCCGGATGCTGAAGAACCTGCCCGTCGAGGAGCAGGCGACGCGCGCGATGACGGTCATCGAGGAGGCGCACACCGAGGCGCAGGCCGCCATCGCCGAACTGCGGGACCTGGTACGCGGTCTGCACCCGGTGGTGCTGGAGGACCGCGGCCTGGACGCCGCGCTGTCCGGGGTCGCCGCGCGGGCGCCGCTGCCGGTCAAGCTGGACGTCACGATGGCGCGCCGGGCCGCGCCCGCGGTGGAGGCGGTGGCGTACTTCGTGGTGTCAGAGGCCCTGGCGAACATCGCCAAGCACGCGCGGGCCTCCCGTGCGGAGATCTCCGTCCGGGAGAATGGCTCCCGCCTGTTCATCACCGTGTTCGACGACGGCGTCGGCGGAGCCGACCCGGTCAAGGGCACCGGACTCGTCGGGCTGCGGCAGCGTGCCGCCTCCGTGGACGGGACCCTGCAGATCACCAGCCCCCTCGGGGGCCCGACGACTCTTCGAGCGGAGCTGCCGTGCGTGCTGTAATCGCCGAGGACTCGGTCCTGCTGCGGGCGGGCCTGGTCAAGGTGCTGGAGGCCGTGGGCTACACGGTCCTGGCCGCGGTCAACGACGCGGAGCAGCTGCTGGCGGCCGTCGAGGAGCACCGGCCCGACGTGGTCGTCACCGATGTGCGGATGCCGCCGGGACTGACCGACGAGGGCGTTCGGGCCGCCCTGCTGATCCGGCGTCAGTATCCGGAGATCGCGGTGCTGCTGCTCTCCCAGTACGTCGAGGAGCGGTACGCCGCCGACCTGCTGACCGGCAACAACCGCGGCGTCGGCTACCTGCTGAAGGAGCGGGTCGGCAACGTCGACGACTTCCTCGACGCGCTGGAACGGGTCGCGGCGGGCGGCACGGCGTTGGACCCCGAGGTCGTCTCGCAGCTGCTGCTGCGCCGCCAGAGCGGCCCGCTGGACCTGCTGACCCCGCGCGAGCGGGAGGTCCTGGCCCTGATGGCGGAGGGGCGCTCGAACGCGGCGATCGCGCAGGGCCTGGTGGTCAGCGAGAGCGCGGTGGCCAAGCACATCAACAACATCTTCATGAAGCTCGGCCTCAGCCCGACCGACGGCGAGCACCGGCGGGTCATGGCCGTGCTGCGCTTCCTCGAATCGGAGGAGTCGTCATGACGGCCGAGCCGGCCCGCCGCCGCGGCCTCTGGTACTCGCTCGCCGCGGTGGTGGTCGTGGTCGTGACCCTGGTCTCCGGGGGAACCGTGGTGACCTGGCTGCTGGAGCAGCACGCGCAGCAGACGACGGGGTACACGGACCGGGACGTCAGGGCCGTCCAGGTCTTCGCGCCCGACGCCGGGGTCCGGATCGTCTCCGGCCCCGACCGGTCCGCCTCGGTGACGGCGAAACTCACCTGGGTCACCTCGAAACCGCTGGTCGACGTGCAACTGGACGCCCAGGGCGTCCTGTCGGTCAAGGTGAGCTGCGACAGCCAGGGGAAGTTCCTGGCCGGATTCGGCACGTGCAGCGCGGACGTCGACATCCAGGTGCCCCCCGCCGCCTCGGTCGACGCCCGGACCAGCTCGGGCGCGATCACGGTCACCGCCCTGACCGGCCCGGTCCAGGCACGGGCCTCCTCGGGGGCCATCACCTTGAACAACCTTTCCGGCGACGTGGACGCGCAGGCGTCGAGCGGCGCGATCGAAGCCTCGGGGCTGACCTCGACCACGGTCTCGGCGACGGCCGGCTCGGGCTCGGTCGACCTGGACTTCGCCCACCCGCCGTCGAAGGTGACCACGTCGGTGACCTCCGGCGCACTCAGCCTCGCCCTGCCGCGTGGCAGCCGGTACCACGTGACCGCGTCCGTCGGCTCGGGTGCGGGTGCGGCCTCCGTGGACGACGGCCTGGCCAGCGACTCGGCCCCGGGCCTCATCACGGCCACGGCCACCAGCGGCGCGATCTCGATCAGCTACCGCTGACCCGACCGCCGACGCCGGAACCGGCCCGGGATCACTGGGCGGCGGCGAGGCGCTCCCGGGCCTCCATCAGGGCGAAGCCGAGGAGGTTGAGGCCGCGCCAGCGGGCGGGGTCGGTGGCGGCGGGGTTGGCCGCGCCGAGGCCTATGCCCCAGATACGGTCGCGGGGGCTGGCCTCGACCAGGACCCGCTGGGCGGTGCCCAGGAGGTAGGCGCGGAGCGCCTGGTCCTGGCCGAACTTGGCGACATTGCCCCGCACCACGAGCTCGAAGCGTTCCGCCGCCCAGCGGGACTCCTCGAAGCCCGACACCAGCCGGCCCAGCGCCTTGGCCTCGGCCGGCGTGCGGGCCGCGAGGATCGGGGCCACGGCGGCCTCGTCGTCGAAGAGGCGAGCCTTGGCGGCCATCATCCAGTGCTCGGCGCTGCGGTACTCGACGCCGTCGACCTCGAAGCGGCACGGCCACCACTGGCTCAGCGCGCCGGAGCCGACGCTGCCGTCCCTCTGTGGCTGATGCCCCCAGAACATCAGCCACTTCGGGCGGGCGCCGGCTGCCGTCAGGGCCGCGAGCTGCTCCCGGCTACGGGCTGCCGCCGGGTGGGTGTGGGTGTCGATCTCGTGCGCGTTCATGGGAGGGATGCTCGCACGGGGGTGTGACAGCGAGCGACGGGTTATCCACAGGGCTCACCCGACCGAGCGCGGCAGGCGCGTCGCCAGGGCGATGACCGCGAAGGTCGCCGCGAACTGCAGGGCCAGGACCAGCGCCAGGGCGTGGTGCATGCCCATGGTGGGGGAGAGGGAGAGGAACAGCGTGCCCAGGGTCGCGACGCCGAGGGCCAGCGAGGACTGCTGGGTGGTGGCGAGGATCCCGCCGCCCACGCCCGCCCGCTCGACCGGAACCTGACCCAGCACCAGCCGGATGAGCGGCGGCATGACCAGACCCTGGCCGGTGCCGGCGATCGCCATGCCGGGCAGCAGCACCCACGGGCTCAGGCCGGACCAGTCGGTCAGCACCGTCAGGGTCAGCACGCCCAGGCCGATGGCCTGGATCACCGCGCCGGTCACGATGACGCGGGAGCCGAAGCGGCTCAGCAGCCGGGGACCGGCCAGCGAGGCGGCGAAGAAGCCGGTCGCCATCGGGACCATCGCCAGACCGGAGGCGATCGGGCCCTCGTGCAGGCCGACCTGCAGCGCCACGGCCATCACCATCATGAAGCCGCCGAAGCCGGCGAAGAACGGCACCGCCATGGTCAGGCCGACCCGCAGCCCGCGCAGCTTCAGCAGCGACAGCGGGACCAGCGGAACCTGACCGGCCCGCTCGCCGCGGCGCTCGACCGACACGAAGGCCCCGAAGAGGAAGGGCGAGGCGGCCAGCAGCACCCAGGTCCAGGCGGGCCAGCCCAGTGAGCGGCCCTCCATCAGCGGGACCAGCAGCGCGAGCAGGGCCGCGCCGAGGAGCACGGTGCCGGGGACGTCGACGCGCGCCGGGTTGGCCGAGCGGGTCTCGGGGACGGCGCGGCTGGCGAGCAGCACGGCGGCCAGCGCGACCGGCACGTTGACCAGGAAGATGAACCGCCAGCCGGTGCCGAACAGGTTCGCGGAGAGCAGTACGCCGCCCAGCACCTGGCCGATCACGACGGAGATCCCGCCCACGGCGCCGTAGATGCCCATGGCCTTGGCCTTGCGCTCGCCGTCGGTGGCGGCCTGGATGGTGGCCAG
The DNA here is from genome assembly GCF_000744655.1 of Streptacidiphilus rugosus AM-16. Classification (NCBI taxonomy): domain Bacteria; kingdom Bacillati; phylum Actinomycetota; class Actinomycetes; order Kitasatosporales; family Streptomycetaceae; genus Streptacidiphilus; species Streptacidiphilus rugosus. The sequence goes on along the minus strand of NZ_JQMJ01000004.1, from coordinate 2,496,382 downwards.
CGCCTGCGGCAGCATCAGCGCGGCGGACGCGCCCTGCGCGACCCTGGCGACGACGAGCGCCAGGGCGGTCGGCGCGAGCCCGCAGGCCAGCGAGGTGAGTCCGAAGAGGAGCGCGCCGGCGACGAAGAGCTTCTTGCGCCCGTACAGGTCGCCGAGGCGGCCGCCGAGGACCAGCAGCACCGCGTAGGCGATGCCGTAGCCGGCGACGAAGAGTTCCAGGGTGGCCGGACCGGCGGAGAGGTCGCGGTCGATGGTCGGCAGCGCGACGTTGACGATGAAGAAGTCCAGCATCGGCAGGAAGGCGCCGAGCAGGACGGTGACCAGGCCCAGGGTGCTCAGCCGGGGCTGGGCGGGAGCGGTCCTGGCGGCGGAGGAGGTGGCGCCGGCGGCGGAGGGGGCGGTGTCGCCCACGCGGATGACGCGGGGCAGGACGTTGGCCCGGGTGGGTGTCCCGGCGGTCTGCGGAGGTGTGCTCTGGATGCTCACGAGGACTACTGTCCGCCGCGCCGTAGCCTGGTACCAGTGTCTGGTTATCCTGGTACCGGGAGTACCTGGCAACGGGATGCGAGATGACGCATCCTGGGATACATGACCACAGCCGCCGCGTCCACTCCGCCCCTCGAACTCGTCCACTCGGCCCCCACCGCCGAGCGGCGCGGCGACCTGCGCCGCCGCGAGCTGGCCGCGTTCCTGCGCAGCCGCCGCGAGCGGATCTCGCCGGAGCAGGTCGGCCTGCCCAGCGGCGGCCGCCGCCGGACGCCGGGGCTGCGCCGCGAGGAGGTCGCGCAGCTCGCCGCGGTAGGGGTCACCTGGTACACGTGGCTGGAGCAGGCCCGGGACATCCAGGTGTCCGGGCAGGTCCTCGACGCCATCGCGCGCGGGCTGCTGCTGGACCAGGTCGAGCGGCAGCACCTGTTCGCCCTGGCCGGCGCCGCGGACCCGGCGGGCGCGCCGCGCGAGTGCCCGGTGGTCACCCCGACGGTCCGCGCGATCCTCGACCAGCTCGCGCCGATGCCCGCGATGGTGCTGAACGCGCGCTTCGACGTGATCGGCTGCAACGACGTCTACTCCCGGCTCTGCGGCGGTCTCGAGCGCTTCGCGCCCGAGGAGCGCAACATCCTCTGGCTGGCCTTCACCGAGCCGAGCTGGCGGGAGCTGCTGGTCGACTGGGAGCAGGCGGTGCCGCACATGGTGGCCAAGTTCCGGGTCGCGCTCGCCGAGCACGTGGCGGAGCCGAAGTACAAGTCGCTGCTCAAGCGGCTGCAACTGGCCTCGCCCGAGTTCGTCGAGCACTGGGAGCACCACGACGTGACCGGCACCTCGGAGGGCACCAAGCGCTTCCTGAACGCCGAGGTGGGTCTGCTGAACTTCGAGTACACCAACCTGTGGCTGGGTCCGCGGCCCGGTTACCGCATGATCACCTATGTTCCGGCGGACCCCCAGACCAGGGAGCGCGTGGAGCGTCTGGCGGCGATGGGACAATAGAGGTTCTGCCCGGTCCGCGCCGGGCGCCGCCCTGGCCCGCCCCCGTCGCTGAGGATCTTCCCGGATGAGCATCACGGACACCGTCACCGCAGCTCCGTTGCGCCTCGGCGCGCTGGAGGTGTGGCCGCCCGTCGTGCTCGCGCCGATGGCGGGGATCACCAACGCGCCGTTCCGCACCCTCTGCCGCGAGCAGAGCGGGGGCAAGGGGCTGTTCGTCTCGGAGATGATCACGACCAGGGCCCTGGTCGAGCGGAACGCCAAGACCATGCAGCTGATCCACTTCGACCCGAGCGAGCAGCCGCGCTCGGTCCAGCTGTACGGCGTGGACCCGGAGACCGTCGGCCGCGCGGCGAAGATGATCGCCGAGGAGGACCTGGCCGACCACATCGACCTCAACTTCGGCTGCCCGGTCCCCAAGGTCACCCGCAAGGGCGGCGGCTCCGCCCTGCCCTACAAGCGGAACCTGCTCCGCGAGATCCTCCGCGAGGCCGTCCGCAACGCGGGCGACCTGCCGGTCACCATGAAGATGCGGATGGGCATCGACGACGACCACATCACCTACCTCGACGCCGGCCGGATCGGCGCGGAGGAGGGCGTCGCCGCGATCGCCCTGCACGGCCGCACCGCGATCCAGCACTACAGCGGCGAGGCCGACTGGTCGGCGATCGCCCGCCTGCGCGAGATCGTCCCCGCCCACGTCCCTGTGCTCGGCAACGGCGACATCTGGTCGGCCGACGACGCGGCCCGCATGGTCCGCGAGACCGGCTGCGACGGCGTGGTCGTCGGCCGCGGCTGCCTGGGGCGGCCGTGGCTGTTCAAGGAGCTGGTCAGCGTCTTCGAGGGCGAGGTCGACTACGCCCGCCCCGACTTCGGCTACGTGGCCCGCACCATGGTGCGCCACGCCGAGCTGCTGGGGGAGTGGATCGGCGACGAGAAGCGCGGCGTCGTCGACTTCCGCAAGCACGTGGCCTGGTACACCAAGGGCTTCTCGGTCGGCTCGGAGCTGCGCAACGCCCTCGCCACCGTCTCCTCGCTGGCCGAGCTGGAGGACCACCTCTCCAGGATCGACGCCGCCCAGCACTGGCCGGACAGCGCCGACGGCCCCCGCGGCCGCACCTCGGGCGCGGCCCGTGTGGTGCTCCCCGAGGGCTGGCTGGACGACCCGTACGACTGCGCCGTTCCGTCAGCCGACGCGGAGCTGGATACGTCAGGCGGCTGATTTAATCCACGCATTAGGGGGAGTCGGGGCTCCTGGGGCCGCTGTTCCGGCTGGGATCTGCCATCGTCTGCGCAGACAGTTCCTGCGGAGAGGCACAGTGTGGAGATCGTTCGGCGCTTGGGCAGTTCCCCGAAGGAGCGTTGCCTCTCCGAGGCGACCTGCCCCGATGTCTTCGAGCTCGCCGACGGTGACTTCGCGGTGATCGGCCGGGACATGACGGAGCAGCTGCGCGGGCTGCTGCCCGACGACGCGGGCTGCGGTGCGGACGAACGGATCGTCGTCGTGTCACGCGAGACGCTGGTCCATGCCGGACGGGACCTGCCCGTCGGCTGAGGGCTCGCCGCGGCGGCCGTGGAGCGGCACGGAGCCGGCTCCCGCCTGGTAGGCCCGCTCGACGATGACGAAGAAGTCGGCCTCCAGGGTGCCGGGCGGGGTGCGGGTCGCCCGTTCGGGCTGGGTGTCCTCCCAGAACGCCCGCCAGACGGGCTGGGTGAAGAAGGCGGCCAGGTTCGCCTCGATCATCGCGGGCGGGTAGCCGCTCTCCAGCGCGAGGTACTGCAGCGAGATCACCTGGTTGATGTAGAGGTACTGCTTGTTGCGGCCCGGCGGGGCGTCGGCGGAGCAACTGGGCCAGAGCGTGGCGATCTCCTCGTCCTCCATGGCGAGCCGCATCAGACCCATGTGCAGGCCCCGCAGCAGGGCCTCCGAGGTGCGCCGCAGTTCGCTGTTGGTGGCTTCGGTCTTCGCGCACTGTTCCTGGAGCACGGCGCGCTGGAGCCGCAGCTCCTCGCGCTGCGCGCGTTGTTCGAGCTCCTGCAGTCGCAGGGTGCGGACCATGAAGAAGAGCACCAGGGTGCTGCCGACGGCGGCCGCGCCGTTGAAGGCGTTGCCGGCGTTGGCCTGTGCACTGTGCTGGAGCAGCCCGAAGGGGAGGCTGACCAGAACCCAGGTCAGGGCCACACAGAGCAGGACCGCGCCGACCAGCGGCAGGATCAGGGTGATCGACGCGCGTAGACCTCGCATTGCACGACTCCGTCCTCGCTTGCGCGACTACAGGTGAGGACCTGTTGTTGGCGGCGCTGCCGACAGGTGTGGTGAACGGGGGTTTACGTCAGGGTGCCCGATCGGGCCGCCGTGGAAACGAAGGCGAACCGCCCCGGCGGGAACACGGGGTGGACGCAGGGCGACGGATGGTGAGACCCGGTACGTACGAGGGGTGAGACGGGCGTCCAAAACGGGCGTGACTCCGGCCACATTCGCCGTCACTTTACGTCAGAAGGACGTAAAACTGCAGGTGGCGTGGGGTGTGAAACGCTTCCCGAACGAGTGCGCCGGTCTCGCGCCCGGCTTGCCTCCAATGCATCAAGTCAAGGCAACCCGTTCGTCGCAGTACGTGTGGTGCGCGGCGGGTTTCTGTGATCTTCTGGTTTCCCCGCGTTCAACCTCTGAACACGCGCTAGCGTCAGGGCGACGATTTTACTTTCGCAGGCGAAGCCCGAATCCGAGCTTTCGATCTCGCTGGTTACCCGTCGGTACCAGCCACTGACGGCCTAGTGGGGGCAGCCAACCGCCTTTGATCTGGGTATGTTCTCCGGCGTCAGGGCAACCGTGCGGCAGGAGACCGGCTCGTGGCCACTCAGGGCAAGTTGGAAAAGTTCGTCTTCGACTTCACCGAGGGCAACAAAGATCTCAAGGATCTTCTCGGCGGTAAGGGCGCCAACCTCGCCGAGATGACCAACCTCGGGCTCCCCGTCCCTCCGGGGTTCACCATCACCACGGAGGCCTGCAAGGTCTACCTCGAGACCGGCTCCGAGCCGGACTCGCTGCGTGACGAGGTGAGTGCGCACCTCGTCGCGCTGGAGGAGGCCATGGGCAAGAAGCTCGGCGACGCCGCCGACCCGCTTCTCGTCTCGGTCCGGTCCGGGGCCAAGTTCTCCATGCCCGGCATGATGGACACGGTGCTCAACATCGGCCTCTCCGACGCCTCGGTGGTCGGCCTGGTGCAGCAGAGCGGCAACGAGCGGTTCGCCTGGGACTCCTACCGGCGCCTCGTGCAGATGTTCGGCAAGACCGTGCTCGGTGTCGAGGGCGAGCTCTTCGAGGAGGCCCTGGACGAGGTCAAGCGGGCCAAGGGCACCGCGAACGACCTCGATCTGGACGCCAAGGACCTCAAGGCCCTGGTCGTCACCTTCAAGAAGATCGTCAAGGACCACACCGGGCGCGACTTCCCGCAGGACCCGCGCGAGCAGATGGACCTCGCCGTCCACGCGGTCTTCGACTCCTGGAACAGCGACCGGGCCAAGCTCTACCGCCGCCAGGAGCGCATCCCGCACGACCTGGCCACCGCGGTCAACATCTGCTCCATGGTCTTCGGGAACCTCGGCGAGGACTCCGGCACCGGCGTCGCCTTCACCCGCGACCCCGCCTCGGGCCACCAGGGCGTCTACGGCGACTACCTGTCCAACGCCCAGGGCGAGGACGTCGTCGCCGGCATCCGCAACACGGTGCCGCTGGCCGAGCTCGAGCAGCTCGACAAGAAGTCCTACGACGAGCTGATGGCGATCATGGCCACGCTCGAGAACCACTACCGCGACCTCTGCGACATCGAGTTCACCATCGAGCGCGGCAAGCTCTGGATGCTGCAGACCCGCGTCGGCAAGCGCACCGCCGCCGCCGCGTTCCGCATCGCGATCCAGCTGGTCGACCAGGGCCTGATCGACCTGGACGAGGCGCTGCACCGGGTCAACGGCGCGCAGTTGGCGCAGCTGATGTTCCCGCGCTTCGACGACCAGGCGAAGACCGAGCGGATCGGCTGGGGCATCGCCGCCTCGCCGGGCGCCGCCGTCGGCAAGGCCGTCTTCGACTCGTACACCGCGGTCAAGTGGTCCCGCTCCGGCGAGCAGGTCATCCTGGTCCGCCGCGAGACCAACCCGGACGACCTGGACGGCATGATCGCCGCCAACGGCATCCTCACCTCGCGCGGCGGCAAGACCTCGCACGCCGCCGTCGTCGCCCGCGGCATGGGCAAGACCTGTGTCTGCGGCGCCGAGGAGCTCGAGGTCGACACCAAGAAGCGCCGCTTCACCACCGCCGACGGGCGGGTCGTCGAGGAGGGCGACCTGATCTCCATCGACGGTTCCACCGGCAAGGTCTACCTCGGCGAGGTACCCGTCGTACCGAGCCCGGTCGTCGAGTACTTCGAGGGCACCCTGCACGCCGGCGCCGACGAGGAGGGCGGCCTGGTGCGCGCGGTCCACCGCCTCATGTCGCACGCCGACTCGGTCCGCCGCCTGCGGGTCCGCGCCAACGCCGACAACGCCGAGGACGCGAACCGCGCCCGCCGCTACGGCGCCCAGGGCATCGGCCTGTGCCGCACCGAGCACATGTTCCTCGGCGAGGAGCGCCGCAAGTCCGTCGAGCGGCTGATCCTGGCCGACAACGACGCCGACCGCGAGGCCGCGCTCTCCGTCCTGCTGCCGCTGCAGAAGACCGACTTCGTCGAGCTCTTCACCGCGATGGACGGCCTGCCGGTGACGGTCCGCCTGCTGGACCCGCCGCTGCACGAGTTCCTGCCCGACATCACCGAGCTCTCCGTGCGCGTCGCGCTCGCCGAGGCCCGCAAGGACCCGAACGAGAACGACCTGCGTCTGCTCCAGGCCGTGCACCGGCTGCACGAGCAGAACCCGATGCTGGGTCTGCGCGGCGTCCGCCTCGGTCTGGTCATCCCCGGCCTCTTCTCGATGCAGGTCCGGGCGATCGCCGAGGCCGCGGCCGAGCGCAAGCTCAGCGGCGGCGACCCCCGTGCCGAGATCATGATCCCGCTCGTGGGCACGGTCCAGGAGCTGGAGATAGTGCGTGAGGACGCGGAGAAGGTCCTCGCCGAGGTCCAGGCCGCGACCGGGGTCGACCTGAAGATCTCGCTCGGCACGATGATCGAGCTGCCGCGTGCCGCGGTCACCGCCGGTCAGATCGCCGAGGCCGCCGAGTTCTTCAGCTTCGGCACCAACGACCTGACCCAGACGGTCTGGGGCTTCAGCCGCGACGACGTCGAGGCCAGCTTCTTCACCGCCTACCTGGAGAAGGGCATCTTCGGGGTCTCCCCGTTCGAGACCATCGACCGCGACGGCGTCGGCTCGCTGGTCAGGCACGCCGCGGTGGAGGGCAGGAAGACCCGCCCCGAACTGAAGCTCGGCGTCTGCGGCGAGCACGGCGGGGACCCGGACTCGGTCCACTTCTTCCACGAGGTCGGGCTGGACTACGTGTCCTGCTCTCCCTTCCGGATCCCGGTGGCGCGCCTGGAGGCAGGCCGCGCCGCCATCGAGACGGCGGGCAGCGACTCGCGCTGACATACCCTCACCCGGTCCCTCACCGGGTGCCAGCGCGAGGGAACCCCCCTTCGAACGTCACCGTCCCCGACCAAGGATGTGTTGATGCAAGGACGGAGGGGGCGCTGCCCGCACCACACGTCCGCTGCGGAGCTCGGCGCAGAGTAGCCGCAGCGGACTCCCGCCGGGGCGGGAACGGACAACGGCGTCCGTTCCCGCCCCGGCTTCGTGCGGTGACGTCGTATGTTTCGGATTGCTGACACTTTGTTACCACCGGCTCAGAGTTCGCTCTGAGCCGGTCGACGTGCTCTTGAACGTCCGGTGTCAGATCACTAACGTCTCGGAGCACCAGAGCAACCCTTCGACGTGGTGTCACCACTCAGCCGCCTGGCCCGCGGCGTCGCACAGCCCTCCCGTTCCCCCATCGAGAAGGGCACCACCGTGCTTCGTTCCGCTCTTGTCGCAGGCTGCGCCACCGCGCTCGCCGCCGCAGGCCTCCTCGCCTCCGCGCCGGCCGGCGCGAGCGAGATCGCGCCCCACCACATGAACGCCCACAAGGCCGCGGCCGCGGCGGCCGCGGGGAACAACCTGGCGTACGGGGGCGGCAACATCGTCGCCAGCCCGCACGTCTACATCGTCTACTGGGGCAACCAGTGGGGGACCTCCTCGGTCACCAACGACCCCTCGGGCGAGGTGCCCCTGCAGTCGAGCTTCTTCCAGCACCTCTACGGCAGCGGTGACACCTGGTCCACCTCCACGACCCAGTACTGCCAGGGAGTGGCCGTCGGCACGACCCAGTGCAACGGCGCGGGCACGCCGGTGGGCCACGCCTCCTCGAACATGCTGGGCGGAACCTGGCTGGACAGCTCGGCCAAGACGCCGAGCAGGCCGAGCAGCTCGGCGATCGCCGCGGAGGCGAAGAAGGCCGCGGCCCACTTCGGCATCTCCGGCGACAACGTCCAGGTCGTCGTCGACCTGCCGCACGGCGTCTCGCCCTCGGGCTTCAAGACGCAGTGGTGCGCCTGGCACGACCACACCACGACCAGCAGCGGCGCGGACCTGCCGTTCACCAACCTGCCCTACCAGAGCGATGCGGGCGCGAGCTGCGGAGCGAACTTCGTCGCCACCGGCTCCTCCGGCGTGAACGGCGCGACCGAGGGCGTCACCATCGTGGGCGGCCACGAGTACGCGGAGACCGTGAGCGACCCCGCGCCGAGCAGCGGCTGGGTGGACAGCTCGGGCGCGGAGAACGGCGACAAGTGCGCCTGGATCTCCAGCGGCCAGGGTGCGTCGAGCATCGTCAGCCTGAACGGCGCGAACTTCGCGGTGCAGTCGCTGTGGAGCAACAACTTCAACGGCGGTGCGGGCGGCTGTGTGATCTCCTACACCAGCGCGAGCAACCAGCACTGAGATCCAGGTGCTCCAGAGGCCGACCCCGACACCCTCCCCGGGCCGGGCTCGGCCTCTGGCCATTCCCGAGGAGAGGAACCCCACGGTGACCCGAGCCAAGGCCGGAGCCCTGCGTGCGGCGGCAGCGGCCGCTCTGCTTGCCGCCCTGGCGGGTTGTGACAGCGCGGCGCCGCCCCGCCAGGCGTCCTCGACGACGGTTGCCGCTGCCCCGGCACCGGCGTGCGAGAAGCTGCCGGAGGGCTCGCTGCCGCACTCGGCAGGGATGTTGACGGAGCAACAGACCGGGGCCTACTGCCTGCCGAGGGGGCAGCGGCTGGACGTGTTCCTGACCGCGACGAAGGGCAGCCAGTGGCGACCGGTCCACGCCTCCGGAGCGGGCGGCGTGCTGGCCCCGGCGAACACCGGTGTGATGACCGCGCCCCTGGGCGTCACCCCGGCCATGTTCGTCGGCGCGACGGACGGCACGGCCACCCTCAGCAGCGCGACCGCCTCCGGCGCGGCGACCTGGACGGTCACCGTGGTCGTCGAGGGCTAGTTGCACCGCCTCGGGCGGCGAACCCGCTGACAGTGCAACCGTGCCTCTGCTGAGAGGTTCGGCTATGCCGAGATGAGCGGGCGGGAGTTGAGGACGGGGGTCGGGCCGGCCAGGACGCGGCGTTCGAGGGAGGCGCGAGCGGTCGGCCACTCCTCGTCGAGGATGCTGTAGAACGCCGTCCCGCGGACCATGCCGTCCAGGCCGCGGGTGTGCATCCGGTGCACGCCCTCCAGGACCGCGCCGAGGCGTTCGATCGCCGCGCGCGAGCGCACGTTGCGGGCGTCGGCGCGCATGGAGACCCGGCGCACGCCCCACGTCTCGAACGCGTGACGCAGCATCAGCAGCTTGGCCTCGGTGTTGATGCCCGTGCCCTGCGCCCGCGCGGAGAGCCAGGTCGCGCCGATCTCCGTCGCGTCCGGGATCGCCGTCAGCGGATCTCCCACCGGGCCGCGCGGGGCCGGCGGCCAGATGACCGGGCCCTGCCAGTAGTCGAGCTCGAGGAACCGGGTAGAGCCGACCACCACTCCGTCGGCGGCTCTCACGGTGGCGAAGGGAAGCGCCCGGCCCGCCGCCTGGGCGGCCAGCGCATCGTTGACGTAACGTTCCGTCGCCTCGACGCCGTGGGGAACCGGCGTGAAGGCATAGCTGCTGCGGTCCTCGGCCGCAGCCGCGACCAAAGCATCGATGTGCCGCTCGGCGAGCGGCTCCAGCCGCACAGTGCGGCCGCAGAGGAAGACGGGTACGGGCACTTGGCCTAAGGTCCTTCGGCGGGTGGGGTCGGGAGATGTGCACCCCGGCGCTTTTGGGCACGGCGACGGATCGCGTTCGCCGTGCGGCGCATGGGAGCGAGGGGACAGTGTGTGTCCGAAAGATGGCCGAGGAGGAAACGAGAGCGCGAAGGACAGCGGGCGGCCAGGTGAAGGCAAGGTGCGAAGCGAGGGTTGTGCGGCGTCTCCACGAAGCGTACGGGTTCTCGAGAGTGGAGTGCAGCGAGAGGACCATACCCGGCGCGGGGGGCTAAGTCACCCCAGCCGCGCGTTTCCGTCGTGCACGGCGTGTTCGAGGGGCGCGCGGGCGCCGTTCGCGCACCGAGTTGGGGAATGAACGCACGTTCCGGGATGCTGGAAGCAGGGTAGAAGAAGCTGTTTCCCACGGCTTCCGACAGGGCCCGTTCTCACAGGCCACAGACCATGGAGTGGAGCGCAGGTGCTGGAACCGCAGGGGCTGTACGCATTCGAGCCGGACGCCGAGGAGCTGGCTGCGGACGCCTCGATCCTGCTGCACTTCTTCGAGGGCTTCATGGACGCCGGGGAGACCGGTGAGCAGATCGTCGCCGAGCTGCTGGAGGACCCGGAGCGCAGGCTCGTCGCGCGCTTCGACGCGGACCGTCTGGTGGACTACCGGGCGCGTCGGCCGGCGATGGTCTTCGACCACGACCACTGGGCGTCCTACCAGGCCCCGACGATCGACCTGCACCTGGTCCACGACGCCGTGGGAGCCCCCTTCCTGCTGCTGACCGGCCCCGAGCCCGACGTGGAGTGGGAGCGCTTCGCCGCGGCCGTCAGGGACGTCGTGGAGCGCCTCGGCGTGCGGCTGTCCGTGACCTTCCACGGCGTCCCCATGGGCGTCCCGCACACCCGCCCGGTCGGCCTGACGCCGCACGGCAACCGCAAGGAGCTGCTCGGCACGCACCCGCGCTGGTTCGAGAAGGTCCAGGTGCCCGCCAGCGCCGGGGCGATGCTGGAGTACCGCCTGGACGAGGCCGGGCACGGCGTCATCGGTTTCGCCGCGCACGTCCCGCACTACCTGGCGCGGACGCCCTACCCGCAGGCGGCCGTGGCCGCGCTGGAGGCGGTGCAGTCCGCCACCGGGCTGATGCTGCCGGGCACGGGCCTGCGTGAGCGGATGGACGAGGTGCGCGCCGACATCGACCAGCAGATCTCCGAGGGCGACGCGGAGCTGCGCGGCGCGATCCTGGGCCTGGAGCAGCAGTACGACGCCGTCGCCGGCGCGGCGGATCGGGAGAACCTGCTGGCAGAGCCGGTCGATCTGCCGTCCGCCGACGAGCTCGGCCGCGCCTTCGAGGAGTTCCTGGCCGAGCACGGCGACCGCGACGAGTAGCCGCGGTGCGGCGCCCCCGCGCCCCGCGCACCCGCGTCAGCCGCGCCTCTCGGCCGTGGTCTCGATGCCCAGGCCGACGGCGGTGGTGGCCGCCTTCACGACCGGGGAGGGCGTGGAGGGGCTGGGGGAGCCGGTCGGGGCCGGCGCCGTCTGCGGGGACATGAGCTGGTCGTTCAGCCAGGGGAAGATCACCGGATAGAGCCCCATCCAGGTGTTCCAGTTGTGGCCGCCGTCCTTCAGCACGATCGGCGGCGGCATCTGCACCGGCCACTTCACGGCCTTGCGGAGCGACTCCGAGTTCGCCGGGGTGCTGAACTTGTCGCTCTTGGACGTGGCCAGCAGGATCTGCACGTCGGCGTTCTTCGCCCGCTGGGCGAGGGCCAGCGGGTTCTCCAGGGCCCGCACCTTCGGGTCGCGGATGGTGCCGGGGTCGCCGCGGAAGTCGTCGGGGCTGAGGCCCACGGCGGAGGCGAAGGTGCCCGGGTACTCCAGCGCGAGCTTCGGCGCGCAGTAGCCCCCGGTGGAGTAACCGACCACGCCCCAGGCGTGCGGGTTCTTGAGGGCCCGGAACTGGCTCTTGATCATGTTGGGCACGTCGACGCCCACCCAGGTGCCGTTCTTGTTCTTACCGACGTCGGTGCAGTCCGTGTTCACTCCGCCGGGGGTGATGCTCGGGATGACCACTATGGACGGCTTGAGCGTGCCGTTCGCCATCATCTTCTCCAGCGCGCCCGGCATGTCGCCGCCGCCGATCCAGGACCAGGGGCTGCCCGGGTAGCCGGGAATCAGCATGATCACCGGGAAGTCGTAGCCGCGGTACTGCGGGTCGTCGTACTGGGGCGGGGTCCAGACGAGCATCTCGCCGGACATGCCGGACGCCGCGCCGTGGAAGCCGGTGCGCCGGAACCCGGCCCGGTCGTTGATGAAGGTGAGACCGTGCTTGCCGTCGGCGCTCGCGACCGGGATGGTGTCGGGCTGCTGCTGGCCGAACAGGTCGGCCCACGAGGTGTAGAGGCCGTTGGCGTTGTTGATCCAGACCGCGACCACCGCGATCGCGGTCAGCTGGCAGAACCCGATCATGAGCAGACGGCTGAGCCAGCGAAGCCACTGCGGCCCACGGACCAGCCCCCACAGGAGCATGGTGCCTGCCACCGCGACCACCGTCGCCGCGATGAGCAGATAGAAGAACGCTGTTCCGGTGAGGCTCACGTCTGGATCTCTTGTTTCTTCGCTTTCGGGATTACGGACAGCCCGCTGTTCAGGGATGTCCGCCGGCGGTGGGCGTCGCAGGCGGCTTCATGCTATTTGCAGGCTAGCGACGCTTGGTGTGGTGAGGCTCTTACCTGGACGTTCGTGACAGAACTGTCGAAGAACCCCGAGTCGGGCGCGTCGCGCCGCTCGACAGGTCCCGGTGGGCTCTGCCTATGATCCGTCGGGTGAACGGAGCACAGCTGCGACGAGCATCGCGCTCTGTGGGAGCGCTGGCCTTCCTTGCCTGTTTTCTGCTCGTACTGGTTCACGGAGGGACGGGCGCGTCGGGCGCGGGCCCCTCGGTGGCCGAGGGCCGACCCGACGGAACGGGCAAAAGCGGGGCAAGCGGGTCAACCGGTGCACGACGGAGTATCCCAGGTCCTTCCGCCGCTGTCCCGACGTCACTGGCAGGAAAGCACGCGGTGCCTCTCGGCCACAGCGCCGAGTTCCTCGGCCTGCCGGCGATCGGCACGCTCTTCGTTCCCGAGGGCTCGGGCCTCGGCCACCACTACTGCACCGCGAGCGTGGTCGACTCCCCCGGCGGCGACGTGATCGCCACCGCGGCGCACTGCCTGAGCGACCCCGCCCAGGGCTCGCCCACGGCCGCCCCGGTCCTCTTCGTGCCCGGCTACCACGACGGACAGCAGCCCTTCGGGGTCTGGCGGTCCTCCTCGATCCTGATCGACCCGCACTGGGCCGCGAACAGCGACCCTGACTCCGACTTCGCCTTCCTGGTCGTGCACAAGGACGGCGACGCTGCGGCGCGGATCGAGGACGTCGTCGGCGCGGAGCGGATCGCCTTCGACGCGACGCGACCGGTGACCGTGGGAGTGATCGGCTACCCGGGCGGCACGGACCGGCCGATCTCCTGCCTCAACACCCTGACGGCCTATTCGGCGACGCAGTCGGAGTTCGACTGCACCGGCTTCACCGACGGCACCAGCGGCGGCCCGCTGCTGCGCGACATCGACCCGGTGAGCGGCCTGGGAACCCTGCTCGGAGTGATAGGCGGCTACCAGGAGGGCGGCGACTCCGACGACGTCTCCTACGCGGCCGCCTTCGGCCCGCGGGCCCAGGCGCTCTACCTCCGGGCGGTGAGCGCGGGATCGCCCTCGGCCCCCGCGACGTCGTCCGCGCCGCCCTCGGCCTCGTCCTCGGCGACCGCCTCACCCTGACGGCGGCGCCCGAAGGAGCGGCAGGCGCCCGCTCCGTCGACAGACGTCCGAAGCCGCCCCTAGCATCCACGCAGTGCCGTGATCGAGGGGGAGTCAGCATGGCGGAGAGCAGCACCGCGGAGAGCGGCGCCGTCGGGGGCAGTGGCGTCGGTGTCAGTGGCGTCGGGAGCGGTGCGTCCCACGCGGAACCGCGGTACGCGTCCGCGTTGCGGGCCGGGCTGGAGCTGGTCGGCTGGGTCGGTCTGCCGATCGCGCTCTGGCCGCACTCGATCCTCCTCGCCGTCGGCGTGGACGTGCTGCTGATCGGCGTCCCCGCCGTGCTGCAGACGCCGGGGGACAAGCCGGGGACCGTCGTCGCGGTGCCCGGATGGGTCACCGTGCTCATGGTCCTGGCCGAGCTCGGCGGCGCGGTCGCCGCCGCCTGGCTGCTCTTCCCGCGCTGGGCCGCGGTGCTGCTCACCCTCCTCGCGCTGGTCTGCTGCGGCACCGAGCTGCCGCGCTGGCGGCGGCTGCTGCGGGTCCGTTCGACCCGCGGATGAGCCGCTGACTGCGAGCCTGCCCCGTCGTGTCGGTCCCTGGCGTTACCGTGGCGGGAATGGACGAAACCGCGCAGGTCACCAGCTACAGCCCCGCCGCGCAGGCGCGTTGGGTGGAGGAGCCCGACAAGCGTCCCGGTCGCACCGCGTTCCAGCGCGACCGGGCGCGGGTGCTGCACTCGGCCGCGCTGCGCAGGCTGGCCGGGACGACGCAGGTCGTCGCCCCGCTGGAGAGCGACTTCCCGCGGACCAGGCTCACCCATTCGCTCGAGTGCGCCCAGGTCGGGCGGGAGCTGGGCGCGGCCTTCGGCTGCGATCCCGATCTCGTCGAGACGGCCTGCCTGGCGCACGACATCGGCCACCCGCCCTTCGGCCACAACGGCGAGGAGGCGCTCGACGTGGCCGCGGAGGCCTGCGGCGGCTTCGAGGGCAACGCGCAGAGCCTGCGCATCCTCACCCGGCTGGAGCCCAAGCGCTTCGTGCCGCACGTGGAGGAGGGCGGCCGGCCCATCAGCGTCGGTCTGAACCTCACCCGGGCGGCGCTGGACGCCGCCACCAAGTACCCCTGGCAACGCGGCGAGCACCCGGAACTGCCCAACAAGTACGGCGTCTACGAGGACGACCACGCCGTCTTCGCCTGGCTGCGGCAGGGCGCGCCGCCGCACCGGCGCTGTTTCGAGGCCCAGGTGATGGACTGGTCCGACGACGTCGCCTACTCGGTGCACGACGTGGAGGACGGCCTGCACGCCGGCCATCTCGACCCGACCGCGCTGGCCTCCGGCGCCGAGCGGGCCGAGCTGTGCGAGGTCGCCGCCCGGTACGCGCGCGGGGCGGAGCCGGACGAGTTCGCCGACGCGCTGGACCGGCTGCGGGCCGAGGAGTGGTGGCCGCACCGCTACGACGGCTCCGCCAGGGACCGGGCCGGGCTCAAGGACATGACCAGCCAGCTGATCGGGCGCTTCTGCACGGCCGCCGAGACGGCCACGCGCGCCGCGTACGGCCCTGGTCCGCTGACCCGTTACCGCGCGGACCTGATCGTGCCCCGCGAGGTGCGGCTGGAGTGCGCGGTGCTCAAGGCGGTGGCCGACCGCTACGTCATGCAGCGCGACGACCAGGAGCTGCTGCGCCGTCGGCAGCGCGTGGTGATCGGCGAGCTGGCCGAGGCCCTGGTCGCCTCGGCGCCGGAGGGGCTCGACCCGGTCTTCCGCACCCTCTACGAGGAGGCCTCGGACGACGCGGGCCGGCTGCGCGCCGTCATCGACCAGATCGCCACCTTGACCGACGCCTCGGCGCTCGCACGATACCGGGCCCTCGGCAGGCCCGCCTGAGATCCGTCACTTCACGAGGTCCCGGCACTCGTTGTGACGAATGATCAGCGACGCCCTCTTCACCTCGGGGTGGCCATGCGGGAGGCTCGCAGGAGCACCCGTGCACGGAGTACCCGGGCACGGGGCGGGCGAGTCCGGCGTACGGCGGGACGAGCGGTACGGCGGGTCAGTGGGACGAGCACCGAGCGAGCCGACAGAGGAGAACAGGACATGGCGGACGCGCACGCGACGATGGCGATCGTCGGGGCCGGACTGGCCGGCGCAAAAGCGGCGGAGACCTTGCGTGCGGAGGGCTTCACCGGGCGGGTGATACTGCTCGGCGCCGAGCGCGACCAGCCCTACGAGCGTCCGCCGCTCTCCAAGGGCTACCTGGCCGGGAGCACCGAGCGGTCCGAGCTCTTCGTGCACGACTCCGCCTGGTACGCGGCCCACGACGTGGAACTGCACCTCGGCTCGCCGGTGGTCGGCCTGGACCGGGGCACGCGCGAGCTCAGGCTCGGCGGGGACGGCGGCGTGATCGGTTACGACCGGCTGCTGCTGGCGACCGGCTCCGCGCCCCGGCAGCTGGACATCCCCGGAGCGGACCTGGGCGGCGTCCACTACCTGCGCCGGGTGGCGGACTCCGAGCGGCTGCGGGCGACGCTGCAGACGCTGGGCAGGGAGAACGGCACCCTGGTGGTGGTCGGCGCGGGCTGGATCGGTCTGGAGGCGGCGGCCGCCGCGCGCGCCTACGGGGCCGAGGTCACCGTCGTGGAGCCGCAGTCGACGCCGTTGCAGGCCGCGCTCGGCCCTGAGCTGGGCACGTTCTTCGCCGAGCTGCACCAGGAGCGGGGGGTGAAGTTCCACTTCGGCGCCACGGTCACCGAGATCGAGGGCCGGGACGGCATGGTGCTGGCGGCCCACACCGACGACGGTCAGGAGCACCCCGCGCACGCGGTGCTCATCGGCATCGGCGCGGCCCCGGAGACGGCCCTGGCCGAGCAGGCCGGTCTGGAGCTGGCGCCGCGCGAGGAGGGCGGCGGCATCGCCGTCGACGCGGCGCTGCGCAGCTCCGACCCGGCCGTCTTCGCGGCCGGCGACGTCGCAGGCGCCTGGCATCCGCTCTTCGAGCGCCGCCTGCGGGTGGAGCACTGGGCGAACGCGCTGAACGGCGGACCGGCGGCGGCGCGCTCGATGCTGGGCCAGGAGGTCGTCTACGACCGCGTGCCCTACTTCTACTCCGACCAGTACGACCTGGGCATGGAGTACTCGGGCTTCGCCGCGCCCGGCGGCTACGAGCGGGTGGTGGTCAGGGGTGACGCGGGCAAGCGCGAGTTCCTGGCCTTCTGGCAGGCGAGCGACGGCCGGGTGCTTGCGGGCATGAACGTGAACGTGTGGGACGTCACGGCGCCGATCCAGGCCCTGGTCCGCTCCCGCCGACCGGTCGACCCCGAGCGGCTGGCCGACCCCTCGGTCCCGCTGGAGCGGCTGCTGGAGGAGTAGTCCCCGCGGCAGGTTCACGCGTCCGCTGATTGTCCTGGTGCCACCGTAGACTGCTGGTCGTGGCGGGACGCATCAAGGACGAGGACGTGCAGGCGGTGAAGACCGCGCTGCGGATCGACGCTGTCGTCGGCGAGTACGTCCAGCTCGCCAACGGCGGCGGCGGTCAGCTCAAGGGGCTGTGCCCGTTCCACGACGAGAAGTCCGCCTCCTTCTACGTGAACCCCAGCAAGGGCGTCTACAACTGCTTCGGCTGCCAGGAGAGCGGCGACACCATCGGCTTCGTGATGAAGATCGAACACCTCTCCTTCGTGGAGACGGTGGAGCGGCTCGCCCCCTCGGTCGGCATCACGCTGCGGTACGAGGGCGGCTCCTACGTCCCCGGCCGCCAGCAGGGCGAGCGCACGCGCCTGCTGGAGATCAACAAGCTGGCCGCCGCCTGGTTCCAGGAACAGCTGAACAGCCCCGAGGCCGAGATCGGCCGGCGCTTCCTCAAGGAGCGCGGCTTCGAGCGCGAGGCCGCCGCCCACTTCGGCGTCGGCTACGCGCCCGCGGGCTTCGAGAACCTCACCCGGCTGCTGCGCGGCAAGGGCTACACCGACCGTGAACTGCTGCTGTCCGGCATCTGCTCGGAGGGCAGGCGCGGCCCGATGGACCGCTTCCGCGCCCGGCTGATCTGGCCGATCAGGGATCTGACCGGCGAGGTCGTCGGCTTCGGCGCGCGTCGACTGCGCGAGGACGACAACGGGCCCAAGTACCTCAACACCCCGGAGACCCCGCTCTACAAGAAGTCCCACGTGCTGTACGGGATCGAGCTTGCCAAGAAGGAGATCGCCAAGTCCGGCCGGGCCGTGGTGGTCGAGGGCTACACGGATGTGATGGCCTGTCATCTGGCCGGGGTCACCTCGGCGGTGGCCACCTGCGGCACCGCCTTCGGCGAGGACCACATCAAGATCCTGCGCCGGCTGCTGATGGACACCTCGGCCTGGAAGGGCGAGGTGGTCTTCACCTTCGACGGCGACGCGGCCGGCCAGAAGGCCGCGCTGCGGGCCTTCGAGGACGACCAGAAGTTCGCCGCGCGGACCTCCATCGCGGTCAGCCCCGGCGGCATGGACCCGTGCGAGCTGCGCATCGCCGAGGGCGACGAAGCGGTCCGCAACCTGATCGAACACCCGGTCCCGCTCTTCGAGTTCGCCATCAAGGCGGCCGTCGGCAGCCACAACCTCGACACGGCCGAGGGGCGCGCCGCCGCGCTGGAGCAGTCCGCGCCGATCGTGGCCCGGATCAGGGACCGCTCGATCCAGCACGAGTACGCGGTCCGGCTGGCCGGGCTGCTCGGCATCCTCGACGAGCCGTTCGTGGTGCGTCGCGTCGGCCAGCTCGCCCGCTGGGAGGCGCGTCGCGAGGCGTCGGGCGGCCCCGGGCAGCAGCGACGGCAGGAGCAGGCGCCGCAGCCGGCCACGCCGCAGCGGCCCGCGTTCCGGCTCGACCCGCGCAACCCCGGCCAGTTCGTCGAACGCGAACTGCTCAAGCTGGCCCTGCAGTTCCCCGCCCTGGTCGCGCCGGTGCTGGACGCGTTCGCGCCCGAGGAGTTCCCCACCCCGCCCTACGCCGCCGTGCGCGCCGCCATCACGGCGGGCGGCGGCGTCACCGCGGGGGCGCTGGCCGCGGACGTCTGGGTCGACGTGCTGCGCGAGGTCGCGCCCGACGACGCCGTGCGCGGCCTGATCACCGAGCTCGCGGTCGAGCCGGTGCGCACCCGGCGGGCCCCCGACGCGCTCTACGCCGGGGAGTTCCTGGTCAAGCTGCGGCTCCAGGCGGTGGAGCGGCGGGTGGCCGCCTGCCGCGGGCAGCTGCAGCGGCTGGGTGCGAACGCGGATCCCGAGCAGCTGGCGGCCGTCCAGGGCGAGCTGTGGATGCTGCAGCAGTACGGCCAGACGCTGCGGTCCCGTGGCGCGGAAGCGCTCTGACGGGGCGTCCGCGGCAGGGTTGACGGCCGCCGTTCTTCACCCTGGGTGACCGCTCCTTCACAGAAACTCTCCGCACGGGTCTCTGCTGCGGCCCCGCCCCTGCCGCACACTGGTTCTCGGTGCCCGATTCCTCTCAGTCGCGGCCCGTCGACCCCGGCGGCGCCGCGCCCCAGGCTTCCCGGACGGAGGGCGACGAACCGCCCCGCGTCCCGATGCCGCGTGTCCCGATCGCCGCTCCCCAGCAGGCGTCGGCCCCTCCTCCGGGGCGTCCTCCGGCGCCGGAAGGGATGGACGTGGACGTTGCCACGGCCCTCTACCCCTCGACCGTTCCCGTTCCACGACCGCCCACCCTGGAGCCGGTCCCCGCGGGCGACCCCTCCCCACCCGCCGCCGACGCGGACCCGGCGCCGACGCCTCCGGCCGAGGGTCCCACCCCCGAGGGCCCCACCAGTGAGGACCTGCGAGCCGTCGAGGAGGAGCCGCTGCCCTCGCTGGACGACAGCGGCGGACCCTCGGCGGACCTGTTCCGCCAGTACCTGCGCGAGATCGGCCGCATTCCGCTGCTGACGGCGGCGGACGAGGTCGAACTCGCCCGCCGGGTCGAGGCCGGCCTGTTCGCCGAGGAGTACCTGGCGCTCCGTCACGACACCGTCGACGACCAGCTCGCCGACGAGCTCGACCAGCTGATCCTGCGCGGCAGGATGGCCAAGCGCCGCCTGATCGAGGCCAACCTGCGGCTGGTCGTCTCGGTGGCCAAGCGCTACGTCGGCCGCGGCCTCACCATGCTGGACCTGGTCCAGGAGGGCAATCTCGGGCTGATCCGCGCGGTGGAGAAGTTCGACTACGCGCGGGGCTACAAGTTCTCGACGTACGCGACGTGGTGGATCCGCCAGGCGATGAGCCGCGCGCTGGCGGACCAGGCCCGCACCATCAGGGTGCCGGTGCACGTGGTCGAGCTGATCAACCGGGTGGTCAGGGTCCAGCGGCGGCTCCTCCAGGAACGCGGCGCGGAGCCGAGCACGGCCGATGTGGCGGCGGTTCTCGATCTGCCGCCGGAGCGTGTGCTGGAGGTCCTGCGACTGGCCCAGGAACCGGTCTCGCTGCACGCGCCGGTGGGGGAGGAGGACGACGTCGCGCTGGGGGATCTCATCGAGGACGGCGACGCGGCCTCCCCGGTGGAGTCGGCGGCCTTCCTGCTATTGCGCGAGCATCTCGAGGCGGTCCTCAACACGCTGGGCGAACGCGAACGCAAGGTCGTCCAGCTCCGCTACGGCCTGGCGGACGGCCGCCCGCGCACGCTGGAGGAGATCGGCCGACTCTTCGGCGTCACCCGGGAACGCATCCGCCAGATCGAGTCGAAGACGCTGAACAAACTCCGCGACCACGCCTTCGCCGACCAACTCCGCGGCTACCTGGACTGATTGGCCCAGTGGCGGCACGCTGGGGGCGCGGGGCTCTGCCGATGTGCGCCTCCGGCGCGTGGGCGCGACAAGCCACCCTGCGCGGATGGCCCTGCACGTTGAGGACCACCTGCTCATCAGTGGCTTGTCGCGCAGTTCCTCGCGCCCCTGGGGGTTGCAATGTGCCGTCAGCGCTGGCGTCAGGCGGTGAGTTCGGGGTGGGTCTGCTTCAGCGTGGCCTGGTACTGGGCGCGGACCGCGCCGCCGACCGCGGCGTCGTCGGTGGGGTCGAGGAGGGTGTGCGGGGTGGGAGGCTCCCAGGCCGGGGGTTCGGGCGTGCCCGCCAGCGCCCAGGCGACCTGGCGGGCGGCGCCGATCGCCGCGTACTCGGCCTGGGCGGGGACCACGACGGGGACCCCGAAGATGCCCGGCGCAGCCGCCTGCACAGCGGGGAGCCGGCCGGCCAGGCCGGTGAGGAAGACCCGGCGGACCGGGACGCCCGCCGCGCGCAGCGCGTCCAGCGCGTCGGCGAGGCCGCACAGCATGCCCTCGACGGCCGCGCGGGCCATGTGCTCCGGCTTCATCGACTCCACCCGGAGCCCTGACAACGTGCCCGCGGCGTGCGGCAGCGGCGGCGTGCGCTCGCCCTCCAGGAACGGCAGCAGGACCAGCCCGTACGCGCCGGGCGTGGACCTCAGGGCCAGCTCGCTCAGACCGGGCAGGTCCGTGCCCAGCATCAGGGCCGTCGCGCGGAGCACCCGCGCGGCGTTCAGGGTGACGATCTGGGCCAGGTAGCGGCCGGTGCCGTCCGCGTAGGTGGCGACCGAGGGGTCCGTCAGGGACTCCTCGTGCACCGCGTGGATCGTCGCCGAGCTGCCGAGGGCGACCATCGCGTCGCCCGGCGCCAGGCCGAGGCCGAGCGTCGTGGCCATCGTGGAGCCGGTGCCCGCGGAGATCAGCAGGCCCTCCGGGCTGTGCCCGGCGGCCTCGGCCGGACCGAGGACGGTGGGGAACTGCTGCAGTTCGTGGCCCAGGGCCAGGGCCGCGAGGTCGGGGCGGTAGCGCTCCTCGACCGTCGACCAGTAGCCGGTGCCGGAGGCGTCGCCGCGGTCCGTGGTGCGGCGCGCGGACTGGCCCAGCAGTTGCCACACCAGCCAGTCGTGCGGGAGAAGCACCTCGGCGAGCCGCTTCGCCGACTGCGGCTCGTGGTCGGCGAGCCAGCGCAGCTTGGCGACCGTGGCGGAGGCCAGCGGGACCGCGCCGACCGCGTGGGACCAGGCAGCGGGGCCGCCCAGCTCCTCGACCAGGGCGATCGCCGAGGTCGCGGCGCGGGGGTCGTTGCGCAGCATCGCCGGCCTGACCAGCACGCCGCCGGCGTCCAGGCCGATCAGGCCCTGCTGCTGGGCCGAGACGCCGATGCCGGAGATGCCTTCCAGTACGCCGCCCTCGGCCGCCGCGCCGAGCGAGCGCAGCCACGCCTGGGGATCGATCTCGGCCGGTGCGGAACCGGCGGGGACGCCGGGGTGCGGCGCGCGGCTCTCGCGCAGCACCGCGCCGGTGTCGGTGTCGCAGACGGCGATCTTCGTGAACTGGGCGGAGCAGTCGATTCCCGCGGCGATGGCCATGCCGAGATCATGCCTCATCCACCCACCACCACGCGTGTGTTCGCGCCGGTGGGTCCGGCCGGGACGTCAGCCCTGGCTGTCCCAGTCGTCCAGCGTCCCGCCCCGGTTGCTCAGGTAGGGGATGCGGTCGGTGACCGAGTTCGGCAGCCGGTCGCCGACCCGGTCCGCCACCGCCTGGCCGGCCTTGTTGGCCGCGCTCCCCGCCGCCTGCTTCGCGCCCCGGGTCGCGGACTGCACCGCGGAGGTCTGCGAGAGGTCGCGCGCCGTCTTGCGCAGTTGCTCGTACCGCTCCCGCCCCGCACGCGTGCCCAGCACATAACCGATGGCCAGGCCCGCGATGAAAGTGAGCTTGCGCATACCCTCCGCCCTTCTGCCTACGTGGCTCTGCTGCCCGTCAGCTGTTCACCTGGAGCCTAGGCGGGGCCGCTGGGGGCCGCCTCCTCGGCACGCCGCCGGGGGCCGGCGAGAGCCCCGTCACATGCGCCTACCCCGGGCCCGTGGCCCCGAACCGCAATGGATTGGCGGAGCACCCCCCCACGTGCGCTAATGTATGACCCGCAGCAAGCGCCGCCGCGGTCCACCGGGGCGGGGCGGCCGCGGCGAACGATCCCCCATAGCTCAATTGGCAGAGCAGCCGACTGTTAATCGGCAGGTTATTGGTTCGAGTCCAATTGGGGGAGCGCAGTACCACGCACGATCCCCGCAGTACCGAAGTTCGATCCCCCATAGCTCAATTGGCAGAGCAGCCGACTGTTAATCGGCAGGTTATTGGTTCGAGTCCAATTGGGGGAGCCTCTCCTCGCGGCGCCATCCGCCGTTCTCCGCCGCGCGCCCGCGGCGCTTCTCTCCGACGATGGTGGTCATGGACCCCTCCTCGGAACCCCCGCTCGGGGAAGCCCTGCCCGGCCCGCTTCAGCAGATCGCCCGCAGTGCGTGGCAGATCGTGCTGGTCCTGGGCGTCCTCACGCTGGCACTGGGCGTCTTCGTGCTGGTCTGGCCCCATGTGACGCTGACCGTCGTGGGCGTGCTGTTCGGCGTCTACCTGCTGATCGCGGGCGTTTTCCAGCTGGTCGCGGCGTTCGGTACGCATATCTCGACCGCGCTGCGCGTGATGGCCTTCATCAGCGGCACGCTCTCGATCCTGCTGGGCCTTTTCTGTTTCCGGGGCAAGCTGGAGTCGATCCTGCTGCTGGCCCTCTGGATCGGCATCGGCTGGCTCTTCCGCGGCATCACCCACACCATGGCGGCGATCTCCGACCCGTTCATGCCGGCCAGGGGCTGGCAGATCTTCGCGGGCGTCGTCAGCGCGATCGGCGGCGTGGTCGTGCTGGTCGCGCCGTTCGCCTCGATCGCGGTGCTGACCGTCTTCGCCGGGATCTGGCTGCTGGTGATGGGCGTGGTCGAGATCGTGACAGGGCTCCAGGTCCGCAGCCGGGCGAAGTCGATTCCGCCCGGCATGTAGGCGTGCCGGGCGGACCGCTCAGCGCCTGACCCTCAGCGCTTGAGCCCGACCGCTCCGTACGCGTGCGCGTGGGCCCGGGGGAGCGCCGCGTCCTCCGGGTCGCCGTCCGGACGCCACTCGTGGACCGGCACGATGCCGGGCTCGCAGAGATCGAAGCCGCTGAAGAAGGCCTCGACCTGCGCGCGGCTGCGCGGCACCAGCTGCACCCCGGCACTGCGGTAGGTCGGGACCACGCTGTCGCCGCCCGCCGCGCGGTCCTGCTGCGGGAGCAGGTCGCCGGTGATGTGGGAGAGCACCAGCACGCTGCCCGGGGCGAGTTCCGAGGCGAGCCGGGCCAGGACGCGGCCCGGCTGGTCGCTGTCGGGGACGAAGTGCAGCAGTGCGACGGTCAGAAGCGCGACCGGCTTGCCGAAGTCGAGCAGTTCGCGGGTCTCGTCGGCGGCGAGGATCTTCTCCGGGTCGCGGAAGTCGGCGTCGAGGTAGGCGGTGCGCCCCTCCTGCGTGCCGCGCAGCAGGGCGCGGGCGTGGGTGAGCACGATGGGGTCGTTGTCGACGTAGACCACCCTGGCGTCCGGCGCGACCGACTGGGCGACCTCGTGGGTGTTGTTCGCCGAGGGGATGCCGGTGCCGATGTCGAGGAACTGACGGATGCCCAGCTCCCGGGCGGCGAAGCGGACGGCCCTGCCGAGGAACCTGCGGTTGGCCCGCGCCCCGGCGGGGGCCGTCGGGAGCAGCTTCACCACGTGTTCGGCGGCGGCCCGGTCGGCCGGGAAGTTGTCCTTGCCGCCCAGGTAGTAGTCGTACATCCGGGCCGAGTGGGGTACGTCGGTGCGCAGGTTCAGCGACGGCTGCCGGTCCGCCGGCCGGTCGGCTCTCCCCGTGTGGTCCGCCATGTCGGAATCCCCCGTTCGTTCCCAAGCTGTCTGCCCGCCAGGGGCTCTGAGTTCGTGTCAGTCGTCTGGTGGGACAATCGTGCTGCATGGTAGCGCCCGGAGCCTGTGCCCGGTTCGGGCAGCCTGGTGCTCGGGATACCGGGATGGGCGCCGTCTGGTCCGCCGGTCCGGCCGCGGTCTACCGTCGAGACATGATCACCACCGAGCGCATCGAGATCCCGGTCCCCGACGGCCCGCCGATGGGCGGGTACCTGGCCCGGCCCGAAGGGCCGGGCGACCACCCCGGCGTGATCGTCGCCATGGAGCTGTTCGGGGTCGACGGCCACGTGCGGGAGGTCTGCGAGGACCTCGCGGCACGCGGGTTCACCGCGCTGGCTCCGGACTTCTACCACCGGATCGAGCCGGGCGCGGAGTGCCCGCGCGACGACGAGGGGCGGACCCACGCCTTCGAACTGCTGGCACAGCTCACCCGCGAGGGGGTCCTCGCCGACGCCGGCGCGGCTCTGGAGCGGCTGCGCGGACTCGGCGTGCGCCCGGCCGGAATGCTCGGACTGAGCGTCGGCGGCCACTTCACCTACCTGGCCGCCACCGCCTACGACCTGCCCGTGGCGGCGGTCTTCTACGGTGGCTGGCTCACCGGCACCGAGATGCCGTTCAGCCGTCCCGAGCCCACCCTGGAGCGCACCTCGAAGATCACCGGTCGGGTGCTCTACCTGGTCGGGGAGGAGGACCACGTCATCCGGCCCGGGGAGCAGCGGCAGATCGCCGCGGCGCTGGCCGAGGCCGGTGACCGGCACGTGTTCGTCGCCTATCCGGGCTGCGGCCACGGGTTCCTGCGCACCGACCCCGAGGCGGCGGAGGACGCCATGGCCAGGGTGGAGGCGGCGCTGCGCGGCTGAGGTGACGCACCGTTCGGTGCCGCTCGTCGTCGTTCGAGCGAGCCGGCTCCTTTTGGGTGAAAAAGGCTCCGCGGTGCATGCACCGCGGAGCCTTTTCGCTAACGTACTGCCAGGTCGAACTCAGTGGGGCCGGTGGGACTCGAACCCACGACCAAGGGATTATGAGTCCCCTGCTCTAACCGGCTGAGCTACAGCCCCGTTGTGACGCGCCAGTCGTACATCAGCACGAGCGGCCCTGTATTTGGGCCGCTCGCCGCAGCATAGCTGGTGAGACGCTGCCCGTGCGCGCGGGGTTCCATCCTTCAGGAGTGTGATCAGTCCTGATGCCGGGCCTGAACCAGCATGCGCCGCAGTAGATCGCGGAGCTGGGCCCGCTCCTCGGAGTCGAGGGCGGCCAGCGGCTCACGGGCGAAGCCCAGCGACGCGCGCAGCTCGGCGGCGGCCGATCGGCCCGGCTCGGTGGCGACGACGAGCTTGACCCTGCGGTCCTCGGGGTCGGCCTGGCGCTCGACCAGACCGCGTCCCTCCAGCCGGTCGACGATGCCGGTGATGTTGGAGGGCTCGCAGGCGAGCGTCTGGGCGATCTGCCGCATGGGCAGCGGGCCGCGCCGGAGCAGGGCCAGCACCTTGGCCTGGGCGCCGGTGAGCGAACGTGCCGCGGCGGCCACGTCGTACTCCTTGTGGAAGACCCCGACCAGGGCGGCCATCAGCTCGACGACCTCCTGGGTGAGCGGGTCTCCGCCGTCCTCGGCGGGGTCTACCGGGTCGACGGTGGCGGCGTCGGTGGCGGTTTCGGACGGCTGGGTGTGCGGGTGCATGCTTCGAGGGTACCTGAATATTTGACATGCTGAACCTTTTCCCGCACCGTTGCTTGAGGTAGTCAACGTTTCAGGCCGAAAGAGAATCGCCATGACTGAGCCGACCCCGACCCTCCCCGCCACCGGCCGCGAGTGGCAGCTGGCCGCCCGCCCGCAGGGCTGGCCCACCGCCGCCGACTTCGCACTGGTCGAGACCCCCGTCGGCGCCCCCGCGCCTGGCCGGATCCTGGTCCGCAACGAGTACCTGAGCGTGGACCCCTACATGAGGGGGCGCATGAACGACGTGAAGTCCTATGCTCCGCCGTTCCAGCTGGGCCGGGCCATGGAGGGCGGCGCGGTCGGCCGGGTCGTCGCCTCCGCCGCCGAGGGCTTCGAGGTCGGCGACGCGGTCCTGCACGGGCTCGGCTGGCGCGAGTACGCCGACGTCCCGGCCCAGCACGCGGTCAAGGTCGACGGCTCGGTCGCGCCGCTCCAGGCCTACCTCGGCGTCCTCGGCATGCCGGGTCTGACCGCCTATGCGGGCCTGCTGCGGGTCGGCCGGTTCCAGGAGGGCGACGTCGTCTTCGTCTCCGGCGCGGCCGGCGCGGTGGGCAGCGTCGTCGGACAGGTGGCCAAGCTGCGCGGCGCCTCGCTGGTCGTCGGCAGCGCCGGCTCGGACGAGAAGGTCCGTCGGCTGGTCGAGGAGTTCGGCTACGACGCCGCCTTCAACTACAAGAACGGCGACATCGCGGGGCAGCTGGCCAAGGCCGCGCCCGAGGGCATCGACGTCTACTTCGACAACGTCGGCGGCGAGCACCTGGAGGCCGCGATCGGCGCGCTTCGGCTGCACGGCCGCGCGGTGCTCTGCGGCGCCATCGCCCAGTACAACGACACCACCCCGCCGGCGGCCCCGCGCAACCTGGCGATGACGATCGGCAAGCGGCTCAGCCTGACCGGCATGCTGGTCGCCGACCACTACGACCTGCAGCCGGAGTTCGTCGCCGAGGTCGGCGGCTGGCTGCGGGACGGCCGGCTCCGCTTCGAGGAGACCGTGGTCGACGGCTTCGACCACGCGGTGGACGCGTTCCTCGGCATGCTGCGCGGTGCGAACACCGGAAAGATGCTGGTCCGCATCGGCTGAGCGGGACGGGCGGTCGGCTGGTCCGACTGTCGGTCAGCATGACAATCACCACCCGGGCGGGCCGGCTTGTGCCGTCCGGGTGGTTCCGCCGGACTCGGGCCCATGCGGCCGGGTTCGGCGGTACCGTTTCTCCCCGGGGTCACGCCCGGTGGTGGGCGACCGGTCCGGTGCGAGGCGGCCCACCGTGGTTTATCGCAAGGCGATATGGGTAGTCGTCAGCCCATAACAGAAATACCGGACATACCGTCATCAGACGTACCTGCAGGACGTGGCACGAGACCGCTGGGGAAGGCGTCCCTCGCCCACAATGGAGGTCCGGTGACGACTCGTGGAGTTCTGTATGTGCACTCCGCGCCGCGCGCACTCTGCCCGCACGTCGAGTGGGCCGTGGCCGGCGTGCTCGGCCAGCGCGTGAGCCTGGACTGGATCCGTCAGCCCATCGCGCCCGGCACCTGGCGTGCCGAGCTCTCCTGGCAGGGCGCGCCCGACACCGCCTCGCGGCTCGCGTCCGGACTGCGCGGCTGGCATCTGCTGCGCTTCGAGGTGACCGCCGAGCCGATCACCGGCGCCGAGGGCGAGCGTTTCAGCAGCACGCCGGAGCTCGGCATCTTCCACGCCGTGACGGGCGTCCACGGCGACATCATGATTCCCGAGGACCGGCTCCGCGCCGCGCTGCTGCGCGCGCGCCTGGGCGAGGGCGAGCTGGAGTCGGAGATCTGCCGCCTGCTCGGCAAGCCGTGGGACGACGAGCTCGAGCCCTTCCGCCATGCCGGCGACGGCGCGCCGGTGCGCTGGCTGCACCAGGTGGTCTGAACGGTCGATTCCGCCCTGGCTTCGGGCACGAAGGGAAATTCCCACCGGTCGGGGGCCCCCGATCGGGGGGCGCGAGCGCACTTGGTTGCGCCGCTCAACTGCGCCTGATTCCGGCCCCGTCATGAGGGTTCTCTTGTCCGGGTATGCCTCGGATGTCCTGTCGTCGTGCGTCCGCTTGCGTCCGGTATCTGTAGCAGATTGTTCATTTGTCGGACAATCAGAAAGCGCCTTCTGAAAACTGACGCTGTATCCACTCCTGGTGGTGTCAGCCGCCGAATCTTCCCCCTGACGACCCTTGCGCCACAAAACGCAGCCCGTGTACACATCAGACCCAGAGCGCTCGAACAGCTGTCGTCTGTTGCCGCTCCCTCTGCCCTGACGGACCTTCACCTTGGAGTCGTCATCACGAACCACACCTCCCGCGCCCGCCGCGGCCGGATAGCCACTGTCGCCGCGGCCTCGCTGGCGCTGGCCTCCGGCTCGCTGGCCCTGGCCGCGCCCTCTCAGGCCCACGCGCCCGCCCCCGCCGCCAAGGCTGTCGCAGGCAGCCACCCGGCCTGGGCGACGAACAACGCCGACCAGGGCAGCCTCGCCGCGGCGACGCAGCTCTCGGCCACTGTCTACCTGCAGGGCCAGGACCCGGCCGGACTCGCCGCCTACGCCAAGGCCGTCTCCGACCGGACCAGCCCGGAGTACCGCAAGTTCCTCACCCCGGCCCAGTTCCGCGCCCGCTTCGGCGCGACGGACGCGCAGATCGCCGGTGTCCAGGCGTGGCTGCGCGGCGCCGGTCTGACCGTCGTCAGCACCACCCAGCACGCCGTCACGGTCCGGGGCACCAGCGCCGCGATCGGGCACGCCTTCGGCACGACCGTCCACCAGTACCGCGTCGGCGGCAAGCTGGTGCACGCCCCGGCCGGCAACCTGGTCGTCCCCGCCTCCGTGGCGAGCTCGGTCATCGGCGTCACCGGCGTCACCTCCACGATCGGCCAGGGCGCCCGCCCGCAGTCGGTCAAGGTCCGCAACACCGCGACGGGCACCGGCACCAAGCCGGGCGACGGCCTGCCGCAGGTCGCGACCTGCTCCAACTACTGGGGCGAGAAGACGGCGACCGGCGCTCCGGCCGGTTACGTCCCTGGCGCGGTCCCCTTCGACCAGTGCTCCTTCGTCCCTTCCCAGCTGCGCAAGGCCTACGGCATCACCGCCTCGGGCCTCACCGGCAAGGGCGCGACCGTCGCCATCGTCGACGCCTACGGCTCGCCGACCATGCTCTCGGACGCGAACACCTTCGCCACCGCCCACGGTGACAAGGCGTTCCGCCCCGGCCAGTACAGCGAGCTCGTCGACCCGTCCAAGTGGACGGCGCAGGACGCCTGCGGCGGCGCGGACGGCTGGGCGGGCGAGGAGTCGCTGGACGTCGAGATGGTGCACGGGCTCGCCCCCGACGCCAAGGTCGTCTACGTCGGCGCGAACTCCTGCAACGACGCGGACCTGATGGCCTCGCTGTCCACCATCGTCGACCAGCACCTGGCGGATGTCGTCTCCAACTCCTGGAGCGAGATCATGCACACCACGGACGCCGGTGACATGACGCAGACGCAGATCCAGGCCTACGAGCAGATCTTCCTGCAGGGTGCGGCCGAGGGCATCGGCTTCGACTTCTCCTCCGGCGACTGCGGCGACGAGTCGCCGGCCGCCGCGGCGACGGGCGTCAACTGCCAGTCGGACACCTCGCGTGCGCAGACCGGGTACCCGTCCTCCGACCCGTACGTCACCGACGTCGGCGGCACGGCCCTCGGCCTGGCCGACGCGAAGGGCCGGTACGGCTTCGAGACCTCCATGGGCAACCTCCGCTCGGCCCTCTCGGCCGACGGCACGTCCTGGAACCCGAACCCGGGCTACTTCTACTTCGGCGGCGGCGGCGGCACCAGCGAGGACTTCGCCCAGCCGTGGTACCAGATGGGCACCGTCCCTGGCTCGCTGTCGCACACGCTGATGACCGGCGCGCACAGCAAGACCGCGCAGCGCGTCACCCCCGACGTCGCCATGAACGGCGACCTGTACACCTCTGTCCTGGTCGGCCAGACCAGCGGCGGCGTGTACAGCGAGGGCGGCGTGGGCGGCACCAGCGTCTCGGCGCCGGAGTTCTCCGCGGTCCAGGCGGACGCGATCCAGGCCCAGGGCTCCGCGATCGGCTTCGCGAACCCGGAGATCTACCTGCGCTCGCAGCTCGGCCTCTTCCGCGACGTCGTCAACAAGCAGGCGATGCGCCACCAGGCCCCGCTGAGCAACGTCGCGGACTTCGGTGTGATCGGCGGCTCCCTGCGGGTCCGCCTGATCGCCTTCGGCGAGGACACCTCGCTGCAGGCCACCCCCGGCTTCGACAACGCCACGGGTGTCGGCTCGCCGACCGCCGCCTACCTGGACTCGTTCCTGTGGGGCGACTGGGCGGGTTTCGCCAAGAAGCACTGACGCGCCGAGGC
This sequence comes from Streptacidiphilus rugosus AM-16, assembly GCF_000744655.1. Taxonomy (NCBI): domain Bacteria; kingdom Bacillati; phylum Actinomycetota; class Actinomycetes; order Kitasatosporales; family Streptomycetaceae; genus Streptacidiphilus; species Streptacidiphilus rugosus. The sequence continues at coordinate 2,466,038 of NZ_JQMJ01000004.1, read as the reverse complement.
GCTGAGGCGCCGAGGTAGGGATCAGTTCCGACTGGGCCCGGTGGGGGAGTTCCTTCCCCACCGGACCCAGATCGTCGTTCCGGCGACGATCAGGACGGCGCCGACGGCGAGCCAGGGCCAGGGGCTCCACTCCTCCGTGCAGCCGTGCGCGTCGCAGACGTTCCCCGGCCCGCCGCGGTTCAGCCAGGCGATCACCAGCGGCAGGAGCCCGCCCCCGGCGAACACGCCGGGTATGCCGGGGTGCGACCGCGGGGTCCGGCCCAGCAGAGCGAGGGCGGCGAGCGTCAGCAGGCCGACGTAGACCCCGATCGTCAGCACGGTCAGCAGCGCGGTGGCCCCGCCCGCCCCGACGGCGGCCCAGGCCAGGAACCACGGCCAACTGCGCGTGTTCTCCGGTGCGTTCATGACGTCCTCCGTGGCTTGAAGAAGTCGAGCAGCCTGGCGATCGATGCGGCGCGGTCGAAGAGCGCGAGCGCGGGCGCGCGGTCCTCGTCGAGATTGGCGAGCAGTTCGAGCCCGAGGTAGAGCGCGACGACGCCGTGCGCCAGCTCGTCCGGCGGGCCGAGCCGTGCGGCCGGCGTCCCCCGCAGCGCGTCCGCGGCGAACCCGCGCCAGGGCCGCAGCCGTGCGGCCACCTCGGGCCGCAGTTCGCTGTCGCTCTGCGCGGCGGCGATCATCTCCACCAGCACGGCTACGTGCCCGTGGTCGAGATCCTCCTCGAAGACGGCCCGCGCGGTGGTGACGAGCTCCTTGAGACTCCGGCTCCCGTCGACCAGCGCCTGGTACCGCTCCCGCCGGGACTCGGCGACGCGGTCGAGGGCGGCGAGCAGCAGACGCTCGACGGAACCGAAGTGATAGAAGATCAGCGCCTGATTGCACCCCGCCCGCCCCGCGATCTCCCGCGCGCTGGCATGCGCATGCCCCTTCTCCCGCAGGGTGCTGATCGCACCCTCGATCAGGGCTTCCCGCGTCTCGGCTGTGGCCATCCCCCGCCGTCCCCTGGTTTTAAGCACTCGCTCAAAACCGAGAATATGCTGACGGCGGCTCAGCTGCAATGCCCAAGGGGCGCGGGGAACTGCGCGAGCGACCACCCTGTGCGGATGGCCCTGCTCGCTGGGCGACTCACCACACAGGGTGGCTTGTCGCTCAGTTCCCCGCGCCCCTAGAAGTTGCAACTACCTCGCCGTCGGGAAGCGCAGCTTGGCTCGTCGCGCCCACGCGCCGGAGGCGCATATCGGCGGAGCCCCGCGCCCCTAGAAGTTGCAACTACCTCGCCGTCGGGAAGCGCAGCTTGGCTTGTCGCGCCCACGCGCCGGAGGCGCATATCGGCGGAGCCCACGCGCCGGAGGCGCATATCGGCGGAGCCCACGCGCCGGAGGCGCATATCGGCGGAGCCCACGCGCCGGAGGCGCATATCGGCGGAGCCCCGCGCCCCTTCTGCGTTGCAACTACGTCGCCGTCGCGAAGCGGGCTGCTAGACGGTGCGGAAGGCCAGGACGACGTTGTGGCCGCCGAAGCCGAAGGAGTTGTTCAGGGCGGCGATGCGGCCCTCGGGGAGGGCGCGGGCGTCGCCGGTGACGATGTCGGCGTCGATCTCCGGGTCGAGGTCGTCGACGTTGATCGTCGGCGGCGCCAGCCGGTGGTGCAGGGCGAGGACCGTCGCCACGGTCTCGATGCCGCCCGCGCCGCCCAGCAGGTGGCCGGTCATGGACTTGGTCGCCGAGATCGCGATGTGGTCCAGGTGGTCGCCCAGGACTCGGCGCAGCGCCTTGACCTCGGCCGTGTCGCCCTGCGGGGTCGACGTCGCGTGCGCGTTGACGTGCACGACCTCGGCCGGGTCCAGCTCCGTCGCGTCCAGCAGGTGCTGGATCGCGCGGGCCACGCCCGCGCCCGTCGGCTCCGGCTGGGCGATGTGGTGGGCGTCGGAGGAGAGCCCCTGGCCGACCGCCTCGCAGTAGACCTTCGCCCCGCGCGCGGCGGCGTGCTCCGCGGACTCCAGCACCACGACGCCCGCGCCCTCGCCGAGGACGAAGCCGTCACGCGCCTTGTCGTAGGGGCGCGAGGCCTCCTGCGGGTGGTCGTTGTTCTTGGACATCGCCATCATGTTCGCGAAGGCGACGATCGGCAGCGGGTGGATCGCCGCCTCCGTGCCGCCGGCGACGACGACGTCGGCGCGGCCGGTGCGGATCATCTCGATCGCGTAGCCGATGGCCTCCGCGCCCGACGCGCACGCGCTGACGGGGGTGTGCACGCCCGCCCGCGCGCCGACCTCCAGGCCGACGTTGGCGGCGGGGCTGTTCGGCATGAGCATCGGCACGGTGTGCGGGGAGACGCGGCGGACGCCCTTCTCCTTCAGCACGTCGTACTGGTCGAGCAGGGTGGTCACGCCGCCGATGCCGGAGGCGACGACCGCGCCCAGACGCTCGGGGGCGACCGCGGAACCCTCCTCGGTGGCCGGGGTGGTGAAGCCCGCGTCGGCCCACGCCTCGCGCGCCGCGATCACGGCGAACTGCGCCGAGCGGTCGAGCTTGCGGGCGAGCGGACGGGGGAGGACCTCGCCGGGGTCGACGGCGGTGCGGGCGGCGATACGGACCGGAAGGTCCGTGGCCCACTCGTCCTCGAGCTGCGAGACGCCGGAGCGGCCCGCGATCAGGCCCTCCCAGGTGGAGGTGGCGTCGGCGCCGAGCGGCGTGAAGGCGCCGATCCCGGTGACGACCACGGTGCGGTTGTCGCTGGTCACTGCTCTGTCTCCTGGAAGGGGGAAGTCCGGTGGTTCAGAAGTGCTGGGCGCCGAGAGAGGCGCCTTGAGGCGCCGAAGGGTGCCGCCGCCTGCGGCGGCACCCCCCGAAGTGAGCCGGCAGGCTCAGGAGTTGGCGAGGATGTAGTCCACCGCGTCGCCGACCGTCTTGAGGTTCTTGACCTCGTCGTCGGGGATCTTCACGTCGAAGCGCTCCTCGGCGGCGACGACGACCTCGACCATGGACAGCGAGTCGACGTCCAGGTCATCGGTGAACGACTTGTCGAGCTCGACGTCCTCGGCCGGGATCCCGGCGATCTCGTTGACGATCTCTGCGAGACCGGAGAGGACCTCGTCCTTGGTGGCCATGATGGCTCCTTCTAGTGATGAACGGTTGTACCTACGGGAGGGTAACGACTGCGGCTGCGTAGACGAGACCCGCCCCGAAGCCGATGATGAGCGCGAGATCCCCGCTCTTCGCCTCGCCGGACTGGAGCATGCGCTCCATGGCCAGCGGGATGGAGGCCGCCGAGGTGTTCCCGGTCTCCGCGATGTCGCGGGCCACCGGGACCGACTCGGGCAGCTTCAACGCCTTGATCATGGCATCGATGATGCGCATGTTCGCCTGGTGCGGGATGAACGCGCCGAGCTGGTCGGCGGTGATCCCGGCGGCGTCCAGGGCCTGCTGGGCGGCCTTCGCCATGTCCCAGACGGCCCAGCGGAAGACCGTCTGGCCCTCCATCCGGAGCGCCGGCCACTTGGTCTCCTCGCCCGCGCCGTTGACGGCGTCGGGCTTGGCGAACGCGGTGTCCCACGCGGCGGTCTGGCTGATGACGTCCGCCTGCGAGCCGTCCGAGCCCCAGATCACCTTGCCGATGCCCGGGGAGTCGGAGGGGCCCACCACGGCCGCGCCCGCGCCGTCGCCGAAGATGAAGGCGGTGGAGCGGTCGTGGATGTCGGTGAGGTCGGAGAGGCGCTCGACGCCGATCACGATCACGTACTCGGCGCTGCCGCCGCGGATCATGCCGTCGGCCAGCGACAGGCCGTAGCCGAAGCCGGCGCAGGCGGCCGAGATGTCGAAGGCGGGCGCGGTGCCGCAGCCCAGCCGGTCGGCGATCTCGGTGGCGATGGCGGGCGTCTGCTTCAGGTGGGACACCGTCGCGACGATGACGCCGCCGACCTGGTCGGCGGAGATCCCGGCCATGGCGAGCGCCTTGCTGGCGGCCTGGACCGACATCTCCGCGACGGTCTCCTCCGGGCCGGCCCAGCGGCGCTCGGTGATGCCGCTGCGGGTCCGGATCCACTCGTCCGAGGACTCGATCCAGTTCAGGACCTCGGAGTTGGGGATGACCCGGGTCGGACGGTAGCCGCCGACCCCGTGGATGCGCGCGTGCTGGGCGCCGGTGGCCGGCCTGATCTGCGGGCGGGCGGCGGACTCGGCGGCGGGGTCTCGGTGTGCTCTGCTGTCATGTCTCAGGCCCCCTGGGGTGCGTGCTCGGCGATGAGTTCCCGTGCCTTGTCCAGGTCGGCCGGGGTCTTCAGAGCGAGGTGGGCCACGCCCTTCAGGTTCCGCTTGACCAGGTTGGTCAGCGTGCCGGCCGGCGGGACCTCGATGACGCAGGTGGCGCCCAGGCGCTCCAGCGCCTCCATGCACAGGTCCCAGCGGACCGGATTGGAGACCTGGCTGACCAGGCGGGCCACGACCTCGGCGCCGCCCTCGATGGTCTTGCCGTCGGCGTTGGAGACGTAGGCGACGCGCGGGTCGGCGACCGGGACACCGGGGGCGATCTTCTGCAGCCGGGTCACGCCGGGGGCCATGTGGTGGGTGTGGAAGGCGCCGGCCACGGCCAGCGAGATGACCTTGGCCTTCTCGGGCGGGTCGGCCTTGAAGGCCTCCAGCTGCTCGAGCGTTCCCGCGGCGACGATCTGGCCGCCGCCGTTGTTGTTGGCCGCGGTGAGCCCGTGCTTCTCGATGACGGCCGCGACCTCGTCCGGGTCGCCGCCGAGGACGGCGGCCATGCCGGTGGCGGTCTGCGCGGCGGCCTCGGCCATGGCCAGGCCGCGCTGGCGCACGAAGGCCAGGGCGGACTCCGCGGACAGGGTGCCCGCGATCGCGGCGGCGGTGATCTCGCCGACGCTGTGGCCGGCCACGGCTCCGAGCCGCTCGGGTGCCAGGCCGAGCGCGCCGAAGGCGGCCAGGCCGGAGGCGACCAGCAGCGGCTGGGCGACGGCGGTGTCCTTGATGGCGTCCGCGTCGGCCTCGGTTCCGTAGTGCACCAGATCCAGGCCTGCCACCGCGGACCACCAGTTCAGGCGGTCGGCGACGCCGGGCACCTCCAGCCAGGGGGCGAGGAATCCGGGCGACTGGGCGCCTTGTCCGGGAGCAACGAGTACGAGCACGTCATCAACCTTCTCTTGTCCGGCCGGTGCGGCGCGGGTGAGGACCGCGACGAAGAACCACCGGTCGAGTTGTGGACTCCCTACAGCCGTGCATCATCCCAGGTCATCACGGCTGGAGTCGTCCCAGCGCCAGGGCGATACGCAGGGTGAACGCGGATCGCACGTCCGAGGGGGCGTAGCCCGTGACGTCGGTCACACGGCGCAGCCGGTACCGGACCGTGTTGGGGTGCACGAACAGCATGCGCGCCGCCCCCTCCAGAGAGGAAGCCTGCTCCAGATAGACCGAGAGCGTGTCGAGCAGCGCTGAACCGGCCTCGTCGAGCGGTGCATAGATCTCCTCCACCAGCTGCGCCCTGGCCTGCGGATCCCCGGCGAGCGCGCGCTCGGGCAGCAGGTCGTCGGCGAGGACCGGGCGCGGCGCGTCCGGCCAGGCGGAGCAGGCGCGCAGCCCGGCCGCGGCGGCCTGCGCGGAGCGGGTGGCGGAGAGCAGGTCGGAGACGGTCGGGCCGATGACGACCGGACCGGGGGCGAACTGGCCGAGCAGTGCCCTGGCGGCCACGACCGGGTCCCAGAGCCGTTCGCCGTTGCGCGGCTTCTTCTCGCCGACCACCACGACCAGCCGGGCGCCGAGCACCCCGGTCAGCACGTGCAGCTTGGCGTGCCGGGCGGCCCGGCGGATCGCCTCGACCACCAGCTCGCTGTCGCCGGCCGGAGCGCTGCCCATCACGACCATGATCCGGTCCGGTGCGCCCCAGCCGAGCGCGGCGGCGCGGGAGAGCACGCCCTCGTCCGCGTCGCCGGAGAGCAGCGAGTTGACCACCAGCGCCTCCAGGCGGGCGTCCCAGGCGCCGCGGGCCTCGGCGGCCTGGGCGTAGACCTGGGCGGTGGCGAAGGCGATCTCGCGGGCGTAGACCAGCACGGCCTCGCGCAGCGCCTCCTCGGCGCCGGGCGCGGCGACCTCCTCGATGGCCTCCTCGACGACCTCGGTGGTGGTCCGGATCATCTCGACCGTCTGGCGCAGGGTGACCGCCCTGGTCAGCTCGCGCGGGGCGGTGCCGAAGACGTCGGCGCTGATCGCCTGCGGGGCGTCGGGGTGGCGGAACCACTCGGTGAAGGCGGCGATGCCTGCCTGCGCGACCAGGCCGATCCAGGAGCGGTGCTCCGGGGGCATGTTGCGGTACCAGGACAGGTTCTCGTCCATCCGGGCGATGGCGGCGGTGGCCATCTTGCCCGCGGCGCGCTCCAGGTTCTTCAGCGTCGCCGCGTGCATGTCGCTGGTCGCGGTGACGGTACGCCGCTCGAACGCGGTCCCGCGCTTGGACCCGCGCCGGGGCGATTCGCTCGCGGGGGAGTCGGCTGGGTCCGCCGTCGCCTTGTCGGCGGGCTTCTTCGCGGTCTTCTTGGCGACTGGGGCAGGCACAGGACTAAGCGTGCACCATTCGTGTCCGGTTCCGCGCAGCGGAGGCACCGGCGGGTGCGTGGTCCCGGTCACAACGGGCGGTCGCCGCGGCCTTTCCGGGGACGCCAGGGGGACGCCAGAGGGGCGCCAGACACGGTCGGAAGACTCTGAGAGGTCCAGACCAATCGTGCCGGACGGGCCGGCACGGGGACGAACCCGAGGAGCATGGATGAGGCGCATGGCGAGGAACGCGCTCGTGGCCGCCGGTGCGGTGGCGATGGTCGCGGTCGGCGCGGGACAGGCGTTCGCGGCGGGTCTGCCGCACTACGGCGACAACTACGAGTACTCCAGCTCAGGCGGCTGCGGCGCGGACGAGTACCTGTCCAACTTCAGCGGCTTCGACCACCAGCGCTACGTGGTGACCAAGGTGACCGGCGGCGGCGCGACCTGCCACGTCTGGCTGGTGAAGAACGGCTCCACCGAGTACTCGACCAACGGCGCGGCCGTCGGCTACACCAGCTCGTGGGCCGGTGACGGTCCTGGCGACAAGGACTACGTCTGCGTGCAGATGCTGAACGCCGCCACGGGCGCCGCGGCCGACGGCGCCACCTGCTTCACGCCGTACTAGGCCGGACCTCCTCACACCGGGATACGGGTGCGGTCCGCGCCAGGGCGGCGCGGGCCGACTCGGCGTGCGGATCGCCCAGGTCCTCCAGGATCTCCAGGGCCGCGGCCCACGCCTGGCGGGCCAGGTCGGTCTCACCGGTCGCCTCCCTGGCCCGGCCGAGGTGGTTCAGCGTCAGGGCGCGGCCGTAGCGGCTGCCGATCTCCTCGCAGAGCGCCAGGGCCAGGGTGCAGTACTCGATGCCCGCGAGCGGGTCGCCGCAGGCGGTCGCGAGCTCGGCCAGGTTACTCAGGGCCGCGGCCTCGAAGTGGCGGTGCTCCAGGGTCCGGCTCAGCTCCACGGCGTCCTGGTAGCAGCGCCGGGCCTCGTCCCTGCGGCCGGCCGCGAAGTAGACCATGCCCAGGTTGTTCAGCGTCCCGGCGTGCTGCGGGCGCGGCGACTGGCCGCGGTGGATCGCCACGGCGCGCTCGCCCACCTCGACCGCCCGTTCGAAGAGCTCCTGGCGGGCCAGCGCGCCGGACAGGTTCCCGAACATGTCCGCCGCGCGTTCGGGCTCCGCGGACCCGAGGTACAGCTCGGCGGCCAGCTCCCAGTCGGCGCCGGCCTCCTGGAAGCGGCCGAGGCCCCACAGGGCCGCGGCGCGCCCGTTCAGCAGGGACGCGCGGGCCTCCTCGTCGCCGCTCCGCTCGGCGGCGGCGAGGCCGAGCTGCTGCAGTTCGAGCCAGGCGGGCCAGTGCTTGCGGACGTCGAAGAACGCCCACAGCGAGCGCGCCAGCTCGGCGGCCGCGGTGGGCCGGCCGGCCTCCTCGGCGATCCCCGCCGCCACCAGGAGGTTGGGCAGCTCCTGCTCGCACCAGTCGAGGGCCGGGCCGTGCCGGGAGGCGTCGGAGTCGGCCAGCGCAGCGGCGGCGTCCGCGGTGCGGTCGAGGTACCAGGCCAGCACCCGGCCCCGGGCCGCCCGGCGCTCTGGCTCGGTGAGCTGCTCGGCGGCGGTCCCCTCCAGGCAGCGGCGGATCAGGTCGTGCGTCCGCAGCCGGTCGGGTCCTTCGGGTTCGACCAGGTGCAGGGCGGTCAGTTCGGCCAGCGCGGTGTCCGAGGCCCGCTCCGGCAGGTCCCACAGCGCGGCGACGGCCGCGTGCGGCAGATCGGTGCCCGGCCAGCAGCCCAGCGCGGGCAGGGCGGAGGCTGTCGGCGTGCTGAGGCAGTCGACCGTGGTCTGGTACGAGGTCTGCACGGCGAGGTCGTCGACGGTCAGCTCGGCGAGGCCGTGGCGCCGGTCGGAGAGCCGGTCGGCCAGTGCGCGCAGCGAGCGGGTCGGGCCGACGGTCGCGCGGGCGGCGGCGATCCGCAGCGCCAGCGGCAGCCCGGCGCAGCAGTCCAGGATCGCCTCGACCGCCTCGGGCTCCGTCTGCTCCGGTCCGATCCCGGCCACCTGGAGGAAGAGGCTGCGCGCCTGCGCCCGGGGGAGGGCGGTGAGCCGCAGGTCGTGGGCGCCGGGCAGCGAACTGAGCCGGTTCCTGCTGGTGACGATGGCGCCGCAGCCGGGCCCCGCGGGCAGCAGCGGGCGCAACTGGGCCATGTCCCTGGCGTCGTCGAGCACGAAGAGCAGCCGCCGCTCCGCACAGAGCGTGCGGAAGAGCGAGGCCCGCTCGTCGGGGTCGTGCGGCACCTCCTGCGGAGCCAGGCCGAGATCGCGCAGCAGCCGCGCGTGGGCGTCGGCGGGGCGCAGCGTCCGGCTCGGCGCCATGCCGTGCAGTTCCAGGAAGATCTGGCCGTCGGGATAGCGGTCGGCGGCCCGCCGGGCCAGCCGGACCGCGAGCGCGGTCTTGCCGAGACCGCCACCGCCGGTCAGCTTGGCCAGCAGCGGAGCGGTCGCGGCGGGCGGCAGCAGCCGGTCGAAGGCGGCGAACTGCTCCTCGCGTCCGGCGAAGTCGGCCAGCTCGGGCGGGAGCTGCGCGGGACGCGGGCGGCGCGGGGTCACGACCGCGGTCGCGCCGACGGCCGCGGACGCGGGTTCGGGTCCGGGGGCGGCGAGCTCCTGGCTCAGGATCCGGCGGTGGATCCGCTGCAGCTCGGGCCCCGGCTCCACGCCCACGTGCTCCACGAGCAGCGTGCGGGCGCGCTGGTAGACGGCCAGCGCCTCGGCCTGCCGGTCGGCCCGGAACAGCGCGGTCAGCAACTGGGCGGTCAGGTGCTCGCGCAGCGGGTGCGCCGAGGCGAGCTGCCGGATCTCGGGGAGCGCCTCGCGGTGCCGTCCGAGCTCCAGCTCGGCGTCGATGCGCGCCTCGCGGACCTGCAGCCACTCCTCGGTCAACACGCCCGCGTGCGCGTCCAGCGCCGGGGGACCCTGCACGTCCAGCAGTGCGTCGCCGCGCCACTCGTCGAGCGCGGCGCTGAGGTCGCGGGCGGCGCGGGCGTGGTCGCCGCGGGTCGCGGCCTCGCGTCCGGTCCCCGCGTGGCGGCGGAAGCGGTCCACGTCCAGCTCCTCGGGGCCGACCTCGATCAGGTAGCCGGGGGCGGCGGTGCGCAGCCGCCCGCCCGCCTGCGGGCCCAGGGTGCGGCGCAGCCGCATGACGTAGCTGTGCAGGGTGGCGACGGCGGCCTCGGGCGGAGCCCCGCCCCAGACCGCGTCGGCCAGCGCGTCCCCGGAGACGACCTGGTTGGGGCGCAGCAACAGGACGGCGAGGATGCTGCGTTGGCGACGCGCGCCGATGGGCCGCAGGGCCTCGCCGTCGTGTACCAGCACCGGTCCGAGCAGCCCGAAGCGCACCGTTTCCCCCTCACCCGAAGAACCGCGACGCGAGTCGACGCTAGTGGAGCGGGGGCGCTCCCGTAAATGGTCTGGACCAATCAAAGCGTGCGGGCGAGGGCGCGGGCCCTACAGTGGGCGTCATGCCGCTCAGCATCCGCCGCGCCGGACACCGTTACCGCTCGGAGCCCGAGCCGGGGATCGCCACCGCGCACGCGTTCTCCTTCGCGGGGCACTACGACCCGGCCAACACGCACTTCGGCGCGCTGCTCGCCTGCAACGAGGAGACCCTCGCCCCCGGCGCGGGCTTCGCCCCGCACAAGCACAGGGACACCGAGATCCTCACCTGGGTGCTGGAGGGCGCACTCGCCCACCAGGACGACCGGGGACACCGCGTCGTCGTCCGTCCCGGACAACTGCAGTACCTGAGCTCCGGCGCGGGGGCGACCCACGGCGAGGCCAACGTCCCGGACGCCGCGGGCCCGGTGCGGTTCCTGCAGTTCTGGCTCCAGCCCGGCAGCTTCGGCACCGAGCCGGCCTATGCGCTGACCGACGTCGACCCGGAGGCGGCGCAGGTCAGGCTCACCCCGCCGGGTCTGCTGCGCAGGGAGGACGCGGCGCTGTGGCTGCTGCGCGCCCAGCCGTACGCGCCGCTGCCGGGGCTGCCGTCGGCGGCGTTCGTCTACGCGCAGGTCAGCCGCGGTGCGCTGGGCTTCAGGGAACGCGGAGGACCGCGCGGGCGGGGGCGCGAGCTGGCCGCGGGGGACGCCCTGCGGATCACCGAGGGCGACGCGCCCGTCGACCCCACCGCAGGTCCCGACGGCGCGGAGCTGCTGGTCTGGGCGATGGAGTCGGCTGTCAGCTACGGGTGAGCGCGCAGCTCGGCGAGCACGGCGTCCGTGAAGGGGGTCCACGCCTCGGCCGCCCACGGGCCGAAGTCGCGGTCCGTCAGCGCGACGCAGGCCGCGCCGGCCTCCGGGTCGACCCAGAGGAAGGTGCCGGACTGGCCGAAGTGCCCGAAGGTCGCCGGGGAGCTGGTCAGGCCGGTCCAGTGCGGGGACTTGTGGTCGCGCACGTCGAAGCCGAGGCCCCAGTCGTTGGGCTTCTGGTGCCCGTAACCGGGCAGCACGCCGTTCAGGCCGGGGAAGGCCACGCGGGTCGCCTCGGCGACCGTGCCGGCGTCCAGGATGCGCGGCGCCTGCAGCTCGGCGGCGAACAGCGCCAGGTCGGCGGCGGTGGAGACGCCGCCCGCGCCGGCCGGGCTGCGGCCCTCCGCGTCGAGCCAGGTGTCCGCCATGCCCAGCGGGGTGAACACCGCCTCGGCCGCGTACTGCGGGAAGGGGATGCCGGTCGCCTTGGTGACCGTTTCGGCCAGCACGTCGAAGCCCGCGTTCGAGTAGAGCCGCCGGGTCCCTGGCGGGGCCATCGTGCGGTCCTCGTCGAAGGCCAGTCCCGAGGTGTGGGCCAGCAGATGCCGCACCGTCGAACCGTCCGGTCCCGCCGGGTCGTCCAGCTCCAGCGCGCCCTCCTCGACCGCCACCAGGACGGCGTACGCGGTGAGCGGCTTGGTCACCGAGGCCAGCCGGAACGGGTGCCGCTGCGGGCCGTGACCGCCGAGCACGGAGCCGTCCCGGCGGACGACGACCGCGGCGGCGGTGGTGACGGGCCACTGTTCGATGAGGCGCAGGCTGTCCATGGAAGGCGAGTCTAGGTGTGTCGCTTGCTTGGAGTGCACTCCAAGTCAGTAGCGTCGTTCCCGAAGTGATCGGAAGGGGGCCGAGGATGTCGGAAGCCGCGGCACTGAGCGAGGAGTTGCAGCCTCGCTACACCATCGGCGAGGTCGTCGAGCGCACCGGCCTCAGCGCACACACGCTGCGCTGGTACGAGCGGATCGGCCTGCTCGACCGCCCGGCCCGCTCGCACCACGGCCAGCGCCGCTTCTGCGAGGCGGACCTGGGCTGGCTGGCGTTCCTCGGCAACCTGCGCGCGACCGGCATGCCGGTCGCCGGGATGCTCCGCTACGCGGAACTGGTCCGCGCCGGGAACGGCACCCGCGAGCAGCGGCGCGCACTGCTGGTCGAGCACCGCGAGGAGGTGCTTGCGCGCATTCGCGACCTGCAGGCGAACCTTCTGGCCCTGGACTACAAGATCGATCTTTACGGGAAGAGGCAGGACTGAGATGACCACCATCCCGAGCACCACCCTCGGCAGCAACGGACCCGCCGTCGGCGTCCAGGGCCTCGGCTGCATGGGCATGAGCGACTTCTACAGCGACCAGTTCGGCGACACCGGCGAGGCCGAGTCCCGTGCGACGCTGGAGCGCGCGCTGGAACTGGGCGTCACCCTCTTCGACACCGCGGACATGTACGGCTACGGCCGCAACGAGGAACTGGTCGGTCCGTTCGTCCAGGCCCACCGGGACCAGGTGCTGATCGCGACGAAGTTCGCCATCGAGCGCCGCGAGGACGACCCCACGTACCGGGCGGTCCGCAACGACGCGGCCTACATCCGGCAGGCCGTCGACGCGAGCCTGCGGCGCCTGGGCGTGGACCACATCGACCTGTACTACATGCACCGCCGCAACCCCGAGGTGCCGCTGGCGGAGTCGGTCGGCGCGATGGGCGAGCTGGTCGCGGCGGGCAAGGTGCGGTACCTGGGGCTCTCCGAGGTGAACGGCGCGGAGCTCCGGGAGGCGCACGCCGTGCACCCGATCGCGGCGCTGCAGTCGGAGTGGTCCCTCTTCTCGCGGGACGTCGAACGCTCGGCGGTGCCGGCGGCGGCGGAGCTGGGCGTGGCCTTCGTGCCGTACTCGCCGCTGGGACGCGGCTTCCTGACGGGCTCCTTCAGCAACGCGAACGAGCTGGCGGCGAACGACTTCCGCAACCACCAGCCGCGCTTCACCGGCGACAACGCCGCGCGGAACGCGGCGCTGCTGGCCCCGGTCCACAAGATCGCCGCGGACCGCGGCGCGACGGTGGGGCAGGTGGCCCTGGCCTGGGTCCAGCAGCGGTCGGAGGTCCATGGCCTCCCGGTCATCCCGATCCCCGGCACGAGGCGGCGCAGCCGCCTGGAGGAGAACACGGCGGCCACCGCCCTGACGCTCACCCCGGCCGAACTCGCCACGCTGGAGCCCATCGCCTCCCAGGTCGCCGGCGACCGCTACGCCGACATGAGCACCATCTCCAGCTGAGCACCTGCCGGAGAGGGCGAGTTGCACCACCTCAGGGGCGCGGGGAACTGCGCGAGAAACCACCCTGCGCGGATGGCCCTGCGCATTGAGGACCCTCCGCACGCGAGTGGCTTGTCGCGCAGTTCCCCGCGCCCCTGGGGCACTGCGTGGTTTCTCGCGCGCACGAGCGTCGCGCCCTATGTGGTGGCAACGGGCTCTGGGCGCAATGGTCAGGTGGTGACGTCGTCGTAGGCGCCGAGCGCGATGTCGGCGAAGTTGCGGAGGCTGGCCGTGCCCGGGGCGAAGTAGCCGTTGTGGCCCTGGGCGCCCGTCGAGGAGATCAGGTGGGAGCCGAAGGTCGGGCCCGTCGGGTCGGGGCCGTGGCCGAGGCCGCCGATCTCCAGGTAGGGGACGTTGCCGATCCAGTCGGAACCGTTGCGCACCGTCGCCCAGAGCCGGACCCCCGCACCGAGACCTGCCGCGCTGTCCACGTCCATGCCCGGGCTGCCCAGCACCACCATGTCGGTCACGCCGGTCGTCAGCGACGGAGCGGCTTTGCCGCAGACCACCGAGCCGTAGGAGTGGCAGAAGAGGCTCGGCGCCGCGTTCGGCCTCGTGGTGAGGGCCAGGCCCGCCAGCAGGCTGGTCAGCCGCGGGGCCGCCGCGTCCGCCAGGCGGCCGGTCGCCGCGTCCGCGCCGAGGCCGACCGGGGTGACGTAGTCGGCCCAGGCTATGGTCGCCGTCGTGGTGCCGGGGGAGACCGAGGCCTCCTCGGACCGCAGGGCCTGCGCCGCGGTCTGGGCCTTGCCGAAGTGGGAGAGGTCCATGTCCGAGCCGGGGACCAGGACGGCGATCTTCTCCGCCGTGGCCAGGTCGCCGAAGACCTCCGCGACCAGGCCGCGGCTGCGCGGGTCGAAGGCGAGGACCTGGTGGCCGGGCTCCAGCAGGGTGGTCAGCATCGCGATCTGGCCGACGGCCTTCGGGTCGTCCTGCCGGAGGCGGTCCAGCTCCTGCTGCATGGCGAGGCGGTTGGCCTGGTAGCGCAGCGCGAGCGGGGCGCCGTCGAAGTTGCCGACGACCAGCGGGTACTCGGCCACGAGCTTCTGCTGCTCGGCCGGGGTCAGCCCGGCGAAGAACGCGGCGACCTGGCTCGCGGTCGCGGTCGCGGGGTTCGGGAAGGCGACGCCGAGGGAGGCGTCCTTGGTCCAGGCCTTGCTCCCTGCGGGCGGCGTGGTGACCGCGATCTGCTCGTCCGAGACCGCCGCACCGGCGGCTGCCGCGCCCGTCCCCGCCAGGCAGGTGAAGGAGACCAGTGCTGCCACCAGGGTGCGCTTGAACCGCATGCGGGTGTCTCCTCGGGGCTGCCGGCGACCGTCGTACGGGCGCTGCCCGGAGGTCTTGCGGATGCTCGGAACGCCCGGGCGAGGAGGTCTCGCCATCGAGCCGTTCTGCGCAAGCGTAAGGGCACGGTCCGGCTGCGTACGCTGTACGAAGGAGGCGCAAACTGCGACAACCATCACATTGGCCGTCAATCGCCACCGATTTGCCGCTGATTCCCCGTGGATTCTTACGAGCCGTTCACAAGGAGACGGTGGGTGACGCGTCGCGCGTCACCCACCGTCGTCCGGCTGTCGTCAGCCGGTGATCAGCTGTGCTTGAAGGTCACCGAGAAGGCCGAGCCGCCGGACAGGCCGGAGGTGGTCGCCTTGGTGGTCGAGCCGGAGACCATGTTGATCGAGTCGGGGCTGTAGTTGCCGATCGCCTGACCGTTGGCGAGCGAGCTGGTGAAGTTCACCGTGCCGAAGTTGCTGAGCGGCAGCACCCCGGTGGAGCTGGACGGCGCCTCGGCTATCACCTCGGCGGAGTACCGCTGGGCCGGGGTGTAGGACTTGGTCGTCGACTTGGACCAGCCGGCGGTCGAGTCGGTGATCTTCATCGTGAACGAGCCTGAGCCGTTGAAGGTGACCGAGGCGGTGAAGTGGTCGCCGGGGTGGACCGCGTTCGAGTAGTTGACCGGGTACTTCGGGTACATCTCGTACCAGGACGAGTAGACGGCCCGCCCGCCCGAGCAGTCGGCCTCGGTGCCGGTCTGCTCGACGCTGTTGCTGCCGTCTCCGTCGAGGCCGACCCAGAAGCTCGAGTAGGTGGTGGCGCTGCCGCAGCTGACGGCGGGCTGCACCCAGCTGGCGGAGACGCTGGTGAAGGGGCCGCCGGTGGCCGCGTAGCCGGCCCAGTTCGAACTGGAGCTGTTGCGCAGGTGGAGCTGGAGGTTGTGCACGGTTCCGTTCACCACGGCCGGGGCGGCGGTGGCCACGGCGGGTGCGGCCGCCCCGAGGAGGGCGAGCAGGGCTGCGGACAGAGCGGTGCTGCGACGGATCGTCGACATGGTGCTCCTTATCGCGCGGGCGCCGATCCGGTTGTCGGCGTTCCGCCAAAGGTAGCCACCTGTCACCACTCGGGGGAGTGGTTTGCCTCAACGCACAGAAACAACTCAGAAATGAAACAGGGTCCGATGACAAACTGTCATCGGACCCTGTTCGCTTACGCGTTCAGGCGCGTGCCGGTCAGGCGTCGCCGCCGGCGTTGCCCGGGTGCGCGGCCTTCACGTCGAGCAGCTGGTAGCGGTCGATCGCCGCCTTCAGCGCGGTGCGGTCGACCTTGCCCTGCTTGGCCAGCTCGGTCAGCACGCCCAGCACGATCGACTGCGCGTCGATGTGGAAGTAGCGACGGGCCGCGCCGCGGGTGTCCGCGAAGCCGAAGCCGTCGGCGCCCAGCGACTGGTACTGGCCCGGCACCCAGCGCGCGATCTGGTCCGGCACCGCGCGCATCCAGTCGGACACGGCGACGAACGGGCCCTCGGCGCCGGAGAGCTTGCGCTGCACGTACGGGTAGCGCTGCTCCTCGTCCGGGTTGAGCAGGTTGAACTCCTCGACCTCGATCGCGTCGCGACGCAGCTCGTTCCAGGAGGTCACCGACCAGACGTCGGCCTTGACGTTCCACTCCTCGGCGAGGATCCGCTGGGCCTCCAGCGCCCACGGAACGGAGACGCCCGAGGCGAGGATCTGCGCCGGGATCTGGCCGCCCTGGCCGACCGAGAGCTTGTGGACGCCCTTGAGGATGCCCTCGACGTCCACGTTCTCGGGCTCGGCCGGCATCTGGATCGGCTCGTTGTACACGGTGAGGTAGTAGAAGACGTCCTCGCCGTGCGGGTGCTCGGCGCTGCTGCCGTACATCCGGCGCAGACCGTCCTGCACGATGTGGGCGATCTCGTAGCCGTAGGCCGGGTCGTAGCTGACGACGGCCGGGTTGGTCGAGGCCAGCAGCTGGCTGTGACCGTCGGCGTGCTGCAGGCCCTCGCCGGTCAGCGTGGTGCGGCCGGCCGTCGCGCCGAGCACGAAGCCGCGCGCCAGCTGGTCGGCCATCTGCCAGAACTGGTCACCCGTGCGCTGGAACCCGAACATCGAGTAGAAGACGTAGACGGGGATCAGCGGCTCGCCGTGGGTGGCGTAGGACGAACCCGCGGCGATCAGCGAGGCGGTGGAGCCGGCCTCGGTGATGCCGTCCTGGATCATCTGGCCCTGCGGCGAGGTCTTGTACGCCAGCAGCAGCTCGCGGTCGACCGACTCGTAGGTCTGGCCCATCGGGTCGTAGATCTTCGCCGAGGGGAAGAGCGAGTCCATGCCGAAGGTGCGGTACTCGTCCGGCGCGATCGTCACGAAGCGCTTGCCGATGTTCTTGTCCCGCATCAGGTCCTTGAGCAGGCGGACGAAGGCCATCGTGGTGGCGATCGACTGCTGGCCCGAGCCCTTCTTGAGGACCTTGTAGGCGTCGTCGCCCGGGAGCTCCAGCTGGCGCGGCCGCACCTTGCGGGTCGGCATGTAACCGCCGAGCTCGCGCCGGCGGTCGTGCATGTACTGGATCTCCTCCGAGTCCTTGCCCGGGTGGTAGTAGGGCGGGTAGCCCTCGTCGAGCTGCTTGTCCGTGATCGGCAGGTGCAGCCGGTCGCGGAAGCGCTTGAGGTCGTCGACCGTCAGCTTCTTCATCTGGTGGGTCGCGTTGCGGCCCTCGAAGTTCGGGCCCAGCGTCCAGCCCTTGACGGTCTGGGCCAGGATGACGGTCGGCTGGCCCTTGTGCTCGGTCGCGGCCTTGAACGCGGCGTAGACCTTCTTGTGGTCGTGGCCGCCACGGCCCAGGTGCTGGATCTGCTCGTCGGTCATGTTCTCGACCATCGCGCGCAGGCGCAGGTCTCCGCCGAAGAAGTGGTCGCGGATGTACGCGCCCGACTCGGTGGCGTAGGTCTGGAACTGGCCGTCCGGGGTCACGTTCATCTTGTTGACCAGGGCGCCGTCGCGGTCCTGCGCGAGCAGCGGGTCCCAGGTGCGGTCCCAGATGAGCTTGATGACGTTCCAGCCGTTGCCCCGGAAGATCGACTCCAGCTCCTGGATGATCTTGCCGTTGCCGCGGACCGGGCCGTCGAGGCGCTGCAGGTTGCAGTTGACCACGAACGTCAGGTTGTCCAGGCCCTCGCGGGCGGCGATGGACAGCTGGCCGAGCGACTCGACCTCGTCCATCTCGCCGTCGCCGAGGAAGGCCCAGACGCGGGAGTCCGAGGTGTCCTTGATGCCGTGGTTCTCCAGGTAGCGGTTCATCCGCGCCTGGTAGATGGCGCCCAGGGGGCCGAGGCCCATGGAGACGGTCGGGAACTCCCAGAAGTCCGGCATGTTGCGCGGGTGCGGGTAGCTGGAGAGACCGTAGGGCGCGCCCGAGTGCTCCTGGCGGAAGCTGTCGAGCTGCTGCTCGCTGAGGCGGTCCAGCAGGTAGGCGCGGGCGTAGATGCCGGGGGAGGCGTGGCCCTGGAAGTAGATCTGGTCGCCGGAGGCGCCGTCCGCGTCCTTGCCCTTGAAGAAGTAGTTGAAGCCGACGTCGTAGAGCGACGCGGAGGAGGCGAAGGTGGCGATGTGGCCGCCGACGCCGATGCCGGGCCGCTGCGCGCGGGAGACCATCACCGCGGCGTTCCAGCGGGTGGCGTTGAGGACCTTGCGCTCGATCTCCTCGTTGCCGGGGAAGAACGGCTCGTCCTTGGTGGCGATCGTGTTGACGTAGTCCGTGCTGCGCATCTCCGGCACGGCGACGCGCTTCTCGCGGGCGCGCTCGATCAGCCGCAGCATGAGGTAGCGGGCGCGCTCACGGCCCCGCTCGTCGATGGCGGCGTCGAGGGAGTCCAGCCACTCGCTGGTCTCCTCGGGATCGAAGTCCGGGACCTGGCTGGGCAGGCCGCCAATGATGATCGGGTTGCGATCGGATCCGGAAGCCACGCTGTTCCTTCACTGTCGGTACGTCTGGAGGTGGTGTCGCGCCGCCTCCATCGTGGACCGCAGGGGGAGAATCGTCATCTCTACCCATGAGTAACCGATTCGTGCCCTTTTGGGAGCAGTCCCTTGGGGGCAGGCGCCGCGTGGGCGTCTGCGAAGCGGTTCTCGCCTTGTGCGCGGTTGGCTACGACGAGGTGACCCGACCTTTCCCCACAACGTTGTGGAGTGGGCAGGCTGGGGAGGGCCAAGGGAAGACTCTACGCCCGGTCAAGGAGTGTTCGGTCACACGGCCGAGGGATGAGACGCAACGTCGACCGACGGTCTACCAGGAGTGAGCGACGCCTACAGCGGGTAAGTGGAACGGCAATCCGCTGCGCGGAACGCTGTTTGCCGGTGATACTGGGGCAAATGGGAGTGATCCGTGTCACTCCCGACGGCGTGTCGCGCTGCGACGCACCGAAGCCAGGGTGGGATCGACGATCGGGTACTTGCGCTCCGCGCGCCGCCCGTGTGGACTACGCCCACAGCCCTGGTACCAGGAGACAGGGTCGGATATAGGAGGCAATTCCCGTGAGCGCGACCGCGGACCCCGCGGAGGACAGGACCAACCCGGCACGTCGGTTGGGCCTTGAGCCCGGACAGGTGGTCCAGGAGCTCGGTTACGACGACGACGTCGATCAGGAGCTGCGTGAGGCCGTCGAGGAACTCACCGGCACCGAGCTCGTCGACGAGGACTACGACGACGTCGCTGACGTCGTGCTGATGTGGTTCCGCGAGGACAGCGAAGACGGAGATCTCACCGACTCCCTCGTCGATGCCCAGGAGTACCTGGTGGAGGGCGGCCTGGTCTGGCTGCTGACTCCGAAGACCGGGCGCGACGGCCACGTCGAGGCCCATGACATCGCGGACGCCGCGCAGACCGCCGGCCTGTCGCAGACCAGCACGGCCGCGGTGAGCAAGGAGTGGTCGGCGGTGCGACTGGCGACCCCGAAGACCGCCAAGGCGGGCAAGCGCTGAGCGCCTGCGCCCGAGGCGACTGAGCCGGAACAGGAGGGGCCCGGACGGATCATCCGTCCGGGCCCCTTCGGCGTCCACGCGCTGCCCCCAACGGCTTCACTTTCGCGACTTTCGCTTCGGGCGAAATAGCCGGAATGCCGGTCCGCCGGGCCCGGCGGCAGAATGGCGGCATGGCAGAAGATCACCATCCGGTCCTGCACGGCCCGCGCGGCGTGGCCGAGGAGGCCCCGGACTCGCTCCGCGCGCGGGTTCTGGGCGGATGGGACGCGGTCCTCGCGCTGGCCCCCGGCACGGAGGACGCGGATCTGCGGCCGCTCGCCGCGCTGGGCTCCTGGCCGGGACGACCGGTCCTCGGCGGCGTGATGGCGGCGGCGCACGGGCTCGAGCCGCCACCCAGACGGCCCAAGCCCTTCGATCCGGACCGCGAGGAGATCCTGTCGGCGCTGGCGGAGGCCAGGGAGCGGGTCGCCGCGGCGCTGGAAGAGGTCCTGGCCGCACCCGAGCTGGGGCGGCGGGTGGTGGACTCCCCGCTCGGCCCCCTGCCGGTGCTGACGCAGATCCACGCCATGGGCCACGAGCTCGCACAGGCGGCCGGCCCCGAGGTGCCGCCCGCGCTGGCCGACGCGGGTCTGGCCGCGATGGTCGACGTGGTCGGCGCGTTGGCCTGGCGGCAGGGCCTGCCGACGACGGCGGGCCTGTGGGAGCCGGACGGCGGCCTCGGCTGGGTCTTCGCGGCGGACGCGGACGGCTGGCGCACGCGGCCGCGGGAGACGTCGGACGACGTCCCCGGCGTGGAGGGCGCGGCGTCCAGCCTCCTGGTGAGCACGGGCTCGGTCCCCTCCATGCTCGCCCGCGGCGAGATCCGGCTGCGCCGCGTGGGCGGCCTGCTGGCTCTGGCGCCGCTGGTGGACCAGGTCCCCAACCTCCCCGGCGGCTCCCTCCTCCGCCGCGCGGTCGGCGCGGTCTCGGCCCTGAGCCGCCTCCCTGGCTTCCGCTGAGCCGCAGACGAGGCGCCCTGCACCTCGGGGGCGCGAGGAACTGCGCGACAAGCCACCCACGCAGGCAGAGCACCGAACGCGCAGGGCCCTCCGCACGCCGGTGGCTTCTCGCGCGCCCATGCGCCGGAGGCGCAGATCGGCAGAGTCCCGCGCCCCTGGGGTGAGTGCAACGGGCCCGCCGTCGCGAGGCGCCCGGGCCCGTGGGGTGAGTGCAACCGACCCCGCGCCGACAGGTGGCCCCCGGAGGGGATGGCAGGATGTCACCGGCACGGCCCACGACGATGAGGGGTTTTTCGCATGGCTATCGAGGTCGGTTCCCCGGCTCCTGAGTTCGAGCTCAAGAACCAGCACGGAGAGCTGGTCAAGCTCTCCGACTTCCGCGGCGAGAAGAACGTGGTCCTGGTCTTCTACCCGTTCGCCTTCACCGGCGTCTGCACCGGCGAGCTCTGCTCGCTGGAGCGCGAGCTCCCGTCGTTCCAGAACGACGACGTGCAGATCCTCGCCGTCTCCAACGACTCGCCGTTCACCCTCCGCGTCTTCGCGGAGAAGGAGGGTCTGGAGTACCCGCTGCTGTCGGACTTCTGGCCGCACGGCGAGGTCTCCCGCGCCTACGGCGTGTTCGACGAGGAGAAGGGCTGCGCCGTGCGCGGCACCTTCGTCATCGACAAGCAGGGCGTCGTCCGCTGGACCGTCGTCAACGGTCTGCCGGACGCTCGTGACCAGCAGGAGTACCTGAAGGCCCTTCAGGGCATCTGAGTCCCGACGGTTCCTCCCTGGAGTTCGACGGTCGCGTAACCGTTGGTGCGCTGCGGCTGCGCTGCGCGGGAACCCGCCACTACGATCGAGCCGTTGGCTTGACAGTGACCGTAACCGCACCAACGGGGGCACGTGGGTGCCCTCTGAACTCCAGGAGGACTCGTGGGTGTCAGCCTCAGCAAGGGTGGCAACGTCTCGCTCACCAAGGAGGCGCCGGGTCTGACCGCCGTCCTCGTGGGTCTGGGCTGGGACACGCGCACCACCACCGGAGCCGACTTCGACCTCGACGCGAGCGCCATCCTGCTCGCGGCGAGCGGCAAGGTCACCTCCGACAAGGACTTCGTCTTCTACAACAACCTCAAGAGCGACGACGGCTCCGTCGAGCACACCGGTGACAACCTCACCGGTGAGGGCGAGGGCGACGACGAGGTGGTCAAGGTCAACCTCGCCGCCGTGCCGGCCTCGGTCGAGAAGATCGTCTTCCCGGTGTCCATCTACGACGCCGAGAACCGCCAGCAGAACTTCGGCCAGGTGCGCAACGCCTACATCCGCGTCGTGAACCAGGCCGGCGGCGCCGAGATCGCCCGCTACGACCTCTCCGAGGACGCCTCGACCGAGACCGCGATGGTCTTCGGCGAGCTCTACCGCAACGGCGCCGAGTGGAAGTTCCGTGCCATCGGCCAGGGCTACGCCTCCGGCCTGCGCGGCATCGCCCAGGACTACGGCGTCAACGTCTGACCGGGTCAAGCCACGGATTAGGAAGAAGCAGCATGGGTGTCACGCTCGCCAAGGGCGGAAATGTCTCACTGTCCAAGGCCGCGCCGAACCTGACGGCGGTGCAGATCGGGTTGGGCTGGCAGGCGAGGGCGACGACCGGTGCCGCCTTCGACCTCGATGCCAGCGCGTTGCTCTGCTCCGGCGGGCGGGTGCTCGGCGACGAGTACTTCGTGTTCTACAACAACCTCAAGAGCCCTGAGGGCTCGGTCGAGCACATGGGCGACGAGCTGGTCGGCGGCACCGGGGCGCAGGACGACGAGGTCATCAAGGTGAACCTCGCGCTCGTGCCCGCCCAGGTCGACAAGATCGTCTTCCCGGTCTCGATCTACGACGCCGAGTCCAGGCTGCAGAACTTCGGCCAGGTCAGGGACGCGTTCATCCGCGTCGTCAACCAGGCCGACGGGGTCGAGCTCGCCCGGTACGACCTCTCCGAGGACGCCTCGGGCGAGACCGCGATGATCTTCGGCGAGCTCTACCGCTACAGCGGCGAGTGGAAGTTCCGGGCTGTTGGCCAGGGGTACGCGTCAGGGCTGCGGGGTATCGCCCTAGACTTCGGGGTGAACGTTTCGTAAGAAGAAGTCATGAGCTGAGGGGCGGACGGGGCTTCACCGATTCGGGTGAGTCATCCGTCCGCCCCTCGGCGAATCGAAAGGGTAGGCATCCCGTGTTGCTCCGCACCTTCGGATGGTCCTTCGGGATCACCTTGCTCGGACTAGCCGCCGCAGCGTATTTCTGGGGGGCGGACGGGTTCGGCATCGTCCTCATCCTCTCGATCCTGGAGATCTCGCTCTCCTTCGACAACGCGGTCATCAACGCGACCGTGCTGAAGCGGATGAATCCGTTCTGGCAGCGGATCTTCCTCACCGTCGGCGTGCTCATCGCCGTCTTCGGCATGCGGCTGATCTTCCCGCTGCTGGTCGTCGCGCTGACCGCCCACATCGGCCCGCAGACGGTCGTCTCGCTGGCGCTGGACTCGTCCAAGACGTACAACGGGCTGACCTACGCCCAGCACCTGGAAGCCGCCCACCCGGCGATCGCGGCCTTCGGCGGAACGTTCCTGCTGATGATCTTCCTGGACTTCATCTTCGGGGAGAAGGAGATCCGCTGGCTCGAGCCACTGGAGCGGCCGCTCGAGAAGATCGGCAAGCTGGACCAGCTCTCCGTCGTCGTCGCGCTGACCGTGCTGATGCTCTCGGCCCGCTTCTTCGCCGGTGACCACGCCGAGACCGTGCTGCTGGCCGGCGTCGCCGGCCTGACGACCTATCTGGCCGTCAGCGGACTCTCCAGCCTCTTCGAGGCCGAGGGCGACGAGGAGGCCGAGGAGGAGGCCGAGAGCCAGGCGTCGGGCCGCCCGGCGAAGTCGGCCGTGCAGGTCGCCGGCAAGGCCGCGTTCTTCCTCTTCATGTACCTGGAGGTCCTCGACGCGTCGTTCTCCTTCGACGGCGTGGTGGGCGCGTTCGCGATCACGCAGGACATCTTCCAGATCACCCTGGGCCTCGGCATCGGCGCGATGTACATCCGCTCGCTGACCGTCTACCTGGTCCGCCAGGGCACCCTGGACGACTACGTCTACCTGGAGCACGGCGCGCACTACGCGATCGGCGCGCTGGCCTTCATCCTGATGGTCTCGATCAAGTACTCGATCCCGGAGGTCGTCACCGGCCTGATCGGCGTGACCTTCATCGGCCTCGCGCTGGTCAGCTCGATCCTCCGCAACCGCCGCGAAGGCGGCGACGGGGACGACCCGGCCGAACTGGACGCGCCCTCGGGAGTGGCCAGGCTGTAGCCCCCGCCGGACCGGCCGGGCCGGTCCTGCACGCGAACGACGCCACCCCGGCAGCCGGAGGCTGCCGGGGTGGCGTCGTCTCAGGGCCTGCTGCTTCTTCAGGGCCTGCGGTGGCCGGAGGTGAAGCGGGCCGCAAGGATCTGCTCCAGCGCCTCCCGCGTCGCCACCGCCACCGCGCCGGCCAGCACCGCGCCGTCGCCGAGTGCGGAGACCTCGAGGCGGGGCGGGTAGGGGATGCGGGTGGCGAGCCGGGCGGCGACGCGGTCCAGCAGCAGGTCGCCGTTGAGGCCGATGCCACCGCCGAGGACCGCGAGTTCGACGTCCACGACGGCCGCCACCGGGGTCAGGTAGCCGGCGATCCTGCGGGCCTCCTCGTCCACCGCCGCCAGCGCACCGTCGTCACCGGCGCGGGCCAGGGCGAACAGCTCCTCCGTCGACGCGGGCACCCGGCCCTCGGGGAAGAGCGTCGCCGCGTACTGCAGCAGCGCCGCCGCGCACGGGTCGTTGGCGTCGAGCTCGGGCTCGGTGAAGACGCTGTCCAACTCACCCGCCGCTCCGGCGAAGCCGCGGTGCAGCTCGCCCCTGAGCACCAGGCCTGCCCCGACGCCGGTGCCGACCGAGAGGAAGCAGAAACTCTCGGCGTCCTGTCCCCGCCCGGCCCGGCGCTCACCGAGCGCGGCCAGGTGGATGTCGTTCTCCAGGGTCACCGGCAGGCCGAGCGCCCGCGCGAACGCGTCCTGCGCGGGAAAGCCGTCCAGTGCGGGCACGTTGAGCGCCTGCCAGATGCGGCCCTCGCGCAGGTCCACCACGCCGGGGACGCCTATGGCGGCGTGCTGGAGCTCGCTCGGGGCGATGCCCGAGGCGCGGGCCAGGCGGTCGGCCAGCGTCGCGGCGGCCTCGACCATCTGCGACGCGTCCTGACCGGTGACGTCGACGTCCTGCCGGGCCAGGAGCTGGCCCTCGAGGTCGGCGACCGCGCCGCGCAGCCGCCGGGCGCCGACGTCCAGCGCAAGCACGTGCGCGGCCTGCGGGCGCGGCGCGAAGAACAGCGCGCCGTAGGTGGGGCCCAGCTCCTGACGGTTCGCCTGCCCGGCCTCCGCGACCAGTCCGAGGTCGAGCAGATCCTGCAGCAGCGCCGACACCGTCGGTTTGGAGATGCCCGTCTCCCGGGCCACCTCCGCCCGGGAGATCGGGGACTGCGCGCGGATCACGTCGAAGACCGTGCGGAGATTGATCTCCCTGAGCGTGGCGGAGGTGGCGGGCTTGGCAGGCATGGTCACACTCTAGGGCCCGCCCCGGACCCGTGCCGGGCCCTCCGGACAGAGCATGACCGCAGGTCAGCCGAACTGCTGTTCAAGATCCTTGAGTTTGCGGTCCAGCGAGTCGAGGCGGGACATCGTGCTGTCCTCCTCCTCGTCCACCATCGGGGAGGACGCCGCGTGGGACGGCAGCGCGCTCGCGCTCCGGCGACGCGGCAGAACGCCGCGCGGGGCGGCGGGCTCGAGGGCGGCGACGCCGCCGGCCGTGTCGGAGGCGTCCAGTGTGGTGAGCTCCTTGACCGGCGCGGAACGCGCGATCGCCTTGAGCTCGGCCCGCTCGCGCCGCTCCTCGCTGCGCTGCCGCGCCGCGTTCAGCTCCTTCTGGCGCTTCTCCTCGCGGACCTCGTCGACCGCCTCGTCCAGGCTGCGCACGTTCTCCAGCAGCATCAACGACCAGGCCTTGTAGGTCTCGACGGGTGCGCGCAGCCAGCGGACCATGCGGATCTGCGGCAGCGGGCGCGGCACCAGGCCCTGCTCGCGCAGCGCGGCACGGCGGGTCTGCTTCAGCGCGCGGTCGAAGAGGACCGCGGCGGAGAGGGACATGCCGGCGAAGAACTGCGGGGCGCCGTTGTGGTCGCCGCCGCGCGGCGCGTGCACGAAGTTGAACCAGGCGGAGGCGCCGGCGAAGAGCCAGACCAGCAGACGGGAACCGGTCGCGGCGTCACCGTGGCTGGCCTCGCGGACCGCGAGGACCGAGCAGAACATGGCCGCACCGTCGAGACCGAAGGGGACCAGGTACTCCCAGCCGCCGGACAGGCCCAGGTTCTCCCGGCCGAAGCCGACCAGACCGTGGAAGGAGAGCGCGGCGGCGACCGACGCGCAGGCGAAGAGCAGCACGTAGGAGGCGGATCCGTACAGCGCCTCCTTGCGGCGGCGGCGCTCCTCGCTGCGTTCCCAGGAGTCCTCGGCGGCCGCGTGCCGGGGCTTCTTCGTGCGCAGCAGACTCATGACGACGGCGACGACGAGCGCTGCCGCGCAGCCGACGACCAGCCAGACCAGTTGTATGGAGGATAGGTTCATACGGGCGCGCCTCGGCTTGGGAGTGTGGCAGGAGACTCCGTATCGTACGCGTGAGCAACCTGTGTTATCGACCGGGTCGCGACAACCCCGTGCCAACCCCCGTGCGGGGCAGGTGCGGCATGGTGTCCCGGCCAGTGGGTAAACCGGAGTTGAGCGGATTTGTGCCGGATCGGCGGGCGCGGGTCCCAGGGGGAGACGGAACTGCGGGCCACAGGGCCCGCGGGACACGAGGGGGCGTCGGCATGGCCGGGCTGCGGGACCTGTTGCGCAAGGCCGACCGCGGCCTGGACTTCGGCATCGAGCGGGTGACCCTCGACAAGCGGCAGCGAAGCATCTCGCTCACCGAGCAGGGCGCGCTCAGCGGAACCATGCAGGTCAACCTGCACTGGACCACCCGCGAACCGGAACGCCCCCGGCGTACCGCGGGCGAACAGCTGCGCGCCCTGTTCAACCCGAACCCGTTCCGCCCGGTGACGCTCGGTCAGAGCGCCACCGAACCGGTCGCGGTCGACCTGGACCTGGGCTGCATGTACGAGCTGACGGACGGCACGAAGGGCGTCATCCAGCCACTCGGTTCGTACATGGGCGATCTGCAGCACCCGCCGTACATCAAGCTCAGCCGTGACGACCGGTCAGGCGCGCCGACCGGCGAGATGATGTACATCGACATGGACAAGCGGGACCAGTTCAAGCGCCTGCTCATCTTCGTCTACATCTACGACGAGACCCCCGCCTTCGACCGCACCCACGCGGTGGTGACGCTCTTCCCGACGGCCGGCCCCCGGATCGAGGTGCGGCTGGAGGAGCGCGCGGCCGAGGCGCGGTCGTGCGCGGTGCTGCTGATCGAGAACAGGGGCAACGGCGAGTTCCTGGTCAGCCGCGAGCTGCGGTACGTCTACGGCTTCCAGGCGGAGCTTGACCGCCTCTACGGCTGGGGGCTCCAGTGGCAGCGGGGCTTCAAGCCGGTCGGCGGCTGAGCGGTCCCACCGCCGGCCCCCGCCCGTCACGACCCGCCTGGTACGTCTCGCCTGGTACGTCCCGCCCGGCACGTCCCGCCTGGCACGTCCTGCGGGTCACGTCCCCGGGGGTCACTTCGCCCTGCCGGGCTGGAACTGCGGTCCCTGGGGCGGGAGGGAGAAGCCCGCCGGGGGCGGGAGCAGCTGTTCGACCACGACCGGGGCAGGAGCCGGAACCGGAACCGGATCCGGATCCGGGACGGGGGCCGGTGACGGGGCGGGGGCCGGTGCGTGGGACTGGACGTGCGTCTCCTGCGACGGCGTCACCGACGGGGTGAAGGGATGTGCCGGGGGCGGCGGCGTCGGGGCCGCCTCGGCCTCGGGGACGGGTGTCGGCTCCGCGGCGACCGCCTGCTCGGCGGGTTCGTCGTCGACCGTCACGCCGAAGTCCAGGGCCAGGCCGACCAGGCCCGAGGCGTAGCCCTGTCCGATGGCGCGGAACTTCCAGCCGCCGGAGCGGCGGTAGAGCTCACCGCAGAGCAGGGCGGCGACGCCGCGCGCGTCCACGATGTCGAAGCGCGCCAGGGCCTGGGCACCCGGGCCGCCGGCGATGTCGAAGAGCAGCAGCTGCAGGCCGGACACCTCGCCGAAGCCCCGCTCCTCCGCCATCGAGGCGCCCAGCACCACCCGGTCCACCCAGTCCGGCAGCCGGTGCAGGTCGATGTCCAGGGTGTCGGTGATCTCCTCACCGCGCCGCGCCTTCGAGCGGTGCCTGACCAGACCGCTCGGATGCCGGGGCTGGTTGTAGAACACGAAGTCCGTGTCCTCGCGGACCCGGCCCTGGGCGGTGAGCAGCAGCGCCGACGCGTCGACGTCCGGCGTTCCCGGCCGCTGCTGCCAGCGCAGCACGGCGCGCACCGCCGCCACGTCGGCGGGGAGTGTCGTGTTCGAGCCCTTCGGCATGACCTTGGTCATGGGTTCATCCTGCCGCACGCACGAGCGCGGTGGTAAGCGCGGTGCCCACCGGCGTCGGATGCGTCGTCCGCGTCGGCGCGGCGGAGGGTTCGGTCGTCGGGAGCGGCCGTCGGGGGAGCGGCCGGCGATCGGCGTCGGGACAGGGCCGGGACAAGGTCGGGACAGCGCCGGGACGGTGCCGGGGAACCGCGGCGGGGCGTGGCGCGGTCCGGAGCAGGGGAGTCCCGGATGTCCGTTGTGTTTCGTCCCGCGCACATACACAAGAAGAGACGGTTTCAGCGCTGGCTTTTGCCTGTTTCTTACGTACGATGAGCCGCCTCAACCCATCCCGAGAGGGGACCATGCGCCACTTCGGCCAGCTCGACGCGCAGACCCGGCAGCGTCTCTTCCTGCACGAGCCCGCCTCCTTCCAGCGAGACAGCGATCCCGCTCTGCTGGCCGCCGCTTTGGGTGCGACCCTTTATTCTCCGGCCACCCGGTCCACCCTCGCCGACGACGTGCGCCGCCAGGCCGCGCGGGGCGTGGTGTCCATGGTGCTGTGCCTGGAGGACGCCATCGACGACGCCGACGTCCCGGCGGCGGAGGCCAATCTCGTCGCCCAGGTCCGCGAACTCGCGAACCTGCGCCGCCAGGGCGGGACCCCGTTGTCGCTGCCGCTGCTCTTCGTCCGGGTCCGCAGGGCCGAGCAGATCCCCGACCTCGCCCGCCGACTGGGCCAGGACGCGCTGGCGCTGCTCTCCGGTTTCGTGGTGCCCAAGTTCACCAGGGACAGCGGGCTGCCCTTCCTGGAGGCGCTGGCCGAGCTGCGTACCTCCAGCGGCCTGCCGCTGTACGTGATGCCCGTGCTGGAGTCGCCGGAGCTGGCGTATCTGGAGACCCGCGCCGAGATGCTCCTCGACGTCGCCCAGGTCCTTGGCAAGTACCGGGAGTCGGTGCTCGCCGTCCGTCTCGGAGTGACCGACCTGTGCTCCGCGTACGGACTGCGCCGCCCGCCGGACCTGACGGCGTACGACGTGCAGATCGTCGCCTCGGTGATCGGCGACGTGGTCAACACGCTGGGCCGCGCCGACGGCACCGGCTACACCGTGACCGGACCCGTCTGGGAGTACTTCCCGGTCCAGGAGCGGAAGTTCAAGCCGCAGCTGCGGCAGAGCCCGTTCGCGGAGACCGAGCCGCCGACCGACCAGGTCCGCCGCAGACTGATCGACCACGGACTGGACGGCCTCATCCGCGAGATCGAACTCGACCGCGCCAACGGCCTGCTGGGCAAGACCTGCATCCACCCGAGCCACGTGCCCGCCGTGCACGCCATGTCGGTGGCCACCCACGAGGAGTGGTCCGACGCCTGCGACGTCCTCCAGGAGGACCGGGCCGGCGGCGGCGTGCTGCGCTCGGCCTACACGAACAAGATGAACGAGGTGAAGCCGCACCGCGCCTGGGCGCGGCGGGTGATGGCACGGGCCGCGGCCTTCGGCGTCGCCCGGGAGGACGTCACCTTCGCGGAGCTGCTGGGCGCCTGCCTGTGCTGCTGAGGCGGCCGGGCCGCCACGTAGGGTCCACCTGTCGGCCATCTGGCCGTGGTGGGCTTCCGTCACGAACGAAACAAGGAACGTGAGCACTGAGATGACGATGTCGGGCGCGCCGAGCGAGGCGTCGACGAGCGCGGAGCCGGCCGAGCGGACCGAGTCGGTCGAGCGGGGCGTCGTCTGGGCGGGGGAGTGGGTCGAGCGGGAGCTCGACGTGCGCCTGCCGGACGGCGAGGTCCGCGAGCTGGTCGGCCTGGCCCTGCGGCGCAACCCGCGCCGGGCGCACCTGCTCGTCTCCACCGTGCTCGGCAAGCACGTCCCGCAGCTGCCGTCCCTGGTCCACGGCGCCGGTGTCGCGCTGGGCGAACGCGTGCGCGCGCTGCTCGGCGACGACGCGACGGCGTCGCGGGCCGTCGTCCTCGGCTACGCGGAGACGGCGACGGCGCTGGGCCAGTGCGTCGCCGACGGCCTCGGCGGCGCGCCCTACCTGCACTCCACCCGGCGGCCGGTCGCGGGCGTGGTCCCGGTCGGCGGCTTCGAGGAGGAGCACTCGCACGCCACTTCCCACCTGCTGCTGCCCGAGCACGCCTCGCTGCTGACCGAGGGCGACGGACCGCTGGTCCTGGTCGACGACGAGTTCTCCACCGGCCGCACCATCGCCAACACGCTCACGGCGCTGCACACGGTCCACGCCCGGCAGCGCTACGTCGTCGTCACCCTGGTCGACCTGAGGGACGAGGACGACCGCGACCGCCTGGTGAAGCTCGCCGCAGACCTCGGCACCCGCATCGACGTCGTCGCGGCGGCCACGGCCCGCGTCGCCCTCCCCCCGGACGTCCTCACCCGCGGCGCGGCGCTCGTCGCCGCGGCGGAGGCGGAGGCAGGGGCGGAGGCCGCGCCGGTCGGGGAGCCGTCCGCGGCGTCGGCTGGCGTGGTGCGGGAGTCGGCGTCGCGGGGGTCGGCGCCGCTGGAGCGGATCGAGCTCGGGTGGCCGCTCGGACTGCCCGACGGCGGGCGCCACGGCTTCACCGTCGCCGACCGGGCGCGCCTGGACGCGGCACTGCCGTCGATGGCCGCGCGCCTCGCCGCCGGGCTCGCCCCGGTGCTCGACACGTCCGGCCCGTCCGGCCCGTCCGGCCCGTCCGACCGGTCCGGCACATTCGACAGGTCTGACAGGTCCGGCACGGCGGGCGTGACCCTCACGCCGCCGCGCGTGCTGGTGCTCGGCTGCGAAGAACTGATGTACGCGCCGCTGCGCCTCGCCGCCGCGCTGGAGCAGACGCTCGGCGACGCCGCCGAGGTCCGCTTCTCCAGCACCACCCGCTCGCCCGTCCTCGCCGTCGACGACCCCGGCTATGCGATCCGCACCCGGCTGGAGTTCCCCGCCCCCGCCGACGACGAGGGCCTCAGGTACGCCTACAACGTGGCCCCCGGCACGGACCCGGCCCGGCGCTTCGACGCCGTCGTGCTGCTCGTCGACTCCGACGCCGACGGACCGCGGCTCACCCTCCCCGGCGGCCTTCTCGACGTGCTCCGCGACCGCGCCGTCACCGACCGCGTCCTGCTCGCCGTCGTCCCCAGCCACCGGCCGCTGCCGGCCCCGCTGCACGGCCCTGCCTTCTCCTCCTACCGCGCCGACGAGGTCTCCTGGCTGCTCAAGGACCTCTCCTCGGTCGCCCTCGAGGCGCCGACCGAGGAGCGCGAGGAGGCGATCCAGCAGGGCGGCGCGCACTACGCGGAGTCGCTGCCCGTCGAGTACCAGCCCAGCGACGCCTACCAGGCGTTGTACCAGCAGGCCCTGACAGCCTCCGCCGCCCGCGTCGCCCACGCCGTCGGCGTCGTCACCGAGACCGTCCTCGCCGAGCGCGGCAGCGGCGCGGTCCTGGCCTCGCTCGCCCGCGCCGGAACGCCCGTCGGCGTGCTGATGCGGCGCTGGGCCGCCCAGGTCCACGGCCTGGACCTGCCGCACTACGCCGTCTCCATCGTGCGCGGCCGCGGCATCGACCCGACCGCGCTGCGGTACCTGGCCCGGCGTCACCACGCGTCCGACGTCGTCTTCGTCGACGGCTGGACCGGCAAGGGCGCGATCACCCACGAGCTCGCGGCCGCGCTCGACGGCACCGACTTCGACCCGTCCCTCGCCGTGCTCGCCGACCCTGGCCGCTGTGTGCGGACCTTCGGAACCCGCGAGGACTTCCTGATCCCCTCCGCCTGCCTCAACTCCACCGTCTCCGGCCTGATCTCACGCACCGTGCTGCGCGAGGGCCTGATCGGTCCGGACGAGTTCCACGGCGCCAAGTTCTACCGCGAACTCGCCGGCGCGGACGTCTCAGGCGCCTTCCTGGACGAGGTCGCCGCCCACTTCGACGCCGTGCGCGACGCCGCACTCGCCGACGCGGCCCGGATGACCTCCGCGGACCCGGCCGTCGCCGCGGAGCGCGCGCCGGACTGGTCCGGCTGGGCGGCCGTCGAGCGGATCAGCGGCGAGTACGGCATCGGCAGCGTGAACCTGGTCAAGCCGGGCGTCGGCGAGACCACCCGGGTGCTGCTGCGACGCGTGCCGTGGCGGGTCCTGGTCCGGCGCGGAGTGGGGGCCGACCTCGACCACGTGCGGCTGCTCGCCGAGCAGCGCTCCGTGCCCGTCGAGGAGGTCGACGACCTCCCCTACAGCTGTGTCGGCCTGATCCATCCGCACTTCACCCGTGCGGCCATCGGCTCGGAAGGAACCGCTCTGTGACACCCGCCCCCGCCCGCCCCAGGCACCTGATCGCGTGCGACCTGGACCGGACGCTGGTCTACTCGCCCCGTGCCCTCGGCCTCACCGTCCCCGACGAGGAGGCCCCGAGGCTGCTCGCGGTCGAGGTGCACAAGGGGGAGCCGCTCTCCTTCATGACCGAGCAGGCCGCCCAGCTGCTCGCCGAGCTGATCGTGGCCGCCGAGTTCGTCCCGGCGACCACCCGCACCCGCGCCCAGTACCGCAGGATCCACCTGCCGGGACCGGTCCCCGACTGGACCCCCCGCTACGCGATCTGCGCCAACGGCGGTCACCTGCTCGTGGACGGGCACACCGACCGCGACTGGCACAAGGCCATGCTCGCGACCCTCGCCGAGCACTGCGCGCCGCTGGACGAGATCGTGCAGCACCTGGCCATGGAGGCCGACCCTGAGTGGACGCGCAAGCGCCGCGTCGCCGAGGACCTCTTCGCGTACCTGGTCGTCGACCGGCAGATGCTGCCGGAGGGCTGGGTGGACGAGCTGACCGGCTGGGCTGGCGAGCGCGGCTGGGGGGTGTCGCTGCAGGGACGCAAGATCTACCTGGTCCCGCAGCCGCTGACCAAGTCCGCCGCCCTGGCGGAGGTGGAACGCCGCACCGGCGCCGCGACGATCCTCGCGGCGGGCGACTCGCTGCTCGACACGGAGATGCTGCTCGCCGCGGACGCGGGCTTCCGCCCGGGCCACGGCGAGCTCGCGGAGAGCGGCTGGACCGCCCCCGGCGTCACCGCCCTCGCCGAGACCGGCGTCGCGGCGGGGGAGGAGCTGGTGCGCCGGCTGCTGGCGGCGGTCGGCGGGGACTCGGGCGACGCGGGCGCGGATGGTGCCGGTGGTGCGTCCGGCCGCGTCAGTGCGGCAGGGCGCGTGGCGGCAACGGGTTGACCCTCGCCGCCTCGGGATGGCGGCTGCGCCAGTAGGGGTTGTCGTACGGCAGGTGGGTGGTGACCCTGCCGTACATCCCGAAGGTCATCAGCGCCAGGCCGACCAGGAAACTGAAGATCACGTTCCTCATGTGGAACGCCAGGAAGTTGTGGTCCCCGTCGAGCAGCCCCAGGTTCACGAATCCGCTGAGGATGAAGAGGACGCCGACGGAGATGTTCAGCGTGGACGCGAAGTTCCCGCCCCGCACCGCCCCGTAGATCAGCAGCGCGCCGAACAGCACCGAGAGCAGGCTCAGTGTCCCGTTGCTGGTCATGCCGAGCACGTGGTCGCCGTTGGTCGAGAAGAAGCCGACGTTGTCGGTGAAGCCGAGAATGCCGAAGACGATCAGGAACAGCCCGATCGCGCCCGCGCTGTAGCGGTAGACCTGGCCGAGCCTGTGGTCCACCGGAAGATGGTCCTGCAGTTGCATTGCCGCCTCCCTGGGTGTGGGGCTGGTGACGGCAGTCCGGATACCCATCGTCCGACCCGTCCAGGCGGCATGCAACAGTCGTCCGGGTGCCGGGTGCCGGGTGCCGGGTGCCGGGTGCCGGGTGCCGGGTACGAGGTACCCGGCACCCGGACCGGCGCGCTCAGGCCTGCGGCGCACGTCGGAGGCCCGGGGCCGGAGGTCAGGCCTGCGGCCCAGTCCTGCGGCGCACGTGTGGCGCAGGCCTGCGGCGCACGTCGGCGGCCCACGTCAGAGGCGCAGACCTGCGGCGTACGTCAGGGGCCCAGCCCTGCGGTGGACGTCGGCGGCCCACGTCAGGGCTCGGTCAGCCGCAGCAACCGCCGCCGCAGCAACCCCCGCCTCCGCCGCCCGCCTGCGGGGCCGCGCCGGCCGAGCCGGTCCCGGTCACGGCGACCATCGACATCAGCTTCGTCACGTCCTCGTGCCCGGCCGGGCAGACCGCGGGCGCGTTGGCCTGCGACATGGGGCGGTTGAGCTCGAACGTGGCGCCGCAGGAACGGCAGCGGTAGTCATAGCGAGGCATGCCGCCCATCCTCTCATCCGTGCTCCCTGACAGGACAGACTCGGCGTGCCGGGTCTGTCCTCGGGCCTCAGCGGCGCGGCATCCCCTGTTCCGTGCGGATCGCCTGCACCACCGCGGCCGCGGTCTCGCGCACGGCGGCGGTCTCGGTCAGGAAGTGCCAGTAGTCCGGGTGCACACCGGTCAGCCCGGCCTCCGCCCGCGCCAGCCGCTCCAGCGCCGCGTCCAGCGGCTGCGCGTGGCGGGGATCGGGGGAGTTCCGGCCGGCCATGGCCAGCCGCTGGGCGTCCCTGATGGCGAAGCGGGCCTTCTCGATCTCCGCCTGCGGGTTGCGCTGCGCCTCGTTCAGCGAGTGCAGTCGGTCGTTCGCGAGCGCGACCGAGCCGTCCGCCGTGGTCAGCAAGGTGCGCGTCTGGGCGATGATCGCCAGCCCGTCGGCGAAACGCTGCTCGTTCCGCGCCTTCTCCGCCTCGTTCAGGCGGGTGAGCGCCTGCCGGGCGGACTCCTGCGCCTGGTCCGGCACCTGCTGCAGATCGCGCCAGCAGGCCTCGCTGAAGCGACGGCGCAGCTCGCTCAGGACCGGCCCGACCTGCTGTGCGCGCGTTTCCAGCGCCTGGGTACGGGTGCGCAGCGACGCCAGCGCCTTGTCGATCTCGGCGGCCTGCTGCGGCAGCCGCTCGGCCTCGGCACGGATCGCCTCGGCGGCGCGCTGCACGTCCGCGGCGGTCCGCAGCACGGACTGCACGCCGTGCTTCCCCGCGCCCTCGGTCAGCACCCGCATCTGCGGCCCCAGCTCCGCGAGCGCACGCGACTGCGCCTCCGTACCGAGACGAGCGGCCTTCGCCGCGTCGAGCGCGTTGCTGGCCGCCAGCCACGCCTGCTTCGCCCGCTCCACGGCGGGCGCCACCTGCGCCAGCTGCGCGGCAGCGGCCGTCAGCAGCGGCTCCAGGTACCCGGAGAAGCGCTCCAGCTCGGCCTTGGCCTGCAGGAGCTGCTGCCGGCTGTGCTCCAGCTGCTGCCGCGCCTGCGCGGCGGCGCCGGGAGCGAGGTCCACGGCGTCGAGGTCGACGGCGTCGAGCGCGTTGATGTACGCGGTGCTGACCTGGTCGATCCGCCCCCCGATGGCGGCGAAGTCGGCCACCGCCCGCTGTGCGCCCGGGGAGCTGTCGGACGCGGCGACTGTCTCCACGTTGATCCGCACGTCGCGCTGCAACGTGTCCACCTCGTAGAACGCCTGCGACGCAGCTTCCCGCGCCGCCTGCGCCTCAGCCCGCCCGGCCTCTCCCCGCCACCTCCGCGCCGAACCGCCCGCCACGTCTCTCCGCTCCCAACCAGCCCGCCACCCGACCCACGCCGCGACCCGCTGGCCACGACCCCGCCATCCTCCCACCCACCCCACCACCCCCGCACCAACCGGGGCGCATCCCCGTCCCGGGACCAGGTAGTCTTAGCCGTTGTTCCGGTCCCGCCGGGACTCCGGGGGACGCCGCCTAACGGGCCTCCGGGCTCCAGCGGACCACGGGGGCGCATAGCTCAGCGGTAGAGCGCTGCTCTTACAAAGCAGATGTCGGCGGTTCGAATCCGTCTGTGCCCACCAGCCCAAAGGCCCCGCAGCGAT
Organism: Streptacidiphilus rugosus AM-16; assembly: GCF_000744655.1. Classification (NCBI taxonomy): domain Bacteria; kingdom Bacillati; phylum Actinomycetota; class Actinomycetes; order Kitasatosporales; family Streptomycetaceae; genus Streptacidiphilus; species Streptacidiphilus rugosus. The sequence continues at coordinate 2,430,217 of NZ_JQMJ01000004.1, read as the reverse complement.
CGCGCTGCGGGGCCTTTGACGGCAGTGAGTGACGGCAACGATGCTCCCGTCGGCTCCGACTCTCCTGCTTCGCCCCTCAAATGGGCATAGGCTGAAGGACTCAATGCCTGTCTCAAAGGGGCGGACGCCGTGGACTCAGGTAAGGATCTGCAGCGAGAGCTGGAGGGCTTGAGGCGCCTCCTGGCCGGCGATCCAGCTTCGGCTGTGGGGGGCGATTACCTCGTGCAACCGGCAAAAGAGAAAAGCCTGTTGACAGGGTCCGCAGTTCAAGCCCTAGGAATCCCATACAGCCAGAGGCCGTCTGGCCTATTCGTTCCACAGTCGCTAGCTTCCGGACCGGCTCCGATCGATTTGGTTGCTACGTACATCACCTATCAGGAACTTACGGGCACGGACTGCACGTGGCCAGACATTGCCACCATCCTCAAGGCCACAAACCTAGGACAGGTGCTCGAATTTACTTCCAAGTGGCTGGCCAAGTGGACTTTCGAAGAGCAAAGTCAAGTAGACTCGTCCTATATTGAAACGAATTTCCGGGGAGCACGGCAGCGATCTGCCTCATCCCTCATGAGAGACGGTCGAGTGATCGTCGCCCCTCAGATGCTACACGTTCTCTGCAAACTCGCTCTTCTGCTCTGCCCCGGCGACGCGGACAGAATTCCAGATGAGACCTTGGCCCTCCTCCCCCTGGGAATCGGGGAGCTACTTGGCAATGAGAATCGCCAAGACGAAGTTGGCGAAGTTCACGTCAACGGAATACCAGCGAGCTTGACTCAAGAACTAATTAGCAATCAGCACTTCAATCAGCGGATCGACGTAGCCTCGGCCCTTGGGCGGTTTACGCGGAGATGGAGAGAAATCCCCAACGAGTCACCCCATGCGGACCTAGGCTCCATGGAGGATCTCTTCACCGCAGCAGTCGGGGTGACATTCGACGAGCTAGAGATTGTGGCGATCGCGATCTATTCATGCATGCTAGGCGGCGCTCCGTCATTCTTCTCCGAAGACTTCTTCGGCGGAATTGGACTACCCAAGGGCCGGGCCCTGGCCGCCCTAAATGTCATTTCCTGCAGCCTGCCCAAGCTCCGAGAGGCCATTGTCGCCGACTTCAACGAACTGGGAGGCGGATTTGCCTGGTCAATCAGCGCCTTTGAACGGTTCCCGGTCATATGGGCCGAGGACGCCATTGTGATCACGGATCCCAAGCTCCTGATTTCGAGAGTGTTCGGCTGGCTGCCCTTCTTCGACGTGTACTCAACCCTGGCCAAAAAGCAAAAGGGGCAATTCCGCGACTATGCTGGTCGAATAAGCGAGAAGTACGCCACGGAGGTTATATCCTCCATCGCGCCGCAAGCCTTGGGGAAGCGCTTCTATACAGAAGATGACCTACGTGCGGCGTACGGCAGTAACCTCAAGGTGGCTGATGCCGCTCTTGACTACGGCGACTGCTGGATCGTCATCGACATATCGACGCGGCAATTGATGCGCGGTTCGGTTGCGGCTACCTCAGCCGAGGACGTCAAGAAGGACCTCGACGCGCTTGCAGTGAAAAAGGCACACCAAATCCAGTCAACGATCAATTGCCTGCGCGACAACGAATCCGCCCTGACTGGTCACGACGGTATCCCAAATCGCCGCTTCATTCCAGTCGTTATCGCCAGCGAGGGATTCCCTGTGAGTCCGTTTACCACTTCGATGATCGAAGATGCCCTACGGAACGAAGGGGTCCTCCAGGATCAGGATATCGACCCTCTTCAGATCATGGATACCACAGAACTGGAGTTGATTGAAGCCCTGGAGGAGAAGGGAATCTCAACATTCGCGAAGGTCCTCCGCGGGAAGCCTCAGGCCGGGCTCGCCAGGATGCCAGTACGCGACTATATCTCGATCGAGCTCGGACTCTTCCCTGAACGCTCAAGCAGGCTGAACGGGCTATGGAAGAAGCCCTTTGAGAGGATGAGATTGAAGGCGTTCCCTGATGAGGAACCGCTTCTTTGATCATCGCATCGGTGTTTAATGAATTACAGCAGCAATGTTTCGTTAGCGAGCTGGACGACTCCGCTTGAGCACCCGATCCATATTGTTTATGGCCTCCCGGCGAGTCTCCTCGGAAATGTGGGTGTAGACGTTCATGGTCACGGCGATTTGCGAGTGCCCCAGGATCTCCATGACCACCCGTGGGGCCACCCCGGCGGCGAAAAGGAACGTAGCGCAGCCGTGGCGCGCGTCGTGGAGCCGGATCCGCGGGAGGCTCGCACCTGCCGCTACCCGCTCGAACGACCGACTCAGGTTGCGCGGCTCGATCGGCCGGCCGGTACGGCTGGTAAATACGTAGTCGGCCTCCTCCCACCGTGCGCCAGCGGCGGCCCGCTGGGCGGCCTGTTGGATGCGCCGCCACCGAAGGGGAGCGATGCACATCAAGGGCAAGGGGATCACTCGGGTTCGGCGGTTCTTCGTGCTGTCGGCATACAACTCCTTCTGTACCCGCTGGAGTTGGTTCCGCACAGTGAGCGTCCGGGCGTCAAAGTCGATGTCGCTCCACCGCAGGCCCAGAATCTCGCCGCGGCGCAGTCCCAGCGCGACGGCCAGCACAAACGCGGTGTAGAGGGGGTCGGGACGTGCGGCTTCCAGAAAGGCGACGGTCTGATTAGCCGTCCAGGTCTTCATCTCTCGCACCTCCACGCGCGGGGCCGGAACCAGGGTCGCCACGTTTCGGCTGATCAGCTCCTCACGGCAGGCTGCCGCGAGGGCGGTGCGGAGCACTCGGTGGGACTCCTTCGCAGTGGCGGCGGACGCCTCCCGGGTGACTGCGACGACGAATCGGCGCACGTCAGGGACGCTCAGCGATTCCAAGCGCTTCGTTCCGAGGTGCGGAATCAGGTATCGGCGGACGTGGGTCTCGTACTTGGCGTATGTCGTCTTCTTCCGCTGGGGCCTGATGAACTCCTCCAGCCAATAGGGCAGCCATTCGGCGAGTTTGTTGGAACGGGTGGGCGTGGGCAGGCCCTTGCGGTCCCGCGACACCAGCTCCTGTCGCTTCTCGTCGCACTCCTCCCAGGTAGCGCCGTAGACGGTCTTGCGCTTGCGGGTGCCGTCGGGCTGCGGGACGTAGACGCGAGCTTCGTAGCGTCCGTCCTTGCGGCGCCAGATGCTCCCGGCGCCGTTGGGGTTCTTCTTGCGGGGCATCAGTTGCTCTCCTCGATCTTGCGGCGCAGGTAGTCGGCGAGGCTGTCGGCGGGGATGCGGCGTGCGCGTCCCTCGGTGAAGCTGGCGAGCTGGCGGGAGCGGATCAGGTCGTAGACCTTGTTGCGGCTGAGTCGGAGTGCGGCCATGACCTCGGGCACGGTCAGGGCCTCCATGGCGGTGGTCATGCGGGCTTCCCCCAGGTCGAGGCAGGCGGCGGACAGGTGCTGTCCCAGGGCGGTCCCAGCGCGATCGGGCTGGTCAGGGCAACAGGTGGGACAACCGGACAGGTGGGACAGCTCAGGGGTGGTCGGTCTGTCCTGTGGGTGCGGTGTAGGTGCCGTGGTTGGCGGTGAGTTGGCCGTCGGCAGCCATGCGGGAGCAGGTGCGGCGGGTGTTCTCGCGGTCCAGGCCGGTGCCGTCGGAGATGTCGACGGGTCGGCTGCCGGGGTGGTCGCGGACGTAGCGCAGGATGGTGGCGCGGGTGTCGCCGATGGTGTGGTCTGCGGCGGGGCCGTCGAGCAGGTGCCAGGCGCCGGTTTCGGGCTGGAAGGACATCGCGTGCTCGGCTTCGTCCACGTCGCGGCCGGTGATGTGCAGGACGCCGTCTGCCTTGCCGCGCGAGCGCTTGAGCACGATGGTCGTGTCTGCCGCGCCGGCGAGGCCGTTGGTGCCGGAGACCTCTGCGAGGAAGTCGTCAGATCCGGCCTTGCGGACGTGGTGGACCAGGACCAGGGCCACGCCGAAGTGGTCGGCGAGCCGCTTGGCGCGGCCGACCGCGGCGTAGTCGGCGTCGTAAGCGGATGCGCCAGGCGCGGCATTGCCGCGGACCTTGGCGAACACGTCGATCACGACCATGCGGGCGTCGGGGTGCTCGGTGAGCCATGCGGCGATAGCGAGTTCGCCGCCCTGCGGGAGGGGCGGGCAGGCGGTCTCCAGGTGCAGCCCGGCGGGGGCGGGCTTTCCCGCGAGCAGCTTGCCCATGCGGTGCTGGAGGCGCCGCGGGGTGTCCTCCAGGGCGAGGTACAGGACGGGTCCGGCGGTGACGGGGATGGAGCCGAGCGCCGTCCCGCCGTCGGCCACCTGCAAGCCGAGTCCGAGCGACAGCCACGACTTTCCGACCTTCGGCGGTCCGGCGAGCAGGGAGACGCCTTCCGCGAGGATGCCGGGGACGGCCCATTTCGGCTCGGGGAAGACGGCCGACATCAGCGCGTCGGCTGTCCACAGGCTGCGGAAGCTGGGCGCTTTGGGCTTGGGCTGCTCGCCGGTCTCGTCCGGGGGTTCAAGGTCGGGCGGGAAGTCGTCGGGGTCGACTACGCGCAGGTGGGGCGGCGGGACGGACACGGACCCTCCCTCAATGGGTGAGCGGCGGACGGAGGTCAGGCGGCCAACGTGCGCGGGCGCAACCGGCCGGCCCGCAGGCCGGACCGGATGGTGCGCCCGGCCTCGCTCTCGCCCTGGCCAACGCGCAGCCCGGCGGCCATCAGCGGCTCGGTGACCTCCCGCTCGGTCAGCTCGCCTCCGGCGACCAGCTGTCCGAGCGCGACGGCGGACAGGTAGAGGGCGATGTTGTGCCGGTCCTCGGCTGAGTCCAGGACGCGCTTCACCTGGCCGTCGATGGCCGCGCGCAGGTACCGGCCGCGTCGGTCCGATGTGGTGAGCAGGGCCGTGACGGGCCGCTGCTCGGGGAGCGGGGTGGGGGCGAGGAGCATGGCGAGCCATGCGGGGAGCGGGGCAATGGGGGCCTTGCTGACGACCTCGTAGCGCCCGCCGGGGCCGCTGCTGCCAGGGGCGACGACGTAGCCGCCGTGGGCGCGGGTGTCGATCTTCCAGCCGAGCGCTCCGGTCGTGTTCCGTGGCTCCGGGCCGGTCGCGGGGTTCGCGTAGTAGCGGTGGATTCCGCCGGAGGGTGTGCGGACGGTGAACGTGGCCTCAATGATGGGGTGGCCGTTCTGGTCGGCGAGCAGGCCGAAGACATCGGCGCCACAGGCGACATTGGGCAGGTTCCATGGGGCGGGCGGAACGTCGTTGGGCATCTTGGAGATGTCCAAGTCCACGACCACCAGCCCAGAGGGGCCGCAGGCGATCCCGATGTTGTAGGGCTGCTGGCTCCACCAACGGGCGATGGTGACGGGGTCGGTGGTGGCGTGCTGCTCCCACGCGCGGATCGCGGGGGGCTTGTTGCCGGGGATGAGCGGGAAGACGTGCCAGCCGCGGCGGGCGGCGGCGAGGGCGTAGGCGAGCAGGTCGGGCACGGCGGTCCTTTCGGGTGGTGCGGCCGGGCGGGCGGAGGCGGTGTCACGCCCGTCCGGCCGGGCTGGCGGTGTCAGGCGGCGAGCGACGCTGCCGTCGTGGCGTCGGCGAGGGTGTCGGTCCAGGCGGCGCGGATGGCCTGGTGGCCGGAGAACCAGTCGCCATCGGGGTTGCGGCGGATGGGCATGAGCAGGCCGAGGAAGTCGGTGCCCTGGGCGATGACGATGGGCTTGTGCGGGTCGTCTCCCCAGACGGTGAGCGGGGTGTGATCGCGCACGGCCGGGTCCTTGGTGAACTTGGCCAGGTGGTGGGCGCTGACGGCGAGGTCATCGGTCATTGCGGGCGTGGCGGCGAGGGCGTCGCGGGCGATGGGGCGCCACTTGGGGAACTTGGCGTCCTGCTCGGTGCGGTCGGGCAGGGTCAGCGTGTGCTCGCCGACGGTCACCGCGAGAACGTGCCGCCCCGGGTTCCAGGTCAGGGTGGTGAGCTTGGCGTGGTGGCGGGGCGGGGTGATGGCCTTGACGGCGCGCAGGTCGGAGGCGGTCAGGAACGCGTTCCACGGCTCGGTGGCGCTGTCGGCGTCCAGGTCGTGACGGGCGATGGCGATGGTGAAGCGGTCGGATGCGACGGCGTACAGGCGGCGGCCGTCGCTCTCGACGCGGACGCCGTTGATGGACGGGAGGGTGTCGTCGCGGTAGGCGTGGGGCCAGGTGCGGGCGATGAGCTGCGCGAAGCCGGTGATGGTGACGGTGCTGGTGGGCATCGGGTGTCTCCTCACAGGTCGAACAGGGCGGCGTCGTTGGTGTGCTGGTCGGCGAGGGTCTGCCGGTGGGCGTGGCGGGCGCGGGTGTGGGCGTGGTCGTGGCAGGGCGGGCACCAGGCGGCGAGCGCCGAGAGGGGCAGGCGGGCGGCCTGGTGGGCGGGGAGTGTGAGCGCGGCGGGGTCGGCGGGGGCGGCGATGAGTCGGACCGGGCCGTGGTGCTTGCTCAGGTAGCCGCCGTTCTCGTGTTCGCAGCGGCCGTGTCCGGCGGCGTGCTTGCTGCCGCACTGGCCGGTGCACTGGCAGCGCCCGTCGGCGCGGTGGATGACCTGCTCCCACAGCGGGAGCGGCGCGAGCGGCGGCGTGGTCACAGGACCTCCAGCAGCTTGGTGGCGATCCACTGGGCGACGTTGCAGGGGACGGCGTTGCCGGCCTGGGCGGTCTGCTCGCCGACGTTGCCGAGCACGGTGTAGTCGTCGGTGAAGCGTTGGGCGCGCAGGTGCTCGCGCGGGGAGAGCATGCGGAACCAGCAGTCCTCGATCGCGATCTCGGCGGCGGTGGTGTCGGCGCCGAGGACCAGGGCGGCGCTCTCGCGGGTGGCGATGGTGTGGACGGGTTCGGCGGTGGTCTTGGCGCTGCCGCGTCGGTAGGGGATGACCAAGCCGTGGTGGTTCCCGCCGGCGGTGATGGTGGCGAGGGGGTCGAGGACGGCGCGGGTGGTGGAGCCGCCGCCGCGGTGTTCGGTGATGAACGGCGCGGGGATGAGAACGCCCTCGCTCTCGCGCGTCATCCGGGTGCGCATGGGAACGGCGACGGGGTAGGCGTCGGTGTTCCACGACCCGCCCGTCGGCACGAGCAGCGGCGGGACGGCGAGGCCGTCGCCGATCCGCAGCGTCCGCGTCCCCAGCGGGGAGAGGTGGGCGGGTGCGGCGCGGCCGTCGCCGGGGTCGGTGTGGTTGGCGGTGATGATCGAGGGGACGCGGTGCTTCTCCAGCCCGAGCCGGATCTTCCGCAGCGTCGAAGCCGCGAGCGGCCGCATGCGCTTCTCGGGCCGGTCTCCGATCCGGATGCCTAGGTCGGTCCAGTCCAAGATGGACGCGGCGGGGGCGACGTAGGGCTCGACGACCTGGTGGCGGCAGGCGTTGTTCGGGCAGCGGTAGTCGTACTGCTGCCGGTACCGGCCGATCTTGTTGCCGTTGCGCCACGCCTGCACCGCGTCCACGTCGGTGCCGCATGTGGGGCACCAGGCGCGGGGGCGAAGCTCCAGGTCGGGCTTGGGCAGGCTGGTCTTGGTGAACACGATGATGATGCGGTCGCGCCACTGCGCGGCCGGGTCGTTGCCCATGTCGCCAACGTGGGCGGCGGACACGGAGACGACCTGGTGGCGGTAGCCGAGCACCTCCATGCCGGACAGCCACCAGTGGAACAGCGGCCAGGCGGTGGCGAAGCGGGGCACGTTCTCGCAGACCACGGCGAGGTAGTCGTGGATCTCGACCGCGCGCAGGATGTCGTAGGCGGTCGCCCTGGTGCGCTCCCACGCCGCGTCGGCGACGGGGCCCTGCTCCAGCAGGTCCAACTGGCCGGGCGTCGGCGCCTTCTTGGGGCGAGCGACGCCGTCGGCGGGGCTGGACTCGGTGCAGATCGGCGACGCCACGAGCACGTCCGTGCGCGGGAGGCGGCGCATGTCGTAGTGGTCGAGGTTGGCGCACAGGTGCTCGGCGTCGGGGAAGTTCGCGGCGTGGGTCTCCACGGCGCGGTCCCAGTGGTTCGCGCCGAGCCGCACGTCGAACCCGGCCAGCGCGAAGCCCTTGGAGTCGCCGCCGGCGCCGCAGAACAGGTGCCCGGACGTGGGCGCGCTCATGCCGCGCTCCTCTCGGTCGTGGCGGGGCGGTTGCGGTCCCAGCGCCGCTGCGCGGCGGGGTGCATGTGGTCGGCGTGGGCGAGGGCCCAGAGGTTGCCGCCGTGCTGCTTGGCGTCGTACATCGCCGCGTCGGCGGCGGCGAGCGCGGCCGACAGGGACGGCACGGGCAGCTCGGCGGCACGGGAGGCGCCGACGGACGCCGAGCAGTCCAGCGCGACGCCGTCCCACGTCGGGGCAGCGAGGGCGGCGGCGAGGGCGCTGAGCCGGTCGGCGATCCGCTCAGGACGCACGGTCAGGGCGGCGGTGAACTCGTCGCCGCCGAACCGCCCGACCACGCCGCGGGGACCGGCCCACACGGAGAGGGCGGTGGCGGTGCGGGTGAGTACGGCGTCGCCGGCGGCGTGGCCGTGGGTGTCGTTGACCTGCTTGAAGCGGTCCAGGTCCACGAACACCAGGAGGCCGTTCGGGTGGGCGAGGGTGCGGGTGGCGGCGCGGGTGAAGCCGTCGCGGGTCAGGACGCCGGTCAGGGGGTCGCGGCGCGCGGCGCGCAGGCGCGCCGTCAGTACGCCGGAGTGCACGGCCCATCCGGCGAGCGGGAGTGCCGCCGCGAGCACCGGGAGGTGCTGTGCGACTAACGCGTTGCGGTGCATTCTGGAGTCCTCCACCCGAATCGTTGGGATCGGTGCTGGGGGCGGCGGCCGGGCTTCTTGGCAGGATCACCGGCCGCCGCGTGCTGCTTGGTGCGGTCTAGAACGGGGGCTCCTCGCCCCCGCTGTAGCCGGAGGTGGATCCGGCGGAGGCGGGGCGGGCGGTGTTCCACGGGTCGTCGGCGGCCGACGGGGCGGCGGTGCCGTTGCGCTGGGTCTTGGTGACCTTGGCGGTGGCGAAGCGGAGGCTCGGGCCGATCTCGTCGACCTCCACGGCGAGGATGGAGCGGTTCTCGCCCTGGTCGGTCTTCCAGTTGTGCTGGCGCAGGCGGCCGGTGACGATGACGCGCATGCCCTTGGAGAGGGTCTCGGCGGTGTGGTCGGCGAGGTCGCGCCATGCGGTGCAGCGCAGGAACATGCCGGTGCCGTCGGCCCACTGGCCGGTGTTCTTGTCGTAGGTGCGCGGGGTGCTGGCGACGGTGAAGCGGGCCATCTGGGCGCCGCCCTGGGTGAACCTCACCTCGGGGTCGTCGGTCAGGTTGCCGACGATCGTGATCTGCGTTTCTCCCACGGACATGGGGTGCCTCCACAACTCGGCAGTACATGAGGGGTGTTGCGCGGGGCGCGGCTCTGTCCGGTCCCCCGCACCACCCCGGCGCGCCGGGCGTCGGGGCAGCACGGCCGGTCAGGCAGACCGGTGCGGGGTCACCAGCAGGCGAGCTCGGAGGCGGCGAAGTCCAGGGACTCCAGGTGCCTGCTGGCCATGTGGAGCAGCGCGGCGCGGATGGTGGGGTCGTCGGTCTGGTCGGCGTCGGTGAGGTAGATCAGGGCGGCGGCGATGTCGTCGGAGAGCTCACCCACGGCGCCGTTGAAGTCGGTCACGTGGCTGCTGGCGGTGTCGAGGTGGTCGGCGAAGGTGTCCGGGGTGAGGCTGTCGGGGTCGAAGTCGCCGGGTACGGTGGCCGCGAGCACGGTGGCGAGCGGCTGGGCGTGGCGGGCGAACAGGGACTCGAACGTGATGGAGCTGGACACGGCGGTCTCCTCTACGGTGGTCGAGGCGTTCCAGCCGATGGGCTGGTCGTCGGTGGGCAGGGCCTCAGTGGCGCGGGTCAGGGCGCGGGAGGCGAGGGCGAGCTGTTCGGCGGCGTACCAGCTCTCGGCGTCCGCGTTCGGGTCGCTCTCGCGGGCGTAGTTGTCGGCTTCGACCAGGCGCAGCGCGGCAGTGATGACGCTGCGCTCCTGCTCGTAGGGGCGGGCCATGGCGATCTCCTCCGATTCAGCGGTTGCGGTTGGTGAAGCGGTTGTCGACGCGGACGTTGACGGCGCCCCTGCCCCCGCCGCTGTGGGCGAGCAGGAAGACAAGGGCGAGGACGCCGAGCAGTAGGCCGATCGCGGTGGTGGCGGCGGCGAGGGCGGTGAACAGGAAGCTGAGGCCAACGCCCGTCGCTCCGAGCCCAATGCCGCCGGCGAGCAGCCGCATGACGATCGGGTCGCGCAGCGGGCTGTAGCCACCGTTGGTGGGCTGCGCCGGGAGCGGGGCGGGCTGGTAGACCGTCGCCGGGACGGCGGCCTGTCCGGAGGCCTGGTAGGGCATGAGCGGGGCGGCCGGGGTGGTGGCGGGGAGGTAGTAGGGGCGGCCGTCCGCGTCGTACGCGACGGTGACGACCGGCGCCGGGATGCTGTGGACGGGCTGCTGATTCACGGCAGGTCTCCTGACGGCAGGTCAGTGGATGTGGGCGACGGCGCGGACGGCGGCGGCGATGGCGTGGTTCACGTAGGGGGCGATGCCGGTGGAGGCGGCGGTGAAGCCGGACAGCCACAGCAGCAGGCCGAAGCCGAGGCCGACGCGCCCGGACTTGAGGACCGCGAATGCGGCGATGCCGAGCAGGGCGGCGACGGAGACGGTGGCGAACAACACGGTCCAGGTCCCTTCGGTGCGTCGGGTCGGTGAGGTGGGGGCGGGGTCAGCGGGTGCCGCGGCGGCGGACGTCGGCGTAGCGGTTGAACAGGTGGCGCCCGTACCGGATGCGCATCCCGGTGGCCTTGCAGCGGCGGCAGTCCCGGCCGCGCTTCCAGGTGCCGCGGCGGGTCTGGCGGGTGGCGAAGCCGAGTCCCTGGCACTTGCGGCAGCGCGCCCACGGGCTGACCGCACACAGCAGGCTGTAACCGAGCGTGATGAGCAGGGCGAGGACGACAGCGGTCCCTACGGGGGTCATGGGTGGCCTCTTCCGGTCGGTTTCGGGCAAAGTCCAGGTAGGGGCGCTAGCGTCTAGCGTCCTGATCACGCGCTATATGGGTGGCTAACGGGGGCTGCTATCGCTAGCGGCCTGCGTGCTGTCGACAGCAGCCCCGGGCGGGCCTACTCGGCCCGGTTTCGGTCACGCTCCGCGACGGTGGCGAGGATGCGGGCGTGCTCCACGCCGCGGCGGTTGACGAGCTTCCCGCCCTCGCCGACGCGTCGGCCGATCTGGACGGTCGGGATGCCGCGCGGCTTGAGCACGGCGGAGAGCTGGTCCGGGCCCCAGCCGGTGTAGGCGTCCGGGCGCAGCGCCGCCAGGGCGGCGACCAGGGTCTCGGACCAGACCTTCGGCTCGTTCGCGGGCCAGATCGCGAGCAGGTCGTCCAGGACGCTTCCGCCGCGCTCCTCCTCGGTGGCGGAGCGCTCGCCGGCGGCGTGGCCGGTGATCTTTCCGGCCGCGAGCCGCATCGCGTGGGCGCGGTCGGCGATGGCCTGGGCGGCGGGTCCGTCCAGGTAGGCGGTCTTGACCACGGTGGGCAGGGCGGTGGCGCCGACCAGGTAGCCGATACCGGCGTCGATCTCGGGGCGGAAGGTGGTGGCGCGGATGCCGTTCTTGTAGGCGGAGGTGCCGAGGATCATGTCGTTCTCGACCTGTCCGGCGACCTTGAGGCAGAACCGGATGGTGACGTTGCCGGACACCCCGGTGGGCAGGGATTCCTTGTCGGGGCGCTGGGTGGCCAGCACCAGCACCACTCCGAGGGCGCGGCCGAGCTTGATGACGAACTCGGCGTCCTCGCCCGCCTTCTTGCCGTACTTCTTGTGCGCGAAGACGTTCTGTACCTCGTCGAAGACGGCGAGCAGGGGGTGCAGGCCGATGTTCTTGTCGGCGATCTGGCGGGTGGTGCGCTTGTCGGGGCAGATGTCCAGCGGCAGGCCCTTGAGGATGGCGGCGCGGCGCTGGACCTCCTCGCGCAGCAGGGCGAGCGACTCGGCGGCGTAGGCGATCGCGTCATCGTCGATGCCGGACACGAAGCGGTGCGCGATCTGCTCGAAGGCGTCCAGGTCGCCGGTGCCCTTGTTCTCGTGCAGCCACAGCTCGCACGAGGTGTCCAGGGCGGCGCCGGAGACCATCACGCGCACCGAGCTGGTCTTTCCCTGTCCCGGAGCGGAGCCGAAGAGGTAGTTGTGCTGGATGATCGGCAGCGCGATCACGCGTCCGCGCGGGTCCACGCCGAACGGCACGGGCTTGAACAGATCGTGCCTGCCGGTCTTGGCCAGCGGCCACGCCACCTTGTCGGTCTTGGCCAGGTCCTTGTCCCCGACCCACAGCACCAGGCGGCCCTCGTGCTCGTTCGGGTCGCCCTCGGGCCACACCGTCCCCAGTGGACGACGCAGGCCGGAGGCGAGGCGGCGGCGCCGCTCCATCACGTCGGTGGCGGTGATGCCGGGCGGGAGGTCGACCACGGCGCGCCAGCCGGGGCCGTCGCGGTGGATCGGGTCGGGGAACCCGATCTCGCCCTTGCCCATACCGCCGATCCCGAGCACGAGCAGGGCCTTCTCCACGTGGTCGGAGGTCAGGCGCGGCATGACGCGCTTGTTGACCGCGCGCCGGATCAGCGGCTCGCCGGCCGGGCGGCCGTGCGCGCCCAGTGCCAGCAGCAACCCGCCCGTGAGGGTGAGCAGTTCGGCGCTGCCGAGCAGTACGTACGCCACCAGCGCGCCGACCAGGGCGGCGATGGTGCCCAGCGCGAGGACCAGGGTGCGCAGGCGCACGCGGTCGTCGCGCTTGCGGGTCAGCTTCAGGTACAGCTCGGCGTCCTCGCGGCGCACCGAATAGGCGCGCATCGGGGCGCCCTCCGCGTCGGTGGCCCACGCGGTCAGCCCGGCGAGCAGCCGGTACAGGCCCCGCGGCGCGTACGCCCACAACCGGGTCGCGTACCAGGGGGTGCGCACCAGGTGGAACGCGACGCTGTAGCCGACCTGCGCGCCAGCCCGCTTCGCCGCAGCCAGCAGCGAGGACTTCGACCGGGCCCACGCCGGGATCACCGGGCGGCGCACCGCGCGGTCCGGGTCGGCGGGCACGATCCCGGAGGTCGCCGAGTCGACGTAGACCGACTGCTCGGGCTCCTCGTCCTCGTCGTCGGCCGACGCGAGCAGCGCGGCCGGACCCGCGCCGGTCGGCTCGGCGTCGTCCTGGTCGGGGTTGGCGACGACATCCAGCGGCTCGGTGAAGCGCGCCGGGGTGGCGTCGACCGGCGTCCCGGTCGGGGTGGTCGGGTCGGTGGTGAGGTCCGCCTCAAGCCGGCGGAACAGCTCCTCTTCCTCGTGGTTCACTGAACTGTCCTTCTCTCAGGTGAGTGATCACAGGTGGGGCGGGACGGGAGCCGGGGCACGGCGTTTGCTGGCAGGCGGTGACGTGCCCCGGCGGCTGAGCTAGGCGGCGAGCGGGTCCGGGCCCGTCTCGGGGTCCAGGTGCGCGATGGCGTACTGCTCAGAGACGGCGAGGAACTCGCAGGCCGCGGCGTGCAGGGCGCGGACGAACGGGAGCGCCTCGGCGGGGGTGTCGGTGACCGGCAGCATGACCCGCAGGATCACGTCGTCGCAGGTCATCACCAGCGAGGGGCCCCAGTCGTCCATCTCCACGTCGATGCGGCCGATCTCGGACGGGTGCAGGTTGAAGCTCGCGAGCATCGTTCCGGTTCCCTTCGGATGGTTGGGTGGTCAGGCCGCGGCGGCGGGGGCGTCGTGCTCGATCGGGATCGGCATGTAGCCGACCAACTCGACGCCGACGCCGGCGAACTCGCCCGGGACCTCAACCGCGTAGAAGGTGCGGTAGTCCTTCTCGGTGGACGTCTGCGGGTCCAGGCCCAGCGACTCGCGCCACTGCTCGAAGCCCGCCGGGTCGTTGTGGACGTTGATGGTCAACTCGGGGATGTAGGGGTTGACCTGGAACGAGGCGGTCGGCAGGTCGGGGAACTGAGTCACGAGCGCGAGCAGGGCTCGCACGGTGTTGTCCTGCTCGGAGAGGGGGCTGAACGGCTTGGTGCTCATGGCAGATGTCTCCTTCGCTGGTCAGTTGGACATGGACGCGGTGGCGAGGTCGGGAACGGCGTGCAGCTCGGGACGATCTCCCTGGCGCTCCCGCAGCAGCAGATCCCGGAGCATCCGCGCGTTCGCGGCAGAGGTGTGCGCGGCCTTGCGGATGCGCTCGGCGGACAGGTGCTCATTGGGCCAGTCGGCGGTCAACTCGCGCGCCTCGGTGAGCAGATCGGCGGGCGTGCGAGTCGGGCGCGGGGTGCGGGCAGTCGTCGGCAGGGGGCCGGTGGCGGGTCGGGGCCGACGCGCGGGCTTCGGCGCAGTCCCGGCCGGGGCAGGGAGCGGGGCCGTAGGAACGTCCGTCGGGGTGACGTACGCAGGCGGTTCCACGGGCTCCGAGACGGACGCGGGGGCCGGTTCGGGCAGGTCAGCTATCGACTGATCTGCGCTGAAAGATCTTGATTTGCCGGAGTCGGGGCGGTGGTGCAGCACCTTCGCCACCAGGTCCGAGCCGAAGAAGATGGAGCCGACCGGCAACGAGGTGCCCAGCAGGACCAGCGCCCAGTTGGCGGGAGGCCAGTCGGCCAGACGGATACGCGCGCCGTCGGGGGCGGTCAGCCCGTGCACGTAGTTCAGCACCAGCGACGCGAGCGTGTAGGACGCGAGGACCCGCAGCGCGAACCGGCGGGGCGACGCCTTCCCGCCCTCGCCCGGCTCGTCCGGCAGGACCAGCGTCGCCACCAGCGCCAGGGCCATCAGACCGTCGACCACCAGCGGGTAGACCACGGCGGCCGTGTGGTCCGCGCCGATCGTGTGGGCCACATCCCGCAGCGCGTTCCACGACACCCGGAACGCCATCAGGACCACGGCCAGCAGACCGGCGACCAGCGCCGCCTTCGCGGAACGCCTCACGGCTCGGCCCTCCCCCCGAGCCACGCCTTCAGCACGACCAGGACCACCAGGTAGGTCGCCGCCGTGGCGACGAACCCCCACATCCCGAAGTGCCAGCAGTTCCACAACACCACGCCGGCCGCAATCCCGGCCGCCCACTTGGCGCCCTCGCGGTCACCCGAGCCGCCGCGGCGTCCGCGCCCGCTCTCGACGTAGATCACCTGACGCCTCATGCCGCCACCTCCGCCCGGATGCTGGAGCGGGGAATCACGACACGGCGGAGGTTCATGGGTGAGGTGCCCAGCAGCTCGGCCGCATAAGCCGCCGCAATCGGGTCTTCCTGCTCCAGCTCCGCAAGCAGTGCGGCCGCGGCGTCCAGTCGGGCCGCGCGCTCGGTGGACGACTCGCCGGGCACCCCAGCGAACAGCTCCACATCAAAACCGAGCGCCAGACTGGCGAACTCGGTGGCGGTCACGGGCTCGTGACCAGCGACGAAGGTGCGCATCGCCTCTCCTGATCTAGGCATCGGGACAGGGTGAAGTGCTCCGGTTCGCACCCTCGGTCGGGTCGAACCGCTCATGAAGTAGCTTGCACTAGCGCGCGCTACTCCACAAGTCCCATGGGGTAGTGCGTGGCAGTGCGGGTTGATCGCCAGTTACGCTCGCAGCATGAGCCTCGCTGTGAACGATCCGAAGCTGCCGTCGGAGCAGGTGGCCGACCAGATCCGACAGAAGATCAACGCCAGTGGCTACCCGGACGGTCGGCTGCCAAGCACGCGGCAGCTCGCGGCCGACTTCGGTATCGCGACCCAGACCGTGCGCAACGGGCTACGCATCCTCGTGGACGAGGGACTCGTCTTCTCCGCAGGCAACCGCGGGTACTTCATCACCAACGCCGTGCCGGCGGGCTCCGCTGCGCCTGGTCCAACTCGGGGCTTGCGCGAGGAAATCAAGGAAATCCACTCCGCGATCCAGGAGCTTGCCGCCCGGGTGGCGGCGCTCGAAGAGATCTCACGTTCGGGCAGTGCCTGAGCTGCGCACTGCCGTTGACGAAAACAGTGCCCGGATTTCCTGGTGCTGTGGCTGGTCGGATGCTGCGGTGGTGCTGCGGACGCGGGGGCATAAGAGGCAAGATCTATTGCGCGCTCGAAGCCACGCCTCGCCTGGGTGTGGCGGTGATGCTGCGGGCTTGCTGCGGAGTACGTGTCCGTCCACCCGTGGCACAGTCACTCGTTGTTAGCGTCGGAGAGTCGGTCGAGGGGGTCTCGGTGGGCACAGTGCAGCGCTGGACGGGAAGGGAATCGCGCGCATTACGCGAGGCCAAGCGCCTGTCGGTGCGGGCATTCGCCGCTCACGTGGGAGTCGGAAGCCGAACGGTGTCTGACTGGGAGTCGCCTTCAAAGCCGAAGGCGATCAGCAAGGCAATCCAGGAGGCACTGGACACGACCTTGGAGCGATGCAGCCCGGCAGAGCAAGAGCGGTTCTGGGAAGCCCTCGGCGAAGCACCGATGGACCCTGGACGGCCCGAGTCGCTGCCAGGCAGCTTCCTCCCCATTCCGAACGCGGAGGCCAGTCTGGTGCACAGGGACAACGACTTTGAGGGCCTGATCTCCGTCCTGGAGGAAGCCCGGGATGCCGAGGGGATCGCGACGGTAGCGGTCGCGGGTCCAGGCGGCTTCGGCAAGACCACCATCGCAACGCAGCTGGTCCACGACGAACGGATCCGCGACCTCTACCCCGAGATTCTCTGGGTAGAGACCGGCGAGGGATGCACCCCAGCCCGGGTCGTGGAACTGATCTCCGACATCTGCGTCCACCTCAGCGGCTCGCGCCCTGCCCTCACAGACCCAGAGCAGGCCGGATTCCACCTGGCACGGCTCCTTCAGGATCGACGCGCCCTGCTGGTGGTCGACAACGTCTGGAGCGCCGCCGACCTGAGCCCATTCCTGCTCGGTGGTGAGGAATGCGTCCGCCTCGTCACGACGCGCAACGTCCGGGTGTGCCCGTCGAACGCGCGGGTGGTGCGACTTGGACCCATGACCGCGAGCGAGATCAGCGAGATGCTCACGCGCAATGTGGCGTCGCTGGACCGCAGCGAGGCCCAACAACTCGCGGAGTCGCTCGGCGGCTGGCCGCTGCTCGCGCAGATTGTCGGCTCCAACGTGGGACAAGACGTGGCCGCGGGCGCCCTGTCGGGCCGCGTAGTGGCCGAAGCGTCGGAGACCATCCGCGAGTACGGACCGCAGGCGTTCGACGTCCTAGACGCCGATCAACGCCGCAGCGCCATCGGCCAGGCGATCGCTTCCAGCCTCGACGGTTTGGAAGAGAGCATCACCCTGCACGGCGCCTCAGACCTGCGTGCCCGCTACCTGTCCCTGGCGGTGTTCCCTCCGGCGACCGCGATTCCCGTGCCCGTGCTCGTGCACTGGTGGAAGACCGCCTTCGGCTGGTCCCCGCAGGCCGTCCGCCAGTTCTGCCGCGTCCTCGCAGACCGCTCGTTGGTCAGCAGCTATCGAGCGGACACCGAAACGATCACGCTGCACGACGTCTTCCGGTCCTACCTGCGGCACTTGGCGGCGGACGACTGGAAGCAGCTGCACACGTCGTTGCTCGACAGCTACCGCGAGGACATCGCGGGGCTGTGGGCGGAACTCGATCCCGAGCACGGCTACCTGTGGCGCCACCTTCCGCACCACCTGCGCGAAGCCGGACTGGAAGACGAGTTGGTCTCCCTGCTGTCCTCCCCGGCCTACGTGGTGCGCAAGGTCGTGCTGGTGGGCGACCAGTCCTTGGCAGCCGACGCGGCCGTGCTCGACGCACTGCCACATGGGCGCCGAGCTGATTCCTGGACTGCCGCGCGGGTCATGGCAGGGTCCGGCTACCTGCTCACCGGACTTTCGGAGCCGGCCGACGTAGCTGCCACGTTGTCGATCGCGCTGCGCCGGTCATCGGCAACGATGCCACCTGCGGTGCTCACCGAGGTAACCTCGCTCGGCGCGGCCTTCCGCGCAGGCTGGGTGCGGCGCAATCCCGCGTTGGATGCCAAGGACGCCGGCCACGTCGGTGCCGTGGTCAGCGTGGCAACGGCGGCAGGAGTCGTTGCCTCGGGCGGTGAGGACGGCACGGTCCGGCTGTGGGACATCGCGACCCGCCGGGCGCTCCGGGTCTTCCGAGCGCACACCGGTTGGGTCTACGCGACGGCGCTGTCCCCGGCGGGGGATCTGGTGGCTTCCGCCGGCGAAGACGGTCTGATTCGGTTGTGGCGAACTGATTCCGGCGCACCGGTGGGCGTGCTTGCGGGACACTCGCGCCGAATCCGCGCGCTCGCGTTCGCGGCTGATGGGCGGCTGCTCGTCTCGGGTGCAGAAGACGGCGCCGTGTGCCTGTGGGATGCCGAGCGACTGCTGTTGGTCCGCCGGATGCAGACCACGGGCACTCCGGTCTGGTCGGTTGCCGTCTCGGGCGGCGAAGAACCCGTCGTGGCGACCAGCGGCGAGGACGAGTTCGTACGGCTGTTTGATATCGCTTCTGGGCGGTTGCTCGATGAGAAGGCGCAGCATCGTGACTGGGTGCGCTCGGTGGCCTTTGCTGCCGACTCGGGGCTTTTGGCCTCCGGATCTGGGGACGGCTCGGTCGTGGTGTGGACGACCAAGGGCGGCGCGCTCACGCCGGTTCGGCGCGCGACGGAGCTTCCGGGCCGGGTCCGCAGCGTCATCGCCTCGGCGGACGGCGCTCTGGTGATCGCCGCAACGGAGAAGCCAACGATTCACGTGCTGACCGTCGATGGTGACGCGGGGATGACTGCGCTTCCGCCTGGCGTCGACTGGGTGCGATCTCTGGCGCGCAGCAGCGACGGCACCATCGTTGCAGGCTGCGAGGACGGCGCGGTGCGGCTGTGGCCCGCCCACGGTGGCCAACTGGAGACGCTCGCGAGCGGGTCGAACACAACGTGGTCGACGGCGTACTCGCAGACCGGAGGGGCGGGGCTGATCGGCGACGGCGCCGGGACGATCGACGTGGCGAACGCCGTTGACTCTGCCACGCTGCGGACGCTTCCCGCTGGGTACGGGCGCGTCTGGTCGCTTGCCTCGGGCGCGGACCTGGTGGCCGGAGCCTGCGGTGACGGTGCCGTGCGGGTCTGGTCCCTCACGGACGACGCGTGGGAGCTGACTCTCAACGAGGACACGAACCGATCGTGGGCGGTCGCCATGGCGCGCACCGCGCCGCGTCTGGCGGCCAGCACGGGCGACGGCCACATCCGCTGTTGGGACCTGCCGAGCGGCGAGCTGCTGTGGTCGCAGGATGTGCACGCGGGCCGACTCCGCTCGATCGCGTTCAACGGTGACGGCCAGGTGCTCGCCGCATGCGGCGGCGACGGCTCTGTCCGCGTCTGGCAGGCCGCGAGCGGCGAGTTCGTCAGTCGCTTCACCTGCCCGAACGGGTGGGCGCGATCCGTCACGCTGGACGACCGAGGCACCCGTGCCGCTGTGGGCGCCGGGACCGGCGACATCGCTGTCCGTGACCTGACCAGCGACCGATTCACCGCCCAATTGAGCGGCCACTCGGGGCGAATCCTGATGGTGGCGTTCACAGGGAACCCGGATCAACTAGTCTCTGCGGCTGCCGACGGCACCGTGCGGCTCTGGTCGCTCTCCGAGCAGCAGCAACTTGCCGAGGTCCGCGTCGACGGCAGTCTCAACTGTGCCGCCTACGATCCTGTCCAGGGCCGCATCCTCGTCGGCAGCGCCGCCGGCGTCGTCGCCCTCGACCTGACCCCCTTCCGAGAGGGATAACCACATGACCGACCAGGCCCCGGCGATCATTTCGACCGACTCGCCGTTCGCCACGGACGTGTTCGTCAAGCGCCACCCCGCGCTCATCGAACGGATCCTCGGGGCCTGGCCGCTCGGCCCGGAACAGCACCATGCGCTGAGGAAACTGGCAGAGGAGAACGTGAGTGGGTTCATGGAACCCCTGCCCGCCAGCGCACCGGATGCAGATCAGTGGCGGGCGTGGGGGCGCGACTACTACGGCAAACCCTGGACAGCTGCGCCATTCTTGTGGGCCGAGTCCTTCTTCTATCGTCGGCTGCTGAATGCCGTGGGCTACTTCGGCGAAGGAGTCTGGCAGGGGCTCGACCTCTTTGCGCCGTTCAAGCAGGCGGAACTAGCCGGGGAGGTTGTCGCAGCTGAGGTTGAGGCGTTGGACGACGTTGCGGATCTCGCCAAAGACGATCGGGGACAGGCACTGCTGCTGTCGAGTCTCTGGGGCAACCGCGCGGACCTCAGCTTTCAGATCCAAGCCGGTCGCAGCTCGGAGAACTCGGGCTTGGTTGCTGACGACAGTGACCAACTGTGGAAGCTGCTTGAAGCCGCCCGCGGTGGCACCCTGGCGATCGTCGCGGACAATGCTGGCAGCGAGCTGATCGCCGATCTAGCCCTGATCGATCACCTGCTCACCGCTGGCACGGTCGGCGAAGTGGTCCTCTATGTGAAGCCAGCCCCTTACTACGTCTCGGACGCGATGGTCGCCGATGTCGGCGACTGCCTGCGCAAGCTGCTGACCGTTGACGGCGCAGCCCGAGGTGTGGGCGAGCGGCTACGCGAAGCCGCAGCGAACGAGCGACTCCACGTGCGTACGGATCCGTTCTTCTGTGCACCGTTCGACTTCACCGCCATGCCGGACAACCTGCGGGCACAACTCGCGTCAGCATCCGCAACGATCCTCAAGGGCGATCTCAACTACCGGCGGCTTGTGGGCGATCGCTGGTGGGATCCGACCGTTCCGTTCGGCGAGGTGACCAGCTACTTCCCCGGTGCCGTTGCAGCTCTGCGCACGCTGAAATCGGACGTCGCGGTCGGGCTGGAGCCGGGCACACTGGCCGCGCTGGAGGCATCGGGGACCACGTGGCGGACCGCAGGCACGCATGCGCTCATCCAGGTCTCGTAGCGAGAGAACTGGATTTGGTACTGCCCAGGAAGCGGCATTCGAAGAATTTATTCGATCAGCGTCGCGAAAAGTGAGTCGACTTCGTCAACGGCGGGGCTCCGGATTTCTGGGCGGATATCGGTATTCCGACGCGGGCGTTGGGCCCAGTCACCGTAGTCTCGTTCTTCATTGTCCGATGGGTCGTAGTACTCGAAAGCTTCCTCGCGCAGCAGCTCCAGCCGGCTGCCCAGTTCGGACGTTTCATGACTGAACTCGACTCCGAACATGCTGGACGCACTGCGCAGAGCTTCGAGTGCATCCTCACATTCGGTGATCCCGTTGGTAACCGACGCTTGCTCGCGATCCCAGGCTCTCGCGAAGTCAGCGTACGTTGACCTCAAGACAGCCTCCACCTGCCTGGATCTCTCAGATTGCGGAATATCTATTTCGACAATCAAGGAGAGGGCCTCCACGAAGTCCCGAGGATGCTCCAAACTCATCATCGAACTTTCCAGGGCATCATCTCGAATGCACGTGGTCACGGGGCGAAGTCCATCATAAGCACTCAGAAGTCGAAGCAGCTCCAGATCCAAACCCTGGAGCTGCTGGCCCTCACTGAACCTCTGCCTAAGAGCCTCAGTGATTAGCCGGACGGTTGACTCCCCAGCGAGGGACCTGCCGTATTTCTGGTCCAGCAGCAGAATGAAAAGATGCCGGGATGCCGGAACGGGGCGGCGCCTCACCCACGCCCAGGAGCTTCGAGCCTCCCACTGACAGCTCTCTGCCTTTTCCAACCGCAGAAGGGCGTCCATCAAGGAATGTTGCTGCCCGGGGGAAAGACGGCGGGCGCGCTGGAATCTGGGGCCAGCAGCCGCAAGGGATTCGAGGAGCGGCTCGCCCGCAAGCTCCCAATGTACCAACGTTTCAGCCTGCTCGAAGAATGCGCAGCCGCTCGCGATCTGCGCAATCTCCGTCGGCCGTGATGCAAGATATTCGCAGATATAGTCAGCGAATGACGGATTTTTGAGACTGATAAGCGTCGATTTCTTCTGAGGATGGATTCCCGACCGTGGATCGTACAGCCGATTCTGAGAATCCAAGGCCACGAACGTTCCCTGAAGCTTCTTGAGAGACCGATACAAAGCGTTTGCATCGGTAGATGTCCGGCCGTGGAGTGCTTCTTCATACCGTCGAACGGCCGCCAGAAGGTCGCTGAGCTCGATGTGCGATCGGGCAGTGGCAAGCAGAAGGAGAACCAGTCGCTCCGTTCCGGTGAGCTGGTTCTCAAAAATCCTGCCCCACAGCCCCTGGGGATTATCGAGCGACTTTGCCGCATAGTCAGGAAAATCTGCCCCGGGCGCCTTCGATCGACCAAAATTTGAAGTGATGAGCTCAATTAGCCGGGGGTTGAAATTTGGATGGCCCACGATGGCACGATATGAGCCCCCCAGAACGACCGCCCTGCGCGCCGAAGCCGGCAGGTCCGAGAAGTGGATATGGTTGTAGAAAATCTGCGCCCTTTGCTCCCTGGTGTAGTGCCCGAGGTTCAGGAGCACCCTAGCGCCGTCAGTGACATCGTCCAGGGCATCAATCCGACTCAGGGGTTCATATACTTGTGTGGCCTGACGAAGGATATACTCGCGAGTCGTCATAATAAGACGCTTGTCGGCACTCTTCTCAACCTGGGCAATTACCTGCGCGAGCCGACTGTCCTCGTTCTTTGACAGGCTTTCCAAGACGGAGTTTTGTCCAAGGAAATCATCGTAAAAGAAAGCCTGGCGAACGTCCGGCTTCCATGCCCGCTCAATATCGGATACATCTTCCGAGGCGACATGCAGACTCCAGCCGTCAGCGAGGAGTTGAAGCAGTAGCGTTTGCGCCAGGGTAGTTTTGCCGATCCCGGGTTCGCCAGAAATCACGCATACATGAGAAGCATTCAGCATGTCCAGCGCTTGCGGGAATGCCTCGCTATGAACGTAGAGACGGCGGCGAGCAACGATCCGGTCGACAAGTGCTGCATTGCGGGTGTAGAGGTCAGAGCTGAGCAACCGGTCCAGGACTGCGGTGGAGGTGATCCAGAGCTTGAAGTTGGCAATCTCAACGCGTGGGTGGAGGACCAACAGATTTTCGATGTCGTCCAGGCCGAGGATATCCCCCTCTGACAGCTTTGCCCTGGAAAACATGACGGCGATCTCTTGCTTATTCGCACGCGTAAGAGAAGCCGAGGTTGCGAGGAAATACCGCTGCCCACTGAATCGCGAGCCGATTTTCTTGGCTTCGCCTAGAAGTTGTGCTCTGATCTGGGAAAACTTCTTCCCGGGAGTGTGCTTGCACTGGACCACGAATAGCTCTCGGCCACCCTGGTGCAGGCGGACGTCCACACCGCCATCTCGTCCGGCGGGAAACGTGTCTAGACGAACCCCGTACTGGGCCTGGAAGAGGTCGCGCACAAGCACCTCGAAGTCGTGCGGTGAGAGATCCTCGTAGTTTCGCGCCACTCGTCCACTATCGCACCAAGTCTCATCCCTGCGAGGCCACTTGGCACCAACCTAGCTGTTCGGGCACGAGAGCCCGGGCCGGCGGCCCCCTTCGTCGAGGACTGAGCTCAGGGCCCACGTGCGACAGTGTCCCGGAGCCAGGCGCGTGAGGTCCGGGCGAGCTGCCGGTGTCGAGTCACACCACCTGGCCGGATCTCGCCATAGCCGTAGAGGCGTCCTGTCGACCTGTCGGTGCCGCGTGCTCACCTGAGAGGAACACGTCACATGAGATGGCGTCAGATTCGAGGGGGCAGGCATGGCTGGACGTCCTGGCTACCACTACCGCCGCGGCGGTTGGGCGAAGAACCCGACGCCGAAGGCTAAGGCCAGCAGCAAGTGGATCATGTGGGCTGTCGTCGCAGTCCTCGCGTACGCGGCACTGCACAGCTGCTTCAGCGGATCATCCTCCGGAACCCCGTCGAGCAGCAAGGCGACCGCCAAGGCAAGCGCGAGCGCTGCCCGGTGAGTCGGAACCTGGACCGGCTCAAGGCGACCCTTCCTGGCGTCCCTCGTGGTCGTCGGGAATGGACCGCGGCTGGCGTCGTGGGCTGCGTTGTGGTTCTCGCAGTGTGGCGGTTCGCTGGAGTCAGCCTCGCCATCGGGGCGCGTCTCTGGTGGCTTGCCCCGATTGTGGCCGTGATTGGCGTGGCGGCTGCCGCGCTGCGCCTGCTTGCGAGACGCGCCAGCGAGAGCGCGAGGGCTGCGCGCCTGGCGCTGCTCAGGCTGCCATTGATAGCACTGGATGCGATGGACCCACGGGAGTTCGAACTCGCGGTGCGGGATCTGATGATCCGGGACGGAATCAGTACCCGCCATGTCGGACAGCGTGGCGACCAGGCTGCGGATGCCATCGGTCGGGACCGATGGGGCCGGGTCTATGTCGCTCAGTGCAAGCACACCACGGTTGGTGGTCGTGTCGGCTCATCCGTCATGTATCAGATCAAGGGGACGGCCGGACCAGTGCACGGCGCCGCATTCGGGGTACTGGTGACCAACGGACAGGTGACTCGGGATGCTCGGGCGTGGGGCGATCTGAATGCCGTGTACTGGCTCGACCGCGAGCGCTTACGGCTCTGGGCTGAGGATGGGCTGTCCCTACAGGAGGTACTACACCTCCAGCCGGGACGGCGCCGCGTCCTGGGCTGACCTGTCCGGACTGTCCCAGGTGTCCCTGTGTCCCAGCAATACTCCTAGCTCAGCGTTTGCCCGGGGCGGGGCCTGGGACAGTCTTTCCGGCAGTTCTGTGGCGTGAAGGGCTGAAACAGCGGCGCGGCTGTTTCAGCCCAAAGCCGGACGGCAATCTGACGGCACGCTTTGACGGCAACGTCTGGGGACGCGCGAGGATGCCCGGGGACGCCTGTGGCGGTCGCGTCCCATGAGGAGAGGCTCCGCTGGACATTAATCGAACGCGTTGTCGAACTTACAAAGCAGATGTCGGCGGTTCGAATCCGTCTGTGCCCACCAAGTTTGATCAGCAACGGAGCCCACGCCAGGATCGGCGTGAGGCTCCGTTTGCCTTTTAACGTGTCACCTGGACCTGGTGGTCTGTCGTCCGCAGTGCCGAACAGCTCGAACACGACGACTCACCACGCATTGCCGACAGCGCCGGTGAGGAGATGGCCCCCTCGTCGATCGCTGTGATGACTTTCTCTACTGAATCAAGGCGCTCGCTCCGCTCGCGCGGCCCGGCCTGCCGTCCGTGCCGGCCTCCCCGCGGATGGCTGGCCCGGTCTCGCCCCGGCCCGATCGGCACCCTCTCCCCGGTCGCTCCCGCACGTCCGCGCTCCACCAACCGCAGGGGATGGAAGAGCAAAGATCGACGCGGGACGAGTCCCGCAGCAGCCACCACGGACACACGGGCAGAGCGAATAACTGATCGGCGACCCGACGGGTCTGGACATTCACACTGCTACGCGGGCGTCGGCCATCCGCCGACGCCCGCCCGCCCTCAGGCCTTAAGTACGGGCGGGCGCACGCCAGCGGTGGCCTCCCCCTCGGACAGGAAAGAGACAAGGGGGATCAACAGTCTGGGACTGCATGGCTGAGCTCACCAACGATTTGCTTCAAGCACCCACCGCCGGAACGGGTACGGGGTGCGTGCAGGGCGCCGGTCGGACCGGGGCGGGCCGGTTGCGTCCTGGGAAATGGTGTACGGGTTTCCACCTGATCCGGGGGTTTGCTCCTGAATCGGTTGGGTGCCCGCATAGTTGAACGGCCATCGGCTGATCTTCGAGGTGTCTAAGCCCGAAGGAGACCAGCACGATGACCGCACCTGACAGTCTGCCCCTGCACGCCACGATTGAGGCGAACTTGGCCTCGGCGAGTCCCGATCTGCTGCGCGCGATGGTCAAGACGTTCGCCGACGCGCTCATGTCCGCGGAGGCCGACGCTCTCTGCAACGCCGAATACGGGCAGGTCAGCGACGAACGCGTCAACCACCGCAACGGCTACCGCCCGCGCGAGTGGGACACCCGCGCCGGCACCGTCGAGCTGGCCATCCCCAAACTGCGGTCGGGCTCCTACTTCCCCACCTGGCTGCTGGAACGCCGACGCCGGGCCGAGCAGGCCCTGATCTCGGTCGTCGCCACCGCCTACCTGCTCGGCGTCTCCACCCGCCGTGTCGAGAAGCTCGCCGAGACCCTGGGCGTCACCCAGCTGTCGAAGTCCCAGGTCAGCGAGATGGCCAAGCACCTGGACGGGCGGGTCGCGGAGTTCCGCAACCGCCCCCTGGACCAGGGGCCCTACACCTTCGTCTGGCTCGACGCGCTGACCCAGAAGGTCCGCGAGGGCGGCCGCGTGGTCAACATCGCATGCCTGGTCGCCGTCGGCGTCAACAACGAGGGCCAGCGCGAAGTCCTGGGCCTGGACGTCGCCACCGTCGAGGACGGAGCCGGCTGGACCGCATTCCTGCGGTCCCTGGTCGCCCGCGGCCTGGCCGGGGTGAAGCTGGTTGTCTCCGACGCCCACACAGGCCTGGTCGACGCCGTCGCCGGGGTCCTGCCCGGCGCGAGCTGGCAGCGCTGCCGCACCCACTACGCCCGCAACCTCCTGACTCAGGTCCCCAAATCGGCCCAGCCGTGGGTCGCCACACTGCTGCGGACCGTGTTCGAGCAGCCCGACGCCGACGCGGTCCATCAGCAGATGGGTCAGGTGATCGGCTCGCTGCACGAGAAGTTCCCCGCCGCGGCCGAGCACCTGGAGAACGCCCGCGAGGACCTGCTGGCGTTCGCCGCCTTCCCACGCACGGTCTGGAAGAGCATCTGGAGCAACAACCCGCAGGAACGGCTGAACAAGGAGATCCGCCGCCGCACCGACGTCGTCGGGATCTTCCCCGACCGAGCCTCCGTCATCAGGCTGGTCGGCGCTGTCCTGGCCGAGCAGAGCGACGAATGGGCCGAGCAACGGCGCTACATCGGGTCCGAGATCCTCGGCCGCTGCCGCCTCCACCCGATCGAGGGAGAACCCACCGACGACACCAACCCGACCGCCCTCACCGCCTAATCTGCAAAGAGATCACCGACTGGCCGTCGATACACCACGCCAGCGGACGTGACCGGCGGGCCCGGGGGCAGCCTCAGCAGGAGGCACGCAGCGACCATAGGACCCTGCTCCCCGAACATGACACCGTCTTCTCAGAGGCAACCATCACCACCAGCATGGAGGGCGCCATGGGGCTCCGCCCCAAACCCCGGCCCTCTCAAGGAGCCAGCCAGCGGCGAAAGCGCGGGTAGGTGGTGGGGTGGGGGCGCGGGGTGGCTTCTCCCCGATCGAGCCCCGGAGGCGTACCGGGAACCTCCCAGGGCCGCCAGGCCAAGCCCAAGGGTCACGCGGTGAGCCCGGCGGCCCTGGGAGAACCCCGGTTCGGCAGAGCTGCCCGATCGAGGAGGAACCGACCAGCTCGCCCCTTGGCGTTGCGACGGCGGGACCCGGGCCGAGTCCGCCAGCGCATTTGCGGCTCATGCCGGAGTCGCGGACTCGTAGATCCGCACAGGAGTTGAACATGTTCAAACAGAGATCCATTATGGCCGTAGCTGCACGTCGTGCAGGTGCGGTGCGGGCTTGGCCGCGACGGGGGCACTTGGGGGGATTGTGGGCAAAGGCAACGACGAACCCGACGATGGATGGGATTCGCGGGAGGCATGGCGCCCGCCAGGGCGACGTCAACCTGCCCGACGGACCTTGCTATTGGTGGGGGGCGTTGCCGCCGCACTCGTGGGCGCCCTTGGCTTGCTGCTTCGCCTGATAGCGACGTCCGACTCACTGCCAGCGCGTGAGACCGCAACCCCAGCCCAGATCCTCGGGGCCTGGCATGGCTCGGACGGAACCGCGATCCTTTTCGGCGCAGACGGAACTTTCACGGCTCGGCATTGGCCAACGTCCGTTCCGGATGTACACGGTTGGACCTACCGCGACTACGCGGGCACCTGGAACGTCCAATCAGGAGAAGCAGTCTTGACGTTCGGCCCACTACCTGACGTGGTGTCCCCGGCCGACGTGATGGACCTGGTGAAGCTACCCGACGGCTCTGCTGGAGTCTGCGCGGCATACGACCCCGATTCCGTGTGCGGCGGGGCAGAGATTCTCGTTCAAAGTTGATCAAGGCGCGCGAAGTCCA
Organism: Streptacidiphilus rugosus AM-16; assembly: GCF_000744655.1. Taxonomy (NCBI): domain Bacteria; kingdom Bacillati; phylum Actinomycetota; class Actinomycetes; order Kitasatosporales; family Streptomycetaceae; genus Streptacidiphilus; species Streptacidiphilus rugosus. The sequence goes on along the minus strand of NZ_JQMJ01000004.1, from coordinate 2,402,268 downwards.
TGATCCGGACCAGCTGCGGGCCAGGAGCCGAAGCGGACGTGGGCAATGTGCGATCGGTGCTGGTCAGGGACGGAGTCCAGCCGGAGAATCAAGCGGTCTGTAAAGCCGCTCCTCGCGGGCCCCGGTTCGGCGGAGCTGCCCGATCGAGGAGGGACCACCCCACTCAGGCCAGAGCCAGAATGCGGGGCCTGCCTGCCTGACTCGAATGCCCACCTCGTACTCTCCACGCATGACCAGCGATCCATTCCTGTGCCGATGCATCCTGTGCCATGACTACGGTGACCGGGACGATGCAGACCAGGTCGATCGGACGATCATCGCTCATGTGCAGGAGCACGGATGGCACGTCGTGATGGTTCCCGAGGATGAGATCGGCCCTGGGTTCGCCTACACGATCGGCCTGGCTCACGCGCACGGCGCGCCTGAGCTCGCGATGTTTGGGCTCGACATCCACGAGATGTACCGCATGCTCGACGCGCTCGGTGAGAAGGTCGCGTCAGGCACGGTCCTGGCTGACGGACAGGAGCACCGGGGCGTCGTTCGCGACCGGCTTGTGGCACTCAAGCACGCCGACCCTCGCTGGTATCGGATCTTCTTTGGGTGGGCAATAGGGTTCTACCGACGGCCACCCCTCCCGGTCCTGCAGGTGGCATGGCCGGATGTGAACGACCGCTTTCACTGGGAACAAGAAGTCGAGCGGGGGCATCGGGAATCGCAGCCTCAGCTATGGCTGCCGCCCGGCGAGCACCCTGTTGGGGTCTGGACGGCTGAGCTCTGACCAAGTCCGCCGACAATGCCTGCCTGCGCCGAGCCGTAGCAACGCCGTGCCACATTCGTGCCAGATCGATTGGGGAAGCGCGGGGCACTCCGGGGACTGGCGGGGAATGGGCGACAGATCGCGCAGGTGGCAGGAATCAAGGTCGGCTCGTCGCTGGTATTCCTGGGGTACAGAGTCCGCGTCGATCGACAGGACGCCATGGCCATGGTGACCGGCGAGAAATGCTGTGAAGTCGGTTGGGTTTCCGGCCACCGCCGGCAGGTCATCGGCGCGGGGCTGGAAGCGCTCGGTCAGCTCAGCCGAGAGTCGCAGGTCGAGCGTCGGCAGCGTGTATTCGGGTGTGGTTCCGCGCCAGAACAGCCAGTCGGCGATCCGAAGGGCGGGGCATCTCGCGCTCTGGGGCTGTTCGGAGTCGTGGGCGAATGTCCATGTTCCGAGGTAGAAGTAGACGGCCTTCGTCAGCGCGGCGTCGAGGACGGGAGTGGGGTCGTCCTTGATCCTCCAGTGCCATCGCATCTCGGCCTCGGGTACTGGTGTGTCGATTGCCGCCAGCCAGAGGTGATAGGGCGTCGAGTCCTCCACGTGCGCGAGCATAGGGGTGCCACGCGCCCAGTCGCCTGATCACGCGCTTGGCGTCGGGCGTCAGCAGCGGTTCATGGTGATGCCCGAGCAGCTGCCTGTCTTCGGTCCGCAGCTGGGCGGTTCCACACTCCAGTCGCATCAAGCCATGCTCCACTCCTCCGGTCGTGCCACCACGTGCCAGGAGACAGCGGCGCATACGGGGAGTCGCGGGCAATCGAGGGGACGAATGCGGCTCCCTTGCTGGTGGCGGCGTCGCCGCTCAGGCGGGATCCGCCCCGGGAAGACTTGCAAAGGAGATGTCGGCGCGCTGGCCTGCTCGTCCGGTTGATGCCCTTCTGTGCCTGCCGGACAATGATCACATGGCTGCGAGGTATGAGTACAAGGCGCTCGAGCTACGGGAGAAGTACGCCGGCCGCAGGCTCTCTGGCGACAAGTTGGAGAAAGTCCTGAATGAACACGCGGCTCAGGGTTGGCAGTTGAAGTTCCTGACCAGGGCCGGAGGCAGTGGTCTCAATAACTTGAGGATCTTCGTTACCTTCGAACGGCCGGTCGACTAGCCGGCGCCCCCAGGAAGCAACTGGGACCCAGATCGACACCCAACCGCCGTTCATGGCTGCTGCCGTGCTTTCTCCGGCTGACGGTTCTCGGTGGGGCCTGGCATTCGGGCCTGGCCGCCCACTGAGTACGTTCTCGACGCGCCGAGGGGTTCGTGCGAAGGGGAGCGTCTGAGGGACCTCGGGGAGGCGAGCGAGCCGAACGCAGAAGCGGGTGCGCCGACGACGCTCTCGCGGTGGGACGACCGGGACGAGGATGCCCGGCGTCCCCTCCTGCGAGCAGCCTACGTGGTGTGGACTCGCCGCAGGCGTGCAGGCTCGCGGTCCGAGGTGGTGGTTCGAATGCCACTCCCA